>OZ251996.1:0-2795956 GCA_965246975.1 Phototrophicaceae bacterium
CCGCTCCTGCGCCGCCTCGAAGCCGGCCAGATCGACTATCATGTCGCGCTCGGAGGCGACGTCGCGTATGACCTCGAAAGGTAGACCCAGGGTTGCCGTCAGGTAAAAGGCCTGTTCGCCCGGAAGCGTGTCGTGGCCAGTCCGCTGCAGCGTGTCGAGCATGCTTGCCAGCTCGCCCAGGCCGCGCCCCAACGTGCGGTGAAAACGCTGCTCCTCCTGCGTGATGACCCGGCGGATCTTTTGCTGACCTTCGACCAGCTCGCTGAAGTGGCCGCCCATAATCTCTATGACAGAGTCCGCAACCTGCGCGAGGAAGGGCTCCTCGAAACCCAGTTTGCGCCCAAAACGCGCGGCGCGCCGGATGACGAGGCGCGTGACGGAATCGCGGCCTTTGGGACCGGGCAGGATGCCATCGGCGATGAGGAAGACTGAGGCGCGCATGTGGTCGGCGATGACGCGGTAGGGCACGACGTCGGCGTCGCGCTCGGCGTCACTGTGGCCGGTCATCGCTTGCACAGCCTGCATGACCGGCAGGAACAGGTCGGTATCGTAGTTGGCGTCGACTCCCTGCAGCACACTGACGATACGCTCGAGGCCGAGGCCGGTGTCCACGCCCGGATGCGGCAGCGGTACATCATGGGCGCCCGTGTGCTGCGGGTCGGGTCGGGTGCGGTTGTACTGCATGAACACCAGGTTCCACAGTTCGAGAAAGCGGTCGTCGTCCGCCTCCAGTGAAGCGATGATGCCGGCTTCGCCGCGATCTGGGAAGTTGTCCCAGTGGATTTCGCTGTTCGGGCCACAGGGGCCGGTCTCGGCCATTTGCCAGAAGTTGCCTTCAGGGCCAAGGCGGGCGATGCGCTGCGGGCTGATGCCAATTGCGTCACGCCAGAGATTGTAGCTCTGGTCATCCTTCTCATAGACGGTGACTGCCAGGCGCTCTGGCGGCAGCTCGTAGACTTCGGTGAGCAGCTCCCAGGCGTATTGCATGGCCTCCAGCTTGAAGTAATCGCCGAAGCTGAAATTACCCAGCATTTCGAAGAAAGTGTGGTGCCGCGGAGAGGGGCCGACTTCCTCAAGGTCGTTGTGCTTGCCGCTGACGCGCAGACATTTCTGCGAGGTCGTCGCGCGCAGATAGTCTCGCTGCTCGGAGCCGAGGAATACTTCCTTGAACTGCACCATGCCCGAGTTGGCGAAGAGCAGGGTGGGGTCGTTGGGCGGCACCAGTGAGGAGGACGCCACCACCCGATGCTGTTGCCGCGCGAAGTAGTCCAGAAAGGCCGCGCGCGCCTCAATACTGCTCATGCGCTTCATGTCAGAGATTCCTGTGGGGACTGCCAGCCAGGCAAAAGTATAGGCAAATCGCGGACTCTTCACAAGGGACGGGCAGAGGGGCATAATGCCCCTGTGGGCAAGTCGACAAGGCGCATATGAACAGGGAAGAAGAACTGGTCGCGGCCCTTGCCGTGGGCAGTTGCGGCATGCCCTTCGAGGTTTTGGGCCCGCTGCGCCTGGCGGATGGACGCCTCCGCCTGCGCGCCTTTCGGCCCTGGGCGTGTAGCCTGATCGCCATCAACGAAGAGAATGGCACGCGCGTCACGCTGGAGCGGACGCAGGCCGAAGGCTACTTCACGGCGATCGTGGACGGCGACTGGCGCCGCTATCATTTCGAAGAGCGCAACGCCGCCGGCTGGACCTGCAACGTCGCCGACCCCTACGCCTTCCGCGATCCTCTGCTGACAGATTATGACCGCTTCCTTTACGGGCAAGGCAGGCTGCACGACAGTCACGAAAAACTGGGCGCGCAACTGCGCAATTATGACGGCGTTGATGGCGTCAACTTCGCCGTCTGGGCGCCAAACGCCTGGCGTGTCAGCGTAGTCGGCGACTTCAATGGCTGGGACGCACGTATTCATCCCATGCAGCCGCGCGAGAGGAGCGGCATCCACGAACTGTTTCTGCCTGGTCTCGGCGCCGGCACGGCCTACAAGTATGACGTCGTTGGCCACGGCAACTACAACGCGCTGAAGGCCGATCCCTACGGCTTCCGCAGCGAGCTGCGCCCGAACACCGCGTCCATTGTCGCCGACCTGGGCGGCTATGACTGGGGCGACCAGGCCTGGATGCAGTCGCGTTCAGTCGAGGGCGCGCTCGGCGGGCCGATGATCATCTACGAGGTGCACGCCGGTTCCTGGCGGCGTAACACGGACGGCAGCCTGCTCAACTTTCGCGATCTGGCGCAGCAGCTCATCCCCTGGTTGCGTGATGCGGGTTACACGCATGTCGAGTTTCTGCCCCTTGCCGAGCACCCGCTGGATGCTTCCTGGGGCTACCAGGTGGGCGGGTTCTATGCCTTGACCAGCCGCTACGGCCAACCGCAGGACTTCATGGCCTTCGTCGACGCCTGTCACCAGGCCGGTATCGGCGTCCTGCTGGACTGGGTGCCGGCGCACTTTCCGCGCGATGACTACGCCCTGTCCACCTTCGATGGCACGCATCTCTACTCGCATCAGGACCCACGCCGCGGCGAGCACCCGCAGTGGGGAACGCGCATCTTCGATTATGGCCGGAACGAGGTACGCAATTTTCTCCTCTCCAACGCGCTGTTCTGGCTTAAGCAGTATCACATTGACGGCCTGCGCGTGGACGCCGTCTCGTCGATGCTCTACCTTAATTTCGGGCGCGAAGACGGAGAATGGGTCGTCAACGAGCACGGCGGCAACGAAAACCTCGACGCCATCAGTTTCCTTCGCGAATTCAACGTTGCGGTCCACGCCGGGTGTCGAGGCGCGATCACCATCGCCGAGGAATCCAGCGCCTGGCCCGGAGTCTCGCGGCCGGTGCATGAAGGTGGCCTTGGTTTCACGCTGAAGTGGAACATGGGCTGGATGAACGACACGCTATCCTACCTGCGTGCGCATCCGGCAGACCGCCACCTTCTGCACGAGCGCCTCACGTTCTCGCTCATGTACGCCTTTTCCGAGAACTTCGTGCTGCCGTTTTCACACGACGAGGTCGTCCACCTCAAGGCCTCCATGCTGGGCAAGATGGCGGGCGACTGGTGGCAGCAATTCGCCACGCTGCGCCTGCTCTACCTCTACATGCTGGCGCATCCCGGCAAGAAGCTGACGTTTATGGGGCTTGAAATCGGGGAGTGGCGCGAATGGAGCGAAACGCGCCCGCTCGAATGGCAGCTGCTGGATTGGCCCCTGCATCGCGGCCTGCTGGATCTGGTGCGCAGCGCCAACCATTTGTATCGTGCGCAGCCGGCGCTGTGGCAACGTGACTTCGACGGCGACGGCTTCCGCTGGATCGACGTGCACGACGCGCAGCACAGTACGCTGGCCTGGCTGCGCAAGGGGCACGACGAAGCCGGCCAGCTGCTGACGCTCTGCAACTTCTCGCCTGACCCGCTTCCTGACTATCGACTCGGCGTGGCGGAAGCGGGGCAATACGCGGTGCTGCTCAACAGCGATGCAGCGGAATTCGGGGGTAGCGGCACGGGGGCGAGCGGTCAGCTCACCGCTGAAGCGCGCTCCGCGCATGGCCAGCAATTCAGCGTGACGCTGAATCTGCCGGCGCTTTCGGCGCTTTGGTTACAGCGCATGCCGACGGGTTGAAACGCCCGCTGTGCTATACTGGCCGCGCAATGCAGACAGGGAAGGCGGGCGGAGTGACGACGGCGACGCAGACGATGACGATCGACGAACAGGTGGCTGTGCTGATGTCCGGCGCAGAGTCGGGCGATGCGGAAACGACCGCAACCATGCGCGCGGAGTTGCGCACCCGCTTGCAGGAGGCGGAGCGCGAAGGGCGCCCGCTGCGGGTCTATTGTGGATATGATCCGCGCACCTCAGACCTGCACCTCGGTCACACCATCACGATGCGCAAGCTGCGCCAGTTTCAGGAGTTCGGCCACGACGTCACCTTTCTGGTGGGCTCTTTCACCAGCCTGATCGGCGACCCGTCGGACAAGGATGAGGCCCGCGAGCAATTGACGCGGGAACAGGTGCATGAGAATGCGCGCACCTATGCTGAACAGGCCTTCAAAATTCTCGATCCGCAGCTGACGCGCGTGCGTTACAACGATGAATGGCTTTCGCCGCTGGACTTCGCGGACATCATTCGCCTGGCCAGTAACTTCACAGTCCAGCAATTCCTGGTGCGCGAGAACTTCCGCAAACGCCTTGACTCGGGCGTGCCCATCTATCTGCACGAGCTGTTTTACGGCCTGATGCAGGGCTACGACGCGGTCGCCCAGGAATCCGACGTACAGGTGGGCGGCCAGGATCAGCTCTTCAACATCCTCGTTGCCGGCCGCAAGTTGCAGCAATCGCTGGGTCAAAAGCCGCAGATCGCGCTCATCATGGGCGAACTGCTGCCCGGCACTGACGGCGAAGCCAAGATGAGCAAGAGCATGGGTAATCACATCCCCCTGCTGGCCGAACCCTGGGACATGTTCGGTAAGGTCATGAGCGTGCCCGACAAGGCCATGCCCAAGTATCACAAACTGATTCTCGGCTATTCGCCGGCGCAACTGGAGGCTATGGAGCGCGGCCTGCAGGACGGCAGCGAGCATCCCAATGAAATCAAGCTGCGCCTGGCGCAGGAAATCGTCAGCATCTTTTGCAGCCCGCAGGATGCCGTTGCCGCTCGCGAGCGCTGGGACGAGGTATTCCGCTCCGGTGGCGTGCCGCAGGACATCGCCGAGGTCGCGCTGCACGGCGAAGAACGCGTGCTGGATTTGCTGCGACGCCTGGAGATGGTCAGCAGCGGTGGCGAGGCGCGCCGGCTGATGAAGCAGCGCGGCATTCGCCTGAACGACGTGGCGGTCACGGACGTGCAGTCCCTGGTCCCGCTCTCTTCGCTGCCTTCGGTGTTACAGGTGGGCAAGCGTCACTTTGTGCGCCTGGTGGCCGCAGACCCGATGTCAGCGTCAGATTGACAGCAGCGGGCCAGATTTTGCTGGTCCGTTGCCTCCTCTTTGCAAGGAATTTCACATTTCTGCGCGCTACGGGTTACACAGGCAGGGACAGGGAGCGCGCATTGATTCGCTTTGAAACGCTCATCGAGCGCCACCACGACGAGCTCTTCCGCTATCTGTGGCAGTTGCTGCGCGGCACGCGGCTGGATGCCGCCGATTTCACGCAGGAAACCTGGCTGCGCGCATGGAAGGCCTACGACCGCTTGCGTCCGAACAGTAACGCCCGCGCCTGGCTCTATCGCATCGCGACCAATTGCGCGCTCCGCGCACTGGAGCGAAGCCGCCGCGAAGTGTTGCTGGACGAGGATGTGGAACTGCCCGCGAACGCGTTGTTACCGGAAGAGCGATGTGAGCGAGAGGCACTGATGGCGTTGGTCGTCGCGCATATCGAATTTCTGCCACCACGACAACGCGCCGCCGTCCTGCTGCGTTACGGCCGTGAGCTGCGCTACGAAGAGATAGCCGTTTCATTGGGTTGTTCGCAGGAGAGCGCGCGGGCGAATGTGTCGCTTGGCATTCGCCGACTGCGCCATGAACTGGAGGAGATATGACCATGCAGGCAGGAGCTGGGGAAGTTGCACGTTCGCGCGCCAGGGTGCTGGACTGGTTTGCGCGCACCGCGCCGCTGATTGAGTGGGCAGAAATGGAGTCGCCGCTGGGTGAGCTCTACATGGCGCGCAGCGCAGCCGGCCTGTGCAGGCTGATGTTCGGGGTGGAGGAAGATCACTTCCGTGGAAACCTGCCATTGCGGGCGCGGGCGCAGCGCAATCCTGATGCCTTGCAGGCTGAGCGCGAGCAGCTGGCCGCCTGGTTTGACGGGCGATTGCGCGAGTTTACGCTGCCTGTAGATCTGGGTGGCATGACGGCCTTTCAGCAGCGGGTGCTGCATCTGACCAGCGCCATCCCCGCCGGGGCGCTGCGCACCTACGGCCAGCTCGCCCGTGACGTCGGGTCGCCGCACGCGAGCCGGGCCGTGGGCCAGGCGCTGGGCCGCAATCCGGTGCCGATTGTAATTCCCTGCCACCGCGTCGTCGGCAGTAACGGTCGCCTGACCGGCTACAGCGGCGGACGCGGCATTGAGAGCAAGCGCTGGCTGTTGCGCCTGGAAGGCGCGCTGACGGAGGAAGCAGGTAGTGACTGAAACCCGCAATGTAGCCATCCTGATCTTTGACGGTGTAGAGCTGCTGGACTTCTGCGGCCCCTACGAGGTCTTTTCGGTCGCCGCTTCACACAGCGATATGCTTCCCTTCCGCGTGTACACGATTGCCGCGCAGGCAGGCCCGGTCATCGCCCGCAACGGGTTGAGCGTCAACCCGGACTTCAGCCTGAAGGACTGTCCGCCGCCAGCTTTGCTGGTCATCCCTGGCGGCCAGGGCACGCGCCCCCTGCTGCAGGACGAGGCGCTACTCGGCTGGATTCGCGAGCAGCACGCGCGCACTGAGCTGACGCTCTCGGTCTGCACCGGCTCCCTGCTGCTGGCGCAGGCGGGGTTGTTGCAGGGGTTGGGCGCGACCACGCACTGGGGTTCGCTGAAGCTGCTGGGTGCACTGGCGCCAGAAACGCAGGTGCAACGCGACACGCGCTATGTGGACAACGGTCGTATCATCACCTCGGCCGGGGTCTCGGCTGGCATCGACATGTCCCTGCACGTTGTTGAACGTCTGCTGGGCACGGAACACGCCGCGACGACGGCGCGGCACATGGAGTATGACTACTGGCCCCAGGGCCGGGTGGGCTAGTCCAGTGGCTGCCAGTTACGCACCAGGTTGGTAAACAGGCGCGCGCCAAAGCCGGTCGCGCCCTGCTCCGGCAGCAGCGGATCATCACGGTTAATACTGCCCAGCCCTTCGATGCCGACCATGCCGGCGATGTCAAGGTGCGCCCAGGCCGGACAGTCCGTGAAGCGCTGCAGGAAGGCGGCCGAGGTGCCGACGCCGGTATTGGGCGCGGCGCTGTTCTTCATGTCGGCTGCCTGCGACTCAATCGCCTTGTCGTAGTCCGGGAAAAGTGGCAGTGGCCAGACGCGTTCGTCGCAGCGGCCGGCTGCTGCCAGCAGGGCATCGCGCAGTCCGTCGTTATTGCTGAAGAGACCGGCGGCGGCGGAGCCCAGCGCGGTCACGCAGGAGCCCGTAAGGGTGGCGATGTCAATGACGGCGGCGGGGCGGTAGCGCGCAGCATAGACCAGCGCGTCGGCGAGGATCAGGCGGCCTTCGGCGTCAGTGCTGATGATCTCGATGGTCAGGCCATTGCTGGCGGTAAGCACATCCTGGGGGCGGATGGCATGCGCGCTGACAAGGTTGTCGACCGCTGGTACGAGTCCCACCACGTGCAGCTCCGGCTGCAAGGCGCTGATGGCCTGCATGGCGCCGATCACTGCCGCGCCGCCGCCCATGTCGCTCTTCATGCCCACCATGCCCGTCACCGTTTTCAGACTGTAGCCGCCGGTGTCGAAGGTGATGCCCTTGCCGGCCAGCACGAGGCTGTCGAGCGAGTCGGCGCGTTCGGTATTGTGTTCCATGATGATGAATTTTGGTGGCGTTTCGCTGCCCTGCGCGACGCCCAGCAGGGCGCCCATGCCCAGCGCCTCCATCTGTGTGCGCTCGAGCACCTCGACCCGCAGCCCGGACAGGGAGCCGGCTGCCTCCGCCAGGTCGGCCGGTGTGCAGAAGTTGGCGGGCGTGTTCACCAGTTCGCGCGTGAGACAGGCGCCTTGCGCAATTGCCTCGCCCGTACGCGCCCCGGTGCTGGCCGCCGCCAGGTCACGCTCCGCAGCGACGACAAGGATGAGTTCGCGTGGGAGCGCTTCTGGCGCAGGCGTGGATTTCATGCCCTGGTAGCGGTACAGGCCCAGCACAGCGCCTTCGCTCACTGCTTCGGCGGCTGCTTCAACCGGCAGCGCGTCGGGCAGGGCCAGCGCAACGCGCTCGACGCCCAGCTCGCGGGCCTTGCGCAGGGCTCGCGCGGCGGCCTTGCGCAGGGTCGCCGCGCTGATGCTGCCTGCATCACCGAGCCCGACCAGGAGCAGGCGCGGACCGGGTTGGGCCGGGTAGAGCGTGGCGAGCTGGTTTTCTGCGCCATTGAAGTCGCCGCTCGCCAGCAAGGCGTCCAGCGTTCCACTTGTTGCTCCGGAGCGTTCCAATCTGTTATTCCGTTTGGCAGCGACAAACTGGACCAGCGTATCAGCCGTCTGCTGGTGCAGGGAGCCGACCTTCACCGACAAGTCCATGGCCATTCTCCTGTATTGCGAAAGGTACAAAATAACAACGGGGCTGGTCAACAAACCAGCCCCGAAAACTGCATGCTGACGCCTGAACTGACTCAGGCTCCCTTTTGCTTGCGCGTATCGATATCACCCTGATAGCTGATCGCCTGGCGGTCGGTCTCGCCGGTGCTGATGCGCACGATACTTTCGACCGGAGAAACAAGGATTACACCATCCCCCTGTTTGCCGGTGCCGGCCGCGCTGCGGATGGCCGCTACCGTCGCCTCTACGTTTTCCTCACTGAGGATGATGGAAATCATCGTCCTGGGCAGCAGCCCAACGTTGTAGGAATTGCCGCGCCATTGCAGCTGTACACCTGCGCCGCGGCCCCGTCCCTTGACGGGCTGTACGGTGAGTCCGACGATACCGATGTCCGATAGCTCCTGCATGGTGGAGTTGAGCTTTTCGGAGCGGATGATGGCTTCAATTTTCTTGATCATGGGTTAGCCCCCTGCTACTGGCTCATGTCGGACGGGACGGGCTCGCTGGGCGAGTTGGTGAATTCGGGGTAGGCGACTGCGCCGTGCTCGTAGATGTCCAGACCGAGCGCCTCGGCGTCTTCCGGCACGCGTAGACCAACCGTCGAGCGGATGATACTGAACATGATCCAGGAGGCGGTGAGCACAAAAGCCGCGACTGCCACGACACCGATGATCTGCGTGACTAGCTGGTCAAGGCCACCGCCATGCAAGAGACCGGCGTCCGCCATAAAGAGGCCGACGGAAAGCGTGCCCCAGACCCCGCAGAATCCGTGCACCGACACTGCACCGACCACATCGTCGATTCCGAGGCGTTCCAGCGTGTTTACGCCGATGTACATGATGATACCGCCAATGGCGCCGATGATGATGGCTTCGAAGGGAGTGACAACCGCTGTGGGCGCTGTGATGGAAACCAGGCCGGCAAGCGCACCGTTCAGGCCCCAGGGGAGCTGTGGCTTGCCGCCGTGATACCAGCCGACAAACAGCGCCATCAGCGCGCCGGCCGCCGCCGCAAGGTTTGTGGTCACCGTTATTCTCGCGATGCTCATGGCGTCCGCGTCCAGCTGGCTGCCGGGGTTGAAGCCGAACCAGCCCAGCCAGAGGATCAGGGTGCCCAGAGCGGCCAGGGTCATGCTGTGGCCGGGCATGGGGGCACCGTCCACGCCAAAGCGATACTTGCGCGGGCCGAGGATGATGGCGCCCACGAGACCTACCCAGGCGCCAGTGGAGTGCACGACGGTAGAACCGGCAAAATCATGGAAGGGCGTGTCCATGCTGGCCAGCCAGCCGCCACCCCAGATCCAGTGGCCAACGACAGGGTAGATGAAGACGGTGACGATGAGGCTGTAGAGCAGGTAGCCCTTGAATTCAGTACGTCCGGCCATCGCACCGCTGGCGATAGTGGCCGCTGTCGCCGCGAAGGCGAACTGGAAGAAGAAAAAGGCGTAGCCCGGAACGCTGAGCCCGGGGTAGATGTCAGGCAAGTCGCTGAGGAAGAACCACTCCTGGCCAAAAATGCCGTTGCCCGCGCCAAACATCAGGCCAAAGCCGATCGCCCAGAAGCCAATCGCGCCGATTGAGAGGTCGAAGACATTCTTCATCAGAATGTTGACCACGTTGCGGGCACGAACCAGACCCGCCTCCAGCAAGCCGAAACCTGCCTGCATGAAGAAGACCAGGAATCCTGCGATCAGCATCCAGACTGTGTCAAGATTGCTGATGACGCCCCCCAGGTCTTCCGCGGTGGCCATTTCGACCTCCATCATTTCTTCCGCGGCAGCATCATCTCCTGCTGCATCATCCTGCGCGAAGACAATGCCGGTCAACAAGCTGCCGACGGCCCAGGCGAGGACGAACAGGAAAAGAAGCTTGAACCCGATTCGCCTATTGTGCATGCGTAGTGCTCCTCCGAAGTCCAGATGATGACGATGCTGCATTCTGGGATAGATCAAGGCTGAATACATTGTTACATTTCAACAACAGAAAGGCCGCCAATTTGCCAGATTTTGCAACACTTGCAATTATTTCGGGTCAAAGTGACGGAATTGCCCTGGTTTTACCAACTCCCCAAGTTTCTACACTGGCCATACGGGAAGCGCCTGGCAAATGTAAACAAAGGTTGAAACTGACAACTGGCCAGATTTCAGGCTCAGTTACCGGCGGCTGCCCACAGCAGGCCACGCGTGATCATCGCCAGTATTTCCGGCGGCTCAATGACATCTACATGATGCCCCAGCGAACAATAGAAGACCCGGCCCTTGCCATAGTGTTTGGTCCAGACGACGGGCATGACGGTGCCATCCCCGAAGGTAGTGGTCGCCAGCACACGGATGCAGGGGTCGACGTGCAGGTAGTACTGCTCGGAGCAGATGTGCAGGGCAGGCACGCCTTCCGTGATGGGGTCGGGCTCCGCCGGGTTCATCTCCACGGTGTAATTCACGCCGTCGTTGCCTGGGTGCGCCACCCACTGGCCGCCGCACATGAACTGCCACTCGGTCTGCTGACGGAAGGCATCACACATGCCGCCGTGCACACCGCCGATACCTATGCCCTGTTCATGAACGGCCTGCAGCACAGGCTTCAGCTGCTCGTTGCTGATCTCACCCATGGTCCAGATGGGCACCAACAGGTCGAAAGCGGAGAGGTCACTGTTGACAAAGGCGTCGAGCGTGTCGGCCTGCGTGACCTCGACCCCGCTACGCTCCAGCGACCCTGCCAGCAAGGTCGCTACGCCCTTCGGTTCATGGCCTTCCCAGCCGCCCTGCACAACCAGTGCCTTCACCATAGTGTCCTCCATCTCACCTGTTGAATCTGCGCGCACAGGGTAGCGCAAGCCCATGTTCGGCGCCACCCGCAGAGGTTCAGGAAATCAACCCTGTGAGAGGATGAGACTGTGCCCGCTCATCTCGGGCGGCGGCTCGATGTCCATCAGATGCAGGACGGTGGGGGCGACGTCCGCCAGGGAGCCGCTGGCGCGCAATTCGTGATAGTCCGCGCTCAGGACGAAGAGGGAAACCGGGCCCAGGGTGTGCCAGGTATGCGGGCCGCCGTTGACCAGGTCGATCATGCGCTCGCAGTTGCCATGGTCTGCGGTGACGACCGCGACGCCGCCCTTTGCCAGCACCGCGTCCACCAGCTGGCCGGCGCAGTCATCGACGCACTCCACCGCTGTAATGGCTGCGGATAGCGACCCTGTGTGGCCGACCATGTCCGGGTTGGCGAAATTGACAAGCAAAAAGTCGTCGTCGTGCTGCGCCAGCCGCGCCAGCGTGGTCGCCGTCAATTCACGGGCGCTCATTTCCGGCGCCAGATCATAGGTCGCGACTTTCGGTGAGGGGACGATGGCGCGGTTTTCTCCAGGCCAGGGTTGCTCTCGGCGGCCGTTGAAGAAAAAGGTGACGTGCGGATACTTCTCGGTTTCAGCGCTGTGATACTGGCTGCGGCCCTGTGCGCTGAGCCATTCGGCGAGCGTGTTGCGTAACTGTTGCGCGGGGAAGAGCACTTTCGCCGGCAGTCCCTCCATGTAATTGGTGAAGCTGAGCACATCCAGGCGAGGCGGGCGATCAAACCCGGCGGCTCCCTCGACCTCGTCGAGCGTGAAGACCTGCACCAGCTGACGCATTCGGTCGGCGCGGAAGTTGTAAAAGAGGACGCAGTCGCCTGGCTGCACGGCGAACCCGGCGCCACCGATGACGGTGGGCGTGATGAACTCGTCGCTCTCGTCGCGTTGCCTGGCGACCTTCAGCGCGATAGCGGCGCTTTCTGCGCCGGGGCCGACGCGTTTGACCATGGCGTCGAAAGCGAGTCGCGTGCGTTCCCAGCGCCGGTCACGGTCCATCGCGTAATAACGTCCGGCCAGGGTGACGATGCGGCCCACGCCCGTCGTGCGCAGCGCAGCTTCAAGCCCGGCGAGATACCCTTCGCTGCCATCCGGCGGCGTGTCGCGGCCGTCAGTGATGACGTGCAACAGGGGATCAACGTCAGCCGCAGCGGCGATCTCGAGCAGCGCCGTCAGATGTCGCTGGTGACTGTGAACGCCGCCCGGGCCCAGCAAGCCGACGAGATGCAGATTGCGACGACGCTCACGCACCCCATCCAGCGCGGCCTGCAGTGCAGGATTACGCGCCAGCCCGCCATCTTCGATGGCCTTGTCGATGCGGCTGATGTCCTGATACACGACCCGGCCTGCGCCGAGGTTGAGGTGGCCTACTTCGGAGTTGCCCATTTGATCGGGCACGAGCCCGACCGCTTCGCCTGAGCTGTTGAGGATGGCGCGTTCGTGGTTGTGCAGCCAGCCATCATGTCGGGGCGTGTGTGCCTGGGCGACGGCGTTTCCCTCCCGCATGGCGCGGATGCCCCAGCCGTCGAGGATGAGCAGGAGTACCGGGGCTGGCATGGCGAATTCCTGACGGTCGGCATCGCGGAAGTTGGCGCAGCATAGCGCGGCGCTGCGAGGCTGTCCACGCTTGATGAAAGCGGGGCATGCTGCTAAACTTCCTGGCGGAACAGTTCGGGGGCAAGCATGGACATTCAGGCAGCGCTGCAAATTGCAGCTGTCATCATTTCAATACTGTTGATCGTACTTATCCTCCTGCAGGTAAAAGGCGGCGGGCTGGGTTCGCTGCTGGGAGGCGAGGCCGGCGGCGGAATCGCGCGTACGAGACGCGGGCTGGAAAAGACGCTCTACCAGATCACCATCGTCATTGCGGTGCTGTTCCTTGCGATCTCCATCGTGGCAGTCCTGGTCTTCCAGTAAGTCAGGCGAATACCGGCACTACGGAGAGCGGCGATGCTGGGCGGATTTCGCTGGCAGTTGCTACTTTTCCTGCTGGCGGGGCTGCTTTTCGGTGTGGTGCTGCTCTGGCGCATAGCTGCCAACAACGGCGCTTCTGATCAGCCTGACGGCCCGGACCCGGTGCCTGCCAGCACGCTTCTCCCTGACGTGCCTGTCCCTTCCGCAATACCAGTCCACACACAGCAGCCCGCCAGCATCAGTGCTGCCCACACCTTTCGTGAGGGACTCGTTGGGCCGCTGCAGCATCTGAATCCCTTGCTGGCCGAACCTGGGTCGCCTGCGGCGGATGTCGGCGGGTTGATCTTTGAAGGGCTGACGCGCAACAACCTGCATGGCGAACCCGTGCCGGCCCTGGCCCGTGAATGGCTGATCTCCGCAAATGGCCTGGAGTACGTCGTCACCCTGCGCGACGACGTGCTGTGGCAGGACGGCGTGCCCTTCAGCGCGGCCGATGTGATCTTTACCATATCGCTCCTGCAGGCGCCGGGCTTTCCAGGCGATGCTGCCGTCGGGCAATTCTGGCGCACGGTGGAAGTCGAGGTGCTGGCAGCGAATGTGCTGCGCTTTCGCCTGACACAGCCACTGGGCGGCTTTCTGGACCGATTGAGCGTCCCCATCCTACCCTGGCATGCATTGCAAGGAACGTCCTCTGCGCAGATGGCTGAGCATCCATTCAACCTGGCGCCCGTCGGCACCGGCCAATGGCAACTGGAAGCGCTGCGCAGCAGGGAGGGCCGTGGACTTGCACAGATTGACTTGCGGCCCGCCCCGACATGGCATGAGCGTGTTGATGCCGGGGCCAACCCTGCCATCGGGCGCATGCGCTTCCAGGTTTTCCAGGACTACGACGAGGCGCTGGCAGCGTTGCAGGCAGGGGCTATCGACGGGCTTGCCGCCCGAACCTGGCAGGAGCGCGAACCTCTGCTGGCGGCAGCGCAGTCAGCATCGCTACAACTGGCCAACACGGTTGGACAGACTCTGGGCGTCCTGATCTTCAACTGGCAGCGTGAAGAGAACGCATTTTTCAGAGAACAGCGCGTACGCCTGGCGCTGGCCAGCAGCATTGAGCGGGCGCCGGTGGTGGAGCGGCTGCTGCTCAACCGCGCGGTGCTGGCGGACAGCCCGTTGTGGCCTGGCAGCTGGGGCTGGACGTCTTCACTGGCCTGGCCAGCTGCAGACCTCGACGCGGCGCGCTGGCTGCTCGAAACCGCTCGCACACGGGAGGTCGCTGCTGACGCTGAAACATCAAGCGCCCCAATCGCCTTTACTATCCTTACGCCGGAAGATGCGTCCCTGGTCGGCATGATGCGCCAATTCGCTACCCAATGGGCACAACTCGGTGTTGAAGTGCGGGTGTCACCGGAGCCTGCAGCCCGGTATCAACAGCGTCTGCAAGCGGGCGATTTCGACGCTGCGCTGGTGGAACTGTCGGCGGGGCACAGCACGGATCCGGACATCTACGCATTCTGGCATGAGGGACAGTTTCTTGCGGGACTCAATCATGGTGGCGTAGACGACCGTCGAATCTCCGAGTTGCTGGAGCGCGCGCGGCGCGAGCCCTACGACATCAACCGCGCTTCGCTCTATGCGGAATTCCAGCAGGAGTTTGTAGAGCGAGCAATCGCCATTCCGCTCTACTATCCTCTGGAAAGCTATGCAACCTCGACACGTGTCAGTGGTGTGCAGCTGGGTTTGGCGGGTGTCGCGTATAACCGCTTTGCGACCTTGAACGAGTGGTCACTCGAGCAAAACCAGAGCTAGTTTTCGGCCTGCAGAATAGCGCGCAACAGATCCTTGCGAGCGCTGCCGCCGAGGGTTTCCAGGCGACGCACGCCCAGGGGATCGATCTCCTCCCGCAGAAGTCGCAGTTCTTCCGCGGTCGGCGGGGTCGTTTCTTTTGCGCCCGGCGCGACCGGCAGAACGAAACCGGTTTTGCGCTGGATGCGCGCCAACGAAACGCCAGGGTGCCAGCTGGTCAGGCGCATGTGACCCTCGTGCCAGTCGAACTGGCCCAGGTCGCTGATGAGATAGCGGGGGCCGCTGCCTGGGCTGCGCCAGGAGGCATGGCCAACGCCGCTGATAAAGTCGCAGCGCTCGACGAAAGTTACGTGTGAATGGCGTGGCACATAGAAATAGAGTGGCCGGTCGCCTGGGCTGACGTCCGGGATGCCGCCGCTGCCCGGCAGGCGCAGCCGCGGCCGGTGATAATCCGCACCGAACGCAAGGTTGTTGCTGTTGCCGGCCGCGTCGATCTGGCCGGGCCGAAAGAACTCCTTCGGGTGATAGCCGGGCAACAGGTCGGCGGCGGCCGTAGCAAAGCCGACATTAAGTAGTGACCTGTCCAGCCACAGCTCCTCCACGCGGGACACGGAGAGCGGCGCCCATTCCTGGCAGAGGGACTGGCCAATTGCACATGCGAAGCTCACGTTCGGCGCGTGAGTGCATTTGGCGAGGATGAAGCCGGCCAGCACCAGCGGTGTGTTGATGCCCTGCGCGAGCACCTCGCCATCGACAACCTGGCGCGCGATGCAGACAGAGATCAGCTCATCGATGCTGTAGTCGGTCACAGCCACTCGCTCATCCCCCGCCGCAACGACTGTCACCCTGCACCCGGTAAAGCGTCTCCCCGGCTTTTGGCACGAAGAGCGTGTCTTCGCAATCGCGCCATGCTTGCAGGTCCAACGATGCGGGATCGCGATAGCCGAGGTTGAGCCTGGCGCAGTCTTCACGTGAGATGCGCGAGGATAGCGTGACCTGGATGCGCGGTTCTTCAAGACCGTCGGCAAAGGTGCCAATGCCTTTTACGTGCGTACTGTGGGCGATGACGCTGGTGGGATAGTCGCAGAAGCGCGGCCACTGCTGCAGGAACCAGGGCAGCACGTGGTAGCCAAGCTCATAGATATACTGGCCGTGGGTGACGCTCACCGTGTCCAGGTGGGGCGCATAGATGACGAGTTCGCCGCCGTCGGCGACGGCCGGCTCGAGCTTGTACATGGCCTTGGCGCCGGTCCACAGTTCGTCATACATCGGCGGACACCAGGAGAGCACGCGCTCGTACGGTCGTTCCAGCCAGCGGATGTGATTCTGCTGCGAAAGCTGCGCGGCCGCATCCCAGGCGCTGAGGTGATCGCCGATGAACATGCCGGCGAGCCCCTCGTCGACGACGACCAGTGCGAGCAGGGTCAACGGGGTTGGCAAGAGTTCTGCTGCCTGGTGGATGATGTCGCGTACCGGCGTATCCTTGCAGCCGATGATGTTCATGGTGGTAATGAGCGCGCCCAGCCAGTGAAACTTGTTGATGAGCTGCGGGCCGGAAATGCCGGGGAAGAGATACTTCGCGCCGCCGGAGATTCCCACGACCTCGTGCGGGAAGCTGGGGCCGACGATGAGAATGTGGTCGTATTCGAGCACTGCGCGGTTCAGGTTTACAGATACATCGCCGCCCAGGGAATGATGCCAGGCGGGCCCGCAGAGCTCGCGCAGCTGATCCTCGCTGATGACGCCCAGCCCGGTCAGCGCAGCGGGATTGTCCCACTCGTGGTTGAGCAGATTGATGTGGGAATAGTCTTCGCGATATTGCGCCGGCGTCAGGCCGACCAGGCTGCAAAGCTCTTCCTCGTTCAGCGGTGGATGTGTGCCCAGCGCCACCATGAAGTCCAGCTGGCGCGTGTCGGCCAGGCAGTCGACCAGCAGGGGGAAGAGTTGAGGCAGGGGCAGGGTGCGCGTGCGGTCCGGGATGAGGGCCAGCACACGCGCGCCGCTGAAGCGACCTGCCAGTCCTGCGAATAGCGTTTCACGAATGCTGTCAGTGGAGAGCAGCTGCCCATCACCTGCGACCGCGCTTGCCTGCAACATGACGCTCCCCTGACTGTGTACCCGGTCTGGTCATTTCAATGGAGGATGGTAGCGCGGAGCAGAAGCGGGCGCACCTTTGCTGCTGGCGCGCCCGCCTGGCAGGATCAGGCGTCGTCAGGCAGAGGCGCCCATGTCCCCGTCATCATTTCCGGCGTCATGAAGAAGGCGTCATCCGGCGCCGTTACGGTCAAGACCTCATCGGAGAAACTGTAGTCGATGAGAAAATCGAGGCCGAGGCCAAAGGGGGCTTCCAACTCTTCAGAGTCTGCTGACTCTTCGGCCAGGCTCATCAAGACCGATAGATCCCAGCTCATGTGGAATTCCTCACGCAGGGGTAACCCATCATCAAGGTTGATGAATTCAAGGGCTTCCATGTCCAGACCAAGAGTCAACATGCCGAGCATCATGGAGATGCCGGGCATCTCATCCTCGTCCATGCCGCCGAATTCACCGGTCATCCCCAGCAGCTCGTGAAGCTCCGCGCTGTCCATCAGCGCGCGCAAGTTGAAGCCCGTCTTAAAGACAGCGGCCTGCTGATCCGCGACGCTTTGGTCTGCCAGGCGCTCGACTGTCACAAACTGACCCAGGAATTCCGGATCGCTCCAGGCTTCAACCAACTCCTGCATATCTGCGGGAATTGCCAATCTCGTCATGGTATCAGCGCCCTTTGGCTCCCGGGGATCCTGCTTGCCTTCCTTGCCATCGCCATGGGGAGCCATGTCGCCTGCTTCCCCGGGGCCACTCTGCATGGCCATCTGCATCGATTCCGTGATTTCAAGGCCGAGCCAGCCGTCAGGGATACCGTCTTCGGGCATGACCTCAGCGAGGCTGGACAGGTCGATATAGGCAATGCCATCGACGAGTCGCATTTCCACCGTGAACCCCGTGGCGAAGTCCACAACAAAATCTTCATCTTGCAACGATTCGGGAATGGCAAGCGACAGACTTAATGAGCCGCTCGTCTCTGCGAGCATCTCAGACATCATGGCCATCAACTGCGCCGGGTCATCCATCATGGCCAGCATCCCGGATTCCATCGACTCGAACCTGGCGAAGTCCCCGTTCCAGATCACATCGACGTCCAGCGAGATGACATGATCGCCAGGCATCAAGTCGGGGACATTACGCAGCGTCAGATCCATGTCCATGGTTACGCCGCCGGAAGTCTGCGCACCGGCATTCGTCTGCGCATCCTGCAGCAGGGCACAGTCCGCTGCGGACAGATCTCCACAGAAGACGGGCTCGGCGGCGGCCTGTGCCACGGTCGTCAGTGAGAAAAGCAGGAAGAGTACGGCGGTGAGCCAAACGGATTTCTTCATGTGTGAGTTCCTCGTGTATTTGCCGATAGTGATAGCTACGTACGAGGGGGGCACGCGGTTCGATTCTATATCCAGCCGGAGTCTACCACGAATCCGGTCCCGAATGGCCGCAAGACCTTTGTCTGGCGCAGTGAAATACGCGCTACTCTTGCCAGCTGCAGCAGTTTCATGAAGATCCGCGCGCGCTGCAGCGTATTACTCCACCGTTGCTCCAGATGAGACTCGTTGCTGACGGCCGCAGCTCCCTGACCGACGGAAACGTCGAGTCTCGCATCGGGCCAGGACCACTCGCATTGTGCTGGCTGGCGCGCCACGAACCTGGCCCCACGGCACATTCCTTGCCGACGCGACGGCAATCGACAGCCTTGAACCCGGCGGCCCGCGCTTCTGGTCGGCGACCCGGTCTTTCCCGGGCAGTCAACTGCCGGCGTGGTGGCCGGCGCGCTGCGCGTCGCGCGCGATGTCATGTGTCATCTGCCGGTTGTTCGCTGCGTGGATTCTTGACAGCATTCAGACAAAGGCATAGGATTAGAGTGGGCGAGGGCCGGACGCCTGGCATTTTAGGGCGTTTCAATTCCCCTCAGGGAGCAACCGTGACGGTCGTGAACTGCGCAAGCGTGCTGGTAAGTATGGCGCTTGCCGAGGATCTCGGTGAGCGCGGTGATGTCACGTCGCTGGCCACAATTGCAGCTGGTACACGGGGGCGGGCCCATGTCGTGGCGAAAGCTGCTGGTGTTCTGGCGGGCATGCAGGTTGTTGCCGCAGTCTTCAGCGAACTGGACTCAGAGATTCGCCTGCGGCTTCGTGCAGCCGATGGTGAGCGGGTGCAGGCCGGCGATCTGCTTTGCGAGCTGGAGGGTCGGGCGGTCGCCTTGCTGGGCGCCGAACGCACTGCCCTGAATTTTCTGCAGCATCTGAGCGGCGTTGCCACGCTCACCCGCCGCTTCGTCGATGCCGTGGCCGGCACCAGCGCTACCATCCTTGATACGCGCAAGACGACGCCTGGCTGGCGCGAGCTGGAGAAGTACGCGGTGCGCATGGGCGGAGGCTGCAATCACCGTGCCGGGCTTTTCGATACCCTGCTCATAAAGGAGAATCACATTGCCGCGGCCGGAGGCATCACTGCCGCGCTGATGCGCACGCGAGCCTGCGCGGCGGCGCGCGGCCTCCCGGTCATCATCGAAGTTGAGGGCCTCGCCCAGCTGGAGGAAGTGTTGAGACTGGCGCCACAGCGCATTCTGCTGGACAATATGTCGCTGGAGCAGTTGCGCCAGGCGGTTGCGCTGACGCGCGGCCGTGTGCCGCTGGAGGCTTCGGGCAACATGACGCTGGAGCGCGTACCCGCGGTGGCGGCTACGGGCGTGGACTTCATAAGCGTGGGCGCGCTGACGCACTCGGCGCCGGCGCTGGACTGTTCGATGAAAATACTCCCGGACGGAGAGTGACATGGATCAGGTAATGTTCGCGGAAGCGACTGCAGAAGAGACGCTCATTGAGCAGGAAATGGCAGCGCAGGATCGCATTCGGCGTGCGCGCAGTATTCTCGGCGACGACGTTGTGATCCTGGGTCATCACTATCAGCGCGACGAGGTGGTGCAGTTCGCTGATTTCGTCGGCGACAGCTACCAGCTCAGCGTGGAAGGCGCGCGCGTCAGCGCAGGGGTGATTATTTTCGCCGGCGTGCATTTCATGGCAGAAAGCGCGGTCATCCTCGGGCGCGAAGACCAGGTAGTCATACTGCCAAACATGAAGGCCGGCTGCAGTATGGCCGACATGGCCAACCTGGAGCAGGTGTTGAGCGCCTGGGACGAGCTCGGCGACGTGTTGATGGACGACCCGGCGAACCGTATCATGCCGGTCACCTACATCAACAGCGCGGCCAACCTGAAGGCCTTCGTCGGTGAGCATGGCGGCACGGTCTGCACCTCGTCCAACGCGCGCGGCGCACTGGAGATGGGGCTGGTTGAACGCGACAAGGTGTTCTTCTTCCCGGATCAGCATCTGGGGCGCAATACCGGGCGCGACATGGGCATTCCGCTGGAGCAGATGGCGCTCTGGAACCCGTTTGAGCCATACGGCGGCCTCAGTGACGCGGAAATCATGAACGCGAAGGTGCTGCTGTGGCAAGGGCATTGCAGCGTACACCAACAATTTCGGCCCGAACATGTAGACCTGTGGCGCCGGCATCACCCGGACATCAAGGTCATCGTGCACCCGGAGTGCATGATGGAAGTAGTCGAGAAGGCGGACCACGTCGGCTCGACCTCCGCCATTATTCGTATGGTCGAGGCTGCCGAGCCGGGCAGCAAGTGGGCCGTGGGCACCGAAATGCACATGGTCAACCGCCTAAAGAACGACAATCCCGACCGCATGGTGCAGCTGCTTTCTCCCTTTTCCTGCCTGTGCAGCACGATGTATCGCATCAGTCCGCTGGACCTGGCCAACGTGCTGGAAAACCTTGTTGAGGGACGGGTGATCAACCAGATCACGGTGCCTGATGATGTTCAGCGCAACGCGCGCCTGGCCCTGAATCGCATGCTGGCCATTCCCAGGTAAGCGCCCGCTGTGGATGCAATTCAGACGCATACCCTTATCATCGGTTGCGGAATCGCCGGGGCAACTGCGGCGCTGCGTCTGAGCGAGAACCGCAACCATGAAATCACCATCATTACGCGCGCACATGATGCCGCGGACAGCAACAGCGGCTGGGCCCAGGGCGGCATTGTCACTCGCGGCCTGGACGATTCGCCAGAGATGCTGGTGGCAGACATCCTGCGCGCCGGCGCCGGGTTGAGCTCGCCGCGAGCCGCATTGCTGCTGGCCACTAAAGGCCCGGACCTGGTGCGTTCGGTGCTGATGGAGCGTGCCGGAGTCCAGTTCGACAGCACGGAGCAGGGGGAGCCGGTCTTCGCCCTTGAAGGCGCGCACAGCACGCGGCGCGTGGTTCATGTGGGCGACAAGACTGGCGCGGCCATCACGGATGCCCTGCTCAAGGCGCTGGCGGCGCAACCGAACATCCGCCTGCTTGGCGGTCACACAGCAGTCGACCTCATCACTTTTCCGCATCACGCGCTGGACCCCCTGACTGTTTATGAAGAGCCGGCCTGCCACGGCGCCTACGTGTTGCAGCGCGAATCCGGGGAAATAGTGCGAGTGCTGGCCGGAGAGACCATTTTGGCGACGGGCGGCATGGGGCAGATTTACCGCAACACCAGCAATCCCGGCGGAGCGCGCGGTGACGGTCTGGCGATGGCCGAGCGCGCGGGCGCGCGCATCATCAACATGGAATTTATGCAGTTTCATCCCACGACGCTGAGCGTGCGCGGCGCCCCCAACCTGCTCATCAGCGAGGCCCTGCGCGGTGAGGGCGCCGCTCTGCTGACGCCGGATGGCCAGCCATTCATGCAGCGCCATGATCCGCAGTGGGGCGATCTGGCGCCGCGCGATGTGGTCGCGCGCGCCATCCACCGCGAAATGCTGGAGCGTGGCATCGAGCATGTGTGGCTGGACATATCACAGCGACATTCCGCCGCCTTCATTAGCGAGCGCTTCCCGCAAATCGTTGAGAATTGCGCGCGCTTCGGGGTGGACGCCACCAGCGAACCGATTCCGGTGGTGCCGGCGGCGCATTACGCCTGTGGCGGCGTGATGGTGGATGAGTGGGGGCGCAGCAACATCCGGGGTCTTTACGCCGTGGGCGAGGTGAGCTGCACCGGGCTGCACGGCGCCAATCGTCTGGCCAGCACCAGCCTGCTGGAAGGCCTGGTCTGGGGCGACCGCGCCGCGCGGCACATCGCGCAAAACCTCTGCGATCCTATTGATGATGCGCGCGTGCCTGGCTGGGTTGTGCGCAGCAGCCAGTTGCCCGACCCGGCGTTGCTGGAAGGTGACATGACGACCATCCGCAACCTGATGTGGCATTATGTGGGCCTGGTACGCACCGGCGACCGTCTGCAGCGGGCCCAGCGTGAGTTGCGACATCTGTGGCACGAGATCGAGGAGTTTTACCGTACGACTCAGCTCAACGACCAGCTGGTCGGGCTGCGAAATGCAGTGCAGGTCGCGCGCATGGTGACCTGGGCGGCCCTGCGCAATCGTCACAGCTGTGGCACGCACTATCGCGCGGACGATCCGACGCTGGCCAGCGAGGGACAGCCATGAACGAAGAGATCTATCTGGATCACAGCGCGACCACGCCGACCGACTTGCGCGTGGTCGAGGCGATGCAGCCCTACTGGGGCGAGATTTACGGCAACGCTTCCAGTCTGCATGGCGTGGGCAAGGCTGCCGAAGCGGCCATCCAGCGAGCGACCGAGACCATCGCCGAGGTGCTGAACTGCCGCGCCGGCGGGCCGCCGGAGATCGTCTTCACCAGCGGCGGCACGGAAGCGGACAACCTGGCGCTGAAGGGCGTGGCGCTGGCCATGCGCGCTCGTGGCCGCGGCAATCACATCATCACGACGGCTGCCGAACACCACGCCGTGCTGGATGTCGCGCAGGAGCTGGCAACCGAGGATTTCGACGTCACCTTTTTGCCCGTGGATGCCTGTGGCTGCGTTTCGCCGGAGCAGGTTGTGGCAGCCATGCGTCCGGAAACGGTGCTGGTAAGCGTGCTTTATGCCAGCAACGAGATCGGTAGCGTCAACCCGATTGCCGAAATCGGCGCGGCCATCAAACGCGTGAATCGACGCGTGCCCTTCCACACGGACGCGGTGCAGGCGCCCGGGTTGCTGCCACTGGACGTCCAGGCGCTGAACGTCGACCTGATGAGTCTGGCGGGGCACAAATGTTACGGGCCCAAGGGCATCGGTCTGCTGGTGATACGGCGCGCGATCGCGTTGAAGGCGCAGATTGTGGGCGGCGGTCAACAGGCGCACCGTCGCAGCGGCACGGAGCCCTTGCCGCTGATCGTGGGCATGGCGCGCGCCCTGCAGCTGGCGGAGGCAGAGCGCGAACAGACCTGCGCGCATCTGGCCGCCCTGCGCGACGAACTGGTGCAGCAGGTGCTGACGAGCATCCCCGAGGCGTCGCTGACCGGGCACCCGACTCAGCGCCTGGCCAGCCACAGCAGCTTCGTGCTGCGCTGGTTCAACGGCGATTCGATTCTGCTGGATCTTGCGGAGCTGGGCATCTGTGCCAGCGGCGGCAGCGCTTGCACGACCGGCCAGCAGGAACCGAGTCACGTGCTGCTGGCCTGCGGCGTGGACAGCGACCGGTTAATGGGGCAGATGCGCTTCGTGCTGGGCAAGCACAGCACCCGCGCGCACGTGGAGCGACTGGTTTATCATCTGCGATCGCTGGTGGAGCGACATCGGGCTCTGGTGCCGAAACTGGATTAGGTGGTTGCAGTTTCATGAACAGGTAGCAGTGCCTGGCGGAGGAGTGCCGCATGAACCACGCCGGGCCTTGACCGGAAGGGAGGACAGCAATGGCGGACAGGGCGGATGTGAAGAAGGTGGTACTGGCCTACAGCGGCGGGCTCGACACGTCGGTGATCGTCCCGTGGTTGAAGAATAACTATCGCAACTGCGAGGTCATCTGCTTTTGCGCAGACCTCGGCCAGGAAGAAGAACTTGACGGCCTGGACGAAAAGGCGCGCGCTTCCGGTGCCAGCAAGCTGTATGTACGGGATTTGCGCGAGGAGTTCATCACCGACTTTGTTTTCCCGACCCTGCGCGCGGGAGCAATCTACGAGCGCGAGTATCTGTTGGGAACATCTTTCGCGCGCCCTCTGATCGCCCGGCATCTGGTCGACATCGCCGAGCGCGAAGGGGCGGACGCCCTGGCCCATGGTTGCACTGGCAAGGGCAACGACCAGGTGCGTTTCGAATTGACCGCTATGGCGCTCAATCCCGGTTTGAAGGTCATTGCGCCCTGGCGCGAGTGGAGCATCCGCAGCCGCGAGGACGCGCTGGCCTACGCCGAGGAGTTCAACGTCCCGGTTACGCATACGGAGCGGGACATCTACAGCCGGGACCGCAACATCTTTCACCTTAGTCACGAGGGCGGCCTGCTGGAAGACCCCTGGAATGAGCCTGAAGAGGTGATGTACAAGCTGTCGCGCAGTCCGATGGATGCGCCCGACGAACCGGTGCTGCTCGAGCTGGGCTTCGAGCAGGGAGTGCCAGTGTCGCTGGACGGCGCGGCCATCGGCCCCGTCGAATTGTTCCAGCAGCTGAACCGCGTCGCCGGGGAGCACGGCATCGGACGTAGCGACATCGTTGAGAATCGCCTGGTCGGGATGAAGAGTCACGGCGTCTACGAGACCCCCGCTGGCACGGTGTTGCTGCGCGCGCACCAGGCGCTGGAAAGCATCACGCTGGACAAGCAGGTGATGCACTACAAGGACCTGCTGGCCTCAAAGTATGCCGAGCTGGTGTACAACGGCATGTGGTACACGCGCTTGCGCGAGGCGCTGGACGCCTTTGTGGACGTGACACAGCAGCAGGTATCCGGCACGGTGCGGCTGAAACTCTACAAGGGCAACCTCATTCTGGCCGGACGCAAGAGTCCCACGAGCCTGTATCGGAAGGACTACGCCTCCTTCGGCGAAGAGGACGTCTACGACCAGAAGGATGCGGAAGGTTTCATCCGCCTGTTTGGGCTGCCGCTCAAGGTCGAGGCTCAGCAGGCTATCGAGCGTAGCGGCAGCAGCCCCTACCGCAAGCAGGTGTAGGCAGGAGCGGTCAGGAGGAAATCATGGCCTTGTGGGGCGGGCGCTTTTCCGGGCCAACGGACGAAGACCTGCGTGCGCTGAATGACAGCATCCACTTCGACCGGCGAATGTACCGTGAGGACATCGCCGGCAGCCAGGCCTGGGCGCGGGCCCTGGTGGGCGCCGGCATCCTCGACGCGGAGGAGGCTGAACGGATCGTGCAAGGTCTGGCCCAGGTCATGCACGAGTTTGAAGCAGATGTCTTCACACTACAGCCCGGCGATGAGGACATTCACACGGCCGTCGAGCGCCGCCTGACCGAAATTGTCGGTCCTCCGGGCGGCAAGCTGCACACCGGTCGCAGCCGCAACGACCAGGTCGCGACCGACTTCCGCCTCTGGTGTATGGGTGCCTGCGAGCGCGTCAGTGCGCAACTTCGTGACCTGCAGGCTGCGCTGGTCGAGCGGGCGGAAGGGCAGCTTGAGACGCTGATGCCTGGCTACACGCACATGCAGCCGGCGCAGCCGATCGTGCTGGCACACTGGCTGTTGAGCTTCTTCTGGATGCTGCAGCGCGACCGCGAACGCCTGGCGGTGGCACGCAATAACGCCGCAGTGATGCCGCTCGGATCTGGCGCGCTGGCCGGCACGCCGCTGGCTGTTGACCGGGCAGCCATGGCGCGCGAGCTGGGCTTCGCAGCGATGAGCCAAAACAGCCTGGACAGCGTCAGCGACCGCGACTTTGTAGCCGAGACCCTGTTTGCGCTGGCGCTGACGGGCATCCATCTCAGTCGCCTGGGCGAAGACGTCATTTACTACAGCAATCCGCTGTTTGGCTTTTTCACGCTGAATGATCGTTACAGTACCGGCTCCAGCCTCATGCCACAAAAGCGCAATGCCGATCCACTGGAGCTGGCGCGCGGCAAGGCCGGGCGTCTCATCGGCAATCTGACCGGCCTGCTGACGACGCTCAAGGGCTTGCCCAGTGCCTACAACAAGGACCTGCAGGAAGACAAGGAGGCGCTCTTCGACGCGGTGGACACGCTGCAGGCATTGCTGCCGGTGCTGACCGCCGTTGTGCATACGCTGCAGGTGAACCCTGAACGCATGCGCGCTGCGCTGGATGAAGAGTTGCTGGCGACGGACCTGGCCGACTATCTGGTTGCGCAGGGTCTGCCCTTCCGTGAGGCGCACCACGCCGTGGGGGCTGTGGTGCGCAAGTCGGCAGAAGCAGAGCTGCCCCTGTCACAGCTGCCGCTGGAGTCACTGCGCGAATGCAGCCCGCTCTTCGGCGAGGACGTGCGCGCGGTATTCGATTTTGAGGCATCGGTGCGCAGCCGGAGCGCAGCCGGTGGCACCGCGCCGACTGCAGTCGCTATGCAACTGGCAGAGGCTCAGGCAGTCCTGGCACAGTAATTTATGCATAATAGCCTGGGAAACAACGGCAGATTGCCAGAAAAGCAGCGAGTAGAGGGGAAGCCAGGGCCAATGCTTGACAGTGTGCGTGGCTGCGCTACAATTGCGCCTGTACTTGTGCAGTGGTCAGCAGGAGTTATCCAGTGCGGCGCACAGTCTTCAGCAGCTTCGGCAATGTGATTGTAATCCTCGTCCTTGTCATTATTGGCGGCGCATAGCGCGACGGGTGGTTGCTGATTGCCGATAACAAGGCAAAGCGAAGGCAAACCCCCGGGCAGGGGGTTTTTTAATACCGGCAGGAGCTGTCTGCTACAAGGAATAAGGAGAGAGCGATGAATGCGGAGTGGGTTTGGCTCAACGGGGAATTCAGGCGCTGGGATGAGGCGACGGTTCATGTCTCCACTCATGCCCTGCACTATGGCTCCAGCGTATTCGAGGGCGTTCGTGCCTACACTACGCCCCACGGGCCGGCCGTATTCCGCCTAGCCGAGCACACGAAGCGTCTCAGGCACTCCAGCAGAATCGCGCGGCTCGATCTGCCATTCAGTGAGGATGAGATCAACGCGGCCATCCTCGAGACCATTGCGCGCAACGGCCATCAATCCTGCTATGTTCGCCCGCTGGTGTATCGCGGCGCCGGCCCGCTGGGGCTGGAGGGACGCAAGAACCCGGTTGACGTGACGATCTTCACGGTGGAGTGGGGCGCGTATCTGGGAAAGGAAGCGCTGGAGAATGGCGTGGACGTGCAGGTCAGCTCCTGGCGGCGCCTGGCGCCGGGCACCGGGGCCTCGATGGCCAAGATTGGTGGCCAGTATGTCAACAGCCAGCTCATCAGCATGGAAGCGCATGACAATGGCTTCGACGAGGGTCTGGCGCTGGATGTTGCCGGTAATGTCAGCGAGGGCGCCGGCGAGAACGTGTTCGTCATCATTGATGGCGTCGTCCATACGCCGGGCAGCTGGGCGAGCATTCTACCGGGCATCACGCGCGACAGCGTGCTGACGATCTTCCACGACATGGGGGTGGAAGTGCGCTTCGAAACCATCTCGCGTGACATGCTCTATCTGGCTGACGAAGTCTTTTTCACCGGCACCGCTGCTGAAGTTACGCCGGTGCGCTCGATTGACCGACTGCAGGTTGGCGACGGCAAACGCGGCCCGCTCACCAAGGCAGCCCAGGATCAGTTTTTTGCAATCACTTCGGGCGAGGTGCCGGACCGTCACAACTGGCTGACGCCAGTGCCGGTGGCGCGTCCGGTCAGCTGAGATCAGGCTGAGGGGGGCAAAATGAAGCTCACAGGCTCGGAAATCCTGATGGAGTGCCTGCTGCGCGAGGGCGTCGACGTCATGTTCGGCTACCCGGGCGGCGCAATTTTGCCGACCTACGATGCCATGACGAAGTACCCGCAAATTCATCATGTGCTGGTGCGGCACGAGCAGGGCGCCTCGCACATGGCGGATGGCTATGCTCGTGCGACAGGCCGCGTGGGCGTGGCGATTGCGACCAGTGGGCCGGGGGCGACCAACCTTGTTACCGGAATGGCGACCGCGATGATGGACTCTTCGTCCATCGTGTGCATTACGGGACAGGTGGGGCGCGCCGCCATCGGATCGGACGCCTTCCAGGAGACGGACGTGACCGGCGTCAGTTTACCGGTCACCAAGCACAATTACCTGGTGATGGACATTGACGAACTGGCCTGGATCGTGCGCGAGGCCTTTCACATTGCCCGCAGCGGCCGTCCGGGGCCGGTGCTGATCGACATCCCCAAGGACATTCAGACCGGCAGCACGGAGTTTGTGTATCCCGAGGGCGAAATCGTGTTGCCGGGTTACCAGCCACGCACCCACGCTGCTGAAGACGAACTGGATATGGCCGCGCGGCTCATAAACGAGGCCGAGCGCCCGATCATCCTTGCGGGACACGGCATCATGATGTCTGGCGCCACGGACGAGTTGCTGCAACTGGTCGAAATTTCCGGCGTGCCGGTGGCCCTGACGCTGCTGGGGAAGGGCGCGCTGCCGGAAAGCCACCCCCTGTCGCTGGGCATGATGGGCATGCATGGCTCGGCCACCTCAAATTTTTCCATCCAGAACGCTGACCTGCTTGTCGCGCTGGGCATGCGCTTTGACGACCGCGTCACCGGCAATCTCCAGACCTATTCACAGCAGTCACGCAAGATTCACGTCGACATCGATCCCTCCGAGCTGAACAAAAATGTAGCGGTGGACGTGGGCATCGCCGGTGACTTGCGCACGGTGATTACGCAGTTACTGCCCAAAATCGAACGGCGTCAACGCAGCGACTGGCTGGCGCGCATCCGCGACTGGCAGGAGGATGACGACGAGCGCGACATTCTGCATCAGGACACAGGCGCGCGCTTGCTGGGCGCCCAGGTCATCAACGACCTGTGGCTCCACACCGGGGGCAACGCGATCACTGTGACCGACGTCGGTCAGCACCAGATGCTGGAGGCCCAGTACTATCCACATCAACGCCCGGCTACCTTGATCACCAGCGGTGGCCTGGGCACGATGGGCTTCGGTTTGCCGGCTGCGCTGGGGACGAAGTACGGCCTGCCGGACGAGGAAGTCTGGGCAATCGTGGGGGACGGCGGATTTCAGATGACGATGTGCGAAATGGCGACGGCGGTGCAGGAAGGCATCGACGTGAACATCGCCATCCTCAACAATGGCTTTCTGGGGATGGTGCGTCAGTGGCAGGAGTTCTTCTACGAGGAACGCTACCACGCGACGCCCATGTTCAACCCGGACTTCTGCGTGTTCGCCGACGCCTATGGCGTCCCCAACATGCGCGTCACGAAGCGCGAACAAATCGAGGACTCGGTGGCCTTTGCGCGCAGCGTGCGCGGCCCGGTGCTGATCGAGTACGTCATCGAAAAGGAGGACATTGTCTATCCGATGGTGCCTTCCGGCGCGGACCTGCACGCCATGATTCGACGGCCACTGCCGGGGGAGCGGACTGACGCATGAACGCCGAAACGCAAACCCCGACTAATCAAAAGTACACGCTGGTTACGCTGGTCGATAACCGGCCCGGCGTTCTGAATCGCATCGCCAGCCTGTTCCGGCGTCGCAATTTCAACATTGATAGCCTGACCGTAGGGCGTACCCACAGACCGCACATCTCCCGGATGACCATCGTCGTCGATGCGCGCCTGGCCAATGTACATATCATCGCAGCAAACCTGCGCAAGCTGGTCAACGTCATCGAGGTGCGGGTAGTCTCGGATGAGCCGCACGTCAGCCGCGACCTGGCGCTCATCAAGGTGCGCACTGACGACCCGGAATCGCGTAATCTGGTCACCGAAATCTGCGAGCGCTATCCTGGGCGCATCGTGGACATGGGCGTCATGGTCGCCATCATTGAGGTCACGGCGCACGAGGAGCAGGTCGAGCAGATGATTGAGGAACTGCGTCCAATTGGCATTTTGGAGATGGTGCGTACGGGCGTCGTGGCCATGGGTCGCGGCATCCGCATCCAGGACACGCAATACGAGCCGCCGGCGCTGCGCGCCGGAGCGCGCAGCAACGGTGTGCAAAAGACAATCCTGTAGACCGGCGGAGCTGTTCTGCCGGCGCGAACGAGCCCGGGACGCAATTCGTCCTGGTGACAGAGAGGAAGCGAATGGCGACACTTTACTACGACAAGGATGCGGACCTGGGGTTGCTGGATGGCAAGACCATCGCAGTGATTGGTTACGGGAGCCAGGGGCACGCCCATGCCCTGAACGCGCGCGACAACGGGCAGCGCGTCATTATCGGTCTGCATGAAGGCAGCAGCAGCCGCGCCAAAGCCGCCGCCGAGGGACTCGAGGTCATGTCCGTTGCCGAGGCCACGGCCGCCGCCGACATCGTGATGGTGCTGATCCCGGATACGAAGCAGGCGCAGGTCTACGAAGAGTCGATCCAGCCAAACCTGTCGGCCGGCAACATGCTGATGTTCGCGCATGGCTTCAACATTCACTTCGACCAGATAAAGCCGCCGCCCGAAGTCGACGTCACGATGATTGCGCCCAAGGCGCCAGGCCACCGCGTGCGCGAAATCTTCACTGAAGGCGCCGGCACCCCCGGTTTGCTGGCCGTGGCGCAGGACGCCAGCGGCAATGCGAAGGCGCTGGCGCTGGCCTATGCCCGCGCCATCGGTTGCACCCGCGCCGGCGTGATTGAAACGACCTTCCGCGAGGAAACCGAGACTGACCTCTTTGGCGAGCAGGTCATCCTGTGCGGCGGCGTGACCGCGCTCGTGCGGGCTGCCTTCCAGACCCTGGTCAAGGCGGGCTATCAGCCGGAAGTGGCCTATTTCGAGTGCTTGCACGAGCTGAAGCTGATTGTTGACCTGCTGTATGAGGGCGGCCTGAGCTACATGTGGTACAGCGTGAGCAACACGGCCGAGTATGGCGGCTATGAAATCGGCGACCGCATTGAGAGCATGGTCAGCGAAGATCTGGACGGCGTTCTGCAAGACATTCAGTCCGGCAAGTTTGCACGCCAGTGGGTGCAGGAGAATCGCGACGGGCTGCCGAACTTCACGCAGCGGCGCCAGCAGGAACACAGCCTGTTGATTGAAGAGGTCGGCGAAGAACTGCGCGACATGATGTCCTTCCTGGCGGCGAAAAAGGTACGCCAGGGTCAGGGGTAACGGCGCCCGGAGGCGATATGAAGAACCTGCCGCGCAGTGAGGAAAGGGGGTGATTGCGATGTCAGAAGACGGTCTTGCTGACCTTTTGAGAATTACGCAATCGCCCTGGCAACACCTGGAAAGGAACGTGCCCCATGGACAGTGAAAACGTCGTACGAATTTTCGACACCACCCTGCGTGATGGGGAACAGAGCCCCGGCGCAACCCTGACCAGCGCCGAAAAGCTGGAGATTGCGCGCCAGCTGGCGCGGCTTGGCGTGGACATCATCGAGGCTGGCTTTCCGGCAGCGTCACCGGACGACATGGCCGCGGTGCAGCGCATTGCCCGCGAGGTGGGAACAGAGGGTGGTCCGGTGATTTGCGGCCTGGCGCGGACGGTCGAATCCGACATCCTCGCTAGCTGGGAAGGCGTGCAGGAAGCGGCCATACCGCGCATTCACACGTTTCTCGGCACCTCCGACATTCACTTGAGGTACCAGACCGGTCTGACGCGCGAGGAAGGGCTGCAGGTCGTGCGCGAGGCCGTCACGCTGGCACGCAGCCTGTGCGCGGATGTCGAGTTCAGCCCGATGGATGCCGGTCGCACGGACCAGGCCTACCTCGTTGAGGTGTGCTCGCTGGCAATTGAGTGCGGCGCGACGACGCTCAACATCCCTGACACGGTCGGCTTTGTGACGCCGGAGGAATGGCAGGAGACGATTGCCGCCCTCATCGCCGAGACGCCGGGCGGCGGCCCTGGCAGCGGCATCATCTGGTCGGTGCATTGTCACAACGACCTGGGGCTGGCCACGGCCAACACCCTGGCGGGCGTGCTGGGCGGCGCGCGCCAGGTGGAGGTGACGCTCAACGGCATTGGTGAGCGGGCCGGCAACACCAGCCTCGAAGAGGTCGTGATGGCGATTCGCACGCGGCCGCAGTTTTATCATGTGCAAACGAACATCAACTCGCGCGAGCTGATCAAGACCAGCCGCATGGTAAGCAACTATACGGGTCTGGCGGTACAGGCCAACAAGGCCATCGTGGGGCGCAACGCCTTCGCGCACGAGGCCGGCATCCATCAGGATGGCGTTCTGAAAGAAGCCAGTACTTACGAAATTATGCTGCCGGAGGACGTGGGCCTGGCGTCCAGCGAGCTGGTGCTGGGCAAGCACAGTGGCCGCCATGCCTTGCGCGCGCGCCTGCGGGAGCTGGGCTACGAAGTCGATGACGAGGAACTGAGGCATGTCTTCGCGCGCTTCAAGGATTTGGCGGACGCCAAGAAGACGGTGACGGACGCAGACCTTGAGGCGCTGGTCACGGACGAGGTGCAGGGACCGCAGGAGTTCTTTAATCTGATCGACGTTCAGGTGTCCTGCGGCACCATGGGCTTGCCGACGGCGACGGTCAAGCTGGGCTGTGAAGACGGCAGGGTTGTCATTCAGCCGGCGGTTGGAACCGGGCCGGTGGATGCCTGTTTCAAGGCCATTGATGAGGTGGTGCAGGCGCCAAACACCCTGCTGGAATACAGCGTCCACAGCGTCACCGAAGGCATCGACGCCGTGGGCGAAGTGACGGTGCGCATCAGTCCGGCGGGCGAGGAACGCTCCTTCGGCGGCTATGGCGCGGACAACGACGTCATTGTGGCCAGCGTGCGCGCCTACCTGGCCGCGGTCAACCGCATGCTGGCGGTTACGGGCGCTGGCGGCAGGACGCCCGAAGGTATGGCGGCCACAGTGAGCATCCATTGAGTCAGCAGACAATCAGCCAGGCAACATGGCGGAGAGGAGCAGTCCGTGAGCGGAAATGGCAACCGGCCCAGAACGCTGTTTGAAAAAGTGTGGCAGAGTCATGTGGTGCGGCCCGCGGCAGAAGATGCGCCGGCCGTGCTTTACATCGACCTGCATCTGGTGCATGAGGTGACTTCGCCGCAGGCCTTCACGACCCTGCGCGAGCGCGGTCTAAAGGTGCGCCGCCCGGACCGCACAATCGCGACCATGGACCACAGCACGCCCACTACGCCGCGCAACGCCGCCGGCGTGATCCCGGTGTTTGACACCCAGGCGGCGAAGCAACTGGATGTGATGCACCAGAACTGCGAAGATTTCGGTATACCGCTCTATGAACTGGGCTCGGAGAATCAGGGCATCGTGCACGTGATCGGCCCGGAGCAGGGCCTGACGCAGCCGGGCATGACCATCGTTTGCGGCGACAGCCACACCAGCACGCATGGCGCCTTTGGCGCGCTGGCCTTCGGCATCGGCACCAGCGAGGTCGGGCATGTGCTGGCCACCCAGACGCTGCTGCAGGATCAGCCAAAGTCGATGGCGGTGCGCGTCAACGGTCGGCTGCAGCCCGGCGTTACGGCAAAGGACATCATCCTCGCGGTCATCGCGCGCATCGGCATCGGCGGCGGCACCGGCCATGTCATCGAGTACACGGGCAAGGCCATTCACGGCCTTGGCATGGAAGGGCGCATGACCGTCTGTAACATGTCGATCGAGGGCGGCGCGCGCGCCGGCATGGTCGCGCCGGATGACACAACCTTCGAGTACATCAGCGGCCGGCCGCATGCGCCACAGGGAGCGGACTGGGATGCAGCTGTGAAGACATGGCGCGCGTTGCCTGGCGATGAGGGCGCGGCCTATGACCGCGAGGTTGTGCTGGAGGCGGATGACCTGCCGCCCATGATCACCTACGGCACCAACCCCGGCATGGGGATGCGCATCACGGAGCGCGTGCCGGATCCCGACCGACTTGGAGACCCGACTGCGAAGCTGGCGCTGGACAAGGCGCTGCGTTACATGGACCTGCAGCCAGGCCAGAGCCTGCTGGGCAAGCCGGTGGACGTGGTCTTCGTGGGCAGCTGCACCAATTCACGCATCTCGGATTTGCGCGAGGCGGCGCGCATCATGCGCGGGCGCCGGGTGGCGGACAGCGTGCGTATGATGGTAGTGCCTGGCTCGCAACAGGTCAAGCGCCAGGCCGAGGCCGAGGGTCTGGACGAGATTTTCAAGGCGGCGGGCGCGGAGTGGCGCGAGGCGGGCTGTTCGATGTGCATCGCCATGAATGGCGACCAGCTGCAGCCAGGGCAATACGCCGTCAGCACCAGCAACCGTAACTTTGAGGGACGCCAGGGGAAGGGCGGGCGCACTTTCCTGGCCAGCCCCCTGACCGCCGCCGCCAGCGCGATTCACGGCGCAATTGCCGATGCGCGCCAGCTGCAACCGGAGGTGGTCTGATGGAACCGGTCAAGACCTTCGTAGGCCAGATCGTGGCCCTGGCAATCAACGACATTGATACTGACCAGATCATCCCGGCACGCTTTCTGAAGACGATTGACAGCGAGGGCCTGGGCAAGAACCTGTTTGCAGATTGGCGCTACGAGGCGGATGGCACGCCAAAGGCGGACTTCGTGCTCAACCAGCCGCAGCATGCCGACGCTACGGTACTGGTGGGCGGTGATAATTTCGGCTGTGGCAGCTCGCGCGAGCATGCGCCCTGGGCGCTGAAGGGCGCGGGCTTTCGCGCGGTCGTCAGTACCAGCTTCGCCGACATTTTCCGCAACAACGCGCTGCAGAATGGTTTGCTGCCGCTGCAGGTTGATGAAGAGACGCTGCAGCAGCTCACCAGTCTGGCGCAGGAAGATGCGAGCACAAGGCTGCGTGTCGACCTTGAACATCAGGTGCTGACCATGCCGGACGGGCGTGAGGTGAGCTTTCCGATTAACGGCTTTTCGCGCCATTGTCTGCTGAACGGGATCGACCAGCTCGGCTACCTGCAAAGCCTCGGGGACGAAACCCTCGCCTGGGAAACGGCCAATCCGGCGCGCGTCAACACGCTGTCGCCGGGCTGAGCCCGCTTCGTACGGAAACCTGGAGAGAATTGCATGGCGATCGCCATCTACGATACGACCCTGCGGGACGGCACGCAACGCGAGGGCGTTTCGCTGTCGGTGGCGGACAAGCTGCGCATTACCCTGTTGCTGGATGATCTTGGCGTTGCCTACATCGAGGGTGGCTGGCCAGGATCCAACCCGCGCGACGTCGCCTACTTTGACCAGGTGCGCGAGCTGGAACTGAAACATGCGCGCATCGCGGCCTTCGGCTCAACCTGCCGCAAGGGAGTGGAACCGGCCGAGGATGTCAACATTCGCGCGCTGGTGGACGCCGAAACGCCGGTCGTGACCCTGGTGGGCAAGTCCTCCATGCTGCACGTCAACGACGTGCTGCAGACGACGCCGGACGAGAATCTACGCATGATTGAGGCCAGCGTCTGCTACCTGAAGAAACTGGGCCGCGAGGTAGTCTACGACGCGGAGCACTTTTTTGACGGCCTCAAGCTGGACCTTGAATACGGCATGGAAACGGTCGCCGCGGCAGTGCGCGGTGGCGCGGATCATGTCGTGCTCTGCGACACGAATGGCGGCTCGCTTCCCTGGGAGATTGCGCGCTACTTCAGGATGATGACAGAAGCCTTCCCGCAGGTTTCGTTGGGCATTCACACGCACAATGACGGCGAGCTCGCCGTGGCCAACACCATCGCGGCCGTCAGGGAAGGTGCGACCCAGGTGCAGGGCACCATCAACGGCTATGGCGAGCGCTGCGGCAATGCCAATCTGTGCAGCATCATTCCCGACCTGCAGCTCAAGATGGGCTACGAATGTGTGCCGCCGGCCAGTCTGACTACGCTAACACGCCTGGCGCGAACGGTCGCCGAAATTGCCAACCTCGCCTCTGATTCCCATCTCGCCTATGTGGGCCGCAGCGCCTTTGCGCACAAGGGCGGCATCCACGTCGCTGCTGTGCGTCGCAACGCGGACAGTTACCAGCACATCGAGCCCACGTTGGTCGGCAATGAGATGCGAGTACTGGTCTCGGACCTTTCCGGGCGCGGCAATCTGCTGAGCAAGGCGGAAGAGCTGGGTCTGGACACCACGCGCGCCGAGGCGGTGCAGGTATTGCAGGAGATCAAGCAGCTTGAGAATCAGGGCTTCGTCTTCGAGGGCGCGGAAGCTTCGGTGGCCATCCGCCTGTTCCGGGCGCGACCTGGCTATCAGCCCCTGTTCACCCTGATCGACTACACGACCATCGTCGAGCAGCGTCAGGGAAGGGGCACAGTGGCCGAGGCCATGGTTAAGATTGCGCTGGACGGCGAGGTGGTGCATACCGCTGCAGAGGGCAACGGCCCGGTCAATGCGCTGGACGAGGCGCTGCGCAAGGCTCTGCAGCCGCTGTATCCGCAAATGGAAGCGTTTCAGCTGGTCGACTACAAGGTGCGCATCCTTGACAGCGCCAGCGGCACCGCCGCAACGACGCGAGTGCTGATCGACACGCTTTGCGGTACCCAGCGCTGGAGTACGGTGGGCGCCGGCACCAACATCATTCAGGCGAGCTGGCTGGCGCTGGTGGATAGTATCGAATACGGCCTGCGCATCGCGCAATCGGAAGACTGTGCTGACGCGTAATTGGCGCGACATTGACAATCAGGGAGCGATAATGACGCAGGCGAACATTCTGGTGCTGCCGGGGGATGGCATTGGCCCGGAGGTGACGGGGCAGGCGGCTGCGGCGCTGCAGCGCGTGGCCGCGCGCTTCGGGCATGATTTCCACTTCGGCGAGGCGCTCATGGGAGGCGTCGCCATCGACCGGACGGGCGAGCCACTGCCGGAAGAGACGCTGCGTATGGCGGAAAAGGCAGATGCCGTGCTGCTGGGCGCGGTCGGCGGGCCCCAATGGTCAGACCCCAACGCGACTGTGCGGCCAGAGCAGGGCCTGTTGCAGATCAGGCAGCACTTCGGCCTCTTCGCCAATTTGCGCCCGGTGAAGGCCTGGCCGGCGCTGGCGCAACACGCGCCCCTGCGCCCCGAGCTGCTGGCGGGCGTGGACATGCTCTTTGTGCGCGAGCTGACGGGCGGGATTTACTTTGGAGAACGCCAGGAACCTGGCTCCGGCGACAGCGCGTATGACACTTTGCTCTACAGCGCGGATGAAATCAAACGGGTGGCGGACGTGGCCTTTCGCGCAGCGCAGGGACGGCGCGGCAAGTTGACCTCGATTGACAAGGCCAACGTACTGGCCTCGATGCGGTTGTGGCGACGCACGGTAATGACCGTTGCCGAGGACTACAGCGACGTTGAGCTGGAGCATTTGCTGGTCGATGCCGCCGCCATGCACCTGTTGACGCGCCCGGCGGATTTCGACGTTATCGTGGCCGGCAACATGTTCGGTGACATTTTGAGCGACGAGGCCTCGGTGCTGGCCGGTTCACTGGGGATGCTGCCTTCTGCCTCTCTGGGCACGGGCACTTTCGGCATCTACGAGCCCATACACGGCTCTGCGCCCGACATCGCCGGCAAGGGCATCGCCAACCCGATTGGCATGATTCTCAGCGCGGCGCTGCTGCTGCGTTACAGTCTGGGGCTGGAAGCCGAGGCGCAGGCGCTGGAGGCGGCGGTCGACGGGGCGCTGGCCAGCGGCGCGCGCACGGCGGACATCGCGCCCAGGGGCGGCGCCTCTGTCAGCACAGAGGAGATGGCCGCGGCTATTCTCGAGCACCTGTAACCGGCTGTGGCTTGACTCCCGAGCGGTTCTGTGTCAGGCTATGTGCGGAAGATTGACAACCTCAGAGAGTCATCCAGAGTGGTGGAGGGAACGGCCCTGCGAAGCCACGGCAACCCCTGTTAAACGGGAAGGTGCCAACTCCGTCGGTGCTTTAATGGCCGGGAGATGAGAGCGGTAACAAGCGTAGCACCGCAACCAACCGAATACAGGGACTTCATTGGGAAGTCGTCAGGTGGCCCGGATCCGATCCGGGTTTTTGTATTCTCCTGACTGTGCGGGAGGGTGAAACATGACAGAATCGACGAAGCTGTTGCAGCCCCTGAAAGAGGCGCTGGGCAACAGCACGCGCGCCATTCACAGCGGCACGCCACGCCGCAAGGCCTTCAACTCCCTGACCACACCCGTCGTGCAGACGGCGACCTATACCTTCGCCGATACCCAGGCGCTGATCGACTTCATGCAGGCCAAGACCTGGGGCGACGGCGTCGAAAATGAGGAATACGGCCGCTACGGCAACCCGACAGTGGCTGCCGTCGAACGCCGCCTGGCAGCGCTGGACAGCGGCGGGGACGCGGCTCTGTTCGCCTCGGGCATGAACGCGGTCACTTCGGTGCTGCTTTCTTCGCTGTCAACGGGCACACACGTGGTGATGACCGACGATTGCTACCGGCGCACGCGTCAGTTCTGCGGCACCTTCCTCAAACGACTGGGAATTTCCACCACGATCGTGGCCATGGGCGATTACGATGCGCTGGAAGCCGCGGTCAGCAGCAACCGCAAGACGCGCTACATCATCTCCGAGAGTCCCACCAACCCCTACCTGCGGGTCGCGGATCTGGAGCGCATCGCTGAAATTGGGCGTCGACACCGCGTGCGCACCTTGATCGACAGCACCTTCGCCACGCCCGTCAACCAACGGCCGCTGGAGTGGGGCATTGACCTGGTCATTCACAGCGCCACCAAATATCTGTCAGGACATAACGACCTGCTGGCCGGCGTGGTGGTGGGCAGCAAGGAGCGCGTTGCGGCGCTTAAGGAGGCGCGCGGGGTGCTGGGCGGCGTGGTGGACCCGCAGAACGCCTTCCTGCTGGAGCGTGGCATTCGTACCTTGGGCGTGCGCGTGGAGCAGCAAAACCGCTCGGCACAGGCGGTGGCCGAGTATCTTGAAGGGCATCCCTGTATTGAGCGCGTCTGGTATCCCGGCCTCGCCTCGCACCCGGACCACGCGATCGCGCAGCGTCAGATGGAAGGCTGTGGCGGCGTCATCAGCTTTGAGGTCGCTGAGGACATGGAGGGCACCGGGCGTTTCATCGACAATTTGAAGATCCCCTTCATTGCGCCCAGCCTGGGCGGCATCGAAAGTCTGGTCGAGCAACCGGCGCTGATGAGTTACTACGAACTAACGACTGAAGAGCGTCTGGCGCTTGGGATCAAGGACAATCTGGTCCGCTTTTCACTGGGGATTGAAGACGCAGACGATCTGATACGCGACCTTGAGCAGGCCCTTGCGCGTCTGTAGGCGCGGACTTCAGCTCTGCAGGCCTTCGACCAGGTCGGCGAAGAGGTCGCCAATGGCCGGGCCCAGCAGGGCCAGGATCACAATCACCACGACCGCGACCAGCACCAGAATAAGCGCGTATTCGACCAGGCCCTGACCCTCATCGGGAAGTTTGGGGGGCATGTGTCACTCCTCGTCTTCAGGCGGGGACGGGTTCGTCGGGCTGCAGAATGCGCGAAATCTGCTCAATGGAAGGCTCGGCCTGATGAAGGTGGTTGGGCCAGCGGGCGCGCAGACCGGGCAGGGTGTTGCGGTGATAGTTAATGGTGGCATCAGGGTCCTTGAGCACGTTGCCTGTGAGGATACCGACGACGCTTTCGTCGGCACCGATGACGCCGGCCTGGGCCAGCTTGCGCGCGCCGGCCAGTGAACAGGCAGAGGCGGGTTCGCAGCCTATGCCCTGGGCATCGATGCGCGCCTTGGCATCCATAATCTCCTGGTCGCTGACCATTTCGACCACGCCTTCCGTCCAGTGCAGGGTGCGCGCGGCCTTTTTCCAGTTGACCGGGTTGCCGATTTTGATGGCCGTAGCGATGGTGTGGGCCTGTAGCGACTCAAAGCGGTCGAAGCCGTTGCGCCAGGCGCGGTAGAGCGGGTTGGCGCCTTCCGCCTGAATAATGGCGACGCGCGGCACACGATCAATCAGGCCCAGCTCCAGTAATTCGTGCAGTGCCTTGCCAAAGGCCGCGCTGTTGCCGAGGTTTCCGCCGGGGCAGACGATCCAGTCCGGCACCTGCCAACCCAGCTGCTGGATGGTCTCGAAGATAATGCTCTTCTGACCTTCGAGGCGGAAGGGATTGACAGAGTTGAGCACATAAATGCCCAGCTCCTCGCTGATGCTGCGCACCAGCTCCAGGTTGCGGTCGAAATCGGCGGACACCTGGATGCAGGTCGCGCCATAGGCGATGGCCTGGGCCAGCTTGCCAAGGGCAATTTCGCGGTTTTCAAAGAAGACGATGCCCTCAAGGCCGGCCAGCGCGGCGTAGGAGGCCAGTGAGGCAGAGGTGTTGCCAGTTGAGGCGCAGGCGACGCGCTGCATACCCAGTAAACGCGCCTGGGTGACGCCGCCGGTCATGCCACGGTCCTTGAAGGAGCCGGTCGGGTTTTCGCCCTCATGCTTGAGCCACAGGGTTCCCAGGCCGGCCCAGTCCGCCAGTCTGGGGCTGTGGTAGAGGTTGGTGTTGCCTTCCGGCCGGGTGATGATCGCTTCGTCGGCCAGGTCGGGATAGATCAATTCGCGATAGCGCCAGACGCCGCTGTTGTAAGGCGCATGGAGCGCGCCAAGGCGTTCGTCAAAAGTGGCGCGGGAGACCCTGGCGCGCAGGCTGTGCAGATCATGCTGGACGTCCAGCAGGCCGCCGCAGGATGTGCAAGTGTAGGCCACCTGGTCAACCGGGTATTGACGGTCGCAGTCCATGCATTGCAGGATACTCGGCATCAGCGCCACCGTTCGCGAGCAGAAGCCGCCACAGGATACCAGTTTCCATGTCGTTTGTCAGGGCATTCGCACCGGCCACCGTCGCCAACCTGGGGGCAGGATTCGACATCCTGGGCATGGCTGTACAGGGGCCAGGCGACAGAGTCGAGGTCGCGCTGCAAGCGAAACCGGGCGTGACGCTGCTCTCCGTCGAAGGTGACGATGGCCTGCTGCCGCGTGAGCCGGAACGCAACACGGCGACGGTGGCGGCAGCGGCCGTATTGCGTCTGGCGGGCGCCGACGCCGGCGTGGAAGTGCGGTTGCACAAGGGCCTGCCGCTCAACAGCGGACTCGGCAGCAGCGCCGCCAGCGCGGTGGCAGCCGCTCTTGCAACCAATGCCTGTCTCGGCGAACCCCTGCAGCGGGCGCAATTGCTGCCGGCCTGTCTGGAAGGCGAGGCGGCGGTCAGTGGCTGGCACGCGGACAACGTCGCGCCGGCGCTGCTGGGCGGCATCTGCCTGATTGCAGGCACGGAGGTCGGGCAGATCCGGCAGCTACCGGTTCCCCCAGAATTGCTGCTGGCGCTGGTCACGCCGGCGGTGGACGTGCCGACGAAGCTGGCGCGCGAAGTCCTGCCGCAGCAAATTAGTCTGAAGCAAATGGTCGCGCAGACCGCCTCGGTCGCCAGGCTGGTCGCGGCCCTGTTTGAGGGCGATCTGCCCGCACTGGCGACGGCAATGGAGGCCGATGGCGTGGTCGAGCCGGCGCGCGCAAGTTTGATGCCGCTGCTGGACGAGGCACGCTCCGCGGCGAAGGTGGCGGGGGCTCTGGGCCTGGTCATCAGTGGCGCGGGCCCGACGTTGTGCGCAGTGTGTGACGGCGAGCCCGTCGCGCAGGCAGTTGTGAGCGCGCTGGGTGCATTGTACGAAAGCGCGGGCATGGACTGTGTTGCGCGCGTCTCCCGCGTGGACAGCGCGGGCGCGCGTCTGCTGTGAAACACATTGTGAAATTCGTAGCAACAGGCTATACTGCAGGTAGCTAAACAGGACATTGGGGCGCATGGTCGCTCAGGTTCACAATTACATCGGCGGCGAATGGCAGGCTGCCATCGATGGTGCTGCCTTCATGAGCGTTAACCCGGCGACCGAAGCGTGCGTGGCGCAGGTCGCGCAGGGCAGTGCGGCGGACGTGGCTGCCGCGGTGGCAGCGGCGAAAGCTGCCTTCCCGGCCTGGCGCTTGACGCCCGCGCCCGCGCGCGGCGAGATTCTGTTTCGCGTTGCGCAACTGCTCAACGAGCGTAAGGAAGCACTGTCGCAATTGCTGACTACCGAGATGGGCAAGATCATTAGCGAGGCCCGTGGCGATGTGCAGGAAGCCATCGACATGGCCTGGTACATGGGCGGCGAAGGTCGTCGCCTCTTTGGCCACACGGCGCCGGTGGAAATGCCGGACAAGTTCGGCATGGCGCTGCGCGAACCGGCAGGCGTGGTCGGGCTCATCACGCCCTGGAACTTTCCGGTGGCCGTCCCGTCGTGGAAGCTGTTCCCGGCGCTGGTGGCCGGCAACACGGTCATATTCAAGCCGGCCGAGGACGCGCCGGCGACGGCGGCCATGTTCGTGCAGATCTGCGCGGAAGCCGGCCTGCCGCCCGGCGTGCTGAACTGGTGTGCGGCGCAGGCGAGACCGGCGCGGCGCTGGTGGCGCACCCGGATGTGCGCGTCATTTCCTTCACGGGTTCCACTGAGACTGGCCTGCAGGTCTATGAGCGGGCCGCGCGTCTGGGCAAGAAGGTGTCGCTGGAGATGGGCGGCAAGAACGCCATCATCGTGCTGGAGGACGCCGATCTCGAACTCGCGGCGCAGGCCATCACCTGGAGTGCCTTTGGCACGAGCGGCCAACGCTGCACGGCAGCCAGCCGTCTCATCGTGCAACGCGGCGTGCATGCACAGTTGGCTGAAGCGCTTACGGAGAAGGCGCGCGCGCTGAAGCTGGGCGACGGGCTGGACGAGAGCGTCGACCTCGGCCCGCTGGTCAACCAGGCTGCGCTGGCAAAGGTCGAGCGCTACATGACGATAGCCCGCGACGAGGGCGCCCGGGTACTGACCGGTGGGGCGCGCGTCGACATGGGGCAAGGCTGGTTCTTCCAGCCGACGCTGCTGGATGACGTGCGTCGGGAGATGCGTGTGGCGCGCGAGGAGATCTTTGGCCCGGTGCTGGCGCTGATTACAGTGGACACGCTTGACGAGGCGATCGAGCTCAACAATGAGGTTCGTTACGGGCTATCCAGCAGCATCTTCACCACTGACGTGAACCGCGCCTTTCGCGCCATCCGCGACCTGTCTAGCGGCATCGTCTATATCAATCACGGCACCAGTGGCGCCGAGATACAGTTCCCCTTCGGCGGCATCCGCGCCACCGGCAACGGCATGCGCGAGGCAGGCCAGGCGGGCCTGGACACCTTCACTGAGTGGAAGACGGTCTACGTGGATTACAGCGGCCGTCTGCAACGTGCCCAGATCGACACGGATGCCCTGCTGCAAGGGCAGGGGGATTCGTGATGTGCGGGGTTCTGCGGTAGATTCATGTTGAGTTGGGAGTCCAGCCATGCGCTGGCGCTGGCGCTGATTGACGCGCACCCGGACGCGGAGCTGGATACGCTGGGTCTGGAGCAGCTTAACGCGTGGATTTTGGAATTGCCGGAGTTTATGGATGACCCGGCGCTTGTCAATGATGGCATCTTGACCGACGTGCTGCGCGACTGGTATGAGGAGGTCACCCTGGATGGCGCAAACTGACCCGCGAGCGTTGCAGGATACCGAGTTCCCGGTGCCGGCCGAGCTACAGGCCAACATCGCGATCACCAGCCTTGACAAGATTTACAACTGGAGCCGGCGCTCCTCGATGTGGCCGATGCTTTTCGGCCTGGCCTGCTGCGCCATCGAAATGATCGGCACTGCCGCATCCCGTTTCGATTTCTCGCGCTTCGGCTTTGAGGTCATGCGCGGCAGCCCGCGTCAGTCGGACCTCATGATCGTCTCGGGCACGGTGACCAAGAAGATGATCGTGCCCATCGTGCGCCTTTACAACCAGATGCCGGAGCCGAAGTATGTGCTGGCGATGGGCGCCTGTGCCAGCGGCGGCGGCCCCTTCAAGGAGGGCTACAACGTCGTTTCGGGCGTGGACAAGTATTTACCGGTGGATGTCTACGTGCCCGGTTGCCCGCCCACGCCCCAGGCGCTGCTGCATGGCATGATCGCGTTGCAGAAGAAGATTGATGGCCAGTCGCTGGCGAACCTGGACGATGTCCCCTGGTATGGCGTCGGTCCGGCCGAGCCGACGCCGGTACCAATTTTGGGGCCGGACATCATCGATCCGCGCCAGATGGAGCTCATCCGGCAGCAGGCGCAACAGGCCGCTCTGGATGCGCCCTACGGAGTACGCCAGTTGCCCGCCTGGCAGAATCCGGCTGAGCTTACGCAGGAAGCCGTCGCCGAGACAGCAGTTGTGGACGACGCCGACGCTGGTATCGACCCGGCGCAGGCGGCGCGCATGCGCAAGCGCGAGGAAGCCATGGCGCGGTTGGCAGCGCGACGCACGGCGAAAGGCGGTTGAGCATGGATGTCGTTGCTGAAAACACGCAGCTGGAGCTCGGCGCTTCAATCGACCTGCTGAAGAAACGCTGGCCGGATGCGGTCAGCGAGGACAGTCGCAAGGGCTTCAGTGGCATCCTTGTTGACCCGGCCAGCCTGTCCGAAATTGCGCTCGCCATCCGCGACGATCTGGGCTTTGACTACCTGTCCAGCGCAACCGGCGTCGATTATCAAGGCATTTCCGACCACATGGAAGTTGTGTACCACGCCTACCGCACGAGCGGCGGCCCGGCGCTGGTATTCAAGGCGCAGACAGAGCGCGACAAGCCGCAGTTGCCGTCGCTGGTGAATGTCTGGCCGGGTGTAGACTTCCAGGAACGCGAGGTCTACGACCTCTACGGCATTCACTTTGAGGGCCATCCAAATCTGCGTCGCATCCTGCTGTGGGACGGCTTCGCCGGTCACCCGATGCGCAAGGACTGGAAGGAAGCCTACTTCGAAGAGGAGCACAAGCCCTTCGACAGCCGCTGGCCGGGTGGCCAGGTGCACCGCGCCGAGGAAAAGAACATCTTCGGCAAGAATGTGAACTATCCGGACGACCTTGACCTGGGTCGATTGAACGACGTCTCCGAGTCAGAGCTGTATCAGGGCCTGGGTCTGGGCGTGGACGTGCAGGTGCTGGACAGCGACGGTCTGCACACGGACAAGCTGATCGTTAACCTGGGGCCGCACCACCCAAGCACGCACGGCGTCTTTCGCATGGTGGTGACGCTGGACGGCGAGACGATTGTGTCGCTGGACCCGGTGATGGGCTATTTGCATCGCAACCACGAGAAGATCGGCGAGCGCAACTCCTTCCTGCACAATCTGCCTTTCACGGACCGGCTCGACTACATATCCAGCATGAGCAACAACCTTGGTTATGCTTTGGCAGTTGAGCAGTTGCTGTCCCAGGGCGCGCGCTATTCACCGCCCACGCGCCGCGCCGAGTGCCTGCGCGTGCTGATGGTCGAGCTGACACGTATCGTCAATCATCTCTGGTCGCTGGGCTTCCTGCTCAACGACCTGGGCGCTTTCTTCACTCCCATGCTCTACGCGAACAACGAGCGCGAGAAAATCCTCGACTTCTTCGAGGCCACGGCCGGCAGCCGGCTGATGTGCAACTACATGCGCTTCGGCGGCGTCTACCGCGACATTCCGCAGCGCATCCGCAGCGTGGTCAACCTTGTCAATGACAAGGTGCGCGACTACAACACGATGGACTACCTCACAGAAATGGTGAACGAGCGTCTGCCGCGCTTCCTTGATGAGTATGACCGGCTGCTCACGCGCAACGAAATCCTGCGCGAACGCACGCTGGGCGTGGGCATTCTGACGGGGGAAGACGCCATCGCGCTTAGCACCTGCGGGCCGCTACTGCGGGCCAGCGGAGTGCCCTATGACGTTCGTCGCGCGGAACCCTACAGCATTTACCCCGAGCTCGACTTTGATATTCCGGTCGGCAGCAACGGCGACATTTACGACCGCTATCTTGTGCGCTTCCAGGAAATGCGCGAGAGCGTGCGCATCCTGAAGCAAATTCTGCCACGCCTGGAACAGACGCAGGGTCAGGTAGCGGTGACGAAGGTGGGGCATACGCCACGCGTGCCGGTCGGTGAGGCCTACGGCCGGGTGGAGAACCCCAAGGGCGAACTGGGATTCTACGTCGTCTCGGAAGGCGACCCCAAGGGACCGCAAAACCCGTGGCGATACCATGTGCGCGCCCCCAGCTTCATCAATTTGACGGCGCTGGGGCCCATGTGCATCGGGCACAAGGTGGCGGACGTGGTGACCATTCTGGGCAGTATCGACATCGTTCTGGGCGAAACGGATCGCTGAGCCGGCGCTATTTAGGCCGGGCAGGGGAGGACGGATGTACGGACAGGGAATTGCGCGCGGGCTGCTCATCACCATGAAGCATATCGCCCGCTCGTACATGGATGACATTCGCTACGCCGGGCGCAAGTACACCGGTGAAGGCAACTTTGGCATGCGCCAGGGCATGCAGGCGACCGGCTCCTTCACAGTGCAGTATCCGGACGAAAAGATCGCCGTGCCGGAGCGCTTTCGTTTTATTCCCTTCCTGGTCATTGAAGACCACGACCACGAAGAGCGACCCGGTCATGACTGGTGCACCAGCTGCGGCATTTGCGCCAAGGTCTGCCCGCCGCAGTGCATCTGGATTGTGCGCGGCAGAAATCCGCAAACTGGCCGCCCGGTTCCCGAGCCAGACGCCTTTTACATCGACATCGACATCTGCATGAACTGCGGCTACTGCGCCGAGTTCTGCCCCTTCGATGCCATCAAGATGGATCACGACTACGAGCTGGCCAGTTACGACCGCACCAGCGCGCATATCTATGACAAGCAGAAGCTCTCGAAGGAAGTGAGCTACTGGAAGCGAATTGCGCCAACGACTGCGCAGGAAGAGATGGAAGTGCGCGGTGGCTGGGAACACAAGGATGTGCTGAAGGAAAAGGCCAAGGCCGAGCGCGGCGCCGCACGCGCGCGCAAGCCAGCCTCCCGCAACTGAGCCTGGACAAACCGGAGTAGCATGAGCGAGCGCAACGAAGCAGTTCGTCAGGCTCTGGCCACGGTCATTGAGCCGGAGTTGAACCGGGACATCATTTCGCTCGACATGGTGAAGGACCTGCAGGTCGAAGGGCCGGTAGCGCGCTTCACCATCGTGCTGACCACGCCGGCCTGCCCGCTGAAGGACGTGTTCATTGAACGCTGTAACGCGGCCGTGCTGGGCAGCGTGCCGGGCATTGAACGGCTGGACATCCGCTGGGACGCGCAGGTACCGGCAGACCGCCGCATTCACGGGCGCCTTGATGTCCCGATGAACTGCATCATCGCCGTGGCGAGCGGCAAGGGCGGCGTGGGCAAGACGACCATCGCGACCAACATCGCAGTGGCGCTGGCTGACGCCGGCGCGAGCGTTGGGCTGATGGATGCGGACATCCTAAACCCCAACATCCCGGTGATGACCGGGCTCGGCTACGGTCGCCCCAAGGTGATTGACAGCAAGATGCAACCGCTGGAGGCCTGGGGCGTCAAAATTATCAGTACCGGCTTTCTGACGCCGCCGGACAAGCCGATGATTATGCGCGGGCCCATGTTGCACAGCGCCATCCGCCAGTTTTTCACGGACGTCAATTGGGGACGGCTGGACTACATGATCGTGGACCTGCCGCCTGGCACCGGCGACGCACCGCTCTCGTTAGCGCAGTCCTTCCCGCTGACCGGCGCGGTAATTGTCACACAGCCGCAGGATGTGGCAGTCGTGGATGCCCTGCGCAGCGCGGCGATGTTTGAGACCCTGGAAGTGCCGCTCCTGGGCGTTGTGGAGAACATGAGCGGCGAGTTCTTCGGCAGCGGCGGTGGTGAGACCCTGGCGCAGCAGCGCGGGCTGCCCTTTCTGGGTCGTGTGCCGCTGGCTGCGGCGCTACGGGAAGGCGGCGATTACGGTCGGCCACTGGTGGTCACTGCGCCACAAAGCCAGGCAGGCCAGGCGCTGATGGCAGTGGCACAGGCCGTGGCTGCACGCGCCAGCGTCATGATGCTGCAGGGCAATGACGTCATCCCGCTAGACATCATTGGCTAGTTCACGCCTTCAGTCGTCCATACCCAGAACACGGATGCCCTTGTCGCTGTCGCCCACCGGGTTGTAACGCCCGATCAGCAGCCAAAACAGCAGGTTCATAAAGGCTGCCAGCGCCAGCGCGGCAGTGAACTCGCCGCCCAGCTGGCGGAAGGCTGCCCAATACCAGAGCAGAAAGGCAACGCCGGCCATTACAATCGTCGCCAGCCGTCGGCGGCGCTTCTCGGCGCGCTGGATGAGCAGCAGCATTGCGCCCAGCACGATGGTCAGCAGCAGCACGACACCGCCGTTCATTCATGCGCTCCAAATCGTTTCCAGCAGGTGATTGTAGCGTCCGTGCTTGTGGCTTGCGAACCGGACTAGCTGCGCCAGGCGTCGATGTCGTTGAGATTCACCTGGCCAAAGGGCGGCAGAAAGCCATTCGGGCCGTCGCAGGCAGCGGCGCCACCTTCGGGCAAATCGTTGCGTGCCGAGGAAAGCGCCTGTTGCGGACTGAAGTAATTCCATGCTGCGCGCGAGATTCCCTCGATCAGCGGCCAGGCACGTTCGTAGCTGAAGAACTCCACATCCTCCCAGACGAAGATCGCGATGATGTAGTTGCGACCGTTGGGGGGGAAGACGATGCCTGCGTCGCCATGCAAATTGTCCAGCCAGCCGTTTTTGTGGGCGATGCGCGTTCCGGGTGGCAGGCCGCCTTGCAGCAGGCGCAGCAAATCGTTGCCGCTCATTAACTCTATCATCTGACGACACTCATTGCGCGTGTACTCGCCGCCCGGCCTGGCGGCCAGCAGTCCAGAACCGAGGTAGGCACAGTCGTAAATCATGCCCAGCAGGGAACCGAGATCCTCGGCAGTCGTCTGGTTGTAGGGGTCCGGGCTGGTGTCGTAACGCGGATTGGGTGAGGTGAGCGGCGGCGCGTTGGCGCCAAACAGCTGTCCATCGACGCCAAGCACGAAGGGCGCCGTGATGAAGGTGTTGCGGGCGCCCAAATAGCGTGTGTTTTCCGTTACGCTGGCGAGGCCGCGGAAAACGTTCTCGCCGCCACCGATGATTTGCATAATGAGGTTGGAGGAGGAGTTATTACTACAGAGCAGAGAATTCGCCATCAGCCAGGCTTCTTCATCGCTGGGCGCGAGATTGAGCGTGCGATAGTAGTCCAGCAGGATGGGCAACTTGATGGTGCTGGCAGCCGAGACGGCGACATCCGAATTCAGGTTGATCTCTTCGCCGCTTTGCAGGTCGGCGATGTAGATGGAGGCGAGGGTGGTCTGGCCATCAAAAATGAAGCCTTGCGCGTCCAGCCAGGCGCGGATGAGGTCCGCCAGAATGCCAAGGTGTATTTGGCCGGGGCGGGTATCCATCAACGGCAGGGAGACGTCGCGCTGTTGCGCGTTGCGCAAGGCGTCTGCGATGAGTGGCAAGGCGCGAGGAATGTCCAGTGAGCGGCCGCCGGTGCCCGGCAGGATGGTCAGCGTCTCCAGGTCCCAGGCGCCGTCTTCCGGCTGCCGGTCGTAACGCAAGCCAATCTCCCGCAGGGACTGCTCCACCAGTGAATTCTGCCAGGTGGCGTTGAGCTCAATGCTCACGTTGCTGCGCGATTCTTCGCCAATCAAACCGTTGAAAAAGCGCAACCAGTTCGCCGTGCCGCCGGAACTGGCAGTGCGCGCCTCAGCCAGCATGGCAGCGTTGTTAATGCGAAAGCCGATGGATGTTGGCTCCAGCAAAATGGGGCTACTTTCGTACCAGAGCGTCAGGGGCTGTGAAAAATTGGCTTCCCAGGTGGCGACGGCTTCACCGGGCAACATACCGCCTACGTCAACGCCCGCTACGCTTACACTGGTGCCGAGACGGTCCTGTTGCTGGCTGAAGTTTAGTAACTCGATGATGAACAGCGCGATTGCGCCCAGCAGCAGCAATATGGAAAGGATGGGCAGCAGGGGAAGGCGGTTGCGGCGACTTCTGCTGCCCGGGCCGCCTGACGAGCTCGCCATGCGCGCTCCTGTCCACGTGACCGGGTAACCCAGTCTAGCCGCGCCGTGCCGCAGCGTCAACGGATGGGACCGGCTCCTGTGTCAGCGAATTTGAACTGGAATGTGCAAAGGCGACCGCTATACTGTGCCCATGTCCGACCGAAAATCCCCCATCACCTTCCTGCGCAATCTCATCCATGTGTTGTTCGACAGGGCGCTGCCCCTGCTGTTGCTGGCCCTGATTCTCCTCACCCTGGCTTTCACGCTGGCCGAGCTGCGGCGCTGGCTGGAAGAACGGTCATACTTCGAAGGGCGAGGGCAACAGGCGGCGTTGATCGCCACGGATATTGCGGCGTCGCAAGCAGCTCCCTCAGCTTCAAACCATCTGCTGGCTGCGCGGATTTCTTTGGCGCAGCCGCTGCAGGCCACGCCGGAAGTGGTGGTTGGGACGCCGCCGCCGCTGCCAACCGTACGATACGTAGGGGATCCGGTGCCGGGCCAGCAGGACATCACGGCTGTTCCGCCGCGTCTGCAGCCACTCGACCGGCAGGGCAACGACCTCGTCAACATTCTGCTGCTGGGCAGCGACTCCGAGCTGGGATTTGCCAACCAGCGCACCGACACCATCATCGTGCTCTCGGTCAACCGCACCACCGGCACAGCTGCCATGCTGAGCCTGCCACGGGATCTGCTCGCCTGGGTGCCCATCTGGGGCATGCACAGGCTGAATCAGGTGTATTCGCATGGGGAAAGGGGCGGCTGGCGGCTGGGCGGCTTTGATTTGCTGCGGCAGACGATTCTCTACAACTATGGCATCAACGTGCATTACCACGTGCTGATCGACTTCAGCGGGCTGCGCCAGGTCGTTGATTTCGTAGATGGCGTCGAAATCGTGGTGGAGTGTGCCATCAAGGACAAGGAGCACGACGACACCCGCATCCCGGACGAGGCGCGCAAGGTCGAAGGCGAATATTCCGTGCTGGATGCCGGCGTCTACGAGTTCGATGGGCTGGAGGTCCTGTGGTACGCGCGCTCGCGGCGGGGCGCGACGGACCTCGAGCGAGGGCGGCGCCAGCAACAAATTCTGCGCGGAGTCTGGAGCCGGCTGCGCGAAAACGGTCATTTGCAAGACCCTGGTGAGCTGTACCGGCTGTGGCAGCTGGCGCAGTCGATCGTTACCACAGATTTGCCCGTTGACGTGCTGGCCAGCTTGCTGCCGGTCGGGATCGGCCTGGGGCCGGATGACGTCGCCTACCATTCATTGCAGCTGAAGACACATACTATCCCCTGGAAAACTCCGACCGGCGCAGAGGTGCTCCTGCCTGTCTTCGAGCGCCTGTTACCAGTTCTGCGCGAGTTTTACCTGCCGCGCACAGACAAACGACTGCGGCTGGAAGGCCCGGGCATTCGCGTGTTGAACGGGTCTTCACATCCGGCGCGGGACCGCATCGCCGCCAGTCACCTCGTACGCGAAGGTCTGAACGCCACCGCAGCGGGGCCCACGTTGATCAGAAGTGCCGCCCAAACGACGCTCAATGACTTCAGCGGTGCAACAAAGGGGAGTCTCAGTGAGCGCATCGCGGCATTGCTTGACATTCACGAAGATCAGATCTTCGTCAACGCGGACCCGGCGCGCGAAGTCGACTATGAAGTCATCATCGGCGAAGACTACAAGACCTGCCGGCAGCCCAACATCTTGAAGGTGAACTAGCGAAAAACGGGATTTAGTCGACAGTTGTCGGGTCGAAGGCGTCGCGTAGTCCATCCCCAAGCACGTACAGACACAGTACCGTCACGAAAATCAGGAAGCCTGGCCAGAAGACCAGGTGCGGCCCGTGCGTGAAGAATCCCCTGGCGTTGGTGAGCATGTTGCCCCAGGTCGCCTGGGGCGGTTTGACGCCCACGCCCAGAAAGCTGAGAGCGGCCTCGATAAGGATGATGATACCGATGTCGATCGCCAGGTTGATAAGGATAATGGAGATGAGATTGGGCAGGATGTGGGAGAACATGATGCGCCCGCGGTTGGCGCCGATGGCGCGCGCGCTGATGACGAATTCACGCTCGCGCAGGCCCAGCGTCTCTCCGCGTACCAGTCTGGCCGTGCCCGTCCAGCCAAGCACACCGAGCACGATGATCAGGGTTGACATACTTGGCGAAAGAATGCCGGCAACGATGAGGATGATGAAAAACAGGGGCACGGAGTTTATGGTCGTAATCAACCAGATGACTGCATCGTCGACGAACCCGCCGAAGTAACCTGTCACCAGACCCAGCGAAACGCCGATTACCAGAGAGAGGAAGGCCGCCAGAAAGCCGATTGCCAGCGAGACCTGGCCGGCCTCCAGCAGACGCGCGAGGTGGTCACGCCCGATGTCGTCGGCCCCCAGCAGATGTCCGGGGGAGAGGGGCGGCAGGAAGGAATCCGAGACGATACTGCGGCTGTTGGTGCCCAGCAGTGAATTGATGACCGGCGCGCCAAAAGAGAACAGGGTCAGCAAAACCAGCACGCCAATCGCAATCATGCTGAGCCGGTCGCGCCACAGACGATGCATGGCCAGCTGGAACAGCGAAGGGGTCTCCTGACGTTCGCCGCCCTCGTTTGCGGGCGATGGAGCCCCAAGCGACACTGGTGCAGCCATGCTCGTCTCCCTGGCGCAGACTAGTGCAACCGGATACGCGGGTCAATCAGGGCGTAGAGGATGTCGGAGAGCAGATAGCCCAAAATAGTTGCGACCGCGGCGAACATGACCACGGCCATGACGATGGGGTAATCCTTTTGCGTGACCGAATTTACCGCGAGTCTCCCCAGGCCCGGCCAGGCAAAGATGGTTTCAGTGATGGCGGCACCGCCAAGAATGCCGGTGAAGGCCGGCCCCAGAAACGTGGCGATGGGGATGAGGGCGTTGCGGACGCCATGGCGGAACCAGACTGCGCGTTCGCTCAGGCCACGGGAGCGCGCGGTGCGGATGTAATCCTGGCTGCTGACATCCAGCAGCGAGGCGCGCATAAAGCGGGAAAAGCCGGCGATACCACCAGTTGCGATGACGAATACGGGCAGAACGAGGTACTCGAGACGCAACCAGAAGGGTGGACAGCCGCCGAGAAGTATGACGCCGCAGCGATTGCCCATAGGCAACAGTCCCAGACCGGTACCGCCGAAGACCAGCAACAGCAACAGACCCAGCCAAAAGCTGGGCAAGGCGTTGAAGACCACCGCCATCACGCGGGAAATTGTATCGAAGAGGCCGCCACGGTTGACGGCTGCCAGCACGCCCACCGGGATGCCGAGCGACAGGCCGATGGCAAGGGAAGCTGCGCCCAGCTCAAGGGTAGCCGCCACGCGTTCAAAGATGATGGGCAGCACCTGGCGCCGCCCCTGATAGAAGGAACGACCGAAGTCGCCGCGCACAATTCCCTTGCGTGTGCCAGGGGGCTCGGGTTCACCGTCCCCGTCTGCGTCCAGGGGAATCAGAAAGGCCTGGTCGGCCAGGCCATCACCGTCGCTGTCCCAGCGCAGCCAGTCGTCGCCCAACAGCCAGCGCACATACTGCAGATAGAAGGGGTCATTGACGCCGAGGCGCGCTGCGACCCTTGCGCGTTCCTGGGGGGTTGTATTGGGGCCGAAGGCAAGTGCGGCGACGGGCCCACCGGGTGCCGCCAGCATCAGGGCGTAGGTTAGCACACTGATGCCGAACAAGGTTGGAATCGACTGTAACAATCTACGGAATAAAAACTTTGCCATATCAGCCGCCTGTTACCTGGCCGGGGCATAAAGTGCACCCCCTCCGCAAGGGAGGGGGTGGCTTGTGAAGCGCAGGTTCAGGTCAGGGAGCCATCACTGACCAGGTGTCGATGTTCCACAACATCTGGGAAGGCTCAGGGTCAAAGCCGGAGACCTCGCTGCGCGCAGCGTAGAACCCGTTGCGCACGAACATGAAGATGTAGGGCGTGTCGTCCTGGGTGATTTGCTGCGCTTCGGCGTAGATCGCCTTGCGCGCCTCAATATCACAGCCAGGCAGCACGCGCGCTGCCTCGTTCAACTCGGTGAAGGCCGGGTTGTTGTAGGACATGCAGTTGCTGCAGCCACCAATGATGTCGCTGGCGGGCGTGAACAGCTGCGTGCCGTCGGGGCGGTCGGGATAGCCGTTGCGCCAGCCGATGACGTAGGCATCAAAGGTCTGCGAGAACAGGACGTCGAGCATGGTGAAAAATTCCAGCGTCTGAATCTCGGCCTTGACGCCGATCTTGTCCCAACTCTCCTGGGCGATGGTTATGATAGCCGTACGCCGCGCGTTCTCCTCATTGGTCATGAGATCGAAGCGCATCTCTGCCCCGTCCTCGGCCGTAGCGCAACCCTGGCAGACACGCACGCTGGAGGGGTCTGCGGCGTCAGAGTTGACCCAGCCGGCGGCATCCAGCATTTCCTGGGCGAGTTCCACGTTCAGCGGAATTGGCTCTAGAGTTGGATCCAGCGCCCAGCTGGCGGGCACCAGGTGCGAGGCCATGCGCGTACCCTCGCCGAAGGTGGCGCGCTCGATAATGTCATTGACATCCAGCGCCAGATTCAGCGCGCGGCGGACGTCGCGGCCGCTTTCCGTGTTGCCGAAGACCGGGTGCTCGCCCTGGTCGATGGAATTGCCATCTGAGTCCGTGGCGTCCTGCGGATTTTCGGGGTCAGCCAGGTTGAAGGCGAGGTAGTCCCAAGCATTGCCAGGATAAGTATAAACCGTCACATCGCCTGCATCTTCAGCGGCGTAAATGTCCACGCGGCGGGATTCCTGTGGCCCGGAGATGACGCTCAGCTCACCGGCCAGGAATCGCTCCACCATGACCGTCAGGTCCGGTACGCTAAGCGACACAACACCATCGTTGTTGACATAGCCCAGCGCAGCATCGGGCCAGTCCTGGTTGGCGACGAGTGTGATTGCCTCGGCCGGCCGCATTTCGCCAAAGGAATAGGGTCCGGAGCTGACATAGAGATTTTGGTTGAACTCCATGTCCGGCAGGGTGGACAGGTCTTCCGGCGCAATGTGCGAGGGGTAGGGCTGGAGGCCACCGGCGTCGCTAAGGGCATCACAGTCCGCCTCGGCGAAGGATACGGCGACAGTGAAATCATCGACCATTTGCACGTCCAAGACCGTGTCAGTGATGAAGCTCAGAGGTGAATCAACCGTCTCATCATTGATAGCCCTCCAGACGAACATCACATCATCGGCGGTAATTTGCTCGCCGTCAGACCAGTACATGTCGTCGCGCAGGCTGATGGTATAGGTCGTTCCATCTTCGGAGATTTCCCAGCCTGTGGCAAACACACCCTGACCCGGCCCGTTGACGAAGCTGGCAGTTGCAGGATCCACATTCAACAGACTCGGGAAGAGCAACGCCTGAATGTCTGCCGCCGTCGTATCATTTGAAATAAGAGGGTCGAGCGCCGAAGGGTCACCACCGGCGTTGCCCCGAACGATGATGCCACCTTCCTGAGCCATGGCCGGCACAGCCAGCAGGATCAGCGCCAGTAAAGTCAGTGCAAAACTCAATGTCCGTCTCATTGTTGCTCTCCTGGTGAACACCTAGGTCGAAAGGGACAAGGCCTTCGCGTGAAAGCCTGGACAGGAAGACCGCTCCCGCGAAAATGAATTTTGCTGCCAGGCCAGTCGGGGCGCCCGGATTCGAACCGGGGGCCTCTTGCACCCCATGCAAGCGCGCTACCGGGCTGCGCCACGCCCCGAATTGATGCCAGCATAGCGCAGGCTATGCCGGTTCGCAAGCATTCGTATCTCGAGTGGACGAATGTTACGGATGTTGTGGCATTGCTTGTCAGAAATCCGGCGCGACCCTATACTTGAATAGAAGCGGATAACTGATACGAGGAGAGAAAATGAGCGAGAAACTGCGGCTGACCAGCCTGGCAGGAAGCGCCGGCTGAGCGTCGAAATGCGGTCCTGAGGACCTGGCGCAAGTTTTGCAGCCACTACGAACGCTGTTCGCAAGTGAAAACTACCCGCAGTTGCTGGCCGGGCTGGCCGAGCCGGACGATGCCGCCGTGTGGCGTCTGGACGACGGGCGCGCGCTGGTGACGACGGTGGACTTTTTCCCGCCGGTAGTTGATGACCCCTACGACTTTGGCGCGATCGCGGCGGCCAACGCGCTCAGCGACGTCTACGCTGTGGGCGGCGAGGCCATCCTGGCGCTCAACCTGGTCGCCTTTCCGGAATCGCTGGACGCAAGCGTGCAGTCTGAAATACTGCGCGGTGGCGCAGAGAAAGTGCTTGAGGCAGGCGCGGTCATCGCCGGCGGCCACACGGTTACGGACGATGAGCCGAAGTATGGGCTGGCCGTGACCGGCCTGGTGGCGCCGCAGGAGCTGCTCACCAAGGGCGGGGCACAGCCTGGCGACCGGCTCCTGCTCACCAAGGAGCTGGGCACCGGCCTGCTCACGACCGCGCTGAAGCGGCAGCAGTCCGATCCCGCCCAGCTCGCGACGGCAGTGGCGAGCATGAGCCGCCTGAACCGTGACGCAGCCCGTTTGGCGCGGGCGCATAAAGTACACGCCATGACCGACATCACCGGTTTCGGCCTGGCGGGCCATGCGCACGAAATGCTGCGCGGCAATTCACTCGACTTCATTATTGATTTCGAGGCTCTGGGCTGGCTGCCGGGAGCACGCGCCTGTGCGGAGGCCGGCTTCGCGCCCGGCGGCACAACGCGCAACCAGGAATATTTTGGCCGCTGGACAACGCTTGCGCCCGACCTGGATGCTGTGGCGGAAACCATGCTGCACGACCCGCAGACTTCGGGCGGCCTGTTGATGGCGGTGGCGCCGGAGGAGTCGCAGGCGCTGCTGGATGCGCTGCTGGAGGCGGGCGAAGCTGCCCGGCTCATCGGCGAAGTCGTCCCGGGTAGCGGCCAGGTGCGCATCATTGGCAGTTCCATGTAACCGGGCACCGGCTTGATGGTTACGGCCTTGCATTACTGATTCGGAGGAATGGATGAGTCCGGTTCCTGCTCCGGTTTCCCGACCGGGTGATTCAGGCGCGCCACAAAGGGCCATTGCGAATACTACCGGCGCGTGGGCCAACCTGCGCAACGGACCCGGCACAGACTACCGCGACATCGGCGAAATCTCGGACAAGAGCATCCTGCGTTACTACCCGAAAACACGCACGCATAACGGCTGGGTGTGGATCGAGCAGGGGCGTCGGACCGGCTGGCTGGCCACCTTCGTCGTGGATTTCGAGCCGATCGAGGATCTGCCACAACAGCCCGAGCAGCCGCAAACTCCTTTTGACGAACGTATTGCGGTCTGGCACTGGAAAGGCGACGTGCTGCCGGATAACAGCATCGACGAGCTGGCGCAACGACTGAAACGGACGGCGCCGCGGGTAACGGAAGTATTCGTCAAGACCAGCGACTGCACCGCACAAGGTGGCGCCAACTGGCAGGGCACCTGGGACAGCAGCCGTGATCTGGCACTGGATGGCCCGGAACGCATCGACCGCTGGGTGAGCGCGCTGGGGCGTTACGGCATGAATTTCCACGCCTGGTGTGTGGCGCGCGGGCTGGACAGCGTCGCGGAGACCAACCTCATCGTTCAGGCCTGCCAGCGGCCGGGCGTTCGTTCGCTCATCCTCGATGTCGAGCCCTATGAGGGTTTCTGGTCCGCCGGCCGCGAGGGCATCCGCCCCTTCATGCTGCGCATCAGGCGGCAATTGCCGGCTGATTTTCACATCGGCATGTCAGTCGATCCGCGACGACATCATTATCACGGTATCTGGCCAGAGGAATGGCGGCCCTTTATCAACAGTATCCATCCTCAGGTGTACTGGGTGACCTTTGGCAACCTGCCGCAAGAGGCCTTGCAGGAAGCCTGGGAGGTCTGGGGCGATTTCGGGCTACCCCTTATCCCGGTATTGCAGGGGAACGCGGATGCGTCGGAAATTCGCGTCGCGCACACCCTCGCGACCAGACGCCATGGTGCGCCGGCTCTGGGCTGGTGGCGCCTGGGAGTGATCGGTGACACGCAATTCAGTGCGCTCAACAGGGCAATCGGCACGGATATGCCCGAACCGGAGCTTCCGCCGGAAGGCAACGGTGATCTGGTGTTGGTGCGGCCGAACGATTCTGGCTTCGCCAGGGGCGCATATATCGGCGGAGCGGGATTCCAGTCGTTTCGCGGCGCACTGGGGTGGACAGCCTGGTATAGACCCACGCAAGGGAGCCGTAGCGCTGCCTGGGCGCACTGGACTCCGGCGCTGCAGCGTTCCAGCACTTACGAGCTGGCCGTTTTTGTGCCGGACGAACACGCCAGCACGCAACATGCCAGCTATCAGATTTACGGAGTGCGCGGCTCGGAAACGCTGGTGACGGTCGAGATCGACCAGTCCCGCTACAGCAACCAGTGGGTGACCCTGGGGGTCTACGCCTTTGAGTTGGGAGAGAGTCGCGCCGGTAGCGTGTTTATCACCGATTTGACCGGTGAAGACGACCGCGAAATCGCATTTGATGCCCTGCGCTGGCGTGAGCTGCGCAGCGGCGCCCCGGCTGTGCCGGGCAGCTCAACAGGACTGGCGGATGGCTATGACGCGCCGGTGGGCGCGGCAGTCGAACGTCGCGGCGTGCAGATGTGGCCGGGCGACTGGCAGGATCAGGGCCTGTTTGGTCAGCTGGCGCAGCGGGGAGGGATGCCGGAAGCTTATCAACCGGGCGTGACACTGACCTTGCAGCAGGGAGGGCGACAGGCAGTTTACGCCTGCGCCAGCGGCGTGGTCACTTTCGTCGGTGAGCTGCCAGAATGGGGCGAGATCATCATCATTCGTCACGATCCGCTGACGGGCAGCGGGCGGGTGCTTACCAGTCGCTATTCACACATTGAGAACGCGCAGCCGCAGATCGGGACAAGGGTACGGCGCGGCGAGCAGATTGCCGGCGCGGCACTGGCGAGCAACGGGCGCGAACGGCACCTGCATTTTGACCTGTGCGCGACCTCTGCGCTGGAGCGGCAGCCGACGCACTGGCCGGGCAGAAACTATCTGACCCTGATGCGGCACTACATCGATCCGCAGGACTTCATCGCGCAGCACGGGCCGGGCCGCTATCCGGGCAGTCCCGGCCAGGCGACACTCTCCGGCTAGAGCAGGCCCCAGTCGTCCGCCAGACCTTCCTCCATCATGGATGGATCCCACATTTCGAGGCCCATCTCGATGGTGGATGGCAGGCCGAGGAAGTCCTGCGCGGTACGGCGGGTCTGCTCCAGCAGTTGGGGCGCGTAGGGGCAAAAGGGCGTCGTCATAATCATGATGACATGCCCGCGGTCCTCGTAGATCTCCGTGCTGCGAATGAGACCCAGCTCGACCACGTTCATCCCTATTTCGGGGTCTATTACCTGACGCAACGATTGCATCAGTCCTTCTTCCCTGGTTTGTACTTCCTGTTGTTCCGTCATGGCGGTTTCCCTGTCAGTAGGCAGAAGTTTATCACCGCTTCAACCCGCATCCTACCACAGTGCCCGGTGTCAGCCAACCAGGCCGCTGTTGGCCGCCGGTTGACATGTAGCGTCACTGACTGGTATACTGCGGATGTTCACCATTGGTTACATTGCAAAGTTAACAGGCGCAAACATACTAGAGGGAGTGGCCACTGCATGGCGCTTGAAATCCGTGATCTGCGGGTAGCGGTCGGGGAGACTGAAGAAGTCATCCTGCGTGGGGTGACGCTCACAATTAAACGGGGCGAAGTGCATGCCCTCATGGGCCCCAATGGCTCCGGCAAGAGCACCCTGGCGAACGTGTTGATGGGCAACCCGGCCTACGAGGTGATTTCCGGCAGTGTGTTCTTCGATGGTGAAAACCTGCTGGAGATGGAGCCGGACGAGCGCAGTCGCGCCGGGCTCTTTCTCGCCTTTCAGTACCCGGTCTCAATCCCTGGCGTGACCGTCGCCAACTTTCTGCGTCATGCGCTCAGCGCGCGTATGAAGGCTGCGGATCCGGAGAGCAAGGGTATGCCGGTGCCGCAGTTCATCCGTATGCTGCGGCGCAAGATGAACGATCTGAATATGGATCACAGTTTCGCCGGCCGCTACCTGAACGAGGGTTTTAGCGGCGGTGAAAAGAAACGCGCGGAAATCCTGCAGCTGGCAACGCTGGAACCGAGCGTGGCGGTGCTCGACGAGACGGATTCCGGCCTGGACATCGATGCCTTGCGCATCGTGGCTGAGGGGGTCAACCGCTTGCGCGGACCGGAACTGGGTGTGCTGGTCATCACGCATTACCAGCGCATACTGAGTTACGTGCAGCCGGATTACGTGCACATCATGCTTGATGGACAAATCGTCGAGAGCGGGGATTCGCAGCTGGCATTGAAACTGGAAGACAATGGTTACGACTGGGTGCGCGCAAAGTACGGCGAGCCAGAGCAGATAGCGGGAGAAGTGTCATGACTGACCTGGTACAGAGCGAAAAGCAGCTCACGACCGAAGAGAATGCGCTGCGCAATGTGCGTGGCGATTACGACAGCACCTACGGTTTCCACGACGATGATGTTGACTACAGCTATGTCAGCGACAGGGGTCTGGACGCGGAACGGGTGCGCCAGATCAGCGCGATGAAGGGCGAGCCGGCGTGGATGACCGACATTCGGCTGCAGGCGTATGAGCACTTCTGCCAAAGGCCGATGCCGGACTGGGGTGACACGGCCCTGCTCGACCAGATCAACTTCGACGACATTTTCTATTATGTGCGCGCCACGGACAAGACCGAGCGCGACTGGGACGATGTGCCGCCGGAGATCAAGGACACTTTTGACCGCCTCGGCATTCCCGAGGCCGAGCAGAAGTTCCTGCAGGGCGTCAGCGCGCAATATGACTCGGAGACGGTTTACCACAACATTCGCGAGGATCTGGAGAACAAGGGTGTCATCTTCCTCGATATGGACAGCGCCCTGCGTGAGTATCCCGACATCGTGCGCGAGTACTTCGGCACGATCATCCCCTGGAACGACAACAAGTTCGCGGCGCTGAACACCGCCGTCTGGTCCGGCGGCTCCTTCATCTATGTGCCACCAGGCGTGCAGGTGGAAATGCCGTTGCAGGCCTACTTCCGCATCAACACGAAGAACATGGGGCAGTTCGAGCGTACGCTCATCATCGTCGACGAAGGCGCGTGGGTACATTATGTCGAGGGCTGCACGGCGCCTACCTACAGCTCCGACAGCCTGCACAGCGCGGTCGTCGAGATCATCGTGAAGGAAGGCGGGCGCTGCCGCTACACCACTATCCAGAACTGGTCGAACAACGTGTTCAACCTGGTTACCAAGCGCGCCCAGGCATTCAGGAATGCGACGATGGAATGGGTTGACGCCAACCTGGGTAGCAAGCTGACCATGAAGTACCCGGCCGTACTGCTGATGGAAGAAGGCGCGCACGGCGAGGTGCTCTCTATCGCTTTCGCCGGCGCGGGCCAACATCAGGACGCGGGCGCGAAAATCACGCACCTGGCCCCCAGGACCACCAGCCAGATCATCAGCAAGTCGATCAGCAAGGACGGCGGGCGCGCCAGTTACCGCGGTCTGCTCAAGGTGGTGGAAGAGGCGGAGAACATCAAGAGCAACGTGGTTTGTGATGCCCTGTTGCTGGACGACGCCAGCCGCTCCGACACCTGGCCCTACATCGAGATTGACTCGCGCAAGGTCACCATGGGGCACGAGGCCTCGGTCAGCAAGGTGGGCGAAGACCAGCTCTTTTACGCAATGAGCCGCGGCCTCAGCGAGTTCGAGGCCAACGCGATGATTGTGAACGGCTTCATCGAGCCGCTGGTCAAGGAACTGCCGATGGAATATGCCCTTGAGCTCAACCGACTGGTGCAAATCCAGCTGGAAGGCTCCATCGGCTGAGATGACGCCGTCGGAGTTCCATACTTGCCCACAACCGGGGCAGGTTGACCTGCGCACAACAGCACATATCAGGGAGAACCAATGGTAGTCGTCGCAAGGAGGCGTCGCGCCGCGCGCAGCGCGCCGGCCTGGACACAGGAGGACGTGGAAGCGCTTTCGGCTGCGCTGGATGAACCGCAATGGCTGCTGGAATCGCGGCTGGAGGCCTGGGACATCGCCGAAGGCATGCCCATGCCCACATTAAACGACGAGGAGTGGCGCCGCACAGACTATCGCGGTCTGCGCTGGAACGAGGCCGGCCGGCTGCTGGACACGGATGCCGGACTGGATGCAGTGCCGGCTGTAAACCTGGAGCCACTGGTGGGCGCGGGCGAAGGCGGCTCGATGGTCTTCGTTGATGGACGTCTGCAGCGCAGTGAATGTGATGCAGCACTGGCCGCGCGCGGCGTGGTCTTCCAGGATCTGGGCAGCGCCGCACGCGAGCATGAGTCGCTGGTGCGTGAGTATTTGCTGACGCGGGCAGTGCGCGCGACGGACGGCAAGTTTGCGGCCCTGCATGCCGCGATGTGGACGCACGGCACCCTGTTGTACATTCCGCGGAACGTGGTTGCAGAACTGCCTTTCCACGTCGTGATGTACAGCACGCAAGCGGGCGCCAGCCTGGGGCACGTACTGGTGGTATTGGAGGAGAATTCACAGGCCACGCTGCAGGTAGAGTACGCATCTGCAACTGCAGACGAGCACTCGACCTGGATTGGCGCGACTGAACTGCTGCTGGGTTCGAACGCCAACCTGACCTTCGTCTCGCTGCAGGACTGGAACCGGTCGACCTGGGAGTTCAGCCACCAGCGCGCGCGCATCGGTCGTGATGCCAGCCTCGACTGGGTGCTGGGCGTGACGGGCAGCCGGCTGACCAAGGCCTTCCTTGAACTGGACATTGATGGCCAGGGCGGCAACGGGCGCATGTCTGGCTTCTTCTTTGCTGACGGCCAGCAAATGTTCGATCTCGACACGCAGCAGAATCACAACGCGCCGCTAACCACCTCCGACCTGCTTTACAAGGGGGCCGCCCGCGATCACGCGCGCACGCTGTGGCAGGGGATGATCAAGTCGCTGCCCGGCATGCAACGAATCGATGGCTTTCAGGCTTGCCGCAACATGATTCTCAGCGACGAGGCGCGCATGGACGCCATACCCGGCCTTGAGATTGAGGCAGACGATGTGATGTGCTCGCACGCGGCAACTTTTGGCACGCTGGAGGAAGAGCCGATTTATTATTTGATGAGCCGCGGCATTTCGCGTCCTGAGGCGGAGCTGATGGTCATCAAGGGCTTCTTCGACGAGTTGCTGGCGCGCGTGCCCTTTGAGGGCGTCCGCGAGCGGCTGCAGGCGACTGTCGAAAGCAAGATTGTCGGCAGTAACGGATCGGGCGCTTGAGCGCAGGTTTCAGGTTGCTTTCGCTGGCATTCGCTATAGTTTGGTTGCTGGTGACGGGGACGGGAAGCATGGCGCAACCGGACTACAAGGAACTCTGGCGGCCACAGTATCATTTCAGCCCGCCGGCCTGGTGGATGAACGACCCCAACGGCCTGGTCTGGTACCAGGGCGAGTACCACCTCTTTTACCAACATTATCCCGGCGGTCTGCAATGGGGGCCGATGCACTGGGGACACGCAGTTAGCCCGGACCTGGTGCACTGGCAGAACCTGCCCATCGCCCTGTACCCCGACGAAATCGACACGATCTTTTCTGGCGGGGCAGTGGTGGATGACGCCAACAGCAGCGGCTTGCTGCCGGATGGTGGCCTGGTCGCCATCTACTCCTACAAGAATCAGAGCCAGGCTATCGCCTGGAGCGCAGATCGCGGCCGCAGCTGGACGAAGTATCCGGGCAACCCGATCATCCCGTCGCCGAACACCGACTTTCGTGACCCGAAAGTGTTTTGGTATGAGCCGGATAGTGTTTGGGTCATGGCCCTCGCGAAGGGCAGGTACATCCAGTTCTTCAACTCGCCCGACCTCATCAACTGGACGCTGACGAGCGAATTCGGCGGCGCGCAGGGAAGCGTGCGCACGATCTGGGAAGTGCCGGACCTGTTCCCGCTGAAAGTTGACGGGCGCGAGCGTTGGGTGCTGCTGGTCAGCGCCGGCGGTGGGCCCGGCGGCCTCGGCGTGCAGTACTTCATCGGCGACTTTGACGGTCAGATTTTCAGCAACGAGAATTCCCCTGGGACCACCTTGTGGCTGGATAACGGCCCGGACAACTACGCCGGCACGACATGGAACAACACGCCTGACGGCGCGCGGGTTTACATCGGCTGGATGAACAACTGGGCCTACGCCAACCAGATTCCCACCTCCACCTGGCGCGGTTCGATGACCCTGCCGCGCGAGCTGCGTCTGATAGCTACTGCGGAAGGCACACGCCTGGCGCAAAGGCCGGTGGCGACGCTGCAGGCACTTCGCGGCGCGGTGCAAGTCCTGCAGGACGAAGCGATTCGGCCCGGCGAAAACCTTCTGGCGGGAATGGGTGGCAAGACCCTGGAGATTGTCGCCGAGATTGAACCAGCAGGGGCCGAAGTGGTTGGCATCAAGGTGCTGACCGGTGAAGGCCAGGCGACTGATCTGCGTTATGATGTGGCTCGCGGAAGTCTGTTTTTCAATCGCTTTCGCGCGGGCGAGGACAGTTTCAGCAATGGCTTCGCGCTGGCCTACGAGGCGAAAGTGGTACTGGAAAATGGTCGCCTCAAATTGCAGCTCTACGTCGACCACTCCTCGGTTGAAGTCTTCGCCAACGACGGAGTTGCCATGCTCACCGGCCGCGTCTTTCCCGATGCGGAAAGTGCCGGCCTGGAGCTTTACGCCATCGGCGGCGAGGCGCAGTTGCATTCGCTGACTGTGTGGCCGCTGGCGAGCATCTGGGACGCGACTGGCTGAAGGAGCGCCAAATGGACGATCTGCAGCGTGAGATCATCCTGGACCATGCGCGCAATCCGCGTTTTCCTGGTGTGCTTCAGCCGGCCGACATCGACCACGAGGAAAGTAACCCGCTTTGTGGCGACCGGCTGCGTCTGACCTTGCAGCTGGATGCCGCAGGGCGCATCGTCGCGGTTGCCTGGGATGCCGAAGGCTGCGCCATCAGCCAGGCGAGCGCCTCAATGCTTGCCGAACACATTCTGCAGATGCCGTTGGCCGAGGCCCGCTCACTGACGAGGGAGGAAATGCTGGACATGATTGGCATTCCGCTGGCCATGAATCGCGTTAAGTGCGCGCTGCTGCCGCTCAAGGCCCTGTACCTCGGCTCTGAAGGAATGGCGTAATGGCCTGGGTTGAAGTTGCCGCAGCAGACGAGCTGGCGCCAGGCGAACGCTTTGTGTTTGAGGTCGCGCACCACGTCATCGCACTCTTCAACGTGGATGGTACACACCATGCCGTTGCCGACATCTGCACGCACGATGATGGCCCGCTGGCGGACGGGCGACTGGTGGGCTGCGAGATTGAGTGCCCGCGACACTACGCGCGCTTCGACCTGCGCGATGGCTCAGTGACCATGCCGCCGGCGGTGCGTCCAATCAGGGTCTACCCCGTGCGTATTCAGGCCGGCACCGTGCAGGTCGAGGTCGATGATGTCGATTGAGATGGCGGCCTGGCTTCGTGAGCGACCGCTGGTCTACGGCCACCGTGGATTCAGCGCCGCGGCGCCGATGAATACTTTGGCGGCCTTCGAGCGGGCGGCAGAAATCGGCGCTGACGGCGTCGAGCTGGACGTGCAGCTATCAAGCGACGGACACGCGGTGGTCATTCACGACTTCACTGTGGACGGCACCACTGATGGCAGCGGCACCGTCTGCGACATGAGTCTGGCACAGTTGCAGAAACTGGACGCCGGCTCCTGGTTCGGTGCGGCCTGGAGCGGCGCCGGCATTTCCACCCTGGCGGAAGTGTTCGAGGCCGTGGGCCAGCGTCTGCTGATCAACGTGGAAATCAAGACCCTGCCGCACCAGGATGACGGCATCGAACAGGTTGTGGCGCGCGTAATCAGTGCCGCGGCGATGGAACGGCGAGTTCTGGTTTCTTCCTTCAACCCGCTGGCCCTGCAACGCTTCCGCAAGGTCATGCCGCAAGTCCCCATTGCCTGCCTCAGTTTCGTGAACATGCCGCAAGAGTGGCTGGCACAGTCACTGGCGCTCGGCTGCGAGGCACATCATCCGCAGCAGGAAGAGGTCGATGCCGCCTTCATGGCGACTGCCCGGCAAGCCGGCCGCCTGGTAAACACCTGGACGGTCAACGACCCGGCGCGCGCGCTGGAGCTTCAGGCGCTGGGAGTGGACGGCATTGTCAGCGACCGGCCGGACTTGATGCTGGCAACCTTGAGCTGAACGGCCGGCCCCTGACTGTGGCTGGAATTACGCCGCGGGCATGGTAAACTGCGCCCGCATGGTGGGTGTAGCTCAAAGGTAGAGCATCGGATTGTGGTTCCGTGTGTTGTGGGTTCGAGCCCCATCACCCACCCAGGTACGCCCTCGTCGGCATGGCCCGTCAATTGGGCATTGTGCGCCGCAAGGTCCTACGGTTACGCAGCAATTTGCGCAGGCCAGGATGGCCGAACTGCAGGTCTTCTGGCGCGCTTCTGATCACCACAGGTAGCGGTACCGCTGCCGGCGCTACAAGAACTGGCTCGGCAACAGCTGGCTCCGCAGCCGGAGCAGGTACAGGCGGCGGAGGCTCTGCGGGCACATCCGGACGCTGCACACCAAAGACATCCCAGATACTGAGATCGCTTGAGTCCGGCTGCGCCGCTGGTAGCGGGGGGACATCGGGCACCCTGGTTGTCATCGCCGGTTCGGATTCGACGGGCTGACGCGCCAGCGGGCTGTCTTCGGACGCGTCGGCAAGCGCCGGATGGGGACGCGTGTCCTCTTCCAGAACCGGCGGTTCCTCGATTGGTGGCGGGGGTGGAGCGCCGGCCCCGTCGCGCACCGGTGACGGGTGGCGAGGCTTGTAGTTGACGCGCGCTTCGTAAGCGAGTGAGTCGCGCATCAGCGAGCGCGCCTCGAAGGAATTGTCGTTGCCGACTGAGCGTCTCACGGTGGCCTGCAAGGCCAGCAAACTGTCATCCATGAACCTGTGGTAGTTGCGTTTCAGGCCCAGCGCATTGCGCATGCCCCCAAGGCGACCCTGAGTCTCATAATTCAAGGTCCACTGTATGGTGGTGCCTTCCGCAATCTCATGCAGGCGGATGCGACCACGCGCCCGGCCGTCAAGGTAGCGATACTCGTAGCCGAGACCGTCATACCAGGCCGTGATCTCGAGCTCATATTCCTTGCCGGAAAGATTGCGATAACGCCAGCGCGCGCCCTTGCCGCTACGTTGCTTGCTGAGGAAAACCACGCTCTGACAATCACTTTGCCAGGCCGGATTCTGGTTCAGGTCGCTCACATACGCCCAGATCGCGTCAGGCGCCGCAGCGATGAGTATGGTCTGATCCAGTTCGTTCATGGTACCAGTATAGCGATTTCGTCCGTCGGTTCAATCCGGCGGGCTGTGCTACACTGCGCCCGGCGAAACTTGCAGGGGGAGCAGTGCCGGGCCCGACCATAACCTTTGGCTTCATTCTGGCGACGCTTTATGGCGCCGCGTTTCATTTGCTGGCCGGCGGGGATGTGCGGCGCATGGCCCTCTTCATGCTGGCGGCCTGGTCCGGCTTTGCGCTGGGTCAAATGCTGGCAATTACATTGGCGCTGAATATTCTGGTGGTGGGTGCCGTTCACGTCGGTCCGGCCAGCCTCTGCTCTTTGGGGGCGCTGTTGCTGATTCACCTGCTTACCCGCTCAACTCGACGCACGCGCTAAGATGACGCTTCTACCCGCGCCAGCGCCAGCGCCAGACTATGCGCCACCTCGATTGCCAGCGGGCTTCTGCTCGTGCCGGCCTGTTCAGCTGCAATCAGGCCTGCCAGGCCCTGCAGGTAGCCACCCACGATCGTCGCCGCCGTCGCATCGCAGCCCTGCGCCAGCAAGCCTCCAATTGCGCCCGTCAGCACGTCGCCCGTGCCTGCGCGCGCCAACGCATCGCTGCAGAAGGGCAGCACGGTCAGGGCACCGTCCGGCGAAGCAATGAGCGTAAAGGCGCCCTTGAGCACCAGGGTGACTTGCCAGCGGGAGGCCATTTCCTGCGCCAGCTGCCAGCGCCGCTCCTGTATCAGCGCCAGCGGCAGTCGCGCCAGACGCGCCATCTCGCCGGGATGCGGCGTGAGGATTGTGTCGGGCGGTAACCAGCGCGACCAGTCTTCCTCTTCAGCCAGCAGATTGAGCCCGTCGGCGTCGATAACCAGCGGCGGCAACTCCAGCTCCAGCAGCCGCCACAGGCGCTGGCGCGAATCCTGTGAGACACCCCAGCCAGGTCCCAGCACCAGTGCGGTGTAGTTGGGCAGAGCTTCAAACAGATCATCCGCCGAATCCGGCAGCCAGGTCACGCCTGGCTGTTGCGCGGCGAGGGCGTTGATCACAGCCTCGGGCGCGCTCACAGTGACCAGGCCGGCGCCAACGCGCTGGGCAGCCAGGGCGCTGAGCCCCGGCGCACCGCGGTAATTCGCGCTGCCGCCGGCGATGAGCAGCTTGCCAAAAGTGCCCTTGTGCGCATCGCTCGGTCGAAACGGCAGCAGAGCGCGTGCGAGTTGCGCGTCAGCGAGCACCTGTGGCTCATCCAGCAAGGGCGGAAAATCATCCGGCACGCCGGCGCTTGCTACTGTGAGACGGCCACAGGCCAGCGCGCCTGGCGGACGCAACAGACCAGGTTTGACGGCAATGAACGTCAGCGTTTCGTCGGCGAGCAAGGTTTCGTTAGCAAGGGCCCCGCTGTCGCAGTCCAGACCGGAAGGGCAGTCCACCGCAAGAACCGGGGGCGCATTGTCTGCGTGAGCTACCTGAGGGCTTGCCGGCATGCGGATGGAAGGCACTTGCAGTTGACGGCGCGAACGCAGTGTCTGGCAAACCCTGGCCAGAAGACGGACGACTTCTGGCCGTAAAGGCAGGCGCAGGCCAATGCCCAGCAGCGCGTCGATGACAAGGTCGGCGTCTGAGCAGAGCGAGTCCAACCTGTCCAGCTGCGGGTCGTCTTCGGCGAGGATGACCTCGGCGCCGGCGTCCCGGGCGCGGCCGAGCAGCGAGTCTCTCAGGCGCGGCCGCAGCAGGTAGCAGCAGACCCTGTAGCCCGGCTGCCTGGCAAGCAGCCGCGCAGCGACGAGTCCATCTCCGCCATTGTTACCGGCGCCGACGAGCACGAGGATAGGCGCCGGGTTGCGCTCTGCCAGTAACGCTGTGGCGCGCGTCGCGAGCGCCTGACCGGCATTTTCCATCAACTGTGCATAGTGCAAACCGGAGGCGTCAGCCGCGGCTTCGATCTCGCGCATGCGGGCGACGCTGACGATGCGAATCATCTGCAGGCTACCTTGAGCAGCCGCAGAGCATACGCGTGCATGTCAGCCGCTCAGGAGTCGCGTTCGACCGTCGAACGCGCCAGCGCGACCAGGGCGTCGACTGCCGCGGAGGCAGGCAGGGCATCGAGCTCCCTAAGGGCTTGTTGCATGAGGGCTTGCGCCTGCAGGCGGGCTTCTTCAATGGTGTTGCCCTCCAGCGCTTTCTGGCGGAGCTCGGCAAAAAGGTCTCCACCGGACATGAGCACTGCGCCGCTACTGTTAACACCATCCTCCTGCACGGAGGCAACGCCCTTGCCTTGCGCCAGGTCAACGCCGGCGGTCTTGCCCAGCTGCGTCTCGTCTGAGGTGAGGTCAAGGATGTCGTCGGTGATCTGAAAGGCGAGGCCGATGTTGTAGCCAAAGTTGGCCAGGGCCTGGATCTGCTCCGGCGGCGCTGCAGCCAGCTCGGCGCCGAGGCGGGCGCCGGCGCTGAACAGCGCGGCAGTTTTGCGCCCGATAATCTGCATGTAGGACTCGCGCGTGAATTCACCACTGCGAACTGCCGCTGCCTGCAGGGTCTCGCCTTCGACAAGAGCGGTGGTCGCGTTGGAAAGAATGATGTTGAGGTCGTGGTAGGGCGCCATCAGCGCATAGACACAGGTGAAAAGAAAGTCACCGGTCAGCAGGGCGAAGGTCCGGCCCCAGATGGAATTGACCGAAGGGCGACCGCGCCGCATGATTCCATGGTCGTTGATGTCATCGTGCACCACACTGGCGGTGTGCACCAGTTCCACCGCAGCGGCGACCGGGACGATGCGTTCCAGCTCAGCGCCTCCAGCTGCAGCGCAGGACAGCAGCACGAGCCGCGGCCGCACACGTTTGCCGCCGGCCTGAAGAATGTGGCGGCTGGCATCGCGCAACACGCTGACATCGCTGCCCACCGCACTGAACATGGCCTTTTCGACGGCCTTCAATCCCTGCTCTGCGTCCATCCGGCGTCTCTGTCCGTTCGAATCCCTGTGACTCATTGCGCCCACCACTGTATGCAACGCTTATGTGGTTTCAGGTTTTGCTCTCATCCTCATCGGACGACCTGTCCAGCGCTGCGCGAAAGACATTCAGCTTGCGGTCCACTTCTGCCGATACACAGCCGGTGTAGGCCGCATCAACCGCAATTTCTTCATCCCGGCACCAGGCTCGCAGCTCCAGCACGCGCCGCAAGCCCAGCAGGGAGCTACGGACGCCCAGCTCCAGGCGCAACTCCGGGCTGGCGTTGGCGTTAAGAATATCCGGCACCTGGCAGCGCCCGCAATCGACCGGTTTCCAGGGCTGCGACTCAAGATTGGCGCGGATGAGCCGACATTGCTGGATGTTGCGCCCGCGATGAAAATCCTGAAAGTAGTGGCGGCATTCCTTGCCGGCTGGTGTGCGCATCCCTGTACTCCATCAAACCAACGCCAGTATGACCCGATATTTGCTTCTGCGCCAGTCAGACTCTGCGTTGCAGCCAGCGCTGCGCTTCGTGCGGCAGCGCAGCGAGCGGGCCGGTTTTGCGTGTGCAGTCCGGCAAGGAGTTGAGGAAATGCTGGCCGTAGCGCTTGCTGATCACACGGCGGTCAAAGATGGCCACGATACCCCGGTCCTCATGACTGCGGATCAGCCGGCCGAAGCCCTGGCGGAAGCGCAGAATGGCGTCCGGCACAGCGTAGTCGCCAAACGCGTCGCTGTAGGCCTCGGAGCGGGCGGCGAAAATTGGGTCTGTGGGCACGGTAAATGGCAAGCGCACGATGACCAGCGCGCTCAAATCGTCGCCGGGAATGTCGATGCCTTCCCAGAAGCTGCGCGTGCCCAGCAGCACCGCTTTCTCACTCTGGCGGAAGCTGCGCAACAGGGCAGCGCGGCTGCTGCCGCTGCTTTGGGAATAGACTTCGATGCCGCCCAGCGCCAGCCGCGGCGTGATGGTCTGTGCGGTCTGGCGCAGCTGACTGTAGCTGGTGAAGAGGGCCATCATGCGCCCTTCCAGCGCGGCGGCGAGCTCGATGAGGCCGCGTTCCACGGCCGCCTGGTAACGTTCGCGCTGCGCCGGCTCGGGCATGTCACCTGGCACGTAGACCAGGGTCGAGGAGCGATAGTCGAAGGGCGAGCCTACTTCGACGGTTCGGATTTCATCGGCGTTGAGTCGTTCGCGCAGATAGTCAAAGTTGCCGCTGCTGCGCAGCGTGGCGCTGGTGAGCACGACTGTTTCCAGGTTGCCCCAGAGATGTTCTTCCACCAGCGGGCCAACATGCAGCGGCGCGGCATGCAGGGTGACCGGGTTTGCGCGTTCGCGCGAGACCTCGAGCCAGTAAATGGTGTTGTCCTGCGGCTCCTCAATGAAGGCTTCCAGTTGCTGCCGGGTTGCGACGAACCAGCGATTGATACTCTCGATTGTTGTCAGCTGGTCGCCGAGCTCTGTTTCGCCTGTCAGTTCCAAAGGGCCGAGTTGCTCAGTCAGTCGGCGCAGGGTTTCGCTGATACCGACGAAAAAGCCGGCAAGGGTCTGCCATTGCTCGGCAATCAGGTCAAAGCGGTTGTGCTCGCGCAGCTGCGGGACGATGCGCAGCCGGGTCGTGTAGTCTGAACGGGAGCCATCCACCGCTGAGGCAAAATTGCGGCAGGCGGTGAACAGGCCGCCGGCATGATGCTCCAGTAGTTTGCCGGCGTCGCTGATGGTGTCAATGACTTCCTTCAGTCGCTGCCAGACCTTGCGCGAGACCAGGCTGCGGGCACTGCGCAGCAACTCGCCGAGGGCGCCGATTTCGGCAGAACCCAGTTCTGCGAGCTGGTGCCGCAGCAGACGTTCGTCGAGGCGGAAGCCAAAGACGTCAGAGACAGCCTGTTCCAGATGCTGCGCCTCGTCGAGCACCAGTGAGCTGTAGCCTGGCAGCACGTGATGCTCGCTGGCGGCATCCGCCAGCAGCAGGGCGTGGTTGACGACCAGCAGATGGGCGCTCTCGGCGGCCTTGCGCGCCTTGTGGAAAGGGCAGGTGCCTTCCATCTCCGAGCGGCAGCGCTCCAGACTGCAGAGCGGATCCTCTGCACTCAATCTTGACCAGACGAAGGATTCGCCCGGGCCGCGCAGGGAAATCTCGCCACGATCGCCGGTTGTACTTTCACAGAGCCAGACAAGAACCTTGCAGAGTGTGCGCAGCTCGTCAAGGTTGGCAGGCCTGCGTCTGCGCATGGCGGCCAGACGGCGTGGGCAGAGGTAGTTGCTACGCCCCTTCAGCAGGGCGGCGCGCAAGGGCTCCGCAAGCGCTCGCTGAAGAATCGGCAAGTCCTTGTGCAGCAGTTGTTCCTGCAGATTGATGGTGTTGGTGGAAATGATTACCCGACGCGAATTCTGTTGCGCCCAACGCGCTGCGGGCAGCAGGTAGGCGAGCGACTTGCCGACGCCGGTGCCCGCCTCAATCATCAGGTGGTCACCATGGTTGAAGGCCAGACTGACTTCATGGGCCATTCGCTGCTGTTGCGGCCTTTCGCGAAAGTCTGGCAGACAGGTTGCCAGCGGGCTGTCGGCGCTGAGGGCCGCCTGAATCTCATCGAGAGCCAGCGGCATTGGCCCGTCATCCGGTTCAGGCAATCCAGGCGTTTCCTCGGCAGGGGGGAAGCTGTGCCTGCCACTGGCACTTCGACCGGAAGCGACAGTGGTGAGCAGGTTCTGCGCTTCCAGAGCGGCTCTGAACACCGGCTCGGCGCTCCAGTGCTGGCCACGCGCAGCGCCGACGATTTCATCCAGCGTGGCGGCCGGCAATTTCAGCGCAAGTTGCCACAGCTGCCAGTAGAGCGAGGCCGTCGCCCGGGCGTCCTCAAGGGCACGGTGGGCCTGCTTCAGCTCGATGCCCAGTTCCGCGACAAGGTTGCCGAGGGAGTAGCGCGCTGCCCGTGGCAACAAAACGGATGCCAGCTCGACAGTGTCCAGGCGCAGGGTTTCCCGCAAAGCTCCCTGACGGGCGAGGAAGTCCATGTCGAAGTCAACGTTGTGGCCGATAACGGGGGCTGCGCCGACGAAGCGGGTGAAAGCGGGTAACACCTCATGAATTGAGGGTTGACCCAGCAACTGTTCCTGGCGAATCCCTGTGATGTCCGTGATGATCGCTGGCAGCGACACGCCAGGGTCAACCAGCTGCGAGTACTCGTCGACGATTCGCCCGTCGCGCATGCGAACGGCGCCGATCTCAATGATGGCATCGCGACGCGGATCAAGGCCGGTAGTTTCCAGGTCGAGCGAAACCAGTTCAACGCGCATGCAGAGGTCCCTGAGTCATGCCAATGTGGCTACAGGATAGCAGCCGCGGGGACAAAGCGGTCAGATGTAGCTTGAAGAATCGGGCGTGCGCAGCCGATTCGCCAGCGCCAGCACCGCCAGCGCCAGCAACACCAGTATGACGCCGGTCTGGATGGCCGTGTCGAGATTGCGTTCCAGCGCATTGTAGATCAGCAGGGGCATGGTCTGGGTGCGACCCTGCAGGCTTCCGGCAAAGAGGATGGTCGCTCCAAACTCACCCAGCGCCCGCGCCCACGCCAGGGTCAGACCGGCGCCGAGGGCGCGCAGGGAAAGTGGCAGGGTGATCCTCAGGAACAACGCCAGGCCCTGCGCGCCGTCCACGCGGGCCGCCGCTTCAATCTCGGGTGGCACGCTGGCGAAACCCGCTTGGGCAGCGCGCAGGAAAAAGGGCGCGGCGACGAAGGTCTGTGCTAGAATCACCGCCGTCGCAGTGAAGGCGATGTCAAGACCAAGGGCGTCCAGCACAGGCCCGAGAAAGCCGCGACGTCCCAGTGTGAGTAGTAACGCCAGACCCGCCACCGCGGGTGGCAGCACCAGGGGCAGTTGCAGGAGCACGGCCAGGAATCGCCGCAGCGGAAATTGCCTGCGCGCCAGCATCCAGGCCAGCGGTGTGCCGAAGGTGACGATGAGCACCATGCTGAGGGCGGTGGTTAGCAGGCTGAGCGCGAGCGCCTGGGGCAGGGCATGGTCGTCAAGCCCGGCAGGCGCGTGCGACGAAAGCCCTCGCGCCAGCAACACGAACAGCGGCAAAAGCAGAAAGCACACTGCAATGGCCGCGGACAACAGGGACAGGCCGCCTCCGGCACGACGCATCAATGCTCAGCCTGTCGCGGAACAGTTACAGGGCAGAGGGAGTCTTGTTCCCTGCACCGAGGACTCGAAGCCGGTACGAAGCAAGCCCTGCTGGCCAGCGGGAGAAAGCAGAAAGTCGATGAAGGCTCTGGCCTGCTGTGGCCACGATGTGTCCGACACGACCGCGACCGGGTAGCGTGCGCTTACATTGGCAATTTCGGGGACGGGCAATGTCCGGACGCTGCCAGCCAACTCCGGCGTGATGTCGCTGCTGTAGACGAATGCGGCATCGGCGCTGCCATGGGCAACCCTGAACAGGATCTGGCGCACATTGCTCTCCTCCGAGACGACGTTGGCCAGGACATCCGTCCTGGAGAAATCGTACAGGAGCGCCAGACGGCCCAGCAACTCTTCCGAATAGCTACGTATGGGCACGCCGGGCGCCGCCATTACCAGGCGCACGCCCGGATCCGCCAGATCTTCGAACGATTCCAGCCCGGCCGGATTGTCCACCGGTAGCGCGAGAATCAGGCTGTTGCGCGCAAAGGTCGACGCCGGCTTGGTGAAGCCGGCCGAGCGTACGCGCGCCATTTGTTGCTCGTCCGCGCTGGCGAAAACGTCTGCCTGCGCTCCCTGCAACAGTTGCGCGGCCAGGGTGGAAGAGCCTGCAAAGTTGAAAAGCAGGTCGATCTGCGGGTGCTCGCGTTCGAAATCTTCCCCCAGCGCCAGGAAGGCGTCTGTCAGCGATGCGGCGGCATAGACCAGTAACGGTGTCTGTGCGTTTGTGTCAGCTCTGCTGGACAGGAGGATGCCAAGGCACAAGATGACCAGGGTGGCGCTCAAAACAACGCTCCGCAGCGGAAGCATTCCGGGTGAGATTTCTTTCAATGTCAGTTGCAGACGGGACTTGACACGGGATGGAAGCCGAGTCATGATGATCGACCGTAAGGGGGCGTAGTGTAGCGGTTAACATGCCACCCTGTCAAGGTGGAGATCGCGGGTTCGAATCCCGTCGCTCCCGCACCGGGTGCAAGCGGAATGGCTTGCACCCTTTTTGTTTCCTCACTCAATCTACTGAGAATATCACCCGGCGCGACGGCCGCACCTCATCACGCTATCCTTTCAGACCACCCGCTGTCATACCAGCGATGAAGCGACGCTGAAACAAAAGGAACAGGAGAACGATGGGGAGTACTGTGATGACGCTGGCTGCACTCGTCAGTTCCCAGGCCGTTTTGAACTGATGTTGAAAGGCGAGAAAACTCGTCGTCACGGGCTTAAGGTACTGGCTGTGGATAAACGTGTTGGCGAAGAAGAACTCATTCCAGGTGTTAAGCGCCGTGATGAGGCCAACCACGACGAAGCCAGGCCATGAAAGCGGCAGAATGATTCGCAGCAGCACCACGAGCTCGCTTGCACCATCCACTCGTGCCGCATCTTCCAGTTCAGGCGGTAGCGAGAACATGAACGAGCGCAGCAAGAGTGTGCCGAAGGGCGACATCACGCCCCAGTAGATGATGATCAGTCCGGTCAGACTGTTGATCTGCCCCAGACGCGTCCACATAAAAAAGAGCGGAATGACGAACAGGGGAGCCGGTGCGGTAGTCGTAAGAAACAGGTAGGTAACCACGCCACTGGCTCCGCGGACCCGCAGGCGACTGAGTGCATAGGCAGCGAGGCCGCTGATGGTACAGACACCCAGGACACTGCCAGTTGTCAAAAAGGCGCTGTTGCGCATGGTATTAAGAAAACTTCCGCGCTTCCACGCCTGCGCGTAGTTTTCGAAATGCAGGGTATTCGGCACTCCCAGGGGGTCCAGCATGATTTCTCTGGAACCTTTCAGGGAGTTGAAGATGAGTATGAGCACCGGCCCGGCGGCAATCAGCGCCAGAATGACGAGGGGAGCATACACCAGCAGGGCGCGCCGAAGCGTCTCTTCCCAACCCCGTGTCCTGGCTTTGGCGACGACCTTCATTCCTCCCAGCCCAGACGTTGAATCATCAAATAGCCAAGCAGAACCAGACCGCTCAGGAATGACATGGCCGTGCCGATGGCGGCCGCATAGCCGGCCTCAAATCGCTGAAAGGCGGATTTGTACAGCAAGGTGCCGGGTACTTCCGTCGCCCCTGCAGGTCCTCCCTGCGTCAGGATGTACACGTAGTCGAAGACGTTTAGCGACCCGACAATGGTGATAAGTATGACAAAGAGAAACGTGACACGTATGCCAGGTAGTGTCACGTGTCGAAACTCCTGCCACGCCGATCCTCCATCTACTTTGGCAGCATCGTAGAGTTCGGGATTGATCGACTGCATGGCAGCCAGGAATATCACGACCAGGAAGCCCCACCAGCGCCATACGTCTACCCACGCCACCGCATACAGGGCAAGGTGCTTTTCGCCCAGGAAGGCGACGTTCTTCAGGAAAGGAAATCCTAACTCCGCCAGCTGTGCACCTGCCCCGCGAAAAGGATCATAGAGACTGCGCCAAATGTGGGCATTGACGACGCTCGCGAGCGTCACCGGGATGAAGTACACAAGCTTGAAAACAGTTTGAAGACGCCTGCCTACCTCCTTCAGCAGGACAGCCCCAAGCAACCCCATGAAAACTGGCACTGTAAGAAAAATCGCGGTCCATATGACCGCGTGACCCAGGGCCTGCAGGAAGCTGACATCACTCAATAAGCGCTGGAAGTTTTCCAGCCCGATGTATGTCGCTTCACCAAAACCGGACCATTCAGTCAGCGAAAAAGCGACGGTTGCCAACGTTGGTACCACGATGATCACAATCGTGGTAATCATCAGTGGAAGCAGGTAGAGCCAGCCCTGGCCATGATGACTTCGCAAGGGATTTGCAATGCGCAGCCAGTTCATCGACCTGACCTTCAGGCTGTTCAGGTTTCCGCCGCCAACTCTGATCTGTCTAACCCTTTTCCATCAGATCCGCTTGTGAGACACATGCAACGCAAATCCGGCATCATGGCGTGTCTGCCTGATCAACACTGAGTGACACATTCTCGTGACAGCGATCACCACTTGCAGTTATGCATAAGAGTGTGTCTGGCGATCAAACTGCGCAAGCAGCAGGAACTACATCTCAGGCTCACCCCGTTTCGGGGTGAGCCAGTCCTGAATACGCCTCTCAACCGAGCGAGATCTGTATTCTCCGATTCAGCATGCGCTGGCGTCAGGTCAGCCCCTGCCAAAGACCGGAGGAACAGCTCCGGCTTCCAGTTCTTCTGCGAACTGTGCCGCCATTCCCTGGCAATAGTCGCCAGGACTGAGGTCACCCGTGAAAACCTTTTGCACCTCTTCGTACAGATAGTTATGCGTCCGGGCCGGCCAGAAGGACCAGGGCGAATAGCCGAGGTTGCCATCAGCCAGCAAGTCAAAAAACTTGCGTACCCGGGGATCGAGTTCAGCCGGGAAATCGCCTTCCTGGAAGTTAAGTGGTGCGATGAAGTAACTGGAGTGATCTGCAATGCGCTGGCCGATCGTAGCAGTATCCTGGTAGTACGAATCCAGGAAAGCTGCGGCGATGTCGACATGTTCACTTTGCGTCGTGATCGACAGTGTAGTGCCACTGCCCAGGGGAATTACAGGGTACTGTACTTCATCGCGCAGCGAGGGATTGGGCACCCAGTTCCAGTTTTGATCGCTCTCGGAAAAAACGGAGTTCACCCATGGGATGAACCACGTCCCTTCCATACTCATTGCGGCTTCCCGGTTCAGAAGCTGGTCGCGTACGGTACCGAAGGTCGTGGCAAAAAACTGTGCTACACCACCGGCGTACCAGCCTTGCTGCATGTATGAATTGAGCAGTTCAATGGCTTCGACAAAGAGTGGATCAGCAAAGGACGTGGCTCCCGTGAGCGCTGCATGGACGGCATCCGGCCCGGCGTAATGGTTGAAGAAAATCGCCACCAGCCAGTTCACACAGAGAGGGCAATCTGCAGTTCCACCAGCAAAGGGGATAATCCCTTCGTCCACGGCTGCCTGTGCCACTGTTTCCAGTTCACTGCGGGTAGTTGGTACGGTCCAGCCCATGTCTTCGAACAGGGATTCGTTGTAATAGAGGCAGGTCTGATCGACAGAGTTGGGCAGGGCATACAGTTTCCCGTTTACCCGGCCCGTATCCAGGGCCCAGGCCTGAAACTTTTCGTCCCAGCCATACTGCTCCGCATAGTCATCGAGCTCAACGAGCCAGCCTTCCTGGGCTACTGCCTGCACATGAGATGGTCCGTTGCCCATGAAAATGTCCGGGCCGGCACCAGCCTGCATGGCGATGGGAATCTTGCGCTCCAGTTCTTCATCGATATCAAAAGAAAACTCCAGGTTCACACCTGGATTTGCCTGCTCAAACGGTTCCACGATATTGGCATTAAAATAGTCGCCGATTTCCATGTAACCGGAACTCCACCACAATTCGATGGTCGCCTCCTGCGCCATCAGTGACGTGGCGGTACCCAGGGCCCCTGCCGCAGCCAGGCCAGGCCGTATGAGCATACGACTTGCAAAAGGTGCCAGTGTGGACCGGGATGCAAGGGACAAAAACTGGCGTCGTGAAAGATGGTTCTTCATAATGGATTCTCCCTAAAACAAGTTGGGCCTAATGCTAGCAAGCCCACTCCGGAGAGTCAATTATTTTCAACAGGTACAGGAAAGTGTGTGGGGGGGGGGGGCTGTCCAAATCCCTGGTCGCCAATATGGATCACACGCTCTTCCGGTTTCTTGCTGGACGGAACACGCATGAAGGGTTCAAATACAGATTGAATCACACGCACAGTATCAGGAAGAATTGCAACTGAACCTGGCCACTGTCTGCGCCATCTGGCCTGGTCCGCAGGTATCGTAAACAGGCCCGTTGCATCCCTGCCTGACCAGCATGCTCGAGACAGAAAGAAGTGGCTCATGACCCGGCTAAAGAACGTCAATGATGCGGATGTAAGAGAAGCTGTTGAGCTTGGCTGCCACGCGATGACAAGGGGCTTTAATCCTCATGATGCAGATCGCCCGTTCTTTGGCGCCTGCATACGCCCCACCGCCTGTCTTGGCTGGAGCAATTTTTACTCGGACGCTCATGTGCCCGGTCGTCATCTCAATGCCCTCGTGGCAGCCAGGAAATACATGAATGTAGACATTGATGAAGAGGCGATCAAAAAACATGCTGACGCCCTCTTCTTCTCCTATAGTGGAGATATTCCTCTCCCCCTGAATCGTGCCTCCATAACAGCCAGGAAACCATCCGTATTTCTGGCTCACAATCTGCGGGAAGGTTTTCATGGATTAAACGCGCTCATGTGGGGGTATGAAAACAACAAGGCTTTTGAATTGACTGAGAAATCGATAGCTTTTATTCAGAGAAACTGGCACCCTCGAAACGGCTGGCAGATTCAGGAAAGCCCCTCTGGCTTCAATCTGAATCATCTCGTTAGTGGAATCGGACGGGCTATCGGCCCGCTGGTCAAGATCTACAGGAGCACGCAGTACGAACCGGCGCTGGACCTGGCGCTTGATATAGCTGAAACTGCGATCGATTCTTTCCCTGTAGACGGTCATTTCCTCGGTGACAGGCTGGGCCATCATGTTCATTCCATCACTTCAACCCTGTCTTCACTGGCCCAACTCGCAGAAATAACTGACGATTCTGCCCTGCTCCGACGTGTTGAGGCGTTTTATAACCGCGGGTTATGGGAGATCAGAGATGAAGTGGGTTGGGCTATCGAATCAATGCGGCCGACGGCAAATCCTGACCGTGGAGAGGTGAATACAAGTGGCGACATACTTGAAACAGCGTTGATTTTGGGCGCACATCTGGATGATTCGTACTATGGAGACGCTGAACGCATACTACGGTGTCACATACTACCGTCCCAGCTACGTGACATTTCTTTCACCCATGGTCCATCATCCGGTGAAAGTAGCTCGTCGCCACAAGGACTTGTAAGTGAACGGCTGATTGGCGCCTGGGGATTCCCGGCCCCTTACGGTCACGAGCCGATTGGTTTGCCATCAGTCCGTTTCAATCTCGATATTGTCGGTGGCACAGTTGGCTCACTTTGTGAATTCTACCGGCGTGCCGTGACGTATGAGCAAGTTGAAGGATACAAGGTTCACTGCCTCCTGGATATTGAAGAGTCATTTGCTCGGGTACGGTCCCCGTATATGCAGGATCGACTGACGATTCGCTTGAATGAGCCAGGTCATTTGGCAATTCGGGTCCCAAACTGGTTTGAAGAAAACCCTGCTACTTTCGCAGTCAGTGAAAACCTGCGTTATGAAGATGGATACTGGCACAGAGACCAGGCGGTAGATATCCAGCCACTGGAACTTCTGCTGCGTCTAACCAAACAGACTGTCGTTCTTCGCCATCGAACGCGAGACATAAAAGTAAACATGGAGGGCGACTCGGTCGTGTCTATGGAAAACCACGGCGCAGACCTTAGGTTTTTTGACAGCCTGAACGAATAACTGTTCTTAACCAGTGGACAAACGACCCACGCTGACTTCCTGACAACACAGGCTTTCTTGTTGCCGACGCTGGAGTCAGCGCTTGCAGGCTGTTCCTGGCGGGCGTTTATTCGGCAACGCCTTCCAGTGCCTGCCTGTTGTGCCGGGTTGAGTCTGCGTGCAGCTCAGCCGATTGCCTGGCGCTTTGATTCATTCTCAACGGGAATTTGACAGATTGGCAAGGGTGCGCATAATTGGTAGCACCAATGACCAATTCTACGGCGCATATTTGGATAATCTGTGAGCGAAAAACAGGGAACGATTAATGGTCTGGAGAGAATAACGCGGACGAGCGTTCGCGACCAGACTCTTGAGCAACTAAAGAACTTCATCGTTTCGGGTGAGTTGGGCCCTGGGGGACGCTTGCCTTCGGAGCGGGCCCTGTCCGAAGCCCTGGGCGTGGGCCGTTACAGCGTGCGCGAGGCGCTCAAGATTCTGGAAGCAGTGGGACTGGTGGAGTCGCGGCCAGGCGATGGCACCTTCCTGGCCACCCGTACCGGCGAGCAATTTGGCCGTATTCTGGGGATGAGTCTGGCGGCCTGGGGCGGAGCCATAATCGAGATTCTGGATGCGCGCGAGATGATCGAAGTGGAGGCTGCGCGCGCCGCGGCAGAACGCGCCACAGCGCAGGATCTTTCAAAACTGTCCCACGAGCTGGATCGCATGCGCCTGGGTGCACAGCAGATGGACATTCCCGAATACCTCTCCGCGGACATGGAATTCCATCGTCGCATCGCTGAGGCCAGCCACAATGCCATTATCTGGCAGTTCGTCAGCAATCTGGCTGACTTGCTTGAGAAAGTGTTGCAGGAAGCGAAATTCGACGAGATGCCAGCCCAGGCCGAAGGTGGCGCGTCGCATCAGGACATTTACCATGCCATTGCCGGACGAGACCGGCAGGCGGCCGCCAGGTCCATGGGCCGCCACATCCAGTTTACAACCGAAGTTTGGCAGACGATGATTTCCCTGACCGCGCCTGGGGAAAATTCACGGGAAGGAGGCAAAGCGAACACAATAAAGCCGTTGAAAGGCTGGTGAATTAGACACGGGAGAATTCAAATGAGCAGGAAATTCCCTATTCGTAGCAACGGGTTCTCGCGCAGAGATTTTCTGCGCGGCAGCAGCCTGGGCGTTGCCGCTGCCATGACGGCGCGGCACGGCCTGATGCTGGCCCAGGGTGAATCAGGCATTCCGGCCGAGCTTATTCCTGGCAGCCCGCTGCATCCGCGTGGCTGGACGACGACCTTGCCACCCGTTCCTGAAGGAATGCCCGCCTCTCCGCCCGTCACCGTCACCGGTAGCCGGCGCTCTCCATGGGAATTCGCAGAGGGCGACGACATCGAGAACTCACCTTTTACCCGTCTGACCTCTGCCGCCCTGGGCATCAACTGGAAGCTGGCCTTCAGCTGGGTGGACGAGGATGAAGGCCTGCAGAAGTACAACCTGGCCATCGCGAGCGGCGAACTTCCGGACTTTATGGAGACGGTGCCGCTTCAGGTCTATTCCGAACTACTGGAGAATGACCTGCTGGAAGACATCACCGATGTCTATGAGGAGGCTGCCCACCCGGTCTGGATCAAGGAAGCCATGTCCTTTGGCGATGGTATCGCCTGGCGCCTTGGCGAGGTCAACGGGCGCAAAATGGGCTTCCCCTATATCGAGCAGGCAGCGCAGAACGACAAGCTGATGTGGCTACGTGAGGACTGGCTGGAAGCAGTGGGCATGGGTGCGCCGACCACAATCGAGGAGTTGCACGCCGTGGCCAGCGCCTTCAAAAACGCCGACCTCGGCCAGGGAGGCGCTGGTACGACGCTCGGCCTCGTGGCCTGCAACACACTTGACGCCTGGTATGGCTCGCTCGATCCGGTCTTTGGCGCCTGGGGTGTGATGCCTGGCTCCTGGACGCCAGATGCGAACGGCGACCTGGAGTACAACAGCGTGCGCCCGGAAATGAAGGAAGTGCTCGGGGTGCTGCAAGGTTGGTACGCTGAAGGCCTGTTTGCGCAGGACTTCTTCACCCTGCGCCCTGGTCAAACGGCGTTCGCGCATATCGGTGCCAATCGTGCCGGTCTGCACTTTTCACCCGCCTTCGCCGCAGTCTTCGGTCTGCCGGACAGCCTGGACAATGACCCCGAAGCGCGCTGGACTTTCGCCGACATTCCCGCCGGCCCGACCGGAATCAAGAAGAAATCCTGGAGTAACCCGGTGCCGGACACCGTCTACTGCTTCCGCAAGGGCTTCGAACATGTTGACCTGGTGCTGAAGCAGATTGGCTGGTGGGCCGAGCTGATGCAGAATCCGGTCAATCGCTACCACGGCTGGGAAGGCACCGACTATTTCTGGAACGGCGATGAGCTGGACCTCAACGGCTTTGACAGCTCCAAGCACTTCTTCGGCCCGCCCGGAACCAATGGCGGCAGCCGCACCGACCCCTATTTCGAGGCCAACTGGATCAAGCATCGCCGGGAAGTCTGGGCCAACACGCCTGCCGACCAGCGCGATGCCATGATGGAGGCTTTCCTGGGCGGCGACCCGCTGTCAGAACTTTGGGACCGCGCCAACGTCTTCGCGGTGGATCGCTGGGAACTGGACGGCATCCGCAATCATTTCACCACGGTGCCGACCGAAACCATGAAACGCGCCGGTACCTCGCTTGATGGCCTCGAACAGGAAACCCTGTTCAACATCATCATCGGCCAGGAACCGCTTGATCGCTTCGACTCCTTCGTGGAGGACTGGCGTAGCGGCGGCGGCGACCGGATCGTTGGTGAAGTCAACGAATGGTGGCACAGCAGCTAATCTGAATGGCCGGGGCGTCGGCAGCGACGTCCCGGTCACTTCCTTTGGTGCAGCAGACAAGGGAGGCGCGCTGATGATGGCGGGCCGGACAGCACGAGGCATGGTGCTGCGCGCCTGGTTGCGGCGCAGTTGGCCGCTGTACGCCATGATCCTGCCCGGCCTGATCTTCATCCTGATTTTCCGCTACCTGCCGATGTATGGCGTCATCATTGCCTTTCAGGATTTCAGCCCGGCGAAAGGCTTCGCCAACTCCCCCTGGGTGGGCCTGGAGAACTTCGACTTTCTGTTCTCCCTGCCGGAGTTCAACCGCATCCTGAGCAACACCCTGATCATCGCGATGCTCAAGCTGGCGCTCGACCAGCTGGGAGCCATTGTGCTGGCGCTGTTGCTGCATGAGGCGCGCAGCATTTTGTTTCGCCGCTCCATTCAGACGCTCATCTACCTGCCGCACTTCCTGTCCTGGATTGTGCTGGGTGGCATCCTGCTCGATATCCTTGCGCCGTATGGCATCGTCAACAATCTGTTCCGCACCCTTGGTTTTGCGCCACAACTCTTTCTGGGCAGCAACGACTGGTTTCGCATCACCATTGTAGGCTCCAGCTTCTGGAAGGGCGTCGGCTTCTCAACCATCATCTATCTCGCTGCCCTGACAGCTATCAGCCCTACCCTGCACGAGGCTGCGGCAATCGACGGGGCAGGGCGCTTCCGTCGCATCTTGCACATCACGCTGCCGGGCATCCGGCCCACCATAGTGCTGCTGGCTGCGCTCAGTCTGGGAGACGTGTTGCAGGCCGGCTTTGAGCAGATACTCACCTTGTACAGCCCGGCGGTGTATCGCACGGGCGACATCATCGATACTTTCGTTTACCGCGTTGGTCTGGTGTCCGCTCAATACAGTCTGGCGGGCGCAGTGGGTCTCTTCAAGTCGGTGATCGGCTTCGTCCTGATCGTGACTTCTTACCGGCTCGCGTATCGTTACGCGGGCTATCGTATTCTGTAGGCGGGCCCCGTGATCCGCGAGAGCAGTCTTTCCAGCCGCCTCTTCGACATCGGCAACCATCTGTTTTTGGCAGGCTTCTCCATACTCTGCCTGCTGCCGCTGATCCACATGCTCGCAGTGTCTTTCAGCGGGCGCGGCCCGGCCAACGGCGGCTTCGTCACGTTCTGGCCGCTAGACTTCACGCTGGACAATTACGACCAGGTGATTGGCTCTGGCGTTTTTCTGCGTTCCCTGTTCATTTCCGTGCAGCGCGTGATATTTGGCGTCAGCCTGAACATGGTACTGATCGTGCTCTGCGCCTACCCACTCTCAAAAACATCGCGCGCCTTTCCCGGCCGCACCTTGTTCATCTGGCTGTTCGTCTTCGCCATGCTCTTTGATGGTGGTCTCATCCCCTCGTTCCTGGTCATTCGCAGTCTTGGCCTGATCAACAAGCTGGGCGCGTTGATCTTGCCCAATGCAGTGCCAATTTTCAGCGTCATCCTGATGATGAACTTCTTCCGCGACATACCGCGCGAGCTGGAGGAGTCCGCGCTGATTGACGGCGCCTCGCACTGGCACGTGTTGTGGTACATCTACCTGCCGCTGTCGCTGCCGGCCATCGCCACGCTTACCCTGTTTGCGGCGGTCGGCCACTGGAACGCATGGTTCGACGGTCTGATTTACATGACCGATTCGAACAACTATCCGATGCAGACCTATTTGCGCACAGTCGTCGTGGAGCTGGATCTGACCAGAGTGGGCGTGACGCCGCAGGAGTTGAAGCGGCTCTCCGACCGGGCGATACGCGGTGCACAGATCATTGTCGCGACGGTCCCGATTTTGCTGGTTTACCCCTTCCTGCAACGCTACTTCATCTCGGGTATCCGCCTGGGCGCCGTTAAGGAGTAGCCATAAGTCAGCCCACAGCGAGGATGCAGATGACTGTGAAGCCGGACTTTGGCGGTCGTTTCCCCTTTGGCACCCATGTGTATCGCGAACCCTGTCTCGACCTGGAGGCGGTGTTGGCAGATCTGCCCCTGCTGAAGCGCCTCGGCTTCAACATGATCAAGATTCAGGAGCATTGGTCCACTGACGAGCCGAAGGAGGGCCACTACGATTTCTCCCGTGTGGACCGACTCATCACCCGCGCCGGCGAGCTGGATCTGGGCATCTACCTCGGTCTGACCATGGAGCAGGCGCCCATGTGGCTCTGGCGCAAGTATCCGGATTGTCACTTGGTCGCTGCGGACGGCCACTCGCACATGACGCCGACGCAGTACACCATCCCAATGGACGGCAAGCCCGGTCCCTGCTGGGATCACCCGGGCGCGCGCAGTGCTGCCAAACGCTTCATCGCTGAGTTGGCGCGGACGCTGGGCCGCCATAAAAACATCTGGGCCTGGAACACCTTTCAGGAGATTGGCTTCTGGCCCAACGAAGCTGGCAAGACGGGCTTTTGCTATTGCCCGCACACGCTGGAACGCTTCAGGGACTGGTTGCGCGAGCGCTATGGCTCACTGCCTGCGCTCAACCACGCCTGGCAATTGAACCATGCGCACTGGCAGGACGTCGAGCCGCCACGCCGCCAGGAACCGGTGGCGCCCTTCATCGACTGGCGCTACTTCATGGACGACGTCACCCTGACCCGTAATCTGGAATTCAAAACGGCGGCCCTGCGCGCCCACGATCCGCTGCAGCGACCGGTCTTCAGCCACGCCGATACGCCCCGTATCGGCTCTGGCGCGGAATGGCGCTGGGCGCGCGCGGCCGACTTCTTCGGCACCAGCAACTATCCGATGTGGAACAACGGCCAGGCCTGGGATGATCCGGTAGTTGACGAAGCTGGCGCGCGGCGCAACGAGCTTTGGGAAGAAATGATGATGTGCACCGACCTGGCGCGCGGCAACAACGGCCGCGACCGCGCGTTGTGGGGCGCGGAGTTTCAGGGTGGGCCGATCGTGACTGCGCTGCACATCAGCCGCACACCCACTGCTGCTGACATGCGCCGCTGGATGCTGGCAGGTCTGGCCTGCGGCATGACCGGCATCAGCTTCTGGAATCACCGGCCAGAGCGTTTCTGGAAGGAAGGCAATGGCTTCAGCTTGCTCGACGCCTTTGGCGAGCACACGGAGCGCATGGCCGCCGCCAGCGCCATCGGACGTGCCGTCCAGCAGCACGCGCGCTTCTTCTCGCAGAGCCAGCCGCCGCGGGCGCAAGTCGCCCTGCTGGTCAATGAAGACCTGTACCACTTCTTCCAGGCCTTCAATGGTGACGTTCACCACCACTACATGTACAACCTGCGCGGCTACTACGCACGCCTGTGGCGCATGGGCATCCCGGTGGATTTCATCGATGCGCAGGATGTCAGCGCCGGCGAATTGCAACATTACAAGGCGGCCATCCTGTGCATGCCACTGGCGCTGGACGCGGACTGGTTCGCGCACCTCATGGAATATGTGCATGCAGGTGGCACGCTCATCAGCGAGGCTTGTCCGGGTCGCTATGATCGCCTCGGCTGGTGCACGCGCTCGCAGCTGGTGGATGGCGCCGAAGCGTTGTTCGGCGCGCAGCACGAAAGTCTGACGCTGGTGCACGAAGCGGAGCGACCAGGCCACTGGATGCCGCTGGAACGCCGCTTTAACGAGTTCGATCCCTGCACCAGCCTGGAGGGTACGGGCGAGTATGCGGGCGCGCAGGTGCTGGCGAACTTCTGGTTGCAGACCCTGCGACCGACCACTGCGGAGCCAATTCTGCTGGCCGGCGAGCGCGTGGCAGCGACGCGCCATTGCTACGGGCGTGGTCAGGCGCTGTTACTCGGCAGCTTTCTCGGTCTCGGCGCGCTGGCACATCGAGCGGCTGACCCGGGCACAGACGACTTTCTGGCCCAGCTGATGTGTGATGCGGATGTGTTGCCGGATCGCTGCGGCGGCCTGTTGCGGCGGCGGCGCTTGCTGGGAGACGAGCAGGCCTGGTTCTTCGTCAACCCGGACGCTGATGATTGTAGCGAGCGCGTCGACCTCGAAGGGATGCAGGTTAGCGCTGACCTCACAGGAGACGCACTGGAAGCAGAGTCAGCGGACAACATCACGGTCCGCGTCCCGGGCGGGAGCGTGAGCTGTCTGCTATTGCGGCCACGCAGCTAGTTCAGACGCGGATCTACAAGGTAGTAGAGCAGGTCGACGAGGGTGTTCATCAGCACGTAGGCCAGCGCGACGACGATGACAGCGGCCTGCACGACCGAGTAATCGCGCGACAGTATTCCCTCCAGCAACAAGCGCCCCAGGCCCGGCCAGGCAAAAATCGCCTCGGTGATCACCGCGCCGCCCAGCAGAGCGCCAAATTGCAGTCCCTGCAAGGTAATGACCGGCAGTATCGCGTTGCGCAGGGCGTGGCGCAGCGCGACGTCGCGCTCGCGCAGGCCCTTGCCGCGCGCGGTGCGGATGTAGCCGGAATGCAGCTCCTCGAGCATGGAGGCGCGCGTCAGGCGCGTCACGAATCCTGTTGAAGTGATGCCGATGGCCAGGGCGGGCAGGATGAGATGGTGCAGGAAGCTGAACAAGGCCTCGCGATTGCCGCTTAGCAAGTGGTCAATCAGCATGAAGTTGGTGATCGTTTCGTAACTCAGGCGTGGGTCGATGCGTCCGCTGGTGGGGGCGATACGCAGGCGGACGGCGAAGACGATGACGAGCATTATGGCGACCCAGAACCAGGGCAGTGACATACCCGTAATGGCCAGAATACGCAGGCCGTTGTCGACCAGGCGGCGACGCGTGACTGCGGCAATGACGCCCATGAGGATGCCGGCAATGGTGCTGAAGAGCATGGCCACCAGCGCCAGCTCGATGGTCGGCGGCACGCGCTCGAAGAGCAGCCGGTTGACGCGCACGCCCGAGCTCATCGATATCCCCATGTCGCCGGATAGCAGGTCGCCCATGAAGTTCAGGTACTGCACGTGTAGCGGCTGATCGAGGCCCCACTGCGCCTCGATGCGCGCTATTGCTTCTGTGTCCACGAGCTGATTGCTGATTGACTGAATCGGGTTGCCCGGCACGATGCGCAGTGCGAGAAAGGTCAGGGAGGTCACGGCCCAGAGGACGATGGGCAGCCAGATCAGCCGGCGCAGCAGCCAGGGCAGCACAGGCTCACCCGGTCTCGTGACGCATGTGCGGGTCGAGGCGGTCGCGCAGGCCGTCGCCGACGAAGTTGACGCTAAGGACCGTCAGCGTCAGGCACAGGCCGGGAAAGAAAGGGACGTGTGGCGCATCGAAGAGCAGTGACTGGCCATCGGCGATCATCATGCCCCAGTCCGGCGTGCCGGTCTCGACGCCCAGACCGAGGAAGTTCAGGGCTGTGGCGGTGGCGATGGTAACGGCCAGCATGGCGCTGGCGTGCACCAGCACCGGTGGCAGCATGTTTGGCAGGATGTGACGCAGGATGATGCCGCGACCCCGGGAGCCCAGGGCGAGCGCAGCATCCACGTATTCCCGGCTCATGAGCAGCAGCACGATGGCGCGCGCCAGACGCGCGAACACCGGCACCTGGGCCACGCCGATGGCGATGATCAGATTCCCCGGCCCCGTGCCCAGCGTGGTGACGATGAGGATGGCCAGCAGGACCGAAGGGAAGCTGAGCATGATGTCCAGCATGCGCATGAGCAGCACATCCGGCCAGCCACCCAGGTATCCGCTTGTGATGCCAAGGACGAGACCGAAGGCGAAGGAGAGCGCCAGCGCCGCAAAACCCGCGCCCAGGACACTGCGGCCGCCGTAGAGCACTCGACTGAGCACGTCGCGCCCGATTTCATCCGTGCCAAAGGGGTGTACGAGTGAGGGGGAGGCGAGCCTGTTTTTAATGTCACGCTGACCAGGGTCACGCGGGGTGAGCACAGGCGCCAGCAAGCTGACCAGCAGGATGAACGCGAAGAACAAGGCGCCAGGCAGCGCGATCTCCCAGGTTCGCCACAGGCGCAGCAACAAGGGAGCAGTGGAACGGGGTTGCTGGGACAGGACGCGAGTCCCGTCCCCGCTGTGCCTGGTCGCCATCAGCGACCCCGGCAGTTATGCTTACTGGTTGAGCCACACGTCGCGGAAGTTTACGCGTCCGGCGGCTGTACCCTGGGTATCCACGCCTTGTACGCGCTCGTTTACGAAGATTGGTGGCTGCAGGTAACCGAGATAGATGAGGATCATCATATCAAGAGCCTGCGCCTGGATATCCCGGTAGACCTCCGCGCGAGCCACAGGGTTGACCGTGGCGATGCCCATGTCGATCAGTTCGTCCAGACGCGCCGCAGAGTCCAGATCACCGTGGTGACTCTGCCCGCCAGCGTACACGCTGTGCATGATGATGGTCTTGTCATGTGGATCAGGCAGGAAAGTCGAGCGCTGGGTCGTCGAAAGCTGCGCCAGGCCATCGCGGGTCTTGCCCATGTAGGAACCGGTGTCGAGCCGATCGAGGGTCACATCAAAGCCGACGGCCTCCAGATCCACTGCCATGAGCTCGGCCAGCAGCGGCCAAAAGCGATTGTTCTCGAAGGTCAGCTCGATTGGAAGTGGCGTTTCAACGCCTGCCTCCGCCAGAAGTTCGCGCGCGCGATCGGGGTCGTAGCGGCTAATCTCCATGCCGGACGGATCGAAGCCAAGGTCGTTGGGGCCCAGGATGCTGGCAGGATGCACGGCCAGTCCACTGAGACCGCCCTCGATGATGGCGTCGCGGTCGATGGCATAGTTAACGGCCCGGCGCACCAGCACGTTGTCCAGCGGCGCCAGGGTGACGTTGGCGGCGATAAAGAGATTGACCAGCGGTGCACCCACCTCGATGCGCAGGTCATCTCCTTCGTCAGCGGTGATACGATCGACCGAGGTAAAGGGTGCGTAAAGGGTCAGATCGACTTCGCCAGCTTCCAGTGCCGCCAGAATGGAGGCTTCGTCCGGCCAGGCGCGGATGACGATCTGATCGAGCCAGGGACGGCCCGCCCAGTAGTTTTCGTTGGCCGCAAGCACCGCTTCCTGTCCAGGCACGAAGCGTTCAACGCGGTAGGGGCCGGCCATGGACATGTTCAGGCCAACTTCCTGGCCATATTCGTCCAGCGCCTTCGGGCTGATAATGTAGCCGTCGGGGCGCGTGAAGACCAGCAACTGGGTGGCGTTTGGCTTGACCAGGGTCAGCTGCACGGTGAGGTCATCAAGCGCTTCCAGCGACTCCCAGTTTTCGTAGCCCTGGTTGAAGTACATGTACATCCCCTCAATGTAGCCAGGATCTTCTGTGGCGAGGGGGCGATTCATGCTGCGGACGACGGCCTGGGCCGTCACCGGCTCGCCATCATGGAAGACCATACCTGGACGAATGTTGAAGGTGTAGACCAGTCCGTCATCCGAGATGGCCCAGCTTTCCGCCAGACCAGGCCTGGCGTTGCCCGTCTCGAAGTCTGCCTGAACCAGGCCCTCTCCGATCGAGTCGATGACGTGCAGGCCGCCGAAGCCATGCCAGAAGCCGATGTCAAGCGAAGCACCCATTGACTCTGCCGCTACGACCAGGGTGCCACCCCGTTGCGGCTCTTGTGCGCTGACCGCGCCTGACACCAGAACAAGCAACACTATCAGCATGAGCGAAAACAATTTCCGGTTCATTGTTCTCTCCTTCCTAATATTGTCTGTTGCAGCAGTACTCTATCATCTATTATGAAGACTCTGCCGGGAGTCTGCGACAATTGGGCTGCCATTCAGGCTGAATCTGTCGTGTCAATGTCCCAGGCCGCGTAAAAACGCCGCATATACGGGCCCAGACTGTGGGGCAGGGGTGGCTGTTGCTGCGCCAGTTCGTCTTGAACGGCGCGGTTGAGCGCGTCAGCATCAAGCCGGGTGTGATCACCGTCGAGCAAGATCCATTCGCCATGCACCATGACGTGACGCACGTGCCGCCTCGTCGCGCGGCGGAGCAAAAAGTCTGGCAGATGATCCTCAGCTGGAAAGTGCGGCGGGCACCAGTCGCCACGTACCGCCCCCCAGTCCAGCAGAACGAGGTCTGCCAGCCAGCCTTCGTTCAGCGCGCCAAGGGGAGCTTGTGCGCCAAAGGTTGCCATCGCGCCAGCGCGCGTCGCCATGGCGAGCACGTCGAGAGGCAGCAATTCTTCTGCGGCGGCGCCGGGTCGGTTGCCAAGGGCGTGCGCCAGGCGCAGTTCACGCAGAAAGTCCTGATCATCGTCCAACGTGTGTCCGTCCATGCCGACGCCGACATTCACGCCGGCCTGTCTATAGCGCGCGACGGGCGCGATGCCGCTGCGCAGGCGCAGGTTGCTGGCGGGGTTATGGGCGACGCTGACGCCCCTGGCCGCCAGCAGGGCGTCGTCCTCAGGTTCCGTCCATACCATGTGTGCCAGCGTCAGCCAGTCGCCCGCTGCTCCCAGGCGCGCCAGTTGGGCAATGAAACTGTGTCCCCAGGTGCGAAAGGCATAACTGCGCTGGTAAGGTGATTCCAGCATGTGCATCTGTACGCGTGCTCCGTTGGCGCGGGCCCATTCGGTCGCGCGCGTGATGAGCGCATCGCTGGCCCATTGGCCGCCAACCGGGCTGGCCTGGATGTGAACCCGATATTCGTCGGGATCATGGTACTGCTCGAACAGCGCTTGCAACCCGGCGAGCCAGTCATCCAGCCCCAGGCCGGGAGCTTTCGCTCTGGCCAGCGCGTGAGAGCGCAGGTCTGGTGGCAACGAGGCGATGAATGCAGCCTGGTTTCGATACACCAACTGGTTGCTGTCCACCAGAGGCGGAAACATGGCGACACGCAATCCGGCACGACGGTAGCCCGCCAGGGTCTCGGTTACCTCCTCGAACATCGTCTCATAGGAAACGGGGTTGTGGCTGTGCGCAACCGAGGTAACGCCGGAGCGAATCAGCTGCAGACCTTCAAATTCAGCCGCCAGAAGAGGTGAGAGTCGCGGCAAGGTTCCCAGACCCAACAGCCAGACCTCGAGCATGTCATCAGGCACGCCCAGCGACGCAGTGCCCAGGGCTCGCCCGTGATCGTGGCTGTTGACGAACCCTGGCAGCATGAGCAGGTTTTCGCTGCCAAACACAGGCGCAGCCGGATATTTTGCTGCCAGCGACTGGCGTGTACCCCGTTCACTGATGCGCGCACCTTCGATCAAGAGGGCAACATCGCGGCGAAATGAACCATCGACCAGCGCGAGTCCGGCATGAACGATGCTGGCGCCAGCGCTCATGCCTTGAAGAGCCCCGCCTGCTGGCCGCCGTCAATCACGAACACCTGGCCAGTGATCATGCGCGCGGCATCCGACGCCAGCCAGACCGCCATTTGCGCGACGTCCCCGGGCTGAATGACGCCGGGCAGTGGCTGATTGCGGGCGAGAAAGGCGTCACGCTCCGCGCCTGCCAGGCCGGAAGTCAGCGGCGTTTCAACGAAGCCGGGACAAATCGCGTTACAGCGCACATTTTCGCGCGCGTAATCGAGCGCAATGCTGCGCGTCAGGTTAATGACTCCGGCCTTTGCCGCGGAATAGGCGGCCTTGGCAGCTGCCGGGCGCAGGCCGAAGGTGCCGGCCGTATTCAGGATGACGCCGCCGCAATCGCGCATGTGGGGGATCACGTGTTTGGCGCTCAGGAATACGCTCTTCAGGTTGATGTTCAGGCACTCGTCCCAGGCCGCTTCGTCGAGTTCGGTAACGCGCCCCGAGGGACTGATGCCGGCGTTGTTGAAGAGCACATCAATGCGCCCGAAACGGGCGAGCGTGGCGGCAACCATGTCCCGCACGGCGGCTTCCTGGCTTACGTCGACTTCGAGCGCGAGTGCCTCTCCCTGCAAGTCCTCAATGTCACCGGCGACACGCTGCAGGCGGGCCCTGGTGCGCCCGGCGATGACGACCCTGGCGCCGGCTGCAGCGAAGGCGCTGCAACTGGCGGCGCCGATGCCGGAGCCGCCACCGGTCACGATCGCAACCTTGCCTGCCAGGGGTGGAACTGTCATTCCAGCAGCCAGCCGCCATCAACTTCGATCATGTCGCCGGTGAGGTAGCGCGAATCATCGCTGGCCAGAAAGAGCGCCAGCCCGGCGACGTCATCGGGAGTGCCGGGTCGCCGCAGCGGGATGCGTTCGTCAGCCCAACGCTGCATGTCCTCCTGGCTCGGCAGCATGCCGGTGTTGATGATGCCGGGTGCCATGGCGTTGGCGCGAATGCCCTGCGGGCCGTACTGCAGGGCGACGTGACGGGTCAGACCTGCGACAGCCGCCTTGGACGTGCCATAGGCCGCTGAATCTGTAAAGGCGATGGTCGCGCTGATAGAGGCCAGGTTCACAATGACCCCGGGGATGTTTTCCGCCAGCCAGTGCCGAATGACGCATTGCGACATCAGGAACACGCTGGTCACGTTCACGCGCAACATGCGCTCCCACTGTTCGTCGTTCATCTCTTCAAACGCAGCATTGAAGAAGATGCCGGCGTTGTTGACCAGAATGTCGACGCTGCCGAAGCGGGCGATGGCGCTGTCCACAAAATCCTGCACCTGGTCCCGGCACGAAACATCCGCTTCCAGAGCCATTACGCTGATTCCCTCCTCGCGCAGGGTTACAGCCATCTGTTGCACGCCAGGCTCGTCGAGATCGCATAGCGCCAGGTTGCAACCTTCTTGCGCATATCGCGTCGCAATGGCGGCGCCAATGCCGCGCGCCGCGCCGCTGATGATGGCGGTCTTGCCTGCCAGGCGTGTCATTCTGCCTCCTCCGGCTCGATCCAGGCGACTACGTCGCCGACCGGTACCTCCTCATCCAACTCGACACAGAGCTCCGTGAGCTTCCCGCTGGCGGACGCTTCCAGTTCAACCTCCACCTTTTCGGTGGTGATTACGGCAATGCCCTGGCCTTCGCTCAGGGTGTCGCCGGGGTGCGCCAGCCACTCCACGATGAATCCGGCTTCCATGACCATGCCAAATTTTGGCATACGCACTGCAACCCGCTCCATATCAGGCTTCCTCCAGCTGCAGGCAGCGCCGCACCGCTTCAATGATGGCATCGGCGGAGGGTACCACGGCCTTCTCGAGCACCGGGCTGAAGGGCAGCGGAACGTCAATGTTGCTGACGCGCTGAACCGGCGCGCGCAGATGATGAAAAGCCTTCTCGGCCACAGTCGCAGCCCATTCGCTGGCAGCGCCGCAGACCGGGAAGCTCTCGTCTACGGCGACGAAGCGGCCGGTCTTGCGCACGCTGCGCAGCACGCAGGTCTCATCCCAGGGCTTAAGCGTGCGCAGGTCGATCACTTCACAATCGATGCCTTCCTGCGCCAGTTTTCGCGCCGCATCCAGGCAGCGCCGCGTCATGGCGCCGGCCGTGCAAATCGTGACGTCCTCACCTTCGCGGCGAATGGCGGCCTCCCCGAGGGGGATGGTGTAAGCCTCGTCAGGCACCTCGCCGCGCTGCCCACCCAGCGAGAGTGGATTGAGAAACACGACCGGGTTGTCGTCGCGTATGGCTGCGCTGAGCAGGCCTTTCACGTCATAAGGCGTGGAGGGTAAAACGACCTTGATGAGGGGCATGTTCATGAACAGGGGATGCACCGGTTGGCTGTGATGATGGCCGGCGCTGATGCCGGCGCCGTTTACCGCCATGAGCACCAGCGGCAGCGTCGTTTGGCCGCCGAACATGTAGCGCATGGCGCCGGCCTGGTTGGCGATCTGGTCGAAGGCCAGAAACAGAAATGTGCCGAACATCATGTCAACTACAGGGCGCATGCCGGTCGCTGCCGCGCCGATACCGGCGCCTGCAATCGCCAACTCCGAGATGGGCGTGTTGATGATGCGTTCGTCGCCAAATTCGCGATGCAGCCAGCGCGTCCCGGCGAAGACGCCCAGACGCACATCCTCGCCCATCAGCACCACGCGATCATCGCGTTGCATCTCTGCGCGCAGGGCCTCTCGAATGGCATCGACTGTGGTTTTACGCGGCATGCATTGGCCTCCTCGCCCGTCTACTGCTCAGACCCAGGTGTCCTCGAAAACTGTTTCAAGGCCAGGGTTCGGACTTTCACGCGCGAAGGACACGGCCTCAATGACCTGCTCCGTCGCTTCCTGGTCGATGGTCTCCAACGTGTTGGCGTCGGCGATTCCATCCTGCAGGATGCGCTCGTGCAGGATGAGCAACGGATCGCGCGCCTGTGCCCGCGCCTCTTCTTCCGGTAGCCGGTACGTCTGTCCGGCAAGGTATGCATGCTCACCTTCTGCATGGCCGCCGCGTCGATGCGTTTTGGCTTCGATCAGGGTTGGGCCCGCGCCGTCTCGCGCGCGTGCCACCGCCTGGCAGGCGATTGCATGGACCGCAAGCGCGTCGGTACCATCCACAATGTGCCCAGGGATGCCATAGCCGCCGGCGCGCACCGCAATGTCCTCTATGTTCATGACCTGCGACGCCGGCGTGAATTCACCGTACTGGTTGTTCTCGCAGACGAAGATGACCGGTAGCGACATGGCTGACGCCAGGTTGAGCGACTCGTGAAAGCTGCCTTCGTTGGCTGCGCCGTCGCCGAAGAAGCTGACAGAGACCTGGTCCGTCTTGCGCAGCTTGATGCTCAGGCCTGCGCCGGTCGCGATCGGGATGCCGCCGCCCACAATGCCGCAGGCGCCCAGCATGCCGATGGTGAAATCAGCAATGTGCTGGCTGCCGCCCTTGCCGCGACAGTAACCGGTTTCCTTGCCGAAGAGCTCGGCCATCATGCGTTTCGGTTCGCCACCCTTGGCGACCACGTGGCCGTGGCCACGATGGGTGCTGGTCACGAAATCGTCCGTGCGCAGCGCCGCGCACACGCCCGCGGCGACGGCTTCCTCCCCAATGTAGAGATGGACCGAGCCAGGCAGCTCGCCATTGCGGAAGAGTCGTGCGACCTCTTCTTCAAAGCGCCTGATGTTCAGGATGCGTCGGTAAATATCCAGCGCAACTTCGGGAAGTATATCGTTCATGGTTGTGTACTCTCCGCACAGATCGTTGCCGCCGTGAGCGCCAAAGTTTGTGTGGCGCTCAGAATTTGGTCGATTTCGATGCATTCGTCGACCATGGGCCAGACAGGAATATAACCAGGGCCGTATTCGACACAAGTAATGCCGGCGCCCTTGAAATGACAGGTGTCGGCTGTGGCGCCGATTCGGTGGCCAGCGCCGATCCCTGGTTCATACCCGTTCACATCGCTGTGGCCAGCGACCAGCGCCTGCACGAGTGGCTCGTCGGCTGCGGTCGCTGCTCGTGCCGGCATGCTCTGGTGGCGATCACTTTGCGGGATGACGAGCTCAAACTGAAAGTCCGGGTCTTCGTGGCGAATCCGCTCAAGCAGCGCCTGAAGATCCTCGCGCACCTCCTCCTCGCTCATCCCGGGCACAATGCGCAGGTCGAAGGAGAGCGTGGTGATGTGCTGATGATGCTCAATGTCGCGGACAGCCATGGCCGGGAAACCGGGCAGCAGGGGATGCGCCTCAAAGCGCAGCCAACCCCCGTCCTGCGCTGGTTGCAAGGGCTGGTAGGAAGGCCCCAACGCTTCAATAACCTTCGTGATCTTCTCGATTGGGTTGATGTAGGGCACGCGATGTCTGAATTCGCCGATGACCCTCACCAGGCCCTGAACGTAGCCGACGGAAATAAGCCCGACATCCAGATTACCCGCCTCGGTCACGATGCAATAGTCCGGGCGCAGGCCGCTGGCCAGCAAGTGCTGTGCGCCCGCACCGCCGCCGGTCTCCGCCACCACGCAGGCGACGATCAGGTGGCCTCGCAGCGGCAGCCTGGAGCGGCGCAGGGTCTCCGCCGCCATCAGGATGGACGCGAGTCCGGCCTTCATGTTGATGGCGCCCAGGCCGTAGAGCATGCCGTCCTTGATGTCGGCTGCGAAGGGATCGTGGCGCCAGTCAGCGCGGCGGAACACTTCGCCGTTCCAGTCGCTGGTGTCTGTATGGCCACAGAGCATCAGCGAAGGGCCGCTGCCATCACCTCGCAACACGCCGATTGCCTGATGCGTACTGGCTCCTCCAGCCAGCGGCACTTCCTGCAGTTCAACCTCGAAGTCCCGTTGGCGCAGCCAGTCGGCCAGCCAGTGGCCCAGTGCAGATTCCTGCCAGAGGAAGGAGGGAATGCGAATGAGCTGCTGCGCCAGCGCGACGGGCTCGTCGGGTTGCAGGTGAGAGAGCAGGGGAGGGGCTGCCATCAGGGAGTTGGCCCACAGTTTGAATGCTGGCCTGAGTTTCGGAGACCGGTCTGTCTCATATTGCGATGACCAACGCTGACAGTCAGCCAGGGATTCTACCCGCAGGGCAATGCAGTCGCTACAATGTTAGGCACAGCCAGCGGTAACCAGGTGAGCGTTTCACATGTCCGAAGAAATCGTCTATTCGCAGAAAGGGCCGCCGGCGCTGCCGGAAATGAGCGGGCCAGAGCTTGAAGAGCGACTGCAACAAACGCAGGTTCTGCTCTTGCCCTTCGGCGCCACGGAGGCGCATGGCGCCCATTTGCCGCTGGGGACGGACACATACGAGGCGCGCGAGAACTGTCGCCGGGCTGCACTGCGGCTTGGGGAACGGGGTTGCCCGGTGGTCATCGGGCCGGAAATCCCCTTCGGCATCTCCAGCTTTCACATGGGTTTTGTCGGCACTATTTCACTCAGCGCCACCACTTTCATCGCATTGACGAAAGAGATCTGCCTGAGTCTGTATGCGAGCGGGTTTCGCAAGTTCGCTTTCGTGCACGGTCACGATGGCAATCTGCCCGGCATGATGGTCGCTGCTCAGGAGCTGGTGGACAACACAGCAGACGCAGAGGCCATGGTGCTCAACTGGCTGGCGCCCCTGAGCAAGGTGTATCACCACATTCAGACCTCGCGCAAGATGGAAGGCCACGGCGGGGAAGGCGAGACCGCGCGCATCATGGTCACGCATCCCGGCCTGGTGAAGCTGGACAGGGCAGTGCGGCACCACGTCGAGCCGGAAGTCATGCGCAAGGTGCAGGGGCCAGAGCATGTAAAGACTGGCGGCGGCATCTTCTATGCCACGCGCAGCTACAAGGCGCACACGCCCTACGGGCACATCGGCGACCCGGCACTGGCCACAGCCAGCGCCGGCGAGCGTGGCTACGATGTTATCGCCGAATGGATCAGCCGCATCGTCGCGCGCGACTTCTTCAATCAGGATGTGGACACGGATGCGCCGCTGCTGTGAGCGGCGCGGCGGCGCAGGTCGCTACTGCAGCAGAGCACGCATCGCCGCCAGACAGCGCGGCACGGCGAATTCCAGCGGCTCGGCGTTGCCTTCATACTCCAGCGAGAGCCAGCCATCGTAGCCATGCCCGGCGAGAACGCTGTAGATTCCCGCCAGGTCGACCAGACCTTCGTTGACAATTGAGCCGGTGTAGCGTTTGCCGTCCAGGCCCTGATAGACATGGCCCGTCTCGTCCGGCGCCGCGTAGGTGAAGTCCTTGAGATGCACCAAAGCGACGAGGTCGACGAGCGCTTTGGCCGCCTGCAGGGGGTCTTGCCCCACCAGCAGAAAGTTGCCCGTGTCCAGATTGGCGCGCAAGGCGGGCGAGTCCACCGCCTCGATGATGCCGCGCACCTGTTCACTGCGTCCGGCGACGTGCCCGTGATTCTCCAGCGCCAGCGTGACGCCCTGGCTTGCTGCGTAGTCCGCTCCCGTTGCCAGACTGTCAACTACCCAGTTGATGCCCTGCTCCAGTGAGTATCCCTGGATTTGATCTCCGCTGAAGACGCGCAGCAAGCCGGCGCCCAGCTGCGCGGCCACATCGACGCCGTGGCGCAGCGATGCCAGTTGTTGCGCCCGCGCCGCCGCATCCGGCTGAAAGAAGTTGGTGCTGATGGAGTAGACCGGCAGCTCCAGCCCGAGCCCGGCGCAGCGTCGCTTAACTTCGTTGATTTCGCTCTTTTCGTCCGTCCAGAACATATCGAGCAACTCAACGCCCTCGGCGCCCACGCGCGCTGCGTAGTCGAGGAAGCCGTACAAATCCAGTTGACCTGCACGAACCGGCGCCACCAGACTGTACATGCTGAGTCCACATTTCATTGCTGCGCTCCCCTCATTGCCTTACAACTGCCACTCGGCGCGGGCCGCCTGCATCGTCTTGCGCGGCGGATTGTTGCTGTGGCCATGGCCATCGCGCACCCAACGTTGATCGACCGGGTCGCTGACCGGTTGAAAGCGGACGTCGCAGCTGAGGCGAAAGCGGCGCGTGAGATTGGTGGTTGACGCGTGCATGAGGTGCATGCCGAAGATCACCACATCACCGGCACGAAAGTCAGTGCTGCGCCAGCGTCCGCCGTGACGGGCGGAGAGTTCCAGCGGATCCCTCGAAAACCAGCCCTCCACGCCATCACGGTCAACATCCATACGGCCGTAGGTCGCGCGAATCCGCGCGTAGCCGTCCAGGCGCTGTGATCCGGCACAAACTGCCAGCGTGCCCTGTTCAACCGGAATGTCGCCCAGCGGAATCCAGACCGTGTGCAGTCGCTGCGAGCCACGACCCATATAGACGTAATCCATGTGCGCGCCAGTGTAGCGTTCATTGCCAACCGCGCGCAGCCACTTGTAATGAAAGCTGAGGGCTGGCTCGCCGAACCAGGTTTCAAAGAAACGGAACAGGTCCGGATGCTCGAATACGGCCAGCGTGGCAGGGTGATGGGCCAGTCCCCCGGTGCCAGGCATGTGCAGGCCACGCCCGTCCTTCGGCATGACTCCCTCAGTCACGGGCGTGCCAGGCGTGAGCAGTTTGCGCGCAGCCATGTGTTCCAGGATGACGCGGCGCGCTGCCAGCACGGTCTCGCGCGGCAACAGTTCCCGCAGCCAGAGATAGCCGTCCATCCGCATGCGTTCGCGCAGCACATTAAGGACATCCTGATGCTGACTCGCGTGCAGCCTGCCCAGGGTTACTCCGGGAAACTCGAGGTCCCGCGGGCCGAAACGAATGCGCATCTTGTGCCTCCAGCGGAGTCGCGCAGAGCGTATCCCGCCAGAGACGTTGCTGCCAGCAGCAGGTTTGGCAGTCGGCCTGGCTATCGCCTACAATCTGATACATGGTTGCCAAAAGGGCAGTGCGATGATCCAGTACATCCTGCGACGTCTGCTCTTTTCCGCGCCGGTGTTGCTGGGCATCCTGGTTTTGACCTTTAGCCTGGCGCGCGCCATTCCTGGAGACCCGTGCCGCTCTATTCTGGGTGAACGCGCCACCGACCAGATCTGCGATGAATTCGCGCGCCGTAACGGTCTCGATCAGCCCTTGCCGATTCAGTTCCTCGTCTATTTGCGCAACATTGCGCAGGGCGAACTGGGCCAATCCTTCCGCTTCAGACGTCCGGTGGCCGAGTTGCTGGTCGAGCGCATGCCGACCACCATGGAGCTTGGCTTCAGCGCAATGCTCTTCGCCATTAGCGTGGGAGTGCCGCTGGGGGTGCTCAGCGCGCGCCGTCACAAGTCGGCGTTGGACGTGGGCACGATGGTGGGCGCCAACATGGGTGTGTCGATGCCGGTCTTCTGGCTGGGGCTGATGCTGGCCTACATCTTTGCCGTGATCTTTCGCGATACGCCGCTGGCCCTGCCACCTTCCGGCCGACTGTCGCCCGGCGCCAGCCCGGATCCCTGGTATGAGGTCTGGGGACTTGTGGCGGAAGGCGCAGATGGCAACGCCTTTCAGGTTTTCCTTTCGCGCTTCTATCTGCTCAACGCCATTTTGACACTCAACTGGCAGCTGTTTGTGGATACCCTGCGGCACCTCATTCTGCCGGCCGTCGCCGTGGGCACCATCCCGCTGGCCATAATCGCGCGCATGACGCGCTCCAGTCTGCTGGAAGTGCTGAATGAGGATTATGTGCGCACGGCGCGCGCCAAGGGCCTGGCCGAGCGCCTGGTCGTGATGCGACATGCGCTCAACAACGCGCTGCTGCCGGTGGTCACCGTCATCGGCCTGAACTTCGGCCTGGTCATCAGCGGCGCTGTGCTGACCGAAACGATCTTCGGGCTGTCCGGCGTGGGGCGCACGCTGGTGGACAGCATCACCTCGCGCGACTACTCCCTGGTGCAGGGCTTCACGGTGATCATCGCCTTCGGCTTCGTGCTGCTCAATCTCCTGGTGGACATCATGTACGGCTGGCTGGACCCGCGAATCCGCCTGGGGCAGGGCTAGTCGATGGCCCATGTTACGGTCTCGCTAAAGACAGAAGACCAGCGCGCCGGTTCCCAGAGCCTTTGGATTGAGGCTGCGCGCAACCTGCGCCGCAATCCCTCGGCCATCACCGGGCTGATCGTCATCGGTATACTGGTGCTGATTGCGCTGGCCGCGCCAGTCTTCGCCACGCACGATCCCATCCTCTCGATGATCGGACAGCCGGGAGAGACCGGCCGACTGCAAGCGAAATTGCCTTGCATCCCGCTGTTGGGCTGCCAGGACGCGCCACATTACATGGGCCTCGACCTGAATGCGCGCGACCTCTACAGCCGCGTCATATTTGGCACGCGCACCTCGCTTTCTGTCGGCATCATCACCATTTCCCTGTCGATCGTGAGCGGCACGCTGCTGGGCCTGGTCGCTGGCTACGCCGGCGGGCGCACGGAAGACGTCATCATGCGACTGATGGACGTCGTGCTGGCCTTCCCGGCGCTGCTGCTGGCCATCTCGATCGTTACGATTCTCGGGCCCGGCCTGACTAACGCATTGCTCGGCATCACCATCACCTTCATTCCGCAATACGCGCGTCTGACGCGGGCCAGCGTACTTTCGTTGAAAGAGCAGGAATTCGTGCTGGCAGTACGCGCAGTGGGCGCCGGGCCCTTGCGCATACTTTTCAACCATGTTCTGCCCAACGCCGTCACACCCATCATCGTGCAGGGCACGCTGGGCATCGGCACGGCCATTCTCGACGCAGCAGCGCTGTCTTTTCTCGGTCTGGGTGCGCAGCCACCGACGCCGGAATGGGGCCAGATACTGAGCGAATCGCGTAACTACGTGTTCACTTCGCCGCACCTGGTGTTCTATCCCGGCATCGCAATCATGGTCACGGTGCTGGGCTTCAACCTGCTGGGAGACGGCATGCGAGATGCGCTGGATCCGCGCCTGAATCGCAACTAAAGCAAATCTGAAAGAGGCTGGCGCTCAGTCGTTGCCGACCAGATTCCTTAGCACGGTGATGTCTGCCGCGGCGAGTTCGTCCGCGTTGCTACTGTAGTCGTTTTCACAGATGAGCCAGCCATCAAAGTCGATGGCCTGCAATGCCTGCACAAACGCCTCGAAGTGGCCTTCACCCTGGCCCAGAGGCGCGCTGCCCATCACACTTTTGTGGCCGTCCTTGGCGTGCATCTGGTTGCACAGGTAGCTTGAGGGCAGCTCGCGCACCAGGTCGGCAGCGAGATGTCCGAAGATGACCGGGTTATAACCGTCGATCAGCACGCGCAGGGAAGGGTGGTCGACCAGATCAATGATACGCATGTGTCCGGCGGCGTCGAGGCTGTTTTCCATGGCGAGCAACAGGGGCTGGCCATCGATGTATTCGCAGCCGCGACGGAGCATGGCACTGGCGCGCTCAAATTCTTCGTTCGTACTAATTTGTCCTTTGAAGAAACTGGGGCAATAGACCAGACCGATGCCCATGGCCAGCGCCGTATCGAGCGCGCTGCGCAGGACATTCCAGGCACGTCGGCCGGTATCGCTGTCAGGCGGACTGTGCAGCGGCAGCTTGTTCATGATACTGATGCCGATGCCGACGATTTCGACGCCGGCTTCCTCCGCAGCCTGCAGGTAGACTTTCTGCAGGGCCGGATTACACAATGCGACGGCTGTGTCTTCATCCCCGATACCGAGCTGGATGCCCGCAAAGCCCAGTTCTGCGGCGCGATGCAGGGCGTCCACGCCTCTGCAATCCAGGATCCACTGACAAACGCCGATCCTGATCATGATCACCTCCACAAGCAGAGGCACCGGGTCAGGCTGCGACCCGGTGCCAGAGAATCATGGATGGATTTAGCCGCAGTCCATGTCTGCATTGACGAATTGCTGGAAGATGGTGAGGTAAATTGCGAAACCCTCACCAGTGCCGGTATGCAGCGGGCTGCAGGCGTCGCCCGCTGCCTGCCAGGTGGTGACCACGTCGTTGGCGTCAAGGTCCGTACCATCATGGAACTTCACGCCTTCGCGCAAATGGAAGGTCCAAACCAGACCGCCGTCAGAGACTTCCCAGCTCTCGGCCAGGCCTGGAATCACGTCCACGCCGCCCAGGGAGAAGTCCAGCAGGGCTTCGCTGACCTGGTGGCAGGCGCGGAAGGACTCGCCGTCGAAGGTGTCGTTGCAGTAAAGCGAGATGGGCTCGGCATCCTGCATGTAGATGATGTTGTCATCATCGGGGTCCCCGACGCGGCTGAACTGCTCGGTGCCGTCGAGCACGCCTGGATGAATACCGGTAATGCGTGCCTGCCAGACGTCAGCGGCGCCAGCGTGTCCGAAGGGCACCCAGGGGATATTGGCCTCGATCCCGGCCGCGACTTCACGGAAGAGTTCCTGCCGAATGGCGGGGTCCAGCTCCCGTCCGGCTGCGACCAGCGGCTCGTAGATGTCAGGGTAGGAATCGCCGAACTGGTTGAGATTCTCACCCAGGCAGCAGGTCAGGAAGTTGGAGGCGTCCGGGAAATCCGCGTGCCAGCCAAGCAGATGCAGTGGCTCATTGCCGGAAAGCGAGGAACCAATAAAGGAACCGGATTCCATGACCTGGACATCAGCTTCGATACCGGTCATGGCCAGCTGCGCTTGCAGGTCATTGGCGATGATTCCTGGTGTGGGCAGGTAAGCACGCACAACGTCGCGCCAGGTCAGCGTGAGCGGACGTTCCTCGCCGGTACGGCGGTCGGTGACTGTATTCAGCGGCAGCGTGAAGCCAAGCTCGTCGGCCGCTTCCTGCAACAGTGCCTGCGCCATGTCGGGATCGTAGCCAGGCGCGCCGATGTCGGGCACGTGTCCGAAGACCGCCGGCGGTACGAAGTCCGGGCTAATTGGCGAACCAGCCGGGAAGAAGTTGTCAACGATGCGTTCGCGGCTGATGGACATCGAAATTGCCTGGCGCACGCGTACGTCGTCCAGCGGCGTGAAGTAATTGCTGATGCCGACGTAAACGCCAGTCAGTGGCGGGATGTCAACCAGGGTGTAGTCGGGATCATCGCGGAAGACCTGGAAGTCGCTCGGGTTGGCGAATTTCATGCCATCAATCGTACCGGCGCGCAGCTCGGTCGCACGGGCGGCAGACTCTGCGGCCCAGCGCAGGATGACGGTCTCCTCGATGGACTTCTCGCCCCAGTAGTCATCAAAGCGGCTGTAGACGATTTCGGTGCCCTGTTCCCAGTTATCGAGCTTGAGTGGGCCCGTACCAATCGGTTTGGACAGCAGGTCGCCGGTGCCGCCAGTTTCGTTAAGATACTCGCTGGGGTGAATGGCCATGCCGAGGCTGGCCATCTCCTGGTGGAAGATAGCGTCGGGGTTGCAGAGTGTGACCCGCACGGTCAGTGCGTCTACTGCCTCGATTGAGCTGAGATTGCCGCCATAGCTGCAGTCGGCCGCGGCAAAGGTGAGCAATTCATCCTGAGCGGCAGCCGGAACGAGCGTAATGCCCAAAACCAGAAGCAACAACAGGGCCCGAAACATAATCCTCATGTTCTCCTCCGATCAGATAAAGGTCGAGGGGAGACGCACCCGAACCAGCATGGCAACGGGCAACGCAGCCTCCGCCGCAGTATACTGCGCGACATGGTTCCTGCCAACAGGGGTCGCTTTTTGCGCGCCCTGGCAACATGGACTACTTTTTGCGGCTGGACCTGTGGAGCGCGCTATGGAAATCACGGCAAACTTCGAAAGCGGCAACATCATCGTTGATGCTGTCCGTGGCAGCGCTGCGACCCTCCGCATACGCCCGGACAGCAACGCGGACTTCTACCAGTGGTTCTATTTCCGCGCCGAGGGCGTGGCCGGTGAGGAGCGGCAGCTGAGCATCAGCAACGCTGCCGGCGCCAGCTATCCCGGCGCCTGGCCTGGCTTTCGCGTACTCACTTCCCCTGACCATGTCACCTGGCAGCGCTTGCCGACGAGCTACGAGAACGGCGTTCTGAATTTCACACATAAAGAAGCGCCGGATGTGGCTTACTATGCCTTTTTCGTGCCCTATCCCGAAGCGCGCCGGCGGGCCTTACTGACGGTGGCGACTGGCACGCCGGGCGTGGAACGTCGCTCGATCGGCCGTTCGCTTCAGGATCGCTCGCTGGACATGCTGGTCTTCGGTGAAGAGACGGGCGGCCACCGTATCTGGGTTATCGCGCGCCAGCACGCCGGTGAGCCCATGGCCGAGTGGGCTGCCGAAGGTCTGGTGCGCCGCCTGCTGGACCCGATGGATGAAGTCGCCAACAAGATTAAGGCGAAGGCGACCATCTCGGTAATCCCCAACGTCAATCCTGACGGCAGCGCCCTGGGCAATTTGCGCGCCAACGCGGCCGGTGTCGATCTCAATCGCTCCTGGAGTCGGCCGGTGCCCAACAACCCTGAAGTGGAGGCCGTGAAACGGGCGATCGAGCATGACGGGGTCGATTTCTTCATCGACCTGCACGGCGATGAAACGCGGTCCTATATCTGGATCGTGCCGCCCGGCGTTCATCTCGATCCTGGCGCAGCGCGCCAGGTGCTGCACTTCGAGCTGGAACTGGCGCGCCTGCACCCTGAACTGCAACCCCCGCCGGTCGGCATTGAGGGCGTGGATGCGGCCGAGGCAGGGATGTCCGTCAACTACATTGCGACAACCTATGCCTGCCCGGCCTGGACGCCGGAGCTGCCATTCCCGGAGGTGCCCGGCATGGGCGATTCGCTGCTGGCCGACGGTTGTATGCGTTTCGGGCGATCCTGTCTGGAAGCCCTGAACGTGGTCATCGGCTGAACTGATGAAGTTACTCATCTACGGCGCCGGCGCGATCGGCGGCAGCATCGGCGCCCATCTGGCCAGGGCCGGGCACGAAGTGACCCTGGTCGACCGCGACGAGGCGCACGTTTCCACCATGCAGCGCCATGGACTGGAGCTGCGCGGTCCGGTCGCAGCTTTCAGGACGTCAGTCACTGCCTGCACACCGGGGCAGCTGGAGGGCAGCTTCCGCGTCGTATTGCTTTGCGTCAAGTCGCAGCACACAAAAGAAGCGGTCAAAACGCTGCGGCCTGTTCTGGCGCCTGATGGATTCGTCGTCTCCATGCAGAACGGCCTCAACGAGCCATTGATCGCCAGCATGGTGGGCGAAGAGCGGACGATGGGCGCCTTCGTCAACTTCGGCGCCGATTACCACGAGCCGGGCGTCATTCACTACGGTGGGCGGGGCGCTGTCGTCCTTGGTGAAACAGACGGTGAAATCTCCCGGCGCGTACAGGCCCTGCGCGCGGCACTGCTGGCCTTCGATGACAACGCCATTCTGACGGGCAACATCTTTGGCTATCTGTGGAGCAAGGAAGCCTACGGCGCGATGCTCTTCGTCACAGCCCTTACGAACGAGTCCATCGCCGATTCGCTGGCTACCCCGGAACATCAACGCTTGTACGTCGCCATCGCCCGCGAACTGCTGGCGGTCGCGAGCGCTGAAGGCATCCGGCCTGAGTCCTTCAACGGCTTCAACCCGGCGGCTTTCCTGCCTGGCGCCAGCGATGCTCTGGCAGGGCGCTCACTGGCAGCAATGGTGGCATTCAACCGCCGTTCGGCCAAGACCCACAGCGGCATCTGGCGCGACCTGGCAGTGCGCAAGCGTCCAACGGAAATCGCCATGTACGAGCAGGTGTTGGCCGTGGGCGCAAGGCACGGTCAGCTCATGCCGCTGACACGGCGCATGATGGGCATGATACGTGAGATTGAGACCGGCCAGCGGCCGCTGGCGCGCGCCAACGTCGACGAACTTGCCGCGGAACTGGCCTGAGCGATGCATGTCGACTTCACAGACCAGCGCGTGATTGTAACTGGCGCGGCCCATGGCTTTGGGCGCGCCATCAGCCAGGCCTTCGCCCGGCGCGGCGCGGAGGTCTGGGCCTGTGATATCCTGGCTGCAGAACTGGAAGAGACGAGAACGCTCGTAACCGCCGAAGGCGGTCGTTGTGAAACGCGCCTGGTGGACGTCCGGGAGCGCAGGCAGGTGCAGGCCTTCGTACAGGAGGTCTGCGCGGACGGGCTGCCGGTGCAGGTACTGGTGAACAATGCCGGCGGCGTGCTGGGGCAGAGCGGTCGACCGCTGGAAGAGATCGATGAAGCGGACTGGGACAGCATTTTTGAGGTGAACGCGAGCGGCGCCTTCTGGATGACCCAGGCCGTGGCGCCCGGGATGAAGACAGCGCGCTTCGGCCGCATCGTGAACATCTCCAGTGGCGCGGGCCTGCGCCCCAGCCTGACCGGCATTCAGGCCTACGCTGCTGCCAAGGCGGCGCAAATTCATCTGACCCGGCAGCTGGCGCAGGAGCTTGGCCCCTGGGGCATCACGGCCAACAACATCGCGCCAGGCTTCGTGCGCTCCAATCCGACCACCGAGCGCCAGTGGCAGGGCTACGGCGCCGAAGGTCAGCGCGCGCTGGTCGAGAGTCTGGCGCTGCGACGACTGGGCAGCGCTGAAGACATTGCGCAGGGCGTGCTCTTCTTCGCGTCAGCGTATGCAGGCTGGATCACGGGCCAGGTGCTGTCGATCGACGGGGGTCGGCTTTAGAGTCAGGACAAATAGGAAGAGGGCGACCATGCGCCACAAACGTATACTTAACACCGGAACTGTGATTGCCGGCAGCCTTGTGTTGCTGGTTGTTTTCTCCTTTGCGCTCGCTGCACAGGTGGCGAGCCCCTTTACTGACGTCAGCGAAGTGGCCGGCGTGCATGCAACGCACCGCGGGATATGGGACCCGGAGGAGAGCCGGCGCGGATATCTGGCGGTGGGCCAGGCCTGGGGCGATTATGACAACGACGGCCATGTTGACCTGTACGTCACCGGCAACCTCGACCCAAACCTGCTGTTGCATAACGAAGGCGACGGCAGTTTCCGCCCGGCGCCCTTCGCCGGGCAAATGGCGCTGGCGCAGTTGCCCAGCGGCGGCGCGCTCTGGGCAGACTATGACAACGACGGCTGGCGCGATCTGCTGGTGCTGAACGACGGCCCCAACGTGCTCTGGCGCAACCTGGCAGGCGCTGGCTTTGAGGATGAGACCGCGCAGGCCGGTATTGGCGGGGACGCTAAAAGCAGCAGCGCGGCCTGGGCGGACTTCGATGGCGACGGCTGGCTGGACCTCTACATTGCCAACTGGTCCTGCTTCCCGGAATGCGACCCGGTCGACTTTGCGCTGCAGCAGGACCGGCTGTATCGCAACCTGGGCGACGGAAGTTTTGAAGACGTTACCGCCGGGCTCGATCTTGAGCGTACGCGCGGCGCCGCCTTCGCCGTCAGTTTCGTGGATTTCGACCGCGATGGCGATCCAGATATATACGTGGTCAACGACAAGCTGCAGAACGAGGTAGGCAACCTGCTCTGGCGCAACGACGGACCCGGTTGCGAACGTTGGTGCTGGACGGACGTGTCGGCTGAGTCCGGCGCCGATGCGCTAATCAACGGCATGGGCCTGGCCGTCGGCGACTATGACAACGATCTCGATGCGGATCTTTACTTCACCGAGATGGTCTACCCGATGTTCCTGCTCGACAACCAGGGCGACGGCACCTTTTTGGACCGCGCGCTCGAGGCCGGCGTGGCCGTCAACCTGCAGGCTGACCACGCGGTTGGCTGGGGCGCGGCCTTTCTAGATCATGACAACGACGGCTGGCTGGACCTTTACATGGCGGCCAGCGGTCAGAGCCGCGATGATATTGACTTCACCATGACCATGCACGACCCCTGGCCGAATCCCTTCTTCGTCAACAATCGTGATGGCAGCTTCCGTGAGCTCGCCCTCGGCGGCGAGGCGCGGGCCACCATGGGCATAGCCCGCGCGGACTACGACAACGATGGCCGCGTCGATATCGTGCTGGGCAACTGGAACGAGGGCTACCGGCTCTGGCGCAACACGACGCAGACCGACAATGCCTGGCTGGGCCTGCTGCTGCGCGGCGGCGGCCCGGTCAATCGCGATGCCATTGGCGCGCGCGTCATCGTCACAACTGCGGATGGACTGGCGCGCCTGGGCGAGGTGCGCAGCGGTTCCGGCCTGGGCGCGGGCGATGACATCCGGCTGCACTTTGGCCTCGGCGACGCAAGCCAGGCCGAGGTGCGCATCCTCTGGCCGGACGGTAGCGAACAGGTGTATGAACATGTGTCAGCCGGGCTCTGGCATGAGCTGGCCTGGTCGGAACAAAACACAGAAGCGTAACTGGAGGCAGGATGAAGCTGGACGGGATGCTGGAATGGCGCTGTATCGGCCCCTTCCGTGGCGGCCGGGTGGTCGCAGTGGCGGGCGATGTGCGGCAGCCAAATGTGTTTTACTTTGGCGCCTGCGCCGGTGGCGTCTGGAAAAGCGATGACGCGGGCACCTACTGGCAGAATATCACGGATGGCTGGTTCAACACGGCTTCAATTGGCGCCCTGGCCGTCTCTGAGGCAGATCCCAATGTGATTTATGCCGGCACGGGCGAAACGACCATCCGTCTCGATGTGACGCACGGCGACGGCGTTTACCGATCGACCGATGCTGGCCGCAGCTGGACGCACTGCGGGCTGCAGGACACGCGCCACATCGCCAAGGTGCGAATTCATCCACATAACCCTGACATTGCCTGGGTGGCAGCTTTCGGCCACGCCTTCGGTCCCAATCGCGAACGCGGCGTCTACAAGACGGTGGATGGCGGGCGCAGCTGGCAGCAGGTGCTCTTCAAAAGCGAGCGCGCCGGCGCCATTGACCTGTCGATCGATCAGAACAATCCACGCATCCTCTACGCAGCCATGTGGGAGGCTTACCGCAACTTCTGGGACATCTCCAGCGGCGGACCGGACAGCGGCATCTGGATGTCCAGCGACGGCGGCGAAAGCTGGCAGGACATTTCTCGCAATCCGGGCCTGCCGGAAGGCGTGCGCGGCAAGATTGGTATTGCCGCCTCGCCGGCGCGGCCGGGACGGGTATGGGCGTTGATGGAGGCGACCTGCGGCGGAGGTATGTTCCGCTCCGACGATTACGGCGCGACCTGGGAACATGTGGCGGCCAATGACGAGCTGATCTCGCGCGGCTGGTACTACATGCACCTCACGCCCGATCCACTGGACGGCGACACGGTGTACGTGAGCAACCTGAAGCTGTGGAAGTCGATCGATGGCGGCCACAACTACGCGCAAATTTCGACGCCCCATGGCGATAACCACGACCTTTGGATCGATCCGGCCAATCCACAGCGCATGATTCAGGGCAACGATGGCGGCGCCTGCGTTTCGCTGAATGGCGGTTCGACATGGTCGACCCAGTTCAACCAGCCCACGTCCCAGTTCTATCACGTCGCGGCGGACACGCGCGATCCCTACACGGTCTACGGCACGCAGCAGGACAACAGCAGCGTCGCGGTTCCCTCGCGCAGCGCGCGCACCTCAATCACCTGGTCGGATTGCTGGCCGGCGGGCACCGGTGAGAGCGGTTACATCGCCGTGCGCCCCGACGACCCGGACGTGATATACGTGGGCGCCGTGGGTAGTTCGCCAGGCGGTGGTAACTCGCTGCAGCGCTACGATCACCGCGCGCACCAGATTCGCCTCATCACGACCTGGCCCGAGGAGATGCACGGTGAAGCGCCAGTCAATGAGCGCTATCGCTTCGCCTGGACCTATCCCATCATCATCTCGCCGCACGACCCCGACACGCTCTACATCGGCGGTAACCAGGTGATGCGCTCGACCAATGAGGGGCAAAGCTGGCAGGAGATCAGCCCGGATCTGACGCGCGCAGACCCCGCCACCCTGCAGCCCAGCGGTGGCCCGGTCAATCGCGAATCTGTGGGCGCGGAAACCTATGCGACCGTGTTTGCGCTGGCGGAGTCGCCGTTGCAGCAGGGCTTGCTCTGGGCCGGCTCGGACGACGGCCTGGTGCACATCACGCGGGACGGCGGCGGCTCCTGGACTGAAATCACGCCGGCAGAGCTGCCGGAACGGTCGCTCATCTCGATGATTGAGCCCTCCCCGTACGACGTTGGCACGGCCTGGATGGCCGCGACGCGCTACAAGCTGGACGACACGCGCCCGATGTTGTGGCGCACTCAGGACTTTGGCGCCAGCTGGGAAGCCATCAACACAGGGATGCGAGAGGGCGACTTCACGCGCGTCATCCGTGAAGATCCGCAACGGCCCGGGCTGCTCTACGCCGGCAGCGAAACCGGCGTCTACGTCTCCTTCGACAGTGGCGACAACTGGCAGCCGCTGCAACTGAATCTGCCGGTCGCCCCGGTCCACGACCTACTCGTCAAGGGCAGCGACCTCATCGTGGCGACGCACGGTCGCTCCTTCTGGATCCTTGACGACCTGACTGCCTTGCGTCAGCTGGAGCAAGCGCCGGCAGGCACGACGCTGCTGCAGCCGCGACCGGCCCTGCGCCTGATGCCGAAGGTCTTCGAGCGCGTCTTTGGTGGCGTGCCGGGCAAAACCTACATGGGTACGCTGGGCGTGGTCGCTGCCTACACCGAGACGAAGTCGCCGGAGAACCAGGTCAGCCGCAGTTACCTTGATTCGGGCTGCAACCCGCGGAAGGGCGCCGTCTTCACCTGGTGGCTGGCAGAGGAACCGGAACAAGCCATTTGCATTGATGTGCTCGACGCCACAGGCGTGGTCGTGCGCAGCTTCTGCAGCCTGGATGAGGAGACGCGCAAAGCCCAGGCAGCCCTGCCGCCCGAGGCGCCGCGGAAAATGTACCTGACGGCCAATGCAGGCTGGAACCGTTTCGTGTGGGATTTGCGCTATGCAGAGGCGACGCGCCTTGCGGCGCATGACGTGCATGCTGGCGCCGTTGACGGGCCGCTGGCCGCGCCGGGCAGCTACACTTTGCAACTCTCTGTCGGCGACGAGACCCTGAGAATGCCATTTGAGGTACGGCAGGATCCGCAGTCAGATACGCCGCAGGAAGATCTGCAGGAACAGTTCGATCTGCTGCTGCACATCCGCGACCTGCTGTCGAAGGCGCATGAGGCCGTGAATCGTATGCGGCAGCTGCGAAGCCAACTCAACGGGCTGGCGGAACGCGCTGATGTGGACCGAAAGATGGCTGCGCAGGCGAGCGAGCTTGTTGAGCGCGTGCTGGAGATTGAGAAGGTCTTGATGCTGCCGGACCTGAAACCGGGCTGGCCAGGTTACCTCAACCATGGCATGCAACTGACGCGCAAGCTGGCAGCGCTGACCGCCGTCGTCGCTTCCGGCGACTATCGCCCGACCGACCAGGCGCATGAAGTCTTCGCGATGTACGATCAACTGATCCGCGCGGAGCTGGCGCGTCTGGCGCAGCTGGAAACCGGGCCGCTCGCCGACTTCAACCGGCAGCTGTTGCAAGCGGAGGTTCCGCCCGTCGGGGCATGAAACTTTCGCGCGACTTTTTGCGGCTGGCGTCTGCGGACTTCATCGTTCGCAGCGGCTATCAGATGGGCAAGACTCCGCTCCTGCCCATCTTCGCCGCTTCCCTGGGCGCGACGGACCTGCTTCTGGGCCTCGTCGTGTCTGCCTCAACCTTGACCGGGCTACTGCTCAAGCCGCTCATCGGCATATTGTCAGACCGTCAGGGCCGGCGCGTCTGGCTGCTGGCGGGCACGGCTTTCTTCGTGCTGATGCCCTTCCTGTATCGCTTCGTGAGCAGCCCGGAACAGCTCCTGTTCATCCGGGTGCTTCACGGGTTGGCTACCGCGATCTACGGCCCGGTGACGCTGGCCAGCATCGCTGAACTGCGCGCCAGCGGGGTGGCGGAACGCCTCGGCTGGTTCGGCATCGCCCGCAGCGGCGGCTACATCGTGGGGCCGGCCCTGGCGGGCTGGTTGCTGCTGACCCATGATCCGGTTGCGGTGTTCACGCTCGTCGGCCTTGTCAGCGCTGTCGCATTGCTGCCGGTGCTGCAGTTGGGCGCCGGCCGCCTTCCGGCGCAGGGTGTGCGTATCCCGCTCTTGCGACAGCTGCGCGCAGCGATCATGGCTGCCGGGCGCACGCCGGGAATCTGGCTGGCTGGCGCGCTCGAGATGGTGTCTTTTGTCGCGCTCTATACAGTCAAGACCTTCCTGCCGGTTTATGCGCTCGCCGCGGGGACGAACGTTGCACTGGTCGGCCTGTTCTTCGCGGCGCAGGAGGCGGCGCATCTGCTGGCGCGGCCGCCTGGCGGGCGCATTGCCGATCGTCTTGGCTTCGTGCCTGCCATCGCTTCTGGCATGCTGTTGATGGCGGCCGGCCTGGCGGCGCTGCCCCTGCTGGAGGGGACGGCGCTGCTGCTGCCGGCGCTGGTGACCGGCTGCGCCCAGGCGCTGATTTTCCCGGCGACCCTGGGGCTTGTCTCGCGCCAGGTCAGGGCCGGCAATCTGGGCGCGGCCATGGGCTTCGTCGGCATGATGCAGAATCTCGGCAAGGTGTTGGGGCCTGTGGCAGGTGGGCTATTGATTGGCCTGACCGGCTTCGAAACCCTGTTGTGGCTGCTGGCAGCCTTGCTGACTGCAGGCGTCATGCTTTTCCGTTTGCTGCGCGGGATGTCCCGGCACACCATTGATAAAAGGCAAGGGGGAGGGAGAAGGAATGAAGCTGGATCGCGATCAGTTGCAAAAGGACATACACGCGCTTTACCAACGTGAACATGAGGAACTGGGCCCTGCCGGTACGCTGGCCATGCTCGAACGAGCGGCCGACTTTCCGCTGGCGGATACCCTGAACGCGGGCGGCGTGCTGGTTTTCCCGCATGCCGGTGTCAAGGATTGCGGCTATCAGATCGCGGCCTGCGTGCGCGCCAGCCTCGACAGCGGCGCGGAGAAGGTGCTGGTCATCAGCGTGTTGCACGCCTTCAATGACGAAATGGAGGATGCGCGGCAGCGCGTGGCTGCTGGCAGCGACCCGCGGGATGAGGCCCTGTGGGGCATTCAGGGGCCGGGACTGGAGGGCCGCGAGGAGTGGCGCGGCGATCATGCGCTCTTCAGCTGGCGCCACTTCTGGCAGGCCGAACTGGAACGTCGCGGCATCGATGCGGCGCGAGCGCCACAGGTCATTGAACGCTATCCCTACTTGGCAGGCGGCGTGCCGGGTGACATGCCGGGCATCGGCGAACTGGCGGAGATCGCCAGGGAAGCGGTCATCGTCTCAACAGCGGACGCCTTTCATCATGGCATTGGCTATGGTGACGCGCCGGACGAGGCCTTCTGGCCGGATGCGGCGGGTCTTGCGCGGGCGCAACAAATGCTGGAAGACGGCATGGCCATCCTGGGACGCGGCGACTATTGGGGCTACAACCAGCACTGTGTGCTGGCCAAAAGCGACGCGCGTGACAGCGGCCAGGTGTATCGCTGGCTGCGCGGGCCGATGAGCGGCCGCGTGCTGGACATCACCTTCACCGACTCCAGCGTGCTCTACAACCAGCCTGCTCCCACCTGGGTCGCGGCGGCCCTAATGGCCTGGACGTCGACTGGCGAATTGTAAGGCAACAATGCAGGCAAGTTGCGCTTACTGGCGCAGCGGCTATACTTGCAAATGGACGGATTGCGTCCGAAATGGAATTGTAGAGGATTCGAACAGGAGAACAAAATGGTTAGAACCAGATTTGGAATAGCAGCACTCGTTTTTGTGTTGCTGGCCGGGGTATTGGCTCCGGTGAGCGCCCAGATGGATGATGAGGTTACCCTGCTGTACTGGCAGGCTGCCTCGATTCTGAACCCCTATCTGTCTGGTGGAACAAAGGACCTGCACGCCGCCTCAGTCGTGCTGGAACCTCTGGCGCGCTACGATGAGAGTGGCGCTCTGGTTCCATGGCTGGTTGATGAAATCCCGACTTTGGCCAATGGTGGCATTGCCGAGGATCTGACCAGCATCACCTGGACGCTGAGCGAAGGCATCACCTGGTCCGATGGATCTCCACTGACCTCGGCAGATGTGGTGTTCACCTGGGAATACTGCGTGCATCCGGACGCCGGCTGTAATGCGCTGTCGAACTTTGCCGATGTCGAGAGCGTAGAAGCTATGGATGACCTCACGGTAACGGTTAGCTTTGGCGTCTCCAAGCCTTTCCCCTATGGCCCCTTCGTGAGCCAGGTGTCGCCAGTCATTCAGGCGGCCCAGTTCGCGGATTGCGTTGGCGCAAATGCCCCGAACTGCACCGACCAGAACTTCGGTCCGATCGGTACTGGCCCGTATGTTGTGGACGAGTTCCGCGCCAACGACGTCATCGTCTACACGGCCAACCCGAACTATCGTGAAGCAGGCAAGCCTTACTTCCAGCGGGTTGTCTTCAAGGGCGGTGGCGATGCAGAATCTGCCGCGCGCGCTGTGCTTGAGACGGGCGAGGCAGACTACGCCTGGAACCTGCAGATTTCACCGGCTGTACTGGGCGCGATGGAAGCAGCGGGTCAGGGTTCTGTCGTCGTAGCTTACGGCTCTGGCGTGGAACGACTGATGATGAACCAGACCAACCCGAACCCGGATCTGGGTGAGGACCGCTCGATATTTATGGGTGGTGACAACGCGCATCCCTTCCTGACCAACGATGCAGTCTGGCAGGCGCTCTCGATGGCGGTCGACCGTGGCCTCATTGCCAGTCAGCTCTACGGCTCTGCCGGCCGGGCCTCCTGCAACGTTCTGGCTGCGCCGGCCATTTACGCTTCAGGCAGCAACGATGGTTGCCTGGTGCAGGACGTCGCCGGTGCCAACGCAATGCTGGACGAGGCTGGCATCCTGGACAGTGATGGCGACGGCGTGCGCGAGCTTGATGGCGTGCCGCTGAGCATCCTCTACCAGACTTCGACCAACGCCGTGCGCCAGAGTACACAGGCGCTCATCAAGCAGTGGTGGGCAGAGATTGGTGTGGAGACCGAGCTGCGCAACATTGATGCCGCGGTCTTCTTCGGTGGTGATCCGGCCAGCCCGGACACCTACGGCAAGTTCTACGCCGACATCGAGATGTACACCAACAGCTTCTCGGGCACGGACCCCGAATCCTACATGGGCAACTGGGTCTGCGGTGAAGTCAGTGGGCCGGGCAATAACTGGCTGGGCAACAACATCCCGCGCTGGTGCAACACAGACTATGAGGCGCTGGTGGAGCAGATGTCCCAGAGTGCGGCCATTGAAGATCGGGCCAGCCTTGCCATGCAAATGAATGACATGCTGGTTCAGGCAGGCATCATGATCCCGCTGGTGCATCGCGGTGACGTTTCTGCGCATGCCAACTCGCTGGACGGCATCCTGATGAACGCCTGGGATTCCGAACTGTGGAACATCGCTGACTGGTCCCGCATGGGTTAATAAGCCGCAAGGCAATATCGGGCAGGGCGGGCCGGCAGGTTCGTCCTGCCTCTCGTTGCGGATGCGCAGGAGATTGCTGTGGGTCAGTACATCGTAAGGCGCATTATGATCGCCTTCCCCACGCTGCTGGTCATCAGCCTAGTGGTTTTCGGCATCCTTGAACTGTCGCCTGCGGATCCGGTCGGCAATTTGCCCCTTACGATACCGCCCGCAGTCCGGGAACAGATTCGTGAAAGCATGGGAGTGAATGATCCCTTCTTCGTAAAGTATTTGAAGTGGCTGCGGCAATTCATGGTCAATGAGCCGCTAAACATCCTTGAGGAAATGACCGGTATCACCGTTGGCGATTCGGAGTCACGGCTGCGCTACATCTCCTGGCAGACTCGTAGCCCGATCATTGACCTTGTCGTCGAACGAATGCCGCAGACGCTCTGGGTAGTGGGGTTGTCCTATTTGCTGGCAATCGTCGTTGCCGTGCCGGTAGGCGTGATTCAGGCTTACAAGCAGTATTCTATTTTTGATCAGGTTGTCACAGTTTTTGCGACCATCGGCTTCTCGGTGCCGACTTTCTTTACCGGTCTCCTTTTCATCATCGTTTTCAGCGTGCAACTCAAGTGGTTCCCCTCTATTTACGACACGACGCATGTCGTCACCGACTTCCCCAGTTTTATCGTCCAGATGCGCCAGACCGTGATGCCGGTAATCGTGCTCGCCCTGTTCTTCACGGCGCTGATCAGCCGCCATACACGCTCGTCCATGCTCGACAATCTGAAGCTGGACTATGTGCGCACGGCGCGTTCCAAAGGGCTCAGTGAACGGATGGTGGTAGGGCTGCACGCGCTCCGCAACAGCCTCATCCCGGTGGTGACGCTGATTGCGCTGGGCATTCCCGGAGTCTTTCAGGGAGCGATCATCACCGAGCAGATATTCCGCGTCAACGGCCTCGGGCAGCTGCTCATCATCGCGATTCAGGGCGGAGATTTGCCAACCGTGCAGACCCTGACCTTCATCTTCGCGGTCATGATCGTGTTCTTCAACATCGTCGCGGATCTGCTGTATGCCGTGCTCGATCCGCGCATTCGCTACGATTAGCCGCAGCCGGATGTGATGCCATGAAAGCGATAACCCTTCCTGCCGACTCCGGCGCCGATACCGAGTTTATTGGGTCGCCACGTACCCTAAGCGGCGACGCCTGGCGGCAGTTCCGCAAGCACAAACTTGCCATGCTGGCGCTGACCGTTCTGCTGCTGATCATCGGCCTGGTCATGGCCGGTCCGCTCTTCTGGCACACGAATCCGGAATACATCGACATCATCGATGCCTATTCCAGTATGACCGCTGAGCATCCCTTTGGCACGGACAACCTTGGTCGCGACACCCTGGCGCGCACTATCTGGGGCGGACGCGTCTCGCTGTCGATTGGCCTGACCGCCATGGCGATCGCGATGAGCCTGGGCACGCTCATCGGCATTCTGGCCGGCTATTTCCGCGTGCTTGACGGGCCGTTGATGCGCCTCACAGACATGTTTCTCTCCTTGCCGACACTGCCACTGCTGCTGGTGATCACGCTGTTGTTCCGCGAGTCGCTGCGAAGGGCCTTCGGGCCAGAAATCGGCATTTTCATACTGATCGTGGTGGTCATCGGTCTGCTGGGCTGGATGCCGACCGCGCGCCTGGTGCGCGGCGATGTGCTCTCCATGAAAGAGCGCGAGTTCGTGGTCGCAGCGGGCAGCATCGGCTCGCCCGACAGCGTCATCCTGGTCAGCCACATCCTGCCGAACGTGCTCAGCCCGGTCATCGTCGCGGCGACCTTCAGCATGGCCGGCGCGATCATAACCGAGTCGGCGCTGTCCTTCCTCGGCCTGGGCTTCCCGCCCGACTTTCCGACCTGGGGCCGGCTGCTCTTTGATGGCAAGGACTATCTGACGCTGACGCCGGCGCTGGTCTTCTGGCCGGGCCTGATGATTTCGCTCACCGTGCTCTGCATAAATTTCATTGGCGACGGGCTGCGCGACGCGCTCGACCCGCAATTGCGCAAATAAAACCAGCCTCCCGCCAACGAGGTCGCCTCCTGGCGTTCAGTCAGAAATCAGGAAGCATTAAGAGCCTACCGATCGCGAAAAATTTCAAGGACAGTATGAGGAGCGAGCAATGACACGTGCCAGCTCTCAAAAAGACGGCCTCGCTGACGGCATGCCGCGTGACGAGCGTGGCTACTGGCAGCCGGACAAGGAAATCGGAGCACCGAACCCGATGTTTGCCTGGCCGCCCAGGCCAAGGGCCGTGCTGAAATGGTTTGTCAGTTACCTGTGGCCGTGGAACCTGTTTTACATGATCGTGGCGACAGTGACCTGGTTGTATCTGACGCCGCAGCTGTCACGAGCCGTTGAGTTCAGGGCCGGCTGGATGCTCGAGGTTTACGCGCGCAACCTGGTCCTGATGACTGTCTTCGCCAGCGCCCTGCACATCTACTTCTGGTCGCGCAAGGCGCAGGGATTCCGCTACAAGTACACACCGGACTGGATGGGGAAGGGCAAGCGCACGTTTCTCTGGAATGACCAGGTCCGCGACAACATCTTCTGGAGCCTGGCGAGTGGCGTCACCATCTGGACCTTGTTCGAGGTCTTCATGCTATGGGGCTACGCCAACAAGGTGTTCCCCTACGTGGACCCGCGGGAGCAGCCGGTCTACTTTGTCGTCATTCTCTGCCTGATCCCGCTGTGGCGGGTATTCCACTTCTACTGGACCCATCGACTGCTGCACGTGAAGCCGCTTTACAAGGCCGCGCATTACCTGCATCACAAGAACATCAATATCGGCCCCTGGTCCGGCCTGTCGATGCACCCGATCGAACACCTGCTGTACTTCACTGGCCCGCTGATCTTCTGGATTGTGCCCGCGCATCCCATCCACGCGATACTTGTTGGTCATCATGCCGCGCTCTCGGCCGCCCAGGGCCATGTTGGCTTCGACGAAGCGGTCTTGACGGAAAACGTAAGGGTTCCGGTTGCCACGTATTTCCATCAGTTGCATCATCGCTACTTTGAGTGCAACTATGGCGAACCGGAATTTCCCCTTGACTACTGGTTCGGCACCAGCCACGACGGGTCTCCCGAAGCGCGGGAGCGGATGCTGGCGAGGAAACGCGCCATGCACTCGTGAGGTCAGGCTCAACCTGCAGTTGCGAGAGGCAATTGCCGCAGACAGCAATCGCCAAATGTGACTTGCCCTGACTGCGACCGATACAATCAGAATGAAACCAGGATAACAAAACACGCCCACAACTTGTGGGCGTGTCGGATTCCTGAAGGCTCAAAGGATGGCTAGTTGCCGCCCTCCAGCAGCACGATCTCGCTGCGTTCCCACATCTCGCCCGTCAGATCAAGCGCTTCCATGTCCATCGCCAGGCTTTCGAGCGCGGCCATGGCCAGGTCGGTGCGCGCAGCGCCTTCGTCCGGCGCCATGCTGATCACCTCACCCTCAATGGCGACCGCCACGGTCTGGTCCCACTGCCTGCTGTCCAGCATGCCGATACCATCCGGCGAGGGCCAGATGAGGACATTGATCTCGTTCAGCTGCCACTGCTGGTGGCTCTCGCCGAGCGTGGAGCCGTTTTCCAGCACGACCTCAACGCAGGAGTCGAAGTTATCGCGGCAGAAGGCCCAGCCACGGAAGCTGGCGCGCAGGAAGCTGACTGCAATGTCCTCGTTGCCTTCCTCCGCCAACCAGTCGGCGGAGGCGAAAACGTGATCCTGCAACATCGCCGTGCCGACGTCATTGAAATTAATGACGTTGAGGTCTTCCGGTTGATACAGCTCACCAGTATCCGGATTGGTGGCTTCCAGGACCTGAGCGTATTCGTTATAGGTCATCGCCTCGGCAGCATCGAGCTCGCCGTTGAGCAACATCGACATATCGAAGGGCTGCTGCACGACGGTGACATCCTCCGGGTTGTTCGGATCAATATCTACGGCACGCATGGCGGCGAAGAGTTCGTGTTCGTTCCCGAAACCCCAGGTGCCGATGCGCATGCCGCTGAAATCCTCGACCGATTCGATGCCGGTATCGACGAATGAAACTTCCAGCGTACCGCTGCGCTGGAAGATCTGGGCGATGTTGACAAGGTTCGCGCCTGCCTCACGTGATTCCAGCACCTTGGGCACCCAGGCGATGCCGAACTCGGCGCCGCCAGATGTGACGACCTGCTGGGGCACGATTTCGACGGCGCCCTCAAGGATGGTCACGTCCAGGCCTTCATCAGCGTAGAAGCCCTCGGCGACGGCGGCGTAATAGCCCGCGAATTGTGACTGTGCGACCCACTGCAACTGCAGACGCACCGGCACCAGATCGTCCTGCGCGGTCACTGCGCCAAAGGATAGCAGCAGCGTGAGCGCGGCGAACAAAAGCATGACCTTGCGCATATCATTTCCTCCCTGTTGACCTTCGTGTCCTCTATGTGTCCTCTATGTGTCCTCTATGTGTCCTCTATGTGTCCTGTTTGTGTCCTGTTTGTGTCCTCTTTATGTCCGCTGTTTGTCCTGGGTAAGTGTATCGTCCTGCGACGTTCACTACCAGGTGCTGCCCCGCTGCGCCTTCATGCTGCGCCCTGGCGGGTGCGCTGCCAGGGCATCAGCCAGTATTCCAGCAGAACCACAACGCTGTAGAAGAAAATGCCGATGAGCGAGGCCATCAGGATGGCGGCCCAGGCGCTGGCGAAGTTGAAGCCCGCAATCAGACCGACCAGTCCCAGATTTGATCCCAGGCCTTCATCCAGTTTTCGGCGCGGCTGTTGACCTTCGTCGTGGCATAGTCCAGCTCCAACCCCGGCCTTCCGCGGAAGTCTTCCAACATCTCCGCTTTAGTAATCTCGGCCGTGATGGTTACTGGCGATGATGGCACATAAGGCGGGACAGCATCGAGATTTTGCAGCGCTTGACAAGCTCCCGCTTCAATCATTTCGCGGGCGCGGACTGGCGGAATCTGGCGGGCGGAATAGCGCGTCAGCCCCCGCTTGACAGCGACGGTTGTCAGTCCATCGCCGAGCAGCGCCGTCGCTTCGCGGCAGACGGCTTCGTCGCCGGTCATCAGCAGCACCGGGCAGCCATAATGCCCGCAGAGCGCCGCGTTCACCGCTATCTCGCCGACCAGCTCTCCGTTGAACCACAGATTGTGCCACTTCACGCTGGTGATGGTGTGGCTCAAGACGCCATCCGCCGTGTGAGCGCGCGCGTGGTAGCCAACCATCAGGCAGGCGTCGGCGCCCTGCTCGAGCAACTCCGTATACCTTGTCCAGGGATGATGCGCCACCCAATCGCAAGCGGGGTCAAGCATTTCTGGTATCAAGGAATTGCCCTTGTTATCGCCGCCGGCGTTGTGTCCATCCACCACGACAATCTCGTTCGCCCCCGCCCGGCTGGCGCCGCGCACCGCCGCATTGACCTCCGCCGTGTACAGCCTGCGCCCTTCGTCGTACATCGGCTTGCCACTGCCTACCCGTCCCCAGGTAACGATGCCGCTGACACCTTCCATATCGGTCATGATAAGGATTTTCATTATGCAGTCCTTGTACTCGGTTTTGTGTTGAGAAAATTTTTGCACACAGGGATAGTAACCAGCGAGACTACCGGCTGGCAAGGCATTCAGCCGATGACCAGGTAGCAACGCCTCGATCCTGGGGAAGAGCCCATATGCTCCTTGCCATTGCGCCCCAACCAGAGACGCCTCGCGAGATCCAGCCCGGTCAATGAGGTATTCTCTGTGCCTCAATGCCTCTGCGGTGAATCAACCGGCCCGCCCCAGGATTAGCGGCTGCCGCTGCAGGATCTCCTCCTCGTCATCCAGCACGGTAACCTCCCGGCTGCAGGCAGCACAGACCGCTTCGTCCGGCGCCCGCTGCAGTTCGTCGAGGCGCGGCGCGAAGTCACCGGCGGTCGGCAAGGGGCCGGGGGATGGCGGGTGCTTCAACCCCCTTCTCTCAACGAAACGTGCCAGGGCATCAGCCGCCGCTCTAGAAAGACCACCACAAGATAAAATGAAATGCCGATGAGCGAGGCCATCAGGATAGCGGCCCAGGCGCTGGCGAAGTTGAAGCCCGAGGCTTCCTGGGTGATGTAGACGCCCAGCGTGGCGCGCGGCCCGCCGAAGAATTCCGAGACGACTGCGCCAATCACGCTGAGTGAACTGGCGATACGCAGGGCGCTGAAGATGAAGGGCAGCGCGTTGGGGATGCGCAGCGTTCGCAGTACGCGCTCAGGGCTGGCGGCCCAGGAGGCCATCAACTCCAGCTGGCCCGCGTCCACCTGGGTCAGGCCACGCACCGTGTTGATCATGGCGGGGAAGAAAACGATGATGGCGACGATGGCCATCTTGGAGGCCGGGTTGGTTGTGCCGAACCAGTTGTTCATGATGGGTGCGAAGGCAATGATGGGCACAGAGTTGGCGGCGATGGCGAAGGGCATGGTCGCTTCGCTGATGATGGTCCAGCGTGAGGTGATCAGCGCGGTCAGTATCCCGGCGCCGCAGCCGATCACGAAGCCACCAACGGCCGACCACAGTGTCGCGCGGGCCGCGCTGAAGAGGATGGACTCGCCGCTGGCGCCGAGAAAGATCTGAAATTCTTCGTTGAACTCGGCGAGGATGCTGCTGGGCGGCGGCAGGATGAACTCGCGAATGCCGAGGACGTGCACGCCCAGCTCCCAGACGCTCAGGAAGACGACAGCAACCAGGATGGGCGGGGTGAGCTTGCGCATGCGCGCCCTGATGTTGTAGCGGCTCACAGCTTACCCCCCGTGGGCATCGCGCATCAGTTCCCGCACCTGCGCCACCTGCTCGTGATATTGGGGCAGGGCGCGCGTCTCAAAGTTGCGCGGCCGCGGCAGCTCAACCTCGACGATTTCTGTGATGCGACCGGGACGCGGTGACATAACGACGACGCGGCTGGAGAGAAATATGGCCTCCGGTATGCTGTGCGTGACGAAGAGGACGGTCGTGTCTGTTTCGCGCCAGATGTGCAGCAATTCCATGTTCATGCGCTCGCGCGTGAATTCGTCCAGCGCGCCGAAGGGCTCGTCCATCAGCAGCAGCGAGGGCTGAAAGACCAGCGCCCGGGCAATGGCGACGCGCTGCTGCATGCCGCCCGAGAGCTGCCAGGGCCAGTGGTCGCCGAAGCCGCCCAGCTCCACCAGCTCCAGCGCCGCCTGCGCCTTTTGCCGTCGTTCCTGCGCCGGGACGCCCTGGATTTCCAGCGGCAGCTCGATGTTCTTGCGCACGTTGCGCCACTCCAGCAGGGTCGCTGCCTGAAAGACCATGCCGTAATCCCGGTCGATGCGCGCCTGCTGCGGCAATTTACCGTTGACCAGCAATTCGCCGTCGCTGGGGGCAACCAGGCCGCCAATGAGGCGCAGAAGCGTCGACTTGCCGCAGCCGGACGGCCCTATAAACGAGATGAATTCTTCGGGCTGTACTTCAAGCGTGATGTCCTCCAGCGCGGCCACTTGTTCCTCGCTGGCGGGGTTGAAGACCTTGGTGATCTGCTGCGCCTGGATTACCGCATTCGTCATCATCCCCTCCCGCCACTTTTGCGCAGCACCAGCAATTCAGCGAGGCTGACGAGCAGAAAAGAGAGCATCCCGACAGTTGCGGCCACCAGAATTGCGCCCCACAGCTTGGGCGTGGAGATGGCGCTGTAATCGGAGCTGAAATCGAGGATGGCGCGGCCCAGCCCGCTGCGGATGCTGGAGGGCAATTCGCCGATGATGGCGCCAACCACGCTGGCGGTTGCGGAAACCTTGAGCGCGGTAAAGAGGTAGGGCAGCGCCGCCCGAAAGCGCAGCTTCCACAGTGTCTGCCAGCGACTGGCGGCCCAGGAATCCATGAGCTCGAAGGCGTTGGGGTGGGGCGAGCGCAGGCCGCGCAAGGTGTTGATGGTAACCGGAAAGAAGGTCAGATAGGCAGAGATGACCGCGACTGATAATGGCCCGGCTCCCAGCCAGATGACGACCATGGGAGCGATGGCGAGGATGGGCACGGTCTGCGAGGCAACGACATAGGGCAGGAGTCCGCGCTCCAGCGCTCCGAAGTGGGCGAACACGGTGCCCAGCACAAAGCCCAGGCTGGCGCCGAACAGGAAGCCGAAGAGCGCCTCGCTCCATGTGTGGCCGGCGGCCTCAAACAGAATGCGCAGAAGCAAAAGGGGGCCGTTGCGTCGCGCCGGCTGCAGCAGGGCTTTGGTGATCTGCTGCAAATGCGGCAAGTTGACGTCGTTCAGGATTTTCATGTCGAGCAAAACAAGCCTGCGCTCCTGCGCAAGATAGTTCGTCTCCGCGTAGTCGCCGGCGACTACGCCGGTGCGCAATCCATGCAGTTCGCGCAGCGACGTCAGCGGACTGTCCACGCGCGTGGCCAGCGCGAACCGACCCGGGTAACGGGGCGTGACCGGCAGGATGCCGAGCACGGCGTCGTTGCTGTCGAGGCGGGTCAGATAACGCAGCGCCGGCCAGTCGCTCGCAGCGGGGTCGATGTCCAGGTCCGCGGGCAGGGGCGCCATAATGTCGCGCAGGTCCCTGCGGTCCGCCAGCACGGCGTCCAGTTCACCGGATTCAAGGGCCGCCAGGGCAAGGTCCAGTTCGGGCAAGGTCGTGTAGCGCCAGGACTCGAGCTTTGTCGTGATGCGAAAGTCGCGGGATGCTGCGAATAGCTTGAGGCTTTGCACTCCAAGCAGCAGCATGGTGATGATCAGGACGAAGCCCAGCGTCTTCGTTGCCTGGCCGGGCAACAGCATCAGCGCCAGCAGCAGCGCGAAGCCGCCTGGCAGGATGAGCATGAGATGTTCGTTTTGCTCACCAGGCGGCAGCACGAAGAGCCAGGCCATTGTCAGCAGTAAGGCAAGAATCAATGCAGATCGATTCCAGGTACTGTTCAGTACCAGTCCGAGCGCCGCTGCCAGGCTGACTGCCACATGCAGGCCGGCAGCGAGCAGCAGCAGCGTCCGCGCCCAGGACAGCACACGTTCTTCCGGCAGGCGCTCAACGCCCTCACGCAAGGATTGTTCCCTGGCGAGTTGACCAAGCAGGGAGCGGGGCGATTCTTCTTCGGACTGGGCGGCAACCCAGACCCCCAGCGCGGCGGGCGTGGTGTCGAGCAGGGGCTGGTCAGTCGGCGCCCAGGCTGCGATGCGCAGCAGAAGCGTAATGGCGAGCACGCTGGCAGCCAGCGTCAACAACAGGGCCAACACGCTACGAAGCGAACGGTTCGCTGCTGATACCTGCGTCTGCTGCAGCGGGAAGCCGGTCACATTTAGCCCACGGCGCCGGCGACCGCCCTGGCCAGTAGCTCGCAGCCCTCTTTCATTACCGCGCTGTCTACGTTGAGCAAGGGGGCGATACGTATGACGTTGCCATGCAGGCCGCCCTTGCCGATCAGGATTCCATGGTCGCGCGCGGACTCCATCAGCCGCGTCGCAAGGGCGGCGTCCGGCTCACGATTCGGTCCTGGCTTGACGATTTCCATGCCCTGCATCAGGCCCATGCCGCGTACCTCGCCAATGAATTCGAACTCGGCCTCAAGGTCCTCAAGCTTTTCGCGCAGGACGGCGCCCTGGCTGGCCGCGTTGGCCTGGACCTGGTTGCGCTCCATGTATTCGATGGTCGCGAGCGCGGTCGCCATGGTGACGGGGTTGCCGCCGAAGGTGGAGAAGGTCAGGCCGGGCAGTGCGTCGGCGATTTCCGCTGTGGCGACCGTACAGCCGATGGGGGAGCCGTTGGCCATGCCCTTGGCGAAGGTCATGATGTCCGGCTCGACTCCCCAGTGTTCGATACCCCACCAGTTGTCGCCGGTACGGCCCCAGCCGGTCTGCACCTCGTCGCTGATGAAGACGCCGCCGGCCGCGCGGATGATGGGCGCGACGCGTCCGAAGTAGTCCGCCGGCGGCACGATGTAGCCGCCAACGCCCTGGATCGGCTCGGCGATGAAGGCCGCCAGTCGTCCCTGGGTGCAGGTTGCAATCAATTCTTCCAGATCTGCGATGCAGAGATCAACGACCTGCCCGGGCGTCAAATCCAGTGGGGCGCGGTAGGTATAGGGCGAGCGCACGTGGCGAATGTAGGGGTCGATCACGTTGCCGAGGCGCCAGTTGCCATGCGCGGTCAGGCTCATCGCCTGCAGGGTGCGGCCGGCATAGGCGTGCCGCAGCGCAATGACGTCGTTGTTGCCGGTGTACATGCGCGCGGCCAGGATGGCGGTTTCGTCCGCCTCGCTGCCGCTGTTGGTGAAAAAGGATTTCTGCAGCGCGCCTGGAGTGAGTGCGGCGACCTTCTCGGCCACCTGCACCATGATCTCGTTGACAAAGAGCGTGGAGCTGTGCTGCAGGCGCCGCAACTGCTCGATGGTTCGTTCAGTGACTTCCTCGTTGCAGTGACCGACCGAAACGGTCAACACACCGCCGAAGAAATCCAGGTAACGCTTGCCAGCGACGTCCCAAAGCTCCTGATCTTTCGCGCGATCAACGATGATCGGCTGATCTGGGAAATAGGGCGCGACAGCAGGGAAAATATGCTGCCGGTAACGTTCCATCAGCGCTGTGCTGCCGGAGTTTTGCTGCGCCATGAAAGCTGCTCCTGATGAAGCGAACACAGGTAGACATCGCCGTCGCTGACGACCTGTGGCCAGAATACCAGCACATCTTGCTTGCCGCCACACTGCGCATACCCCATAATGTGGTAGACTTCGCAGCACTTGGTGGATGCAGACTGGCCGGCGCAAGATGTGCCCATGGCCAGCGGGACGGGAGTGTCATGGTCGAAAGATTGAAGAACTATATTGGTGGTGAATGGGTTGAGGCCGAGACTAAAGACTGGTCGCCGGTGCACAACCCGGCCACCTGCGAGCTGCTGGCAGAATGCCCGGATTCGAGTGCGCAGGATGTCGACCTTGCGGTGCAGGCGGCCCAGGCTGCCTTTGAGGAGTGGCGCAGCACCCCGGTCATGGAGCGCGCCCAGTTCATGCATCACTTCAAGAACCTGGTCGAGGGCCGCTTCGACGACATCGCCGAAATCGTTGTGCGTGAAAATGGCAAAACGCTCGACGAGGCGCGCGGCGAGGTGCGGCGCGGCATCGAAAGCATCGACTTCAGCATCGGCGTTCCCTTCATGATGCGCAATGACGGCGTGGAGGACATCAGCAGCGGCATTGACGAGACGACCATTCGCCAGCCAGTTGGCGTCTTCGCAGCCATCACGCCCTTCAACTTCCCCTTTATGGTGCCCATCTGGTTCCTGCCGACGGCCATCACCTGCGGTAATACATTCATCCTCAAGCCTTCACCCCAGACTCCGTTGAGCATGCAGATCACCTGCGAACTCATCGACGAACTCGATATGCCGGAGGGCGTGGTCAATCTGGTACACGGCGGCGTGGCCTCGGCCCACGCGGTGATGGAGCACCCGGGCGTGGCCGGCGTGTCCTTCGTCGGCTCCAGTCCTGTCGCGAAGATCATCTACGAGACCTGCACGCGCAACGGCAAGCGGGTTCAGGCCCAGGGCGGCGCCAAGAACTACATCGCCGTGATGCCCGACGCGGACATGGAAGCCAGCGTCAAGAACGTGCTGGGCGCTGCCTACGGCTGCGCTGGCCAGCGCTGTCTGGCGGCGGCGGTCGCTGTGGGCGTGGGCGACGCCTACGATCGGCTGCGTGACGAGCTGGTGAAGCAGGTGGCAGGGCTGCGCGTTGGCTATGGCCTGGATGAGACCTCACAGATGGGCACGGTCGTCAGCGCGCAGGCGCGCGAGCGCATCGTCAACCTGATCGGCGTGGGCGAGCGCGAGGGCGCGAAGGTGTCCGTTGACGGCCGTGAACTGCAGGTCGAGGGCTATGAAGACGGGATGTTTGTGGGCCCGACCATCCTTGAGGACGTCACGCCGGACATGACGGTGGCACAGGAAGAGATTTTCGGCCCCGTGCTGTCGCTAATGCGTGCCGACAGCTTTGATGAAGCCGTCGAACTCATCAATCGATCGCACTATGGCAACGGCGCCAGCATCTTCACCAGCAGCGGTGCGAACGCCCGCGAATTCAAATATCGCGTGAACGCCGGCAACATTGGCGTGAACATCGGCGTGGCGGCGCCTTCGGCGTCCTTCCCCTTCGGCGGCCAGAAAGACTCCTTCTTCGGCGACCTGCACGGGCAGGGCCGTGATTCAATCGACTTCTACACTGATCGCAAGGTTGTGATTGAACGGTGGTTCCAGGATGAGCGCGCTTAACACCTTTGGCGCCATCATGACGCAGGCCATTGAGCTGGAGACGGCGCTGGGCGATTACTACGAACGCGCCGGCAACAATTCGTTGGCCGCTGCCTGCGCCAAACGGCGCAGCAAGATGACGCGCATCCGGCGTGAGGCCGTGCTGGAAATCACGCTTGAAGCGATAGATGGCCTGGACACCGACGATTACGCGCTCGAGCTGGACGATGTTAGTGTGGTCGGGCAGCGTCGGGCAGCGGAGACGGCGGCCCGCTTTTACACGGAGGTTGCGCCGGGCATCAATGTACGCCAGGCGCGGCGGGCCCTGGAACGAGCAGCCAGGGAGCATGCCAGTCAGCTGGAAGGAGAGGGACAATGACCCGAACGGTACGCGGCGCGCTGGTACAGGCCACCTGGACCGGCGACAAGGCTTCGATGATCGAGAAGCATGTGAAGTACGCTCATGAGGCGGCCGCCCGGGGCGCGCAGGTCATGTGCTTTCAGGAGCTCTTCTACGGCCCCTACTTCTGCCAGGTGCAGGACTCGAAATATTACAGTTACACCGAGTCCATCCCTGATGGCCCGACCACGCGCATGATGCAGGATCTCGCCAAAGAGACCGGCATGGTGCTCATCGTGCCGATGTATGAACAGGAACAGATCGGCGTCTACTACAACACTGCCGCGGTGATTGACGCGGACGGGCGCTATCTGGGCAAGTATCGCAAGACGCACATTCCGCAGGTGGCCGGCTTCTGGGAGAAGTTTTACTTCCGTCCCGGCAACCTCGGTTATCCGGTGTTTGAAACGGCGGTCGGCACCATCGGCGTCTACATATGCTACGACCGGCACTTCCCCGAAGGCGCGCGCGCCCTGGGCCTCAACGGCGCCGAGATCGTCTTCATTCCCTCGGCCACCAGCCGCGGCCTTTCGCAGCATCTGTGGAAGATCGAACAGACCAGCCACGCCATCGCCAACGGCTACTACGTAGGCACCATCAACCGCGTGGGTACCGAGCCCCTGGGCGACAACGATTTCTACGGCCAGAGCTACTTCTGCACGCCGCGCGGCGAGTTCGTCGGTGACGTGGGCGACCCCTATGCAGAGGAACTGCTGGTGCGCGATCTGGACATGAGCATGGTGGAAGAGGTGCGTCAGGTCTGGCAGTTCTATCGTGATCGCCGGCCAGACGCCTATGAGGGCCTGGTCAGCCCCTGAGCCTGGAGGGCGATATGGAATTCGCGATCACCTTCAAGGGCGACATTAGTCCCAAACGAACCGTGGCGCTCTGCCGCCAGGCAGAGCTGGCCGGGTTTCGCTACGCTTGGTTCTACGATTCGCACATTCTGTGGCGCGACCCCTGGGTGACGATGGCGATGTGCATGGAGCACACCGAAACCATGCGCTTCGGCCCCTGCGTCACCAACCCGGGCGTGCGCGACTGGTCGGTGGCGGCCAGCATGTATGCGACGCTGGCGCAGCAAAGCGACGGTCGCCTGGACATCGGCCTGGGGCGCGGCGATAGTTCCATGCGCGTGATGGGCAAGACGCCGAAAACCATCGCGCGCATGTGCGAATTTGTGTACGCCGTCAAGGGCATGGTGCGCGGCGACAGCGTGCGCTACGCGGAGATCCCGGAAGCGGTTCAGCTGCCCTGGGCGCAGGGCCATGAGTTGCCGTTCTGGATCGCGGCCTACGGGCCGCGCGCGCTGAAGGCCGCCGGCGAACACGGCGACGGCCTAATCATCCAGCTTGGAGAGCCGCTGCTCTGCCGCTGGTTCCTCGGCCAGGCGCTGGCCGACGGCGAGGCTGCGGGTCGCGACATGTCTGACTTCCGCGTGATGGCGGCGGCGCCGGTGTGGGTGGGCGACATGGCCAGGGGTCGCGAGCAGACGCGCTGGTTCCCGGCGATGGTGGGCAATCATGTGGCGGACATCGTCGAGAAATACGGCAGCGCGACCACCGAGGTGCCGGAGAGCTTCACGCGCTACATTGAGGGGCGGCGCGGTTACGACTATCACGAACACGCCAGCAAGGACGCCGGCCATCTGGGCTTCATCAGCGATGAGGTGATCGAGAGCTTTAGCATCCTTGGCCCGGCGCAAGACCACATTGAGAAGCTGGAAGCGCTGCAGGACGCCGGCGTGACGCAGTTTAATATATACCTGATGTGCGGTGAGGAAGAACGCATCGTCGCAGAATATGGCGAGCACGTCATCCCGCACTTTCAGTAAGGGAGGAAGCCATGGGGACCCTGTTCCGCAACGGCACCGTCATCACCGCCAGCGAGATGCTGCGCGCGGATGTGCTGGTCGAGGGCGAAATCGTCACGCTCATTGGCCTGCAGCTGGACGAGGACGGCCACGAGGTTGTGGATTGCGCGGGCATGTACCTCCTGCCCGGCGGCATCGATGTGCACACGCACCTTGAATTGCCTTTTGGTGGCACGGTCAGCAACGATGACTTTGACACCGGGCATCAGGCGCTGGCCTTCGGCGGTTCAACGACGCACATTGACTTCGTGGTGCAGCCCATCGGCGGCAGCCTGCAGGACGGTCTGGCAACCTGGCGCGCAAAGTCAGCGCACCTGGCGCAGGTCGACTACGGCTTTCACATGGCGATCACTGACCTGCGCGACGAGGTGATGGACGAAATCCCTACGTTACTGGGCGAGGGCATCACCAGCCTCAAGCTGTTTATGGCCTACAAGAACGTGTTTCAGATTGACGACACCACGCTCTTCCGCGCCATGCAGGTGGCTGCGCAGCACGGCATGATCGTCATGGTGCACGCCGAGAATGGCGATGTTGAAGCGGAACTGACGCCACGGCTGCTGGCGGATGGCAAGGTTGAGCCGCGTTTTCACGCCAACTCACGCCCGCCCGAAATCGAGGGCGAAGCCACCAATCGCGCGGTAGTGATGGCCGGTCTGACTGGCTGCCCGCTTTACGTGGTGCACGTGACGACTCGCGCGTCCGTCGAGGCGATTCAGCGCGGACGGGCACTGGGCTACCCGGTGATGGGTGAAAGCTGCACCCAGTACTTCTTCCTGACGGTAGATGACCACCTGGCGGCGCCGGGCTTTGAGGGCTCGAAATATGTGTGTTCGCCGCCGATCCGCAGCAAGGCCGATCATGCGGTGCTGTGGCTGGCCCTGCGCGACGGCTCGCTGCAGCATGTCAGCACAGACCACTGCAACTTCTGGTACGAAGGCGGCCACGGCCCCTGGCAGGAATGGGCGGCGGCGCATGACAATGGTGACTGGGCCGCTTTTGAGGCCCAGGATCCCTCGTACCGGCGGCCTGGCAAGGAGCTGGGACTGGGCAACTTCTCCAAAATCCCGAACGGCATGCCCGGCATGGAAGATCGCATGATGGTGATGTGGCAGCATGGCGTCAACGCCGGCCGCATTTCGCCCACTCGCTTCGTCGAACTCATGTGCAGCAATCCGGCCAAAATCTTCGGCATGTACCCGCAGAAGGGCACCATCGCCGTGGGTTCGGATGCCGACATTGCCATCTGGGATCCGGCAGAGGAGCATGTGTTGAGCGTGGAAACGACGCACATGCGCACTGACTACATCGTCTACGAAGGAATGCCCATCCGCGGCAAGCCCAGACAGGTGTGGTTGCGCGGTCGCAAGATCGTGGATGGCGAAGACTGGCTGGGCCAGAACGGCACCGGGCGCTACATCGCGCGCAAGGCGAACGCGCCGGTGCTCTGAAGCGCGCTGCATCTCGCCAGACAAATCGTCGAAGGGAGCAGACCACATGCCCGAAACAATCGAGCTGTGGGACACGCCACAGGCGGAGCGCATGGTGATGCTGGCCGGCTGGCGTCAGTGGGCCGACGCAGGTTCCCTGTCTTCGGGCCTGCCGAAGTATCTTGTGCAACGCAGCAAGGCGCAACGCATCGGCCGCATCAACAACAAGGGATTCTATCTGTATCAGATCCCTGGCACGCACGATCTGGTGCGTCCAGTCGTCAATTTCGATAGTGGCTACCCGCGCTCTCTGGAAACCCGCAGCAACGAATTGTTCTTCACCCAAAGCGGCGAGTGTGGCGTGGTCATTTTCCTGGGCGACGAGCCACACCTTGACATCGACCGCTACGCCAACGCCCTGTTTGACGTGGCGGGCACGCTGAAAGTAGAGCGCATCGTTGGCCTCGGCGGCGTTTACGGCGAGCTACCCTTTGACCGCGAACGCATCGTCTCCTGCAACTTTAGTCTGCGACGCATGGCTGGCGAATTCGCGCGGCTGGCAGTCAATCTGTCTGACTATCATGGTGGCGCCAGCATCGGCTCTTATCTGTGCAGCCGCGCGGGTGAACGAGAGCTGGAGTACGCCGGCATGCATGCTCTGGTGCCCACCTACGATTTCTCGAACGTGGGCAAACTGGCCAACACAATTCGCATCGAGAACGATTTCACGGCCTGGCTGGGCGTGATGAAGCGCATCAATTTCATGTTGCGCACAGAATTCGCGCTCGATGACCTCGAGGAGAAGAGTCGCAAACTGGTCGAGGTGGTCGAATCGAAGGTGGAAGAGCTGGAGAACATGGCGCCCGAAGCCGGCGTCCGCGCCTATCTGCAGCGGCTGTCGGACGAATTTGAGGAGCCGGTCTTCGATCCGCTCGACGACTTCTGGGAGGACGCCTTGCGCGGCCTTCTGGATGACAAGGACAACCCCGTCTGAGCCAACAGCTCGCTGCACAACAACCAGACGGAGCAGGCATGAGCGAACATTTCATCGGCCTTGACGTCAGCACCACGGCCTCCAAGGCCGTCGTGATTGACGAGCGCGGCACGGTCATCGCCACGGCCAGTCACGACCACGCCCTGGAGACGCCGCGGCCCTTGTGGTCGGAGCAGGATCCGGCGGAATGGTGGCGCGCCAGCTGCGCCTCGCTGCGTGCCGTGCTTGAGGTGATTGCTTCGGACTCGGTGGCCGCACTCGGCTTGACTGGCCAGATGCATGGCCTGACTGCGCTGGGCGCTGGTGACGAGGTGCTGCGCCCGGCCATCCTGTGGAACGACCAGCGCAGCGCGGCCCAGTGTGAAGCGATCACCGCAGCGATCGGCGCGGAGCGGCTGTACCAGCTCATCGGCAGCAGCATGTTGCCCGGCTTCACCGCGCCCAAGCTGGCCTGGCTGCGTGATGAGGAACCTGAAGTCTTTGGGCGCATCGCGCATGTGCTCCTGCCCAAGGACTACGTGCGCTTCCTGCTCTGTGGCGAGCGGGTTACTGACGTGGCCGATGGCTCAGGCATGGCCCTGATGGACGTGGGCGCGCGCAGCTGGTCGGAAGAAATGTTGGCTGCGCTGGCGATTCCGCGCGACTGGTTGCCGCAGCTGGCCGAGTCGCAGAAAGTCTGCGGCGAAATCAGCCCGGCCGGCGCTGCGGCCACAGGACTCCCCGTTGGTACCAGGGTTGTGGGCGGCGCAGGTGATCAGCCAGCGGGCGGTGTCGGCAGCGGCGTGGTGGCCGCCGGGCAGCTTAGTCTGGCGATGGGCACCTCGGGCGTGGCCTACGCCATCAACGACCGCTATGAGCCCGAGCCACAGGGGCGACTGCACACCTTTTGCGGCCCGATGCCGGGTACCTGGCTGAGCATGGGCGTAATGCTGAGCGCGGCGGGCGGGCTGCGCTGGCTGAGGGATGCCCTGGCACCGCAAAAGAGTTTTGACGAGCTGGGCGCGCTGGCCGCTGAGGTGCCAGCGGGCGCGGAGGGCCTGCTGTTTGCGCCCTGGTTAAGTGGTGAACGTCACCCGCATCCGGACCCGCTGGCGCGCGGCGCCTTCGTCGGCCTTACGTTGCGACACTGCCTGGGACACATGGTGCGGGCCGTGATGGAAGGTGTGGCCTTCGGCATGCGTGACAACCTGGAGCTGTTGCGGTCCCAGGGCCTGCGCCCGCGCGACGCCGTCATCCAGGGCGGCGCGGCCAACAGCGAACTCTGGCGCCAGCTGACTACGGACATCATGGGCATCCCGCTGTACCGCGTCAACACCAGCGAAGGCGCCGCCTTCGGCGCGGCGATTCTGGCGGCGGTTGGCGCGGGCGCGTACGCGGATGTGCCGGCTGCCTGCGCGGCGATGGTGCAACGCGAAGACGAGAGCCGGCCGCAACCTGCTCTCGTCTCACAGTACGATGAGATTTACGACGCCTACAGCGCGTTGTATCCAGCGCTCGCGCCAGGCTTCAGACGACTTGCGCAACTTTAAGCCTTAAGGCAGCGCTCAGCCGTAGCGCTGATACCAGTCCGCGCCACCCTCCGGCAAATCATAGAAATCAGTCCAGGGCCGGCCGTGCTGCAGCGTGTGGCCGTTGAGGCACGCGACACGTTCCATGGCCGTGCCGAGCAGGAATTCGTGGCGCTCGCCGGGCGACATGGCGGCGCATTCCTTCCAGATGGCGCGTCCGCCAAGGTAGCCACTGGCGCCACCCTGACAGGCCACACGCACCTGGCGCTCGAAGACCTCGAAGTCCACGCCCGCGCTGAGCAGCACCCAGGGGGCTGAGCTGGCCGCGCTGACCTGTTCGCAGGCCTCCAGCCAGTTGCTCTCCTCATCGTGGTACTTCGCGTTCATCGGGAATTCCAGCTTGAGTATGTCTACGCCCAGCGCACTGATACGCCGCGCCGTCTCAATGACCACTGCCGGTTTGGCTTCTGCGAACGCTTCTGAGTCGGTGGCCACGTTTGGGTCGAGGCTGTAGGACATCGGCTCGACGAATAGCGGCAGGTCCTGCTCATGGCAATCCTGCAGGATACCGCTGATGGTTCCCTCAATCTCGTCGGCCAGCGCGCCGGAATCAGGATGGTAATAAATGAGCAGCTTGACGGCTGCAGCGCCGGCCTTGCGCATTTTGGCGACCGTCCAGTCGGGGTCGAAGTCCGCGCGGCGCATGGTGCTGTCGCCGGTGTAGCCGGACTTTTCGAGCGCCATCAGCAAGCCGCTGTTGCGGTGCATTTGCATGGCGGGCAGCAGGCCGTAATCGGCGTCCAGCAGCACGGCGCTGGTATACGGTGACAGCTGACCGACGACCTCGGACTTGATTGCGACGGCATGCTCGTAACTGCTGCCGGCTGGCAGCATCTTCGCGTAACTGCCGCGCTGGTCGAAGGCCATAATGGTGAAGACATGTTCGCTGGTGCTGGTCACTTTCAGGCCACGCCATCTGCCTGGCGTCAGTTTCGTATTCACGGGGCGCTCCTTCGCGGGTCTATGGAAGACTGCGCCACAGTATAGCAGACCCCGCCTGGCAGTGGCTGCTCACCCGCGCGCGCCAGCCAGGTAAGCCCTGCTGGCGGAACCCAGGACTGCTTCAAAGGTCACAGCAATGTAGCGCGCGCCGCGTCTGCGCCAGAGCAGCGCCTGCTCTACGTTGGGCACGACCACGCCCAGCGCAACGTTCGACCGCGTGATGCGTGCCACTGCGCGCTCGACAACGGTCTCAACTTCCGGGTGTCCGGTCAGGCCCGGGTGACCCAGCGACTGCGACAGGTCGGTGCGGCCGAGGAACAGGACGTCAATATCCGGCACGTCAAGAATGGCATCGAGATTGTTGACGGCTTCCTCGCTCTCCAGTTGCAGGATGGTCAAGGTCTCTTCGTTGGCGCGGGCGACGTAATCCGCCAGGCTCATCTCTTGCCCGAAGGTGGCGGGGCGCACGCCGGCCAGACCGCGTTTGCCACGCGGGAAATATTTGATGGCCTGCAGCGCGCGTTCGGCTTCATCCACGTTGTTCACCCAGGGCACGTGCACGCCCTGGGCGCCGGCATCAAGAAAGCGCAGCAGCACATGGGCCTGGTTGGTGGTGACGCGCACCAGCGGCGTGACCCCGCGCAATTCCGCGGCCCGCACCATATCTTCACAGCGGTTGGGATCCAGCGAGCCATGTTCGGCATCGAAGATGAGAAAGTCCCAGCCGAGATATCCCATGAATTCGGCCAGTGTCGGATCCGGCGTGCGGAAGAAGCACCCATAGACGCACTCGCCAGCCTTTAATTTTGCTTTTGTCGCATTGGTCAGCATGGATTTCCTTTCCTGTTCGGTCGCGGCCATAATAGTCGCTACCACCCGCTGCGCAAAGCGCTACACTCTGCGAACTATAGTTTGGGGAGGGCCCATGATAATCACAGCGATCGATACCTGGCCGGTATGGAACGGCAGGAGCAACAATCTCTTTGTGACAGTTGATACTGACGAGGGAATCTCAGGCATCGGCGAGGTCGGCATTTCCAGTCGTGAACTGGCGATCACTGGCGCGATCGACCATTTCCGGCCGCTTCTTTTGGGCATGGACCTGTTTCGGACGGAATACATCTGGCAACTGTTGTTTCGCGGCGCCTTTTTTCCGGCCCAGCGGATCCAGACGGCTGCCATCTCGGCCATCGACATTGCACTATGGGACATCAAGGGCAAGGCGCTGAATGTTCCGGTTTACGAACTGTTGGGCGGGCTCGCCAGAGAGCGCGTTATCTGTTATCCGCACAATGACGGCTACACGATGGACGTGGAGGCGCTGGTTGAATCCTGCCTGGAAACCAGGGAGGCGGGATGGAAATTCCTGCGTTGGCGTCTGCCGCATGAAGGCAACCTCTTTGAACCGCGACCCTCGATAATGGCTGCCATTCGGCAAGTACAGGCCGTGCGTGAGGCAGTGGGCCAGGACATTGAGATCGCCTTTGACGTGCATACCCGGCTTGACCTGCCTGATGCCCTGTGGCTTTGCAAGGAGCTGGAACCCTATCGTCTGTTCTTTGTTGAAGACCCCTTGCGCTGCGAAAACACGCAATCCTTTCGGGCCTTGCGATCGCGGACAACAGTTCCCCTGGCCGCCGGCGAGCAATTCAGTTCCAAGTGGGAATTCCGGCAACTGGTTGAAGAGGATCTGATTGACTACGCCCGGATCGATCTTTGCATTGTTGGGGGGCTGACAGAGGCGCGCAAGATCGCCGGCTGGTGCGAGACGCACTACATCAAACTGGCCACACACAACCCCCTGGGTCCCGTCTCCTCGGCGGCCTGCCTGCATTTGAACCTTGCGTCGCCGCTGGTGGGGGTCCAGGAGCAGTCGCATGTTCCCGGCGACTTGCTGCCCGAAGTGTTCCCGGAGCAAATCGAATGGAAGAATGGCTGGTTGTTGCCGCCGGACCGCCCGGGACTGGGCGTGACCTTTGATCGGGAAGCGGCCCGCGCCCATCCCATGCGCGAGGTCCCACGCATGACACTGCAAAGGGCTGATGGTTCGCTGACGAACCATTAATGGGGAAGGGGCAGACCCGCCGTCAAGCAGTAACGGGTGGTTGGGCAGCCAGGGACGCACTCTCCGCTCCCGGGCATTGCCCTGTTCAAAATCGTCAGTGCGGCATGCCATCCGCGATTGGCTGGCTTCCCCTGCACTGCCAGAACGTGGCATAATGCTAAACTTCGCGGAGTAGGGGAAGGAAGGAAAACATGAAAATCACGTCAATTGATGCATGGCCAGTATGGAACGGCAGTCGCAACTGTTTGTTCGTAACGGTTGACACGGACGAGGGCATTTCGGGGGTCGGCGAGGCGGGCATCACCTGGCGCGAGCACGCGGTCATCGGCGCGCTTGAGCATATGCGCCCACTGCTGCTCGGCATGGACCCCTTCCGCACGGAATACATCTGGCAGCTGCTGTTTCGCGGCGGCTTCTTCCCGGCGCAGCGCATTCAGACGGCGGCCATGTCGGCGATCGATATTGCGTTGTGGGACATTAAGGGCAAGGCGTTGAATGTTCCCGTTTACGAGTTGCTGGGAGGGCTGGCGCGCGAGCGCGTCATTTGCTACCCGCACAATGTCGCGCATGAGCCGGAAGTCGACGCGCTGGTGGACTCCTGCCTCGAGACCAGGGCGGCGGGCTGGAAGTTCGTGCGCTGGGGACTGCCACAGGATGGCACGACGCTGGAGCCGCGCCAGGCTGTAATGGCGGCCATTCGTCAGGCGCAGGCTGTGCGCGAGGCGGTGGGGGATGAGATCGAGATTGCCTTCGATGTGCACACGCGCCTCGATCTGGCCGACGCGCTCTGGCTCTGTCAGGAATTCGAACAGTATCGTCCATTCTTCATCGAAGACCCGCTGCGCAGCGAAAACCCGGATTCATTCAAAACCCTGCGTCCGCGGACGACGGTTCCACTGGCCGCCGGCGAGCAGTTCTGCTCGAAGTGGGAATTCCGGCAGCTGATCGAGGAGGAGCTGATTGACTACGCCCGCATCGATTTGTGCATTGTCGGCGGCCTGACGGAGGCGCGTAAAATCGCCGGCTGGTGCGAAACGCACTACATCAAGCTGGCCACGCACAACCCGCTGGGTCCGGTTTCATCGGCGGCTTGCCTGCACCTGAACCTGGCGACGCCGCTGGTCGGTGTGCAGGAGCAGCCGCGTGTTCCCGGCAGCCTGTTATCTGACGTGTTTCCGGAGCAAATCGAGTGGCGCGATGGCTGGCTGCTGCCGCCGACGCGGCCGGGGCTTGGCATCACCTTCGACCGTGAAGCTGCGCGCGCTCATCCCATGCGCGAGCGCGGTGCGTACTTGCTGCATCGCGCGGACGGGTCGCTGACGAACTGGTAAGCGTTGGAAGCTGGTCAGTTGCTGCGGGCGGTCATAGCAGCCAGAGTGCGTCTTCCCAGATTGGGTCGAGGACGACGTAGCGGCTGGTCTCTTCAAGTTCGGTGCGCACCCAGTGCCAGGCCTCGTCCGGGTCGTGATCGTTGCGAATTTCGACGAGGGCGCGATTGTCCTGCGGAGCCGACACTGACGCCACACAGCCAATCCTGCGGATGGCGCGAAAGTAGCGCTCTTCGCTGGCGGTCAGCCAGAAGGCGTAGCGCGTGTTGATGCCGATGGGCTGTGGTTCGCCCAAGCTAAAGTCTTGCGGTTCGCCAGTGTGCATTAGATAGTCTCCTCATTAGAGGATACCAGAAATTCACGATTGTGCAGGGTTGGGGCCAGATTCAGCCCCAGCCAGCCCAGGGAAAGCAGCACCAGGCCGCCGCCGCCAAACATCATGGCGTTGAACTGTTGGGCGAGCAGGTCGCGACGCGCGATGTCTACGCCGACCAGCCCCTGGGCTTCGTTACCAGTTTGAGGACTGACGTTGAGCTGACCGCTACGGATGACCTGCGCCAGATTGCCCTGAAGTTCGCGCTCGGCGCTGATGTAACGCCAGGCCGCAAAAAGCGCCAGGAGTAGCCCCGGCGCGACCAGCGTGAAGAGCACGCCGCGCAGCCATTCCGCTCCCAACAGATGCCGCATCGTCTTCATTCGCCCCGTGTGCACGCGACCGCTACACTCTTTTGCCTGTCAACAGTTTAAATGAGAGCAGGCAATATGACAAGCAAGGTGCGGGTCGGCGTCATCGGGACGAGCTGGTGGGCGGACGCGATGTTCCTGCCTGCCTTGACGGCGCATCCGGGCGCGGAGGTAGTGGCAGTGTGCGGCCGTGACGCAGGCCGCACGCAGGCCTTTGCGCAGCGCTGGTCGGTGCCAGCTTTCTACACGGACACTGACGCGCTGCTCGACCACAAGGGCCTCGACTCGGTGCTCATCCTTACGCCCAACTGGCTGCACCATCCGTTGACGATGGCTGCGCTGGTGCGCGGCCTGCATGTGTTGTGCGAAAAGCCGCTGGCGCTCAACGTGACCCAGGCGCGCGAAATGCTGCTTGTAGCCGAAGCGGCCGGCGTCTGTCACATGGTGCCTTTCACCTACAGTTTCATGCCCACCACCCGCTACCTGCGCGAGCTGATCGAGCAGGGCTATATCGGGCGACCTTATCATCTGGGCCTGCGATACTTCTCCGGCTACGCCAGAACGGAGGAGTATCGCTGGCGCTTCGACCGCAGCGAGGCCGGCAGCGGCGTCGTTGGCGACCTGGGGTCGCATTTCCTGTTCATTGCGATGCAGCTTTTCGGCGACGTGCAGGAAGTGCAATGTAATCTGGCGCAGTTTTATGAGCGCGGGCCGCGCCCGGATGGCCGGCCCTACCAAAGTGTTGACGATTCTGCCCTGCTGACTCTGAAGTTCGCCAGCGGCGCCCAGGGGATCGTCCACGTCTCCGCGATCTGTTATGAAGACACACCCTTCGGCCAGACACATCACATGGAGTTTCACGGCTCGGAAGGAACGCTTTACAGCTACACCGACTGGGACCGGGTGCAGCAGGTCTCCGGCGCGCGCGTGGGCGAGGGGGCAGTGCGCCCGCTCGAGATCCCCGAACACATCTGGCAGGGCGCGCGTCGCGACACGGTGCACAACACCTATCGCGACACTTTTCGCCAGTGTGATTTCATGGCGCGCGGCTTTATCACTGCGATTCGGGAGGGCCGCCCGGCAGGCCCGGATTTCCGTGACGGGCTGCGCGTACAGCGTGTTCTGGCGGCGGCGGGGCTGGCTGCTGAGCAGGGAAGAAGCATATCTGTACAAGAAATTGACTAAATTCCTGTGCGCAATTGCACAGGCCGCAAGTGCAGGCTACAATCACAAGTTACTGCGTTGGCGCAAGCTGCCGCGCAGACTATTCGCTAAACAAGGAGCAAGTCATAATGAGAAAACTCTTCACTATCGTTCCAGTGCTTCTGATGGTCCTGGGCCTCGCGGTCTTTGCCATTGGTGCAGTGGGCGCACAGGACGACCAGCCGGTCTTCCGCATCGTCTCCCACGGTGGCGCCGGCAACCCCTTCTGGATCGTCGTCATCAAGGGCATGGAAGATGCCTGCGCGATCCTGGACGCGGACTGCGCCTGGCTGGCGCACCCGGTGGACAGTGTAGATGACATGGCCGGCTACTGGGATGACGCGCTTGCTGCGGACCCCGATGGCATCGGCACCACCGTCCCGAACCCCGAGGTGATCCGCGATGCAGTCGGCCGCGCCAACGAGGCCGGCATACCGGTGATCGTGCTCAACACTGCTGACCCGAACTCCGGCGGGCCGGACGCCCTTGATACGCTGTTCTACATTGGCGCGAGCGAGTTCACCGGCGGCGTCAGCAACGCCAACCGCGTGCTCGACGCAGCGGATGCGGCCGGCGTTACAATCGCACGTGGCGTGTGCCCGATCCAGGAAGTAGGACACAGCGGTCTCGAGGCACGTTGTGCCGGTGTACGCAGTGTCTTTGAGGAAGCCGGCATTCCGCTGGACGAGCTGACCATCAACAACGACACGACCGCTTCTGCCGGTACGTTGGCGGACTACTTCACGGCCAACCCGGACACGAATGCTGCCTTCTTCCTTGGCCCGAACCCCTCCACCAGCTTCAACCTGTATCTGCAGGAAGCCGGCCGCATGCCTGGTGAGATCTACGCCACGACGCATGACACCAGCTCCGAGATTTACGGGATGATTCAGGATGGCTATCTGCTGCAGGCAATCGACCAGCAGCCGTACCTCCAGGGTTTCGAGACCATCATGTGGTTGTACCTGAACAGCCGTTTCGAACTGGCGCCCGGCAACGACATCTTCACGGGCCCCGGCGTCATCGACGGCAACAACGTCGACGCCATCATCGAACTGACCGCGATGGGCTATCGCTAGACATCTCTTGTTCTAATAAACGGGACAGGCCGGGGCACTCCCTGGCCTGTCCCACGCCAAAGTCGGTAAGTAGAAAGTTTGATTATGCTCGCTTATTTTGAAGAAAAGGCCGACGCCACGCGTGGGGTATTGCTGATCAGGATTTATATGCTCCTGCTCGGCCTTGGCGCGCTACTGATAGCACAGCAGGTACTTGCGGGCTGGGTCGCGCTGGGGGAACGCGTCAACGTTAGCCGACGCGATATCAACTTCATCGAGTTGCTGGTCGTGGTGGTCTTCCTGCTGCTTTCTACCGCTGCCTTGCGCACCGCCTGGAGCCTCTCGCGCAGGGACCGCTCCGGCTGGCCCTGGTCGCAGTGGGTGTCTTTCTTCGCCGTCTTCATAGGCGCCATATTCCTGATGAAGGCCCTGCTCCCCGGCGGCATCGCGCAGATCAGCAACCTGACCGCTCCGCCGCTGGACGAACTGCTGCTAATTATCGGGCTGCTGCTCTTCGTCAGCGGCATCCTTTGTTACCGCTTCGTGACCCATGGCATCATGATTTATGACGACAAGGTGGACAAGGCGCAAGGGGCGCTGAGCACTGCCGTTAGTGATATGACGCCTGGTCAGTTTGTCAGTCTGCAGCTTGCGCAGTCGCCAAGCGCCGGAGCCATTGTCGGCTTTGTTTTCATCTTTCTGGTATTCAGTTTCGTCACCGATTTGTTCCTGCAACCAACATCGATTGCTTCGGTGCTGACAAATGTGTCGACCAAGGGCATCGTCGCCATCGGCGTCACCATCCTGATGATTTCCGGCGAATTTGACCTGTCCGTCGGTTCCATGCTGGGCGCGGTTGCGGTCTTTTACATGTTCTTCCTGACTGAGGGCATTCCGCAGATTGGGATGGGGCCGCTGCCCATGCTGCTGGCGATGCCGGCGGCGCTGGTCGTGGCCATGTTCCTCGGCTTTATAAACGGCTTCATACTGGTGCGAACAGGGATTCCGTCATTCATTGTGACCCTGGGCACCTTGCTGATTTACCGCACCATCCCCCTGGTGGCCATCCCCGGCGGCCGCATCCTGCGCTACCGGGATTATTATGAGGAATTCCCGCAGGTCTGGATCAGCCCGTGGGTGATGGCCTTGTTGGCGTTGGCCGGCCTGCTGGCAGTGGCCTACATGGCCTGGCGCTGGCTGCCTGGCCTGCTGCGTCTTGCACGACACAAATGGGCCAACCAGCACAACAACGGTTATTTTGGCACGACTCAGGCGATCCTGTCTACGCTGGTGCTGCTCATCACTCTGCTGGCCCTGGCTATCGTCGCGCTCTGGCTGGTGATGGTGATTGGGTTCCACCTGGGAGCGGGGGGCGAGTTGTTCCAGGTTGGCTTCTTCGACCTCATCAATGGCCGTTGGGGCTTCTCCTTTGAAGAGGTTTCTGGTGGCCTGTTCAGTATCCTCGTTCCGCCAGGAGCCAATTTCCGCAACTCAATCATCTGGTGGATGTTGCTGGTGCTGTTGTTCCAGGTCGTGCTCACCCAGACGCGCTACGGGAATGCCGTATTCGCTGTGGGGGGCAACGCTGGTGCGGCGCGCGCACAAGGTGTCAACGTCAACCGGGTCAAGGTGTTCAACTTCATGCTGGTCGCGCTGCTGGTCGGCGTCACCAGTATCCTTGAGGTCACGCGCAATCCGGGTGTGGATCCCTTGAAGGGGAATGGCTGGGAGCTTGAAGTGATCGCCATGACCGTGATCGGCGGTGCGCTGCTGAGCGGCGGCTATGGCAGTGTGATTGGCACGCTGCTGGGTGCGCTGATCGTCGGCATGCTGGCGACCGGGCTGGTCATCATCGGCATGAATGCCCGCCTCTTCCGGGGCGTCGTGGGCGCCATCCTCATTCTCGCAGTGGTGCTGAACACCTTCGTGCGCCGACAATCCACCTGAGGTATGAGCCATGAATGAAATGCAACAGAACGGCACATCCCTGCTGGAGATGCGGGACATCCACAAGTATTTTGGCAACGTGCGCGCCTTGCGTGGCATCGACTTTCACGTGGATCGGCAGGAAATCGTCGGCTTGCTGGGGGACAATGGCGCCGGCAAATCCACGCTGATCAAGGTGCTGACCGGCTTTCACACCCCGACCAGCGGCCAGATTGTCTTTGAGAACGAGGCTGTCGAGATTGATTCCCCGCACAAGGCGCGCGAACTGGGCATTGAGACGGTCTACCAGGATCTGGCGCTGGTGCCGCTGATGAGCATCGCGCGCAACTTTTGGCTCGGTCAGGAACCAACGCGACACTTCGGCCCGGTCCAACTCATGGACCAGGAGCGCATGGCGCGTGAGTCCGCGGCCGCGCTGGAAGATGTAGGCATTCACATCCGCGATGCGAACGAGGTCGTCGGCAGTATGTCGGGTGGCGAGCGCCAGTCGATCGCCATTGGGCGCGCGGTCTACTTCGGCAAGAAGCTGCTCATTCTGGATGAGCCGACCTCAGCGCTCTCGGTGGGTGAGACGCGCAAGGTGCTGGAATACACGTTTGCGGCCAAGGAACGCGGCATGAGCGTGATTTTCATCACGCACAACATCAGCCAGGTACATGCGGTCGCAGACCGCTTCACCATCATCAGTCGCGGGCGCAAGCTGGGCGATTTCACAAAGTCGGAAGTCAGCGAGGATGAAGTGGCGACGATGGTCATGTCCGGCGTCGTGCCGGAACGGCTGCGCCTCTTCGACCCGGAATCTGCGGATGACTAGCCATGCGAATTTCTGATCGCCCACTGCTTCGTGTGCTGCTGCTGGCTGCCTTGCTGGCGGCCTGTGCGCCGGAAGACATGGATATTACGCCGACCGCGACGCCCACGCCCACACCCACCATCACGCCGACGCCGCAGACCACACCTACGGTAACACCGACGCCGGCACCCACGGAAGTACCTGAAATCCTGCTCGTTGATGTTCTCATCGACAGCGTACCGGAAATCGTCACAGCCGGTTCAGTACAGTGGCGTGTCGACAGCGAGCGCGGCGCCAGCAACGTGCGCAACGTCACGAATGGTATTGCCAGGCGCATATATCTGACGGAGCGTCAGGGCGGCAAGGCCAGCTTCACCTTTGGCGTTTTCGACACTGAAGCCGACGCCCTCGTGTACTACGACTTCGTGCGTGAGTTGCGCACGGTGCTGGAGAACGGGGATTCGAGCGGCGAATTCCCCATGCCCAATCTCTTCGGCAGCGGCCTCTATGGCTCGAACGCGATTTTCTCGCAGGAAAACTACTTCATCGAAGTTGGAATCGAGCAGTTCTCCGGCACATCCGGGAACCCGCTCCCCTCACTTTCACGGCAGGCCTTCAGAATCGTTGAAGACACCCTGCTGGGTGTTGCAGCTGCGGCCGAGGCCGGGGCAGTAGTTGATCTAACGCTGTCGCAACTGCTTGCGACCTTGCCAGAGCAGGTCCTGGTTGGTGATGTGGCCTGGGAGCGGGGAGGGCGTTCACTGCAGAATGTCGTCGACGGCACAGCGGCCAGTCTTCCCTGGCGTGCCGGAGAGTCACGGGCGACGCTGTATCTGGCGCTGTTCAAAACGGAAGCAGCTGCGGCGAACTTCCAGCCGGTGCAGTCCACGAACGGAGCGCCTGGAAGAGTCACCCTGGCGCTCGGGGAACAATTAGTCGTGTTGGTTTGCAAAAGTCCGGCCAGTGGCGCCGAAGTTGCTCGCATCCTGGCCGCGGCGTTGAACGCGCTGGCAGCAAACTAGTCCAGCTCGCGCAAGCCGAAAATGCCGCTGCGCAGAGTTCGACTGTGTTCCCAGACGGCGGACTGCGCAAGGCCGGCGATTCCTTGGAGGAAGACGGGATGGTCTTCCTCCAACGGCAGCCGGACTACCCTGCCAGTGACCCCTGACAGATACGCGCCCAGCGCCACTTCGAGCGCACGCGCGCCGACTGCGCCGCTGGCGAGCAGCGGGCTGCCGCCACGGGCCGCAGCGGCGAACTGCGACCAAAGCATTGTAAACGAGCGGGCAATGTTGGCGGCCTGATCCTCCAGGTCGTCAGCTTCGTGTTCGCTGCGCTGCCAGTCGCGCACGCTGAAGATTTCTGATGCCTGGTTGAAGCCGCTGGTCTGGCCCAGCTGGTAGCGCATGCGCAGGTAGCCGTCGCTGCCACTGAGGTCCACGCCGCCGGCGCCTGCGCCCCAGCCATGGTGCAAGGCAGCGTAACCGCCCGGAAAGGCGATCTGCACCAGAGCCAGGTCCTCGACCTCGGGCTCGCGCGCGGCGTAGGTGGGCGCATCGACGAAGGCCATGACCTGTTCGGCAGGCGCGCCATAGAACCACTCCGCCAGGTAAACCGCGTGGATCATGTCCATCAGGATGCCGCCGCCGGCCGCCAGCGTGTGGCGCCAGTCTCCCTGATACTCGGCCGCGCCCGGCATGTCGATGACGCCGAGGTAATGCAGCGTCAGCACGCGCAAGTCGCCGATGAGGCCCTGATCCAGCAACTGGTGCAGCTTGCTGTATTCCGGCAGATAATGGTAGTTGTGAACCATGCCCAGCGTCAGGCCGGCTTCATCTGCGGCTGCGACGAGCTCGCGCGCCACGGCCGGAGCAGTTGCGATGGGTTTCTCGCCAAGTACATGTAGGCCCCTTGCGAAGGCGTCGAGCACAATGCGGCGGCGGAATTGCTGCGGCACAGTGACCGCGATGGCTTCCACGTCGTCGCGCGCGAGCACATCGCGGTAATCCGCGTAGAGATCGCATTCCTGCAGACCGAACCACTCCCGCGCGACTTCGCGCCGGCCCGGCGTGATGTCCGCCAGCGCGACCAGCTGAACCTCGCCGGCGGCCTTTAGCGCGCTGAGCGCAGGCCGGTGGCCGTAACCCACTACGTTGCCACAGCCAATCAGTCCGACGCGTAGCGGCTCGCCCATGCTGTCCTCCATGAAAACGCTGATGCCGCGGCAATCCTGCCGGGGCCTGCGCTCCTTGTCAATTGGCCAGTTGAGAAATTCGCAAATCGAGCGCATCGACGATGCTGTCCAGCGCGGCCAGCCGGGCCGGATCCACTGGAACGGTCGGGCGGCGCACCCAGGAGTTGCTGATGATGCCGGCGCGCTGCAACAGGTATTTGCGGGCGTGCAACGAGAATTCGTGGCCAGGCCCGGAGACCGCCGTGACCAGTGGCTGGATCTGCATGAGGAGCTGCAACGCCTCGTCCTGTCTGCCACTGCGCCAGAGCGGCCAGGCGCGACAGAAGTATTCGTTGAAGCCGACGCCCGGGATAAGGCCGGAAGAACCGGCGCGCAACTCATCCGGCAGGGTGATGCCACCGCCGCCGCCGAACATGGTGACGCGCTGCGTGTCGACGAGCGGCCGCAGGGCAGCGATGCGCGCCGCCGCGCCCGGCCCCTCGATCTTGAAATAGCGGACATTGGGCGCCCGGTCGGCGATGTCGGCAAGCGCTGCGGGCTCCAGGGCAGTGCCGCTGTAGCCCTGGATGTGCGGCGACTGCTGCACCATCACGGGCGCTTCAGCCGCATTGCCCAGGGTGACGTAATGCTCCACCAGCGCTGCAGGTTCCAGCTTCATGGTCGCGGGCGGCAAGGTCATTAGCGCGGCCGGCTGCCAGCGCGCGAATTCACGCACCTGGTGGATGGCTGCCTCGGTGCTGCCCGGCGCAATGCCGATGATGAGCGGGACGCTGCCACTGACCTCGCCGGCGACAATTTCAACGGCGCGCCGGCGTTCGTCGTCCGTCAGTTTGTAGGCCTCGCTGGCGAAGCCGTTGATGCCGATGCCGTCCACCCCGCCATCCAGCTCGAAGCGGACAACGCGCCGCAGACCCGGTTCATCGATCTCGCCCTGCGCGTCGAAGGGGATGAACACGACAGGGATGATGCCTTCCAGCATGGTATACTCCGCGTGTGGTCTACTGAAACAGGTGGAGTGTATGAAGCTCTACGTCACCGGCGGCACCGGTCTGGTTGGCAGCAACATCATCCGACTGGCGCGGGCGCAGCATAACGCCGAAATCATCGCCTCGCAATACGGCCCGCAGCCGGAATGGGAGCTTGACTACGAGCTGGATCCGCTCGACATCAGCGATACCGCGGCGATTCTGCCTGCGATCAGGAAGTACCGCCCGGACGTCGTTATTCACACGGCTGCTTCCGTCGACCAGGTCTGGATGCGCAACAACCGTGAACTTGCCTGGTCCATCATGGTAGAGTCGACCCTGGCCCTTGCCAGGGCCTGTCGCGAACTGGGCGCGCGTCTGGTTTTCGTTTCAACGGACTGGGTTTACGACGGCATGGTGCCGCTGGTAGACGAGAGTTCACCACCCTTGCCAGTCAACTACTATGGCATCATGAAAGCCGTCTGCGAGCAGGCACTGGGGACGATGGACGATCTGAACTACGGAGTCGGTCGTCTGGCGGGCGTTTACGGGATGAATTATGCTGTCCCGGCCCTGCTGCGCCGGGAACAGTCCCTGGGTTTTGAGATGGGTGTATTCGTCGCCGACAGGGTGACGCAGAATCAGGTCGCCGAAATCTGGACGGGTCCCAACACCAACATGCAGGCTCATCCAACCCTGGCTTCAGATTGTGCGGACATGTTGCTGCGACTGGGGAGCAGCAGCGAAACCGGCATATTCCATTGTTTCGGCAGTGAGTCGATCGGCCGTCTGGATTTCGCCCGGGCGGTTGCCGCGGCTTTTGACGCAGACAGCAGTCTGGTCGCCGCCGTGCCGACAGATCCCAAAGTGCTGGAAGAACATGCCGGCATTCGGATACCGTATCGTACCTGCGCCAGCGTGGCACATTCCAGCTCGGTGCTGGGTCGCCGGGCAATGAACGTCGCGGAAGGTACTGTCGCCTTTCGTCGAGAGTGGGATTCGTTCCATGCATCTCGGGGAGGCTAACTCATGCAGGCATTGACATTACACGCAGACTGGGTTCCACGACATGATTACACCCTCAGCCAGCGTGAACTGGAGACACGTAACATCCGCAACGCCCACATGGTCTGGAAGCATCCGCGCATCGAGCTGGGCCCGGCGCCAGAAGCGGGGCTGGAACCAGACCAAGTTCGCCTGAAGGTAGCCGCGGTAGGCATTTGTGGCTCGGACATGCATATGTATGAAGCCGACGCTGCCGGCTATATGCTCTATCCTGGCTACGTGACCGCGCCAAACATCCTGGGTCACGAGTTCGCGGGACGTGTGGTGGAGACCGGCAATGCCGTTCGCGACCTGCGCAATGGCGATCTGGTCGCTGTGGAAGAGATCCAGTGGTGTGGTGAGTGCATTCCCTGCCGCAAGGGCTTCGTCAATCACTGCGAGAACATGGGCGAGATTGGCTTCACCGTACCCGGGGCAATGGCGGAATACATCTCCGTGCGCGAACGCTATTGCTGGAAGCTTGATGAACTGGCGGAACGCCTTGGCGACGAACAGGAAGCGCTGGTGATGGGCGCCATGGTCGAACCGACTGGCGTATCCTATCAGGGGATGTTCAACCGTACGGGCACCTGGTTGCCAGGGCACCATGTGATCATCTTTGGTGCTGGGCCAATTGGTCTGGCGGCGGAGGCGCTGGCCATCGCAGCTGGAGCAAGTCAGGTGATTGTGGTCGATCCCTCAGCCAGCCGCAGGGCGATTGCGTCACGCATGGGCGCGTCGCATGTGCTGGACCCTGCGACAGGCGATCTGAATGATGCGATTTTGGATTTGACTCGCGGTCGCGGCGCCGACTATGTAGTCGAGTGCGCTGGCTTTGCCGACCGAACCCTGCAACCGTTGGAGGCTTGCCTGGCGGTCAACGCCACACTGATTGATATCGGGATGGGCGGCGCGCGGCCACAGCTGCCAATCGTGACCTACAAGCAGCGTGGTGTGCAGCTGGCTGGTTCCTTGGGTCATGCCGGCAAGGGCGTCTTCCAGAACGTGATCAGGCTTATGGCGGCCGGGCGCATCGACATGCGCCAGATGGTGAGCGACCGTGTGCCTCTGGATGAGGCGCCGGCAGCCTTTAAACGGCTGGAGAGCCGCGAAGACGCCAAGATCATTCTGATGCCGGGCAACTGATGGAACCGGATCCAATTCTGTTTATCGGTGGCTGCGTGTTTCTGGCGCTCGCTTTCGTCGGCCGCTTTGATCCACAGCGACTGTGGCGTCTGTTCAGTCTGGAGCGCGCGTGGCGCAATCGCAACCCGGAGCCGCCGCAGGACTGGAGCAGGGTGGCCAGGCGCTATGCTGTGGGCTGTGTTGTCATGGGAGTCCTGTCCCTTGCGGGCAGCGTGCTGCTGACCGGGCGGGGCTGAGACATTGGGCGAGATTCGTACCTGAAGAGGAAGCAGAACATGGTTGTGAAACTCGGTATGCTCGGCGCGGGACGAATTGCACAGACACATTTGAAGACGCTGACGACGCGCGTGCCGGGTGCTGAGGTTGCGGCCATCGCCGATGTCGTCGAAACAGTTGCGGAAGCGACTGCGCTTAGATTCGGCATTTCGCAATGTGTTACGAATCACCGCGAGATTCTTGCTGACGATTCAATCGATGCGGTCATCATCTGCACCACGACCGACACGCATTCCTCACTCATTGCGGAAGCAGCGCGCGCCGGCAAACACATCTTCTGTGAGAAGCCCATTGATCTCGAGATTGCGCGCATCGACGGAGCACTTGAGACGGTCAGGGATGCGGGCGTCAAGTTGCAGATCGGCTTCAACCGGCGTTTTGACCCCAACCACCGGCGTGTACGCCACGCGGTGACCAGCGGCGAAATCGGTGAGCCGCACATCCTGCACATCATCAGTCGGGATCCCTACCCGGCGCCGCTTTCCTATGCGCGCAACTCCGGCGGCATCTTCGTTGACATGACGGTGCACGATTTCGACATTGCGCGTTATCTCATCGGCGCGGAGATCGAGGAGATTTACGCGACCGGCACCATCAACATTGTGCCGGAGCTGGAGGAGCTGGGCGATCTCGATACCACGCTGCTAATCATGCGCTTCAGCAACGGTGTACTGGGGATGATTGACAACAGCCGCAAGGCCGTGTTTGGCTATGACCAGCGCGTCGAGGTTTTCGGCAGCGGCGGTTCCGCCAAAACCGACAATCGCTATGACAACGCCGTGACGCTCAGCGATGGCAGCAGCATTCGGCGTGACCCGCCCTACGAATTCTTCATGGAGCGCTACACGGAAAGTTTCGCCCGCGAAATGGAGTCTTTCGTGCGGGCCGTAGCCGAGGGCTCGCCAGTAGAAGTAGACGGCTACGACGGACGCATGCCGGTGGTGATGGGCAAGGCGGCCTTCCTGTCCGTGGCAGAGAAGCGACCCGTGCGTATGGAAGAGATTGAGAACGCGTTCTATAATCCGCTCGCCTGAGCGCTGTCCTGGCGGAGATGACCATGGCGAAAACCTGGGAAACGCTTCATATGGGTCGAAGCTCTATCGACCTCTACTCTAACGACGTCGGCGCGCCCTTCGTCGATATCAACAGCTTCGCGGCCTATGTGGGCGGTTCGCCGACCAACATCAGCGTCGGGGCGACGCGCCTGGGCGCGAAGGCGGCGCTGCTCACCGCGGTCGGCGCAGATCCTGTCGGTGATTTCATCCTGCACTTTCTGCGCAATGAGAACGTGACTACGGAATACATCCCGCGCAAGCCAGGTCTGCGTAGCAGCGCGGTGCTACTGGGTATCGAGCCACCGGACCGCTTCCCGCTGCAGTACTACCGCGACAACTGCGCCGACATCAACCTGACGATTGACGATGTGCTGGCGGCGCCGGTCACGGATTGCCAGGTTTTTCAGTTCGCCGGCACCAATCTCAGCCTGGAGCCCAGTCGCAGCGCCACCATGTTCGCGGCCGAGCTGGCGCGACAGGCCGGCGCGCGCGTGGTCTTCGACGTCGACTTTCGGCCGGATCAGTGGTTCGATATTCGCGCCTTCGGCATTGTGGCGCGCTCCGTGCTGCCCTTCGTCGACGTGGTCATTGGCACAGAAGACGAAATCAACGCTGCGACGCTTTCCAGCACGGAACAGATGGAGTTGACGCATTCACAGGTCTCTGACGCGAAGGTTAGCGGCGACACGGCCGCGGCCATTGGGCGCATGCTCACCGTCGGGCCGGAGGCGGTGATCGAGAAGGTCGGCGCCCAGGGCGCGCGCATCCATCTGCGTGGCGGCGAGGTAATTGAGGCGCCCGGCTTTCCGGTGGAGATCTATAACATACTGGGCGCGGGCGACGCATTCGGCGCGGGCTTCCTCTATGGACTGGTGCGCGGCTGGGACTGGTATCGCTCGGCGCGCCTCGGCAATGCCTGCGGCGCCATCGTGGTGACGAAGCATGGCTGCGCCAACTTCATGCCGACCATGGCGGAAGTCGAGCAGTTTGCAGTGGGCTACGGCGGACTGGATTAGGCAGCAGGGGAGTTGACGGTGCAGTACACGGCAAAAACGATGTTGGTTCGGTCCGGCGATGAGGGCGGCACGGGCGAGTTCGCGCGGGTCACGCCGGAACAGGCGGGCTGGGAGTACCTCGGCATGTATGCCCTGCGCCTCAATCGTGGCCAACGATACGCTGCGGAAACTGGCGCCAACGAGGTGGCGCTGGTGATCCTGGGCGGCATGTGCAGTGTGCGCTCGTCACGCGGTAATTTTGAAAATGTGGGCCGTCGGCCAAACGTTTTCAGCGGCATGCCCTGGGCGGTCTACTTGCCGCGCAACACGGCCTGGGAGCTGGAGGCGCACACGGACGGATTCGAAGTGGCGGCCTGTGAAGTTCCTGCTGAACGCGACTATCCCGCGCGACTGGTCACACCACATGACAGCGACATCGAAATCCGCGGCGGTACCAACGCCACGCGCCAGATCAACGGAATCTTGCCGCCTGGCTTCAACTGCCAGCGCATCGTCGCGGTGGAGGTCTACACGCCTTCCGGAAACTGGTCGAGTTACCCGGGCCACAAGCACGACGTGCATCGTGAAGATGAAGAAGGTAACCTGCTCGAAGCCGACCTCGAGGAAATCTACTTCTACAAGTTTGACCGTCCGGGCGGGTACGCTTACCAACGCGTCTACAACGACGGGCGCAGCATCGATTCTGTTATGATGGCGCAGGAACACGACGCGGTGCTGGTACCCGAAGGCTACCATCCGGTGGTCAGCGCGCACGGCTATACGACCTACTACCTCAACTTTTTGGCGGGCTCGGCCCAGTCGCTGGCCAACAGCGATGACCCGGACTACGCGTGGGTGAAAGACAGCTGGACCTGGCTGGACCCGCGTTTGCCGATTGTGGACATGGGTATGGAACCCGGGCGCCGGCAGCGCTGAGGGACAAAGGAGCGAGCGGATGAACACGAAACGGCTCACAACGTCACAGGCGCTGGTGCTGTACCTGGTGAACCAGTACACTGAACGCGACGGATTGCAGCAGCCCTTTTTCGCCGGCGCATGGGGCATCTTTGGCCACGGCAATGTGGCCGGCCTTGGCCAGGCCCTGCAGCAATTTGCCCATCTGCTGCGCTTCCATCAATCGCGCAACGAGCAGGCTCAGGTGCTGGCCTCTATCGCCTATGCCAGGGCGAAGAACCGGCTGCAAACTTTCGCCTGCACCTCGTCGATCGGGCCGGGCGCGACCAACATGCTCACGGGCGCTGCGGTGGCGACGGTCAACCGCCTGCCTGTGCTGCTGTTGCCCGGCGACATTTTCGCCGAGCGCATTCAGGCGCCGGTGCTGCAGCAGGTCGAGTCAGCGCACTCGCAGGATTTCTCGGTGAATGACGCCTTCCGCCCGATCTCGCGCTACTGGGATCGCATCAACCGGCCAGAACAGCTCATCACCGCGCTGCCTGAGGCGATGCGCACGCTTACCTCCCCCGCCGACACCGGCGCCGTTACCTTGTCCCTGCCACAGGATGTTCAGTCCGAGGCCTTCGACTTTCCGGCGGCGATGTTTGAAAAACGGGCCTGGCACATTCCGCGCAACCGGCCGGATGCGGAGGCGTTGCGCCGGGCAGCGGCATGGATTCGCAGCAGCCGCCGGCCACTCATTGTATCCGGCGGCGGCACGCTCTACAGCGAGGGGGCCGAGATCCTGCGCGCTTTCGTCGAGCAGACCGGCATCCCCTCCAGCGAGACCTTTGCCGGCAAGGGGGCGCTGCCCTACGATCATCCGCTAAACCTCGGCGCGGTCGGCGTGACCGGCACCGAAGGGGCCAATCTGGTCGCGCACGAGGCCGATCTGGTCATCGGCGTGGGCACTCGCTTCAGCGATTTCACCGCCGCCTCGAAAACGGCCTTCCAGAACGAGAATGTGCGCTTCATAAACATTAACGTCTGTGAATTTGACGCCCTCAAGCATCTGGCCCTGCCGCTCACCGGCGACGCGCGCGCCACGCTTGAGGAGCTCACGGCGATGCTGGCTGGCTGGCAAGTGGCGCCGGAGTATCGCGCCCGCGCGGCCCGCTTCAATGCCAGCTGGGACGCCGAAGTCGAGCGCATATACAACCTCGAGCATGGTCCGTTAATCAGCCAGGGTGAGGTGATTGGCGTGGTCAACACGCTGTCGCAGCCAGGCGACGTGGTCATGTGCGCGGCGGGCAGCGTGCCGGGCGACCTGCACAAGCTGTGGCGTACCCGGCAACCAAAGGGTTTCCACACGGAATATGGCTTCTCCTGCATGGGCTACGAAATCGCTGGCGGTATGGGGCAACGCATGGCAGATCCTGAACGCGAAGTCTACGTGTTTGTGGGTGACGGCTCCTACCTGATGATGAACAGCGAAATCGTGACCATGGTGCAGGAAGGCATTAAGGTTACCTTCATCGTGATGGACAATCACGGCTTCGCCAGCATCGGCGGCCTCTCCAACGCGGTCGGCAGCGACGGCTTCGGCACGAAGTATCGCTACCGCACAGACTCCGGTCACCTCGACGGCGAAACCCTGCCGATCGACTTCGCCGCCAACTGTGCCAGTCTGGGTGCCCATGTCATTGAAGCCAGCAACCGCGACGATCTGGCGGATGCCGTCCGCGAGGCACAGACCATCGAAAACCGGCCCGTGTGCATCGTGATCGAGGTAGACCGTCATCAGCGCGTGGGCAGCTACGAATCCTGGTGGGACGTGGCAGTCGCTGAGGTCTCGGACAATGAGGCGGTTCAGGCGGCGCGTGCGGCCTACGAAGAGGAGCGTCGCAAGGAGCGTTACTACCTGTAGGCAGAAGCCGTGCGCACAGCCCGCTGGCGCGGGCCGCTCATCGCTGCAATCCTGCTGATTGTCTGGCTGGCGTTTGGCCCGGATCTGGTAAATTGGGCCGGCCTGCTCCTGCTGCGTCTGGATGGCCCGCCGCCCGGGCTTGAACTGCAAGGCCAGCTCTACTACACGCAAGGCTTCGATGGCCTGTGGCGCCATGACTTGAGCACAGGCGTGAGCGAACGCTGGTGGCTGCCGGAAGCGGGCAGCCTGGTCAGCGGCGTGGCTGCTGCGCCGGACGGGAGTCAGCTGGCGCTGGCCTGGGCAATGCCCGGCGAAGGCGGCTTTCAGCCCGGCACCACCGACCTGTGGCTAACTTCCATACCGAATGTGGAACCGCGACCGCTGTTGACGCGCGCAGATTCCCTGGAATCCTGGCGCGATCCCTTCTGGTCGCCCGACGGACGCTGGCTGCTGGTCACGCATCAACAGACCTTGCGCGACGCAACAGGTGAGGCGCAGTCCATACGCCTGACGGTGGAACGCGTTGCGCCGGACGGCGCGCGCCAGGTATTGCTCGAAGCAGCGGAGCAGGCGGCGCTTTCCGCGGATGGAGCGCAGCTGGCCTACCTGAAGGTCGATCCGACAAACTGGTCCCAAAGCCTGATGCTGGCGCGGGCCGACGGCCGCAACGTGCGCGAGCTGGTGGCCGCCATGGTCTTTCGTACGCTCGCCTCACCGCGTTTTACGCCAGACGGCAGCGCGCTTGTTTTCGGCGCATCCGGCACAAGGCAGAATCAGGGAGCAGGGGCTCAGCGTGGCGCTGGCAATGTGCTGGCGCATGGCGATCCCTGGCACATCTGGCAGGTGACTCTGGCGGATGGCGAATTGACTCGCTTGACGGAGACTCCGCTTGACGGGCCGGCGCTGACCTGGTCGCCCGGTGGTGATGCGCTGGCCGTGTTGGCAGCGGAAGGGCTGTTTCTGAGGGCCCGGGAGCGAATGTGGCGGCTGGCGGAGGTGAGCGCAGAAGGCGGCTTGAGCTGGGCGTCCGCGCCTTTGCGCTGACGGGAGTTAGAGAGCGATGAAAACGTCGGTAAGTCCTGCGCGTGGCATGTCGCTACTGTCAACCAGCCCGAAGCCGTTATCCATCCCGCTGCCCCACGCGAACCACATGGCGGTGACCACACGACCTTCGTAGCGTTGTTTCAGGTAACCTATAAAGTCGCTGGCATACTTCGCTATTTCCTCGGCGGGCTCATCCTCGGCGTTGAGAACGCCAAATTCGGTAATCCAGAGGGGTTTTCCGGGCAACACCTGCGCCCAGGCATCCAGGGCCTCATCGATCAGACCGAAGTGACGATACTTCCCGGCGGCAAATGCCGGGCCACGCCCATAGGGGTGGAAGGCGATGCCGTCCGGGCGCAGGTCTCGCGGCATGGCCTCCAGCGCCTGGCGGGCATAGTCCGGGCCGGAGAGTGGGCCGCTGGCGTGACCTCCGGTGATGACCAGGGCGTCAGGGTCAGATTCGCGGATGGCGGTGATGCATTGCCCCAGCATGCGTCCGTAGTCTTGTGCGGGCAAAGGCACAGATGCGCGCGCGCCGGTGTGCGCGTCCATCTCGTTCCAGATTTGCCAGACGATGCCCTTGCCACTGTACTGGGCAGCTATTTGACCGGCCATCTCCGCCAGACGATCGCTGAGCAGGCGCCACCTGCGGCTGTCCATTCGGTGCCAGTATTCGCCCGTCGCTTCGCCGTAAGTTTGATGTGCGAGCACGAGAACGACGCGCAGGCCGGCGTTGATATAGGCATTGATGACCGGGCTGTAGCGCGCATTGGCAGTCTCTATGTCGCGGTTGCCATAACGCTCCGGTTGGCCGGGAGGAAGCGCAGGATTAAGAGACACATTGTAATTGAAGCGTACCCAACCAGTCTTTCCCAGGCGGCCGGGATGCGGCGTTCCAAGACGGTGGTAGCGGTCCAGATTGACGCCGGTAATGTTGTCGCCGATGATGGGCTGCGGTTCCGCGACGACGAGGTAGTGCCCCGCGTTGGTATAGCCCTCCACACCTTCCCGCGAGCGCACGTAAATCCATTCGCCATCATGGCCAATTCGCGTCTGGGCCTCGCGGTAGGGTTCCATAACTTTCAGCACGTCACCAGGGCGGACAATGGCGAGCGGGTCACCATCTATGGGAGCGGATCGAATGCGCACCCGCTCGTTGGCTGGCGTGATGTACAGGCGCGGCTGCTCGGGTGTTTCGGCGATGACATAATACCAGGCGGCGGTGTAGCCCTCAGCCCCTGACGGCGTACGTATGTGCAGCCATTCGTCCTGCATTCCAATTTTCTCGAGGGCGGTGGCACGCTCCTCCATGACTTCGACCACATCGCCTTGTGAAAGCGTGCCAATGGGATCGCCCTCGCCAGGCTCATCGCGCACCTGAACGCGATCTTCAGTAGGCGTCACATAGACCGGCGCGTCCGGCGAGACGCCGGGCCCCTGTCCTGTCGTGCCGGTCGTTGTCGGTTTGCTGCCATCGTAGACGCCCATAAACTGTGCGGCGCAGTAGCCTTCCACGCCCTCCGGCGTGCGTATGCGCAACCATTCACCCTCGATTCCAATCTTGCCCAGGGCAGCTTCCGCATCCTCAAGCACCAGCGCCACATCGTTTTGCGAAAGCACGGCGATCTGCTCGCCATCCAGCGGTTGCGCGCGCACCCGCACCAGCTCCACCGTCGGTGAAACGAAGAGTTGGGCTGCCCCTACGATCCCGGGCGTCCGCAGCGGCGAGCGTGGCGTCGGCGCTGCCGGCGTGGGCGGGACCGGAAGCGGTAGCGAAACTGTCGGCGCTGGAGGGACGGACGGCTCCGGCTGCTGAGGAGCGCTTTCGTCTTCATAAACCTCAAGGAACCAGGCGGCTGAATACCCTTCTGTGCCTCCTGGCGACCGCACATGCAACCATTCATCCTGCACGCCAACTTTGGGCAGGGCAGCATCGCGCGCGTCCAGCACTTCGGCGACGTCGCCTCTGGAGATACTGTCCAGCATTTCGCCATCGACTGGTTGCGCCCGAACACGGATGCGATCCTCGACAGGTGTCACCCGCAGGGGGGTGACTGGCGTTGCCGAGAAGGGCGCCATGAAACCAGGCCTGGCCGGTTGCGGTGGCGAGGGCGGGAGCATGTTCTGCGGGTCAGGGTCCTGATGAACGGCAAGGAACATACAGGCGATGTAGCCCTCGAAGCCATCGAGGCTGCGGATGTGCAGCCAGGCATGTTCGCTGCCAATCTTGGCGCGCGTGGCAGCATGCGGCTCCAGCGATTCGAGCAGATCGCCAAAGCCGGTCATGGCCAGCGTGATCCCGGTTTCCGGTTGCTCACGAATGCGGACGCGATTCTCTGTGGGTGAGACGTAGAAGCGGTCCGGGTTGAGTCCGGGCTGCGAGTCGCCGTGAGTCAGGTCCGGCGCGCGAACCTGCAGTGGCCGGTTCTTGACGACGATTTCCCCTTTGGCGTCGCCGTGCAGCTGCCAGTCGCCGGCGCGCACGAGGTTGAGCCAGAATTCACCACGTGCCCGCAGGCCCGGCAAGTTGTCGCGGAAAGCCTGGCGATCGTGCGAGAGCTTGCGCAATTCAGCGACGCGGGCGATGAGCTGCGCTTCGCCAATTCCGTTCTGGTCGACGCGCGAGCGCTCCGCCACGCCGAACTCGCGCTCGGCAATGCGCAGGAAGCCGTCCCCCTGGCCGAAGTTGATGCTGATGTCGAAGAGCAAGGCCTGGGAAAGGGGCGCTTTCAGATGGCGCGGAAGAACGGCAATCCGCCTCGTTGGCTCCCAGTAGTTGCTACGGGCCTCATCATCCTGAATCTGTCGCATCTCCGGTTCGCGTCCGGCAGCGACCAGCAAGTCATGCAGGCGAGGATCATGACGCAGCTGGGCGTCCCGGCTGGCGATGCGTGTGCGATATTCGCCCAGCGAAGCGGCAATCTGACTGCTGGAATTCTCGGTGTAATGCTCTACGATTCGTCCCAGTACGCCCGAGGCCAGCGTGAACTGAAAACGTCCGTAACTGAGGATGCCCGCATCGTCTGTCTGGCAGGTCTGATAGCTACCCCCTTCAAAGCGAGCTGTGATACTAAAGGCGACGGCGCGGACGCGGAGCTCCTCTTTCACCGGGGAGCTCCATGTGACAGGTAGGGAGTTGGGACCATGGCGAGAATCAGGCTGTACCTCTTCATGGATAACTGACGCCAGGAGCATTGCAGCCGACGTCGATTATTTCACCTCCGGCTGCCGAGATCTGTGCCGCCACTTCTACGCGCCGGGCTTTGTCCGTCAGCGCGAACATGCAGTCGCCGCCGCCGGCCCCGGAAAGCTTGGCGCCCCAGGCTCCGGCAGCGCGCGCGGCGAAGATGAGCCGCGCAAGGCTGGCCGTGTTGACGCCCAGCGCATCCAGCAAGCCCTGGTGAATGTCCGTCAACTTGCCCAGGTCACACCAGCGCCCTTCCAGCAGACAGGCGCGCGCGCGAATACTGATTCGCCCCATCAGCGCGAAGATTGGATCGATCAGGTCAGGCTGCCTGGATCGCAGCCTTGCGACCTGGTGTATGAGTGCGGTTGTGCCAACCTTGCGCCCGCTGTAGCCGATCACGAGCGGCAGCCCTGCGGCCGCCAGCGGCTCGGGCGTGGCTCCTCCGCGCTCCAGATAGCAGGTGCCGCCATACACCGCTGCAGCAACATCCAGGCCGGAACCTGCGCCCTGCACGTCCAGCACAGCCGCGCGCGCCATTTCATACAGGTCACGGCTCGTCAGATCAATTTCGCACAGCCGGGCAGTCGCCGCCAGCGTTGCCACGGTTATGGCCGAAGAACTGCCGTGTCCGTAACTTTGCTCCGGGCCCTGCGTGCGAATGTGAAAGCCACAGTGGATCGGAAAGTGCTTCAGCAATTGCTGCAACGCTGCCTCAACATACGCGGTTTCAGGATGGTACTTTCTGCCTGACACAGGCAACCTTACTGCGCGTTCCGACAGCGTGGGGGTTTCAACGCGCAGCAGAGGCTCAGCAAGGAATTCCGCTTTCACTCGATAGCGGAAATCCACCGCAGTCACGATGCCGGGCTGCCCGTGGACAACTGCATGGTCGCCAAAAAGCACCAGTTTCCCCGGCGCGCTGGCCGTCACGTGCATAAATCAGGTTCCTGTCGTAGCCTGGGCCTATGGTATCCTAATCAGCGGCTACATTGAATAACAGGTGTGCCGACATGACAGTTGCGACTGCGCAGGCCTGTGCCAACCTGGCCTTCGTGAAGTACTGGGGCAAGCGCGATACATCGCTTAATCTGCCGCTGAACAACTCCATCTCGATGACGCTGGACGGGGCGCGCACAACGACCACAGTGCGCTTCTGCGCCGGACTGGCAAGTGATGAGGTCACCCTGGCAGGCACGAACGTTGCGCCAGCCTTCGAGGCGCGCGTGACCGCGCACCTGAATCGCCTCCGCACACTGGCGGGTGTGACAACGTGGGCACAAGTGGACACGCACAACAATTTCCCCGCCGGCACGGGCTTCGCCTCCTCGGCCTCCGGTTTCGCAGCGCTCACACTGGCAGCGACACATGCTCTTGGGCTGCAGCTGACTGAAAACGAGCTGTCCAAATTGGCGCGTCTGGGGTCGGGTTCGGCCTGTCGCTCGATACCGGCGGGCTTCGCCGAGTGGCATGCCGGCGCTGACAGCGAGAGTTCCTTCGCTACGCAACTGGCCCCGGCACAGCACTGGCAACTGGTCGATGTGGCCGTGCTGGTTACGCAAAGCGCGAAAGATGTGCCCTCCAGCGCCGGACATTTGCTGGTGAGCAATAGTCCCTTCTGGCAGACGCGCAGCGATACGCTGCCGGCGCGCCTGGAGGCTGTGCGCCAGGCGCTGCTGACGCGCGACTTTCACCGCTTCGGCCGCGAGATTGAGGCCGAGGCGCTGGAAGTGCACGCCATCATGCTGACATCCGCGCACGAAAACGCTGGAACCTGGCACCCTGGCATCTTTTACTGGACGCCGGACACCTTGCGCCTGCTCCGCGCCGCGCAGAACTGGCGCAGGGCCGGCATGGACGTCTACTTCACGCTGGATGCCGGGCCGACGGTGCATATGCTGTGTCTGGCGGAACAGGCCGATGAACTGCTGCTGGCGGTTCGGGCGCTCGACGAGCACAACGCCTGGCGCACGCTGGTGAGTCGACCTGGTCCGGGCGCTCACCTGGTTACTGATCCGCAAGATTCTGAATCCTGAGCGTCAGACTTAAGCGACCATTTGCCGGAAGAGCGCGGCCACACCTTCCATATCAACTTGCGTGACCGTTTCGACGTTGGCTTCTACACCGGCATAATGGCGATAGTCAGCGACTGTCTGTCCGCGTGTGAGCGAGCCATTGAGCTCGACAGCGACGTGGTAGCGCTCGCTGGCCAGCTTCAACTCCGGGCACAGGGTTACGGCCAGGGTCAGCGTGTCCGGAATGAGAATCGCATCACCAAGACCGACGCCGCGCAGCCGTTTCAACATCCCTTCGCAGCTCTCACGATAAAACGCTGCACGCGGCCCGCCTTGACTGGCGAGTTCCTCATACACTGGCCAGGGGAGCGGATGGGCGAGGGTCGCTTCCCAGGTAACCAGCAGGATGTTCTGGAAGGCTTCAAACACGATGTGGGCGGCTTCGGGATCGCAGTAGATATTAAATTCTGCCGGCAGCTTGTCGGTGTTGCCGACGGCGTTCAGCGATCCGCCCATCACGACAAGTTGCTTGATGCGCTGCGGCAGCTCCGGGTCCAGCCGCACGGCCAGCGCGATGTTGGTCAGCGGGCCGATTGCTACCAGCGTAATCTCACCGGGAGCAGCAGCGCTGCGTTCCAGAATCTGCGCCACGGCGTGGCCCGCCGCAGGCTTGTGCACGCTGTCCGGACGCTGCTGCAGGTCGCCCAGCCCGTCAGCGCCATGGACAAATTCTGTCTCGAATTTCCAGGGCGCAACCAGCGGCAGGCTTGCTCCAGTATAGAAGGGAACGTCCAGGTCCATCACATCCAGAGTCGTGCCGACATTGCGGTCCACCTGCGCCAGATCTATGTTGCCGACAACGGTGGTGATGCAGTCGACCGTGACGTCAGGGCAGGCCAGCGCCATCATCAGGGCGTGGGCGTCGTCAACGCCGCCATCGGTGTCAATGATCAGTCGCAAGGCGGGTCCTCCTCCGCGAGCAGGGTCAGCAGGCGTTCGCGCCAGTGGCTGTCGCTGTCTGGTAGCCTGGGGGCCACCTGCGACCCAACATTCAAAAAGTGGGTGAAGTCGCGCCCCATCTGCTGGCCACGGCGAGTGTGCATGTCCAGCGCGTAATCGGGAACCTCTGGCCGCGTGCCGCGCTCGACTGCGCGGGTCATCCAGTTCAGCAGCTCGTCGCTGGAACGGTCCTTCTGACACTGACACAGAAAGCGCACGGCGTGAATGGCGAAGAGGTAGCGGTCGCCGCGCGGGCGCGGCAGACGCAAATGCATCTGAAACAGTGTCTCGATGAGCAGGGGCGCCTGAATCTCGCCGAAGCCGACATCCTCAACCGAGATAACCTGTAACCGGCTCCACAAGACTTCCTCGAGCTCGGCGCTGCTGTTCAGCATTTCAAAGGCGAGCAGAACGGCATTTTCCGTGTGGCCGCGCCGGATTCCCTTCTGCAGCGCCGAGATGATTTCGTCAGCAGCAAAATCGTGGCAGGTGCGCGTACGCGTCCAGGGGTCCTCTTGCCAGGCCAATACACTCATGAAGCTGCTGCCTTTCCCGGGCGTATCATGTTTTTCAGGTCTTCGACTTCCTGGCCAAAGCGGGCGGCAAAGTCCCGGCGCTTCAGCAGTTCGGCGGCGCGGACACGCAGCGCGACCAGCACCAGCGCGGAAATTGTGGCGATTTGCGGCAGCGCCAGCACGAGGTCGGCAGGAATGTTGAGATTCGGCTGCGCCTGAATGTAGAAAGACAGCGCCTCGGCAAAGCCGAAGAAGAGGGCGGTGAAGAAGGCGGCCACCGGGCGCTGGAAGGCGAAGAGCGAGACGGTGAGCGCGATCCAGCCGCGGCCTGCCGTCATGTTATCGATAAACTGACTGAGAACGCCCAGCGAGAGGAACGAGCCGGCCAGCCCAGCCAACATTCCGCTGAGGGTCAGCGCGAAGATTTGTACGCGCGTCACGTTGATACCCACAGACTCGGCGGCTTCCCGATTCTCCCCGACCGCGCGGATGTGGCGCCCGAAGCGTGTGCGGAAGAGCATCAGCCAGACCAGCGCGACCATGAGCCAGCTGAGATACACGATGGCGTTGTAGCCGCTCAAAAGGGTGCCGATGACTGGTATCTGCTCCAGCAACGGCAGCTTTAGCGTAGGTAGCGAACGAATGCTGGGGTCGGCCAGGGTGCCGTAAACGCCGAAGCTGGCGCGCATGAAAAAGACCGTGCCGTTGGCCACCAGCAGGTTGACGGCCAGCGCGAGGATGATGAGGTTAATTCGGATGCGCAGGTACAAAACGGCGAAGATCAGACCGAGCACACCGCCGGACACGGCTGCGGCGACCACGCCGACCACCGGGTCGTGGCCAGTCTGATAGAGGGCGGCGACGCCGATGAAAGCGCCCAGCAACATTTTCCCCTCGATCGCCAGGTTGAGCACGCCGGCGCGACTGGCCAGCAGGGCGCCCAGCGAGCCCAGCACGAAAGGCGTCGCGAGGCGAATGCTGCTTTGCACGAGACTCGCGGGCAGCCCGAAAAGAAAAATGAACGCCAGCACCACGGCGCCTGCCAGCAGGACGCGGCGGATATCACGCTGCCGGGTGTTTAGCAGGTCAAGCACGGATCAGTCGGCTCCCGTGGGCTGCGAAGGGGCGAGGGCCTCAGGAAACAATCGCAGACGCAGGCGGGTGATGTTCTCGTGGAAAAAGTCCTCCATGGAGGCGAATAAAATCATGAAGGCGATGATCATGCCGCCCAGCTGCCGCGGCAGATTCTCGAATTGCAAATTGATGGCGCCCTGTTCCAGCCCGGCAAAGAAGCCGGCGACGAGCACGATGCCGACGATTGACTCTCGGGCGAGAATGGCGACCAATACGCCGTCGAAACCCGTGCCGCCCAACGCAAAACCATCCACGATGCGGCGTTCGACGCCCAGAATCATGAGAGCGCCCGCCAGGCCGCTCAGCGCACCGCTGATTAGCATGGCGCGCAAGGTCGCGCGCGCAGATGGAATGCCGCCATAGCGCGCAAACAGTCGGGAACCTTCGGTCATGCGCTGCTCGTAGCCGGCGGTCGTGCGTTTCAGGAAGAACCAGATGATGATAGCCGCCAGTATTGCCAGCAGCAGACCAATTCCCAGCCGTGAGCCGCGGAACCACTGGATGTCACTCATCAGTGCGCGCGTGAAGGGCGTTAGCCAGGCCGTGTCGTCAATGGTGCGCGTGCGCGCAATATTGTTGAAGTCGGCGCGCAGGGGGAAATTGACCATAAAGGTCACGAACTGTATGGCGATGGCGTTGAGAATAATGGTGCTGATGAGCTCGTTTACGTTGAGGCGCACCTTGAGAATCCCGGCAATCCATGAATAGCCGGCGCCGACCAGCATGGCGGCCACCATCGCAATGGGCGGAATCGTTAGTCGCATCAGGGTGAGCAGGGCAGGCGGCGCCGTTTCCGGGCTGGATCCGCTCAACAGATAAATTTGGTCAGGCAACCAGTAGCCGAGAAATACGGCCGCGACAGCGCCAAGGATGAGCTGACCGTCCTGGCCAATACTGAACATGCCTGCGCGAAAGGCGACCGTGGCCGAAAGCGCAGTCAGAATCAGCGGGGTGGCGCGCTCGAGCACGATGGCCAGTTTGTGCCCCTTGGTGCCCAGCGTGGGCGCGAAGTGGGTGTTGACGCTGCCGTCTTCCTCCTCAACCGGGATGAACAGCAGGTGGCTGAAGGCCTCACAACCGCGCGCGCCGAAGCCCTCGCAGAACATAAAGGAATAGGTCGGCAGTGGCTGTTTGCCGGCGATGACGACGAAGACGCTGCTGACCAGCAGGCCCAGCAGCACCGCAGCGACCGGGATAGAAGCGCCTTCCAGCAGATGCCGCACGCGGGTGATCATGATTCCGGCTCCGCGTGACCGGCCATCAGCAGGCCGATGCTCTCCTCGTCCAGCTCCTCGATGTCATGCACGGCCATGATGCGTCCCTCAAACATGACGGCGACGCGGTCGCTGAGCGCGAAGATTTCGTCCAGCTCCACCGAAACCAGCAGGATGGCTGCGCCAGCGTCGCGCGCCTCAATCAGGGTCTGGTGCACGAATTCGATGCTGCCGATGTCAAGGCCACGTGTGGGCTGGTTGGCGACGATCAGACTCGGCTGGCCCTCCAGTTCGCGGCCAAGCACCAGCTTTTGCAGGTTGCCGCCGGAGAGCGTGTGAATCTCCTCGCCAAGCCGTGCCGAACGCACGTTGAAGCTGCGCACGATGCGCTGCGCAAAGTCGCGCACGGCTGCGTAGCGGAATACCCCGCGGTTCGACCAGGGGCTGTTCTGATAGACGCTGACGATGACGTTTTCATCCAGCGTTGTTTGCAGGTTGAGCCCCATGGTCAAGCGGTCTTCAGGGATGTGCGCCATGCCCAGTTCGCGGCGCGCCCGGACTGTACTGGCGGTGACGTCAATGCCCACCAGCTCAACGCTGCCGCCGTCAACCGGGCGCAGACCGCTGAGCGCCTCAACCAGCTCGGTCTGGCCGTTGCCGCTGACGCCGGCGATGCCCAGAATCTCACCCGCGCGCAGCTCCAGGCTGATACCGAAGACCGCCGGAATGCCGCCGGCGCTCGCGACCAGTAAATTCTGCACGTCGAGCACAGTTTCTTTGGGCTGGCCAGCCTGCTTGTCTACGCGCAGCACGACCTCGCGGCCCACCATCAGGTTGGCCATGTCGCGCACGCTGACGTCGGCGACCTCGCGCGTGGCAACCATGCGCCCGCGCCGCATCACGCTGACGCGGTCCGCCACTTCCTTGACTTCCAGTAACTTGTGGGTGATCAGGATGATGGTGCGCCCATCCGCGGCCAGATTGCGAATGACGTTGTAGAGCTCGCGCACTTCCTGCGGTGTGAGCACGGCAGTAGGTTCATCCAGCACGAGAATGCGCGCGTCGCGCTGCAGGGTCTTCAGTATCTCAACGCGCTGCTGCATGCCCACGGAAATGTCGGCGACGACTTCCAGAGGATCGACCGGCAGGCCATAGTTCTTCGCCAGGTCGCTGACCGCCTGGGCCTCTTCCGCCGAGTCAATGAAGCCCAGCTGCCCCGGCTCAATGCCGAGCATGACGTTCTCGGCAATGGTGAAGGAAGGGATGAGCTTGAAGTGTTGATGCACCATGCCGATGCCGGCACGAATGGCATCGTTGGGGTGGTGAATGTGTACTTGCTCGCCATTCACCTGAACCTCGCCACGGTCGGCGCTCACCAGGCCGTAGAGGATGTTCATGAGCGTGGTCTTGCCGGCGCCGTTCTCGCCAACGAGGGCGTGGACTTCGCCTTCGAGCACGGCGAAGTCCACCTCGTCCACGGCCAGAACGTCCGAAGAGGGGAAGTACTTGCGCATGCTGCGCATGTCCACGGCGAGCTTCGGGTTCACAGCAGGCTCACAGGTTGGGGAGAGGCAGCCTGGGCCGCCTCTCCCCTTGCCGGATCGTGACTTGCTAGCCGACCATTTCCAGTGCGTTGCTGACCTCCAGCTCGCCAGCGAGGATCGCAGTGCGCGCCTCTGCGATTGCCGCGCGCACCTCCGGCAGCTTCATCACCATGTCTTCAGGGCCGTGCTCGTCAAAAGTGCGCGAGCAGATGCCCTCGTCCCAACTGAGGCCGGCAAAGCCCTCGGCCAGACCCACGGTGGTCGTTCCCGAGGCGAAAGTGTCATTAACCACACTCTCCACGAAACTGAAGACGGCGTTGTCCACGCGCTTCATGGCGGAGACGAGGATGGTGCCGGGGAAGAGATCGTCCTGGTTGCTGTCGACGCCGATGGCGAAGTTTCCCGTCTCGGATGCGGCCTGCAACACGCCTTCACCACTGCGGCCCGCAACCTGATAGAGGATGTCTGCGCCCTGGTCAAAGAGCGCCAGCGCCTGCTCCTTGGCAGTCACCGGATCCGAGAAGTCGCCGACGTAGCTGCGTACCAGCTGGCAATCTTCACAGACCGAGAGCACGCCCTCCTCGAAGCCAACGATGAAGAGGTTGATGCCAGGCGCATCGATACCACCGACGGCGCCAACCGTGCCGGTGCGCGTCAGCATCCCGGCCGCGATGCCGGCCAGGTAACTATTCTCGTGCGTGAGGATGTTGAAGAGGGCCAGGTTGTCCAGGTCCGGCGGCGCGGGGAAGAAGAAGGTCTCCTGAGCGCCGAACTTCTGTTCCGGGAACTCGACCGCGACTTCCTCGATTGTCACAGCATCCACGGCGATGGTGATGACGATGCTCGGCTCGTCCTGAATGGCACGGCGGACTGCAGCATCATGCTCCTGCACGCCCTGCGTTTCAATGATAACGCCCTCGACGCCCAGCTCGGCAATCGCGCGCTCGGCACCGGCCGCGGCAGAATCGATGAAGGAACGGTCGCCGCGCGGGTTGGGCAGGATGATTTCAAAGCTGATGGCGCTGTTGTCCGGCACCTCCATCATTTCGGCGTCTTCTTCCAGGGGGGCTTCACAGACATCGACCATCATCTCGTCCTGCGCGAGCACCACAGCGGGGCCGACAAGGCCGACTAGCATTGTCAGGAGCAAAAGCAGACGAAGTTTCATGTTATCTTCCTCACTATGTGCTTCATGCGATTCGCTGCCATTGGCGTATTCACCAATGGCGGCAGTGTAGCGCGCAATGCTTACACCGGCAAAATACAGGAGTTACGAGGAAACTTGACGACCATCCTGTTCGAGAATGCGCTGGTGTTGGCCCTCGGTGAAGCGGATCGCATCTTCGATCCCGGCTATGTGCTGATTGAGGACGGGCGCATCGCCGCCATGGGCAGGCAGGCCATGGCTCCCGCCGGTAATGTTGACGAGCACGTCAACACTGCCGGCGCGCTCGTTATGCCGGGCCTGGTCAATGCCCACACCCACACGCCCATGACCCTGTTCCGCGGCATGGCCGAAGGCGTTTCGCTGTTCACCATGGAAGGCTGGTACGAGACCATAAGGCGACTCGAGCTGGTGATGACGCCGGACATGGTGCCGGCGGCGGTGACGGTGGCCTGCGCCGAGATGATACGCACGGGCACGACGACCTTCGCGGATCAGTACTTCCATATGGATCAGATCGTGCCGATGGTCGCGGGCAGCGGCATGCGCGCCGCGCTGGCCTACGGCGTCGTCGAGCTGGGCGACGAAGTGGCGCGCGCCCGTGAACTGGCGCAACTGGACGCCTTTCTCGAAGCGTTGGGCAACGACCGCTCCGGTCGCCTGCAGGGCTGGGTCGGTCCGCACGCCTTTTTCCTCGACAACTCACTGGAGACGATGGCCGCCGAGCGTGCGCTGGCGCACAAGTACGGCACCGGCCTGCATGTACATCTTTCGACCAGTGGCGAAGAAGATCGTTACTGCCAGCGCGAGTTTGGCATGAGCGCGGTGCAGAAACTGGAGGCGCTGGGAATGCTTGAGCGGCCCATGCTGGCCGCGCACAGTATCTCCATCCCGCCAGAGGACTGGCCGCTGCTGGCCAGGCGGCCCTTCACGGCGGTGATCGCCGCCAGCGCCTGCATGCGCGCCGGCGCGGAGGCGGCGCCACTGCTCGGCATGCGGTCGGCCGGCATCAACACTGCGCTGGGGACGGACAACGTCTGCAACAACAATGACCACGATCTCTTTATTGAAATGCGCACGCTGGCAAAACTGACCAGTTATCGCGAACGTAGACCAGGCGCCATCAGCGCGCGCGATGTGCTGGACATGGCGACGCGGGGCGGGGCGCAGGCGCTCGGTCTGCATGACGAGATTGGCGAGCTCGCGCCCGGCATGCGGGCGGACCTGATCGTGCTGGATCGCAGTGGGCCTGGCTGGGCGCCATTGCCCGGCAACGATCCCTTCGCGGCGCTGGTCTACAGCGTGAACGGCTCTCAGGTGCGCGACGTCATGGTCGAGGGGCGCTGGCTGCTGCGGGAACGAAAGCTGGCCACGCTGGACTATACAGAGGCGTCAGCACAGCTCAACGCCGATGCTCAGCGATTGCTGACCCTGAGCCGAAAGGGCGCAGGCTCTTAACCCTCACTTTCCGTGATGCAGACCATGATGTCGGCCAGCGGCTTCTTCGTGATGAGCGGGACGCGCGCGTCGCTCGCCGCGTATCCGACCGGGATCATCACGAAGGCGCGTTCGTTCGCCGGTCTGCCCAGCAATTTACTGAGGAACTTCATGGGGCTGGGCGTGTGGGTAACTGTCGCCAGGCCGGCCAGATGCAGGCTGGCGAGCATCATGCCGACCGCTATTCCCACCGACTCCTCGCTGTAATAGTGCTTGTAGCGCTGTTCCTCGCCGCTGTCCGCATCAACGCGTAGACCGTAGGCCTGGCGGAAGACAACAATGATCCAGGGCACAATTTCGAGGAAAGGTTTGTGCCAGTCCGTGCCCAGCGGCGCCAGCGCCGCCAGCCACTCGATGCTCATACGGCCTTCGTAGCTGATGCGCTCCTCGGCTTCGGCGGCAATGCGAATTTGCTTCTTCGTCGCCGGGTCGCTGATGGCCACGAAAGTCCAGGGTTGCTGGTTGGCGCCGGAGGGCGCGCTGCCGGCCACGCGGATTGCGTTCTCGATCAGCTCAAACGGGACAGGTCGCGCCGAGAAGTCCCGCACCGTGCGACGCCCCTGCATTCGCTGCAAGAACTCGCGCGAGCGCCGCAGTTGCTCCTGGGGGTTTAAGGCATCGAACTCGAGCGGTTTGGTTTGCGCAACATCCGCCATGGTCTCGTCCTGTCAGATCATCGTAATCGGACCGAACCATGCGCATATACCACGTGAGCGGATGTCTGGCCAGGAGCAGGGGAGACACTTTTGTCGTTCGCCTGATCCATGGCCAGCGCAACTACTTCCAAAACATCCGCCAGAAACATTGAAAGGGGTGAGCGCTCGCGTCAATCCTCCGGGAACCAGATGTGAATGCTGTCCACGTCAGCCGTGCGCGGGATTTCGTCGCGTACGTTGCGATAGGACTTGCAGACAACGCCGGGTTTTCCGTCAAGCACGATGGCCTTTGACTCATGGGTGCCGAGACCGCGCTCGATAACCTGTTCCACCAGCTTGCCACCTTCGTTGAGATAGACGCGCTGGGCCGGCGGATGCCGGTCCTTCGCATTGGGGTCGCCCAGCTCGCCCACGAACAGGTCCGGTCGGCCATTGCCGTTGAAGTCGGCGATGACCAGCGAGTGTGGGTCCGCCAGTTTTTCATGCATGATTTCAACGTTCCACGGAGCAGTCGGGTCGTCTGTGTACCAGCACCGTGCGACACGACCATAGTAGCGGTCAGTCAGGTAGCTGGCGTCGCCCTCGGCGAGGATAACCTCGATCTTTCCATCGCCGCTGAAATCGGCGGCGGCCACGCGCGGCGAGACGAAATCCTCGGCAATGATGTGGCGCTCCCAGGCGCCGTCGGCAGTAGCCGGCGGACGGAACCAGGACTGCCCGGCGATGAGTTCAAGGCGACCGTCGCCGTCGATGTCCGCCAGGGCAAAGCCTTCCTGCCGCACACCGGAAACGATGGTACGTACATCCGGCCAGGGAGAAATAGTGGGGTCATCCGGCACCGGCACTACGAACAGGGATTGCGAGCGCTGGTTCCAGTAGTAGACCTCGAGCCGACCATCGCCATCCAGGTCCGCCACGAACTGGTCGTGCGACTGGTTGGCCGACATCTGTACAATTTCGTGCAGCGGCCAGGGGGCTCCGATCTCCCCGGGGTTCTCGAACCAGAAGATGCGGTCGCCGCTGGCATCGCTGCCGGCCACGAAATCCAGCCAGCCATTGCGATTGATGTCTGCCAGGTACCCGCCGGCCTCCAGCTGGCCACAGTCGAAATTCATGTCGTGCCGCTGCCAGGTGCCGTTCTCGTCGCGTCGCAAATAGTAGAGTTCGGGTATCGGCCTGCGACTGGCGAGTACGATTTCCGGCGCGCCGTCGCCGGTCACATCACCAACCACGCAGAGCGTACGTTCGCTCGGAACTCCCTGCCAAATGGTCTCACGTTTGAACTTCAACTCAGTGCTCATCCTTGTTCCTTTCCTGTGGCTGCGCTCATGCGGCGCAGGTTGTTCAGGCTGATAACGATGCTTTCCATGGGCGGCATATCGAAGGCTTCCTGTTCCACGATGTGCCACTTGACTGCTGACCCGGGCACGGCTGCGAGGATACCGGCAACGTCAATGATGCCGTCGCCAATCTCGGTATCGTGCCAGTCCACACGGTCCTTCGCGTCCTTGAAGTGCAGGAATGTGCAGCGCTGCGCGTTTTCACGAAACAGCGTCAGCGCGTCAACCCCGGCCTTTTCGACCCAGTAAGTATCCAGCTCAAAGCCCACCAGCGCCGGATCTGTGTGCTCAAATAGAATGTCCATTCCTGTTTGGCCATCAGACTCGATGAACTCATGTCCATGGATGTGATAGGCAAAACCCAGACCGCTGGCCAGACAGGTCTGAGCCGTCATGTTGAAGAAATCTGCCATGCGCTGGAAAAACGCCGCGCTGCGCTCCTCGACGCGAAAGGAGGGGCAGAGGACGGTAGGGCAGTCGATGGCCAGGCTGTAGTCGATCTGCGCGGCCAGGTCATCGCGCAGCACCGGGACGCCCAGGTGAGTCCCCGCTGCGCGCAAGCCACTCTCTTCCAGCGTGCGTTTCAGGACTTCAGCAGAAGTGTCAAAATAGCCGGCAAACTCCACACCGTCGTAGCCAATGGCACCCACCCGGCGAATGGTGCCGAGAAAATCACGTTTCGTTTCTTGCCCGATGGTATAAAGTTGCAGACCTATTGGGATCATCGCAGGTTACGCTCCTTTTGTTGAACCTTGGCTTGCTTGCCGCGACTGGACATTCGCGCCAGAATTGTACGGGATTGTATACATACAGGGTGTACCTGCCAAATATGGAGGAGAGTGATGCGCATCGGAGTTTTTACAGCCCTGTGGGCAAACCATTCGTTTGAGGTTGCGCTGGACAAGGCGCAGGCGGCTGGCCTCAGCTCGGTGGAGATTGGCGTTGGCGGCTACCCGGGCGCGGAGCATTGTCCCGTTGCAGAGTTGTTGGCTAGCGAAGTGCGACGCGCTGAGTGGTTGGGGGCGATCCATGCACGCGGACTGATTTTGAGTGCGCTCAGCGTCCACAACAATCCGATTCACCCGGACAACGAAATTGCCGGGCGCTCCCGGCGGGAGATCCAGAATGCTGTCCGCCTGGCGCAACTGCTGGAGGTGCCGGTCGTGAACGGCTTTTCGGGCCTGCCGGCGGGCGCGCCAGGCGATGCCCGTCCGAACTGGGTGACCTGCCCCTGGCCGTCGCATTTTCTGGAGATGCTGGAGTATCAGTGGGAACAGATTGCGATTCCCTACTGGAGCGAGGCCATGAAATTCGTTGCCGATCATGGCCTGAAGTTCGCGCTGGAGATGCACCCTGGCATGCTGGTCTACAACGTTCATACCATGCTGCGCCTGCGCGAGGCGGCCGGGCCGACGCTGGGCTGCAACTTTGATCCAAGTCATCTTTGGTGGAACAACGCTGATCCGGTCGCGGCCATCCGCAGACTGGGTGACGCCATCTTTCACGTGCATGGCAAGGACGTCACTGTGGATATGATGAATCTCCAGTTCAACGGCTGCAACGACAACCAGCCGTACGATCTCATTCCCGAACGCTCCTGGACCTTCCGTTCCATTGGCTACGGACATGATTTGAAAGCATGGAAGGACATTATGAGCGCGTTGCGCCTGGTTGAGTACGACTATGTCATCTCGATCGAGCATGAAGATGCGCTGATGTCACCGGAAGAAGGCCTGGCAAAAGGCATCGACACCTTGCAGGCGGCAACCATCCTGACGGAAGCCGGTGAAATGTTCTGGCTCTGAGCGCTTAGTGCAGGATAGTAACGTCAGGATTGGCCAGCAACAGGGCTGCCCCGACGACTGGCGCCTGCTCGCCGAAGGCGGGGAAGCATACGCGGACGCCAGTGGCCGGGCCCAGCGCACGTACTCGTGCCGCGAGGTTGGCGCGAATGTGGGCGTTGTTGTAGCCGATGCCGCCACTCACACAGACTGCATCCACCCGTGTGATGCGGGCCAGATTGACGATGGCGACTGCTAGCGTCTCGGTCACTTCACGCCAGACGGCCTCGTCCTGGATTTCAGCGGCGGGCCGTCCGAAGCGGCGCAGAAACTGCTGGCCGCCAGTGATCGTTTGCACACAGCCGCGCTGCCCGCAGACGCATGACTCGCCTTCCATGTGGACGACATGATGGCCGACCTGGGCCAGCCAGGCGATGGCGCCACGTCCGTTGCCAAGGCGAATACCCGCGCCGGTTCCAGTCGACACGGTCAGATAGGCTGCGCGCTGCCAGGGCTGCAGGACGCCGAGCGTGGTTTCGGCCAGGACGCCGCAAACATTGTCGTTCGCCGCGCGCACCTCTACGCCGGTCGCTCTGGCAACGTCGCTCACAATGCTGTGCCCGACGTACGCCCGCATCGTCCACGACTCTTCGATCGCCAGGCCGTCCGGCGTCAGTTGTGCGCCGATGGCCATGCCCACGCCCTCGAGCTGATGACCTGATCTGTCCAGCGCAGCCAGTAGGCGCTCCAGCTGCTGCGCGTAGTCCTGGTCCGTCGGGAACTGTGCGACGAGCGTGTATTGCGGGACTGCGAGCGAGGCAAAGGTAACGACACTGGTGTTGGTCCCGCCGAGGTCGATTACGGCGTACATCGGCTTAGTCGCGCGGCTCAAAGGCGATGACGGAGAGCGGCGAAGCGTCGCTGCGGTGTAGCCGCAGCGGCACGGCCACGACGTAGAGTCGCTTTTTACTGATGCGATCGAGGTTGGCCAGGTGCTCAATCAGCGGGATACCGTGCTCGAAGAGGGTCTTGTGATTGGGCTGCCGGGCCTGGCTGCGGTCTTCCGTGCCCGAACAATCCACACCGAGGCAGGAAATGTGCATATCCTCGGCCAGCCAGCGAATCGCTTCATTTTCGAACCAGGGACGGTCATGGGAGCGCTCCGTCCGGTAGAGGTGACCGTAACCGGTGTATATGAAGACGATATCGCCCTCACGGATATGAGCCCCGTGAGCCTGTAGCTCAGCCGCGCTGATCGCCTCGCCGACCGCCTTGCCCTGAAGATCGACGAAGGCGCATTCGCCCACCGTGCGCTGCAGCGGGACTCCGGCGATGTCCGCCCCGTCTTTGCGATAGTGCCAGGGCGACTCCATGTGCGTGCCCGTGTGGCTCCACAGACTGAGTTGAGAGATGATGTACCACTGGTCCTTGGCGCGCTTGCCGCGATAGTGCGGGATGTAGTTCTCTACCGGGCCGCTTTCCACTCCGTAGGGGTACTCTTCCGCGCCGGGGAAGAGTGAATGCGACAGTTCGATCACGCGGCAGTTTGCCAGATTCATGCCAGCCCCAGTCAGATCGAGTGGCCGCCGTCCTGAGAGAGCGTTATTCCTGTGATGTAACGCGAGGAAGGCAGGCAGAGAAAGACCGCCGACTCCGCCAGATCAGCAGGATTGCCCAGGGTTTTCATGGGAATGTTGTCCATGATGAGTTGTTGCTCAGCTGGGGAATCGAAGGCGCGACGCGGCGTGTTGTGCACGCCGGGAGAGATGCAATTAACGGTGACGCCATGGGGCGCGAGTTCGATGGCCAGCGATTTTGTGAGCGCGATGATGCCTCCCTTGGCTGCGGCATAGGCGCTCTTGCCGAGCACGCGCCCGCCAGAGGTGGCTGCCAACGATGCCAGGTTGATGATTCGCGCCGGCTCGCCACGAGCCAGCATTCGCGGCACGACGGCGTGACACATGTTGAAAGCGCTGGTCAGGTTGACCGCCAGCATGTAGTCCCAAACATCCTTTGTCAGCTGGGTGAAGGCTTCCCGCTGACCCTTGCCGGCGTTGTTGATGAGGAAGTCAATCGGCCCCTGTTCCGCGTACACTGCAGCAACAGCCTCGTGCACTGCCTCGTGATTACTCACGTCGACGACGCGACCACTTGCCTGGTGGCCAAGGGCGCGCAGCGCCTGGGTAGTCGTTTCCAGCAATTCCGGGCGGATCTCAAACCCGACAATTTCGCAGCCTTCACGAGCCAGCGCGAAGGCCATTTGCTCGCCCAGCCCCTGGCCGGTGCCAGTGATGAGCGCGCGCTTTCCATCTAGTCGCATAACTTGGCTTTCACTCTGCCAGGTCAAAGCTTAAGGCCAGCCAATGTTGCTCATCCGGCTGACCATTCGGGGCAAGCCGTATTTCAGTCTCGGTGTAGCTGCGCGCCGAGAAGCTGATACGGAATCGGTCACCGCGATAGATCACCTTGCTGGAGCGAACCGGCATCCCGAAGTCATCATAGAGAACGCCGCGGCCCAGGAAAACCGGCGCACCGGCCCTGATTTCCAGCAGTTCGGCTTCTTCCGGCCGCGCCAGCGTAGCTTCCAGCCAGTCTTCGGCGCGAACAATCGTAATGCCAGCGGCGCGTTCCATCACCCGTGTGATGGGTTCACTGCTCAGATCGGCCTGTTCAAGGGCGGGGAAGCAGGAAGCGGGCATCCACGAAGACATGATGGCGATGGCCTCGCCATTGATATGGCGCACCCTGCGCAGGTAGGCGGCCTGATCTCCTGGCGTTAGCTGCAACTCTGAAATGACTTTGGGTGGTGGCGTTGCCAGCTCCAGGGCGATTACGCGTGAAGTCACCGCCAGTCCCAGTCCTCGCATGACGCCGCTGAAGCTGGAGAGCGTGCTGGCCATGAACGGCACCTTGTCCCCGGCTACGAAAGTGCCCTTGCCCGGGTGGCGGACAAGGATACTATCCGTCACCAGAGACTCAATCGCCCGGCGCACGGTCATGCGGCTGATGCCATACTGCCGCGCCAGCGTGTGTTCCGTGGGCAGGCGGTCACCGGCCCGCAGACCGCCATCGTCAATCTGGTTGCGTAACAAGCTCTCCAATTGTTGGTAGAGCGGCCAAACCGAATCCCTCTCCAGCATCTGGCGGGCTTCCTCGTTGCACAGCAGACATGCGAGCATACAATTGGAACATTCGCGACAGATGCTACCGGATACCTGACCTGAATGCAAGGTTAGACGGGCCGGGCGCCATTTGACAAGATGTATGCCACCATATACATTACAGGTATTGAATGTATACATTTTCTGCTTATGAACAAGAACTCTCCAGAGATTTCAGCGCTTCACCTGGTGCTTGAGGAACTTGGCCCGGAAGGCATGAGAGATGCCTTCCGCCGCATGCTGCTCATCAGGGTCTTCGAAGAGCGCCTCGACCAGTTATACCTGATGGGCCGTACCCGTGGCACGCTGCATCTGTCCATCGGCCAGGAGGCGACCAACGTTGGAGCGCTGACGGCCCTGTCGCCGGGCGACCGCTTTTTCAGCCATCATCGTGGTCATGGCCATGCCCTTGCCTGGACGGACAATCCGGAGCGTGTGCTGGCGGATGTGCTTGGCAAGGCAGGTGGCTACTGTGGCGGCTTTGGCGGCACCATGCATATGGCGGACGTGCGCAGTGGGTTCCTCGGCGGCAACGGTATCGTCGCAGGCGGCCTGCCAATGTCGCTGGGCGTGGGCCTGGCGATTCAGTTGCGCAATGAGGAAGCAGTCTGCCTTGTGTTTTTTGGTGACGGTGCGGTCAACGAGGGGGCCTTTCACGAGGCGCTGAACATGGCCTCAATCTGGCAGCTGCCGGTCGTCTACCTCTGTGAAAACAATCGCTACGCCATGTCGACGCCGGTGGAACAGGCCATCAACATCGAGGAAATCAGCGCGCGCGCTGTGGCCTATGGCATTCCCGGTCATACCATCGATGGCAACGATTTCCTTGAGGTGTATCGCACCGTTAATGAAGCAGTCGCGCGCGCCCGTCGGGGTGAAGGGCCATCGCTGATCGAGGCGTTGACTTACCGCGTCAAGGGCCACTCCCGCAGCGACCGTCAGGCCTATCGCAGCCGCGATGAGGTGCGTCGCTGGCAGCAGCCGGAACAGGATCCCGTGGCACGCCTCGCCAGTACGCTCACTGACATCGGCATCCTGGCGGAAGGAGAGGCGGATCGCCTGCGTGAAACTGCAGTCGCTCGTGTGGATGCGGCTGTTGCAGTTGTTGAAGCCAGCCCTGACCCCGATCCGGCGCAGTTGCTGGACCACGTCTATGCGTGAGCTCAGCTATCGCGAAGCGCTCAATGAAGCGTTGAATCAGGCCATGGAGTCGGACCCGGACGTGATTGTCATCGGCGAGGACATTGGCGTGTACGGCGGCGCCTTTGGCGTTACCCGCGGTCTGCAGGAGCGCTTCGGCCCCAGGCGTGTGATTGACACGCCGATTTCCGAGGCAGGCATCACCGGGGCCTGCGTCGGGGCAGCGATAAGCGGCTTGCGGCCGGTAGGCGATATGCAGTTCAGCGATTTCATCACGCTGGGAATGGAGCAGCTGGTGTTGCAGGCCGCCCGCATGCGTACCATGTTTGCCGGCCAGGTCTGCGTGCCACTGGTGATGCGGCTTCCCGGCGGCGCTGGTACCGGCGCAGGAGCCCAGCACAGCGGCAGTTACGAAAACTGGTTCGTGCATGTGCCCGGCCTCAAGGTGGTTATGCCCGCCTGCGCGCACGATGCCAAGGGACTGCTGCTGGCCGCCATTGATGATGACAACCCGGTAATTTTCTGTGAGCACAAGCAGCTTTATAACACCCGTGGTCCTGTCCCGGAGGATGCTTTTCGCGAACCATTGGGCGTTACGTCCATTCTGCGCGAGGGGCGCGACCTGACGCTGGTGGCGACCTCCTGGATGGTGCATCTGGCGCTTGAGGCCGCGAAAGCGCTGGAGCGCGAAGGGTACGAAATTGAAGTTATTGATCCGCGTACGCTGCGCCCGCTGGATGATTCGCCGATTATCGAATCTGTTATCAAGACAGGGCGCGTCCTCGTGGTTCACGAGGCAGTGGAGACGGGTGGTTTTGGCGGTGAAATCGTGGCGCGGATTGTGGCCAGCGAAGCCTTCGACTTTCTGGATGCGCCGCCACGTCGCCTGGCCGGGCGCGAAACGCCCATCCCGCAAAGCGAGGTTCTTGAGGCCGCTGCCATTCCCGACGTGGCAGACATCGTCCGCGAGGCGCGCCTGTTGCTGCAGGGCCAGGTGTGACGATGCCTATGCCGGTATGGCTGCCAAGATTTGACCCCGGAAACGAACAGTCGCGTATCCTGAGCTGGCTGGTCGCCGAAGGGCGGTCCGTCCTGGCCGGGGACGCGCTCTGCGAGGTAGAGACGGACAAGGTCAACATGGAGGTTGAGGCACCCGCTGACGGCAGGCTGGGCCCGCAGCGCTATCCGGCTGGGACGTTTGCGCCGGCAGCGTCGGTGATCGCCTGGCTGATGCTGGAGGGCGAGGAGATCGGAGACCTGCCGGCATGGCCCCGGGAGGAGATTTCACCGTCAGTCGCTCTTTCTGTGACGTCGGCAGAAACAGTCGCAGTTGATCGTGAGCCAAACGGGATGGATGCAGTCTCACCGCTTGTGACTGTCAGGCCGCGCGCTACACCGGCTGCGCGGCATCTGGCGCGGGTTAATCAGATGGATCTGTCGAGTCTGCGTGGCAGCGGCCCGCGCGGGCGCATTCAGGCCAGCGACGTGCGCCGGTCAACCGGACCCGGCGCGGGCGCGGCCAACGCGATCTCCCTTGAAACGACTCTCGACATGAGCGGCATCGCGGAGTTGCAGCGAATGTGGCCCGCAGGGGCAGGCGCATTGACGCAATTGTCGCTTGTTGCGCGGGCCTGCGTCCTGACGCTGGGGCAGCATCCGGGCTTGAACGTAGCGCCGCGCGAGGGCAGGGCAGGACATCAGGAGCCAGTCAATCCGGGATTCGTTATCGGTACGGATGAGGGTCAGGTGGTAGCAGTCCTCCATGGCGCGGAGCAAATGAGCATGCGCACCTTACTGGCGCGCTGCGACGATCTTGTTGGGCGGGCGCAGGACAGCCGCCTCACCGCCGAAGAGCGCAGCGCTGACAGCTTCCGCATCTGCGACCTGGGAGCTTATGGCGTCAATCGCGGCACTATCCGCGTACCCCCGCCTCTCATCGCCAGTCTGGGCCTCGGCTGCGTCATTGAACACATCGTCCCTGACCTGTCCGGCCAGCCAGTATTGCGACCGCAAATGACCTTGAGCTTGTCATTGGCCTCAGGCCCGGACGCGCCGTCAGAAACAGAAGGCGCGCGCTTTCTGCAAGACCTGTGCGCAGCGCTGGAACAGCCCTTGTGTCTGCTGCTGTGAGGAGGGAATGATGCGCATTGCAATTGGCTGCGACGATGTTGGCGCGCCCTTGCTGGAGGCGCTGGGCGAGTACCTGCAAGCCTGCGCCGGTGTCGTACTGGAAGACCTGAGTGCACCGGCCAGCAGTCGTGAGGAGTATTACCCGGATGTGGCCGAGCGGGTCGCCAATGCCGTTGCCGAAGGTCGCTGTGAGCGAGGGCTCCTGGTATGCGGCACCGGCATCGGCATGTCCATCACCGCCAACAAGGTGCCAGGCATCCGCGCGGCGCTCTGCCACGACACCTATTCCGCCGGTCGCGCCCGCATGAGCAACGACGCGCAAGTCCTGACGATGGGCGCGCGCGTGATTGGCCCCGAGCTGGGCAAGGCCATCGTGGCGACCTGGCTGCAGTCCGATTTTGACGAGAGCAGCCCGTCGGCGCCGAAAGTTCAGCGTATGAACGAGATTGACCAACGCTATTCGCGGGGCCCGGAATCTGCAGATTGCTGACATGCCGCCACAAGGCGGATGGATTGAAGACCCGTAGAAAGGGAGGTAGCAGATACTGAAATCATAACCGGATTGTTGTCGCGTACTAATCGTGTGCACACGGTAAATGTTGGAGTTGACAGGAGAAGATACATGTTGCGTAAAAGCATTTTGAGGCCTGGTCTGGTACTTGTGCTAATGCTGTCGGTCTTTGCCACCGGCCTGGCCGCCCAGGAAATGATGTACAGCGAGGCGCCTGTGCTGGCGGAGCAGGTCGCCGCCGGCGAGTTGCCCCCGCTTGAGGAGCGCCTGCCGGATAATCCGCTGGTGTTGCAGCCGCTGGAGGAGATTGGTACCTACGGTGGCACCTTGAGACGTGCCTCGGCCAATCTCGGCACCTATCTGACCCACAACTTCACGCGTGAGCCGCTGACGATGTGGCACTTGCCGGTTACTGGCGACGGCCCCATCCGTCCCAACGTGGCCGAAAGCTGGGAGTCGAATGAGGACTTTACGGTCTGGACAGTTCATCTGCGCACTGGCGTCAAATGGTCAGATGGGACAGCGCTGACGACTTCGGACGTGGACTTCTACTGGAACAACGCCGCGCTCGACGAAAACGTGACCGGCGTCTCCGGCCCAGGCCCCATTTCCCAGGGCGGCAATCCGCCTGCGCTGGAGTTTGTGGACGAGAATACCTTGCGCTTCAGCTACGAATCGCCTTTCCCGGCCTTTGCGGAGGGGCTGGCGACGATGCGCGAGATTGCCTGGCCGCGGCACTATCTGGAGCAGTTCCACCCGGCTTACAACGATGAGGCCACATACGAAATCTTCAATTTGGAGAACCTGCTCGAGAATGGCCGCGGCCGCGTGACCTTGCAGGCCTGGATGCTGGACGAATACATTCCGGGCGAAATCTACAAGTTGGTGCGTAATCCCTACTACTGGAAGGTCGATCCCGAAGGCCAGCAACTGCCCTACATGGACGCTGCCAGCGTAGAGTTGGTGGAAGACCGTCAGGCAGTGGCGCTGGGCAACGTGACGGGCCAGTTTGACCTGGACGCCATGTGGGTCGGCGTGCAGCACATCCAGCTCTTCACCGAGGCCATCCAGGAAGGCCGCGATGTCAGCCTGACCTTCGCGGACTTCGACGGTGTCGCCTTCTATTTCAACCTGGATCACAGCGACCCGGTTAAACGCGCTGCGTTCCGCGACGTTAATTTCAGGCGCGCCTTCTCAATGGCCATCAACCGTCAGGACATCGGCGATCTTTACTACGCCGGACTGTTCACACCTTCCGGATCAGTCTTTGCACCGGAGTCGGGCTTTTACGACTCAGAAGTTGCCAAACTCTGGTCCGCATATGACCCGGAGGCTGCTGCAGCCATGCTGGAAGCGGCCGGCTACGTTGACGTAGACGGCGATGGCATGCGCGAGAACCCTTCAGGTGAAGCGCTGCAGATCATCATCGAAGTTGGCATACACGACCTCTACACGCCCATCGTCGAACTTGTGACCGAATACATGACCGACATCGGGCTCAACGCCCTTATGGATGCGGACGACCAGTCGCTGGTGCGCGAGCGCTACGTGGCCGGAGAGTTCGAGATCCATACCTGGGACAGAGACGGAGCCAGCGACCCCTTCAGCGCCGAGGCGCCTGGTATCGCCTCAGTGCGACCGGGAACCCCCTGGTGGCACCAGAACGGGGCGGAGGATCCGGTCGACGAGGCTTACGTGCTCATGAACGAGTTGTACCAGCAGGCCCTGGGCGTTATTCCCGCGGAGCGCTCGGAGGTCGTAACCGAGATTTCACGCCTTCATGCGGACAATGTGTGGGTCGTGTCGACCGGCTTCTGGCGCCGTCCCTTTATCAAGAGCGGACGCCTGGGAAATACGCCAGACGTGATGTCGCGCAACGGCCAGGTCAACGACATGCCGCCGTGGCAGCCCATGCTGCTTTTCGAGAAGTACGCTGCAGGTGGAGGCCCGTAACAGGGCTCGTAACCGCTAGCGCATAACAAGGTGGCTGTCGGGGAGCTTCGGCTTCCCGGCAGCCAGTGCCAGAACAGGATTGTTTATTGGCCATATACATCGTGCGGCGCCTGATTTCGGCAGTGATCACGTTTTTCCTGGTCACGCTCATCAGTTTCCTGGTCATCCAGTTGCCGCCAGGTGATGTCGTCTCCAACTGGGTGCGCCAGCAGGAGGCTGCCTCGGGCACACCGCTGCCGCCGGAGACAATCGAGAATCTGCGGCGCGTCTACGGCTTTGACGAGCCGGTGCTGGTGCAATATATCAAGTGGATTGACGGCTTCCCTGAGGGAGATTTCGGCTTTTCCCTTGCCTACAGCAACACCGCAGTCTCGGATCTCATCGGTCGGCGCATCGGCCTGACGCTTTTCCTCGGCTTTGCCTCATTGTTTATTTCATGGAGCCTTGCAATCCCTTTTGGCATTTACGCGGCCACGCACAAAAACACACGTTCAGACTATTTGCTTTCCACCCTTTCTTTCATTGGCATCTCTGTGCCCGATTTTCTGGTGGCTGTAATTTATCTTTTCCTGGCTGTATTTGTTTTTAAGACGGAATACGCTGGCGGGCTGTTCTCCATGGAGTTCAAGGATGCGCCCTGGACCTGGGAGCGATTCCTCGACTTTCTGTCCCATTTGCCAGTACCCCTGCTGATTCTGGGCCTGGGCGGCATGGCCGGCACTTTCCGGCTGATGCGCGCCAACCTGCTTGATGTGCTCGACCAGCAATACATTGAGGCAGCCCGCGCCAGGGGTCTGCGCGAAATGGTCGTCGTCTACAAACATGCCGCGCGCATCGCCATTAATCCGCTCATCAGCCGTCTCGGCCTGCAGTTACCGGTGCTCTTCGGCGGTACGGTCATCATTTCCATTGTGCTGGACCTGCCCACCCTGGGACCGCCCTTCATACGCGCGCTGCAGCGCCAGGACATGTTCCTCGCTGGAACGGTGCTGATGATTTTGGCGGTGACCCTGCTGATCGGAAATTTTCTGGCAGATCTGCTGCTGGCGCTGAGCGACCCGAGGATTCAAATTGAGTAGTCCAACGCAGGTTCGCGAGCACACTGCCGGTTGGTTGCGCCGCATCGGCTTTACCAGGGGGAAGCGAGCAATCACGGAGGAGGAGTATCGCCTGCTCTCCGTGCGTGAGCTGATGCTACGCAAGTTTCTGCGTAATCGCATGGCAACATGGTGCGGTGTTTTGCTGGTCTTCGTCTACCTGACGACGCTGTTTGCCGGCTTCTTCGCCCCTTACTCTGCCCGCGATTCCGATTCGAGCCTGACATTCTCGCCGCCGATGATTGTGCGCTTTCATGACCCGGAGACCGGAGTCTTCTACCTGCAGCCATTCTTCTATCCCTTGCGTGGCTGGCGCGATCCACAGACTTTTCAACTCGAATATGAAGAGGATCGCAGTGCGCGCATTCCCATCGATCTGTTCGCGCGCGGCGAATCCTGGACGGCGCTTGGGTTCATAAGGGGCGATTTACATCTGTTCGGTCCGCGGGACAGCGCGGAGCGGTTGCACCTCATGGGCTCTGACCAGCGGGGACGTGACCTGTTTTCGCGAATCATTTTCGGTGGACAGGTTTCGCTATCGGTGGGGATTTTCGGTGTGCTGATTACGATTGTGCTGGGCTCCGTCCTCGGGACGCTCTCCGGCTACTACGGCGGTGTGTTCGATCATGTCTTGCAACGTGCGATCGAGGCCATCCGTTCCTTCCCGCAGCTTCCGCTGTGGATGGCGCTGGCCGCGGCAATTCCACCGCAGTGGCCGCCGGAATGGGTTTACGCCGGCATCGTGGTGGTGCTGGCCTTCATCAATTGGACCGGCCTGGCGCGTGAGGTGCGCGGTCTGGTGCTCTCGCTGAAAGAGCGAGACTTCGTGCACGCCGCCGAAGCCTCCGGCGCTTCCACTGCACGCATCGTCCGTCGACACATGATTCCCAACATGGCCAGCCACATCATCGTAACGGCAACCCTGGCCGTCCCCGTCACCATTCTGGGCGAAAGCGCGCTCAGCTTCCTTGGCATTGGCGTACGCCCGCCCATGGTCAGCTGGGGCCTGCTGCTCAACGATGCTATTCGCATCCAGAACATCGTTCTCTATCCCTGGACGCTGTTCCCCGGCATTTTCATTCTCGTCACCGTGATTGCCTACAACTTCCTCGGTGACGGCCTGCGCGACATGGCCGACCCCTTCGCCCGCTGACCTGGAGGCCGCAGTGGAACCCCGGCAATTGCTGGAAGTGCGGGATCTCAAGACCTGGTTCTATCTGGAGCAGGGGATCATCCGCGCGGTGGATGGCGTCAGCTTTCAGCTGCGTCGCGGGGAGACGCTCGGGATCGTGGGTGAAAGCGGCTGTGGCAAAAGCGTGACAGCGCGCTCGATTATGCGTTTGTTGCCACCGGAGACCGGCCGCATCGTGGGTGGGGAAATCATCTGGCACTCGCCAGAAAGTGGCACAAGGGACCTGACGACGCTCGATCCTTTCGGTGCGGAGATTCGGTCCATCCGTGGCAATGACATCGCCATGATTTTCCAGGAGCCGATGACCTCGCTAAATCCGGTCTACACCATCGGCTACCAGATCATGGAGGCCATTCGTGTGCACCAGTTGGTGGACAAGGACGTGGCGCGCGAGCGGGCCATCGCCATGCTAAAGCTGGTGGGCATCCCCGAGGCTGAGCAACGCGTTGACCAGTATCAACACGAGTATTCGGGAGGCATGCGCCAGCGGGCCATGATCGCCATGGCGCTAAGCTCCAACCCGCAACTGTTGATTGCTGACGAGCCGACAACCGCGCTCGACGTGACCATCGAAGCCCAGATTCTTGACTTGATCCGGCAGATTCAGAGAGAGCGTGACATGGCGCTCATCATGATCACGCACGACCTGAATGTCATCGGTGAGGTAGCCGACCAGGTCATCGTCATGTATTTGGGCAAGGTCGTCGAGGCGGCGGCCGCCGACAATATTTTCGAAGACCCGAAACATCCCTACACCCAGGGACTCTTGCAATCCTTGCCGCAGATCGGGCGGCGCGAGCGGCTTAGCTCAATTGTCGGTTCCGTACCTGGGCCGCATGAGCGTCAGCCAGGTTGCTCTTTTGCGCCGCGTTGCCCTCATGTGATGGACAAGTGCCGCATGCAAGAGCCGCCCGTCTTTCAGGTCAACGAAGCAACCAGCGCGGCCTGCTGGCTATACGGGGAGGAAGCCGGGGCTTCGCATGCCTGAGGATCTTCTGCTCGAAGTCGAAAACCTGAAGCACTACTTCCCCATCCGTCGCGGCTTGATGAAGCGGGTGGTCGGTCACGTCAAGGCAGTCGACGATGTGTCCTTCCAGATACGCCGTGGTGAAACGATTGGCCTGGTTGGTGAGAGCGGCTCCGGCAAGACGACGACCGGGCGCTGCATTGTCCGCCTGTATGACCCCACGGATGGAAGTATTCGCTTCCATGGCGAGCAGAACGTGGTGGACGTTGCGCGTCTGGATAGAAACGAGCTTAGACCGGTGCGACGCGACATCCAGATGCTGTTTCAGGATCCCAACTCTTCGCTGAATTCGCGCATGCGCATTGGCGAGATTGTGGCCGAGCCCCTGGAAATCCACGGGGTTGGCGACAGGCGCTCGCGAGCAGAGCGTGTGGAACAGCTGATGTCCCAGGTCGGCCTTGGCGCGGACATGATCAATCGCTATCCGCACCAGCTTTCCGGCGGCCAGCGTCAGCGGGTAGGCGTTGCGCGAGCCCTGAGTCTGGAGCCAAAGCTTGTCATCTGCGACGAACCGGTATCCGCACTGGATGTCTCGGTTCAGGCTCAGGTGCTCAACCTGCTGGCTGATTTGCAGGAGGAGCTGGGGCTGACCTACCTCTTCATTGCGCACGACCTCGGCGTGGTCGAGTACATCAGCAGCCGCATCATGGTGATGTACCTGGGGAAGATCATGGAGAGTGCCTCGCGCGACAAGATCTTCTCCCGGCCGGCGCATCCCTACACTGAGGCGCTGCTCTACGCCATCCCGAGACGGGTTGCGGGCGGACATCGGCGCCGGCGCATCCTTGAGGGAGATATACCCAGCCCGGTGAATCCGCCGTCAGGCTGCGTTTTTCATACGCGCTGCAAGTACGCCGTTGACCGCTGCCGCAACGAGTTGCCACCGCTGCGCCCGCTGGCTTCAGATCCACAGACCAGTGTGGCCTGCCACCTTGCGGACGAGCTGGAATTGCAGCCCTGGCTCGCTTCCGACGGGGGCGCATGACCGCCTGGCTGGACGGTAAACGGGAATACCGACGCAGTTGTGCGCTGTCAGCCGGGGCCTGCGAGCACCCCGAGCGCGTTTGCTCGCTCGAGCTATCTGGCAGCGTTGCGCGGCCCCAGCTTTACGAAGTGGATGCCGGAGGAAAGCTGCTTGATCGCGCAATCACTCTGCAGCCGGATGGTGCGGGACTGCTGTTCCATCTGAAAGGCCGTACTGCTGCCGGCACAACTCGCCATTACCAGCTCTACTTTGACGAGCATGGCGCTGCGGACGATTTGCCAATAGCACCAGCGCCGGTAGCGCTGGCCACCGGTCTGGAGCACGAGGGCTTTGAGAGCGCATGCATCACGACGTCGAACGCGACCTGGTACTACCACCTTACGGGTGGCGGCTTCTCCGGCCTGATTGACGGCGACGGCGCTGACTGGATCAGCTTTCAACCCTGGGGTGGTTCCGACGGAAATTTCCGCGGCATCCCCAACATGGTGCACCCCGAGAGCTACTTTCATCCAGGCCGTTCTGGCTGCAACAGCGAGATCCTGGCTGCCGGCCCCCTGCGCGTCACGATACTTTCACGCTCGCAGGATAATGCATGGGCCTGTGAGTGGTCCATCGACCCCGACTGCGCGCGCCTGACCGTGCTGACAGCCGCCCGCCCATACTGGCTGCTCTATGAGGGAACGCCTGGCGGAATCCTGGACGAGCAGGGCGATTTCATGTGGCTCTCTGATGGCCGCCGCATCTCTGCTTCGGAGCGCTGGGAGTATTCACTGCCCGAACCAGGCTGGATCGCCTTCGGGGCGGAGAACAGCCCGCGCGCGCTCTGGCTGCTGCGGCATGAACCGGACGGTGAGACGGATTCCTACTGGCCGATGGAGGGCCAGATGACCGTCTTCGGTTTCGGGCGCAGCGGCCTGCACAAATCCCTGACGCGCGCGCCAGCGCAGTTCAGCGTCGGCCTGGCGGAGCGTAACGACTTCGAAACGCTCGGCCTGGTCATCACTTCCGCCAGTGTGGCGCCGCAGATTCAGTTCGGGCAGGTCGAGAAGCGCCAGTAATCATTGCCCACAGAAATGCGAGGAGCATGATCATGCCGATCAGGAAACCCTGGGAATTGCTGGTGCTGGATGGCAATCCACCGCTACAGCAACTGGGAGCGTTGGCAGTCGGCGATGTGGATGGCGACGGCCATGTCGAGCTGCTTGTGGGCGGTGAGGGCGGCCTGCTCTGGTACCGGCCGGACACATTTGAAAGGGGCATTGTGTCTGATGGCCATGTGCATGTGGGTCTGACGCTGGAAGACATAGAAGGCGATGGCGTGCTGGAGGCAGTCTGCGGTCTTGAAGACCCGGAGCATGAGAACCGCTGGATGATTGTCCGCTTTCGACCCGGTGCGACGCTGGATCAACCCTGGACAATGCGCGTGATAGACCCACACTGCAACGGTGGCGCCCATGATGTCTGCTTCGCGGATATCGACGGAGATGGCCGCAACGAACTGGTCGCCAACGCGGCCTATTGCCCGGTGCCCGGCATCTTCCTCTACCAGCCAGATGTCGATGCCTCCGCACCCTGGCGCAAACACGAGGCAATGAGCGGCACCTTCACTGAAGGAATCGCTGTGTCGGATCTTGATGGCGACGGGCGTTTGGAAGTCGTCGCTGGCCCCTGCTGGCTCACGATGCCCGCCGGGGGACCCTTTGCGGGCACATGGGACCTGCGCACCTGGGCGCCCTCCTTCCGTGAGATGTGCCGCGTCGCCGCCATTGACATCACCGGCAATGGCCATGACGACCTCGTGATCACCGATTCCGAGTACATGGACGGGCGCCTTTCATGGTTCGAAAACCGTCTCGCCGAAGACTCCAACGATCCCTGGCGCGAGCACCCGCTGGAAGAGTCTCCACTGCTGTATTCGCACTCGCTCACGGCCTGGCACGAAGCAGGCGCCACGAAGATTTTCGTGGGTGAAATGGCCCAGGGCGGCTGGAGCCCGCCTTACAACCATGACGCCCGTCTGATCCAGTACACGACGCGCGATCAAGGCCTCAGCTGGGAGCGCGAGCTGCTGGCGCAGGGCGCGGGCACGCACGAAGGCATGGCCACCGATATTGACGGCGACGGCGCGATGGAAATCGTGGGCAAGGAGTGCTGGCGTCCCCGCGTCACCATCTGGCGACCGTCAAACGACGCAGGCTCTGTCATCGAGAACTGGCAGCACAGGTTTATCGACCGCGACAAACCGGCCACGGGCACTGACATCCTGGCTGCGGATGTAGACGGAGATGGTCGTGAGGACGTCGTTTGCGCGCGCTGGTGGTACCGCAGTCCGGACTGGGAGCGCTTCGCCATCCCCGGCATCTCGCAGGTGATCTGTGCCTATGACCTGGACGGTGACGGACGCGACGAACTCATCGCAACGAAGCCACCTGCTGACGGTATGGGCGACGCTGAGCCCGGCCTGACGAACAAGCTGGTGTGGCTGAAAGCCGTGGATCCGCTGCAGGGACAATGGCGCGAGTACCCGATTGGCAGGGGCATCGGCGACTGGCCGCATGGCAATGCGCTTGCGCCCCTGTTGCCGGGCGGCCGCCTTGCGCTCATTGCCTCCTGGCACAGCGCCAACAAGGGCGTTGACCATTACCCGCAGCTCTTTGAAGTCCCCGACGACCCGACCGAAGGCCCATGGCCTAGCCGCACGCTGGCGGAAATCATCTATGGTGAGGAGATGATCCCGGTGGACCTGACCGGGAACGGATTGCTGGACGTGGTCGCCGGCCCCTACTGGCTGGAGAACCTCGGCGATGGCAACTTCCGGCCGCACCGCTTCGTGGGCGACGAGGACTTCTACAGCGCGCGCGTGCGCGTCACCGACATCAACGGCAACGGACGTCTGGATGTAGTACTCGGCGAGGAAGTGCTGGACTTCCCGAACAAGGTCTCCCCATTTTCGAAACTGGCCTGGTTCGAATGCCCCCCGGATCCGTGCACTGTGCCCTGGCCCATGCACGTCATTGACATCATGCGCTGTCCGCACTCCGTTGAGGTGGCAGATCTGGATGGCGACGGCGAACCGGAAATCATCGCCGGTGAACACGACCCCTTCTGGCCCTATCGCAATCAATGCAACCTGTTCGTCTACAGCAAGGCGGATGCGCAGGGACGCGCCTGGAAGCGTCACACGCTCGACAATCGCTTTGAGCACCATGACGGCACACGGCTGATTTCACTTGCGGATGGCCGTCCCGGCATCGTAAGTCACGGCTGGAAAGACAGCCGTTATGTGAACTTGTGGGCCGCCAGGTAGTGGGTAAGGGGCTGATTCGACCGGTTCCCTGCTGGACCACACGATGGCCACACCTGCGCAACAAGGTTCGTTGTTCAAAGACCCGGACCGCATGTCACAAGAAGGAACCCTGATCACTGCAGCAACGTGGGAGCGGGTGCATGCCTGACCAGGCGCGTTGGCGGCGCCACACAATCTACAGCGGCCCTCCCGCCGAGCGCACGATATGCGTTGTCGGCGATGTCAGCGGCAACGGCGTGCCAGACATTGTGATTGCCAGCCGCGGGCCAGAGCCGGAGCTGTTCTGGCTGGGCAGGGAGGCGGATGGACGCTGGCAGCGCCATCTCATCGCGGCGGGTCAGCCCCTGGCTGCCGGGGGCTGCCTGGCAGACCTGACTGGCAACGGCCGTCTGGATTTCGTCGCCGGCACGCCAGCGAGCGACAACTGCGTGTTGTGGTGGGAGAATCCGCTGGATGCGACACAGCCCTGGGTTGGACGCGAGCTATTCCGGATGCCCGGCCCCATGTCACATGACCAGCTCGTGGCAGATATCGACGGCGATGGTCGGCCCGAAGTCTACTTCTGGAACCAGCTGGGAAACGCGCTGTTTTGCGCGCCGGTGCCGTCAGACCCTGCAGTTTCACCCTGGCCAGCTGTGCACCCGGTGGCTGGCGGGCTGCGCGAAGAAGGCCTGGCTGCGGCGGACCTGGACGGAGATGGTCGCCTGGAGCTCATCGCCGGCCAGTCCTGGTATCGTCCGCCGGAGCGCCCGGGTGATGCCTGGCGACGTTACCCGTATGCAATGGAATTCCTGTCACCCCGTGTGGCTGTCGCTGACTTTGAAAACAATGGTCGACCGGAGATCATCCTTTCTGAAGGAGACGCCACCATCTATGGCCCGCAGCAAGGGCGCGGTCGCTACGGGCGTGTCGCGCGCTGCCGTCCCGGAAGCGACATCACGGCGCTTTGGCAGGTTGAAGTCCTGCGTGATGACCTGCTTGACCCGCACTCACTGATCGTTGCAGATTTCGATGGCGACGGTGCTCCGGATCTGTTCGTGGGCGAGCTGGGTGATCCACAGGGTCTCGACGAGCATCCACCGGCCCAGCGCATCTGGTTCAATCGCGATGGCGAGCTGCGCGAGCAGGTCATCGACCAGGGTCTTGGCACGCATGAATCGAAGGCAATCTGCCTTGATGGACGGGTTGGGATCGTATGCAAACCATTCCGCAGTCTGCGCGGCGCTGCACCTCGTCCGGCTGAAGTGGACAGCATTCACCTGTGGCTGCCGGAAGAATGAGCGCGAACACAAAGGGAGTAACCGATGGCGAAGTTTCGCTTCAGGCCACAGATTATCGACCGCAACCTGCCCGGGCGTTTGTACGCGCAGACTGCCCTGGCGGACCTTGACCGGGATGGCGTGCCCGAGTTCATCACCGGCCAGCAGTACGGCACCCTCTTTCGCTATCGGCGTCAGTCGAGCGGACTCTGGACGCGCCACGTCCTCGGCGAGGAGTCGCCCTCGGATGTCGGCGCCTGCGTGCTCGATGTGGACGGCGATGGCTGGCCTGACCTGGTGACCGGGGGCGCCTGGTATCGCAATTCACGGCATCCTGAACGGCCCTTCGAGCTTATCGTCTTCGACGCGGCCCTGAAGGGAGTACACGACGTGCTCGCGGAAGATCTGGACGGCGATGGTCGCGCAGAAGTCATCACCATGTCTGACCAGAACGACCTGCGCTGGTACAAAGTCCCGCCGGCGCCGGAAGCCCCGTGGCAAAAGACCGTCATTGGACCGGCCGTCCATGCCGGCGCGGCCGTCGGCGACATCAACAGCAACGGCTTTCTCGACGTCGTGCGCAGCAATGTGTGGTTCGAGAATGTGCGTGGAGACGGAAGCTTCTGGCAGGTTCGTCCAATCGGCCCGAATACCTACCCGCCGCCGGATTTCCGCCCATACTTCGCCTTTGACGCCACGCGCGCCGTCGTTTGCGACATGAATGGCAATGGTCGCAATGACATCGTCTTTTGCGACGCCGAAATCCCTGGCGGGAAGATCTGGTGGATGGAAAACCTGGACGGCCGGGGAGATAACTGGCGGCGTCATGAAGTTCCCAACGGCGACGAGGGCCGCCGCGGCGCCTATCACAGCCTGTATGTTGGCGATCTCGACGGCGACGGCGACCTTGACATCTTCACTTGCGAGATGGAACACGTGGCCGGGGACGGTCGGCCACGCTGGTACATACAGGAAAACCTGGATGGCTCAGGCGGCGCCTGGCGCGAGCACGTGATCCTGGACGCGGGCCTGGGCGGACATGAAGCCGTCGTCGGCGATGTGACGGGCAACGGTCTGCCGGACATCATCGCCAAGCCCTGGGTTCCGGCGAAAGACAACGCGCTGGACGGCGCGATGTTCGTGCTGCTGCTGGAGAATCTGGGTCCGGGCTGAGGCCCGTAACTGCGGCTATTCTGGAGCAGCGACGCCTTGGTCCTTGCCGAACAAGGCCCGCAAGATGCGCGGCGCAATGTCTGCCAGCGTGCGAAAGCTTTCGTCAAAGAATCCCCGCTGCTGGCCGATGACGACGGTCGGCACGTCGTTGCAGGTGTGACGGCGGTTGCCGATTTCCTCCATGTTACCGTGGTCGCTGCAGAGAATGACCAAGCCTTCATTGTCATGCCAGACCGAGAGGATGCCGGCCATCACCTCGTCGAAGCGCTCCAGCAGAGCCACGCCCTCTGCCAGCGTGCCGCGATGGCCGATGACGTCGCTGGGCCAGTGGGCGAAGAGCGAAAAGTCATAACGGCGCGCCAGGGTGACGAGCAGTACCCCTGCCTCATGAGCGCTGCGTAACGGCAGCTGCGGGTATCCCGGTGGAGCAGGCCATTGCTCGCCCGTCCAGTCAACCGAAAGCGCAGCGCCGCTCTGAAGTTCTTCCTGGCCGAAGATTGGCACGCCCGCTTCATGTGCGGCCTGCTGATAACTGGATCGCAGCCGCCGTCCGCTCTCGACAGCCCGGTGCCAGCCCGGCGGATAGGCCTCCAGCAGCGCTGCGCTCTTGCCGCGCGCGACGACCTGGCAGAAGAGATTATCCCTCGCCAGCAGAGCGCGCGTGGCCTTGTCCGGCTTCGGGCCATAGTGTTTGCCAATCAGGCCAGGCACGTTTTGCCCCGTGAAGATGGTCGCCTGGCCGGTGCCGCTCTGCGGCCGCCCCCAAACGCCCAGGCGCGGGTCGGTGGGCAGGAAGAGGGCGCGCTCGCTTCGCTGCCGGCCGGTATGTGCCAGCCAACGCTTGCCGGCGGCCAGACTGTGCAAGGTCGGCGTGTTTGCGACAGCGAAGGGATTGGTCAGCGGCTCTGCGGCGCCCAGCCCAATGCCATCGAGGAAGATCATCAGGACTCGCATGGCGTGGGCGCTGTGAAAGCCTACAGCGTTTCGCCGGCGAGGGCGCGGCGCAGGCTGTCCTGGAAGGGAGCTCGGGCGATGCCCTGTTCGGTCACGATGCCGCTCAGGTAGCGGTGTGGCGTGATATCGAAAGCCGGATTGCGGGCGTGGTAGTGTGCCGGCACCAGCGCCTGTCCATAAGGCGCCAGCACCTCGCTGCGGTCACGCTGTTCGATGGGGATTTCTGCGCCACTGGCCAGCGTCGGGTCAATGGTGGAGGTGGGCGCCACACAAAAGAAGGGGATGTTGTTCTCCTTTGCAAGCACCGCGATCTGGTAGGTGCCAATCTTGTTGGCGACATCGCCGTTGGCTGCAACCCGGTCGGCGCCGACGAGCACGAGGTCAATTTCCCCACGTTGCATGTAGTAGCCAGCTGCCGTGTCCGGGATGATGTCGTAACTGACGCCCAACTGTTCCAGCTCCCAGGCGCTTAGCCGCGCTCCCTGCAGGCGCGGGCGCGTCTCGTCCAGCAGCACGTGCAGCTGCCGGTTCTGCTCGTGGGCGCTGCGAATGACTCCCAGGGCCGTGCCGTGATCAACGGTGGCCAGCGCGCCGGTATTGCAGTGATGAAGCACAGTCGCGCCCTCGTTCACCAGCGCGGCTCCATGCGCGCCCATACGTTGGTTGATGATGACGTCATCGTCGGCAATCTGCTGCGCTCGTTCGAGCAGGGCTGCACACAATGAATCCGCGTCGCCGAATGCCTCGCTCTGCGCCAGCGCCAGCAAATGATCCACCGCCCACGCCAGGTTTACCGCAGTGGGACGCGCGGCCTTGAGCCGCGTGGCTGCTACATCAAGATTGGCGAGCATGTCTGGCAAGGCCTCGGCCCTGCATTCGCTGGCGGCCAGCGCCATGCCGAAGGCCGCAGTGGCGCCGATAGCCGGGGCGCCACGCACCACCATATCCGTGATGGCCAGCGCGACGGCTTCGTGTGTGTCCAGCTCGACGAAGGTCAGCTCCCAGGGGAGCAGGCGCTGATCAATGAGGCGGACCTTGCCGGCTTGCCAGGCCACGGTGCGCATGGACCCTCCCTGTATCAGTTTCCTGCCCTCCGACAGGCAGGTCGCCAGTTTAGCCCGGGCGTGAAATTGGGTCAAACCTGTGTTCGCCAGGGCTGCGGGCCTCGGCTACAATGCGCTCAGATTGAACAGGAGGATTGCGGGAATGCAACTTGAAATCAGTGAAGCCGAACGGCAGGGTCGATGTGAACGTTTGCTGGCGCATCTGCAGGAACGCGGGCTGAGCGGCGTCACGCTGTTCGACCGCGATTATGTACTGTACTACGCCGGCTTCGACTTCATCCCCACCGAGCGGCCCATCGGCATGGTGATGAACAGCGCCGGCGAACGCGCCCTGTTTGTGCCGCGCCTGGAGCTGGAGCACGCGCGGGGCAACTCAATGGTGAAGCGCGTGGCGCACTACGACGAGTACCCGGACAAGGTGCATCCGCTGCAGCACCTGGCCGCCTTGTTGGCGGACCTGGGCATCAAGGGAGAGATTGGCGGTGACGGCGACGGGTATCCATGGATTTTTGGCTATCGCGGGCCAGCGCTGTCCGAAGTCGCGAAAGTAACTGTGCGAGATGTGCGTCCCTTCATTGAGGACGCCATGGCGGTCAAGAGCCCTGCCGAGATGGCCTGCATCCGTGAAAGCTGTCGCTGGGGCAATCTGGCGCATCAGTTGCTACAGGACTACACCAGCGTCGGCGCTTCCGAGACCGAGGTGGAAATCAGCGCCAGCACTGAGGCAACGTTGGCCATGTATGCGGCCATCGGTCCCGTCTATCGCGCCCAGGGCGGCATGTCCGGCTCCGGCGCCCATGCCGGCTATCGCGGTCAAATCGGCCGCAACGCGGCCATCCCGCATGCTATCGCCAACAACATGCGTTTCCGGGCCGGCGATGTGCTGGTGACCGGCGCCGGGGCGCTGGTGTGGGGCTACCATTCCGAGCTCGAGCGCACCATGTTCCTCGGTGAACCCAATGACGCCTGCAAACGCATGTTTGACCACATGCTCGCCTTGCAGGACGCCGCCATCGCAGCGATGGAGCCGGGCGCGCCATGTTCAAGAGTGGACGGCGTCGTCCTCGAATACTTCCGCCAGCACGACCTCATGTCCCACTGGCGTCACCACAGCGGTCATACCATCGGCCTGCGCTATCACGAAGGGCCGTTCATGGACTTTGGCGACGACACGCCCATGCTGCCGGGCATGGTCTTCACTGTCGAGCCCGGACTTTACGATCCCGGCCTGGGCGGTTTCCGCCACTCGGATACGGTTGCCGTGACGGAAGATGGCGTGGATGTCATGACCTATTACCCCAGGGACATCGTGAGCCTCACGATTCCGGCCTGACACGGAGTCAGAGATGAATATGGACTTTAAGTCACGTCGTTCGATGGTGCTGGCGCGGCGCGGCATGGCCGCTGCCAGCAATCCCCTGGCTGCCCAGGCCGGCCTGAACATCCTGCGCCAGGGTGGGCGCGCGGCGGATGCCGCGGTCGCGATGTCGGCAGTCATGAATGTAACCGAACCCGGCGCCTGCGGCGTTGGCGGAGACTGCTTTGCCCTGCATTATGATGCCGCCAGCGGCGAGGTCAGTGCGCTCAACGGCAGCGGTCGGGCGCCCATGGCCCTGCGCGCTGAAGACCTGCGCCGCCAAGGCTGGAACGCGATGCAGCCGCGTCACGCTCACGCAGTGACGGTGCCGGGCGCGGTGCAGGGCTGGGCAGACCTGCTGGAGCGTCACGGCAGCATGTCGCTGGCGGATGTGCTGACGGATGCCATTCACTATGCGGAGAGCGGCTATCCCCTGGCGCCAGTATTTGGCGCGGGCTGGGCTGCTCAGGGAGAATTCCTGCGCCAGGCGGCCAACGCGCATGAATATCTGCCGGGCGGCAAGCCGCCGGTGGCCGGTCAGCTCATCCGGCTATCGGAGCTGGCGCAAACCTTGCGCGACATCGCCGAGGGCGGGCCCTCAGCCTTCTACGAAGGCCCGGTGGCCGAAGCCATCGCCACTTCGGTGCAGGAGCAGGGCGGTCTGCTGACCCGTGAAGACCTGCGTGCGCATCGCTCGACCTTTGAAGCGCCCATTTGCAGCGATTACCGCGGCAAGACAATCTATGAATGCCCTCCCAACGGCCAGGGCCTGACGGCCTTGATGGCCCTGAACATGGCCTCGAACATGGACCTTGGCGCCCTTGCCTGGGACGATCCTGAACGCCTGCATCTGATGGTGGAGTGCATGCGCCTGGCCTGGGCGGACGCTCGCTATCACATCGCCGACATGGCGACAAATCCGGCGCCGCTCGACTACCTGCTCAGCCAGGAATACGCAGCGCAACGCGCCGCACTGATCGACCCGCAGCGCACGCTTCCGCCTCAGCCTCCCGGGCAGCCTCCCGGCGCATCCGACACTATCTACCTCTGCGTCGTTGACGGCGAGAGCAACGCCTGCTCCTTCATCAAGAGTCTGTTCATGGGATTCGGCGTTGGCATCGTGGCGCGCGGCACTGGCGTCTGGCTGCACAATCGCGGCTCGGGGTTCAGTCTGGAGCCTGGCCATCCCAACGAACTGGCGCCCGGCAAGCGTCCCTACCACACCATCATCCCGGGTATGGCGCTGCGTGATGGCAGCTTCCTGGGCTGCTTCGGCGTAATGGGTGGCTTCATGCAGCCGCAGGGACATTTCCAGGTGCTCAGCGCCCTGCTTGATGACGGGCTTAATCCCCAGGAGGCGCTCAACCGGCCGCGCTGGATGGTGGCCGACGGTCAACCAGACGGCGACCTGCTGCTGGAGGAAGGCATTCCGGTGAAGGCCATGGCGGCGTTGGCCGTAAAGGGGCATCGGGTGCGCCCGGTCGCCGGTTTCGGCAGGCGCGTCTTCGGGCGCGGACAAATCATCTTGCGCGACCCGGAGAGCGGCGTTTTGCGGGGTGGCAGCGAGCCGCGCGCTGACGGTCTTGTAGCGGCCTTCTGAGATGCTGCCCAAATCGACTGTCCGCCTGGTGCTGTGCATGGGGGTGGATTGCAACGACAGTGGGCGCGCACGTCCCTTGCGACAGCGGCTGAAGGCCTGGCTGGCCGAGCACCCGGACATGAATCTGCGGCTTGAGACGGCGAGCTGCCTGACTCACTGTGCCCAGGGCCCAAACTTGATGTGTTATCCCCAGGCGCGCGTTGCTCACCGGCTTGATCTCGCGAAGCTGGAAGCGCTGCTGGCAGCGCTTGAGCGTGAGCTGCATGCGTCTGAGGCATGAAGGTAGTACCTAGAAATAGTAGACAATTTCCACTAGGCTGACCGCGCCCCGACTTTCGTTCGAGGCATATGTTCGTCAATTGATGGAGTATGAAGATGCGTAGATTCGCAATCGTATTGATGCTGGCAACCATGATACTGGCCCTTTCCCTGCCGGGACTGGCGCAGGACGTCGTTGAGTTGCGCATGACCTGGTACACCGACGGTAACGAAGACGTCGTGATGCGTGACCTGCTCGACCGCTTCGAAATGGAAAACAGCGACATCCGCGTGGTCATGGACAATGTCCCCTATCAGGCGGGCATACTCGAAACGCTGCCGATTCAATTGGCAGCCGGCGAAGGCCCGGACATGGCGCGCGTAACCGACCTTGGCGGACTGGCCGAGTTCTACCTGGACATGACGCCCTTGCTGAGCGACGCGGATTACTGGCTTGACAGCTTCGGTGGCACTCTGGGCTGGCTGCGCATGTCAGGCGCAGAAGGCGGCATCCACGGCTTCCCGACCCAGCTGACCATCACCGGCCCCATAATCAACCGCACGCTCTTCGAGCAGGCGGGTGTGGAAGTGCCCAGCGACATGACAGACCAGGTGACCTGGGAAGATTGGGCGGCGGCGGCCAACGAAGTCGCCGATGCGCTCGAGATTCCCTTCCCGATGGCCATGGACCGCAGCGGCCACCGCTTCGCCGGCCCGGCCATCAGCATGGGGGCACAGTACTTTGATGACGAGGGTCATCCTCTGATTGCCGGCGACGAGGGCTTCCGCGCCATGGCCGAGCTCTTCGTCAACTGGCATCTCGACGGCACCATGCCGCTCGAAATCTGGGCAGCCAACACGGGCTACGCCGGTGCCAACGAGGAGTTCGGCAACAGCCAGGTCGTCTTCTACATGTCCGGCAGCTGGCAGGTTGGCCAGTTCACGGAGCAGATCGGTGACGCCTTCGACTGGGAAGTCGTCCCCAACCCTTGTGGCCCCGGTGGCTGCACCGGCATGCCCGGTGGCGCATCGCTGGTTGCCATCAAGGACACCGAGCATCCGGCCGAGGTGGCGCGTGTAATGGAGTATCTGGCCAGCCAGGATATTCTGGGCGAGTTCTCTGCGCGCACGCTCTTCATTCCGGCGCACAAGGGCCTGGCCACAGATGGCGTAGACTTCGAGACCGATCTCGAACTTGCGAAGGCAGCCCTGGGCACCTTCACCGCGCAGGTCGCAACGCTGGAGCAGACTGCCTTTGATCTGCAAGGCTATCCCTTCAACAGAATCGTTTTCAATGTCGCGCGCGACCGTCTGACCCAGGCAATTGTGGGCGAGTTGACGCTCGATGAAGCCATCCAGCGCATCCAGGAAGACGTGGACGAGCAGTTGGCCGAGCGAATGGCTGGCTAGTTGCTGTTAGAGACGTAATGCGGCAGCACAGGGGTACCGCTTTCGCTCGTGAGGGCGGGGGCGGTACCTTTTGTGTTGCGTGTGGCGCAAGAGGTTCCAATGACGTCGGCCAATAATATACAGTCGGATCAGACCGGGCCACTGGCGCGGGTTTCACATGCACTGGAAAGCGGCTTCGGCTTCCTGTTCACAGCGTTAATGAACGGGCTCGAAATACTCATCCGGCCGATTGAGCGACGCCTGGGCATGGAGCGCATTGGCTATTTTTTTATTTTGCCCAACCTGCTGATATTTGGCATTTTTGTGCTCTTCCCCATGCTGTTGAACTTTTACATTTCCTTCACTTCAGGCACCAACATTTACCCTCAGGATCGCGCCTTCGTTGGTACAGCAAATTATGGATTCCTGTTTGACTGCCAGAATGTCTTTGAACCAAATACCTGCAACGAAGACCTGTTCTGGCGCGGCGTTTTCAATACGATCTTTTTCGTGATTGTGCAGGTGACCGGCATGGTGCTTGTTTCGCTGGTGACTGCGCTGGTTCTAAACAGCAAAATACGGGCGCGTGGTTTCTTTCGTAGCGTATTCTTTTACCCGGTGCTGCTCTCACCGGTCGTGGTTGCGCTCATCTGGAAATGGATCCTGCAGCGCGACGGCGTGCTAAACTCGATTTTGCTATCGCTTGGAGGAGAGCGGATTCAGTTCCTGGTCAATGCGGACTGGGCGACCCTGTGGGTCATCGTCATCAGTATCTGGGCGCTGATGGGCTTTTACACGTTGATTCTGCTGGCGGGTTTGCAGGCGATTCCAGCCGAACTATACGAGGCAGGGCAAATTGATGGCACCAGCCGCTGGCAAAGCCTTCGCTTCCTAACCTTGCCGCTCCTTATGCCAACCATGTTTGTCGTGCTGGTGCTCTCACTCATCCGGGCCGTGCAGGTATTTGATCAGGTATATGCCTTGACGGGTGGCGGGCCCGGCACAACAACCCATTTCATCGTGCAGTACATTTACACCACCGGTTTCTCCAGCTCAATCAAACGATTCGGTCTGGCAGCTGCGGCTTCCGTTTTGCTGGGCGCGACCCTGCTCATGCTAACATTGCTGCAGTTACGTGCTGCCCGCAGTAACGAGTCAGGCTGATTCCGCCATGAGCGCAGGGACCTTGCCGACGACGCGCAACATTTTCACCCGCACCCGTGGCCGAAACAAGCTGCACCCGACGGACCTGCTGGCCTACCTATGGCTCCTCTTTGGGACGATCGTCATGTTTGGCCCGGTCTTCTGGGTGCTGATGTCCTCCTTCAAGACCCAGGCGGCCCTGATCGAGTTTCCTCCCCGGTTCTTTCCCTACCAGCAGGACACGATTCCTGTGGCAGGGTATGACGAGCCCCTGCCGCTCTACGAAGTTACGATGGAAGACGGCAGTGTGCAGCGCCTGGCCCAGGTGCGTCGTGTGGGGATCGAGGCGCAGCTGGTCGACCCTGCCGCACCGGAAGAAATTATCAGGGTGAATATCAGGCAGCGGGAGCCGGTACGTTCGATTCGCATGGCGCTGGAGAACTACATCGATCCTCTGGGCCGCTTCAACTTCCTGACCTATCTGCGCAACAGTGTCGTGGTCACGGTAGTGGCGACGCTGATCACCTTGCTCATTAACAGCATGGCCGGCTTCGCGCTGAGCAAGTATCAGTTTCGCGGTCGCGACGGCATTTTTGTGCTTTTCATCGCCACCCTCATGATCCCGATTTCGGTCATTCTGGTGCCAGTCTTTCTCGTCATCACTTCCCTTGATCTGTACAATACCTTGTGGGGCGTCATCATCCCTGGGGCGGCCACGCCGACCGGCGTCTTTTTGCTGCGCCAGTACATGCTGACCATCCCGGACGAACTGCTCGACTCAGCACGCATCGATGGCGCCAGTGAGTGGCGCATTTACTGGCAGATCGTGCTGCCGCTGGCGCGGCCGGCGCTGGCGGTGCTGGCTATCTTTTCTGTGATGTGGCGCTGGAACGACTTCCTGTGGCCGCTTATCGTGCTCGGCCGCACCGAAGTGTTCACGCTGCAGGTCGGTCTGTATGCCTTCGCGGGGGAGCTGAACATCCAGTGGCACTATGTGCTGGCCATGACTGTGCTGACCCTGCTGCCGATCACGGTTGTGTTTGCATTCCTGCAGCGCTTCATCACCACCGGCATCGCCACCACTGGCATGAAGTAGCGCGGCCGACAGGCAAGAAGGTACAGTTCGTGGTTCACCGCAGGTAACATCGGCAAGCAGGAATAGCGCAGGAGGGACGGGTTGCAATACTGGGCTGACCAGATCATAGCCGATCACCCGTTTGAGACCTTCGTCTTTAACGATTCAAAGACCTATTCCGGCAGCGCGCATGTTGGCTCCCTGCGTGGCCCGGTCATCCACGATCTGCTCTTGCGCAGCGCGCTTGATGCTGGTCGGAGTGCCCGCTTCAACTACGGCAATGACGATATGGATGCGCTGGACTCCATTCCGCCCGGCCTGTCTTCAAAAAAGTACAAACCCTGGCTGGGATTCCCGCTCTGTGAGGTGCCGGCGCCGGATGGCAGTGAGCGCAGCTACGCGCGCTATTACTTTGACGAATTCATGGCAGCGCAGCGCAAACTGGGCGTCGAGCCGCAGCCCTACCACATGAGCGAACTGTATCGTTCGGGCCGCATGAACGAGGCCATACGTACCTTGCTTGAGGCAGCCGCCGAGTTGCGCGCGATTTACCTTGAGGTCAGCCAGTCCGAACGCAGCGAAGACTGGATTCCCTTTAGTCCGGTTTGCGAGCGCTGCGGTCGCATTGCGATGACACGCGTCCATCGCTTTGATGGTGAGCGCGTGCATTATCGCTGCGATCCGGCGGCGATGACTTACGCCCGCGGCTGCGGCCATGAGGGCGCAGCCTTCCCCTGGGATGGCAGGGGCAAGTTGCCGTGGAAGCTGGAGTGGGCGGCGCGCTGGCAAGTGCTGGGCGTCAACTTCGAGGGCGCGGGCAGCGACCATTCCATCGCCGGCGGAGCGCGTGACGTCGCCGAGGCAATCGCCAGACGAGTTATCGGCGTGGAGCCGCCGGCCAATCTACCTTATGAATTTCTGCTGCTTGAGGGCGGCAAGATGAGTTCCTCGAAAGGCATCGGGCTCAGCGCGCGCGAAGCAACCGAGGCGCTGCCGGCACAGCTGTTGCGCTGGCTGCTGGTGCGCACGCGACCCCGCACGGCCATCAACTTCAACCTTGGTGAAAACGCTGTGCCGCGGCTCTTTGACGACTATGACGTGGCAGCAGAACGCTACCAGGACGGCACTGGCGAGGCCTGGCAGCGACGGCTCTTCGACCTGGCGCAGGTCAGGCACGGCGCCGAAATCAAGGCGCAGTACCGGCCGCGTTTCGCCCACGTGGTGACCATCTCGCAAATTCCGGGCATCGATCTGCTGCAGCATTTCACGCAGCACAAGGGCGCACCGCTACTTCTGGCGGAACGCTATGAGCTGCAGCAGCGCAGCGACTACGCCCGCGACTGGCTGGCACGTTTCGCCCCCGCCAAGGTGCGTTTCGAGGTTAAGGTAGTATTGCCAGCGCAGGCACTGGAGAAGATGGACGACAGGCAGCGTACCTTTTTGGCTGCCTTGCTTGCCTGGTACGAAACGGCGCCGGCGCCGGATGGATTGGCCATACATGAAGCGATAATGCAGTTGGCCTTGCAAGGTCAGGGCAGCGCCGGTTATGCGTTCCGGTCGCTCTATCAAATATTTCTCGGACGCAGCAGCGGGCCACGGGCCGGCGATTTACTGGCCGCGCTGGAACCGGACTTTGTGCTCGTGCGCCTGCGTGAGGCAGTGAAGGCAAGCGCTTAGGACTGTTCCTCAACCAGACTGCGCGCGGCCATGGCGGCACCGACGATACCAGCCTCGTTGCGCAGGGCGGCTGGCACGACCTCCGTTTGCAGGGTCAGGCAGCGGCTGAATTTGTCAAAGCGTTTGCTGACGCCGCCGCCGAGAATGAAGAGGTCGGGCGAGAAGATGAATTCAAGGTGTGCCAGGTAACTGTTTACCCGCGAGCCCCATTCCTTCCACTTCAGATTCTTGCGCTTCCGCACAACGCTGGCGGTCCACTTTTCGGCTTCGTGCCCCTTCAACTCGAGGTGGCCGACTTCGCTGTTGGGGATGAGCACGCCATCGTAAAAAATGGCGCTTCCAATACCGGTGCCCAGGGTGATGATGAAGACCAGGCCGCGGTGACCCTTGCCGGCGCCGAAGGCCATCTCCGCTATGCCAGCGGCATCTGCATCGTTGCTGAGCAGCACGGGGCAGCCAGTTCGCTGACGAAGGTGTTCCTCGGCAGCGTGGCCGACCCAGCCATCGTCGACGTTGGCGGCGCTGAGCGTTTTGCCCGCTTTCACTATGGCCGGAAAGGCGCAGCCGACGGGCCCGCGCCAGTCAAAATGCTCGACCAGCGCGCAAACGACCTCAACGACTGCGTCGGGTGTGGAAGGCTGTGGCGTGTCGATGCGTAGCCGCTCGGTCAGCAACAGACCGCGTTCCGTGTCGACGGGCGCACCCTTGATGCCCGAGCCGCCGATGTCGATTCCAAGGATTGCCATCATCCGTCCTGCTCATGCCGGGTCGCGGGCAACAGTATAGCAGTCGGCGTCTGGCTATGCAGGACTGGCTTCGCCTGTGCTGCGCACAATGAGCTGGAACAGGAGCAGGCTGAGCAGGGCGGAGAGGGCCAGGAAGGGCCCCAGAATCTCGAAGCTGCTGTAGCTGGCAACGACGCCGACCAGAGCGGGCAATGCCGCAAATCCGATCCCTGCGGCGCTCATCTGAAAGCCGATGGCGTTGGTCGCGTGCCCTTCACCAAGGCGACCTGGAGTTGTTGAAAAGAGCAGCGGCGTAACGGGAGCCTGGGCAAAGCCGATCAGCAACAGCCCGGCCAGACTGATGGCGACCGAATCGCGCAGGCTGAACATAAGCCCGCCAAGCAGCACAGCAATTATTAGAATGCGAATGCTCGTTACGAACGGGAGTTTATCGGCGATCAACCCGAAAACAATGCGTCCCAGCGCGAAGCTGCCCCAGTACAGCCCGACCCAAAACGTAGCCAGAGCGCTGTCAGTGACGCGGTCTTCACTAAAAAGCGTGAAGCTCCAGCTTCCTGCCGAAGCTTCAATTCCTGTGAACACAATGAACAGGGTCATGCCGAGCAACACAGCTGGATTACGCAGAGTGGCCAGCATGGAATACGTATCTGGCGCACCTGCTGAGGCTTTCTGAGGAGTCGAGTGCCAACCCCCACGCGTGAGGTAGTAGGTGCAGCAAAATAGCAGCTGGACGAGCGCCAGGGCAAGCCATACGACGCGCCAGCTGTTTCCGTCAGTGGAAGCAAATTGCACAAGGAAAGGGCCCAGCATTGCGCCGATGCTGAAGCTGGCATGCAGCCAGTTCATCATTCTTGCGTTGAAATGGTTGGCAAAGTAGATGTTCAGGCTCGCGCCGAGCGTTCCCTTTCCCAGCCCTGCCAGAATTGCGACAGCGATTAGCGCTAACCAGCCCGGCGCCAGGCTGAATCCCAGCAGGCCGATGGCTGTGACTACGTTGGACAGAACCAGGGTGCTGCCCATGCCAAACCTGGTGACCAGGCGTCCGCTTACAAAGGAGCCCGAGAGGAACCCGGCTGTGAGCGCCAGCAGCAGGATGCCCAGGGAAGCAGTGGGCAAACCCCAGGTGTCTCGTATCGAGAGCCAGGCAACTCCGACTGCGCTGCCAGAAACACCGCCTGCGCCGAATACCAGAAATGCCAGCAAGATGCGAACCTTGCGAGCTGCGATGTTGTGAATCATGTGTTGCGTAAAAATTCGTCAACGGCCTGGGCAGAGTCGTTGACTGGCCGCAAGGCGTTTTGCAGCGCCATATTTTGATGTGCCTCGATGCGAGAGGAGTCGTGGCGGTAGACTGACCTGAATCAAGGCAAGATGCAAGGCGTTGGATTGCCATGAATTCAGCGGCCTGTTATGGAATGTCAGCGGCTGGCAATGATGTTCCTGGAGTGCCATTACGGACAATGAGCTGGAACAGGAGCAGGCTGAGCAGGGCGGAGAGTGCCAGGAAGGGCCCCAGAATCTCCAGGCTGCTGAAGCTGGCGACGAACCCGACCAGGGCCGGCAGTCCCGCGATCCCCAGGCCGGCCGCGCTGATCTGAAAGCCGATGGCGTTTGTCGCGTGGCCAGTGCCCACTCGCTGCGGCGTGGCGGTGATGAGCAGCGGGAATACCGGCGCCTGGGCTAATCCGATCAACAATAGCCCGGCCAGGCTGACAGTTTCGGAGCTTCGCACACTGAACATGAGCGCGCCCAGCAGGACGGCGAGCAGAAGCACGCGAATGCAGGGCACGGCCGGCAATTTGTCGGCAACCACGCCGAAGACGATGCGACCCAGGGCAAAGCTGCCCCAGTAGAGCCCCACCCAGGTGGCAGCCAGCGAACTGTCTATGACGCGCGTTTCACTGAAAAGCGTGAAGCTCCAGCTGCCGGCTGTAGACTCAATGCCGACGAAGACGAAAAACAGGGCCATGCCGAGCAATACGGCCGGCCTGCGCAAGGTGGCCTTTATCGATGGTGTGTCCGTCCCAATGTGTTCAGCGGGTCTGCCAGTCAAATGCCAGCCGGCGCGCGTAAGGAAAAAGGCGAGGCTGAGCAGCAACTGGCCGAACGCAATCACGAGCCATACGATGCGCCAGCCCTGGCCGGTAGAAGAGGTCAGCTGCACAATGAAAGGGCCGAGAGTCGCCCCGATGCTGAAGCTGGCGTGCAGCCAGTTCATCATTCTCGAGTTGAAGTGGTTGGCAAAATAGAGGTTCAGGCCTGCGTCGATCGTTCCCTGACCGATCCCCAGCAACACAGCTGCGGCGATCAGGGGCAACCAGCCTGGCGCCAGACCGAAACCCAGCAGTCCGCTGAAAATGATCGCGCCGGAGACGATGAGTGTACTGCCCATGCCGATCCGGGTGACGACACGCCCGCTCACGAAGGCGCCTGTTAGATAGCCGCTCGTCAGGGCCAGCAACAAGATCCCCAGCGAAGCAGTGGGCAGGCTCCAGGTATCACGCATGGCTGGCCAGGCCACGCCAATAGCGGCACCTGGGGCACCAATCGCGATGAAAGTCAGCCATGCCAGCGAGATGCGAACGCGGCGAGATGTGGTTGTTGTGGTCACCTGGAGTTCATAAGTTTGACAGCGCGCCGGTCAGACACGCTGCCCGGCCGGGGTACAAGCTGCAAGGTCATTTGATTAATGCCTCGATGCGAGCGGAAACGTGTCAGTAGACTGACCCAAAACGAGGCAAGTTTCAAGCGGCGATGTCGGCCACCTGGGACAGCAGATGCGCTATAGCCGCTTGCAACTGGGCATCTGCGCCGGTAGTAGCGAATTCGTCAGCCTGTGCCACCAGCAGGTCAGGTGTAATGCCCGACCCGTGGATCCAGTTTCCGTCCGGCGTCAGCCAGCGCGCAATGGTGAGCTGCAACCCGCCGCCATTGTCGAGTCTGAAAAGGTTCTGCATGGTGCCCTTGCCAAAGGTTTGCTCGCCAATGATGGTGGCGCGGCCCCGATCCTGCAGGGCACCCGCGACCAGCTCCGAGGCGCTGGCGCTGCGTCCGTCCACCAGCACGGCAAGCGGCAAGGTGAGTCCTGCATGGTTGCCATCGGCAGTTAGAATTCGCTCGTGATCGTCGAAATCCTGGATTGCAACCGGGCCCTCCTCGATGAAGGCGCTGGTGATTTCGAGGGCACTGTCCAGCAAGCCACCGGGATTACCCCGCAGGTCAAGTACCAGACCAGCAAGAGAATGGACATTCATCGCCTTGAAGGTATCGTCCAGGTTTGCGCGGGCGCTGGCACTAAAGTGCTGCAGGCTCACATAGCCAATGCCTGTCTCCTCGAGCAGGCGCCACTCAATGTTAGGGACAGCGATGCGGGCGCGCTCAAGAGTGAAATCCAGTGTTTCGCTGCCCCGGAACATGGTGAGTTGCACTGCGCTGCCGGCGGGCCCGCGCACCAGTGCGGCGAGCTCGAGCTGGCTGGCATCAAGGACGTCGCGCCCATCCACTTCTGCGAATACGTCACCGGACTGCAGTCCGGCTGCTGCCGCCGGTGTGCCCTCCAGCACGTAGGCGATCTGCAGGAAGCCGCTGGTCTCGTCCCGCTGCACAACAGCACCAATGCCTTGAATTGAGCCAGACATATCCTCCTGCATCACCGGAAACTGTTGCGCATCCAGGTAGCCGCTGTGCTCGTCGCCGAGCGCCTTTACCATGCCGCGGATGGCGCCATCGGTCAGGAACGCAGGGTCGATCTCCTTTCCGTTCGGATCAACATACTCATCCTGGACGTAATCCCGGACCTGCCAGAAGGTGTCGAACTGGTCCTCCTCTTCTCTGTCCAGGTTTATGCCGCTCTGGGCGTTCAGTTCACTGCGAGCGTTGCCGAGCCAATAGCCAAGCGTGAGCGCCAGCAGCAGTGGAATGAGCAAGGGCAGGCGGTTCAGTCGCAGGGCAGACATGGACATCTCCAATCAATCTGCTCCGAAGTATAGCCTGCGAGGGTGAGCGCGGGATGAATGCGGCTTTGACGGCAGGTTGCCGGGGGAGGTAGCACTGGTAGAATGGCTCAGGTAGAAAGTTAGGCCCTCTCAATTTTCGCGGCGAGGTCAGCAATTTCTGAAATCCTTTCACTGAGCGAAGCGGCTGCGCTGCTGTACGACGGGCAAACGCTCGCGCTGGGTGGCATGACGCTCTACCGCCGGCCACTGGCTTTCGTGCGCGCGCTCTTGCAGCAACCGCAGCCTCCACGTGACCTGACGCTGTTGTGTTTCACTGCCGGGCTTGAATCTGATTTGCTGGTGGGCGCTGGCTGCGTCGGCACAGTGCGCAGCGTCTACTTCGGGCTGGAATCTTTCGGCCTCGCGCCCATGTTCACTGAAGCTGCGCAGCAAGGCAGACTGCGTATTCAGGAAGAGACCGAGTTGAGCATTGTGTCAGGCATGCGCGCGACGATGGCGGGCGTCAGTTTCATGCCGTCGCGCGCCTGGCGCGGGACAGACTTGCCGCGCCTGAGGCCGGATGTGCAGATGGTGCCTGATGTTTACGCCCGGGAGCCGCTGGTGGCCTTTCCGGCGATTGCGCTGGACGTCGCAGTACTGCACGCTCTTGAGGCTGACCTGCAGGGCAATGTTTTGCTGAACCGCAATCTCGGTATCGACATGGAGCTGGCGTATATCGCCGACACGGTCATCGTTACGGTTGAGCGACTCGTTGTGGATGTGCGCGCTTCAGGTCACGGTCACATCCTGCCCGCACCCGGAGCCGACATCATCGTGGAGGCGCCGCAGGGCGCCTGGCCTGCCAGCTGCCACCCACTGTATTCGCTGGACAGCAACGCTTTCCTGCGTTATGTGGAGCTATGCAACGCCGGTCAGTTTGACAGCTGGCTCGCGGATTTCCTCGCGCGCTCCTGATCACGTCTGCAGCGAGGTTGACGCAAACCTTTGTGCCAGGGTACAGTGTACGAAATTGAGCAACCAGGGGAGTCCGCGCGAGCGGGCTGAGAGGATGCGTAAAGTCGCATCGACCCTCGAACCTGATCCGGATCATGCCGGCGCAGGAAGTGTGCGAGGAGCGATTGGCAGCCACCCTGGAAGGTCGGGGTGGTTTTTGTTTGCAGGGAGGAGCGTAGAATGCGAATGTTCTTGACAGTGGGGGTGCTGCTGACACTGCTCATGTCCGTCAGCGCACAGGAGACAGTCGTGACGCTGGTCACGCATGACAGTTTCGCCATCGGTGAGGAAGTGCTGGCGGAGTTTACGGCCGAGACCGGGATACGCGTGGAGATTCTGCAGAGCGGTGATGCGGGGGAGATGCTCAACAAGGCCATCCTGTCACGGGGCAACCCACTGGGCGATGTGCTCTTCGGCGTGGACAACAGCTTTCTCGGCAGGGCGCTGGAATACGACATTTTCCTGCCCTACGAATCTCCCTTGCTGGAACATGTCTCCGATGAATTTCAGCTGGATGAACAGCACCGCGTCACGCCCATCGACTACGGCGACGTGTGCCTGAACTACGACACTGAGTGGTTTGCTGAACAGGAACTGGCGCTGCCGGACAGCCTGGCCGCGTTGGCGGAGCCGGAGTATCGCAGCCTGCTGGTCGTCGAGAATCCGGCGACTTCCTCGCCCGGGCTGGCCTTCATGCTGGCCACTATTGGTGTATTCGGCACGGAGGGCGAGACCACCTGGCTGGACTACTGGAGTCAGCTGGTCGAGAATGAAGTGCGTGTAGTCAGCGGCTGGGAGACGGCCTACTGGGGCGAGTTCAGCATAAGCGGCGGCGAGTATCCGTTGGTGGTCAGCTACGCCAGCAGTCCGCCCGCCGAGGTGTACTTCATGGAAGAAACGCCCGATGAGGCGCCCACCGGCGCCATCGTCGCGGACGAAACCTGCTTCCGCCAGATTGAATTCGCTGGTGTGCTGGTTGGCAGTGAGCAGGTCGAGGCGGCGCAGCAACTGATCGACTTCATGCTGGGCGAGCGCTTCCAGGAAGACATCCCGTTGCAGATGTTCGTCTTCCCGGTCAATGAGGAAGCGGAACTGCCGGAGGTATTTGTCGAGTACGCTAAATTGGCGCAAGTGCCGGTTGTAGTGGCGCCGGAGGACATAAATGCCATGCGTGAGCAATGGATCCAGGCCTGGACCGAGACGGTGTTACGCGGCGATTCGTGAACCAGGCTGCACGTCTTGCTCTGCTGCTGCCGTTGCTCTTTCTGGCGCTGTTCTTCGTCTGGCCACTACTTTCCATCCTCACGCTGGGACTGGCGCCGGACGGTCAGCCGGAACTGGCGCGGCTGCAGCAGATCTTTTCACCCTACCACCTCAACACTCTTATCTTCACCTGCGTCCAGGCGCTGCTTTCAACCGCGCTGACCATCGCCCTGGCGCTGCCGGCGGCCTGGGTCTGCGTGCGCTGGTCCTTTCCTGGTCGCTCGTTCTTGCTGTCGCTCTCCACCCTGGCCTTCGTCTTGCCGACCGTCGTCGTGGCGGCTGCGTTCTCCGCACTGATTGGCTCGCGCGGCCTGGTCAACAGTCTGTTGCAGGATGTGCTGCATCTGAATGCACCGCCGCTGCGCCTTGAAGGGACGCTGGCCATCATCTTGCTGGCGCATGTCTTCTACAATTTCGCTGTGGCGCTGCGCATCATCACCGGCTACTGGGCCAATCGCAACGTGGACATCGAAGAAGCGGCGCGTGTGTTGGGCGCGCATGGCTGGCGCCTGTGGTGGGAGCTGCGCCTGCCATTGCTGCGGCCGGCACTGCTGGCAGCTGCCGTGCTCATCTTCATCTTCACCTTCACCAGCTTCGGCGTCATCATCATCCTTGGCGAACTGCGCTTCGCGACGCTCGAGGTTGAAATCTATCTGCAGGCGGTGAGCCTCTTTAATCTGCCGGTGGCGGCCGGACTGTCGCTGCTACAAATCGGCCTGATGTTCGCGCTGATGCTGGTCTATACGCGACTGCGCAGACGATTGCCGCAGACCTTGCAGCCCGCCTCGGCGCGCCGACCACAGGGCGCGCGCGAGTGGCTGGCGGTTGTCCTCGTCAGTGGCTCCATGTTCTTGCTGCTGGCTACGCCCCTGGTTGCCCTGGTACTGCGCTCCCTCAGCGGCGTGGAGGGCCTGACAACGGCCTGGTACGCGGCATTGTCACAGAATGTGCGCGGCTCGGTGCTCTTCGTGCCGCCCTTGCACGCGGTCGGCAACTCCCTCGTCTTCGGGCTGGCGACAACAGTGCTGGCGCTCACGCTGGGCCTGCTCGCCGCAACCCTGTTGCAGCGACGGGGTCGCCGCTGGCTTGATCCGCTCTTCATGCTGCCTCTGGCGACGAGCGCTGTCACGCTGGGTTTCGGCTTCATCATCGCGCTGGACGAGCCGCCGCTGGACCTGCGCGCCTCGCCGCTGCTGATCCCGATCGCCCACACGCTGGTGGCGCTGCCTTTCGTGGTGCGTAGCGTGCTGCCCACGCTGGACAGCATCGCGCCGGCCTTGCGCGAGTCGGCGCGGGTGCTGGGAGCGACGCCCTGGCATGTCTGGCGGCAGATTGACCTGCCGCTCGTCAGTCGCGGCCTGCTGGTGGGTGCGACCTTCGCCTTCACCATCAGCATGGGGGAGTTCGGCGCCTCGCTCTTCATAGCGCGCCCGGCCAGGGCGACGATTCCGGTCGTCATCTATCGGCTGCTGGGCCAGCCAGGCGCGCTCAACAATGGCCAGGCAATGGCCATGAGCGTCATATTGTTGCTGACCTGTGGCCTGGGCTTCGTACTGATAGAGCGCATACAACGGGCCGGCAGCGGCACTTTCTGATGCTTCAGCTGCGGAGCGTGGCCAAAAGCTTCGGCGGGCAGGAAGTGCTGCGCGATGTGTCGCTTGCGCTGCGCGAGGGGGAGATCGTCTGCCTGTTGGGGCAGAGCGGTTGCGGAAAGACGACGTTGCTGCGCATCGTCGCCGGACTCGAGACGGCTGACCGCGGTGAGCTACTGTTTCACGGGACTGACCTCGCGCAGGTTCCAGTGCATGAACGCAACTTCGGCCTGATGTTCCAGGGGTACGCGCTGTTCCCGCATTTGAGCGTCGAGCAGAATGTCGCCTTTGGCCTGCGCATGAGGCACGTCGAAAATGTCCGCGAGCGGACGCGCGAAATTCTTGAGCTGGTGGGGCTGGCGGGCATGAATGCGCGGGACGTAAACTCGCTGTCCGGTGGTGAGCAGCAACGGGTGGCGCTGGCACGCAGCTTGGCACCACGACCGGCACTACTGATGCTGGATGAACCCCTGGCCTCGCTGGATGCCGGACTACGTGAGCGGCTGATGCCGGAGCTGCGGAGCATCTTCAGGGAACTGAAGCAGACAGTAATCACTGTAACGCATGACCAACGCGAGGCCAACGCAATCGCGGACCGGATTGCCGTGATGAACGCCGGCCGCATCGAGCAGATTGACACGCCCCAGGCGCTCTATGCGCGGCCACGTACTGCTTTCGTCGCCCGCTTTCTGGGGCTTGGAAACCTGGTCAGCAGCGCCTGGCTCTCAAGGCAAACTGGCAGTTCAGTTCAGGCCGAACAGGTTTTGCTGCATCCTGCGGGCATTCATCCCGGCGGTTTGCAGGGGAGCTGGCTGACCCTCCAGGGTACGCTCGAACAACGTGTGTATGAAGGGGAAGGGTGGCGACTTTCAGTCAGGGTGGACGGCGAATCCCTGCGCTTCCGGCTGCCGCTTGGCGAGAATCCTGTCCCCGCACCTGGCGCAATGCTGTGGCTGCACATTGACCCTGACTGGATAATCCCTCTGTGCTGACAAGAGCTTGTTGCTGTCGCTGTTGACGCTGACGCGGGCGGGCGTTATGCTCTCTGCTCCTCAGTCTGACATTGGGAAGGACGGCAGAGCCTGTGAACGGGAAGCAATTGAATCACGCCTTGCACGCCGGTAAACTGGTCTTCGGCACGGCGATCTACGCACCCTCCCCGACCTGGGCGGGCCGGGTAAAACAACTGGGTATCGATATGGTGTTCATCGATTCCGAACACACGCCGCACGACCGCGGCATGATCTCCTGGATGTGCCAGACCTACTCGGCGCTGGACATTGCGCCGGTGGTGCGCATTCCGGCGCCCGACCCCTACATGGCGCAGATGGTGCTGGATGGTGGCGCCAGCGGTGTGATCGCGCCCTACGTCGAGTCCCCCGAGCAGGTGAAAGCCCTTGGTGGCGCGGTGAAGTTCGGCCCGGTGAAGGGCGACAAATTGCGCGGTATGGTCAACGGTAATGCGCCAGAGGCCGAGCTTGAGGCCTACCTTGCGGAGAAGAATGCGAGTAACAATCTGTTCATCAACATCGAAAGCGTGCCGGCGCTGAATGCGCTTGACGACATCCTGGCCGTGCCCTTCATCGACGCGGTGCTGGTAGGCCCGCATGACCTCTCATGCAGCCTGGGCATTCCGGAACGTTACGAGCATCCGGTTTTCGAAGATGCCATCCAGACCATCATCGCCAAATCGCGCGCGGCCGGCGTGGGCGTCGGAATCCACCACAACTCTATGCAGCAGCAGATCGGCTGGGTGCAAGCCGGCGCCAATCTCGTCATGCACAGTTCAGATGTGTCCGCCTTCCTGCGTATGTTGACGGCGGAGTTTCAGGAAATTCGCGCTGCCGTGAATGCGGATTCCGGGCGCGTGCGCGAGCAGAGCGTCAACCTGTAGGCGTCTCCACTAGACGGAACGCATTTGGCCGCCATCCACGCGCAGCGAGGCGCCGGTGATGTAGGACGCGGCGGGCGAGAGCAGGAAGGCGCCAGCAGCGCCAAAGTCGGCGATGCTGCCCAGACGCCCCAGTGGAATATTCGCCAACGAGCGCTCGCGCGCCTCTTCAGGACTGATTCCCATCCGGTTGGCGGTGATGGCGTCCAGTTGCTTGACGCGATCCGTATCGATGCGGCCCGGGATGAGGTTGTTGACGCGGATGCCGTCGCTGGCCAGCTCGTCAGCCAGGGTCTTGACCAGCCCCATCACGCCCGAACGCATCACTGTCGAGAGCGCCAGGCGTTGAATCGGCTCACGGATGGAGGAAGACGTCACAGTGAGAATGGCGCTGCCGCTGCCCATGTGGGGCAGGGCGGCGTTGATCATGCGGATGGAACTCATCAGCGTTAGCTGGAAGGCGGCTTCCCACTGCGCTTCGCTGATCTCGCGGAATTGGCCGGCAGGCGGGCCGCCGGCGTTCACCAGCAGCGCGTCCACCTTGCCCCATTGCTTGACAGTCAGGTCCACCCAGTTGTTGATGGCCGCCGGGTCAGTTACGTCGCAGGACGTGGCCAGCACTTCCGCGCCGGTCTCCTCCTTCAGGTTCCCGGCGGCCGTCATTACGTCGTCTGCCGAGCGGCTGCAGATGGAGACGCGCGCGCCCTCAGCTGCCAAAGCGCGCGCCACGCCGTAGCCCAGGCCCTTGCTCGCCGCCGCGACCAGCGCGACCCTGTTTTCCAGTCCAAGATTCATGAATGTACTCCTGTCAGTTCAGGTCAAGTTTGCGGGTCGGGTCACTGACGCCGACGCGCGCGAAAATCCAGTCAATTTCGGCCAGCGTGCCTGCGTCGATTGGCGCGAAAGGCGGCCGCGGCTTGCCACACTCGATTGCGCCGCGCCTGCGCAATAATTCCTTGCGGATGCTCAGGTTGACGACCGGCTGATTCTCAAAGCGAATCAGCGGCAGGTATTGGTCGAACAGGCATTCGGCGCGCTGCTGCTCTCCGGCGCTCCATGCCTTGAAGACGGCGACCAGAATCTCGGTGAAGGCGAAGCCGGTCATCGTGCCCGAAGCGCCGCGTTTCAGCTCCTCGAGCAGGAACATCCCGCCCAGACCGCCGAAGATTTCCAGCCCCTCGACCTCTTCGCGAATGGCACTGATTTTCTGCATCAGCGGCGGATCTTCCAGCTTGAGGTAACGCGCTGTGGGAATGCCCCGGGCAATCGAGGCAATGAGCTCGGGCGACATGATTATGTCGTTCACGGGCGGGAAATCCTGCACTACGATGGCCAGGTCGCAGGCTTCCGCGATAGCGCTGTAGATTGCGTACACCTCATCGTCGCGCGGATCCGCCATGCGTGGCGGCGCGACCATCACGCCGGCGGCGCCGGCTGCTTCTGCCGAGCGACATAGCGCCAGGCGCGTGTCATCATCCTGGTGGCTGGCGCCCACGACCACCGGGACGCGCCCGCTCACGGTCGCCATGACCGTGTCCAGCACCTCCTGGCGCTCGTCCACGCTGAGCTTTGCGGCCTCGCCCAACACGCCGAGGATGGTCAGTCCCTGGGCGCCCAGCTCAAGCTGGAAATCCACCAGACGCCGCAGACTGGCGAGATCGAGCGAATCGTCATGGCAGAAGGGGGTAGCCAGAATGTTGAATATGCCGCGAATAGTGTTTGACATGTACTGTATATGCTCCGAATCCAACCCGGAGAACTATATCACGCTACAGGCGAGTGGCCACTGAAACCGGCACCGAGCAGCGTCTTGATCGTTTCTTCATCTGCCAGGCATTCCTCTGCGCTGCCGGAGAAGGTCAGCATGCCTTCGCGCAGGATGTGCACCTCGTCGCAATGACGGAGAACACTGCGCGCATTCTGCTCGACAACGACGAGCGTCATGCCCTGGTCTCGCAACAGCAGCAGGGTGCGAAACACCTCGTTGACCAGGCCTGGCGCAAGGCCGGCGCTCGGTTCGTCGAGCAACATGAGTTTCGGGCGCGTCAGCCAGCCTATCGCGATTGCCAGCATCTGGCGCTCACCGCCACTGAGCTGACTTGCGGCCTGATTGCGCCGCTTCGCCACCAGCGGGAAGAGTTCAACAGCGGCGTCCAGGGCCGCCGCAGCCTCGTTGCGGGACAGACGGCGCGTCGCCAGCTGGAGGTTTTCACGCACGCTCAACTCAGCGAAAACGTTGTCCCGTTGTGGCACACAGGCCAGCCGTCTGCGGTTGATTTGCGCACCGTCCAGGCCAATCAGCTGCTCTCCGTTCAGCAGAATGGAGCCGCTGAACACATCCGCCAGGCCGAAGACGGCCTTGAGCAGGGTGCTCTTGCCGCTGCCATTCGGGCCAAGGATCGCCGTGAAGCGCCTGGCGGCGAAGGCCAGCGAAACATCCTGCAGTACGGTCAGTTTGCCGTAGCCGGCATACAAATGCTCGATTGACAGTATCATGCGCCGAAATAGACCTCGCGCACCCTGGCATTCTCGATGATCTGCGACGGTTTGCCCGCTGCCAGCATGCTGCCCATATGCAGCACAAAGACGCTGTCTACATAGTCGAAGAGAATTTCCAGGCGATGCTCGACTATGAGAAAGGTTAGTCCCTGCTCGCGGTGCAGGGTCGCGATGTGTTCGAAGATTTCGTGCGCCAGATTTGGCGCGACACCGGCAGTGGGCTCGTCCAGCAGCAGCATGCGCGGCTCACCGCTCAGGCTGCGCCCGATGTCCAGCAGCTTCATCTGCCCGCCGGACAGGTCGGAGGCGCGCTGTCCAAAGTGATTGCGCAGCAGGAGTCGCTGCAGAATGTCTGCCGCCCTGTGTGTGTTGTGTTCCTCCTGCGCACGCCAGCGACTGTGCCAGGGCGCTTGCCAGGGAGATTCGCCCAGTTGTCCCTTTACCGGGAGCAGGCTGTTATCCAGCACGGTCATTTGAAAGAAGAGCGCCGGGTCCTGAAAGCTTCGCGCCAGTCCGAGCAGGTTGATTTCATCCGATGGTGCATTGCTGATGTCATGCCCGTCGAAGTGAATCGTGCCGGAGTCAGCGTGCAGCTGGCCAGCAATCAGGTTAAGCAGGGTACTTTTTCCGCTGCCGTTGGGCCCGATGAGGCCGATGATCTGGCCCTGTGGCACGTCCAGCGAAACTCCGTCGACGGCGCGCAGGCCGCCGAAGCTGCGCGTCAACTCACGAATCTGCAGCATGGCTCATTTCACCTGCCAGCAGGTCGTGGGCCTGGGTCGTGCGGGCCGGCTCGGGCAGGATGCCCTGTGGCCGAAAGCGCAACATGAGCAACAGGATGAGGCCGTAGATGATGTAACGCACGTAGTTAAACTCAAGCTCGATGGCGGACATGTTCATCTGGATGGTGGCGATGGCTGTGACGCGGTCGAGCAGCGTGACTACCAGTGCTCCCAGCACTGCGCCACGGTTGTTGCCAAGCCCGCCCAGGACGACCATCACCCATATGTCCAGCGTCAGCGTGATGACGTAATCGTTACTGCTGATGTAGCCGATGTTCAGCGCGAAGAGAACGCCGGCGACGGCTGCGATGGCCGAGCCAATGAGCATGATGCGCGCTCGCGCCAGCGCGACATCCTTGCCCAGGCTGCGCGCGATGGCTTCGTTTTCGCGCACTGCCTTCAGCAGACGCCCGAAGGGCGAGCGAACGAGACGCTCGCTGTAAACATAGGCCAGGGCGGCCATACCCAACACAAGCAGCATGAAGAGCACTGAGGAGCGTTGCGGGTCGCCGAGCGAGGCAAAGGGCTGTGCAACGCCGGAAATGCCGTTGGTGGCGCAGATGATTGGCTCGTAACCGCGAACAAAGATGCGCGCCGTCTCGCCGCCAACCAGCAACACCAGCGCCAGGAACCACTCTTGCTGCAGTCGCAGGGCCACGCGCGAGACGAAATAGCCGGCCAGGCCACTGATGACAGCGGCCAGCAGCAGCGTCAGGCCAAAATTGACCATGCCGGCGACCGGGTGGGCACGCATGATCTCCGAGCGCAGCTGCAAGGCGGGGCCGAGCGTGGTGCCGCAGGGCCAAATCGGCTCCTGGCCGGCCAGCAGCGGTAACACACGTGTGTAGGTGATGGCGGCCGTGTAGGCGCCTATGGATACGAAGACTGCCTGGCCAAAGTTGGGGATGCCGGCCAGTCCGTACTCCAGATTTAGGCTGATGGCCATGAGGGCAGCGATGCCGAAGAAGGTCAGCAGCGCGATGAGCGTGGCGATCAGGTCGATGTTCACCGCTGCAAGTCTCGCGGCGGACGGGTGAAGCCGGTCAGGCCCTGGGGACGCAGCAGCAGGACGAGGATGATGATGACAAAGGGGATGGCCGCCTTGAAGCTGAAGGACAGACCAATGTAGTGATTGAGGAATTGCATCAAAGTGTTCTCGCAGAGGCCCACGAGATATGCGCCCAGGATGGTTCCGGTGAAGCTGGAGAGGCCTCCCAGGATGGCCGCGGCGAAAACCGAGAGGATGGCCAGCCAGCCCAGCAAGGGGTTCACGAAGGTGTACAGGCCCCAAAGCGCGCCAGCAAGTCCGGCCAATGCGCCCACCAGTAGCCAGGTCAGGCTGCGGATGCGTTCCACGCGCATGCCGAGGATCTGTGCCAACTCAGGGTTGCTGGCCAGCGCGCGCATCTCGCGTCCCAGGGCCGTGCGGCCCAGCAAGAGACTGAGTCCGATGACGCAGGCGATGGTGACCGGGACGACGGTGAAGAAGATGTTTGTCAGAATCAGGGGGTTGCTGCGCACCCATATTTCCAGCGGGATCTGAATGCGTTTGTCAAAGAGCTGGTAGGTATCTGAAAGCACAAAGAGGATGTAGCGCAGTATGAGGCCGACGGCGAAAGAGGCCAGCAGCATGGTGTAGGTCGATAGCTTGCGCCTGGCCAGCGGGCGAAAGACGAGCTGATGCGAGAGCAGGGCGACCAGGGCAGCTACCAGAGCCGCTGACCCCAGAATGATGACAGGCTCGCGTGAGACGAAGAGCGAGACGACCAGAGCAGTGAAGGCGCCGGTAGTCACAAACTCTGCATGAGCAAAGTTGGGCAGACGAATGACGCGCATGGTCAGGGTGATGCCGATGGCCATGAGCGCGTAAAGGCTGCCGACCTGAATCGACTGCACCAGCGAGTTGACAAGCAGTGCGGGTGGCATGTATGGGCGGGTCTGCGACAGGCTGCATCACAGACCCGCAACCTGTCAGTCGTTCAATTCCAGCGAATCCGCAGAACCGTTGTAGATACCAATCGCATCGAAATCGCTGCGGTCGGCATTAACCTGATACACGCTGTAGTAGGCGATTGCCTGGTCGCCGTTCTCGTCCAGTAACCCCTGAACGCTTGTGCCGATGTAGTGGCCGGAGATAAACGGCAGGATGGACTTGACGGCAGCACCGTCGTTTCCGGCGACCAGCATGCTCAGCATGGCGATGTTGGCAGCGTCGAAGGCGTAGTTGGTGAAGGGGCCCGGCGGATTCTCGTAGCGTTCGGTGAAGCTCGCCACGAAGCGATCCACCAGCGGTGTCTTGGTGCCGCTGTAGGAACCCACCGAGATGAAATTGGCGTTTTGCAGGAAGGATGCGACACTGGCGTCTTCCAGGATGTCAGGCGTGGTCATGGCCTCGTTGCCGATCCAGTCCACTTCGCTCAGGATGGGGTCGACCAGGCTGAGCTGCAGGGCCTTCTGGGCGTCGCCGAGAAAGCATACGCAGAATACAGCGGTCTCACCGCTGGCGGACAGACTGGCTACATCTGCGCTGAGACGCGCAACCTCGCTGCTTAGGTCCGGCGGATCCGGCGTATAGGTTATGCGCGTCGTCTGCGCGCCACCTGCCGCGGCAAAATCTTGCTGAAAGCGGTCGGCGAGGCCGTTACCGTAGGGATCATCAAGGTTGAGAATGGCGACGTTCTGGTAGCCGCGCGAGATCGCGATGCGGGCGTAGGCCTTGGCAGCAAAGGTGTCGGGCGGATACATGACGCGGAAGATGTTGTCACCGGGGATGCCGCCTGCCGGGCCACTGGAGGCCGGCGCGACGAGAATGACATTATTCTCATCGGCAAACTGTTTGGCGCCAAGCACCTCGGAGGTGGTCAGCGGGCCGACGATGACGTTCGCGCCTGTGGTCTGCACGATGGTCTGCACGGCGCGGGCGGATCCATCCGGCGTACCTTCCGTGTCGGCGGACGCTGTCTCAAAGCGAATGTCCGAACCTGCAGCTTCCAGTTCCGCATTCATCTGTGCAACAGCCAGGTCAATACCGCGTGCGAAATCGGCGCCAAAGGAACCGAGCGCCCCGGTAAAGGGTTGCACTACGCCGAGCACCCAGGTTTCCTGAGCCGAGGCGCCGAAAACTGGCAACAAGCTCAGAACCAACAGAACCAGAAATAGCGAGCGAAGCTTCACTGGAATCCTCCTAATGGTTACATTACGCCAGATTCTTCAACCTGACAATAACAGGTTGTCGCAGGAGCCTGCAACATTCCTGCCCGCTCAGGATAGCGAACACTCGGGATCGAGACGGTACTCGAGCACATTTTCGAATTCACCGGCAGCACTTACGCGGTACAGCCCGTACTCCAGAGTGGATACCTGCTCCGGTTTCACGTCCAGTGGATAGAAGTCGCGCAGGCGTTCGCCAGCCAGCCAGCTGCTGGTCCGGCGCAAGCCGTAGACAGGGGCGAACTGATCTGCCTGGGCGATCAGGGAGCCGTCGGCAGCGAAGGCCTTGACGTACACACTCAGGTCTTCGTCAGGCGCCTTTGCGCCAGCTTGCCAGACAAGCTCTAACGCCAGCCTGTCGTGCTGGCAATGAAGCCTGGTATCCTGCACTGCCGGGCCAGCTACGTCACTTTCAACGATCTCTGGCGCGCTGCGGATGTGTACCAGACGTGGTCCGGCGGCCTGCAACCAGATGGCCTGGCCCAGCTTGTCGGCCCACCAGGCGGGAGGTTGATTGAAGAAAGTGTATTCGGGTGTAATCAGGGTGTCGTTTTCGAAGGTCGGGCGCAAATCTTGATTGTGATCAGCCAGGGTGATGTGCGCCAGACGGTCCAGATATAACTGCGCGGTTGCTGCGGCAAAGTAACGCGTTCCCCAGGCGAGCATGACGGTCGAATCCGGGGGCGCTGCCTCCAGCGTGGCTACTGTCTCCAGCCCGGCAGGGTCGTTGGTCAGCTGGCGGATGAAAATGAGGTTGTGATTTAGCAGGCTCAGTGCCGCCAGCGCGACGGCAAGCATCAAGCCGGGGGTGGCCGTTCGGTGCCATGGGACAAGCCGCAGCAAGGCTTCTGCTGCGAAGCACCAGCCAAGGGCAATGCTGAGCGTGATCGGCAAAATCAGCGCCGAGAGTATGTCTCTGTAGAACAGTATATGGAATAGCCAGGCACTCATCCCACTTAGCAGCAGGGTCAGGGCCAGGCGCCTGCGAGTGCGCAGCGCCAGTGCAAGTCCGGCCAGGCCCGTCAGGATGCCAGGAAGCGACATTTCCTGCAGGAGGACGTTGTTGACCAGTTCAATGTTCTGTTGCAGCTCCGCCAGTGACGACGGTGGGCCAATGAAGCGGCTGTATTCCACGCCCAGAATGACATCTAACAGGGCGGGCAAGGTTGAGGGTGCACCATACACCCAGGCGGCTCCTGATTGCGCGCGCAGCAGGGGCCATGCGTATTGCGTAAAGCCGACTGTGACCAGCACCAAACTGATAATCAACAACCGCGGGAACTTTCGGCCGCTGGCGCGCAGCGTTGGCCAGATTGCGTAGAGCATGGCCGGGAGGATGGTGATGAAGGCGCGATGGTGGGCGAGGGCGATGCCGCCTGTAAATGCTAGCCAGTAAACGCGCCCACTCCAGGGGCCGCGCCAGAATGCGAGACAAAGGAGGGTCAACAGGAGTAACAGGTCGAATGAGTAGATTTCGGCGATGACGTTGTGAATCCAGACGGTGCGCGTGAGGCCGTAGAGCAGGGACATACTGGCTGCCAGCCAGGGTGATGCTCCCAGATGCGCGCCGAACACATAGAGCAGCAGCAGCGCAAGCATCCCCCAGAGCAGCGACACAAGCGCTGGCGCAATGATTGGACTGATGCCGACGGAACGCAGGATGGCGGTCAAGAAGTTGCCGCTGAAGGTGTAGAGGGGGTACCCGGTCGGGTGCAGGCTGCCCCACTCGTTGAGCACAATCTGCGTCTCGCCGGCGTCGATCATGAAGTAGTGGCTCGACCCGTTGGGGACGGCTTGCAGGGTCGCCAGATAGAGGAGCAGCAGCGGAATCAGGGCGAGGCAGACGGGCAGCCAGGGAGCGCGCAGGTGGGAAATGAGCATAATGCGAGCATAGCGCCTCACCTTGCGCCGTCAAAGGCGGCTATTTGCCCTGTTGCGTCTGTTGGTTACAATCTGTTCGTTGAGATTCAGGGAGAGGTTAACGCTATGCTGCGCCAGGAGCAGATTGACTTTTATCATGAACAGGGCTGGCTGGGTGTGGAAGATGTCCTGTCGCAGGAGGATGTGGAGTCGCTACGCAAGGTGACGCAGGAATTTGTCGAGAAGTCACGCAGCGTCACGGTCAGCGACAACGTCTTTGATCTGGAGCCAGGTCACAGCTCTGCCGAACCGCGGCTGCGTCGCCTGAAGGATCCCATTTCGTTGCACCCCCTCTACGACCGGATCATGCACAACGAGAACATCATCGCCATCGTCTCGCAGTTGATCGGGCCGAATATCCGCCAGAACGGCACCAAGCTTAACCTGAAATCTCCCGGATTCGGCAGCCCGGTTGAATGGCACCAGGACTGGTCCTTTTATCCGCACACCAACGATGACCTGCTGGCAGTAGGCATCTGCATCGACGACATGAGCCTGGCCAATGGTTGCCTGCTGGTCGTGCCTGGCTCACACCGGGGCCCGATCATCGATCATCATCACAATGGCGCATTTGCCGGCGCCGTGACAGATCCGGAATTTGAACCTGGCGAGACCGCGCCCATAGAAGTGCGCGCAGGCGGCATCTCGATTCATCATACGCGTACGCTGCACGCTTCCGCGCCCAACACGTCAGCGTACCCGCGTCGCTTCATGCTGTACCAGTTCTGCGCTGCGGATGCCTGGCCCCTGCTGGGTCCCGGTAATCTGGCCACCTTCAACTCGAAGATTGTGGCCGGCGAATCTTCAATCGTGCCGCGCCTGGCTGACGTGCCGGTGCGGATGCCTCTGCCACCGGCGGAGCGTCAGGGTTCGATTTACGAAAACCAGGCAATTCTTGAGCGTTCCAGCTTCGCCATGGGCTGAGTTTCAGGGCGCATCGAAATAGCGGTCGCCATTCCAGAGGAGCGTGCGGGCTACTTTCTCATTTAGCTCGACGCCGATGCCAGGACTGTGGGATAGCGCCATCGCGCCGTCCCGCACGAAAGGCTTGTCACCGTCGCACAGATCTTCCCACCAGGAGATCTCGCGCCCGTGAAACTCCAGCAGGAGGAAGTTGGGGATGGCTGCCAGGCAATGGCAGGCTGCCATCATGCCCAGTGGTGAGGACACGTTGTGGGGCGCGACTGGAATGTAAAAGGCCTCTGCCAGCTCGGCGATGCGCTTGCCCTCCAGCAAACCTCCTGCCTTGGCGAGGTCGGGCATGATGATGTCGGTCGCCTTCTGCTGTAACAGCTCGAGAAACTGGTAGCGGGTGTAGTGGTTCTCGCCGGTGCAGATGACGGTGCTGCTGCTGGCGCGTACCTGGGCCAGCGCGTCAATGTTTTCCGCCGGCACCGGTTCCTCCAGCCACAAGAGACGCAGGTCTTCAAGGGCGTGCGCAAGCGTGATGGCAGAGGGCAGGTCGAACTGTCCGTGGCAGTCGATCGCCAGATCGATGTTGGGCCCGATGGCCGCGCGAGTGGCTTCGATGAGGCCGATAATGTGCGACAGCTCCTGCGCACCGGCTGTCCAGTTCCAGGCGTCGCGCTGGCCAACGCCGGTGTGATCGACATCAAACTTGACCGCGCTATAGCCCTCGTCGATGGCCGCCAGCGCCTTGTCGGCCCAGGCCTGGGCGTCGTTGCTGGCGCCTGCGTGACAGTCCGCATACAGCCGAAAATGGTCGCGAAAGCGGCCGCCCAGCAGCTGCCAGACCGGGAGCTGCAGCGCCTTGCCAGCGAGGTCAAAGAGCGCGTTTTCGATGCCGGTGATGGCAAAGATGAGCGGGGCAGTCGACGTGCCGCCGTAACGTCCGCTGCGCCGCAGGGACTCGTAAAGTGGCGCGATGTTGAGTGGGTCCTGCCCAAGCAAACGAGGTCGCATCCTCAGGATGGCTTCCTTGACGGCGAAGCCGGAGGCCATGGCTGCGGCGGAATTGCATTCGCCGGTGCCGCTGATGCCCTCGTCGGTATAGATACGCACAAAGGTCCAGACGCTGCCGCCGCTGTGTGGCTCCGGGCGTCCGATAACACATGCCTGTACATCCGTGATTTTCAAGGTGTTGTCCCGTTTGGTCCTTTCGCGGCTGGTGCACTGTGCCGCTGAATGTACTACACTGGCGCACACTGCGCACATTTTCAGGGACAGGAAGGTTCGATGTACAGGATTTGGTTTGAAGTGAAGTTTGATCCGATATATGACGAGTTGGTCGGGGAGGATGTGCAACGCCTTGGGAAGGCACCGCCTGATGCGAACGACCGCTTTGCGGGCATTGAAAGCGCTCAGGCGGCCATCGCGGGTGGTCTGGTCTATGACGGGGCGATGATGTCTCGCGCGCCGGAACTGCTGGCCATCGTCCGCACGGGCATCGGCTATGACAAGGTCAATCTGGAACACGCGAACAGGTATGGCATCGCCGCGATCAATACGCCGGATGGGCCCACCATCTCGGCCGCTGAATTCACTGTTACCCTGATGATGGGCGTGGCGAAAAGCCTGCCGTCCATCCAGGCGGATATGCGCAACAACCTGCTGCACCAGGAGCCTCGCCCGATGTATCGAGCGGTAGAGCTCTCAGACTTGCAACTGGGCCTGGTTGGCCTGGGGCGCATCGGCGGCCACGTTGCAAAGATTGCGCTGGCCATCGGCATGCGCGTGCACGCTTACGATCCATGGCTGGCGCCGGAACGAATGCTGGAACTTGGCGTTCAGCCCGCAGCCTCGCTGGAGGCCTTGCTGGCAGAATCGGATGTGGTGTCGCTGCATCTGCCGCTGAACGAGACCACGCGCAAAATCATGGACGCCGATCGTTTCGCAAAGATGAAGTCGGGCGCCATCTTCATCAATGCCGCACGGGGCGGCCACGTCGATGAGGCCGCGCTGCTGGACGCGCTGGACTGCGGCAAGCTCTTCGGCGCCGGCCTGGATGTCAGCGACCCCGAGCCGCCCATGCCGGACAATCCCTTGCTGACGCACGAACGTGTCCTCATGACGCCTCATATCGCCAGCTCTACCTCGCGTGGCAGATACAAAATGATCAGGGATGCGTTGGCACAGGTTAAGCAGGTGCTGCACGGCGAGCGTCCGCCACATCTGCTGAACCCTGAAGTGTGGCCCAGGGTGCTGGAGCGGTGGGAGGCCAGTCAGGTATGAAGCCGGCGAACCTGCTCTTCATCCTCTCGGACCAGCACTATGTCAACGTATTGGGTTGCTCTGGCAACGAGGCAGCTCACACGCCGCATCTGGATGGCCTGGCAGCGCGCGGCACACGTTTTGCCAACGCCTATACCAACTGCCCAATCTGCGTCCCGGCGCGCGCATCACTGGCGACCGGGCAATATGTGCACCATATTGGAAATTGGGACAACGCCTTCCCCTGGGATGGACAGCCACGGGGCTGGGGACATCAGCTGAAGGAACAGGGCTTTCACGTCACTTCAATTGGCAAACTGCACTTTCGCAGCGCGGAGGACGACAACGGCTTCAGCGAGGAAATCGATCCGTTGTACGTGGTTGAAGGCCAGGGCGATCTGCTCTCCTGCATTCGTGACGATCCGCCCACGCGCAACAATCGGCACAGTATCGATAGTGCCGGCCCGGGCGATTCGACCTATTTGCGCTACGATGCCAGCAACACCGCCCTCGCGCTGGATTGGCTGAACAGACACGCGCAGGACGAGCGGCCATGGGTGCTTTTCTTGTCGCTGGTGTGCCCGCATCCGCCCTTCATCGCTCCGCCGGACTTCTTCATGCGGCATGATGCGGCTGCGTTGCCCTTGCCGCCGCTATGGCAGGAAGCGGACTGGCCGCAGCACCCGGTGCTGAAGGGGATGCGTCGCTTCTTTCACTATGAAAAGCCCTTCGACGAGACTGCCCTGCGCCAACTGCTGGCGACCTATTACGCCGTTTGTGAGTACGTGGACGACAATATTGGCCAGGTAGTGAGTGCGCTGGGTGAACTGGGCCTGGATGATCGTACAAGGGTAATTTACAGCTCCGACCACGGTGAGAGCCTGGGCGCGCGGGGCCTCTACGGCAAATTCACCATGTACGAAGAATCCGCTGCTGTCCCGCTCATCCTGGCAGGGCCGGAGGTGCCGGCCGGTAGGGTGGTGCAGACGCCGGTCTCGCTGCTCGACCTGGCGCCAACCCTGCTGGAGGGGGTAGGCGCAGCGCCAGATTCATGGTCTGCGCAGCTGCCCGGCAATTCGCTGTGGACGCTGATGCAACAGGAAGATCAGGATCGCAGCGTGTTCTCAGAGTACCATGCTGTGGGCACGCCACACGGGTACTACATGCTGCGCGACCTGCGCTACAAGTATGTGCACTATGTGAACGCGCCGCCGCAGCTCTTTGACATGCAGAAGGATCCGTGGGAGCTGCAGGATCTGGCGCAACTGCCGGAGTATCAGACTGTACTGGCTGAGCGGGAGCGCCGGCTGCGGGCGCTGCTGGATCCCGAGGCGGTCGACGCGCAGGCGCGCGCGGATCAACGCGCCAGAATCGAGGCCTTCGGTGGAGAAGCGGCGGTGCGGGCGCGCGGCACCTTCACCAATTCTCCCGTACCGGGCGAGGCGCCCGGCTTCCGCCAGTGAGGCAACACGTCAGAGCTCGTTGACCGGCGTTGCCGGGCGTTCGCCCCGCAGCACCAGCGCGACATTTTCAAAGCAGGCCAGACGCGCAGTCCGTCGACTCTCTTTCGTGCAGCCACCAACATGCGGGGCCAGCACTACGTTGTCCATGGTGAGCAAGGCAGGGTGAACTTCCGGCTCTCGTTCGAAGACGTCCAGCCCGGCGCCGGTCAGATGACCACTGCGCAGGATCTGCACCAGCGCGTCCTCATCCACGACCGCGCCACGTGCCATGTTGATCAGCCATGCGCCGCGCTTCATGCGCGCCAGTCGATCAGCATTCAGCAAATTCTGTGTTTCGGCGGTGAGCGGCGTGTGCAGTGAGACAATATCCGACTCCGTCAGCAAGGCATCCAGCGTGCGGTACTCTGAATCTGCGCTTTCTGTGCGCCGTGTATACAGTATGCGCATGCCGAAGGCGCGGGCGCGCCGGGCAACTGCCGCGCCGGTGCGCCCGTAGCCGACGATGCCGAGTGTCCGGCCACGTAGCAGAGTGCCATCCCAGACGCCAGGCTCGAAGCGTTTCCATTCCCCGGCGCGGACATAGTGGTCACCTCTCGCTAGGAAACGTGTCACTGCGAGAATCATCGCCATGGTGAAATCGGCGGTTGACTCATAGAAGGCATCGGGCGTATTGCAGCCCCAGACGCCATACGAACTCATCAGCTCCAGATTCATGTTGTTGTAACCGGCGGCCACGTTGGCGATAATGCGCAATTGTGGCGCAGCGTCCAGTAGCTCCTTGTCGATTGCAAGTTCACCCTGGTTGACGATGGCGCTCAACCTGGGCGCCAGCGCCAGCACTTCAGCGCGGGGGGTTGTGTAGCCGCCGCCGGGCCCTTGCAACACCTTCGCCAGATCTTGCACTGGCGTCAGCACATCATCCGGGACGCTGTTGGTGCAGAGCACGACTGGCTGATTCATCGTTCACTTCCTTTCGTTCTTCATTACGTTTCACCAGCAGCAGTAGCCGCCGTCCACGACCATGTCATTGCCTGTCATAAAGTCGGACACAGGGGATGCCAGGTAGACGATCGCGCCCTGAAGATCTGGCACTTCACACATGCGGCCCATGGGCGTGAGCGCCAGCCACCTAGGCGCTATTTCCTGGCCAACCGGTGTCTGCAGCAGGTCTTCCACAAGCTGCGTTCGGGTGTAGCCGGGGCTGATGCTGTTGACGCGGATGCCGCGCGGAGCCCATTCGGCGGCCAGCGAACGCGTCAAATGTAGCACGCCGGCCTTTGTCGTGTTGTAGACCACCTGATTCTGAGGCGTGTTGACAATGCTGGCGGACATCGAGGCGGTGTTGATTATCTTGCCATAGCCGGCAGCCAACATAACGCGTGCCTCGGCCTGGGCGCAGCGAAAGACGCCCTTGAGGTTGAGGTCGTTAATCATGTCCCAGTGCGCTTCGCTGACCTCTTCGGCGGCGGTCCAGTCTGCCATGCCGGCGTTGTTGACGCCGATGGTGAGCGTGCCCCAGCGTTCCAGCACCGTGTCGACCATTCGTTGTATATCCGATACGTCGGTCACATCGGCGGCGATGGCCACAGCGTCAATTCCCTTCGCGAGCAATTCTGCTGCCACAAGCTCAGCCTTGTCCCGCACGAGATCGGAGACCGCCACCGCGGCTCCCGCTTCCCCCAACGCATGTGCGTAGCCGCGCCCGATTCCCTGGCCGGCGCCGGTTACCAGGGCGACGCGCCCGTCCAGCCGAAAGCGATCAAGGATGGGGGCTGCGTCCAGGACGTTGTCGCTCATGGGTCACTCCGGCAGTCGATCAATTCATTCCGGGACAGTATAGCCTGCCCTCACCAGTGAGGCCTGGCAGCCAGGGTTCCGTTGACCGAAACCTGCTGCTATGCTACGATTTCGCGCCGTAGGGGCACAGAGTATGAAACCGGTTGTTGCTTTTCAGGGAATTGCTGGCGCAAACTCCGACCTGGCAATACGTCTGCATTTTGGCGAAGATGTAGAGATATTTCCCTGCCGAACGCTTGAGGATGTCTTTGCCGCCATCCACAGCAACCATGAAGTCGTCTACGGCTTGCTGCCCGTAGAAAATGTCCATGCCGGAGCAGTCACCCAGGCATACGAGTTGCTGATGGATGCAGACTTCCGCATCCAGGCAGAGATTCTTCTTCACGTGCACCATGCCTTGCTGGCCACTCCAGGCTGCACACTGGAGGAACTGCGTAGGGTACGTTCCCATCCCCACGCACTGGCCCAGTGCCAGCGCTTTCTGAAAAGGAACAATCTGGATCCCGTTCAGTGGTTTGACACGGCGGGTTCAGCGCGGGACCTTGCGCACAAACCAGAAGCTGCAACCGGGGCAATTGCGACAGAGCTGGCCGGCGAACTTTATGGCCTGGAGCTACTGGAAAGTGGAATTGAGGACTCAGACTATAATTTCACGCGCTTTTTCCTGCTGGGCCATGAGGACCCGCCGATGGCAGAATACAACAAAACCTCCATCGTATTCGCCACCCGTCAGCGACCCGCCGCCCTCTACGATTGTCTTGGCGAATTTGCCAGCCGCAACATCAACTTGACGAAACTTGAATCCCGGCCCCGGCCTAATCGTCCCTGGGAGCCAATGTTCTATCTGGACTTCGAGGGCCACTGGCAGGAACCGCATGTGCAGGAGATGATGGCTGGCCTGCTGCAGCGGGCGTCGTTCGTAAAGTCACTGGGCTCTTACCCGGCTGTCCGCACCGGGATGCAACTGGTCGGAATTTGAGGTCTTGAGAATGGAGAAACTTGGTGTCGCAGTGCTGGGCGCAACTGGCGCTGTAGGGCAACGTTTCGTGAAATTGCTGCAGGTTCACCCCTGGTTTGAAGTGGCGGAGCTGACCGGGTCGTCCAGCGCCGGCAGCTATTATGGCGAGGCTGTGCGCTGGCATCTGGAAGGATGTCCGCCGGAGGATGTTGCCGGGTTGCGCGTCAAGCCCTCGGACGCGGCGCTGGAGTCGCCACTGGTATTCTCGGCGCTGCCGACTGCAGCCGCGCGTTTGCGGGAATTCGAGCTGGCTGCGGCCGGGCATGTGGTCTGCACCAACGCCTCGGCCAATCGTATGCAGCCGGATGTGCCCCTGTTATTGCCGGAAGCCAATGCGGATCACATCGGCCTCATCGATGTGCAGCGGGTCGCCCGTGGTTTCCAAAGCGGCGCGGTCATCGCCAATTCGAACTGCACCAGTATGCCGGTGGTGATGTCTCTGGCGCCCTTGCGGCGCTTTGACATACGCAAGATCCACATGGTCAGCGAGCAGGCCATCAGTGGCGCGGGCTATCCTGGCGTGGCGTCGCTGGACATCATCGACAACGTCATCCCTTGGGTGAGTGGCGACGAAGACAAGATGGAAAGCGAGCCGCACAAGATGCTGGGCGAGCTGGTGGACGGAGAAGTGGCCTGGTTGCCAGCAATTTCCGCGGCGACCTGCACGCGCGTGCCGGTAATCGACGGCCACCTCGTAAATATCTCGCTGGAGCTGGCCGCGGCGCCGACTCTCGACGAGATTCATGATGCCTGGCGCGACTTTCGCGGGCCACTGCCCGTGCCTCTGCTGCCTTCTGCGCCGGAGCGGCCCTTGCAGGTTTTCACACAGAATGACAGGCCGCAAATTCGCCTTGACCGCATGGCCGGTGGCGGCATGGCGACTGCCGTGGGGCGGTTGCGCGAGTGCCCGATACTCGGCTATCGTTTCGCAGCCTTGACGCACAACACCATCCGCGGCGCTGCCGGCTGCAGCATCCTTAACGCTGAGCTGCTCGCCGTAGAGGGCTACCTCGGCGCATTCCAGCCGCTGCCTGCGTTGGCACATGCCTGACAGCCGGGTCTTCATTGCCGGCTACGATGGCTACCTTGGCTGGCCGTTGACGCAGCATCTGCTGCAGCGCGGCCACGTTGTTGCGGGTCTGGACGCTTTGCTGCGCCGCGAGCAAGTGGCAGATATTGGTGGTTACAGTGCCCTGCCGGTCAGCTCACCGGAAGGACGACTTGCGGCTCTGGAACATCACTTTGGTTTCCGTCCAGATCTGCGCATCGGAAATATGCTGGATTACGCGACCCTGCGCCAATTCCTGGAGGATTTCGAGCCCGACGTCATCGTGCATCTGGCGGAAATACCCTCGGCGGCCTGGTCCATGATCGACCAGGCGCACAGCAGTTTCACACAGCACAACAACGTCATCGGCAATCTCAACCTGCTGTGGGCCATTCACGAAGTCTGCCCGGGCGCGCACCTGGTCAAGCTCGGCACGATGGGGGAGTACGGCACGCCGGCCATGGACATCCCGGAGGGATTCTTTGTGCCCGATTTTCGCGGCCGGCGCGAACGGCTGCCATTCCCGCGCCAGGCCGGCAGCTTCTATCACTGGAGCAAGGTTCACGATTCGAACAACACCATGTTCGCCTGCGGCCTGTGGGGGCTGCGTGCCACGGACATCATGCAGGGAGTGGTCTACGGCACGCGCCATGACGGTTTTCCCAGCGACCCGCTTCTGCGCACCCGCCTTGACTTCGACCAGTGCTTTGGCACCGTTATCAACCGCTTCTGCTGCCAGGCAGTCGTCGGACACCCGCTGACGCCCTACGGCCAGGGCGGGCAAAAGCGCGCGTTTCTGCCATTGCGCGATGTGTTGCAATGTCTGACGCTGGTGATTGATAACCCGCCGCAGACGGGGGAGTATCGCGTTTTCAATCAGTTCGACGCCTGTTACACCGTCAACGAACTGGCAGGAATAGTGCAGCACGTGGGACGCACTTTGGGACTGGCAGTGGATATCTTGCCGGTTGAAAACCCGCGCGTTGAAGCCGAGGCCCATGAATACCGACCGGACCGGGAGCACTTGAGCACGCTGGGATACTGCCCCTCTGGTTCGCCCGAACAGGAAATTGGCCTGATGTTGCAGGACTTGCTGCCACAGCGCGAACGAATTGCTGACAGAATGAATTTGCTGCTGCCTGACATCCGCTGGGATGGCGCGCACCGGCGTTCGGCAGCGTTGGCCGGGGACGCGACCCGATGATTCAGTTTTTCGAGCTGGCCCGGCTTACCGGCGAAGAACGCAACAGGTTGCTGCGTCGCGCGGAGACAGACATCCGCTCCCTGCTGCCACACGTGCAGGAGGTCGTGGACCGGGTGCGCTCAGACGGTGATTCCGCGCTGGTGGACTATACGCGTCGCTGGGACTGTGCAGAATTCGAAACTACCTGGCTGCGAGCGTCTGCACAGGATTTCGCGGCAGCGCGTAGCAAAGTCAGCGCCGAAGTCATCGCAGCAATCGAAGCTGCCCACGCCAACATCCAAAATTTCCATCAAAAGCAGATGCCTGAGGAGATGTGGTTCAGCGAGCTGCAGCCAGGGGTCATGGCTGGCGAAAAAGTGACGCCGGTCGCCAGCGCCGGACTGTATGTGCCGCGCGGCAAGGGCGCTTTCCCGTCGGTCATGCTGATGCTGGCGACTCCGGCGAGGGTGGCCGGCGTGCCACGGCTGGTCGTCGTGTCGCCGCCAGCGCCGGACGGGCGGGCCGACGCCGGTACGCTGGTGGCGGCTGAGATTTGCGGTGTGGACGAGGTGTATGTCGTGGGCGGCAGCCAGGCAGTCGCTGCGCTGGCCTGTGGCACGGAAACTGTGCCGCGGGTGGACAAGATCATTGGGCCTGGCAATCAGTTCGTTTCGGCGGCCAAGCGACTGCTCTACGGCGAAGTCGACGTTGGCTTGCCGGCCGGTCCCAGCGAAGCCATCATTCTCTGTGACGAGCACGCGGATGCGCGCCTGGCGGCGCTTGACCTGATGGTCGAGGCGGAGCACGGCCCGGATTCTGCGGCCCTGCTGGTCACGCACAGCAGCGCACTGGCCAACGAAGTCCACGAGCTGTTGCCCACCATCATTGCGGAGTTGCCGTTGTGGCGCCGCGAGTTCGTGAACCAAGTGCTGGGACAGTATGGCGGCATCCTGCTCACAGAGAGTCTGACGAACTCCATCGACTTTGTGAATGACCACGCGCCGGAGCATCTTGAACTACTTACAGCCGAGCCTTTCGCCACGCTAAATCGTATTCAAAACGCAGGTGAAATCTTGCTGGGGCCATTGACGCCCATTCCGCTGGCGAATTACTGTCTTGGCCTGAACGCCATCCTGCCTACGGGAGGCTTCGCGCGCAGCTACTCCTCGGTCAGCGTGTGGGACTTCCTGAAACGCAGCGGCATTGGCTATCTTACGCGCGAAGGCTACGAGCGTTTGCAGGGTGTTGCGACCACGTTGGCGGACTATGAGGGCTTCCCGGCGCATGCGCTGGCCCTGCGCCGCCGCAACGAGATCCTGGCAAGTGAGCGATGACGCCCTGCAGCGCGTCCAGCGCCTGCAATTCAGTCAGCCTGACAGGGCCGCCAGGCTTTTGCTTCAACTGCTGCGCGTGATATTTCCCTTGGACATCCGCGCCGTGCAGTTGCGACCGCTGGCAGTTTCGCTCAACTCCATAAACGGCACGCTGACCCTGGCGGACGGTCACCGCCTCTTCTTCAAGTCGCATGTCGAACCGGACAGCGCCATCAGTGAATACTATCAGGCGACGGCACTGGCGAAGGCCGGTTGGCCCGTGATCCGGCCCCTTTACAGCTCCACGGCCTGGGGGCGCCAGCTGCTTCTCTACGAAGTCGTGGACGACCCCACGGTCTTCGATGTAGCCTGGCAGATTGAGTGCGGTGAATTTGCGCAGCTGGATGCGTTGCGCGCAGCGCAACAAGCCAGCGACGACGAGCTGCTGACCCTCTATCAGCGTTCACTCCGCTGGCAATCCGTGCGCGAAGCAGGCTTTGCTGGCGTGCACCAGCTTTTCTGGCACCGCCTGACCGGTGGACGCAAGTCACGTTTCTACGGGCCGCAAACTGAATTCGAGCTGCCTCAGGGCAGACGGTCGGTGGACGCGGTGTGGCGGGCGCGCTGGGCCATCAATGGTCAACGCTATGAGGATACGCTGGCCGAGCTCGTCAGTCGGGCTGGATCACTGCTTCGACCCGAGCAGGCCGGGCCGGCCATTGCCGGGCACGGAGACGCGCACAACGGCAACGTCTTCCTGCGCCATGGTGGCCGCCGCATGGTGTACTTCGATCCGGCCTTCGCTGGCCAGCACCATCCCTTGCTGGATCTGGCCAAGCCGCTCTTCCACAATGTGTTTGCCATGTGGATGTACTACCCGCATGAGAAGGCGGTGCTGACACAGGTTTCGGTTCACGAAGGCGTGGATGGCCGCTGGCACGTGGAGCATGACTACGACATTTTGCCGGTCCGGGAACTCTTCTTTAGCAGCAAACTGGAGCGCGTGTTGTTGCCGTTGTTGCGCGAGCTTGCTACGCGCAACTGGTTGCGGCATGACTGGCGAAGTTACCTCAAACTGGCGCTGTTTTGCTGTCCTTTGCTGACGATGAACCTGGCGGACAACTCACGTTTCCCGGCGTCAATCAGTCTGCTGGGGCTCAGTCAGGCAATAGAGATGGGCGCAGAAAGTGCGGGACAGCGCAGCCGGCTGGATCAGGCGCTTGATGAGGTTGAAGCTCAGCTCTGAGCGCTTTCGTCCAGTGCGCGTTGCAAGCGTAGCCAGGTTGGCGATTCTTCCAGAAAGACGTAACGCAAGGGTCTGGCGCTGGCCTGCCGTCCACCGATGGAGCGCAGATACTCGATTGCCGGCAGTAGCTGGTCGGCAGTGATGATGAGCGTCAGCGCGAAACCTTGCTGACCGTCGGCGGTCCAGGTGGGCGCCAGCGTGGGGCCATCAAGGCCGCGGGTCACCGGATTGCTTAGGATCTCTCGGGCCAGCTGAGCCGGGTTGCTGCCTGTGAGATTGGCACTGAGCTGATAACGCTCCCGCCCCTGTAGAGCAGCGTCCATCAGCTCCAGCAGGGTGCGCAGGCGTATGCGCTGGCCATCGCTCATGGACTCTAGCAAACGACGATTGCCGATGAGCGTCGCCTGGGATGCCAGGAGCGTCCCGTCCGGCAGCGGCCGCAGGTGATTTTCGCGCAGCGTCGTTCCGGTCTGGCTCAGATCGATCACGCAATCCGCATAGCCCAGCGTCGGAGCGGCCTCTAGAGCCCCTTCCGCCTGGATCAGGGAGAAGTGGTGCAATCCGTGTTCCCCGAGAAACTTGCGCGCAAGGTGCGTGAAGTTGGTCGCCACACGCAGGTTTCGATGCTGAAATTCGCGAAAGTCCTGTGCGACATCGACCAGGTCGGCCATGCCCCGCACATCCACCCATGTTGTCGGCACGGCAAGTTGCAGCTTGCAGTGCCCGTAGCCCAGTTTTTCGTGCAGGACGAGCAGGTCCTCACGCCCCAGTTCGAGCACCAGATCGTAACCGGCGATGCCCAGCTCTGCGGTGCCATCCGCGACTTTTGCGACTACGTCCTTCACCCGCTGAAAAAGCACATCGACGCCGGGCAAGCTGCTGATACTGCCGGTGTACTGGCGCGGGTTGGGTTTGTGCACATTCAGACCGCAATCGCGCAGAAAGTTGAGGGTTGGCCCGGCCAGCACGCCCTTGCTTGGCAGCGCCAGGGTGATGCGCTCAGCCATCGCGCAAGGCCTCCAGCAGCGGCCCGGGTTCGTCATACAGGAAGCAACGATCTCGCAAGGTGATGCCGCCTGCCTGGTCGATGTGCAATGAGTCGGCGTCGGCCTGATTCACCAGCCAGGCCTCCAGCCCATTTTCTCGCAGCAAATTCGCAAGGCGAGTGGCTGCGACCTTGTTGGCATCATTCAGCAGGATTGTCTGCGGGCTAACTGTAGCCGATTGCCCGTTTCCTGGAATGGCGGCGACTACTCGCTCCAGCCAGCAGGCGAATCCAACCGCCGGTACCGGTGACACTGCGCCCAGGAAAACCATCAGTTCATCGTAGCGGCCGCCACCGCCGAGGTGCTGTCCGTCGGCAGTGTGCAACTCAAAGACCAGCCCGCTGTAGTAGTCCCAGTTGCGCGCGAGATCCGGCTTAATGACGATCTGTTCCATCGACAGGCCGTAGCAGGCGAGTAATTCAACGCTCTGTTGCCACTGTTGCAACTGGGGTAGCGCTTCCTTTGGAGTCAGGTTGGCCAGCGCGTCAAAGGCGACTGTGGCTGGCTGGCTCAGCTGGCTCCAGTGTTCCAGGGCCTCCAGCGCGGCGGCGACCTGTTCACGTTCGCTCAGGCGTTGTCTTTTGCGCAGCAGCCGCCGGGCGATGTCGCTGCGGCTGCGGCCGCCCATAGCTGCACCGTGCCGGGCCGGGTCCAGCAACGGGGCAAGCAGGGCGTCGGCACTCCAGTCGTTCAGTTGCTGCGCTTCCCCGGTTACAGAACTGGAGTGAGACGGCTCGTCTGCGCCGGCCAGTTGCCGTTCGAAGTGATGCAGGACGTGGGCTACGCCGAATTCACGCAATGTGCGCAGGTTGTTGATGAGGAAGCGTTCGGTGCGTTCGTCGAGTTGAAAGCGCGCCAGCATCAGACGCATGAGTCCAATGTGGCCGACTACCAGGCGCCAGTTGGAGATACCCAGTTGCTCCAACCCGGTGAGCGCCATGCCCATTACTTCCGCATCGGCGGCTGCGCCATTGAGGCCGAAGAGCTCGGCGCCAGTGCTGAAGCGCTGGAACTCCCCGACGGAGTTAACAGGGTCATCCTCAAAGACCGGGCCGGCGAATTGCCAGCGCTGCACCCCGCTGTATGCGCCACTGACGTAGTGATGGGCGGCGAGTGAGGTAAATTCCGGGCGGAGCGCCAGTTCCTGGCCGCCGCGACTGAAGGTGAACAGGCGGTTGACAATGCGGTCGCCGGCGCGCGTCAGAAACAGATTGGCCTCGCCAATGACGGGTGTGTCCAGTTGACGGTAGCCGAAGCCCGACATATGTTCACGAAGACTGGTGGCGGGGCAGTTGAAACCCTGGAGTTGCCTGGTCACGGACTTGTCTCCAGCAATTGTGCTGCTTCATCATAGCGGCAACCGCCTGGCACGCAAGTGCGGCAGGTCTCACGATTGCCGCTGCCAGCACCGGCGCCTATACTTCCACCGTATCCAGGTGAGGCGAGTGATGCACGTATTTGCACAGCGACTGATAATGCAGGGCCAGATGGCAGCTCCCAACGTGCCATCTGCGATCTTTGGCACTGCCGGCAGCGAAGGGCAGGTGCTCTATGCAGGTCAGCCGGCCCTGCGCATCGGACTATGGCCAATGCGGTCCGCAGAGAAGCCGGCGCTGGCGATGGGTCTGTTTACGTTGCTTGGCTTCCTGCTGGAGCGCTGGCAGGGTGTGCGTGTGTATCGCCTTGCCGCCAGGCTGGAGGAAGAACCATCGCAGCGGCAGTGGTCGATGGCCAGCTCACAGTTTGGCGTGGATGACTGGCAGCTGGATGGGCTTGACGACAATGTCGGCATCTGGGGCGAGCTGAAATGCAATGGTGTCGGCCTGCTCCTGACCCTGCACGTGGAGGACGATCGTCTCGCTGAAGATGCGCCACCGGTAGAAATTTCATTTAGCGCCAGAACTCTTGCAGCGCTGGTTACTGCATTGCCGGAAGTTGTCAAACAGATTGCGACCAGGCTGGAAGTCGCCGCCCGGCGCAAAAACTCACCCCTGTATGCAAGCGAGGATTGGGAAGAGAGAGTTTTGAAGGAAACGCTGGAGTTGGCCTTCCTGCAAGAGTTGCGCCTTTATCTGCATTTGTGGGGGCAGACGAGGTCGGAAAGCCAGATACTTGAGGGCTTGCAACAACTTGCGCAACAATCGCGTCCACTGGGCGAATTGGGCGCCTGGCTCAGCGCAAATTGCCTGGCGCGTTGGTTGCACTTCAGCGAAGACGCAGAGGTATTGCTGCCAGCCGTGGTGCAACTGGACGAGTTGTTTCCAGAATCCAGTTCAGCGGCTGTTATCGTGGCGGAATCCCTGTTCGTAAAAGGAAGGCCCGGCCGCGCTATCGAACTGCTGGAGGCAAGGGCTGATGGGCCGAGCGCCGTTCTTGTGTTGACTCTGGCCGACCTTTACCGTCGCAGCGGACGCGTTAGCGAGGCAGTGGATACGCTGCAGGACGCAGTCGAGGCCGGGCAAGGTACCTGCGAATTGCTCACCTACTATGGCGACCTGCTGCAGGCTATGGACCTTGGCGGCATGTCCTGCGAGTCCTGCGTACTCGTCGACCCGGAGCAGGAGCCGCAGGATACGCAGCTGTGGGAAGCGTTGGCGGCGTGGGAGGCCGCTCAGCAGTTGGAACCTGAGAATCCTCAGCTGCTGCAACGGATGCTGGTCTCTTTGGCGGAGCTGGACAGCAATGACCTGCGATTTTGGCCGGCATTTGAACAACTCGTGGCGTTGGAGAATGGCAGCGACGCGCTTCGCCAGGTCATAGACGCCTGCTACGGGCTGGACTCGTTGGAGCCGGCCTTGCGCCTGTTGGAAAACGCCTTTGCGCGACAGCCGAACAACCTGGAGTTAGGCCTCAACCTGGCTGAGGTGTTGCTGCTGGAGCAGGACGAAGCGACACTGGAGGCATTGCTTTCGAAATTGCGACCGATGGCCAGGGATGAAGAAACGCAGGCCGAGATTGCGCGCCTGCAGCTCATGGCGGAAGAACCGGAATTTGAGATGCGCCTGGGTGAGATAGAAGGTGTGCTCGACGCAGGCAACGCCCTGAACAGCGATGATACGGAATGGCTGGAGGAGATTATCGTCCGCGCGCCTGGGCTGGGCGGTATGCACGCCTTGCTGGCAAGGGCTTACCTCGGCTGGAATGAGGCCGCGGCCGCGCTGGAGACGCTACTCGATGGGTTTCGGCGTTTCCCCGCGGACGCCGAGCTAGCCGCGCTGCTGGGCGCACAGTTGTGGCAGGCCAACGAAGAAGAGCTGGCGTTCCAATACCTGGGCAAGGGTCTGGCGCAGAACCCCAACGACGTTTCCCTGCTGGCGTTGACCGGACAATTTCTTTTCGAAGATCAACAGGAAGAGGCTGCGCGCAGTTGCCTGGCACGGGCCGAGGCGTTGGCGCCACGTCACCCGGCGCTGGCTCAGGCGCGCATGCGCATAGCAGCCTTGATGGCCGGTGTCTAGTCAAGCAGCAGCGCTTCGCTGCGGCCGGCGCTCAGTTCGCGGAGTCCTTCACCAAATGCTGTGATTTCGCTGCGCGGGAAGCGCGCATAGACTGTGACAGTGCCAGTGAATTCCGTCCCTGTGATCACGCCGTCGTTTTGTTCGATAAGGAGCTTTAGCTGTTCGAAAAGCGAATAGGAGATCTCGACTCCCAGTGTGTTCCACTCAATTTTGCGTTCGGTCTCCAGGCGGGCGAGTCCCTGCCGGGCAGCTTCGCTGTACGCGCGTACCAGTCCGCCGGTTCCCAGCTTTGTACCGCCAAAGTAGCGGGAGACGACCACAAGGATGTCACCGATCTCCGTACCACGTAGCACGGCCAGCACGGGCGGGCCGGCGGTGCCGGTGGGTTCGCCGGCGTCGCTCATGCCTTCGGTGACGCTGTTGCCGAAGCCGACGCGGAAAGCGTAGACATGATGTGATGCGTCCGCGAGTTCTGCGCGGACGGTGGCCAGCTGCTCGCGCGCTGCCTTAACGCTATCCACCCGCCGGATGTTCGTGTAGAAGCGAGAGTTCACCACAGTGAGGCTGTCGCGCAAGGGCGAACGCGGGATGAGATAACCTTCAGCATTGCTTCGTATAGTCATGTCCAACTCACAAACAGAACAACCCACAATTATCAGCAACCAGTATAGCAAGTAGCAGCAGACCGCAAGGAGCAGTGCAATGCAGGAGACCGGAAGACTGTTGCCACGCAGACGATTGCTGGCTGGCGTCGGCATTGGCTTCTGTATTTACGTGGCGCTGCTGCTTGCGGTCAATACAGAAGACTTGCTGATACAGCTGCTTCGCTTTCCGCCGGAATTGCTGCTGCCCCTTGCTCTGCTCAAGCCAGTCTCCTGGTTCTTCCGCTTTCAGGTGTGGCAACATTTTCTCGGCCTTGTTGGCGTTCGCGAGGCAATTGGAGTGACAAACAGTGCGCTGTTGTATCTTGCTGGCTTTACGATGGCAGTTAGTCCCGGCAAGTCCGCAGAGGTGTTGAAAGCGCTGGTGCTCAGGCGCTGGGCTGGCCTGCCTTTGACTCAGGGGGTGCCCCTCATCCTGGCAGAACGCGTGGTGGAGACCCTGTCCGTGCTCATCCTCGCCGAAATCAGTTTGCTTTTGGGCGCTGCAGTACTCGGGACCGGCCCGGCCCTGATGCTATTACTGCTGGCCACCGGCTTGTTGGCCGCGGGACTTCTGTTCATCCAGAGTCCGGCGGCGCGGCAACTCCTGTTGAACGTTGTGGCCCGTTTGCCGCTGCTCTGGCGCGCGCAGGAATGGCTGGCAGGGTTTTTGGGCGGCAGCAGTGATCTGCTGCGGCGACGGCACCTGCTCAAGGTATTGCTGCCCGGCTTACTGGCTACTGCGGTAGATGCCGCTGTCCTGCTCGTAATCCTGCGCGGATTCGACGTTCCGTTCAGCGAGGAACTGCTGTTTCAGTCGCTGTTGATAGTTTCCTTGTCGCCATTGATCGGCGCACTGAGCGGCTTGCCCAACGGCGCCGGCATCACCGAATTGTCTGTCAGCGCCATGCTGCTGACCATCGTCGCACCGGCGCAACCAGCCGTAACTGTTTCCAGTGCAGGGGCAATCGCGCTCATCGAGAGCTTCTTCCACAAGTGGCTGCGTGTCTTCGTCGGGCTGCTGGTTGCCCTGTTGTATCGACAACGACTGTTCGGTTGTAGACTTTGTGGCCAGCAGGGCCGTGTCACAAGCGGTGCCGGTTATTGCGCAGGAGAAAGTGCATGATCTGGAGAGTTGAAACACACTCCCATACAACCTGGTCGCAGGACTCATTGACCAGTCTTGAAACAATTCTGCGCCTGTGCCGGGAACGAGACATCACCCGCATCGCCATCACGGATCACAACACGGCCGATGGCGCGTTGGCCCTGCAACAGCTGGCGCCGGAACTGGTCATCGTTGGCGAGGAAGTGATGACTACCCAGGGAGAATTGCTGGCCTGGTTCCTGCGCGAGAGCGTCCCGCCGGGTCTGTCACCTGAAGAGACGATTCAGCGCCTGCGTGACCAGGGCGCTGTTATCAGCGTGTCGCATCCCTTTGACAGGCTGAGGCATGGCGCGTGGCGCCAGGATCAGCTGGAGCGCATCATCGACAAGGTGGACGCGATCGAGGTATTCAACGCCCGTTGTCTGTATGCGCAGGATAACGAGCGCGCGCAACAATTCGCGCTGGCCCATGGACTGACAGGCAGTGTCGGCTCGGACGCGCACTCCAGCCCGGAATACGGGCGGACGCTTCAGTTGATGCGCCCCTTTGCGCAGGACCCGGAAGATTTTCTGGACGCGCTGCGTACAGCCCGGCAGCTGAGCCGGTTAAGCTCACCATTGGTCCACTTCAGCAGCACAGCGGCGAAGTGGGTCAAGCGCCTGGGGTTGAAAGGTCAGGACTGAGTTGCAGATCGCCGTCAGGCTGCGCTGCCGCTGTGGCGACGGGTGCGCGACGGGGATTGTCGGCCCGCTGCACTATACCAGTCGGGCCGCTAATGGCCCACCAGGACGCCGCCAAAGCGATCGCCAGGTATGTCAGCAATAGCGCCAGCGCGAGGATTCTGATGCTGCGCGCCTGAATCATGAAGGCGATTCCGCTGACTCCCCGGACAGGCGAATCAACAGCGCCGCAGCGAGCAGGCTGGTCAGCAGGGAACTGCCACCGTAGCCCAGAAAGGGCAGGGTAACGCCGGTCAGTGGCAGCAGCTTGAGCACGCCGGCACAGATAATGAGCCCTTGTACTGTGAGCAGCAGGGTCATGCCCAGGGCCAGCAGACAATAATACCTGCACGCGCGCAGACGGAACGAAATCTGCAGGCCACGTAAGGTCATGGTCGCCATACAAACCAGCAAGGTGAGAACGCCGAGCAGCCCCCATTCCTCGGCCAGGGCCGCCAGAACGAAGTCGGTGTGAACAATCGGGATGTAAAGTGGCTGGCCCTGACCCACGCCTGAGCCCGTGAGACCGCCCTCGGCAAAGGCCAGCAAGCCCTGCACCAGTTGATAGCCGCTGTCGGCCGCGTCCACCCATGGGTCGAGCCAGATGGCTACCCGCAAGCGCACCACATCGAATTGCCTCCATGCAAACAGGCTGCTGACGACACAAAACGCCAGGCTACCTGCGAGCAGGCGGCTGGAGTTGGCGGCGACGTTCAGCAACAGGAGCAGGATGATCCCCGTGAGCAGGGCCGAGCCCGGGTCACGCTGCCAGACGAGGATGAGCAGTGGCACAGGCCATAGCAGCGAACGCCAGCCGAGCGAGCGCAACCAGCTTTCGGCTCTCGCATCAGTTGGTCGGCTGGCGAGCCAGGCGCAAAATTGGCCGACCATGACCAGTTTTAGAAGTTCGCCCGGCAGTCCCGCGTTTTCGCCTTCAAGCAAAACGGCTGCAACGAGGAGCAGAGCAATCAACACCAGGGAGAAACGCCCCATGCCGCGGGCTCGCTGCAGGAGCCGGGGCCAGGCAACCAGGCCCAGCGCGAAGGCAATCCCACCGAAAAGCCAAAGAGTCTGTCTTGCGGCGAAATCTGGTACAAGCCGGTCGATGATCAGCAGTCCCCATCCGGCCTGTAGCATGACTAGCGGAAAGACTAGCCGGTCGCGCCGCGGCATACGCCAGGCCAGCCAGCGTTGGCCTGCCGCCGCGCAGAGCAGCCAGACCAACAGATGACTCCAGTGCGCGATCTGAAGGGCGCTTTCGTGCTGGAGTCCAAGCGACAGAAAGTTGACAAAGAGGAATGCGCCGGCCAGCAGCAACAGCAAGGCATCAGATCCCGGGCGGGAGCGCATCAGGCGAAGCGACGTGCGACGATCGGCCCCAGCTTGCGCAACAGGTCAGTTGGCACCTGGTCACGCTCGACCAGAATAGCGTTGTCCAGCGCCGTATGGGCGTCGCTGGGAGTATCATGATTGATGCGCGCGACTGCCTCAGCGACGCTGAGTTGCACGATACGCAGGTTTTCCTGCATGACCGCGAAGACCTTTTCAACTGTGACTGGCTCGTCTTTCCACACGTCGTAGTCTGTGACATGCGCCAGCGAGGCATAGGCAATCTCTGCCTCGCGCGCGAGAAATGCTTCGGGACAGGCGGTCATGCCAATGATGCTGCAGCCCCACTGGCGGAAAATCCGGCTCTCGCCTCGTGTACTGAAGCGCGGCCCCTCGATGATGAGGAAAGTGCCTTCTCTGTGGACGGTACCGCCTGCACTGGCAACTGACTGTGACAGAATACCGCGCAGGGTATCGCAAAAAGGCTGGGCAACTGAAACATGGGTTACCAGATCACGCTCAAAAAACGTGGCCGGGCGCATCCCGCGGGTGTTGTCATGGAGCTGGTCCGGGACGACGATGTGCCCAGGTTTGTATTCTTCACGCAGGGAACCACAGGCGTTGACCGAGATGATGAAGCGTACGCCCAGAGATTTGAGCGCATAAATATTGGCGCGATACGGTACCAACGAAGGGCTTAGCCGGTGACCGGCGCCGTGACGGGGAAGAAAGGCGACACGCTTGCCACGCAGGGAGCCAATGACAATGTCGCCAGAAGGATCGCCCCAGGGTGTCGAGATGCGGAGGCTGCTGCGTTCGCTGATTCCAGGCATGGCGTACAGACCGGTGCCGCCAATCACAGCGATGTCAATCTGCTCCTGCACCATCACTCTCCACATCCGCGCCGGCCGACAGGGAGCTAAACCTGCTGTTCCTTGCCGTGCGCCACAACTCAAGGAGTAACATCAGCAGAATGCCTGCCAGTAATACGCCGGAGAGCGCTCCCAATAGCTGCAGGGCGGTCTCACTGGTCACGAGCGTCGCTCAGCCTGGGTCGGTCAACAACAGGATGGGATCATCCGGTACGTTTTCCGACCAGATCGGGTTGATCTCGATCAATTCTGCCTGCGCCGCGCGCTGATCATCAAGCCAGTTTCGGAATGCTGTGTTGCGGGAACTCTCCAGTTGCGTTTTGCTGACAGGGCGCTCTTCCATTGCCCGTACCTGGATGATGTGCCAGCCGAACTCTGACTGAACTGGACCGACAGTTGCCCCGGGCTCTGCGGCGAGAGCGGCCTCGGCGAAGGGTCGCACGTAGTTGATGACAGGTGCCCAGCCCAGTTCGCCACCATTCTGTCCGCTGGCGGTATCCAGTGAATTGGCAATGGCCAGTGCGGCGAAAGATTCGCCTTCGGCCAGCGCCGCCATGAGGTCTGCGGCCGTCTCTTCTTGGGCAACCAGGATGTGACGCGCATTCACGTGAGGCAGAGTGTCCACAAGCTCGGAGCGCTCTGCGGCCAGCGCCTCGCGCAAGGCGAGCGCCTCGAAGAAGGCGTTGATTCGTTCCAGGCTGATGCGCGCGCTGCTGGCCAAATCACCAAGGATTTGCTCGCGTACGTCGGCCTGCTGCTCCTCGATTTCTTCAATCGTGGGTGTGGCTGTGGCTGGAACAGGCGTGAAGGTCGGCGTTGTTTCGACTACCAAAGTTGCTGTGGCTGTCGGCTCCGCGATCTCAGGTGTGAGCGTCGCAGTTGGTTGCGTGCGTGGGGTAGGTGAAACGAAGGGCGTGCTTGTAGCGACGGGCACGGCAGTCGGAAGCGGATCGGCTTCTGCCTCAGGTGCCTGTGACGGCGGCTCCAGACCGATGAATTCATCGATCTGATCGCCAATCTGGTCCTGCCCGACGCTTAGGCCGAGCGCAGCAGCCTCCTGCCGGACGATTATATCTTCGATCATAATGTCAAGGACGGCGCTGCCCAGTTGATCGGGACTTTGTACCTGTGCCAGCCAGCCGCGCAAGGGCTCCTGGCCTGCGAACTGATTGATGTCCAGGCCGCTGGCCGTCAGAAGGGAGACGTAGCTGTTGATCCGCGTGTTCAGGATCGCTCGCTCCAGTCGCACCCGCTCCTGGAATGCGGCAATTGAAATGGTCTCATCAGCCACGCGCGCAGCCGTGCTGTTGGGCGTGACGAGCAGTTCCACCACGATGGCGCCAAGCAGGATGAGAACCACCAAAGCGATGGTGACACCGGTACCAATGAGGATCCAGCGCTGGATGCGGGATTCACGCTCGGCCCGCGAAACATACTCACGCCCGCCATCCTCTGTCGCTGCAGCTGGCGCGTTGCGCCGCCTGGGTTGCCCGGTGGTCTGCCGCCGCCGTTTGGCCATCGCCTGCGCTCCTGTTCCTCCTGGTCAAGTCAAGGCCAGGCTTGACACCGGCTGGTTCCTATCTGCTGTGGTCCGAACTATCGACAAAGGGCAACAGCGCCAGGTGACGCGCGCGCTTGATTTCACGGGCCAGCTGGCGCTGGCAACGCGCACAATTTCCCGTCTGACGCCGCGGCCGGATTTTCCCCGACTCAGTGATGAAACGTTGCAGGTTGTCAATATCCTTGTAATCGAAGCACTTGCCGTCCGGACAGTAGCGCATGACGCGGCGTCCACGACGGCGCTGTCCCGGACGACCACGCCGGTTGAAGCGCGAATCCTCACCTCGGGGACGTGAACTCTGTGGCCGGGAACTGCGCGCGGCGGTCGGATTGTCACTCATTTGGCTCTCCTGTTCAGCTGACCTCTGCAATGGTACCCATACCACAGGGGGCAGGGACGCTCACTGCTGGCGGGATTGCAAGGCATGCAATCATTCAGTCTTCGTCTGCTCGCACGACGAGGTAGCGCAGAATTCCGCTTGCCAGCTTGAGGTTGCGTTCAATCTCTGGCAGGCCGCCGGTGTCAATGTTGGCTTCCAGGATGACATAGTAGCCATCCCGCTGGCGATCAATTTCGTAGGCCAGGCGCCGACGCCCCCAGCGGTCAATCTTCGTCACCTGGCCAAGCTCTTCTGCCTCGACCCAGGCCTGAACATTGGTGATTTGCTCGTTGATGGAGTCGTCACCGCCGGATTCCATGCGGATGACCAGAGCCAATTCGTATGCACGCTTCATGATTGGGGGTTCTGTCTCCTTCCCTCGGGGCTGCCTCACTGTCACAGTGGGACTGTGCGTGAAGCGGAAAGTTGCTGCTTTCAGTTCAATTAACCCTGATGCTGCCAGAATGCCTGCTTGATGTCAACGGTCGATTCAGTGCCAGCCTTGAGCTGGCCAGCGCCAGACCGATGACAATCCAGAAAAGGGTGATCGAGCCCTGAAAGTCGAGACGGAAGAAGTACATGTCCGCCACTGAATTGACCAGCAGGGTGAAGAGACCGGCATGCAGGCCAAGCTGAATCGCGTCGATGTCCGGGTTGCGACGGGCGTGCTGCCAGGCACGCAGGCCAAGGACGAAGATTCCAGACATCAGAATCAGAAACAGTGCCACTCCGACCAGACCGATCTGGTTGGCCATGATGAGGTACATGCTGGCGACGTCGGTGTAGAGATCAATCGACGGAGACCCGGTGAAGCCGACGCCGAAAACCGGGTACTGATTGATGAGGCGCAATGAGTCGCTGTATTCCCCGATGCGCATTTGTGTAGCCAGATCCGCTCCCGTGAAGGCCTGCACCAGTCGTTCCAGCCAGGTGCGAGCCCAGGGGACCACGAGGAGCGCGATGGCGGCCAGCGGCAGCACGGCGAGGAAGCGCCGGTAGCGCAACACGCCAATGAGCAGAATGCCGGCTCCCAGGGCCAGCAGGGAGGCGCGCGAATAGGTAAGGAAGAGGGCCAGCGTAGACAGGCCGAAGATTGTCAGGGTCAGCCAGCGCCAGCGCAGCACAGGTCGCGCTGCGAACAACTGGGCAGCAATGATGGCAGCGGCGACAGCCAGCGCGCCGCCCAGCAGGTTGGGATCAACCCAGGTGCCGATGGCGCGTTCGGAGAGCGCCGGGTTATCCTCGATGTATCGGATGACGCCGCCGTTGGGATAGCCAATGCGCGCGAGCCGCACCAGCATCCTGTCGCTGAGGTCGTCTGGCAACACGTACAACGAAATGGTGAGCAAGGCCTGCAGGCCGACCAGCAACACGAAGAGCGCCACCAGCCGCCTCAAGAGCGCCGGGTTGCGCAGTAAATCCACCAGAATGAAGGCCAGACCGATGCTCAGCAAAGTCTCGGCGAACTGGCGCAGACGGTTGGGCGTGGGCGCTCCGAAACGCATGCCCAGAGCGAAGCTGAGCAGCAACCACAGGGCATAGAGAGCGATCAGCAGGTGCACCGGCGTCAGTTGCAGGCGCGTGCGGCGACCGGTCATCCATTGCATCAACCACACCAGCGAAAAGGCGCCGAGCGCCACATCCAGCAGAGTGGGCGTAATGAGCAGCTTGAAGGGCAGCGTGCCGAAGGGCAGCAGCAGCACAGTCGCGAGGAGCGCGTACAACGCCGCGCGTACATCTGTGAGGATGTACAGCCCCGCCAGAACGCCCAGCACCGCGCCCGTCGCAAATGCTGGCCCGGCCACAGTCAGCAAAAGGCCGGTGAGGCTGCCGCCAATGCCAATGGTCAGGCCGATGCCGAGCGCGCGGCGCGTCTCTGGCCGCCACAGCAACAGGGCAGCGCTCATATTCATCCCTCCCCCCTGCGCGAACGTATCACGGCCAGCAAGTAGACAAGCAGCGTAAGCAGACTGAGCAGCCCACCAATGCGCCAACTCAGGGGACTGTAATTCAATTCGATCACATGTTGGCCGGCTGGCAGCGCGATGGCACTCAGGGCGCCGTAGGCCCGCAGCAATTCTGCCGGCTCGCCATTCACGCGTGCCTCCCAGCCTGGATAGTGGGGATGCGCGAGGCTGAGCACTGCGGCGCCCGGTGTGTCTACCTCAATTTCGATGTGTTCCGGCGAGAAACGGGTGATGGTGGCAGTGCCGCCGCCTGCCTGCTCGTCAGATAATGGCAATGGCGTCTGATCAAGCAACACGGTGCGGCGCGCAGCGAAGGCCGGGTCAGCCAGTCGACTGTAGGCGGCCTCGTCACTGGCGACAATTTCGACCAGGCGCAGCAGGTGGGCCCAGGGACGCGGGTCGTCAAGACGGTGCAGTGAGATGGCTCCGTAGCGATCGTAGCCTTCCATCACCTGATGAGCAGGAACTGGCAGCTCGTGCCAGTCGCTGTAGACGTAGCGCACAGCAAACAGCTCCCAGGCGCGCGGGTTGATGGCCTCATGGCCAATGAGCGCCCATGGCCCGGAGAGGAATAGCGGGCTGATGCCGCGCATGTCCGCCAGCTGATAGAGGCTGCCGAAATTGTCATGCAACCCGCGTAAGCCGTCTACGCGAAACGGCTCGTCCTGGTCCTGCAGGACAACAGCAACCAGTGGGGGCGGAGCCATTGAAAGTTGCTGCTCCGGCGTCACGCCCTCCCAGGTGCCGGACGCGTCCATGTTGACTGTAAACAGGTCGAAGATGAGCAGCCCCAGCAGCAGCCAGCTCCAGACAGGCGTAGCCCTGCGGAGCATGACTCCACGTATGGCCAGCCATATTCCCGCAGCCAGCAACAAGGTGAAGAGTGCCGCGCCAAGCATGTCCGGCGTCTCCACGCCAGGCCAGCCGCCAGGCGCCAGCGCCATCACCAGGACGCTCGAGAGGATGATGACGATGAGGATGCGGCGCGCGCCATGCCAACGCGACGTATTGTCTGCTGCGCTGCCCAGCTGCGCCAGTGACAGACCAGCAGCGATTGCCAGGCTGTGGCTAACCAGATAGGCAGCACGTTCCTGCCCGCGGAACCAGCGCAAACCTGGCAGCAAATTGTAAAGCGCCGGGAAGAGTGCGGCATTCTTGCCCAGACTGAGGGACAGGGCGAACAGCGCTGTCAGCAGCCAGAAACGCACAGTGCGCAGACCTTGCTGTAGCGCGATGAGTACCAGCACCAGGCCGGCGATACTTATGTACAGTGGCGAGAACAGGCTCAGCTGCGCCGGAAACAATAACTGCAACAGGTCGCGCACAGGGAAGCCGTTGCCTTTTGCATCGTATCCGAGTGCGGCGCGGCCCGTATGCAGCAGATACTCGAGTCCTGGCATCAGCTGCACCGCTGCCAGACCGAAGGCCAGCAGCGTGACTGCCGCAGCCATGCGCAAAAACAGGTGCCAGCGCAAACGCTTCTCCCATGTGCGCCAGGCGATCCAGGCGACCAACGCCAGACTCAGTTGCCAGCTGGTTTGCGAGTGCCCGGCCAGCCAGGAGAGAGCCAATGCCAGGCCGCTGAGCAAAAGCCAGCGCCAGCGTGTGGGACGGGCTTCGGTGGCCTCATAGACTCCCAGCATGGCGACGGGCAACCAGATGCCTGACTCCAGTATCGCCAGTTGCAGCGGAGGATAGCCGCTCGTCCAGCCGCAGTAGCCAGAGATGATCGCTGACAGCAATGCCCCTGGCACGCTGCCGTGCAGATGGCGCGTCATGCGGCGCAGCAAGAGGTACATCATCAGGGTGAAGGCCAGCACATGAACGGACATTTCCAGCTCGAGCGCTTGGTAGCTCCAGCCTCCGGCCAGGCCGCTCAATGCAATGGTCAGCAGCCTCGGCGGATAGAAGACCGCCGTCTGTGGGTCTGCCAGGAAAGGCATGCCGCCGTTGTTCCAGGGATTCCAGAGCGGGATTTCGCCCTGACTCATGCGCTCATACTGGTAAGCGCCGAAGGCGACAAATTGCCCCGAGAAATCTCCCTGGCGCAGCGAAGCCTGGTCAGCGGCAACGGGGGTGAACAGACGCCAGAAAAAAACCAGCCACAGAGCGAACAGCAAAACGGCCGCCGCAAGGTCCTTGCGCGCTGGCAAACGCATCACTGGCGCTCCACCAGCACTGTTTCAAAGCAGGCGACGTAGTCCGCCGCAATGGCGTCCCAGTCAAATCGGGCAGCCAGCTGAGACGCGCCCAATCGCAGCTTGTCCCGGCTTTCGCGCGAGGCTGCGAGCGTGCGCAGCGCAGTGCCCAGGGCCTGCGCGTCAGCAGGTGGCACGAGCCACAGGTTTTGACCATGCACGAACTCCGGGACTGGCACCCGCGTCGTGGTGGTAATGGTAGCGCAGCCGTGCCGTATGGCGGCCATCAGACTGCCGCGGCGGAATGACGCGCCATCGCGGAAAGGCAAGACGGTAAGGTCGCTGGCCCACAGCCAGGCAGCCACCTCAGATGCAGCAAGGTAGCCTGTGTGGTGCAGGGCAGCCTCCAGCCCCAGGCGGTCGACCTGCGCTCCCAGCGCTTCGAGAAAAGCGATGTTGCTGCGATCGCTGTCACCGGCCTCACCACCGATGAGTACCAGACGCAGCGTCAGGCCTGAATCGCGCAGTTCAGCCAGGCTTTGCAGCAGGGTATCCAGGCCCTTGCTGTGATTGACCAGTCCAAACCAGGCCAGCAGAATCTCGTTGTCCGCGACTCCGGCGCGCTGGCGCCACGGACCGACGTCGAAATCCGGGGGACGCTGAGCGAGGATGTTGCTGCCAATGGGAATCATCCTGGTGCAGCGTAGCAGGCTATCCAGCCTGGAATAATCTTCGTGATTGGTGCAAATGACCGCGCTGGAACTGCGCGCCAGTTGCAGCACGATGCGTTCGCGCAGCGTCCCGGCCTTTGGGAACAACCAGGGGACGGCCAGGTCGTGGAAAGTGGTCACCAGAGGTATACGGCCAAGGAATTGTGGCAGATAATGAATCCAGGGAGACATGCCGAATGCAGCCGTCTGAAACTGCAGGTTGACGAGGTCCAGGCGTTGCTGCCGCGCCCATCGTCGCAACGCCAGCAAGGCTTGTGGCCCCCAGCCACCGGATGTGCAGGCAAGCAGAAACTCCTCGCTGCGGGCCCTGGCATCGCTGAAGAGAAAAAGCTCGTGGCCGCGAGAGTGCAAATGTTGTGCCAGAATCTGGCTGCAGGCACCGACGCCGCCTTTCATTGGCGGATACTCGCCGCTGACGATACCGATGCGCATCAGCTCACTCTCAGGCCGGAGCGCAGGACCTGCCAGTAGGCGCGAACGCGCTGCTGGCGCAGGGCGCGCTTGTGGCCGACGATACCCTTGGCCGCTTCCAGCAAAAGCTGCTGCATGTACATAAGCAGCAAGAATACACGCAGCAGCTGCGCGCTCCACCAGCCATGCCAGATGCGAAAGTAACGCAACTTGCTCTGCTGAAAATGAATTTGGCGCCGCGCGGGCGCCTGTTCACTGCTGCGGCCGCCATGATGGATGATTGTGGCAGCGCCCACGTAACGTACGCGCCAGCCGGCCACCTGCGCGCGGCGGCACCAGTCCAGCTCCTCCGAGTACATCACGTAGCCTGGATCAAGTCCGCCGATTGCTTCATAGACTTCGCGCCGCAACATGAGGGCGGAACCCTGGACCCAGTCCACCTCGAAGCTGTCTTCCTCGGCACGATCCTCCATCCGGTAGCGGCGCAGCAAGCCGCGTGGAGCCCAGGGTTGCAGCCAGGTGCTCTCGAAGAATGCGGTCAGCAGCGTGGGAAAGCGGCGCCTCGTGGACTGCATCGAACCGTCGATGTTGAGCGTGCGCGGGCCAACGATGCCGACTTCAGGGTACCTTTCCAGTTCTTGCACCAGGCGTTCCAGGGCATCAGCGATGACCAGCGTGTCTGGATTGAGCAGCAGAATGTGTTTGCCACTTGCCATCTTCAGGCCAAGATTGTTGCAACGCCCGAAACCGGGATTTCCCTCCTGGGCAAGCACAATTACTTCCGGAAAACGCGTGCGCAATATAGCAACTGAATCGTCCGTGCTGGCCGAGTCGACGACAATGATCTCGGCAAAGAGCGCAGATTCTGCAAGGCTGCGATTGACAGAATCCAGGCACTCCGCCAGCAGGTCGGCGACGTTCCAGCTTACGATTATGAGCGACAGATCGACCATGCGCCCAGTGTACTCCAATCCGGGCATGTGGGTCAGTTTGGCAGACGGAACAGACGCCTCGTGTTTGCGCTGGTGATGCGCCCCATCTCTTCCGGCGACACATTGTGCAGCGCAGACAGTTGTTCAACGATGTGCGGCAGTCGCGCCGGCTCATTGCGTCTGCCGCGAAATGGTTCTGGTGACAGGAAGGGGGCATCCGTCTCAACCAGCAAGCGATCAAGCGGGACTTCGCGGGCGACCTTGCGCAGCAGTTCCGCCTTGCGGAAGGTTAGCGGCCCGGTGAAGCCGAGGTAGAATCCGAGCGCCAGGGCATGCCTGGCCACCTCTGCCGATGCGGAAAAAGAGTGCAGCACGCCAATGCGCTCCGCTTGCTCCGTCGGCAACGCCCCGGCGTGAGCCTCCAGGATCGGCAGCAGGTCTGCGCTGGCCTCGCGATTGTGAATGATGACTGGCAGGTCGCATTCTGTCGCCAACTGTAGCTGCTGACGCAGGGCTCGTTGTTGTTGCTCAGGAGAGCAGCGCTCACGGTAGTAGTCAAGGCCGATTTCACCGATGGCCACGACCCCGAATCTCTTGCTCAGGGCGCACAGGGCGCGTAATGACTCCCGCCCAAAGTCTCCACAACTGTTGGGGTGAATACCGACCGCAGCGTAAACCTGCGGCCAGAGCCTGGCAAGAGTGAGCACTTCCTCGCAGGAGTTCAGGTCGACAGCCGGGTTGATGATGGCAGAAACGCCGGCCCCGGTTGCCCGCTCCAGAACCTGTGCCCTGTCCTCATCGAAGCTGTCGAAATTCAGATGGCAGTGGCTGTCAATCATGCGCCCGACGCATCACGGCAGTCCTGCAGCACATCCCGCAATGACTCCTCGAGCGTAATTCGCGGCTGCCAGCCAGTCGCCGCACGCAGTCGGCTGTTGTCGCCACGTTTCAGTGGAACATCCAGCGGGACGAAACGCGCTTCGTCGACCTGCACCTCAATCGGCACCCTGGCCATGGCCAACAGCAGATCCAGCAGGGACTGTATGCTGTGAGCTTCCCCGGAAGCGATGTTACAAACACTGCCTGGTTCGCCATGTATAAGCAGCAGCGTGAAGGCGCGGACAACATCCCGGACATCGCAGAAGTCACGTCGGGCTGCCAGGTTCCCGACTCGAATGACAGGTGCCTGGTGACCGGCCTCAATGCGGGCAACCTGGGCAGCAAAGTCAACCGCGACAAAGCCTTCGGTCTGCCCGGGCCCAAGAAAATTGAAGGGGCGGGCGCGCATGACCGGCAGACCGCGCTCGAAGTGAATTTGGAGTGCATGCATGTCCTGGGCAATCTTGCTCACGGCGTAAGGGCTGGTCGGCAAGAATGTACTGGACTCCGTGACAGGGTCATCGACCGTATCGTAGATGTCAGCGGAAGTGACGACCAGTACCTGCGGTTGCGGCTGCAGCAGACTACAGGCTTCCAGCAGATTGACCTGGGCCAGCAAGTTGTTCTCAATCGTGGGCCAGGGACGCGCGAATGACTGTCGTGGTGAAGACAGCGCCGCCAGATGTACGACGTGAGTCGGCTGGAAGGTGTCGACGAGGCCGGACACAGCGGTGGCATTGCAGAGATCGATTTGATGCAGCGTGACGCCAGGCAAGCGACTCGCACCAGTCAGCATTGTCCCGTGCAACGATGCGTCAGGATACTGCTCACGCAAATGCCGCAGCAAGTGCCGCCCTGCGAAGCCGGTTGCGCCGCTTGTCAAAATGCGCATGCTGTCTCCCGTCACCTGTTGAGGACAAGGCGAAGGTGGACGTTTAGGTGCCTTCTTCCCATTGATTTAGATACTTCTCCTGCGCCGGTGTGAGTTCATCGATGCTCACGCCCATGCTCGCCAGCTTCAGGCGCGCTATCTCCTTGTCCACTGCCGGCGGCACGACGTGAACGCCGGCCGAAAGGTTGTCGGCGTTGCGGATTAAATACTCCGCAGCCAGAGCCTGGTTGGCAAAGCTCATGTCCATCACGCTGGCCGGGTGCCCTTCGGCCGAGGTGAGGTTGATGAGCCGGCCTTCTCCCAGCACATAAATCGAGCGTCCTGACACGCGATATTCCTCGACAAAGGGTCGCACCAGTTGCGGCTCGCCATCGGCTAACGCTGCCAGGCCGGTCAGGTTGATTTCTACGTTGAAGTGGCCGCTGTTGGCAACCACAGCGCCATGTTTCATGCGTTCAAAGTGGGGGCAATCGATCACATTGATGTCACCGGTCGCGGTGATGAAAATATCGCCGACTTCCGCGGCCTCCAGCATGGGCATAACGCGCAGACCATCCATGACCGCCTCAAGCGCCTTCATTGCGTCAACTTCCGTGACGATCACATTGGCGCCCATGCCGCGTGCCCGGCTGGCAATGCCACGGCTGCACCAGCCATAGCCAGCAACCACTATGGTTCGTCCCGCCAGCAAAATGTTGGTCGCGCGGATGATGCCGTCAAGCGTGCTTTGGCCGGTGCCATAACGATTGTCGAACATATGCTTGGTGTCGCTGTCGTTGACAGCGATGACCGGAAAGCGCAGGGCACCGTCGGCTGCCATGGCGCGCAGTCGAATGACGCCGGTGGTGGTTTCTTCCGTGCCGCCCACTATGCCGCTGAGCAGCTCCTGGCGGCTTTTGTGGATGGTGCCAACAAGATCGGCGCCGTCGTCCATGGTCACATGGGGTTGCCGGTCCAGCGCCGCCGTGATGTGATTGTAGTAGGTTTCGTTGTCCTCGCCCTTGATGGCGAACACCGGGATTTCGAATTGCGTGACCAGGGCTGCGGCCACATCATCCTGGGTGGAAAGTGGATTGGATGCGCAGAGGACGACATCGGCGCCGCCGCTTTGCAGCGTGTGCATCAGGTTGGCGGTCTCGGTGGTGACGTGCAGACAGGCCGCCACGCACACGCCTGCCAGGGGTTTCTCGCGGCTGAAGCGCTCACGTATGGAGCGTAACACCGGCATTTCGTTTTCCGCCCAGTTGATGCGATAGCGACCGCCGGTAGCCTTGTCAAGATCGGCGACATCGTGTTCGACCGTCATGCCCGTTTCCTTCTTTTCACTAATTGAAGTCCCCTGTTTCATTGTCCTGTGATCGTGCTGGCGCTTAGCAGGAGTTCCAGCTGGCCATCGTCATCCACCTCGCTGCGGAAACGGTCGATGAATTCCTGGAGCGCAAAACTGTGAGTCTGGGTACCTACCTGCTCCAGCGTGTAGCTGGCACACAACGAACCCACCTGTGCGCAAAGAAGCAGCGACCAGCCCGCAGCCAGGCCGCGTATTATTCCGCCCCGGAAAGCATCGCCCGCTCCGGTAGGATCCGCAATGTGAGAGACCGGGAAGGCCGGCACATGGTGCCGCCGGCCACATTCATGGATGTCAACGCCCTCGGCACTCCGCGTAATCAGCACGATCGGGATCTGTTCTGCCAGCAAGGCTGTGCTCAGGCCCGTCTTCTGGCTGATCATGCTAGCCTCGTAGGTATTCATGACCAGCACCTTCGCGCCCAGCACGAACTCGCGTAATTGTTCGCCATCAAAGCGCGCAACCTGCTGGCTCGGGTCACAGACAAAGGGGATGTCTCGTTCGCGACATTCCGCGGCCAGGTTGAGCATGGCTTCCGGATCATTGGGTGAAATGAAGACCAGGCCCGGCTTAAAGTCGAGGACATCCTCAAGCCGGTATTCACGGGCGCGCGACATGGCGCCGGCATAGAACGAGGCGATCTGGTTGTTGTCGATGTCCGTGTTGGAGAAGAAGCTGGCTGTGAACAGGGAGTCAATCTGACGCACGGCCGACGTATCCACTCCCGACTTGTGCAGCCAGGCGCGATAGTCGCCAAAGTCACTGCCCACGGCGCCCATCAGGCGCGGACGCAGCCCCAGCAAAGCGGCATTGTAGGAGATATTTGCGGCTGTTCCACCCCAGTGACGTGTCATGTCCTCTACGAGGAAACTGACGCTCAAATGATGCAATTGTCCATCCAGCAGGTGGTCAGTGAAACGTCCTGGGAAACGCATCAGGTAATCGTAGGCGATCGAACCGGTGATGACAGTTTCCATGGGACGCCCCGTCGGGGTGTGAAGAGGTTTGGCTGTGTCCAGCCGGTGGCGAGTATACCCCCCGCGCGAAAGCAGGGTCAAGTGCCTTGCGCGCCAGGGCCAGGCAGAAAGCGCTGTGCCTCGCCCGAGAGCAGGAAGTCCTGCAGGAGTGAGTCTACGAGGCGTTCCACCGGCGCGTGGTCGTCGGTGAACACGGTTTCGCCGGCGACGGTGGGCACCAGACTTGCAACGCCCAGCGCCAGTGCGTCACGCAGCACCGGGCTGGCGGACTGTGGCAGTCCGGCGAGATTCTGCGCCAGGCTGTCAGCATTCGTATGAGACTTGGTTGCGACGAGAATTGTGTTGAAGGATTGCGGCACGTCCATGCTGTGCACGGTCGGGAAGACCTGCAGCAGAGTCGCCGTCATGGCGTCAACCAGGCGACGGTCGCTGTGTGTCCGGCCGACGTTGATGGCAAGGGCGCCATCTGGCAGCAGTCGCTCCCGGGCCTCGAAGAAGAACTCACGCGTGGTCAGATGCCAGGGGATGTAGGGAGGTCGGTAGGCATCCAGCGCGATAACGCTGTACTGGCCCTGCAGTTGACGCAGGGCCAGGCGTCCGTCGGCAGGCCAGGTGCGTAGGCCGGGTATGGCATCCAGTCCGAACCAGCGCTCGCCCACCTCGATCAGAGCCGGATCGATTTCAATCCCGTCAATGAGGATGTCACCGTAAACGGCATGGTACTGACGCGCGATTGTGCCACCCGCCAGGCCGACAATGGCCAGGGACTCGACCTGCCGGGGCCCTTCCATAGCCAGATTGAACCAGGGCGCAGTAAGAAAAAAGCTCCAGGTACGGCCATAATTAATGCGCTGTGGATGCCACTGACTGTGAATACCCTGGCCCTCGTTGAGGAAGAGGTATCGATAGCCTGCGCTGTCTTCCTGCACCTGGATGTAGTTGTAGGCGCTCTCAAGCTCGAGCAGCAAGGTCCTGCCAGTTGGCGCGGCGCGCAGCGGACCGCCGGAGGACATCAGGACAAACAGCGCTATGACCAGCGGCATCCACAGCGAACGCAGGGGGAGGCGTCCCTCCGTGCGCCACATGCCGAGCAGACCGGTCAGGTAGAGCAAGGCAGCGAAGCAGAGAAATGTTCTCTGGGTACCCAGCTGCGGGATGAGCAGTAGCACTGGCAGGAAGGTTCCTATCAGGCTGCCAAGCGTGCTGATGGCGAAAATGCGGCCAGCAACCTGTCCGGTCAACCGCAGGTCGTTGATGGCGAGGCGCAATGCGAAGGGCGGAACGCAGCCGAGCAGGGTGACTGGCCCGGAGAACAGCACCAGCACTGCCAGAAAAGTGCCCACGACCACGGATGCATCCACGTTCATCACGGCGGATGCAGCGCTCTGCAGGATGGGACGCGCCACCAGCGGGACTAAGGCATTGAGAAATGCCGCCCACAGCAGAATGCGGAACAGGGTGCGCGGGTGGGGCGAACGGTCCGCAAGGCGCCCGCCGACATAATAGCCGACGCTGAGGTAGAGCAGCATCAGCCCGATGACGTTGGCCCAGACGAGATTACTGGTGCCAAAGACGCTGCCAAGCAAGCGTGAAGCGGAGAGTTCAATTGCGAGCGTACACATGCCGCTGACAAAAACAATTATGTAGAGGAAGACAGGACGTATCGAGGAAGTCACAGCCGCAGGGTCATACGTTGGGTCAGGATCGTAGTTATGTCTTCATCCATCTGGACCACAAAGGACGGGATGCGCGCGAGATGCAGTGACGCGAGCAGGTCAGCTGAGGATTCCTGGCCGCCAAAGGAAGCTGGATCTATCAGGACACAAAGCGGCCGAATGCCGCGCCGCTTCAGCAATCGCAGTTCATGCACCCAACGAATATCCAGGGAAGAGGTGATGACAACGAGAGAGGTGCCGCGCGTCATATGCGGCGTCTCCAGCGCGAGCATTTGTACCAGCGGCGCGTCGGCCAGGCTGCGCCCGACGGCCAGGATCTGCAAGATGCGATTGAGCTGGCGGTCACCGCTCTCCGGCTGCAGCAATTCCCGTTTGGGTGCCCAGGCCGCGAAACCTACAGCGCGCTCTTCATTCTCTATGAAGTGGCGCGCCAGCGAGGCCGCCACGACCACGCCGTATTCTTCGGTGGAGCGGGGCAGGGGCCCGGTCGAGATGGCCGGCCCGACGCCGTTGATACGTTGCACAGACTCGTGCTCCACGAGTGACTCCGCCGAGAAATCCATGAACAGCCAGATGTCGAGCAAGGGATCGATTTCGAATTCCTTGACCATCAGGCTGTTGCGGCGGGCACTGCTGCGCCAGTGGATACGGTTGAAGCTGTCGCCTGGGACATAGTCGCGCACACCGGCGGCGTTGGTCGTGACGTAGTGGGTACGGCGGCGCATAATACTGCCACCGGTGAGTTGTCCCGCTGGCAGTTCAAAGAATCCGAGATCGACGGTGGCAGGATAAACGATGACGTTGGAAACCTGCCCCAGGCGGCGCGACGAATGGTGAAAGCCGAAGGGGTCGCCGCTGAGCAGGGTCAGCGGGCCCAGGCGAAACTCGCCACGAGCCACGCAGGCGGTTTCTGCTGACCAGCCCCAGGAGCCGCGCCTGCCCAGCGAGGGCACGACCTGGCTGACAAGATGACCGGGCAAATCGGAATGGTCACGAACCTCCAGCCACAGGCCAGGCAACCAGGATTCGTTCTGCAGGACGAACTTTTCGCCCAGACTGCTGCCGACCTGGGCGCGCCGCGCCAGCGTCTGACGTACCAGGCTGATGTTACGCAGCGTGAACCACGCCCACAGGAAAGAGAAGACCAGCAGGCCGGCGAAGAGCCATGCCATGCGAAAGAAAAAATCCCGACCGGTATAGATGCCGGCTGAGAAGCACAGCATAAGCAGTAGCCAAAGCGCAGGGCGCCGGTTCTGCATGAATTACTGGATCGAGGCCCCCGGGACGGGGGTGTTGCCAACGATCTCCTGAACGATGCTGCGCGAGGACACGTCACGGATGCGTGAAGTGGGGCCGACGATAATGCGATGGGCCAGGGTAACTTCGGCAAGGGCCTTAACGTCATCCGGGATGACGAATTCTCGATCCGCCATGGCCGCGCGCGCCTGGGCGCAGCGGAACAGGGCCAGCGAACCGCGGGGACTGCTCCCCAGATAAACGTCCGGATGCTGACGGGAGGCGTTCACCAGCTCGATAATATAGCGTTTGAGCTCGTCGGCGACGTAGACTTCACGGACGGCCCGCTGCGCAGCAGAAAGCTCCTCGACGCTAACAACCTGGGTCATGTTATCAATGGGGTGGCGGAATTGCTGCGCCCCCAGCACGGCGAGCTCCTCGTTTGGCCCTGGGTACCCTAGCCGAATGCGCATCAGAAAGCGATCGATCTGGGCCTCTGGCAAAGGAAATGTCCCTTCATACTCGATGGGATTCTGGGTGGCGAGAATGAGGAAGGGTTGCTCCATCTCCCAGGAGACGCCATCAACAGTGACCTGACTTTCCTCCATCGCCTCCAGCAGCGCGGCCTGGGTCTTGGGCGTGGCGCGGTTAATCTCGTCCGCCAGCACGATCTGCGCCATTATCGGCCCAGGGCGAAACTCGAACTCGCGTGTTTTCTGGTTGAAAATTGACACGCCCGTTACATCAGAAGGCAGCATGTCAGGCGTGAACTGTATTCGGCTGAAACTGCAGCCAATTGAGCGCGCCAGCGCCCTGGCCAGCATGGTCTTGCCGACGCCGGGGATGTCTTCAATCAGGATGTGCCCCTGGCTGAGCAGGCCCAGCACTGTCAGGCTGATTTCGTTGCGTTTGCCAATGATGACCTGGCTCACGCTGCGAGCAATTTGTTGCGCCACGTATTGCACAATGTTGCGCTGTGCCATTTGCCCGTCCTGCACACCGACACCCTGTGCTCCAGCGACCATTGTGCCCCCGGCCCAATCATTGACGCAAACAGTATACGCCCGGGGCGCTGGCATGAACAGGCCGCCCGGTCCCGGTTTTTGTTGTCTGCAGCTCCGAAGGTTATGATAGTATGGTGGAGATTGCGGCTTGCGGACCAGCAGTCTTAATTGGCGGAGGTGGCTCCGCTTTTGTATTTACGAGGTGCACTCATGCAAGGGCCCAGGTACATCTTTTGTACAGGTGGCGTGGTCAGCTCGGTGGGCAAGGGCGTGACCGCGGCCGCGGTCGGGCGTATCCTGAAGGCACGTGGCCTTAAGGTCGCCGTGCAGAAGCTGGACCCCTACCTCAACGTGGACCCTGGCACGATGAGCCCTTATCAGCACGGCGAAGTCTTCGTCACAGCCGACGGCGCCGAGACCGACCTCGACCTTGGCCATTATGAACGTTTCATCGACGTGGATCTGAGCCGCCATTCCAACGTCACCGCCGGCCAGGTTTATACCAGCGTGATCGACAAGGAACGGCGTGGTGACTATTTGGGCGGCACAATTCAGGTCGTGCCGCATATCACCAACGAGATCAAACGCCGGATAGTGGCAGTGGGCAAGCAGAACAACGCCGACGTGGTGCTGGTCGAGGTCGGCGGCACTGTCGGCGATATTGAGGGACTGCCCTTCCTCGAAGCCATTCGCCAGATGCGCATGAGCCTGCCGCGTGAACAGACGCTCACCATGCACGTTACCTGGTTGCCCTGGATTGCCGCGACGAAAGAACTTAAGACTAAACCGACCCAGCGCAGTGTGCGGGAAATGCAGGGCATAGGCATCCGACCACAGGTGATCATTGCTCGCGCGGACCATCCAATGAACGGTGACGTCATCGACAAGATTTCCCTGTTTTGCGATGTGCCGGAGCAGGCCATCGTGCCCTTGCAGACAATTGACTGGCTCTACGAACTCCCTCTCATTCTGGAGCGCCAGGGTTTGGGTAATTATCTCGTGGATCAGCTGGGTCTGGAAACAGGCCCTCCCGCGCTCGACGACTGGGCGGAAATGATGAGGCTCATGAAATCCGCCACCCGGCCCCTGCGCATTGCCGTGGTGGGCAAGTATGTTGAACTGCATGATGCCTACATGAGCGTGCGCGAGGCTCTGCTGCACGCCTGCAGCGCCGAAATGCGCAAGCTGGAGGTCGAATGGCTTTATTCCGGTGATCTGGAGCGTGGCAAGGGCATGGATGTGCTGCAGGGCGTGGATGGCATTGTCGTCCCGGGCGGCTTCGGCGAGCGCGGTGTAGAGGGCAAGGTACTGGCCGCCAGGTTTGCCAGGGAGAACAAGGTTCCCTATCTGGGTCTTTGTCTGGGCATGCAGGTAATGTGCATAGAGTTTGCGCGAAATGTGATCGGGCTCGAAGACGCCAACAGTACAGAGTTCGCAGTCAATACAGCCAACCCGGTTATCGACCTGATGCAGGAGCAACGCGGCATCGAAGACATGGGCGGAACGATGCGTCTGGGGCTGTATCCCTGCCAGCTGGCACGGGACAGTCACAGTGGCCGCGCCTGGAACGCCGTCGGAGAAATCCAGGAACGTCATCGGCACCGCTTTGAATTCAACAACAGGTATCGCGAGGCCTTTGCGGCCCATGGCATGCAGTTTAGCGGGATGAGTCCGGATGGCCGTCTGGTGGAGATTGCTGAATTGCGCGAGCATCCTTTCATGGCCGGCAGCCAGTTCCACCCCGAATTTCTCAGCCGGCCCAACCGGCCGCATCCGTTTTTCCTGAGTTTCGTGCGCGCCGCTAAGGCCCACGAGCACAGGCGCCGCCTGCCCGTCGCCAGCGGTCGCTCCACACGCGAGACCACCATCGAAGACAGGAAATAAGGGGAGCGAGCCTGTGTCACTGGATAGCTACGTTAATGCGATTCCCAAAGTCGAGCTGTTTCTTCAGCTGGAAGGCGCCCTGCAGCGCGATCGCCTGCTTACCATCGCTGACCAGAATGAAGTGTTTGACGATCCGGACTCGCTGGCGGCGTGGCTGGAGACGTTGACGGAACCAGATGCAGGGCGGCGCTACGAACTCATGGCGGAGACGAGTCGCTGGCTTCAGTACGACGATGATGTCGCGCATGTCGTGTATGAGACTGGCCTGGCATTGGCGCGCCAGAATGTGGTGTATGCCGAAATCCACGTCAATCCAGCGCACTTCACGGAACATCGCTGGAGCTTCGAAAAGTTGCTGGCAGCGCTGAACGACGGCCGCAGGCGCGCGGAAGTGGCCTGGCAGATTCAATTGCGCTGGGTGTTGAGCGTTTTCCGCGATCAGCCGCGCCATGCTGACGAAGTGGTGCGACTTGCCAGCAGCGAGGAAGGGATGCGTGGCGGCATCGTCGGCATTTGCCTGGCGGGACCTGAAGACGCCCAGCCGCCGGGTCAATTTGAACGCGCTTTCCGCACTGCGGCGCGCAAGGAAATCCCGACTGCGGTTCATGCCAATGCGAATGTGGACACAGCCAGTAACTTGCGCGAGATGCTGGAGACCCTGCAGCCACGGCGCTTGATTGGCGGTCTGGGAGTTGCGGACGACCCTGCGCTCGTGGCAGAGTTGGAGCGGCAGGGCACGTCGCTGGTAGTAACCATGGGTGAGGCAGTCGCGCTTGGTCTGATTGATGACAACGAAGCGTATCCCCTTAAACGGCTGGTGGACGAAGGACTGAACCCGATTGCCGCCAGCGGGATGCCGAGCTTCTACGCCAGTTCACTCAGCGACGAACATCTCGCCGTAGTTAATAGCTGCGGTCTGGGCGCAGACGAATTGCAAATGATGGTGCTCAACTCCGTGCGCGCCAGCTGGCTGCCTGAGGATGAGAAGGCTGCGCTGGAACTGCAGGTGAGCGAGCAACTGACCCGGCTGGCGCCGGAGCACCTCGCTGTATCAGACTGAGCCCGGCTGGTTTTCGTCGGCGCGGAAGTCCACAAATCGATACCCCACGCCGCGCTCGGTCAGGATATACACTGGCTCGGAAGGGTTTTCCTCGATTTTCTCGCGCAGGTAGTTGACGTATAGCCGCACATAGTGCGCCTCTTCACGGTATTCGTAGCCCCAGACCCTGGCCAGCAGTTGTTCGTGCGGCACCGTCCAGCCGGCGTTCTGGATGAGATGATAGAGCAGGCGATACTCGGTCGGGCGCAGCTTGATATGCTCGCCATTCACGATGACTTCGCGCCGGTTGTAATCCACACTCAATCGCTCGTCAATCTTGAGCACGGCCACTTGTGGGTTGCTGGTCGAGGTGGCGTAACGGCGCAGCACGGCGCGGACGCGGCTGGACAGTTCACGTGGGCCAAAGGGTTTGGTGATATAGTCGTCGGCGCCCAGTTCGAGGCCGTAGACTCGGTCGTCTTCTTCACCCCTGGCGGTGAGCATGATGACCGGGACATCCGAAATCTCGCGCACCAGGCGCAGGGTTTCGAAGCCGTTCAACTCCGGCATCATGACATCCAGCAGGATGATGTCCGGCAGGTCCTTGCGCAGGGCTTCGAGCGCTTCGTAGCCGTTGTGGGCCTCCAGCACAAGGTGACCTTCGAGCTCCAGGTTCATACGGATGAAACCGATCATGCGGCGCTCGTCATCGACGACGAGAACGCGCACACCGCCGCGCTGGTCGCTTTCAGGCACTCTTGCTTTCATAGCCAACCTTGTCTCTGTCCTGCGCTATGATAGCCGGACAGGGGCAGCCGTCAAGCAGGACCGCTGTGGCCTGATCGCATAGACAGGCGAGGGTCATGCACGAAACGCTTTCTCTGTATCTCCATGTTCCCTTCTGTCGCTCGAAGTGCACCTATTGCGCTTTCAACACCTATACTCGCATGGAGCATTTGATAGATCCCTTCGTGGCTGCGCTCATCGCAGAATTGCGTAGTTGCGCGCCCGGAGCGGCTGACAGCCTGGTTCACACCATCTTTCTTGGTGGCGGCACCCCCAGCCTGCTGCGACCAACGCAAATCGCGGAGATACTGAACGCGATTGACAGCGGCTTCCATGTAACCAAAGACGCCGAGATTTCGCTGGAAGCCAACCCCAACGACCTTGACGAAACCTGGCTGCAGGCGATCCATGAGGCTGGCGTGAACCGGCTTAGTCTGGGCGTGCAGTCCACCCATGCGCGGGAACTGCGGCTCTTCGCGCGCCGGCACGACAGCGACGAGGTTGCGCGCGCGGTCTCGGACGCGCGCCGGGCCGGCTTCGACAATCTGAATCTGGACCTCATCTATGGCATCCCTGAGCAAACCCTGTCCGACTGGACGCACACGCTCGAGCAGATTCTTCTTCTGCGGCCGGAGCATTTGTCACTCTATGCGCTGAGCCTGGAAGAAGGCACGCCGCTGCGTGAGTGGGTCGAGCGGGGCCAGGTCGCTGCGCCGGATGATGACCTGGCAGCTGACCAGTATGCGTTGGCTACCGAGCTGCTGGCCGCCGCGGGCTATGAGCAATATGAAATCAGCAACTGGACACTGCCGGGCCACGCCTGCCGCCATAATCTGCAGTACTGGCATAATTTGTCCTGGCTGGGGCTGGGCCCGGGTGCCCACGGACATGCAGCCGGCCTGCGCACGCGCACCCTGCTGGCGCCGCAGCGCTACATTCAGGCGTGCAACTCTGGTGCTGCGCCGGCCTGTTACCCGCGAACTGCGGCAACAGAAGGCTACGACACACTGTCCAGGGCAGACAAAATCAGCGACACCCTGATCATGGGGCTGCGGCTCACGCAGGAAGGAATTGTCCGGGACACGTTTCGCGAGCGTTTTGGAGAGGATTTACTGGACATCCACGGACCGGTTCTGCGCCGCCATGAGGAACAGGGCCTTTTGGAAATTGACGACAGCAGAGTTCGGCTTAGCACTGAAGGTCGGCTGCTAGCCAACGTCGTCCTGCGTGACCTGGTCTAGAAATTGCGTTGCAGCTGCGCTTCGGTGAAGCGGCGCAGGCGCATGCCAGCCTCACCCTGCGGTTTCGCTGCCACAAGGGCCTGCTGTGCCGCGCGTACCCAGTGCGCTTCCTGCTCATGCGCGAATTCGCGCGCGCCCAGGCTCTCGAGGATGGAAATGACTTCCTGCACTTCCGCGTCCCCACCAGGCTCATGACGATATCGTTCGGCCAGCGTAGCGCTGCGTTCGAGACCGAAAACCACCGGCAGCGACTTTTTGCGCGAGCGAATGTCTGTCGCTGCGGATTTTCCGGTAACGGCCGGGTCGCCCCAGATTCCCAGAATGTCATCACGAATCTGAAAGGCCAGGCCCAGATTCAGTGCGCAGGTCGCGAAGCGCTCCACCCGCGCTTCGTCAGCCCCGGCGATCAGCGCGCCAATACGTGCGCTGGCGGATATCAGCGCGGCAGACTTCCCCTCGATCATTGACAGGTAGCTGTCCACGCTGACCGAGTCGCAGGATTCGAAGTGCATGTCCAGATGCTGGCCGCGGGTGAGCTCAAGGCAGCTACCAACCAATGCATTGTGCACTGCCAGCTGCACTTCCGCTGCCACGTCAGTTTCGCACAATTCACGCAGTGCAGTGAATGCCAGCATAAGAAGCAAATCGCCAGCGTTGATGGCATGGGAGCGCCCCCAGAATCGCCAGACCGTGGGCCTGCCGCGTCGCAGCGGGCTGTCATCCTGGATGTCGTCATGCACCAGCGAGAAGTTGTGCAGCAATTCCACGGCGACTGCCGCAGGCAAGGCCTGGCGCCAATCTCCGCCGGCAGCCTCGTTACAGAGCAGCAACAGCAGGGGACGGATGCGTTTGCCGGCGCCCGCGCAAGTCGCGTTGCCCTGCGCATCTACCAGACCCAGCGGATAGCGCACCATGGTGGCCAGCAGTGGCGTATCAGTGGGGAGCGCGTCGTCCAGCAGCGAGCGCAGGGTCGCGTCCAGCGCGCCGGTGTAACGCTCCTGCAAGGCCACAAGCACGCTCACTTCTCCTTTTGCACATTGAGCAGGGGAGTTTGCTGCAAATCTGCAAGAGTCCGCGCGCCGCTACAAAACATGGTGATGCGCAGCTGTGCCACCAGGACGCGAATGAGCTCGTCGACCGCCTCCACCGATTGGTCCGCAGCCTTGAGGAAGGGACTGGCGAGGCCGGCCATGTTGCCACCGAGCGCAATACACTTGGCGACATCAATGCCATCACGCAAACCTCCGCTGGCAATGACCGGCAGGTCCGGCGCGCCTTCCCGGACATTCATAATGGCGACAGCCGTCGGTATGCCCCAATCGGCAAAGGCAGCAGCCACGCGAGCATGGAAGCGATCCGGCGCGCGGTGGTACTCCACCTCGCTCCAGGAAGTTCCGCCGGCGCCCGCAACATCGATCGCAGCAACTCCTGCGCTGGCCAGGTCGCGGGCGTCCTGGACGGAAAAGCCCCAGCCAACCTCCTTCGCAATCACCGGCACGGGCAGTGCCCGACAAAGCGCCTCCAGCTTTCGCGCGAGGCCGGCGAAGTTGTCGTCTCCTTCCGGCTGAACAGCTTCCTGCAACGCGTTAAAATGCAGGATCAGCGCGTCCGCCTCGATCATTTCAACCGCGCGCATACATTGCGCCGGACCGTAGCCATAATTGAGCTGTACCGCACCGACGTTCGCCAGTAACAAGATATCGGGCGCGACCGAACGCACACGCAAGCTGTCCGCCAGCGCGGGATTCTCAATCGCCGCGCGCTGCGAGCCAACGCCCATCGCAATGCCATGAGTCTGGGCCGCCTCGGCAAGGTTCAGATTCAGGCGATGCGCAAGCTCCGTTCCACCGGTCATTGAGGAGATGAGCAGCGGCGCAGAAAGCAATTTGCCAAAATGACTGCAGCCGGTATCCACTTCTGACAGGCTCAAATCCGGCAACGCCCGGTGTTGAAATCGATATTGCTCGAGCCCGGTGGTCAGGGTGGGGAACTGCACATCCTCGTCGAGATTGATGCGAATGTGATCAGCCTTGCGGCCTTCAATGTCAGTTGAAACCTGGGGATTGGCCATTCCGGAATTCCTGCGGCGGGTCAACAATCCTACCTGGCATAAAATAGACTGTCAACATTGGCAAGCAGCGAGGGAAGGGGTATAATGCGAACTCGTTGTGCAACGCACGTGCCCGGGCACGCGCCTGGACAGGGAGGAAACAATGGTTTCGATCGAAGAGCGTATAAAAAATATAGTGATTGAATTGTTGGGCGTCGATGACGACCGGGTAGTGCCTGAAGCCCGCTTCCGTGAGGACCTTGAAGCGGATTCGCTGGACCTGGTGGAACTCATCATGGCCTTTGAAGAAGAGTTCGGCGGCGAAATCACGGATGAGGACGCGCAAACGATCACAACCGTTGGTGAAGCCGTTAGCTACATTGGGAAAATGGGCGACAACTAGAGCGTCGCGCGTTGGATCAGGTCGGGCGATCCCTTGTGGATCGCCCTTTTCTTGTTAATCCAGCTACCATGCAGTTTGCCAGCATGGTCAGGGCAAACAGCGCCAGGCCAACGCCCGGGTGTGCTTCCTGCCCCAGACCGAGTTGCAGATCGAGCGCGGCCGTGAGCGAAACCCAGGCAAAAACCAGCGCCATCAGGGAAAGAAGGATCTGCAGCCAGGACAGCCAGGTACTGCGCCAGAAACTTGCCAGACCAATTATAATGGCGGCGACGGACAGCGAGAGTTGCTGAAGGTAGTTTGGGTCGGCCATATCAGAAAGGAAGAATTGTGGTGGCGGCAGCAGGGCGACAGCCACCAGCACTGTCAGCACTGCACGAAACAGATTTGTCAGACCCGTCCGCCACAGGGTGAGCGCGAGCAGGAAAAGTGACAGTGCGCGTAGCCCGAAGCTCACAGCAAGGGCCGGGTCAGCGTTGCGCGACAGGGGATGCAGGCTGCTCCACTCCGCCAGGTCCCAGGCGTTCAGGACGAGCGCTGCATTGGCACCATTTGACCAGGGCAAAAATACTGCGAGCAGACCGAGAGCAAGCAGCCAGGTTTGCGGAAGCAACCAGCCGGCTTTCACGCCCTGGCCCCCAGACTCTTGTAGACAGCCAACAGATCGCGCGCCGCGCGTTGCCATGAAAAGTGTTCTGCCTGCCTGTAACCCGCCTGCACCAGCCGCTGCCGCAACGCGCTGTCTTGCACGATACGCCCGAGCGCATCGCTCAGGGCAGCGACGTCGTAGGGATCTACTAACAGGGCGGCGTAACCGGCAACTTCCGGCAACGAGGACAGGTTCGAGGTCACCACGGGCACGCCACAGGCCATGGCTTCCAGCACAGGGAAGCCAAAGCCTTCATACAGTGACGGGAAAGCGAAAACAGTCGCAGCGCTGTAAAGCGCGGGCAGGTCTTCATCCGCGACATAACCGGTCAGATGCACCACGTCGCCCAGGCCCCTGTTACGCAGTTGCTCGTAAAAGGGGTCGGAGAGCCAGCCCGTCCCGCCAGCGATGACCAGATGCACGTCATTGTCATCCGCGCGCAGGCGGGCGAGGCTTTCGACCAGACGACCATAGTTTTTGCGTGGCTGGACAGTGCCGACTGACAGGATGAAGGGCCAGTCATCCAACCCGTACTTGCTCCGCACCGCCAGTTGGGCCGAAGCGGCGCGTGGGCCGAAGCGAGCATTGACGCCACCATGCAGCACGCCAATCTTCGAATGTGGTGTGACGGCAAAGAACTCGATGAGATCCTGACGCGTTGCATGTGAGTCCGCCAGCACAAAATCAGCGCGGCGCACTGATGCGGGAACGACGCGTTCCAGCCAGGCCTTCAAGGCCGGTGGAGCGGCGTCAGGCACGCGCAGAAAGGACAGGTCATGCACCTGGACGATGGTCGTTGTCGTGCGTCGGACCGGCGGCAACACAAAGTCCGTGGCGTGGTAAAGCGACAGCGGGCCGGTGAAGAGCTCTACAGGTACAGGGATCCGGGCGCGATGCCAGAGGCGCATCAACCACTGTGATGACAGGGCGACCGGTCGCCAGCAGAAGTTTCGGCCTGGCGCAGGGGGCAGCTGCGATATGCGCGCACCGGCCACGAACAGGCGCCAGGCCGTGGACTGATCCTCGATTGCGAGAGCAGCCACAAGCTCCCGCACATAGCGGCCAATGCCTGCGCCTTGCTCCCACGCGGGCGTGTAGTCAAGGCCGATGCGCGCCGGGCTGGTCGACATCACTGTAGGTCCAGTAGCGGTTGATAAAAAAGTTCCAAAGCATGACCACGATAACCGCGATCACCCAGGCCGCAAGTGTCCCAACCCTGGCTTCAGTATTTGCTGAAGGCAGGTATTCTGACATTAGCACGCGCACAAGCGGCAGGGCCAGGGGCATCAGGGTGACGCCAAGAAATGCGTAGGATGCTGAAATAAGAGTGGTTCGCACGGCCAGGCCAACCCCATTGACGAGTGTGAATTGTGCCAGCTGCCGGCGGATGGAACGGGAACGGGAATCCGGGTAGGTCCAGTAGCGGTTCCACAGGAAATTGTTGACGACGGCAACCAGAAATGCGATGGTCGTTGCGAGCTCGACATAAGACCTGGAGGATGGCGGCAGGATTGTTGCCTGCAACAAGGTGAGTGTGCAGAGATCAACCATCGCGCCAATCACCCCGACGACCGAGAAACGCAGAAAGCGTTCCACTTCCTGCGCCCGGTCGCCGAAACGCCGGGCCAGCGACACGATGGCCCGGTCGGGCGGGTTGTTGCGTCTGTACCCGGTCACGACGGGCGGGGCGCCATGTCTGAAAAGACGAGGAAGCTGCGCGTCTGGCGCCGCAGTACCGCCAGAACACCCAGCAGAGTACCGACATGCAAGAACAGATTGTTCACGAAAAGATTGTCGAAGAGGCTGTGCACAGAAAGGCTGACCCATGTACCGAGCAGGCCGACGATGACCAGGCGAGCGCCCGGATCCGGGTGACAGCGCGCGCGCCAGCTCCAGGCCAGCACACAGAGCCAGAGGCTTGCATAGGCTGCCAGCCCGAAGATGCCGGTTTCAGCAAGAATGTTGAGCCAGAAGTTGTGCGCGTGACCCAGGGCGTCGGGCCAGTTCAGCAGCCGAAATTGCTCATATTCCACTTCATAGTTGCCGAAGCCAACACCGAGCCAGGGATGCGCGGTCGCCATATTTAGCGCGGCCTGCCAGTGTGCCAGGCGCTCAACGACAGGAAAGTTGGCATCGTTGACCGGTACACCACGCATGTCTTCGAAAGCAAAATAGTCTGCTGTCGAACTGGCAAGACGCGTGCTCAGGGACTCCGGCAACAGTCCGAACGACCATACCAGCGCGACAAGCAGCAGGGCGCTGCCGGTCAGCAGCAAGCCGTGTCGCAGGCGGCGGGGCAGGGCCAGCAACATGAAAAACGCCGCAGCGACGAAGGCCAGCCAGGCGCCGCGACTCCAGGAAGCAAGTAGTCCGGCAACAAGAAGTGCGCTCATTGCAGCATGTCCAGCCACAGCGGCAAATGAACCCTTGCTGCGTCGATGCCACCAGCGCAGCAGACTTGCCAGCGTGAGACAGAGCGCGAGCGGCGCCAGCATGGCCATGAAGCCACCGAAGGGATTGGGTTGCCCAAAACTGCCGAAAGCCCGAAAAAAGCGTCCATTGATGAGCAGGTGGAGCACGCCGCTGCCACCAAAAAACTGATAGAGTCCAATTACTGCATTGGCAGCGCCGGCCAAAAGCAGGCCATAAAGTGGCCAACGCCACTCAGTTCCGGACATACTGCTGGTCACAAGCACCACGATTATGAGTATCTGAAGCCATTTGGCCCATTCACGAAGCCAGGCGCTGAGCGAAGTGGCGCTGAACGCCGTCATTCCTGCAATTATTATAAACACAAGGACAGGAAGATAAAGCGCAGACCAGGTCAGTCGGGGCAGGCGCCGGCGCAGTATGACGAAATGCAGGGCCCAGGCCGCCAGCCAGATCAGCAACAACAGTTGGCCGATGTCGAGTGGCAGCAGCAGGTCCGCCTCGGTGGCGATGAGCGCACGCAGGGGCGCCAGAATGAGCAATGGCAGCAGTACAGCGTGTGGCGTAATTACTGCGAGCAGGAAAATGAGCCCGGCAACAATCGCGGGGAGCAGGATAGCCGCAGGCAGGAATGCGAGCGCGAGCCCGGTCAGGATTGCAAGGACAAGAAATGCCAGTGTACGCGGCCATGGCGTCACAGGCCGACGCTTGACTGCGATCACATCACGTCCCTGAAGAAATCGATGGTCGTGCCAAGCCCTTCGCGCAGGCTGATGCGGGGTTCCCAGCCGAGCAGGGTGCGTGCGCGTGTGATGTCTGGCTGGCGCGTCTGGGGATCACCGGCCATGCGCGAATTCTCCCTGAAGACGATGCCGCCCGGGTTGTTCGTCAACTCGTTGACCACGGTGGCGAAGTCGAGAATGGTCATCTCACGAGGGTTACCAATATTGACCGGCTCGTGGCAAGACGATTCCAGCAAGCGCCAGATCCCCTCAATCAGGTCGCTGACGTACTGGAAGCTGCGCGTCTGGGTGCCATCGCCATATACCGTAAGCGGCGCGCCACGCAGGGACTGGGCGATGAAGTTGGGCACGACGCGCCCGTCCGCCAGGCGCATGCGCGGGCCATAGGTGTTAAATATCCGCACAATGCGCGTGTCGATGCCGTGCACGCGGTGATAAGCCATGGTCACAGCCTCGGCATAGCGCTTGGCGTTATCATATACGCCGCGCGGGCCGAGCGTGTCCACATGGCCCAGATAGCTCTCATGCTGGGGGTGTACCTGCGGGTCGCCGTAGACTTCTGATGTCGATGCGAGAAAGAAGCGTGCGCCCCTGGCGCGCGCCAGACCAATGGCATTGTGCGTCCCCAGCGAGCTGGCCTTTAAAGTCTGGATGGGCAGTTTTAGATAGTCGACCGGACTGGCCGGTGAAGCCAGGTGAAATACCACGTCGAGCGACTCTTCGAATGTGATAAAGCGGGTCACATCGTGCTGTATAAATTGAAACGCAGGGTTGTCAGTCAGATGCGCGATGTTGGCGCGGTCACCGGTGATGAGACTGTCTACTGCTACAACTTCATGGCCTTCAGCCAGGGCCCTGTCACAAAGGTGCGAGCCGATAAAGCCGGCCCCGCCCGTTATTAATACGCGCAAGGTCTCACTCCCGCCGCGTTACAAGCCGAGGGCAGTTTACCACAAGTCGCCAAATCGGGCTGGCTATTATTTCTCTTCGGCCGCGCTGGCCACCAGGCCAACAAGCAGCACAAACACGTACACCAGATCATGCACATACACGCTGTTGTCAACCAGCCCGTGTGCGATCAGGCTGACCATGCTGCCCATACTGCCCGCCAGCAAGACGCGCGACCCATGTGTAGACGGCAGGCGATACGCACGCAGGACGCTGCGCCAGAACGCCGCAAGCAGGGTGATCAGAATAATTGGGCCGGCGAGTCCCAGGCGAAGCCAGAAGTCGAGCAGGATGTTATGCGGGTGCGAGAGATTGGGTTCGCGCCAGGCATCAGGCAGGATCCAGGTGTCCCGATAGGCATAGAGGAACTGGTCCAGCCCAAGGCCGCGCAACGGATCATCCAGCAGCATGGATAACGCGCTCTGCCAGACGCGCAGCCGGATGAAGACAGTTCCGCTGCTGAAATCGAGCAGCCGGGCAAAGCGTGGGCTGCTGCTCAGCGCGAAGGCTGTGCCCAGTGCACCCGCCACCCCCAGCCCTGACAATGGCAGCAGGGCGCGGCGGCGCCACTGCAGCAGGAGCATTGCCGCCAACGAAAGCGGCAGGCCCAGGAACAGGGCGCCGGCGCTTTGCGTGAGCAGCAGCGCCAGCAGCATGAGGGCAAAGATTACAAACGCCAGCCAGCGTCGGATGCCAGTGGTGCCCGGCAGCGCCCAGGCCAGCGCAAAAGGCAGGCAACGCCCAAGAAACAGGGCCGCGTTGTTCGGCGAGCCATAGACGCTGACGAGTCGCCTGACGCCACCTTCCGCCGTGATCACACCTTCGCCGCTGAAAAACAGCCACAGGCCGATCAGCGCTACCAGCACACCGGCCGTAAGCAGGGCGTCAACCAGCAGGATACGCGTACGGGAGTCCCGGGCCTCGCTGCGGAAGATGAGATAAAAGAGCATGGGTTCGAGAAACAGAACTCGTAGTTCAGTCAGGGCGGGTCCGCGTTGCGCGGACCAGCTCACTGCGATGAGCCCAAAACACAGCCAGGCGAGCAGCGCAAGATCCAGCGCCTGCAGGCGGCGCGGCTGATTTGAAGATGCAGGTGAATGCGGCCCGCTCTTGTATTGGCGTGCCCGCCGCACGAGCTGGCGCGCTCCCCAGGCAAGTGCTGTCAGCAGGATGAGCACTTCCGAGAGCGGGAAGGCATACTGAAACAACTGCAGGGGGAAAAGGTAGAAGGGGGCCCACAGCAGGGTGAGCATCAGGCCCAGCGCAGGCCGATTGTAGAACAGGATGAACAGCAGCAGCAGCGCCAGCAGGGTGAGCAGCAGGCCGGGCTGCAGCAGGATCAGACCGGCGGTGAGCAGCGCCAGTAGCGGATGCAGGGACTCACGTCGAAGGAACGCGGGAAACGCGTCGCCCCATGTTAGTAACATGCCCAGCATCAGGACGAGCGAGACCAGCGCGCCGATGACGGGTTGCAACCCGCTGTCCAGGAAGCCGGGGCGAAACACGAGGCGTTTCATTGCAGGGCGCAAGTTCAGCGCCCGGGCCGTCACCAGCAATGCCAGGGCAGCCACCAGGGACGCAATGCTGCCGGCGAGGATCTGGCGCTCCCATGGCTCAGCCGCATTACCCTGGCTCACCGCAAAGCCGGCCAGCGCCCAGCGCGCCTCAAGCTCGTCAGGCACAAGTTCCTTGACTAAAATTTCAAGCCGGTGCGATCCGGGCGCAAGGTTGCTGGCCAGGGTCACGAGCCGCAGGCGAGGTTGCCGCGTCGCGCTGGTCAGCGTGAGATAGGCGCGCCCGTCAGGGCCCCTGGGTAGCGCATTGGCTGGTTCTCCATCCACCGTGCTAAAGAGCCAGGCAACATAGTCGCCCTCGCGCACCAGCAAGGCGACATCCCCACCCACGAAATCAAATTGCAGCTGGCTGTCATTGATCCAGCCGAAGTCCGCTCCAGAGTCGCCAAAGGTCCATATGCCGCTGTATTTTGCCCAGGGACTGCTCACCGGATGCAGCCCGTTTCCGGCAGCTGCGGGCGCTGGCCGCCCTGCGAGCGCATTCAGCAAAGGCGTAGCTTGACCCGATGCGTCCAGCAGCCCAAAACCCTGTAGCGGATCATCGGGCGGGGCATCTGACTGCCAATGCTGCAGGATCATGCCGCCCAGCCAGGGCCATTCGAGCTCCGCGCGCGCCAGCGCCGCCAGGGTCCATTCGCTGCGCTGTTGCGCTGTCACCTGGCCCCAGATCGAGGGCGGACCATTCCAGTCCGCTGGCAGACTATTCCAGCCCCAGGCGCTGGCCCAGAGCGCCTTGTGACCGTCACCATGCCGTACCATGAGCTCGCGCAGGGCGACGATGCGCGAAAAGTTGAGGCGCTCTTCTGCGACCGCGCGTTCATCAGGGGGGCTGTTGAAGCCATAAGGTTTGGCGGCAAGGGCATCCATCCAGTCCGCAGCGCCCAGCGCATACAGAGACTCCAGCCAGAGCAGGTCGCTCAGGTTGCGTGGCCCCTGTTCAATTGTTGGCGCCGGCGCGGCGGCAATGACTGTCGCGTCCGGGTCTGCGCTGTGGATGGCCTGCCAGGCTGCCCGCAGCAGCGCAAGATAGTGAGCCGGCTCGGGATCGCGTTGTCCCCAGGCAGCGCCCAGATTGGGCTCGTCCCAGATCTGGTAGAAGCCGATGGCAGCGCCGTAACGCTGCGCAAATGTTCGCGCGAATTCTCCGAATACCGCGGGGTCCCTGGGTGGTGCGGAGGGTACCTGGCTGCCGCTGGCATGCTCCGGTGTGTTCATCAGGACAGCGACCAGCTCCAGCTGCGGGAATGCGTCAACTGCGTCCACAATTGCGTCCCAGGGATCCCAGTCGAACTGTCTGGGTTTGAACTCTATGTCATCCCAGGAGAAGAATTGCCGCACCCAGGTGACCTGGGCAGCCTGCATACGCGATAGCTGCGACGACAACTCATCTTGTGAGTATTTGCCGAGTTCAGCGTTGACGCCCAGGCGCGGCAGGATGTAAGGCAGTTCTTGCGTGCGGGTTGCGTCAACCCGGCCTCGCAGCTGCCGGTCACGCTCTGCCATTGTAACCAGGGTGCCGGTGAAACAGCCCACAAGTGCTATCAGCGAGGCGAGGACGAGGACCTGTTGTCGCATCAGCCGGCCCAGACCGGTGAGGTCGCGTTCCCCGCGAAGGGAAGTTGGTGGACCTCGCCGCTGGCGACGGCAAGCAGCCACAGCCGACTCTGATAGACAAAGGCCAAGTATTTCGCTTCCGGACTCCAGGTGAGCTGCTGAGGTTGCAGACCAGGATGTCCGGCATCCGGGAAGAGCCGGCGCTGGTTGCTGCCATCGCGGTCTGCCAGCATCAGGTCGTGGCCAGCGCGCGAGTTCGGGCGAGACGGATCGCGCGCCCTCAGGAAGACGAGGCCTTCATCTGAAACTACGGGAGCGAAAGACGCTGCGGCACATGGGCCGACCCCGCTGAACACTCTGACATCGTATGCGCCAGCCACGTCAGTCATGTAAACAGCGTGCTGCGCCCCGAAGGCATCGGGCAGCACAGACATCAGCAGACGCGAGTCCGGCGACCAGGAAAGGGAGGGGCGTGCGCAGCCGGAGTCAGGGGTTTCTACGCCGGGATTTTCAAGCAAGATTCGTTGCGTCCCGTCATCGAGGTCGACAAGGCCGATAGTATTCACCTGCGCCCAGGCGAGCGACTTGCCATCCGGCGACCAAGAGAAATGCGTCTCGGAAAACCCGTCTCTTGCGTTGGCTGCGAGGAGTTGATATTCCCGGAATCCCAGCGCCTCGCCGCTGACGGGGTCGATGCGCATGCGGGCGAAAGCGCTGCCGGTTGCGAAGCTGCTATAGCCGAATTCCTCAGCGCTGCCCGGCAACCAGCTGGCAGCCAACACCTCTTCAGGCAGCAGCTTAAACGCGGTCGAACGCTCCGTCACATCCGGCAGCAGCCAGAGCTGGTTGCGCTGCGGGGCCTGGTTCACGTTCCCTGGCTCCCGCGTGAAGAGCAGGCGCATTCCGTCCGACGAGAGTGACAGCACCTTCCCATCAAGGTCGCCGTTGTGCGTTAGCTGTTGCAGCCGGCTGCTGTCGTCGCGCGCGACCCAGGCGTCGCCGTTACTGATCCAGGCCAGGGTGCCGGCAAGGGGCAGAGGCGCTTCCACATCCTGCAGGTTATCCTGCCAGAGTTCGTCCACCGGTTCACGGATAAGGACGCGGCCAAGTTCCACGACTTCCCGGCGTACACCATCATCCGTTCGTACAAGAAAACAGCGTTGTTCCTCACCAGGGATGCCAGTCTGCACCAGATGCGATGTGACCTGGTTGGAAAGCCCGCCCGAGGTGCTGAGCACCTGGAAGGGAATTTCGAGACGCTCACACGTTTCCTCTTCGTTGACGCGCACTACTGTCACACGCACGCCATCACGCAACAGCGTCCCGGACGCCGGTTCCAACCGGTCCAACGCGCCCAGCTCAATGCCGACGTCGCGCAGCAATGAATCGACAGTGAGCGCGGCTGGCAGCAAAATAGCGCGTTCACTGCCATCCGCAACAAGGGTGATCAGCAGCTCCTGGTCAGCTATCCTGCTGCTGCAGGCGCAGAACAGCAGGACGGGCAACCACAACATCCATGCAACGCTGCGGCTTCCTTCAGCCATACTGTTGCGGTGTCCCGTTATAAGTCGACAACGGCAAAACCTCTATCGCAGCTTCCCAGGTTGATTGCCCACCGGGACCGGATACCCGCAGTGTGACCGTATAGCTGCCCGCCTGCTCGAAGCGGTGCTCAACATGAATCCCGCTGGCGCGCACACCATCGCCGAAATCCCAGGCGTGGCTGTCGATCAGGCCGGAGGAATCGCTGGAGTCGAAACGAACGGTGAGTGGCGCAACTCCCCGCCTGGGGTTGGCGACCAGCGCAGCGATTGGTTCCGGTATGACGGACACTTCCACTGTGAGGCCCCGGCTGTAGCTGACGCTGCCGTCAGCCATGGTAATCGTCAGTGTGATGCTGTAGTTGCCCGGAGTATCGAAGCTGTGCTTCGGCCTGGGTTCCTCGCTCACCACTCCGTCGCCGAAGTCCCAACGATACGCCACCTCCCCATCACTGGTACGCGGGCTGAACTGCACAGTCAGAGGGGCAGGGCCGCCCTCGACGTCCATTTCGAAGCCAGGCGTGGCACTTGCAACGACGGTCGTCTCCGTTTCCTGTGGCAGGGACGGCCGGGCTGTGTCTGCAGGCACAAGGTTGACGACCGGAGCGGGCAAGGGCGTCGTGGTCACCAAGGGGACAACCACAGGACTGGCGAGCTGCTGCGTACGCTGCGCTTGCGGGCTCACAGGTTGGGAAGCGCCCTGTTCTGGTTGGGCCGGAACGGATGTCAGATTGCAGGCGGCCAGCACTGTGAGCAGGAGCAGTGCCGAAACAAGCAGGACTGTGCTCACACGGGCGGCCATCCGACATCTCCGGCCGGCGGACGATAGCCGAAGTATATCAGGCCACTGGCGCTGAAGGGCCTTCATGCCCATAATGGAGTAGAAGCAAAAGGAGCCAGAGACGATGATGCGTGCACTGTCCACACTTGCACTGCTGGCTGTTTTGCTGGTCAGCGCCCTCCTGCTCGGCGCTCAGGAAGATGCAACGGCCACCCCGTTGGAGACAGCCACTCCTGAACCGGAAATTACCTTCCCGCTGCGCCAGGAGCAACTGTCCCTGTTGACGGGCAACGTCCAGCGCCCGAACGCGCTCTTCTGGTTCAGGGATTATCTCTACGCAGCCTGTAACGGCGACTCAACGCTCTACGAGATTAACTCCCGCGATGCGAGCACCAGGCCCTACATTTACGGAGTGCAAAACGCCCATACGCTGTACGTGGAGCGTGACGATGCCGGCACGCTTACCATCTGGACACCGGACTACGAAAGGGATGCGTTGGTGCGCGTCACAAGGAACGGCGTACGTGAGGTACGCGGCGAGCTTGGCGGCCCCTGGGGAATTGCGCCGCTGGGGGAACAGGATTTCCTGGTGACCAGTCTGAAGCAGGACCGCGCCCTCCTGATTTATCGCGGCGGCGCCGCGCGCGAAGTGCTGACCGGGCTGCGCTCACCAACCGGGATTGTCCTGGACGAGGAGCGAGTCTACGTCGCCAATACCGGCAGCGCACGGCGCGCCATCGAATGGGCGCCACGCGACGAAGTCCTCTCCGACAGCGGCATTCCGGCGACTACCAGTCCGCTGGTCTCCGGCCTGCAGAACACGACCGGCCTTGTACTGGCAGAGGATGGCTGGCTCTATTTCGCTTACTCGCTTGGCACACGTGGCGTGGTGGGTCGGGTGCAGCCGGAGCAATGCAGTGAACAGGGCGGCTGCAGCAACGAGGAGGTCGAACTCGTCCTCTACTCCGACCTTGAAGCGCCGCTGGCCGGCCTGACGATCTCGCCAGACATGCGCCTCTTTGTGCACAGCCTGTTCAGTCCGGACATCTTCTGGGCGCAATTGCCTGAGGAAGGCGAGGTTCAGGTTCCCTGACCGGGTTCATTCTGATTGCGCCGTTCGACGTAACTCACGCCGAGCATCCCGATAAAAGTCAACAGCAAATAAAGCATTGCGGCGACGGCGTAAGTTTCTGGATAGCGAAATGATGAGCCGGAAAACACCTTGGCGATCTGGGTGATATCTCGCACGCCCAAAATGGACACCAGTGCCGAATCCTTGATCATGGCGACCATGTCGTTGCCGAGCGGGGGCAGGATGCGACGAATTGCTTGGGGCAACACGATGAAGCGCATGGACTGAAACCAGGTCATGCCCAGCGAACGGGCCGCTTCCCTCTGTCCCGAACCGATGGACTGGATGCCGGCGCGGAAGGTCTCGGAAAGGAAAGCGCCGTAAGTAAAGGCCAGCGCTATAACTGCGGTTTCCCAGGAACCGCCGCGAAAGGTCAGGTCTGTTCCAAGTAATGCGTTGATCCACTTGCGCACGGCTGGCACGATGACAAAGGCGAAGATCAGAAGCACAATCAACACTGGCAGGCCGCGCATGACTGCCACATAGAGGGATGCAAGGTTGTATAGAAACAGGTGCGACAGACTACTTATGCGTCCAGGGAACCCACTGCGGGGCTTTGGCACACTGGAACGCACCATCCCCACGAGCAGGCCGATCACAACCGCAGACACGTAGGCCGTTCCTGCTACCAGCAGGGTAACGGTTATGCCCACCTTAAGTTTGTCAAATATGTCCGAGTAGATCTGATCGGCAGCGATGCTGATTGCGATCAACACGCCGACGACAATCATCGCCAGCGCCCACCAGGGGAAGTTGTAAATGCGGTCGACGGGCCCGACCCGCGCGCGCGACTCCTGTGCGACTATCTCCAGCGAGGTCTTCGCAAAGCTGGACTTCCCCCCTGTCATCGCAGGATCTCGCGCAAGTCGGGCCCCTGTTTAGCGCCTGATCAGGCGCCAAGGAACCATTTGTTGTTGATAGCCTGAAGCGTGCCGTCCGCGCGCATCGAGTCCATACCGGCATTGATTGCATCGCGCAGCCCGGAGCCGAGCGGGAAGATAAAGCCCAGTTCCTCCATTGAGGTCAGCGGACCACCCACAATCTGAAGCTGCTCGGCGTTGACGCCCACGTAGCCCTGTCCGGCCACATCGTCCATCACCACCGCGTCCACATCGCCCGCGATCAGCGCCTGCACCGCCACCGGGAAGGTCTCATAGGTGACGATGCGTTCCTCGCCCACCAGCTCCAGCGCGACCCAGTAGTTGGTCGTGCCCGGCTGCACACCCACGATCAGGCTTGCATCTGCGGCCAGGGCCTCGCTGCCGTCGAAGCGCATCTCGTCAATGCGGCCCAGCAGCACCTGCTCAAGCGAGATGTAACCATCTGAGAAGTCCACGATTTCGGCGCGGTCTTCCTTGATAGTGATGCCATCGGCAGCCATGTCGTATTCGCCGTTGGACACGGCCAGGATCATGCCGTCCCAGGACGTTTCAATGTATTCAGGGACACAGTTGAGCCGCGCACAGAGCTCGCCCAGCATATCGTAATCCCAGCCGACGGCTTCGCCAGTCTCCTGGTCGATGTAGTTGAAGGGGATGTAGGCGTTCTCAACCGCGACAGTGATCGTCGCGCCCATCAGGTCTGGCAGCGCTTCCGCGCCGAGGAACCATTTGTTGTTGATAGCCTGAAGCGTGCCGTCCGCGCGCATCGAGTCCATACCGGCATTGATTGCATCGCGCAGCCCGGAGCCGAGCGGGAAGATAAAGCCCAGTTCCTCCATTGAGGTCAGCGGACCACCCACAATCTGAAGCTGCTCGGCGTTGACGCCCACGTAGCCCTGTCCGGCCACATCGTCCATCACCACCGCGTCCACATCGCCCGCGATCAGCGCCTGCACCGCCACCGGGAAGGTCTCATAGGTGACGATGCGTTCCTCGCCCACCAGCTCCAGCGCGACCCAGTAGTTGGTCGTGCCCGGCTGCACACCCACGATCAGGCTTGCATCTGCGGCCAGGGCCTCGCTGCCGTCGAAGCGCATCTCGTCAATGCGGCCCAGCAGCACTTGCTCAAGCGAGATGTAACCATCTGAGAAGTCCACGATTTCGGCGCGGTCTTCCTTGATAGTGATGCCATCGGCAGCCATGTCGTATTCGCCGTTGGACACGGCCAGGATCATGCCGTCCCAGGACGTTTCAATGTATTCAGGGACACAGTTGAGCCGCGCACAGAGCTCGCCCAGCATATCGTAATCCCAGCCGACGGCTTCGCCAGTCTCCTGGTCAATGTAGTTGAAGGGGATGTAGGCGTTCTCAACCGCGACAGTGATCGTCGCGCCCATCAGATCCGGCAACTCCTGCGCACCCAGCATCAGGGCCGGCACGAGCAGGAAAAGTACACTCAATGCAAGTGTCAAATTCTTTCTCATGGAATTGTCCTCAGTTTGAATGCCTTGCAGGATAGATAGTACCACGTCGGGCAGATCGCTCACAGGCGTTGCCAGTTGCCCCCTTGAAAGTTTGCGCCGTCCTTGATGTGCGCCAACTTGGCAGACCGCGCCAGTTTCTTGAAGGCTATTTCAGCACGCTGTGCCTGGCCACGACCCGGATAGCGCCAGCAAGCAAGCAGTTGCAACGGCCGGCGCGCTGCGGTGTAGGCGGCGCCCCTGCCATTGTTGTGCTGCCGCAGACGGCGCTGCACGTCCACGCTGATGCCTGTGTAAAGCGTGCCATCAGCGCAACGCAGCACGTAGAGAAACCAGGGTTGTGGCATTTCGAGCAGGTAGGCTGCACGGCCCTCCACTTTGCTGAACGCTGTGGCGCGGTATCCCTGTGCGAAAGCAGTTTCGAAGGCTGTGCGCACTGCCAGACGCCACGTCAGCGCGAGGGCGGAATTATGGCGCTTTAGATCTGCGAGCCGGCGCGGAATCTCGATGCCCGTGGGTGGGCCCTCGTCGGACAGGTCACGGGCTTCGGGCTGACCCTGCGCATCCGCCAGCAGCATGAGTTGTCCGGACGATGTCAGTGACGGCGACTTGCGCGCAGGCGCAACCCGGATTGGCCAGTGGGCTTCGAGGCGGTCGCTGGGCAGGCCGGCGTTGATGCCATCGTCCATCTGGCCGTAGTAGTTGACGTAGTATTGCCTGGCCCAAACCCCGGGCAGACGGAAATTGAAGTTGGCGTTGCCGCGCTGCAGGGGATCAAAGGTCCAGCGCACACTACGAAATCCCTCAGCGCCTGCCAGCTCGTGCTGCCTGAGTTTGAGCGCTGTGCCGACGCCGCCGCCCTGCCAGTCCGGGTGCACGCCCGCCATATGCGACCACAGGATGCGCTCGCCTGAGCGCCACGCGGGCAGACCTGCTGACATCCCGATTAAGGTTTGACCAGCGTAGGCCCCCAATACCTGACCGCCGTTGTGCGCGATGGCAATCAGGATGTGCGCCGGCAACACTTCCACTGGCGGCGTTGCCCAAACGGCCACCTCAAGCTTGACGACCGCCTGCATCTCCTCTGATGTGTGTAGCCGGCGGATACAGACGTCAGCGCTTGCCCTGGTTTCAGACACGATACTCGCTGTAGCGATCGTAAAGCTCGGCAGAAAGCGAGGCCGTAACCAGCACACCTTCCTCTGTATGCTCAATCTGTTCCACAGTTGAGGAATCGTAGAGGCCTGAAATCAGGTCACCACGTTCCCAGGGCAGCCGGAGCCTGACGCTGTGTTCGCGCTGACCCAGCGTGTGCTCGATTAACTCGCTCAACTCCTCAAGTCCGCTGCCGCGTAGCGCCGAGACAGCCGCCACGCCGGCATAAGCCACGTTTGAAGTCTCAGGCAAGGTCGGAGCAGCATCCACCAGATCCAGTTTGTTCCAGACCAGAATGTGCGGCACAGCGGGCATGTCGATGGTCGCCAGCGTGTCCTCCACCGCCTCAATATGCTGGCGGGCATTGGGATGGGCGGCATCAACGACATGCAGCGCGATGTCGGCCTCCAGCACTTCCTCGAGCGTGGCCTGGAAGGCGGCGATCAGCGTCGCCGGCAGTTTCTGGATGAAGCCGACTGTGTCGGTGAGCAGCACTTCACGTCCTGAGGGCAGGGGAGTTTTGCGGGTGGTGGGGTCCAGCGTCGCAAAGAGCTGGTCTGCGACATAGACTTCCGAATTGGTCAGTGTACGAAACAGCGTGGACTTACCGGCGTTGGTGTAACCCACAAGCGCTACCACAGGGTTGTTGCTGCGGGTTCGGCGCGACCGATAGCGCCCCCGATGGGCCCGCACCTGCTCCAGATCCTGTTTGAGCTTGCGGATCTTGCGCCCAATCTCGCGCCGGTCAACCTCCAGTTGGGTTTCGCCCGGCCCGCGCAGGCCGACGCCGCCAGAGCCACCGCGCGCCACGCCACCGCCGGCCTGACGTGCCAGATGTGTCCACTGTCGCGTCAGCCGTGGCAGACGATATTCGTATTGCGCCAGTTCGACCTGCAGAGCACCTTCGCGCGTGCTGGCGTGCTGCGCAAAGATGTCCAGAATAAGCGCCGAGCGGTCGAGCAGCTTGATGTCTTCACCAAAGCGCTTTTCCAGTTCGCGCTGGTGCCGCGGTGAAAGCTCGTCATCAAACACAACGACCTGTGCGTCACACTCTTCGAGCAGCTCGCTTACTTCGTCGACCTTTCCCGAGCCGATCCAGGTCGCAGGGTCGATACGCCCGACCTTCTGGCTGGCACGGCCGCAGACTTCCATGCCGGCGGTCGTGGCCAGCAATGCCAGTTCATCCAGAGAATCTTCGATGCCGAGCAAGGGGTGGCCGCCCTTAATGGCAGTTCCGACCAGAAATGCGCGTTCCCGGGTTACGAGTAAATCTTCTCGTAGTTCGTCCACAGGCTCCCGTTTCAACTCTGAACCGGCAGGGCATCCCCGAACCTTATTAGGGGATCTGCCAAGTCCTGCAAGGATGTCTCCAGATCGCGCAGCGCCCGCGCAGCATAGGCCTGGTAACGCTCCCGTTTGCGTCGGATGCGCGTCTGCAGTGGCGGCAGGATTCCGAAGTTGGCCTTCATGGGCTGGAAATCAGCAGGGTCTGCATGAGAGACATAGTATAACAGGGCACCGGTCATGGTGGTTGGTGGCGGCACCCAGGCGGGCTGATCGCGCAGATGACGCTCAAGGTTAAGCGCCGCGACCAGCCCGGTGACGACATTGCCCACATAGCCTTCGACGCCTGTCAGTTGCCCGGCGAGAAAGAGTTGTGGCTGCAGACGCAGATTCAGACCAGGGTGCAGCAGGGCAGGGGCGTTGAGGAAGGTGTTGCGGTGCATTTGCCCCATGCGCAGAAACTCGGCCCGGCCGAGGCCGGGAATCATGCGCAGGATTTCCTTCTGTGCGCCCCAGCGTATGTTGGTCTGGAAACCGACGATGTTGTACAGGCTTCCAGCCAGATTATCCTGGCGCAGCTGCACCACGGCGCGAGGCTGCTGCCCGCTACGCGGGTCACGCAGCCCGACCGGGCGCATCGGGCCGAACGCCAGAGTCTCCGGGCCTCGTTCGGCAAGGTGTTCGATGGGGACGCAGCGCTCGAAGAATTGCGGGTCCTCACGCTCGAAGTCACGCAGTTCAATGCGCTCTGCGTTCACGAGCGCCTCTACGAAACGCTCGTATTGCTCACGGTCAAGCGGGCAGTTAATGTAGTCGCCAGCGGCGACTTCGCCCCGGTCATGGCGGCTGGCGCGAAAGGCGATGTCCATGTCGATGCTGTCCGCGTGGACGATGGGCGAAATTGCATCGTAGAAGTAGAGATGCTCCTCGCCCGCCAGCTCCCCGAGCGCCTGCGCCAGCGCCGGCGAGGTGAGCGGGCCGGTAGCGATGATTGCAGGCCCGCAGGGGATGTCGGTAACTTCCTCCCGCAGCACCTGGATGCGCGGGTGCTGCGTCACCGCCATGGTGACCAGCCCGGCAAAGCGCTCGCGGTCAACAGCTAGGGCGCCGCCAGCAGGAACCGCAGCTTCTGTGGCACAGGTCAGCAGCAGCGAGCCCATGCGTCGCGTCTCGGCCTGCAGCAACCCGGAAGCCCGATCTACCAGCTGTGATCCCAGCGAATTGCTGCAGACAAGCTCGGCGAGGCGGCCGCTTACATGCGCGCCAGTGCGTCTGGCGGGACGCATTTCATAAAGTGCGACGTCATGGCCGCGCTGCGCCAGCTGCCACGCCGCTTCACTCCCGGCCAGCCCGCCTCCGATGACGGGAATGGCTTTATTCACGCTCGTCTCCGCCCGGACTGCACGAGCCAATTCCCTGGCCTGTTGTTGGTAACGCCGCATTTGTTCCAGTCCTTCAGTGCCGGCCGGCGCCAACAGCAGCGCATGCTCGAAGGCATCTCGCGCCCCATCATAATCGCCCTGGCGCAAGCGTGAGTGACCAAGCATGGCATAGAGCTGAAAATCGGCCGCAAGAACATCGTCGCCTTCCACTGTAACGAGCAAGCCTTCGATCGCCTGCGCGGCTGCCAAATAGTCCCCTTGCTGGTACAGGCTCCGGGCAATGCGGCGCTGCACGGAGGCGCTCCAGGGATTGTCTGGATTGTAATGCAGCGCCTCCTGCCAGGCCGCCATTGCCTCGCCATTATGCCCCAGGCCGAACCAGGCGTCGCCGAGAAGCTCGTGGACGCGGGCCCAGGTGATATCCTGGCCAGGCGGCGCTTGTGTGATTTGCAGATAGTGTTGCAGATGACGAATGATTTCCTGCTGACGCCTCTCCGCGCCGGCAAGGAATTCCGCCAGTGTGAGCAGGGCTTCGGCCAGAACGGCGGGCTCACTGTCGGCCAGCGACGCCGCAGTTTCCGCAGCGGAGATGGCGGCAGGATAGTTCTTTTGTTCATGCAGCACGCGACTTCGCAGCAAATGAACCTGAATCAGCCACGACAGGTTCCCGTCAACAGGACAGGTTGCGATGGCCTTGTCCAGCAAACCCAGCGCACGAGGCAAGCTCCGCTCTTCGTAGCAGGCGATGTACCCCAGCCGTTCGAAGCACAGGGCGCTGAGCGCCGCCAAATGCGACGGGGCGAGCAGGGCGCTCAGAAAGTGTTCGCGCGCCAGCGCGACATCGTTGCCAATCAGCGCGAGTCGGCCAAGCTGGAAAAGGACCCTGCCGGCGTTCTCATAATCAGGGGCCTCCTGCAAGATGCGCTCGTAGCAGTCAGCAGCAGCGACGGTGTCACTGTGGTCGGCAAAGCCGACGCTCGCCAGCTCGAAGCGGACAAGATGGCAATCTCCGCGCAGTTCAAGCAGCCCGGGAGATTGTGAACGCCGCGGCTCCAGCCTGAGGACGGCCTGCAGGTCATCAAGGGCCTCGGCGGGACGCGCGTCATTCAACCGCGCTCGGGCGCGTATTAGCAGCAAGGCTACTCTGGTTCGCTGATCAGGGGAAGTCCGCAGCGCCCGGGCGACAGCGACTTCTGCCCGGCGCAGCTCGTTGCTGGCCAGCAGGCCTTCGCAATCGCGAAGCAGATCGTGGCTCACGCGCAGATCAGAATCGTGACATCACAATCGAGGCGTTCTGGCCACCCAGGCCGAAACTGTTCGACATCAGGTACCTGAGCTCCGGCACACTGCGGGCCTCGTTGGGCACGTAGTCCAGATCACACTCGGGGTCTGGCGTGTGGTAGTTGATGGTGGGGTGCAGGACGCGCTCGAAGAGGGACATGGCGCTGGCAATTGCCTCAATGGCGCCGGAACCGCCCAGCGCGTGCCCCATCATGCTCTTCGTGGAGGAAACGGCCAGGTTGGAAGCCTGCTCACGGAAGATGCGCCGAATTGCAAGCGTTTCCATCTTGTCATTCGCCTGCGTTGATGTGCCGTGGGCATTAATGTACTGAATGTCGCTGTGGTTTACATGCGCGTCGTCGAGCGCCCACTGCATCGAACGCCTGGCGCCGCCACCTTCAGGATCGAGGGCGGCGATGTGATAGGCGTCTGAAGAAGAGGCATACCCGAGAATCTCGGCATAGATGCGCGCGCCCCGTCGCCTGGCGTGCGCCAGACTTTCAAGGATGAGCACGCCACAGCCTTCGCTGAATACGAAGCCGGAGCGATTCAGGTCGAAGGGCTGGCTGGCCTCTTCCGGATTGTCATTAAAACCGGCCGCGAGGGCCTGCATGGCCTCAAATCCTGCCAGCGCATAGTCCTGTAGCACGGACTCCACGCCGCCGGCGATCACGACGTCAGCGCGGCCGCCGCGAATCAGATCACTGCCATCGCCAACAGCCTGGGTTCCCGCAGCACAGGCCGTGGATGGCGCGTTTAGCGGCCCAAGCGCGCGCAGGAAGCGGCTGACATAGTGAGCGGGCATGTTGGGCAGCGAGTTGATGAGTGAAAGCGGATTTGGCTTGCGATAGCCGCCGGTCTTGTAGCGCCAGGTGCTGTTCTCGGCCATTTCATGCGAGCCGAGTGAAGTGCCAAGCACGACGCCCACCTTTTCGCCTTCGACCTCAATGTCGCTGATGCCTAGTCCCGCATCTTCCACGGCCATTTTGGACGCCGCTACGGCAAACTGCGAGGCGCGCCCCATGCGCCTGGCTTCCTTGCGCTCGATAAATTGGGTCGGGTCAAAGTCGCGCACTTCCCCGCCAATTTTGACCGGCACATGTTCGGTCTCAATTGTTTCCAGCCGGCGAATGCCAGAACGGCCAGCGACAAGCCCTTCCCAGAGTGACCGGGCTGTTCCCAGGGCCGTAACCGCGCCAAGACCGGTGATAACTACCCGTGGGCGACCATTACGCAACAGATCCATGATTGCCGCGCTCCTGTCCTTTTTGCAGTTCAGTCCGGCCCTGCACGCCAGACCGGATCGCCTCGATCACATTGCCCTCCACAGCCCGTGCGGCCTGCTTGATCGCATTACACACTGCGTTCGAGTTGGAGCGACCATGCCCGATTATAACGACTCCGTTGACGCCAAGGAGCGGAGCACCGCCCACCTCGAAGGTATCCGCGCGCCGGCGCACGCGTCTGATGGCGGGCTGCAGCAAGGCGCCTGCGAGCAAGGAAAGTGGGTCGGAACGAATCTCCTCGCGGATTAGCCTGGTGACGTAGCTAGACGTGGACTCGAAGGTCTTGACGAGCATGTTGCCGAGGAAACCATCGCTGATGACGACATCCACCCGGCCCCGAAACACATCTTCGGGCTCGATGTTGCCCACATAGTTCAGTCCACTGTCTCGCAGCAGGGGGTCAGTCTGGCGCACCAACTCGTCCCCCTTGCCTTCTTCTTCCCCGTTCGAGAGCAAGCCTACTTTCGGCGCGGGAATGTTAAGTACCTCGCGGGAGTAGATTTGCCCCATCTGCGCAAACTGCAGCAGCCATTCCGGTCGCGAATTCGTATTCGCGCCAATGTCCAGCAGAATAACGATATTGTCGCCAATGGGGAAAATTCCACTCACTGCCGGTCGTCTCACACCGGTGATGCGCCGCAGTGTAAATAACGTGGCTATGGTCAGCGCGGCGCCAGTGTTGCCCATGCTGACAAAGGCGTCCGCCTGGCCATCACGGACCATGCGCATGCCGACATGCATGGACGAGTCCGGCTTCCCCTTGCTGGCTATGGCCGGCCGGTCCATCATCGTTACTGCCTGCGAGCTGTGGCGGATTTCGATGGGCAGACCGTTCGTGCGGTGCTTGCCCAGCGCCGCCGAAATCCGCTCGTCATCACCGACGAGGATTATCCCAAGGTCAGTCTCGCTGGCGGCCATCACGGCTCCAGTTACATCCGGCCCGGGGCAATTGTCACTGCCCATTGCATCGACAGCTATGCGCATGTTTGCTCCTGACTGTCGCGGGCGAGTGTAGCACATTCTGCGACGAAAGTAGCATGGCATTGACAGTAGAAGGTTTGTCGCTATACAATTCTGCGATTGCCCCGGTGGCGGAACAGGCAGACGCGCACGGTTGAGGGCTGTGTCCTTTCGGGGGTGGAGGTTCAAATCCTCTCCGGGGCATAAATCAGTCCGTCACTACGCTGCGCCCCTGAGTTGCGGGGCAGACGGCCGCACTGCTACAATTCGGACCAGACGCCGGCCGGCAACGGGAGGCAGCGATGAGCGGATCGAGCGTTCAGATTCTTGCCCAGGCTCACGCTTACATTGAAGCCGGGAATCTGGAAGATGCCGAGAACCTGATCCGGTCACTTCTCGAACAGGATCCCGATAACACGGATGCGTGGTGGCTGCTGGCGCACTCGGTGCGTGATGACCGCTCCGCCCGTGAGGCGCTTGGCCAGGTGCTGCGTCTGGACCCCAACGATCAGCAGGCACGTTCGTTGCTGGCCGCCCTGGACGAGCGATTCCCTTCCGGAGAGCAAGCAGGCAGGCGACGTCGACTATCCTTGCCGCGACTGCGCCTGCCACGGCCGCGGCTGCCTTCCATTTCCTTTCGGGGCAATGAGGGCGGCTACGCGCGACCCATGAGCTTTACCCTGGTCATCGTTCTGCTGGTGATCGGTGGCTGGCTGTTGCTCAGACACTTCGGCTTCGAACTCGTGCTTCCTGCCCCGGCCCCGTCAGACGAAGCAAATGCAGCGCAAGTGGTAACGACTGATGACGACCCCGATGCCGTGGCCAGTAACCTGGAATCGCAGATGTCGGAGGGAATTACGACGCAAGATGCCAGTGCAAGCCCGACTGCGGTCACGACAGCCGCAGGACAGATGGCTCGGGACAGTGAAGGAAGTACAGGGTCGGCTGAAAGCGAGGGGATGTCATCAGGTGATGACGTCGATGAAAGGGCGCCATCAGCTGCTCCGGCAACCGCGACGACCATATTCTTTGTAGAAGTGCAGGCGACTCTGGACGCGGATTCTGGTGAGGGATCGCCTGTCGGTGGAGAAGCGACGCTGACTGAAGTGATCGTGTCAGCGACGGCAACGCTCGTGGCGACGCCGAGTCCTGCGCCGACCTATCCTTACCCCACCCAGACTGACGCAGAAGAATTTGCCGCGCAATTTGTCAGCGACTTTACCCAGGCTGGTCTGGAGCTTGCCTATGACTCCCCGTTGCTTGAGGGATCGAGGCTGGGCAGTACTGCGTTGGCAAATGTGTGCCTGAATACGAGGCTGGGTTTGCTGGACACTGTAAACGCATCGATGGAAGTGATGGCTGGGTTTGCCGAACAACTGCGCAACAGCGCGCCGGCCCTGGGTGTGCGCATTATGGACTGCCAGGGAGAGGGCACCATCCTGCGTATCATCGCTACGACCATGGAAAACGCGCTTTTGTGGAGCGCTGGCTTGCTTGAACTTTCCGCCTTTCATGCCTCCTGGGAAGCTGTCGGCTGAGTAAACTGCTCGCAAGAGTTCGCGGCCAGCGGCAGCCGGACTATAAAGGTCGAGCCCTGACCAACCGTGCTCTGCACCTCTATGGTGCCCCGGTGGGTTTGAATAATGTTGTAGCAAATAAACAGGCCAAGACCACGTCCGTCATCCCGGGTCGTAAAGTAAGGTTCGAAGATTTCCCTGATGTGCTTCGGCGGAATGCCATGGCCCGAATCGCGCACACGGATCTCGACGCTGTCTTTCCATTTCCTGGCTTCAAGAGTCAGGAAATCTCCCTGTGACATCGCCGACCAGGCGTTAAGCAGAAGATTCATGAACACTTGCTCCAGCTGGTCTCGATTGCCGCAGATCATTGGCAGTCGCGGAAGATCTTCGTGCAATCTCAAATTCTTTTGTTCAAACATTTTGAGATTCAGATTAATGACGTCCCGCAGGATATCGCCCGGGTCCACCCGGCTAAACACGGAATCTGCATCGTTTCGACGGGCGAACCCCAGCAACTGGCCGACAGTTCGCGTAATTCGCAAAATGTTTTCCTGGATGCGAACAACGTCCTCGGCATCTGGCATCACACCGGCCTCAAGGTCTTCCAGCATGTCGTCGAGCAACAGGCGTATTGGCTGCAAGGGATTGTTGATTTCATGCGCCAGTCCCGCTGCCAGATGTCCGATTGTCGCAAGCTTCTCGGAGCGAATGAGCATATTCTGGGCAGACTCGAGGTCAGCGCTGCGCTCACGCACGGTTTCCTCAAGCTCAGAGTTCTGCTGTGTGAGCATCTCGTGCAACTGGGCCTCATGAAGAGCCAGCACAGCATGCTGGCTAATTCCCTCAAGCAGATGCAAATGACGTGAGTGATACAGAAGCTCGGGGCTTGCCACAATTGCGCTGGCCCGGGCCGAATCGCCATGTTGAAGCACCGCAATCATGCCGCCAGACCATCCTTGAGGCAGCCCCGTTTCACCATTCAGGAGACGAGAGCGTCGTTCGCCCTGCAGCAGCGTGAGCAGGGCAGCATCTGTTTCAGCTGGCAAGGGACTGCCGCCCTTGTGGTAAATCCGGTGTGAGCGGAGCACGCCGTTTTCTTCCAGGCGGCCCATGGCGACCAGCGAACCCGGCAACAGTTCCAGCGTTAACCTGGGCGCCATCTCCAGCAGCTCTCTGACTGACTTTACGCGATTGAGTTGTTCGCTGGCGTGGAGCAAGGCCTCCAGTTCGCGGGTGCGGTGCTGCAGGTCAGCCTGCAACTGGCGGGAGCGCATTTTGTTGCGGGCGCGCGCCAACAGCTCCCGCGGGCTGAAGGGCTTGTTCAGCCAGTCGTCCGCCCCAAGACTAAGACCGCGGTCAACATCGGAAGCGCGTCGCGGCTGCGAGCTGATAATGATGGCAGGAATGTTGGCGGTACTGTCGCTGGCGCGCAGCTGACGCAGTACCTCCAGGCCACCAGGGCCCGGTAATTCGGTGTCCAGAATTACAAGCGCGGGGGTCAACTCACGAGCCCGCGCGAGCGTCTCGTTGCCATCCGCAACGCTTTCCACGCGAAATCCTTCTCGCTGGAATATACGTTCAAGCTGTAGTGTCAGGTACTGGTCTTCGTTGGCGTAGAGTACAAGTGGCACAGGGTTCAGAGCAGTCATCATGATTGCCTCATGTAGCGTCGGATGACTATGGTACAATCCACATCCCGCCGAGGCAATCCGGCGAACTGGCAGGACACCTCGCATGACCGTCAAGATCATCTCCCGAAACCGCAAGGCCGCGCACGATTACTTCCTCGAAGACAGATTTGAGGCCGGCCTTGTCCTGCTGGGTTCGGAGATCAAGTCTATTCGTGCGGGGCGGGTGAGCCTGCGCGAAGGCTATGTGCAGGAACGGGAGGGAGAGTTATGGCTTGTAGGCTGCCACATCGCTGTCTATGAAGAGGCGGGGCGCTTTGGCCACAGCGACCCCGTACGAGCGCGCAAGCTGCTGCTGCACCGACGCGAGATTGCAAGGATCTCCTCGCAAATGCGGGAGCGCGGCTATACGACAGTGCCGACCGCGTTATATCTGTCTCAAGGCCGGGCCAAACTGGAAATAGCGCTGGCCCGTGGCAAGCGCCAGTACGACAAACGGCAGGCAATTGCGCAACGCGACAGCGAGCGGCAGATGCAAAGGGAATTGAATCAGCGAGACTGACCGGTGGACGCTGACAGGCGTGACATATTACTGCCGATAAGGATACTTATCAATTGATAAAGCCACTGCACAGACATATTCTTCGTCCTGGCCAGTCCGGACGCCGCCAGGCGGCAGATCATTTCCAGCATTGACTGGGACAGTCGCGTGCCCTGGCTCCTAACCTTCCTCCCTGATCACCTTTTCGCGGTCGTGAGACTGAATCTCCGGGCCGCCTGATGCGCTACCAGCGAACCAGAGGGTCGCGCATGCGCCGCTGGCTATGGCTCCTGATCCTCCTGCTTCTGGCAACCCTGCTTGTGGCCTCCGTTGGCCTGGGTGGCGTGTTCACCTTTCGCAATGTGCTGCTTCCCAGTCAGCAACAGCGTATCATTGACCAGCTGCCTTTCATGCGCTCCCTGATGGCGCCCACGCCTCCCGGCGGTACGTTGCCGACGGTTGTGCCTGTGGCCGGCGCGCTCTCGCCCGCTGACCTGCTCGCCGTTCTGCCAACCCTTCCTGCTGCAACCGCGACTGTGACAGCGACTTCGTCCCCTGCCACGCACACAGCGCTGCTTTCTGCGACAACAATGATTCAGGTGGCAAGCCAGGCCAGCGCGACGCCCCGGCCCACAGTTGCTCCCTCACCTACGCCTGCGCTTACACCTCCGCCAGCAGCACCCCTTGCCAGCCAGGAGAGTACTACAGACAGGCCGCTCTCGGTGCGGCTGGACGGCTTCACCCATATTTTGCAAAGCTGGAACAACTGCGGTCCGGCAAATCTTGGCATGGCCCTGAGCTACTACGGCTGGTCTCGCGGACAAATATTTATCGCCGACCGTCTGAAGCCCGGCCGCGAGGACAAGAACGTCAGCCCGCAAGAGCTGGTTTCCTTCGTCAACGAGTTTACCGATTTCAAGGCGCTCACTCGCGTGGGCGGCGATCTTGAACTAATTAAGCGCCTGCTCGCAGCGGGCATGCCCGTCATCGTGGAAACCGGGTTCATGCCGGAAGGCTATGACTGGCTGGGCCATTATCAGACAGTGGTCGCCTACGATGATGTATCGCAGCGTTTCTGGCTCTACGACAGCTATCTGGGGATCGGGGAGGACGCCGCCGGCCTGACCGAAAGCTACCGCGAACTGGACGGCAACTGGCAGCATTTCAATCGTAGCTTCATCGTCATCTACAAGTCCGGGCGCGAAGCGGAATTGCGCGAGCTTCTTGGTGAGTGGGCCGTACCGTCGGGCGCAGCCGAAATTGCCCTCACGACGGCGCAGGAAGAAGCTCGTGCCGACCGAAGAGATGTCTTCGCCTGGTTCAACATGGGAACTGCCCTGACCCGACTCGGTCGCCACGAGGAAGCTGCCGCGTCCTATGACCAGGCGCGTCGGGAAGGCACCTTGCCATGGCGCATGACCTGGTATCAGTTTGGTCCCTTCGAAGCCTACTATCACAGCGGACGCCTCGACGACGTGCTGGCGCTGGTCAGGGTCAACATGGCCAATGGCGCACGCTATGTTGAAGAAACCTGGTATTGGCAGGGCCGTGTCCTGCAGCAACGTGGCGATGTGGCGGGCGCTCGTAGTGCCTTCACCCAGGCACTAAATCTCAATCGTTTCTACACCGCGGCGCGCGAAGCGCTGACAGAGCTCTAGAAGCGTGAGCGACCTGCCGGCACAGGATTTCCGGCCGCAACCCGCCCGCAGAACGCGTCGTCTGGCCCGATCAACGCTGCTGGTCATCTGCGCCTTCGCCGGCGCAAAGCTCATCAGCCTGGTACAGACCGTCGTCATTGCCCAGGTGTTCGGCCTCAGCTCGGAGCTCGATGCCTATGTGGCGGCCAACGGACTTCCCGAGCTGATTTACACACTCATAGCCGGTGGAGCGTTGGCCCACGCCTTCATTCCGGTATTCAGCGGCCTGCTGGCGCGCGGCGACCGGGACGGCGCCTGGCGCACTGCCACGCTGGTCATCAACTGCGTATTCCTCGCGACGCTGCTGTTCAGCCTCCTGACCTTTCTCACAGCGCCCGGGCTGGTCGCCACGCTGGTCGCGCCCGGCTTTGACGCAACGGCCCAGGCGCAGACGGTCATCCTGATGCGCATCCTGCTGCTGACCACGCTGATTTTCTCTGTCAGCGGGATTTGCATGGGCATCCTGCAGAGTCACAATCACTTTCTGCTGCCAGCTCTCGCGCCGGTACTTTATGACGTCGGGATTCTCTTTGGCGTCCTTTTCCTCATCCCGCAGTTCGGCGTATACGGCATCGCCTGGGGCGCCGTTCTGGGCGCAGCACTGCATCTCGGCATACAGGTGCCGGGACTGCTTCGTTACCGCGCGCGCTGGTGGCCCTTGCTGGATCTGGCTGACCCGCAGTTGCGCCGGATTCTACGGTTGATGCTGCCCCGTATTGCCGGACTGGGGGTATTCAGCCTTAACTTTATAGTGATGAACAACATTGCATCACGTCTCGGCCCAGGTTCGGTGAGCGCCCTGAGCTGGGGCTGGCGCATCATGCAAATTCCCCAGACACTCATCGGCACGGCGATGGGCACAGTCATCTTCCCCACGCTCGCAGCCCTGAGCGAGTTGGGTGACGACCAGGGCAAACGTGACGCCATGTCCGGCGCCCTGCGCTTCATCCTCATTGCCAGCATCCCCTCCGCCGTAGGTCTTATCTTCCTCGGCCATCCGGTTGTGAGCCTGCTGGAACGAGGCGCCTTTGACGCCTCCGCCTCAAACCTGGTCACTGCTACATTGCGCTTCTTCGCCCTTGGCCTCGTCGTACATGCCGTGCTCGAGGTCGTGGCGCGCAGTTTTTACGCCGACAAGGACACCCTGACGCCGCTGTGGGCTGCTCTGGGCGGCGCCGCCATCAACTTGGTTGGCGCTTTCCTGCTCAGCGGCGTGCTGCTGGCAGATGTACCTGTCACCCCTGGCCCGCTCTTACAGTTTGCACGGCGGGTCGATCTGGGTGTGAGTGGGCTGGCCCTGGCCAATTCCCTGGCAACGACCTTCGAGGTCGGCCTGTTACTGTGGGTGCTTCGTCGTCGCTGGCAGAGCCTGAATGAGGACGCCCTGGCGCGCACGGTGCTCAAGACAATTGCGGCCAGCCTGCTCATGGCACTGGCCATCGTGCTCCTCGAGCCACTGCTGGGCGCATGGCTGAGCGCACCGGGACTGCTGGCTTCGCTCGGAATTGTCGGCGCTCAGGTTCTTTTTGGCGGCCTGGTATTCTTCGCCACTACGCTCGCGCTGCGAATGCCAGAGCCGCGTCTCCTGTTGCAGCTATGGCAAATGCGACGCGCGCCAGCCGGAGGGGAATTTGACGACTGAAATCCTGACCTTGACGCTCGGCGCCTTCGCCACCAACTGCTACATCGTTGGTAACACGACGACCTGCGAAGCGCTGGTTATTGACCCCGTCGATGATGCTGCCCGCCTGGAGCACCTTGCCCGCAAGGCCGGCTGGACAATTCGCCTCATTCTGGCAACGCATGGTCACCTCGATCACATCCTCGCTGCCGCAGATCTAATCCGGTTGACCGGCGCACCATTTTATATTCACTGTGATTCTCCCCGGCTGCAACCCGACCCGCCTGATGATGCGTTCCTGGTTCAGCTGTTCCCGCCCCTGCCCCGCCCGGATCATTGCTTCGGTAACGATGACGAGCAGACTGGCATCGCGGGAATCCCCTTGCGCACGATCTATACGCCTGGTCACGCGCCAGACCACGTCGCTTTCCATTCATCCGAACTGGGCGTCCTGTTTGGGGGTGATTGCCTGTTCGCCGGGAGCATCGGGCGCACGGATTTCCCCAATGCCAGCTTGCCCACGCTCATGCGCTCCATTACAGAGCGCATGTTAACCTTGCCGGACGAAACGCGCGTGTTGCCCGGGCACATGGGACCGACCACCATTGGCAACGAGCGGCAGAGCAACCCCTTCCTGCTGGAATATCTGCGGCGCGGTGGCGCCGAAGGCTGGTTTCCTGCGTGACACATCTGGCCGTCCTGCTGGTCACCCTGCTGCTGCCGCCCCTGCTCGTCCTTGCCAACACCGTCCTGGTTGTGACGCCACCCATGCTTTCTGCCGCCTACACGCGCCCGGGTTTCCCGCAGGACCCCTACGGCTTTACTACCGAACAGCGCATCGAGCTGGCGCCGAAGATAACGGCCTGGCTCGGCACTGCGGAGTCGGTGGACGAACTGGGCGAACTGCGCTTTGCGGATGGCAAGGCGATGCTCAACGCTCGCGAACTGCGCCACATGCATGATGTGAAGCAATTGACCGGCGTCACATTCCGCGCCACCTTGCTGGCCTTCCTCGTCTTCACAGCAGCCATGCTGCACTGTCGCCGGAAAGGTCTCACGACCTTTGCCTTGCTACGGGGCGCCTTGCTCACGATCGGCCTGCTCGTGAGCATCGTCGTGCTCGTAGTGATCAGCTGGGACCAGATCTTCACCGGTTTTCACCGGCTTTTCTTTGAAAGCGGCACCTGGTACTTCGCCTACTCGGACACCCTGATTCGCCTCTTCCCGGAACAATTCTGGTTCGACGCCGTACTCTTCCTCGGCGGTCTGACGGCTGCTGAGTCCCTGTTGCTGGCCTGGCTCACAACCGGGAATCGCGCAGTCTGGCATTCGCAACGCCGCTGGCTATACTGGCTTCCCGGCAAGGGGAAGAGTTGACTCCATGAACAAACTGGGCGTCCGCGATGTGACGTTGAGCGGGAAGCGTGTGTTAATGCGCGTTGATTTCAACGTCCCGCTCAGCGACGGCGCTGTCAGCAACGACGCACGCATCCGTGCCGCCTTGCCTACCCTGCAGTACGTCCTCTCTCAAAAGCCGCAGGCGCTCATCCTGCTGTCGCACCTGGGCCGCCCACAGGGGGTCTTCGATGCGCGCTGGTCATTGGCGCCCGTGGCAGAACGGCTGGAGCATTTGCTGGACCATAAGATACATTTTGGAACAGACTGTGGCGGCCCATTAGCACGCTCTTCGCTCGCGCTGCTTCCACCAGGCGGCATCCTGCTGCTCGAGAACACGCGCTTTGAGCCCGGCGAAACCAGCAACGACCCCACCTTTTCGCGCTCGCTGGCGGAGCTGGCAGATCTCTTCGTGAACGATGCTTTCGGCGCCGCACACCGCGCTCACGCGTCCACTGTCGGCATAGCCACGCTGCTGCCCGCCGTTGCCGGCCTGTTAATGGAACGTGAGCTGGATTACCTTGCGACGGCCCTGGAGCAACCTGAACGTCCCTTCGTCGCAATTCTGGGCGGCGCCAAGATCTCGGACAAGATCCGCGTCATCGAAGCGCTGCTGCAGAAGGTCGATCATCTGCTCATCGGCGGTGGCTTGGCCAACACCTTCTTCCGGGCGCAAGGTCTGGCAACCGGCGACTCGCTCGTCGAGGAAGACGCCGTAGCAGTAGCGGCCGGGCTGTTGCAGCGAAGCGGCGAAAAACTGCTGCTGCCCGTAGATGCGGTCATCGGCGACTCCTTCTCCGGCGAGGCCAACTGCCGCAATATTGAGGTCAGCGCCGGGGTGCCTGAAGGCTGGGCGATCTACGATATTGGCCCGCTTACGGTAAAGAATTTCGGACTGAAACTGAACAATGCGCGCACTGTCGTCTGGAATGGCCCGATGGGCGTTTTCGAACTACCGTCTTTCGCAAAGGGCAGCAACGCACTTGCCGCGCTGCTGGCCGCTGCCACGCAGGCCGGAGCTACCACCATCATTGGCGGCGGCGATTCAGCGGCAGCAGTCGAGGATGCCGGTTTCGCCGACGCCGTCACACACATCTCGACCGGCGGGGGCGCAAGCCTGGAGATGCTGGAAGGGCGCGCACTGCCCGGTGTGGAAGCGCTGGACGATCGTCCTGCGTGAGGGATGCCTGAGATCAGGTCTGTTCCAAACCAGACAAAGGAGTTGAAGATGCGGGTCCCGGTCATCGCCGGAAACTGGAAGATGCACAAGTCAGTGCAGGAGTCGCTCGACTTTGCGCGTGAAATGGCGCCGCGCCTGGCGGAATACAGCAATGTTGAACGGATCGTGGCGCCGACTTACCTCGCGTTGCCGGCCGTCGCCGAAGCGCTGCGCGGCAGTAACATCGGCGTGAGCGCGCAAGACGCCCATTACGAAGCTCAGGGCGCATTCACGGCGCAGGTCTCCGCGGCCATGCTGGCTGGAATTGCACAATACACGATAATCGGCCATTCTGAGTGCCGCGCCTACCTGGCCGAGACTGACGAACGGGTCAATCTCAAGCTGAAGGCCGCGCTGGCCTGCGGCCTGAAGCCCATCGTCGCTGTCGGGGAAGACTTGCAGCAGAACGAGGCCGGTGCGACGCAGCAAGTGGTTGGTGGACAGCTACGCGCCGCCCTGCAGGGCGTTGAAGCTGCCGGCATGGCCGACGTCATCCTGGCCTACGAGCCGGTCTGGGCCATCGGTACGGGCCGCAACGCCAGTGCAGCGCTCGCCGGTGAGGTCATCGGCGGCTGCGTGCGCGTCACGGTGGCCGAGCTCTTCGGAGACGAGGTCGCGCAGCAGGTGCGCATCCAGTACGGCGGCAGTGTGAAACCAGGTAACATGGCCGATTACATGGCTCAGCCGGAGATTGACGGCGCGCTGGTGGGCGGCGCTTCCCTGGACGTTGAGGATTTCACTGCGCTGGTGGCCATCGCCTCCCGCGTGAAGGGCGAGCGCAGCGCCAGCAAATGAGGCTGCCCTGCCCCACTGCAGATCTCTTGGATGGATGCAGGCCTTCGGGCCGGCGCGTTCAGGTGCCGAATTGACGGTCGCCGGCGTCGCCTAGGCCCGGCATGATGAAGCCGAATTCGTTGAGCCGTTCGTCCACCGCCGCCACGTGGATGGGCACTTCGGGATGGGCCTTGCTGAGACGCTCCACGCCCTCGGGAGCGGCGATCAGGCCCATGTACTTGATGCGGCGCACACCCCACTTCTTGAGAATGTCGATGGTCGCCACGGCAGATCCGCCCGTCGCCAGCATGGGATCCAGTACGATACAGACGCTCACTGTTGGCTCGGTCGGCAGATTGTTGTAGTACTCGACCGGGCGCAAAGTCTCTTCGTCGCGATACAGGCCTATGTGCCAAACCTGAACGCTGGGCAGCAGTTCCATCACCCCGTCAACCAGACCCAGCCCGGCGCGTAACACCGGGACGAGACCGATGGTATCGCGGCAGCTCTGCCCTGCGGCAAGCCCCAGCGGTGTTTCCACGGTTTCCGGCGTCAGGTCCAGGTCTCTGGTAGCTTCGTAGCACATCAGCAGAGCCAGCTCGCGTACCAGCTCGCGAAAGGAACGGTGATCGGTGTCAACGGAGCGCAGCTGGGTCAGTTTGTGAATGGCGAGCGGGTGCGTTGAAACGTGTAGACCTGCCATAATGCTGCTTTCCCCGCAGTTGCGTGCGACCCCGCCACCAGTATACTTGAATCGCAGCGATGAAGACGAGAGGCGATGATGTCCGCAACGGAGCGTATGGTCGGCGGCAGACGCCGCCAGGGTGAGCGCGAAAACTACGCTCTGCGCCCGCAGCAGCTCGACGACATCATTGGCCAAAAGCGGGTTCGCGAAAACCTGCGCATTCTCATCGAGGCAGCCCAGGCGCGCGATGAGCCGGTCGATCACATTCTTTTTTACGGTCCGCCCGGGCTGGGCAAGACTTCCTTCGCCCACGTCGTCGCCCACGAAATGAACCGCAATATCCGCATCACATCAGGGCCCTCGGTGGAACGCGCTGGCGACCTGGCCTCGATTCTGACGCACATGCGCCAGAACGACATTCTGTTCATCGACGAGGTTCACCGCCTGGGTCATGCCGTCGAGGAAGTGCTTTACCCGGCGATGGAAGAGTATGCGCTCGATATCGTCATCGGCAAGGGGCCAGCTGCCAAGAATGTTCGCCTGCACCTGCCGCGCTTCACGGTGATCGGCGCCACCACGCGTCTCTCCCTGCTGGCCAGCCCCCTGCGCGATCGTTTTGGCGCGCGCTTCAGGCTGGACTTCTACGATCAGGCCGCCATGCAGCACATCATCGAACGCGCGGCTGATCTGCTGGAGGTCAACATTGAGGCAGCCGGTACCGCAGAAATCGCCAGCCGCGCCCGCGGCACGCCGCGCGTCGCATTGCGGTTGCTGCGCAGGGTCCGTGATTACGCCGAGGTGCGCGCCGAAGGAGTCGTCACACGCGCGGTAGCCATTGATGCCCTCGGGCTGATGGAGGTCGATCCCCTGGGTCTGGATGACATAGACCGTCGCATTCTTGGAACTATCATCAAGAAGTACGACGGCGGCCCCGTGGGGCTGGATACCATTGCCGCCTCCATCAGCGAGGACAGCAGCACGATAATGGATGTCTACGAGCCCTACCTGCTCCAGCTTGGCTTCCTGGAACGCACCCCACGTGGCCGCGTCGCGACCCGCAGCGCCTGGGAGCATCTGGGGCTGGAGCCAGCCATTGAAAAAGGGGAGCTGCAGGCGAAGCTGCCTGGCGTCTGAAGCGCCGCCCCACCGCCGCCCATGAAGGTCTCCGATTTCGATTACGAGCTACCAGCGCAGCTGATTGCCCAGACTCCTGCCGAACCTCGCGACTCTTCGCGCCTCATGCTGCTGGATCGTGACCGGGGCTGCATAGCACACCACCGCTTTAGCGAACTTGGCAGCTTCCTGCGCCCTGGCGATGTGCTGGTGCTGAATGACACGCGCGTCATGCTGGCGCGCCTGGCTGCAACGAAGCGCATAACCGGCGGCAAGGCCGAGATTCTGCTGCTGCGTCAGCTCGATTCTCTTCGTTGGCTGACGCTCGTGCGCGGCAGAAGCATCCGCGTCGGCGCCGGCTTGCGGCTGAACGGCAGTGACATCACCACTGAAGTCGTTGAGGAGCGTACCCAGGGGCAGCGTGTGCTGCGCTTCAGCCGCCCGCTCAAGGGCGAACTGGAGGCCCTGGGCCAGACCCCTCTGCCACCCTACATTCAGACCCATCTTGAAGACCATGAACGCTATCAAACAGTCTACAGCCGGCACACAGGCTCGGCAGCTGCGCCTACCGCCGGCCTGCACTTCACAAGCGCTCTGCTTGAGAGTCTTCAGCGCAGCGGCGTCCTGTTGGCCCGCTGCACCCTGCACATCGGCATGGACACGTTTCTGCCCCTGCGCGTTGAAGACGTGGACAGGCACCGAATGCACAGCGAATTCGCCCGGCTGAACACTGAAGCCGCGAGCACTATCAATTCTGCAGCGCGAGCCGGGGGACGAATCATCGCTGTGGGCACGACGTCGGCTCGCACGCTGGAATCCGCCGCCGCTTATGCCTCGGCGGGGGAGCGGGTTGGCGCCTTTACCGGCGACACTTCCCTGTTCATCACACCGGGCTATCGTTGGCGCGCGGTGGACGCCTTGCTCACAAATTTCCATCTGCCGCGTTCCACCCTGCTAATGATGGTCTGCGCCCTCGCAGGCAAGGAGCGCGTGTTACACGCCTATGAGCATGCCCGCGACCGGGGGTATCGCTTTTTCTCCTTCGGCGATGCGATGTTCATCTACCCGCGAATTCACAGTTGACCATGCGCAGCAGGGCGGCTATACTTCCCGGCGGCCTGAAGACAGGTCTGCAGCGTCACCAGATTTCCCCGTCGGAGCCCTGACTGAACTGGCGACCCGGCGGCGGCAAGAGAAGCCTGGAGAAACCCATGTATGCAGTAATCAGGACTGGTGGTCGCCAGTTTCGTGCCGAAGTTGGCAAGACGCTCGACGTTGAGCGCCTCCCCTACGAAGTCAACGACAGTTTCGATATCACCGATGTCCTGCTGGTCGAGGATGGCGAAAACACCGTCATCGGTCAACCTCTCGTCGAAGGCGCCAAAGTGCGTGTGTCGGTGCAGGAACAGGGCCGCGGCAAGAAAATCATCGTGTTCAAGTATCGGCAGCGGACGAACTATCGCCGCAAACGCGGACATCGGCAGTTCTACACGCGTTTGCTGGTGGAAGACATCTCCCTGTAGCCCGTAGCGGGAAGGAGCCGGAAATGGCGCATAAAAAGGGCGGCGGATCAACCAGCAACGGCCGCGACAGCAACTCCAAACGCCTTGGCGTTAAGCGCTATGGCGGTGAACAGGTTATCCCCGGCAACATCATTGTGCGTCAGCGCGGCACGAAGTTTCATCCTGGCAGCGGCGTGGGGATCGGCCGTGACCACACTATATTCGCCATCACTGCCGGCTTCGTCACCTTCGAGCGCATTCGTGGCAAGCGTGGGCGCAAGCAAATCAGCGTTCTCCCTGAACGGCCACAGGAGGGAATGAGCACATGAGAGAGGCACTCCACCCGGAATGGTTTGCCGAGGCAAAAGTCACTTGCGCCTGCGGCAACAGCTGGACAACCGGCGCGACCGTCCCGGAGATCCGTACGGACATTTGCTCGCGCTGCCACCCCTTCTACACCGGCGAGCAGCGCATAGTTGACACGGAAGGCCAGGTCGACCGCTTCATGAAGCGCCTGCAGATTCGCGAGAACATTTTGCAGGAGGGGGAGGCGCGTCAGGCCGAACGCATTTCGCCACAGCGCCCGCTAACGGATCTGGGAATCGCCAAACGCCATCTGAACATTTTCAACGAACAGGGCATCACGATCGTGGGTCAGATCATGGAGCGCCTCGAACAGGGAGACAGCGCCATCCTCGGAATCCCCGGCATTGGCCGCAAGGTATTGGCGGATGTGAAACGAGATCTGCGCACCTTTGGCTACGAACTTCCCGAGGGAGCCTGAGTCAAGGCGCCTGACACGAATTCAGTCAATGAAGGGCAGGCACGCGCCGGACGCGTGTCTGCCCTTTGTTTGTGAGGAAAGGCAGGAACAGCTTGCGTCCCCATAGCGGGCGAGTGGAAGTCATCTGCGGCAGCATGTTCTCTGGCAAGACCGAGGAGCTCATCCGGCGGATTCGGAGAGCGGTGATCGCCAGACGTCAGGTTCAGGTCTTTAAACACAGCCTGGATAACCGCTTCGACAATCCAGGTCGCGTCAGCAGCCACGGTGGCCAGCAGGTTGACGCCTTGCAGATCGCTGCATCCGGCAAGCTACCCGTCCTGCTGCGTCCGGGAACGGCGGTGGTTGCCATTGACGAAGCCCAGTTTTTCGACGATGGGCTGCTAACGTTGGTTGAGTGCCTTGCCGACGAGGGCCGGCGGGTCATCGTCGCCGGACTGGATACGGACTTTCGCGGCAAGCCCTTTGGCATGCTTCCCGCACTGATGGCGATAGCTGAAGAAGTGACAAAGTTGAGCGCAATCTGCACTGTCTGCGGCGAACCCGCCAGCCGCACCCAACGCCTGGTCAACGGACAACCCGCGCACTTTGATGATCCGATCATCCTCGTCGGGGCCGAAGAGAGTTACGAGGCCCGCTGCCGCGAACATCACGAACTCCGCAACTCCCCCTAGTGCAGTCCCACCAATCAAAATATACTTTGCAATACGAACTATATTTGCTATACTGTCCCTGAAGGCATGATGGAGACAGCCATGGCAGTCACGGCTCGCAAGCTAGCATTGGGCACGCGCCCTGCCACGCGCAGTGCACCCGGCCTCTGGTTGAAAGATCGCCGCTGGGACATGACCTACATCATCCTCAGCGTGCTGCTCGTACCGGTTCCCTACCTCCTCTATCTCCTCGGAGTTAATCATCTGGGGCTGGATCCGGACATCAGCCGCAACACAATTAACGCCTTCGTTGCTGTGGCAGTTGGCGGCCCCCACATGATGTCCACCTTCTTGCGCACCGGGCTTGACAAGGACTTTGCCAAGCGCTATCCGATGTTGCTGCGCTCGTCGATCATCATTCCGCTGATCGTCGTTTCGCTGGCCTTTCTCAACCTGAATCTGCTGCTGACCATCTTCTTCTTCTGGGCCATGCTGCACGTACTGCACCAGGCGACCTACGTCACCGAGCTCTACAATCACAGGGAGCACAAGGTGCTGCGGCGCCCGGCAATCACCATGACAGCCCGCCTCATCGATTACGCGCTCATTCTCACCTGCCTGTTCCCCATGGCAGCCCTGAAAATCAGCGAAGGGACATTCAAGGTAGGCACCAACGACCTCATTGCGGTTATCCCGCATTTGTTTCAGGATGCGTGGTTCTTCCAGCTTGCTACGGGCATCTTCCTGGTCGCGTTGTTCTCCTACATCATCAAATCCGTGATGGAGTTTCGCTCTGGCGTCATCAACTGGCCGAAAACCATTTTCATCAGTCTGACCGTGCTGGTTTTCTTCCCGCTGGCTGGCTTCGAAAACCTGGACACTGCGTTTCAGGGCGCCAACACCTGGCACTCCTTCCAGTATCTGCCGCTGACCTTTTACATCGTCAAGCTGAAACAGCGTAGCCGACCGCAGTTCGAGCGGCAGGCGCCCCTGGTGGCACGCTTCAGCCGCAGCGAAAACACGCACGGCCTGTATGTGCTCAGCACGCTGATGCTTGGCGGCTCGCTGGGAATTTTCCTGCTGGTCTATGCCCTTGCCGGCACCATCATCCCCGACATCGACCCGAACAGGCACTTTGACATCGCCTACTACACTGCGATCCTGTCATTCCTGTGGATTCATTATTATCACGACCACTTTTTGTTCACGGACTTCGAGGCGCTGGATGAAGCGCGCTATTCCTGAACGGGGGCCGCGTCCTGCAGCCGGCTGAAGTCGGCGTGAAGCCATTGCAGCGGATCGACCGCTATCCCGTTGACCCATAACTGCCAGTGCAAATGCGCGCCAGTGGAACGGCCGGAATTACCCACTGCGGCGATGTCGTCACCAGCGCGCACAAAGTCACCAACCGAGACGTGCATTTCCGACAGGTGCCAGTAGCCAGAGTACACGCCCAGCCCGTGGTCGAGGATGATGGAGCGACCGCGAACATTCAGTTCGGTTGCCAGCACCACCAACCCGTCTGCAGCCGCCTGCACCGGCATTCCTGTGGCGGCGGCAAAGTCCACGCCATTGTGTGTCCGGTCGTAGGGACCTTGATTGTAGCTTCTTAGTGTGCCGAAGCGTGAGGTTACTCGTCCGACTGAGGGGCGAAGCAGCAGGCCGTCGAACCAGCGCCCGGGTCTGTTACCGATAATGGCGTTATGCAACAGGGAGATTTCTGCATTCTCCATATCCCGGTCCAGAGTATCAAGAGCTTCTGGCGGCAGTGTCACCGCCTGACGCCCAAAAACGCCAGCCTTCACTTCAAGTGGCCACTGAAACGCCGCTAGCGCTGCGCCATCGTCTACAGAAATCCCGAGGTCATAAAACCCTGGAGCCGTATACAGCGGGATGCCGGATAGCGCAAAATGGCTTAGTCCGCTTTCGTCAGCTGTGAAGTGCAGGTCACTTCCCAGAAAACTCCCATGCACCTGCGCCGGATGCGAGGTCTGCAAGATGATGCGTACGCTCTGCCCCTGCAGCAATTCTCCAGGGCCAAGCTGCAGCAGACTGACAGGCTCCGGCCAGGGCGCATCTATCAGCCTGGGCTCCAGCCCAGGTATGTGAATCTCTTGCTCTACATGCAGCAGTGATGCGTCCGTAATCTGGTTCCTGACGACCAGGTCATCTAGCGCGAGCCCGTATTCGGCGGCGATTTCGGAGAGCGTGTCTCCCCGTACCACGCTGTGCACCAGGGAAGGCCCTGCGCCGGGGTGAAGCAAAGGCGTGATGAAATCCGGCAGTGCTGGTGGCAGCGCCAGTGATTTATCTACCGGAATGCGCAGTTGCTGGCCGACGAAAATGAGCGCCGGATTGTTGATTTTGTTCAGCTCGGTGAAAGCTTCAACCGTAGTGTTGTGCTCATACGCGATCTTAAACAGCGTGTCACCGCTCTGTACGATGTAGATTGGGCCAGAAGGCGTCGCTTCCTGACCCAGTGCTGGTAGGGCCAGAGCAACAGAAAGCAACGTCAGCAGGAGCGCTGCGTAGTTGAAGCGCTTCATGGTGCGGGTATCACGGAATGATCAGCGTCTGCCCCACGTCAAGGAGGCTGTCGATTGTAATGTTGTTTGCTCGCGCAATATCATCCGCAGAGACGTCGAATCTCAGCGCGATATGAAGCAGAGTGTCGCCCCGCCTGACGGTGTAGCTACGGCTGGAGGGTGGAAGCACCGGCACCGCCGGAACGGTCAAGGCCTGCCCTACATCCAGCAGATTAATGCTGACACCACGGTTCAACTGTGCCAGCTCCTCCACTTCAATGCCGTAGCTTGAGGCAATGCCATAGAATGTATCTCCCGCCCGTACCACGTAGAGGGCGACACTGTCATCATCACCCGGCACAGGTGTTGCTGTGGGTAGCTGCGCTCCCTCGGGAATGAGCAACTGGTTGCCGGTATGTATCAGGTGGGCGCCGCTCAGGTTATTGGCAGTAAGGATCAACTCTACGCTGGCTCCGTAATAGGCCGCAATGTCATCCAGGTCCTCGCCCGCCTGCACGATATGGTAAACAGGCATCCTGGTCGGGAGCGGCTCAGGTCCGACACTTTGGGCCAGGGAAGTCACGACATCTTCGTCAAAAGCGTCCAGATAAAGCATTGCATCATCCAGCCAGACGAAATTGTTACGCACCGGCTGCCCCACCAGCACACGGATGAACACGGTGATTGTTTCGGCAGTGGCCTGGGTCACCACGACAAAGTCGCGCCAGCCATCATAAAGTTCGTAGGTGATCTCCGACCAGACGATGTCTTCGCTCTCGCCGTCGGTCCCGCCATCAGGGTCAATACCCACCTGGACGAAAACGTCTCCGTCCGATTCACTTTGCAGTGGATCATCCATTCTTGATGACCAGACCCAGGTGGAGGCACTGAAGCGCAACCATGAATCGACCTTGACCCCTTCAATTTCCTGCAGCAGGCCGGCGTCAAAGGTTGCGTAGAAGGCACGCAGCAATTGCGCGGACTCTCCCTCACGTATGTGAGAGGACTCGTCGGTGACAGATGCGGACTGATATTCTGGCAGGATTAGCTCCCAGGTTGCAGCATCCTCCCCTTCTGCTTCCCTGTGCCAGTGGGTCCAGCCCTCAGCAACTTGCAGGAGGGGGTCGTCATCGCGTTCCGTAAAGTCGTCCTCGAAGCCGGGATTCGTCAGCACATTTACGGCCTGTGCGGTGGCTCCGGCGGCAAACAGCATGAGCACAATCAACATCAGAAAATTGAGCATAGCTGCGCGGGTCATGGTCTTACCCAACTCACCCTCTCAGGCATCAAGATTGTCAGGCCAAGCCTGAACCGCGTCAAGTATAACAGGCTCATCACAGGATTGCGCCTGTTTCGTCAGGTTACGCAATTGAGTCACTCAACCTCCATAGGCTATACTGGGTCTCGTCCGGCAGAGACACAAAGCGAGGCACCTTGAATCTGCACGAATATCAGTCGAAAGCGCGTTTCGCCGAATTTGGTATCCCGATTCCCGTTGGTGACATCGCTCACACGCCGGAAGAGGTGTATGCGATCGTTCAGGAAGCAGAAAGCGCAGTCGTCATCAAGGCGCAGGTGCTGGCGGGCGGGCGTGGCAAGGCCGGCGGCATCAAACTGGCCAGAACACCGGAAGAGGCGCAGGAACTCGCGCGTGAAATCCTTGGAATGTCGATCAAGGATCATGTGGTACATACGGTGCTGGTTGACCGGGCCGCCAACATTGAGCAGGAAATCTATCTGGGTATCGCCAACGATCGCGCCGCTGCCAAACCTGTTTTGATGGCTTCAGCGGAAGGCGGTGTCGAAATCGAGGAAATTAACCGCCTGCGACCGGAGGCAATTGTCCGCGAGCACGTGGATCCTGTCGCCGGGCTTTTCGACTATCAGGCGGTCAAGCTCGCCAGCGGCATCGATTTACCGCGGCCACAATGGCGCGCCTTCGGCAAAATTGTTTCTGCGCTGGTGCGATGCTTTGAAGAGAGTGACGCAGAGTTGGCGGAAATAAACCCGCTGGTCATCACCAGCGAAGGTGCGCTGCTGGCGCTGGATGGCAAGATGGTCATAGACGACAATGCCCTGCCGCGTCAACCGGAGCTGGCGGCCCTGCGCGACCCGAATTCAGAAACGGAAGCCGAAAACATGGCGCGCGAGGCCGGCATCAGCTACGTGCGGCTCGACGGCCAGATTGGCTGCATGGTTAATGGCGCAGGTCTCGCCATGACTACAATGGACATGACCAGGCTCTACGGCGAGGCCCAGGGCGTGGGGCCCGCCAATTTCCTTGATATTGGCGGCGGCGCCAGGGCGGATACTGTGGCAACGGCTTTGCGCATCATTCTGTCGGATGCCAACGTCAAGGTCGTGCTCTGCAATATTTTTGGGGGCATCACGCGGGGTGACGAGGTCGCCCGCGGCATCCTCCGCGCCTGTGACGAAGTGCAGCCGGAAGTCCCCATGATCATTCGTCTGCAGGGAACCAACGCAGAAGAGGGCAGCGCCATCATCAACGAGGCCGAAATCCCTGGTATCCACTCAGCAACCACCCTGACCGAGGCCGCCCATATGGCGGTAGAAGCGGTCGGGAAGTCGGTGCAGGCATGAGCATTCTTGTCAACGAAGACAGCATCATCCTCGTCCAGGGCATCACCGGCCGCGAAGGCGGCTTTCACACTTGCAAGATGATCGAATACGGGACGCGAGTGGCAGGGGGCGTGACGCCTGGCAAGGGCGGTGAATGGTTCGAGGGCAAACCGGTGTTCGATACCGTCGAGCAGGCGGTAAAGGTCACTGGCGCAAACGTCAGTCTGGTCGCCGTGCCGGCCGCATTCGCTCCTGACGCCATTTGCGAAGCAGCCCATGCCGGCATTGGGTTGATCGTCTGCCTGACCGAGTTCATCCCGGTGCGTGAGATGATGAAGGTCATGCAGCAGGTCAGGCAGGCAGGCTGTCGCCTGGTCGGACCCAACTGCCCGGGGCTTCTCACCCCCGGCGTGGCAAAAATTGGCATTATGCCCGGCTTTATCGCGGCGCCTGGCAACGTTGGCGTGGTCTCCCGCAGCGGGACACTGACCTACGAGGTCGTCTATGCGCTCTCGCAGGCCGGGATGGGCCAAACGACCTGTATCGGCATTGGCGGCGACCCGGTTATCGGCACCAGTTTCGTGGACATGCTGAAACTCTTCGAAGAGGACCCGCAAACCGAAAAGGTGGCCATTCTGGGCGAAATCGGCGGGCGCGCCGAAATTGATGCTGCTGACTACATCAGTGAGCACATGACCAAGCCGGTCGCGGCCTTCATCGCTGGCGCCAGCGCTCCCGAGGGAACGCGAATGGGTCACGCAGGCGCCATCATCGAAGGTGTTGAAGGAACTGCTGCCGCCAAGATTGCTGCCTTGCGCGAAGCTGGCGCCCGTGTAGCAGAGAACCCGGAGCAGATTCCGGCGCTACTGCGCTGACCGCAGGCTCAGCGCCCCAGGAAACTGCAAAAATTGATCGCCTCCGGGGTCCCGCAGGAAGTCAGGCCCTGCACCAGCAGCAACGCCACTGCCCCGCCGCCGATGACCAGGGCCAGCAGCGCCAGACAGCCGCACCAGGCTACCGGCCCGCCGGAAAGCAACTCCATCAACATGCCCGCCAGCGAAGTGATTATTTCGAGCACACCGCTCAGGGCCTGCATGCCCAGCGTCAGTACCAGCCCCGCCACACATAACAGCGCGCAGGCGCCAGCCAGGATGAGAGGATTGTTCGGGTCCAGCGACTGAAATAACTCAGTCATCACCAGACCCTGCGCCTGGCGCGCAACTGCCATTTCCAAATCTCGGCTCGCGAAACTCGCTGTCTTCATGTGCATAGCAGCTACAGAAGCTGGTTGCCGTATCTCCATCCAGCTCCTGACCGCGCCAGAGCAGAAAGCGTACATCGGTCTGGAAGCAGCGTTCACTATTCGTCAAGCGTTCGCTGACGTGAGACAGCGCCAGGCCGGCGCGGCGCGCTTCCTGAACCAGCCAGAGACGGGTCTCCTGCTCAGGCGCTGCCCCGGTGCGGATGCGCAGCTCGCCCCGCGCTGCCAACACAAGTCCCAGGCAGGGTGATATCAGTAGAAGCAGCCAAAGCAACAAAAATGTCACGCGTATGAGACGTTTGAGTACTGTACGTGCTTGCGGCCGCCTGTTCACGTGGAGCTGGCGGATGGCGCGCCTTCGGGTGCGATGCGCAAACGCAGCCTGTCGTCAGAATCGTAGCCGCAGTGCACGAAAAGTGGTGGCGCATCCGGCGCCAGATCCAGCACCCGCTGGAGCATCTGCGGCAGGTCCTCGACCAGCGGCAGCGACAACAGTTCGTGTCGCGGCACCCAACGCAGCGCGCCTTCCGGCGTCGTTGGGCACAGCTCGCGACTGGCGCTATGGCAGGTGAACACGAACAGCAGCACTCCTTGCGGGCCACCCGCATCAATGTTGTAGAGCGCGCGCAAGCGCAGCTGCGTAACCTGCAGGCCGGTCTCTTCCAGAATTTCACGACGCATACCACTGAGCGGATCTTCGTCCCGCTCCAGGTGTCCACCAACGCCATTGAAGCGACCCGGGTAGATGCGGCTGTCATCGCTGCGCCTGAGCATCAGGATGTCATCTCCGTTGCGCACAAAGGCCACCATGCGAGGGATCGTCAGCCAGCGGTCGGCGACTTCATCGACGCCCTGCCCGGTTGCGCCCACGCCCTCTCCTTTTGCATATTCCTGCGGGCCTGTGCTACGCTCGCTGCAGAGCGTAGCCGGAGTTCTCCGCCGTGTCAGCCAGTTTCAGGGCCCCTGTTCCAGATCTGCAGATTGCGCCGGCCGAAAGCCTGCATGCGCATGAGTCGCATGACTCGCAGCGTTCGCTTCCGCTCATTGAGCGCTTTCGCAGAGACAAGTATATCATCAACCCGCCGGTCGTCGCGCCGATGGACACAGGGCGCTATGTGATCCTGGACGGTGCAAATCGCTGTCATGCCCTGCGCGCCCTGGGCTTCCCTCACATGCCCGTGCAGGTCGTCACCTGGGATAGCGACCAGATTGCACTGGACACCTGGAACCACGTGGTCAGTGACTGGACAATTCCCGCCTTGATAGCGGGGTTGGAGTCCTTGTCTGGTCTGGAGCTGCAGGACGGGCCACAGTCACACCCGATAGCCGAAATGCATCTGGCAGATGGCAGACAGCTTGCATTGGTGACTGCTGCGCCAGACCCGCAGACGCGCAACGCCCTGCTCTGTCAGATCGTCGCAGTCTACCAGGCGAACGCGACGCTCTACCGCAGCATCATCAATGATCCGGTACAGATTCGGGAGTATTTTCCGGACATGGTGGCCCTGCTGTGTTTCCCGCGCCTGCAACCTTCGGATATCGTCACAGCCGCTCGCGCAAAGGCATGGATTCCACCTGGGATTAGCCGCCACATCATCCACGGGCGTGCCCTGCAAATTTACTATCCGATGCGGCAGCTTGAGGATGCTGAACTAAGCCTCGCGCAGAAAAATGCAGAAATGCGCGCCTGGTTGCAACGGAAACTTGCACAACGACAGGTTCGCTTTTACGCTGAATCAACCTACCAGTTCGACGAATAGGAGCAGGCATGACGCAGACGGCCGACCAAGCGCTCGCCGCAGCGAACTTCGAAAGTGACGGGCAGAATTACTGCCTGCTGCGACTGCCGGCCGGCGCAATCACGGCTGCGGCGGGAGTCGTCGCGCAGGTCGCCGAACCCTTCTGCGCGCTGGTCATTGACCGTCATGAAGTTTCGCTCATCCTGCCATTGGAGGCGCTGGATGAGTTTCAGGCGCGTCTGCCGGATGTGAAAGTCGCCGCCGAAGTGTGCCGACTGATCACGGTAGACGTCGTCATGGAACCGGAACTGACCGGGCTGGTGGCGCGCATCAGCGCAAGCCTAGCCGCAGCCGGCGTGCCAATCCTGCCTTTCGCTTCCTACAGTCGCGACCACTTTCTCGTACCGGCCGGGCAACTGGACGGCGCCCTCAGCGCCCTGCGCCAGCTACAGGGTCAATCCTGACCGGAAAGTTGACAAATGGACATACCGATACTGCCGCAGGATGCGGTGCCACTGCCGCGAGACGATGTGCGCATCACGGAAATCTCGGCAACGCCATGGCCAGACCGGATGCGCGTGCGGGTCCATGTGCGCCTGACGCCGTTTCTGGAGCGGCCCAATCTCATTCTGGTGGCTCACGACGAAGCGGACAGCATCGTCAGCGAGCTGGATGTGATTGAGACCATGAGCAATGACATGGAATTCACCCTGCATCTGCGCACAATTGACGACCCGGCCGGGCTGTACACACTGACCGTAAGCCTGTTCTACGAATCCCGCAATCCACCCCAGCATGAACGCATCGAAACCTTTCTGGTGCCCGCGGCAGAGGACGCCCACTGATGCAGCTCTGGCTGAGCCGGGCCCAGGTCGCCCAGCTGCTACAACATGTACACGCACAGGCGCCTCGTGAAGCCTGCGGCCTGCTTGGCTGCCTGGAAGGCCGTGTGGTGCGGGTCGTTCCGATTGCCAACGTCGCCGCCACACCTGAGCGTCGCTTCGAGCTGGAAGCGCAGCGGATGGTGCAGACCGTCTTCGAATTCGAGCGTGACGGTCTCGAACCGGGCGCGATCTGGCACTCACACCCGCATGGCGAACCCCTGCCTTCGCTGGAAGACATTCGGGAAGCTTCGTGGCCTGAGGCCTGCCAACTAATCATCGGCATCGGCTCTGGCCAGCCAAAACTGGCTGCCTGGCGCATTGATGATGGTGAGGTTGAGCGCGTCCCCCTGCACGTAGGCCACACTTCACCCGATGTCCAACTCCTGGAAGAATCCTCAACACAGCGCATCGCAATCTGGATCAGCGCTTTTTCAGCCGTCGTCCTGCTGCTCTGGCTGGCGCTGACCCTGCTTCCTCCCGCGCCACCCCTGCCCTGAACAAGGCAATGCTTGCCTGCCTTCTCGCGGGCCTGATCGCTGGAGGCGCGGTCACCCGACTGTCAGAAATTCTGCCGACTTCCCGGCCAGGCGAACTGAAGAGTGCGAGGATTGGCCGCCGCAGTCGTGCAAGACGCTATCTGCTGATCGCAGCGGCGACGATTCTGTTGCTGTGTTTAATGATGGAGATTGCGGGACAGGGGGATGCGCTGTCAGGACTCGTTCGATTTGTGTGGATGCCGGTCTTTGTGCTCATCGCCGTCATCGACATTGAGCATCGGCGCGTACTGTCCGCCGTGCTGCTGCCTGCTGCCCTGCTCGCCCTGCTGGAGTCGCTGATCTCATCCCGGCTTAACTCGGCGCTGGCAGGCGGCATTATGGGCGTGTTACTCAGTGGCGGCATGTATCTGGGTGGTCAACTCTATCTGCACGCACTGAACCGGTGGCGCGGCATCCGGTTGCAGGAAGTGCCCTTCGGCGGCGGGGACGTGACGCTGGCCGGGCTGTGCGGCCTGGTCATTGGCTGGCCCTTCATACTGCCCGCACTGCTGCTGGCTGTGTTGGGCGCCGGCGTCAGCGCGCTGCTGCTGCTCGCCACAGGACGGGTCAGGCTCCGCTCTGCCCTGCCCTACGCGCCATATCTGTTAATAGGCACTGTGCTTGTGATTCGCTTCCCGGAAGCATTCACAAATGCGTTGCGCTTACCCGGCTAAAGTGATGACTCCGCCGCCGAGGCACTCATCACCATCGTAGAAGACGGCGGCCTGACCGGGCGCAATGCCATTCTGCTGCCTCTCGAAGTGAACAGCCACGTCGGTGGAAGCCAGAACTGAGATCGTCGCGGGTTGCGGAGTTGCCCCGTAACGGACACTCACTGCTGCTGCGAAAGGCTGCTGCGGCACGCATCCGCTCACCCAGTTGACGCGGCCGGCGCGCAGGTCAGTCCCGCCCTGCTCGTCGCGTTCTGCCACCACCAGCGCATTATGCTGTGCTTGCTTGCCGACCACGTACATCGGCCTGGGCGTGTTGAGACCAAGGCCCCTGCGCTGGCCAATGGTGTAGTTCACCAGCCCCTTGTGTTCCCCGATTTGCGTCCCGTCCCGGCGAAGAACGGGCCCGGCCTGCATCAACTCCGGCGCATGGTCGCGCAGAAACCTGCGGTAATCGCCGTCGCCAAGGAAGCACAGGTCCTGGCTGTCCTGCTTGTCAGCAGTGGGCAGGTCAAACTCATCCGCCAGCTCACGCACTTGCGCCTTGCTGTATTCGCCCACTGGAAAGAGCGCATGAGACAACTGTCCCTGGCCCATCACACTCAATACGTAACTTTGGTCCTTGTGCCGGTCCATCGCCCGCAACAGTTTAAAGGAGCCGTCTGTCTCGCGGCGCACACGGGCATGGTGGCCTGTCGCCAGGAAGTCCGCTTCCAGCGCCAGCGCGTGCCGCTGCAGCCAGTCGAAGCGAATGTGGCGGTTGCATTCGAGGCAGGGATTGGGCGTGGTGCCGCGCCGGTGCCCCTCAATGAAGAAGTTGACGATTTCCCGGTGAAAAATTTCACGCGTGTCAAGCACATAAAAGGGGATGTCCAGCAGATCGGCGATACGGCGCGCATCCGCCATCTGCCCGGGCGTGCAGCAGCGATTGTGCGCCTGACCCTGCGCGGACGGTTCCGCCCAGAGACGCATCATCATGCCGATGACTTCATACCCCTGGCGTTTCAGCAGGGCCGCCGCCACCGAGCTGTCTACGCCGCCGCTCATGGCGACGACCACTCGCTCGCTCACAACACTGCGCTCAGCTTGCGCAGTTTCTCGACCGAATTGGCGAGCACCCTGACGGCATGCTCGATGTCCTGCTCCGTCGTGCTGCGCCCCACCGTCATGCGCAGACCACCAATGGCCTCCTGTTCACTGAAGCCCATGGCCAGCAGCACCGACGAAGGTTCCGGGTTCCCGGTCTTGCAGGCCGAGCCGCCGCTGGCGGCTACCCCATTGACGTCAAGGTGCATCAGCAACATGCTGCTGTCGATGCCGTCCAGCACAAAACTGGCATGTCCCGGCAGGCGCTCCTGTGGATGTCCGCTGAGCACCACACCAGGCACAGCATCCAGCACCCTTTCGATCAGCAGGTCACGCATCTGCCGGAAGTGAGCGACATGCTTCTCCCGTTCGGCGCAGGCCAGCTCCAGCGCCTTCGCCAGGCCGACGATCAGCGGCGTGTTGTGCGTTCCGGCCCGCCGCCCGTCTTCGTGGCCGCCGCCCGTCTGGCTGGCAAGCAGTTGCAGGCCGGAGCGAATGTAGAGCGCGCCAACGCCCTTGGGGCCGTAAAACTTGTGAGCGGAGATATTGAGCAGGTCGACGCCGAGCGCCTGCACATCAAGTGGCAGCTGTCCCGCCGCCTGCACCGCATCCGTGTGGAAGAGCAGACCGCGCGCGCGCGCCGCCCTGGCCAAAGCCGGGACGGGCTGAATGCTGCCGATCTCGTTGTTGGCCAGCATGATGCTGGCGAGCACAGAGTCCGACTGACAGGCGAGCTCGAACTCTGCCAGAGTGCAGCGACCGTAGCAATCAACTGGCAGCAGGGTGTGCGTAAATCCCTGCACCAGCGCCAACTGCTGCACAGTCTGCCCGACTGCGCTGTGCTCGGTGGGGCTGCTGATGAGGTGCGCGCCGCGGCCGGTCTGGCGCATCTTCCAGGCAGCGCCGCGAATGGCGTGGTTGTCGCCTTCGGTACCGCCGCTGTTGAAGACAATTTCCTGCGGCTGACAGTTCAGCACCCCTGCCACGGTTGCGCGCGCATCTTCGATTGCACGCTCGGCCTTGCGCCCGGGACCATGTGAGGATGAAGAGTTGCCGTAGGCTTGGGTAAACCAGGGTTGCATGGCAGCCAGCACCCGTTCATCCACCGGAGTGGACGCGGAGTGGTCAAGATAAACGTAGCGATCGACTGTCACGCGATTTCCTTCCAGAGCATGACTACTTCAACCCGGAAAATGCGACATATACCCGCCACCATATCATATTTGGGTGGATGCGCAATTTGCAGCAGCAGGTATACTTGGCGCCGGTCACGTCCCATGCGAAACGGAGAGGCCGAATGCAGGTCGACAGGGTTCATGCGCGTGAGGTGCTTGATTCGCGGGGTAACCCGACCGTCGAGGTTGAGGTCGGGCTGATCGACGGATCGAGCGGGCGCGCCATCGTCCCGAGCGGCGCCTCGACCGGCGAACACGAAGCAATCGAGTTGCGTGATGGCGACCGGACGCGCTATGGCGGCAAGGGCGTGCTCAAGGCCGTGGCAGCGGTAAACGGGCCTCTGGCGGACCTGGTTTGTGGCATGGACGCGCGTGAGCAACTGGCGGTTGACGAGGCCATGCTGGCACTGGACGGCACTGGCGACAAGTCGCGCCTTGGCGCGAACGCCATACTGGGCGTGTCGCTGGCACTGTCCCACGCAGCTGCAGCTTGCTGCGAGTTACCGCTCTACGCATACCTGGGCGGAGTCCATGCACATATGCTGCCGGTGCCGATGATGAACATCATGAACGGTGGCAAGCACGCCAGCAACAGCACAGACTTTCAGGAATTCATGGTCATGCCGGTGGGCGCGGAAAGCTTCCGCGAAGGCTTGCGATGGGGCGTGGAGATTTACGCCTGCCTGGGGCGCATCCTGCACGACATGGGGCACAGCACCAGCGTCGGCGACGAAGGCGGTTATGCGCCCTCATTGGGTTCCAACCAGGCTGCTCTGGACGTCATCATGCAAGCAATTGAAGCGGCCGGCTACCGGCCCGGTGAGCAAATTTACATCGCGCTTGACCCCGCCGCGAGCGAACTGTACCGCGACGGGGTGTATCACCTTGAGATTGAGGGGCGGACGCTGAGCGGCGCGGAAATGGTTGATTTTTGGGAAGACTGGACGCGACGCTATCCCATCATCTCCCTTGAGGACGGCCTTGACGAGAATGATTGGGAGCACTGGTCGCAGCTAGTCGCGCGCATCGGTGATCGGGTGCAGATCGTCGGCGACGACCTGCTCGTCACCAACGTCGAGTGGGTCCAGCGCGCCATCAGGGAGCGCGCGGCTAACTCGCTACTGTGCAAGGTGAACCAGATCGGCACTCTAAGCGAAGCCATGGCAGCCAGCCAGTTGAGTCAGCGCCACGGCTGGACGGTCGTCACCAGCCATCGCAGCGGAGAGACCGAAGACAACACCATTGCTGACCTGGCCGTGGCCATGAATTCCGGCCAGATCAAGACTGGCGCGCCGGCGCGTTCGGATCGCGTCGCCAAGTACAACCAGTTGCTGCGCATCGAGGAACAACTCGGTCCGGCCGCGCTGTATCCGGGCCGCGAGGCCTTCAGCAACCTCACACGATTTGGTAGCTAACTCTGGAGGTAGCCATTGTCCGGCACCCGACTAGACAGCAAGCGCACCAAAATCGTCGCGACAATTGGCCCTGCTTCCAGTGATGAAGAGACCCTGCGCGCAATCATAAAAGGCGGCATGAACGTCGCCCGCATCAACTTTTCGCACGGCGATCATGCCATGCATGGCGCCACCATCGACCGCATCCGCCGCGTTGCTGAGAAAGAGAATGCGGTAGTGGCGATCATGTGCGACCTGCAAGGCCCCAAAATCCGGATAGGCATGATTTCGCAAGAGCCGCTGTTGCTCCAGAGGGACGATGTCGTCCGCCTGACGCTCGACGCGACGCTCGCCAACAGCGACGAACGCATAATCCTGCTGCCGCACCCGGAGTTCACGCGCGATGTGCATGAAGGCATGCCGCTGTTGCTGGACGATGGCAATCTGGAGTTCCTCGTCATCGACAGGGATTCAACGACCCTGACCTGCCAGGTCGTTGCTCCCGGCGCGCTCTACTCGCGCAAGGGTGTCACCGCACCCACCGCAAAATTGACGCTCTCTGCGATCACGGACAAGGACCGTCACGACCTGATCTTTGCGCTTGAGAAGGCAGCGGACTTCATCGCCATGTCTTTCGTGCGCGGCGGCAACGATCTTGTTGAATTGCGGGAACTTATCCAGCAGGAAAACCCGGAGAGCACTCCCTGGCTGATTGCAAAAATTGAAAAACTGGAAGCCCTGCAAAACATTGAAAGTATCATTGCTGAATCCGACGGGATCATGGTCGCCCGCGGCGACCTGGGGGTCGAAACGCCCGCGGAAGAGGTTCCCGGCCAGCAGAAGCGCATCATTCGCCTTTGCAACCTGGCGGGCAAACCGGTCATCACGGCCACACAAATGCTCAATTCCATGGTGGACAGCCCGCGTCCCACGCGCGCCGAAGCCAGCGACGTTTACAACGCCATCATGGACGGCAGCGACGCGGTCATGCTCAGCAACGAGACAGCAGTCGGCACCTACCCGGTCATCGTCGTAGAGACCATGGCCAGCATTGCCGTCATCGCCGAGAGGGCCTTGCTCTCCGGCTGGTCGCCTGGTCAGGTCGTGCAACATCCCGAACACAAGACGCGTGAACGCGTTTCAGATGCGATCAGCGAGGCGACCAGCCAGATTGCCGCAGTACTGGATTGCAAGGCCATCGTGACTTCGACACACACCGGTTACACCGCTCAACAGATCGCCCGTGAACGCTCGCGCACACCGATTCTCTGCGTCACACCCAGCGAAGACACCTTTCGACGCATGGCCCTTGTCTGGGGCGTCATCCCCATGCTGGTGCCGCACTTCAATACGACCGACGAGATGATCGGGACGGTGGTACGGGCCGCCAATCGCTCCGGCATGGTTGACCGGGGCGACAGTCTGGTGATTATCGCCGGCGTGCCCTTCGGCATTGGCGGCCAGACGAACTTCCTCAAGGTGCATGTGGTTGGTGAGGCGGACGAGCTTTAGCCGTCAGCCTGACTGCTCGTCACCTTCGCGCGTTGGCAAGGCCTCAGCCTGCTGTGCGGATTTACCAGACCGGAAGCGTCGGGAAGGTAGCGACCATTTCTTGCTTTCTGTGCCGGCCTGACGGGCAGTGCAGATGGGACAGCGCTCCCAGTCAAGTTGCAACGCGCCGCCACAACGGATGCAGGGGCTCTTCAGGCGTGTGTGGCAGGCCGGGCAGAGTTGCCATTCTGGATGCGTATGGGCCTTGCAGGTCGGGCAAGCCGATTTTTCTTCAATGCCCCGCAGCAGGACTTCCTCCTCAAGCGAACGCTCGTAAGCTTCTACCAGGGTATCACACGGGCGTAACAACAAGTAGATGAACAGCCCCGGCACATTCAGGAGCGCGACCAGCAGGGCTGCCAGAAAGCGCAATGATGTGTTGCGCGAGCGCCCGGCCATGTCTTGCCAGCACCACAGCACCAAGGCAGCCCAGACCGCCAGCAAGGCAAGGACGCCGTACAGGGCCACGCTGGTAAGGACATTGTTCGAAATTATCCAGCCCACAGCAAACCTCGCGGACAAGCGTAGCAGTGACACTTATCGCCAAACATGGCGCGAATGTAACAGTGGCGCAGGGCCGGCGCAATGGCGATGGACATCAGAGGTCTTCCGTTTGCTGCGGGACTGCGAGTAACGCGACATCCCGAATGTGGACGTCGTACTCGTGTCCAGAGGCGTAGACCCAGATGGAAACAATTGTTTCGGGTGACGGTTCAGGTGCGAACAGGGTCAGTAGATTAGGACTCTCGTAGACATACCAGCTCTTCTCATTGATGAGCTCATGATCCTGCATGCAACTGGCACAACGCAGGGGCCAGTCCTCCCTGGCATGAATGTAGAAACCGTGATGCCAGCTGATAGCATCACTGCCTGGTGGAACAACACGGACGACTCCGTCTTCAACCTGCAAACCTTCCGTCGTATCTAGGTAGGTCTGGTCAAGATAGTCCATTCGCAGCATGAGCGGGCACTCGCTGCCTTCAGTACCACAATTGCCCAGAGAAGCATGGTCCACGGAGAAAGTGACGCGCAAGGCCAGATATTCATAATTCCGGGCTTTTAAATTCAGCCCATCCTGGCCAATATTCTGTGCACAGAAGTTCCTGCCGTGTGAGGTAACCCCGCCATCACGCAGAAATCTTAAGGGCTGCATACCAACATCCGGGACAATCGCATGTGTACCTGGTGGATTGTCGCCGGGATCATGATCACAGGCCCAGACCCGCCCTTCAGAACCACCGGATCCGTTTCCCAGATTTCGGAAATCCTCATCAAGCAACAGGTTCTGATAACCCGGACGCAATTCCACTCGCGGTACTTCGTAGGGCACTGCCCCCTGGCCACTGACCGGCACGTTGCGTATTTGCCGCCCGTCAGCCGACTCAAGCCGGACCTGTCCGCTGTGATTGAATAGCCGCAGTTCTTCGCTGGCTCCCTCAATCGTATAGGTGCCAGTGCCCGTCATTTGCAACCTGGCCCTTCCCGGTGTAATGCCATGAATACGCATCTGCGGACCCGCATGTTCTGTAATTGTGACGTTGATCTCGCCAATGACGTCCTGCAGAGCAATCTCATAGCCGCGGCGACTCCAGGCAAAACGCGGGCGTTCGGCACTTAGCAGCGTGACGCGCGAATTCCTTTGCAGAGTCAGTGAAGCAAGCAAACGCTCGTTTTCTTCCTCACCGTCCATGAAAAGTATTGTCCCCTGGGACTGGGGGTCCGAACGAATGATGACGCCACCCGTGATCACGGAACCATTGACGCCAACCTGTTCGACCGGGTTTGCTAGGTCTGAGAGGCCAACAGTGCCGCGACCTACATTAAGAATCGCATTCAGCGGAAGCGCAGACTGGAAGAGGAAATGGTTGGCAGAGAGCAGGATAGTGAGCAGCAGCAAACAGAACAGGGCAAAGCAGGCGAGCAAGATCCCCCAGGCCAGATGATGGGGGTTAACACGGCGACCAGCTGCACTTGCCCCCCACTCCACCGCCGACATAGGCTGTTCTTTTGCTCCAGGGAACGATTTGTGATTGTCCGAACGGGTGCATAGTATAGCATAGCGCGTCTCGACACTGTCGCGTGCATCGGCTACAATTCGGGCGTACCATCGCGCGGAGGCACGGCATGTCTGGTCACAGCAAGTGGTCCACTATCAAACGCAAGAAAGGCGCGGAAGATGCCCGGCGGGGCAAGATTTTTACGCGCCTCGCCCGCGAGATCGCCGTGGCCGCGCAGGAAGGCGGAGCAGATGAAAACAGCAATCCACGCCTGAAACTGGCTGTCGCCAAGGCAAAGGCGGGCAATATGCCGCGCGAGAATATTGAACGCGCGGTATTGCGCGGTTCAGGAAATCTCGAAGGCGAGGACCTGGTCGAAATCACCTATGAGGGCTACGGCCCGAACGGCGTTGCCTACCTCATCGACACCCTGACTGACAACAAGAACCGCACGCTTGCTGATATCAAGCACGCGCTAAACAAATCCGGTGGCAGCCTGGCGTCAGCAGGCTCTGTCTCCTGGCAATTCTCGCGCAAAGGCTACGTTGCGCTGGATGGCGACGTCGATTTTGACGAAGTCTTTCTGTTTGCGGCGGAAGCCGGCGCGGACGATGTGCTGGAAGAAGAGGACGTCATTGCAGTCTGGACGCCCTACGAAATGCTTGCCAGCGTCGAGCATGCGCTTGCCGGAGCAGGCTATTCAGTCGCGGAGTCAGAGCTGCGCTGGGAAGCGAACAACGAGACTGATTTGCCGTCGGAGAAGGCCATGCAGCACTTGCGTCTGCACGAGCGCCTGGAAGAACTGGATGACGTGCAGTCGGTGTTCTTCAATTTGCAAATCACTGATGAACTCGCTTCCGCCTTCGAAAGCGGCTGATGCTTTCGTTGGGAATCGATCCAGGCACAGCCAGCGTCGGTTGGGGCCTAGTGCGGGAGCTCGATGATGGTGAGCTGCAGGCCGTGCGCTACGGCGTCATCACTACAGCAGCCAACCTTCCGATGCACGCCAGGCTACAGCACATTCACGCGGAACTGGAAGAAGTTATCAATGCGTGGAGGCCGCTACGGGCCGGCGTTGAGGAGCTTTTCTTCGCGCGCAACGTGACCACTGCCATCACCGTCGCCCAGGGGCGGGGCGTCATCCTGCTGACCCTTGCCAACGCCGCCGTGCCGATCACTGAATACAAGCCAAATGTGGTCAAGCAAGCCATAGCCGGCTATGGCGGCGCGCCCAAGCCGCAGATGCAGGAGATGGTTCGCATTCTGCTCGGCCTGGACGAGCGGCCGCGTCCCGATGACGCTGCCGACGCGCTGGCAGTGGCCATCACTGATTTGCACAGCGCGCGCTACCTCAACATGCAGGATGAGCAGGCGTGATAGTCAGTCTGCGCGGTCGGGTCATCGGCAGCGGCCGCGACCATGTCGTGCTCGAAGTCAACAGCATTGGCTACCAAGTCTTCACGCCCGACCCGCACCTGATGTCACTGAACAGCGAAGTGTACCTGCACACCGTAATGATTGTGCGCGATGAAGTCTTCTCGCTCTACGGCTTCGCCGACAGTATCGCCAGCGAGTTGTTTCGGAACCTCCTACGCGTAGGCGGCATCGGGCCACGGCTCGCGCTGGCAATCCTGGCCACGATGAGGACGGACAGTTTGCGACAGGCGATTCAGGGTGAACGCGCCGACCTGCTCACACGTGTTCCAGGCGTGGGTCGCAAAACTGCGGAAAAAATCGTGCTGGAACTCAGGGACAAGCTGGGGGACAGAACGGGTATATTGCCTGGGGCTGCCTTGCCTGAGAGCGACAGTGAAGTATTGGACGCGCTGACGGCCCTGGGCTACAGTCTCGTCGAGGCACAGACAGCGCTGCAATCCCTGCCGGCGGACGCACCTGACGCAATCGAGGAGCGTGTGCGCCTCGCCCTGCAATTTTTCACCTGAACTCAATCAGGAGCCGCAATGACAACAGCCTCCCTTATCGGGAAGCGGGTGGATGTGCTGGACAAGGGTTACATCGAGCTGATGGACCTGATGCCGCACCCACTGACTGAAGTCAGTGGCGACCGGGCAATCGTCAATGCAGCCAGGGTCTCCTTTCTCGGCGAGAGCAAGGGCGATGTACAGGACAAACGCCTGCTCTTTTACCTGATGCGCCACCGCCACACCTCGCCTTTCGAGATGGTCGAATTCAAGTTTCGCTGTCGCGCGCCTCTGTTGACCTGGTGGCAGTGGGTGCGGCACCGCACCTGGAATGCCAACGCGCAATCCGGCCGCTACACGCCATTTGCCGAAGATGATTTCTACGTGCCTGAGGAATGGCGCCAGCAGGCGCGCAGCAATCGCCAGGCCAGCGAAGGTGCACTGGAGGCGGACGTCGGGGCAGAATTGACAAATGACCTGCTCTCGCATTACGAGCGCGCCTTTGCGCTTTATGAGAAGGCCCTGGCGGCAGGCGTTTCCAGGGAACTGGCGCGAGTCTTCCTGCCCGGCTTCAGCGTCTATTACACCTGGGTGATGAAAGTGGATGCGCACAACCTGATGCACTTTCTGCGCTTGCGCATGGCCGAGGACGCCCAGCACGAGATCCGGGTCTATGCCCAGGCGATCTTCGAGCACTTCTTCTGCCCGGCCCTGCCGTGGACGGCCGAAGCCTTCGAGATATTGGTGCTAAACGCAGACAGTCAGGGCAGCTGATCGCCCTCCTCTGCATCCGGTGACTCCCTGTTGATCAACATCACTGAGGCGCTCTCGAAGTAAGTGCGCATGATGCCCCGCATCGGCTCCTCTATGCCGACTTCGTCAATGGCCGCCAGCATATGCAGAAGCCAACGTTCACGCGTTTTTGCATCTATCGCGAAGGGGCTGTGGCGCAGGCGCAGGCGCGGATGGCCTCGTCTTTCGTTGTAACGCTTCGGACCGCCAAAGAACTGGGTGAGGAAGAGAAACTGGCGTTCCTTGCCGGGTTCCAGGTCATCCGGGAACATTCTGCGCAGGTGTTCATCAACCTCGATACGCGCGTAAAACGAATTGACCAGGCGCCGAAAGGTTGAGTCTCCTCCCACCAGCTTGTACAGGGAAAATTCGTCGTTCACAGGCACCTCCTCCGGCAGGCTACATCATCACTGCCGGAAGTGCGACTGTAAAAAAGCCTGCCGTGCCAGTACAATCCATTCGCGACCTGCCTGCATCTCTGGAGTTCCGGAATGATCTTGTCCCTGCGACGCTGCGCCCTGTTCCTGATGATGTCCGGTAGCTTGCTGGCCTGCCCTGCCCTGCTCGCCCAGGAACCTGCCATGCGCATCACGGGATCAGCGATCGTCGAGCCCCTGCTGCAGGCTATGCTCAATGCTGCTGGCGTGGAACAGGAACTGCACAGCGAGACCACTGGCTCCAGGACCGGCCTCACACTGCTATGTCATGGCGACTCCGGGCTGAGCAGCTCGACGCAATCCATCAGCGAAGAGCAAATCAGAGCCTGCGCCGACAATGACATTGCGCTGGCGGAGTTTGCCCTGGGGCATCACATTCTGGCTGTCATCACGCATCCGACAAGCGCTGAATTCGTCAGCTGTCTCAACGAAGATCAGCTGGCAGGCATCTTTGCGCCCAGCGCTGCCGGCAACAACACGCGCTGGAATCAGATTGTTTCAGTAGCGCCGGATGACCTGGCGTTGACCGTGTATGTGCCGGAAGCATTGACCGCAGAATTTAGTCTGCTGGACGCGCTGGTTAGCGGCGACGGGCTGCGCGATGACTCGCGCGTCACCCGGGATTCTGGCGCAGCAGTGGCCGGAGAGCCTGGCGCCATCGGGGTTGCCACGCTGGAACAGGTGCAGGACCAGCACGTCCTTGCGCTCAACACAGCGGACAGCGACGGCTGCCGCGCGCCTTCGGCAGCGACCGTCGAAGACGGGCTGTATCCAGCTGCTGGACAGCTGCTGCTATACGCCAATGTCGCGCTGGTCAACGAGCCTGGCGTCAATGAACTACTCAACCTGATCACCGGTGATGATGCCGCGGAGATCGTCGCGGCCGCCGGTTTCACGGCAGTCACGGAAGCCGTCGCCACTGAAAATCTGGAGCGCCTGCAGGCGGCGCTGCAGGGGGAAACTGCCCCGCTGGCCACTGGCGACTTCCTTATTCCCGAAGGCCTGGGAGGCGCGTTGCGAATCGGTGGCAGCGGCAACGAACACGAATTTGTTAACGTTACCAATGCCAGTCTGCAGGCAGCGTCTCCGGGCCTCACGGTCACAATTGCGCATGAGGGGGCGCCGGCGGCCTTTCGCGAGCTGTGCGGCGGCGCGCTCGATTTTGTGTTCGCCGGGCGAACCATAAATGCCGAAGAACAGGCTGCATGCGCAGAAAGTAACATTGAAAGCTATACCATGGCGCTGGGCTCACGAGCGCTCGTGTTGCTGGCTAATGAAAACAACACCGTGCCAGCCTGCCTGACGACAGAGCAACTTGGCGAGATCTGGCGCGCGGAATCAGCCGGATCAATCATGCGCTGGAGCGACGTTAACCCGGACTTTTCGGAGGAGGCGCTGACACTCTTTGCGCCGGAGCCTGGCAGTCAACAGATGGACCTGGTGCTGGCCGCCTCCGCTGCCGGACTTACAGGCCGAATCGACATTGAACTGGATAACGATCCACTCTACCGCGCCGCAGCCACCGCCAATGTGCCGGGCGCGCTGACCTTCATGTCCTGGGAAGAATACGGGCGTGTGGGGGAAAATGGGCAGGAACGCATCCGACTCTTGTCGCTCGATGCCGGCGCGGGCTGCGTGTCGCTCTCGTTCGCCAGCATCCGCGACGGCAGTTGGCCACTGACGCAGACTAGCCAACTGACAGTGAACCGTTCCCGTCTTACCCTGCCTGCCGTGCAATCTTTCCTGTGGCACATGGCCAGCGAAGAGAATTACCCCGCCTGGGAAAGCGCCGGCTATGTCGACGTTCGTCTCAGCAGCCTCAACTCGTTGCAAGCCTCACTGGTGAGCATCTTTGACGAAGCCGACATCGCGGCCCTGGAGCGGATGGAAAGTGAGGCGAATGACAGCCCGGACGCTGGGGAAGCAGCGTCAGGCTAGTCGAACCACCCGGCTGGCAGAACGTCCCGCTCCGCTAGCAGCAGCTCGCCCAAAATCGCGTCCGCATCCGCCATGGACGTCACCAGCGGATCGCTCAGCATGGCGCGCCGCAGCAGGCTGTGGTCACAGCGGACGACCGCCTCTGCGGTCAGTTCATGCGTGTCCAGCACAATTTCCTGCATCCCGCGCAGACCGCGCGGCATCTCTCCGACCGGGCGCGGCACCGGGCCATCCATGTCCACATCGCAAAGCAACTCCAGAAATGCGTCGTCACTCATATTGCACACTGCGCCGCGATTGGGCGTGTTGATGTAAAAGGGCTTGCCCAACCCGCCGGCCATGTTCTCGATAATATCGGTCGCGTGGTCGGGGCCGAAGCTCTGCATGAACTCGCTGATGGGCGTCTCGCCGGTGACGAAGCCGTCCACCTGTTGCCACATGGCCGCGTGTAGCTCGTAGCGATCTTCGGTCTCCCAGATTGCCAGGGGCGGAATTGCGCCGGGCAGCTCGCCACGTCCCTGCCAAAAGCGGACATATTCCTTGGTGTGTCCCACACACACCGGAATACGACCGAAGGCGTCATAGAGCGTACAGCCGATTGCGCTGTTGTACCTGCGTTTGGCGCCCGCAGTGTCGCTTTCGCTTTGCGCTAGTAGGCGCAGGGAATCCGCTATGCGCGGCATCACGTCACAGCCGTCATACTCGGCCGTCAGCATCCAGGTGAAATGATTCACGCCGGCGATGCGCAGGTCGAAGGCTTGCTCCTGCTCAGCGTTTAGCGTTTCCTCATCGCCGATGATGCCAGCGTAGCGCGCATGTCGGTTCTGAATGTGCGGCATGTGCAGGCTGTCGCAGAGTGCGAAGCTGCGCAGCTGTGGCGCGTAGCGAGTCAGGGCCATGCCATTCACGGTAGAGGGGTTGATGTAGTTAATTACCCAGGCGTCCGGGCACAGGCGCTCGATGTCGTGCGCGCAGTCCATGATCACCGGCAGCTCGCGCATGGCGCGGAAGATTCCGCCGGGGCCAATCGTGTCTCCCGAACACATGCGAATGCCGTACTTTTCGGAGATGGTGCAGTCGATGCCGCGGAAGTACACGGTGCGCTCGGCGAAACTGAGCACCACGAAATCCGCGCCCGGCAGCACATCCTTCCAGTCGCTGGCCGCCTCCAGCTGCAGCGGCACGCCAGCCTCCTCAATGACCATTTCTGCCAGCCGCGCCATCCGTTCCAGCCGCCCGGGACTGGTATCGACCAGCGCCAGTGTCCCCTGGTTGAGATGTGGTGAGTGCACCATCTGCCAGATTGATTTGCGGCCGAAGAACAGGCTGCCAGCGCCGATCACGACAACCTTGGGGTGCTGAACTTCACTCATCGTTATTCTCCCGCTGCTGGCAATTCAGGCTACACTAGCGGATAATCCCGGATATGCTGCCGGATTGCAAACTGTCCTGCGCGCAGAAGTGAAGAATTGAGAGTTGCCATGCACATCAGGCTGGCCTACGGCAAATCAGGCCTGCTGCTTGAGTTGCCGGACGATGCCTGCATCGAAGTAATTGAGAACCGCTTCGTAGCAGCGCTGGCGAATCCTGTCGCTGCGCTGCGCGACGCCCTGCGCGCGCCATTGCAGGCACGTTCCCTGCGCGAGCTGGCCGGGCCGCAGGACAGCGTCGCGATCGTCTTCAGCGACATCACACGCCCCACGCCCAACCACATCCTGCTACCAGCAGTGCTGGAGCAGCTGGCCCATGTCCCGGCGCGCAATATCCTGCTCTGCAACGCTCTCGGCACACACCGCCCCAACACCCGCAGCGAACTGGCGCAATTGCTGGGCGATGACCTGGTCGACCGCTATCGCATCGTGCAAAACGACTCGGTCAATGAGGACACACAGCAGTGCATCGGGCGTTCCTCCTTCGGGCACGAGCTGTGGATCAACCGCGAGTATCTGCAGGCAGACGTCAAAATATTGACCGGCTTCATTGAGCCACACTTTTTCGCCGGCTTTTCAGGCGGCGGCAAAGCCGTCATGCCCGGCATGGCGGGTCAGCGCACGGTCTTCGGCAATCATGACGCCGGTATGATCGCGGACGAACTTGCCACCTGGGGCATCACGCAAGGCAACCCGATCTGGGAAGAGGCGCGCGAAGCCGCCCTGCTCACCAGGCCGGACCTGCTGCTCAATGTCACGCTGAACGGTGAAAAACAGATCACGGGAGTTTTCGCGGGAGCATTGGCAGCCGCGCATGATGCCGGCATCGAGTTCGTGCGACAATCTTCGATGGTGGCAGTCGAGCAACCCTTCGACATTGTGATCACTACCAATTCCGGCTGGCCGCTGGACATGAACCTCTACCAGGCCGTGAAAGGCATGAGCGCCGCCGAGCAGATCGTGCGGCCAGGCGGCAGTATCATCATCGCTGCCGAGTGCGCCGAAGGCGTACCAGAGCACGGTTTGTATGGCCAACTGCTGCGCGAAGCCGCCAGTCCCGCTGAACTGGCGAACAACATCACGCTCGCGCCGGAAACCCGCCAGGATCAGTGGCAGGCTCAAATCCAGGCGCGCATTCAGGCCCGCGCCGACGTTTACGTCTACTCCGACCACCTCAGCCACGCACAGATCGAGGACGCGCTGCTGCTGCCCTGCGCCGACATCGCCGACCTTGTTGCCCGCTTGCGAAGACGTTATGGCGCCGACGCGCGCATCGGCGTTCTGCCCGAGGGGCCACAGACCATCCCCTGGTTGCAGACCAGGGCAACACCGGAGCCGCAGCAGGTATGAGCAAACCCAACGTCGTCTTCGTCTTCGCTGACCAGTGGCGCGCGCAGGCAACCGGCTACGCCGGCAACAGCCAGGTCGCGACGCCTCGAATTGACAAGCTGGCGCGAGAAAGCGTCAACTTCACGCACGCCGTCTCTGGCTGGCCCGTGTGTTCGCCCTGGCGCGGCAGCCTGCTGACCGGACAGCATCCCCTGACGCACGGCATCTTCGTTAACGATGTACCACTTGCGGACAGTGGCACGCGCCTCGGGGAAGCTTTCGCGCAGGCCGGCTACGATACCGCCTGGGTCGGCAAGTGGCATATCGATGGCCACGGCCGCTCGGTCTACATTCCGCCCGGGCGGCGGCACGGCTTTGATTACTGGAAGACGCTGGAGTGCACGCACGACTACAACAACTCGTCTTTCTACGCCGGTGACAGTGAGGAGAAGCTGCGCTGGGAAGGCTATGATGCCATCGCCCAGACGCGTGATGCTCAACGCTACCTGCGCGAGCGTGATGGCAGCAAGCCCTTCCTGCTCGTGCTTTCCTGGGGGCCGCCACACAATCCCTATGAGACGGCACCGGCCGAATATCGCCAGCGCTATCGGGCTGAGGACATCTTGCTGCGCGCCAACGTCCCGCCGGAATGTGCGGCAGAGGCGCGAACCTGGCTGGCGGGTTACTACGCACATTGCACGGCGCTGGATGATTGTGTGGCAATGTTGCTGGATACCCTGGAAGAAACCGGCCTGGCGCAGGACACCATCTTCGTCTTCACCTCGGACCATGGCGACATGCTGGGCTCGCAGGGCACGGAGCGCAAACAGAAACCCTGGGAGGAGTCCATCCGGGTGCCTTTCCTGCTGCGCTGCCCTGACGTTCCTGCGCGCGCTACGGATGCCCTGCTTAACAGTCCCGACATCATGCCCACCCTGCTGGGGCTCTGCGGTATCCCCATGCCCGCTTCGGTCGAAGGACTCGACTTCAGCTGTCACCTTTGCAGGGGAACGCCCGACCCTGCCGACGGGGCGGCCCTGCTGGCCTGCTACCATCCCTTCGGCGAGTGGTCGCGTCAAAGCGGCGGACGCGAGTTTCGCGGCCTGCGCACAAGGCGTTACACCTACACTCGTACTCTGGATGGCCCCTGGCAGCTTTATGACAACCAGGAAGATCCCTGGCAGCAACGCGATCTGGTCGACGACCCGGCCAGTCGCGCCACCCGCGACCAGCTGGACGAGCGTCTGAACACCATGCTGGCGCAGCGGGGTGACGAATTCCTGCATGGCGATGAGTACATTCGCCAATGGGGCTACATGGTTGACGAGAGTGGCACCATCCCCTACAGCCTTTAGGCGCACTGGCACTGGGGCAGTTTCGCGAGTAGAGTGGCTGCCGCCTGGTGCACACATCCTGGAGAGCGTCGAAGCATGAAACTGGCTGCCTACCCCAAGGCTTTCGAGCAACAGATCGCCGGAGAGCGCACGCTGTCGCTGTTCCAGTGGATTGAGATGGCGCAGGCGCTGGACGCCGATGGCCTCGAACTCTACGACGGCTTCCTCGAGAGCTACGAGGAGGGCTATCTGGACAGCGTCGGCGAGGCTCTGCAACGGGCCGGCTTCGCCATGCCAATGATGTGCTGCTCGCCCAACTTCACCAACCCGGACCCGGGCGAGCGCCGACGCGCCGTCGACCGGCACATTGAGATTATGCAGGTCACCCGGCGGCTGGGCGGTCCGAGCGCAGTCTGCCGCGTGCTCAGCGGCCAGCGTTACCCGGACGTTGACCTGAGCCAGGGAGTCGACTGGGTCGCGGAGTGCATCCTGGCGCTCTTGCCTGTCGCGCAGGAGCTGGACATCGTGCTCGGCCTCGAGAATCACTACAAGGACGGCTTCTGGCAATATCCGGAATTCGCGCAGAAGATGGACGTATTCCTCGAGCTGCTGGCCGCCATCCCGCACAGTCCGCACTTCGGCGTACAGTATGACCCCTCCAACGCCATCGTCGCCGGCGACGATCCACTGGAACTTTTGCGTGTGGTTGCGCCACGCGTCGTGAGCATGCACGCCAGCGACCGTTCGCTGGCCGAAGGCACCACGCTCGCCGAGCTGCGCCAGAGTGACGGCACGCTGGGATACTCGCCCAACCTGCGTCACGGCGTCACCGGCCAGGGGATGAATGACTATCCGGCAATCCTCCAGATCCTCGCGGATCACGACTATCGTGGCTGGATCAGCATCGAAGACGGCGTGAACGGCCTGGATGAAATGCAGCAATCGCTGCTGTTTCTGCGAGAGATGTGCGCCCGTTATTTTGGAGAAAGCTGAATGATGCAGGCTCTTGTAAAATTCGACAGCCGGCCGGATGCGGTCGAGCTGCGCGACATCCCCGAACCGCCCGCGCCCGGCCCGAACGAAGTTGTGCTGGAAGTGCGCGCGGCCGGCGTCTGCGGCAGCGACCTGCACATGTGGCAGGAAAACCACAGCTGGGAAATCAGCCTGCCGCTGGTGCTGGGGCACGAATTCTGCGGCGTGGTGGCGGACGTTGGGGCGAACGTGACCAAGGTCAGTAATGGCGACCGTGTCGCCTGCGAGACCGCCGCGCAGATTTGCCACCAATGCAGCTACTGCCTGAGCGGAGCCTACAACCTCTGCCCGAACCGTCTTGGCTACGGCGCCCTGGCGGATGGCGCCTTCACGCACTATGTGACGGCCCGCGCAGAGATTTTGCACCCCATCCCGCAGGGCGTCCCTTTCGCGCATGCCGCGCTAACCGAGCCAGTCTGTGTGGCCTACAACGCCCTGGTGGAGAAGACCGCAGCCATGAAGCCTGGAGACACGGTCGTCATTCAGGGCGCGGGCACCATCGGCATCATGGCGCTGCTGGTCACGCGGCTGCGCGGCGCCAGCGACATCATCGTGCTGGGCACCAATGTCGATGACCACCGCCTGGGCGTCGCCGCAGAGCTGGGCGCCAGCCGCGTTATCAACATTGAGCAGGAAGATCCCGTCGAGCATGTGATGTCGCTGGGCGATGGTTTCGGCGCCGACCTGGTCATCGATTGCAGCGGTGTGAGCGCGGCGCTGGAGCAGGCGCTGGCGCTGGTTCGACCCAACGGGCTCATTACCAAGATCGGTTGGGGGCCACAACCGCTGGGCTTCAACCTCGACCCGCTGGTGGCCAAGGCCGTTACGTTGCAGGGCAGCTTCAGCCATACCTACAACACCTGGGAACGCGTGCTGGCCCTGATGGGCTCCGGCCAACTCAACCTCGATCCGGTAATCGGCGGCCAGTATCCCCTGGACGACTGGCACAACGCATTCGAGCGCATGGAAGCTGGCGACAACGTCAAGTCTGTTCTAATTCTCTGAAAGGCGCACAGGCATGGATGCAACAATCCAGATTTCGCTGGACGTCACTACCATCGACGAGGCTCTGGCGCTGGCAGGGGCCGCGGTCAACGCCGGCGTTGACTGGCTGGAAGCCGGCACGCCGCTCATCCTTGCCGAGGGGCTGCATGGCGTGCGCGCGCTCCACACCGCCCATCCTGACGTGCCACTGGTGGTCGACCTGAAGACCATGGATGGCGCGGGACTGGAAGCGGAGATGATGTTCCAGGCGGGCGGCGACATGGTCGTGGTCATGGGCCAGGCGCATGACGCCAGCATCATCGAGCAGGTGAAGATGGCGCAGCGCTACGATTGCAAGGTCATGTGCGATGTCATGCTCTGCACAGACAAGCCGGCCCGCGCTCACCAGGCGCAGGAGCTGGGCGTGGACTACATCATTGTGCACACCGGTTTCGACGAGCGCAACATGATTCCGGGACTCAGCCCGCTGGATGACCTGCCGGCTGTGCTGGCCGCAGTTGACATCCCGGTTCAGGCCGTCGGCGGACTCAGCGTAGAGCAGGCGATCGAAACGCTGTCACTGGGCGCAGAAATCGTGGTGTTTGGGGCGCCGCTGGTCATCAGCGGCACGGAGTTCAAGGCCGCCGATCCCGACTTTGAGCGTCAGTTGCGCGACATTGTGCAGCAGGTGCGGCAAGCCGGCTAAACTACAGTCACTGCGGTTGCGGTCACCACCTCACCCAACTGCACGTGCCACAGCGTGGCATACAGGCCCTCGTGCGTCACCAGTTCCTCATGCGTGCCGGTTTCAGTCACCCTGCCCTCCTCCAGCACATAAATCCTGTCCGCGTTGCGCACTGTCGACAGGCGATGGGCGATGATGATGGTGGTGCGTCCCACTGTAATGCGGCTCATCGAACGTTGAATGGTCGCCTCGGTCTCGTTGTCTACAGAAGAGGTCGCTTCGTCCAGCACGAGCACCGGCGGATCCTTCAGCACGGCGCGCGCTATAGAGACGCGCTGGCGCTGACTGCCGGAAAGCTTCTGGCCACGCTCGCCGACAATCGTCTCATAGCCATCCGGCAGCGCCTGGATGAATTCGTGCGCCTCGGCAATTTTCGCCGCAGCGACAATGGAGTCCATATCTGCGCCAAAGCTGCCGTAGGCGATGTTTTCACGCACGGTGCCGTGGAAGAGGAAGACGTCCTGGCTAACCAGGCCGATACCACTGCGCAGGTCCTCCGTCCGTAATTCGCGCAAGTCATGCCCGTCCATAGTGATGGTGCCACGCGTCACATTGTGGAAACGCAGCAGCAGCTTGATGACCGTGCTCTTGCCGGCTCCCGTTGCGCCCACGATGGCAACGGTTTCCCCTGGCCGAGACCTGTAGCGTCAGGCCCCTGAGCACGAGCAGTCCGTTGTCATAGGCAAAGCCCACCTGCTCAAACTGTAAATCGCCGCGGATGGATGCCAGCGGCAGGCTGCGCTCGCCATTCAGGATGCGCACCGGCGTATCGAGCAGGTCAAGGATGCGTTCAATCGAGGCCATGGCCCGTTGATAGAGGTCGAAGGTCTCGCCCAGGCGCGTCAGCGGCCACAGCAGGCGTTGGGTCATGAAAACCAGCACGCTGTAGAAGGCGATGTTCAGTCCCTCATTCAGCACCAGCAGACCGCCAAAGTACATGATGGCGATGAAGCCGGTCACGATGGTCATGCGAATCAGGGGGACGAAGGCTGCGCTGAGCTGGATGGCGCGGCGGTTGTACTCGCGGTACAGGTTGCTTTCGCCGCGCACGCGCACAACCTCGTGTTGTTCAGCCGTGAAGCCCTTGATGGTGGCTATGCCGCCCAGGTTGTTGGCGAGCATACTGTTGAGCGCACCGACCTGGCGCCGCACAGCCGCATAACGGGGCGCCAACTTACGCTGGAACCAGAGGGAACCCCAGCAACCACCGGCATCGGCAGGAACGCCAGCCAGGCGACCTGTGGCGCTACAGAGACGCACAGGCCACCGATCAGGAGCACCGTCGCCAGGACCTGAATCAGGTAGTTGGCGCCGACATCCAGAAAGCGCTCCAGTTGATTGATGTCGTCATTCAGAATTGACAGCAGGCGCCCGGTGCTGCGATCCTCGAACCAGGCCATCTCAAGTTGCTGCACGTGGTCGTAGGCTTCCAGGCGCAGGTCGTGCTCGATGGCCTGGGAAAGGTTGCGCCAGTAAATGTGCTGGATGTAATCAAAGAGTGACTCCATGACCCAAACGAATAGCGTCAGCGTACAGAGCGCCAGCAACTGCACATGCATTTCTACGATGCCCAGATCGGCCAGGAAGGATTCTTCGCGGCGCACAACAACGTCCACCGCTGCGCCAATCAGCATCGGCGGCATGACGTCGAAGAGCTTATTCAGGATGGAGAAGCTGGTCGCCAGAGTGAGGCGGCCACGATAGCGGCGCGAGTTGGCAAGCAGACGCAACAGGGGGTGCTGGCGGGCTTTCATGGGCAGGCAATCAATGTGAGGCAGACTGGCGCAGCTGTATAGCACAAATGCGCAGCCACGGGGATAAGGTCGCCTACCTGCGTTTGTCTGTTGACCAGGGCACGTTGTCCGTCGTCTCTATCAGGAAACGCAGGGTGCGCTGCTGAAGCTCCTGCAGCACTGCGGCGAGCGCCTGGTCGTCGATGCGATTGTTCACTTCGCCCGGGTCAGCGCACAGATCATAGAGTTCGTCGCGCTCGTAAAGCCGGTAGACGTATTTGTGGGTCTGCGTGCGGCACATGACGGCCTTGCTGTGCTCCGGCCCCTCGCTGCGCTGTATGCTGTTGCGCGGCCAGTAGAGCGACTTCGTGGAGGTGTCGCTGTCAAGCTCCATCGCCTGACGCTCGCCGTGGATTCGACCGCCCTCACAGAAGACCGCGTCGCGATGCGAAGACTCCTCGCCCGCCAGCAACGGGAGCAGGGAGCGACCGAAATGCGTGTGCTGCACATTGATGTCGGTGATGGCCTCCACTGTCGCCGGGAAGTCAACAAGCTCCACCAGCGCGTCGCGCACGCCGGGCTGCACATGGAAAGAGACCGGCGGCTTGATGAGGAACGGGACATTCGTGAGACAGTCTTCAAAGGTGTTCTGGGTCTTCTCCACCAGGCCGTAGTCGCCGGTGAAGTCGCCGTGATCCGAAAACAGGAAGAAGGCCGTTTCATCGTACATGCCGGCCTCCTGCAGCGCCTCACGGATCATGCCGAACTGTGCGTCCACCCGCGCACACATGCCGTAGTAGGTCGCCCGCAACTCGGTCCAGCGCGCCTCGTCCCAGCCACCCATGTTTTGCCGCTGGCGAATGCCGGTCAGCAGCGATGGCTCGTCGGCCGGTGCGGCCGGAGTCGGGATGCGCGGCGGGAGCTTGTCGCGCTCGATGGCGCTGAACCAGGGATCCTCGACTGCGTACGGTGGATGCGGGTAGGTCAAGGGCAGGTAAATGCATAGCGGCTTGTCCGTCGGCGGATTGTGGATTAGCTCAAGCGCCCCTTCCACGAAGGCCCAGTCGCTGTCATAGATGTGGTGCTCTTCGGGGTCCTTGTCCTGCTGCCCGGCGAAGAAGGAGTAGTAGTTATCGCTGCCCGGAGCCCCGCGCCAGCTGTCCGCGGCGTGCGTGTTCGGGCGCAGCGGGCGTTCAGGCGTATTCGGCGGCTTGTATTTCACATCACAATAATCGGCATAGCCATGCTGGGCGGGCACCACGTCGTTCTTGCCGCCCCACCAGACAAACCAGCCCTGGTCTTTCAGCGACTTCAGCAGCATGGGCTCATCAGGTTTGAGCATGTGATACATGGTTCGGTGGCCGCGCGTGTGCGGGTACCAGCCCGTCATGAAGGAACAGCGGCTGGGCGTGCACACAGGGTTCTGGCAGAAGGCGTTGCAAAAGGAAACCGTGTCCTCACGCACTGCCTGGTCCAGGTGGGGCGTCACGGCAGCAGAATTGCCCATGTGTCCCAGCACGTCACCGCGCCACTGGTCCGGATTCATGATGACGATGTGGGGCTTGTCAGGCATCAGTCAACCTCAAAAGTGGTTCCGATAGCGCGCGGTGGATCCGAGCGCAGCACAGCGCGCATGCGCCGCTGAAACCTGCGCGGCAAGATTTGCAAGAGTCGTTCAATGGCGCCACTGCTCACCAGCAGCAGGGTAACGATCAACATCACCCAGGGCAGGCCATTCAACAGCACAAAGTTGAATTCCAGAGTCTGGCCGAACAGCGACAGACCATTCTTCTGGATGTCGGAGGAAACGGCCCGCAGACCCGCAAACAGCCAGGCGCCCAGCACCACGCGGAAGGGATGCCAGCCGCCGAATATCACAATGGCCAGCGCTATCCAGCCGTCGCCCTGCATTGCTGGAGGATTGGAAAGGCCTGGCTTGAAGTGCAGGGAATAGGCCGCGCCGGCCAGCCCCACCAGCGCCCCTCCCAGCATGACGTAGACATAGCGCATGCGATTGACGTTCGTGCCGCGGGCGTAGGCCGCCTCCGGGCGCTCGCCGATGGCCCGGTGCGCCATGCCCGGCCGCGTGCGGAACAGCCAGAACCACACGAAAATCACGAGAGCGTAACTGAAATAGACCAGCACATTTTGCTGGAAGAACACCGGTCCCAGCAGCGGCACATCCTGTAGCAACGGGAAGGCCCACCTGGGCACCACCGGGCCAGGGATGCGCGTGTATTCCTGCCCCAGAAACTGGGCGAGGTCGGCGGCCAGCAGGGTGAGAATGAAGCCGACCGTCACCTGGTCAAGCCGCAACTCGATGCTGGACAGCGCGATGATCAGCGCGATCAACGCGCCCACCAGCATGGCGGCCAGCAATCCTGCCACGAGGCTGTTCGTCAACCAGGCAACCACAAAGCCGGCCATCGCCGTGGCGATCAGGCTGCCGTTCAGCGACAGGTTGATGACGCCGGCGCGCTCTGTGATGGTCTCGCCAATGCTGGCGATGACCAGCGGCGTGGCATTGGCCACGACGCTTCCAAGTGTGTTCAGCAGCTCTTCGTTCATCAGCCCAACAATCCGCTCGGCCCGGAGCCGGGCAATTTCGTAGATTCGACAGTCTCGCGACGGTTTCGCGCTTCCAGACGCTGCCGCAAGCCCTGAAACAGGATGAAGACGAGCACCAGCGTCCCCTGCAACACTCCTGCAAGTGAGGAGTCCAGCTGCAGAGAGACACGCAGGCGCGTACTGCCAGCCAGAATTGCCGCGAATACGAAGGTGATGAAGGGAATCCAGAAGGGGCGCATGGTCGAAAGCAGCACGACGAGCAGCCCCAGAAAACCGATACCACCAGCGGCCAGGGGGCGGAAACTGCCGTAGGTGAACATGACGCGGTAGGAACCAGCCACACCCGCCAGCGCGCCACAGGCCAGAAAGGCGCTCATCGCCACCATTCCGGTGGGCACGCCCAGCAACCGGGCTGAACGCGGATTGTTGCCAGTCGCCTTCAGTTGCAGACCCCAGCGCGTGCGCGTCATAAGGTGGGGCACGAGCACCATGGCGATCACCGTCAGCGCGATCGCCAGCAAGCCCAGCGGCCAATCGCGCGAGGCGGCAGGATACAGGGCCTGGTCAAGGAAAGGCCGGGATTGTTGCGCGCTGCCGCCTTCCGGGTACCAGGGGCCACTGATCAGGTAGATTCCCCATACGCCCGCCAAGGCGTTTAGCGCCATGCCGCCGAAGATTTCATTGACTCCAAGCCAGATCTTGAGCGCGCCGGTGATGCCGCCCCACAACATGCCGCCGGCCATCGCCAGCAGGATTTGCAGCAGAAGCTGGAGCGGCGCCTGTTCCTCGGGCAACTGAAGGGCCAGCGCGCCCCAACTGGAAAAAATCGCGCCCGCCAGAATTTGCCCTTCGATGCCGATGTTCCACAAGCCAGCGCGAAAGGTCACGAACAGCCCGACGCTGGCAAGCGTCAGGGGCACCCAGAAGTTCAGCACACCGGCGATGGAGCGCGTGTTGCGGAAAGCGCCCTGCATTATTTTCTGCAGCACCTCCAGCGGGTCGCGCCCCACTGATAGCACCAGCAAGGCGGCAAGCAACAGGGACAGGAGGACCGGAAGCAGGACAAACGCCAGCCTGGCAGGCCTGGATGACAGATTGAGCACAGCTTAACCCTGACTAAACTCGCCGCCGATGAGGTACCCCAGTTCGTCAATCGTCGTCGCCGCGACATCCGCGACCTCATGCACGCTGCCAGCGTAGAATACCAGGATTCGGTCGCTGTAAGCGACCAGTTCGTCCAGTTCCGCCGAACTGAAGATTATTGCGGTGCCGCTCTCGCGCCGCTCCAGCAGCAGCTGCCAGATCCAGCGCGCAGATTCTACGTCCAGACCACGCGTGGGTTGCTCAAGAATGAGCAGACGAGGATTGGCCGGCAACAGTGCCATCAGGACACGTTGCTGGTTGCCGCCGGAAAGCTGCTCAATGAGGTCTTCTGCCTGGCCGCGCACATCGTAGTGCTCCAGACTCGCGCGTGTGTGCTGCGCAAGCGCCGGCCAGTCCAGAAACCTGTGCTCGCTGCGCACCAGCGCCATGTGCTCGGTTAGCGTCAGCCCGGCGATGAGTCCCTCTTCCAGGCGGCCGGCCGCGCCGAACACGACACCGTTGTGCAGAAATTGACGATAATTTCGATTGGTCATATCCTTGTTTTCGATCAGCACGCGTCCGCCCGAGACCGGTTCGAGGCCGCAGATGGCGCGCATGGTGAGGCTCTGGCCGCTGTTATCCAGCCCTGCCAGGCCGATCACCTCGCCGCGGCGCAGCGACAGATTAAGACCCTCGATCTGCAGGCGCCGGTCGCGCAGCTGCAGGTTTTCCAGTTTCAGGACAATCTTGTCCAGTGGCACTACATTGCGAACATGCGGCCCCAGTTCCTGGCCAAACATGAGCCGCACCAGCTGTGACTTGACTTCGCTGTCCCGTTCTGCCTCTGCCACCTCGCCCTGGGGCATCTCCTCCTCGCCGATCAGGCGACCAGCACGCAGTACGACAACCTTGTCGCAGAGGGAGATGACGTCCTCCAGCTTGTGCGACACCAGCAGGACGATTACGCCATCCTCCCGGGCCAGCCGTAGCAAGGCCTCAAACAGCGTCTTCTTTTGCTCCGCCGATATGCCTGTCGTCGGCTCGTCCAGAATCAGGGCGCGCACCCCCAACGCCAGCAGGCGCACAATCTCCAGCTGCTGGCGCAGGGCAATGCTAAGCCGCTCCACCGGCGCTTCCATCTCCAGTTCGAAGCCGAGGCGTTCGGCACCCTGAATCAACTCGGCGCGGGACGCAGCCCAGTCCGGCAGCACGCCTCCGTCTCGCCCGTAAACAAAGTTTTCAAGCGTGGTGAAGGCGCCTATATCCAGCGGGTCCTGCTGCAACATGCCAATGCCTTCACGAATGGCATCTTCAGGACTGTCGAAGTGGACGGTTTCGCCGTCGAGCAGAATTTCTCCGCAGTCCGCTGGCTGGAAGCCGGAGAGAATTTTCATCAACGTGGACTTGCCGGCGCCGTTCTCTCCCAGGATGCCGGTGATGCATCCCTGGGGAAAAGTGACGTTTATATCGTTGTTGGCGTGCACGGTGCCAAAGCGCTTGTGGATGTTGTGCAGCTGGATTTCCATGTTCACGCGGTTCCGTAGCGCAGACCAAGATCATTCAACCAGCGACGGTAGGCGATGGCCGTGCGGTCCGAGCGCAAGTGCAGCTCGGCCTGCAGGTCGAGCGGCAGCAGCTCCGGCCGCTGCGATTCGACGATAGGCAAGTCCTGCAGGGCGATTTCGTCCTGAAAGGCCCGCAGCTCCGCTTCGGGAGCGTCGTAAGAGTGGTTCATCACCATCCACATCCACATGATGCTGCGCAAAGGCTCCTCCGGCGTCACCATCAGCAATATGGCGAAGCGCGGGCCGAGGGCTTCCTTGCGGAAATAGGCCACCAATGGACGGTAGACCTGGTAGGTGTAGTTGACCACTTTCGCCTCCCCGGTTCCGTCCGGGTTTGGCTGAAAGATGCGGATGTCACTGGCCGTCACACCCTGCTCGTCGGTGACAACTTGATAGTCCTCGATCTCGGTGCGCTCCCGCACGCCCAGGATGTTCTCATGCACGAAGGGGAAGTGGGCCACGTCCAGAAAGTTTTCGACCATGCGCGGCCCGGCCGCCCGGAAGTGGTAAGGCCCGCAAAGGACGCGTCGAAAGCTTTCGTCGCCCCATTCCGGAAAGGGTGGCAAGGGATTCTGTGGCTCGCCCAGGCATACCCACACGAAGTCGAAGTGGACGCAGGCGTGGTAACGGCGCACCATGGCGCGCGGCGAAGGTTTCTGCCCAGGATGTGCCGGCATGTGCACGCAACGCCCCGCGGCATCATAAGTCCAGCCGTGATAGGGGCACATCAACTGCGCGCCCTCCCGAACTTCCCCCAGCGACAGCCGTGTACCCCGGTGCAGACAAAGATCCTGCCAGGCAAGGATCTGCTCGCCCGCGCGCCAGATGACGATGTCCTCGCCCAGCAATTTTGCGCCGGCGATGCCGCTTTCGTCCAGCTCGCGCACCGGCATGACTGCATGCCAGTCATTCAGCAATACCGGGTCATCAATCATGGTCTCTCTCCGGCCACAAAACATCCGGCTTCGCACAAGTCACCTGCTTGCCCTCGACGTGACACCATCCATCATGGTCGGACTGTAACACAGACCAGCTCAGCATATAAAAAAGCGGGGTGTCATCGCTGACACCCCGCAAGCTGTTGAAATCGCGACGATTACTCGCTGGCTCCGATCATGCCCTCGAGCAGTTGCGGCACGAACCAGATGTCCAGCAGTGGCACGGCGTCGCCTTCCGTAGCCAGCTCTGTGCCATCCTGAAAGTTCAGCGGACCCTGCCACAGGTAGATTGAGTCCACCGTGTCCTGGGCGCTCATATACTCGGCAAGCGCTGCCTGGAAGTCGTCCAGGTTGGCGACGATGTCTTCCGGCATCCCGGCGCCACGGCCGTAGCCGCTGGTAGAGGTGTCCGGATTGTTGATGTCCATCCAGTCCAGCGCCAGCCAATCCCAGGATTGCTCCCAGCTGCCGTCAGCGACGCTGTTGACAACGTCCAGATAGGCCGGGCCCCAGTTGTAGTAGGCCACACCGAGACAGGCATCCGGCGCCTCATCACAGCCGCCAGCGTTGCCATAGGGGATGGCAAAGGTACGATTGCCCTCGCTGGCACGGCGACCGGCAACCTGGATGGCTTCAGTGGTGTCGATGCCGGAGATAACAACGTCAGCGCCACTGTCAAAGAACTCGTTGGCAACCTCGGTAGGATCCAGCGTAAAGCCGGGGATGTGGAACCAGAAACCAATCCAGGTCACGGTGAATTCCAGATCCATGCCACTGTCTGCGCGGTAGGTGTTCCAGCAATGCCGTGCGCCCAGGTAAGCCGAAGCGGCCAGTCGACGCGTCTCCGGGTCAATCAGGGCGCCAAGATAGCCGATCTTGCCCGTTTCGGAAGCCAGCGCGGCTGAGCAACCTGCCAGCAGCCGTGGCACTTCCATCAAGGTGTTGAAATTGCCCACATTTGCCGGAGCGTCCCCGTGAAGAACGTTGCTTCCAGTAATGTTGATGAACGGAATCTCCGGAAAGGCCTCAGCGACGGAGTTCGTGTCCTGTTCGAAAGAGGCCGAGGTAGTGAAGATGACCTCTGCGCCGCTATCGACCATCTCGGTCACCACATCCATTAGTGTCGCTTCAGGCGTATCAGCCTCGTTCAGGCTCTCAAAAAACAGCATGGAGGCGTTTTCGCTGTTCGCCTCGACGTATTCCCCTGCCTCAAAGTGAGACTGGCTCCAGCCTCGATCATTCTTCGGCCCGACGAGCACGACGCCAAAAACGATATCGTCCTGTGCGACCACCGGCAGCGCCAGCAGAACGAACAGGGTGCAAATCATGAACACGATGGTAGCTCTGCGGAACATGGATACTCCCTCATTAGCCTGACCACGCGGGTAGTGTAGCACGCGGTCAGGATTCATCAAACAGTTCTGCACAAATAAGGCCACGGCGGGTTGTACATTTCGGGCATCAACTGACCAGAAAACCCCCGTCTACGGGCAGGGTCACGCCATGCACCATGCCGGCCTGGTCGCTCAGCAACCAGGCGACTGCTTCAGCCACGTCCAGCGGGCGGGCGAAGCGCTTGAGCGGAATACGCGCCAGCATCGGCGCGCTTTTGGCGGGATCACCCCAGGCCATTTCGCCCATCGGCGTCAGCGTGACTGTGGGGTTGACCGCGTTCACGCGGATATTGCACGGCCCCAGTTCCAGCGCCATCATACGTGTCAACTGGTCCAGCGCGCCCTTGGAGGCACAATAGGCAGTGTGCTGCGCCAACGCCCTTGAAGAGGCCTGGCTTGAGATGTTGACAATAGCGCCGCCACGATCCCCGGCGATCATGCCGCGTGCCACAATCTGCGACACGATCAAGGCGCCACGTACATTAACGGCCATCACCTCGTCAAAGGCCGCAACGCTCACATCCAGAAAGGGTTCGAGAATCGAGACGCCGGCGTTGTTCACCAGCAGTTCAAAAGGCCCGGCATGGTTCAGCGCAGAATGCGTGGCAGCAACATCTGCGAGATCGACCGCAATCGTCTCGCAGTCGACTTCCTCGCGCAGTGTTGCCAGGTCAGATTCCGTGCGACTGAGTGCGACAACCTGCGCGTTGCAGGCTCCGAGATACCGTGCAATCTCGCGGCCGATACCCTTGCCCGCACCGGTGACGAGCGCGCGTTTGTCGCCAAAATCCGATTTCATTGTATTATCTCCGCAGCAACCAGTTTGCTGGCATTGTACCCATCGTAACTGGCGCCACCACAGGAGTGACCCATGCTTCTCAACCGCAATCATGTCGCTGCCTATCAGCGTGATGGCTACGTTTTGCTCGAAAATGTGTTCACCCCCGCGGAAGTTGCCGCCATGCTGAGCGAGGTGGAAGGCGGCGAGCGCGTCGCCAGCCATACACATTTGCGCGGTGATGCCAGTGGGCGCAAGGCCGGGCTGGCCATCTGGCACGAACTTGGCGACGACGTGTGGGCCGCTGCCTCAACTTGCCCGCAGATTGTGAACAACGTGAGGATTTTGATGGGCGAAGAGGTCAGCTTCTTTCATGGCAAGGTCATGCTGAAGGAAGCGCGCACTGGCGGCAAGTGGGAGTGGCATCAGGATTACGGCTACTGGTTCGACCTGGGATTCGTCTTTCCGTATATGATGAGCGCTTTCGTCGCCCTGGACCCGGCGACCCGGGAGAATGGCTGTCTGCAAGTGCTACGCGGCTCACAGATGATGGGACGGCTGTCACATGGTCAGGTCGGCGAACAGATCGGCGCGGATGAAGACCGAATGTCGCTTATCGAATCCAGCTTTGAACGCGTTTACTGTGAGATGTCGCCGGGCGCAGTGCTGTTCTTCCACTGCAACCTGCTGCACGCCTCAGGTCCCAACGACTCTGACCTGCACCGGCGCGCCTTCATCATCTGTTATAACGCGCTCGCCAACCCGCAACTGGGGAATCCGGCGCGGACGGAAATGCCGCCCTGCCCGGTCGGCGCTGACGACGCCATCCTGCGGCGCGCCACCAATGGACAGGCAGGTTAGTCCACGACGCCTTCCAGAGTCTCCGCGATCAGCTGATCCACCACCTCGATCAGGGCTTCGCGGTCGTCCGCACCCTCACTCGTGGCACGGCGCCAGGTCGCCAGTTGCCGGTCGGCGCTGGTGCCGTTGCGCAGCAACGTTTGCAGGTACTCAACGTCCTTGCGCGTTCCCAGCTCATCGACCACAGGATCGACAATCCCCAGGAGCTCGTTCACCAGGAAGCGCATCGGTATTTCTTCCTCTTTGCCGAAATCTACGAGCTTGCCGTCGATGCCGTATCGTCCGGCGCGCCACTTGTTTTCGAGGATGAGCAACGAGTGATATTCGCGCCAGCTGCAATTCTGTTCCCGCAGCCTCACCAGCATGGCCACTATTGACTGGATCAGGGCCACCACGCACAGCGCTTCGTCGAGGCGGGTACAGATGTCGCAGACGCGCACTTCCAGAGTGCCAAGTCCGACCTGGGGCCGCACATCCCACCAGATGCGAGTGGCATCAACCTCGTCGGAATGCTTGTCACTACCCTTGCCCAGGGAGCCGACCTTGCCGAACAGGTTGACCATCTCGCGGAATTCGCTGAAGGAGCCAAAGGCCGGCGGCATTCCGGTTCGAGGCAGACTCTTGATGATGATGCTGCGATAACTCTTCAAGCCGGTGTCCTGCCCGGACCAGAACGGAGAACTCGTTGTAATCGCCAACAAATGTGGCAGGAAATAACGCAACTGGTTCATCACGTCAATGAGCAACTCAAACGCTTCCGGTGATTTACCGAAACCCATGTGCACGTGCATGCCGAAGACCAGCTGGTTTCGCGCCACTGACTGCATGTTCATCTGCAGCTCCTGATAGCGCTCGCCACTGCTGACTTCCTGGTCCTCCCAGCGCGAGAAGGGATGTGTGGAAGCAGCCAGTATGCTGCGACCATGTTCCCGTGCTACGTCGTATACTGTCGCGCGCAGGCGCTTCAGTTCCTGACGCACTTCTGCGACGTCCTGGCAAATCTCCGTTCCCACCTCAACCTGCGACTGCAACAATTCTGCCTTGAGCTGATCCCCCAGCAGGGAGCTGCCGGTGGCCTTTAACGCCTCAAAGCCGGGCGTAAGCTCGCGGGTATGCGGGTCAATGATTTGATATTCTTCTTCCACGCCAAGCGTCAGAGGCACCTTGATCATGGCGGTTGCTCCTTCTGCAACATCTCTCGCCTTGAAACTCGTGCAGTCAAATTATTGCTAAGCGAACTGCTGGTTACAACTCATGGTAGGCCGGGTTCGTCAGGAAAGGAATCATGTTATCGGCACGAATCATCCCGTCAAACAGTTCGCGCGCCCGCCCGAACAATCCATTCTCAAAGCGCTCCGCGCCAACTTCTGCACGGATCACCTCCATTTCCTCATCAAGCAGCCTGTCATAGAGCGCCACGTCGAGGACGCGGCCGTCCCCCAGACGCGATTCGTGATGCAGCCACTGCCAGACCTGGGCCCGGCTAATCTCGGCGGTGGCGGCGTCTTCCATCAGGGAATAGAGCGGCACACAGCCATTGCCGCCCAGCCAGGCCTCCAGATACTGAATGCCGACCCGCAGATTCAGACGCACGCCCTGCTCGCTGATGCTGCCTTCACAGGCGGTCAACAGATCTGCTGCCGTGACGTCCACATCCTCACGCAGGCGTTCGATTTGGTTCTGCTCTGGCATCAGTTCGTCAAAGACTTCCTGCGCGACCGGTATCAGGCCAGGGTGCGCGACCCAGGTGCCGTCATGGCCATCGTGCGCTTCGCGCAGCTTGTCCTGGCGCACTTTCTCCAGCGCCTGTTCGTTGGCGAGCGGGTCCCTGCGGATCGGGATTTGAGCCGCCATCCCGCCCATCGCATGAATGCCGCGGCGGTGACACACCTTGATGACATTAAGCGTGTAGTTACGCATGAACGGCACAGTCATTGTCACCTGGGCGCGGTCCGGCAGTACGAATTCCGCGCGTTTGCTGAAGGTCTTGATGTAACTGAAGATGTAATCCCAGCGGCCGCAGTTCAGGCCGCCGGAATGCTCACGCAGTTCGTACAGAATCTCTTCCGTCTCAAAGGTCGCCTGAATGGTCTCGATGAGCACGGTGGCGCGCACGCTACCGCGCGGTAGACCCAGTTGATCCTGGGCGAAGTTGAAGACATCGTTCCACAGGCGCGCCTCCAGGTGGCTCTCCAGCTTGGGCAAATAGAAATAGGGCCCGCTGCCGCGTTCCAGCAATTCACGCGCATTGTGGAAAAAGCACAGGCCGAAATCAAAGAGGCCGCCGGGCACGGCCACGCCGTCAACCAGCATGTGCTTCTCGTCCAGGTGCCAGCCGCGCGGCCGCACCAACAGAGTCGCAGTCGCTTCTTTCAACTGATAGAAGCGGCCGTCCGGATTGGTGAAGGTGATGGTACGGCGCACAGCATCGAAGAGGTTGCGCTGACCCTCCAGCATGTTGGCCCAGGTCGGAGAATTGGCATCTTCGAAGTCCGCCATGAAAACCTGCGCGCCGCTGTTGAGCGCATTGATCACCATCTTGCGTTCGGTCGGCCCGGTGATTTCAGTGCGGCGGTCGCGCATGTCAGGCGGGATGTCCGCGACCTGCCACTCCCCTTCACGGATGTGACGGGTTTCCGGTAGAAAGTCCAGGCTGCCGCCCTTGTCTATTTCCGCCTGACGCGCGACGCGGGCCTGCAACAACTCATCACGACGAGCCTGGAAATTTCGCGCCAGGGATGCGACGAAAGCGACTGCTTCCGGCGCAAGGATTGCTGCGCAACCCGCAGTACATTCGGCAGTGATAAAGACTCCCGGTGTGGCCACTGTCATTCTCTCCCGTCTGTTGCTCCGCGCGTCACAGCGGCGGTAGCCGGCCTGCGCGCCATTCTGGCAGCTGCGGCTCGCCAGCCCGGAGCAGATCCGGCACGTCGCGCAACTCCTCCAGCAAACTGGCCGACACCTGCACCGTTTCCAGATCAAGCGTGTTATCTATGCGCACGACGCGCGCCCTGTTCCGCTCTTCCGGGCAGCTGCGGAACACATGCCGGAGCGCCATGTCGATGGTTTGCTCGTCGTCTTCATAGACGAGCGGCAGACGGCCGCGCAGCAGGCCGCCGCTGGTGAATACGTTCAGCGTGGTCAGCGGCAAGTCGATCTTTTCGTAGAGGCGTCTGGTCATAAAGTCTGCCAGGCCGATACCGGTCGCATTGCCGTGGGATGCGGACGTCAGGTCAAGCACCACAATTGCCTTCACGCGGGGCGCGGCCGGCTCTGCTTCGCCTTCCATGAGCAGGCGGCCAATGATATTGGTGTCCATGCCGGCGCCGCTGATGTCCTTGCCCATACGGTCGATGATGAGCAGATCAATGTCATCGACGGGCAAGCGCGGCATGAGATCGCGCGAGCGTTGCAGCAGGCGCTGCTCGCCGGCGATCAGTTCGTCGGCGTCAAACACTTCAAGCTCGACTGGCCGGTGATAGCCGTCTTCAACGGTCGCAATCCCGGCAACCAGCGGCACTCGCTGCAGCAGACCGGCGCCGATCTGCGGCATGATGTCACGCAGCCCGGGGATGCCATGGCTGTGAATCCAGGACGCGCCGCGCTCCTTGCCCAGCCCGATGGCCAGCATCTTGAGCAGGCCGCTCTCATGTGGGCCGTGGAAATCGGTGTGTACCTTAATTCGATTGGCGATGATCAGCGCATCGGCTTCCGCCACATTGCGGTCGAGGTGCAACGGCCAGCCCTGCTCCGTCGTGCCAAGCAACTCGACTTCCATCGTAGCGCGCAGCGGGCAACCCATGCTCTCCTGTGTGACGCCCAGGCCGGCCAGTACATCCAGCTGCCCAGCCGCAGTTGCGCCGCCGTGACTGCCCATGGCCGGCACGATGAAGGGGCTGCCGCCAGAAGCCTGCACTATACGCACCAGGCTGCGCGCGATTTCCACAATGCCCGCGACGCCGCGGCTGCCAATGCCGATTGCGACCTGCTTGCCGCTTACCTGCGCTGCCAGGCCCTTGCGCTCCCAGGCCGCAGCAATGGCAACTTCAGGGACGACCGGTTCGCCGGCTGGCAACTGACGTTTGACTGTAGACAGTGGCGGTAAAATTGATGTTCGCTCTGCAATCATGAAGCCGAGTATACCCCTCTCAAGTAAGTTTACAATCGCAGCCATACCGATCCTGAGCGCACAAGCGCTCGCCACCTGCTGCAACCTTCGGTACAGTTTGCGCGACTTTACCGGTGCCACGCGCAGCGGCAGCGCTGGACGCAAAGTGAGGAGCATTCCATGGATTTGCAGCTGAAGGGCAAGGTCGCCGCAATTACGGGCGGCAGCATCGGCATCGGGCTCGGCATCGCCAGAGGCCTCGCGGCTGAGGGCGTGCACCTCGCGCTCTGCGCGCGCGACGGGGAACGACTGGCCCCTGAGGCGCGCGCCATCGCCGCGGACTATGGCGTACGCGTGCTGGACGCGGCCGTCGACGTGACGAACACTGCTGATCTCGACCGCTTCGTCGCGGCCATCAAGGCAGAATTTGGCGGCGCCGACATCCTGATCAACAACGCCGGCACCGGCAGCGAAGAAAAGATCATGGATGCTGATGACGCGCGTTGGCAATATTACTGGGAGCTGCACGTCATGGCCGCCGTTCGTATGGCGCGGGCGCTGGCGCCGGGCATGATGGAACGCGGCGGCGGCGTGGTGCTCAACAACGCCTCCATCTGCGCGACCCAGCCGCTTTTCTACGAGCCGATATACAACGTGACCAAGGCCGCCCTGGTCATGTTCTCGAAGTGCCTGGCCAACGAGCTCATCCCCTTCAATATTCGCGTCAACGCAGTCAACCCGGGTTTGGTGCGCACGCCAGACTGGAACAAGACCGCTTCCCTGGTCACGCAGGACATGGAGCAGACGGCCGACGAGTGGCTGCAGGACATCGCCGACCAGTACGCGCCCATCAAGCGCTTCGCCACGGCAGAGGAAATCGCAGACTTTTTCGTCTTCCTGTGCTCGCCGCGCGCCAGTTACAGCGTGGGCTCCACCTACTATGTCGATGGCGGCTGGCTGAACGTCATCACCTGATCCGTGGAAACTCAGTCGCGCGCATCGCGTTTGTGCCAGTCCTCGGCGAAGAGGTTGAAGTGCAGGTGCTGCCGGGGATTGGCCGCGATGACGTCTTCGTCCAGCGTTACGCCCAGTCCCGGCCCTTGCGGCAGGCTGAAATATCCGTCCACCACCTGCGGCAGACCGGGCGCAGCCGCAAGCACATAGTCTTCCCCGAAATCGTTGAAATGTTCCTGAATTTTGAAGTTGGTGGTGCAGGCGGCCAGATGCAGCGCCGCAGCCGTGGAGACCGGCCCGCCGACGTTGTGTGGCGCGATGAGGACATAGTAGGCTTCTGCCCAGGCGGCCAGCTTCTTCGTGTTCAGGATGCCGCCAAAATGTGAAATGTCCGGCTGGATGATGTCCGCCGCCTGCATCTCGAAGAGCTCACGAAATTCGTACATGGTGTGCATGCGCTCGCCCGTCGCCACTGGCACGCCAAGGGCAGAGATGGCTTCGCTGGTCTTGCGCAGCGCGGCAATATTTTCCGGCGGCACCGGCTCCTCCACCCATGCCGGGACGAAGCGCGCCAACTCGCGCGTGAGCTCAATGGCCGTCGCCGGATTGAAGCGGCCGTGCATCTCGATCATGATTTCGACGTCCAGCCCCACTGCGTCGCGCACCGCCTCCACCAGCTCTATGACGCGTAGCTTTTCAGCGCGCTCCAGTTCGTAGAAGCCCGCGCCAAAGGGGTCAAACTTGAGGGCGCGATATCCCTTGTCGAGCACCGCCTTTGCGGCTTCGTGAAATTCTCCCGGCGTGCGCTCCACCTGGTACCAGCCGTTGGCATAGGCCTTTATGTGTTCGCGCACCTCGCCGCCCAGCAGACGATAGACGGGCTGATCCAACGCCTTGCCGATGATGTCCCAGCAGGCCATTTCCACCAACGCTGTGGCCGTCATGATGATTTCGCCGGCACGTCCGAAATCCTCGCGGAACATGCGCTGCACCAGGCGCTCGATCTGAAAAGGATCGCTGCCCAACATGTAGCGCGGAATCGCCTCCGAAAGATAACCGAGCACGGCGTCAGTGCGGTTGAGCACACGCGCCTCGCCCACCCCGCAAAGCCCCTCATCAGTTTCGACCTTCAAAAAGGTCAGATTGCGCCAGGGCGTACCCAGTACCAGCGGCGTCACTTTTGATATTCGCATGAGACTTCCTTGTCCAAATCAGTAACTGCGTTGGAGCGGATTGTAGCGCTTTGGGTCGTAAACCGGTCGTGGCCAGGGGCAGGCCGTCGGTGTAAACTACCGGCAAGATGCGCATCCTGCCTTCCCGACTACAAGGGTTTCGCGATAGCTTTGGCGCCGACTTGCTGGCCGGTGCCAGCGGCGCAGCTGTGGGCGCCCCGCAAGCGATGGGCTTTGCCATCATCGCCGGCGTGAGCCCGATATACGGGCTCTACACTGCTGTCGTCGCCACCATCGTCGGCGCCCTGTCGACCAGCTCCGTATTCATGACGGTCAACCCCACCAATGCGCTGGTGCTGGTGGTTGGCAGTACGCTGTCTGCCTACGTGGACGACGATCCCCTGGGCCATCTCTTCACCCTGACTGTGATGGTCGGGATCGTTCAACTGTTGCTCGGCCTGCTGCGCGCCGGGAACCTTTTTCGATTCGTTTCGAACGCGGTGATGACCGGCTTTGTCAGCGGGGCCGGTCTGCTGATCATCATCGGCCAGTTACACGCCCTCGTCGGGCTGGGCAGCCGTGATTCGGGGAGCGCCGTCGCGCGCATCAGCGACTGGCTGCTGCGCCTGCCGCAGGCGCATTCACAGACGCTCTTCATCGGCCTGCTCTCCATCGCGCTCATTGTGGCGCTCAAGCGGACTCGCCTGAAGTACCTGGCCATGTTGTCCTCCCTGATCATCTGCAGCGCGCTGGTACATTTCGCCGGTTGGCAGGACGTGTTGCTGACCGGCGATCTGATGCCCGTCCCGGCCGGGATGCCGCAGCTGGTGCTGCCGGTGCCGGCCTACGTCCCCGAGCTGGCCTTCGCCGCGCTGGCCATCGCCCTGCTCGCATCCATGCAAAGCGCCGGCCTTACGCGCATGGTGCCACAACCTGACGGTTCGCTGGCCGGCGTCCAGCGCGATCTGACGGGCCAGGGCCTGGCCAACATTGCCGGCGGCTTGTTTCAGGGGCTGCCATCGGGCGGGTCCCTTTCACGCACCGCTATCAACATCAGTGCGGGCGCCCGCAGCCGCATGGCCAATATCTTCTCCGGCCTCTGTATTGCGGCCGTTTTGCTCATATTCGGCCCCGTGATCGAGCGCATCCCGCTGGCAGCGCTGGCCGGTCAGCTGGTCGTCGCCGCGACCAGCCTCATTCGCCTCGATGCGCTGGCCCTGACCTGGCGCGTCAACTTCGCTGCGCGCGGCGCCCTGGTCGCCACGCTCGGCGCCACGCTGTTATTTCCGCTGGAATACAGCGTGTATATCGGCGTTGCCATCTCCCTGCTGTTTTACGCCTGGTCCTCTGCGCGCAACCTGCAGGTGCGGTGCCTGGTGCAGACTGAGGACGGCGCCTTCCGCGAAGCAGCATTGCCGCAGCACTTGCCGGGGCGCAAACCGCTGGTCGTATCCGTCGCCGGCAACCTGTATTTCGCGGCGGTGCCGCTGCTGGAGGAACGTCTGCCGCAGCCGGCTGAAGACAGCGAACGGCCGGTCGTCGTTTTGCGGCTGCGCGACAACCTCTATCTTGGCAGCACCGGCATCCGCTTTCTGAAGGATTACGCGCGCAAACTCGAGGCAGTGGGCGGGCGTCTGCTGCTGGCGGGCGTCAGCCCGGAAGTGCACCGTCAACTGCAGCGCACCGGCGCAACGACCTGGCTGGAGCCCATCTTTCCTGCGGAAGCAGTGATCTTTGCCTCGACGCGGCGGGCCCTGGCCTGGGCGGAGGACTGGCTGCAGCAGCAGGCCGGGAGAGCGCCCGCTGACTCAGCAGCGACATGACAGCCGGGAGCATCCCATTTAATATCAGGAGGAAACAGATATGCCCAAACAGCCGTTTCGCAGCAAAAACGCCCCGCCACCCGGCGGCGCCTATTCGCAGGCCCTGCGCGCCGGCGATCTGGTCTTCGTCTCCGGCATCGGCCCGGCGCATCCCGGGACCGGAGCGCTGGCCGACACGATCGAGGAGCAGACGGCCCAGGTGCTCGAAAGCATCAGCAGCATCCTGGCTGAAGCCGGCGCGGGCATGGGGGACGTGGTCAAATCGACAGTGCATTTGAGCGACCTGTCGCTGTTTCCGCGTTTCAATGAGGAATACGCGAAGTGGTTCCCGGAGCCGCGGCCGGTGCGCACCACGGTAGGCAGCCAGCTGGCCGGCATTATGGTCGAGATCGACGTCGTCGCCTGGACAGGCGAGTAGCACGAACCTGCCCTGTCACGAACAAAAAGCCCCGGCATTGTTGCCGGGGCTTGTGCTGACCCTCAGGCCAGACTAGAAGTCGAAATCTTCAACGTTGTCGATGTTGAAGACGAACGGAGCGCCCAGCAGTACCTCGCTGCCGTTCACGACCTGCAGATCACCCAGACGGCCAGCGGAAACGCTCGCATCGCCTGGCATCAGTTCGCCGTCGACCACGGCACGCATCACGTAGACTGAGGCGTAACCCAGGTCAACCGGGTTCCAGAGGACGACGGACTTGACACATTCCGACTCCACGTAGGGACGCATGGCGTTGGGCGTGGCCAGACCGACTACCGCCACTTCACCGCAGAGCCCGGCCTGGGTAACGGCTTCGGCCGAATTCGGCGTGGCGACGCTGGTCATGCCGAAGAGCGCATCCAGGTCGTCACCGTATTTGTTGATCAGGGTCGAGGCCTGGTTGAAGGAGAGGATGGCGTCTTCCTGTGCTTCCACCGTCTCCAGCCAGGTCATCTCGGGGTAGCACTCGCTGGCGTAGGCCCACATCTCGGCAATCCAGCGCGCCTGATTCGGCGTGGTGAAGGTGCTGGTGACGATACCGAAGGAGGCATCCTCACCCTTCTCTTCCGCCAGCGCGTCGATCAGACCCTTGCCGATGCCGTTGAACTCAGCCTGGTTGACGAACCACTCACGCGCGCTCGCCTCGGAGTTGGCGTCGTAGCCAACCACGTGGATGCCTTGTTCCAGCGCTCGCGTCAGCACTGGCGCAATGGCAACCGGGTCATTGGCGGCGAAGAGGATGCCGTCCACACCACGGGTGATGTAGTTCTCGATGAAGGTGATCTGGTCATCAATGTTGGCTTCGGTGGGCGCATCGGTCGTCACGCTGACGTTGCCGAGCTCCTCGGCCGCTTGCTGCTGGCCCTTGGTGGTGGCCGCAAAGTAGCCGATGCCAATCAGCTTGGGAATGTCGACCAGGGTAATGTCGGCACCCATCAGGTCCGGCGCATCGGTGGGCTGGCCACCGTCATACTCCGGCATCTCCATCATCTCGCCGTCGTCTTCCATCATTTCCGCATCTGGGCAGGCCAGCGGATTGACGTCGAGGTCATCCGCACCGTCCCAGCGCATCATCATGTCGTCCTGGGCCAGCAGCGGCGCCGCCAGCGTGGTCACAAGCAAGGCGACCACCATTAATACATTCTTCATTGCGTATGCCTTTCTTATCAAATGATTCGAACAGATAGACTGCTGGCAAGCAGTATAGAGACGTGACGCCAATATAACAATCATGCAACCAGGGAGGTTCTGCTTCAGGCAGCGCTGGCCACGCCCTCGCCGGAACGGCGCTTCTGGATGTAGTTGTTGATGAGGATGGCGGCAATGAGCACGATGCCGATCACGACAATGGTGGCGTCACCGGTCACACCGGTCAGGGCAAGGCCATTCTTCAACAGTTGAATCAATACGACGCCAATGACGGTGCCCACAATGCTGCCCGTGCCGCCGAAAATGCTGGTGCCGCCCAGCACGACCGCCGCAATGACGTCCAGTTCGTGGCCGGTGCCCATGTCCGAACGCGTGGTGGTCACGCGGGAGACGAAAATGTATCCGCTGAGGCCGGCCATCAAACCGGAGAAAGTGTAAATCAGCAGCTTGTTTCGCCCAACCGGAATGCCAGAAAAGCGGGCGCCCAGCTCGTTGTTGCCGATAGCGTAAAGCGAGCGTCCGAAGACGGTGCGCGCAAGGATAAAGGCGGAGATGAGCGCAGCGATGATGAGGATCCACAACTGGGTAGGGACTCCCAACACTTCGCCTGCGCCCAGCTCCAGGAACCAGTCCGGATAGCCGCGGGCGGAACGTCCCTGGCTGATCCCCAGCGCCATGCCGCGGTACAGGGCCAGGGTCGCCAGGGTCATGATCAGGGGCGGCACGCCCACGCGCACGATGAACAGACCGTTGATGAAGCCTGACACCATGCCGGTCAACAGGGCGACGACGATAGCGACCTCCAGCGGCAGACCCCAGTTTTGCCAGCTGTAGCCCAGCATGATGGCGCTGAGGCCGAAGATCGAACCGACTGACAAGTCGATGCCGCCGGTGATGATGATGAAGGTCATGGGCAGCGCCAGCAAGCCAATCTCTGTCATCAGGCGCCCCTGATTGAGCAGGTTGTTCACCGTGAGAAACACGTCGGTCTGAGTGGAGAGCAGGAGTACCGAGAGCACCAGTATGACGAGTAATACGCCTTCCTGGCTGAGCAGCGCGCTGCGCAAAATTTCACTGGCGCGGCCCTGACGAGTCGTTTCAGTCATGGTTACCCGTCTCTCACAGCAATTGCCGGCGCCGGCGCAGGATGTCGACCAGCACGGTCACCAGGATCAGGACGCCCTGCACTGCCTGCAGCCAGAAAGGCGAAACATTGATGAATACCATCGCCGAGCGGATGGTGTTGAGCAGGATGGCGGCCAGCGTGGAGCCAATAACAGTACCGGTGCCGCCGAGGATACTCACGCCACCGACCACCGAGGCCGTAATGATGACCAGCTCCAGGTTGGGCGGCACCGTGGCCTGTATAACCTGCAACTGGGTGGCGAACATCACGCTGGCGATGCCGACGAAAACGCCGTTGATGATGAATACGGTCATGATGGTGCGGCGCTCGGAGATGCCAGAGAGGCGCGCCGCCTCGGCGTTGCCGCCCACGGCATAAATGGCGCGCCCGGTGGCGCTGTTGCGCAGCCACCAGGCCGCCAGCAGCGTCAACACCAGCATGATGAAAATGCCCATCGGAATACCCAGCGGCCGCTGCTGCGAAAGTGCGTATTCAGGCGGCATGCCGGTGATCCATTCAGCATTGGTGAAGATTAACAGACCACCCTTGAGGATGCTGAGCATGCCGAGGGTCACGATAATGGAGGGGATGCGCAGCCAGGCGACCAGAAAGCCAATCAGTGAACCGACCAGGGCACCCAGCAAGAGCGGCGCAAGCCAGGAAAGCCAGACCGGATAACCCGCCACCACCATCGCGCCGCTGATGATGCCCAGCACGCCAATCAGGGAGCCGATGGAAATATCGATGTTGCCCGACATGATGACCATCGAAACGCCAATGGCCGCCACGGCAATGTAGGAGTTGCCCTGCAGAATCTCCGAGATATTGCGGTCGGCAACGTAACGTGGATTGAGTACGCCCACCACGATGATCAGCGTGAGGATACCCAGCGCCAGCACGCTTTCCTGATTACCAAGCACCTTGCTGATTTCATAGCCGGGAGTCACCTTGCGCGGCAGCGCAAACTGGGCCAGCAACAGCAAACCCGCCAACAGGGTCAGCCAGAAGCTGCTGCCCATCTGTGCCAGCAACTCTGCGCTTCGCTCCCCCAGCGCGAGGAAGAAGGTGAGATGGTAGACGAGGCCCAGCAGGCCGGCAATCAGCGTTACCAGCGCGAGCGAGCGCGAGTGTTGCGGCGAAAACATGCCCCACAGGGCCAGCCCCATCGTAACCAGGGCTGCAATCGGCGGCAGCGAAAGGCCCTGGCGCTGAATGTCAAGTTCGTTGGCGGAACGCTCGGCGGAGATGATGCGAGCCAGGGTCGGGCCGCGCTCCGGCTGATGAATCCATGGCAGCAGCACCCACGCGAGCAACATCAGCAGGCCCACCAGCAGCAAGGCAATGCCGGTTCTTGACACCTGTGGTTTGGCGGCGTCTGCGTTGAGATGTTCGTTCACGCCGGTACTTCAGTCGCGGCTTCGCTCATCATGGCAGTGGCCACGTTTTCCTGGGTCGCCACCTCGCGTGCGAATTCGGCGACGATGTGCCCCTGGCGCATCACAAGAATGCGGTCGCTCATGCCCAGTACTTCCGGCAGCTCGCTGGATATCATCAGGATGGCCAGCCCCTGCTGCGCCAGCTCGCTCATCAGCCGGTGAATTTCGGCCTTGGCGCCCACGTCGATGCCGCGCGTTGGTTCGTCCATGATCAACACACGCGGCTTGCTGGCCAGCCACTTGCTGACGACGACCTTTTGCTGGTTGCCGCCGGACAGCTTGTTGACGACCTGTTCCGTGCTGTAGGCGCGGATGTTCAGCTGGCGGATGCTGCGCCGCGCCAGGTCGCGCTCCGCGCTGCGATTGACGACGCTGCCCTTCGCAAGGGTCTTGAGCACCGCCAGTGACACATTTTCGCGTACCGTCATCTGGCGGATGAGCCCCTGCGTGCCGCGGTCTTCCGGCACATAGGCGATGCCGAAATTCATGGCTTGACCGGGATGGCGGATAGTTACTGGTTTGCCGTCCAGCAGGATCTCGCCGGAGTCCGCCGGCGTAAAGCCGAAGACGGCCTGCGCCAGCTCGCTGCGTCCCGAGCCTACGAGTCCGGCCAGGCCGACAATCTCACCGGCATGCAGCTTCAGACTGATGTCATTCGTCAAGGGCCTGCGCGTCAGGCCGCGCAGTTCCAGCACCGCCGCTCCGATATGTGTTTCGAGCTTCGGGAAGAGGTCGTCGATAGTGCGGCCCACCATCATGCTGATGAGATCGTCCTCGCTGGTGTCCTCGATCATGCGCGTGCCGACATACTGACCGTCGCGCAGGACAGTCACCCGGTCGGCCAGCATGAAGACCTCGTCCAGCCGGTGACTGATGTAGATGATGGCCACACCGCGCTCGCGCAGCAGACGCACCAGCGCGAAGAGGCGCTGCACATCCGCCTCAGTCAGCGCGGCCGTGGGCTCGTCCATGATAAGCAGACGTGCATTCTGCGAAAGCGCCTTGGCGATTTCCACACGCTGGCGATTGCCCACGCTCAGGGTGCCGACGTTGCGCGTCACGTCGATGTCGTTAATGTCCAGCGAAGACAGGATTTCGGCGGCCTGCTGCCTCATCATTGGCCAGTCGATCATGCCAAAGCGGGCGCGCGGTGCGTGGCCCATGTAGATGTTCTCGGCCACGCTCAATTCGGGATAGAGCAGGAGCTCCTGGTAAATCGTGGCGATGCCATGCGACTGGGCGTCACGCGGGTTGCCAAACTCGACATCCGCGCCATCTACCTGGACCGTGCCGGCTTCTGCCTGATACACGCCGGAAATTATCTTGATGAGCGTGGACTTGCCGGCGCCGTTTTCGCCCAGCAGCGCATGCACCTCGCCGGGGCGCACATCAAACTGCACATCGACGAGCGCCTGTACGCCGGGGAAGGACTTGTCAATGTGTGCCAGCCGAAGCAGGGGTTCCATTAAATGAGACACGCAGTGAGCGGACAGATGGGCCTGACAACGGCGAGGTTTATAGTCATTCCCGCCAGGACTGTCAACAGCCCCGGCGTATGCGCCAGCATTATGGGCGCACCGGCGTGCCGTCGGTCAGCCGCGTCTGTGTCCAGAATTCGACCACATCCTGACCGGGATAGTGTGCTGCGAGGGCCTCGTCGATGTCGATGCCAAGGCCGGGCATGGCGTTCGGATAAAGATAGCCTTCCCGCACCTGCGGCAGGCCGGGGAACATCTCGTAATCCAGCTCTGAAGGCTCATACCATTCCTGGATGCCGAAGTTGGGCTCCCAGAGGTCCAGCTGCAGGTTGGCGGCATGGCCGACTGGCGAGGTATCGCCCGGGCCGTGCCAGGCGGTGCGCAAGCCGTAGATGTTGGCGAAGAGCGCGACATCCCGCGCGGGCGTAAGGCCGCCCATCTGGCTGATGTGCATGCGCAGAAAATCGATGAGGCGCTCCTCGATCAGGGGCTGCCACTCCAGCGGATTGTTGAAGAGCTCCCCCATCGCCAGCGGTACAGCGCTCTGCGCGCGCAACTGCCGGAACCAGGCATTGTCTTCCGGCGCAAGCGCGTCCTCGAGGAAGAACAGCCGAAATTGCTCCACGTCTTTCGCGAACTGAATGGCGTGTACCGGATGCAGGCGCTCGTGGATGTCGTGCATCAGCTCCACTTCGTCGCCGACCACCTTGCGCACGTGTTCGATCATATGCAGCATGTCACGGCAGTAGGCGCGCGGGTCGTAGTAGCTACCTGCGGGCGCGCCTTCAGGCTTGATCATCGCCCCGCCCTTGCCGCCGTAGCCGCCCATCTGAACGCGAATGTGGCGGTGGCCCTGCTCCATATAGCGCTGGACGTTTTCGGCTACCTCCTGCGGCGAAGCGCCATCCGCGTGCACGTAGACATTGGCCGCCTCGCGCAGTTTGCCGCCCAGCAACTCGTAGACTGGCATGCCGGCCAGCTTGCCGCGGATGTCCCACAGCGCCTGGTCAACGCCGGAGATGGCGTTGTTGAGCACCGGCCCGTTGCGCCAGTAACTGTGCGCCATGGCCATGCGAAAGAATTCCTCGCCGCGCATGACGTCGCGGCCAAGCGCGAAGGGGCGCAGATGTTTCTCGATGGCGGTGACCACTGCGTGCCAGCGCTGCGTGAAGGTCGCGCAGCCCAGGCCATAGAGCCCAGGCTCGGAGGTCAGCACCTTGACGATGACAAGGTTCGAGTTGCCGGGTTTGGTGGTGATGACCTGCACGTCGCGAATGGTTACCGGCATGGTAGTGACTCCCTTTACGGCTCAAACGCAGAACTAGACTTTCGAATATGGGGTTGCGCACAAGCGAGATCAGCAGTTTATCTCATGCGCCTGAGTGTTTTGTACGAGGCAATGATCAGCAGGACGAGCAGGACAAGCCGCGGCAACACTACAGGCCAAAACAGTTCATGATGCAATGAGTAGACAGAATCGATGGTGCGACGTTCCACCAGGGAATCGTCCACCATAAAGTTAAACCCTTCCAGAATCACCTGGTTGTAGACCTGAAGTACGGGTAGCAACAACCAGATAGCTGCGACCCAGGCGGCGGTCCGCAGCAGCAGTCTGGTCAGTCTCATTCTGTATTCCCGACGGGCGCTGTGACCAGCGCGTCGCGCAACACTTCGGCCGGATGAAGGGCCTGGCGACCGCTGCCGTGGAAGATCTGGTGGCGGCAGCTGGTGCCGGCGGCGACGATGAGCGTGTCCGCATCTGCCTCGCGCACCGCCGGTAGCAGGCGGCGTTCAGCCATTTTGAGCGAGAGCTCATAATGTTCGCGTTCATAGCCGAAGGAACCGGCCATGCCGCAGCAGCCGGAATCGACTTCCTCAACCTCGTAATTCCCGGGCAGACCAAGCGTGCGCAGGGACGGCCCCGTCCCCACCAGGGCGCGCTGATGGCAGTGGCCGTGCAGCAACAGCTTGCGCGCAGCCTGTTCAAACTCCAGCGCCAGTTCGCCGCTGTCCGCCAGTTGCGCGATGAACTCCTCGAAGAGCATCGCCTTTTGTGCGACGCGTTCCACCCGCTCATCATTCGGCAGCAGATAGTGATACTCGTCGCGCAGCATCAGCAGGCAGCTCGGTTCCAGGCCAACGACCGGGATGCCAGCGTCCACGTGGGCGGCCAGGCGCGACACCACATCGAGCGCCGCCCGGCGCGCATCTTCCACCAATCCCTCGGACATCATCGGCCGGCCGCAACAGCGATGTCCCGGCAGGAGCACCTCGTAGCCCAGCGCCTCCAGGACTTCGGTGGCGGCGATGGCAATGTGGGGCTCATTCCAGGTGTTGAAACTGTCATTGAAGAGCACGACCTGTTTGGCTGTGCCCTGCGAGGCGCCGCGCTTGCGGAACCAGCTGGTGAAGGATTCCGGCGCGAAGGCGGGCAGCGTGCGTTCCCGGCTGACGCCGAGCGTGCGTTCCATAATGGCGCGCGCCAGCGGATGGCGCACAGTGGCATTGGCCAGTGGCGCCAGCGGCCCGCTGCCCATGCGACTCAAGGCTGCAATGTGACCGAAGAGGCGCGACCGCAAGGGCGTCCCGTTGGCACGATAGTACTGCGCCAGGAATTCGACCTTGATCTTGCCCATGTCCACCGACGAAGGACATTCGGCGGCGCAGGCCTTGCAGCCAATGCACAGGTCCATGACGCCGTACATTCGCTCACTGGTCAGTTCGCTGGTGGGCAGCAGGCCGGACATGGCCGCCCGCAGTGCATTGGCGCGGCCGCGCGTGCTGTGCTCTTCTTCGCGCGTGACCATGAAGCTGGGGCACATTGTGCCGGTCGTATTCTTGCGACAAACGCCAGCGCCGTTGCACATCTCGACGGCGCGGTGAAAGCCCTGTTCATCCGCGAAGTCCAGCGCTGTTTGCAGGGGGATGACCTCGTAGGTCTCGCCATAGCGCAGGTTGTCGCCCATCGGCGGCGCGTTGACGATGTTGCCAGGATTGAGGATGTTGTCCGGGTCAAAGCTGCGCTTGACTTGCTGATACAGTCGGTACAGTTCGGGGCCAAAGAAGCGCTCGTTCATCCAGCTGCGCGCCCGACCGTCGCCATGCTCACTGCTGAGAGCACCGCCGTAGCCGTGCAGCAACTCGACCGAGAATTCCATAATCTGCGACAGTTTGGCGACTTCCTGCGCCTTTTTCGTGTTGATGAGCGGGCGGATGTGGACGCAGCCGGCGCTGGCATGCGCGTAGTAGGCCACGTCGGTGCCGAGGCCGTTGCAAAACTCTTCCAGTCGGGTCACGTACTCCGCCAGATGGTCGGTCGGCACGGCAGCGTCTTCGATGAAGGGGATGGGCTTGTGGTCGCCGCGGATGCTCATCATTAAACCGAGACCGACCTTGCGTACTGTCCAGACGTCTTCCTGCTGCGTGGAACCGAACACCGACATGATGACGCCGGCGGGAATGCTCTGGGTGCGCAGGTGACGTTGCAGTCCGTCGATTTTTGCGCGCAGCTCTGCTTCGCTGTCTCCGTAGAACTCGGTGATGAGGATGCAGTTCGGCCGGCCTTCGACGAAGGTCTGCAGCAAGCGCGCGTACTCGGGCACGTCACGGCACAGCGTGAGGCCCAGATTGTCTAACAATTCGATGGCTGAAGGCCGGGTCTCGAGCATGGCGGGCACCGCCGTCAGCGCCGCAAAGAGTTCGTCAAAGTGCACGATGGCCAGCGCCGTGCGGCGCGGCAGTGGCACAAGGTTGAGCTTCAGCTCAGTGAGCACTCCCAGCGTGCCTTCGGCCCCGCAGAGCAGTTTCGCCAGGTTGAACTGCTCGTCCTGCGGCCAGTTGAAATTAACGCCGCCTTCGACGAAGCGGTCCAGGTTGTAACCGCCGCAGCGGCGCCAGTGGCGCGGTGTGCCGGCGCGTATGGCATCTGCATTCTGGAGGGCGAGCCTGTTCACCTCACGATAAATGCTGCCTTCCAGGCCAGAGCGCGCCTGATGTTGGCGCAGGGCCGCATTGTTTAGCGGGCCAATGTGGGTACGTGTGCCGTCGGCCAGAATAACCTCGGCCTCCAGCACGTGATCGGCCGTCATGCCGTAGAGTATCGAATGGCTGCCGGTGGAATTGTTGGAGACGATGCCGCCCATCGCCGCACGGTTGCTGCTGGCCGGGTCTGGCCCGAATTGCAGGCCATGGGGCTTGAGCGCCAGGTTTAGCTCGTCCAGCACAAGTCCCGGCCCCACCCGCACCCAGCGCTCTTCACGGTTAACTTCGTGAATCCCGTCCAGCCAGCGCGTGGAGTCGATGACGAGAGCCTCGTTGACCGCTTGTCCCGCCAGGCTGCTGCCCGCGGCGCGAGGCAGCACCGGCACCCGGTGGCGCGCGGCCAGCTCGACGGCGGCCTGCACGTCGTCCACCGTGCGCGGGATGAGCACGGCCAGCGGCATTTTCTGATAGATGCTGGCGTCTGTACTGTAAAGCATGCGGCTGTACTGGTCAGCCCGTAACTCGCCGCGCACGCGCGGCTGCAACTCGTGCAGAAACTCCTGGACGGCCTGCATGTCCGCCATGTCAGCTCCCCGTAGCCGCGGCGGTCACAGGCTTGCGCGGCACTCTGGCCAGAGTCTCGGGAACGAGGAAGGCGAATATCCCTGCGGCCATCAGACCCGCGCCCGACATGGCAACGGCAGCAGACTGCAGCGCCAGTTGCTGGGCAATGAGGCCGACGAGGAGTGGCGCGACCATCCTGCCTGAATCGCCAATGAAGCGCCAGACTCCCAGGAATTCACCACGCGTTTTAACCGGCGCCAGGTCCGAGCCGAGGGTCATAATCGCGCCACTGCTCATCCCGTTGCCAATCCCGATGAGCGCCGCTGCCAGCAACAACCCCTCGAAACTCTGGGTCATGGGAATGAGGGCAATGCCGATCGCCTGAATAAAAAAGCTGGGGACGATGGCGTGCTTGCGCCCGTACTTGTCCATAATCCAGCCGGCGGGCATGAACAGCAACATGTCCAATGCCCAGGAGACGCTGACAATTATGCCAATGGCCTCCGGGCCAAGCCCCAGCACATCAGCTGCGTACAAGGGGACGATAATGCTGCGGCCGGCACGGATCGCCTGTGCGAAAAGCACGCCGGTGCCGGCCTTTGCCAGCATGGGGGTGTTGTCACGCAGGGTTTCGACGACCGCCAACCCCTCTTCCTTCTTTCTTGATCTGTCAATGCGCTTCGAGCCTTGCAGCAACAATGCTATGACGATGATGCTGAAAACAGCACAGGCGCTGACCAGCAGAAATGGCGCGCGCAAGCCCAACCTTGCAGCGATGAAACCGCCGGCGATCGGGCCGAAGGCAAAGCCAAGGCGCATCATGCCGCCGAGCATGGAAATGGCGCGGCCACGTTTTGCCTGAGTCACGTGTTCAGACAAAAACATGTGGCGCGATACATTAAAAAGCGCCCGCCCGGTGCCAAAAAGAAACAGGAAAAGGATCGCCATCCAGACGCCGGGCGCCAGATAGAGCATCAACATGCCAAGCGTGACCAGCGCGAGACCGGCCAGCATCACCTGTTTTTCGGAAAAACGCCGCAAGAGCACGCCGGCCGGCACGTCGGCCAACACCGCGCCAAGGGATTCGGCTCCCACGACCAGGCCGATCAGGACATAGTTGATGTTGAAATCTGCCGCGTAGAGGGGGAGGATGGGTCTCACCATGCCCAGCGCAATGCCGAAAAGCAGCGTGGGCAGATAAATCGGAATGACGATTGGATTACGCAGCGCGCGAACGGCCTGGGCCGGGAGTGTAGTCAACGAATTCTCTTCCTTTCGGGTAAGAGAGTGTAGCGCGCGCGACCCGCTGCTGCCAGACCACTTCCTGAATGGGCTGCAAGAATCCTGCAGGGAGCGAATCAATAGACCCAGGTACGTGGCAAAGGCCGCTCCATTGCCAGCAGCCTTTGCAGCAGCACATGCCGATGTTCGGCAAGCACAGCGCTGTAGCGTTCGCCGCCGGCCACATCGCGGTACTCACGCGGGTCTTGCTCCAGGTCCCACAGGCTCTCATGTCCGTCGGCGTGCACCAGATAGCGATGCCCGGTAGTGCGCAGGGTCTTCCAGCCAGTGGCCTCCATGACAGCCGAAGCGGAGCTATCAGCAGGCGCTCCGCGTAACAGAGGCAGGAGCGAGGTTCCCTGCAGATGCGGCGGGATCTGGATACCGGCAGCCTGCAGCAGGGTGGGCAGCACATCCACGGCTTCCACAATTTCACTCACGCGTCGTCCGCTCGCAAGACCGCCGACCGGCCAGCGCAGTAGCAGAGGCACCCGGCTCACCGCATCAGCGCCCGGCCAGCCCTTGCCGAAACGCAGATGTTCGCCCAGCCATTCGCCGTGATCCGAGGTGAAGACCACGATGGTGTTTTCGGCCAGTCCCGGTTCATCCAGCGCCGCCAGGATGCGCCCCACATGATGGTCGACTTCGCTGACCATGGCGAAGTAGCCATGACGCGCGGTCCGCAGGGCCTCGTCGGAGAAGCCGGCTGCGTTACGGGAAGCCTCAATCTCCGGGGGGTACTGTGGCAGGTCCAGCGACTGCCGGTCGTAGCAATCCAGCCAGCGCTGCGGCACGACCCAGGGCGCATGCGGGGAGTAGAAACCGGCAATGCACAGGAAGGGGCCGCGTTGCTGCCGCAGGAAAGCGATGGTCTGTTCAGCCACGAACGCCGTGTGCGTGACCTCGTCCGGAGCGGGAAAGGGAATGGCGTCGCGAAAATCCTGGCGCGGGCCCGCCAGAGGATGCTGCACTTCGTCCTGAATGCCCATCGTGCGCTGCCAGACATCGGCCCCCGGTGGCAGACCAACGCTGATTTTGTCGTTCTGCTCCGGCGCGACAGAGCGCACCCAGGCTTGATAAGCGTCTTCGTACACGCCGGGTTCATCCGATATTTCGAGATGGTCGAAGCCGTAGGCGGGATGCGGCGCGCGGTGATCGCGGTTTGCATGTGGCAGAAAGTGCAGTTTGCCGATATTGGCTGAACGATAGCCGTAGGGCCGCAGCAGATGCGGCAGCGTCACGATGTCCTCAGGCAGGGGCACGCCCATATGCGTGATACCCAGCTGCGAGGGGAAACAGCCGCTGAGGAAGCTGGCGCGGCTGGGCATGCAGACCGGATTCTGTACAAAGTGATGATCGAAATTGACACCCTCTGTGGCGAGGCGATCCAGATTTGGCGTCTGTATTTCCTTGTTGCCGTTCGCGCCGAGCGCATCGTGGCGCTGCTGATCCGTGTAAAGAATCAGGATGTTCGGGCGATCCATTTCACCCCTGCCCTGCCAAAGTCAGCAGCGCATTGGCAAGCACGGCGATGCCGCTGGCAATGTCTTCGGGAGTGACGTACTCCTCGGGGGTGTGACTGCGTCCGTCACGACAGGGCACGAACAGCATGCCGGCATCCGTGACCAGGGACATGGTCATGGCGTCGTGCGCGGCCCAGCTGACCAGCGGCATACTTGCCACGCCAGCCGCGGCTGCGCCCTGTTCGACAGCCTCTCGTATGTGCGTCCTCGTCTCGACCGGGGGCGCTTGATGCAGTTGCTGCCATGTGCAATCCACACGCTGGGCGGCGGCCTGCTGCGCCAGAATCTCTTCGATGCGACCCTGCATCTCAGAGCGCGTAACCTCGTCCGCGGCGCGGAAATCGATGTTGAAGGTGGTTTCGCCGGCGATCACATTGGTCACATTGGGCTGCACGGTCAGCGCGCCCACGGTCACGTGTCCGCGACCCTGAAACTCACGCATGCCCATCTCACGCAAGGCCACGATGACATTGGCAGCCGCCAGCAGGGAATCACGCCGGTCCGCCCATTCGGTCGCGCCGGCGTGATCCGCCTGCCCCTCAAAACGCGCCTGCAGGAATGTCGGCCCAGCAATGCTGGTTACGACTCCGGCGGGGACGCCGGCAGCTTCCAGGCGCTTGCCCTGCTCGATGTGCAGCTCCAGACAGGCGTGCAGGCCGCGTCGCCAGTCCACTTCATGCTGCGGCAGGGCGAAGTCACAGGAGGCCAGTTCATCGAGGTAACGCCGACCCTGTGAATCAGCGATTTCAGCGATTTCCAGGTCTGACAGATGTCCGACTGCCAGTGCGCTGCCCAGCAGGCCGTGAAAACGGGCGCCTTCCTCCTCAATGAAGGAGACAAGTCCCAGCGGTCGACGCGGCTGCAGACCATGCTCCTGAATAAGGGTCAGGGCCTCCAGTGGCGCCAGCACGCCCAGCACGCCATCATAGTTGCCGCCGTTGGGCACGCTGTCCAGATGCGAGCCGGAGAGCACCATGTCGGCTTTCTGGTCGGTGCCAGACAGCCTGCCCAGCAGATTGCCGTGTTGGTCGAAGCAGGGCTCCAGGCCGATTCCCGCCATCCACCCGGCAACTTCATGCGTGGCCTGCATGTGCTCCGGGGAGAAAGTATAGCGCGTCACGCCACCAGCCGGCGTCGCACCGATCTGCGCCAGGCGATCAAGCTGCGCAGAGACCCGGGCCATGTTTACATCACTGGCAGAAAACCTCATGCCACACCCCTCGCGCTGCGTTCAGCGCAGCGGCGTCACACGCTTCGCCAGTTGTAGGGCAAGTCCCCAGGGGTCGCGCAGGAAGAGCAGCAGATCGCCGGTTGGCATGCTGAGGACGTCGCCATCCAGGGTAGCACCTGCTGCGAGCAAGCGTTGCTTCTCGCTTTCGATGTCGTCCACCGCGAAGGCGACGTGCAACTGCTGTGGATGCAGGTCGTGAAAGTCCGTGCGCGGGGAATCGGGGTGATGAAAGATCTCCAGCGTGACCCGGTCTGCCTCGTCGATGAGGAAATGAATCTGCGCCTCGCCACCAACCTTGCGCAGAACGCGCAGGCCCAGGTGTTCCCCGTACCAGGCGACCATGGCCTCGGGATCGTCCACGTTGAGCGCAATATGCTCAATATTCACCAGCTTCTCCTCCTCGCAATTCTGCCCCGCGCCAGCATATCAGGCTGCTTCGGCGCTTGCCAGTGCAGTTGAAAGCTTGGCGCGGCTATACTGGGCGGCCAGCAAAGACGAGGGACGATGGAATTCGAGACCGTCATACTTCTCGCAGCCATCCTGATCGGGCTGGTCAAGGGCGGCATCGGCGGTCCACTTGCCGGCGCCATCATCCTGCCTCTGCTCACACAACGCCTGAGCGTCGCCGGTGCAGTGGGCGTTGCCATGCCCTTGCTCATCGTCGGCGACATTTTCGCCATGCGATTCTACTGGCGCGAGTGGGACCCGCGTTTCATACGTCTGTTGTTGCCTGGCGCGTTGCTAGGCATCATCGGCGGCACCTTTCTGCTGGTTAATCTGCCGGACCTGTTTCTCAGGCACATTCTGGGCGTCGCCACGCTGGTTATTGTGCTCTACAAGTTCGCCAGCGACTCGTTGAGCAAAGTCGAATACCAGCCACGTGACTGGCATGGCCGGCTTGCCGGAGCAGCCTCTGGAATGTCTTCCACGATGGCCAACCTGGGCGGGCCGCCCATCAGCGCCTGGCTGCTGTTGCAGGGCTCCAGGCCGACGACCTTCGTCGGCACCATCACATTCTTTTTCTTTACGGTGAATCTGGCCAAGATGCCCGGTTACTTCGCCACCGGTATCGTCGACGTACCGCGCATCCTCAGCATCGTGTGGGTGCTGCCAATCATCCCGCCCTTCGTCTGGCTGGGGCGACGCACCATCGGCCGCATCAACCGCCGCCTCTTCGAGCGCGCCATGCTGGTCATGCTTACCTGGGCCGGATTGTCGTTGCTGTTCAGCGCGCCGGCAGGCTAAACACCTTCCTCACGCCAGGCATTGCGGAGGAAATTCAGCCAGTTGCCGTGCAGCACGGCGGCAACATCGTCGGCGCCGTAGCCGCGCGCTTCCAGGATGTCAGCCAGATTCTGCAAGTCGGCAATTGTGTCGAGATCGCCGGGGGACTGTTCGCGCCCGAAACCGCCATCCAGGTCCGTGCCGAGCGCAGAGTGACGGCTGTTGCCGGCCAGCTGGCACACGTGATCGATGTGGTCAGCAACCTGTGACAGCGCAGCCGACCTGTTGCTGCTAACGCCCTTCACCCAGCCCGGAACGAGCATCCAGGCGTCCAGCGCGGCGCCAATGACGCCGTCGCGCGCGATGATGGCCTTCAACTGCTCATCGCTGAACTGGCGCTGATGGGGCACAAGGGCGCGGCAATTGTTGTGGCTGGCCAACACCGGTCCATCGTAGCGTTCCAGCGCTTGCCAGAAGGCCGCGTCCGACAAGTGCGTTAGATCGAGCAGCACGCCATGGCGCGCCATTTCCTCAAGTAGACGGCGGCCACGCTCTGTCAGGCCTTCCTCCACGCCCGTGCCTCCGGCATAACGACCGCTACCGTAGTGCGCCGGGCCGATCAGGCGAACACCGAGCTCGCGCCAGTAAGGCAGGTCATTTGGCTCAAGGATGGGGTCGGCGCTCTCCATGCTCAGGATGACGCCCAGGGACGGTGGCGCGACTGATGCACCGGATGAATCCCATGAGCGCCAGGCCAGTACATGCGCCTCCAGTTGCGCGCGCGATGAAATGAGTGCGAGTGCGCCCAACTGTTCCATGGCGCGATACCAGGCCAGTTGGCCATGCGCACTGGCGAATGCTTGCGCCGGCGCGTGGTAGTCCACATGCGCCACCTGCACCGGCGTCGAGCGCGCAAGCAGGGTCGCAAGGCACAGAAATACGCGCCCGCGCCGCAGCTCTGGCAGGGCGACAGTGTTCTGGCCGCGGCCCTTGCCTTCCAGCGCAGATTCCAGCGTGCGCAGCGTGTAAGCCGACTGCTGCAAGTCACGATTCCACTGCAGGGCGTTCCAGGCCAGATCCAGATGTCCATCGAAAATCAGCATGATGAGTCTCCTCCAGCGTTCAGAAAGTCCAGTACTGCGCGCTGAAACTGCTGCGGCCGTTCCAGATGAACGCAGTGCCCGGCACCAATAATTTGTTGCACCAGAAAGTCGGGGTTGGCTGCTGCCATATGCGCCGAGACAGAACAGAACTTCGTGTCAAGGGAGCCAGTCAGCACCAAGGTTGGAATTCGCAATTGTGGCAATTGCCACCAGTATGAAGGCTGGGCACCCGTGCCTGCACCGCGCAGACTGCCGGCAAGACCGCGCGTGCTGTTCGCCATTCGTTGTTCCCGCAGAGAGCCGCGCGTTTCAGCAGACAAACGTTTCTGACTGGCGAAGAGTGGAAGTTGCTCCCAGTATGAAATAAAATCGTTCATTCCTTTCCGCTCGATGCGGTGGGCCAACGACTCATCCTGCCGGCGACGGGCAGTGCGTTCATTGCAATCCGCCAGTCCAGGAGAAGCGCTCTCCAGCACCAGCGCGCGCAGTTTTTGTGGCAGTGCCAGCGCCAGGGCGAGCGCCAGACGGCCACCCATCGAGTAGCCGAGAAGATGGAACCTGTGCAAGCCCAGCTGAACCATAATCGAGTCAAGGTCTGAGGTGACCTGTTCATGCCTATAGCGATCAGGGTCGATTGGCGCCTGGGTCAGACCATGCCCGGGCAGATCAACAGAAACTGTTGTGAAGGAACGCGTGAAGCCTGGTATGTGAGGTGCCCAGTTGACGAGCGAACCCGTGAAGCCATGCAAAAGCAGCAGCGCCGGGCCTCTGCCCGCCTGCTGGTAGTGATACCTGAGCCCGTTGATTTCCAGGAATGACACAGTTAGTTGCCGAAGAGCCGTGCCAGCTCTGCGCGCCGGACCTTGCCCGAATCGCTGCGCGGCAGCATCTCAACAAAGCGGATTTCTCGCGGAATTTTGTAGCCGGCCAGGCGTATTCCACAATAGGTTTGTAACGCTTCCCGGCACGTACTTCCTCCGGGTTGCAGCTGCACCAGCGCTGCCACCTGCTGGCCCCACTCGGGATCAGAGATGCCCAGGACGGCCGCATCCTGCACCGCCGAATGGTCACAGAGGACGCCTTCAACCTCTGCAGGATAGACATTTTCGCCTCCACTGATGATCAGGTCGCTGCGTCGCTGCACAATGAAGAGGTCCCCGGCTTCATCCAGATAGCCCAGATCACCTGTACGTAGTTCGCCCGCATGTAACGCGCGCGCCGTCGCCGGATTGTCATGCCAGTAGCCGCGCATGACCGTCGGGCCATTTACGAGGAGTTCGCCAATTTGGTCGTACGGGAGTGTTTCGCAGGATTCACTGACTACACGAAGTTGATTGAATAACAAGGGCCTGCCTACGCTCCCCGGCTTGGCCCGCGCAGCGGCCGGCAGCAGTGTCGCTACCTGCGACGAGGTCTCGGTCAGGCCCCAGGTGGGCGCAACCGGCAGGTCGATTTCAGCGCTGCTGCGCAGCAATTCGGGCGAGGCCGCAGCGCCGCCGAGCAGGATCAGGCGCAAGCTGTCCGGCCACTTTCCGGGGCGGCGCACCAGCAATCTGTGCAACATGGTCGGCACCAGCGAGACCAGCGAGACGGCCTCATGCTCCAGCGCATGCAGGACCGCATCAGGGTCAAACTCTGGCTGCAGCACGACTGGCGCGCCCTGCAGCAGGGCACGGGTCAGCAGGGCCAGCCCGCCCACATGCCACAGCGGCATCACACAGAGCCAGCGATCCTGCGGCAAGTGACCCAGGCGCATGGTCGCGCCCAGCGCGCTGTAGAAAAAATTACTGACGCTGAGGATGCCCCCCTTCGCTTGCCCGGTTGTGCCGGAAGTGTGCACGATCGCCAGGGGCGCGTCCGGCTGAAACTGCCCGTCCCGCAGCCGGTCAATCTGGTCCGGAGCCAACTCGTCTGACAAGTAAACTGCCATGCGCCCTCCATCCGGAGCCAGACGCCAAAGTGGTTCGTCGTCTGCCTCCGGCAGCAGCCAGTCGCAGGCCGCCTGCTCAAGTTGTGCCGCGCGTTCCATCGTGGTCAGTCGCGCGCCCAACGGCACAAGCACAGTCCCATAGCGCATGGACGCGAAGAGCCGTACCACCGTCGCTGGCCGGCTGTGCATGATTGCCGCGACGTGCTGGCCACGCCTGATGCCCGCTGCTTGCCAGTGGGCGCATTCGCGCGCAACCAGGTCATTCAGCTGAGCAAAGATCAGGCGCTCGTCGCCGCAAATCAGCGCTTCGCGCCGTGGCGATGCAGCCGCACGGGCGGCCAGCCAGTCGCGCATCAGGCCCGGCGCGGAAAGCGACTGAAATCGGGTTCACGCTTTTCGAGGAAGGCGTTCTTGCCCTCACTGCCTTCCTCGGTCATATAGAACAACATGGTCGCGTCGCCCGCCAGCACCTGTACGCCGGTTTGACCGTCCAGTTCGGCGTTGAGGCCGGCCTTGATGAAGCGCAGCGCCAGCGGCGACTTCTTCAACATCTCCTGCGACCAGGCCAGCGCCTCCCGTTCCAGCTCGCGCAGCGGAACGACGCAGTTAACCATGCCCATCGCTTCTGCCTCGGCGGCGTTATATTGCCGGCACAGGAACCAGATCTCGCGCGCCTTTTTCTGGCCCACCTGCGCTGCCAGATATGAGGAGCCGAAGCCGGCATCGAAGCTGCCGACGATCGGGCCGGTCTGGCCAAAGCGCGCATTGTCGCTGGCAATCGTCAGGTCACAACAGACATGCAGCACGTGCCCGCCACCGATGGCGAAGCCGGGCACGACCGCCACGACGGGCTTGGGAATGTTACGGATGTAGCGTTGCAGTTGCAGCACATTCAATCGCGCCACGCCGTCATCACCGACATAGCCCGCCTCGCCCCGTACCTTCTGGTCGCCGCCGGCACAGAAGGACCAGACGCCATCCTTCGGGCTGGGACCGTTGGCCGTGAGCCAAACCACGCCGATGGCGCTGTCCTGCCAGGCATCCAACATGGCTTCTGTCATCTCGTCGATAGTCTGCGGCCGAAAGGCGTTGCGAATTTCTGGCCGGTTGAAGGCGATACGGGCGATTCCCTCGGCCTTGTGATACGTGATGTCACCGGGCGGGAAAACCCGGTGCCAATCTGCCAGCCGCATAAGATCTTCGTTGCGAACTTCCGCCTGGTCCTTGCCTTCCGTCACTCTCGCCTCCCTTTCAGGCCGAATTCCCGGCCATTCTGTCCAGTTGCATTCCAACATCTTCAATTATCTCTTCGCGCCGCAGCAGGTCCGCGCGCGCATCTGTGCGCACTTCGATGATCTGCGCCCTCCCCGACTCGACGCAAGTGGAAAAAGCGGCGCGGAATGCAGCACGGTCAGCCACGGCAACGTATTCCAGATCATAGAGCCGGGCTGAATGGCTAAAATCCAGGTCATGCGGCGTCAGGAAATATTGTGTGAACTCAGGCTCATGTTGGCGAATCGGCAGGCGCTGGAAGATCCCGCCGCCATTGTTATTGAGCAGCACTATCGTCGGCGTCAGGCCGAGTCGGCGCAGCGCCAGCAGGCCGTTCATATCGTGATAAAAGGTGATGTCGCCGATTATCACGACCAGCGGCTTGTCTGCCCGAGCCATGCCGATGCCAAAGGCGGTCGACAGGTTGCCATCGATGCCGCTGGCGCCGCGGTTGGCGAAGGCCCGCAGACCTCTTCCCTGCGGCAATCCGAACTGGTCCAGCAGGCGCACGGGCAGGCTATTGCCGGCGAACAAGGCGGCCCCATCCGGTAGCTGGCTCAGTATTTCGCCCACGACTGCACCGTCGAACCAGGCGCCGCCGGAAAGCGATGTGCGTAGCGCCGCCTGAGTGTCCGCTTCTGCCTGCGCCCACCACTGCGCTGCCTGCGAGCGACCAGTCTCCGCCGGAACTGCCCGGCAAAGCGCATCAAGCACTCCTGCGCCGGCCTGCAGAAAATGTGTCGTCCGGTGACTGTCGTCCGCCCACACGCCAGATGGACTCAGTTGGATCTGAACCTTCGGACATTTCACGTCAAGCCAGGCGTTCACAGCGGAAGATGTGGGTACAGCCCCCAGACGCAAAACGATATCCGGTTGTGGCGCAGCAGCAGGCCGCGCGGCAAGGATGGTGTCCGCACAAGCCACAAGCGACGCGCCCGTGTAGCGCAGTCCTGAGAACGGGTCACAGATCAGCGGCCAGCCGCTGTCGCAAGCGAAGGCTAATACAGATTCCACCGAGAATTCACGTGCACAGCCCGGCCCACATACGATCAAACCTTCGCTGCCCTGACCGATTAGTGCTGTGAGTTCGGACAGAGCTCCATGCTGCAGGGTTGGCGAAGGTGTTGTGCCTGTCCAGATGCCGGACACGTAGCGTAATTCTTCGTCAGGGATTGCATCGTCAGCGCTGGGCTCTAGCGGTTTGCGGAAGGGCATGTTGATGTGCACCACGCCCTTGCGCATTCCGTTCGCCACAGCCAGGGCGCGAGCCGCGAGCGTGCGAAGATTGCGCAGGGTCAGCTCTGAGGGGTGCGCTTCCGGAGAGGCGCAATCGACCGCCCACAGCACGTGGTCGCCGTAGAGCTTGACCTGGTCAATGGTCTGGTTGGCACCGCTGTGACGCAATTCCGGCGGGCGGTCGGCTGTGAGCACCAGCAATGGTACGCGGGCCATGTTAGCCTCGATGATGGCGGGGAAAAAGTTGGCGGCCGCCGTGCCGGAGCTGCACAGCAACGCTACCGGCGCGTCCTGCGCCAGCGCCATGCCCAGCGCGAAAAACGCGGCACTGCGCTCATCCAGGTGGGAATGGACGGCGATGCCCTCCTGACGCGCGAAGGCCAGCACCAGTGGCGTGGAACGCGATCCGGGCGCGACGCAGACCGCGCGCAGGCCGGCACGCGCCAGCGCAGCAACGAATGTGCGCGCCCATAACGTGGAGGGATTAACCATGTGCGTAGTCCAGCAAGTCCAGCGATGCCAGCGCTGGCTGAAACTTCAGTTCGGATTCCTCCCATTCGCGTTGCGCCACGCTGTCGGCCACCACGCCCACACCGGCATAGAGCCACAGCCGCCGCTCCTGACTGATCGCCGAGCGGATTGCAACCACAAAGGTTCCGTCGAGGCGCATGTCGAGGCAGCCCACCGGCGCTGCGAACCAGCCCCGCGGCACCGGCTCCAGCTCGCTGATGTGTTCCAGGGCCAGCTTGCGCGGCGTACCGCCCAGCGCCGGCGTTGGGTGCAGCTGCTCCACCAACGGCAGCAGCCCCCCGGCTCTATGCAGAGTGCAGGTCAGCGGCGTCAACAGGTGCTGAATATTGGCCAGCTTCAGCACCTGTGGCCCGGCGGGAGCCTGCAGTTTGCCGAGTTCTCCCAGTCGTGCGCACATTGCATCCACTACCAGCGCGTGCTCGTGACACTCCTTGTGATCGTTGAGCAGCTGCTGCGCCAGCGCCTTGTCGGCAGCTGGCGAAACGCCGCGAGGCGCCGAACCGGCCAGCGCCATGCTGCGCAGTTGACATCCTTTCAGCTCCGCCAACAATTCGGGCGTGGCCCCAAAAAAAGCGTGGCCAGAGCGCGGCTCGAACAGGAAGCGCCAGCAATCCGGAAAACTTTTCCGCAGCGTAGCCAGCGCCTGATCGACGTCCGGCGCAGCGCTGAGACGTATTTCTGCTACACGCGATAGCACCACCTTCTCCAGCGCAGTGTCGCGAATGCGCTGCATGGCGGTTGTGATGATGTGCTCCCAGGTGCTGCGCTTCATTGGATACTCAAGCGCCAGCAACCGGGGTGGTTCAGCAGCTTCTGTCACATGTGCGCCAGTCTGCAGAGCCTGGCAGCGCGCTCGCAGCGCAGCACGCAGCCCCTCCAGGGTTTCAGCAGGATCCTCGTCCCCCGGGATTTGAACGTTGAGCGTCAACCATGCGCCATCGTTGGTCCTCGAAAACTGGTAATGCGGCAGCACAAACCAGGCTGGCGACCAGATGGTCCAAGTGTTGTCCGGCACAAAATCGTCCTGAAAGGCGAAGCCGCCGAAGAGCCGCGGTTCACGCTGCTGTGGCCCGTCCGGGTCGATCACTGCACCGGCGAAGAGCGCACGCGCCTGGCGCTCGACAGCCTGAAAGCGGTCGCTCCAGGCGACCAGTTCGGCAGTGATGCCGGCGCCGGCAAACGCGAGGCCGCTGCTTCGATGTTCAAAAGCGAAACGTGGCTCGCCGCGCGCCTGGCGCAAGAAGTTGCGTAACTGCAGGCCAGGGCAAGGTTGGCTGACACTGAGCAGCCGGCCGGCCGGATGAAGTGCGGGCGGCAGTTCAGGCATCCGTCTCTGCTTCATATCCCACACTTTTGAGCAGCACCGGCAACAGGGCGGAGAGAATGCGCTGCGAATCCGGCTCACCCGAATACACCCAACGGATAACCACGCCGTAAATTGCCCCCATCCAGGCGCAGGCGACCACTTCGGTATCAACTGGCGCGATGTCCCCTACTGAGACGGCTTCATCCAGCCAGCCGCGAATCAGGTCGGTGAAGCGATCGTTAACTTCCAGGCGCTTCTGCTCAAAGCTGCTTCCCAGGCCGACGGCCTGCACCAGCAACAGCTTGGCCGGACGCCGATACTTGCCGAAGGTGTCGAGGCAGGCATGGAGTCCGGCCTGCACCCGTCGCATGCCGACTTCCTCTGGCTCGATGGCAGACCGTACACGACGTTCCAGAAGATCTGCAAACTGGTCGACGAGCGCCAGGAAGAGCCGTTCCTTGTTGGGGAAGTGAAAGTAGATCGCGCCCTTGGAAGTGCCGGAACCCGCGACAATCTCGTCCATGCGGGTGTCGTGGTAGCCCTGGCTGGCGAATTTCTCGAGAGCGGCATCGAGAATGCGGCCCTTCGTCCCATCTGGATCACGTTGTGAAAGCCCGGCTTTCATCCTACCCCGCAACTGTAAACCGACCAGTCAGTCTACACTATAACTCAATTTTAGGCCCGGGCAACTCTCTTTCGGCAAGCTCGTAGTACGGCCTGGTATCGACCGCTGCCGCAGCGATCAACACAAGCAGCCTCGACTAAACTCCTGAACGGAGGATGCCTGCCTACCAACCACTCTCAAGCAAGGCGCGCGTTTCAGCCACACCGACCTGCCACACGCGCAGCATATCTTCATCCGGCTTCTGATATACGCCGCCCATGTTGCCGTCGCCGAGCAGGGCCCGGAACTCTTGCGGCGCCAGGACATTGACGAGCGTCGCATCGGCCATCGGCTTCTGGCCATCCGGTTGAGTCACGCCTTTCAGCCTTGTCCAGGGGAAGTTCTCCATCCATGACGCATGCGAGCCCTGGCTGTCGACTTCCTGCACGGCCGCCCAGGTTGCCGGCGCCTTCCACCAGTCGTGCCAGATGAGTTGTAGTCCTGCGCGGGCGCTGGCCCATGACGAAACCCTGTCAGATGCCTGAGTATTTCCGCCATGACCGTTCACAATCAGGATGCGTCGAAATCCCGTGTCTGCAAGGCTGCCGAGGATGTCGCAGAGCAGCGCGACATAGGTTTCAGTTTGCAACGTAACCGTTCCCGGATAGGCCATGAAGTAGGGGGTCAGCCCATAGTTCACGGGCGGAAACACCGGCACGCCCGTCGGCCCTGCCGCGTCCGCCGCTACCTTTTCGGCGAGGATGTTGTCCACACACAGGCTGAGGCCGGCATGCTGTTCAGTGCTGCCCGTGGGCAGCACACAGCGATCATCCCGCTTCAGCCAGTCCTCCACCTGCCGCCAGTGCATTTCTGCAATACGCATGGCGCTCTCCTGACCTCTTTACTCCATCCAGTGCGGGCTCGTCCATGCCTCGCGTCCTGCCGCATCGCGCACCACCACGCGGAAGTATGGGCTTTCGCCCATGGCGCTCAAGCTGAGTTCAGCTTCACGCAGCCCCTTCCCGAACTGATTTTGTCCTGTGTCACGAACGCCGGCGATCATAATTTGCACGGCGTCGCTGCAGCGGATACGCACCCTGTTGCCAGCCAGCAACTGCACATCATGAATCTGTGGGCCGGTGCTGGCGTAGTACGATCCTTGCCTGAGCGCTTCCAGCAGAGATGCCGGCTGCAGCCCGCGGCTCTTTACATGTACCCAGCCCAAGCCAAAGTCAGGGCGGTCTGACCTAAAGTGCGTGTCATCGTTCGCGCAGACCGAATAACGCTGACCACGCGCGAACAGCAGGTCCGCAATGTACCAACTGTTGCCACGGCCAGTGTGATTGTTAAAGAGGCCGTTATATACCTCGATCGCGTGAATCGCGCCCAGTGACAGGATGTCCGCCTCACTAAGACAGTACCCGGCCGGATGCACTGCGGCCACCCAGGCGCCGGTGGCAAGGGCGCGCTGCGCAAGCTGGGGGCCGCTCTCATCCCTTGCCGGTGCCGCGAAATCCAGTGGCAAGCCCAGTGCGAGCAGATGCCAGAGATTTCCCAGCTCGGTTCGCCCGCTGTGCAGTTCCGCACCTATCAGGGTGGTGAAGTTCGCCGTGCGCATCGCCCGCGAGTCTGTGACGGGCCAGCCAAATCGTTCCATGTGATGATCCGTCAATGCGAGGAAATCATAACCCGCCTCACGATAGCGGCGGCAGACCTCTTCAGGAGGCAGGAGTCCGTCAGAAATCGTGGAGTGGGCATGAAGGTTACCCTTGTAGAACTCGCCTGGCTGGCCAAAGGGATTGGATTTCATTGCTCAACTCCTCCGTTGATTGGGGGTCGCAGCACCCTGCTTCCCTGCAGAAACACACGATTTCCTAGCGTATTGTACCAGAGTCAGACGTTGCACTTGTCAACATCTGGCCCGGAATGCCGGTATCGGCCGCCAGTTAATAAGTTACCCTGGCTGCCGTGCAAGCGCGTGGCGAATCAGCGCATGCGCCATCGCTTCGTAGACATTTGTACTGCGATAGTGCATAATTCCTGCGACAGATTACCTGCGCGCAGGCAAGTTTCAGCGCGTACAATTGTTACTGCAAGGCGATTAGTTACGGAGACTAGGCCATGGCGCGCGTCGTTACCGCCGGCCTAAGCAGATTCTACGGGGATGTCTGCGCCCTCGACGAGGTTTCGCTGGCCCTGCGGGACGGGGAGTTGCTCGTGCTGGTGGGGCCTTCCGGCTGCGGCAAGACCACCCTGCTGCGACTGATCGCCGGCCTGGATGCGCCCGATGCTGGATGGGTACAAATCGGGGACGAAGATGTTAACAGCGTGGCGCCGGACAAACGCGGCGTCGCGATGGTGTTCCAGAGTTACGCCCTCTACCCGCACATGAACGTGCGTAACAACATCGCCTTTCCGCTGCAAAATGAACGCCTGCCCCGCGACGAGATTCGCAGCCGGGTTGAACAGGCCGCGCGCCAACTGGACATCCAAAACCGCCTGGAACGCTACCCGGCGCAGCTCTCGGGAGGCGAACGTCAGCGCGTGGCGCTCGCGCGCGCCATCGTACGCCGGCCGCGGGTGTTTCTCTTCGACGAACCGCTCTCCAGTCTCGACGCCAGTTTGCGGCGCGTCGCCCGCGCCGAACTCAGGCGCTATCAACGCAGACTCGGCGTAACGACCCTTTTCGTCACTCACGACCAGCAGGATGCGTTGAGTCTTGGCGATCGCATCGCAGTGATGTCAGATGGACGTATCCGTCAGGTAGGCACGGCGCAGGAAATCTACCGCCGCCCGGCCGACACTTTCGTCGCCACCTTCCTCGGCACACCGCCCATGAACCTTGTTGAAAAGGACAATTGCATCATCGGCTTCCGCCCTGAGGACTTTGTCCCGGCGTCGGCAAATAGACAGGGCCCGTCAGAGTCACTTGTCTTGCCCCTGCGAATTCGACGGATGGAATACCTCGGCGACCATCGCCGGATTTATGGCAGGGTCGCGGACCTGCGCGGCGAGGTCGATGTCGCGGCTACCCTGCATGCGGGCGATGGCGCGCAGCTGGCAGAGGGCGATCTTGTCGATTTCAGCGTGTCAAGGTCGGCGCTCACCTGGTTCAACCGTCACACCAGGCTGCGCATGGAAGCCACCGCTTTCACCCATGAAGGCGAGCAGATCGGGTGAACTTCCGGTCATATTTTGAGTTTTGTAAAATTGCGTTACATTGTAAGCGTGCAATGGCAGTCATTGGATCGGCGCATGGATGAAGAACGGCTGCTTCAGGAAGCACGTGAGCGGGCTGTTGCCGTAGTCGGCCGCTGTGTTACCAGCCAGGGGTTCCGCGCATCTGGCGCCGCTGCCGGCTACCCGCAGATCTGGGCCCGTGACAGCATCATCACTTCCCTCGGCGCGCTGGTAAACGGCGATGCGCAGCTTCAGGCAGCTGCCCGCGCCAGCCTCGATGTTCTCGGCCAGTTTCAGTCACACCTGGGTCTGATCCCCCTCAATGTAAACCCTGACAACGGCTACATCAGCACGGAGAACGCCGGAGCGCTGGATGCCAACCTGTGGTTCATCCTGGGCCACTGGCTGCATTTTCTCATCAGTGAAGATTCAAACTTCCTCAGGGAGCACTGGCAGGAAATTGACCGTGCGCTGCTCTGGCTTGAATATCAGGACATGAACGAGTGCGGTTTGCTGGAAGTTCCCGAAGCCGGCAACTGGATGGATCTCATCTCCATCCGCTACAACACGCTGTACGACAATGTGCTCTATTACGCGGCCGTGCTTGCCTGGGAGCAGATGAGCGTCATCGTCGGCGCGAAGGGGCATCTGCCGGTCGTGGGCTCAGCGGACATTCACGAACGCCTCAACCTGCTGCTGTGGGTGGATCGCTGCTGGGTGGCCGAGCATTTCGCCGAACATCTGGAGCGACTAAAGAGCATCCGCCTGGAATGGTTTATGCTCTATCACAACATTGGCACCATATCCAGCAGACCCTATTACCTCCCCTGGGTGGCCTTCCGCGAGTACGGCATGTGGTGCGACAGCCTCGGAAACTGCATGGCCATTCTGACCGGCGTCGCCGACGGCCACCGCAGCGAACACATCCTGCGCTTCATGTATCAGGTTGGCCTGGCCGAGCCCTACCCGACCAAGGCGATTTATCCACCTGTCTACCCAGGTGAAAATGACTGGCGCGATTATTACCGCAGCCGCAATCTGAATTTGCCGCACCAGTATCACAATGGCGGCATTTGGCCCATGATCGGCGGCTTTCACATCGCAGCGCTCGTCAGCCATGGCTGGCACAATGAGGCCGCGCGCTTGCTGCATGCTCTGGCAGAAGCGCTGTATCAAAGTGCCGACAGGGGCAACTGGGGCTTTAACGAGTGGCTACACGGGGAAAGTGGCCACCCTATGGGCTTCGATGACCAGGCCTGGTCTGCCGCCCTGTTCCTGTATGCGGATCATTGTGTGCAGGCGGGCGCAACGCCGCTCTTCAGTGAACTACGGCGCGTCAAGCCTGCGGCTGCCATCGCCGCGGAAAACAACGACTTTGACCTGCGGCCGGGCGGTGGACCAGTTGAGTCTGTATACTAAAGGAGGCGTTTGCATAAAACGGAATGCTTGTTACCATTTCATTGTCGTTGAACTTGTCCGTAAAATCAGGAGGAAGACAGTGCAACATAAACTGGTTCGTGTGTTGATTGTTGTCGTGCTGCTCGCACTTTTCAGCAGCCTCGCAGTGGCCCAGGATATGGCTACCGTCACCTGGGGTTTCTGGGGCAGCCCGGAAGAAGCCGCCACTCACATCTCGGTCGCAGAGGCCTTTATGGAGGCCAACCCCGACATCCACATCGAAATCTGGCACCAGCCCTGGTCCGACTACTTCACGACGCTGGATACGCTGTGGGCTGCCGGTGACGGTGAGCTCATCCCCGATGTGCTCTTCCTCTCGCCGCCCATCCGTTACGCAGCCCGGGGCGTACTTGAAGAGCTTACGCCCTATATCGAGGCCAATAACTACGATATCTCCGACTTCTGGCCCGGCCTGCTGGAGTATGGCACGACTTACGACGAGGACGGCACGCGCAGAATTTGGGGTTTCCCGCGTGACATCGGCCTCGAGGTGCTCTACTACAACAAGGACATCTTCGATGAGGTCGGCGTCGCATACCCCACCGATGACTGGACCTGGGACGATTTGACAGCAGCTGCCGAGCAGCTGACGGTCGTTGAGAGCACCGGCCGCGTTGCACGTTACGCGTTGGGCATGGAAGGCGGCAAGTACTCGCTCTTCGTGCTGCAAAACTTCGGTGCCTTTCTGGATGACGTGCGCAACCCGACGGAGTGCCGTCTGGATACGCCCGAATCCATCGAGGCGGTTGAGTTCTTCGTCGGCCTGATGGACAACAACTATGCCATGCGCAGTGCCAACCTGGGACAGGCCGGTGGTGACGCCGCCGTCTTCCAGAGTGGCCAGGTCGCCATGATTATCCAGAACGCCAGCCGTGTCTCGGCCTTCAACGCCGCAGGCATGAACTACGACGTGGCCCCGGTGCCCATCCCTGCGGATGGTCAGCGCGCGGCCGCCGCCGGTGGCGCTGCCTGGACCATGAGCGCCCTGAGCGACGACAAGGAATCCGCCTGGACCTTCCTGAGCTGGCTGCAGAGTACAGACGGCGGCCAGGGCATCTACACCGCCTCGGGCGAGATCCTGCCTGCGCTCGAGTCCACCGCCATGTCTGAAGCCTTCCTTGGCTCCGAGGAAAACCCGGCAGATCCGCCCGCCAACCGCATGGCCTTCATCATCGAAGGCCGTGGCGCCAAGATCGGGCGCGTCGTCTACTTCCCGGAGTGGGGCGAGATCAACGGCAATTACATTCGCCCGGTTATGGACCAAATCTGGGCCGGCGAGGCTGTGCCGGCAGAGGTGCTGCCTGGCATCTGCGATGATGTGAACGCCTTCCTCGCCGAGATGGGCTAGGGCCCACATAGCAAAACTGAACATCAGGTCAGGGCGCACGTCGCCCTGACCTGACATCGGAGAGGCTGCAGCGATGGACACGAACGTCAGATCTGCTTCCCTTGAAGCGTTGCGTCAGCGGGCCGGGATCGGTCGCTGGAATCCACAGCAGCAGAGCGAGGCCTGGATTTTCCTGCTGCCCGGTCTCGCGGGCTTCATCATCTTCGTCCTCATTCCCATCGTCATGTCCATGGGCATCAGCTTCACCAGATGGGATCTGCTCAGTCCACCCCAGTTCAACGGCATTTCAAATTACATCGAACTGTTCACTCGCGACCGTATTTTCGGCCGTGTGTTGGGCAACACCCTCTTTTACATGGTGGCCCTCGTACCGCTGCAGCTGACCATCGGGCTGACACTGGCTGTTGCGCTTAATCAGCGTATACGCGGCATGCAGTTTTATCGCCTGATTTATTTCATGCCGGTCGTGACCAACATCGTCGCTGCAGCGCTCGTCTTCCAGTGGCTACTAAACCGTGATTTCGGCCTCATTAGTTCTGTGATCTGGGATATTGCCGAGCGCTACAGATTGCCGATCCAGCCACCGGACTGGTTGAACAGCCCTATATGGGCCAAGCCGGCCGTCGTCCTGCTGACCCTGTGGAAAAACGTCGGCTTCACAATGGTCATCTACCTCGCCAGCCTGCAGGGAGTCCCCGAGGTGCTTTATGACGCAGCCCGCGTCGATGGCGCCAGCAACTGGCAACGCTTCCGCTATGTAACCGTTCCCATGGTCAGTGCGACGACCTTCTTCCTGCTCGTCGTTCAGATGATTGGTGCCTTTCAACTCTTCGCTGAACCTTTCGTACTTGGTGGCGGTGAACCGCCCCAATCAACCCTTACTATCGTCTACTACATCTGGCAAAACGCCTTCGAATTCTTGCGCATGGGCAAGGCCACTGCCATTGCCTGGGTTCTGTTCGCCATCATCTTTGTGTTCACCGTCGTTCAGTTGCGCCTGCAGCGCCGCTGGGTTCACTATGAAGTTTGACAGGGGAGCCTGACATGGCCACGACGACCGGGCGGACTACAGCCGGTGCCGACCTCCCGCGCGCAGTTCGGGCTCCAGTCAACTGGTCCCATGTTGTCTTGCACGTCTTGCTCATTGCCGGCAGCACGGTTATGTTGTTGCCCTTCTTCTGGATGGTCAGCACTTCGCTGAAATACCCGCCGGAAATCTTCACCTATCCACCCACCTGGATCCCGCAGATTTTCGCCTGGGACAATTACCCCAACGCTCTGACGGCAGTGCCCTTCGACCGCTACTATTTAAACAGCTTCATGATCGCCATCAGCGTCGTGCTGCTGCAACTGACCACTTCATCGCTCTCGGCTTTCGCCTTTGCGCGCCTGCGCTTTCGCGGGCGTGACAAGCTCTTCATGATCTGGCTGGCCACGCTCATGATCCCCTTCCCGGTGTTGCTCATCCCCAACTTCATTATCGTCCGCATACTGGGCTGGTATGACAGTTACCAGGCGTTGATCATTCCACCGGCCTTTTCGGCCTTCAGCACTTTTTTGCTGCGCCAACACTACCGCGGCATCCCGCTGGAGATGGACGACGCCGCCCGCATTGATGGCGCGTCCTCCTTCCGCATCTGGTGGCAAATCGTCCTGCCCATGAGCAAGACCACGCTGGCCGCCGTGGCCATCTTCGTATTTCTGGGCACGTGGAACGAGTTTCTCTGGCCACTGGTCATCACCTACAGCGATGAGATGCGCACCATCCCGGTCGGCCTCTCCAAATTCCAGGGGCAATACAACACCCGCTGGGAGCTGCTGATGGCGGGCGCCGTAACGGCCATGTTGCCGATCCTGGTCGTTTACATGATGGCACAAAAATGGTTCATCCGCGGGATCACCATCACCGGCATGGGCGGACGCTAGGCAGAGCCCGCAGCGACACCCACATCAATCCGGCTCCACTAGTTCGCCAAAGTCAGTTCCCGGCGCGCGTGGCGTTCCCCGCGGAATGTGTTATCTTCCCGACTACGTCCCATATTTGGTTCCTCGTGAAAGACAGGTGTGACATGAGAGTAATATTGCTTGCGCTCCTCCTCCTTCTACCGGTACTTGCACCGACCATGGCGGTAGAGACGACAGTCACAAGCACCCCCTTTGCCCTCCCGGCTGCCTGTGAGGACAGTTTCGTAACCCACACCCTGCCTCACACCACGACCGTGCCGGGCGGAGCCGAAGTGCGCATGTTCGAAGCCAATGGCAGCGGTGTAGGCATCAACGATCTCGACAATGACGGCCTGCTGGACATCGTGCTGGCCAATCACGCCGGCGCCAACACTATCCTGTGGAACAGTGGCGGGCTGGAGTTTGAGCAGGCGACGTTTGGAGATGGCAACACACGCGCAGTTACCATTATTGACCTGGATGCCGATGGCTGGCAGGACATCGTTTTCTCCCGCGTGGCCAGCGCCCCCAACCTGTGGCGAAACCTGGGCGGCCGCCAGTTTGAACAGGTGCTGCTTCCTGGTATCTCACAACCGCTCTACTCTATCAGCTGGGCGGACACGGACCAAGACGGCGATCTCGACCTGGTTGGTGGCACCTACGACGCGGAGCTGCTCACTCTGCTGGGAACCGAGTTCCTTGACAGCCATATAGCCGGTGTCTACGCCTACGAGAACGCAAACGCCACGTTTTACGCTGTACGACTGGCGGACGAAGCCCAGGCGCTGGCCCTACTACTCAGCGACATCGACGGCGATGGCTCGCCGGAAATCCTGGTCGGCAATGACTTCGCCGTGCCGGACTATTCCTGGACTAGAAATGAAGCCGGCTGGCAGGCGCTGTGGCCCTACAGCAACATGAGCCACAGTACGATGAGCTTTGACAGCGCCGACCTTAACAATGACAGTCAAATCGAGCTTTTCTCCACTGACATGAAGCCTTATGCAGCCGACGAGCTCACCATGGCCGCCTGGGAGCCGGTGATGAGCTCCATGATGGACATGCCGCATGCCGAGGGCGACCCCCAGGTCATGGCCAACGTTCTGCAGGGCATCGAAGCGGACATCGCGCAACAGGCCGGCATTGACGCCACCGGCTGGAGCTGGTCCGGAAAATTCGGCGACCTGGATCAGGACGGCTATCTCGACCTGTACGTGGTCAATGGCATGATTGAGAGCACTATATTCGGCCATCTGCCGGCCGGCGAGCTGGTGGAAGAGAACCAGGCCTTCCGCAATGACGGCAGCGGCGCTTTCGTCACCATGCCGGGCTGGGGGCTGCAGGCGAGCGCCAGCGGACGCGGCCTGAGCATTGCCGACCTCGACAACGACGGCGACCTGGACATGGTCGTAAACAACCTGCGCGCCCCTGCCCTGCTGTTCGAGAACCGCCTCTGTGGCGGAGACAGCCTGCAGGTGGCGTTGCAGCATGAAGGCAGCCTGAACCGCAACGCCATCGGCGCGCGTCTGGTGCTGCACAGTTCCGTCGGACAACTGTCCCGCGAGATCAAGGCGGCCAGCGGTTACCTCTCCGGCGACCCGGCGCGCGCGCATTTCGGCTTCCCGACTGGAACCACGCTTGAGCGTCTGGAGATTCGCTGGCCGGACGGCGAGACCAGCGAAATAACAGGCCCTGCAGCCAACGTACTGCTCACCGTGCACCGTTAGTTCAAAGTCATCGAGTACACGCTGCGGGCTGTAACGTATGTCCACATCAAAATGACTTCGTGCATGCCTTCGTTCAGCGCATTGAACTGCCTGCATCGCCCTGCCAGTGTCGGCGCCACCGAGCCTTGATCGACTGAAGACACAAACCCCTTCTGATGGATTTACGAGAGAGAGAAAGACGAGGAAATGGCGATCTTGCGTTTGAGCATGTTGCTGGTTTTGCTCAGTCTTGCCGCAGGCCTTCTGGCTCAGGGGCCGGAGTGCGAGGACGCCATTGATTGTGTCATCATCGGCCCGGACGAGCCAGTTGCCATTGGCTACATGCTGGCTACTTCAGGCGCGGTTGCCTTCATCGGCGAGGACTCGCTCGGCGGCATTGAGCTGGCGTTACTTGCCCGTGACAATCAGCTGCTCGGACGCGACATAGAATTGCTCGGAGAAGACAGCCTCTGGACCCCGGAAGGTGGCCAGACTGCCGCGGAGAAACTCGTGTCCGACGGACAGGTGCTGGGTATCATCGGGACGAGCTGCTCCAGCGCGGCCGTCGCCGCCCTGCCGATCATCAGCAGGGCCGGCTACATCATGATCTCCCCATCGAATACCACGCCTGGCCTCACAGAAGAAGACAGGGATAGCGGCGGCGTGTGGCAACCTGGCTATTTCCGCACAGCGCAAAACGACCTTCTGCTGGGAGAAGTAACGGCGAAGTTTGCCTACAACGAACTGGGAGCGCGGACTCTTGCATCCATCCATGACGGCAGCGTGTACGCAGAGAATCTACAGCGTGTGATGGCCAGTGTCTTTGTGGAAACCGGCGGCAATTCGCTGTTCGAGGGGTCGCTAAACGTGGGCGACACGGACATGACCGCTATTCTCACCGAAATCGCCTCAGCGCAACCGGATGTACTTTACTTTCCCATATTCGAGCCGGAAGGCAACTTCATTGCGGCGCAGGCCAACATGATCGCCGACCTGGAGGACCTGACCCTGATGAGCGCCGGAGGATTAACGGTCGCAAGCTTTCCGGTGAATTCTGGTGAAGGAGCAAACGGGATGCTTTTGTCCGGCCCTGCCGTCGCCGGTCCTGAATATGCGGAATTCCTTGCAATGTGGTGGGATGAAAACGGGGAATCCCCGCCCGGCTCTTAACCATGCTCACGCCTTTGACGCCACAAAATTTTGCATGACGCGATCGAGTCAGTCGCCCGGGAAACTGAAGATGGAGAGATCCTTGTAGGGCGGGACGCGTTGCGCAGCGCCATCGCCGCCACTGCAAATTTCAGAGGCATCACGGGCACCTTTAGCTGCTCCCCAACCGGGGACTGCGCAACGGGTGAAGCAATCGGAGTCTTCGAAATCGGCGAGGCGGAAGTTTGTGAAGCGAACTGGCCTCCCAAACTCATCTGGACGCCCGGCACGGGCGTCCTTGCTGCCGGCCCATAAACAGATTTGGCAGGTCTGCCATTGGCGGGTATCAAAAAATATTGGAAGGTGATCGAGTGTCTGCCCAACACTTTATTTCGGCGAGGTAACAAGGGACATAAATGTCAAGCGTGTGCTTCCTGGCAAGAACTCACACAGGAGATTGTGACTGTGGTTGCCGCAAGCGATCGGCACTATGATACTGTCTGGGCAGAAATCCATGGCAATACCCGGCCGTCCAAATTCGTCCGGTGGCCGAATGCAGATTGACGTGCAGGGGAACCAGAGTTTGACGGAAATGCGCTTGCTCCGGTTGCCGGTGCAACGGCCCGGAAATGCCGTCATTGAAGCCGGGGTTGCGTGCTGGCAGTGCCGCCTCGTGGAACATTTGTCAGCCAGGTAATTTATGGTAAAGGAGCAAGACATGTCACGTTTTCTTGCCTGCTTCTTGTACTGTTGCTTTTCCTTGCAGCCATGTCAACACCCGCCCTCGCCCAGGTGCTCGTCTGCGAGGACGCCATTGGCTGCGTCACGATCGGCCCGGATGACCCGGTAACGATCGCCTGGATGGCGACCGTTTCGGGCCCCACTTCCTTCTTTGGAATTGACGGACTTGGCGGCATCGAAATCGCCATCGAACAGCGTGACAGCATGGTCCTTGGCCATGAAATCTACCTGGTTGGCGAAGACAGCCAGTGCAATTCCGAGGGCGGCCTGACGGCGGCCCAAAGACTGGTTTCCGACCCACAGGTTGTTGCAATCATCGGGCCCAACTGCTCAAGCACCGCCGTGCCGGCCATCCCGATCGCCAGCAACGCCGGTTTATTGTTGCTCCCGCCCACCACAACCTCGTCTGCCCTGACAAATCCGGATCGTGATACCGGTGGAGTCTGGATGCCTGGCTTTTTTCGCACGGTGTACAACAACTGTTGGAAGGGGCCGGCGCCGCACGTTTTGTCTATGAGGAACTGGGTGCGCTGACCATGGCAACCATCCACGATGGTAGCAACTATGCCAGTGGTCTGGTGAATGCCTCAATCGAGAACTTCGAGAGCTTCGGTGGCGAAGTCACCTTTAGCGGTGCCGTCAACGTCGGCGACACCGATATGTTGGCCATCCTGACGGAGATTGCCTCCAACCCGCCTGACGTGTTGTTTTTCCCCATCTTGCAGCCCGAGGGCGATTTCCTGGTGGCTCAGGCCAAGTACATCCCTAGGCTTGAAGACACCGTCATGATGACCGCGGATGCCTTGCTGGTGGAAGGTTTTCCGATTGATTCGGGAGAAGCAGCGCTGGGAGTGATGTTGACAGGCCCGGCAGTAACCGCCGATGACTATGATGCCTTTCTGGACCTCTGGGACGAGCGCTTCGGCACCGCGCCGCCAAGCGGCTTCCACGCACACGCCTTCGATGCCACTAACATGCTGCTGGACATTCTGGAAGACATCGCCGTCCATGGCGCGGACGGCAGCGTCCAGATTGGCCGCCAGGGTTTGCGCAACGCATTTGCGGCGGTTAAGGACTATGAGGGTTTGACCGGCCTGCTCACTTGCAGCCCGTCAGGCGATTGTGGCGTGGTAGAATCGAAGGTCGTATTCGAGATTACCGAAGCAGAAGTCTTTGAAGGCAAGTGGCCGCCAACCATCATCTGGACGCCCCGGATGAGCGATGATGCAGGTTAAAACCAGGCATAAAGGAAAGCTTGACGGATTTGCGAACTTTTGGACGTACCGCTAAAATCTGCTTGCTTATTTTCACGACCCTGTGTTGGATTAGATCAAGGTGAGGAAGATGCGAAGCAAAATTGTCGTTATTGCCCTGTTCCTGCTGATGTTTGCCGTCGGAGTCCATGCGGACAGCCACTGCAGTGACGAAATCGGCTGCGTTGTGCTGGCGCCGGACGACCCTGTGACAATTGGTGTCATGTCTGCGCTTTCGGGTCCTGTCGCCTTCCTCGGTGAGGACTCGGTTGGCGGAGTCGAAATTGCGCTCAACCGTCGTGGCAGGATGGTTCTTAATCACGAAATTGAGCTGGTAACCGAAGACAGCATCTGCAGCGCAGAGGGTGGCCAGACAGCAGCCCAGAAGATCGCCTCGGACGAGCAGATACTGGGTGTCGTGGGGACCAGCTGCTCGGGCGCTGCCGCTTCGGCCCTGCCCGTCATCAGCGCGGCCGGCATGTTGATGATTTCGCCATCCAACACGTCACCAGCCCTCACCAATCCGGATGTGGAGGCAGGTGGTCTGTGGCAACCTGGCTACTATCGCACAGCCCACAATGACGAATTCCAGGGCGCCATGGCAGCGGAATACGCCTTGAACGAGCTTGGCGCAAACACGGCAGCAACCATCCACGACGGCGACCCTTACACGGATGGCCTGCAGGCCGTGATGGCCAGAACCTTTGCCGAGCTTGGTGGCACGGTGGTGTTCCAGGGCGCCGTCAACAAGGGCGATACTGACATGACCGCCATCCTTACCGAAATTGCCACCAACCCGCCGGACGTGCTCTACTTCCCCATCTTCGAACCCGAAGGCAACTTTGTTGCCGCCCAGTCGCAGAACATCCCGGGTCTTGAGGACACCATTCTCATGGGCGCGGACGGTCTGCTGGTCGCCAGCTTCCCTGAAGCCTCCGGAGACGCGGCCATCGGCATGTATCTCTCCGGGCCCTACCTCTCCAGCGATGACTACTCCGATTTTCTTGCGGAGTGGGATGCAGAATTTGGTGGCAGCCCGCCCAGCGGCTTCCACGCTCATGCCTATGATGCCGCCAACATCTTGCTGGATGCCATCGCAGCGGTCGCAGTCGAGCAGGAGGACGGCTCGGTAGTCATAGGCCGCCAGGCGCTGCGAGATGCAGTTTCGGCGACCAAGGACTATGAAGGCCTTACGGGCGTGCTGACCTGCAACGAAACCGGCGACTGCGCCACAGGCGAAGCGTTGGGGATGTACCTGATCACCGAGGCTGAGGTTAATGAGGGTAACTGGCCGCCGGCCGTCATTTGGTCCAAGGCTGATGCAGAGGACGACATGTAGGAGCTGCACCAGCAGGCGTTTGTACGAACGAACACCACAGGCCGGCGATCGCATTGGTTGCTGGCCTGAATTCTACAATCGGGAATCATTGTGACTGAAATACGATCTGGCAACGGCAATGATTCGACTGGATCTGGCTGGGGTGAAGGTTTTTCCGGCGTCGGCCTGGTCATCAGCGTCCTAAGACTGGTTATTCTGTCCCTGATCGTGATCGGGGCTTTGGGCACAATCGCCTCCGGTCGCTTCTCGTTTGCCCAGTGGGTTGCGCTGTTTATTGCCGGGCTGGCGCAGGGCAGCATTTATGCGCTCATCGCCCTTGGCTACACCTTGGTCTACGGCATTCTTCGCATGATCAATTTTGCGCACGGGGATGTCTTCATGGCGGGCGCCTTCACAACCGTCTTTCTGGCCAATGCCTTCCGCCAGTCCGGATTTCTTGACAGCCAGCCCCTGCTGGCCATCCTGGTGTTGATGGGCTTCGCGGCAATGGTCTCGATGCTGGTTGCGGTGCTGCTGGAGCGTATCGCCTATCGCCCCCTGCGCAACGCGCCGCGGCTCGTTCCATTGATCACCGCTATTGGCGCTTCCTTTTTCATCCAATATACGTTTCGCGGCCTGTTTGGTTCCGGCTTCAAATCCTATCCCGCAGTGGGCATCCTGCGCGGCACATTCGCGCTGGGTTCAATCAAAATACCTGTCGCGCAGGTCTTCGTTTTTGCGTCCGCAGTTCTCCTGATGGTCTGTCTTTACTGGCTGGTCGAGAAAACCCGCATCGGCAAGGCCATGCGTTCGGTCTCTGAAGACAAGGAGGTTGCGACCCTGATGGGCGTCAATGTCGACCTCATCATCGTCTTCACCTTTGCGATCGGCGGCGCGCTGGCCGGCGCGGCGGGAGTCATCAACGGCCTGTTTCGGCCGCAGGGCGTGAATTTCTTCATGGGCTTTTTCCCCGGCATCAAGGCATTCACGGCGGCTGTGCTCGGCGGCATCGGCAATATCCCCGGCGCCATGCTGGGCGGCCTGTTCCTGGGCGTGATCGAGGCCATCGGCCCCAACCTGGTGCTTACCGGTCTGGGCATTCCCAGCGCCAACCAGCTCAAGAACGTCATCGCCTTCACCATGCTGGTGCTCGTCCTCATCTTCCGGCCGCAGGGCATCCTGGGCGAACGTCTGTCCACGGAGAAGGCCTGAGATGAACACACAATCCCTGAACTGGCGGCCTCTCATTCGCAGCGGACTCATCGCCGGCGGCGTCGCGCTCTACACTGCGCTCATCGGCATGCTGGTGGCCTTCGACGAACGCGAAGTTGTCCGCAACTCATTCACGCTCGGGCTGCTTTTGCTGGTCGCTCCGGCAGCGCTCGCCGGTAGGCTTAACGGCCGCCAGACAGACAGGGGCGCCCCCCTGCGCCTGCTGCTACGTGGCCTTGTGACCGGCCTGGTGACCAGCCTGCCGCTGCTGGCACTCCTGTGGCTTAACACCTTGCTTAACTTCAGGTCGGTGCTGATCAATGTCAACCGCGACCTGATCCGCCTGTTAAGTTTCGACAGCGACACCTTGCTTGCCGGATCGCTCATGCTGTTGGCTACTCTGGGTGTAGCGGGCGCACTGGGCGCCGGAATTCTGCTCATCCCTGCACGTCTGCGACATGCGCTCCTTACTGCCCTGGCATGGATGCTGGGCGCTGGAATTTTGGGAGAACTCGTGCGTCAGTTGCTTTCCCAGTTTCTGGATCGGGATGCGCTCTCCTGGTTCCTGCGCAGGAACACGCTCAAACCGGAACCTGCCGCGGCCATCTTTCTCATCGCCTTTCTGTCAGACCTGTTCTGGTCCTGGTACAAGGCCAACAAGAGCAAACGAGTTGTGGAGCGACGTCGGGCACTGCAGTACACCAGGGTTGGCGCGCTGGGCATTCTGTTGTTGCTGCTTCCTGTGCTGGTGGGGTCGGCCATAAGCGACGTACTGACCAACATTGGCCTGTATATTCTCATGGGTCTGGGGCTGAATGTAGCTGTTGGGCTCGCCGGCCTGTTTGACCTGGGCTATGTGACCAACTTCGCAGTTGGCGCCTACATAATGGGCGTGTTGACCACCACTGGCGCGCTCGGCATTGAAAGCAAGCTGGGCGTCTCGGTCTTCAATTTCTGGCTGGTGCTGCCCGTAAGCCTGCTGGTCGCCATGTTTACTGGCTTCATCCTTGCGCTGCCAGTGCTGCGCATGCGCGGCGACTATCTGGCCATTGCCACGCTGGGCTTCGGTGAGATTATCCGCCTGCTGGCACTCTCTGACTGGCTCAAACCGATCATTGGTGGCGCACAGGGTGTACTTTTCATCCCCCCGCCGAACTTCCTCGGCATCGATTTAATTGGCCCGCAGCGACTGTACTACATCATTCTGGGCGCCTGTTTGCTGGCAGTTTTTGTGTCGTCGCGGCTGAACAACTCCCGTATCGGGCGGCAGTGGATGGCAATCCGTGAAGATGAAGATGTCGCTTCCGCCATGGGGATCAACACTGCGCGCTCGAAGTTGCTGGCTTTCACTATCAGTGCGGCAACAGGCGGGCTGGCCGGAGCAATCTTCGCGGCCAAACTGGGGACCATCTTCCCGTCCAGCTTCAATCTGCTGGTCTCGGTCAATGTATTGAGCCTCATCATCATCGGCGGCCTGGGAAGCCTGCCCGGAATCCTGGTCGGCGCGCTATTCCTCGTTGGTTTACCGGAGCTGCTGCGCGAGTTTGATGAATTCCGCCTGTTGCTCTACGGCACGCTGATGGTCACCATGATGCTCGCGCGGCCGGAAGGTTTGTGGCCATCGGCCGTTTACCGCCGTGAAGTTGGACGCGAAGAGGATGCGGCCAGTCTGCCGGTCGGGGAAACGGCGAAATGAACGAAATTATTCTGGGCGCGCAGGGCATGAGCAAGCTTTTTGGCGGCCTGGTCGCGGTTGACAACCTGGATCTCGAAATCAGGCGCGGCTCCATCGCCAGTATTATTGGTCCCAACGGCGCGGGAAAGACGACCTTCTTCAACTGCGTCACCGGCTTCTACCCCATTGACGAAGGTGAGCTCCGCTTCAACGGGCAACGACTCAACGGCAAGAGCGCTGACCAGATCACTCGTTCCGGCATCGCCCGCACCTTTCAGAACATCCGCCTGTTCAACAACATGACAGTCATCGAAAACATCATGGTTGGCCAGGAGGCACATTTACGCGCGACCTGGATGGGTGCCATTCTGGGCACTGCGGGCACGAAGCGCGAGAACCGGGCTTCCGAGGAAGAAGGGCGGCGCTTGCTGCAGTTCGTCGGCCTGCAGGGCAAGGGCGACCTGGTCGCCAAGAATTTGCCTTATGGCGATCAGCGCCGTCTTGAAATTGCGCGCGCGCTGGCCAGCCGCCCGCAGCTGCTGCTGCTGGATGAGCCGACGGCGGGCATGAATCCGCGCGAGACCGCCGAAACGACGGACTTCATCCGGCAGTTGCGCGATGACCTTGACATCACACTCATGCTGATCGAACATGACATGCGGGTCGTGATGGGGATATCGGAGCACATCACGGTGCTCGATCATGGCAGAAAAATTGCAGAAGGTTCTCCGCAGCAGATCCAGAACAATCCGGGCGTGATCGAGGCCTATCTGGGCCGCGGGGCTACGGGAAACGTGGCGTAATGGACGAAAAAGGAACTGATAATGCCCTGCTCCTGCTCGACGAGGTTCACGCCAGCTACGGCAACATTCACGCGCTGAAGGGAATTTCACTGCAGGTTGACGAAGGCGAGATCGTGACGCTCATCGGCAGCAATGGCGCCGGGAAAAGCACGACCCTGCGCACAATCTGCGGCCTGATGCGCGCCCGCGCCGGCAGGATCCTCTTCCGGGGCCAGGACTTGCAGTCCCTGCCGACGCACGAGCTCGTGGGCCTGGGCATAGCCATGGTGCCGGAAGGACGGCGGGTCTTCGCCAGGTTGAGCGTTACGGAAAACCTGGAGATGGGCGCGTGGCACCGCAGCGACCACCAGGAGATCAGCAAGGACATCGACTACGTCTTCACCCTGTTCCCGCGCCTGGGCGAGCGCAGTAGCCAACTGGCCGGCACCATGAGTGGCGGCGAACAGCAAATGCTGGCCACCGCGCGGGCCCTGATGTCGCGTCCGTCGCTGCTGCTGATGGATGAGCCGTCCATGGGACTGGCGCCGGTGCTGGTCGAAACAATTTTCGAGACCATTCAGCGCATTAACAGCGAGGGGACGACCATCCTGCTGGTTGAACAGAATGCGATGATGGCGCTGGGCGTCGCCAGCCGCGGCTACGTGCTGCAATCGGGCAGCATCGTGCTCAGTGACGATGCCGCCAGTCTGAGAGAGAACCCGGTGGTGCAGAAGGCCTATCTGGGCATGGATTAAGGCTTGACTGCCGGGCCGGCAAGACTATACTGGCCGACGGGTCGTCAGCGAGGGAAACCGGCACATGGCCAGCAGGCGCAGCATCTCCACGGTCAAGCCACAGTTTGGCAACAACCGCAGTCACTCGCTTAAGGCCACGCGTCGCCAATTCAAACCCAACTACCAGAACAAGCGCCTGTGGGTGCCCGAGTTCGAACGCTTCGTCCGCGTCCGGGTGACGGCAAGAGAACTGCGCACCATCGACAAGATTGGTCTTCGCGAATTTATGGCCAGGCAGGGCCGCAACATCAAGGAACTGATGTAAAAAAGAGAGCCTGCTGCGGACCATCCAGAGTACCGTCCTGAGGATCATCAGCCCCCTCACCCGCGTCACAATGCTGCTATACTCCCGTGGGACGGGAGTTTTCCATGGTCGCTGCTCCACCTGATTTCGACGAGTTTAAGCCAGCCAGCCATGAGGACTGGCAGGCGGCCGCCCGGGCTTTGTTACCCGGCTCTGCAACCCTGGAATCGTTGGCGTCGGACACGCTCGAGGGGTTGCGCTTGCAGCCGCTCTACAGTGCAGAACACAGCGCCCACATTCAACATCAGCGCAGTTTGCCAGGAGAAGCACCGGGCCTGCGCGGCGGCTCAACCCACCCGCGTCCCTGGCTGATAGTCCAGGCAAGCAGGCGGGCCGATCCACAGGCAGCAAATCAGGAATTCCGCGCCGACATCGCCAATGCCGGCACGGCCATCGCCCTGCTGCCCGACAGTGCAACGCTGCACTGTCTTGATCCGGATGAGGCGCCGGCGGCGCTGGTCGGCCAGGGCGGCAGTTCCCTGGCGGAGGTTGAGGACCTGGCGGCAGCGCTCGATGGAATCGCGCTGGACAGCCTGCCGTTGCTGCTGCAGTGCGGCGCACGCAGTCTGCCGCTGGCTGCCTTGTTGATGGCGGCATTGCGCCGCCGTGGTGAGGATCTGAGCGCGTTACGCGGCGCGGTCGGGGCAGACCAGCTGGCCTGGCTCGCGACGAGCGGCTCGCTGCCTGCTGCACTTGAGTCACTGTATGACGAGCAGGCCGTCTGGACGCGCTGGTGCCTGCAACATGCGCCTGGCCTTGACTCAATTTTCCTGGACGGAGGCGTCTGGCACGAAGCTGGCGCCAACGCAGTGCAGGAGCTGGCCTGCTCGCTGGCGAACGCAGTTGCCAGCCTGCGCCAGATGTGCGCACGAGGCCTTGGCATCGACGAGGTTGCAATGCGCATGTCACTCGGGCTGGCGCTCGGCAGCGACTTTCTGATGGAGCTGGCGAAGCTGCGCGCCGTGCGCGTGCTCTGGTCGCAGATGGTCGAGGCTTTCGGCGGTTCGGCTGCCTCGCAGCGTCTCACGTTGCACGTCCGTACGTCCCGCCGCAACAAGTCCGCGCTCGATCCCTGGAACAACATGCTGCGCAGCAGCCAGGAAGCGCTGATGGGCGTCATTGGCGGCTGCGACAGTTTGCTGATTGAGCCCTTCGATACGCCGCTATGCCCAGCGAGCGAATTTTCCCGGCGCCACGCGCGCAACCAGCAACTCATTCTGCAGCATGAAGTCGGCCTGGCCAGGTTGCAGGATTCGGCCGGCGGCTCGTGGACGATAGAGGTGATCACAGACTGGCTGGCGCGCGAGGCCTGGGCGGCCTTCCAGCGCATCGAGGCTGAGGGCGGCCTGCCCGCCGCCTTGCGCGCAGGCAGCATCCAGCGCGAGATCACCGCCATTGCGCAACAGCGCACGCAGCGCAACGCGCAGCGCAAGGATGTGCAAGCAGGCAGCAACCAGTTTGCGGACACAGTCGATTTCGATTCCGATTTAAAACCCGCGTCACCAGACGAATTCATCAGCAGGCGCACTGCCCAATTTGCCAGCCGTTCTCGTAGCGATTTCGCTGCCCCCCCCGCAGCGGAGGCGTCTACGCAGACTTTCGCGGCGTTGCTGGAGGCTGCGGGACGTGGGACAACACTCGCGCAACTAGCCGGCGCACTGCCGCAAGACGATGGAGAACAGGTCAGCGTCTTGCCGCTGCACAGTCAACGCATCGCCGCTCCCTGGGAAGCCCTGCGCGCCAACGCAGCGGCGCACAGGCAGCAGGGCGGCACTGCGGCGCGCGTATTTATAGCAGTGCTTGGCGAAGCAGCGGCCTTGCACGCCCGCGCCAGTTTCGTAAGAGACTTTTTTGCAGTCGGCGGCCTTGCCTGTGAGGATGACGGTGCCTGGATGCAAGTGGAGGACGCCGCGGAGGCCGCAATTGCCTCCGGCGCGCCCGCCGTCGTCATTTGCGCGCAGGATGCCAGCTACCCGGAAGTGGTCCCGCCCTTCTGCGGCCTGGTGCGGGAGCGCCGCCCGGAGATGATTGTGTATCTGGCCGGTCGGCCGCGGGAAGCGCAGGAAGACGAGCTGCGCGCCGCCGGCGTCGTCGACTTCGTGCACCTGGGGGTGGATTGCCTTAAGCTGAATCAGACCCTGCAGCGGCGCACAGGGATCGCCCCATGAGCGCAAACCCGGATTTCACGAAGATTCCCTATCGCGCGGACCATGCGCCGGCGCCGGCCCCGGCCGCTGCCGCAGACTCTGTCTGGCACACGCCTGAGGGCATCGCGCTGCCGCCGCTGTGTAGCGCCGCCGACCTCGCGGATGCGACGCACCTTGCCTTCACAGCGGGCATCCCGCCCTATCTGCGCGGCCCCTATCCGACGATGTACGCGCAGCGTCCCTGGACGATTCGCCAGTACGCCGGCTTCTCCACAGCCGAGAAGAGCAACGCCTTCTACCGGCGTAACCTGGCCGCAGGACAGCGCGGCCTCTCCATCGCCTTCGATCTGGCGACGCACCGCGGCTACGATTCCGATCATCCGCGCGTGACTGGCGACGTCGGCAAGGCGGGAGTCGCCATCAGCTCACTGCACGACATGCAACGGCTGCTCGACGGCATTCCGCTGGAGCGCTGCTCGGTCTCGATGACCATGAACGGCGCTGTGCTTCCGGTGCTGGCCTTCTTCATCGCCACAGCCTTGGAACAGGGCATCCCGGCGAAGGCGTTGACCGGGACAATCCAGAACGACATCCTCAAGGAATACATGGTACGCAACACTTACATCTATCCGCCGGCGCCCTCCATGCGCATCATCGCGGACATTTTCGCGTGGTGTGCGCAACACATGCCGCGTTTTAACAGCATCAGCATCTCCGGCTATCACATGCAGGAAGCCGGCGCATCCGCAGACCTGGAGCTGGCCTACACCCTGGCGGACGGCCTGGAGTATGTAGGTACTGGACTGAGAGCGGGATTGCACATTGACGACTTTGCGCCGCGCCTGTCCTTCTTCTGGGGCATCGGGCTCAACTTTTTCATGGAGATAGCCAAGCTGCGCGCCGCGCGCCTGCTTTGGGCGAAGCTGATCAGGCGCTTCGAGCCCTCGAATCCGAAGTCGATGGCCCTGCGCGCCCATTGCCAGACCTCCGGCTGGAGCCTGACCGAGCAAGATCCCTACAACAATGTGACGCGCACTTGCATCGAGGCCATGGCGGCCGTATTCGGCGGCACCCAGTCGCTGCACAGCAACGCGCTGGACGAGGCCATCGCGCTGCCAACGGACTTTTCCGCCCGCATCGCGCGCAATACCCAGCTCGTCCTGCAGCACGAGAGCGGCCTCACACGGGTCGTCGATCCCTGGGCCGGCTCCTTTACCGTGGAAAAGCTAACAAAGGATTTGCTGCAGCGCGCCTGGGTGCATATCGAAGAGATTGAAGGGCTGGGCGGGATGGCTTCCGCCATCGGCGAAGGCCTGCCGCGTATGCGCATTGAGGAAGCTGCCGCCCGCCGTCAGGCGCGTATCGACTCAGGTCAGGAAGTCATTGTCGGCGTCAATCGCTGGCGGCCGCAGCAGGACGAGGGACTGGACATCCTCGACGTGGACAACAGCGCCGTGCGCGCTGGCCAGATCGAGCGCCTGCAGCAACTGCGCGCGCAGCGTGATGAGACACAGGTCGAGGCGGCGCTCAACGCGCTCACTAACGCCGCAGAAAGTGGCACGGGCAATCTGCTGGAACTTTCTGTGCAGGCGGCGCAGGCGCGCTCCACGCTGGGCGAGATTTCGCTGGCCATGGAGAAGGTCTGGGGTCGGCATGAAGCGCCGGTGCATACCATCTCCGGCGTCTACAGCGTCGCCTGGGGCGAGGGCGATGACATCCAGAAAACGCGGCAGGCCTGCGCTGAATTCGAGCGCAGGGAAGGCCGCCGGCCGCGCATCCTGGTCGCCAAGATTGGCCAGGACGGCCATGACCGCGGCGCCCGGGTGATCGCCACGGCATTTGCCGATCTCGGCTTCGACGTCGACATCGGGCCGCTGTTCCAGATGCCGCAGGAAGTGGCAAGGCAAGCGGTCGAGAACGACGTGCACATCGTCGGCATCAGCTCGCTGGCCGGCGGCCACAAGACCCTGCTGCCACAACTGACCGCTGAACTGGCTGCCATGGGCCGCGCTGACGTGATGGTCATCATCGGAGGAGTCATTCCGCAGCAGGACTACGATTTCCTGCGTGAGCAGGGCGCCGCGGCCATCTTCGGGCCGGGCACGGTCATTCCGCACGCAGCACAGGAAATTCTGGCGCAACTAAACGAGCGGCTGTCGCAGCATGGTGGCTGAAGCAGCCAGCGTCCACTCCCCCGCCCTTGCTGCGCTGGTCGATGGCCTGCTCGCCTGGGAGCGGAAATCGCTGGCGCGCGCGATTACGCTGGTCGAGAGCAGCGCCCCTGACCATCGTCAGGAGGCAAGGCAGTTGCTGCGCGCGCTCCTGCCACACAGCGGCGGCTCCCTGCGCATCGGCATCACCGGTGTGCCGGGCGCGGGCAAGAGCACGCTGATAGAAGCGCTAGGCATGCTGCTGGTCGGCAAGGGCCTGCGGGTTGCCGTGCTGGCCATTGACCCCAGCAGCACGCGCAGCGGCGGCAGCATCCTGGGCGACAAAACGCGCATGTCGGCGTTGGCGCGCAGCCCGCTGGCCTTCATCCGCCCCTCCCCTGCGGCAGGCACGCCAGGCGGCGTGGCGCGCAAGACGCGCGAGAGCATCCTGCTGTGCGAGGCCGCCGGTCACGACGTCGTGCTGCTGGAGACGGTGGGCACCGGCCAGAGCGAAGTGACTGCGCGCACTATGGTCGACTTCTTACTGCTGCTGCTGATCACGGGCGCCGGGGACGGGCTGCAGGGCATCAAGAAGGGCGTGATGGAGCTGGCGGACGCGATCGCCATCAACAAGACCGACGGCAACAACCTGGGCGCAGCGCGGGCAGCGCGCGCCGAAACCAGCCGCGCCCTGCGTTTTCTGGCGCCGGTGGACGGCGGCTGGCATCAGGAGGTCGTCACCTGTTCCGCGCTGGAAGGGACGGGCATCGAAGAACTCTGGGCGCTGATTAAGGATTTCCAAACCAGTGAGACCGCTTCCAGCGCCTGGCAGGCGCGCCGACGCGAGCAGCGACGCGAGTGGTTGCATACCTTGCTGGAGGAAGGCGTGCGCGATTCATTCTTCAACTTGCCAGAGGTGAAGACGAGTTTACCGCGGCTGGAACAGGACGTAATGGCGGGTGAAATGGACGTGACCGAGGCGGCGCAACACCTGCTCACCTGGCTGGGCAGGGACGCAGATCACGCGGGGGATGCACCATGAAGCTTTGCATCATCGGCGGCGGTAGCGTGCGCACGCCGCGGCTGATTCCTGCGTTGGTGCGGCGCGCAGCGCGCCTCCGCCTCAGCGAGTTGTGGCTGATGGACAACGATGCGGAGCGACTGGCGCTCATCGGCGGGCTGTGCCAGTGTCAGGCCGGGCAGCTGGGCGCGTCGTTTCGGGTGGTGACCAGCGGCGATGCGCGCGCGGCGATTAGTGGCGCCAGCCACGTCATCACTGCAATTCGACCCGGGCTGGAAGCTGGCCGCGCTGCCGACGAACGCATCGCCTTCGAGCATGGTGTGCTGGGCCAGGAGACCACCGGCGCGGCAGGCTTCGCGATGGCCATGCGCAGCGCACCCGCCATCCTGGGCTACGCGCGCATGGTCGAGGAGCTGGCGCAACCAGGCGCCTGGCTCTTCAACTTCACCAATCCTGCCGGCCTGGTGGCCCAGGTGCTGCACGATGCCGGAGTGGAGCGGGTCGTCGGGATTTGCGACAGCGCCAACAAGGCGTGCAGCGAAGTCAGCCGCTTTATGCGCATTCCCCAGGCGCGGCTGCGCCACGAGGTCTATGGCCTCAACCATCTCTCCTGGACGCGCAGCGTGCGCATCGATGACGAACCGGGCGCGCCAGGCGAGGAAGTGTTGCCCGCCCTGCTCGCTGACGAAAGCTTCGTGCAGGCCACACATTTGAAGATGTTTGCGCCTGGGCTGCGCGCGGCTGAAGGAGCATTCCTCAACGAGTATCTGCACTATTACTATCATCGTGACAAGGCGCTGGGAAGCTTGCTGCAGGAGACGGAAACGCGGGGCGAGCAGGTGCTGCGCCTGACGCAGGAGTTGCTGACCCGGCTGACGGCCAGTACGGATGCGGAGGAACAACTGGGCATCTGGCGCGAGGTTATGGCCGGCCGCAGCCAAAGTTACATGGCACATACTCGGGCCGGCGCCGGACGTGTGCAGCAGGAGCCAGTTGCTGAAGATGAGGAAGGCTACGCGGCTGTAGCGTTGGGCTGCGTGGCAGCGATTGCGAGCGACGAAGCCCTGCTGAGCGGCCTCAACGTTCCCAATCGCGGCGCGATCGCAGGCATGGACGCGGATGACATCGTGGAGGTGAGTTGCCTCATTGATGGCCGGGGGCCGCGCCCGCTGCCCATCGGCGTCATTCCAGAGCAGCAGCTGGCCCTGATGCGCAGCGTCAAGGTTTACGAACGCCTGGCCTCGCAGGCAATTCTGCAACGCTCCCGCGCGCTGGCCCTGCAGGCGCTCTGTGCGCATCCGCTGGTCGGTTCCTGGCCGCTCGCAGAACGTCTCTTCGACGGCTTCTACAGCGCCCATCGGGAGCTCGTCTGCACGTGGCGCTGAAAGCCTGTGACGTCCTGGTGCCGGGCCATTACTTCTGCGATGTCGTCTTCACCGGCCTGCCGGCGTTCCCCGCACCAGGCACTGAGATCTATTGCGACGATGTCAACGTCGTGCCTGGCGGCGTGCTCAACACGGTCGTCGCCTTCAAACGGCTGGGAGTGAAGGTCGGCTGGATCGGCGCGCTGGGCGAGGACTTCTTCAGCCGCTTCATCCGGGAATGGGCTGAGCAGGAAGGCCTCGACCTTTCGTTCGTGAAGCAGGACGGGCAGCCCTTGCGTCGATTGACAGTCTCCCTGTCGCTCAGCGACGACCGCGCCTTCGTGACCTACGCCGATACGCCTCCGGGCGTCATTGAGCTCACACGCCAGCGCCTGGCCGACACCCACTGTCGGCATTTGCACTTCAGCGGCCTGGTCGTCGACGAGCGCATGCCGGCCCTGCTGCGCGAGTGTAGCGCCCGCGGCATTGAAGTGTCGATGGACTGCCAGCATCGCGAGCAGACACTGTCGCATCCGCTGGTGCGCGAGATCATCAGCCAGCTGGACATGTTTCTGCCCAACGCCGTGGAAGCACAACGACTCACCGGCAGGGACTCACTCTCGGAGGCAGCTGCGCTGCTGGCGGAGCTCGTCCCTCTACTGGTCATCAAGGAGGGCGCGCAGGGCGCACGCTGCTGGTGGCAAGGTCGCTGTTACCACGCCCCGGCCCTGCCCTGCGACCCGGTCGACACTACCGGCGCGGGCGACGTGTTCAACGCCGCCTTCATCGCCGCCCACCTCGACGGCGCTACCCCGGAAATGTGCCTGCGCCATGGCACTGTGGCGGGCAGTTTGTCCACCCAGGGAATAGGCGGCTGCAGCACAGCGCTCGATCGCGATGCCTTGCAGGCCGCGCTGGCCCGTCATGCTGCCCTCTTTTCCTGATTTTCTGTTGCTGCGAGCAATTTGAGATTGGTCCCACGAATTTGTTGACAGACTTTCGGGCGCGCGTTACGATACCTGACATGAGTGCATTAACCTTTGCTTTTGACCTGCAGCAGACGATGTGTTGTTGTTCCTGTCGCCAGAGCGCCGGGGGTGTTGCCGTCTGACGGGTTAATCTGACAGATACAGGCAGCAGCAGTGATGACCCCGGACCAGGCGTTCGGGGATTTTTGTTGCAGGAGTTGCTGAATCGTTCGGTGGAAGGGACACAGGGAGTTGAAAACGAAATGAGCCACAATGACCACAATATGTGTTGTCCCTGTTGTCCGAGCAGCCGCCCACGGCGTTATCCGGAGTAACACGCCCGCATACCCGATTTGCATGCGAGAGCCCCGGATAACACCGGGGTTTTCTGTACCTGGCCATGGAATGGAGCGTACATGCACCTGTTGCAGGAACACATTCATGACGAGCTGGACGCGCTGCAGGGCGAGTTCGCCACGGCATCACCGCAGGAGATCCTGCGCTTCGCCGCCGAACGCTTCGGCGAGGGCCTGGCCGTCGTCACCAGTTTTCAGCCCACAGGGATAGTCACGCTGCACATGCTGCAGGAAATCGCCCCGCGCACAACCGTCATCACGCTCGACACCGGCTTCCTCTTCCCGCAAACGCTGCGGCTGATTGATGAGCTGGAAGCCCGTTTCGACCTGAACCTGAGGCGGGTGCAGCCACAGTTGAACGCCGCGCAACAGGCCCTCGCCCACGGCCCGGCACTCTGGGAGCGCAACCCGGATCTCTGTTGCCATTTGCGCAAGGTGTTGCCACTGCGGCAGGCCTTGCGTGGCCACAGCGCCTGGATCGCCGGTCTGCGCCGTGACCAGTCCGCACAACGCGCGGACACCCCGGCCATCAAGTGGGACGAGGGCAACCAGCTCGTCAAGCTGTGCCCCTTCGTCAACTGGAGCTCGGCCCAGGTCTGGGCCTGGCTGCGAGAGCATGAGCTGCCATACAACACACTTCACGATCAGGGCTATCCGACCATCGGCTGCACCCATTGCACGCATCCGGTGCTGGCCGGCGCGTCGGTGCGCAGCGGGCGCTGGCAGGTCTCTAACAAGAATGAATGCGGCATCCACAACCTGCATCTGCCAACCAGTGGGAGCAGCGACAGATCATGAGCTATCCCGTTTCCCTCAGGTTGCGCGGCAAAACCTGCGTCGTCGTGGGCGGTGGGGCGGTGGCGGCGCGCAAGGTCACCGGCCTGCTGCAGGCTGGCGCGAGCGTTGTGGTCATCAGCCCCACACTGGATGCATCGCTGTGCGAGTCAGTCGACGCGGAAGAATTTCGCTGGCTGCGGGTGCAGTGGCAAGCGGAAATCCTGAAGCGATTTAGTCCGACGCTCGTCTTCGCCGCGACTAACGAGGAAGCAACCAATCAGGCTGTTGCGGCCGAGGCCCGCAGTCTGGGCGCCCTGGTCAACGTCGTGGATGATGCCGCGGCCGGCGACTTCAGCAACATGGCCGAATTGCATCGGCCGCCCCTGTTGATCGCCCTGGACAGCGGCGGTTCCTCACCCGCCCTCGTGCGCTGGTTACGCGACCGGATAGCCGACTGTGTGGGCGAGGAACATGCAATCATGGCGCGCTGGCTGGGGGAACTTCGGCCACAAATCCGCGCGGAAATCCCCGAACAGGAGCAGCGGCGTTGCTTTTACAACAGCGTCCTCGAGTCCGATGTGCTGGCTCTGCTGGGGTCGGACCAGGTCGATGAGGCGCGCAGCCTGTTGCACAGTCTGGTGCGCAAGAGCGGATGAACGCCTTGCTGCTCGCCGGCCATGGCTCTCACCTCAGCCCGCACACGGCTGGTCTGGTCTGGTCATACGTCGACCGGCTGCGGGCGCTGGGCATCGCCGATGAAGTTGGCGCCTGCTTCTGGAAGGAAGCGCCGGCTTTCAGCCAGGTGCTGGACAGTTTTTGCGCGGACACTGTGATTGTGGTGCCAGCGCTGGCCGCCGACGGCTACTTCGCGCGCACGGTCATTCCGACCGAGATGGGGCTCAGCGGCACGTTGAGCCAACGTGGCACGCGCCGCATCCACTACACACAGCCGCTCGGCCTGCACCCGCTTCTGGGAAACGTGTTACGCAATTGCGTCAGCGACCTGATGGTCGAGCAGGAGTTGGACAGCTGCGACGTCGCAGTCGCTGTCATTGGACACGGCACGCGTCGCGATGCCCGCAGCCAGGGCGCGGCGCGCATACAGGCGCAGGCGCTTGAGCGCAGCTGGCCTGGCCTGACTGTGCTGGAAGCTTACCTGGACGACGAGCCGTCGATTGCCTCGATTTACGAGCGCACAGGTGCGCCAGTGATTCTGGCAGCGCCGTGGTTCCTTGCGCCAGGTTCACACGTTAGCGTCGATGTTCCGCGTGAACTTGGCCTGCCGACCGGCGCCAGCAGTGGACGTGCAGGCGGGCGTTCTGTATATTACCTGGGCGCACCGGGCACTGCGGACGTCGTCTGTGAAGTAATCCTGGAGTTGGCGCGCGCCTGTGAGCCGGACCTCGAAGTGGGCAGGCCCGCTTCGGACTGGAGTGGATTTCCGAGCAGGGGCGCGCAGGCACTGTGGGACGAGGTCTGTGAGCGGGGCCAGGTGAAATTTGGCGAGTTGCTGCTCACCCCGGCGGAGGTTCGTCCTGTTGCAGAAGATGCAGATACGCACTGCGTGAGTTCGCCCGCTGAATTGCGCCGCATTGTGCGCGAGCAGCCCTTCCGGCCCTTGCCGGAGGCGACTGGACTGCCGACGGGCTGGCACGTAGCAATTCGTCAGCCGCATGAGTTGGCGACTGTAGTTGAAACAGTTTATCCAGGCGCTGTAGCAGATTGGTCCGCCTGGCGCGACGGAGCGTTTCGGCCAGAATCGCTGGCTACAGTGGCAGCGCGGCAAACGGGGAACTTCCGTGGAGTTGACAAGTTGCCGGCAGCGATAGTGGCGCAGGTCAGCGCAACCTTGTGCGACAACTGTGTGCGCCAGCCAACCTGGAACGGCGTCGGCAGCGCGGCTGATGAGTTACCCTGCCGGTCGCCCTGCAACCTGTGGCTGAGCCAGGCAACAAGGGAGATTGTATGATCGGAAAAGTTTGGCTGGTGGGCGCCGGCCCGGGCGATCCTGAACTGATAACCCGCAAGGGCTTGCGTCTGATTCGCAGCGCGGACGTAATCGTCTATGACCGTCTCATCCCGCTCGAGTTGCTTGATGAGGTGCGCCCGGATGCGACGCTCATCAACGTCGGCAAGGCGCCTGCGCGACAGCGCCTGAATCAGACCCGCATCAACGAGACCCTCGTCGCGCACGCCCTGCTGGGCGAGCAGGTACTGCGGCTGAAGGGCGGCGACCCCTTGCTCTTCGGTCGTGGCAGCGAGGAAGCACTGGCCTGTCACGCGGCTGGCGTTCCCTTCGAAATTGTGCCCGGCATTTCCAGCGCCTATGCCGCGCCGGCCTACGCGGGTATTCCCTTGACGCAGCGCGAGGTCAGCAGCAGCGTCACCATACTTACCGGGCATGATTTGCTTGAAGAAGGACCTGCCCGCCTCAACTACGACGCGCTGGCCAACACGGGTGGCACGCTGGTCATCCTGATGGGCGTCAACGCCCTGCCGCGCCTGTTGCAACGCCTGCTGGATGGCGGCCTTGACCCCGGGACGCCCGCCGCCGCCGTCGAATGGGGCAGCGTCGCCGGGCAGCGCGTCATTGAGGCGCCGGCCGCAGGCCTGGCCGCGGCCGCAACCTCTGCCGAACTCTGCGCCCCGGCGACGATCATCATCGGCGAGGTAGTGCGCCTGCGTGGCCAGGGCCTGCGCTGGTTCGATTTGCCGCAAGTACAGGACGACATGGAACTGGAATATGAGGCACTGAGCCCAATTCTGGAGGAGTTATGAGTAATAGCTGGAAGACTGTTTTGCAGGACAAAATGCCGCCGGAGCTGTCACACGAAATCGACATCTTCGAGGGCCAGATGGAACTGCGCCGCCAGGACCGCCTGGATGAAAAGGTGTTCGCCGAGACGCGCCTGCGCCGCGGCGTTTACGGTCAGCGCTACGACAATGGCCAGCGTCACGACGGCATCGAGACGCGGCCACTCGACTTCCCCTCCGGCACCTTGACCAAGGGCCCGGACACCATGTGGGACGCGCCGGGTATGCAGCGCATCAAGGTGCCCTACGGTGGCCTTAACATCGCGCAGATGGAGGCGCTGGCCGATCTCGCCGACGAGTACGCCGACAGCATCCTGCACGTTACGACGCGCCAGGATTTCCAGCTGCACTACGTGCACATCGACGACACGCCCGACTTGATGCGACGCCTGGCCGCGGTCGGACTGACCACGCGCGAGGCCTGTGGCAACTCCGTGCGCAATGTGACGGCCTGCCCGCTGGCGGGCGTGTGTCACGACCAGACTTTTGACGTAACGCCCTATTCGGCCGCGCTGGCCAACTTCCTGCTGGGTCATGATGACGTGCAGGATTTCGGGCGCAAGTTCAAGGTCGCCTTCTCCGGCTGCGAGCACCACGCCTGCGGCCTGGTCAACATGCACGACCTGGGCTTTCTGGCGCGCACGCGCAAGGTGGACGGCGAGCTGCAGCGCGGCTTCACCGTCTACGTCGGCGGCGGCCTCGGCACTGTGCCGCATCAGGCGCAGGTGCTGGAGGAGTTTGCCCCGGTGGATGAGATTCTGCCGCTCTCACAGGCCATCTCGCGCGTATTTGCGCGCCTTGGCGAAAAGCGCAACCGTAACCGCGCGCGCATCAAGTTCCTCGTCGCCAGCGTCGGCATTGAGGAGTTCCGCCGCCTGGTGCGTGAAGAGCGCGCCAGCCTGCCGAAGGACGAGGCCTGGACCGACTGGATTGACGAAGTGCCTGCCTACTCGGAAGCTCCGCTGCGAGCCGGCATGGCGCTGAATGGCGCGGAAAGGCCCGCCGGCTTCGACGACTGGTACGTGACCAACGTCTATCGCCAACGCCAGGCTGGCTACAGTGTCGTCACGGTCAACCTGCCGCTGGGCGACATCACCACCTGGCAGATGCGCCAGCTGGCCGACATCGCGCGGGAATTCGTCAGCGACAACGTACGCACCACCGTCGAGCAGAACATCGTACTGCGCTGGGTGCCGGAAGCGGATTTGCCTGCGCTGTACCGCGCCCTGCAGGCGGTCGGCCTGGGCGATGCCGGCGCCGGCACCATCGTTGACATCACCACCTGCCCGGGCACGGACACCTGCAAGCTGGGCATTGCTTCATCACGCGGCCTGGCCGGGGAGCTGCGCCAGCGCCTGGCCGTGCGCAACGCCACCATGCCCGAGGCAGTCAAGGACCTGAAAATCAAGATCAGCGGCTGCTTCAATTCCTGCGGCCAGCATCACGTCGCCGACATCGGCTTCTTCGGCAACAGCCGCCGTTCCGGCAACCACAAGGTGCCTCACTTCCAGGTGGTGCTGGGCGGCCAGTGGGACGAGAACGCCGGCAGTTTCGGTCTGGCCATGGTCGCAGTGCCCGCCAAGGCCGTGCCCGACGTGCTGGACGCACTCACCGAGCGCTTCGTCGCAGAACGTGAGCGTGGTGAGAAATTCCAGAGCTGGGTGCGCCGGCTGGGACGCAAGGAAATCCGCGCCATGATTCAGCCTTGGACCAAGCTGCCCGCGTACGAGGAGAACCCGGAGTTGTTCCGCGACTGGGGCGATTCGCGCAGCTACACCATTGGCGATATCGGCGTGGGCGAATGCGCCGGCGAGGTCGTCTCCCTGTTCTCCATCGAGATTTCGAAGGCTGAGTCTGAACATTTCGATGCGCTGGTCGCGCTGGATGAAGGCGACTTCATCCAGGCAGAAGGGCGCAGCTATCAGGCCATGCTCATGGCGGCGCGGGCGCTGGTGCGCACCCAGTTTCTGGACGTCAGCACGGACGCCGACGACGTCGTACGCGAATTCCGCACCCGCTTCTATGACACCGGGCTATTCTTCGATCGCTTCGCCAAGGGCAAGTTCGCACGCTACATGATTAACCGTCACGGAAAACCGCCTGTCGCCGCGGACGAGCAGGAAGCGCACCGCCGCATTGAGGAGGCTCAGCTCTTTATCGAGGCCACCCACGCGGCAGAAGCCCGCGTCAATGGCGTCATCGTGAGCCCGGCGTGACCATGGCCCTGCAACGTATCGGCACCAAACTTTTCCTGGCGGAAGGCTGCGAGGTTGACGCGGCAGCCCTGGTTCCGGTATTCCAGCGCTGGATTCAACGCAAGCAGCTGCCGGGGCTGTTGATCGACGTGGCGGACTACAGCCACGCGCATCATGGCCCCGGCATCATGCTCATCGGCGACGAAGGCGACCTGAGCTTCGATTTCGGCCACGGCCGTCCAGGGCTGCTCTACATGCGCAAGCGGGAGCACGCCCCCAGGCTGTCGGAGGGTCTGGCCCTCTGTGCCCGTCAGTGCCTGCTGGCGGCGGATATGCTGCAGCGCGAACAAGACCTGCCTGGAGTGCGCTTAGCACTGGATGAAACGCAGGTCGTGCTGGTTGATCGCCTGCGCGCGCCCAACACGGAGGAGACTTTCGCTGCCCTGCGCGGGGAACTCGCAATCTTCGGCTATCGACTGTATGGCGATGCCAGCCTGGCGCAAATCAGCCAGGGCCCGCGTGAAAACCTGTGCGTGTCAGTTTCTGCCAGCGAACAGCACAGCCTGGCAGACCTGCTGGCCCGCACCGCGCCGCTTCCCCATCGCTGAGCTGGCAGCCGAGAACGCCCGTGGCCGACCATCCCAACATTATCCTGATCATCACCGACCAGCAGCGCTTTGACAGCATCAACGCGCTCGGCTTTCCCTGGGTGGATACGCCAAATCTGGATTGCCTGGTGCAGGATGGCACTTCCTTCGACAACTGCTTCATCACCGCGCCCTCCTGCGCGCCGGCCCGGGCCAGCCTGTTCACCGGTTACTGGCCGCACGTAACCGGCGTGCTGCAAAATGCCGACCTCTGGCGTCACTCCTGGGTCGAGCGGATGGCGGATGCCGGTTACCACTGTGTCAACATCGGCAAGATGCACAGCTTCCCCTACGAAACGCCGCTTGGCTTTCACGAGCGCTACGTGGTGGAAAACAAGGATCGTTACCTCGAAGGGCGCTACTACTTCGACGAATGGGACAAGGCCCTGCGCGCGCGCGGTGAGGTCAAGCAGCAGCGCGAGCTGTACCGCAAGTGGCCCGGCTATCGCGAGAGTCTGGGCGCATTCGACTGGAAGCTGCCGGCGGATCTGCACCCTGATTTCTTCGTCGGCGACATGGCGCGCTGGTGGCTGGAGAGCTATCCGCAAACGCAACCGCTCTTCCTGCAGGTGGGCTTCCCTGGGCCGCACCCACCCTACGATCCCTTGCCCGAATACGCCCGGCCCTATCTGGAGCGGGAGCTGCCGCTGCAGGAATTGTGCCAGGAGGACCTGGACGGCCAGCCCTCACCCTTCAAACAGTTGCGCGAGCACAACTTCACCACCGACCACGATGCCGTCGTCCATCTGCCGCAGCCGACGCGGGCGCAACGCCACAGGCAGCGCGCCTACTATTTCGCCAACGTCACCATGATTGACGAGAAAATCGGCCAGCTGATGCAGACGCTGGATGAACAGGGCTACCTTGAGAACTCGATCGTAATCTTCACCTCCGACCACGGCGACTGTCTCACGGACCACGGCCACAGCCAAAAGTGGACGATGTACGACACGATCATGCGGGTGCCGCTCATCGTGTGGGCGCCTGGCCGCGTCGACGCCGGCCTGCGCATCCCGGGAATGTGTCAGCTGATGGATGTCGGGCGCACGGTGCTGGAGCTGGCAGGAGTGACGCCGCCATCGGACATGCAGGCGGAGCCGCTGATGCCCGCTCTGCGCGCCGAGACCTTGCCGGACTGGCGCCCACGCGACCTGGTCTTTGCCGAGCACCCTGCAGACGGGATTTACGAAGGCCCCTACATGACCATGGTGCGCAGCCGCGACTGGAAGCTGGTGCACTTCCTCGATTCAGACGAGGGCCAACTCTTCGACCTGCGCAATGACCCGGATGAATTCCACAATTTGTGGGATGAGCCCGCGTTCGCTGCGCACAAACACGAGCTGCTGGACGCCATGCTCGACTGGCGCATTCGCAGCGGGCATCAAACTCGCAATCGTCTGCAGCAGTGGCGCTGAGCGACCCGGACAGTTACACGGCCCATTTCAGGCAAACAACGGTCGGCAGCGCCAGTTCGTGGCCGGTCGGCTCCAGGGCGCCCGTCTCCCCGTCAACGCGGAAGCTGGTGATGTTGGCGGAATCCATGTGTGCGGCCAGCAGCCACATGCCGTCAGGCGTGAGCGTGAAGTCGCGCGGCGTGAGTCCGCCACTCTTGTGAACGGAACGCAGCTGAAGAGATTCCGCCGCCGCGTCAAATTCAAACACGGCAATGCTGTCATGGCCGCGATTGGAGGCATAGACGAAGCGGCCGTTGGGATGCACATGAATCGCCGCGCAGGTGTTAAATCCCACGTAATTCATGGGCAGGGTGGATTTCGTCACCAGCCGCGTGAGCGCGCCGGCGTCCGCGTCGTAGCGGAAGGTAGTCACGCTGCAGGACAACTCGTTGACGACGAAGGCGTGCTGACCCGTCGGATGAAAGACCAGGTGCCGTGGCCCTGAGCCTGGCGTCAGACTGGCCTGGCCGTGCTCCAGCAGCGCCCCGTCCTCCAGACGATAGATGACCACCTCGTCACGGCCAAGGTCCGCGACAAAGATGAAGCGGCCGGCCGGGTCGGTCAGGATGCAGTGCGCGTGTGGCCCGTCCTGGCGCATGTGATTGACCCGCGAGCCTTCGCCATGCTGCACCACGCTGCTTACCGGCAGCAGGCTGCCGTCTTCAGCCAACGGTAGAGCGGAAACGCTGCCGCCGGCATAGCAGGCGACCAAAGCGCTGCTGCCGGTTGTCCAGGCGTAGCAGGCGCCCTTGCCAAGCGCAGGCTGGCAGTTTAGCAGGGTCAGCGTCCCGTCGGCGGGTTCCAGCGCCAGGGCGCAAAGGGCCGAGTTGTTCCCGTCGGCGCTTTCTTCCTGTCTGCTGATGGCATATACCCGCTTGTTTGCAGCATCGACTGCGAGGTAGGCCGGGTCAGCAATCCCGCGAAATACGCTGGCGAGCCGCAGCTCGCCGCTGGCGGTGTTGAACCAGCAGGCATAGATGCCCTCACCGCGCCCCTGCGCCTCCGGCATGGGCCGGGTGTAACTGCCGGCAAGCAGCAAGAGTTCCGCTTCCCCATTGGTGCTCATGGACAACTCTCCCACACAAGGCCACCAGTAACGAGGTGACTCTACCAACAGGCGGGGATTCCACAAGCGGAACAGCGAGACTGCCATCCCGCCTGGATTCGGCTATACTGGACGCCTGTCTGCAGCAAGAGGAAGCGCGTCAATGGGCTCAATTTCAGAAGCCATGCGCCGCAGCATGAGATTGTGGTCCTGTGGGGTAACAGTCGTCACCACCGCTTTTGGTGACCGCCGCGCCGGCATGACGGCCAGCTCATTCACTTCCATCTCGCTCGAGCCGCCGCTGATCCTCGTCTGTCTGCACAAGGAAGCCGGCACCAGCCTGCTGCTGCAGGAAAGCGGCCATTTCGGCGTCTCGATTCTGGGAGAAGCACAGGAAGCGCATTCCGCGCTCTTCGCCGGTTACACAGACCTGCCACCCGGCGTCGAGCGTATCGACACCGTGCCCACTTTCGTGGCACAGAGCGGCGTACCGCTGCTGCAGGAGGCCATCGCCTGGATGGACTGCCGCGTCTACGGCGTGCATGACGGCGCCACGCACCATGTGATCACCGGCGAAGTGCTGGCCACCGGGCGCATGGAGGATCCGGCCTGGCCGCTCGTCTACCACAACCGCGCCTATCGCCGCTTTCAGCGCGAGCCGGAATGAGCGCCGCATATTGACGCTGTCGGGTCGCTCCACTAGAATGCATTCGGCTCCAGGTCACGTTTCAGAAGGGAAGCTGCGCCGCCAGCATGTTTGAGAGCCTAAGCAAACGGCTTCAGGCAACTGTAGACCGCCTCGGCAGGGCAGGTCACCTGACCGAGCGCGATGTCAGCGAAGTCATGCGCGAAGTGCGCATGGCCCTGCTGGAGGCCGACGTCTCGCTGCCCATCGTGAAGTCCTTCGTCAAGCGCGTGCGCGAGCGCGCGGTTGGCGCCGAGCTCCTGCGCAGCCTCAAGCCTGGGCAGATGGTGCTGCAAATCGTCCATGAGGAGCTTGTCGCCACGCTGGGCGAGCCGGGTCGTCTCGACTTTCGTGGCAGCACGCGCCCGCACGCCATCATGCTGATCGGGTTGCAAGGCACGGGCAAGACGACGACTGCGGCCAAGCTGGCAGTACAATTAAGGCGCGAAGGGCGTTCGCCCATGCTGGTCGCCTGCGACACGGTACGACCTGCCGCTGTCGAGCAGCTGGTCACACTGGCGAAGCAGGTCGACGTGCCATACTACGAGGAGGGCGTCAGCTCGCGCCCGGCGAGCATTGCAGCGCGCAGCCTGAAGGCTGCCGAAGAAGCCGGCGCCGACGTAGTCATCCTTGACACCGCCGGGCGTCTGCAAATCAACGACAGTCTGATGGCCGAGCTGCAGCAGATCAAGCAGCGCACGGCGCCGGCGGAAGTCCTGCTGGTCGCGGACGCCATGACCGGCCAGGAAGCCGTGAACATCGCCCAGGGCTTCAACGACAGCGTGGGCATCACCGGCCTCATCCTGACCAAGGTCGATGGCGACGCGCGCGGCGGCGCGGCCATCTCCATGCGCGCCGTCACCGGCGTGCCGGTCAAGTTCCTCTCAACTGGCGAGAAAGTCGACGGCTTCGAGGTTTTCCACCCCGATCGCCTGGCCTCGCGCATCCTGGGAATGGGCGACGTCCTGACGCTCATCGAGCGCGCGCAGGAGGAATTCGACGAGGCCGAAGCCGTAAGCCTGCAGCAGAAAATGCTGAAGGACGAGTTCACCCTGCAGGAGTTTCTGGATAACCTGCGACGGGTGCGCAAGATGGGGCCGCTGGGTCAGCTGTTGAACATGGTGCCGGGCATGGGGCGTCTGCAGGAGCAGGTTGACCAGGAAGAGATGGAGCACAGCCTGCGCAAGGTAGAGGCCATCATCCTCTCCATGACGCCGGCGGAACGCGCACGACCCAAATTGCTGAACGCCAGCCGGCGCAAGCGCATCGCGCGCGGCAGCGGCCTGCAGGTCAGCGATGTCAATCAGGTCGTCAAGCAATTCCGTGACATGCGAAAGCTGATGAAGCAGATGCGGCGTGGGCGGTTGAAGCTGCCCGGCGGTCTGCCTCAGGCAATGGGCCAGGGCTGACTCCCCTTCCCCGACTGTCACCATGTCACGTTTCGTTCATCGACAGTGGCTCCCCGCCAGAGCGGCGCATGGGAGCGCACACACAAGGAGAGAGTCTCATGGTACGCATTCGTCTGCGCCGGGTTGGTTTGCGCAAACAACCCAGCTATCGCATCGTCGTCGCCGACCAGCGCAGCCCGCGCAACGGTCGCTTCATCGAAACAATCGGCCACTACAACCCGCGCACCCGTCCCAACACCAACGTGGTCGATGAGGAACGTGCGCTCTACTGGCTGGGGAACGGTGCCCAACCCAGCGACCGCGTGCGCAAGATTTTCACCATCACAGGCACGCTCGGGCGCTTCGAGCGTCTGCGCCAGGGTGAGGAGCTTGAGGCTCTGCTGGCCGAAGCCGCAAGCGAGCTGGAAGCTGCCGAGCCGGTCAGCCCGAAGACCAGTTTCCCGGTCGGCGAGTCCACCAGCCAGGACGGGTAGGCCATGAATTCTGGCAGGAACTGGCAACAGCGGCAGCAGAACCCGCGCCCGCCCACCAACCTGGAAGAGTTGGTTGGCTACATCGCCAAGAGCCTGGTTAACGATCCCTCGCAGGTCAAGGTGCGCCAGCGCAACTCGGATTCGGCGACCGTCATCGAACTTCGCGTGGCCCCGGAAGATATGGGCCGCGTGATCGGGCGCGAGGGACGCGTCGCCAACGCGATCCGCGCCCTGTTGCGAGTCGCAGACCGGCACCAGCAGGGAGAACGCAGCCGCAAGCACATCATCCTCGAGATCATGTGAGTGATGGCCCAGCGTGCATCAACCGGCCCGGACTCGATGTCCGGGCCACGCTTCCTCCTGCTGGGCGAGGTGCTGCGGCCGCACGGGCTGCGCGGCGAGTTGCGAACGCGCCTGCTGACGGACTATCCGGAGCGCATTGAGGAACTTGGTCAGGTACACCTGGCGACCGACGTTAGTGCCAGGGATGCCCGCGTCTACAGCGTGCAACACATGCGCATGCACCAGCGTTATGGTCTGCTGAAACTGGATGGAGTCGACGACCGCGAGGCAGCGGACTTGCTGCGCGAACTCAAGGTGTTGGTCGCCATTGAGGACGCCGTGCCCCTTGAAGAAGAGGAGTTCTATCTCTTCCAGCTCATCGGGCTGCGCGTCATTACTGAAGACGGTTGCGAGCTGGGCACGGTTCGTGACATCATCGAAACGGGAGCCAACGACGTATACATTGTGGTCAGCCCAGAACATGGCGAAGTGCTGATCCCGGCGATTGCTGAAACCATACTCGAGACCAATATCAAAGGCGGCTATCTGCGCGTCCAGTTGCCAGACGGTCTGCTCCCCGCCTGACACAAATTCGACACTCACATGAATGCGATCAATGAACCCTGCGCCGAAGCATAGCCCGCCCACCCCGCAACTGGCCTGTCTCGGTTTCAGCCTGGTGCCAGGCATCGGCCCCCGTCGTTTCACCCGGTTGCTGCAATACTTTGGCGACCCTGGCGCTGCCTGGCTGGCCAGCGATGGCCAGCTGGCACAGGCCAGCCTTGAGCGTCCGCTGCGGCAAAGACTGCATGAAGTGCGCCGTGAAGTCGACCTGGAACGCGAACTGGAACGGATACATGCCGCTGGCGCCACCCTGTGCACGCTGCTGGATGACAATTTTCCCGAGCAGTTACGTAATCTGACTGATCCGCCACTGGCGCTCTACATAAAGGGCAGTTTGCTGACAACCGACCGTAACGCCCTGGGCATGGTTGGCACGCGCAAGGCCACAGCCTACGGGCGCGACGTGGCCGGCAGGCTGGCGCAGGACCTTGCCCGACAGGAAGTTAGTGTCGTGAGTGGGCTGGCCTACGGCATCGACGCTGCCGCCCATCGGGGCGCGCTGAAGGCCGGCGGCCGTACTCTGGCTGTGCTCGGTTGCGGGGTGGACGTGGTCTACCCGGCGGATCACCGCAGGCTTGCGCAGGAAATCAGCCAGCAGGGCGCGTTGATCAGCGAGTACCCGATGGGCACCCTGCCCGAAGGCCGCAATTTCCCGCGCCGCAACCGCATTATCAGCGGCCTGTCACTGGGAGTCCTGGTCGTGCAGGCGCCACTGGCCAGTGGCGCCATCATCACAGCGAACATCGCCGCCGAGCAGGGACGAGAGGTCTTCGCCGTACCAGGCAACATTCTTGACCCGGCCAGCGCTGGCTGTCATCGGCTCATCCAGGACGGCGCAAAACTGGTGACCTCTGCCGGCGACATCCTTGATGAGCTCAATCTCTCCTGGACGCGGATGGAGGCAGCCACGGTTACGGAACGGGTCGTGCCCGCCAATGCGACCGAGGCCAGCCTGCTGGCCCACCTGGGCATCGAGCCGACCTACGTGGATGATCTGGTGCGCGAGTGTCAGTTGCCAGTGGCCAAGGTCAGCAGCACGCTGACCATCCTTGAACTGCGCGGGCTTGCGCGAAAGGTTGGGCCCATGCAATATTGCCGCACGCAGTCAGGCTGAGACGGGGACAGTTGCATGACAGCGCACTTCTACGCGATGATTCTGGCCGGCGGCGGCGGGACGCGGCTGTGGCCCATGAGCCGCCAGGACCGTCCCAAACAGCTGTTGCCACTGACCGACGCGGAGCGCTCGATGTTTCGCATCAGTGTGGAGCGTCTGGCGCCGCTGTTCCCGCCGGAACGCATCTATGTTGTTACCAGCCGCGCATGCTTTGACGAGATGCACAGCGAGGTCCCGGACATTCCGCCTGTCAACTACATCGTCGAGCCCTACGGGCGCAACACCGCTCCCGCGGCCGGCCTCGGCTTGAGCGTGATTCACCGGCGCGATCCGCAGGCTGCGGTGGCTATTCTCACGGCGGATCATCACATCCAGCATGTCAAACGCTTTCATCAGGTACTGCTGGCGGCGCAGAAAGTTGCGCGCCAGGGCCAGATCGTCACGCTGGGGCTTGCGCCCACCCACCCGACCACGGGCTTCGGCTACATTCATCAGGGACAGCAGCGCGACCAGGTCGGCGACTTTGCCGTGTTCCATTCGCTGGGCTTCATCGAGAAACCGGACGAGGCCACTGCGGCCGCTTTTCTACGTTCGGGCGACTACAGCTGGAACTCCGGCATGTTCATCTGGACCACGGAAACGGCCCTGGCGGAGTATGAGCGCCAGCAGCCGGACATGTATGCGCGCCTGCAGGCCATTGGCGCAACAGTGGACAGCCCGACCTGGGTCGACACTCTGGAAGCGAACTGGGACAACATCCAGAGCATCTCCATCGATTTCGCCGTCATGGAGAACGCGCGCAACATGGCCGTAATTCCGGTTGACATTGGCTGGAATGATGTCGGTAGCTGGGGATCGCTGTTTGAAGTGCTGTCGCTGGACCGCGCCGGCAACCATTTTCGTGGCAACCCGGCGGCGAATGTGGTGCTGGACACCAAAAACACGCTCGTTTACAGTGACAAGCTCACGGTCACCATCGGCGTTGACGACCTGATCGTGGTGGATACGCCCGACGCGCTGCTGCTCTGCCACAAGGACCGCAGTCAGGATGTGCGCGAAGTCGTCAACAAGCTCCTGACCACCAAGAACTACAAGTTCCTCTAACCCACAGGCTACAGACCACATGGAAGAAGCGCTGCAGGCGTACTGTTTCGGATGCAAAGCGAAGCGCGGGATGTCCGGCGCTGTGGCGCAATACACCGCCGGCGGTGCTCCCGGCACCCGTGGCACTTGTGAAGTTTGCGGCACCGGCATGTTCAAAATGGGGGCGACTGCCGCCCATGCGGAGCTGCCAAAGCCGGAGGTCATCGCAAAATCAAAGCGGCGCAGCAACAAGAAATCTGCTGCCAAAGTAAGGAAAGCTGCGGGCCGGCGCCGGAAGATCGGCAAGCTGGTCATCGTTGAATCGCCGACCAAGGCGCGAACCGTGCGCAACTTTCTCGGCACAGGCTACACGGTCGAATCTTCAGTGGGCCACATTCGTGACCTGAAGCGCGGCCGCAACGCCGTCGATGTGGAAAACGGCTTCGAGCCATCCTGGAGCGTGCCGAAAAAGAAGCGGGATGTTGTCAAAAAGCTGAGCAACTATGCCGAGCTTGCCGAAGAAATCTATCTGGCAACTGACCCGGACCGTGAAGGCGAGGCCATCGCCTGGCACCTCACGGAAGTCGCCAAAATGGACGCAAACAGGACGCAGCGCGTCGTTTTCCATGAAATCACGGATCACGCAGTGCGCGAGGCCTTTGCCAACCCGCGCAGCATTGACCAGGAGCGGGTGAACGCCTATCTCGCGCGGCGCATTCTGGACCGGCTCGTCGGCTATGACGTGGGCTCCGTGCTCAAGAAGAAGGTGAGCAACCAGCTCACTGCCGGACGTGTGCAAAGCGTGGCGGTGCGGCTGGTGGTCGAACGGGAGCGGGAGATTGAAGCCTTCGTCCCGCGGGAATACTGGACGATAGACGCCGACCTGGGCCCAGCCGTTCACAACGGGCATGGCGCCGGCAAACGCTTTCGCGCCCGGCTCGTGCAAATTGGCGACGAGACCATCAAGCCGGAGCCTGGCTCGAGTCCCGCTTCCGAGGTGGAAGTGTTGCCACTGGTCGAGCAGCTTGAGCGAAGCAGGTATCAAGTGCAGTCCGTCAGGCGCGGCACTTCACGCAGCCGGCCCGCCGCGCCCTTCACCACCAGCACGCTGCAGCAGACTGCGTCCAGCCGGTTGGGCATGAACCCGGCCAACACCATGCGCATCGCCCAGCAGCTCTACCAGGGCATTGAGCTGGGCGCGAAAGGCACCACCGGCCTCATCACCTACATGCGTACGGACAGCGTAACCGTGTCGCGTCAGGCGCAACGCGATGCGCGCAGCTACATTGAAGGCAAGTACGGCAAGCCCTACCTGCCCGACAAGGCGCCAGTGTATCGGACGCGGACGCGCGCAGCCCAGGAAGCGCACGAGGCAATCCGCCCGACGCTCGTCAACCTGCATCCCGATGAGCTGAAGACCAGTCTCGCTGCGGACCAGCTGCGACTGTACCGACTGATCTGGGAGCGCTTTGTCGCCAGCCAGATGAGCAGCGCGGTCTACGACACCTTGCGCGTCGAAATCGAAGCCAGGGCGGAAGCTGCCGAGGCGCCCTGCCTCTTCCGCGCCTCCAGCCGGAAGCTGCGATTCCCCGGTCACCTGGCTGTCAGCGGGACTGCGAACACTGCGGGAGAAGAGCGACAAGTCCCGACAGATCTAGCCAGGGGCGAGATGCTCGCGCTGCAGCTGCTGCTGCCCGAACAACACTTCACGCAGCCCCCGCCGCGTCTGTCCGAGGCCAGCCTGGTGCGCGCGCTGGAAGAGCGCGGCATCGGCCGACCCAGCACCTACGCCAACATCATCACCAAGATCAAGCAGCGACATTATGTGACGCGCGAAGGCCGCAATCTCGTCCCCACCTCCGTCGGCAGCACCGTCGTGGACCTGCTGCTGGAATACTTCCCGGACGTCATGGACTACGAGTTCACGGCGCAGATGGAGGACAAGCTGGACGCGATCGCCGGCGACCGCCTTGCCTGGCGCCCCATGCTCGGCGAGTTCTATCGGCCCTTTCTGCATCAGCTGGAGTTCGCGCGCGAACACATGCCTGACACTCCTCTGGAGCAGCCGATCGGGCGTGACTGTCCCAAGTGCGGCGCCGAACAATCCCTGGTCAAACGCCTGGGACGTTTCGGCATGTTCATCGCCTGCAAGCGTTTCCCCGAATGCGACCACCGCGAATCACTCGGCATGGGCATCGCCTGCCCGCAATGTGGCACAGAGCATGGCGGCGAACTCTCGGAACGTCGCACGAAAACCGGCCGCACCTTTTATGGCTGTGTGCGCTATCCGGCTTGCGATTACAGCAGCTGGAAGCGCCCCCTGCGGCAACCCTGCCCCGCCTGTGGCAAGCTGCTGCTGGAACACAACCGGGGCACTGCCCGATGCAGCGACTGCGGGCTTGTGTTTGAGGAGGACGCATTGGCGCAAGCAGAGCCCGCCAAGGCCTGAACGCTCAGCGGATTGCCGGATTTTCGCCAGCCGCATTAATTCGTTACAATAGAACTGGTTTTGCCCGGCTGGTTAATTTGGGGGCGGAGTTGATGCGCCGCGTAAAGAGCATGGTAGCCGGTCCGTTCCGGAGTTTTAGTAACTCAAAGGTTGGTCAGGCCCTGCCGCAACGCAGGTCGCTGCTGATGATGGTGCTGCCCTTTCTGCTTGGTCTGGGCTGGGCCTACAGCGTATCCCCGACGGTTTATCACGATGGCACTCCGGCGCAGCTGGCCCAGGGGTGGCAAAACATCTGGACGCAACTGCTGGTCGAACGCTATCGACTGGCGGTCAATACTGCCGTCACCAGCCCGGAATTCAACGAGAATCTGGTGCGGCTGTTGAGCGCGGTGGATGACCCGGTGGGCATTGTGCGTTCGCTGGGGATCAGCGATGCCGGCTTTCTGCCGCTGGTCGAGCAGGCCCAGCTCACCAGTATGGCAGCGCCGCTGACTCCTACTGCGCAGGGCACAGTTGAACCTTTCGTGCTGGGGCCAGTGGCCGTGATTTTGGGAGCCATCGCGCTGACGCTGGTCAACCGTCTCGTCGTGCAGCCGACAGTCGTGGCGGGCGCGAAAGCGTTGTGGCGCAGTCGGCCAGGTGGGGTGAGCATGCCGACAGTGCCATCGCACATCCGCAGCCCGGACAGCCCTCCCGTTCTGTCGGGCGATACAGACATGAATCAACCGGTGTTTCGCAGGCTTTCTGTTTACCAGAACAGCGCTGGCGAGTATGACGATTCTTGGGAGATTCAGGCGGACAGCGATGCCTTCCTCGGGGAGTGCGGCGTCACTGCCGCCGACACCGGCATGGAAGGCAGCGCCTATCGCGTCTCCGCGCTGGAAGCCTGGCTCTTTGACAAGGACGACCCGGTGCGCTCGATGACGACGATCTTCGCCACCAGCTTCATCGTCAACGACCCGACCGCGCGCGCGCAAATGGAGACCCGCGGCAACATCGTGCCGCTGGAGCCCGGGGCTACCGCCTATCTTGAGACCAATGCGCTGCGCTTGCGCGTGCGCGTGATTGACGTGGTATGGGGCACCGCGGGCTCTGCTCCTTCCAACAGCTTCCTGGAGAGCGCGACGACCGAGATCACCGTCTGGCACAAGGCCATCGCTCCCGGTCAGGACCTGTCGAGCGCGCCTACGCTCCCTTCGATGAATCCTTCCCAGCAGACCCGGCCGCTCGCGCAGCGAACACAGCCGACCCAGGGCACGCGGCCTTCCCGACCACCAGCAGATATTACACGCCCTTCTGCCCCGCCTGAGGATGACCCCTTTGGCGGCCCTGGAGACTTCCGGCCAGTGGGATAAGCGAAAACCCGACGGAAGCGGGTGCATGTCTTTCAGTGCGGGTGGGCCGCAGACTACTCTATGTTTTGAACTCTAACCGTCATCTCGCCGCCTGGCGTGCGGGCGATGACCTTGCTGCCCTTGCGGCAACCAAGCAGCGCCCTGCCAATCGGGCTCTCGTGGGAAATCTTGCCCTCGCGAGGATTGGCCTCGGCAGCGCCAACGATGCGGTAGGTCTCGTCCTCCTGCTCACCAACCTCGCGGATGGTCACCACCGAGCCGAGCCGCACCCGACCGTGGCCGGAGTCTTCACTGATGATACTGGCGCTGCGCAGCACATTCTCGAGGTACTGAATTCGGCCTTCGGCGAAAGCCTTCTGTTCACGCGCATCATGGTAATCGGCGTTCTCTTTCAGGTCTCCCTGCGAAACCGCTTCCTTGAGTTTGCGCGCCAGTTCGGGGCGTCTGACATTGAGGAGCTGATCCAGCTCGCGCCGCAATTCCTCCGCACCTTCTGCTGTCAGCCAACTGGGCTCAGCCATGCGTCTCTCGTAGCTTTCCAAACCTGGTCTGCCTGTTCACCTGGCGAGTATAGTCAGGCCGAACGCCGGCTGTCAACGGGCAGAGCCGGCATCAGACCAAATGCCAGGCAAAAATTGACGCCCTTGGCAGAACGTGGTACGATGTCTTGGCAGCCTGTTGCGGGAGGAACTACGATGATCGAAGCGATTCAGATTGACGCCCCTGTCCTGAACGTCACCTTGAGTGCCGTGACTGTCATCCGTAACCTGTTGACAGAGCGCGAGATTCCGAATCATGCCCTGCGCGTTTTCGTCAGCGGCGGTGGCTGTTCGGGCATGCAATACGGCATGGCCTTTGAGGAAAGTGCGCGCGACTACGACCGTGTCGTCGAGGTGGATGGCGTGCGGCTGTTGGTCGACCCTACCAGCTTGATGTATCTGCAGGGCGCCACGATTGATTACATCGACAGCCTGATGGGTGGCGGCTTCCGCATTGACAACCCGAACGCCGTCTCCAGTTGTGGTTGCGGACATTCTTTCCGCTCCGACGAAGGCGAAGGCGAAGCGGGTTGTGGCAGCGGCAGCTGCAGTCACTGAGCCTAGCGTCGACGCAGTGAATTAAGTAGCAACCCCAGCAAACCGCCGGCTGCCAGCAAAGCGATGGGCACCGCTGGCGGGATTCTGGTGGAGCGCGCAGGCGGGGCGCCAGTGGCTGCCGGCGTGTTCGTATACATCGCGCCGCCTGCGTCAACTGTGGGCGCCACGAGATCCGGCGGGTAGGTGTAAGTAGGCAACAGGCTGGTCGTCTCCCCAAACAGTGCTGCAGCACCAGGAAGCGCAGTTTCCTGGCCAGGAACCGGAAGAATGCGGGAGCGCGCGGTCATTGTCAGCACGGCGCCCGGCGTCCGGGTGAACGCGGCCTGGGTCAGCGTCGCAGCAGCCTGTGCCTGACTCAGCACAACCGGCGTGACCAGTTGCAGGTTCGGAATTATTCCCTCGTCACCAAACAGTGTAACCAGTTCCTCAAACACCCAGGCTCGACCCTGTGGCGCCGAGGGAAACTGGATTTGCAGCCAACGGAAGCTGCGTCCCAGCACTGGATAATATTCGCCTGCCTGGATCGTCCCCAACCGATCTGCTTCGATGCTTGCTTCCGCCCGCACGTTGATTGGCCCGGCGTCGGCTTTCGCCTCCAGCACAACGACGGCAGGCGTCGGTGTGCGCGAGGCTGTAGGCGAGGCAACCACCAACAGGGCCGGGGCGGCATCCGTCGGAATGCTGATGCGCACCGGCGTGGAGGTCGCCACCTCCTGCGCACTCAGCGGGGCTTGCAGCAACAGACAGAGTAACGCACTGGCCAGCGCCCGGATTGCAGATGTGGCGCGCGATCTCACGGTGTGCCGAAGTCCCAAACACCCATCCAGCCGGACGCCAGCGTGCGCGGCACCTCGCTCATCCGGTCAACATCCAGCACCTTGACCAGGGGGCCACTATCACGAATCTCCCCGTAGACGAGGAAACGGCTGTCCGGCGACCATAGCCGGTGGCTCTGTGCAAACTGGTCAAAATATGTCATGTAGTAAAGCAGTTCTGGCGTCGGAAAGAAAATTGTGCCGTCCTGTGTCGTCCCGTCAGCAAGCTCCATGACAGTCCAGCGCAAGCCGGGCAAGGCGGCCTGTGTCTGCGCCAGCAAGTGATTGCCCGCCGCCGCGCTTACGTTTCCGGCCGCCGGGATGAATTCCAGCCAGGCGATACGCTGCCCGTCCGGCGCCCAGACGAAAGCCAGCACGCCCGCGCCCGGGCTGCTCAACATCAACTCTCCGGTCGAAGCATCGGCTATGTGCAAGGGGCCAAAGCCGCTGTTTGTCTGCTCGCGCCAACCTACATGGCTGCCATCCGGCGACCAGTTGAAGGCGACCGCTCCCGCCAGGCCGCTGGCCAGCTCAAGGCTGCTACCCCCCTCCACCAGCAGTAGCGCAGTCCTGCCATCCGGCTCGCGCACGCCCAGCAACAGGCGGTCATCGGTTGGCGACCAGTGTGGCGCCTGGATCAGACCCGGAGTCTGATCCAGGGTAGCGAGCAGGCGGTCCTCGTTTGCGTCGTAGATGTCGAAGCGTCGGCTGTTGCGTTGCCACAACATGCGGCCGCCATCGAAGCTCCAGCTGAAATAAAAGGGAGGCCCGCCGCGTAACGTTACATTTTGCTGCGCCGTAGCCGCCCCGTCCGTCACAAGTTCCACAAACATGCCCTGCGCCTGACTGCTTAACAGAATGGCGAGCTGGCGGCAGGACGGGCCGGCGGCACAGCTCCCTGGCGACCAGTAAGCATAGTTGAAGGCTTCTGTGCCGCTGAAGCCAGGCACCACCGCTGCTCCGGGACCGGACTGGATCCAGGCGCCGGTCGTCAGTTCGCCCTGCTCGAGGGTATGGCTGAACCAGGCCAGGCGTCCGTCGGTAGCCCAGGTTGGCCACAAATAGCGACGCGTGTCACTGCTGTCGCCGGTCAAACGGGTATGACTGTCCAGCAGCGAGTCATAGCGCCAGACATTGTAGGCCTCGTCAAGATAGGCGATCTGGCCGGAGGATGATTCCTGGGCAAAAGCGCTGCCAGACAGCGCGAGCAGCAGGGCCAGGACGAAGGACATTCCCGCCAGTCTCTTCATGTCAACTCCATTCTGTCTCACCGGCTCGACTCAAGTGTATACCAATCACCGCATCGGTGATATATTTGCCGCGCGCGAAGGAGCAGGAGAGAAAGTATGGCGAGCAAGCAGGAAATAGCGCAAATCTTCAGCGACATCGCCGCCAACCTGGATCCGGCGATGGCGGATGACCTGAATGCCACCATTCAATTCGATCTGGACGGTGAAAACGGCGGGCTTTACTGGGTGCAGGTTGGCGAAGGCCAGGTGCTCAGCGGCAGCGGGCCAGCCGACAACCCGGAGATGACCCTGAAGGCCCTGGCAGATGACTGGGCTGCACTGGTGGCCGGTGAGCTGAACCCGATGCAGGCCTTTATGAGTGGCCGTCTAAAGATCCAGGGAAACATGAATTTGGCGATGAAGCTTCAGACCTTGCTCAATTCAGCCTGAGACAAACGACTTAATCTGTCGGATCGAACGGCAGGTCAAGACTGCCCAGACTGACGTTGCCCAGCGCATCCTCGATAACTTCCTGCAGCGACTCATCTTCATTATCCTGCGCTTCTTCTGCAAGTTCTTCCAGGAATTGTTGCGCCCGCTTTCCACCGATCTCGCCCAGGGACTGAATGGCAGCCTCTGCAATTTCGCGATCTTCATCGCGGAGCAGCTGTGCCAGTTCGGGCAGCGCCGCCTCGATTCCCAGTTCGCCGCTCGAGCGCACAGCCTCATAGCGCAACGCCGGATCTTCTTCCAGCAGCGCCTCCAACACGGTCGCTTCCCAGCGCGAGTCGTAGCTGCGCCCCATGGCATAGACAGCGCTGGCCCGCAGTCCATCGTCGTCACTATGCCACGCCTCGTCGATAGCCTCGGGGACGATGACATGACTGCAGTGCGCGATGGACTCCAGCGCGCGCCGCCGCACGGCGTCGTCTTCGTCGCTGTTGTGCCAAATGTCAACCAGCGCCCGCTGCAAGGGCCCAAATTCCTCGTGCGCCAGCTTGCCCAACTCCCCGGCCAGCACGAAACGCCCCAATGCGCTGGCCGCTGCCGCACGAACGCTGAAGGCCTGATCATGCTGCGCCATAGCGAGCAGACGCCGCAACAGCGTCCGCGAGTCATCTTCCCAAAGCAGATCTATGGCCGTGCGACGCACTTCAGCAACGTCATCTTCAAGCGCCAGCATTCCCGCTGCGCGGTAATCCAGGTCAATGTTGGTTTCGCTGGCTTCGGTCAAGTGTTGCATCAGGCTTGCACGACGCCGAGCCGGCAGTTCGCGCCAGACTGCCGCATAGCGCAGCAACTGCGCTGCATCCAGGTCCGAAAGGCCGTAGAAAATCTTCGGCCCTGGCGCAACGCCACCCCAGGCTTTCAGCGCCTCCAGGGTCTCGGCAAAATCAGCGCTGGCCGGCGCTGTGAACTCCCCGTCGACAGGATTGTCGCTAGTCATTCGGGACAGCCTCCATCAGGGGATGAGCAAGGTAACCGGGTTCATCATGTCGTTGACCAGAGTAATCACCATCAACGAGAGCAGCAGCGCCATGCCGAAGAGATGAACCATGCCCTCGCGCTCCGGCGCTACCGGACGCCCGCGCACCAGCTCGACAAGAACGAAGAGGATGCGGCCGCCATCCAGCGCCGGCAAGGGCAGCAGATTGGTGATGCCCAGCGCAATGCTGATGAGTGCGATGAAGCTCAGGATGACGTAGGGATGATCCTGTTCGATGCTGTCTTGCAGGAAGCGCCCGCCCACCTGGCTGATGGCCAGCGGGCTCATCAGGCGCGTCTCTTCCGGCCGCAAGCTGCCGGCGATTAGCTGGCCGGGCAGGTTTACCAGCGTCCTTACGAACAGCGCCAGCTGATCCAGGCTGAACCGCAGCGCGTCGGTCAGGGAAAGTTGCTGTATTCCTGCCAGCCAGCCAGCCTCGACCAGCACCAGACCGCCAGTGCTCCAGGCAGGCACAATGCCAATGCCAATGGCGCCTTCGCCTTCCGGCGGGTTGAGCCGTGGCACCAACGACAGCTCCAGCTGTTCACCGGCACGCAGCACCGTCAAGACGATCGTCTCGCCTTGACTGGCCTGGGTCAAGGCCTGCAAATCCGTGAAGACCTCGAAGGGCTGGCTGTTGAAGGCCACAATCAGGTCGCCGGGGGCAAAGTCCGCTGAGGCTGCTGGTGAGCCTGGCGCCACCTGCGCAACCACCACCTGGTTACCGATCTCCAGAGCAGGGAGCCACAGCGCAAGCTCCTGCACAGTGCCGTCGCGTTGGAGTTCCAGCGTGACCTGCTCGCCGGCGCGCGCCTGCAACAGCGCCATCAGCCCGGGCACATTGTCGAAGTGCTCGCCATTCAGCCGCGTGATGCGGTCATCCGCGCGCAGCCCGGGCAACAGGTCAGAAGCCCCGACGTCTGCAGCAATGATGCCCGCGCTGCCGCCCAGAATCGTGGGCAGACCCGTCAGGCCGACCAGCGCGAACAGCAAGAGGGCCGTCAGCAGGTTGGCGGCCGAACCTGCGGCCATGAAGATGATGCGCGCGCCGGGGCGGGCCTCGTTTACGGACATCAGCTGGCGCGCCGCGCTGCCGGATGCTGCACCTTGCCGCTGCAGCCGGGCGCGCTCCACGTCAAGCTCGCTTTCACTGTTCGGGTGCACGAAATTCTCGCCCAGCGGACGCACAAAGCCGCCAAAAAGCAGCCAGTTGAGGGTGTATTCGGTCTCCCCGCGGCGCAACAGTGTCAGGGCCTTTGGCGGGAAGCCAATGCCAAACTCGAGGATGGTAATGCCGACTGCCTTCGCAGCCAGGAAGTGTCCGGCCTCGTGGATAATGATGGCCGGGATCAGCACCAGGCCGAAGGCCACGATGGTCGACAGCGCGTTGTTTTCGAGCAGAAAATCCAGCATTACTGCGCATCCTGCAGCACTTTCCCGCATTATACTGGCATTCGCGGCTGTGGACAGACCCCGCCGCCACGGGCATGGCGACTGCAAGGTCACGCTGTCGCCGCGCTATACTTGCTGCTCACAAGGGGCTAATGCTGGAGAGTGAATGCAGACAGTCGGCGCACTATGGCGTGGCATGCGCCCAGGCCAATGGAGCAAAAACGTCCTCATCTTCGCCGGGCTGGTGTTTGACGGCCAGCTGTTTGAAGGGGATGCGCTGTTGCGCGTGTGCGCGGGCCTTGTGTTGTTATGTATGATCGCCAGCAGCATTTACCTCATTAACGACCTCGCAGACCTGAACTCCGACCGTCGGCATCCGGTCAAGCGCAAGCGCCCCCTTGCCGCTGGACAGATCACACAGACACAGGCGCTGGTGGCCGCCGGTCTGCTGGCGATGCTTGCACTGGTTGCGTCGTTCCGGCTTCAGACGCAGCTGGCGTTTGTGCTTGGCGGCTACTTCGGCCTGCACGTGCTCTACATCCGCTGGCTACGCAACCTGGTGCTCATCGACATTCTTGCCATCACGGCCGGCTTTGTGCTGCGAGTTGTCGCCGGGGTGGTATTGGTTCAGGTCAGCAACTTCTCGCCCTGGTTGTACATCTGCAGCGCATTGCTCGCGCTTTTCCTTGCCATCGCCAAGCGGCGTCAGGAGCTGCTGCTGCTGGCCGACCAGGCCGGCGAGCTGCGAGTCACCTTTCGCCACTACAACCTCGCGCTGCTGGACGACATGCTGCGCCTGGTCACCACCAGCACCTTCATCGCCTACCTGCTTTATACCGTGGAAGCGGACACCATCCGCGTGGCCGACACGAACACCGCGCTGGTCACCATCCCCTTCGTGCTCTACGGCCTGCTACGTTTTCTTTGGCTCATTCATGTCCGACAGACGCACGACACTCCCGACCAGCTCCTGCTCCGGGACCGGCCGCTGCAACTCGCCATTTTGCTCTGGGGCGCCAGCTTCGTCCTGATCCTGTATTTGCCTGGTCAGCTTGCGCAGTGATAGAGACCAGCGCAGCGGCCAAGATCATCCTGTTCGGCGAACACGCAGTGGTACACGGGCAACCAGCCATCGCAATCCCCTTTGCCACCCTGCGCGCCAGGGTCAGCGTTGTACAAGGTAAGGACAGGTTTGAGCTTCGCTCGGCAGCAGGCAATCTGCTCGTCAGCCTGGAGTCGGCGCAGGACAGCGACCCGCAATTGCTAGCCATGATGCGAGAAATCCTGCAGCAGCTTGGCATTACAGTGCCGGCCGTTACGCTCAGTCTCAGTTCTGACATCCCGCCTGCCAGCGGCCTTGGCAGCGGCGCGGCCATCTCGGCTGCGTTGACACGCGCGCTTGCCAGAGTCACGAATCTGCCGCTGCAGAACGAACGCCTGAATGAAATCGTCTATGAGACGGAAAAACTCTTTCACGGTACGCCCAGCGGAATCGACAACTCGGTCGTCGTTCACGAAAAGGCGCTTTGTTTCACACGCGGCCAGGTTCCCAGGCCCGTCCAGGTGGCCAGTCCACTGCGATTGCTGGTCGCAGACAGTGGACAGCGCTGCGCCACCCACGTTCCGGTCAGCGCTGTGCGCGAACGCTTGCGTCAGGAGCCTGGGCCGACCGGCGCCATCCTGGAGGAAATTGGCCAGATCGTGCGGCAGGCGTTCGCAGCCCTGGCCGGAGGCGAGCCTGATGCGATCGGGCCATTGATGAACCATAATCATGCGTTGCTGCGTGAACTCGACGTTTCCTCGCAGCAGCTGGACAGGCTGGTTGAAGCGGCCAGGGAAGCGGGCGCCAGCGGCGCCAAACTTTCCGGCGCGGGCCGTGGCGGCAACATGATTGCTCTGGTAAACGAAGTGACTGAAGCGTCGGTAGCGCAATCCCTTGTGGCGGCGGGCGCAGTGGGTGTGCTGGCGACTACGGTTCATCCGACGGGCTGACCCACGCGAGGTTGTGCAGCAGCGGGATCTGACCCGAGGCATCCCAGGCCAGCCCCTCCAGCCCGTCAGCGACAGCGACAATATTCACCTGCTCCCGCAGCGGCAGGATCAAGGCGTGGTCCATGATGATTTGCTGCGCCCGCGTGTAGAGGCTGAAGCGGATTTGATCCTCAATAGTGACGAGTGCGTCGTTCAGGACTCCGTCCAGTTCTGCATCGGAGAAACCGCTCCAGTTCAATGACCCGCCTGTTGAAAAATAGTCAACGAGCCAGGCCGGATCCAGCCCCTGGGTACCGACTGCCACAAGATTGTATTCCCCTTCGTGAACTGCTTCCTGCAGGGCGGCTTCAGTGGGAACCGGGATGAGTTTGCTGCGAATGCCAAGCGTGCGCCACTGCTCGCTCAACAACCCGGCGACTTGCGGCAGGGAATCCCGGGGCGGCACCAACAGGTCAAGCTGTAGCGGAACATCCCCAAGCTCCAGCCAGCCGTCCCCGTCCTCGTCTTGATAGCCAGCGTCAGCCAGCAGCGTCTCAGCTTGCGCCCTGTCCTGCGCGTAGAGCCTGCGCAAGGCATTGTAGGCGAAAAACGTACTCTCCGCCAGCGGTCCCCACGCCACCGGCGCAATGCGCTGACCGGTCTCACTTGCGATCGCATTGCGGTTCGTGCTGAAAATCAGCGCCTGACGCAGGCCTCGCACATTGGTGGGGAAGCGTCTGGTATTAATCAGGAACTGCAGGGGCTGACCCGGCACTTCAATCAGAATCGGCCGCAGGCCGTTTGCGTTCTCAAGCGCGCGCAGCTCCCGGGGCTGCAGGCCGCTCATCAACTGCACTTCGCCGCCCTGCATGGCCTGGGCGCGCGCGGCATCATCCATGAAGAAGCGGAATTCGATGACTTCAATCGCGTTGTCGCCAGGAGGCACAAAGAACTCCGGCCCCCAGGCGTAGTCCGGGTTGCGACGCAGCACAATGCGCTCACCTGGAACATAGTCCTCGAAGAGAAAGGGGCCACTGCCCACCTGATGAAACTGGTAGCGCGTCGCTGACCAGGCATTCAGCGCCACCGGACCGGCGATGGCGAAGCCTGGCTGGGTCAGTGCGTCGAGCAGCGGACTCCAGGATTCCCGCAGCACGATGCGGATGCTGAAGTCGTCGATTACTTCACTGTGGCTAAAACGCTGCCGCAGCGCATCATCGGTGCGCGCCTCGTTCTCCGGCGCAAAGATGCGCGCCAGGTTGATGGCAACCGCCGCAGCGTTGAAGGTGCTGCCATCGTGAAACCTGACATCTTCGCGCAGTTGCAAGGTGAGACCCAGTCCGTCTGGCGAGAGAGACCACTCCCGCGCCAGGCCGGCGACCAGCTCCCTGCTGACCGGATGGCGATACAGCAAGGTGTCGTAGACCTGGCGCAGGGGAATGCCGGTGATAACGCTTTGGTGCAGATGCGGATCGAAGCCGGCAGGTTGCTGCGTCAGACCATAGACGATGCGCGATGGCTGCTCCGGCCCGGAATCTTTCACATCTGCCACACAGGCTGCTCCCGTCAGCGCGAGGAACAGGCAGGCTGCGACCCGCGAGCGTATTTCGGGTAAACTGACCGGTAGATGCATCCGTTCACTATAGTGAGCAGTAGGCTTGGCGCAAATGGCGCTTCCTGACCCACAATTACCCGCCGGGATTGGTACCCGGTCGCAGCAGCGAATCTGGGAGGCCGCGCTGCTGGAGTGTGGCGTCCTGTTTGGCCTGGCCCTTTTCTTGCAGAGTTTCGCGCCAGCGTTACCTGACGCCCTGCGCACGCTACCAAACCTGTTGCTGGCCCTAGTGCCGGCCCTGCTCTGGCTGGGCAATAGCTGGTGGCGCGGCGGATACCGGCCGCCAATTCGCAGCGCGGCCTTTGGCTGCTTGCTCGTCACCGGCCTGGTCTGCAACGCGCTGTGCCTGCCGCTCATCGAACATGTCTACGAGGTGCAACGCTGGCTGCCACTGGAGAGCGCGATCAACCGCATCATCGGCTACAGCTTCAGCGTTGGCCTGACCCAGGCGCTGGCCCTGTGGCTGGTCGTGCGCTATGCAGTGCCACGTCGTGACCTGGAAGTGCGACTGGACATGCTGGTCTGCTGCCGCGCGGCGGCCGTAGGTTACGCAGTGGTTGCGGGACTTGATAACGCTCTTGATGTACGCCCCACCCTGAGCGCCCAGGCCTTCACCGTCTTCAACACGACAGTCGCGCTTAACTGTGTGGCCATCATCCTTGCCTATGCCCTTGCGGAACTGTACTTCAGGCGCAACCTCTATTTGCTGTTGCCCATGTCCATCACGGCATTTGCGGCTTTCGTCTCCGGCAGCGCCATTCCACTGGTGGCCGGATTTAGCAACGCCGATATGAGCTCGCTGCAACCTGTGGGGCGTACAAGTCCGCTCCTAGGCAGCCTCTATTCTCTTGGCCTGCTGCTGGCGACTTGGACCGTTTTCCGCTTCCTGTTCGCCAACGCCGGCTCCGGGGCGAACGCAGTAGTGCGCGATAATGGCATTTCCTGACGGCCTCCCCGTAGTCCGGCCGCCCGGCCCACGCCAGCGCTGGGCCAATCTGCTGGTTCTGCTGTTCGGGCTCGGCGGCATTTTCTTCAGTCTGCTACTGCGCGAGCAAGTGCTGGGCGCTACGGTCCGCTACAGCAACCTGCAGGCCGGCATCAACGTCGCCTATCCACCAAGCTGGTTGCTGGAAGAGGGAGGCAGCGACCATGTCTTTCGAATTCGCGACCTGACGGCGCCTGGCTTCGCCACTACCCTGCAGGTCGCCGTCCAGCCCGTCGCCGGGGAAAGCGCCGCGCGCAACATTTTCGATGCACTCACCCTGCAGCGGGCCCAAACCCTGGCAGCCTATACAGTCACTTCCGAGCAATCCTACATGTTGCCGAACGGCCGCGCGACGAGCGCCATGGCCTATACCTTCGTCAACACCGGTGACAATCCTTTCCTGCGCAGCGTGCCTGTCATAGTGGATGGCCTGGACGTCCTGATCATTGAACGCGACCAGGCGCTGGTCATCACATACCGTGCCAACACGGATGTATTTACACGTGAACTGCCGCATCTGGAACGTTTTCTGCAAAGCCTGGATTTCTGAGATGCGCCTCACCGGGTTTTCAACAGGCCTGTTGCTCCTGCTCCTGCTGATCCCCCTGGCCTGGGCACAGCCGGATGCCGATCTCGAACGCATTCGCCAGGCTACTGTATACATCATGCAGGTGCGGCTCGATGGCGCTGCGCCGGTGATCACCTGTACTGGCTCCGGCACAGTGGTCGGGCGCAACGGGCTCATTCTCACCAACGCCCATTTCACCCAGGCCAACGCGACCTGCCCGGGGGACACATTGATTGTCGCCTTCACGCTGCAAGAGAGTCAGGCGCCTGTTCCGCGTTTCCGCGCCGAGATCGCCCAGCTGGACGCAGGGCTGGATCTGGCCCTACTGCGAATCACACGTCAGCTGGACGGCCGCCTGCTGGAGCCTGGCTCGCTTGCCCTGCCATTCGTCGAGCCTGGCGATTCCGATGTGCTTGCGCTGGATGACACTATAAGCATCGTGGGCTTCCCGGATATCGCCGATGACCCGGTAGACCTGCGTCGTGGCAGCATCATCAGCTTCACGCAGGAACCTGGCGCCAGCACGCCCTACTGGATTCACCTGCTCGCGGAAATCCCTGGCACGATGACCGGTGGCGGCGCCTACAACCAGGCGGGTCAGCTTGTCGGTATCCCCACCACGGCGCCACTGCGCGCCGGGACGGTCAGCGGCAGTTGTGCTGCGCTGCAGGACAGCAACCGGGACGGACTGCTCAACCGGGACGACAGTTGCATTCCGCGCGGCAGCGCCATCAATTCGTTGCGTCCAGTTTCCTTCGCGCTGCCCCTGTTGCGCGCAGCGTCGCTCGGGCTCAGCGTCGACCTGCCCAAACAGGCGACGTCGATGCTACGGGCGGAAGACGCGCCCGTGCTCGAGCGCCTGTTTTTTGCGCCCGCGGTCAACGAAGCCGGCATGCCCAACACTGTCGTTGGTCGCCTGGCCGCCGGCAGCAACGGCCTTTACCTGTTTTTTGACTATCGTAACATGACACCCGAGACGATCCTCGAGTTGAGGGTCACGACAGACGGAATCCCGAACCCTGGCTTCAGCCTGGCGCCCGTGCGCTGGCGTGGCGGCGAACGCGGCCTGTGGTACATCGGCAGCCGCGACCAGCCCTGGCCCAATGGCGTGTACGACTTCGCCCTCTTCACCGACGGACGCGCGGCAGGCAGCGCGCGCCTGGTGATTGGCGGCGGCGCGGATCCCGTCCCTACATTCAGCGATCTGGTTTTCGGAATCGTTGACAACCGTGGCACGCCGCTCGGCAATGGCTTCGTGCTGCCCGCCGGGAGCATCGCCAATGCGCGCTTCATCTACCGCAACATGCGCGCCGGGATGACATGGACGGTGGTCTGGTACTACAACGGTCGCGAGATCGTGCGAACCGAGGATCAATGGGCGGCGCAGGACGGGGAAAGCGGAGCGAAGACCATTCAGATAGAGGACCCGGCCGGATTGCCGCCCGGCATCTGGCGCCTGGAGCTTTACATCGACGGCAAGCTGTCCACAACCTCAGACTTTGTAATTGCCGGCGTCCAGCAAGGCGTGTTCCCGCAGATCTTTGGCAATGCACGCTTTTCGACTGGCGACAGCAGTGGATTCTCGGGCAGCCAGGCGTCCCGAGGGCAGTCCGGCGCCGAAGCCAGGATGCTTATCGGGAGCTTCGACTGGCAACAGATCGCCCCGGGGACTCCCTGGCAATTGCGCCTGCTGGTGGATGATGAACCCTTCTTCGATCGCCACTTTCCCTGGACCAATACGGACACGGGCAGGGATTTCAGCGCGCAGATTCGCAGCGCCGGTGCCATACCGGACGGCACCTGGGGCATGCAGCTGCTCGTCAACAACGTGTTGCTGGCCTCCGCCGAAACCCAGGTCGGCATTGGTCGGCTCTTCATCGACCGCTTCGCCAGCGCAGAAGGTCTACGCCTGCGCGGCCGCATTATCGACGGACAAAGCGGGGTCGGCTTGCCCGGAGTCAACTTCGTGCTCATCACGGAGGATTATTCCATTGCCGATTTTGAATGGCGTCAGGACCAGATCTTCGCGACGGCACAGACGGACCGCAACGGAGACTTTGAAGTCGAACGTCTGCTGCAGCGCAACACACTCTACAGCGTCATCATCTACGCGGACGGCTGGTTACCTCTGGCCGCGGATGCCTACAGATTCGATGACGGCGCTCCCAACCCTGTGGAGCTGATCATTCCCCTGACACGGGATCGCTGATGGCCTCCCGCGAGCGACTGGACATCCTCCTGCATCAGCGTGGCCTGGCACCAAGCCGCGCCCGCGCGCGCGCGCTAATCATGGCAGGTGAAGTGCTGGTCGACGGCGTTCGCGCTGACAAGCCGGGTGTGCGCCCGGCGTCTGGCGCTGTCCTCACGTTAAAGGAACGGGCACGCTTTGTCAGCCGCGGCGGCGACAAGCTGGCGGCTGCACTGGCTGCCTTCCCCGTGCGGGTGGCAGGTCGGCTGTGCGCAGATGTTGGCGCCAGCACCGGCGGGTTCACGGACTGTCTGTTAGCGCAAGGGTCCGCGCGCGTCTATGCCATTGACGTCGGCTACGGCCAGCTGGCCTGGACACTGCGCAATGACGAGCGCGTCGTCGTCATGGAACGCCAAAATGCGCGTCACATCCAGGGTCTGCCAGAGCCGGTGAGCCTCGTAGTCATCGACGCGTCCTTCATCTCGCTGCGAATATTACTGCCCGTCATTCACGACTGGTTGTCGGAGCCGGCAGAGGTCGTGGCGCTCATCAAGCCGCAGTTTGAAGCGGGCAAAAAAGATGTCGGCAAGGGCGGCGTGGTGCGAAACGCGACTGTGCATCGCCGCGTACTGGAGGAAGTGCTCGGCTTCGCCAGCGAAAACGGCTATCTCGTGCGTGGCCTGATTCGTTCTCCCTTGCAGGGGCCGGCCGGCAATGTCGAGTTTTTATGCTGGCTGAGCGCCAACCAGGCTTCTCCCCTTCCAGACGTGCCAGACATCGAAGCGTTGATTACTGGCGTGATGTAGTCGCCATACCCAGGTGGCTCGCTGGCGCGTATACTGGCTGCAGCGCAAGCGGTCAGGTCTCCAGTGAACCCCGAACTCATCCGCAATTTCTCCATCATCGCCCATGTCGACCACGGCAAGAGCACGCTTGCCGACCGCCTGTTGCAGCTGACGCACACCGTCGCCGAGCGCGACATGCAGGAACAGTTGCTGGACAACATGGATCTCGAGCGTGAGCGTGGGGTCACCATTAAGGCCTCGGCGGTGCGGATGCGCTACCAGGCCAGCGATGGCCGGGACTACCTCATCAACCTGATTGACACGCCGGGCCACGTCGACTTCAGCTACGAAGTCAGCCGCGCCCTGCAGGCCTGTGAGGGGGCCGTGCTGGTCGTGGATGCCAGCCAGGGAATCGAGGCGCAAACGCTCAGCAATGTTTACCTGGCGCTGGAGCAGGACCTTGAGATTCTGACGGTGATCAACAAGGTCGACCTGCCCGCCGCCCGCCCGGACGACGTCGCGAGGGAGTTGCAGGAGCTGCTGGGCACTCCGGCGGAAGAGATGCTGCGCATTTCCGCCAAGAGCGGCGCCGGCGTACAGGAAGTGCTGGAGAAAGTGATCGCGGACGTTCCGCCGCCGCCCGGTCAACAGGACGCGCCCCTGCGCGCGCTGGTGTTCGACTCGCACTACGACTCTTACAAGGGCGTCGTAGCCTACGTGCGCATCGTGGACGGTCGCCTGGGTCAGCGTGAGCAGCTGCAGTTGATGGCCACCGATTCCCGCTTCGAGCCAGTCGAAACCGGCGTGTTCAATCCTGCCATGCAAGTGATGGAAGGACTTGCAGCCGGCGAGGTCGGCTACATCGCCACCGGCCTGAAGACCCTGCAGGAGTGTCGCGTGGGCGACACGATCACCACCGCCCTGCGCGGCGCGAAAGAGGCGCTGCCCGGCTATCAGCAGGCCAAACCCATGGTCTTCGCGGGCATTTACCCGGTCAACAACGAAGACTATGGCGATCTTCGTGACGCGCTGGAGAAACTCCAGCTCAATGACGCGGCGCTCAGCTACGAGCCCGAAACTTCGCAGGCGCTCAATTTCGGTTTCCGCGCAGGCTTCCTTGGCCTGTTTCATATGGAAATCGTGCAGGAGCGGCTCGAGCGCGAGTATGACCTCGACATTCTGGCAACTGCGCCCGGTGTGGAGTATCAGGTCCTGCTGCACAGCGGCGAAATGCAATCGGTTGACAGTCCGGCACGCCTGCCGGATGAAAGCACCATTGAGGAAATCCGCGAGCCCTGGATGAAGATCCAGATTTATACGCCCGACGATTACATCGGCGCCATCATGGAGCTGTGCATTCGCAAACACGCGGAGTACGAGACCACCGAGTATCTCGACAGCAGCCGCATCATCATGCATTTCCGCATACCGCTCAACGAGATCATTATCGACTTCTACGACCGGCTCAAGAGCGTGACGCGCGGCTATGCGAGCCTCGACTATCAGTTTTACGAGTACCGCCCAGGAGACCTGGTGCGCCTGGAGGTGCTGGTCAACGGGGAGTCGGTGGACGCCCTCGCGTTAATCGTCCATCGCGAGGATGCCTACCACAAGGGGCAGCAGCTGGTGAGCAAACTCAAACGTCTCATCCCGCGCCAGCTATTCACGGTGCCCATACAGGCGGCCAGCGGCAAGCGCATCATCTCACGGGCCAACGTCAAGGCGCTACGCAAGGACGTACTGGCCAAGTGCTATGGCGGCGACGTCTCGCGCAAGCGTAAGCTGCTGGAACGGCAGAAAAAGGGCAAGAAGCGCATGAAGATGGTGGGTCAGGTGGAGGTGCCGCAGGAAGCCTTTATGGCGCTGTTGCGCCTTGACGACGACTGAGCAGCCAGCGCTGTACCTTCGACCCGTGTCCTGCCGGCAAGGTCCCTTCATCAACCAGCTGAGTAACCACCTGCGGCAGACTGAACAGGGACGTGAGCGGGATGGACTCCAGGCTGTCACGCCCGTCGCCCAGCAGCAGAATGCCAGCCTTTACCTCCAGGCCGACCGTGTGCACCCGCTTCACAAGCGCCAGAAGTTCTGATTCGTCGTTCAGATCGCAGGTCAGCAACAGGGTCGGATGGCCGATGTCGTAGGCACCGACCAGGTCGTAAACGGAAGCCTCGTCCCGGCCACGGCTGTAAACCAGCGGCAGACCCGTCTTCAGCGCCACTGCAGTACCCCAGGCAAGGGCGCCTGGCGCGGCCAGCAGCCGGTCGACTCCGCTGACGTGCATTGCGACGAGCTCCGCCAGCTCCTGTAACAGCTCCGGAAATGACGGCAGCAGCTCGTGGTGAAAGCACAGGGGTTCTTCACCGAAGAGTCCAAATTGCAGCAGACCGCATTCCAGCAGCGCATCCGGGCCAGGGCTCATGCCCCGGCTTCACCGAGCATGCGCCAGGCCTGCGCCATGCCCCAGGTGCCGGTCCACAGCCGCGCCTCGCGCGACTTGGCGCCGAAGCCATAAACGCGCGAGCCGACTTTCCCGTCCACACTGACCGCCACCGCCGTGCCCGCATCCCGATCCGCCTGGTCATCCAGCTGTTCAGGGTCGCTGACCACGACAATTGAGACCTCTGCCCCCCGCTCGCGTGCCAGCGCCTGGGCATGGTTGCTGGCTTGGTCCCGCAAACCATCCTGCGCGCCCGGGAGCGCAGCGGGCGTGTCGTGCGCCTCGGCATGACACAACACCTGGCGGTACCCTGGTACCGTCCCGAGACGGTCGACGAGAGCGTGACCGATACCCGTTTCACTGAGCGCTAGTCTGCGCCCCGTGGCTGTAAGACGCGCGACCAGCGCCGCCTCGATAGTGTCCTCACCCGTTCCATAAATCCAGGAGCCGACGCGCTGCTTCAGCTTTTCCGCTACGCCGGCGATGAGGGCATCCGCCTGGGCGTCATCTTCAGCCCGTGCCGTGACGCGCATGTCCACGACGCCACTGTGCGCTGCCAGCCCAACGGTCGGGTTGCCCGCTTCCAGCAAATCAGTGCCAATCAGGTTGTCCAGCGCGCTTTCGCCAATGCCGGCGGCGCGCAACACATGCGCGCGAATGACGCCCAGTTGATGGCGCTCCTGCAGCCAGGGGATGACGCGCTGCGCCAGCACGAAGCGCATTTCGCGCGGCACGCCGGGCAAGCTGATGACTACGCTGCCTTCATGTTCGACGATGAAACAGGGGGCCGTGCCCACCTGGTTTTCCAGCAGCGTGGCATCCTGCGGCAGAAATGCCTGACGCCGGTTATTATCCGTCATGCTGGCGCGGAAGCCGGCGAATCGTGAGGCAATGTCTTCCAGCAGCGACTGATGGAAGACCAGTTCGCGTCCCGTGGCTGCCGCCACGCCCTGGCGCGTCATGTCATCGACCGTGGGGCCAAGGCCACCTGTGGTTATAACAACATCGGCACGCGCCAGCGCCTGGCGGACGGCTTCGGTGATGCGCATTTCGTTGTCGCCCAGCGAGGTCATCAGATATACGCTGATGCCAATATCGCGCAGCGCACGCGCGATATGCACGGAGTTGGTGTCCGTGATTTCACCGAGCAGGATCTCTGTGCCGATACTCAGTATTTCTGCGTTAATGTGTTGCACCATGTTCATCCCGGAATGCTGTCACCCGCAGCATTCTAGCGCGCGCGGCGTTCAGTCGGGAATATCGGGGAATTTTGGCCAAATTGTTGCAATCCTGTTGGAGCCTGTCTATACTCTGCGCGAATTGAACAGGAATTTGCATTCGGCAACATTTTTGGGCAGATTCCACAAGTGGCGCCTTGCAAGTATTTCGATAGCAGTGTGATGGAGGACCTTCAGTGGCCAGCGTAACTTACCGCAATGTACACAAATCGTTCGGAAATACCGTCGTCATCACGGACATGACTCTCGAGATTGTGGACCGGGAATTCCTCGTCTTTGTCGGGCCTTCGGGTTGCGGCAAGTCCACCAGCCTGCGCATGCTGGCCGGTCTCGAGGAAGTGACCGCAGGAGAGATTCTGATTGGCGACCGCGTGGTCAACAACGTCGCGCCCAAGGACCGCGATGTTGCCATGGTCTTCCAGAGCTACGCGCTTTACCCGCACATGACGGTTTACGACAACATGGCCTTTGGCCTGCGCCTGCGCAAAACTCCCAAGCAGGAAATCGACCGTCGCGTCAACGAAGCGGCCCGCAGCCTCGGCCTGATCGAGGAAGACAAGGGCATCAACCTGCTGGATCGCCGTCCGCGCCAGTTGTCTGGTGGCCAGCGCCAGCGCGTGGCCGTGGGTCGCGCCATCGTGCGTGAGCCAGCGGTCTTCCTGCTCGACGAGCCCCTCTCCAATCTGGATGCCAAACTACGCGTGCAGTCGCGCGCCGAAATTGCCAAGCTGCACCAGCGCCTTCAGACCACTTTCATCTACGTAACCCACGACCAGGTCGAGGCCATGACGATGGGTACGCGCATTTGTGTGCTCAACGAGGGCATTATTCAGCAGGTCAACACGCCGCAGGCGCTCTACAGCAACCCGGCCAACATCTTTGTCGCCGGCTTCATAGGCAGCCCGGCCATGAACTTCTTTGACGGAGTCCTGTTGGCCGATGGCGAGGCGCTTTCGGTGGACACGGGCGCCTTCACGCTTAACATCGATCCGGCGCACGCGGAGCCCTACCGCTCCCACATCGGCAGGGAAATCATCCTTGGCATTCGCCCCGAAGACATCCACGACTCCCGCTACCAGCCGGCAGGCATCACGCCCTCCGAGCTCGAAGCTACCGTCGACGTCGTCGAGCAGATGGGCAATGAAGTCGTTGTCTATCTCAACGAGAAGGGCGAAACTTTCATCTCGCGTATGGACCCGCGTTGCGACGCCGGGGTTGGGGACCGCCTCAAGATCGCAGTGGCCATCGATAACCTGCACATCTTTGACACCAGCACACGCCTCTCACTGGCCTATGACTACAAGCTGGACCAGATGAAGGTGAGCATGTAGGTCCGCGTTGCGGAGAAAAAAGCCGCCCGTAGCCCGGGCGGCTTTTTTTCGCATAATTCAATAACAGTCTGGATCATGCCCAGAGGATGCGACTTCCCGTGAAGCTTGAGTTGCACAGCACGGCGGAAATCTTCGCACAATTGCAGCCGGAGTGGAATACGCTCGTGCGTCGCAGTGCATCCAACCGCATCTTCAGCACGCTTGAGTGGCAAGCCGCCTGGTGGGAGGCCTTTAACCCAGGTCCGCTGCAGCTGTTGACACTTCGCGACGAAGCGCAACGCCTGCTGGCCATTGCGCCCCTCTTCATCGACCGGGAAGCAAACGGCGATCGGGTCCTCTCGCTGGTCGGTTGCAAGGAAGTCACCGACTATCTGGACTTAATCGTCGACCGCGATCATCTTCAGTCCGTGCTGACGCGCATTGCCGACTGGCTGGCCGCAGAAAGCAGCCGCTTTGATCACATTGAATTCTGCAACATCCCGGCGGCTTCGCCGGGACTGTCCGCCTTGCCCGACTTGCTGCGCGCGCGCGGCTTCGAGGTAGAGGTACGGCAGGAAGACGTCTGTCCAGTGCTGCGATTGCCCGGCAGCTGGAGCGACTACGTCGCCTCGCTGGAAAAGAAGCAGCGCCATGAGCTGCGCCGCAAGTTACGCCGCGCACAGGGCAATGCCCAGAAGTTCGACTGGTACCACGTTGGCCCGGAACATAATCTTGACGAGGAGATGTCACACTTCCTCGCCCTGATGGCAGCCAGTGACCCGGACAAGCAGCGCTTCCTCGAGGATCCAGGCAATCTGTCTTTCTTTCGCAACATTGCCGCCGTGATGCTGGAACGCGGCTGGCTGCGTCTGAACTTCCTCACCATTGCCGGCGAGCGGGCGGCTGCCTATCTGAACTTCACTTACAACGATGAAATGCTGGTCTACAACTCCGGCCTGTTGCCACACGCCTACGGCCACCTCAGCCCGGGCATCGTGCTGCTCGCGTGGAACATCCGCCTCGCGATTGAGAGCGGCATGCGCGTATTCGACTTTTTGCAGGGGGATGAAACCTACAAGCACCAGATGGGCGGGCGCGATGAGGCGGTGTTCAACCTCTATGCCCGGAAAGTCTGAGGCGCCTGGCGCTCAGCCGCCATAGGAATTGGGGACATCGGCGACAGTTACCGTGACCCAGGGCTCACTTTCCTGAATCTCCAGGGCTGCATCGTCGCTCAGGCTGTTTTGCCCCTTGTGATACAGCACATCATTGAAGGCATCGAATTTGTAGCGTCGGTTGACCCAGCCATAGAGATGGTGCTGGAAGACCACGTTGAACTGTACGGAGTCATCTTCCGGCACCATGCGCTGATCGACGAGCCAGACCGGAGCATACTGTTCAATATGCGGAATGACCTTGGCATCCCGCCTCTCCAGAATATGGATTTCGTCCACCATCGCGCATCCCCTGCCTGCCCAGCGTGCCGGCATTGTACCTGAAGGCATGCGCCCTGCAAACGCTTGTCAAGCAGCAGGCCCGGACTGCCAAAGCGACTTCTTCGTGGCTATACTGCACGGCTGTTCTGAAATCAGGAGGACTCCTGTGTCTCGCACCCTGCTCAGCGTCTCCGACAAGAATGGTCTGGTCGAACTTGCTCAGTTGCTTGCCAACGCCGGCCACGAGCTGGTCGCCAGTGGCGGCACAGCCCATGCGCTGGCAGAGGCGGGACTGCCGGTCACGTCAGTCGCCACACTGACGGGACAGGCAGAGATGCTGGGCGGACGCGTAAAGACGCTGCATCCGGCCATTCATGCCGGCATCCTGGCACGGGACACTGAGGCTGACCGTGCGCAGCTGGCGCAGGCCGGCTTCGCCATGATTGGCATGCTCGTCTGCAACCTGTATCCCTTTCAGCAGGTCAGCGCGCAGCCCGACACCTCGCTTGATGCAGTGATCGAGCAGATCGACATCGGTGGCGTGGCGCTGCTGCGGGCAGCGGCCAAGAACTTCGCGCGGGTGATCACCCTGTGCGACCCTGCTGACTACGATATGGTCGCCGATCTGCTGCGCGCAGGACGGGAAATCGACCTGGCAACCCGGCGCACTTTGGCGGCGAAGGTCTTCGCGCTCACCCAGGCATACGATGATGCCATCCACGCGCGCCTGCTACAGGAAGACTCCCCCTCATCTGCCCACAAGAACGAAGCGCCTGCCCGCATTACGCAGACACTTTACCGGTCGGGATCCTTGCGCTACGGGGAGAACCCGCATCAGGCCGCTGCCTGGTACAGTTTTACGCCCGGCACAGGCCCACTGGGCGGCGAGTTGCTGGGCGGGCAGAGACAACTCTCCTACAACAATTATCTCGATCTTGACGCCGCCTGGCTCGCAGTAATCAGTTTTTCTACGCCCACCGTGGCTGTCGTCAAACATCTCTCGCCGATTGGCCTCGCCAGCTCCGAGGACCTAAGCGAGGCCTGCACTCAGGCGCTGGCCGCCGATTCACTTTCCTCCTTCGGCAGCGTGATCTCGGCAAACCGAAAAGTGGACAAAGCCTTCGTGCGGGCGCTTGAGAAAGTGTTTGTTGAGGCCATCGTCGCCCCGGACTTTGACGCGGAAGCGCTCGAATCACTCGGCGCAAAACGCAGGAACTGTCGTCTCTTGCGTATGTCCTGTCAGACGGCCGGCACTGGCTGGGAGCAGCGCAGTGTGACAGGAGGCTTGCTGCTACAGCGCGCCGACCCGGGCGATCCGCCTGACACGCAATGGCGCACGGTGACCGCGCGTCAACCAGACGAAAACGAACTTGAAGCGCTGGACTATGCCTGGCGCGCTGCGCAGCATGTGCCTTCCAACGCCATCGTCATCGCTCGGCCAGGCGCCGTCGTCGGCGTGGGTGGCGGCCTGCCCAGCCGCGTGGACGCCGTAGAGCTGGCCGTGCGCAAGGCAGGCGCGCGCGCGCAGGGCGCTGCGCTGGCCTCCGACGCCTTCTTTCCCTTCGCGGATGGCATCGAGGCCGCCATCGCTGCCGGGGTCAGCGCCGTCATTCAGCCTGGCGGGTCGGTGCGCGATGCCGAAGTGATCGCCGCCGCTGATGAAGGTGGCATCGCCATGGTCTTCAGCGGCACGCGTCATTTCCGCCACTGACGCTTGCCCGTCAGTGAGCCGTCCGCTATACTTTTTGCGACGCCACCCTGGCTCAATGGCAGAGCACGCGCTTCGTAAGCGTGAGGTTGAGGGTTCGAATCCCTCGGGTGGCTCAGGTGCCCACCCTTCGTGGGCATTTCTGTTACCTGGAGGTAATCCATGGGAAACAGGCGACCGGTCATCATAGGAATTGCCGGAGGCACTGGCTCGGGCAAGACCACGCTTGCCAACGCGATACTTGAGCGTGTCGGCGCAGAGCGCGTGGTTTGGCTCGCGCATGACACTTACTACCGTGACATCAATCACATCCCCCTGCATGAACGCCGCATCCGCAATTTTGATCACCCTGACTCGCTCGACACTCATTTACTGGTCGACAACCTGAAAGAACTGCGCGCCGGCCTGCCTACGGAAATCCCGCAGTACGACTTTCGCGAGCATCACCGTCTGCCTTATACAAAGACAATTGCGCCGCGGCCGGTCATTCTGGTCGAAGGCATCCTCATCTTCGCCGAGGCTGAACTGCTGGAGCTGCTGGACGTGCGCGTCTTTGTCGAAAACGAACCGGACGTTCGCTTCATCCGACGCCTGCGGCGCGACATCGCCGAGCGCGGCCGCACGATGGAGTTGGTGATGGAGCAGTATCTGAAAACCGTACGCCCCATGCATCTGCGCTACGTGGAGCCCTTCCGGCAACATGCCGACATAATCGTGCCCGTGGGCGGCTTCAACAAGGTCGCCATCAACATCCTGTCCGACCACATTGAGGCGCTGCTCGCGCACAGCCAGCAGAGTTGACGAAAGGTTCCCGCCCGTGCTACACTTCTCGTAGCAACAGAGACCGGGAGGGTCTGGCGTGAGTTTTGCGCCAGAGAAGGCGGACCTCAGGCTGCGAGTCCGCCAGCGAGTTGGCCAGACTGTCGCCCGCGAGTTGCTCCGGTGAAACTGTGCAGGGTCGCAGCGTAGCCGGAGCCGGCCACGCCCGTTATCGCGTTTGAGCGCCCCGCCCTGTCGGGGAAGCAAGGTGGTACCGCGGAAGGTGGAGTCCTTTCGTCCTTGTATGGACGAGAGGATTTTTGTTTAAGGAGCGCAACATGCCCATGCCGAAGAATTTCGACTTCGCTGAAGCCGAGGGACGCCTTTACGACTGGTGGGAGCGCGAGGGCTGGTTCCGGCCGGAGGTCGCGGCGGCGGATGCGGAACCCTTCGTCATCAGCATCCCGCCGCCCAACGTAACGGGCGCGCTGCACATCGGCCACGCGCTCTTCGTCAGCCTGGAAGATCTGATGATCCGCCATGCGCGCATGCAGGGCAAGGCCGCGCTCTGGGTGCCTGGCTCGGATCATGCCGGCATCGCTACCCAGTTGCAGGTTGAGAAGTTGCTGGCACAAGAAGGGCGCACGCGCGAGGAGGTCGGCCGCGAGGAGTTCTTCGAGCGCATATGGGCCTACAAGGAGCGCTACGGCGGCGAAATCCTGAATCAGCTGCGACGCATGGGCGCCAGCTGCGACTGGGAGCGCGAACGCTTCACGCTGGATGACGGCCTCTCGACCGCGGTACGCGACGTCTTCATCGAACTGTACGAGCAGGGCCTGATCTATCGCGGGCCGCGCCTGGTGAACTGGAGCCCGGGACTGCAAACCGCCGTATCGGACCTCGAGGTGGAGCATGCGGAAGAGCCGGGCAAGATGTACCTCTTTCGCTATCCGCTGCTGGGCGGCGGGCACATCCCGGTGGCGACCACGCGGCCGGAGACCATCCTGGGGGATACGGCCGTCGCCGTGCACCCGGAGGACGAGCGTTACCGTCATCTGGTCGGGCGTAAGGCGCTGGTGCCAATGCTGGAGCGCGAGATTCCGGTAATCGCCGACGAGCAGGTGGAGCGCGACAAGGGCAGCGGCGCGCTGAAGGTCACGCCCGGTCACGACCCCAACGACTTCCTGATTGGCGAGCGTCACAGCCTGCCAATCATCAACATCATGAATCGCGACGCCAGTCTGAACGAAAATGCCGGCCCCTACGCCGGACTAGACCGCTTTGCCTGCCGCGGAAAACTCTGGGCGGATATGGCAGCGGCCGGCCTGACACTGCAGGTCGAGGCTATTCAGCACAGCGTGCCGCGCAGCCAGCGCGGCGGCGAAATCATCGAGCCGCTGATGAGCGCCCAGTGGTTCCTGAACATGAAGCCGCTGGCGCAGAAGGCCATCGAAGCCGTGCGGGACGGGCGCATCCGCATCGTGCCGGAGCGTTTTACGAAGGTCTACTATCACTGGCTGGAGAACATTGAGGACTGGTGCATCAGTCGCCAGCTCTGGTGGGGGCATCGCATCCCGGCCTGGTATGGCCCGAACGGGGAACTGTATGTGGGCCGCAAAGCGCCCGTCGGCGATGGCTGGCAGCCGGAAGAGGACGTGCTCGACACCTGGTTCAGCAGCGGTCTGTGGCCCTTCAGCACCCTCGGCTGGCCGCAGGACACGGCCGACCTGCAGCGCTTCTACCCCACCTCGGTGATGGAGACCGGCTACGACATCCTCTTCTTCTGGGTGGCGCGCATGATAATGCTTGGCCTCTGGTTCACGGACGAGGTGCCCTTTCATACCGTCTATCTTCACGGCATGGTACGCGACGGCAAGGGGCGCAAGATCAGCAAGACGCTGGACAACTCCATCGACCCGCTGGAGTTCATGGACCGCTATGGCGCCGACCCGCTGCGCTTCACTCTGGTGACCAGTGGCACGCCGGGTAGTGACGTTAACGTCGACGAAAAGCGCATTGAGGGCAACTGGCGTTTCGTCAACAAGCTGTGGCAGATGGCCAACTTCATCCAGCTCAACCTCGGCGACGACTTCACCACCTGGTCGCCCGATGGCAGCCCGCACGACCTCTATTCGCGCTGGATCCTTTCGCGCCTGGGGACGCTGCTGCGTAACACGAACCGCCAGTTCGACAGCTATCTCTACGGTGAGGCCGGCCGGCAGATCCACGATTTCCTCTGGCGTGAATTCGCCGACTGGTACATCGAGATCAGCAAGATTGCGCTCTACAGCGATGATGAAACTGCGCGACAGCGGACCCTGCAAACCCTGGTGCATGTGCTCGAAACCTGCCTGCGCCTGCTGCACCCCTTCATGCCCTTCGTGACGGAGGAAATCTGGCAACATCTGCCGCACGAAGGCGAGACGATCATGCTGGCGCCGTGGCCGGTTGCCACTGGCAGCCTGCAGGACCCGGAAGCCGAAGCTGCGATGGACACGCTGGTGGAGCTTGTCCGCGGGATTCGCAATGTGCGCGCGGAGTACAATGTGCCCAATGGACGTGCCATTCATGCCCTGTTGCGGCCCGGCGCACTCGGCAGATCGCTGGACGAACTGCGCGTCCTCTTCGTCCGTCTCTGCCGCGTTGAAGCCCTTGCCCTGCTCGCAGCCGACGCGCCGGATCCGGCCAACTGCGCGACCGTTGTGGTCAATGACACGACAATTTACCTGCCTCTGGCAGCACTGATTGACGTTGCGGCAGAACGTCAACGTCTGGGCAAGGAACGCGACCAACTGCAGCAGCGTTTGCAGCGTTCGCAAAATATGCTGGCCAACGAGCAATTTGTGGCGCGCGCGCCGGCTGCTGTCGTTGAGCGCGAGCGCGCTGGCAACGCGGAGTTAGAGGCGAGTCTGGCACTGGTAGTGGCACGCCTGCGCAGCCTCGGCTGACTGGCGCATGATATACTTGTGCCACCGGAAAGCATTGTGAATCCATATGCCCATCCAGGTGTTGCAAGACGAAGTGGTCGCCCGAATTGCCGCCGGCGAGGTAATCGAGCGGCCGGCGGCAGTCGTCCGCGAGTTGGTCGAGAACGCCCTTGACGCGGGCGCCAGCCACATTGAGGTTTTTGTGGATGACGGCGGTCGCAGCCGCATTCAGGTAAGCGACAACGGACACGGCATTCGCGTTGCCGAGCTTGAGCTGGCCTTTCAGCGCCACGCGACCAGCAAGCTGTGCAGTGCCGACGATCTCAACCACATTCGCACGTTGGGATTTCGCGGCGAGGCGCTGGCAAGCATCGCCGCGGTCAGTCGCCTGCGCGTGCGGACGCGCGCCGCCGAGGAACAGGTCGGCAGCGCCCTGCTGCTGGAGGGCGGAGAAGTCCTTGATCGCGAAGCCCTGGGCGCGCCCGCCGGGACGCTGATCACGGTCGAGAATCTGTTTTACAACGTTCCCGCGCGCCTGAAATTTCTCAAGTCGCCGCTGACCGAGAAACGTCACATCGCCCAGGTGATCAGCCGCTACGCGCTCGCCTGGCCGCAAGTGCGCTTCACGCTGGAACTGGATGGTCGCGAGAGTTTTCGTAGCAGCGGCAGTGGAGAATTGATGGACGTGCTGGTGGCCACGCTGGGCCGCGAGGCAACTCGCAAGATAATCGCGGTCGAATCTCCTGCCACCCATGGTGAAGGCGTCCAGGTGAGTGGTTATACCTCCGCGCCGGCGCTAAATCGTGGCGACCGCTCGCGCATCACGCTCTTCGTCAACGGCCGCCACGTGCAGGATTCGAGCCTGATCTACGCTGTCATTCAGGCCTATCACACCCTTTTAATGAAAGGTCGTTTCCCGCTTGCGGTGCTCATGATCACCCTGCCGCCCGATCAGGTGGACGTCAACGTGCACCCGGCCAAGTCCGAAGTTCGCTTTCAAAGACCGGGCGAGGTCTTCAGCGCTGTTCAGCGCGCAGTGCGCAAGGCCGTCCTTGACACCAGCAGTCCTGCCAGCAGGTCTGTTCCCGGCACGATGTACCGGGCGCAGGAGTATGAATCGCCCTCCCCTGCTACGGAAAGCGTCTGGCCCAGCCGTGCCGGGGCATCACTTCATGCGGAAAATGATGCCGCGCTCACGGGAATTCCAGCCGGCCCGGAGGGACCGCAACGCCCGCGCACGCTGCCGCTGCTGCGCGTCATCGGCCAGATCGGGGCCACTTTCATCGTCGCTGAAGGGCCGGCCGGCATGTACCTCATCGACCAGCACGCCGCGCACGAGCGAATCCTCTATGAGCAGTTCATGGAACGGCAGACGCGCGAGGAGACGATGTCCCAGCTCACGCTGGCTGCACAAACGCTCGAGCTGCCGGCCGCAGAGGCTAATCTGGTAGAGGCCAACCAGGATGAACTGCGCGCCATTGGCTTCGAGCTGGAACCCTTTGGCATAAACACCTTCCTCATCCGCAGCATCCCGGCCCTGCTGGCGGACGTGGAGCCGCGGGAAGCCGTGCGCGGCTCCCTTGAGGAGCTGGACCAGGGCCGCTCTCCCGGCGATGCGCCCGTAGAGCAGCGCCTCATCCGCCGCGTCTGCAAACAGGCCGCCGTCAAGGCTGGTACCGTGCTCAGCCGTGAAGAGATGCAGGGCCTCGTGAGTCAGCTGGAACGCACGCAATCGCCGCTGACCTGTCCTCACGGCCGGCCCACCCTGCTGCACATGTCCGCCGAACAGCTGACGCGTGAGTTTGGCCGCCGCTGATTTCCCTGGCAAGCCTCAGGACTGGCGACTGTTCCAGCGGAAGCGACGCGGCCGGGGATAGCCGCCGACGATCTCATAAACGCCCTCGGCGTTAGCGCGCGCGACACTTACCGTCCAGCTCATTTCACGGGCAACCCCGTCTGTCGGCACCAGAGCTTCCGGTAACATCAGGGAGGTCTCCAGCGTCACTGCGTTGTGCACCACGCCGCTCTCATCTGAAAGCTGCACCAGATACATCTCGCCGGGAGCCAGCACGCCCACACTCAACCACTGCAGCCGGAAGGTCGTGGCCGGGAGGATCGAATCTTGCGGCGGCGAGATAACGCGAGGCGGCATCCAGGTGGGCGTAGGCGTGGCGGTTTCCGCGCCGGAGAAGGTCGGGGAGAGCGTGGGGGTGGGCGTAGGCGCCGGGACGCGTACGGTCTGGCCGACTGACAAGAACGGATTACAGTTCGGGCCGCCACTCGCCACGCCGAAATCACAGCCGGCAAAGGTAATTTCCGGGTTGAGAATCGAAACGATTTCAAGCGTTGTGTTGTGCTGCACCACAATGTCCACCACGGTTTGGCCCGCCACAACCACGTGTTCGTTGATGGCTGCCGTGTAGTTGAGGCCGGTTGCCGGCGATGTAGGCGCGATGCCTTCAAACCGGGCAGGAGGCGCTGGCAAGGGGGTGAAATCCGCCGGGACAGGCGTTGCGCTGGGGCGTGGAATCAGGATAACGCTGCCTTCGCCTGGCAAGAGATTTGCGCTGACTACGTTTTCATTCAGGCGGACAATCTCCTCGATCACGTCGAAACTGCGATAGCCATATTGCTGGATGATGTAGCCCAGCGTCTCCCCGTCCCGAATCACGTGCTGCCACGGGGCTCGCGTCGGAGAAGGTGCCGCTGTCGGCCTGGGCTGGAGCGGCGTCACCGTTGCCACAGCCAGTTCGATGGCGGGCGAAGGCGTGAGAGAAGCTGCGGGGTGCGGAGTTGCGTCGGGGAACTGCGTAGTGGTTGCCGACGCGGGCCGGGCTGTGCTCTCCTGACGGGCAAAGTTGCAGCCTGCCAGCAGGAGCAGCGCGCAACAGCTGCGCCACAAGGCCTTCACGCCCTGGTCTCCCACAGAAACGTGCGCGCCTCTGTTTCTACAGGCACGCCACTCTCCCTGACCAGTTGAACGCGCCAGCGGTAGCCATGCCAGCCTGTTGTCGTCTCTTTCCACGCGGCCGGAATAACAAGGCTCAACCTGGTAGTCGTCTCCGAGCGGACCCGCCCACTCGAGAGACTCTCCACGATGATACGCCAGGACTCCCCTGCCGCAAGCGTGCCTGAGGCAACCCAGCGCAGGGTGACCAGCTCGTCGTTTGCGAAGTTTCGGGTGTCGGGCGGGCTGTAAGCTGCTGGCGCATTGACGATTGAGGTGGGAGTCGCAGTCGCGACGTCGGAGGGGGTTGGCGACAGGGTTGCAGTCGGTGTAGGCGCCGGTACACGCAGATTCTGTCGCTCAAAGATCGTCACCGCGCAGCTCGGCCCACCGGAAGCCTGGCCAAAATCGCATTGCGAAAAGGTGACCTCCGGGTTTAATTCCGAAAGCACTTTGAGGTCGGTGCCGTAACGGAAGGCAATGCCAACCATGGTCTCGCCAGCAGCGACCCTGTGCCACTGTACTCCTGCCTGCAAGGTAGGCGTTGTGCGGGCCGGAGCTCCGCTGAAGAGGGGCACGGCGCCGGCGTCGTTCTGGTCAGCTGCGGACCCGGCTGCCCCGGGATTGGCGGGCGGGATTTCCGTGGCAGCAAGCGCGTCGGCGGTCGTGGTCGGCCAGGGGATGTCCAGTTGCTGGCCTGCCTGGATCAGCTCCGCAGAGGCCAGGTCATTGCGTTCGAGCACAAGCTCGATCACGTCAAGGTCCCGGTGTCCGCAACGCGATATCAACGCAATCAAATTGTCACCGATTTTTACCTGCTGCAAACACGGTGGCCGGGTGGGCGTGTAGGTCGAGGTTGGCGGCGGCCGCGGCGTAATCGTTACCGTGGGCAGATAAAGCGTCGGCTGCAGCGTGTCGGTCGCTGCAATCGTAGGGGGCGCAACTGTCTGGCTGGTAGGGAGTGAAGCTGCAGCGTTGTTCGCGCCCAGCCAGGAGACCAGCTGCAAGCCGATTCCGGCGCAGATCAGGGCTGCCAGCGCCAAAACAAGAAGGGTGGCGCAGGTGCCACAGCGCCAGTGTAGTCGACTCTCCGCCAGATCGGCCAGGCCGGTCTGTTCCGGCGCAAAGGACTCCGGGCCTTCCTGCCAGGATGAAACACGCGCCAGACCAGCGCCACAGTTGGGACATTGCGCGCTTGCTGCGGCGCACTGCACGTTGCAAATCGGGCAGATCTTGATGGCCAATCAGCACGCCCCTGCCTCGCCACGGGGGATCATGGTACGATATTGCTTGTGCCCTGACGTGGAAAATCAAGCAAAATCTTGAGCGTACCCGGGCGCGCGGCGCGTTCCATGGCCAGCAGCCCTTCCTGCAACGGGAAACGCTCTTCAATCATGGACTGCACATCTACCAGACCCTGCTCAAGTAATTTCAGCGCCGGCGCGAAGGGGCCGCAGCGGCTGCCGACGATGCGAATTTCGCGCACAGCGACCTGCGTCATGTCCACTTGTGGCTCACCATTGTAGGTGCTCTTCAGCACGATGGTGCCGCGCGAGCGCACCAGACGCAGCGCCTCGGCCAGGCCACTGGCCGCACCACTCACCTCGACGACAACAGGCGCGGACTGCGCCTGGATGTCCTCCGCGCGTAGCGCGGCAATGCCCCAGCGCTGCAACAATCTGGTCTGTTTAAGATGACGAACGATCACTGCGACATCTGCTCCAGCCAGATGCAGCACCTGGGCGATCAGCAGGCCCAGCTTGCCGGCGCCAAGCACCAGCACTTGTGTACCCGGCGCAATGTGGAGGGCCTGGGTGACCTGCAAGGCAGCAGCCAGCGGCTCGGTAAACACCGCCTGCTCGTCGCTCACCGAATCCGGGACAAGGTGCAGGTTGGCCACAGGCAGCCGCAGGTACTCTGCGAAGGCACCCGGGTAATCGCGGATGCCGAGTGTGTGCCGCGCCAGACACTGGCTGGTGATACCTGCCCGGCAGAACTCGCACTCCCCGCAATAAATCGTGATCTCACCCGCCACGCGCTTGCCCCGCCAGGCATCCGGCCCCACGACAACTTCGCCACAAAACTCGTGGCCAGGCACGCCATGGAAACCGTACATGCCGCGCAGCAGCTCGAGATCTGTGTTGCAAATGCCAGCGCATCTCGTACGGATCAACGCTTCATGCGCTTGCGGCCGGGGCAGCGGAAAATCCTGATCCAGCCGCAGCGCGTCTCCGTACATGAGGGCGCGCATTTAGGCCGGGGCCCCCTGCGCCCTCCGTCCGGGCAAGGCCAGCTCTCCCTTTTCCCAGGCGACCAGCAGCGGCACCGCTGTGAAGATCGAGGAATAGGTTCCTGACAGGAGGCCAACGAAGAGGATAAATATGAAGTGTCGAATCGTCTCGCCGCCAAAGAGCAGGATCGCGGCCATGATGAAAAAGGCATTCAGCTGCGTGCCCAGAGAGCGATGAATGGACTCAAGGATGCTGCGGTTGACGATGGTCTCCCAGGGCTCGCCCAGATACTTCGGGACGTTTTCACGGATGCGGTCGAAGAGGACGATGGTGTCCTGGATGGAAAAGCCGACAATGGTGAGCAGCGCCGTAAGGAACAGCGCATCCGCCTCCCAGCCGAAGAGCAGCCCGCTCAGCGACATCACGCTGGCGACGACGAGTACGTCATGCAGCATGGCCGCCACCGCGCACACGCCATAACGGAAGGCGCGCGGCACCTGGCGAAAGGCCAGCATGATGAAGGCGATGACCACCAACGTGGCCACCAGCACTGCCACCAACGCCGCCTGGGTAACTTCCCGGCCAATCGTCGCCGAGACGCTTTCCGTACGCATCAGGGTCATGTCCAGCGGCGCCAGGCTGTCCAACGTCGCGATGATTCGCTCCGAAGTCGCTGCCTGCTGAATCGTGGAACGCAGGGACCAGCGTCGTTCCTGAGCAGCGCCGAGTTGCTGCACGATGATGTGTTCGTCGCCGAAGTCGGCAAAGACCGCGCGCAGGTCAGCTTCGCTCACACCTTCTTCCGCGAAGGCCAGCTCGTAAATACTGCCGCCGACGAAGTCGATGCTCAGGCGGAAGGGCGCGCCCGTGGTCAAGGTTGACCAGATCATCACGAGGATGCCGGCGCCCAGAACTGCTGACGAGAGCAGGAAGAAGAAGCGTCGCTTCTGTATCAGGGAATACATCGCCTACAGCCCCGGCAGCCAGCGGCGTTGATGCTGCGAGCCGCGCAGCAAGGACACGAAGAGCTGAAGGAAGGTGCGCGTAACCAGCACCGCCGTGAACAGGTTGAGCACCAGGCCCAGGCCCAGCGTCACGGCAAAGCCACTTACGATGCTGGCGCCCGGCGTTTGCCCGAAGAAAAACAGAATCACGCAAATGATGATCGTTGAAACGTTGGAATCGCGAATGGAAGTCCAGGCACGGTCGAAGCCGACGCCGAGCGCATCTTCAACCACCTTGCCGCTGCGCAACTCTTCCTTGATGCGCTCGAAAATCAGAATGTTGCCGTCAACCGCCGTGCCAATGCCAATCAAAAAGCCCGTGATGGCCGGCAGGGTCAGGGTGACGGGTATCAGGCGGAATAGCGCCAGATTGATGACGATGAAGACCAGCAGCGCCAGGTCAGCCGCCAGGCCCGGCAACCGGTAGTAGACCAGCATGAAGACCAGCACGGTGATCACGCCGATCACGCCGGCACGGATGCTCAACTCAACCGACTCTTGCCCCAAGGTCGCGCCGACCTGTGCAGTGCTTTCCACGCTGAGCGGAATCGGCAACGCGCCCGAGCGCAGTTGCAGCGCCAACGTGCGCGCCTCTTCCTCCGTGAAATCGCCGGTGATGACGCCGCCGGTACTCAACTCGGCCTGGATAACCGGAGCCGACAAGACTACGCCGTCCAGAACGATGGCCATCGGCTGACCGATGCTGTTGGCGGTGAAGGGGCCGAAGACCGCGCCACCTTCCTCGTTGAGCTCGAACTGGATGAGCCAGCTGCCCGCGCTCATCTGGTCGAAGCCGGCAACGGCAGCCTGCAGACCGGCGCCGGTCATTACAGTGATGAAGGGTTGCCGCGTCAGCGGGTTGACGTGCGCAATTGCTTCTGCCTGGGCGCCGTCACCTTCATCGGCTGCGGGCTGCGTCAGAGCGCGCCGCTGCAGAATTTCGAGTTGCGACGTTGTGAGGATGCGCTGTCCGTCGAATTCCTGTGCCTGGGCGCCGAGGCCGTTGAAGTCAACGAATTCGAGCAGGGCCGTTTGCTGTATGGTCGCCACTGCCTGCTCGGGGTCACTTACCCCCGGCAACTCCACGAGGATGCGGCCACTACCGGGCAGTACCTGGATCGTCGCCTCGCTCACGCCCAGCGCATCAATGCGGCGCGATACATTGTTGGCCGTCTGACCGAGGTCTTCGGCGCTGTACTGTCCTGGCGGCAGATCTGCCTTAAGCAGGACACGCAGGCCACCCACCAGGTCCAGCCCCAGGCTTTGTTGCACGGACAGGGAAAACTCCGGCTCACCATCCCCGTTGCTGTCAATGACCAGGTCCTCGCTCCCTGGCAGGCTCACGCGCAGGGCGAAGGCCGTCAACAGGACAATGAGCACCAGCCAGCGGATGCTTGCCCTCATGCGCGGCCTTCTGCTTCCTGCTTGCGGCCCCGGCTGGACTGGCGCGCCAGTTCCTCCGAGTCAAACGGGGACAGCAGCGAGGAAGCGACCATACGCACCTCCAGCCCTTCCGCCAGCTCCACCCGGGCAACGCCCTCGTTCAGGGCAGTTACACGCCCTATGAGTCCGCCGGCGGTGATGACCTTATCACCCTGTGCCAGACTGCGCACAAAGCGTTGTCGCTTCTGAAAATCGCGTTGGCGCGGGAAGAGCACCATGGACCACCATGCGCCCAGCCCCAGCAACAAAATGACGGCCACAAAGAGGACTTCCTGCATATAATCTCCCGCGCTCCACCGACCGGTTCAGTATACCCCTGCGCGCAGTGCGCTCACAGGGGCGCTTGACAGTCCCTCGCTTCCATTTCAGAATAGGCGTTGCCCGGCACGTGAGTTAGCCTGGCGCCAACTGCAGTTCCAACACACGAGGCCACAGGAATGCGCATTGAAACCAACCATCGTCTGGTGCAGCGCAATCGACGCATCGCCCAGTACCTGTTTTTCTTCAGCCTCGCTGTGCTCATCGGCGCCTTTCTTTTCGTTAACTCGCAGGCCCTGAGTGGTGACTTGCCACGGCCCGGCACGCCGGAAGCCACCCTTTCGCTCTTGCTGCCGGCGCTGGTGCTGCCCTTCGGCGTCATCACTTCCATGATCTCTGTGCGCATGACCAACAACTGGATCCGCCAGCCGCGTCCGGAACGGTCGCTGCAGGACGGATTGAAGGGGCTGAGCAACAGGAGCGTGCTCTATAACTACCTGCACATGCCCCTGCGCCACCTGCTGATCTGTCCCCAGGGCGTCTTCGCAATCACGACGCGCTTTCAGAATGGCAGCTTTAGCGTTGATGGTGAGCGCTGGACGACGCATGAAGGCTTCTTCAGCAAATTCACGCGCTTTTTCCGGCGCGATGGCATCGGTCGCCCCGCCGCCGAGGCGCGAGCCCATGCCGCCCGCGTCCAGCCCCACATGCCTGAAGGCATTGAGGTGCATCCGCTCATCGTCTTCGTCGACCCTGTCGCCACACTTGACGTTCAAAACAGCAACGTGCCCGTGCTCTTTGCGGACAGCAAGGTGCAGCCAAGCCTCAAGGACTATTTACGCGCGATACCGCAGGAGGAGCGCCAGGCGCTCACTGTGGAGCAGATCGAGGACTTCGAGGCGGCGACTCTCGCCAACTGAACATGACGCGTGCGCAGGCACTCGCGCTGCTGGTCGCGCTGATACTGGCGGGCCTTGCGCTGCGCCTCTTTCGCCTGGACGCCTTTTCCTTCCGCGGCGACGAAGCGTTCACCGTACTCAACTGGGTCAGCCAGCCGCTGCAGGAAACGTTGCAGAGCGAGATCCCGCTGAAAGACCCGCAACCGCCGCTGGCCTTTGCGATATTCCGAGGCTGGGCGCTGCTCTTCGGCACTGGTGAATTCACCCTGCGGCTGTTGCCGGCGCTTGTCAGCCTCGTCGGCATCGCCGCCATGTACGCGCTGGCGCATCATGTTGGCGGAAGCAGTTCCGGGCTGTTGGCGGCGGCGCTGTGGACTCTTCAGCCAGCGCTCATCTGGCACGCCCAGGACGCCAAACCCTATGCCATCTGGGTTACCCTCAGCACCTGTGCTGCCTGGCTCGCCCTGCGGGCGCTAAGGCGGCGCCGCCGGCTGGACTGGCTGCTCTATGTGCTGGCAGCGACGCTGGCCGCCTACCTCTACTATCTCGAGCTCTTCCTGCTGATCGCGCTGAACCTCTACGCAATTCTCAGTTATCGACGAAATGGCGCTTTGCTGCGACGCTGGCTGGCTGCGCAGCTGCTCATCGGACTCTTGCTGGCGCCCTGGTACCTGCAGGAAAGGTTGCTCTTTGGCAGCGGTTATGGCGGCACTGCTGGCGGCCTGGAACTTCTGAGCCTGTTTACCTGGCTGCTGCCATCACTGCAATTCGGTCGCAGTCTACCGGTTGTCCTGCTGGAGCGCAGTGCGCTGTTGGTGGGTTGCGTGTTGCTGGCGGGCCTCTGGTTCATGGCCCGCAGGCAGCGTAATCTGGCGCTCTTCGTCGGACTCAGCGCTCTCCTGCCGCCCCTGCTGCTGGGTCTGACCTCACTGCGCCTCAACGTTTTTGTGCCGCGCTATGTGCTCGCCAGTATTCCTGCCTGCATCCTGCTGCTTGTCGAGCTCGGCCGCGGCCTGTGGCGACGCCCCTGGCCGGCCCGCGTGCTGGCAGTTGCAATCTATGTCACCTGGCTGGCCCTGATGCTGCTCAGCCTCGGCAACGCCTGGTTCACGCCAGCCTACGCAAAGGCGCCGGACTGGCACGGCCTGACGGTCTATCTGCGCCAGCAAACCTCTACCAGCGACCTGGTCGTCCAGGCCGCCGCCGACGAAGCCTTCACGCTGTACCACAATGATGCGACAGATTCCCTGCGCCTGCCGGCAAACCCGCTGCAGGAGATTGCCGAGATTCAAGGCAAGTTGGAGTCGGCCGCCAGGATCTACGACAGCATCTGGCTGGTCGCCAGCCCACCGCCTGGCTGGCCCAACCGCCTGGTCGCCATGGACTGGCTGGCCGGACAAATGCAGCTCATCCTCGAAACGCAAATCGGCGCGTTGCCGGTTCGTCAGTATCGCAGCTGGGAAGTACAGGAACGTGAGCTGGCAACAGCACCGCTGGCGGTCTTCGGCGATATTGTCAGCCTGGCTGGCATCAATCAGGCTCGCACGCCTGACTCCCTCGTGATTGAGCTCATCTGGCGCGTGCGCGGCCCCGCCGCAGCACCGCTCAAGGGCTTCGTTCACCTCTATGGCGCGCCCCGGCCCGACAGCGGCTCGCCGCTGTGGACCCAGGATGACCAGTTCATTCAGGATGGCCGCGTGGACAGTAGAGAGTGGGAGCGCGGAACGCTGCTGCGCGATGTGTATACCCTGGCGCTGGACGGAGTGCCGCCTGGCAACTACGAACTTCGCGTCGGCCTCTATGACCCGGAGAGCGGCGCGCGCGTGCTGCTCCCTGAAGGTACTGACACTATTCACGCGGGGGCTGTTGCACTAATCCCCTGACGCGGCGTCAGCGTTCAAATGTTCCAGGCCTGAAGCACGATGATGTACAGCGGAATCAACCCGGCGACGGCGATTAGTGCCACAAAGGCCAGCGCTATGGTGACCAGATCGATCCCGCCGAAGAGCTCACCGGGGCCTTGCTCCGGCACCAGCAACGGGTCTTCCGCGGCCTGGCGCGGGACAGCTGCTGGCCGCTGGCGGGATGCGCGTGGCGCCGGGATCGCTGCGCTGCCCTTTTCACCTGCCGCGGCAGCCGGCGACGGCACAGGCACAACGTTTCGCCTGGGACTGCGGGCAGGCGGGGCGGCAGATGTGTTAGCCCGGCTGTGATCCCGGCAGCTGCCGAGGACCTTGCCCAGCTGGTCCGCCGTGCGGAAGCGCGCCGTTGGCTCCTTCTGCATCACGCGATGGACGATTTTGGAGATGTTTTCGGGCACAGCCGGGTTGACATCAATGACGTGCGGAATGCGCTTGTTCACGTGCGCCTGGGCCAGCTCCTGCGGGTTGTCTCCGCTGTATGGCAGCTCCCCAGTCAACATCTCGAAGAGCACAATGCCAATTGAGTAAACGTCCGCTGCCGGCGTTGGCCGCTGGCCTCTGGCCTGTTCGGGCGAATAATAGTGAGGGCTGCCCCAGACAATTTGTTGTTCACGCGCGGGCAGGGTATCGCTCAACGCCTGCGCGATACCGAAGTCAGCCACCTTTAAGCGCTGCTCCCTGGTCATCAGGATATTCTGCGATTTGACGTCCGCGTGCACATAGCCGGATCGATGCGCGAAGCCGATGCCGGCACAAATCTGAATCGCGAAGTCGAGCGCCTGGTCAACTGGCAGGGGTCGCTTGCTGCGGATGACCTTTTTGAGATCCTGACCCTCGATGAATTCCATCACCATGAAATGCGTGTCCTGATCGCTGCCCACGTCATGAACGGTGACGATGTTGGGGTGCGCGAGACGCGCGACGGAGCGGGCCTCGTTGCGAAAGCGCTTCACAAAGTCCGGGTCGCTGGTCAGGCTGGGCCGCAGCACCTTAATGGCAACGGTGCGCGCCAGCATCTGGTCAAGGGCCTTGTAAATGACGGCCATGCCACCCGAGCCAAGCTGGCCCAGGAGACGATAACGCTCGTTGAGGATTGTTTCACCTGCCGCCATAAGCGTTTCCGCGTTTCGCCAGTCTACAGTGCCGATTTAGTCAGAGTTTGGGCCGCCTGCAGGGCACTGCGGTCCGTCAAACTGGCTATGTAATCTACCACCACGCGACCACGCTCGCCATGCGCCAGCCTGGCGCGAAAAGGCATCGGCAGCATCTCCGGCCTAGCGATACAGCCATGGAAAATGACCTCGAGACAGCGTTCTGCCCGTTCGGCCATCTGCGCAATGCGCTCGTGCCGATAAAGATTTTCGTGCAGAAAGTTCGCCAGTTCCCTGTTTCTGTCCTGCAGCCCGGGGCTGTGGCCAACCACGTCCTCGCCATGGGTCTGAAGAGACTGCGCCGTGGCGGGATTAAGTGTCTGCAGGCGCTGCGCCGTCTGCTTCAGAACATCCCCAACTTGAAGACCGATCAACTCGCGGATGAGATGATGGCGGGCGATGTCATCTGGCAAGCCACCCTGCCAGCCGCTGCGATCACATAGTTCGCGCCAGATTTCCAGCGTGGCAAGATCTTCCGCGCGCAGCAGCCCTGCCTGCAAGCCATCATCCAGGTCGTGGGCGTTGTAGGCCAGCGCGTCACTGATGTTGGCAAGTTGCGCCTCCAGGCTGCCGCGCAAGCCTGCGTCAAAGCCTGCCAGCGCTACCAGATCACGTTCAGTCTCGTGCCGCAGTATGCCTTCCAGCGTCTCCCAGGTCAGGTTCAGGCCCGGCCAGTCCCGGAAACGCTGCTCCAGTCTGGTTACGATACGCCAGCCTTGCAGATTGTGGTCGAAGCCTCCCACATCGGTCGCCAGCCGGTCCAGCACGTTTTCACCGACATGGCCGAAAGGGGGATGACCCAAATCGTGCGCCAGGCAAATCGCCTCAACGAGGTCCTCGTTGGCCGCAAGCGCCCGGGCTAGCGCCCGCCCAATCTGCGCCATCTCCAGCGTGTGGGTCAGGCGTGTGCGAAAGTAGTCGCCCGCATCATTGACGAACACCTGTGTCTTGTATTCCAGCCTGCGAAATGCCGCGGAATGGAGTATGCGGTCGCGATCGCGCTGGAAAGCCGTACGCCAGGCAGGCTCGGGCTCCGGGTGCTGTCTGCCCCGGCTGCGGCCGCTGAGCAGCGCGCAGGGCCCGAGAACTGTTGCCTCGTTGCGCTCCAACTGTTCCCTGCTTCGATACATCCAGCGTCCCTGCCTTCCTGTCAGCATTGTAGACGCCGTTGCTTGCATTGCAACGCAGCCAGCATTGCAGCAATATGCTATACTCCTGCCAGCGGCCAGGCGCGCCGGCGCCGGTCAGCGAGGCGGTGCCATGGACATCAATCAGACTGCACGCATGATTGAGTGGCTGGACGAGGAGCGCCGCCGCGACAAGGCCAGCATCGCCCAACTTGAGGAACGCCTTGCCCGCCAGCAGGACGCACTGGATGCCTTGCAGACTCGCCTCAATGGCGTGGAAAGCGAACACTCCACCCTGCGCAACAGTTACCCTGGCGCAAACAGGGAAGGAGAGATCGTTGAGGGCCTGCGGGCAGAATTGCTGCAGCGGCTGGAAACCGGCGAAACCCGCAACAGGCGAGAGGCAGAAGATGCAGGTCGTCGCGCTGATTTGCTGCGTGAACAGCTGGAGCGGCCGTTGCGCGAGCTGGGAGGCAAGGTCTCGGAGCTGGAGCGCAAGCAGACCGGGCTACCCTCCATTCAGACCGAAAGCGACCGGGTCACCGGCACAATTCATGAACTCGGCCAGCGCGTTGACGACCTCTTTCGCAGACTCGAGGACCCGGAGCGGCGCCTCGCCATGATCGAGGAACAGCGGCGCCAGGACAGCCGCAGCTTCGCCGTCACAGTCGCGGAAATACCGGAACTGCAGAAACAGATTGACAATAGCCGCAGCAAACTGGAGTTACTTGAGAATCTGATACTGCGTACCGAGGGACAGCTCAGGGGCATCGAAACTTCCGAGCTGGAACGTCGCGAGCTGATCCAGGCCTTCATAGACTCCCAGGGTCTGAATGCCCAACAACGCGAGCAGCAAATCGAAGCATACAGCACACGCTTCACGGACTACGACAGCACCATGGAACGCTTCACCAGGCGCTTTGAGACCTGGGCCGAAGTATTTCGCGAGATGAAGGCGCTCGTAGAGCGCTTTGAACGGAGCCAGGACCGACTTGAACTGCGCTTCAACGAGTTGGTAGAGGTTCAGCGCATTTCCGAAGAGCGCCTGCGTCAGGATTGGGAACGCCTGAGCGACGAAGACCAGCGCCGCCGCAAGCAATTTACCCTGGCCAACGACGAAGTCTGGCGCAGCCATGACCGCGAGTTTGAGCGATTCGTCATGGCGATCGATGAGCTACGCGAGCGCTTTCCGCCGATCGAGGACGCGCTGGAGCGCATCTGGAATCTCGAGCGCGAGCGCGTACGCCGCTACCACGAACATGATCTCTCGCTGCTTCAGGAATTCGACCGGGACCAGGACGACGAGTTTCTGCTGCCAGGAGCTGACGAACTCCCCGGCGCCAATGGCGCTGACAGCGAAACCCGTTGACCATGCGCGTGATTGGCACTGCTGGCCATGTTGACCATGGCAAGTCCACACTGGTACAGCACCTGACCGGCATTGATCCCGACAGACTCGCCGAAGAGAAAGCGCGTGCACTCACGATTGACCTGGGCTTTGCCTGGCTGACGCTGCCGGATGGCGAGACCCTGGGAATCGTGGACGTTCCCGGACATCGTGACTTCATCGAGAACATGCTGGCAGGCGTCGGCGGCATCGACGCGGCCCTGCTGGTGGTGGCGGCGGACGAGGGTGTCATGCCGCAAACCCGCGAGCACCTCGCCATCCTCGATCTGCTGGGCATCAATGCCGGGCTGGTCGCGCTGACGCGTGTTGATCTGGTTGATGATCCGGAATGGCTGGAACTGGTACAGGAAGAGGTGCTCGAGCTGCTTGAAGGAACCAGCCTCGCAGATGCACCTATGGTGCCCGTATCGGCTACCGAAGGAATCGGCATCGACGAGTTGCTTGAATGCCTCTGTGAGATTCTGGCACAGCGCCCTGAACGACTTGATGGCGATCAGCCGCGACTGCCGGTGGATCGCGTCTTCAGTATGAGCGGCTTCGGCACTGTGGTAACCGGGACGCTAACCGGCGGCTCGCTGTGCACAGGGGACGAGATTGAGTTGCAGCCGGGCGACATGCGCGGGCGCATTCGAGGCCTGCAAAGCTATCAACAAAAGGTGCAGCGGGCGCTGCCCGGCTCACGAGTGGCCGTCAACATCAGTGGCCTGGCAAAGTCTGCCGTCGCGCGCGGACACGTGCTGGGCAAACCCGGACAGCTGCGCAGCACGATGCTGGCGGACGTTGAGTTCCGCCATCTATCCTCCGCAGCGAAGCCCCTGCGTCACAACGCGGAGGTCAAGCTTTTCACCGGCACGGCCGAGACGAGCGCGCGCGTGCGCCTGCTGGCGGGTGAAGAGTTGGCTCCGGGCGGCAGCGGCTGGTTGCAGCTGCGTCTCGCCCGGCCGTTGCCGCTTTCCCACAACGATCGCTTTATATTGCGGCGGCCCTCCCCTGCCGAAACCATCGGAGGTGGTGTGGTCATCGACCCGCAGCCCGGCAGGCACTGGAGACGCAACCAGCCACAGGTACTAAATCGGCTGCAACTTCTCGCTGATGGCAGCCCGGCGCAGCGCCTGGCGCTGGCGGCCGGCGGCAGAAACCCGCTCACACGCAGGGAATTGCAGCGTGAGAGCGGCATGGGCAGCGAGAAGCTGGAGTCCGCACTGGCGGTTGCGCTGCAGCAAAAGCTACTGGTCACGCTGGATGGCCCGCGCTGGCTGGCACAATCGGACTGGCACTGGCTTGAACGTCAGCTTCATGACATCCTGACAGGGTTCCACAAACAATATCCCCTGCGGCGCGGGATGCCACGCGAAGCCCTGCGCAGTAAACTGCGGCTTGAGCAGGCCACGCTCTCCGCCCTGATCGAGCGGGATGACAAAGTAGCCGGCGCGGACGACATCGTGCATTTGCGCGAGCATGTGGTCAACTTCTCGCCACAGCAGCAAAACCTGGTGGACCAACTGACGGACATGCTGCGCGCAAGCCCCTACACTCCGCCTTCATGGACGGAGGCCGTCACTATTGCCGGCGAGGAACTGCTTGGGGCCCTGCTGGATAAGGGAAACGTAGTGCGGGTGGCGCCCGACATTCTATTCGCTGAAGATGCCTGGCGCGAGTTGCTGTGGGCAGTGTTGGAAATAATCGAGCGCGACGGCTCCGTCAGCGCCAGTCAGCTGCGCGATCGCTTTGGCACGTCGCGCAAATACGCTATCGGCCTGCTCGAATCGCTCGATGACGCGCGCATTACCCGCCGTGAGGGCGATGTACGTATACGCGGCTCGGCACCCGTCCCGCCCGGACTCAGGGGCGGGAAATCGGAGACGTCACACCGGCATCTTCATTAACGCGAGTGATGCGCGCGCCCAGGGCGTTGAGCGTTTCGTCCACTCGTTCGTAACCCCGGTCGATTTGCTGGATGTTGGCGATGCGCGTGACCCCCCTGGCTGCCAGCGCCGCCAGCAACATGGCCATCCCGGCGCGAATATCCGGGCTGGAGATAAAGTTCAGCGAGCGAAATGCGGTCGGGCCCTGCACCAGCACACGATGGGGGTCGAGCAAGGTGATGCGCGCACCCATGCGCGTCAGATTGTCCGTGAAGAAGAAGCGGCTCTCGTACATCCAGTCATGGAACAAGACGGCGCCGTCGCTGCAGGTAGCCACCACCAGGGCAATGCTCATCAGGTCCGGCGGAAATCCTGGCCAGGGTTGAGCCTTGATTACCGGGATGCGCCCGCCCATGTCAGGCACTATGGTCAACGACTGTTTGCCTGGCACAAATATATCCCTGCCCTGCACCTCCCAGCTTACGCCGAGGCGGCCAAACACCATGGCGATCATGTCCAGATAACCGGGATCGGCGTCGCGAATGAGGAGTTCGCCGCCGGTGACAACTGCGGCTCCAATGAAACTTCCCACCTCCATGAAGTCAGCGCCGACACGCGCCTCGCCACCGCCCAGTTGCTCAACGCCGGAGATGGTGATGCGATTCGAGCCGGCGCCCTCGATCTTCGCGCCCAGGCTGTTCAACATGCGGCACAAATTCTGTATGTGGGGCTCACCCGCGGCGTTGTTGATGACCGTCGTGCCGCGTGCCAGCACGGCTGCACAAATCAGGTTTTCGGTCGCGGTGACGCTGGCCTCGGCCAGCAGAATTTCTGCACCAAGCAGTTCGTCGGCGCTTAAATGCAGCGCGCGTCCGTCGAAATGAACCTTCACGCCCAGCTGGCGAAACGCGGCGATGTGCGTATCAAGGCGCCGCTCGCCGATTGAGTCGCCGCCAGGCAGAGGCAATACCACCTTGCCCATACGCCCCAGCAGCGCTCCGGCGAACACCACGCTGGCGCGGATGCGCGTCGCCAGCGCCGCGTCCAGTTCCGTGTGACTGACTTCCCTGGCATGCACCCGCAGGGTCGCTGGCCCCGTCCAGTCAACTTCTGCGCCAAGATGCTGCAACAACTCGATCACGACGCGTACGTCGCCAATGTCCGGCACGTTGTGCAACAGGACCGGTTTGTCTGTGAGCAGGCAGGCGGGCAGCATCTTGGTCGCGGCGTTCTTGTTCCCGCGCGCGTGCATTGTGCCGCTGACGGGTTGTCCGCCTTCAATTACAAATTGCTGCATGGCCAGGTCACCTCAATCCGGTCGCCCACCTGGATGCAGAAGCTGCTGGCCGCGTTTCCCTGGTTGACCGCCACTTCGAGGAAGCCGCTGCTGCCGATGTAAGCCACTGCTTCTCCTGGCGCCACCGCGCTGAAAGTTCTGCGCACACCCTCAAAAGTATGGCTGCAGGAGCGGATGCACAGGCTTTTGGCGGGCAGAGCGCAGGGAGCAACAGCGCCAAAGCGCGGCTCCAGTCGGAGTCTGTTAGCGCCAGTCCAGCGCAACGACCCCAGGCTGGTCACCAGGTTGCCGAAGTGGTCAATATGCAGCACTTCGGCGCTCAGGGCGCCGGGCCGGCCTTCAAGAACCGGGGCGGGCAATTGCTGCAGGTCGCTGATGATGGGGCCCAGGTCATCCAGAGTCCGGCCACAGGCCAGATGTGCTGCCAGCGGCGCGAAGACGTCGCGTCCATGGAAAGTTTGACTGGCCGAGTCCAGATGCCAGGCGGCATTCCCGGCCGCAACGGCGTGTTCCTGCTGCAGCTCCACCAGCGTCCAGGACAGAACGCCATTGTCCGGCGCGACGAATAGCATCCCACCTGCCGCGACTGCCACTGGACGCCGTTCGCTGCCCACGCCAGGATCCACGACAATCAGGAAGATCGTGCCAGGCGGAAACCAGCGCCAGCTGGTCAGCAGGGTAAACGCTGCCTGGCGCAGATTCTGTGCGGCGATCTCGTGTGACAGATCTATAAACTCCGCTTCCGGGCAGATAGTCCGCATGACTCCTTTCATCACCCCGACCGAGGGGTCGCGCTCGCCGAAGTCGGTCAGGAGTGCAATCGTCGGACTCATGTGTTTTCCAGCTCCCATCCGCGCATTGTAACAGCAACCCGCCCGGCACCCGACACTTGACAGGCTGGCACGCGGGGGCTACCCTGTCAGCATGTCTCCGGGGAGCAGTGACGTGGTTGTGAAGCGTGGCGCTCATCATCATGCGGGTGACGCTTGTTGAGTGGCGCCGGGGCCACACTGTCCTGATCCCCATCGTTGACAGGAACGCAAGTCCCGTGCCCCGGGACTTTTTTGTTGTAGAGACGCGGAAGGAATTAACATGCTGGCGGTGATCGACTACGGAGCTGGCAACCTGCGCAGCGTCCTGCACGCGCTGCGTAGCCTGGGCGTTACGGACATACGCATCGTGCAGCGCGGTGACGATCTGCATGGCGCGACGCGCATAATATTGCCCGGCGTGGGCGCATTCGGCGCCGGGATGCAGCAGTTGCAAGGGATGGGCTTTGTGGAGCCACTGACTGCAGCGGTGCGCAATGACATTCCCTGCCTCGGCATCTGCCTGGGCATGCAGTTCCTCTTCGAACGCAGCGATGAGATGGGCGAGCACCCAGGCCTTGGGCTGCTGCCCGGCCACGTCACACGCTTTGCGCCGCTCGCACAGCGCAAGGTGCCCCATATGGGCTGGAACCGGTTGATTCAGCAGCGCCCTTCGCCCCTGTTGACCGGGATTGATGTCGACAGTCAGGTTTATTTCGTACACAGCTATTGCTGCATGCCGGACTGTAAAGAAGATGTCATCGCCAGCACAGATTATGGAGAAGAGTTTGCGTCAGCCGTGCAACGCGGAGCGCTGTTCGGGGTGCAGTTTCATCCTGAAAAGAGCCAGCGCGTCGGCCTGCAGATGCTGCGCAATTTTCTGGAGCTGGCCCAATGATCATCTATCCGGCGCTGGACCTGCGCGGTGGCGCAGTGGTGCGCCTGCGTGAGGGCGACCCGCAGCAGCAAGTTACCTTCAACCGCGATCCCATGGAAGCCGCCCGCGCCTGGGCGGCCCAGGGCGCCAGCTGGTTGCACGTGGTCAACCTCGACGGGGCATTCTCGGAAGCGAACGACAACATTGCCATACTGGAGCAGATCAGCCTGCTGGGCGTGCCAGTGCAGTTTGGTGGGGGTCTGCGTACGCTCGACCAGATGCAGCGTGCCATCACCTGCGGCGCCAGCCGAATCATTCTGGGCACCGTCGCCGTCAATGAGCCTCAGCTGGTCGTCGAGGCAGTTAAACGTTTCGGCGGGGAGGCTGTCTGCGTAGCCCTGGATGCACGCGATGGACACATCACAACGCATGGCTGGCAGCAGGCGACCGACACCACGCCCGCGCAGCTCGGCCAGGCCATGGCGCAGGTCGGTCTGCGCCACGCCCTCTTCACCGACGTCAGCCGCGATGGCCGCCTGAGCGGCGTCAATACTGAGGCCACGGTACAACTGGCGCGCGACACCGGATTGCAGGTGATCGCTTCCGGCGGCGTGAGCACTCTGGCGGAGATAGAGGTGTTGCGGGCCAGCAAGGTCGTCGCCGGCGCCGTCATCGGCATGGCGCTCTATCGCGGCCAGATTAGCCTGCGTGATGCGCTGATCGCTGCGCGAGGAGAGCACAATGCTTAGCAAACGTATCATCCCATGCCTGGACGTGCTGGAAGGCCGCGTCGTCAAGGGCGTCAACTTCGTTGACCTGCGTGACGCCGGCGACCCGGTCGAGCAGGCCATGATCTACGATCGCGAAGGCGCTGATGAACTGGTGTTTCTGGACATCACCGCCTCGCATGAAGAGCGCAACACCACGCTCGACATGGTGAGGCGCGTCGCCGACAGCGTCTTCATCCCCTTCTGCGTGGGCGGCGGCATCCGCAACATCGAGGACATCCGCGCGACTCTGCTGGCCGGCGCCGACAAGGTCTCGATCAACAGCGCGGCCATCCGCACGCCCGGGCTGATTGACGCCGGCGCGTGGGCCTTCGGCAGCCAGTGCATCGTGGTGGCCATTGACCCACGCCGCGGCGAGGATGGCAGCGATGAAGTTTTCATCAACGGCGGACGGTTGCCGACCGGACGCAAGGCGGTCGAGTGGGCGCGTGAGGTGGAGGCGCGGGGCGCCGGAGAAATCCTGCTGACCAGCATGGACGCGGATGGCACACTTGATGGCTACAACATCGAACTGACCCGGGCGGTGGCCGACGCCGTCTCCATCCCCGTCGTCGCTTCCGGTGGCGCCGGGACGATGGCGCATTTCCACGAGGCGCTTACCCTGGGGCGCGCCGACGCGGCCCTGGCCGCCAGCGTCTTTCATTTTAACCAACTGCGCATCGGCGAGCTGAAATGCTGGCTGCAGGAACGCGGTGTGCCAACACGCACTGGCGGGTGGGATTATGATCAACTTCAACGAGATTAACTGGGATTCTCAAGGTCGCGTACCGGCCATCATTCAGGACGAGCGTACGCGGCAGGTGCTGATGGTCGCCTGGATGAACGCAGAGTCGCTGCGCCAGACGCTGGCGCTGGGCGAGACCGTGTTCTGGAGCCGCAGCCGCAACGAGCTGTGGCACAAGGGCGCGACCTCCGGCAACATCCAGCGCGTCCGCCGCATCCTGGTGGATTGCGACGCGGACACCCTGCTCATCCTGGTAGAACCTGCCGGCCCCGCCTGTCATACAGGCGAAACCTCCTGTTTTTTTCGCGCACTGGATGAACAACAGGATACCACTGGAGCGCCCAAATGACGGAAATGCTCTGGCAACTGGAAGCGCTCATCCAGGACCGCAAGACCAATCCGCCTCCTAGAAGTTACACCGCCGAACTCTTCGCCGCCGGGCCCAACAAGATTGCGCAGAAAGTTGGTGAGGAAGCAGTAGAGGTCATCGTGGCTGCGCTGGGCCAGGGACGCGAAGCGCAAGTCAATGAGCTTGGCGATCTGTTCTATCACACGCTGGTGCTGATGGCGCAGCTGGACATCTCGCTCGACGATATCTGCGCCGAACTGGCACGACGCCACCGTCCGCGATGAACACCGGCCCGCCACCCGGGGTATTCGTCGCCGAGAGCGAGGTCGAGGTGCGCTACGCCGAGACGGACGCGATGGGCGTGGTGCACCACAGCAGCTACGTCATTTACCTTGAGCTGGGTCGTACCGGCTACATGCGCCAGCGCGGCCATGACTACGTCAGCTTCGAGCGCAGCGGCCATCACATTGCCGTCGTCGAGCTCAATGTCCGCTACCACAAACCGGCGCGCTACGGGCAGCGCCTGCGCGTGCGCAGCTGGATCGCGGCCATGAGCAGCCGCTCGCTCACCTTCGAATACGAAATTCTTGACCGGAATGACGGTGCCTGTCACGTGAGCGGCAACAGCCGGCATGTCTGTATCACTCAGGCAGGGAATGTAGCCAGAATCCCGGAGCCCTGGTGCACCTGGCGCGGCAGCTGAATGCGTCGCCCCCGGAGAGAATCGAACTCCCGGCCCACTGTTTAGAAGACAGTCGCTCTATCCACTGAGCTACGGGGGCTGTAAGGCATTTTAGGCGCCGCTGGCGAAGCCTGTCAAGGAGGCCCGCGCCATTGCCTTCAGGCAGACAATGTGATAAAATGCACATAGAACTTAAACTCTGAATTCTTCGTTGGCAACCAGCACGGATGCGGCCCGGCCTGACCGGTTCATGACGGGTACGCAGTTGCTGTCAGCATGGAGTCGCCATGTTCGACCAGGAAAAAGCTCTGGCCTACACCGAGGACAACATCCAGAAGCTGGATCCGATCGAGCACATTCGTCTGCGGCCCGGTATGTACGTCGGCGGCACGGACAGCAGCGCCCTCCATCATCTCATCTACGAAGTTGTCGACAACTCCATCGACGAGGCGCTCGCCGGCCGCTGTGACCGCATCGAGGTCACGCTGCACGAAGACAACCGAGTCACGGTCGAGGACAACGGCGTGGGTATCCCCGTCGGCCTGCACAAGACTGAAGGGGTCTCGACGTTGGAACTGGTCATGACCCAGGTCGGCGCGGGCGGCAAATTTGACGACCGCGCCTACAAGGTCAGCGGCGGCTTGCACGGCGTCGGTCTCTCTGCGGTCAACGCGCTATCCGCCGCATTCGTGGCCGAAGTGCGCCGTGATGGCTGGCTCTGGCGTCAGCGCTACGAAACCGGCAAGCCGGTCAGCAAGGTGGAGAAGGTGCGTAAGCTGCGCCCGGGAGAAAGCAGCGGCACGCGGCAAACCTTCACGCCGGATTTCAGCATCATGGATCGCAACCAGTTTGACTACCAAACGCTCGTCCGACGCTTCCGCGAGATGGCCTTCGTCACACGTAGCGTGCACATCACGCTGCGCGATGAGAGCAATGGCTCACTGCCGCAAGAGATCAGTTTCTATTTTGAAGGCGGCCTGCATTCATTTGTGCGCTATCTAAACTGGCGCCGCAACACATTACACACGCCAGTCCACGCTGAACGTGACGTTGAAATCACGCCAGAAGGGAAAGTCCCCTTCAACATCGGCGTCGAGCTTGCCTTCCAGTACACCGACACTGCCAACATCACCGAACTGGCCTTTGCCAACACCATTGGTACGCCGGACGGCGGCTCGCACATCAACGGCATGCGTACGGCCCTCACCCGCGTCATCAACCGTTTCGCACGCAAGAGTGGATTGTTGCGAGAGAAGGACGCCAACTTCAGCGGCAGTGATACGCTTGAAGGACTGACGGCTGTCATCAGCATCAAACATCCCGACCCCCAGTTCGAAAGCCAGACCAAGGTCAAACTGCTCAACCCTGAAGTGCAGAGAGCAGTATCACAGGTGCTCTCCGAGGCGTTTCAGGAGTTTCTCGAAGTCAACCCGCGTGAAGCGCGAGGCGTATCGTCGACAAGTGCATGACCAGCAAGCGGGCCCGGGAAGCGGCGCGCAAGGCGCGCGACCTCGTGCGCAGTGGCCCCAGCCTGCTGGAGAGCAGCACCCTGCCCGGAAAACTGGCCGATTGTTCCTCGCACGGCCCGGAATCTGAAATTTACATCGTCGAGGGTGACAGCGCCGGCGGCAGCGCCAAGCAGGGTCGCGACCGGCACTTCCAGGCCATCTGCCCCTGCGCGGCAAGATTCTGAACACCGAGCGCGCGCGCATGGACAAGGTGCTGGACAACAACGAAATCAAGGCCATGATTTCGGCGCTGGGCATCGGCATCAGCGATGACCTCGATGTCGGGCGTCTGCGCTACGGTCGTGTCATCATCATGACTGACGCGGACGTTGACGGCAGTCACATTCGCACGTTGTTGCTGACCTTCTTCTTCCGCCACATGCAGTCGCTCATCACTTCGGGACATCTCTACATCGCCCAGCCGCCCATCTATCGCCTGGCGCAGGGCAAGAAGACTGAATACATCTATCCCTCCGCGGGCAAGAACGAGGCCGAATTGCTGGCCGATGCGCTGAAGCGCCACAAGAATCCAGACACGGTGCGCATCAATCGCTATAAGGGTCTGGGCGAAATGAACCCGGATCAGCTGTGGGAGACGACGATGGACCCGACCGCGCGCACCCTGCTGCAGGTCACCATCGAGGATGCCGTCGAAGCCGATCGCGTCTTCGACATGCTGATGGGCAGCAGCGTGCCGCCCCGCAAGCGCTTCATTCAGACCTACGCCAGGAGCGTGCGCAACCTGGATGTTTGAGCCTGCTGCAAACAAAAAGGCCAGTCCGGCAGAGCGGCTGGCCGACTACACCCCCGACAGGACTCGAACCTGTGCCTTTGCCTCCGGAGGGCAACGCTCTATCCTCTGAGCTACGGGGGTACGTCCTGGATGCTAACACAGCGCGCCACCCGATTCAAGCACCTGGCAAAATGAGGCGAGGCCTGCTCTGCCTTGTCCTGGCCCTGTGCGCCTGCCAGTCTCTGGCACCGCCCAATTCAGGCGCGACCCTGCGGGCGAGGGAACGGCACATTTTGAACGAGGCCACAGCTATTGCCCGCGCTGCCGTGGATGACCTGCAGCGGGCCGAAGCAACTGTTGTGCAGAAGGCCACTGAAATCGCCTCCATGCAGCGCGAGAACGCAGCCCTGCTGGTGACCGTGCGCGCCGGAGATGCGCCGCCGGCCCGGCGCCAGGGTACCGGCATTGGTCAACGCCTGCCACTCACGCCGGGCAGTCGCTGGTTTGAAAAGACCGGTGTTTCACGCTTTAAAAATTCAGCTGACGACTGTGTTGTAGCGCCACAGATCAGTTTTCCCAATGACATCTCCCTCCTGTATGTGACGCTGCATGCCTGGAATGTCGCCGAAGGCCTGCGCCTGAGCGTGCAGTGGTGGCATGAGGGCGATCCTGTGCACAGCGAGGACTATACGCTGGCGCGCGCCTGGAAAGAAGCCTGCTTCTGGTTTTCACTGACGCCCGACAACGTGCAATTTGCGCCCGGCAGCTGGAGTGTGCAACTCTACGCAGATGGCGCGCCACTTGAAACACCGCAGGCCTTCTCCCTGCGTGAAGCTGCCATGATGATGGACGGCTGAACCAATGAGGCTACGCGCATTCGCCCTGCTCCTGAGTCTGCTTCTGACAGGAGCATTGCTGGCAGCCTGCCAACGCGGCACATCGTCACTCGCCTATGTCGTGCCGCGCGACGCAGCAGCGACGGCGACTCGTATTCGCAACACCATGATGCCGACCGCCGATCTGGCGACCTGGACACCAACCGCCACAGCAACGGCCACCGAGACGGCCACGCCCACCCAAACGCCCAGTGTCACACCGACGGACATCGGCACGCCCCTGGCCAGAGAGACCAGCGCGCCCACGTGGACGCCGCCACCGCAGTCGCCACCCCAACTCAGCGATCACTATCTTCTCGGCCGCCCCATCGCCAGCGGCGCTACCAACTGGGTCGACCGCAGCTATCCCTATGGCAGCACGAGTGGAAGGCGCTTGCCGTTGCACCACGGCGTCGAGTTCGTCAACGCGCGTAACACGCCGGTGCTGGCCGCGGCGGCCGGCACCGTGCACTTTGCCGGAAATGACGTAGCATCGCAGTTCGGCCCCGCACTCAATTACTATGGCAACCTGGTCGTCCTGCAGCACGACTTCAGCACGCCCCAGGGTCAGGCGCTGTATTCGCTCTACGGCCATCTGGAAGCGGTCAGCGTGGTTAGCGGACAGCACGTGGCGACTGGAGATCAACTGGGGCTGGTGGGAGACAGCGGCATAGCAGACGGGCCTCACTTGCATATGGAAGTCCGCGTCGGCAACCCGACCAGCTACGGGGCCACGCGCAACCCTGAGCTGTGGCTGCGCCCCTTCCGCAAGTTTGGCACCCTGGCCGGGCGCGTTCGCGACTCATCCGGCAATCTGCTGCGCGAGGTTACCATCAGCGTGCGCTCAACCGATCTCCTCCGCTACGCCTGGTCCTACGCCGCCGACGGGGTCAACCCTGACGATGATTTTGGCGAGAACTTTGTGCTGGGCGATCTGCCGGCCAACTACTATGAGGTCACTGTCGGCGATGGTGGACGGGTCCGTTTCCGCCAGACTCTTTACCTCTGGCCTGGCCGCAGCAACTGGCTGGAGATCAAATTGCGCGACTGAGCGTCACAGGACAACAAGACAATTTGAAGTCAGCGTGCTGTTGCGTCTTTTCCTGCCTAACGCTAGTATTCAGCGCAGTGTCTCACACAATGTGAAGGTAGAGAACATGCGCGTATTTTCTCCTGCAAGGCTTCTGTTCCTCTTGCTGGCCCTGCTGCTTACGCTGACCGCCCCGCTGGGCGCCCAGGGCGAAGACATCCTGCTCTACGGCGGCAATCAGGACATCGACAACATCGACCCCGCCTCCGGCGAGAACTACTCCATCAACGCCGCCCTGCGCAGTATGTACGATGCGCTCTTCATCAATCGCGGCAGTGACGTTATTCCTCACCTGGTCAGCGACTGGGAAGTCAGCGATGACGCCTCGGTCTGGACCTTCCAGCTGCACGACAATGCGGTCTTCCACGACGGCAGTCCGGTCAATGCCGAGGCAGTGGCCTACAGCTTCAACCGTATCCTTGAAGTCAATGGGCCGCCCAACTTCCGCTGGGGCAACATCGCGGACGAAAACACGGCGGAAGCAGTCGACGAGTACACGGTTCGATTCACCCTGACCGAGCCCTTCGCGCCCTTCATTGGTACGCTGACGCAGCTCTTTGTCGTAAACCCGGCGCTGGTCGAGGCCAACCGTGTCAACTCCGGCGGAGTTGACGACTTCGGTCAGGAGTGGATGCGCGGGAACGAGGCTGGCTCCGGCCCCTTTACCCAGGGGCGTTGGGAAATCGGTAACATCTACGAATTCGTCGCAGTGCAGGATTACTGGGCCGGCTGGACTGGCGAGGACCACCTTGACGGTTTCTTCTGGATCATCCAGCGTGAAGGCAGCACACAGCTCAACTCGCTGCTGGCCGGTGAAACCCAGATCGCCGATACCATTCTCGCCAGTGACAAGGAGAAGGCGGACGAGGCGGAAGGATTCTTTATTACTGAGGATCCTGGGCTGTTCACCAACACCCTCAAGATCAATACCCAGGGCGAATACACCAGCGACCTCAACGTACGCAAGGCCATCGCCCATGTGATGAACTATCCCGCCCTGCCGCAAGTGCAGGACGTGAAGGTGACGTTGCTGCCTGGACCCACGCCGGCCAACTTCCCCGGCTTCGTCCCGGACCTCGACATTCCGGACTACAACATCGAAACGGCGCGAGAATATCTGGCGCAGTCTCCATGGCCGGATGGCGGTTTTGAGCTGGACTACGTGTATGTAACCGATTTTGTTCGGGAGGAAATCCCGGGGCTACTGCTGCTGGAAGGCCTGAGTGAACTGAACATCACGCTCAACATGGTGCCCACGCTCTGGCCGGACATGGTCGCTTCCTGTGGCGATCCTGCCACCGGGCCTGACCTCATCAACATCTATACACTGCCGCCATTCTCGGACCCGCACGCCCATCTCTACAACCAGTACAACTCCAGCCAGTGGACGAGTGGCGCAGGTAGCTTCCAGTCCTGCAGCTTCTACCAGAACGAGCGTGTGGACGAATTGCTCAACCAGGCTCGCTCACTGGGCGACCAGGATCAGCGCATGGAACTTTACGCCGAGGCCCAGACCCTGATCGCTGCTGACCAGCCAGCCATCTGGATGTACACAGAAGACAGCCTCATGGCCTTCAACGACTGCATCAAGGGCTACGTGTTCTCGCCCTTCTATCCCATCACCGTGCTCTTCCAGGACCTGTGGATGGACAATTGCGGCTGATGCTGCGACTGCATAAAAACGGGTTTGCGGGGCGTTCCCGTTCAAAACGCCCCTGCTGGACTCTTGCATGACCCTGCGTCTGTATCTGGCTCGGCGCGCCCTGATGGTCGTGCCATTGCTGCTGGGGCTAAGTATCTTGACCTTCACCATCTCGCGGCTGGTGCCCGGCGACCCGGTCGGGCTTGCGGCCGGGCCACAGGCGACAGTTGAGATCCGCGAGGCGCTGCGTAAGCAGTTCGGCCTTGACCAGCCATTGCCCGTGCAATACGCGACCTACATCACTGGCATCTTGCGTGGCGATTGGGGCCAGTCGCTCTATACCCGTCGCGGCGTTATAGATTCGTTACGGGTCTACTTTCCGGCCACGCTGGAATTGACGCTGGCCGCCGTCATCCTTGCCACTGGCGTGGGCGTGCCGGCCGGGGTCATCTCGGCGATGTATCGCAATCGCCTCCCGGACCACATCGCCCGCGTAATTTCACTTTTTTTTGTCAGCTTCCCGGCCTTCTGGCTGGCCATGATTATGCAGACCGTGCTTGGGCGCTATGCAGGGCTGGTGCCCATCGGACGCCGTTTTCCGGTCCTCATGGCACCACCGCCAACTGTGACCGGCCTCTATCTCGTGGACAGCCTGCTCGCGCTGGACCTGGCGGCCTTTAGCGTCGCGCTCAATCACATTGTGGTGCCGGCGCTCGTACTTTCCTTCGGCGCGCTGGCCAGCATCACGCGCATCACACGCGCCAGCATGATCGAAATCCTCGAACGCGATTTCGTGCGCTCCGCCCGCGCCATTGGCATTCCCGAGCGCGTCGTCATCGGCAAGTACGTGCTGCGCAACGCCTTCATCGCCACACTGACCGTCATCTCGCTCAATTTCGGCTGGCTGATGGCTGGCGCCATTCTCATCGAGACAATCTTTGACTGGCCGGGCATCGGCCTCTACGCCGTGGACGCCTCGCTCAGCCTCGATTTCCAGCCCATTATGGGCATCACCATCGTCTATGGCGTCCTGTTCAGCCTCGTCAACATCCTGACTGATGTGGCTTACGGCATCCTGGACCCAAGGATCCGTTATGGCTGAGTCGACCGGGCAATCTCTGCGCGAACTGCAGGCGGCGGCGCGCTCCGCGCGCCAGGAAAATCTGCGCCGCAGCCTCTATCGCTTCCGCTCCAACGCCCTCTCCATGATCGGCCTCGCCATCCTGCTATTCATTCTCTTTATCGCCATCGCAGCGCCCTTGCTGGTGCCCTTCCCGGAAGACTCGAGCGGCGCGACTCACTTTATGGATCGTCTGCTGCCGCCTGGCCCCGAGCACCCCTTCGGCACGGACAAGGTCGGGCGTGATATTTTCAGTCGCGTGCTGATGGGCACCGGGCTGGCGCTGCAGGTCGGCGTGGTCATCATTGTACTCGCCACCACCATCGGCGTCACCGTGGGCGGGGTAGCCGCCTACTTTGGCGGTACCGTCGATGATCTGCTGATGCGCATCACCGACATCTTTCTTACCGTGCCGGCGCTCGTGCTGGCCATCGCCTTCTCGGCTGCGCTGGGCAAGGGCATCATCAACGCCATGATCGGCATCTCGCTGGTCTGGTGGCCGGGCTTTGCGCGCCTGACGCGCAGCCTGGTGCTCTCCCTGCGCGAGGAAGCCTTTGTGGAAGCCGCCTATGGCATTGGCGCCAGCCACGGGCGCATTCTGTTTCGGCATATCCTCCCCAACGCCGTCTCCCCCATCATCATCAAGATGACCACGGACTTCGGTTTCGCGGTGCTGACTGCCGCCGCGCTCGGCTTTATAGGCATCGGCGCGCAGCCGCCCACCCCTGAATGGGGCGCGATGATCGAGGACGGGCGTCATTATTTCCCGGACGAATGGTGGGTAGCGACCTTCCCGGGCATGGCCATCTGGCTGCTGGTCTTCAGCTGGAACCTGCTGGGCGACGGCCTGCGCGACGTCCTTGATCCGCGTGCGCGCCGCTAGGCGGGTGAGAGGATAGCATGAGCGAAGCACTGCTGGACATTCAGGACCTGCACCTGGAATTTGACACCTTTGACGGTGTCGCCAAGGTGCTGGCCGGCGTCAACCTGACCATGCAGCGCGGCGACGTGCTGGGCCTGGTGGGCGAGACCGGTTGTGGCAAGTCCATGACCGCGCTGGCCATTCCACGCCTGATCCGCATGCCACCGGGCCGCATCACGCAGGGCCGAATCATGTTTAATGGCGAAGACCTGCTGGAGCGCCCGGCCAGCGCCATGCAGAGCTTTCGGGCGCACCACCTTGGCATGATCTTCCAGGACCCGGCCACCAATCTAAACCCGCTCTTCACCATCCGTGAACAGCTGATGGACGCAGTCTTCTACCAGCAGACCGATGTTCAGCATGTGCCCGGTCGCTGGCGCGGCTTTCTGCCGTCGGCGCGCCAGCTAAGGCAAGATGCCCACGCGCGCGCCCTCGAGCTGATGCGTCTGGTCGGCATCCCGGACGGCGAACAACGCATCAGCGACTACCCGCACCAGTTCAGCGGCGGCATGCGCCAGCGCGTACTGATCGCCATGGCCCTGGCCGGAGAGCCCGACCTGCTAATTGCCGACGAGCCAACAACCGCGCTTGATGTAACAATTCAGGCGCAAATATTACGCCTCATCCACTCGCTGGTGCGCCAACTGGGACTCACCGTGCTCCTGATTACGCACAATCTCGGCGTGGTCGCCAACACCTGCGACAAGGTTGCCGTGATGTATTCCGGTCGCGTCATCGAACAGGCGCCGGTGCGCGAGCTCTTCAGCAAACCAAGCCACCCCTACACGCAGGGGCTGATTCGCGCGGTGCCTTCCAGCAATACGCGGCGCGGCGGGTTGCAGGGTATCCCCGGCCTGATCCCCAATCTGATTTCACCGCCACAGGGCTGTCGTTTTCATCCCCGCTGCGAGCATGTACTCGCGCATTGCAATAGCCAGGTGCCTGGCCCGGGCCGCATTGGCGCCGACCATCTCGCCTTTTGCCACCTCTATCCGGAGGGTGGATGAGCGAGACCCTGCTGGAGCTGCGTAACCTGCGCAAGGACTTTCCGCAGCGGAGCGGCCTCTTCGGTCGTCAGAAACAGGTGTTGCGTGCCGTCGATGACGTCAGTCTGAGCGTGCCACGGGGCAAGACCCTCGGCCTGGTCGGCGAGTCGGGCTCCGGCAAAACGACCATCGGCAAGTGCATTCTGCGCCTGGTCGAGCCCACGGCAGGCGAAATCCTGTATGACGGCGAGGACCTGCGTTCGCTAGACGCGCGTCGGCTGCGGGCACGGCGCTCCGACATGCAGATGATCTACCAGTCGCCCGCGGACTCGCTGAACGGCCGCATGACCGTCGGCCAGATTATTGGCGAGCCGTTGTGGATTCACGAAAGCATCGGCGCCAGCGCGGCGCGCGATCGTGTACTGGAGCTGATGCACGTCGTTGGCCTCAAGGAAGAACACTACTTCCGCTATCCGCATGAGTTCAGCGGCGGCCAGCAGCAGCGCATCGGCATCGCCCGCGCGTTGGCAGTACGTCCCCGGATGGTCATCCTCGACGAGCCGACTTCCGCGCTCGACGTTTCTGTGCAGGCGCAGATTCTAAATCTGCTACAGCAGTTGCAGGACCAGTTCGCCCTGACCTACCTCTTCATCTCCCACGATTTGAGCGTGGTGCGCTACATGTGCGACGAGGTCGCCCTGCTCTATCTCGGCAAGATCGTCGAGCAGGCGCCTGTCCAAACCATTTTTGAAGACTCGCGCCACCCCTACACCCAGGCGCTCATCTCCGCCATCCCGGAGCCAGAACCGGATGAGCAGCGCGAGCAGATCTTGCTTCGGGGTGACCTGAGCGCCGGGCGTCCCGACCAGGGTTGCCCCTTTGCGCCGCGCTGTCATGCGGATACGCTGGCGCGCTGCGAGACGGTGGAGCCACCGCTGGTCGTGGTGGACACTGCCCACCAGGTCGCCTGCCATCTGCATCCAGGAGTAGCCTGATGCTGACTCAGGTAACAGTTGATGACATTGAGCCCATCGCGATTGGCGCCGGCATCCTGGGCACGGGCGGCGGCGGCAACCCCTACCAGGGGGGACTGCACCTGCGCGCCGTTCTGTGTGAATACGGGCCGCAGCCCGTCGTCAATCCCTGTGAGCTGCCCGATGATGCTCGCCTGGTCGTGGTCGGCAGCATTGGCGCGCCAACCGTCAGCATTGAGAAATTGCCCCAGGGCCAGGAAATGTCGCGGGCCATCCGCCATCTGGAGCGCCATGTTGGCCATGCCTTCGACGCGGTGGCCATTGCGGAAATCGGCGGCGCCAACTCCATGCAACCGCTCATCGCGGGCAGACAGTTGGGTATTCCCACTGTTGATGGCGACGGCATGGGCCGCGCCTTCCCGGAGATGCAGATGTCCTCTTACCTCTATGAGAGTGATGTGAGCGTCGCGCCCTACGCGATGGTGGATGTCGGCCATCGTCGCATCCTTGTGCCACACACCATCAGCGAAAAGTGGGGCGAACGCGTGGCGCGCAACATCGCTGTCAGTATGGGCGCGCGCGCAGCCCTGGCCGGTTATGTCATGAGCGGCGCCGAGGTGCGCGCTACTGCCGTGAAGCATACACTGAGCCTTGCCCACAGTCTCGGCAGTGCCGTGCTGGCCTCCCAGGGCAACGATGTGCCCGCTGTCGTGGCCGAAATGCTGCAGGGTGAAATCATATTCCGCGGCAAAATCAGCGATGTCAACCGCCGCATTGTGCGCGGCTTCGCCCGCGGCAACGTGGTCTTCAAGAGCTTCGACGGAGCCGACGAATTGAAAATCGCGTTCCAGAACGAGTATCTCATTGCCTGGCGTAACGGCGAGGTTTGCGCCACAGTGCCTGACCTGATCTGCATTGTCACTGCCGAGACAGGTGAACCGGTTTCAACCGAGATGCTGCGCTATGGAACGCGCGTGGTGGTTATCGCGGTGCCGGCGCCCACCGAACTGCGCACGGCCGCCGCGCTGGAGGTTGTCGGGCCGCTTGCCTTTGGCTATGACGTCCCATGGCGCCCGCTGCCTGGCGGACGCATTGGGCTGCCCGTTGCCTGAGGCCTTGCCATGCCATTACCGATGAAACATGGATGCGAAAGGAGCAAGTGTGCGCATAGGAATTGACGTCGGGGGTACCAACACAGACGCGGTGCTGATGGACGGCCAGACCGTCATAGGCTCGGCCAAGACCCCGACTACAGCCAACGTGACCGACGGCATCACCAGCGCCCTCAGGACCCTGTTGCAGCAAAGCGCGCTGGAGGTTAATCAGATCGACGGCGTCATGATCGGCACGACACATTTCACCAACGCCGTCGTCGAACGGCTCCACCTCACCCGCACGGCCTGTATCCGTCTCGGCTTGCCGGCCACAGCCTGCCTGCCACCCATGGTTGACTGGCCGGAGGGGCTGCGTGAGGTCATCGGCGGCCATGTGTATATGGCGCACGGCGGACACGAGTTCGACGGTCGCGAAATCTCCGCCTTCAAACCGGAGGAAGTTCGCGACATCGCAGCGCAAATCCGTGATAAAGGCATCAACGTCGTCGCCATCTCGTCTGTCTTCTCACCGGTCAATTCCAGTTTTGAGGAAGACGCCGCCGCCATCGTGCTCGAAGTCATTCCCGACGTGACCATCACGCTCTCCAGTTCCATCGGGCGCATTGGGCTGCTGGAGCGCGAGAACGCGGCCATCATGAACGGCTGTCTGCGCAACCTGGCGCAACAGACCATCAATGGCTTCCGCGCAGCGCTGGCCGACATGAACATCAAGGCGCCTTTCTACCTCAGCCAGAATGATGGCACCCTGATGGCGGCGGACTTTGCGGCGGACTTTCCGGTGCTCACCTTCGCCTCCGGCCCGACCAACAGCATGCGCGGCGCGGCCTTCCTCAGCGGCCTGCGCGACGCCATCGTCGTCGACGTGGGCGGCACAACGACCGACATTGGCGTGTTGCGTCACGGCTTTCCGCGCGTGGCAGCGCTGGCCATCGAGATCGGCGGCGTGCGCACCAACTTCCGCATGCCCGACACCATCTCCTTCGGCCTCGGCGGCGGCAGCCTGATTCAGGCGGAGCCGCTGCAGGTTGGCCCTCGCAGCGTGGGCTACGAGCTCACCACGCGCGCGCGCGTTTTCGGCGGCGATGAACTGACTGCGACCGACATCGTGGTCGCAGCGGGCCATGAGGACATCGGCGCTGCCGGCCGGGTTGCCGAGCTGGACAGCACATTTGTCACGGCGGTCGAGGATCGCATCGAGGAGATGGTCAACGTCTCGGTAGATCGCATGAAAACCAGCGCGACCGAAGTGCCGGTCATCGTGGTCGGCGGCGGCAGCATCCTCATCCAGCGTAAAATCGCCGGCGCCTCGGAACTGGTACGGCCCGAGCATTTCCCGGTGGCCAACGCCATCGGCGCAGCCATCGCCCAGGTTGGCGGCGAATGCGACCAGATTTTTTCGCTGGCCGAGATGAGCCGCGATCAGGCGCTTGAGCAGGCCAGGCAGATGGCTGCCGGCCGCGCAGTCGCTGCCGGCGCTGACGCTGCCAGCGTGGAAATCGTGGAAGTCGAGGAAGTGCCGCTGGCCTATCTGCCTGGCAACGCGACGCGCATCATGGTCAAGGCCGTCGGCGACCTGGTGGAGGCTGATTGATGCGCATCATTAACGAGGCTGTCCTGGAGGACATCGCGCTGGGCGCCGCGGTACTGGGCACCGGCGGCGGTGGCGATCCCTACATCGGCAAGTTGATGGCGCGTGAATCGATTCGGCGTTACGGGACAGTCGAGCTTTACACCCTGGACGAGCTGGAGGCAGAGGACCTGATCGTGCCCACGGCCATGATGGGCGCGCCAACCGTGATGGTCGAGAAGATGCCCAACGGCGACGACATCATCAACGCCTTTCACTCCGTGGGCAAGTACATCGGCAAGCCCATTCGCGCCACGATGAGCATCGAGGCCGGCGGCCTGAATTCGGTCGTGCCCATCTACGCCGCCGCTCGCCTGCGCCTGCCGATGGTTGATTGCGATGGCATGGGGCGCGCCTTCCCCGAGATTCAGATGGTGACGCACACCCTGCACGGCATTTCGGCCACGCCCTTCGCCATGTCGGACGAACGGGGCAACACGGTCATCATGGAGACCATCGACAATCACTGGACGGAGACCTTCGCCCGCAGCGTGACAGTAAATATGGGTGCCATGGCCATGATCGCCCTGTATGCCGCCACGGTCGCCGAGCTGCGCGATGCGGCCGTTCCCGGCACCATCAGCCTGGCGCAGCGCATCGGGGAGACCATCCGTAACGCCCGTTTGTATGAGGAAGACCCGGTGCGCACAGTGCGCGAAGCGGTCGGCGGCTTCACTATCTTCAGAGGCAAGATTAGCGATGTGCAGCGCCGCACCGAGGCCGGCTTCGCCAAGGGGGAAGCCTTCATGGCCGGAATCGGGGAATACGACGGTCAGGAGTTGCGGCTAGCCTTCCAGAACGAACATCTGGCCGCCACTATTGACGGCGAGGTGTGTGTTACCGTGCCGGACCTCATCGCCGTGCTGGACATCGAAACCGGCGAGCCCATCACAACCGAGGGATTGCGTTACGGCTTTCGCGTGGAGGTGATCGCCTTCCCCTGTACGCCCCGCTGGCGCAGCCCTGACGGCCTGCGGCTGGTCGGCCCGCGGGTGTTCGGCTACGACGTCGACTATGTTCCGGTCGAGGAGCGATACGGCCAGTGATTCGCAGTATAGGACTTGAAGACACGGAGGCTCTGGCGCTGGGCGCCGGCATCCTCGGCACCGGCGGCGGCGGCAACACCTATATCGGCCGGCTGCGCCTCGATCGTCAGCTGCGTTTGAGCGGAGTGCCCAGCCAAATACTGGGCGCAGACGATCTGTCGGATGACGCTCTCGTCGTCGGCGTTGGCACCATGGGCGCGCCCACGGTCGGCATTGAGAAAATCGAGTCCGGCACTGAGGTCGCCAGCACCGTGCGCGCGCTCGAGTCACACCTGAAGCGCGACTTTGATGCGTTGGTCATCAACGAGATCGGCGGCTCAAATGCACTTGAGCCGCTGGTTTGCGGACTGCAACTGGGTCTGCCAGTGCTGGACGGGGACGGCATGGGACGCGCCTTCCCGGAGTTGCAAATGGACACCTTTTCCATCGGCGGCATCCCGGCCAGCCCTATGGCGTTGGGCGACTGCCATGGCAACATTGCCATTTTCGAACGCCTGGACAGCCCGCTGCAGGCCGAGGAGTGGGCGCGCAACCTGACCATCGAAATGGGCGGCAGCGCTGCGCTGGTGATGTCAGTGATGACAGGTGCGCAGCTCAAGGCGACGCTGGTGCGCGACACGCTCACACTCGCACTAAGTATGGGGCGCGCCGTGTTACGCTCGCGAGAGCTCAAGGAGGAGGCGCCCGCCTCAGCCATCGCCGGGCTGGGCAACGGCAACGTGCTCTTCGAAGGCAAAATTGTGGATGTGGAACGCCGCACCGTACAGGGCTTCGCGCGTGGCCGGGTTCGTCTGCAGGCCTTTGATGATCCGCAGCATCTGCTGGAAATCGTCTTTCAGAATGAAAACCTTGTTGCCTGGCGCGGGGACGAGGTGCTTTGCAGCGTGCCGGATCTGATCACCATTGTGATGCTTAAGGATGGCACGCCGCTGGGCACCGAGATGTTGCGCTATGGCCTGCGCGTGGGCGTGATCGCCATGCCGGCGGTGCGTGAGCTAAAAACGCCGGCCGCGCTCGCTGTCGTGGGCCCGGCCGCCTTCGGCTACGAAGAGGTTTCCTTCCGACCGCTGCCGGGAGACCTGTTGCCGGCAACTTCCTGAGCTCGCGCGCGTCCCAGCCAGAGCAACACAGCCAGACCGAAAAAAATAATCAGGGACAGCAAGACCAGCGAGGCCAGCTTGAACGTCCGGCTCTCGAGGACGAGTGTCAACGTACCAAAGCAGGTGCAGAAGAGATAGTAGCCCAGCACGATCTGGCGTTGACTGTAACCCAGGTCCAGCAAGCGGTGATGCGCGTGGCCCCGGTCGCCGCGGAAGGGGCTGCGCCCGGCCAGCGCGCGATTAATCATCTGCCAGATGGCATCCAGGATTGGCAAGGCCATGACCATCAACACCGTCGCCATCTTCGCGCCGCCGATGATGCTCAGGCAGGCGATAAGAAATCCCAGCAGGTAGGCGCCGCTGCCGGCGAAAATACGCGCCGGGTAGAAATTGTGGACGAGAAAGCCCAGCGTGGCACCCATCAGCGCCAGAGGCAGCAGGCTCACACTCAGCTGTGGCGGTTCCAAGATCAGGGCGCTGTTGAGAAACAGGACGCTGGCCGCGATGAACACCACCCCGTGGGACAAGCCGTCCAGGCCATCCAGAAAGTTGACCGTGTTGGTCATGCCAACGATCCACAGCAGAGTCAGCGCAAAGGTAACCGCGAAGGGCCAGGCGGGCGTCTGTGTGCCGGTCAGGGGATTGTTAAAGCTCTCGATGAAGATTTGGTGATGAATGGCGATACCGGCCGCCAGAAACTGGGCAAGAAACCACCAGTGTGGCTTCAGCTCACGCCAGTCATCCAGCAGGCCTGCGATGAAAATAACCAGGGCGCCTAGCATCAGCCCGGTGAGACGCAACGGCTCTTCCGGATCGAAGCGAGGCACATACAGCAGCTGCGCCAGAATTACGCTGGTCGTGAAGCTGAGGAAGAGCACGCCACCGCCCAGGCGCGATAGCTGACGTTGGTCGCCTTCGTGACGGCGTCGCGCTGACATCTGCGTAACGATGCCGAGGCGCTTCCCCAGCCAGATCATCGCCGGGCTGGCCACTATTGCGAGCGCCAGCGCCAGGAAGAAAGTGATGACAAAGGCGGCAGCTACATTCAAGGGAGTTCACCCGCCCACGGGTGACAGGCTCATGCCTTGTAGGAACCGGCAGTGACATCGCCGCCAGAGCCAGTCCAGTTCGTGTGAAAGAACTCGCCACGAGGCCGGTCAACCCGCTCATAGGTATGGGCGCCAAAGTAATCGCGCTGCGCCTGCAAGAGGTTTGCTGGCAGGCGCTCATGCCGAAATCCGTCAAAAAAGGACAGTGCGCTCGACATGGCGGGCACCGGGATCCCCGCCAGCGAGGCCCAGGCGACCACGCGACGCCAGCCGCTCTGGGCGTTCTCAATCTGCTCCCGGAAGTAGTCGTCCAGCAGCAGGTTGCCCAACTGTGGATTGTTGTTCCAGGCGGCGGTGATGTGATCCAGAAAGCCCGAGCGGATGATGCAGCCCTCGCGCCACATTTGGGCGATGCTGCCGTGGTTCAGTTCCCAGCCCAGGGCCTCGTCAACTGCATGCAGCAGCATGTAGCCCTGGGAATAGGAGATGATCTTCGAAGCGTAGAGAGCCTGCTCTACATCTTCCAGCAGCAGGCTGGCCGCATCCGGGGTCACGCCTGGACCGGAGAGCACGGTAGATGCACGCCGACGTTCATCCTTGAGGGCTGACAGAAAGCGGGCGAAAACTGCCTCGCTGATGAGCGTGAGCGGCGTACCATGTTCGAGCGATGCGTCCGCCACCCACCTGCCAGTGCCCTTCTGGCCGGCAGTATCCAGGATTTTTTCGACCAGGGGATCGCCAGCTTCATCACGAAACGCAAGAATGTCGCCGGTGATCTCGATCAGGTAGGAATCGAGCGGGCCATCGTTCCAACGGCGAAAGGCCGCGCTCATCTGCTCATGATCCATGCCGAGGCCAGATTGCAGCAAGTGAAAGGCCTCGCTGATAAGTTGCATGTCGCCGTATTCGATACCGTTGTGCACCATCTTTACGAAGTGTCCGGCGCCATCGCGGCCAAGCCAGTCGCAACAGGGCGTGCCATCCGCCACCTTCGCCGCGATGGACTGGAAGATTGGTTTGAGGTGTGGCCAGGCGGCCGGCGACCCGCCGGGCATGATTGAAGGGCCGAAGCGGGCGCCCTCCTCGCCGCCAGAAACGCCGACTCCGGCGTAGAGGAAGCCCTGCGCCTCCAGCTCCTGCGCCCGCCGGCGCGAATCCTCGTAGTTGGAATTGCCGCCGTCGATAACGATGTCGCCTGGCTCCAGGTGCGGCAGAAGCTGCTCAATCACGACATCCACCGCGCGGCCCGCCTGCACCATCAGCATCACCCTGCGCGGCCGCCTCAGGGCGGCGCAAAGATCTGCCATCGTATAGGTACCAATGATGTCGCGGCCCTTCGCCTCACCCTCGACGAACCGCGTGACCTTTTCCGTGGTGCGATTGTAGACCGCGACCGAGAAGCCGTGGTCGTTCATGTTCAGGATCAGGTTCTGGCCCATCACCGCCAGCCCGATAAGACCGATGTCCGCCTTTGCAGTCATTCCCTCTCCATTACGGGTGAACAGGACCGGCGAAAGCATAACGCAGCAGGCAGGGTTTCAACAGCGCCGGTTTTTGCTCCTGAGCGCCGCGGCCACCAGTTCCACCGGATGCTGCACGTCGATGCCGGCCTCGAGAATCTGCGTACGGCAGGAGCTGCCCGGCGCAGCAACCAGCGCAGCCGGCTGCGCGCGCAGCGCCGGCAGCAGGCGCTGTTCGCCAATTTTGAGCGACAAGTCGTAGTGCTCGTAGCCGAAACTGCCGGCAACGCCGCAGCAGCCGGAGTCAATCTCACGCACCGTCGCGCCAGGGATGCAGCGCAACAGGGCCATAGTATCCGCCGTGCCCCAAAGCGCCTTCTGATGGCAGTGTCCGTGCAGCAGAATCTCGCGCTCCTGCCCGTCCCAGTCCGGCACGCGTTCGGCCAGTTGCTGCATCAGCCAGGTTCCGCGCTGATGCACTGCTGCGCCAGGGCATTGGCGCGCGACCTCAACGCGGGCTCAACCAGGCCTGGCAGATCGTCCCCGAAGGCCGACTGGCAGCTCGGCTCAAGGAAGATATAGGGGCCCTGCGCCGGATCCAGTTGACGGACGTTGTCCGTCGCCAGCGACTTTGCCAGATCAAGCATACCGTTTGATATGGCCGGGCGGCCGCAGCAGCCCTGCCCCGGGAGGCGAAGCAGGCGCAGGCGCAGACCCAGCGTTTCGGCGATCTGTAGCAGCGCCAGGCCCGGCGCCGGATGATTGAACTCGGTGAAGGTGTCCACGATGAGCGTGGCGTCGGCTGTGCCTGAAGCGCAGGCAGCCATGTGGGAAAAGCGCTGCGGACTTATGGCAGGCAGCGGACGCGCGACCGACAAGCCCAGCCGCTGCGCGAGCGTCTGGCCGACCTTGCTGCGCAGCGCCAGATTCGCAAGGCCCGGCCACAGGCTGCCGAGGGCATTCAGCCGGTGAATGTTTGCGAACAGGCGCGTCTTCAGCGGCACGCCGCGCAGGTCGTGGCGCAGGGCCAGATATTCGGACTTGATGCGCGCCATGTCGACCGCCGAGGGGCACTCGGCCTTGCAGGCCTTGCAGGAGAGACAAAGTTCAAAGACTTCATGCAGGGCGTCGCTGCCAAGCCCTTCCGGCTGCAAGTGGCCGGACATGGCCAGGCGCAAGGCGTTGGCACGGCCGCGGGTCGCGTGATCCTCGTCGCGCGTCGCCATGTAGGAGGGACACATCGTACCTGCGTCTTCCTTGCGGCAGACACCAGCGCCGTTGCACATCTCGACAGCGCCGGCCAGTCCGCCGTCAGCGCTCCAGTCAAAGCGTGTGCGCGGCTCCTGCATAACAACGGTCGGTGAGAGGCGCAGGGTCGACTCGTCATCCATTGCGCTGAAGTCGACGATCTTGCCCGGATTCATCATGTTCTCCGGGTCGAAGGCTCGCTTGACTTCGCTGAAGGCCGCCATCAGCGAATCGCCGAAGAGCTTGCGATTGAACTCGGCACGCACCAGGCCGGTGCCATGTTCGCCACTTATTGTCCCGGCATACTTCACTGCCGCGTCCGTAGATGCCTCGGCAATGTAGCGATACTGTCTGCGTCCCTCGACTGACTTCAGGTTGACCAGCGGGCGCACATGCAGGCAGCCCGCGCTGGCGCGCGCGTAGATGGCACAAGTTGTGCCCGCTTCGCGCATAATGGCCTCGACGTCGCTGATGTAGTCAGGCAAACGCTCGACCGGCACCGCCGCGTCTTCGACGAATGCGATGGCTTTCTCGGGACGCCGTTCGCTCATCAGTAGCCCGAGACTGGCCTTGCGCACCGACCACACCTGCTGCTGCTGCGCCGGCGTGTGTGCCAGGGTCAACGCGCCACGGTGCCCGTTGGCTCGCGGCATCGCCCGCAGCCGCACGATGTGGCTGTCCAGCTTGCGTATACTTTCGCCGTAAAACTCGACGACCTGCACTGCTGCAGGATCACCATCGATGAACTCCGCCAGTTTGGGCGCGAACTCGGCGCTGGCGCGCGTGCGCTCCATCAACATGCGGTCCATCATCTCGATCGCAGAGGGCTTCAACTCAAGCAGAGCCGGCACTGCCTCCAGCGCGGCGCGCAGTTCATCGAAATGTACCAGCGCGAGGCGGCGCATGGCCGGCGTCGGCACCAGGTTCAATTCGGCAGCGACGATCGTGCCCAGCGTCCCTTCGGAGCCGGCGAGCAGCCAGCGCAGGTCAACGTCAGCGGGATCGATCGGGTTGAGTGCGTAGCCCGCCACTGTGCGGAATGTCTGTGGCCAGCGCAAGCGCATCTCGGCAGCCTGCTCACGGGCCAGTTCGGCGACGCGTGTGCGGATGGCCCGCAGGCTGGCGCTGTCTGCATCCAGCCAGGTGCGCTCGCCACTGGCCAGCACGACTTCGAGGCGCTTCACATGGTCAGCCGTCATGCCGTAGAGGATGCTGTGCGCGCCCGTCGCATTGTTGCCGATGCAGCCGCCAATCTTCGCGCGTTCGGCGCTGGCCGGATCGGGGCCAAACATCAGCCCAAGACCTGCCAGCTGCTGATTCAGTTGACCCAGTACAAGCCCCGGCTCGGCCACCACACTCGACTCTTCAGCGTTGATGGCGAGCACGCGACGCAGCCATTTGCTGAAGTCCATCACAATGGCGCGACCAACGGTCTGCCCGGCGAGGCTGCTGCCTCCGCCACGCTGCAACAAGGGCGTACCATAACGACGCGCCAGCTCGTGGATTGCAACGACCTCGTCCGCGTCGCGCGGCACCGTCACGCCAACCGGCATGATCTGGTAGTTGCTGGCGTCGGTGCTGTAGAGCAGGCGTGACAAGTGGTCGAAGCGGACCTGCACCGCGCCAATCGCGCGCTCAAGGTCGTTGAGCAGATCGCGCGTCGCCTCTTGCTGTTCAGCAAATGCAACTGTCATAACCATTCCTGTATCGATACAAGGCACAAATGAAATGCTACATGTCTATATTGGCAAAATTACTTTGTCATACTAAACAAATCATGTTACACTCTGCTTGCAGCATCCCGTATAGAACTTATGCAATGAGGGGGGAATAGAAGTGGATATGAACAAACTGCACAGGGGAGGGATACTCGGCATCATAGCCAGCTTCCTGTATCTCGCCTATATGGGATCAGGAGAAATCTCCGTGATCGCCGGCATTCTGGGAGCGGGAAGCGCAGCCATTATTGGCTTCACTCTGTTTTTGATCGGTAGCGCCATCTTCGGTGCCATTTATACCGGTTGGGTTGAGAACCTGGCCACTGGTGGTTGGCAAACCCTGGTGGTCGGCCTGGTCTACGGAATAATCTGGTGGATCATCAGTGCCAACATCATTGTTCCGGCGGTAACAGGTGGTGATGTGCTCGCGCTTGACCTTGGAGGCGCACAATTCTACGCTCATATCATTTCCGGTGTTACGCTGGCGTGGATATCAGAAGTTACCGCAAAGAGCGGCGATGGCTAAGGTCTGCTGCTTTCTGCAGAAAGGAAACGGCGTCCGCCAGTCGGGCGCCGTTTTCTTTGCATAGTTAGTAAGTGGCGCGCCCGCCGGAGAGATCGAAGATGCAGCCAGTGTTGAAACTGGCCTCGCGCGACACAATCCAGCAGGCCAGCGCCGCCACTTCCTCAATGGTGCCAAGGCGCCCCATCGGGATCCTGCTCTCCATGTAGGCCACCATTTCTGGCGCTATGTTCGCTATCATCGGCGTGCGAATGACAGCCGGCGCCAGGCCATTGACCGTGATGCCGCTGGTCGCGTACTCCTTGCCCACTCCCTTGATGAGCCCGGTCATACCGGCCTTGGAGGTCGAATAGCCGACCATGCCTGGATTGCCTTCCTTGCCGCCGATCGAGACCAGATGCAGTATGCGTCCGTAGTTCTGCGGCACCATCGCTGCGATGGCCGCCTTCGTGGTCAGGAAGGCGCCGCGCAGATTTACGGCCAGCACCCTGTCGAAATCCTCCGCGCTGTAGTCCGCAAGATTAACGCTGGTCGGCCCAGGGATGCCCGCGCAGTTGACCAGAATGTCCAGGCGTTCATACCGTGAGAGAACCGCTGCCACTCCGCGCTGCACTGACTCTTCGTCACGCACGTCCAGCAGCAGCGATTCCGCGATGTCCGGCAATTCAGCAGCGTTCACATCACCGACGACGACACGGCCACCCTCGCGAGCGATGCGCCGCGCAATGCCGGCCCCGATGCCGCTGGCGCCGCCCGTGACCAGCGCGACCTGGCCGCTGAAGCGCTGTTCAGCCATGCTCACTCACGTAAAACAGTGGCGGGCGTTGCCGGTGGAAGTCAGTCGCGTCCTGAAAGGCCTGTGCCACAGAGAGCAGCTCGGCCTCACGATTCAGGCCGCCGATGAAGCTGATGCTGGTCGGGGTGCCTGTTGCGCTGAAGCCGTTGGGCAGCGCCAGCGCCGGATGCCCGGTCAGATTGGTAAGCGGCAGAACGTTACCGGCGAAACAGGGTGTCACCAGCACGTCAATTTCGCTCATCAAGGTACTCATCTGCTGCATCATAAGCATACGGTAGCGGTTGGCCTGAATGTATTCGACCGCCGGTATCAGGCGCGCTACGCGCAGCTGATTGGGCCAGGCTTCTTCATCCTGGCGGCGCAGCTGATCGTCAATATTCAGGCGCGTCATCTCGTCAAAGGCGGCTGCGGCCTCGGCGAGGTAAACGACCGCCAGCGCTTCCAGGTCGTCCGGCGGCAGGGACACTGGCTGCAGGTGCGCATTCAGCACGCGCAGCGTCGCAAGCACATTGATGTCGTTCTCGCGCGCAGACTCGTCGTTGCCCTGTGCGGCGGTTTCAGGAGCAAATGCGGCCGGGACATAGCCGATGCGCAGGCTTCCAAGGCCGCGTTGTGGCTGCCAGCGAAAGGGCACATCTGTCACAGTGGGGTCGTGGCCATCCGGGCCATAGATCGCAGTGAGCACCAGCGCACAGTCCTCGACCGTGCGACAAATCGGCCCGAGCTTGTCCATCGACCAGCTGAGCGTCATGGCGCCATGGCGGCTGACGCGGCCAAAAGTTGGACGCAAGCCGGTCGCTCCGCATCGCGCCGAAGGCGAAACGATTGAACCCAGGGTTTCGCTGCCCAGGGAAAAGCCCACCAGTCCGGCCACGGTTGCCGAAGCCGAGCCCGCCGAAGAACCGCTGGAGCCCTCGTCCAGATTCCAGGGGTTACGCGTCATGCCGCCGAACCAGACATCGCCGTTGGCCAGCGCGCCCAGAGTCAGCTTGGCGACGAGCACGGCGCCGGCCTCCTCAAGACGCTGCACAACAGTGGCATCGACATCCAGCATTTGCTCGCGCCAGGGAGTCGCGCCCCAGGTCGTGGGGTAGCCCTTCGTCGCCAGCAGATCCTTGGCGCCCCAGGGGATGCCATGCAGCGGGCCGCGCCAGATGCCGCGCGCGAGCTCCGCGTCGGCGCGCCGCGCCTGCTCCAGCGCCAATTCCTCCGTCAACGTGACTACACATTCCAGCCGGGGCCCGAAGCGCTGCAAACGCCCCAGGTACATCTCTGTGAGCTCGAAGGAGCTGAGCTGTCTGCTACGCAGCAGGCGCGCCAGTTGACTGATCGGCCAGAAAGCCAGCGACTCAAGGTCGGCTGGTCGCTGCGGCACGGGAGCGTCGTCGATGTTGTACTTGCGCTCTACGGAAGCAGGCGTTGCGCTGCCCGGCAGTTGCGGGTTGAAGTAGAGCGGCGGCATGTCATGATTGGCCAGACGCGCCAGGGGGCCTTCGCGCAGTTCAGCAAAATGGCGGGCGCGTTCGCCGACCTTAGCCGCCATAGCTTCGCACTCAGTACCCGTGAAGTCCAGCCCGATGAGTCGAGCGGCTGTCGCGATCTGTTCGGTAGTCGGCAGCTGTTGCGCGTCCTCGCTCATGGTCAGGTTCCGGCGCTGGCTTCAGGCAAAAGCAACTGCGGCTCGTCCGAGCAGATGCCGTAGATGCCGAACTGATGCAGGTCGCGAATAACCTCCGTGCGCTCCTCGTGCCAGATCATGACGCCAAGCCCCGCTTCACGCGCAGCCGCCAGCCATTCGGGCGTAAGCAGGTCCTGTGGTCTGTCGAAGCGCTCCCAACAAGGGTGCACGAAGTCGGCGCGCAGCGAGCGAGCCAGCATCACCGGGTCCAGATGTTGTGACCCGAAGAGAATTGAGGTCATCGCTTGCGGGCAAAGTTCCTTGAGCGCGGCTATCCAGTCGGCGCGGAAGGAGCCGAAGACCGTCGCCTGCAGCATGCCGTATTTTTCGAAGAGCGCAATGACATCCAGGGCAGCCGCTTCGTCGTCGGCAGCTTTCACATCCAGGTAGATGCCAAGCTGCAGGTCGCGACAGGCCTCGATGACCTGCTCCAGCGTGAGCAGGGGCTCGCGGTCTGGTGGAGTCAATTCCTGTAGCTGGTCCCAGGTGTGGTCAGCGATATTGCCGGGCACGCCAAAGACGCGCTGGAGATCGGAATCGTGCGAGGCAATCGGCACATTGTCCGCCGTCAAACGCAAGTCCACCTCGACCATGTCCGCGCCCAGTTCGGCCGCAATGCGACAGGCGGTCAGTGAATTTTCCTGCGCGCGGGTCGAGGCGCCCCGATGGGCGATGCGCAATACCCTGCGTTCGGCTGGCGGAATGCTTGTCTCCAGCTCCGCCAGCAAGTGCTTCACGCGTCCCGGGATCCAGGCATCCAGCACATCCCAGGGCGCAGCGATGCGCTCGCGCAGGTCGACCAGCTTCGAAAAGTCCCAGGACGGCGTAAAGCGTTTGCGCTCCAGCCAGGTCCACACCAGCTGGTTGTTGAGCACCGTGCGCTCATGGATGCGGCCCGCGTAAAGCGGCGTTAGGTGCACGCCGCCCGTGCCGGCGCGCTTGTCACAGGAATTGGCCGTGCGCGCCTTGCGTTCGAGCAAGCGCTCCGACGACGGCGCAAAGGCGTGCTTGCCCGGCTCGGAATAAAGCACGACGCGCCCGTCCTGCAGCGGCGGCGCGCCGACCGCTGTGCGCATCGGATTCCACTCGCCATGCCAGCTGGCCTCGGCGGCGATTACCTGACCGTCAGCGGCGAGATAGACCCAGACGTGCTCCAACTCGTAGAGATGCCCGATGTCCCAGTCCCACCAGATTGCGTATTCAATCGCGCTGGCAGCGCCGGGCGGCAGCGTGATGCGACGCGGGAAGGATGGCGAGTCGCCATCCCTGCTGATTACTGTGTAGCCGAATGCCGACGGCAGGAAAGGCTCGCGCAGATCCATGCGCAACAGGGGCGCATGGCGCAGGGCGAGCGCGTGCTCATCTGTCGAACGCGGCTCGCCCTCAAGCGATGCCAGATGTCGGTCGCTCATGTCAAGCGCCTGTCTGACAGGCGATCAGCCGCCATTCTGCGAGCGCAACGCCTGCAACACCCGCGGCGCCGTCATCGGAATGTCGGTCAGGCGGAGCCCGGTGCTATGGGCAATGGCGTTGGCGACTGCGGCCGGAGTCGGAACAACCGGCGGTTCGCCCACGCCGCGCGCGCCAAAGGGGCCATGCTCGGACGGGACTTCGACGATGATGGTTTCGACGTCCGGCGCGGTCTGCATGGAGTCCGGCAGGGTGTAATCCAGCCACGAGCCGGACAGCAACTGGCCATCCTCGTCATATGCCATCTCTTCGTAGAGCGCCCAGCCAAGCCCCTGGGCAGCGCCGCCGACCATCTGGCCCTCTACTGCCAGCGGGTTGATGGCACGCCCGGCATCCTGGGCGATTACGTGCTTCAGCACCTTGACCTCGCCGGTCTCCTCGTCGACCTCGACCTCGACCAGCTGCGCGCTGAAGGCCGGTGACTGGTCGGTCACTGCGGCGCGGCCATGCGCCAGAATCGGCGCGTGGCGTGAGCCAAAACCCATGCCCTTCGCGGCAACTTCCCCAATCGGGATGGAACGGGTGGGCGTCCCCTTCACGCGAACTTCGCCATCGACGATTTCGAGGTCTTCGGCATCCGCCTCGAACTCGTCGGCGGCGATCGCCAGCACCTGCCGGCGCGCCTCTTCGGCCGCATTCTTGACCGCGACACCGCTGGTATAGAGCGTCTTGCTGCCGCCTGAGCCGGTGGAAAAGGGCGAGGTGTCCGTATCCGCGTTGATGACCATCACCTTGTCCGGCGAGACGCCAAAAGCCTCAGCTGCGATCAGGTTGAAGCTGGTCGCCACGCCGCTAATGTCCATTGAGCCGGAGTTGATCTGCACCATGCCGTCCTTGTTGACGTTGCAAATGGCCGCCGCGGCCGACGTGCCGCCCATCCAGCCGCCCAGGGCGACGCCAACGCCGCGGCCTTCAGCCTGGATGCGATCGCGCTCCTGCCAAAGCGGATGGGATTGCACCGCTTCCAGCGTTTCACGGATGCCGTGATCGGGCCAGGGACTGCCATCCGCCTGCATATCGCCTTCCTGCGCGGCATTCTGGAGGCGCATGTCAATCGAATCCAGGCCAAGAATCCCGGCAATTTCGTCGATGGCCGTGTCAATGACGAAGAAAGCGGTGGGGGCGCCAGGCGCGCGATAGGCGCCGGAAGAAGGCTTGAAGGTCAAGGCCTCGTGTACCTTGAGTTCGAGATTGGGGACCGGATAATAGTTGCCTACCTGGTAGCCGACAAAGCCGGCCAGGTTCATGGGGTAGCAACCAGAATCCATAGTGACATCGGCCTGCAGCGCCGTCAGCGTGCCATCCTTGCGGGCGCCCAGGCGCAGCTTCACGCGCAGGGGCGGCGCCGGCGTGGTCGCAGCAATTTCCTCACTGCGCGTCAGGGACAGCTTCACCGGGCGGTTCATGGCTCTGGCCGCCAACACCACCAGCGGCTCGTAGACCGTGAACTTGGCGCCGAAGCCGCCGCCGACCACCGTGCCTTTCACCCTGACCAGCGACTCGTCAATTCCCAAAATGTCGGCGATGGTGCTGCGGCCGCCGTAGGGATCCTGGGTGCTGGTCCACACATTCATGCCGCCGGTCAGCGGATCCGGCTGTGCGAGCGTGCCGTGAGTCTCGATAGAGGACTGGTGCACCATGGGCGAGGTGTAGGTGTGCTCCACGATAACGTCGGCTTCGGCGAAGCCAGCCTCGAGGTCACCGCGCGCGATCGTGCTCTCGGAAGCCAGGTTGGAGGGCGTGTCATCCTCTTCTTCGGAGTCGCCGCCTCCCGCACCGGCGCCGTGCTCGCCGGCATCCTCAGCGCCCTTGGGAATCCCCTCCGGCCAGACCAGTGGCGCATTTTCTGCCACTGCTTCATCAAAGCTCATTGCGACCGGCAGCGGCTCATAGTCAACGATCACCAGATCAGCGCCGTCGGCAGCGGCCGTCTCGCTGTCCGCCAGCACCAGGGCAATGGGCTGTCCAACAAAAATGACGCGGTCCCGCGCCAGCAGCAGCCGGTTACGCGAAGAAGGCGCGATGTCCGGCAGGTCTTTACGGGTCAGCACAGCGGCAACGCCCGGCACAGCCAGGGCAGCGCTGGCATCGATGTTGCTGATGTTGGCGTGGGCGTAGGTCGAGGGCACAAAGCGCGCGTGCAACAGACCCGGCATGTCCAGGTCCGGCAGATATTGCGCCATGCCCAGGACCTTGGCCTTGCCGTCAACTATTCGCCTGGGGTGCCCAATCGCAGCAAACTCGCTCATCTTTTGCTCTCCAGATCGCATTAAGGTATGCACATTGTCGGGAAGTATACCCCGGGCGCGACCTGCTGTCATCTAACCACAAGGGTGGCAGTTTGCTTTTCTTTGCAGCAGGCCATAAAGCGGTTTATACTTCCGCGCAGTTGCTGTACAGTCACAGGCGCAGGCGCATGAAGTTGGGCGGCAGTTATCGCTTCAGTGAACCCCGGGCGCAGGTTTGGGCCACGATGATGGATCCCGACGCCATCGCCGCGGCCATTCCCGGAGTTGAAGAGTTTCTGCCGGTCGAGGGCGAGGAATATGCCTGGCTGGCGGTCGCCAAGGTCAGTATGGCAGTTGTGAGCGGGCGCTTTGAGGGGAACGTCCGCATGAGCGAAATCGAGGCGCCCGACAGCTTCAGGCTGACGGTCAGTGGCGAGGGTCAGGGCAGCATCATCAGCGGCAGCGTGCTCATGAAACTTGAGGACGCCGACGGTGGCGCAGCCACGACACTGAACTGGGACGCCGACGCCAACATTTCCGGCAAACTGGCGCGGATTGGCCAGCGCCTCATCAAGGCCGCGGCCAACATGATGAGCAAGCGCTTTTTCTCTGGTCTTGCCCGTCAGATTCAGACTGTAGCGTGAACCTGCATGGCACGAGAGGAGCCCTGCCTGTGACGCAAACGTCTCATTCCTGGTTGGAAATTACTGTTGTTCGGAGGAGCCATGAAGATCAGCGTTAACGTGAATGGCAGCACCCGCGAAAGCGATGTAGAGCCCCGCACCCTGCTTGTCCAATACCTGCGAGACGAGCTGGGCCTGACGGGCACCAAAACCGGCTGTGATACGAGCCAGTGCGGAGCCTGCACCGTCCACATGGACGGCAAGTCGCTCAAGGCCTGCACCTGCCTCGCAGTCCAGGCAGATGACTGTGAAGTAACCACCATTGAGGGGCTTGCGCAAGACGGGGAATTGCACCCCATGCAGCAGAGCTTCTGGGACAACCATGGTCTGCAGTGCGGCTTCTGCACGCCAGGCATGATCATGGCGACCACTGCCCTGCTGGCCGACAATCCGCACCCCGACGAGTCCGAGATTCGTCACGGGCTGGAAGGCAACCTCTGTCGCTGCACCGGCTATCACAACATCGTGAAAGCCGTCGCTGCGGCAGCGCAGGCAGGAGGTGACTAAATGGCTGAGGTGGGCAAGGCCGTAAAACGCAAGGAAGATCCTCGTCTCATCACTGGTGAGGCCCACTATATTGAGGACATCAAGCTGCCGGGCATGACTCACGCAGCCGTCATGCGCAGCCCGCACGCCCACGCCAATATCATCAGCATCAACACTGAACGCGCAGCTGCCGTACCCGGCGTCGTCGGCGTCTACACGGGTCAGGACTTCATGGATGTGAATCCGCTGCCCTGTCCCTGGCCGGCCGGCGGCGTGGATAACAATCTGAATACGCCGCGCGCGCTGGAAGTCGGCAAGGTGACCCATTTGGGCGCGGGCGTCGCGGTCGTCGTCGCCGAGGACCGGGCCATCGCCCAGGACGCGGTCGATCTGATCGACGTGGAATGGGAAGTGCTGCCCGCAGTCATCGATGCGGAGGAAGCCACTTTCGAAGGCGCGCCGCAGCTGCACGAAAACGCGCCCAACAACGTCTGTATGGAGTGGGATTGCGGCAATCAGGACGGCACGGACCAGGCGCTGGCGTCTGCCGACGTCGTCGTGCGGCAGCGGCTGCGCAACCAGCGCCTCATCCCCACGCCGATGGAGACCCGCGGCTGCATCGCGCAGCATCAGCCGGCCACCGGCGAATACACGGTCTGGTTGACTTCACAAGCGCCGCACGTGCATCGTCTGCTCTTCACCGCCTTCATCTTCGGCATCCCGGAGAACAAGGTACGCGTCATTTCGCCACAGATTGGCGGCGGCTTTGGCGCCAAGATTTTCATGTATCCCGAATATGTGCTCGTCACCGCCCTTTCGAAGAAGGTCGGTCGGCCCGTACGCTGGATTGAGACGCGCTCTGAAAACTACATCGCGACCACGCATGGCCGCGACCACGTCACCGATGTTGAGGTCGGCGCCAACAGGGACGGCACCATCACCGCTCTGAAGGTCAAGACCTACGCCAACCTCGGCGGCATGATCTCCACCGTTGCGCCGGGCATCCCCACCACGCTCTACGGCCGCATGCTCTCCGGCGCCTACAGTTTCCCGAACATCTACTGCCATGTGACCGGCGTCTACACCAACACCGGCATGGTCGATGCCTATCGCGGCGCCGGCCGGCCGGAGGCGACCTACGTCGTCGAGCGCGCCGTCGACCTGGTGGCCAGCGAGCTGGGCATGGACCCGGTCGAGGTGCGGCGCAAGAACTTCGTGGCCCCTGACGCCTTCCCCTACGAGCCGTCTGACAACCTGCTCAATGGCCTCAGCTACGACAGTGGCAACTACGACAAGGCGCTGGACATGGCGCTGGAAATGGCCGGTTACGAGAACTTCCGCGCCGAACAGGCCGCCGCCCGCGCCAGGGGATGCTTACTTGGCATCGGCTTCTCAACCTACATCGAGATCTGTGGCATCGCGCCATCGTCCTGGATGTTTGGCGAAGGCTGGGGCGCAGCGCTGTGGGAGAGCGCCAACGTACGCATGCACATCACCGGCGACGTCGTGGTCACCACTGGCTCGCAATCTCACGGCCAGGGCCACGAAACCAGCGTGGCCCAGGTGGTGGCTGATGAACTGGGCGTTTCAATGGACCAGGTACACGTCCAGCACAGCGACACGCTCGGCACGCCCTTCGGCTACGGCACCTATGGCAGCCGCAGCACCGCCGTCGGCACCGTCGCCGTGTGGCGCAGCGTGCAGCGCATCAAGGACAAGGCGCGCGCCATCGCGGCACACCAGCTCGAGGCCGCCGTCGAGGACGTAGTCTATGAGGGCGGCAAGGTTTTCGTCAAGGGCTCGCCGGAAAATGCGTTACCCGTCGGAGAATTTATGGGCATCGCCACGGCCGCCGCCGGCGGCTGGGACCTGCCGGAAGGCATGGAACCCTTCCTCGATGAAACTTCCTACTACGATCCACCGGACTGCACCTACCCCTTTGGCACCCACATCTGCATCGTGGAAGTGGACCCCGAGACCGGCAACGTGGAGATCAAACGCTACATCGCGGTCGATGACGTGGGCAAGGTTATCAACCCCATGATCGTCGATGGCCAGGTGCACGGTGGCATCGCCCAGGGCGTGGCCCAGGCGTTGTGGGAAAGCGCGCAGTACGACGAGAATGGCCAGTTGATCAGCGGCTCGCTGATGGACTACGCCATCCCACGCGCAGACCTGCTGCCCTCCTTCGAACTTGACCGCACCGAGACTCCCACGCCGAACAATCCGCTGGGCGTCAAGGGCGCTGGCGAAACCGGCACCATCGCCGCCACTCCGGCCGTCGTCAACGCCGTGGTGGACGCACTTGCGCACCTGAACGTGCGCCACATCGACATGCCGCTGACGCCCAGTCGCGTCTGGCAAACCATCAGGATGCACAGCAACGGAGGAGATAGCTAATGTGGCCAGGCAAATTTGACTATGCCCGTCCGGCGACGGTGGCGGAGGCGCTGCAGTTGCTGGCGGACAACGAGGATGCGAAGCTGCTGGCCGGTGGCCACAGCCTGCTGCCCGCCATGAAGCTGCGCCTGAACGAGGCGCCGCTGCTCATCGACATCAGCCGCATTGACGGGCTGAGCGGGATCAGCAACAACGGCTCGCTTTCCATCGGCGCGCTATGCACGCATGCCGAGATCGCGGCTTCGGCAGAGGTGCAGGCCAACTGCATGGCGCTGGCCACGGCCACTGGCATGGTGGGTGACCAGCAGGTACGCAACTGGGGCACGCTGGGCGGCAATGTAGCACACGCCGATCCGGCTTCCGATCCGCCAACCGTGCTGGTCGCCTTCAACGCGAACATCAACATCGCCGGCGCCTCGGGTAGCCGCAGCGTCGCCGCAACGGACTTCTTCATGGATCTCTTCACGGTCGATCTGGAGCCGGGCGAGATCATCACCAGCATCGAGATTCCGGAACACCCCCATGATGGCTGTTCCTACGTCAAGATGTCGCATCCTGCGTCACGCTACGCGGTTGTCGGCATTTGTGTAGTGCTGCATATGGACGGTGACAGCTGTAGCGCTGCGCACGTCGCCGTGGGTGGCGCGACCGTGCGCCCCATGCGCTCGCCTGGCGCGGAGGCTGCGCTGGGCGGTTCCTCGCTGGACGCTGCGGCGCTGGATGCCGCAGCGGCTGCGCTGAAGGCGGACATCGCCAACGAACTGATTGGCGACATGAGCTTCCCGGAAGACTACCGCCAGGAGATGGCCGGCGTCTACCTCAAACGCGCGGTGAAGGCTGCCTGCGGTTAAACGCAGCATTCCCGTAGCCAGCACTTCGCGTTACCATACCAGGAGGGCGAGGGTAACCTCGCCCTCCTGGTTCATGTCGGGGAGACTGTATGTTCGATTCCGTCAACGCGGTACAGCAAACCCTGCAGCAGCAGGACTACATCGCCGAGCGCGGCCTGGCGACCGCAATCTTTCTCGCGCTGCGCCTGGGTCGCCCGCTCTTCCTCGAAGGCGAAGCCGGCGTAGGCAAGACGGAAATCGCACGGGTACTCTCTTCCGCGCTCGACAGCGATTTAATTCGTCTGCAGTGCTACGAAGGCCTGGACGCCAGCAACGCGCTATACGAATGGAACTACGCCGCACAGATGTTGCATTTGCGCCTGCTGGAGGCCAGCGGCGCCAGCCGGGAAGAAATGCAGGCCGGCATCTTCTCGCGGCAGTTTCTGCAATCGCGGCCCCTGTTGCAGGCCGTCGAAGGCGGCACAGATGGCAGGCCGTCCGTGCTGCTCATCGACGAGATCGACCGCGCTGACGAGGAGTTTGAGGCCTTCCTGCTCGAACTGCTCTCCGATTTTCAGGTGACGATTCCCGAACTGGGGACGATTCACGCGGAGACGCCGCCAGTGGTCGTGGTCACCTCCAACCGCACGCGCGAGGTGCATGACGCGCTCAAGCGCCGCTGTCTCTATTACTGGATCGACTACCCCTCCTTCGAAAAGGAACTGCGCATCGTGCGCACCAAGGCGCCCGAAGTTGAGCCCTTGCTGGCGCGCCAGGTGACGGCCTTCATTCAGGAAATGCGCGAGCTGGAGCTCTTCAAGTCGCCGGGCGTGGCCGAAACGCTGGACTGGACGGCGGCGCTGGTCGCGCTGGACCAACGCGCACTTTCACTGCAAACGGTCAGCGAAACCCTGGGCGTGATTCTGAAGTACCAGGATGACATCGAGCTACTGGGCGACAATGCCTTGCAGGCGCTGCATGAACGCGCGCTGGTGCAGGCACAGACCACTGCCGCCTTAGTGCCATGAACGGCGCGCCCGTGCTGCCGGACGGAAGTCTGCATCAGGGCGGCCAGTTGCTGCACAACCTGTTGCTCTTCGGGCGTATGTGTCGCGCGCTGGGCATGGCCGCCACGCCCAACCGCATGATCGAGGTGGCCCACGCCCTGGGTCACATCGACCTGGGCCAGCGACTCGATGTGTACCACGCCATGCGCGCGCTCATCGTTTCGCGCCAGCGCGACCTTGAGCTCTTCGACAGGGCCTTCGATCTCTTCTGGCGGCGCCCCTTCGACGACTGGACGAAGATTGATATGCCGCCGCTCGTCGAGGACGACCCCAAGCGCATGAAATTTTTGCTGCCGGCTGGCGCGAGCGCGGTGGACTCGCAGAATTCGAACAGCGCTGCACCAGATCTGAAGATGACGGCCATCGTGCCAACCTGGAGCGCGCGGGAGCAATTGCGCTACAAGGACTTCTCGGAGATGAACGCGGACGAACTCGCGCTGGCCAGGCGCGTGATGGAGCGACTGCCGCGCTCGCTCGACTTCCGACGCACGCGCCGGCTGCGACCGGGTCGGGGCAGCCGCATCGACCTGCGCCGCGCGCTGCGCCAAAACCTGCGCCATGCAGGCGAGCTCTTCACGCTGCCTACGCGCGCGCCAGGGCTCAAGCCACGGCCACTGGTGCTCATCTGCGATATCAGCGGCAGCATGGAGCGTTACACGCGCATCTTTCTGCACTTCATGCACACTTTTGCGACAGGTATGCAGCAGGTGGAGTCCTTTGTCTTCAGCGTGCGCCTGACGCGCATCACGCAGCAGATCCGGCACAAGTCCGTCGATCAGGCGCTGAAGGACGTAGGCAGCAGCGTCAGCGACTGGGGCGGCGGCACGCGCACCGGCGAGGCCTTGCGCGACTTCAACTATCGCTGGTCGCGCCGTGTGCTGGGCCGCGGCGCCATGGTGCTCATCATCACCGACGGCTGGGATCGCGGCGACCCAGTCTCCCTGCGCCAAGAGATGGAACGGCTGCAACGCAGCTGCAACCGCCTGATCTGGCTCAATCCCCTGCTCGATCTGCCGCAATACGAGCCCCTGACGCGTGGCGCCAGGGCCATGCTGCCCCACACCGACGACTTTCTGCCACTGCGCAATCTCGATAATCTTGAGATGGTGGTTCAGGAACTGCAGAAACTGGCCAGGCGGCGCTGAAAGGACAGGTGCCATGCTCGACATTCTGGATACAGTGAACCGCTGGTTGCAAGAGGGGCAAAATGTGGCGCTGGCGACCGTGGTGCAAACCTGGGGATCGGCGCCACGCGGAGTTGGCTCGAAGATGGCGGTGACACAGGACATGGCGCTGGTTGGCTCGGTGAGCGGCGGTTGCGTCGAGGGGGCCGTCGTCGAGAACGCGCTGGAGGGCCTCGAGGACGGGCGGCCGCGCATGTTGACCTTCGGCGTCAGCGACGATGAGGCCTGGGATGTCGGCCTGACCTGCGGCGGCAAAATCAGCGTTTTCGTCGAAGCGCTGGACGCGGACTGGTGGACGCAGCTGGCGCCGCACGTGCAGCAACATCGTCCGGCTACCACCATCACGCTGCTAGATGGTGAAGCTGCCGGCAGCAAGGTGCTCATCGGCCCGGACGACAGCCTTGTATATCAGTCAGCGGAACTCGCGCCCGCTGCCGCGCAGTCGCTGGCTGAGAAGGTCAGCGCCCGCAGCGGGCACATGGAACACAATGGCCAGGCCATCCTGGTCGACCGGCATCAACCCGGGCCGCAGCTGATCCTCGTCGGCGGCGTGCACGTGGCCATGCCCTTGCAGGCCTTCGCGCGCGAGCTGGGATTCCGCGTCGCGCTAATCGACCCGCGCAAGGTCTTCGCCACGCGCGAGCGCTTCCCGGACGTCGAGCAAATCCTGCACAGCTATCCGGACAAGGCGCTGCAGCAGCTGGGGCTGGACAGCGACAGCTACCTGGCTGTGTTGACCCATGACCCCAAGATTGACGACCCGGCCCTGCTGACTGCCCTGCCCAGCCCGGCGCATTACGTCGGGGTGCTCAGCAGCCCGCGCACGCACAAACAGCGTCTGCAACGTTTGCACAATGCCGGTCTGACAAAAGCGCAGACGGACCGCATACGTACGCCCATAGGCCTCGAAATCGGGTCGCGCACGCCAGAGGAAATCGCGCTGAGCATCATGGCCGAGATCGTGTCCGTGCGCAGCGGAGCCATCGCGTGAAATTCGGCCCGGTGCCGCTGGCCGAGGCAGTTGGCAAACTGCTGGCACACAATCTGGTCGACGCCCGCGGTCACAGGTTGCTGGGCAAGGGACGCCTTTTGAGCGCAGCAGACATCGAGAAGATCCACGCGCTGGGGATGCAGCGCGTCGTCGTCGCTGCGCCGGGGCCGAACGACCTGGATGAAAATGAAGCCGCGCGCCGCGTCGGCGCTGCTGTCGCCGGAAGCGGGATACGGCTCGTCACGCCGGGGGTGGGCCGCGCCAACCTCGTTGCCATGCATCACGGGCCAGTCTCCCTGAACGTGCCGGCGCTGACCGTGCTGAACAACATTGACCCCGGCATCACGCTGGCCACGCTGCGCAACCACACGCTTGCACAAAGGGACGAGCTGGTAACGCTGGTCAAGATCGTGCCTTTCGGCATTTCCGAAGCACGCGTCGTCGACGTCGAGACCACTGCACAGCGACTGGCGCCAGTCGTTGCGCAGCGGCCAATGCGCGAGCTGGATGTCGGCCTCATCATCTCGGGCCCGGCGCGCGCCCAGGAACGCCTGCAACTGGCTTTCGAGCCGCCCACGCGCGCACGTCTCCAGCAGCTTGGCAGCCGGCTGGCCAGGCTCACCCTTGCCGCCCACGAAGCGCAGGGCATTGCTGCGGCCATTCGGGAGCAGCTGGCCGACAATATGCAGCTTCTGCTGATTGGCAGCGTTTCGGCCATAATGGACCGCGACGACGTCGTCCCAGGCGGCCTGCGACTTGCCGGGGGCACGGTCACCCATTTCGGCATGCCGGTTGATCCGGGCAGCCTGCTGCTGCTGGGTTACGTCGGCGCGGTTCCGGTGATAGGCGCGCCGGGCTGCATCCGATCGCCGCGCACAAACGTCATCGACCTGTTACTGCCGCGTCTGCTGGCGGGAGAACGTCTGACGCGCGCCGATCTGGTGGCCCTGGGGCATGGCGGCCTGCTGGAGGACATCAGCGAACGACCCATGCCGCGCTCGCAAACCAAAGGGCAGGATGCTCATGCAAGCGACTGAGGCCGCCCTGACAAGCGCGCTTTCGCACCTGGAGTGTGGCTGGTGCGCGGCAACCTGGCCGGCAGATCAACTGATGAATCTCTGCCCGGACTGCGAGCGGCCGCTGCTGGCGCGTTATGACATGGCTCAGGCGGGCAAGACTCTCACGCCCGCCGCGCTGCGCAGTCGGCCGTCCAGCCTGTGGCGCTATGCGGAAATGTTGCCGGTGCGCCAGCCTGCCATGCGCAAGACGCTTGGCGAAGGCTACACACCGTTGATTCCCCTGCCGCGCCTGGGCGCGGCGCTGGGCCTGACACAGCTCTACGCCAAAGACGAGGCCGCCAACCCGACCAACTCCTTCAAGGCGCGCGGCCTGGTGGTGGCCGTCAATCGCGCGGCTGAGCTGGGGGCGCGGGCCATCGCGATCCCGACAGCCGGTAACGCGGGCAGCGCCATGGCTGCGGCGGCGGCACGTCATGGACTTCCCGCGTATATTTTCATGCCGCGCGACGTGCCCGCGCCATTCCTCGCCGAGATGCATGCGCTGGGCGCAGACATTACGCTGGTGGATGGCCTGATAACCGACTGTGGTGCGCTGGTACGGGCCGGCGCGCAGGACGGACGCTGGTTTGATGTCTCCACCCTGAAGGAGCCCTACCGCATCGAAGGCAAGAAGACGATGGGCTACGAGCTCTATGAGCATTTCGACGGTGCGCTGCCGGAGGTCGTCATCTATCCCACCGGCGGCGGCACCGGGCTCATCGGGATGTGGAAGGCGTTCGCAGAAATAGAGCAGCTTGGTTGGCCGGGACTTCAACAGCGTCCCCGAATGGTCAGTGTTCAAAGCAGCGGCTGCGCGCCCATCGTGCGTGCCTGGCAGCAGGGAGCAGAAACTGCGCCACTTTGGGAGGGGGCGACGACCATTGCTGATGGATTGCGCGTGCCGTCAGCAGTCGGTGACTTTCTCATTCTGCGCGCGATCCGGGAGAGCGGCGGCAAGGCGGTCGCCGTCGCTGATGATGATATTCGCGCAGCCATGCTGGAGTTCGGACGACTGGAAGGAATGTTCGTCGCGCCCGAAGCGGCGGCCACGCTGGTGGCGCTGCGCAAGCTGCTGGCCCAGGGGGCAATTCAGCCGGAAGAGCGCGTCGTGCTCTTCATCACCGGTGGCGGCCTCAAGTACTACAATCTGAGCATGCCGCCGGCCTGAAATCGTCTAGATGACGGGGGTTGCGACGCCGTATTCCCGTGCCAGGGCGCAGACATCATCCCACACGCCCTGCGGCAGCGGGACGCCAGCCCTGCTACGTTCAGCGGTGGAACGTTGCTCTTTCTCGCCAGGTAACAATACCTCTTCAAATCCCGGAGCTGGTTCGACTGCCTTGATTCTCACCAGAAATTCGCGCGTCAACTGTTCGAAGCGCTCCAGGTCGGTGAAGGCCGCGACGTCCAGCGCGAGGATCATGGTGGGATTGCCGGAGCGAAACTCTGTCGATGAGACGGGACTGAAGCCACACATGATTCCGGGGATGAGCTCCATCATCAGCGACAGACCATAACCCTTGTAGCTGCCAAAGGGCAGCAACATGCCGCCGTCCTGGATGGTGGCCGGGTCAGTCGTGGGATTGCCGTCGCGGTCCAGCAACATCCCCTCCGGGAAGGCCTCGCCCTTGCTGAGCGCAACCTGCACCTTGCCATTGGCCACGACCGAGGTTGCGAAGTCCAGCACGAAGGGCATGGCGCCGGTTCTGGTTGGTAAGGCCCAGGCCATCGGATTGGTGGACAGCAGCGGTTCGCGCCCGCCCCACGGGGCAACGGACACGCGCACCACAGTCCCGCTGGTGAACACCATGCCGACCAGGCCCTGGCGCGCCAGCATCTCTGCGTATTCACCGAGACGGCCGACGTGATTGACTTCTTCCAGCGTAACGCAGCCAATCCCGTGTTCCTGTGCCAGTTCAGCCGCCAACGCCGTGCCAAATTGCGCGCCAACCTGCCCGAAGCCACGGCCGCAATCGACGCTGGCAATCGCGCCGGTCTGCTGCCTGAGATGAGGTCGCGCATTCGGGATAAGATCGCCCTTGCGCAGCATCTCAACGTAGAGCCTGACGCGCATGATGCCATGCGAATCGTGGCCGGTCAGGCTGGTCTGCAACAGGGATTCAGCCACCATACGGGCAATGTCAGCGGGCGTCCCGGCAGCCGAGAAAATCGCCGCGCCGAGATCAGCAAGGATTTGTGGCTTAACGAGGGGCATTGTGTCTCCGGTCATTCGAGGCCGACGAACCTGCCGGGATTACTGGCCGACACCCGCCATCATCAGGCCCAGACTTTCAACCCTGGCGTCTTCGCGCAGGACTTCACCAACCACACGTCCCTCGTAAAACACGACGATACGGTCCGACAACGTCATAATCTCGTCGAGGTCTTCGGAGATGAGCAGGATGGCGACGCCGTTGTTGCGCTGTTGCATCAGCATTTCGCGGATGTACTCCGAGGCGCCGACGTCAACGCCGCGCGTTGGCTGGGACGCCAGTACCAGCAGCGGCTGGCGCGAAAGTTCGCGCGCGAGAATGAGCTTTTGCACGTTGCCGCCAGAAAGATTCTTTACTGGCGTATCCTGACGCGGCGTGCGAATGTCGTAACGTTTGATCAGGTCCGCCGTAAACTCGCGGATGGCGTCAAAGTCAAGGAAGGGGCCGTTTAGAAACTCTGGCGCGCTGTGCCGCTGCAGGATTGCGTTTTCGGCGACTGTGAAGCTGCCGATGGTGCCGTGACGATTGCGCTCCTCGGGGATGAAGGACAGCCCCGCACGCAGCCGATCCTGCACCGGCAACTGCAACAAGGATTGCCCGCCGAGCAACACCTCGCCTCCCGTGGCTTCACGCAGACCGGCCATACACTCCGCCAGCTCACGTTGTCCGTTGCCGGAAACACCGGCAATGCCCAGGATTTCACCCGCGCGCACCGACAAATTGATATCCTGCAAGGCAGGCAAGTCGCGGTCATTCTGCGCGCACAGGCCCCGAATCTGCAACTGTTCGACACCAGCCTGCATCAGCATTCGGTCTGGCTGAAACTGCACGTCCCGCCCAACCATCATGCGCGCCAATTCACCTTGTTCAACACCGTCATTCGGGATGGAATCTACCACCCGTCCGTCGCGCATCACGGTTATGCGGTCGCTGAGTTCCTGCACTTCGTACAGTTTATGCGTGATGAAGATCAGGGCGTGGCCCTGTTCGCGCATTTGTTTCAAGGTCCTGAATAGCTCATCGACTTCCTGAGGCGTCAGCACGGCTGTGGGCTCATCGAGAATGATGAGCGCGCCACCGTGATACAGGGCCTTGACGATCTCAACCCGTTGCTGCTCACCTACCGAAAGCTGCCAGACCTGGGCGTCCGGATCGACCTTGAGGCCATAGGTCTCCGAGAGCTCCAGCAGGCGCTGGCGCGCGCGGCCAAGATCGAGAAGCGGCCTGCCTTTCAGTCCGAGGGCGACATTTTCAGTAACTGTCAAGGTGGGCACGAGCATGAAGTGCTGGTGAATCATACCGATACCCTGCGTCAGCGCATCTTGAGGCGAGCGAATTTCGACCTGCTGGCCATTCAGGTGGATTTCACCTTCATCCGGCTTGTAGAGGCCATAAAGCTGGCGCATCAAGGTGCTTTTGCCGGCACCGTTTTCGCCCAGCAGGGCATGGATTTCACCGGCACGCACATCAAAATCGACCCGGTCATTGGCCAGCACGCCAGGAAATCTCTTTGTGATGCCAACCAGCCTGGCGTGGTCAATACGACGGTGGCCGGAAGGAAGCGAAGCGGGATCGTTCATGCTGCTTCTTTCCACATCATCATCAAGGGAAGTCGTCCCTCCTCCTTGCGGAAGAGGGACGAATCCATTGCGAATCCAAAGATTCGGTCCTAGGCTGGCTCGCGCGCAACCATGATGTCGCCAGAGAGGATACCGGCCGCTGCCTGGCCTGCCGCAGCCAGGATGTCTGCGGAGATACTGACTGAGCCAAACACGAAGGACTGGCCACCGTTCGCCAGAGTGAGCTTGTAGGCTACCCCGCCCATCTGACCATCCTGATGGCGCTGGATCATGTCCTGCAGTACGGGGCCCCAGTTGTAGACCTGCGAGGCCACAACCGCATCCGGCCACTGCGGACTCTGGTCACTCTGGGTCGCGAACCAGTAGCCGCCCGCATTCTCCACGGCTTCAATCGCCCCGACCACCATCTGTGAAGTACCGGTCAGTATATCGGCACCGGCGGCGAGGTGTGTGTTGCCCACCTCGGTGCCAGCCGCGACATCACTGAAGGAACCCACATAGGCCAACAGTACCTCGACATCCGGGTCGGTGTCATTGACGCCCTGAGTAAAGCCGACGATGTAGAGCAGCGCATCACCGGCCGGGATCGGCCCGACGATGCCTATGACATTGGACTCGGTCATTTGAGCAGCCATCACACCATTGACATAGCCGCCTTCTTCAGCAGCTGCCTCATAGGCGAAAATGTTGCTCAGGCCCATTTCCTCGCCGGTATCACTGGCAGTACCCCACGCAAATGAGGTATCCGGAAAGTCCGGGGCCAGATCAAAGAGCGACGTGCCGTACTGCGTACCATGCGCGATGACCAGATCATAGCCATCCTCGGCATAGCCACGCAGGGTTTCGGCTGCAGCCGACACATCGAACATCCCTTCCGTGTAAGCAATCTCCATGGCGTCTGCGCCACCCAGCCCCGCCTGCACCTGCACCAGACCTTCATAGATGGCCTGACTCCAGGACAGGTCTGTAATACTGCTGGGCATCACAATCGCCACCCGAACCTGATCTTGCGCTGACACCATGCTGGCGGCCAGCAGCGAAACCAGTACAACCAACAAAACAAGCTTGCGCATTTCATTCCTCCTGATTGTCACGATTACAGTCGCCGGCCAGTGCCGACGGAATAACCAACTCAGTTTTCACCACGTTCAAAGGGCCTCGTCAACGCTTTGGGTTCATGACGCTGACGATCGCGAGCAAAGATCAGCACGATGATGGTAAGCACGTAGGGCATCATTATCAGCAGGTTGGCCGGAATTACCTCGCCCTGCACGCGCACGTCCAGCACCTGAACCCAGATCTGCAGGTTGTTGGCCGCGCTGAACAAGAGTGCGCCCAGCATCACCTTCCATGGTGACCAGCCGCCAAAATAGACGAGCGCCACGGCGATGAAGCCGCGCCCGGCGGTCATGTTCTCCTGAAACACGCCCGTCAATGCCAGCGACATTGAGGCGCCCGCCAGGCCAGCCATCACGCCGCCAAGGATTACTGTCGAGTAGCGCACGCGGGCGACGTTGACCGCCATCGAATCGGCCGCGACCGGATTCTGGCCAACGGCACGGATCTGCAGCCCCCAGGTCGTCCGGTTCAGCGTCCAGACCGAAAGCGGGACAAGCAGAAAGGCGAGATAGACCATCGCGTTCTGATTGAAGAGAACTTCGCCCAGCACCGGTAGCTCGCTTAGCAGCGGGATGCGCAGCCTCGGCACAGATTCGGACACAATCACCCCGTCCGCTAGCACCCGAAACAGGAGCGTGGACATTCCCAAACCGAAGAGCGTCAGCCCGATTCCGCTGATTCCCTGTTCCGCCTGCAAGGTCACGCTAATGAAGGCCATCAACAGACCCAGCAGGCCGCCAACCAGCATGCCGGTCAACACACCGAAGGGCAGGCCGGCATTCAGCCCCTTCTCCGAGACGACGTAAATTGATGCGAAAGCACCCATCAACATGATGCCCTCGACGCCCAGGTTCAAAACGCCCGAGCGTTGCGCAAACACTTCGCCGAGCGCAGCGAAGAGGAAGGGAGTCGCTGCTGCAAGGGTTAGCCCGGAGGCCGCGACCAGGATTTCCAGCAGCGTGCGTTCGGCGCCCATCGTCACCCTGCTCCGGTTGGCCGGATACCGGCGACTTCGGGCACGGATTCCTGGCTGGAGGACGCACTGACCATCGTGGCCACTCGATGCGCGGCTCGTCGACGCACCCACAGGTCGCTGCTGACGACAAAGAGCACAACAATCCCCTGGATCGCAATGATCGTGGCGGAAGGTACCTGAATGGTGCGCTGCATGCGCTCGGCGCCGGTCAGCATCGCGCCGAAAAAGAAGGCGGAAGGGATTGCGCCGAGTGGGTGCAGACGTCCGAAGAGCGCAACCACAATCCCGGCAAAGCCGTAGCCGACCGCGAACCCCTCAACCATACGATGGGGCACGCCGATCAGTTCCACAGCACCCGCCAGCCCGGCCAGCGCGCCACTCAGGGTCAACGCCAGCGTAAGATAGAGGGGCACCGAAATGCCGGCATAGCGCGAGGCATCCCGGTTCTGGCCAACGGCGCGAAGGCGGTAACCCAGCGGCGTGCGCCATAACAACAGCCAGACCAGCACTGCAGTGATCAGGGCGATGAAGAGGCCCGAATGCAGGCGCGCGGGAGGCAACAGCCGCCCCAACCAGACGGCCTGGGGCAATCTGGCCGATTGTGGAATGCGCGTCCCCAGTTCAACCTCGCGGGGATCAATCAGCGGGCCGCTTAGAAGGAACAGTACCATCTGGATGGCGATCTGATTCATCATGACTGTGCTGAGGATTTCGTTAACCGCGAAGCGCGCCTTCAAATAGCCGGGCACAGCACCCCAAAGTGCCCCGGCACCGGAGCCAACCAGGAGCGCCAGCGGCACGAAGATCAGTGGCGGCAACCTGTCACCCACGGCCACCGAGAAGGCCGTCACCGAAATTGCGCCCATGAACAGCTGGCCTTCGGCACCGATGTTGATGACACCGCCACGAAAGGCAATGCAGATCCCTATCGCAACCAACAATAACGGGATCGAACGCGTGATCGTGCTGAACAGTCGTGTGGGGTTCCCGAACGCCCCCTCCCACATCGAGACGTAGGCATCCACAGGATTGCGCCCGAGCGCAAGCAACATCAAACCGCCCAGGAGCAGCGCCAGAACGACGGCGACCACAGGCGCCAATACAACCAGGGGATCGGTATCAGTCAGGAATCTGCGTCGCTTCATGCAGCCGCACTGTCCTACGGTGGTGATTAAAGGTTACTGTCGGCGATGAGATACTATCACACGCTATTGCGATTGCCGAATATTCGGGAGCTATTCACAGATTCTGGCGCCTCTCTTTCGTTATCCCATCCAGACTCACGTTGAGGTCGGCAAAGGAATTTGCACATTGTTTTGCGCACTGCTACACTGGATGAAGTCGTGTGCAGTCGGACATCTGCGGATGGTCGGCGCGGGTCCGCTAATCCCGCGAAAAGTGCTGCCTGATGTGACGCCCGATCATCCGGGGGGAGCGTCATCGTGCCGCTCTGGGAACGCTATCACACGCCACAAACTGTCGCCGATACCCTGGCATCGCTTGCCCGCTACGACGGCAAGGCCAGAATCATCGCTGGCGGCACAGATCTTCTCATTGACATTCAGCACATAAAACGGGACGAACATCCGCTAGCCGCGCTCGTCGATATCACCTCGGTGCCCGAGATGACGCGACTGGCTGCGTCAGAAAACTGGCTCTATATTGGTGGAGCCGTCACACATACTGCTATTGTCAACTCGCCGCTGGTTGAGCGAGAAGCGACCTGTCTCGTCGAGAGTTGCGGCGTGATCGGCGGGTTACAGGTGCGAAATGTCGCAACCCTTGGCGGTAACGTCGCCCATGCCCTGCCAGCCGGAGATGGCACAACCTCGCTGGTGGCGTTGGGTGCCGAGGCCGATGTGGCGTGGCACGATGGCCGCCGGGAGTGGCTGCCCGTCACAGAAATCTTTCGTGGCCCGGGCGTTTCAGCGCTTGATTCCACGCGTGACGTGCTGGTTGGATTTCGCTTTCGGATCGGCAGCGCCGGTGCGGCGAGCGCCTTCAAGCGAATCATGCGGCCGCAAGGCGTGGCGCTGCCCGTCCTGGGATGCGCTGCGTGGGTGCAGCTGGACGAGGACAGGGACCGGTTTGAAGACCTGAGAATATGTGTCAGCCCGGTCGACCGGGTGCCGGTGCGCGCTCTTGCGGTGGAAGCGGACCTGCGGGGTCAGTTCATTTCATCCGAATCACTGAGTCGTGTGGCCGCAAGCGCCCGCGACAAGCTACATCCGCGCGCCAGCAAGTACCGGGCCAGTGCGGAGTACCGATTGCACATGATCGAAACCCTCCTCAATCAGGTTCTGCCTTTGGCTATCGAACGTGCGCGCAGCGAGGTTGCGCGGGCAGAAGGCGTAGGACTTGGCTAGGTTTGTCATGGAGAGCAGACAATGACCCGACTGACGCTGACTGTAAATGGCATCGAACATGACCTGGACGTGCCGGAATCGCGCACGCTGGCCGGATTACTGCGCAATGATCTTGGTCTGACCGGGACCAAGATCGGCTGCGACGAAGCCGAATGCGGGATTTGCACGGTGCACGTGGACGGCGCGCCGGTAGATTCCTGCATTTACCCTGCCTTCAAGGCGCAGGGCAAGTCGATTCGCACCGTCGAGGGACTGGCCTGTCACAACGCGTGTGGCGAGGAGGTGCTGCACCCGCTGCAGCAGGAGTTCATCAACCATTGTGCCGTTCAATGTGGCTTCTGCACGCCCGGTCTGATGATGACTTCTGCCGCCCTGCTCGCCGAGAAGCCAGAGCCAGACGACCACGACATCAAGGTCGCGCTCAAGGACACCTATTGCCGTTGCACCGGCTACAGCAGCGTGATGCGTGCCATCCATTCTGCCGGCAAGGTCCTGCGCGGCGAGGAGTCGCTGCCCGCCAACGAGCCCGCAATCGATGAGCCGCTGAAAAGCATTGGCCGCAGCGAACTGGTGCCCGACATCGTCGACCGCGTCACCGGGAGGGCGATGTACACGGATGACTACACATTCCCGGACATGATCTATGGCCGCACCCTGCGCTCGGCACACCCGCACGCTGTGGTACGACGCATCGACACCAGCCGCGCCCGCGCCCTGCCGGGCGTGCACGCGGTGCTCACCCGGGCAGACATCCAGGGAGAAAATGCCCATGGCATCGTCACGTTTGACTGGCCGGTATTGATTGGCGAGAACGAGACCGCGCGTTATATGGGCGATGCGATCGCACTCGTTGCTGCGGAAAGCGCTGACATAGCGGAGCAGGCAATGCAGCTGATCGACGTGGACTATGAGCCGCTGCCGGTCGTGGCGGATCCGGTCTACGCGCGTACGCCGGAGGCGCCTCACGTTCACGCAGGACGCGAAGATGGCAACCTGCTCAAGCACATCAAGGTGCGCCATGGCAACCTGCAGCGCGGCTTTGACGAAGCTGACGTCATCGTTGAACGCACCTACCGGACGCCTATCATCGAACACGCCTTTCTTGAGCCGGAGTGCGCCATCGCCATCCCCGCCGGTTTTGACGAGGAGCATCGCAAACTCACCATTTACGTCGGCTCGCAGATCCCTTACCAGGATCGTAACCAGATCGCGCGCGCAATGGACCTGCCGGACGAGGAAGTGCGCGTGCGCGGCACGCTCATTGGCGGCGGCTTTGGTGGCAAGGAGGACATCGCCGGGCAGATTCATGTCGCCATGCTGGCCGAAGCGGCACAACGCCCGGTCAAGTTGCTTTACACGCGCCAGGAATCGTTGCTCTTCCACCCCAAGCGCCACGCGACGGTCATCCGCCTGCGCACGGGCGCACGACGCGACGGCCGCATAACCGCAGTGGAAGCCGAGCTTTACGGTGATGCCGGCGCCTACGCCAGCCTGAGCGACAAGGTGATGACGCGGGCAACAACGCACGCGACCGGTCCTTACGACGTCCCCAACGCGCGTATTGACTGCTACGCCATGTACACCAACAATCCGCCCGCCGGCGCATTCCGCGGCTTTGGCGTGACGCAAAGCGCCTTCGCAGTCGAGCAAAACATGGACCTGATTGCCGAGGAACTTGGCATCGACGCCCTTGAGTTGCGTCGGATCAACGCGCAGAAGGTCGGCGTGATCACCGCTACCGGGCAGCTTCTGCGCGAAAGCGTGGGGCTGCTGGAGACGATCAGCAAGTGCAATGATGACATGCGCGGGCAGGCCAACGGCAACTTCCGCTGGGGCTGGCGCGAGGGAGACATCGCGTGGGGCTGGGGCGTGGCCTGCGCCTACAAGAACACCGGCCTGGGCGGAGGAGCGCCGGACAAGTCCGCCGCTGAAGTAGAGGCCTACGACGATGGCACCATCGAGGTGCGCACGTCATCCGCGGATATGGGTCAGGGCCTGGTCGCCGTGCTGGCCCAGTTCGCCGCCGAGGAACTGGGCCTGCCCTACAGCCATGTACGCGTGCTGCTTTCAGATACGGACCTGACGCCGGACGGTGGGCCCACAACCGCCAGTCGCCAGACCTTCATGAGCGGCAACGCCGTGCGCCATGCCGCCATCGGCCTGCGTGATTCCCTGAGCAGCGTCCTCTCCGAAGAGTTTGACCATCCGCCGGACCAATTGCGCTTTGAAGAAGGGCTTGTGCACGTAAACGGCACGAGCGTCAAATTTGGCGAGGCCGTACAAATGGCCCGCAGCCAGGGCATCCCAACCCGGATCCAGCATGAATACTGGGGACCGAAAACGCAACCGCTGGGCACAGGTGGCGACATGCACTTCGCCTTTTCCTACGCCACCCAGATCGCACTGGTCAGCGTGAATCTGAATACCGGCAATGTCCATTGCGAGAAAATCATTTCGGCCACTGACGTGGGTCGCGCGATCAATCCGCTGCTGTTGCAGGGGCAGATTGAAGGCGGCATCGTGATGGCTATGGGCAACTGCCTGACCGAAAGCTATATTGTCGAGGATGGCGTCCCCTGGTCCACCCTGCTGTCGCGCTACAAAATGCCCAGTATCAAACACACGCCCGAGATCATCAGCCATCTGGTTGAACACCGTGCCTCGGAAGGGCCTTTCGGCGCCAAGGGAGTCGGTGAAATCCCTTCGATCAACACCATGCCGGCCATCACCAATGCGATCTACAATGCCGTCGGTGTGCGGATATTCAGCCTGCCGGTCGACCAGGATGCGCTCTTGCTCGCCTTGCGCAATGGCGAAACCGAAGTGCACACGGCCTGGCATGATGTGCGCGAGCAAAAGCAGCACGCCTGAGCCGGCTTTCCCACAGAGCCGGGCGAGCCGGGGACGGCAGCAACAGCCTCCGGACGCCCGGTGAGCAAGGCCTTGCATCATCTTACGACACTGGCGCGGCACTGGCCTGTCGTATTGCGCCTGATGTTGGCCGCCCTGCTGTTCAACGCCCTGCAGTCGGCTGAACCGCGCGCGACTCCCCAGGCGCAGCAGACCGTGGCCAGCACCTTGCCGCAGCTTTGCGTACACACCCGACTCATCGACGAGGTGTGGGAGTGGAAGATCCAGCGCAGTCTGCAGCTGGTGCGGGAAATGGGCGCGGACACCATCGTCGAATTCTTCCCCTGGGCCTATTTTGAGCCAGCGCCGGGACACTTCGAGTGGCATCGGGCGGATCGCATCATGAGCCACGCCCGCAACCAGGGCCTGCAAGTCATCGCCCGCACGGGATTCGTGCCGGCCTGGGCCCGCCCGGCTGTGGATGAAGCGCAGCCGGGCACGCTCAACAGCCTGCCGCGGGCTGCCTGGGGCGACTTCGCGCATTATGTGGCGGAGTTTGCGCGCCGTTACGACGACGATCTGCAGCATGTGGTTATCTGGAACGAGCCCAACCTCGCCTTTGAGTGGGGCTTCGACACTGTGACGCCTGACGACTATGTGGCGTTGCTGCAGGTTGTTCATGAGGCAGTGCGCGCGGCCAGCCCAGGGACCATCATCCTCGCGGCGGGCCCGGCGCCCACGCTGGAACCTCCCGGTAGCCCCTACGGCATGAACGACCTGCACTGGCTGGAGGCCATGTATGCGGCGGGGGCAGCGGACTGGAGCGACGGGCTGGCGCTGCACAGCTACGGCTTCGCGGACGCTCCGGTGACTGCGCCGTCAGCCACGAGCCTCAATTTTCGCCGCGTCGAACTCCATCGTGAGATTATGTTGCGCCATGATGACCCGACACGGCCAGTCTTCCTCACCGAGACCGGCTGGAATGATGACCCGCGCCATAGCCAGGCCGTCAGCCCGGCGTGGCGCATTCGCCATACGCTCGACGCGCTCGAATATGCTGCGCAACACTGGCCCTGGCTGGACAAACTCTGCCTGTGGGCCTTGCGCTATCCCGCTCCCGCCTGGAGCTGGCGCGACGGTTTCACGCTGGTCACGCCGGAGTTCCTGACAAAGCCCGTCTACCACGCCATCCAGAACCTGGCCCTCGGCCGCGCACAAGGTGCTGAACTGTGGCTCGCCCCTCCTGCCGCGCCAGCCTGAGCGCGCTCGCTGCCCTGGTGGTGGTGGCAGTCGCACTCTTGCCTCGGCCGGCGGCAGCGCCTTCAATTGCGACGCTGTTCCCACAGGGAGAACTACGCATCGGTGTGGAAGCGGCCCTACCTCCCTTCGTAAGCGAACATGATGGCGAGCTCACGGGGCTGGCCATCGACATGGGCAGGGCGCTGGGCCAAGAGCTCGGTCTGCCGGTTCGCTTCGTCAGCCTGGGGCTGGACAGTCGCTACGATGCCCTGCGCACCGGTCAAGTCGACCTGCTCGCCGTGGCCGATGCGCGCGCGAGCTGGCGCGAGCCGGAAGTGCTGGCGACGCGCCCCTGGTTCGATGCGGGCCTGGTGCTGGTCAGCCTGGCGTCACAACCCGTCGAGGCGATGCCGGAGCTCGCAGGGCGTTCGCTCGCGCTTGCCCTGGGGTCCGCCGCAGATGTCGAGGCACGCCGCTGGGGACGACGCATCGCCCCGTTTCAGACGCAGGCCTACGAACTGCCGGCGCACGCGCTGGATGCCCTGCGATACGAACTGGCGGATGCGGCCCTGGTCGACGCGATCGATGCGCGTCTGCATATGCGCCAGTTCGCGTGGAAGGGACTGTTGCGCCAGGTCAGCGAGCGACAGATCGCACTGGCCTTGCTGGCAGAGTCGTCGGCGCGCTGGCACACAGTCGACAACACGCTCGAAGCTCTCATGGACAATGGCGTAGTGGCGGCGCTGCTGGATGCCTGGCTGTAGGCGCTGCATGGATATCCCTGTCCTCCACGGCTATACTGAGCCGCATGCTACGAGTCGGCCTTGATGCGCGTCTGCCTGCCTATCACCAGGGGGGAATCACGACCTGGATCCGGGGGGTGGCAAACGCCTTGCAGATGCAGGAGCCGGCGCAACACCTCACAATTCTGGAAAGTCGCCGGGCACAGTCCTCCATCGCCGGGCGATATGCCAAAGCCACGCTCTGGACGCCCTGCCATCACCCCCTGGAGGCGCTGACACTCAGCGCCGAGCTCCTTCCGCACCGGCTTGACCTGCTGCACAGCCCGGATTTCATCCCGCCCCTGCGCGGCGCGCGTCGGCATGTCATCACCATCTACGACCTCAATTTCCTGCACTACCCGCAGTTTCTGACGCGCGCCAGCCGCCGCTATTACAACGGCCAAATTCGCCGCGCCGTACGTCAGGCAGATCACATCATGACTATCTCGGAGTCTTCGCGGCGAGACATCGTAGAGCTACTCGACGTACCTCCCGAACGCATCACGACCCAACATCCTGGTGTCGATGACAGTTTCAGGCCCTTGCCCGCAGACATATTGAAGGAGCAGCGCCGACTGCTGGACTTGCCCGAGACCTTTCTGCTCTTCGTCGGCACCTTCGAGCCGCGCAAGAACATCGCCGGCCTGCTTGAGGCCTGGCGTCGCCTGAGAGTGCAGTTGCCCGATATGCCGCCGATTGTGCTGGCCGGGCGTCGCGGCTGGCTCTTCGAAGAGACTATGCAGCGCATCCGCGATATGAAGCTCGACGAGCACATTCTTTGGCGAGAAAATGTGTCGCAAGGTGCGTTGCCGGCGCTCTTTAACCTGGCGACGGCACTGGTGCTGCCCTCGTTCTACGAAGGCTTCGGCTTTCCCGCGCTGGAGGCCATGGCCTGCGGCACTGTGCCCATTGTCAGCAATGTTTCCTCGCTGCCCGAAGTGGTCGGTGATGTGGGGCTACAGGTCGACCCGCAGGACCCTGACGCGCTGGCCGCAGCTATGCTGCGCACACTGCGCGATTCTAACTGGCGGGCTGCACAGGAAGCGGCCGGCTTGCAGCGCGCCGCCGACTTCACTTGGGACAAGAGCGCCCGCGCCGTGCTCGCAGCCTGGGAACAGGTGCTCTGAACCCGTGCGCATTCTGATGTTGACGCCCGCTCTGCCCTGGCCAACTCATCAGGGCGGCGCCATGCGCAATTTCGGCCTGCTGCACGGTCTGCATCAGGCCGGTCATGACGTCACTCTGCTCAGTTTGGGCAAAGGGCCGGAGTCGGCATCGCCGTTGTACAAGCTCTGTTCACAGGTCATCACCGTGCCAGTTCCGCAGCGTCGAACGATTGCGCGCCTGCGCGATGTGTTTCAGACGGGCGCTCCCGATCTGGCGCGGCGCCTGGACAGCGACCTTATGTGCGCCCGCCTGGAAGAGGTTCTGCAGGAGCAGCGCTTCGATCTGGTTCAGTTTGAGGGCCTGGAAATGTGCGCCCTCTTGCCTGCGGTTCGCAGCAGGCAACCTGGAGCGCCCTGTTGCTACGATGCGCACAATGCCGAATATCAACTGCAGCAGAATATTTTCGAGGTCGATCGGCAACAGCCGGCGCGCTGGCCGGCTGCGGCCTGGTCCTGGCTGCAGGCCCGGCGCCTCGCTCAATTTGAACGCGAGGTATGCCAGCAGGTGTCCGGCACCCTGGCAGTTTCTGTCGAAGACGCTGTTGCGCTGAAAGCTCTGGCACCCCGGCAAGCAATTCAGGTCGTGCCCAATGGCATCTTCGTCCCGGACTACGACGCACCTGCCCCACGTCAAACCGCCGTGCCGACTCTGGCGTTTACAGGCAAGATGGATTACCGGCCAAACGTGGATGCCATGCTCTGGTTTTGCGCCAGGGTGTTCCCGCTTGTGCACATGGAGAAGCCTGACTGCAGGCTGAACATCGTCGGCCAGTCGCCACACAGCAGTCTGCAACCGCTGGCTGAAAGTGAGCGCATCACAGTCACCGGCCGCGTAGACCGGATTCAACCCTGGTTGCACGATTGTGATGTCTACGTCGCTCCCTTGCGCATGGGGAGCGGAACACGCCTCAAGATCCTGGAGGCCATGGCCTGCGGCTGCGCCATCGTGGCCAGCTCACAGGCGGCGGGCGGCCTGCCCGCTGCCCTGAAAGAAACGCTGCTCATCGCTGACAGCGAGTCGGCCATGGCCGCAGGCATCATCAGCCTGCTCGAAAACCCGTCGCGACGAAAGGACATGGGCAGCGCTGCGCGCGCAGCAGTGCGTGAGACCAGCGACTGGTCCGCCATTCTGCCGCAAATGCTGTCCGCCTGGGAAAGTTTTGGCATATGAAGCGCGAGGAACTCGTTGCGCGCAACCTACGGGTCAGCGCCGCGCGACACTCGGTCTCGCCGCGACAAAAAGCCCGCCAGGCAATGCTGCGTTCCCTGGCCAGGATTCCTGTCCCCCCGACCCCGGCAGACCTGCAGCAGCGCATTCTGCTCATTCGCCCAGACCACATGGGCGACGCCCTGTTGACCCTTCCGGCCATCACGGCCCTGCGCACGGCGTTTCCGGGCGCAGAGTTGCATGCCTTGGTCAGCCCCCAGGCAGCGTCGGTGTTTGCGAGTCTGCCGGAGCTGGATGCCGTGCAGACCATGGACTTTCCAGGCATCAGCCGCAGTGCGCGACGGGGGCGACTGGCGCCCTGGCTGCTGGCGCTGGGTACGGCAAGGCAGCTACGAAATCTCCGTATTTCGGCAGCACTTATCCTGCGCCCGGATCACTGGTGGGGCGCACTGGTCGCCTGGCTGGCCGGCATCCCGCAGCGCATTGGCTTCGACCTGGCGGAAACCACGCCCTTTCTGACGCATGCCGTCCCGCTGCGCCACGAGCACGCCCTGCTGCGCAACCTGCGTCTGGTTGCTGCGCCAGACGGGCAAGCATTTAATGAGGGCGCGAAGTTGTGCTTTCCACTCACGGCAGCAGATCGTGACGCTGCAGCCGTCATATTGCGCGAGAATGGAGTTTCCCCGGACGAGCCGTATCTGTTTATCCACCCCGGAACGGGCGCCGCGCTCAAACATTGGGAAGAAGCGCGTTGGGCCAGGGTGGCCGACGAACCTGGCGTCCTGCCCGGCACGCAGGTGCTCTTCAGCGGCAGCGCGGCGGAGCGGTCGCTCGTGAAGCGCATCACCGCGCAAATGCAGCAACCCGCGACGAGCCTGGCGGGCAAGACCACTATCGCAGAGCTGGCGGCCTGCTACGAGAACGCGCTGCTGGTGCTGGGCCCCGACAGTGGGCCGCTACATCTGGCCGCGGCCGTGGGGGCGCCCACGGTGTCGCTCTATGGCCCGGCCGACCCCGCGGAATTCGGCCCCTGGGGGCCCGCTGAACGCCACATTACGCTCGCCTCGAACATAGGCTGCCGTCCATGCCGGGTACTGGACTGGGGCGCGGATGAAGTGGCCTGGCATCCCTGTCTGCGGGACATCAGCGTCAGCCAGGTTGTGGAGGCGGCGCAAGGCCTTTGTGCCGCTGCGCCTCAGTCCTCGCTGCCGGTGAAGTAGGAGCCGGAGCCAGTGCTCAGCGCCTCGTTCATGGGGCGCATCCCGACAAGAAAGACGCGGGTCTGCGGCGGTTGCAGCAGTGCGTAGAGCACGGCCTCGGCCACGCCTTCCGGTTCCTGCATGCCCTCCAGCACCGGGTCGCCGGGAGTCCGCGTCCCGTTGTAGAAGCCGTAGTTCGTGTTGGTGCCGCCCGGAGCGATCACGCTGACCTTTACATTTCTGGGCCAGGCCTCGTAATCGATGGACTGGGCGAATCCCATCTGCGCAAATTTGGTCGCGCAATAGATCGGCTCGTTGGGCAGCCCGTTCAGCCCGGCCACCGAGCTGACGAAGATCACCGCGCCATCCCTGCGCTCCAGCATGGGCGGAAAGAAGATCTTTGTGCACAGCCAGGTCGAGCGCATGTTTGTGTTCATGATCCAGTCGTAGTCTGCCGTGCTGAGCGAGTTGACCGTGCCATTCTTGCCCACGCCGGCGTTGTTCACCAGGATGTCGATCTGGCCAAAGGCAGCGAATGACGCTGCTGCCATGTGCGCCACGGCCGCTTCGTCGCTGACGTCGGTTGGCAGGGCCAGCGCCCGCGCGTCGCCGGGCAGCGCGTCAATTTCATCAGCAAGTGCTTCCAGATCTGCTGCAGTGCGCGCAGCAAGCACCACATGCGCCCCTGCGCGCGCCAGCGCCAGCGCGGTCGCCCTGCCGATGCCCTTGCCCGCGCCGGTGACCACCGCTGCCTTGCCGGCCAGCCTGCCCTGCCCCATGCACCGCTCCTCTCACAGTGTTCTGAGCGCGGGAGTATAACGCGTGGCGCAGCCACAAAACTGACTCCAAGATGCTGCTATGTTAGACTGGCTGGTTAAACAGTCGGAGGCACATCATGTCGGAATCAATCGGAATTCTGACCGCAGGGGGCGACAGCCCGGGGTTGAACGCTGCCATCCGCGCTCTGGGCAAGACCGCCATCAGCAAGTATGACATGCGCGTCATCGGTTTCCGCCAGGGCTTTCGTGGCCTCATGCAAAATCGCACCGTCGACCTGCATGCCGGCGCGCTCTCTGGCATCCTGACCATGGGCGGCACTATCCTCGGCACCAGCCGCGACAAGCCCCACAAAATGCCCGTCGGTGACAAGGTCATGGACATGACCGACGCCATGCTTGATACCTACCAGCAGCATCACCTTGATGCACTTGTTTGCCTGGGCGGCGGCGGCACCATGCGTAATGCCTGGCGACTGGCCGGGAAGGGACTAAACATCGTCACCTTGCCCAAGACCATCGACAACGACGTCTACGGAACGGACGTCACATTGGGCTTTGATACAGCGCTCTCAATCGCCACAGAAGCCATCGACAGGCTGCACAGCACAGCACACAGCCACCACCGTATCATCATCGTCGAGGTCATGGGCCACAATACCGGCTGGCTGGCGCTTGGGTCGGGCCTTGCCGGCGGCGCCGACGTCATCCTCATTCCAGAAATTCCCTACGACATTGAAGTGGTGGCGGACTCCATCATGCGCCGCAGCCAGGGAGGCAAACATTTCAGCATCGTCGCCCTCTCCGAAGGCGCATTCTCTGCTGAACTGGGAATTCAACTCACGCAGCTCAATGAAGAGATTCAACATGCGCCTGACAAGGCAACGCGCAAACGACTGAAAAAGAAACTGGGCGCGCTTCGTGCCGAACACGCGGACATCACGCACGAACTCACCCGGCAGCTGGAGGAGATGACGCGCCTGGAAACGCGCGTGACCACGCTCGGGCACGTGCAACGTGGTGGCGCACCCACAGCGGCTGACCGCCTGCTCGCTACCCAACTGGGCACTGCCTGCGCAGACTATATCCACGCAGGGGCGTCCGGCGTGATGATCGCAGCGCGCAACGGTGGCACAAAAGCGATTCCGCTTGAGGACGTCGTTGGCAAACGCAAGACGGTCCCGCTTGATCATCGCTGGCTGGACACGGCGCGCGCGCTTGAGATTTGCCTAGGCAATCAGTGACGCTTGAACGTTTCGGGTGATAGCGGGCGCACCATCAATGTACGTTCGTTGCGATAGCTGACCATCCCCTGGCCGGCGCCGCGGATGCGCCGCACATGACGCCGCTGCGTCACATCTACCGGCACCCTCGCTTCGTCGCGCTGCGGGCTGAACCAGGCCGCCAGAGCCGCCGCCTGCTCGATTACGGGTTCCGGGACGGGGCGCCCGTCATCCCGGACGATGACATGCGCACCCGGCATGCCGCGGGCATGCAGCCACAGGTCCGCGCCGGTGCCGCGTTCAAAGGTCACCTGTTCATTCTGGCGGCTGTTGCGCCCGACCCAAACCACAAAGCCATCCGGCGTGACCAGGCGCAGCGCAGCGCTGCGCTCGCCGCCCGGGCGCACAGCGCGGCCGCCACGTGAGAGGCCCTGCGTCTGCAACGCCGACTGAACCTCATTGATGTCCGGCCAGCTGCTCGCCAGCTCAAGGTCACACTCCAGTTGCACCAGCGTCTGTAGCTGCCTGGTCGTCTGCCGCAACAGACGCGGCACATCCTTCAGCGCGCGTTTAGCCTTTTCATAACGGGTGAAGTAGCGTTGCGCATTTTCCAGCGGCGTCAACCCTGTCTCGAGCGGGATCACCAGCTCTGGCCCGTCCGGGTCGTATTGCGCGCGCAACTCCGTCTGGCCGGGCGCCAAGGTGTACTGGTAGGCAAGCAGTAGTTCGCCACTCTGGCGCAGACGTTCACGCTCCCGCTCGTCGGTGAGCGAACGCTGCAGCGCCGCCTGCCGTGCTTCCAGCCGGGCGCGTGCAGCCCGTAGTGCCTCCGCAACCGGCAGTTTCGCCGCCTGATATGCGTCCTTGCCCGTGACTGCGCCATACCAGGCGACAAGGGCCTCGTTGACAGAAGCCGTCGGACGCCAGTCCGGCACACTCTGCAGCGGATAGACGCTGAAGGCTGTTGGCTGCTCCACTTCCCCTGCCAGGCCTGGTTGCCAATCGCGGGCAGCCAGAGGCTCGAGGAGACTGCGCAGCGCCGGCAACAAGTCCTCGGCCCGGGCATCCTGCGCACGCTGGTTTACTGCCGCGCCGCTGCGAAACACCGCCTCCTTCGCCAGCAAAGGGCTCACGCCCAGCAGCCCGCCGCTCAGGAGCTGATGGGTGCGCCGCTTCGGATTCTCGTTTTGAGCAAGCATGCTGCGCAACTCGTCCATGCTCAACTTCAGTGGATCGTGGCGGCCGCGTTGCGGCGGTGGCGGCGCATAGTCGTGCGACGGCAGGCTGGTGCGCATACGATTTTCATCCGCATGCACGCGCCGCAGGCATTCCAGAATCACACCGTCCTGCAGCAGCAGCACGTTGCTGCGCCGTTCCATCGGCTCGACGACAATCTGGACTGCGCCTTCCGGGCCTGCAATATCAAACTGGACCACGCGCTCCCAGGGTGGTTGGGAAATCTGTGTCAGCCGACCGCCTTCCACGTAGCGGCGCAGCAGCAGGCCGACAGGCAAGGGTTTGTTCAGGCCGCGCCGCAAGCGATCCGGCAGCAGATGCAAACGCGGGACACGATTATCTGCGCTCAGGTAGAGCCAGTGGCGTTTACGCTGCGCGTAGATTTCCAGGCCGAGACCCGTCTCATCGACGTCGAGTACATCCTGGATGCGCCCACCGACGAGTTGTGCCTGAAGTTCCTCTACCAGGGCGGCGAGGGTGAAGAAGTCGAGATACATGCGCCATCAGGGGAGGCGGCGTCGGGTCAGTTGCCTGATGGATTTCCGCTGGCAGAGGCGCGTTTCACGCCCCTGTGCAAGAGCCAGAGCACAATGCCGATTGTGAGGCCCATGCCCACCAGATTGACGAGGAGGAAGCCGACCATCAACATCAATTGCTCGGTCTGCCACGGGGCAGCCGTGAGCACGGACGAATCCGGCGCAGTGGTTTGCACGATGAAAAAGCTGTCCAGCCCACCACCCTGCAGCAAACTCGTCAAACCGCCGCCGGCAAGCAGCAAAATCACCAGAACGGCCAACAGTGCCAGTCGTCTCACCCCGCTGCCCCCTGAACCATCCGCTCAACAATATGGCGCGAGTGTAGCGCAGCGGCCGGCGACTGACAAGGCCGTCACAGCGCGTCGTCCAGCCGGATTTGCTGCTCACGTTCCGGCCCCACCCCCACGGTAAGCACAGGCGTGTCGCAAAGCTCGCCGATGCGACGGACGTAGCGGCGGGCTGCCGCCGGCAGTTCACGTTGGCAACGCATGGATGAAAGGTCGGCATCCCAGCCGGGCAGGGTTTCGTAAACCGGCGTGGCGCACGCCATCTCCGCCTGGGTGCCCGGCGGCAAACAATGCTGCACCCCATCCAGTTCCCAGGCCACAGCGATCTTCAATTCCTCGAAGCCGCCAAGTACATCCAGCTTGGTCAGGAAAAGCTCGGTGAAGCCGCTCACCTGGGCAGCGTGGCGCAAGATCACAGCGTCCATCCAGCCACAGCGACGGCTGCGTCCGGTGGTAGTGCCAAATTCATCCCAGAAGTTTGCCCCGGTGCCGCGCAGACATGCGGCCAGCGCGCCATCCAGCTCGGTCGGCATCGGCCCGGCGCCCACCCGCGTCGAGAAACACTTGGTCACGCCCACGACCTTGTCCACGTGCAGGGGCCCGAAGCCCAGGCCGACCAACGCGCCGCCGGCCACCGGTGAGGAACTTGTCACGAAGGGGTAATCCCCGTGATCCACATCCAGCATGGTGCCCTGGGCGCCTTCACAGACCACGCGCGCGCCTTCCCGCAGGCGGCGGTTGATGTACTGTGACGTGTCCTTGATAAAGGTCTTCAGCCTCTGCGCCGCGCCGATCCACTCCAGCGCAGTGGCCGCCGGGTCGAGCAGGCTGGCGCCCGCCCGGTCGAGCGCTTCGTTCGCCCGCACGATGGCCTCAAGGACGGCGTCGGCGAAGTCCTCTTCGTTGTGCATCAGACCAGCACGGATGCCACGACGCCCCGTCTTGTCGAGATAGGCCGGACCAATGCCGCGCAAGGTTGTGCCGATGGCCTGCGCGCCCAGGGCCTGTTCGCTGGCGCGATCCAGCGCGACGTGCGCCGGCGTGATGATGTGCGCGCGCGTGCTGATGAGAAAGCGTTCCGGGGTGATGTTCACGCCACGCGCGCAGAGGCCGTCAATCTCGGCCAGCAGGTTGACGGGATTGATGACCATGCCATTGCCCAGCACGCAGCTCACGCCCTCGTGCAACACGCCGGATGGCACCAGATGCAGTTTGAAGACCTCGCCGGCCACCGCAATCGTGTGACCGGCGTTATCGCCGCCGGCGTAACGCGCGACCACGTCGGCCTGGGCGCCCAGTACATCGGCAACGCGCCCCTTGCCTTCGTCGCCCCACTGCGCCCCGATGATGATCGTCGCCGGCATTCTTGTGACTCCAGTCTGTTAATTTGTGTGCCAGGCAGTGCCCAACGCGATGCTGACCTGCTGTTCACCCCAGATTTCCAGTTCGCCGTCGGGCCCCAACGCCAGGGCGGATTGCGGCCCGATGCCCAGCGTGACGGCCGCGGGCGCTTCGGTCAGCAGGGCGCTCGCCGCAGGACTGGAAGCGACATCCGTCACACCTGGCAGGATCAATGCGCCTGGCAACCAGCCCAACCCGCTGTCGCAGCTTTCTGCTTCCCGCAGGACCCAGCTGCCCGCGCTCATCGCTGCCGGACCTTCCAGCAGAACGAGGGCGCCCTGTTGCCAGGCCATGCGAATACCTTCGCTGATCGCACCGGACAGGGCATCTTGCACGTGGCTTGCATCCGATTCGGCACCCACGACCACGATGCCGGCCTCGGCCAAACTCGAGCGCAGCGTTTCGTCATCCTCAACGAAGGCGTCCACGATGTAGCCGGACTGGGCGCCCAGGTCCTCGAATTCGATCAGCAATTGCTCTACAGCCTCGTTTTCACCGGCACAGGCCAGAACAGCGACCCCGCCATCCGCGGCGGCGACCGCCAGCGCCCGCGCCCGAACAGCTTCGCTGCCACGCACGCTTCCAGCAAGTACCAGCCAGCCGCGCGCCTCAAGCCAACCTATCGCGGCCCGCGCCGGCATCTACACGCGCAGGGTGACGACGAAGAAGGAATTGATGTGACGAGGCGCATCCTGCGGCGCGCGCGGATCGAGCGAACGCGAGCATATCCGATTGGCCAATCCATCCATGTCGCGAATCTGACTCTTGTGCTCGCGCAGAGAGCGAATCTGCGTATCTACGTAATCGGTTACGTCAACGAATGTGTTGGGGTTGACCGCGCCGGCAATGTAGACCTGGCGCGTCTTGTGGGCGGACAGTCCCTCGTCGCGTTCCATCTCGAGAAAATTCAGCCGGTCACGTGAGGTGGGGAAAACCGCAGCCAGCGTTGCTTCGCCGATGGCGCGGTGGTCCGGATGGTTGATGCGGTTTTCGCCGTACCAGTTGAGCGGGTCGCAGGTAACCACGACATCCGGCCTGAAGCGTCGAATGCCGCGCACGATTTCGCGCCGCAGATCCAGCGAATGCTCCAGCTCGCCATCGCCGAAGCGCAGAAAGACCACCTCCCGCACGCCCAGCGCCGCCGCCGCGCGCCGCTCCTCTTCCTCACGAATCTCAACCAGACGTTCATGGGTCATGTCCGGCTCTGAACTGCCCTTGTCGCCGCTGGTGGCCATCAGAAAGGTGATTTCCGCCCCTTCCGACGCCCAGCGGGCGAAGGTCGCACCGCAAAAAAACTCCGGGTCATCGGGATGGGCAAAGACGCCCAGTACACGCCGGATACTGCCCTGCACTTCATCGCTCATGTGGTATCGCCTGCTCTCTGATCACTTTGACGTTCACCTGGTTTCTTGCCGCATTCACATGGCTCATCGCCATGTTTGCTGCAAGGCTCTTTGGCCTTCTGCTGCAGAGCCCGCAACTCGGCCAACGGCACGAGTTCCTCGCGCTGCACCAGCTTACGACCCTCGGGGGTAATGACCGTCACCGCGTCCTGCAGCGGATGCACATCGATGACCTTGCGTTCGCCCCAGGGCGTGCCCATCATTTTGCCGCGGCGAGGCAAATGTTTGCGCGCCTCCGCGTACTGCTCGTATTCGTAAACCAGGCAGCAGCGCAGGCGGCCACACATGCCGGTAATTTCGGAGGGGCTGAGAGAAATTCCCTGGGCCTTGGCCATCTTGATGGAAATCGGGCTGAAATCCGTGAGGAAGGTGCTGCAACACCTCAGCTCGCCGCAGGCGCCATAGCCACCCAGCAGCCGGGCCACGTCGCGCGGGCCTATCTGGCGCATCTCCACCGTCGCGCTGAATTCACGTTCTAGGGCACGCCACAACTGGTCCGGGTTAACATTCTCCTCGGCTGCGTAGAGAAAGGTCAGCAGACTGCCATCGTAGTTGTATTGCGCCGCGACAAATTTGACGTGGCGCAAGTTATTGAACCCGGCCGCCTTTTCACGGCAAATTCGCAGCGCATCGTCCTGCTGCGCTTCCCAGTGCTGGCGCAGCGCCATGTCACGCGAGGTGGCAAGGCGCAGGATAGGCGCGTGACGACGGCCCCGGTTGCCTTCCGGCTCCGTAAAGCCCATCACCTGGCCCATCTGACGGCCACGTACTGTTTCCACGATGACGTAGTCGCCGGCGCCAAGCTGCGGGAAGGCGCTGTGATCAAAGTGATAGAGCTTGCCCACCTTCGTAAAGCGAATTCCTGCGACAGTTGCCGTCGCTTCGATTGTGGCCTGCATGTGGTCACCCTGTTTCTGTAAACGCGCTCATGGTACCGCACAAGCGGTCAGCACTCAAGCAATTGTGGCTGCAGCAGCTGTTGCAGTCACGAAAATGTGGGGCGACTCAATGATGCGAGGAAATTGCCGTCAGAAAGCAGGCCCACGCGCGCTGTTCGCTCGATTCAGAATGGCGCGGCGGTGACGCCGAACTTGATTGACTGGTCAGGCAATCACTCATGGATGAAAGTGCCGGCCCTAGTAGCGATGGAAGTAGCGTTCCATCTCCCAGTCCGTCACCTGACGGTTGAAGTCTTCGACTTCCTGGCGACGCGAGTCCAGAAAACTATGGCTGATGTAGGGCCCCAGCGCCGAGAGGATCGTTTCGTCCGACTCCAGGGCAATGAGCGCTTCATCAAGGGTGGCGGGCAGCACCTTCATGCGGCGCAGGCGCGCGCGATCCTGGCTCAGCAGGTCCTCCTCAAGCGGCTCGGGCAGGGACATCTTCTGGCGGATGCCGTCGAGGCCGGCGATGAGCATGACGGCCGCGGCAAGGTAGGGATTGCTGGAGGGATCCGGGCAGCGCAGTTCCAGGCGCGTGTGCGTACCGCCGCCAGGCATCAGGCCGGGAACGCGAATGAGCGCTGCGCGGTTGATGTGCGCCCAGGTCACGTAGACCGGCGCCTCGATACTTGTGCCGAGACGTTTGTAGGAATTCACCAGGGGGGCGAGCACTGCGACCATGGCGCGCGCATGGTGCAGTTGCCCGGCCAGGAACCAGCGCCCGACTTCCGACAGGCCGTATTCGTGTCCCGGGTCGCTAAAGACGTTTTCACCGCTATCGATCGCATGCAGGCTCTGGTGCGTGTGCATGCCGGAGCCAGGCAGGTCACGGCGCGGCCGCGGCATAAAGGTGCAATGCAGGTTGTTGTGCTGGGCGACGGACTTTAGCGCCACGCGCGCAGTCAACACCTGGTCGGCCGTGGTCAGCGCATCGTCATAGCCGAAGTCGATCTCGTGCTGGCCGGAACCGATTTCGTGGTGAGATGAGATGACGGACATTCCCAGGCCGGTCAGGGTGGCCACCATTTTGCGCCGGATGGACTGGCGAAAGTTTGTGGACAGGTCGAAGTAGCTGACAGAATCGTGAGGCCAGGCCGGTTGCGCGGCGCCATGCTCGTCCAGCTGGAAGAGGAAGAACTCCAGCTCGACACCGGTCCTGAAGCAGAAACCCATGCTGCGCGCCTGCTGCAAGGCTGCCTGCAGCGCCCAACGCGGATCCCCAGGAAAGGGATCTCCCTGTGGAGTATGGACCTTGCAGATCAGGCGCCCGACGCGCTCTTCCGGGCTATCCCAGGGGAGCATGGCAAAGGTGTTGCTGTCAGGGATCAGGCGCAATTCGCTCTCTACCGAGCGCGCGCCACCCTCGAGAGACGAGCCATCAAACAGAACTCCCAGCTCGAGCACTTCTTCGATGCGCTCCGCCGGAATGATGATGCTCTTGACGCCGCCCGAGATGTCGACGAACCACAGGTTGATGTAGCGCAGGCGTTCCTGCCTGAAGATTTCGATGACCTCGTTGCTGTGTGGCATATTTCTCCGTTCAGGTTCCACCCCGGCAACCACCCAGTTTAGACGACCGGCGCAGCAGCTTCCTTCATGCTATCACCAAATCTGGCTGTGTTTCCCTGGTAAAGGGGCACAAGGTCATTCATCCAGCAAGCCCAGATGCCCCAGCAAGGCGTCGATGCCCAGCAGATAGCTGCGCCAGCCAAAGCCACTGACCAGGCCCACGCAGACGCCGACCAGCATTGAGTGATGGCGGAAGGATTCACGGGCATGAACGTTGGACAGGTGCACTTCGACCACTGGCAGCCCTGCCGATGTTATTGCGTCGCGCAGCGCCAGCGAACTGTGGGTGTAGGCGCCGGCGTTAAGGACGACGCCGTCCACCTCATCGCGCGCCGCCTGCAGGCAGTCAACCAACGTCCCTTCATGGTTCGATTGCTGCGTCTGCAGGCTCACGCCGCGCGCTGCCACATGGCGCTGCGCCAGCTCGTTTATCCGCTCGAGGGGCATGTCCCCGTAAACTTCCGGCTGGCGAGTCCCGAGAAGGTTCAGATTGGGGCCGTGCAACAACAGAATCCGGTGCTTCAGCATGTCTGTTCCTCCCGACCAGCTTCACCCTGCAAGCCGTTCAATACATCGATTACGGTCGCCATTGGCACGTCATCGACCAGTGTCACGTCATGGAGCGCCCGCAACAGCACGAAGCGTACACGACCCGCGCGGCGTTTCTTGTCGGTCAGCATGGCGGCACAGATCGCCTCAGAGTCTAATTTCCCCATGCGCACCGGCAAGCCAGCGCCTGCGACGACTCGTTCGACCTCGTCAGCCAGCGCGGGAGTGCACATCCCCAGCGCCCAGGACAGGCGAGCGGCAGCCACCAGGCCGAAGCCGACTGCCTCGCCATGTGACCAGCGAAAGCTGGTGACCAGCTCAATTGCATGGGCGAAGGTGTGGCCGAGGTTGAGATGGGCGCGCACGCCGTATTCCAGCGGATCCTGCTGCACGATGTCCACCTTCACCTGCACCGCCCGGCGCACCAGCTCGGCTGCGCGCTCGCGGCAATGCAGCGCGGGATCGAGCAGCCGGACGTCCGCCAGCAGACCGTGCTTTAGCACCTCGGCCATGCCATTGCGCCATTCACGCTGCGGCAGGGTTGCCAGTAAATCGGTATCGACCAGCACGGCCGCGGGCCGCGCGAAGGCCCCCACCAGGTTTTTGCCTTCGGCAATGTCGACGCCGGTTTTGCCACCCACGCTGGCATCGACCATGGCCAGCAGGCTGGTGGGCGCCATCACCAGGCGCAGACCGCGCAAAAACGTCGACGCGGCAAAACCAAACACGTCGCCCGCCACCCCGCCGCCCAGCGCCAGCACCGTACTTTGACGGTCCAGCCCGGCGGCAACCAGGTCACTGTAAATCTGCGCCACCATCGCCAATGATTTGTGCGCCTCGCCGTCTGGCATGGTCACTAGCGCTGCGTCCGGCAAACGACTGGCCAGCGCTGCTCCGTGCAACGCGGCGATGCTGTCCGTTGTGCCCACGGCCACGCGTCCGCCCAGGCCAAACTCTGTAACCAGACGCTCGTCCTGGCGCAGCAGCCCGGGCTCGATGAGGATGGCGTAGCCGCCACCCGGCCCGCTTACCTGGATGCGCGCCACAGACTCACCACTTCCTGCGCCACTTGCTGCGCTTCCTTGCCATCCGTAGGTAACTGGTGCGGGATGGTCTGGTAGGTTGCCAGCCGCTGCTGGTAGAGCGACTCCCAGGCGCCATTGAAGAGGGGGCGGCCGCTATCATGCGCCAGACGTGCGCGGATGTTCTCCGGCGACGCCAGCAGACAGATCAGGAGCCCGCTCTTTCCCAGCGCGTTACGGCTATCCACATCCAGCAAGGCACCGCCGCCGGTCGCGATGACCAAACCGTCCTGCGCGGCGAGGAAATGACAGACGCTGCGCTCGAGCGAGCGGAAGCGATCCTCCCCTGCTTCGGCAAAGAGTTGCGCGATCGACTTGCCGGCCCGCTCAACGACAAGATCATCGCTGTCAACGAAGGGAAGTTGCAGCTGCCTGGCGACCAGGCGGCCCACCGTTGATTTGCCCGTGCCCATAAAGCCGGTGAGTACGATGTTAGCCTTCATAGCCGAAGCGCCACGCCACGTTGTCCATATCCAGGTCGCTCAGGCGTGCCCGGCGCAGGGTCTCGAAGCGGGGTCGCATCTCTTCGATGCTGTCTCCGCCCAGTTTTTCCAGCAACGCTTCTGCAATCACGATGGCCAGCACTGCCTCGCCCACCGGGACGCCCCGCGGCAAGGCGCAAAAGTCACTGCGTTCGTAGGTCGTGGCTTCCGCCGCGCCGCTCGCCAGATTGACTGAAGCGAGCGCGCTTAGCACGGTCGAAATGGGCTTCATGGCAACGCGCGCCACAATTGGCTCGCCGGTGGAGATGCCGCCTTCAATTCCGCCGGCCCGGTTTGTGCGCCGCGCAAGCGTATCACCATCCCCGGCAAGCACGATTTCATCATGCACCTGGGTGCCACGCTTTGCCGCATTGACGAAGGCCGGGCCAATTTCAGCGCCCTTCATAGCCTGGATACTGACCATCGCGCCCACGATGCGCGCGTCAAGGCGTCGGTCATGCTGGACGTAGCTGCCGAGTCCGGGAGGCACGTTCAGCGCCACCAGCTCCATGATGCCGCCCAGCGTGTCCTTGTCCACGATGGCCTGGCGGATTTCCGCGTGCATGCGCTGCGCCAGGTCCTGGTCGGGGCAGCGCACGTCGTTTTCGCTGGCCACGCGGAAGCGGGCAGCATAGTCTGCCGGCTCGTCATCCGGGAGCTGAACCGCCACGCTGCCAATGCGCGTTACGTAGCCGCCGATGATGATGCCAAACTCCGCCAGCAGGCGGCGACAGATGGCGCCCACGGCCACGCGCATGGTCGTCTCGCGCGCGCTGGCGCGTTCCAGTGAGAGGCGTAGCTCGCGGTAGCCGTACTTGACCGCGCCAGTCAGATCGGCGTGGCCGGGACGCGGCGTGGTCAGAGGGGTGATGTCCCGTTCGCGCCAGTTGCGCCAGTCGCGATTGGCAACGGTGAGCGCGATGGGGCCGCCGGTCGTGCGTCCGTTCATCCAGCCCGCGCTCATTTGCACCTGGTCTTTTTCGATGCTCATGCGTCCGCCAGCGCCATAGCCCTGCTGCCGCCGGAACAGCTCGCGATTGATGTCTTCCGGCGTCAGCTCGAGGCCGGCCGGTAGCCCGTCCACAATGGCGCTGATTTGCGGGCCGTGACTTTCGCCTGCCGTGAGGAATCGAATCATGGCATATCTCCCAGGCGTCAAACGCTCACTCTGCGGCGTCCAGGGCTGCTTCAGCAGCAGCAGTCATTGCGGGAACGTCGGCCGTCTGACCCGTCCAGATATTAAAGGAAGCCGCCCCTTGCCGCACCAGCATCCCCAGGCCGCCAATAGCGCGCGCGCCCTGCGCTTCGGCCAGCGCCATGAAGCGCGTCCGTCGCGGGCGGTACACAAGGTCATAGGCCGTCGCATCTGGAGGGAAAGGTATTTCTTCTGGCCAGGGACAGGATTCTGTGTTCGGCCACATGCCGAGCGAGGTACAGTTCACCACAAGCGCAGGCTGCTCGCGCGCCGCCTGCTCCAGTGTGAGTAGACTGACACACGTTATACCGGCCGCACGCTCGAGATTCGCGAGCATGTCTTCCGCCCGCGACTGCGTGCGATTGACCACGCAAACTGTGGCGCCTGCCCGGGTCAGTCCGTACACCGCCGCCCGCGCCGAGCCGCCGGCTCCCAGCACCAGCGATCGCCTGCCAGCCAGCGGCACCTCATGCGCGCGCAAGTCATCAATCAGGCCGGCGTGATCCGTATTGGTGGCGCTGTTGTCGCGGAAATCGATGGTATTGGCGGCGCCCAACGCCAGCACGACTTCATCCGGACGGACGTGCGGCAACACGGCCTGCTTGTGCGGCACGGTTACGTTCAGGCCGAGAAAGCCGCCCTCGTCGCGCAAGGTGCGCAGACTGTGGCCCACGATGTCCGGGGGGATGGCGATGCGCTCGTAGCTCCAGTCCGACAGTCCTGCAGCCTGCAAGGCGGCAGTATGCATCTGCGGACTGATGCTGTGCTCCACCGGCCAACCGATTACCCCGACCTTGAGTTGCAAGTTCTCTGCCTCCATTGAAACAAACGTCAATCGAACGGTTTAGCATGCCTGTTCAGGACGGCATACCCACACGCAGGTCGGCGCCCAATTGTTGCAGCGTTGCGGCAAAGCCTGGGAAGGAGTCGCTGACGCAGGCTGCGTCATGGACCGTCGTAACGCCCTGGGCCAGCATCCCGGCCAGGGTCAGACTCATGGCAATGCGGTGATCGTCATGCCCCTCAACGTCGGCGCCCAGCAAGGTCTGCGGTCCCTCAATCACGAAGCCGTCTTCCCGCTCCTCAATCTGCGCGCCGAGCCGACGCAACTCCGCCGTCATGACGGCCAGGCGATCGGTCTCCTTCAGGCGCAACTCCCGCGCATCGCGCACCGTCGTGCGCCCCTCCGCGCACAGGGCCGCCACCATCAATGCCGGAAACTCGTCGATCATGCGCACAACCAGCTCGCCGCCAATGTCAACGCCGCTCAGCGCGCTCTGGCGCACAGTCAGGGTGCCGGCCGGTTCCCCGGCTTCCTGTCCCGCCTCGCTGACGGTGATATCCGCGCCCATCATGCGCAGCGCGTCCAGCAGACCGTTGCGCGTGGCGTTGAGGTTGATGCCCGTCAGGCGCAATTCACTGCCTGGCACAGAAGCTCCGGCGACCAGAAGAAAGGCTGCCGATGAGAAATCTCCCGGCACACGGAAGGAAAGTGGATCCAGCGAAGCGCAAGGCTGCAGCGTGATCGTCCTGCCTTCGTTATGGACTTTGACGCCCGACGCCCGCAGCATACATTCGCTGTGATCGCGCGTCGGCGCCGGCTCAAGCACAACGGTCTCGCCCTGGGCGAACAATCCGGCCAGCAGCACGGTACTTTTCACCTGGGCACTGGCGACCGGCATTTCGTAGCGGATGCCCTTCAGCGCTGATGGCTCGATCCGCAATGGGGCACGGCCCTGGTCGCCACTGATGTCTGCGCCCATCTGCCGAAGTGGCGTGATGATGCGCGTCATCGGACGACGGCGCAGTTGGGCGCTGCCATCCAGCACGCTGGCGAATGGCTGTCCCGCCATGACACCGGCCATCAGGCGGATGCCTGTGCCGGCATTGACGAAATCGAGCGGCGTCTCCGCGGCTTGCAGGGCGCCAGTGCCGTGAATGTGAAGTTCGTCCGCTGCGGGGCGTTCTATGTGCACGCCGAGCGCCTGAACGCTGCGCAGGGTCGCTTCGGTGTCGCCCGCCGCCAGCCAGCCGCGCACCTGTGATTTGCCCTGGGCCAGTGCGCCCAGCATCACGGCGCGGTGCGAAATGGACTTGTCGCCCGGCACGGTCGTTGTCCCGCGCAGGCCCTGCATGGTTTGCACAATGAGGCGGATTTCGTCAGGGCTGTGCATGTCTCGCTCCGTTCGCAGCCGTCCACTCCCGGCGCGACTCACTGATGGGCTGCAGCGTGGCGGCCAGACGCTGGTCGTCGCGCGATATGAGCATGGCCTCGATCTGCGCCAGCTGCATACGGAACATCGCCAGCAGAGTTGCTATGGCCTGGGTATTGGTGCTGAGTATGTCGCCCATCATGCGCACATCGCTGCCTGCCAGACGCGACATGTCGCGAAAGCCGCCAGCTGCCAGCTCCCAGACGGCCTCGTCATTCTTGCCTTCGTTAGCCACCGTAGCCACCAGCGCCGTGCTCAAGAGATAAGGCAAATGGCTGATGGCCGCCACTACGCGATCGTGGCGCTCGGCTTCCATTTCGATAGGGATGGCACCCAGCGCCATCACCAGAGAACGGGCGCGTATCAGCGCAGACGGCGTCGTGCGCCGGTTGGGACAAAGTACAAAGGGACGTTCGCGGAACATAGTGCCGTCACTGGCAGCAACGCCACTCTGCTCGCGCCCGGTCATCGGGTGCCCACCCACTGCCAGGATGCCGATAGGCAGCTCCTGCATCGCGCGCCCGATGCCTTGCTTGGTGCTGCCCAGATCAAGCAACAGGGTGTTGGAGCGCATGTAGGTGCCAAGGCGCTGCTCCAGCATCTCAATGATGCTGCGCACCGGCGTCGCCAGCACGACTACATCGGCATCGGCCACGCCCTCGCGCAAGTCAGCCGTCGCCTGGGCGACGATGCCGCGCTCCAGCGCCTGTTCGCGCGCCGCGGCGCTGGATTCCACACCCGTGACCAGGTCCGCATGGTCCTGCAAGGCCAGGGCCAGCGACCCACCCATCAGCCCGAGGCCCACGACCGTCAACTGGCGGCAGTGGAAGCCAGTGGCAACCGCGCTCTCCGCGTCCGGCATCGTCAGCATCTCGTTCAAGACAGCCTCTCATCGACCAGGTCCGGTCGTAGCACTTGCGCCCCGCGCAAGAATCGATGCTCGAGTTCGTCAAGACCCTTGTCCGTGTTCCAGTGCAGCAGCACGCGGATGCAACGTGCCAGGCCCTGGGACACCGGTGCTTCCAACGTACCCATAAGCGCAACGCCGTTCCAGCCAAGCTCGCGCGCGGCGCGTGCCGGAAATGCCGCTGTCAGGTCAGAGGTACTGGTAAACAGCACGCTGGCGACTTCATGTTCCTCGATTCCGTTCGCTTCAATCAGGGCAGTGAGCAACTCGTGCGTGGCGCCCAGGATGGCGGACTCGCAGTTTTCCTCCACTGTAATTGCGCCGCGCACTCCCCGCAGCATCATCGGCGCCCTCCTGTCTGCCCCTCGTTCACTTTAAACCTCTGCCTACAAACAAAAAAGACGCGGAGCCTGTGCCCTGCGCCTTGACGTTCCCCGAGTTGCGGCTCGTCTCACCGGCTGCTGGCGTACAGCGCTCCACTCGCCTCGCGGGAGGGGTAATAAAACTGGATTTCCGCGCTGCGCCTGCCTGTCACGATATACCCGGCCTGTTCATTGATCGGCTGCATGATAGCAAGGGTTGCGAAAGCTGTCAACACAGCTGCGCCGGGCAGCTCAGTCATCGTCCAACGCCAGGCGCAAGGAGGCCGCCAGTTCGCCGACAGCAGCAGGCCCGTTGGCGCCGGCGCGGACGAGCGCGCTGCCCACCACAAAGCCGTCCACCAGCCCGTTCATGCTGCGCGCCTGCGGCGGCGTGCTGATGCCTAAACCCAGCACCAGACGCTGCTGCGTTTCCTTTCGCACGCGCGCAATGAAGTCGCGCAGGTCAGGTGGCAACTCACTTCGCTCGCCGGTGACGCCGGTCAACGAGACGCAGTAGATGAAGCCGCGGGCGCGTTCTGCAACCAGTCGGATGCGCTTTTTATTGCTCGTTGGGGCCAGGAAGAATATCAGGGCCAGACCGGCGCGCTCGCAGATTGCGCTGATGGCCTCCGCTTCCTCAGGCGGCAAATCCGGCACCAGCAGGCCATCCGCGCCAGCTGCGCAAATGTCGGCGACGAAACGCTCAGGGCCGTAGGCCAGCAAGGGGTTGAGATAGCCCATCAGCAGCAGCGGCTGTGTCACGCCACGGTCGCGCAACTGCCGTACTGCTTTCACACAGTCCCGCACGGCTGTCCCCTGCTCGAGCGCACGCTGGGTCGCTGCCTGGATGGTGGGCCCGTCCGCCAGCGGGTCGCTGAAGGGAATGCCGATTTCAAAGCCGTCCACGCCGGCCCGCGCCATGGCTACCAGCGCGTCGAGCGAGCGGGCCATGTCCGGATAGCCGACCGGATAATAGGGCAAAAAGGCCGCGCGCGCCTCGGCTTCCGTCGCCGCAAACATGGCCTCCAGCGCCTGCAGTCCCATCAGCGCCTCTCCTCCAGTTCGCCAATCACAGTGTCGAGGTCCTTGTCGCCGCGCCCGGAAAGATTGACCAGCAGGATCGAGTCTTGCGGCATGGTCGGCGCCCGCTTGATTGCTTCAGCGACCGCGTGCGCGCTCTCCAGCGCCGGAATGATGCCCTCCAGCCGGCTAAGCAGCTTAAAGGCCGCAAGCGCTTCCTCGTCCGTCGCCAGGGTGTAATGCGCCCGCTCTTCGGCGCGCAACCAAGCGTGCTCCGGCCCCACCGACGCGTAGTCGAGGCCGGCAGAGATGCTGTGCGTGTTCATGATCTGGCCATCCGAATTCTGCAGGACAAATGAGCGCGTGCCGTGCAGCACGCCCGGCCGGCCCAGCGCGGGATCTGCAAAACGGGCTGCGTGAGCGCCGCTGGCGATGCCATGTCCGCCGGCCTCCACCCCGATGAAATCCACTGCGCTATCTTCACGGAAGGCGTGAAAGAGGCCGATGGAATTGCTGCCGCCGCCCACGCAGGCCACGCAGACATCTGGCAGACGTCCCGTCGCCGCCAGCATTTGCGCGCGCGCCTCGAGCCCGATGACGCTCTGGAATTCTCGCACCATCAGCGGATAGGGATGCGGCCCCAGCGCCGAGCCGAGCAGATAAAAGGTGTCGCGGACGTTGGTTACCCAGTCACGAATCGCCTCGTTGATGGCGTCCTTGAGGGTGCGGCTACCGCTCTCGACCGGGATGACTTCCGCGCCCAGCAGTTGCATGCGGAAGACATTTGGCCGCTGGCGGGCGATGTCGACGCTGCCCATGTAGACGTGGCAGGACTGCCCGAGCAGCGCTGCGACAGTCGCGCTGGCCACGCCATGCTGACCCGCGCCGGTCTCCGCCACGATGCGCTGCTTGCCCATGCGCTGCGCCAGCAAGGCCTGGCCCAGGGCGTTGTTGATCTTGTGCGCGCCGGTGTGCGCAAGGTCTTCGCGCTTGAGCCAGATGCGCGCGCCACCCAGATGTTCGCTCAGGCGCTCCGCGTAACTGACCGGCGTGGGCCGGCCGGTGTAACTGGCCTGCAAATGATTCAGACGTGAAAGAAACCGCTCGTCGGCCATTGCTTCTGCAAAGGCCACTTCCAGTTCATCCAGCGCCGGAATGAGCGTCTCGGGCACAAAGCGGCCGCCGAATTCGCCAAAGTAGCCGCGCTCGTCCGGCAGCGCTGTCCCTGCATTAGTGCTGTGCGTCATCCTTGACTCCCCTGTTTCTGCGCCAGATCACGCTCACCGTGCAGGACGCGCCTGGCCAGCAGGAAGGCTTCTGTGTACAGCTCCTCGTGCTGCGGCACGAAGTCCGCCAGGGAGATAGTGCAGGTTCCTGCAGCGGTCTGCGCGCTGACGTCAGCCCGCTCGCCGGCAAAGAGCGCCAGGCCGTCTTCAATTCTCACTGCGACCAAATCTGACACTTCGGGCGCCATCACCGGATATCCCATTAGAGGACGCTCGCTGACATACACAAAGGTGTCGGCGACCTCACGGTCGATCAGGCCCTGCCAGCGGGCCACCAGGCTGCGCCAGCCGCAGGGAATGAGCGCCGTGAAGGGCAAGTCTACACCGAGTTCCTCGCGGACTTCGCGCAGGCCATCTTCCACAGATTCGCCGGCCTGATAGTGTCCGCCGACCGTGACGGCCAGGTGCAGCGGGAAGGTCGGTTTGTGCGCGCCACGGCGTTGCAACAGCAGCCAGTCGCTGCCCTGCGCGTCGCGCCACACGACCCAGCAGTGGAACACGCGATGCCAGTCGCCGTCACGATGAACGGCTGCCCGCTCCTTGTCACCGAGATAGCAATTTTGCTCGTCGTAGATGTCGAGCAGTTCGCTCATCACAGCCCCTTTGCTGCCGCGATGAAGTTACGCGTTTTGTCGGCATCCTTCACGCCGGGCGCGCTTTCCACGCCGCTGGCCACGTCCACGCCCCAGGGACGCAGCGTCCGCACGCGTTCGCCGACATTTTCTGCTTTCAGACCGCCGGCAAGCATAATACGCGGCAGCTTTTTCAGCAGCGCTCGAGCTACCGCTTCGCTGGCCTGGGCGCCGCTGCCGCCATACAGGCGGGGGTGCCAGGCGTCCAGCAGCAGCGCCGGCAAACGCTCATCGACCGCTGCGTGTGTGGCAAAGCGTTGGGCATCAGCCTGCGCCTCGGCGACCGAGCGCGGACGCAGCGACTTGAAGGCGTGTGTCCCGCGCATCTCTGGCGCATGCATAATGTCCGGCTCTTCGTCACCGCTGAGCTGGGCGCAGTCGAGGCCGGCCTGGGCGCAGATTTCTGCTATCTGAGCCGGCGTCTCGTTGACGAACACGCCCACCAGCACCGGGCACTCCTCGCCCAACGTATCACGCAATTGGGTGCAGATTTCCTGCGCCTGCGGCAGTGTCAGGCAACGCGGACTCGGGGCATAAAAATTCAGGCCGAGCAGATCTGCGCCGGCGCGCGCCGCCATGAGCGCATCCGCGGCTGTGGTCACGCCACAAATCTTGGCACGCGCGAGGAAAGTCACAGCGCAGGATTCTGTCCATCAAGAAGCGCATCCTGAGTATCATGTGCGCCAGCGCCGGCGAAACGCGCCAACAACTCCAGCAAATCCTGCTGCGCACGTGCGACAGCTGCGGCGCCGTCTTCGTGCTGCGCCTCGCAGGTGATGATGGCATCCGTCGTATCCGCCTGTGCGGCGCTTTCCGCGCTCTGACGCCAGCACCAGCGGCGCGCAATCACCAGACTGGTCGTATCAGCAAAGATGACTTCGCCCGGCGCCGGCTGCTGCGCCTCCTGCTCGCCAAGGCCGGTGAAGCGTTCGTCGCCCGCTGCGAAGCGCACCGTAACCGGCAGTTGCAGCGCGCGCGTATCAAAGACCGCGACCGGAAGTTCGTGGCGAATGCTGACCAGGTTGCCGATGTCGACCAGGCGATTGATGGAGGGGATGTCGCCCTGTTTGGTCAGGCGGCGCAGCAGGGCCTCGACGGCGCTGCGATATTGCGTCGGGCGCAGGCCGAAGCCGCTGAAGCAGCGTCGCCAGGCCGCGATTGTGGGCAACGCGCTCAGCGGTTGCTCACCGATGCGGGCCAGCGTGGCCGCCTGCTCCTGCGCGTAAAGTTCCTTAAGTTCCGCGCTGCTCGCCCCGCCCTGCAGCCCGCGCGTGTGGATGATGGCGCCACGAGTCTGCGGGAAGCGCTCCAGCAGTGCAGCGTCATAACGAAAACTCGTCATGCCTTAACCTCCCTCAGCACGCCGCTCAACAGGCGCACACTCGCTACCAAATCTCTTGCTTGCATCAGCGTCTCCCCCACCAATACTGCAGCGGCCCCAAGACGTCCCATGTTGCGCACATCGTCAGCATCCGCGATGCCGCTCTCGGCCACCAGCAGGATTTCCGCAGGCATTTGACGTGCCAGCCGGGCTGTGGTGTTTAGATCGACGGCGAAAGTCTTCAGGTCGCGATTGTTGACGCCGACGAGCTGCGGCTCCAGGGTCAGCGCGCGCTGCAACTCTTCTTCATTATGCACTTCAATCAAAGCAGTCATGCCGAGCACCTGGATTTGCGCCTGCAGGTCCGCCAGTTGTCCGTCGGTGAGCGCCGCCACAATCAGCAGCACGGCATCGGCGCCGCTGGCGCGCGCCGCCTGCACCTGCCAGGAGTCGAGCACGAATTCCTTGCAGAGTAGCGGCACGTCGACCGCTACGCGCACTGCCGCCAGATGCTGCAGGCTGCCCTGAAAGAAGCGGGCGTCCGTCAGCACTGAGATGGCCGCCGCGCCGTTGGCCGCGTAGGTCGAGGCCAGGCGCACAGGGTCATAGTCTGCGCTGAGCCGCCCCTTGCTGGGTGAAGCCTGCTTGCACTCGGCGATGAGCGCGACCGTCTCGCGCTGCAGCGCCCCGCAAAAGTCGCGCGGAGGCGTCTGGGCAGCGCTTTCGTCACGCAACTGCGCCAGGGGCCGTGCGCGCCGGGCAAGGGCGACCTCTTCCTGCTTGTGCGTCAGGATGCGGTCCAGCACGCTGCCGGTGCGGACGAAAGTCGCGCTCATTGCGCGATGGCCTGAGTGATTTCAACCAGCGCGTCCAGCTTCGCCAGCGCCGCGCTGCTGTCGATGGTTGCGCGCGCCAGCTCAATGCCCGGCCCCATATCCGCGACAACGCCGGCGGCCAGCAAGGCCGCGCCGGCGTTCAGCAGCACGATGTCGCGCTTCGGCCCCTGTTCGCTGCCATCCAGCACGCCGCGCAAGATGGTCGCGTTGAGCGCAGCATCGCCGCCCTTGAGCTGGTCCAGCTGCGCCCGCGCCAGGCCGAAGTCAGCGGCATCCAGCGAATACGTGCGCAATGCTCCGTCTTGCCAGTGACTGACCACGCTGGGCCCGGTCGTCGTCAGCTCGTCGAGGCCGCCGTGTCCGCTGACCACCAACGCAGATTCCGCGCCCAGCGCGCCCAGCACCTCCGCCAGGGTTTCGGTCAATTCCGGCGCAAAGACGCCCATCAGTTGGCGGCGCGCGCCGGCCGGGTTGGTCAGCGGCCCGAGGATGTTGAAGATGGTGCGCAGCTTCAGCTCGCGCCGCGGCCCGATGGCGTGTCTCATGGCCGGGTGCAGCTGGATCGCGAAGAGGAAGCCGATGCCGACTTCAACGACGCAGTTGCCAACCTGCTGCGGCGTGAGGTCGAGATTGACGCCCAGTTCAGCCAATACATCGGCGCTGCCACACTGACTGCTGGCGGCACGATTGCCGTGCTTGGCGACCGTGACGCCCGCGCCCGCTGCGACGAAAGCGACCGTCGTGCTGATGTTGAAGGTGCCAGAGTCGTCGCCGCCGGTGCCACATGTATCCAGTAAATCAGATCCGTCGATGCCGGTGGGGACGTGTGTGGCGTTCTCGCGCATGGCGCTCGCGCTGCCCACAATCTCGTCGCGCGTTTCCCCCTTGATGCGCAGGGCGGTCAGATACGCGCCGATCTGCGCGTCAGTCGCTGCGCCGCGCATGATCTGGTTCATCACCGACTGAGCTTCGGCCGCCGTCAGGTCCTCGCCCCGGACGAGCTGCTCAAGCGCCTTTTGAACGTCCATGCTCACTCCTCCTGCACCTGTCTCGCTGCGGCCCGCTATGCCCGCATATCGAGGAAGTTTTGCAATATCTGTGGCCCGTCAGCGGTGAGAATGCTTTCGGGATGGAATTGCAGTCCGACCAGCGGCTGCTCGCGGTGGCGCAGGCCCATGATTTCACCCCTGTCCGTCCAGGCAATGATATCCAGCGCCTCCGGCAGCGTTTCCTGCTCGACGATAAGACTATGGTAACGCGTTGCCACAAAGGGATTGTCAATCCCGGCGAAAATGGGGTCGCCCTTGTGGTGGATCATGCTGGTTTTGCCATGCATCAGGCGGCCGGCCCGCTTCACCACGCCGCCGCAGGCCTGGCCGATGCACTGATTGCCGAGGCACACGCCAAGGACAGGTGTTGTCGGCCCAAGCTCGCGGATGACCTGCAAGGAAATGCCGCCGTCATCTGGCGTGCCCGGCCCGGGCGAAATCACGATCTGCTGCGGGGCCAGGGCGCGAATCTCATCCAGCGAGATTTTGTCATTGCGCGCGACCTCGATCTCCGCGCCCAGCTCGCCCAGGAACTGCACGAGGTTGTAGGTGAAGCTGTCATAGTTGTCGATCACCAAAATCATTGTCGTCCTCCCGCCAGCAGCTCTCTACCCTTCATCCCGTCAGTCCTTCCTCGGCCTGGCGCACAGCGACTGCCACGGCACGCGCCTTGTTGACCGTCTCCTGATACTCGGTCGCCGGGTCGCTGTCCGCCACGATACCGGCGCCAGCCTGCAGGTAGAGCTGATCCTTGAGCATCAGCAGGGAACGAATGGTGATGCAGGAGTCCATGGAGCCATCGAAACTAAAGTAACCGATGGCGCCGCCGTAGGGGCCACGCCGTGAACCTTCAAGTTCCTCGATGATCTCCATTGCGCGCACCTTGGGCGCCCCGCTGAGCGTCCCCGCCGGAAAAGTGGCTGCCAGCAGATCGAAGGCGTCCATGCCGGCGCGCAGCTGCCCGGTTACCTCGCTGACGATGTGCATCACGTGCGAATAGCGTTCGATATACATCATGGCCGGCACGCGCACCGTGCCATAGTCACTGACACGCCCAATGTCGTTGCGTCCGAGGTCGACCAGCATGACGTGCTCGGCACGTTCCTTGGGGTCCTGCAGCAACTCCTCCGCCAGCGCGTCGTCTTCGGCATCCGTGTTGCCACGCGGCCTGGTGCCAGCTATGGGTCGCAAGTAGGCCACGCCATCCTCGAGCCGCACCATCATCTCCGGCGAGGCGCCCATCAGGGTCAGGTCATCGCCGAAGTGCAGGAAGAACATGTAGGGCGAGGGGTTGATGGCGCGCAGGGCGCGGTAGATGGTGAAAGGCCGGGCGCTGCAGCGGCGCATGAAGCGTTGCGACAGCACGATCTGGAAGGCGTCGCCGGCGGCGATGTATTCGCGCGCCGCGCGCACGTTGTCCTCGAATTTCTCGCGGCTCATGTTGGAGACAAATTCTTCATCCAGCGGCTCATCCGGCAGGTCGCCGACTGGCAAGGGCTGCGCCAGAATCGCGGCCAGCTCATCGAGACGACGGTTGGCATCATCCCAGGCCGCAGCGGGATCGCCCAGATTGTGCGCGTTGGCCAGCAGGATGAGCCGGTGTCTGACGTGGTCGAAGATGACCAGGGTGTCCGGCAGCATGAGGGCCGCATCCGGCACGTCCAGCTCCTGCCCGGCCGTAGCCGGCAGTTCCTCGAACCAGCGCACTACGTCGTAGCCGATGAAGCCGACGGCGCCACCCACAAAGCGTGGCAAGCCCTCCAGGCGCACCGGGCGCACCCGTCCGAATTCTTCCTTAATGGCCAGCAGGGGATGTTCACCCGGTGCCAGCACACGCGTCGTGCGCTGGCCATTCAGCTCGCGAGTGACCTGGTTGCCGCGTACGGTGATGAGGCCTTTGGGGTTGACGCCGAGGAAGGAGTAACGGCCGACCTGCTCACCGCCCTCCACACTTTCCAGCATGAAGGAGGTTTTGCCGGCCTGTGCCAGCTTGATGTAGACCGAGACTGGCGTCTCCAGGTCGGCCAGAACGATGCGATACACCGGTACCAGATCGCCCTGGGTGAAGAGCTGCCGGATATCTGCGCGCGATGGCAGGGTCTGCGCGCTCCTGACAACCGGTGTCACAGGTGCTGGCATTGTTTCCATGGTCGCCTCCGCACAAAAAAAGAATCCCCTCGTCAGTCAGGGACGAGACGGGACTCCCGCGGTGCCACCCTAATTCCTGCCAGACCGGCAGGCACTCCTGAGCACGGGCCAAAATGGCCGATACCCTGCGCCCTGATAACGGTGCGCTCTCCGTCCCCGACTACCAGACTGACCCTTCGTCGAGGCGACTCCCCGGCCCATTCAACGCCTGCGCTGCTGCCACCTTCACAGCCCCTGGCGGCTCTCTGAAACCCGCTTCGGCGCCTACTCTTCCGGATCGCAGTCTTTACACGATCTATTCAGTTGCGATGATGGTAATGCAGGACGCAAAACCTGTCAAGCAAAATGGGCAATTCAGGTATACTGATTGCGAAATCATCCACGCAAAAAGCATCCATGGCACTGACCAATCGCGAAATCGCCGATACCTTCGAAACCGTCGCCGACATGTTGCAGCTGCGCGGCGACGTCATCCACCGCGTGCTTTCCTACCGGCGCGCGGCCGACACCATTCGCGAATTGCCGCGCGACCTGCGCGCTGTGTCCGCCGAGAACGGCCTGACGGATCTGCCAGGCATAGGCAAGACGCTGGCGGACAAGATCAACGAAATGTTGCAGACTGGCGAGCTGGAGTTTTACACGCGGCTGGCCGGCGAAATCCCGCCCGGGCTGGTGCGCATCATGCACGTCAACGGCGTGGGCCCGAAAAAAGCACGCCTGTTTTGGGACGCGCTGGACATCACCACGCTGGAAGCCCTGCAGGCCGCAGCGGAGAGCGGGCAGCTGCGCGCGTTGAAAGGCATGGGCGCCAAAAGTGAGAAACGCATTCTCGAGGGCATTGCAGCCCTGGCGCGCAACACCGGACGCATGCCGCTGGGCAAGGCCCTGCCCGCCGCGCGGGAGATTCTGGACATGCTGCTCGCCCTGCCCCAGACGGAGTCCGGCAGCGTCGCCGGCAGCATACGGCGCGGCCGTCCCACCATCGGCGACGTCGACCTGCTGGTCGCAAGCGATGACGCAGCCCCAATCATGGACGTCTTCGTCAGCATGCCGCAGGTCGCGCGCGTGCTGGGCCATGGCCCGACAAAGTCGTCCGTCGAGCTGCACAGCGGGCTGCAGGTCGATCTGCGCGTGCTGGCAGCGGCCCGCATGGGGACGGCGCTGGCCTACTTTACCGGCAGCCAGGCACATAACGTCCGTCTGCGCGAGCGCGCACTGCGCCTGGGCTTCAGCCTCAACGAGCACGCCCTGCGCCCGGTGGACGGCGAAGGCGCGTTGATTGCAGACGAAGCGGGATACATCCTCTGCGCCGACGAGGCCGAACTCTACGAGCGACTTGAGTTACCCTACATTGCGCCGGAACTGCGGGAGGATGCCGGCGAGTTCGATGCGGCGCAGGCGAGAAGTCTGCCGGTGCTCATCCGGCTGGAAGACCTGCGCGCCGACCTGCACATGCACAGCACCTGGAGCGACGGGCACCTGAGCGTACGCGAGATGGTCGCTGCGGCGCGGGCGCGCGGGCGCGAAACCGTGGTCATCACCGACCACTCGCAGTACTCCGCAATCGCCAATGGCCTCGATGCCGAGCGGCTGCTGCGGCAGCAGTCGGAAGTGCGCGCCCTTGACGCAGAATTGCCTGAAATTCGCGTGTTGCACGGCGTGGAGATGGATATCCGCGCTGACGGCACCATGGATTACCCGGACGAAATACTTGCGCAGCTGGACTTCGTCATCGCCTCGCTGCACTACAGTCTGCGCCAGGAACGCAGCGTCATCACGCGGCGACTGCTCAACGCGATTGAGAACCCGCATGTTGATCTCATCGGCCACCCACACGCCCAGCTGATTGAGCAGCGCCCCCCGGCCGACCTCGACATGGACGCAGTCTTCGCGGCAGCAGCTCGCACAGGCACCGCGCTGGAGATCAACGCCAACCCGCATCGTCTCGACCTTGAGGCGCAGTTCGCCCGCCGCGCCGTCGAGCTGGGCATCCCGCTGGCCATCAACAGCGATGCACACGATGAAGCGCAAATGGATTTGCTGCCCTACGGCATCCTGACCGCGCGCCGCGGCTGGGTGCAGGCGGAAGATGTGATCAACACCTGGCCGCAGGAGCGCCTGCTGGCCTGGTTGGAACGTCGCGGCTGATGGCAGCAGAGGCGCGCGCAGCCGAACTGCGCGAGGAATTGCAGCGACACAACTACCAGTATCACGTGCGCCATGAGCCGCTGATCAGTGACGGGGAGTACGACCTGCTGTTGCGGGAGCTGCGCACGCTGGAAGCGGCGCATCCCGAGCTGGTCACGCCCGATTCGCCCACGCAGCGCGCCGGCAGTGACCTGTCCGACGAGTTTGGCAAGGTGCCCCACAGAGCGCTCGTGCTCAGCCTGGCCAACGCCTTCGCCGAGGAAGACCTGCGCGCCTGGGAGCAGCGCAATCTGCGGCTGCTGCCGGAAGGCACGGCTTTGGCCTACACGCTCGAGCCCAAGCTGGATGGCCTCAGCATCGTCCTCACTTATGAAGACGGACTGCTGACCCTGGCGGCCACGCGCGGCGACGGCGTGATTGGCGACGAGGTCACGGCCAATGTGCGCACCATCCGCAGTCTGCCGCTGCGCATCCCGGTTGACCCGGAGGGCCCTGCCCCGCCGGAGCTGCTGGTGGTGCGTGGCGAGGCGTTTTTCCGCAAGGAAGATTTCGAGGAACTCAACCGGCAGCAAGAGACGCAGAAGTTGCCCCGTTACGTCAACGCGCGCAACACGGCCTCCGGCACGCTCAAGCAGAAAGATTCTCGGAACACTGCCGCGCGCCCGCTGAGCGCCTGCATCTACGACGTGCTGGCCGTCGAGGGCCTGGACCTGTCAACCCAGCATCAGCTGCTGCAGACGCTGGCGTCGTTCGGCTTTCCGGTGCCGCAGGAAGTGGAGCACTGCGCAGACCTGGAGGCGCTGCTCGCGCTGCTGCCCGCCTGGGAATTACGGCGCAACGAGCTGCCATTCCAGATCGATGGCCTGGCGGTCAAGGTGGACGACCTGCAGATTTCGCAGGAGCTGGGCGTGGTCGGCAAGGATCCGCGCGGCGCCATCGCGTGGAAGTTTCCCGCCGAGGAGGCCTCGACGACACTGCTGGACGTTACGGTCAACGTGGGCCGCAGCGGCAAGGTAACGCCCGCCGCTGTGCTCGAGCCGGTCTTCGTCGGCGGCGTGACCATATCCAGCGCCAGCCTGCACAACTATGACCAGATCGCCAGGCTGGACATTCGCCGCGGCGACACTGTCATTGTCAAGCGCTCCGGCGATGTGATTCCTTACATTGTGGGGCCGCTGACGGCGGCCCGCGATGGCAGCGAACAGGCCATCCTGGCGCCGGATACCTGTCCCTTTTGCGACCATGCTGTGCAACAGCCGGATGAGGCGGTGGACTGGTTCTGCGTCAATCCGACTTGCCCGGAGCGAGTCTTTCGACAGGTCGAGTTCTTTGTCTCACGCTCCGCGATGGACATTGAGGGCATGGGCCCCGAGACCATCCGCACACTCATCGACGAGGGGCTCATCCATGATGTGGCCGATCTCTTCACGCTCGCGAAGAAGCGCGAGCAGCTGATCGAACTGGAGCGATTTGCAGAGACAAAGGTCGACAATCTGCTGGCCTCTATTGAGGAGGCGAAGTCGCGCCCGCTGGAGCGCATCCTGGTCGCCCAGGGCATCGATGGCGTGGGCGGCACAGTGGCCGGTCTGCTGGCCAATGAGCTGCGCAAATTCAACGCTTCCCAGGCTGCGGCTCGTGATGCGTTCGCGCCCCTGGTTCAGATTGCGAGTGAAGTGCAGGCAGCCAGCGTTGCCTTTGCCGAGTCTGTAGCCAGGCTGCGGGGAAGTTTTTCAGTTTCTGAAGACGAGGTTTCGCAGGCGCAACAGCGCGCCCTGCGTCAGCTGGGCAATCCGCTGGTCGATCTGGCGCCACGTTTTGTGGACGCAGACCCGGATTCTGTTGCGCCCCGTCTGCTGCGAGCGTTGAAGCCGCTGTTGCCGGAAGGCGAGCCCGACATTGCCGGACTGGTCGGGCCACTGGCGCAGATGACTATGGCGGCTGCACCATTGCTGCGCATTGAGGGCCTGGGCCCGGTGCTGACGAAAAATATTATCGACTGGTTTGCAGACGAGCACAATCAGACCCTGCTACACAAGATGGCAGCGGCCGGCGTCAAGCTGCAGGCGGAGCAGCCTGCCGAAGCAAGCGGCAGCGCCCTGACGGGCCGGACCTTCGTGCTTACCGGGACGTTGCCCACGCTTTCCCGCTACGAGGCGAAAGCGCTCATTGAGGCACAGGGCGGCAAGGTCACCGGCAGCGTCAGCCGCAAAACGGATTACGTGGTGGTCGGCGAGGCGCAAGGCAGCAAGGCGATGAAGGGGGAGCAACTGGGAATCCCCCTGCTCGACGAGGTCGGACTTCAGTCGCTGCTGGCGGGCGACTGAGCGAGCGCAGGCGCTGCTGCTGACTGCATGGATGCCAACTGTTTCAGTTTGGCGCTGGTTTGCAGCCAGCTGCTTTCGCTGAGGCCGAGCTTGTCGCGGATGGCTTCCGGCGCCATGCCAGCTTGCCAGTCGTTAAGGGCACAGGTCCAGCGCAGGGTCTCGAAAGAGAGCCGTAGCAGACCGGCATCTCCGGCGAGTTTGGCCAGCACATATTCCAGATTGCGCGCGCTACAGTTGAAGACTCGCGCTTCCTGGGGGTCGCAGTGCGCGAGCCAGGCATCCAGCAGCGGCATCAGGTCCGGCGGCAGTGCGATGCGGCGTTCCCGCCAAGGATTACGCGCCTGCTGCTCCGGGTCTGGCGCGGCTCCCGCAGCACGCACCTGATAGCGCAGAGTCAGCAACGGCGGATCACTGTCGCGCTCAAAGTCCTCACGGCGCAGCCGGGCAGTCTCCCCCTTCTTGATGCCGGTCTCCAGCAGCAGACGCAGCAAGAGCTCTGGCCGGGCATCCGCGCGTTCCCCCTCATTGGCGCGACGTGCCGCCGCCAGCGCCCGTGAGCGCTCGTCGGCAGTCAGCACAAAGGCCAGCGGCGCGGGCCCTGAGCGCTGGGCGATGGCCGCCGCCGGGTCATGGGCGATGGCGTTCAGCGAGCGTAGCCAAGCGAAGTACACCTTGAGCGTCGTGACGCGTCGCGCCCAGGATTTACGGCTGCAGGGAATACCGCGCCCATGCTCCAGCCAGTCGAGAAAACCGTGCAGACGCTCTGTGGTGAGGTCGCCCAGCGGCAGATCGGCGCGCGAATACTCTGCCAGCAGCCCCAGGTCGGAGGTGAAAGCGCGCAGGGTGTAGCCGGACTTGCCTGTGCGGTGCAGGTGTTGCTGGAAGAGTGGCAGGGTCGCGGATAGCGTGGTGTGACGGTTGATCTCCGCTTCCTGCTGCGGCAAAAAGAGTGGCAACTGACGAGGTTGGCTCATTGCAGGTCAGATCTCCGACCAGTCCGTCCTGGTACGCTCAGCGCCGGCAAACCCAGGCAGGATTGCCATAGCGGCTGCGCTCCAGCTCCTCCGCCCGCGCCAGTTCCTGCTCCGTGAACTGCGATTCGAGGAAGCTGACATCGCAGATCGAGCGAAATGCATCCTCGATAGCCACAGCGATCTGTTTCCATCCGACTTTCCTGCCGTGGGAAACTTCCGAAAGGGTGACAGCCCGTTCGCGCAGCCGCATTGTGGCCAGTTCCCGTTCGGAGTCTTGCGGATAGCGCAAGAGGTCGCAAATGGCTGCGACGTCGCCAGCAAGCGGGAGCGAACCATGCTGCAGCAGACCGTAGCGGCGCTGCACCCTGGCGCTGCCGAGCAACTTGCGTCCGCCCACGACAAGCTCATGCAGTGCCGGCGTCTCGAAACATGCCGGGCCCGGCGGGTTTGGGGTCACATCCTGCGTCATGCCAACCGCAATACCCAACGAATGAAGGGCAGCATACAGCACGCCGCCTATACGCCGGTAGCCCGCACTCGTCGAGCCGGCAGCCAACGGGTGTCCGGCGGGCAGCACCAGGCTCCAGGTCAGTTCTGCCGCGTGCAGGATGGCGCCGCCGCCGCTGGGTCGGCGCACCAGGGTGTAGCCACGCACGCGCAAGCGTTCCCTGTCTACCAGGCGGCAACGTTGGCCGTAGCCCAGCGACAGGCAAAAAGGCCGCCAACTGTAGAAGCGCAGCACCGGCTGAGCAGCGACTTCCAGCAGCAGGGCCTCGTCGAGCGCCATGTTGCGCGCGCCGGTGGCCGGGCCGCTGTGGATCAGGCGCCATTGACGCATGGCAGCGACCGGCCTATACTCACACGCCCCTGGCGAGAGGTTTGCACGCAAGGCCATGAGCGAGCACGGCACCCTGCGCGAACCTCGCGCCATTCGCGTTCCACAACAGCAGGCGCGCAGTTCCGGCGCACGTGAACGCGCGCGCCGACGTCGCGTGCGCTCGCGGCGCGGTTTCGAGTGGGCCTGGGTGGTCGTCGCGGTTACCCTGCTGGGCATCGTGATCGTGGTCAGCCTGATGGCCTCGCTGCTGTTGCGCGTGAGGCGCACACAGCCGGAGGTACTGCCAACCGCAGTAGCGGTGTTGCAGGCCCCTGCCGACGCGCGCAGCGGCTTTGCCAGCTCCGGGTCGGAAAGCGACGAAGCGATCCTCCTCAGCGACGGAAGCAGATTCGAGCCCACGCCCTGGAACGGCGTCTCGCGCTTTACCGTGCTGGTCATGGGCCTTGACCGACGTCCCGGCGAGACCGGCCTGGCCTACCGCACCGACACGCTCATGCTCGCCAGCATTGACCCGCAGAGCAGCAGCATCGGCATCCTCAGCATCCCGCGAGACCTCTACGTGGAAGTGCCTGGCATCCAGTATCTGCAGCGCGTCAACACGCCCATGGTGCTGGGAGAGCTGCAGCAGCCTGGTTACGGCCCGCGCCTCGCCATGCAGACCGTGGAATACAACCTGGGCATGCGGGTCCACGATTACCTCGCCGTCGACTTTAACAGTTTTGTGCGACTGATTAACGCGATCGGCGGTCTCGAGATCGACGTCCCCGAAAGCATCCGTGACCCCTTTTATCCAGACATGAATTTCGGCTACAACCCCTTCTATATTTCCGCCGGCCTGCAGGTGCTCGACGGCCAGACCGCGCTCAAGTACGCGCGCACGCGCCACGGCGACAACGACTTCCAGCGCGCCGAACGACAGCAGGCGGTGATGCACGCCATTCGCGACAAGCTGCTCGACCCTGCGCATCTGCCGGAGCTTGTCATCCAGTCACCCGGTCTGTGGGCCGCATTGCAGGACGGCATCTATACAGACCTGACGCTCACGCAATCGCTTCAGCTGGCGTATTATCTCAAGGACATTCCTGGCGGCAACATCCGCACCGGCGTGATTGACGACCGTTACGCCATGGACTACACCACGCCCGAGGGCGCCCAGGTGCTGGTGCCGGATCGCACGCGCCTTTCCGACCTGCTGATTCGCGTCTTCGGAGCGGACTACGGCTCGTAAGCTGTCGCCATGCCAGGCCCCTGAATTCAATTCTTGCAACGAGCCCGCCCGGCCGTGTGAACGCACTGCCTTGAACCTGCATTCGCAGGGCGGGCGTCCCGGCCACGACTCAACCCCGACATCTGTCAGGGTTTCCCCGTTGCCATGCGAGGCCCGGTCAATCTGGTGTTGGCTCAAAACTTCATGGCGCCATCACGCACAGGGCAGGCTCACACCCTGTATACCACGCCTTTGCCTGCCCTGCAATCACAGTCGATTTGCTTGACATGACAGGCGCGCCTGCCATAATCTTGCGCCAGCAAGCATTAGGACAAGGGGAGCAAATGACTGACAGTGTGATGCGCGCCAGCCTGGCGGAACTGATTGGCACCTTCGTGCTCGTTTTCATTGGGTCGGGCGCGGTGGTAGTGGCACCCCTCTTCGGCGTGGTCGTGCCGGCGCTGGCACACGGACTCGTGCTCACTGCCCTGATCTACACATACGGTCATATCTCGGGCGGACAGTTCAACTCCGCTGTGAGCGTTTCATTATTCGTGGGTGGCAAGCAGAGCGGCGGGCAGACCATCCGTTTTATCATCATGCATTTTATTGGCGCGATTCTGGCTGCATGGGTGCTCTCGATGATCATCCCGCACAATGACCCCGTCTTCATGGCCAGTTTCCTCGGTGAGGCCAGTTATAACTTTGGCCAGACCACCGGCGCGCTAACTGCAGACTACCCTGGCGCTGCGCTGGTGCTTGAGGGCATCCTGACCTTCCTGCTGGTCAGCGCAGTGTATCAGGCGGCGGTGTATGGCAAGGCGGGCAATATGGCGGGCGTGGCCATCGGGCTTACGCTGGGCGTGTCGATCTTCGCCGGTGGCGCGCTTACCGGCGCCTCCCTGAACCCTGGGCGCACCTTCGGCCCGGCCCTGATCGCCGGTGACCTGAGCTACGTTCCCGCCTACCTCGTCGGCATCTTCGGCGGCGGAATCCTGGGCGGCCTGTTCCACTCGCGCGTGCTGGGCGACGCCGGGGAGTAGCCTAGGTATCGTCCGGCTCGGGCAAATCGAGCCGGATGTGCAACTCGGCCAGCTGGGCGTCGGTCGCCGCCGAGGGCGTCTGCGACATGACGTCCATGCCGGTCTGAGACTTGGGGAAGGCGATCACCTCGCGGATATTGGGTTCGCCGGCCAGCAGGGCCACCACGCGGTCGATGCCCCAGGCAATGCCTCCGTGCGGTGGCACACCATATTCGAAGGCCTCGAGCATGTGACCGAACTTTTCCAGCGCCTCGCCCATGTCCATGCCGATGAGCGGAAAGATTTTCTCCTGCAGCGCGCGCTCGTGGATGCGGATGCTGCCGCCCGCCAGTTCAAAACCGTTGCAGATCATGTCATATTGAGAGCCGCGAGCAGCGCCCGGGTCGCTGTCCAGTAGCGGGACGTCCTCTGGCAAGGGCATGGTGAACAAATGTTGGGGGGGATCCCAGCGCTGCCCGTCTTCGTCCCACAGGAACTGCGGGAAATCGATCACCCAGCAGAAGGCCAGCACCTCAGGATCCAGCAGGCCCAGCTCTGCCGCAAGGTGACGCCGCAAGACATCCGTGACTGCCCACACGATTTCGCGCCGGTCTGACATGAAGAGCAGCAGGTCCCCCGGCTGCGCATCCACGCAATCGAAGAGCGCCACCTGCTGTTCGACCGTGAAGAACTTGCCGATGGGGCCTTTCACCGCGCCTTGCGGATCGCTGTCCAGCGCCATGTAGGCCAGCCCCTTGCCGCCGGCGGTACGCGCCAGATCCTCCAGACCGCGGGCCACAGCGCGCAGGCGCGTCCCGCTCAGCTCAGCGGCCATGCCGGGCACACGCATTACCTTGACCGGTTTGCCGGCGGCCACGTTGTCGACGAAGACCTGGAACGCGCTCTTGCCGGCGATATGACTCACGTCGATGGCGCTCAGGTCATAGCGCAGGTCCGGCTTGTCGCTGCCGTAGCGTTCCATCACGTCCATGTAGTTGAGACGCGGGAAGGGCGTTTGTTGCAACTGACGCTGCGGCGCCACGGTCTGCGCCAGCGCGGTCATCAGGGCTTCGTTGAGCGCCATGACGTCCTCGCGCTCCACGAAGCTCATTTCGAGGTCCAGTTGCGTGAACTCCGGCTGGCGCTGGCCGCGCAAGTCCTCGTCACGGAAGCAGCGGGCGATCTGAAAATAGCGCTCGTAGCCGGCCACCATCAGCATTTGCTTGAGTTGCTGCGGGCTTTGCGGCAGGGCGTAAAAGCAACCGGGTTGCAGGCGACTGGGGACGAGGAAGTCGCGCGCACCTTCCGGCGTGGTCTTGAAGAGGATGGGCGTCTCGATCTCGATGAAGTCGCGCTCGTCCAGCCAGTCGCGAATGAACTTGACGGCCCGGTGGCGCAGGAGCATGTTGCCCTGCATCTTTGGTCGACGCAGGTCGAGATAGCGGTGTTTCATGCGCAGGGTTTCGTCGATGCTATCCTCGCGATTGATGTAGAAGGGCGGCGTTTTGGCCGGGTTTAGCACCTGCAGCTCGCTCGCGAGCACTTCCATGGCGCCGGTATCCAGCTCGGGGTTGGCGGTACCTGCGGGACGGATGCGCACCAGCCCGCTAACCTGCAGCACATATTCGTTGCGCGCCTGACTGGCGCAGGCATGCGCCGCGGGCGCGTTCTCCAGCTCGGCCACTACCTGGCAAATCCCGGAGCGGTCGCGCAGGTCGATGAAAATCACGCCGCCCTGATCGCGCCAGCGATTGACCCAGCCCGCCAGGGTTACCTGCTGTCCGTCATGCTCCGGCCGCAACTCACCGCAGTTCAAGGTCTTGAGCATGGATTTCCTGCCTCTCCAGGGGGCTGCTTCGCGGCGAACAGGATAACACGGCACAGCCTGAAAATACACAGCGCATCCGCTCGAGGACGCCTGCGGGAAGGGAGGCTGCGCAGGTGCTATACTGCGGCGCATGTGGACCCGACCCCTCAGCAAGCGACAACTGGGGCTGCTGCTGATCGCCGCCGGCATGGCGGGCATCGTGGCAGTGCTGGCCGTCGACGTGCTTGACGCCGGTCGCGAAGGTGGAATTGGCCCGACGCAGCGCCTGGCGCTGGGCGGGATGATTTCGGTCGCGCTCGTCGGCCTTACGTTGCTGCCGTTTGGCGACCGCCCGGCCTGAGATGTCCAGTCTCAGCCTCGCGCCCGACAAGGTATGGCTGCTGCTGCACCGGGCCTTGCTGGTTGTCGCCCTGGTGCTGCTTGGCGGCTACCTGATTGTTTTTCTGGTCTACGCTGCCAACCTGATTCAGTTCCCCTTCGATTACGACCAGGGCGAAGGTTTCGAGCTGGTCGACACGCTGCTATTGAGCCAGGGGCGCTGGCCCTACCAGGACATTGAGGTCTACCCCTTCTATGCCAGCAACTATCCGCCCCTGTTCCATCTGCTTGCTGTGCCCTTCGCCTGGGTCTTCGGGCCGGGCTACGCCTATGGCCGGCTGCTGGGCACTCTGGCTACGCTCATTGCTGCCTCGGCCATCGCATACGCCGTCTGGCGCGACGGCGGCCGCAGCATGCTTGCGCCGTTATCCAGCCTGGCCTTCATCGCCTCCAACACGATCTATCACATTGGCCCGCTTTACCGCCAGCATATTTGCATGGTGATGTTTGAGACGCTGGCTGTGGTCGTTCTGGCCAGGGTCGACGGGATTTCCTCCCCGCGCCGGCGTCGGCGCAGGCTACTACTCGGTCTGGGGTTGATTTTGGCGGCGGGCTATACCAAGCAACTCGCCCTGGCGACGGCCCTGGCCGCGCTGGCCTTTCTCTTCATCCGTCAGCCGCGTCGCGGTCTGCTAGCTACAGGAGCATTGGCGCTTGCCGGTGGCGCGTTGTTCCTCTTACTCACGCTCGCCACGGATGGCCAGTGGTGGTTGCATACGATTAGCGCCAACGTGAATCGCTATGAACCGCAGCAGGCCCTCGCCCTGTTCAGGCAGTGGTTCGGGCTGCACGGATTTCTCATCGTGCCGGCGTTGTTACTCGTGCTCTACGAGCTGTATGTCGAGCGCCTCTCGATTTACAGCATTTGGCTCGGCACGGCGCTGGTCACCGGCATGCTGGCCGGCAAATGGGGCGCCGGCGACAGCTATTTCAGCACCGCCATCGCCGCGACCTGCATACTCGCCGGAACCAGCGCCTCGCGCCTGCAGGCCAGGCTGAGCGGGAAGCAGGGTCGGCTGGCAGGCGCCGCGTTGCTGCTCATCCCCCTGCTCTACCTGGGCTACGGGCGGGCCGTAATGCATCTGCCGACGGCGACAGCCCCGTTCAGCGAAATCGCCCGACTGCTGGACATTCGCCCCAACGCCCGCAACGGCTTCCATGACTCCGCCCGCACTGCGAACGGAGACTTCCCGCCCGGCTATGCCGACATCGGCCATCTGACCAGCGCGGCGGACATCGCGGCGGGTGAGGCACTGGTAGTGCTGGCGCGAGCAGCGGAGGGTCCGGTACTCAGCGAGGACGCTGCCTTTAGTCTGCTGGCAGGCAAGGACGTGGTAACCAACCCGACCCAGCTGCTCAACCTTGCAAACAACGGCCTGTATCGGGGCGACGCGCTGGTGGCCATGATCCGTCAGCAGGGCTTCGGGCTCATCATTCTGCGCGCAGCCTTTTTCCCGGGCGTTGTGCTCGACGCCATTGGCGCGGCCTACGAGCCGACGCAGAGCATTCAGATGAACGGTTTCGATTACATTCTCTATCAACCTCGCGCTGTAGAAGCTAAGACATGAGCAGCGCATACATCACGCATGCTCGCTTCACGGAACATGAACTGCCGCGGCATCCAGAGTCACCCGCGCGCATGCGGGCCATCTGGCAGGAGCTGGAGCGCAGCGGCCTGGCAGCGCGCATGTTGCAACTGACGCCCTCCCCGGTCAGCGAGGAGTCCATTCTCAGAGTCCACGACGCGGCTTACCTTTCAACCCTGAAACGCATCGCCCAACAGTACGCGCAGCAAACGGTCATGCTGGACCAGGACACCTGGCTGGCGCCTGGCTCGCTGGAAGTCGCGCGGCTGGCGGCCGGTGCTGCCCTGCAGGCAGTGGATGCTGTGCTGGCTGGCATGGCCGACAACGCGCTGGTGGTCGCGCGTCCGCCAGGGCATCACGCTGTACGCGGGAATGCGATGGGCTTCTGTCTTCTGGGCAACGTCGCCATGGCCGCGCTGCACGCCTGCGAACAGCAGAACCTGGAGCGCGTCATGGTGGTGGACATCGACGTGCATCACGGCAACGGCAGCCAGGACATCCTCTACGAGGAGGACAGGGTAGGCTTCCTGTCCATCCACCAGTCGCCGCTTTACCCGGGCAGCGGCGCAGCGGAAGAGACCGGCGCCGGCCCGGGTGTGGGTTACACGGTCAATATTCCGCTACGCGCCGGCCACGGCGATGCAAGTTATGAGGCCCTGTGCGAAGAGGTCATCTGGCCGCTGGCGCGGCGCTGGCAGCCGCAACTGATGCTGGTATCGGCCGGCTTCGACGCGCATCATGCCGATCCCCTGGCCAACATGCGTCTGACGCTGGGCGGCTACGCCCGGCTGTGCCGCGAACTGATGGGCATGGCGGGGGAATTGTGTGTTGGGCGCATCGTCTTCGTGCTGGAAGGCGGCTACCAGCTGGATGTGCTGGCCCACGGGGTGCGCAATCTGGCACATCTGCTGCTGGGGGATGAGGGGATCAGCGATCCCTTCGACAACAGCGAGCTGAAAACGCGCCAGGACGTCGGCGTCGTGATCGACAGGGTTCGCCACATTCACAAGCTGTAACGTTATTCAGCCCTGCTCCAGCGTTGCGCGCAGGCGGGCAATGGCATCGAGATGCCCCTGCAGCACGTCGCTGCGGTCAAGGTCGCGATTGCCGAGCACATTCAGGCGGCTGTAGACCGGGACGAGCACCTGCTGACCGTACTGCGTCAGGCGATTGCGCTCCTGCTGCGTCATCTCCTGCATGGCGTCCCGCAAGCTGACCTGCATGTGTCTGATCTGCGCGTCGAATTCCTCGCGCGTTGCCCGCGCCAGCCGCCGGTAGCGGCGCATGGCCAGGAAACCGCCGATGGCCGCCAGCGGCGCGCCGATGACGACTGCCGGCAACGCCAGGGCAGCGGCGCCGACGCCCAGCACCGGGCCTGGCGTAGCGACGCCCAGCACGGCCACCAGCAGGCCGCCAATTGCGGTGACCGAGGATGTAGCGACGCCATTGAACCGGGCCAGGCTGGTGCTGCGCAGTTCTTCGAGGGCTTCGGCGCTCACGCCAGCCTGCAGTTCGCGCCTGGCGATACTCAGGGCCTCCTGCAGGCCTTCGCGCTGGCTGGTGTAGATGGTTGCATCCAGGCCGCCCGGCTCCTGCTCGAGCAGGTCAGTCAGCTGCTGCAGACGTTCGACGACGCCATGCCAGTAGAGGCGGCTTTGGTCGAGCATGGCGCTGATGAAGGCGGAACTGACCTGATCCAGCTCCTGCAAGGCGCGGCCAACCACTTCCTGCTGGAAGGCCACCTGCAGGGCTTCGCGGCGGCGCGCACGACCCAGCCGTCGCAACGACAGGTTCTCGTCCAGAAAGAGATGTCCGCGCTGGCGCAAGGCGCCGAAAACCTGGTCACATTGCGCCTGCGTCTCCTGCAGGCGCGCCTCCAGGCCCAGCGATTGCTGCTCGAGCCCGGACTGCACCTCGTCCACCCTGGCCCTGTCCGCCTGCACGGCGTCAAGGCGCGTCTGCATCTGCGCCAGCCAGTCCTGCGTGATGCGTTCCGCCAGCGCCAGCTGTGCCAGAAGCTTTTGCTGCGCTGGCGGCGACTGGCGCATGAGGCTCAGCAAATGGGCCCGCACTGCGTCCACGCCGTCAGCGTCTCCATGTGAGTCCTGCGTCTGTGCCAGGCTTTGACGCGCCGAGACCATGAAGATCAGCGGCTTCAGATCCAGCAGCTCACGCGCCTGACGCTCGACGAAGCGGCGCACTTCGGCTTGTTCCGAGGGCTCCAGCTGGTCAATCTGGTTGATGATGATGATGATTTTCTTGCCATACTGCTGCGCCAGTTCGAGGTAGACGCGGCCGGTTTCGGCCAGCGCGCGCCGGGCCGGGATGACGAAGAGCACCAGGTCGCTGCGGTGCAGGAACTCCAGGGCGATGCGCTCGTGAGCGCGAAACACCGAACCGGTGCCGGGCGTATCGACCAGGGCCACGCCGGGCGCGCCGGTGCCCGGGTGCGCCCACTCACGCAGGCCGTCTTCACGCAGCAGCGGTTTGCGGCGCGGCTGCTCCGCATAATGAATGAGTTCGATCGTTTCGGTCGTGGGCGTGATGCCGACGGGCAGCAGCGCCTCGCCCAGCAGCGCGTTGATGAAGGTCGACTTGCCGGCGTTGAACTCGCCGACCACGGCCACCAGGAAGAAGGAATCGCGCAGGTCACGCGCCACATCTTGCAGTCGCTTTCTGTCCGCCTGAGCTGGCTCGCCTATTTCTGCCAAGGTCTCGGCGAGCGCCTGCAAGAGCGTGATGCCTTCCAGGCGCAAGACATCCAGCGCGCCGGCCGACCGGTGCTCAGCTGCCGGCATCGTCGCCCCCGGCTATCTGACGCGCTCGCTGCAGCAGGCCAGTGGCGCCCAGAGTCGGCAATTCGGCCTCGATCGCATCCAGCTCGCGCGCGGCGTCCTGCAGGCGCGTCCGCTGCGCCCGGTGGAGCTGGGTCTGGGCGGTAACCAGGCGCGACAGCGGCGCGACTGCATCGCGTCGCAGCTGCATGCCGCGCTCCACCTGCTGCAACCCGGCCTCGCGCAGCGCCGCGCAATAGCTTTCACGCAACGCCAGCAAATGCCTGTCCTGCTCCGCGGCCAGCGCCCGTCCGCGCAGGGGCAGCAGTACCAGACCCGCGACGGCCAGCAGGGGCAAGGCCAGCAGCAGGTACAGCAAATCCGACATGGTGGAGAGCACCTGGCTGAGGAAAAAGCCGATCACGAGCAGCAGGATTTCATAGACCACCAGGTAGAGGCCCGTGTTGCGCAGATAGCGGTCGAACGCTTCTGTGTCCGGCCAGCGCGACGCTGTTGTGGCAGCCTCCAGCTGCGCCGGCAGCGCATCCAGGGCGCGCCGGTCATAGGTCTGCGGCAGGCGCAGATCACCAATCATTTTGGCCTGAATCGACTCTGGCAGCGACTCCTGTTCGTTGCGCGCATACGCCACCAGATCGTCCAGATCCTGCATGTCCTGCCCCTCCAGACGCGGCCCCGTGCGGGCGCTGATGGCGGGCAGGTCGTCAAGCGGAGCACGCACCTGTGACGCGGCAAACACGCGCTCTACGTAGCTGCGGCCGCCATCGCGCCGCGTCAGGCCGCCCAGACCGATCAGCTCCAGAAATCCTCGCCCGAAGATTTTCGGCGCCCGGCCAACGCTGAAGAGGTCCCCGAGCGCCGTGCGCACAGAGGCGCCGGCCTCGTCCAGGCAGGCATCGGCCCCCGCGATGATGCGCTCCAGCGCCAGTTCCTGGTCGCGCCGCTGCGCCTGCAACTGTTCTTCGATATTGGCCGAGATGCTCTCGCAACGCGCCGTGGCAGTCTGGTTGGCTTGCATGGTGTCTTCGGCGACGCGCAGAACATTGCGCGTAATCTGCAAAGGCGTGCGCAGCTTTTGCCGCAGACGCGCCACATCGCCCAGCTGCATATCCACATAGTTGACGATGCGCTGCATGCCGCTCGCGCGCCACGCGGCCTCGTCCAGCGCACCGGCGCACCAGGCCTCCTGCCCGTCCCGCGCTGAAATCGCCCACACTTCCGCCTCGCTTTCCAGCTGGGCGCGGCTTTCCTCGCGTACAAAGTCGAGCACGCTGCGCGCCTCGTCCTCGCTGAGCAGGTCGATCTGGTTTACGAGCACGATGACGCGCGTGCCAAAGCGTTTCAGCTGCTGCAGATTCGCCAGGTTCTGCGCCGACATGGCCTGGGTGGCCAACATGACGAGGAAGACGATGTCGGCGCGATGCAGGAAGCGGAGCGTGATTTCCTCGTGGCCGCGGAAGACCGATTCCAGCCCGGGCGTATCGACGAAACTCACCTTGCGCAACAGGGGCGAAGGGTAGAAGACGGAGGTTACCCCAGCGTCAGATTCCAGCGATTCCTGCTGCTCACCATAGCGCAGGATGCTGATGTGGTCGGTCGTCGGGGTGACGCCCACCGGCATCAGGTCGCCGCGGCCCATCAGCGCGTTGATGACGCTGGATTTGCCGGCGCTGAAGGGGCCGAGGAAAACGATGAGGAAGGGGTGATCCGCGTGCAGCAGGGCGTCGCGCAACTGATCGCTCGTCCCGGGCGGGAGTTCATCCAGCCTGGGCAGAAGCTCCAGCAGCGCTGCGATCACTGCGCTCTGACGGCGGCGCATCGTATCGTATGCCGCAATCAGCCCGTTCGCGTCCTCCGCCACACGGTTGCCTCCGCTCGCCGGGATCACATCAATCATAATGCGGACGGCCTGACGCGGCAATGGCAGGCAAGCGCCCTGCTTGACAGCCCTGCGCCTGCGGATAAGATGCAGGCGACCAGCAGGCACAGACCCTTGCTCAACGACTCGCTGCGCTACCGGTATGACCAACTCTATTGCGATGGACTGCCCGTGGCCGACATCGCTGCCCGCATTGGCACGCCGGCTTACCTCTACAGCCTGCCGCGCGCCCTGGCCAACCTGCAGCGCATCAAGGCGGCCTTCTCCTGGGCGGACGCGCACATCCATTACAGCGTCAAGGCCAACGCCAGCCTCACGCTGTTGCGCGCGCTGATACAGGCCGGCGCCGGCATCGATGCGGTGAGCCAGGGCGAGATGCAGCGCGCGCTGCTGGCAGGAGCGTCCCCCGGCGACATCGTCTTCGCCGGCGTGGGCAAGACGCGCAATGAGCTGGCATGGGCGCTGCGCGAGCATGTGGGCTGGATCAACGTGGAAAATGTGGGCGAGCTGGAACTACTGAACCAGCTCGCCGGATCGGCCAGTACGCGTATTGCGCTGCGCCTGAATCCGGAAGTGAAGGCCAGCACACATCATCACATCGTGACCGGGCACGGCGGCGCCAAGTTCGGCCTGACCGCAGCGGTGATCCGGGACATTCTGGCGCGCCAGGCCGCGTTCCCGGCGCTGAACATCAATGGGCTGCATTTGCACATCGGCAGCCAACTGGGCGATCTGCAGGCCACGCAGGCGGCCATCCGGCTGGCGCTGGAACTGATGGCGCCATACCCTGCCCTGCAAACCCTGAACATCGGCGGCGGCCTGCCAGTCGCCTACAGCCCGCAGGACGAGGTGCCGGAGGTCAACAGCTTCGCGCAGGCGCTGCGACCGCTGCTGGAGGGACGGCCGTTGCTGCTGGAGCCCGGCCGCGCCATCGTCGCCGACGCCGGGATACTGGTGACCAGCGTGCTTTACTGCAAGCAGCAGGCGGGGCATCGCTTCATCATCACGGACGCCAGCATGAGCGAATTGATTCGGCCGGCGCTGTATCAGGCGCAGCATGCCATCGTCCCGCTGCAGGCCGACAGCGCTGTTCCGCTAACGCCCGCCCAGGTGGTCGGCCAGGTCTGCGAGAGCGCGGATCAACTGGGCCACGACGTACCCTTGCCGCCCCTGCAACCCGGCGATCGCCTGGCAATCCTGGATGCCGGCGCCTATGGCATGGTAATGGCCAGCAACTACAACCAGCGGCCAAGGCCGCCGGAGGTGGTCGTCATGGCGGACGGGCAGCGCTGGCAGGTCACACGGGAGCGTGAAACGCTGGAAGACCTGCTGCGCGGCGAGCGTATGTTTTGAATGACTGGAGACTGACGATCCGGGACTAAAGTGGTGATAGGTAGACTCGAACTACCGACCTCGAGATTATGAGTCCCGCGCTCTAACCGGCTGAGCTATATCACCATGCCGAGCGATAGCGGGGGCAGGATTCGAACCTGCGACCTCCGGGTTATGAGCCCGACGAGCTACCTCTGCTCTACCCCGCAATGTGGCGCAAAGCATGACAGGCTGTGCCAGCCTTGTCAAGCCCTTGTTTGCGGCTAGGCGCCCGCCAGGCACTGGCAAGGCAAGGCATTTCTGCTATACTTTGCACCCGAACAGATGTGCCGAAGGGCAGCCATGCCAGCCTTTCAGATTGAGTCGCCATTTCACCCCACCGGGGATCAGCCCGAAGCGATCGTACAGCTGACGGAGGGGTTAAACGCGGGCCACGACGACCAGACCCTGCTCGGCGCCACCGGCACTGGCAAGACCTTCACCATCGCCAACGTGATCGAGCGCACGCAGCGCCCGGCCCTGGTGATGGCGCATAACAAAACGCTCGCTGCGCAACTCTACGCCGAGTTCAAGGAACTCTTCCCGCGCAATTCTGTCGAATACTTCGTCAGCTACTACGATTACTATCAGCCGGAAGCCTACGTCCCGCGCCACGACCTCTACATCGAGAAGTCGACCAAGGTCAACGACCACATCGAGCGCCTGCGTCTGGCCGCCTGCGCCGCGCTGAACTATCGCCGCGACGTGATTGTAGTCGCCTCGGTCTCCTGCATCTACGGCTTTGGCGACCCGAGCGCCTGGCAGAAGCTGGTTGTGGAACTGAAGGCCGGCGACACAATCCGGCGCGACACGCTGCTGCGCAAACTGGTCACCATCCAGTACAGCCGCAACGACTTCGATCTGCGGCGCGGCACCTTCCGCGCGCGGGGCGATACGCTGGAAATCTACCCGGCCTACGCCGAGACCGCCTTTCGCATCACGCTCTTCGGCGACGAGATCGAGCGCATCGTCGAGTTTGACCCGCTCACTGGCGAGCTGCTAACCAGGCATGACAGCCTGATGGTCTACCCGGCGCGGGAATACGTCACCGACGCCGACAAGCTCAGACAAGCCGTGACCGACATCGAGATCGAGTTGCGTGAGCACCTGGTCCTGCTGAAATCTCAGGACAAACTGGTGGAGGCGCAGCGACTGGAGCAGCGCGTCAACTACGATATCGAGATGTTGCGCGAGGTCGGCTTCACCAGCGGCGTCGAGAATTACTCACGCCATCTGGAGCAACGGCCGCCGGGCAGCGCGCCCTTCACACTCATCGACTACTTCCCGGAAGACTTCCTGCTGGTCATCGACGAGAGTCACATGACCGTGCCGCAGATCCGCGCCATGTTCAACGGGGATCGCAGCCGCAAAACCGTGCTGGTGGACTACGGCTTCCGCCTGCCCAGCGCGCTGGACAACCGGCCGCTCATGTTCGATGAGTTTCGCGGGCGCACGGGGCAGACGATCTATACCTCGGCGACGCCCGGCCCCTGGGAGAAGGAAGTCAGCGGCGCCACCGTGCAGCAGGTCATCCGCCCCACCGGCGTCCTCGACCCTGTAGTGGAAGTACGCCCTCAGGAAGGGCAGATTGACGATCTGCTGCAGGAAGTGGAGGAGCGCATCAGCGTGGGGCAGCGCGCGTTAATCACCACCCTCACCCAGCGCATGGCGGAGGATCTCGCCGACTACCTGGTAGAGGCCGGCATCCGCGCACAGTATCTGCACGCCGAGGTGGATACCTTCGAGCGCGTCGAAATCCTGCGCGATCTGCGCCAGGGAGTCTACGACGCGGTGGTCGGCATCAACCTGCTGCGCGAGGGCATTGACCTGCCTGAAGTGTCGCTGGTGGCCATTCTCGACGCGGACAAGGAAGGCTTCCTGCGTTCCGAAAGCGCGCTCATCCAGAACATCGGCCGTGCCGCGCGCCACATCGAGGGCAAGGTCATCCTTTACGCCAGCCGCGTGACGCCGTCGATGGCGCGTGCGCTCGATGAAACGCGGCGCAGGCGCGAGTTGCAGCACGCGCACAACCTGGCGCATGGGATTGAGCCCGCGACTATCGTGAAGCAGGTGCGCGATCTGACCGACCGCGTGCGCACCATGGTGGCAGAGGACAGAAGGACGGAAGCCGGGCTGGGAGAGGTGGTGCTCGGCGATCTGCCGGCGGACGAGAAGCTGCGCCTGATCAAGGAGCTGGAGCGGGAGATGAAGACTGCCGCGCAGATGCTGGAGTTCGAAAAGGCCGCCATCCTGCGCGACCAGATTGTAGAGCTGCGTTCGGCGCTCGTGCTGCAGCGGGCTGGCGGCGATGCGCTTGAGGCTGAACTTGCGTTGCAGGCGCTGGACCTGGACGCTCAGTGTGCGTTGTAGCGCCAGACGCCCCCGACCATGGTGGCCAGCACCCGCGCACCCGGCAGCTCCTCCGGGTCACAGCGCAGCACATCGCGATCCAGCAGCACCAGGTCCGCCAGATAGCCTGGCGCCAGCCGACCCAGTCGATCATCCATGCCCGCCGCCCAGGCCGACCCCAGGGTGTAGCCATGCAAGGTCTCGGCGGCGCTGACGCGCAGATCCGGCAACCAGCCCTCCGGCCCGGGTGAGCCATCGGGCCGACGCCGGGTGATGGCAGCGTAGAAACTCTTCAGGGGCTCAAAGGGCTCCACCGGCGAATCCGTGCCCAGGGCGATGCGCGCGCCGGCATCCAGCTGGGCGCGCAGGTTGTAGCTCCAGCGCACCCGCTCGCCCCAGGCGCTATCGGCAGCGGGATAATCCGAGGTTGCGTGAATCGGCTGCATGGAGGCGACCACGTTCAAGGCGGCCAGGCGCGGCACATCCGCCGGATGGATGAGCTGGACGTGCTCAATGCGGTGACGCAGGGTCTCCGGGGCCTGTCCGCGCGCGGCTTCTTCCTGACGCGCAAGCTCGAAGACGTCGAGGACATCGTGCACGGCGCGATCGCCGATGGCATGAATGGAAGTGGCCACGCCGGCCGCGCTGGCGCGACTGACCAGGGCCTGCATCTCCTCGCGCTCGACAATGGCGACGCCCAGGTTGTCCGGCTCGCCTTCGTAGGGAGCCAACATCAGCGCCGTGCGCGGCCCGAGCGCGCCGTCGGCGAATATCTTTTGCGCGCCAAGGCGCAGCCAGTCATCGCCGAAGCCGCTACGCAAGCCACTGTCCAGCGCTGCCTCAATCCATTCGTGGTTGATCTGCTTGGTCACGCGCAGCGCCAACTCGCCGCGTTCGCGCAGAATTTGCAGCGCCTGCAGACAGTCCGGGCCGTCAAAGTCGTGCAGGCCGGTCAGACCGGCGGCCAGCGCCAGTTGCTGGGCCGCGGCCATCAATGTGGCCAGCTGTGCTGGCGTCGGCCGCGGCAGGTGCGCGCTCACCAGTTCCATCGCCGTCTCCAGCAAAATGCCCGTAGGCTGGCCATGGGAATCGCGCTCAATCCGTCCGCCGGGCGGATCGGACGTGCCGGCGTGCACTCCGCAGCGACTGAGCGCCACGCTGTTCACCCAGGCGGCATGACTGCTTTTCGCGCTCAGGTAGACCGGATTGGCCGGCGCGACAGTGTCCAGATCCGCCGCCGTCGGGAAGTGTGGCTGCGGCCAGTAATCCTGTGACCAGCCCTGGCCGCAAATCCATTCGCCGGGTGCGGTCGCTTGCGCGCGCTGCCTCACGCGCTGCAGCGCCTGCTCCAGGGAGGGCAGCTCGAAGACATCCACCTCCTGCAGCGAGAGGGCCGTACCGGCCCAGTGGATGTGCGCGTCGATCAGGCCGGGAATGACGTGCTGGCCGCCCAAATCATCGCGTGTGGTGGCGGGCCCGGCCAGCGCCAGCATCTCCTCGTCAGTGCCCGCAGCGACAATGCGCTCACCGACCAGCGCCAGCGCGCTAACCAGCGGCCTGGCAGGATCCTGCGTGCGAATCTGACCATTGAACAGCACACGTTCGACAACGCTCATGGTTGCTCCAGAAGGTTCAGGGCTTGTCTGGCTTCTTGCAGCGTGGGTGCGCCCTCCAGCCAGGGACGCGTGATGGTGGTGGCGCCCAGTTGCGCGGCCACCTGGCATACGCGCGACATGTCCCGTTCGAGAAGATGAGAGCAGGCCACACGGCTGCCGCGAAGACATCGCCGGCGCCGGTTGTGTTCACTGCCGGTAACTGCGGCGTTGTGTAATCGAATGGAACGCCATGGTGATAACAGGTGCCGCCGTGCTCGGTCCGCGTCACAAAGAGCCAGGGCACGCTGGCCGCAAAGTCCGCCTCCAGGCCGGGCGCTGCGGCAATATCCTCTTCGCTGAAGACGACTATGTCGACGTGGCGCAGCAGGTCTGCATCGAACCAGTAGCGAAAGCGCACCAGGCCATGCTCATCGCGCTCGCGCAGCCAGCCCTGCGGCGTGAGCAGCACCGTGGCGTTCGGGAAGTGGGCCGCCAGCGCCGGGTCGACCTCTCCGGTCAGCGGCGCAAGATGCACCAGCGACGTATCGCGCCATGCGCCGGGAACATCCGGGAGGCCCAGCCCCGCAGCAATTTCGCTCAGAATCTGCGTGCGAGTGCCGGCATTGTCGAAAAGGTTTTCGAAGGTGCTGGTGGCCGAGCCGGGGACGACGTGCAACTCATCCAGAAAGGGGCGCAGGTCGTCCAGCAGTGGCTCGTGCGGCGCGACACTGGCAAGCAGCCGGACCCGCAGAACCAGCGCATGTGCCGTTCTTGTTGCATAGGAAGCGGTGCCGCTCTGGCGGCGTGAGCCTTGTGGCGTCAGGTCTGCGGTCATGTGACCGATGACCAGACAGGTAGATCGCTGCATTATTCCTGAGCGGGAATGATGTTGACCTTGCGCGCCTCACCTTCCCCGCTGCTTTCGGTGGTGACATCCTCTCGCTCGCGCAATGCGAGATGCACAATGCGGCGCTCGTAGGGCGGCATCGGCTCAAGGGCCACGGGGCGCCCCATGCTGGCGGCCTGGTCCGCCATGCGGCGCGCCAATGCATAGAGGCGAATCATGCGCCGCGCCTTGTAGCCACCCACATCCACGACGATGTTGGCGCGGCGTTGCAACTCGCGGCTGGTAACCAGGCGCGTGATGTATTGCAGCGATGCCAACGTCTCGCCCTTGCGTCCGATGAGGACGCTAAGGTCGCTTTCGCCGGTGATGTCCAGCATCCAGGGCGGTTCTTCTTCTTCGTCCGTAGCCTCGTCGCGGCGCACCTGCACCTCGGCCCGGATTTCCATGTTCTCCAGCAGTTCGGCAAGCACGACCTTGCCTACTTCTGCGTCTTCTTCCAGGTCGCCTTCGTAGAGTTCCGCCTCAGCCGGCATCTCTTCGATGCTGTCGGGCGCATACTCTTCGAACTTATCTGGGCTGTCATCTTCCTCAACTTCCGCTTCTTGCGACGCAGCCTCTTCCTCAGCAACGACAACACTTTCCGCCGGTGCGGGCGTAGGCGCGGTCAGTAGCTGCAGCCGGACGCGCGCCGGACGCGCACCCAGACCGAACATGCCGCGGGCCGGCTCCTCAAGTACTTCCACCATGACTTCATCCGGCCCAACGCCCAGTTGCTCCAGTCCGCTGGCAACCGCCTGCTCAACGTCCTCGCCAGTAACCTCAATTGAACGATCCACATTCATCCTGTTAGTCCTCAATTCTGGCCAGCCGCCGAGCTGATCAGCGCAACTCAGCGGTTGCGAGACTTCACCTTGCGCCGACCCTTGTCGTCGTCGTCATCCCGTCTGCGCCGCTTTTCGGCACGGGGGGGAGCTTTCGCCGGGAGGGCTGCTGCAGCCTGGCCATCGTCCAGTTCAGGAGCGCCACGTCGCAGAAGCTTGCGCAAATCCAGTTTCGACTGCCCCATCAGGCTGTACTGGATAATGCCGATGCAGTTGGAGATGACGAAATAGATCGACAGACCCACGGAGAATGACAGGGAGAAGAACCCGAACATCAGGGGCATGATGGTGGTCATCGACTGGGTCATGGCCTGCGCCTGACTGGGACGTCCGTCAGAGTTGGATTGCGGCGGCGTGGGCGTGACTGTCAACTTTGACTGCGCCCAGGTCGTCACCAGCACCAGCACTGGCAGGGCCAGCGCCCATTGCGGGTTGTTGGTAGGAGGCTGGCTGAGGTCCATGCCCAGCCACAGATTCTCCAGCGGCACCATTTTATCCAGGCCCGGCAGCAAGAAGCGACCGGAGAGGTCGAGCAACTGAAAGGGCGTGGCCGCCAGCGTGAAAATAATCGCCTGGTAGAGGCCAATCAGAATGGGGAACTGGATGAGCAGCGGGAAGCAGCCGCCAAAGGGATTGACACCATGCTCCTTGTAGAGCGCCATCTGCTCCTGCGCCAGCTTTTCGCGGTCGTTCTTGTGTTTCTCCTGCAGCTTTTTGAGTTCCGGCTGCAGCTGTTGCATGCGCTTTGAGGAGCGCTGCTGCTGCGCCGTCAAGGGCAGAATGGCCAGGCGAACCAGCACAGTGAAGACGACGATCGACAGCACAATATTTCGACCCAGAATCGAGTAGAGCAGGGTCAGCAAGGTGATGAAGGGATTAAGAATCAGATCCCACATGTGGTCACGTCTTCCCCTCTGCTAGCCAGACACCCTAGCGACTGTAGGTCCAGCGGCGTTCACCGTTTTGCACACCATAGGCGACCAAAGCGTCCTCGTTGGCGAGAGTACTAACCGCCAGCAAGGGCTCTGCATCTGCGCCCTGATCCAGCAGCAACATGTCCGAAACGATCTCGCCAGCCAGTTCGCGCGTGAAATAAGTGCGGCCGTCATCGCGGTCGAGCCAGTAGAGTTTCTGGTCTCTGGCAGCGACGATGACGTACTCGCCGCTCGCCACGGGAGTCGCGCGGATGGCGCGTTCGCTGACCTCGGACTGCCATAGAAGGCGGAAGCTTTCCTCGCGGATTTCCAGGGCGTAGACATTGCCGCCCAGATCAGCCGCGTAGAGCACCCCGTCAACGATGGCAGGCGCCCCCCAGACCCAGTCCTCTGTCGAGAATTCGGCCAGTACTCTTCCCTGCCGGGAGATTTTGAATATCTTGCGCGAGAAACTGCCGGTGTAAAGCTGGCCCTCATACACCACGGGCGCCACCGGCGCCGCGCCACCCAGGTCCAGACGCCAGATTTCAGTGCCTTCCTGCGGATCGAGGGCGTAAAGATTGTGATCCAGCGAGGTGAAGAGCAACATGTCGTCCAGCAGCAGGGGCTGCGACCAGATGCTCTGGCCGGTCTCGAAACTCCAGCGCAGCTGATGACTGTTGCGCTCAAGCGCCAGCAACGTGCGCTCCGCCCCGACGTAGACCAGTTCCTCGCCCAGCAGCGGTGAAGCCAGGACGCGGCCCGGCAGCTCCTTGCCTTCCTCGAGCCGAGCATCCGCCCGCGCCAGGTTCACTTCGAAAAGGCGTTCCGTGTTGCTCAATACCAGCAGATTGTCTTCGTCCAGCTGCAGAGGTTTGGAGAAGAACTGGTTGGGCGCGGCCTCCGGCCCGCTGAACTCCCAGATGCGCGCCTTGCCTTCCTCGTCCACGCGAATCTCGCCGTCCGCGTTGCGCAGTCGCACCGGTTGCCCGTTGCCGGCGTCGATCATGGTTATCTTGTTGTTATAGGTCAGGAGGATGCTGTCACCGTCGCCGAGCGTGCTCAGCACCGGCCAGCCGGCCTCCTGGCGAATTGGGACGCAGGCAGCGACCCACAGGAGCAACAGCAGCAGCGCAGCAGGCAAGCGCCGCGGGAATACGCTATTCAAGGTCCGGCACCGGATCATAACCGCCTTCGTTCAGGGGGTGACAGCGGGCGATGCGTTTCACACCCATCCATCCACCGCGCAACAGACCATAGCGTTCAATCGCCTCATAAGTGTAAACAGAACAGGACGGATGAAAGCGGCAACTGGAGGGCAACACGCGGGAGAAATAGCGCTGGTAGCCACGTATCAACGTCAGGGCAACCCGCTTCATCCCTCATCGCCCCCGCCCACCAGCAGCCCCGCCCGTTCCAACTGCTTCGTCAGTGCGCAGCGCACAGCTGCCAACGATCCTCCGACCAGTGCCGGTCGCGCCACAACGACCAGATCATGACCGGGCTGCAACTGCGCATGCAGGTCGCGCAGGGCCTCGCGCAACAAACGCCGCGTTCGGTTGCGCGTCACGGCTCCGCCAAGGTTCTTGCCAGTGACGACACCATAGCGGTTGTGAGTGCACAGGCCGCGCGCCACGCCCAAGCGTAGCAAACGATTCACATAGCTGCGCCCGCGGTTGCGCACCCGCCGAAAGTCGGCGCCATCGCGCAGGCGCAGACGCCGCTCCATGCCTGCGCTCAGGCCTTCCAGTTGACTTTCTTCACGTGATTGGGCGTGACAGTCAACACATGCCGGCCACGGCGGCGCCGTGCCTGCAATACGCGCCGGCCGCCCTTGGTGTGCATCCTCTGACGAAAGCCGTGAACCCGCTTGCGTCGGCGAATCTTGGGCTGCCATGTGCGCTTGGTCGACATTTGTGCTTTCCCTGTCCTGGTTGCCCGTTTCTTCAGCCACAGCGCGTCGCCGTCGCTGACAGCGGCGCAGTATACCTGAGGGCCAGGCGAGGGTCAACCCGACGCTTGTATGAACGCAGCACCTCCAGTATACTGCCTGCCGTTCCGATGCAGGCTGGCTTGTTTGGCCTGCGTCCCCCCGGCCGGAGGCATGATGCCAGCTCCGCCAACGTCCAGCAGCCTGCTGCCATTCAGAATCGAGCCTGAAGATGTTGACTACATCAGCAACCTGCTGCTGGAGCAGGAGCGGCCGCTTGCCACAGTAACCCTGGCGCGCATGGTGGTCCAGGGACGGCTGGATGCGGAGCGTCGCATTCTGCAGGAACGCTTCCGTAACGCCCGCTTCTATAACCCGGCCGAGGCTTGCGCCACCGGAGACCGCCTCATCTTCCCGGCGCTGAACTACGCCGCTGGCGAAGTCGTGGGTCAGCGGGCCGGCAACCATCCCGGGCGCGAACCCTTCACAGTGATTTCGGTCAACTTTGAGGAAAACGGGCGCACGCGCGAATTCGCGACGCAACTTGATGCGCCGCACGCGCTCAGCCGGAGCGATAATGACGATTCACTTGACCACCTCGGGCCAACGCTCACTGTAGACGAGATCATGGAGCAGTCCGGCGAGGAGATTCTTGAGGAGTTGCAGGAAAAGCTCTTCGACACAGGCAATCTGATCCGCCTCAAGGACGAGTGGTTCGTACGCGATCTGTTGCTTGACGTCGGGGAAGCGCATCTGAACCTGGCAGAAGCAGTGCTCGACGTCCATGGAGGCGGCCCTTTCGCCACGACGGAGATACTGGAGCAGATTGGCGGACTTTCCGGCCAGCAGGCGCTGCACGAGTTCTCGATGAACAACAGCCTGCTGCACGATGAGCGCTTCGACGAGGTAGGCCCAACCGGCGCTGTGCTCTGGTTCCTCAGACGCATGGAGCCGGATGAAGTGCAGACGACGCCGCTGCCCCTGCGTTACTCGCGCATCGAGCACGACCGCAGCCTGCTGGATGATGACATGCTCGACCTTGAGGCCGACATCGACGATGAGCTTTCGCCCCTGCGCTATGCGGGCGACGAAATTTCGAGCGCTGTCGTCACCTTGATCTACCCTCACCGGCGCCTAGGCACGCTGCCGCTCAACGCGCGTTTGCGCACCTTCTTTCCCACCGCGCGCCAGAGCGAGCGGGTATATGTCACTCTCGTCGACGCGCGCGATGGAGAAGAATTCACTGGCTGGATCGTGCGTCGGGAACGTTTTGTCTGCGGACTGGGCAATTTCTATCGCAAGTACGCGCTGCCCGTGGGAGCCTACGTCGACGTAAGCCGCGACGAAAAGGCGGGCAGCATCCTGCTGAATCTGGGCCAGTACCGGCCACGCAAGGAACTGGTGCGCCTCATCACGCCGCGTGACAACCAGCTGGCCTTCAGGGAAGCCAGGGGGACCATCGGCGCAAGGTATGACGATCAGATGGTGCTGGGCGCAGAAGAGCCGCGCAGTGTCGATGCCCTGTTTGAGGATACCCTGAAGCATAAACGTCCGCTGTTGCACAGCATTAACAGCGCCCTGCGCGCCCTGGCGCCACTTTCGCCCCAGGGCGCAGTGCACCTCAAGACACTTTACAGCGCCGTCAACGTCATTCGGCGTTGCCCGCCTGGCCCGCTGATGGCTGCCCTTGTCGCCAGCCCGGAATACGAGCATGTCGGCGATCATTACTGGCGCGTGGTTCGTCAGGGGCAGGCCATATGACTGCCAGGATTGCTCGCTCCGGGTTTCTTATCAAGCCCACCCTCAAAACGCACTTCTTCATTGACTATGACTGGTGGCAGCGCAGCCGTGAAGATCTGCGCATCTACCTTCTCAGCCACATCCAGCCTGGGCAGCGCGAACAACTGCAGGGAAGCACAGAAGGCCGTCTCATCGATTACATCGACCCTGACACGGGCGAGGTGTTCCGGATGGACGAACTCACCCTTGCCATCCGTCATGCCGCTGCCGCTCCTGATTTCATCAATCCGCAAACCTCGCTGGTTGACAGCGTGTTTCGCGTATTCCTCGCTAACAAAAACCAGCCCCGCACGCCGCTGCAACTGGCCGAGGCGACCGGACGCAACGCCACGACCATTCTCAAGACATTTGGCAGCACCCGCATTTACAAGGGCATCCGGCCCTGGACTCCTGAAGAGGATGCAGCCGCTACATGAGCCGCGTCGTCAACGTGGACAGCACCGGGAAACGCCGCAACCAGCTGCGCCGTACCATTGCTGAAATTCTGCGCCACCTCAGCCAGAAGGCCAGCTTCGACGAAGAGGCGCGCGACATGCTGGCGCTGATGGTATTTTGCCTGTCCGAAATCGATGATGGAATCGAGCAGAGCGCGCTCGTTTGGGAAAAACGCAACTACTGGATAAAGGCCGAGGAGCTGCGTCAACGCTGGCGCTGGGCGCGCCAGAGCGCGGAAGACCTGCAAAACATCTTGCGCAATGGTGAGCCGGGACAGGTGCCGCTGGTGATTGCCGCCCTGCTGCCGCACTTCCGCGACGTACGCATCAATCGCAGCATGCGCAAGCCGGACCTGTGGCGCGGCTGCCATGAACGTTTGTTGCAGGAAGACGCGCCGGCCGCCAGCGCGCGCAGCTAGCCAAACACAATTCCCAGGTCGCGCGCCATCTGCACCATCTCGCCCTGCGGATCGACCCGCTTCATGTGCAGGGCATCGCCCAGCGGGATGGTGACAATCTCTGTGCCCTGCAGCGCCACCATGTAGCCCCAGCGTTCCTGCGCAACCAGATGTGTCGCCGCCGACCCAAAGCGCGTCGCCAGCCAGCGATCTCGAGGCGAGGGTTGTCCACCACGTTGCAGATGGCCCAGCACGGTCACGCGCACCTCGGCGTCCACGCAACCGGCGAGCAGGCTGCCGACATGGTGGCCCATGCCTCCCAGGCGGCCTTCGGAGCCGTTCCTGCCCTCGATGTAGTAGAGCTGGCTGCCGCCCAGCGGCGCAGCGCCCTCCGCCACAACGACCAGACTGAAGCGTCGACCGGAAGCCTGCAGCTGGCGGATTTTCTCGCAGACTACTTCTATGTCAAAGGGAATTTCAGGGATAAGGATGGCGTCAGCACCGCCTGCAACGCCCGCCTTTAGTGCGATCCAGCCGGCATGGCGGCCCATTAACTCAAGCACCATCACGCGGTGATGACTCTCGGCCGTAGTGCGCAACTTGTCCAGCGCCTCGGTCGCGGTGTTGATGGCCGTATTGAAGCCGAAGGTTACGTCCGTCTCGCTGAGGTCGTTGTCGATCGTTTTTGGCACACCCACAACCGGCGCACCCAGGCCGGCCAGTCGATGTGCGATGGCCATCGTGCCGTCGCCACCGGCGACGATGAGCGCATCGAGGCCGCGCTCCGCCATTCGCCTGATTGCTTCCTGCGAGACGTCCTCGATTGTCACAGTGCCGTCAGGCTGCTTTACCCGCAACGCAAAGGGGTTACCACGGTTCGCGGCGCCCAGAATCGTCCCGCCACGTGCCAGCAAGCCGCGCACACCCTCCTCATCCAGCGGGATGCCTGGCGTGCCGGCATACAGGCCGTCAAAGCCACTGCGGATCCCCACCACTTCCCAACCGTAACGACGGATCGCGGTCAACACTACCGCACGGATGACCGCGTTTAGTCCCGGGGCATCGCCACCGCCCGTCAGGATGCCAATGCGTTTCGTCATGCGTTCGCCAATCTGTCACGTCCGGAGCCCACACCTGTGGCAGGCGGACTCACAACCCTCATCATACCATTAGTGTTTTGGAGGCAGCATTGGGCGCAAACGCCTGTCTGTCAGGGCAACGCCATGTGCACTATGCTGGTGAACGAGTATACTTCCTGCATGGAGAATTGCTGGCATTCCCTGATAGTTGTGCAGTTTAACTGGCGGAGCGATGGCTGCGTTCATTGAACGGATTACAGTGGAGGATGTGCGCAAGCAGGCGCTGCCGCTTGGCACGCACGTGGTGGCCGGCAAGGGCTTGCTGGGCCGCCCGGTATCCTGGACCACTGTCGTCTACCCGGAGTACGCTCCCGCAGCCAGACTGCCCCAGGAGGGAGAGCTTATCCTGTTGGCCAGCCAGCCAAGGAACAGCGCGCCTGTCACAACAGAGATCGACGTGGTGCGCCATGCAGCAAACACGCAGGCGGCTGCGGTCGTGCTCAGCGATTCGCCATCACCAGCCACGGTCGCTGAAGCCAACACCTACAGCATTCCCCTTCTGGTGTTGCCCGGCAATTCGCGCATTCGCATGGTGGAGCAGGCGGTCGTCAGCCTGTTGGTGGACCGCAAGGGGCAACTGGAGCAACGCGGCGCGCAAATCTACCGCCAACTGGCCCGCATTACTTCCAACAATGGCGGCATGCCCGAACTCATCAACGCCATGTCGCGCCTGACGGAGAAGACGGTCGTCATTCAGGACAAGCGCTTGCGCGTGCTCTACAGTTCGGTGCAGCCACATCTTGCCGATTCCTGGGGGGAAGTCGAGCACTTCCTGACGCGTCACGACAACCTGCCTACTGATTTCCAGGATCGTTACCGCGTTACAGAAATTGACAGCGCCGTCCTGATGCAGGCCATCCCCACACCCGGTCTGGCACGCCTGGTTTCGCCGGTCGTGGCGGGCGACGTCGGCCGCGGCTACCTCTCCGTCGTCGGGATGGATACGGATCTGGACGATGTAGACACCCTTGTCACGGAGCACGGCGCCGCCGCCTGCGCGCTGGAGATGGCCAAGGCGAAGGCCGTCAGCGACACCGAAAAACGCTTGCGCGGCGCCTTCCTTGACCGCCTGCTCATTGGTGACGTCAGCCAGCAGGAGGCGGTCAGCCAGGGCGAGCGCTTCAACCACAACATGAGCGTAACGCACACCGCCATTGTGCTCGCCTGGCAGGGAGAACGGGTTCCTTCAGTCCGGCGCCTGGAGACCCTGGTCAAGAGCGTGGTCGCCCACAAACGCGCCGAGGCGCTGGTCTGGCAGCGCGAGCGTGAGCAGGAAGTGCTGGTCTTTTTCGCGCCCGACGAGAACAACCCGGTCGATTCGGGGCTGGCGCTGGCGCAGGACTTCTGCACTTATGCCAGCCGCCAGTTCAGTGGCGCGCGAGTCGCCGTCGGCCTTGGCCAGACGGCGCACGAGATCAGCTCATGGCGCAACAGCTATCGAGATGCACGCCAGGCGCTCGATCTGGCCCGGCGGTTGCAAACCGACATTCCGCTTTACATCGGTGACCTGGGCGTGTTTCAGCTAATCCTGAACCTTTCCGACCGGGACCGGCTCGTTGAGTTTTGCGATCGCAACCTGGGGCCCCTGCGGGAGTACGACCACCGGCAGCACGCCGACCTCGTCAAAACCCTGGAAGCCTACTTCCATTGCAATGGCAACCTGAGCCGCACTGCCGAGACTCTCATCGTGCATCGCAACACCCTGCTGTATCGCATGAATCGCATAGAGGAAATCGGCGGAGTCGACATGAAACGGCCAGAAACCCGGCTGGCCCTGCACCTGGCGCTGACCATACGGCGCCTGCTGTCGCTCGCCTGAGCGACCCGCTATTTGCCGCCTGCACTGTCGGGCGTTAAACTATGCCGATATCCTATGTACTCGCAGTGCTCTGTGCACGCTGCCCAGGGCGTGGTACACTATGTTCTGGCAGATTTTTACTTACGCTCCGGCCATGCTTTGGTCAGCGACTTTATTTTGGTTTGCATCGCCCCAAAGGAGTTTAGGTGACGCCAACCATGAAGAGATACCTGTACCCTCCACAAGTCTCCGGACCAAATCTGCACCCGCTGGACCGCAATGAGCGCGATGCCTGCGCCTTGATTTGTGCGGTGCGCAAGGGTGCTGAAGCAACTCATGGCAACGTAAAACGCACAATCGAAGCATTGGCGCGCATGGGCCACCGCACCGGCTACATCGACGGTGAGGGCGACGGCGTCGGTATTCTGACCGACATTCCGCGTCAACTCTGGACTCGCAAGCTGGCCAAGGTCGGGCTGCGTTCCTCGCTGGCATCGAGTTCGCGTTTTTGGGTAGCCCATGTGTTTATCCCGGCCACCACGCTAAGCGAGGCAGAGCAGATCGTCGAGAAGATTATTCTCGAGATCACGGCAACTGGTCTGGAGGCCCTGCTCGACATGCCGGGGATGGTCGACCCAAATGTCCTTGGGCGCAATGCCGAAAAGACCGCGCCCAATTTCTGGCAGATCGCCGGCATCAGCGGGAGCGTGCCAAAGGCCGATCTCGAACGCACGCTCTATGCGCTGATGACGCGGCTGGAGCGCGAGATGAACGTACACTTCCCCTCGTTCTCATCCCACAGCGTCGTCTACAAGATGCAGGGGACGGTGGAAATCCTGCGCCGCTACTATCCTGAACTGCGTGACCCCGACTATGCATCTACAGTCACACTTGGGCATGCGCGCTACAGCACCAACACCAATCCCGTTTTCGAACGCGCCCAGCCCTTTGACGTGCTGGGGCACAACGGCGAGTTCAACACAATTTCGCGCTTCCGCATGGAAGCCGCCATGCTCGGCATCGAGCTTGACAGCGCCAACTCTGATTCACAGGACGTCGACCGCGCAATCTCGGCGCTGTGCCACGATTTCGGCCTTGACCTCATTGAGGCCATGGAGCTCGTATTCCCACCCTTCGAGCATGACCTGATCCGCAATTCGCCAGAAATCCGCACGATGTATGAACAGATACGCTACAGCTTCGGCCCCTTTGCCCAGGGACCTTCCGCGGTCGTCGCGCGCATGGGCGACCTGGCCATCTTCAGCGTGGATGCCCTGGGACTGCGGCCGCTGTGGTTTGGCAATACCGAGAAGGAATATTTCGCAAGTTCCGAGCGCGGGGTCTACCCGCTGGACATGATGTCCTCCGATCCCCGGCCGTTGGCGCCTGGCGAAAAAGTCGCGCTGCGGATTGAACAGGGCCGGCGCATTGAGGTGCTTGATTACCCGGCCATTCAGCGGCATGTGTTGCAGCGTTTCCGCGCGCGTGGCATCCACTTCTCCTGGATGTCGGGCGGCATCCCTGCCCTCATCGAGCAGAACGGCAAAGGTCACAACGGCCGCACAGCAAACGGCGGCAACTCTCACGCCAATGCAGGCAGCCTGCCCGTGCCACGCGAAGAACGCTTTGCCCCTGCGGTGGATGCAGATCCTGCAGGCGGCTATTCCGGGGGCGGCCAGAGCGGTGGCGCGCAGCTGCAGACGCTGGAGCGCAGTGCCACGAGCACGAAGGTGTTGCCCTGGACGGAAAAGGCGACGCCAATTAACCTGAAGTTGATGGCCGCCATGGGCTGGGAGCGTTATCACACCAGCCTCATTGACAGCATGGTCGATAACGAAAAGGAACAGATCGGCTCGCTGGGCTGGGATGGGCCGTTGGCCGCCATGGCCCGCACCCGATCCAACCTGACGGATTACTTCAAGGAAACGGTGGCCGTCGTCACCAATCCTTCCATTGACAGGGAACGGGAGCGCTCGCAGTTTTCGACGCGTGTGTTGCTGGGCACACGGCCGGAAATTGGCCAGGTAGCTGACGAAGAAAACCGTCTGCTGCAACTGGAGACGCCGTTGCTCACCGGGGGACACCCGGATCTGGCGCCGGTAGAAATCATGCGCAAGGTTGCCAGCCTGCACGGCACTCATACGCTGGAAGACGTTTGCGAATATTTTGGCGAGGAATTGACGTGCCTGGCGCTGGTCACCGAGCCGGAAGAAACGGTCGAACAGGCCTTGCAGCGTCTGCAGGCAGCAGCCATCGAGGCGGTTCTGGGCGGAGCACGCTGCCTGCTGCTGGATGACGAAGAATCGCTGTCGGGAGACGGGCTTTGGCTGGATCCCGCGCTGGCGACCATCGCCGTCGACAAGGCCTTGCGTGAGGCGCCGCATTCGCCCAATCTGCGCCGGCGCACCGGCATCATCCTGCGCTCGGGCGCCCTGCGTTCCCTGCACGATCTGGCACTGTGTGCCAGTCTTGGCGCCAATGCCGTCGTGCCCTATGCCATCTACGCCGTGTCGCTCAAGAAGGCACCGCGTCCCGCGCGCAAACCGCCGAGCGATGAAGATACGCTGCGGGCACTTGACTCCAGCGTCAAAATCCTTACTGCAGGCCTGCAGAAGGTCACCTCGACCATTGGCTGCCACGAACTGCGCGGCTACGGCCATTCCTTCAGCTCGGTCGGCCTGACAGACAGTGTGGCCCAGCTATTCGGCACGCCCAACTATTTCGGTTCCGCCGAACGCGGGCTGACCTGGGATGCCATTCAGGTGGATGCCGAGGCGCGCGCCAGCGACTTGCGTGGCGACACGCGCGCCAGGCTGGCCAACGCCGACCGCTTCTATCCCAAGATGTGGAAAAAGGCCGAGTCCGTCGCCCACGGGGAGCTCTCCCTTGAGGAATACACCGACGTCCTGCTGAATCTCGAGGATCAAATCCCCATTGCCATTCGGCACACGCTGGGCCTCAAGGAGAGTGACCAGCCGCTCACCCCCGACGACATCGACACCTCGGTGGCCGGCAAAGGCCGCCGTCACACCATGCCGGTGCTCATCACCGCCATGTCATTTGGTTCGCAGGGAGAGCTGGCCTACAAGGCCTATGCCGAAGCCGCCAAGCGGCTGGACATCCTCTGCGTCAATGGCGAGGGTGGCGAGCTGCCGGAGCTGATGGGCCTGTATCCGCACAATCGCGGCCAGCAGGTGGCATCCGCCCGTTTCGGCGTCAATGCGGCATTTCTCAACTCGACCGGACTGATTGAAATCAAGATTGGCCAGGGCGCCAAGCCCGGCGAGGGCGGCCACCTGCCAGGCTTCAAGGTGACCGAACAGGTTGCCGCGGCTCGTCAGACGGTCCCTGGCGTCGGCCTGATTTCACCGAGCAACAACCATGATCTCTACTCCATCGAGGACCTGGCGCAGCTGATCGATGAGCTGAAGACCGCCAACACCAACGCCCGCATTTCCGTGAAAATTCCGGTCGTGCCGGGCGTCGGCATCATCGCTGTGGGAGTGGCCAAGGCCGGCGCCGACATCATTGCGCTAACCGGCTACGAAGGCGGAACGGGGGCGGCGCGCGCGCACGCCCTGCGCTACGTCGGCCTGCCGGTGGAAATCGGGCTGTGGCTGACACATCGTGCACTCATCGAAAGCGGGCTGCGCGACCGCGTGGAGCTGTGGTGCGACGGGGGCATGAAGAGCGGGCGCGACGTGGTCAAGATGATGTGCCTTGGCTCGGATCGTGTCGGATTCGCGACCATGGCCATGGTCGCCATCGGCTGCACCATTTGTCGCAAGTGCCATGACGGCACCTGCCACGTTGGCATCACCACCCACATCAAAACGAAAGAAGAGGCGAAGTCCAGGGGCCTGCCTTCCTTCGAGCCCCGCGACTTCGAGCCCGCTGTCGCCGGTATCTGCAATGTGTTCAAGATGCTTGGCGAAGACATTCGCAAGTGGACGGCGCGCCTTGGCGTCAGGAGGACGCAAGACCTCGTCGGTCGCGTCGACCTGCTCACGCAGGCGTCACTGCACGATCGCCTGGACCTTGACGTGCTCATGCAACCTGTGCCGCCCGTGCAGAAGACCCGCATACAAAAGGGCGTCGGCCGCCTCGTGACCCGCCCGCGCAACACGCTCAGCAAGCAGATCACGCAGGAGCTGGCCGAGCACGCCGCCCAGGGCTTCACCGAAATGACCTATGATGACGAGACTGTCATGGCCAGCGATCGCGCGCTGGGCACACATCTGTGCGGCGCGCTCAAACGCGGCTTCCCGAATGCCCACATGGTGGAGAACATCCATCTCAGCTTCAGCAACTCCGCCATCGCCGGCAACGGCCTCGGCGCCTTTACCGACGCGCCGGTGAATATCATCGTGGAGGGCGGCGCGCAGGATGGCGTTGCCAAGTGCGCACGCGGCGGCAATGTCACGGTGCTTAAGGGCCTCAACCACAACGGCCAACGCCTTGATGGCTCCGTCGGCAAGAGCTTCGCCTACGGAGCCCAGGGTGGTTTCTTCATCGTGCAGGGCTGCGCCGACACGCGCGCCTGCATTCGTTTCAGTGGCGCGGATGTCGTCTTCGGCGGCGAGCTCACAGAACCGCTGCGGGATGATCTGGGCGGCATCGGGGCGCGCGCGCATTTGAAGGGCTATGCCTTCGAATACATGACTTCCGGCCGCGCGCTGGTGCTGGGTGACCCCGGCCCGTGGATGTGCGCCGGAATGACCGGCGGCGTCATCTTCCAGCGCATTCAGCCGGAAATGAACCTGACAGTCGATGCCATCCGCAGCCGCATCGCGCCTGGCGCCTCGGTAGACATCTATGCACTGGATGAACGCGACGTCAGGGACGTGCAGGAATTGTTGGATACCTACATCAACACGCTGGAAGAAAACCGGCAGGCAGACTCCGTGCAGCATCTTTACAACCTGAAGTCGCGCCCGCAGGACTACTTCATACGCATCTCGCCGCTGCGCCACGAACCGGAGCAATAGCCTCCTTCCCTGAAGTCCGGCACCAGAATTGCGACGGTTCGTCGACTTCGTCGTAAAGTGGTGTAGACAACACCAGGGGGAGGGCCGGACACCATGGAACGCAAGTTGTATCGTTCGCGCAGCGAGCGACAACTGGCCGGTGTTTGCGGCGGGCTGGCCTGTTATTTAAAGCTGGACGTCACGATTGTACGCTTGCTCTTCGTGTTCATGGCGCTGGTCGGTGGGCCGGGCCTGCTGATTTACCTCGCTATGGCCCTCGTCGTGCCGGAAACGCCGCAGAAAATCAAAATCGGGCAGAACGCAGGGATTTCCTGACGCGCTCAATCGGCAGCGTTCTGTACGCCTGGCACGGTTGCCAGGACGCGCTGGATCTTAAGCGCCAGGTGCAGAATCAGACGGTTCTCGTCGTCATCAAGGTCAAGGTTGGTCAGGTTGTTGATTCGCTCCAGGCGGTAGACGAGCGTGTTGCGGTGCACGTCCAGCTCCTTGGCGGCCCTGGCCAGATTGCCGTTGGCCTGAAAAAAGCCGTTCAGTGTGCGAATGTATTCACCCTGGCGGCGCTCATCATGTTCCAGCAGCGCTGACAGCGTCGCTTCGTGAAAGCGTTCCAGATCCTCCAAGTTGTGCTCCTTCAGGGCCAGCAGCAGCTGGTAAAGCTTGAGGTCGCCGTAGTAGGTCGCCTGATCACTTTCACCCAGCTCGGTGGCGATGCCCAGGGCATCACGGGCCTCGCGCCAAGCCTCGCGCATGGCTGCCAGACCGGTGCAGGGTCGGCTGATGCCCACGCCGAAGCATACGTCGTTCACGCGATCGGCCAGCAGGACGCGCTGAGCGTTGATGATGTCGCGAATGCGTGTGGGCCGTGTCCCGTTGTTCAGGGGATAGAGCGCGACAATCATGTCAACATACTGCCCCACTGCCCCGTCGAGCTGGCGCCGCTGCATATCGTCCCGCACAAGACTCGCCAGGTTCTCCAGCGGTTCGCTATACACTTCGCCGCATGCCCGAAACACAGACACCATGCTGCTGCCGTCAGGGTCGAAGCCGGCCTGGCGCGCGCGTGCGGCCATCATGTCATCATCCGCCTGGGCGCCGCTTAGCCACATCTGTACCCAGTCGCCGCGCGTTTGTTCCACGGCGAAGGCGATGGCGCGGTTCCTTGCCAGTTCGATGGCGCAGACATCCGCGCCATAGCCCAGCACCAGCCGCGGGAACTCGTCCAGTACACTGTCGCGTTTGACGAGGGAGAGCCAGCCAGCCGCCCTTTTCTCAACCAGCAACACCGTCGTGTGACCCAGCGGGCTGGCCACGATATTGCCTTCGCCAACCGGCGCCTCCCGTTCCAGCCACTTGCGGAAGGCTTCCATTGAATTGTCCGAAACCTGTTCCCTGCCCCCCTGACGTCGGGCAAGGTTGGGCCAAACCCGCGCCACAAGCGCGCCGGTCTCGTCATGCAGCACGGCGGGACAGGCGGTTGCGCGTGCGACGATTTGCAGCAGGCTGGAAAGGTCATGGTTTTCTGCTGCGCGGCGCGTGAGCTGGCGCTGGATTTCAAGCGCGCGCTGATTAAGTTGTGCCGCCTGGTTGACGATGAGAGTGTTGATAGCCCGCTCGACGCTGGGCAGATTGCAGTCAGGCGGCAGGGCCAGCAGGCTCACATCGCGGCTGATGGCGCTGGTGCGCGCCGCGTCCGGGATTCTGTCGCGCACGGCGATCACCTGCACGCCTGCGTTTGCCAGGCTCTCGATCACTTCTGCCAGGGTGATGCGACTGTTGTAGGCGCGCAACATCCCCATCGAGAGCAGCACCAGTTCGCCGCTGGAAACATCGGGCAAGGCGGGCGGCTGGGCGCGGATAGTGACGGACCAGCTGATTTTGGTCGCGGCAGTCCCGGTGACGAGGGTCGTGCCCAGGGGCAGCGCAAACTGCATCAAGGCCTGGACCGTGACGGAGTGATTCGTCGACATATACAATTCCTTCGAGCAATTACAATGTTGTCACTCAACCACACCGGATATTACTGTCATGTCAACCAAATGCAAGTGTACATTGTGGCAATATAGCCAAGTGTACATAGAGTTCTGCACACATTATTAAAAGGCAAGCCGTCAGAAACAGCTTGCCTTACATTTTGCCTGGTCGTTTTACACAGGCTAATCCTGGGCCGCGAGCTGTTTTACGCCAAGGCAGAGGCGGGCGCTACCGATGAGGTACTCGGCACGCTGCCAGCTTTCATCCGTCTCGCCCTGCTCCAGACTGTCGCAGAGCGTCTCACTACAGATGCTTTCCGCAAAGTGCGCGATTGCCATGGCCAGTTTGTCGTCCGTGTGGTAGCGGACGGCGATTCTGTCGTTAAGCTGGAAGTCGGCCTCGCGGCGCAGGGTCTGCACCCTGCGCACTACCTCCCGCGCCAGACCCTCGTCGATCAGGGCGGGGGTCAGCCTGGTGTCCAGCACTGCGATGCAGCCGGCCTCGGCCGCCATGACATGGTCGGCAGGCACTACTCGCGTGACCTGCACCTCAATTTCTTCAGGCGTAACCTCAAAGTCACGGCCGTCCAGTTGCAAAGTGATTGCCGCTCCATCCTGCAGTTGTTGGGCGTAGGCGCGCAACAGCTCCTGCTCCCCCTCCCGCAGCGCAGACTGTACGCGGCGGAAGTCGCTGCCGAACTTCCTGCCCAGAAACTGCGGCAGCGGGTTGAACTGAACCTCTTCCCGCACCAGCGTCTCAACTTCATCAGCCGGAATGAAAACCGGCTGCTTAACGTTCAACTCGCTGCGGATCAGTTCGATGTGGCGCTCCAGCATCGCGGGATCGTCGCCGGGTCGCAGCACAAAGTGAGCCCTGGCGAGCGGCTGGCGCACCTTGATGCCGGCCTCGTTGCGCGCGGCCAGGCCCAGGCTGACAAACTGTCGCACCAGTTGCATCTCGTCCATCAGGCTGCGCTGAATGATTCTGTCGCCAGTGTGCGGCCAGCGGGACAGATGTACGCTGTCGGGCGCTGCCGCGTCAGAGCCTGACACCAGATTACGATAGATGGCCTCACTCAGGAAGGGCATGGCCGGAGCAATCAACTGGCTGACTGTGACCAGGCACTCGTAGAGCGTGGCGTAGGCGCCAGCCTTGTCGGCATCCTGCTCGTTCTTCCAGAAGCGGCGTCGGCCGAGGCGCACATACCAGTTGCTCAAGGCCTCCACGAAGGCCTGCACGGGCCGGGTCGCATTGGGCGCGTCGTAATTGTCGTAGGCTTCCGTCACCGTCGCAACCATCTGGTGCAGTTCGGCCAGCACCCACTGGTCGAGCAGGTCGCGGTCTTCAACTGCCGGACGGGGACTGTAGGGCGTCCAGCCGTCCAGGTTGGCGTAGGTCACGAAAAAGCTGTAGGTGTTCCACAGCGTCGACCAGAACTTGCGCACCACGTCGGCTACCATCGCGGTGGAGAAGCGCTTGTTGTCGCCTGGCGGGCCGGCAGTATAGAAATACCAGCGCATGGCATCGGCGCCCTGGCTGTTGATGACCTCCCAGGGGTCAACGACGATGCCGCGGCTCTTCGACATCTTCTTGCCTTCGTGGTTGAGGATGAAACCGAGGCAGATGACGTTGCGGAAGGACACTTCCTCGAAGAGCATGGCGCTGATGGCGTGCAGCGCGAAGAACCAGCCGCGCGTCTGATCCACCGCCTCGCAGATGTAGTCCGCCGGGAACTGCCCTTCGAATTCGATGCGCCCCTTGTGGGGGTAGCCCCACTGGGCCAGGGGCATGGCGCCGCTGTCGAACCACACATCGATCACTTCGGGGGTACGGCGCATCGTGCCGCCACCCTTCGGATTGGGGAAAACGATGTCGTCAATCCAGGGACGGTGCAAATCCAGCTCCGGGAATTCACGCCCGGCCAGCTGCTCCAGCTCGGCCACGCTGCCCACACACAGCATGTCCCCATTGCTGTCATCCACCCAGATGGGCAGCGGCGTGCCCCAGTATCGCTCGCGCCCCAGCGACCAGTCTTTCAGGTCGTCCAGCCAGTTGCCGAAACGCCCGTCGCGGATGTGCTGTGGCACCCAGTTAATGGTTTTGTTCAGGTCAATCAGCGCCTGGCGGCAGGCAGTCGAGCGAATGAACCAGGTTTCGCGCGCGTAGTACATCAGCGGCTGGTCATCGCGCCAGTTGTGCGGATAACTGTGCTCGTAGCTGCCGACACTGTACATCAGGCCGCGTTCGCGCAGGTCGTGGATGATCTCCTTGTCGGCGTCTTTGAACCACATGCCGCTAAATGGTTCGGCCTGCTCGACGAAGCGGCCATCCTCGACGACGGTTCGGAAGAGCGGAAGATCGTGCTGCTCCCCCAGTGCCATGTCATCGATACCGTAGGCGGGCGCCGCGTGCACGATGCCGGTGCCATCGTCCGTGCTGACATAGTCCGCGGTGACGACGTAGGCGTATTCTTTCTCCGTGGGAAGGAAGCTGTAGAGCGGCACGTAGCGCAGATCGGCCAGGTCGCTGCCTTTGAGACGACGCAAGACCTGATATCGCTCCGGCTCTTTCAGTACCTGGGATAGAAGCTTTTCCGCCAGGATGAGCTGCTCCGGTTCGCCGTCCTCGCCCGGGCCCTCCACCCGGACATAGTCGATGTCCGCGCCCACTGCCAACGCCGCGTTGCCCGGCAGAGTCCAGGGCGTCGTCGTCCACGCGAGGAAGGATACGCCCGGCTGGTCGCGCAGCGGGAAGCGGACGACAACAGAGGGATCGGTCACCATCCTGTAGCCCAGCGACACTTCGTGGCTGCTAAGCGGCGTGCCGGAACTGGGGCTGTAGGGAACGACCTTGTGGCCGCGATACAGTAGCCCCTTGTCCCAGAGCTGCCGCAGAATCCACCACACGCTTTCGATGTAGTCGTTGGTAAAAGTGACATAGGGCTTGTCGAGGTCGGCCCAGAATGCGATGCGCTCGGTCAGTTCTTCCCAGTCCGAGATGTAGCGCAGCACGCTGGCGCGGCACTTGTCGTTGAAGGCCGCCACGCCATAGTCTTCGATGTCCTGCTTGCTCGTCAGACCGAGTTCCTTTTGCACCTCGATCTCGACAGGCAGACCATGCGTGTCCCAGCCGCTGCGGCGCAGACAGTAGAAGCCCTGCATCGTTTTATAGCGGGGGAACATGTCCTTGAAAGCCCGTGACAGCACATGGTGGCTGCCAGGCTTGCCATTGGCGGTGGGCGGCCCTTCGTAGAAGACGAAGCCTGGCCCGCCCTCGCGCTCGTCCATCGTGCGCTGAAAGATGCGCTGTTCGCGCCAGAACGCGAGCTGCTCCTGCTCGAGTTGCTGAATGTCGACCCGGGAGTCAACAGCCTTGAACATGGTTCATTCCTTTCCGTCGCATGACTACATACAGGGTCGGGATGGCTGGTTGTTGCGCTCAGCCCGGAATGAACCGCGGCGCGAGCGATACCCTCGCTGCCACGCAAACACCTCCTGCCTGTTTCTGAATTCGTCGATAATAATCCCGAATGCGGCCTGAATTCAACCGGGTTTATTAACTGTCTTGCCATCCAGCGCCTTCAGCATGGCCGCGAGCGCTATCCCGTAGTCTGTATGCGCAGAGCGCGCAGCCTGCGCCTCCAGCCAGTGTCGGCCATCGCGCAGGAGCTGCGCCCCTGGTACTTCCGCGGCATTAAGCTGGTGCAACAGGTACTGCCCGACCAGCCGACGCCCAGGGTCATCGGTCGCTGCCAGGCCAGTCTGCAAGGGCTCGCGCGCTGCCTCAAGTTGACCGACGTGAAACAGCGCCTCGCCCAGGTCCAGGGCGACTATGGCCGGAGCGCCAGCCTCCAGCGCATCGTCCAGCGCATCGACGGCAGCACTGTAGCGTCCCTGGGCCAGCAGCGTCCGCCCAAGTCCGGTCTGGGGGAAGGCGTGTCCCGGCCGCTGCACCACGGCCTCGCGCAATACAGTTTCGCTCTGCTCCAGCAAGCCGCGCTGACGCAAGGCGTTGCCCAGCAGGGTCAGGCTGCGCATGTCGGCGCGGCCGGTGGCGCGCCTGGCCTGCAGCAAGTCACAGGCGGCTTCGAATTCTCCATCGAGGTAGAATCGCTGCGCGCGCGTCCAGTCGCTGAGCATGCCACGCCAGGCCCACATGAACACCAGCTGCAGACCCAGCCCCAGGCCACACAAACCGGCCAGCCCTGCTGGTCGCAATTCCGGCGGGCCAACCAGCCAGAGCAGCAGCAGAGGAAACATTGCCAGCAGACCAAGGGCAAGCGCCAGCCGGGCCGGCCTTTCCCAGCTGCGCAGGCCGCGCCAGAACTCGCGGAGTATGTGTATCACGGACGGCGGTGAACCAGAACGAGCCGGTTCATGGTAATAGTAGCTCCAGTGGCGCGTCCTCATCCATGAGCGCCTGCGCCAGCTGGATGTCCTCCGCCAGCACCTTTCGCAGTGGTGCGGCTTGTTCATGCACCAGCAAACGCTGCCATTCCTGCAGGCCGCTGCGCTCGCCGCGGAGTTGCTGGCGCGTTTGCTGCGCCTCCGCCCTGTCGTCCAGTCGCACCTGTGCGCGCATCAGGTACAAGCGCAACAGCAGCCGGTGGCGCGCGTCTGGCACCCGGCGAGACAGCGCCTCGCGCAGATGAACGGACGCCTCCAGCGGCAGGCGCAGGCGATCCTCAACCATGCCCAGGTTGTAGAATGCGACCCAGTCTTCGGGCGCCAGCGCCAGGGCGCGCAAGCCGGCGTCAAGGGCTTCCTGATGCTGGCCGGCCTGCAGCAACACCTCGGCCAGGCCGTTCCAGGCGCTCGCGTCCTGCGGCGTCAGCCGGGTCATTTGCCGGTAATTGTCGCGCGCGCGTGCCAAATCACCCGCCAGCCGCAGGATTTCGGCGCGCAGGCGGTAGTGGGCCGCAACTTCGGACTCGGTCAGCAGTAACGCGTCCATCGCCGCCAGTGCATCTTCGTATTGCCCACGCCGCAAGGCCTTGATGGCCTGCTGCGCCAGTTGTGGTTGACGCGGGCGAAAGAGAAAGATGCCGGCCAGCGTCCAGCCCAGCGCCACGCCGGCCAGCGGCAGCAGCAGTCGGGGCTCGCCGGTCAGTCCCAGCAGCAGCGCGCCGGCAACCGGCAGCAATATTACGAGCCAGCGCACACGCGCGGCCGGCTCCAGGCTCGAAACCAGGATGGCCAGGGCGCAAACCGGCACGCTCAACGCGAGTAGCATCTGGGCGGAAGTGACCCAGGGCATGGCATCTGCGTCGAAGGCGTTGAGCACGAGGCTGGTCAGGCCGGTCAGGGCAAGCAGCAGCACCAGCGCGCGCAGGCGGGCCGTTCCAAGCAGGAGACGCAGCTGCTCAGTCAAGGCGCCGGGAATAGTGAGTGAGGTGGAATGACTGCCCTGCTACCTCATAACACAGGGCAACGTCATGCGCATCGAGCCAGAAGGACTGCGGCGAGTCGCTCCAGCCACAGCGCCGCGCTTGCAGCGCACGTCCGCCAGCCTGTATTACGCCGTGTTCTTCACAGTTGGCCTCAGCAGATGATCGTTGCCAGGCGAAGCGGTCGGCAGCCTGCTTCATCCGCAACAGGGCCGGGGGTTGAGGCATGCGCTGCGCCTGCGCCAGCGCCATACCGGCCAGCAAAATCCCGGTCGGAATGAGGACATACTCCGGCCCCATGTCAATATGTTCCTCGCGCAGGCAGTCCACGTCTTCGTGGAAAAGTTCGACGTGGCCAGCAAAGCGCGTACAGCGCAGGCGCGCGCCGGGACGCCCGTCGGCAGCGTAGAATTGCTGGTCGATACGTTCGAAACAGCCGTCTGCATTACGCAGCGCCTCCTGCAGCAGGCTGGGCCCGCCGGCCGCGCGCCCGTCGCGGTCGACGCGCAGGAACACCGCGCCGGCGCCAACCTCGTGCGCGCTCCAGTGTTCCTGCAGCCCGTCCGGCTGCTCGTAGACGCCGCTGGCCACAAAGCGTTCGCGCAACCCGGTGGCATGAAGTCGTCGCATGTGGCCTGGCGCACTATAGCTGGAGCGTGATGCGCTTGTTGATGCGGCCCTTGCTGCGGTAATCCGCGATGCGCAGCGGCCCGACCTCGCGCGTGTTTGCCACGTGCGTCCCGCCGTCTGCCTGCAGATCAAGGCCCTGAATCTCGACGGTGCGCACCTGCTCGATGCCGGCGGGCAGGATGTTGATCTTCGTGCGAATCAGGTCCGGGATCAGGAAGGCTTCCTCACGCGGCAGAATGTTGACGTGAATGTCGCGCTCCGCGGAGACCTCCACATTGATGGCAGTCTCGATTTCGGCGACAAGCTGCTTCTCCATGCGCTCGAACTCGAAATCCAGGCGTCCGCGCAGGGGCTGCATGTTGCCGCCGGTGACGCTGGCGCGGAAATCGCGCCAGACCACGCCGCAGAGAATGTGCAGCGCGCTGTGCGTGCGCATCAGTTGATAGCGTTGCTCCCAGTCCAACTCGCCGCGCACCATGGCGCCAACCGGCGGCAACTCGCCTTCAATCAGATGCAGGTGGCCGCGTTGCACGCGCCTTACAGGGATTACGCGATCTTCGTGAATCAGCGTCCCGGTGTCACAGGGCTGGCCGCCTCCGCCGGGGTAGAAAGCGCTCTGGTCGAGGATGACGGCCTGTTGCGCCTCGTCGACAGCGGTGACGCGCGCCTCAAAGCTGCGCAGGTAGCTGTCCAGCTGGTAGAGCGGCTGCGTCATGACTCTGACTCCGTCAGTCCTGCGCGCATACGAATCTGCCAGGGCGCGCCGCCCATACTGCGCCAAAAGGAAACTGCATCCGGGTTGCAGGCCGGGACGTGCCACTCGTAGTAGGTCAGCCCCCGTTGCCGGAACCAGTCGGTCAGGGCGGCCACCAGCGCGCGACCATGACCCTGGCGGCGCCAGTCCGCCTCGACGTAGATGTCAGCGAGGAAGCCGCCCGCCTGCTGCTCGAACATTTCCGGCAGCAGGTCGACAACAACGCCCAGCACATAGCCCACCACGCGTCCCCCGGTTTCGGCGACGAAAACCTGGGTATGGCTGTCCTCAAGGCGGTCGCTCAGGCTGCGGCCGTAGAGTTGGGCACCATTTATCGTCGCGCGCGGCATGGCCGTATTGAGCGCGTGATGGTGCGCCACCAGCTGCGCCCAGAGCATGCCAATGGCGACGGCATCGCTGGCAACTGCTGGCCGTATCATGGCCTCATCCATAACAACACGGCCAATTCTGTGGCGTTCAGGCTGCGCCAGAAAGCCTGCTCCACCGGTTTGCGCGCAGGCACATGCACAATAATGTCCTCCAGGCCCCGTTGCCGGAACCAGTCATGTAACGGTTTCCACAGTATTCCGCCCAGTCCGTTCATGTCAGTATGCAGACCCACCGTCAGCTCCAGCACCAGTCCCTGGCGTTCCGGCAACATGCCCGCCGGCCCTGGTCGTTCACAGCCGACAATGTATCCGGCTACCCGTCCGCCCGCCAGCGCGACCAGGAGGCAATAGCTTTCGTCCTGCAACCAGCCCTGCATTGCGCGAACGCGGCGTTCTTCGCCGTCCTGCGCGAGTCGCAAGCGCCGGTCATGAAGCTGCTGCAGGGCCATTTTCTCCAGCCAGAGGGAGGCCATTGCTGGCAAATCCCCCTGCCCGGCCCTGCGTATTTCGACATCCATTTGCTCAGGTTACCATAGCAGCGGGCAAGGTAAAACTCAAGCAGGGAGCGGGCTGCGCATTTGCCCTGCGCCTGTACGTGAACTACAATCGCAGGTAGGCGCTTCGCAGACCGCGGGAGGGTGAAAATGGCAAGCAGCAATGTCGACGACCAGGTACGACGCGCATGGCAGCAACAGCGCGCCGGGGACAGCAGGGCCGCAGTAGACTCTTTCGCGCAAATCGTGAAGAACCACCCTGATGATACCGACGCCAGATACGGGCTCGGCCTCTCGCATAAATCAGCCGGCAACCAGGAAGAGGCGATCAGCAGCTTCCGCAGCGCGCAGCAGCTCGTAGAAGAGGGGCAGCGGGTTGAGGGCGAGAAACACATACCTGGCGAGGAAGATCGCCTGCGATCTCCCGAAGATGATCGCCTCACGATGCTTTCGCGCATGCTCACCCAGCGAATCGCCGAAATAGAAGGCGGCGGGTGAACAAACGTGAGAGGCTCGCCAGGACCATTGCTGGCGAGCCGACGGATCGAACGCCAGTCGCATTCTGGCGACACTGGCCCGGAGATGATCAGCGCGCGGCGGATTTCGCGCGCGCCCTGCTGGATTTCCAGCGCAGCCACGATCTCGACTTTCTGCGCGTGATGCCTGCCCAGACCTGGGCAGTTTCTGATCATGGGTTACAGGATGAGTGGCGTGGCGCGCTCGACGGGACGCGCCACATCACGCGCCACGTCGTGCAGCGCTCGCTGGACTGGAGCAGCCTGCGGCCGCTGATGCCCCTGCGCGGGGTCGTGGGCCGACAGTTGCAGACGCTGCGCCTCGTCACTACCGGACTCGATGCGGATACGCCCGTTATCATGTCGCTGCCCTCGCCGCTCACCCAGGCCGAACAGCTGGCAGGACGCACCCGTTTGCTCAGGCACATGCGCATGCAGCCGGAGCGGTTGCGGGAGGGCCTCGGAATGCTGACGACCAGCACATTACGCATCATCGACGAACTGCGTCAGTTGCCGCTTGCCGGCATCTGTTACGAGCTGTCGCTCGCCAGCCACGACATCATTTCGCGGGAGGAATATCAAGTTTTCGGCTGGAATTACGACAAGGAAATTCTGGACAACCTCCCGGGCGCATGGTGGTTTAACCTGGCCAGCTTGCCAGAAAACACGCCTATCTTTAGCCTGGCCGGGGAGTTGAGACTTTCGGCGGTCAACTGGGAGGACCAGCAAGGTGAACCAGATCTGGTCTCCGGCCGCTCACAACTGCTCGGCGCGGCCTGTTGCGGCCTCTCCGCGCGGCAGCAACTACATGATGGCACGCCTGCAACTGTTCTGAATCGCGCGCGCACGGCGTTGCAGCTCTGTGGCGGACGACGCTTCATTCTCGCCCCCGGCTCCCCCCTGCTCGTTACCACCCCACTTTCGAATCTGCGCGCCATGCGTCAGGCAGTAGAGCCAGGCGGGAACGTCGCCTGATGGCTATCCGCGTTATCGCAGGCTCGGCGAGGGGGCGGCGCCTCAAAGTGGTGCCGGGCGAAAGCTCGCGCCCGGTGATGGATCGTGTCAAGGAGGCCTGCTTCAGCAAACTCGGCCGCCGTGTCTCGCAAGCCAGGTTTCTGGACCTGTTCGCCGGCACCGGCAGCGTCGCCATCGAGGCGCTAAGTCGTGGCGCGGCGGAGGCCGTGCTGGTGGAACGCGACGCGCGCGCGCTGCGCGTCATCCGCGAGAATCTGCAGCTCGCCCAGGTAGGCGAGCGCGCTCGTGTGCAGCGCGCGGACGTGCTTGCCTGGTTACGCTCGGCGCGGCAACAAAGCTTCGACATCATCTACATTGCGCCGCCGCAGTATAAGGGACTGTGGCTGCAGACCCTGCAGCTAATCGACGAAAACCCTGGGTGGACAAACAGCGACACAATCGTCGTGGCGCAGATCGATCCCGCAGAAAAGCAGGCCATGACGCTGGAGCGCCTGGCCCCCTTTGACGAGCGCCGCTACGGCAACACCCTGCTGTGGTACTTCAATGTTGTCGGGGATGAACAGGGCGTCAGCGCCGGGGATTAGTGAGGGTCGTCTGCCTCCAGCCATTCTCGCGCAGCAGCGAGCGCTTCGGCCACCGTGCTCACCTGGCCACTGACCTGGGACTCGCGGAGGTGTTCAAGCAAGACGCCCAGCCTGGGCCCGGGCGGCAGCTTCAGCGCGCGCATCAGCGACTTGCCATCCAGCAAGGGCTCAGGCGTAGCCATCCCTTCGAAGCGAGCCCGCAGCAGGCGCGTGATGCGCTCCACGAAAGCCAGCCAGTCATCCTGATTGAGCCAGCTGCCGGCTTCGCCCAGATAGCGCGCCGCAGCCAACAGACAAACATCCACGCCGGCAACGCCAGTCTTGCGCCAGAAGCGATAAAGGTTCAGATCCGTCAATTCCGTCAGTAACACAGGCTCGTGTTGCCAGCGCAGCACAGCATCCAGCCGCTCGATTTCGACATTGGCCAGGCACATCGCGCGAGCGCGCTTCACTGCCAGTTCCGCTGCAAGGTTTGGCTCGGCCGTGGTGCAGAGCATGGCTGTCAGCATGAGCAGGGCGCAGTGCGTACGCTCGTTGGGCCAGCAGTGTTGCAAGTGTTGCTGCAGTTGTGGCCGCCAGCGATCCAACTGTATCGCCAGCATGCCGACGCCGAAGGTGGCCCCGTGCTGATCGCCGCGCCGCGGCCCGAAGGCCGCGACAATCTGCCGCAGGCTGGCGAGAGTGGCCAGCGTTTCCTGCCATGCGTCGCTATAGACGTCGCTCTGCGCAGGCTGCGCAGACAGGTCGCCCGTCTCGGGCACAATCCGCTCCAACAGCCCGGTCGCGCTGGCTGCGCGTAACGCGGCGGCGACCCTTGGCAGGGCCAGCAGGCGCCAAAACTCGTCGCGCACCCGCTCCGCCGAACTGTCGTACAGCCGGTCACGAACGGCGTGTATGGAATGCCGCGTCGCCGGTTCAATCCTGAGCTCGAATTGGGCGGCCAGGCGCATGGCGCGCAGTGCGCGCAGTGGGTCGTTGGGCAGAGAGGCCGGACCGCACTGGCGCAGCACTTTCGCGCGCGCGTCCGCCTCGCCGCCGAGCGGGTCAATGATCTGTGTGCAGTCCGTACCGAGCTCGACGGCCATGGCGTTGATGGTGAAATCACGGTCGGCCAGGTCCTTCAGCAGACTGTCACCACGTAATCCGGACACATCAACAAGGATTTTGCCGTCTTCAGTATCGAGCAAGGCGCGCGCGACATCACGCTCGCGGTCCAGCACGTAGAAGTCGCCGTCCAGCCCGTTGGCAATGCGCCGTGCCAGGAGGATGCCCTCATGCGCTACCGCCAGGTCAACATCGTGAACCGGGCGCCCGGCGAGAGCATCACGCACTGCGCCGCCGACGATGTAAACCGGCTGTCTGGCTTCGGCGGCGTAAGGCCGCAGTCTGTGGATCAGTTTCGGCCACAGCAGGGGACGGTAGGGGTCGCGCGGCTCTGGCTCAGGCATCGCCCAGGACCGACAGGTCCACCACGCCGACGAAGGGCAGATTGCGAAACTTCTCGTCGAGGTCGAGTCCGTAACCGAAGACGAAACGATCCTCGATCTCAAAGCCGGTGTAGTCCACGGGAATGTCGACACTGCGGCGCGAGGACTTGTTCAGCAAGGCGCAGAGCTTCATGCTGGCGGGACGGCGCGCCAGCAGCATGTCCATCACATAGCGCAGCGTGTGGCCGCTGTCGATGATGTCTTCCACGATGAGCACGTGCTGACCGGCAACCTGCGAGCCCAGATCCATATCGATGCGAACTTCGCCGCGCGATTCGCGCGCGCCGGCGCCGTAGCTGGAGACAGCGAGAAATTCGATGGCGTGCGGCACCTGGATGTGGCGCATCAGGTCAGCAAGAAACATGACGCCACCCTTGAGCACGCAAACCAGCAGCAGGTTGGGGCATCCCTGATAATCTGTCGAAATTGCTTTTCCGAGCTCGGCGATACGCTTTTTCAGCGCGTCTTCGGTGATCAACACTTCCTGGAGGTAGCGTTCATGGTCCCCGATCACCGGTTCTCCGTTCACCAGAATGCGCCAGCTTGTTCGGGCAGTGTAACACAGGGGAAGACGCGACTTCCAGACCCGGGCGTTGCGGGAAGGCTCTAAAGACCAGACTGCTGCTACTTCGAAATGTCGGCCTGCATCCCGTGGTGCAGCTGCAGGCTGCGCACCTGCAGGGGTGCCTGCAACAGGGCGCGGATGCCCTTCGCCGCCGCTGCCGCCTGGTTGAGGGTGGTAATGATGGGCACGCCAAATTGCCAGGCGGAGCTGCGCATCAGCGATCCGTCGCTGTGATTCTGACGGTCAGTGGGCGTGGTTATCATCAGTGCAATCTCGCCGGATCGCAACATGTCCACCACGTTCGGGCTTTCCTCGTCATCCTTGCGGACCGTGCGCGCCGGAACGCCGATCAACTTAAGCATCCGCGCCGTACCTTCCGTCGCTGCCACCTCGAAACCCATTCGCAGGAAGTCACGCGCGATAGTGGCGACCTCGCCCTTGTCCTCGTCGCTCACACTGAAGGCGACGACCCCCTCTGTCGGCAGGCTGACGCCAGTGGCGATCTGCGCCTTGATGAAGGCGTGGCCAAAGCTGGATGCATGACCCATGACCTCGCCGGTGGAGCGCATTTCGGGCGAAAGGCGCGCATCCGCTCCGGGGAACTTGCGGAAGGGCAACACGGCTTCCTTGACGAAATAGCCGTCCACCCGTGGCTCTTGCAGAAAGTCGAGCTCGGACAGAGACTTGCCGGCTGCAATTTGCGCGGCAAGACGAGCCAGCGGGATACCGGTCGCCTTGCTGACGAAAGGCACGGTGCGGCTAGCGCGGGGATTCGCCTCCAGCACATAGACCTCATCGTCGAGAATGGCGAATTGGATGTTGAACAGGCCGCGCACGCCAAGCGCGAGCCCGATGCGCTGCGTGTTGCTGCGAATCGTCTCCAGATCGATCATGCCAAGCTGCCAGGCCGGCAAGACACAGGCGGAATCGCCACTATGCACGCCGGCATTTTCAATGTGCTGCATAATGCCGCCGATGGTTACACGTTCCCCGTCGCAGAGTGCGTCCACGTCCACTTCCATGGCGCCATCGAGAAACTTGTCGATCAGCAGCGGCAAGCCCACCAGGTCGAGGTTTTCCTCCAGCCAGGCAACCAGGCCAGTCTGGTCATAGATAATGGCCATACCACGTCCGCCCAGCACGTAGCTGGGCCGCACCAGCATCGGGAAACCGATGCTGGCGGCCGCCGCCAGCACTTCTTCGCTCGAGTTGGCAATTGCGCCGGCTGGCTGCCTGATTCCCAGCGTGTCCATCAACGCGCTAAAGCGTTCGCGGTCCTCGGCCAGGTCGATGGCCTCGAAGGGAGTGCCGATGATGGGCGCACCGGCATCGTGCAGGGCGCCGGCGATGTTCAGCGGTGTCTGGCCACCGAACTGCACCAGCACGCCTTCAGGCTGCTCCGCTTCAATGATATTGAGCACATCGCCCGCGGTCAGCGGCTCGAAGTAGAGCCGGTCGGCGGTGTCGTAGTCCGTGCTGACCGTCTCGGGATTGCAGTTGACCATGATGGTCTCAAAGCCCAGATCCCGCAGCGCGAAGCAGGCGTGCACGCAACAGTAATCAAATTCGATTCCCTGGCCGATGCGGTTGGGGCCGCCACCCAGCACAATCACCTTACGCCTGTTTGACGGCTCTGTTTCGTCGTCCACTTCCCAGGTCGAGTAGAGATAGGGCGTCTTTGCCTCGAACTCGGCGGCACAGGTATCCACCCGGTAGAAGATTGGGCGGAGGCCAAGTTCCCGTTGCCTACGCCGCAGCGCCCCTTCATCCGTCCCCAACAGCTGCGCCAGCCAGGCATCGCTGAAGCCCTGGCGGCGCAATTTTAGCAACGTGTCGCGGTCCACTTGCTCCAAAGTCATGGAGCGATCCGTGATGGATTGCTGCGCCCTGACCAGGTCGATCATTTGCTGTATGTACCAGGGGTCGAAGCCCGTCGCATGCGCAATGTCGGGCAAGGTCTGATTGCGATTCAACGCTTCCGCCACGCGGAACAGACGCTGGGCGGTGGGCACGCCCAGGGCCTCGCCATCATCTTTCGTGCTGCTGCCGAAGCCAGGTTCGCCGATGTCCAGCGAACGCACTCCCTTTTGCAGTGCCTCTGGAAAGGTGCGGCCGATCGCCATCACTTCGCCGACCGCCTTCATCTGCGGCCCGAGTATGTGTCTGACCCCCGTGAACTTTTCAAAGTTCCAGCGCGGGATCTTGACCACGACATAGTCCAGCGATGGTTCAAAGCTGGCCGGCGTTTCGCGGGTGATGTCGTTGGGGATTTCGTCGAGGCGGTAGCCAACCGCAAGCAGCGCCGCGATTTTGGCAATCGGGAAGCCGGTGGCCTTGCTGGCCAGGGCCGAGGAACGTGAAACGCGCGGGTTCATTTCAATTACGTAAACTTCGCCATCCGTCGGGCTGATGGCGAACTGCACGTTGGCGCCGCCAGTGGCCAGCCCCACTTTGCCCAGCACTGCCCGGGCCATGTCACGCAGGCGCTGGATTTCCTTGTCCGTCAGCGTCTGCGCCGGCGCTACCGTGATGCTGTCGCCGGTATGAACGCCCATCGGGTCCAGATTCTCGATCGAGCAGACGACAACGAAATTTCCGCTGTAATCGCGCATGACCTCCAGCTCGTATTCCTTCCAGCCGAGCAGGCTCATGTCGACGAGCACTTCGCCCGCCGGACTCTCTTTCAGGCCGCGCCCTGCCACCTCGCGCAGCTCCGCCGGCGAGTTTGCCACGCCGCCGCCGGAACCTCCGAGGGTGAAGGATGGACGCACCAGCACCGGATAGTCCAGCGTTTCAGCCGCTGCCAGCGCATCCTCGACATTGTCCACGACCACACTTTGGGGGGAGCGGAGGCCAATTTCATCCATGGCGTTGCGAAACAACAAGCGATCCTCGGCCAGTTCGATGCTTTCGGTAGAAGCACCGATGAGTTCGATATTGTGTCTGTCCAGGACTCCCTGGTCGCGCAGTTCCAGCACGAGGTTTAGCGCAGTCTGGCCGCCGACGGTGGGCAGGATAACGTCCGGCCGCTCTATTTCGATGATTCGCTCGCACATTTCAGGGGTCAGCGGCTCGACGTAGGTAGCATCGGCGAATTCGGGATCCGTCATGATGGTGGCGGGGTTGGAGTTCACCAGCACGATGCGGTAGCCCTCTGCGCGCAAGGCCTTGCAAGCCTGCACCCCACTGTAATCGAACTCGCAGCCCTGCCCTATCACGATCGGCCCGGAGCCGATCACCATGATGCTGTGGATGTCCCTGCGTGCTGGCATGGCCTCCCCGCCTCTCCGGCCCGGGAGCGCGGGAATCTACTCCTGGGCGACCCTGAGCACTCGCTTCACGAACTCGTCAAACAGATACAGGGAATCGTGCGGGCCGGGGGCCGCCTCCGGATGATATTGGACACTGTACACACCACGTGCCGCGTCGCGAATGCCCTCTATACTGCTGTCGTTGAGGTTGATGTGCGTCACTTCCGCGCCGGAGAGTTGGCTGTCCTCGCTGACCGCGAAGCCGTGATTGTGCGAGCTGATTTCGACAACCCCGGTCAACAGGTTGCGCACCGGTTGATTCCCGCCGCGATGGCCGAAGTGCATCTTTTCGGTCTTGCCGCCCAGCGCCAGCGCCAGGATCTGGTGGCCGAGACAGATGCCGAAGAGTGGCACCCTGCCAATCAGATCGCGCACGTTACGAATGGCATAGTCCACTGCCGCCGGGTCGCCCGGGCCGTTGCTGAGGAACACGCCGGCCGGCTCCAGCGCCAGAACTTCCGCAGCGCTGGTGAAGGCCGGCACCACGGTTACGCGCAAGCCACGGTCCGCCATCATGCGCATAATGTTGCGCTTGATGCCAAAGTCCCAGGCCACAATCAGCGGTCCGCTCGCTTCCTGCTGATCGCCACGATACCACTGCGGATCGCTGTGGCCGACCCAGTTGTAGGGTTCCTGCGTGGTCACCGCATCAACCAGGTTGGCGCCGGACATGTCCTCTGCGTTGCGCGCCTGTTCGATCAAGGCCTCCGGGTCGCGCGCGGCCGGCCCGGCAGCGATAGCAGCGCGCATGACCCCCTGCGCCCGGATGTGACGTACCAGCGCGCGGGTCGCCACATCGGAGATCCCGATCACGCCCTGTTCCTGCATCCAGTCGTCCAACGCACCCTGCTCACGCCAGCTGCTGACAACCGGGCTGAGCGCGCGCACGACAAAGCCGGACAGCCAGATTCGATCGGACTCGACGTCCTCGGGATTAACCCCGGTGTTGCCAACGTGCGGGACGGTCATGGTCACGATTTGCCGGCAATAGGAGGGGTCGGTCAGAATCTCCTGGTAACCGGTCATGGAGGTGTTGAAGACCAGCTCGCCAGTCGTCACGCCCTCCACTCCGAAGCCTGTGCCCTGGAAGAGGCGGCCATCCTCAAGGGCCAGGCAAGCGCCCATCAGGTCCGGTATTCCGCGTTGATTGTCACATATTCATGGCCAAGGTCACAGGTCCACACGCGCGCTCTGCCAGGCCCCTGCCCAACCGAAAGCCTCAATGTGAACGAAGCCTGACTCACAATCGCGGTTGCCGCGGTCTCAGAATAGTTTATCGGCTCGCCAGCCTGCATTAACTGCAGCGGCCGTGACAGAGACTCTCCCTCGCCCAGCCAGAGCGCCAACGCTTCCGGCGCGAAGTCGACGCCCGCACGTCCGGCCGCTGCGGCAAAGCGACCCCAGTTGGCGTCACTGCCATAAAAGGCGGTTTTGGACAGAGCGGAGGTGGCGATGGTGTTGGCGATGCGCCGGGCAGCTCCGTCGTCCGGCGCGCCCTCGATTTCGATTGTAACGAAACGGGTCGCGCCCTCGCCATCTCTCACGATCGCCTGCGCCAGCTGAAGGCAGACATCCTGCAGCGCGTCACGGAAGGCCTCGCGATCCGACCAGTTTGCCGGCGCCACGCCACTGGCGCCGTTTGCCAGCAGCAATACCGTGTCATTGGTGCTGGTGTCGCCATCGACCACGATGCAGTTGAAACTCACGCGGTTTGTTTCTTCCAGCAGCGCCTGGGTGTCCTGTGGCGTCAGCAGGGCATCGGTGACGATTACGGCCAGCATGGTCGCCATGTCCGGCGCAATCATGCCGGCGCCCTTGCTGATGCCCGAGATTTGCAGCGTTCGTCCCTCTGACAGATGGACCTCGGCCGCTGCCAGCTTGGGGAACTTGTCGGTCGTCCTGATGGCTTCTGCGGCGGCCCGCCAGCCAGCGGCATCCGCCGTAGGCGCAATCTGTGACGCGCCCTGGCGAATGTTTTCCATCGGCAATTGCACGCCAATGACGCCGGTGGACATCACCAGCACAGCCTGTTCGTCGCAGCCGAGGCTCGCCGCGGTCAGTTTGCCCATGGTGCGCGCATTTTCCATGCCGCGCGTACCGGTGCAGGCGTTGGCACAGCCGCTGTTGATGACCACCGCGCGCATGCCGCCGGAGTTCGCGCGCAGCAGCTCCTGATCCAGCAATACGGGAGCGGCCTTGACCAGGTTGCGCGTGAACACGCCACCGGCAGCGCAGTCCCGGTCGCTGACGACGAGCGCGAAGTCCGCCACGCCGTCAGCCTTGATGCCGCAGGCAAGGCCGCCAGCGCGAAAGCCTGTAACGCCGCTTATGGTGTCGCGCAGCTCATGCATCGCCCACTGCTTCCAGCATGCTGGTCAAGGATTCGATTAGTGTGTCGATGTCGGCCCGTTGCGCGACCAGCGGCGGCACAAAGCGCAACACTTGCTCGCCTGCGTTAATTAGCAGCAAGCCATGCTCATAGCCTGCAGCTACCAGCGGCGCAGACTGGCACTTCAGGTCAATGCCAACGATCAGGCCGCGCCCGCGCACTTCCGTGATTAGCGGACTGTTGAGCTCTTCCAGACGCTCCATCAGGTATTCTCCGACGTCGCGCACTTGCTCGAGGAAGGCCGGATGGCTGATGCGCCGCAGCACTTCAATTGCAGCCGCCGTGACGACCGGGCCACCGGCAAAGGTTGAACCATGATCGCCTGGCTTGACAGCGCTGGCCACCGCTTCCGTAACCAGGATGGTGCCGATGGGCAGGCCGCCGGCCAGAGGCTTGGCCACGGTCATGATGTCCGGTGTGATGCCGCTCTCCTCGTAGGCCCACAGAGCGCCGGTGCGCCCCATGCCGCACTGAATCTCGTCACAGACCAGCAGGGCGTCCTGTTCGTCACAAAGCGCGCGCAGGCCCTGCATGAACTCTGGCGTGGCGATGTTTATGCCACCTTCGCCCTGTACCGGCTCAACGAACACAGCGGCCGTATCCGCATTGATGGCAGCGCGCGCGCTGTCCAGATCATTGAAGGTCGCAATCGAGACGTCCGGCATCAGCGGCCGGAAGGGCTTCTGATACTTTTCACGCGGAGTCAACGCGAGGGCGCCGATAGTGCGGCCGTGAAAGGCATTATCGAAAGCCACAATGCCGGTCTTGTCCGGGTTGCCCGCTTCATAGGAGACCTTGCGCGCAAACTTGATGGCGCCCTCAACCGCCTCGGCGCCGCTGTTGCAATAGTGGACGCGGTCTGCAAATGATGTCTCGCAAAGCAGCTCGGCCAGCTCGGCGTGAGCGGCCGTGTGATAGAGATTGCTGGTGTGGATGACGCCACTTGCCAGGGCCTTCGTGATGGCTGCGTTAAGGCCGGCGTCGTTGTATCCCAGGGCATTGACCGCGATGCCGGCCACGAAATCGAGATAGGCACGGCCCTCGCTGTCATAAACAGTCATCCCTTCACCGCGCGTAATGACGAATGGCGGGCGGCCGTATATCTGCACTACATTTGCGCCTTCCAGCGCGACGACCCGCTCAAGTTCGCTTGTCATAGCTTGTCCCCCACCTTGTTATTCATCCGTCCTGAACCCAGCTCTGCCACGTCCTGGCCTGTGCGAAAGAGGGTACCTCCACCCTCCTTAAGTCCTGCCAGGTTGGTGATGAGCGCTTCCGGCACGCCGGTCGCGAGCGCCTGCAGGGCCGTCTCCACCTTCGGGATCATACCGCCGAAAATGGAGCCCTGAGCGATCAACGCGCGCACGCGTTCCTCAGTAAGCGTGGGCAAGCGTTGCCCATCCAGCAGCACGCCATCCACATTGGTCAAAAAGACGATGCGGCTGGCGTTGGTCGCCACAGCCAGCGCGCCGGCGACGTGATCCGCGTTGACATTGCAGGCGCTGTCCGCCCCCAGGCACACTGGCGCGACCACCGGCGTAATACCGCAAGCAAGCAGATCGTGGATGACCTCAGCGCGCACTGCGCTGACCTCGCCGGTGAACGCCATGTCAACTTCGTCGTGCGGCATCTTGCGCGCACGCACAAGGCCGCGGTCCACGCCGCTCATACCCAGCGCGTCCACGCCAGCCTGAACCAGATAGCGCACGAGACGCTTGTTCACCAGGCCACCGAGCACCATCTCGACAAGCGCCAGCGACTCGCTGTCAGTGACGCGCAGACCCTGCACGTAGTGTGGCTGGATGCCCAGGCGCTGCTGCAATTCGGCGATCTCCACGCCGCCGCCATGCACGAGTACCAGGGGCAGCTGCAGATCGCGCACGCTTTCCGCCAGCTCTTGCAGGAATGCCTTATTACGCAGGTCATGCCCGCCGATCTTGAGAACTACCGGGCGCATGTTACGCTCCAGCATCCAGTCCGGTGGTTTCATCCAGACCAAACATAAGGTTGAAGTTCTGGATTGCCTGGCTGGCGGCGCCCTTGCGAAGGTTGTCCGTCACGCTGGTAATTTGCAGCCAGCGTCCGAGCACCGGCAGTACACTGATGACGCAACCGTCGCGGCGGGTGACCTGGGCGATCGTGGCCTGTTCACCAGCCGGCAATACCTGCACCAGCGGCTCGTTTTCATAGGCCTCTTCATAGAGCGCCTGCGCCCCGGCGGCATCGAAGTCCGGCGCCAGCGTTACAGTGATGCTCGCCAGCAGGCCGCGATCGACAGGCAACAAATGAGGAGAAAAGAGAATCGGCCCGGCCGACTCGTCGAGCTTGTGCAGTTCCTGTTCCATCTCGCCCACATGCCGGTGCGCCCGCCCGGTCTTGTAGGGCACGAGATTGCCGTAGAGTTCCGGGAAATGGGTTACGTCGGAAGGCGTGCGGCCCGCGCCGGAAGCGCCGGACTTGGCATCGACGATGACAGGCATGCCGGGAGCAAGGGCATGCGCCTGCAAGAGCGGCAAAACGCCCAGCAGCACCGTGGTCGGGTAGCAACCTGGGACTGCCACGAGGTCAATGCCGCGCAACTGCGCCCGGTTGATTTCCGGCAGGCCGTAGGGAACCGGCAGCAATTCCGGCCGGGGATGCGGCGTTGCGTACCACTCCGTCCAGGCTTCGGCGCTGTCCATACGAAAGTCCGCTGACAGATCGATGACGCTGGTACCCGCCGCCAACGCCTGCACAGCCACGTTTGCCGAGGCACCGTGCGGCAGCGCCAGGAAGACCGCGTCCATTTCTCCCGGCCTGGCATCCTCCGGCGCGATGTAACACAACTCGCTGCCGGGCACAGCCTTGCCTCGGCGGCTGCCCGAAGTTGCAAAGCTCAGCTGCGCCCGGGGATGCGCGGCAAGCAGCGAGACCAGTTCACTGCCGGCATAGCCGGATGCCCCGTAAATTCCCACGCTGTACATTTCCGTCATGAGACTCCTGCTCTGGAGAAAACCGGCCGGCGCTACTGGCGGACCGGGCAACTGCTACCAGCGGCCTTCAGGGCAATTTGCCCTGGCAAATCACTTGCTGCTGCCGCACCCAAACACTTGAGGTTTGCACGGTCTGCGGATGTGCCTGGACAGCAAGCCTCCGGGTCATCTGGCCGCAGTGTAGGCATGCCCGCGTATCCGGTCAACCGCCTTGTGCAAATCCTTGTGCAGACTGAGGCGTTCATTGTGCGCAATGTACGAATGTCAACAGAGTCACTGTTTGGCGTCACGGCCACATTGCTTGACAGGTTTCACGATGTGCAGTACGCTTTTGTTCAGGAGGGCGTGAAGTTCAAGTTTGCATTCTGGCAGCCTTGCGTTACGCTTTTCCGTCTTGCCAGATTCCTCAGTTGAAATTCTGTTCCTGGTTTAGAATCCTTTGCGAAGACGGGTTTCTTACTTGCCTTGCGAGATATTGCGCAAGGAAGCGTTTGTGTGTGTTGCCAGCCGGCCGAGATGAAGGTGACAATGATCGCAACGAAAGAAAGTGGCAGCGAAGAAATCTACACGAGCCTCATGCGCCTGGCGCTTCGCCAGGGTGCCATTAGCAGCGAGGATATCCTCGCCAGTATCCCTTTCCCGGAGCGTGATGTTCCGCTCCTCGAGGATGTTTTGGAGGGACTGCTGGAGGCCGGCGTTGAGGTCGATGATCCGCGCCAGTTGCAGGCGGAAAGCAGTGAGCAAGGCTCCCGGCCGTCGTTTTCCAGCGCAGACCTGCAGCGCGTGCGGGAAGCTGCCAGACCCTGGCTGCAGGATGAGACGGACATCGTCGAGGACCTCGGTTACCAGCAGGCGCTGGAAACGGACGATGTGGTTGGCCTGTACCTCAAGGAGGCCGGCCGGGTCAGACTGCTAACCGCCGAGGAAGAGGTTGAACTGGCGCGACGCATGGAGGCCGGCGACTTCGCGAGCGAGCAACTCGAACGCGATGGCCAGTCGCTGCCGCTCGATGATGTTTACACGCTGCAGGAGATCGTTGAGGACGGCGAGGCGGCCCAGGAGCATCTGGTGCGCGCCAACGTGCGCCTCGTCATCAGCGTCGCCAAGAAGTACATCGGGCGCGGCGTTCCTTTCCTCGACCTCATTCAGGAAGGCAACATCGGGCTTATCCGCGCCACCAACAAGTTTGAGTATCAGCGCGGCCACAAGTTCAGCACATACGCCACCTGGTGGATTCGCCAGGCCGTCAGCCGCGCTGTCGCGGACCAGGGGCGAACCATTCGCGTCCCGGTGCACATGGGCGACCAGCTCAACCGCATGCGCCGCTTCCAGCTGCAGCTGACCCAGGAACTTGGTCGCGACCCCTCCATTGCAGAGCTGGCCATCGGAATGGAGACCACGCCTGACAAGGTCGAAGACCTGATGGAGATTTCGCGTCGGCCGGTCAGTCTGGAGGCGCCCATCGACGAAGATGGCGATTCCTCTTTCGGGGACTTCGTCGAGGATGTCAACAGCCCGGCGCCGGCGGACGAGGTGGCCTCGTTGCTGTTGCACGAGCAACTGGATGAGGCGCTTGACCGCCTGCCGCCGCGCGAAGCGCAAATTCTGCGCTTGCGCTACGGGCTGGAAGATGGCCGCGTCTACACCCTGGAAGAAGTCGGGCAGACGATCGGCGTGACCCGCGAACGCGTGCGGCAACTGGAGGCCCAGGCCCTCAATCGTCTGCGTCAGTCATCCGCCCGGGTCAAGTTGCGGGACTATCTTTACGAGGAGTAGCGCTGGTGTCGGCCCGGCATGCAGACCTGTCTACAGGCCCCAGGCCCCGGGCGCAACGAATGTGCTTCAGCAATTCAATTCTGCGTGGCGACCCATGGCCCTTTTTGCAGCCTGGATCGCTGCGCAGCTTGTCTGGCAGCAGGGCAACTTCCCGCGGCATCCAGTCTCTGCACCCTGTAACAGTGATCGTCACGACTCCGCTAATACGCCAGGCAGAATCCTGCATGGCAAACGCAGGTTCCTGACATGATTGACAGGGTTGGCTTCCTCATTCGTGACGGATATGAGCGGGACATTGAGTATTGCCTGCTGCTTGACCACAGCTACCGCACCCAGACCGCATGGCAGATGCGCTTTCACAGCGACGGCGACCAATTTGAAATTCGCTTTCATCCGGAGCGTCTGCCACGCGATCTGGAGACAGTCTGGACTCCCGGCGAACAGCGCCTGCTCACCTCGCTGCCACCAGAGCACTGTCTTCTGATTGCGGCCAACAGCAATTCAGGCGAACTGCTCGGCTATCTTGCGCTGCATGCCGACCCGGTACACGACATAGCCCGTCTGCATGATTTGGTCGTCACACGGCCCTGGCGCCGAAATGGCATAGGTACGCGCCTGTTGCAGGTGGGGCGCCAGTGGGCGCGCGAGCGCCAGTTGATGCGCCTGCTTGCCGAGGTGCAGACGCGCAATTTCCCTGCCATCCGTTTCTTCCAGCGCGCCGGCCTGACCTTTTCCGGTTACAGCGATCACTACTTCCCGCAACATGAGATTGCCGTCTTTTTCGGCGAAATCCTGCGATAGACCATGTCCGACCTGCAAACCCTGTTTCGTCTGTTTCTGGAGCTGGCCAACGAAACTCTCACGGCGGTCATTGTCATCGTTTCAGCTTCCCTGCTGCTTTATAACCTCAGCAACAACCTGTATGTGCGCGTGGCGCGTGTCTCCAGCGTGTTGCTGGCCTGCGTCACCTTCGCCTACGTCGCGGACGTCTTTGTTTCGCTGCAGCCGGAGCAGTTCATTCACGATCTGGCCCTGCGGCTGCAGTGGACGGGCATCGCCTTCGTGCCGACTGCGCTCTACCACCTTTCAGACGCCTTGCTGGCGACCACCGGCCTGCCTTCGCGCGGGCGGCGTCGACGCGTCATTCGCGCGCTCTATGCCCTGGGGTTCGTCTTCCTGGTCGTCGCCCTGTTCGCCAACTCGCTCACCTGGCCAGACGCGACAGGCCCGCAGACGCGACTGCAGGCCGGGCCACTCTTTCCGTTCTACATCCTCTATTTCACTGTCGTGACCGGCGCAGCCCTGCTCAACGTCCTGCGGGCGAGCCGGCGCTGCCTCACGCGGGAATCGCAGCGGCGCATGGGCTTTCTGCTGCTGGCCATGCCGACGCCGGCGCTGGGGCTCTTTCCCTGGTCGGTGTTGCTGACGCCGGAGGCCGACCCGGGGCTGGTGCAGCTTTCCCTCATCAACCTGTCAAATGTGATCGTTGTGCTCATGCTACTTTTCCTGGCCTGGCCGCTGACCTTTTTCGGCTCACGGCGGCCGGAGAGCCAGATCAAGGTCGGGCTGTTGCGCGCCTACCTGCGTGGACCGGCCTCGGCGATCCTCGCGCTGGTCATCATCCTCAACATGGGCCCGGCCACGGAAGTGCTCGGCCTGCCGGGGCAAGAATTCATGCCCTTCGCAGTGGTTGCGGCGTTGCTGCTGTGGCAATGGTTCATTCACCTGTTCCTGCCACGGGTCGAACAGTGGCTTATCTACTCCGACGAGGATGAGGACCAACTTGGCAGGTTGCGCAACCTCGATGAACAGATGCTTACCCACAAGGACCTTGAATCCCTGCTTGAGGCGACCCTGGCCACCATTTGTGACAACCTGCGCGTGGGCAGTTCCTTCGTAGTTTCGCTGCTGGCCGCGCATCCGGAGATGGTCGCCAGCATCGGCGGGCAGCAAAACGAACTGGATCAGCCAGAGGACATCCTGTCCGGCTTGCGTGAGACTCTCCTGAATGACAAGGAGCAACCAACCGGATTCCACAGACAGGGCGACTACTGGTACATCCCGCTTTACAGCGCGCGGACACGCAGCAAAAATGGCGCGCATGTCGGCGTACTCGGTTTACAGGCGCGTGAACTGGATGCGGCACTTTCGCCTGAAGAGCTGCAGGTTCTCGACGCGCTCACGAAGCGCATCGCCCAGGCGTTGGATGATATGGCGCTGCAGACAGAGATCACGGCCGCGCTCGAAGGGCTGCTGCCACAGTTGAGCGTGGCGCGGCAGGCAGGTGAGGCAAGTTTCCCTTTTAACATCCTGCCCGTGCCCGTCAACGGCGAATCGCCGGATCACAGCCGCTTCGTAGAGTTGGTGCGCGCGGCGCTGCGTCACTACTGGGGCGGCCCGGGTCTCACCCGCAGCAACCTGCTGGAACTGAATGTTGTGCGGGCGGCCATGAGCGCCGAGCAGGGGCCGGCCAACGCACTGCGCGCCGTGCTGCGCCAGGCGATTGACCAGCAGCGCCCGGAAGGCACGCGCAGGCTGACCAGCCCCGAATGGACGCTCTACAACATCCTCGAATTGCGTTTCATCGAACGGCGACGCGTGCGCGACGTGGCAACACGACTTGCGCTCAGTGAAGCGGACCTGTATCGGAAGCAACGGGTGGCGATCGAGGCGGTCGCCACGGCTCTGCTCGCAATGGAGCAACAAGCCCGCATAAATTGACAGCCCCGAATGCCAAATCTATACTTGGGCAGGCTGTGCGGGTTGCCTGCAACCGGCTCCAGGCGCTGCGGCCCCGCCCCGGCAGGAGTTCCGTCCACAACGGAGAGGTACCTGTGAGCCGGCCACAACGCGGCAACGAGGCTTCCCCCCCGGATACTCCGGAGCACGATCCGCAGTTTGCCGACGAGGACTTCGTCGGGTCTGACCTGCCGGGTCGCCTGCTTGAAAGTCTTCCGCCCTGGGGCAGCGAGATTGCGGCCGTCGTGCTCGTCGTCTTCGGAATTGTTTCCTTTCTATCCCTCTTCGACGTTTCTTCGGACGCGACGGTCTCACGCGCCTGGTCCAACGCACTTTCTGGCGCGTTCGGCCGCGGCAGCCTGCTGATTGCCATTGGCATCACCGGCCTTGGCGTGCTGATTCTCCTGCCGCGGCTGGGCATCTACCCCAGGCTGCCAGCACGTCGTGTGCTCGCGCTGCAATTCGCCTTTCTGGCCCTGCTGCCCATCCTGCACCTCAGCGCCAGTGACGGCGAGTTGCGCGCGGTGGTGCGCACCGGCCACGGTGGCGGCATCGTTGGCTGGGGCCTGAGCGTGGTCATCGCCGGTCTGTTTAGCTCTGCGTTCGCATTGTTCTTCTATACTGTCCTTTTCGTCATTTGTGTGGGTGCGCTGTTCGGGCTGGAAAACAGCCACGTCATTCGTTTTCTGCAGCAGACCAGTCAACAGGTGCGCAGCCGTGGGCAAACCTTTGCGCCCGATACGTCCGGGCGAGGCGCCGCGCAGCCGCAGTCACAGCCGGTCAGAACCAGGGCCAGGGTGTCGCGTGAGCAGCGCAAACTGAACATTGTTCGAATTCGTCCCAACCCGGCCAACCTGCCACCTTCGCGCCGTATCCCCGTACCAGCCAACTCGCCCGGCCCGGCCCTTCCTGCGCCAAAGCATCCCGCAAGCGTCGTGAGTGACCGACCGCAACCTACTGTTGTGCCACTGCGCAGGAACGAGGCCCCGGCGCCAGCCAAACGCAGGCGCAGCGAGGTGCGCCTGGTAGAGCGACCGGATGGCCGCGTGCGCCGTTATTTCACTTTCGATCACAACGCGGAAAAGCGCCTGGTCGCCGAACGCAGCGATCAGCTGCCCCCGCTGGAATTGCTCTCTGATGTGGCCCTGTTGCCACCCGACGCGGAAGAAATCAACCGCAACATCGTCCTGCTCGAGAACACGTTGCTCGAATTCGACATCGACATTGAAGTCGTGGACGTTCAGGTCGGCCCGACCATCACGCGCTACGCCATCCAGCCCTTTCGTGAAAATCCGGAAGAGAAGGGCAGCGCGGTGTTCAGCCGAACGCGCGTCAAGCGCATCGTCGCCTTGGCCAAAGACCTGGCGCTTGCGCTGGCCGCGCGGCGCCTGCGCATGGAAACGCCCGTGCCCGGCAAGACCTACCTGGGCATTGAAGTACCCAACCACAAAGCCGCCGTGGTGGCCTTGCGCCCGGTCATCGAGAGCGAGTACTTCTACGGGCAGTTGCTACGTAGCAAGTCTCCCCTGCTCATCCCGCTCGGGCGGGATGTCGCCGGCCAGCCGGTGGCCGTGGACATCGGCGGGATGCCGCATTTGCTCATCGCCGGCGCGACCGGCACGGGCAAGTCCGTTGCCATCGGCGCCATCGCCACCTCCCTGCTGCTCAACAACAGTCCGGCAACGCTGCGCCTGGTAATGCTGGATCCCAAAATGGTCGAGCTCAGCCGCTTCAACGGCATCCCGCATCTGGTCGGGCCGGTGGAGACCATGCTGGAGCGCATCATTGAAGTGCTACGCTGGTGCACGCGTGAGATGGACCGCCGCTACAAGTTGCTGGAAGCGGCCAGCGCGCGCAATATCGAGGCATTCAATGCGCGGCCGGCGCGGCGCCGGGATGGCTCCTGTCTTCCCTGGATCGTCATCCTGATCGACGAAATAGGCGACCTGATGCAGGCTCACCCAGAGGAAACCGAACGCTCACTGACGCGCCTGGCGCAAATGGCGCGCGCCGTCGGGATGCATCTCATCATCGCCACACAGCGACCGAGTGTGGATGTGCTGACCGGGCTCATCAAGGCCAACTTCCCGACGCGCATGGCCTTCGCCGTGGCCTCCGGCGTCGACTCGCGTGTCATTCTGGACACGGTTGGCGCCGAGACCCTGCTCGGCAAGGGCGACATGCTCTACCTGGCCAGTGATGCTGCTGGACCGCAGCGCATTCAGGGCTGCCTCGTGCATGAAGAAGAGGTACGGGCAGTCGTCGACTTCTGGCGCCAAAGGGCGAAGCAAGGGACGCGCGAGGGAGCGGCGCTGGAAGAAGCGCCCTGGGAACAGGGGATACGCCGGCGTCAGCTGCTGTCCGAGACCGACCCCATGCTGGAACAGGCGGTCAAGGTCGTCGTCGAGGAAGGAGAAGCCTCCGCTTCGCTGCTGCAGCGTCGCATGGGCCTGGGCTATCCGCGCGCCGCGCGTATCATCGACCTGCTACACGAGCTGCATATCATTGGCCCGCCAGAAGCTGGTGGCCGCGGCCGGCGTGTGCTCTACCAGCCGGGCGAGGACCCCATCGGCGACGAGCTGCAGCGTCGCGCTACGTAAGGTCACCAGTCCACAACCCTGCCTGGTCTTGCAGCGGCTCGATTGTTTCCGGGCTGTCATTGCCGGGGCGATTGACAAAGGTAGACACCGGCCAGGCCTGCATGATGTCCGGCGCGCAGGGCTGCAGCAGGCGCTGGTGGGTTTCCCTGTCCGCCGGCTGCAACCAGGCGTCATGGTCTTCCGGAGCCAGAATGACCGGCATGCGCTGGTGAACTGGCGCGACAAATTCGTTGGCCTCAGTCGTCAGGATGGTTGCGCTGAGCAGCGTATCGCCACCGGGACTGACCCATTGTTCCCACAGACCGGCAAAGGCAAAGAGCGGTTGCTCACGAAGGCTGATGAACATGGGCTGCTTCCGTGTGCCGGTTCGCTGCCACTCGAAGAAGCCGCTGGCGGGAATCAGACAACGTCTGCGGCTAAAGGCTGAACGAAAAGATGGCTTTTCGGCCGCCGTTTCGGAGCGCGCATTGATCATCCGGTTGCCAATCTTCGCATCCTTCGCCCAGGAGGGAATCAGTCCCCACTTGTGCCAGGACAGTTCGCGAGGGCTTTCGTTGGTGATGACCGCGATTTGCTGCGAAGGGGCGATGTTGAAGCGCTGCGGAATCGTAGCCGGGGTGTTCCGCAGGTCAAACACCTGACTCAATACTTCTGCCAGGGCAACCAGCACAAAGCGTCCGCACATGACGCGTTCTGCTCCATTGCTGCCTGAATCACCTGACGACAAGTATATCCACAGTGGCTATGTAACAGGCTGCGCGTCTGTGCCATACTGCCCCCATGTCGACCAATCCTGCAATGCAACGCCTGCGCATCACCTTCGGCAAGTTCGCCGCGCTGAAGTACACCAGCAACCTGGATGTTGCCAAAATCTGGGAGCGCGTGTTGCGCCGGGCGGCGCTGCCTCTGCTCTACACCCAGGGGTTCAACACGCGGCCGCGCCTGCAGCTGGCCACGGCCCTGCCGCTGGGCATCACCAGTGAATGCGAGCTGCTGGATGTTGCCCTGCGCCAGAGGATTGCGCTGGAAGGCCTGGCGCAGCAGCTGCGCGAAGTCAGCCCGGAGGGCCTACGCATCTATAACATCGAGGAAGTCGACGTCGCTGAAGCGGCGCTGCAGACGCGCGTGAGAAGTTCATTCTATCTGGTGACCTTCGAAGAGCCCGTGCCAGCGCTTGGGCAGCTGGCCGCGGATTTGCTGGCACGCGACAGCATCCCGCGCACTATCCAGCGAAAGCGACGCACTGTCGAGAAGGATCTGCGTCCGTTGTTGTACGAACTGGTCGTCGATGACCAGCAAACCCTGCGCATGCGCGTCGCTGTGGGCGACCGCGGCAACCTGCGTCCGCAGGACATTCTTGAAGAGCTTTCCCTGCACGAACACTGGCATCGGATTCATCGCCAGCAATTGCTGCTGGACGAAAGGGAGGAAATGCCATGCAACTGACGCTCGCGCGCCCTGTCGCTGCCGCGCTGAGGACCGGACTGCCGGTTGTCGCGCTGGAATCCACCGCCATCACCCACGGCTTGCCCGCGCCCCGCAATGTGGAGACGGCGCTGGCGATGGAAGCCGCCATCAGCGCAGTCGGGGCGCAGCCGGCCACCATCGCCGTCCTCGGCGGTCGCGTCATCGTCGGCCTCGACCATGAGCAAATCGAAACATTGGGAGCCAACCCGGGGAAAGATGTGCGCAAGTGCAGCCGCCGCGACCTGCCCATCGTGCTCGGCCTGGGTGAGAACGCATCCACCACGGTCGCCGGCACCATGATCATCGCGGAGCAGGCCGGCATCCGCACCTTCGCTACTGGCGGTATCGGCGGCGTTCATCGCGGCCAACCTTTCGACATCTCCGCCGACCTGATCGAGTTGGGGCGCACGCCGGTGGCCGTGGTCTGCTCCGGCCCCAAATCCATCCTCGATCTGGAGCTCACGCGCGAAGTGCTGGAGACGCAGGGGGTGCCAGTCGTCGGTTACGGCACGGACAGGATGCCGGCCTTCTTCTCGCGCAGCAGCGGCCTGCCGGTAGACGTGCGCGTTGATTCTGCGGTTGATGCCGCCCGCATCATCCGCGCCCAGCTGAGCCTGAAGCGACCGGGCGGTGTGCTCATTTGCGTGCCGGTGCCGGCCAACGTTGCGCTGGCCCAGGATCAGGCCGAGGCGGCCATCGAGCAGGCAAACGAGGAGGCCATGCGGCGGAAATTGAAGGGGTCTGCGATAACGCCCTATCTGCTCATGCGCGTCGCCGAACTGACCCGGGGCAGCTCGCTGACGGCCAACACTGCACTGCTGACCAACAACGCGCGCGTCGCCGCAGAAATCGCCGCGGCGCTCTGAACGCCCGAAGCCTGGATTCGCGGCCGACATGCGCTATACTGCGGCCAACCTCAGGTGAGTCGAGCGCTCTGCGGGAGTATGGCAATGCGACCCGACCAAATTGAGCAAATTCTGGACCGCATTCTGTTGCAGGTGGAGCGGCCAGGACGCTATGTTGGCGGCGAATACAACAGCGTGGTCAAAGACTGGGACGCGGCTTCGGTGCGTGTGGCGCTGGCCTTCCCGGATCTTTACGACCTGGGCATGTCCAACCTGGGCATCATGATCCTCTACGAACAGCTGAACAAGCAGCCGGACCTGCTCGCCGAACGCGTCTTCAGCCCCTGGGTGGATATGGAAGCGGTGATGCGCGCCGAGGGTCTGCCACTCTATTCGCTCGAGACGAAACACCCGGTGCGTGAATTCGATCTGCTGGGCATCAGCCTGCCCTACGAGCAGCTCTACACCAACGCGCTCAACCTGCTCGACCTGGCGGGCATGCCAGTGCGCAGCGAGGATCGCGATTCTTCCTGTCCGCTCGTTATCGCCGGCGGTCACGCCTGCTTCAACCCCGAGCCGGTGGCAGACTTCATCGACGCCTTCGTCATCGGCGAGGGCGAGGAGATTATCGTCGAGCTGGCGCGCTGCGTGCAGCGCATGCGCGGCAGTTCGCGCGAAGACCTGTTGCGCGCCGTGGCCGGCATCCAGGGCATGTACGTGCCGCGCTTCTACGACGTCGACTACCACGCAGACGGCACCGTTGCTGCCATCACGTCCAACCAGCCTGAGGCGCCCGGGCGCGTGCTCAAGCGCATAGTGCCGGTGTTGCCGGAGCCCTTCACCAACTTCCTGGTGCCCAACATCGACACCGTGCACAACCGCGCGCCCATCGAAATCATGCGCGGCTGCACGCGCGGCTGTCGCTTCTGCCACGCCGGCATGGTCACCCGCCCGGTGCGCGAACGTCCGGTGCAGGAAGTGCTGGACGCCATCGGCCAGGTCATGGCCAGCACCGGCTTCGAGGAAATCAGCCTGCTGAGTTTATCCTCCTCGGATTACGGCAAGGTGCACGAGTTGGTCAGCGCCATCCACAACGAGTATGGCGGCGGCGGCCTCAGCCTGAGTCTGCCCAGCCTGCGTATCGAAACTGCCAGCGCCGAACTGCTGGCCAGGCTGGGCGACACGCGTCGCAGTGGCTTCACCTTTGCGCCGGAGGCCGCCACCGAGCGCATGCGCAACATCATCAACAAGTATGTGCCAACGGCCCAGGTGCTGCAGACTGCGCGCGACGTTTACGCCGGCGGCTGGCGCACCATCAAGTTCTATTTCATGATCGGCCATCCCGAAGAGACGCTGGATGACGTGTGGGCCATCATCGATCTTTGCAAGGCCGTCCTGCGCGAGGGGCGCAAGGTTCTGGGCAACAAGGCCAACGTCAACGTAGGCGTGAGCACTTTCATCCCCAAGCCGCACACACCCTTCCAGTGGGTGCCTCAGGATGACCCGGCGCAGGTGCTTGAAAAGCAACGTTTGCTCAAGCGTGAACTGCGTGGCCATGGCCTGCACCTGCGCTGGAATGACATTGAGGCCAGCGAATTCGAGGGCTTTCTCAGCCGCGGCGACCGGCGCCTGGGCCAGGTCGTGCAGCGCGCCTGGGAGCTGGGATGCACGTTCGACGCCTGGCAGGATCGCCACCAGCACGAGCGTTGGTTGCAGGCCTTCGCCGAGGCCGGCCTCGAGCCAGACTTTTACAACCAGCGAACGCGTGGCGACGACGAAGTCTTCCCCTGGGAGCACATCGACGTGGCCGTGCACCGTAAATTCCTGCTGCAGGACTACCATATGAGCCTGAAGGGCGACACGCGGGTCGATTGCCGCGACAAGTGCTTCGCCTGCGGCATCCTGCCCAAATTCACGGAGACGCGCAGCGAGACGCCGGCTGAAGCCTGGGAGTGTCCGCCAGTACGGCCAATCCCGGAGCGCAAGCGCAATGCCAACGTAACTCTCATGTCCTGAGCCAGGCGAGCCCGCTCCCAATGCGCATTCAGGTTGAAGGTCGGCACGCGCTCAACGGCAGCTGGCAGCCCTCCGGCAACCCCAACGCCGCCCTGGCCTTGCTGGCCGCGTCCCTGCTGGGGGAGCAGCCCGTCACCCTGCACAACATGCCGCGCACTGCCAGCACCTCGCGCCTCATCGAACTGGCGGAATGGCTGGGCGCGGAGGTCAACTTCGTCTCGGGCAGCATCCTGCAGGTGCGCCCCGCGCAACTCTCGCGCCGCACGCTCACGCAGGAGCAACTGGACAGCGCTGGTGCAATCCTGTTGCTCGCGCCCCTGCTGGCACGCTGCCGCCACGTTCGCCTCGAAAGCGATGAATCGCACAGCCGCATCCTCACGCATCTGGACGCCCTCCGCGACCTGGGACAGGACGTGCTGCTACTGCACGGCGCAGTAGAAGTCCGCGCAGTTGCCTGGGACAAGCGCGAGATCCTGTTGGGCAGCGCCAGTGTGACGGCGACTGGCATGGTGCTCATGCTGGCCGCGACGCTTGGCCAGGAGACTGTCATCCACAACGCCGCCAGTGAACCACACGTGCAGGAGCTGTGCCACCTGTTGCAGGCCATGGGCGCGCAAATCTCGGGGTTGGGCTCCAACCTGCTGCGCGTCAGGGGCTGTGCCAACCTGAGCAGCGCGATGGTGGACATCGGCCCCAATCACGTCGAGGCCGCCAGCATCGCGGCCATCGCCGCCCTCTGTGGCGGCCGCGTCACCTTGCGCGGCACGCGTCGCGAAGACCTGCGCATGATTGCCCGCGTCTATCACCAGCTCGGCATTCAGCTTGATCTGGATGATGAGGCTGTGTTCGTGCCTCACCACGAACAGCTGACGCTAAGCGAGCGCGCCGGCGACGTGGACACGCGCGTCGAGAGCGCGATCTGGCCCGGCTTCCCCTCCGATCTCATCGCCGTTGCCACCGTCGTGGCCACCCAGGCGCGCGGCACCACGCTTATCCACGAAAAACTCTTCCACAACCGTCTGCTCTTCGTCGACCGGCTGAAGGCGATGGGCGCGCAAATCGTGCTCTGCGACCCGCACCGCGCTATTGTGGTCGGCCCGTCCCCGCTCTACGGGATTTACATGGCCACGCCGGACATCCGCGCCGGGCTGGGGATGCTGGCGGCGGCGCTGGTAGCGCAGGGCCAGTCGACCATCGACAACGCCCACGTGATCGAACATCACTTCGGCGCGGTGATCAACAAGTTGCAGGCGCTCGGCGCACAGATAAGCGTCGAATGAACCTGCCCCCGTTGCAGTATTCGACAATAGCCGGACTGCGCTGCGCCTGGATTGTGGCGGGGACGGGGCCAGCTTTGCTGCTGCTGCACGGCTGGGGCGCCAGCCTGGAGCTCATGTGGCCACTGGCGGAACAACTGGCGGCAGCCGGATTTCGCGTCTACGCGCCCGACCTGCCGGGCTTCGGCGCCAGTGAGGCGCCGCCCTCCGCGTGGTCGGTGAGTGATTATGCGAGCTTCGTCGTTGAGTTCCTTGATCACCAGGATTTGCAACAGGTTTATCTCGGCGGGCACTCCTTCGGCGGCCGCATCTGCCTGATGCTGGGCGCGGACCCGGCGCAGCGCATTCGCAAGATGTTGCTCTTCAACGCCGCCGGACTGCGCCGGCCGCAGCCGCTGCTGGCCCGTTCACGTCTGAAGCTCTACCAGACTGCGCGCTCGACACTGCGCGGGCTACATCTGGGCACACTCAGCGACGGGCTGGGCGAGTGGTATCACAGGCGCTATGCTTCGTCTGACTATCGTACAGCGCAGGGAGTCATGCGCCCGACATTCGTGCGCATCGTCAACGAGGACATGCGTCCCTACGCCCTGCGCGTGCGCCCGCCCACCCTGCTGTTCTGGGGCGACCAGGATGCCGAGACGCCGCTGTGGATGGGCAAGGCGCTGGAAGCGGCCATTCCTGACGCCGGCCTGATCGTTTGGGAAGGCGCCGGCCACTACAGTTACCTCGACCGTCTCGCGGACACGTCCCGCGTCGTCACGCATTTTCTGCGCGAAGTGGGCTGATGATGCTGCTCGCCCTAAGCGCCCTGTTCTGGCTGGCCGGCACCTTCATTCGCATCCTGCGCCAGGCTCTCTTCCTGCAGCTCGAGGAATATCAGGATGAACGATACCTGCGCTGGCTTTTGGCGCGGCGTTCACGCTGGCTGCCACGACGCCCTTTTCTTGTCTGGCTGCTCGGTTCGGCGCTGATGCTCCTGCTCGCCGAAGCGCCAGAGGCGACGTTGCCTCAGGTGCTGACCCTGCCGGTCGCGCTGGTCGCCATCTGGCGGCAGACTGGCAGCGAAGTCAAGAAGGGATTTCGCGTCACCTGGCGCGCTCGACGCCTGCTGATCACGGCCTGTCTGCTGGCAGCGTTGAACGCGACGCTGCTGTTGACTCTTGCCGGCGACTTCGCCGTGGTATCATTGCGCCCCGCCCTGCTTACGGCAGCAGGCCTTGTGCTGCTGTTGCTCGCGCCACTGCATCTGGTCTGCGCCAACCTGTTGCTACGTCCGGTCGAAGCATTCCTGCGCCGCCGCTTCATCGCGCGCGCGCGCCAAACGCTGAAGGAAGCGCGCCCGACCGTGATCGGCATCACCGGCAGCTTCGGCAAGACCAGCACCAAGCTGATTCTGCAGCACATTCTCAATGGCCGCTTCCGTGCCGGTGCCACTCCCAAAAGCTACAACACGCTGATGGGCGTGTGCCTCGCCATCAATCAGGACCTCGTCGAAGACCGCAGCCTCGATTATTACATTGTGGAGATGGGCGCATACGTTCCAGGCGAAATAGCGGAGATATGTGAACTGGCAAGGCCGCAAATCAGCCTAGTTACGGCAATTGGGCCACAGCATATGGAGCGCTTCGGCAACATCGAGAACATCGTCGCCGCCAAGTACGAAATCATCAGCGCCCTGCCGAAGGATGGTCTCGGCGTCTTCGTGCGCGACAACCTGCACTTACGCGCGATGGCGGCTCGCGGTCACCCGGACACCGTGCTCACAGTCAGCAGTGAAACAGCGCCAGTCGATACGCCGCCGGATGACCCTCGCCTGGTCGCTACCGCCATCAGTGAAAGTCTGGAGGGCCTGCGCTTCAATGTACTGAACCGCCGCAGCGGGGAGCGTGAACACTTTACAACCGGGCTGCTGGGCCAGCACAACGTGAGCAACATCTTGCTGGCCGCCGCCGTAGCCTTGCACGAGGGCATGAGCCTGCGCGATATCGCCTGGCGAGTCCGCAGCCTGGAGCCGGCAAGGGCGCGTCTGGAACGCGAGCAGACCAGCGCCGGCATCACGATCATCAACGATGGCTACAGCGCCAACCCGTCAGGGGCGCGCCACGCCTTGCGCGTGTTGGGTATGCACGAGGGTCGTCGTTTGCTCATCACTCCAGGCATGATCGAGCTGGGCGAATTGATGGAGGTCGAAAACCAGGCGCTGGGCAAGGAGGCAGCCAGACACGCAAGCGACGTCATCCTCATCGGCGCGCAACAAACGCAGCCGCTGCGCGCCGGTCTGCTGGCGGCCGGCTTTCCACAAGAGCGACTGCACATAATGGCAACCCTGACCGAGGCCATCGCCTGGTATGAAACGGAATTCAAGGCCGGCGACGCCGTGCTCTTCCTCAACGATCTGCCCGAAAACTGGAGCTAAGCCGCTACCCGTAAGCGCGCATATGTGTCAGAATGCCGGGCGTAACGGACAAACTGGAGAAGCATCATGACCTATCATTCCGACCGTCTTGAACACGCTCGCTCGCTGGCGGAACAAATCGTGGCCTGGCGCCGTGACTTTCACATGCATCCCGAGTTGGGGTTTCGCGAGTTTCGCACTGCGCGCAAGGTCGCCGAAACGCTGAACGATCTGGGATTCGAGGCTGAAACCGGCGTCGGCAAGACCGGCGTGGTCGCGCGTATTGGCGAAGGCAAGCCCGTGGTCGGCATCCGCGCCGACATGGATGCCCTGCCCATCAACGAGGAAAACGATGTCGAGTATCGCTCGCAGACGCCCAACGTCATGCACGCCTGCGGCCACGATGCCCACACCGCCATACTGCTCGGCGTCGCACAGATGCTCAGCGAAATACCGGAGGACGAACGACCTGCCGGCGAAATCCGTCTGCTGTTTCAGCCCTCCGAAGAAATGCAGGATGACGAGGGCGAGAGCGGCGCCATGCGCATGATTGCTGATCGCGCGCTGCAAGGCGTTGACAAGGTGCTGGCGTTGCACATGGCCAGCGGACTTGAGAGCGGCAAGATCGAAATTTGCAGCGGCTTTGCGATGGCCAACCACGACGCCTTTCACGCCACCATCACCGGCGATGGTGGTCACGGTGCCGCGCCGCACCACGGCACGGACCCGGTCTTCATGCTGGCACAGATAATCAATGCCATCTTTGGCATCCGCGCCCGCCGTATCGATCCCATCAAGCCAGCCATCATCTCCATCGGCACCATCCACTGTGGTATAGCCTCCAACGTTATCCCGGCTTCCATCGAAATCAGCGGCACCATCCGCAGCTTCGACAGCGAGATTCGCACGCAACTGATCGAGGAGCTGGAGCGAGCGCTGGGCATCGCCCGCGCCATGGGCGGCGACTACAGCCTGGTGGTAAAGGATGGCTACGACGCAACCTACAATGACCCGGAAGTCTCCGACCTAATCCAGGACCTTGCGACACAAATGGCAGGCCCCGAGGCGATCAATCCGCCACAGGCCATGCTGGGCGCGGAGGACTTCGGCTTCATGACGCAGCTGGCGCCCGGCGCCATGTTCCAGCTGGGCGCAAAGTACGACGAGCTGGAGCGCGGCCACCACACGCCGGTCTTCAACATCGACGAGTCCTCCTTTCCGCTGGGCGCAGCGCTGTTGCTGGAATCCGCCTTCCACCTGTTGCGCAAGTCTGCATGAGCGCGCGCCGACCAGCGACGATTGCCGTGGTTTTCGGCGGGCGCAGCGTCGAACATGATGTTTCGATCGTCACCGCCAGCCAGATCATGCGCGCGCTGGACAGCAGCCGGCACGAGATTGTGCCGGTTTACATCAGCCGCGACGGCCGCTGGTTCGGTGGCGAGCCGCTGCTGGAGCTTGCCAATTTCGATGGCGACATCACAGCGCAGTCGGGGGTGTCTCCTGTGCTGCTTTCGCCTGGCACGCAGCATCACGGGCTGCTGCTCCAGCCGCTGGCCGGCCGTCTGCGCAGGAGCAGCCTGCAACGCATCGACGTCGTCTTCCCGGCCCTGCACGGCACCCATGGCGAGGACGGCACGCTGCAAGGCCTGCTGGAGCTGGCGGACATTCCCTATGTCGGCTGCCTGACGCTCGGTTCGGCGCTGGCCAACGACAAGATCAGCGCACGCGCGCTGTTGCAGCAGCATGAAATCCCGCTGGTGCCCGCGCTTGAAGTGCAGCGCAGCGAATGGCTGGAGGCGCCGGAAGCCGTGCTGGAGCGCATCAATGAGACGCTGGAGTGGCCTGTCTTCATTAAACCGGCGACGACCGGCTCCAGCATTGGCATCGGCCGCGCCGACAATGAAGCATTGTTGCGCGCCTCCATCGACGTGGCCGCCCATTTCGACCGCCGCATGCTGGTCGAGCAGGGCATCACCGGTCATGTAGAAATCAACTGTTCCGTGCTCGGTAACAGCCCCGACCTGCGCGCCTCGGCGCTGGAGCAGCCCATCTCCTGGGACGAATTCCTGACCTATGAGGAGAAGTATTTGCACGGCCCGGAAGGCATGAAAAACGCAGGGCGCATCATACCCGCCCCGCTGGACGCGGCGCTGACGCAGCGAATTCAGGAGCTGGCCCTGTGCGCCTTTCGCGCCATCGATGGTTACGGCATCGCCCGCATCGATTTCTTCGTCAAGCCTGAAGAGGAAGCCATCTGGCTGGGCGAGATCAACACCATGCCCGGTTCACTAGCCGCCTGGCTGTGGCGGGAAAGCGGCTTGTCTTTCAGCGCGCTGGTGGAGGAGCTAATCGCGCTGGCGCGCGCGGCACACGCCGAAAAGCGACGCAACAGCTATGACTATCGCAGCGAGCTCATCAGCCTGACGCGCCAACGTGGCCAGAAGGGCGTGAAGGGGAGGAAGTCCGCCCTGCCTGGTTGAAGCGGCTGCATGGAAGCCGCCTGACGCCTGTGCTATGCTGAATTGGTAGCCTATCTGCATAGCCAGAGGCCCCACCTTGCCCTATCAATCCAGTGGTGGTCGTCGCAACAGCGTGCAGCTCGGCGTCGGGCGCGGCACCCGGCCCGGAGCAGTGTCGCCGCTGCCCCAACGCGCGCTGGATGGGATTCCGGGCTGTCTGGCCTGGCTGGCGCTGCTGATCTCACTCGCACTGGCGGTCGTCGCGCCCTACAGCATTCTGGTGCTGGCCTCCCTGCTGGGCATCTACTCCGCCCTACGCTTCCTCTTCGCCGGCATCGCCAACTATATGGGTCTGCGACAAATCCGCGCATGGAAGCAGACCGACTGGAACGAGCGTTGGCAGCAACAGGCTGGACCGAATTCGCTGGCACTCGACGAAGTGCATCATCTGGTCCTCATTCCAAACTACAAGGAAACTGCGGCCACCCTGCGTGCGACGCTTGAGAACCTTGCCCGCTACCCGGAGGCCCGTCAGCGCATGACCGTCGTTCTGGCTATGGAAGCCGCCGAGGAGGGCTCCGTTGCGAAGGGCGAACGGCTGCGCCAGGAATTTCAGACGCGCTTTGGAAATGTCTGTTGCAGCGTGCATCCACGTGGCTTGCCCGGTGAGATGCAGTGCAAGTCCGCCAACCTGGCCTGGGCCGTGCGCTGGGCCCGACAGAACCTTGTGGGCACCGGGGGGCAGAAGCTCGACGCTTTGGTCGTGACCAGCATGGACGCCGACACCCTGTGGGATCCGCTCTACTTCAGCGCGCTAACCTGCCTCTTCGCCCTGCACCCGAGGCGCCACCTGCGCTTCTGGCAGGCGCCGATTCGCTATCACGCCAACATCTGGGACATCAGCCCGCCCATGCGCCTGGTCAACGCCTATTCGACTGCCTTCGAGCTGGCCTATCTGGCAGCGCCCTGGTGGCTGCCTCTGCCGATGTCCTCCTACTCGCTCAGCATGCGCCTGCTGGAGCACAGTGGCTACTGGGATGGAGATGTCATCGCCGACGAATGGCACATGTTCATCAAGGCCTGGTTCGCGCGCAGCGGGCAGGTGCGTCTCGAGCGCATCTTCCTGCCCTTTTCTGCCCACGCGACCACTGGCAACAGCCTGCGCGAGGTTATCGTCAACCGTTACCAGCAGACGCTGCGCCACGCCTGGGGCAGCAAGGAAGTGGGCTACATCATCGCGCGCATGCTGGAGCGCCCCGATGTCGAATTTGGCGTGGCCTTCCAGCTGCTCTTCCGCGTCGCGCACGACATCCTGCTGGCTGGCGCCGGCTGGGTGCTGCTGACCGTGGGCTCGCAGGTGACCTTCCTCTTTCACCCGGAGATTCTGCAGGAACTGGTCCAATTGAACGTTCGCAGCCCGGTGTTCATGGCACTGCAGCTCAGCTTCCTGCTGGTGTCCGTGCTATGCGTAGTTCTGTGGGCGCAAGATGTAAGCATGCGGCCGCCGCGGCCGCCTGAACGACCGCAGACCCTGCGCGAGCGCCTGTTGACGCTGGTCAGTTTCCCGCTCATGCTGGTGCTCGCGCTGGTGTTCGTGGCCCTGCCCACCCTGCAGGCCCAGACTCGTCTTATGCTGGGAATTCCGCTACAGTTCCGCGTGACGCGCAAGAGTTGATCGCCTGCACACAAGGAGTCGTTAATGGCGAAAGTCGGATACATTGGTCTGGGCATCATGGGCGCGGCCATGGCGCGCAACCTGATGAATGCCGGGCATGAACTGGTTGTCCACAATCGCAGCCGCGCCATCGTGACTGCGCTCGTCAGTGAAGGCGCGACGGCCGCCAGCTCCCCTGCCGAAGTGGCCGCCCAGGTGGAATTCGTCTGCACAAACCTGCCGGATTCGCCGGACGTGGAGCAGGTCGTCCTCGGCAAAGACGGCATTCTCGAAGGCGCGCAGGCAGGCCTGATATTTATCGACAACAGCACTATCAAACCGGAAACGGCACGCACGCTGGCAGAAAAACTGGCGGAGAAGGGCGTGGCCGCGCTCGACGCGCCCGTCAGCGGCGGCGACGTCGGCGCACGCGACGGCACCTTGACCATCATGGTCGGCGGCCCGCAGGACGCTTTCGATCGCGCTGTCCCGCTTTTTGAAGCGACCGGCAAGGCCTGGGTGCTGGTGGGCGACAGCGGCGCCGGCCAGATCGCCAAGGTCTGCAACCAGATCATCGTGGGCGCGCAGATGGCGTCGCTGGCCGAGGCGCTCATCACAGCGCAGAAATCGGGCGTCGACCCCCAACGCGTCGTCGAGGCCATCAAGGGTGGCGCGGCCCAGATGTGGACGCTGGACGTCAAGCCACCGCGCCTCTTCGCCGGCAACCGCGAGCCCGGCTTCAAGGCCTACATGCAGCACAAGGACCTCGGCATCGTGCTCGACACCGCCCGCACCTACGGCATCCCGGTGCCGGTCACCGCGGTCATCCAGCAGCTTTTCACTGCCATGCTGGAACAGGGCAACCGCGAGCAGGACAACAGCGCCATCGTCAGCGTCTATGAATCACTGGCGCACATTCGCCTCGACGAGCCAGACAGTTAATCCCGCCCGACCTGTGTGAATAGCGCCGGCTCCCGGAATGGCTGCCGGCAGGAGCGTTTTGTGAAGGATCGTCTGCAGAAACTGATGGCGCAATCCGGCCTGGGCTCACGTCGTGCCTGCGAGGAGCTCATTCGCCAGAGGCGCGTGCGCGTCAACGGGGCCGTGGCCGAACTGGGCACGAAGGCCGACCCGACCAGCGACCAGATTGTGGTTGATGACGAGCCCTTGCGACCGCGCGACAGCGAACTGGTCTACATCGCTCTAAACAAGCCGATCAACGTGCTCTCCAGCAGCGCGCGCCACAAGAAGGATGAGCGCAGAACAGTTCGTGAGCTCGTTCGACGTCCCGGGCATCTTTTCATGGTCGGGCGGCTGGATGCGGACAGCCAGGGCCTGATGGTGCTCACCAATGATGGCGACCTGACGCACCGCCTGACGCATCCGCGCTTTCAGCACACGCGCACCTATCGCGCCACGCTCTACGGCATGCCGGACTCCGCCGCCATCCACAAGTGGGAGCGCGGGGTATGGCTGCCCGAGGAGGAGAGCAAGACGGCACCCTGCATCGTGCGCATCGTGCGCAACAGCCAGGGCCTGGCCGTGGTCGAAATCGTCATGGCGGAGGGCCGAAAACGACAGATCCGTCGCGTCGCCAAGGCGCTCGGCCACCCGGTGCGCCACCTCACACGCACCCACATCGGCCGCCTCGGCCTCGGCGAACTGCGTCCCGGGGAGTGGCGTGAACTGGACGCGCAGGAGCTGGCCTTGCTGAAATCCCCGGACACTTCTCTCAAGCGCAGTCTTGCGCCACAACCTGCACTGGCTCGTCCCCGACCACAGCGCAAACGCCAGCGCCGAGACTTTCGTAGCCCGCAGAGCCGTAAGCCACAGAGCCGTAAGCCAGGCTCACAGAGCCGCAAGAAGCCAGAACGTTGAGCGCCAGCACGGAAATACAGACCTACCTGCTGCGCCAGGACAGCAGTTGGCTGCGCTGGCGACGCTGCGTTTTCCGCGCCGCAATTCGGCTCATAGCCTTTGGCTTCAACCGTCTGACCGTAAGCGACAAACAACACATCCCGTCTGCCGGCCCGCTGATCATGATGATCAATCACACCAGCGGCCTCGACCCCGGCCTGATCATGGCTGTCACCACCAACCGCTTCGTCATTCCCATGACCAAGATCGAAAACACGCAATTCCTTCTGGGTCGCCTGGCTGTCTGGTGGTGGGATTGCTATACCGTGCGCCGCGGCGAACTCGACCGCCGGGCGCTGTCGACGTCCATCGAGCTGCTGCGTGACGGGCAATGCATTCTCATTGCGCCCGAAGGTACGCGTCAGCGTCAGGGCGGTCTGGCGCGACCGCGTGAAGGCCTGGCCTGGATTGCCACGAAGGCGGACGCCGTCATCCTGCCCTGCGCAATTTCCGGCGCGCGCGGCTGGCGAAGCAAGTGGCTGCACATGCAGCGGCCGGAGATTCATCTGCACTTTGGACGGCCCTTCCGTTTTCGCACAGACGGAGCCCGTCGCGTTTCGCGGGAACGCTTGCAGGAAATGACGGACGAGGCCATGTACCAGTTGTCGGCTGCGCTCGTCGATCCGGCGCTGCGCGGCGCCTACAGCGACCTGAGCCAGGCCACCAGTGGAAATCTGGAGTTTGTCGAGCCTGCCTGAAAAACTGCTGCCCTGCCCTACTTCAGGCCACTCAATGCCAGGCCACGAATGAAGTACTGCTGCAGGAACATGTAAATTGCCACGATTGGCAAAATCGAGAGGAACGTGGCGGCCAGCAGGGCGCCTGTTTCGTGACGGACCCAGCCCGCCAGGTTGGCAAGAACCGACAGACCCAGCGGCAGGGTCTGCATCGATTCGTGTTGCGAGATGACCAGCGGCCAGACCAGACTGTTCCAGCTGCCCATCAAGGTCATCAGACCGACGGTCAGCAGGGCCGGTTTGGCCATGGGAATGACGATGCGGGCGTAGATTTGCAGGCGGCTGGCGCCATCGACAAAGGCCGCGTCCTCGATGTCGGGCGGAATGGTGCGGAAGAACTGACGCAACAGAAAGATGCCCATAATGTTCAGCATGCCGGGCACGGCCAGACCCTGATAGGTGTTCAGCCATCCCAATTGACGAATGACCAGGTAGGCAGGAATGAGCGTGACCCAGCTCGGGATCATAATCGTCGCCAGGATGACCATGAACATGATGTTGCGCCCGATGAAGCGAATGCGCGCGAAGGCGTAGGCCGCCATTGAACAAACAAGCAGCGCGCCGCAGGTCGTCAACACGCCCACGATGATGCTGTTGAGATAGAAACGCGCGAAGGGCATAATTTCGAAGACCTTCGCGTAATTCTGCGCCATCCATTCAGCCGGGAACCAGTGCATCGGGATGCGGGCGATGTCGGAGTTGGTTTTGAAGGAACTGAGCACCATCCAGATGAAGGGCAGGGCCGTCCCTATGCCACCAGCGACGACCAGGACGTATTTCAGAAACGGGAATAGTTGACGCCTGGCTTCAGCCAGGGTTGGCGCTCCGTATCGCGCGGTCGCCAGTCGTTCAGCGGTCATAGTTCACCCAACGCCGTGACAGGCTAAAGTGCAGGGCGGTAATGATGAAAATGATGATGGCCATCACCCAGGCCATGGCCGAGGCGTAGCCCATCTTCAGCCGGTCCCAGGCCTCGCTGTACAGGTGCAGCGCCGGCATCAGGGTAGCGTTGGCCGGCCCCCCGCCGGTCATCACGTAGGGAATTTCAAACTGCACCCAGACCGTGATGAGGGCATTGGTGATGTAATAGAAAATGGTCGGCGACATTAGCGGCAGGGTAATACGCCACAGCCTTTGCCATCCCGTGGCGCCGTCAACCTTCGCAGCGTCGTAATATTCCTGGGGAATATCCAGCAGACCGGCCAGAAACACGATCATCCAGAAACCGGTTCCGGCCCAGACCACCACGAGCGAAACGGAAAGCAGCGCCCACTGGGTGTGTCCCAGCCAGTTCGGCCCATCCACGTTGACGTAGCGCAGCAGACTGTTCACCAAGCCGTAGTCCTGCTGGTAAGCAAAACTCCAGACGATCGCGATGGCCACGCTGGACGTCACGGTGGGTAAAAAGTACAGCGCGCGAAAGAAGGCGCGTCCGCGGATGTGCTGGACGGCCAGGGCCACCGACATTCCCCAGACCAAACCGAGGGGGATGGTAATGGCGGCGTAGACCAGGGCGTTGCCATAGGCCTTTAGAAAGACCCTGTCCTCCATCAACTCGGCGTAATTGGCCAGGCCGACATATTCGTCAGTAAAAAGCGGGTCCCATTCACGAAAGCTGAGATAAAGGGAAGAGACCAGCGGGTAGGCGGTAAATACCAGAAGCCACAACAGGACTGGCGCAATGAAGAGCCAGCCCGCGATGTTGTCTCGGCGGTTGGTTACGGGTAACCGGGACCTTACTCTGGCTACCAGCCCTCCGCCGCTCTCCGCGGCAGTGCTTGCCATACTGTCCTCCGCGAGCCAGCCGTTCCCCGTGCCCGCCCTGCTGGACGGGCACGGGGGTTCTTGCAGCTAATCTGGTTCAGCCACCAAGCGCTGCGGTCAACTCGGCAGCAACCTCAGAGAGAACATCTGCAGCACTGCCTTCGTTCGAGTAAATCAGAGCGATCTTGTTCAGCGCGGCGTTGACCTCACTGCTGAAAAGATGGCCGATTTCCTGGCGGGAAAAGCCGTTTTCCAGCAAGGCACTCATGAACTCCCGCGTCATGCCCTGCGGCTGGTTATCCGGCCACTGGTCAAAGCCGGCATGTTCGAGCGCACTGTTCCGCACCGGCGGGGACGAGAGCGAAACAAACATGACGTCCGTGGCGAATTCGGCGGAGGCATAGGCTTTCATGACCTCCCAGGTGGCGTCCCTGTCTGGCGCCGTCTTGGGAATCACCCAGCCGCCAGTGAAGTTGGGGATGAAGTAGTTCTCCGAGCCGGCCATGCGCGGCGGCAAGCCAACGTCCCAGGTGAAGTTGATTTCGTCGCTCTTGTAACGGAAATAGCCGGCCTGCCAGGTGCCATCAAGCAGGATGCCCAGTTGCCCGGCCAGAAACAGCTCGTTGGCGCCCGTTTGCAGGGAGCCCGGCGCTACGGTCGAGCCGTCCTCATGCATCATCTTCTGGTAGAGGTCGAGTATGGCAATGGTATCTTCATTGTCCAGCAGCGATGCAGTCACGTCATCGTTAAAGGCCATCTGACCGGCAAGGCCGGGCAAAAGATCGTAGGCCCAGTCCGAACCGGAGCCATAGCCATATTGCACGATCTGGTCACCGTCGGTCTTGGTCAACGCCTTCGCCCACTCGCGCAGGTCATCCCAGGTCCACATGTCCGTAGAGGCCGGTGGCGTGATGCCCGCTTCCTCAAAGAGGTCAACGTTGAAGTAGCAGTGGAAGGCGCCCCGGTCGTTGGTCAGGCCGTAGAGCTTGCCGTCATAGGTCCATTCAGCAAGCGCCTCGGGGTCAAAGTCACTCAGGTCGAAACCATCGCGTTCGATCAGGTCGTCGATGGGGTCAATGACGTTGCGATCCAGCATTATCGGCGTGTGGTAGGCGTTGAAGGTAATCACGTCGTAAGGATCGTCACCGACCAGGCTGGTGAAGACCTTGCTGAAAAAGTCCGAGCCGATGTATTGGTACTGCACGGTTATGCCACCGCCGTCGGGTGGGAATCTGGCATCCATGAATGCCTGCGCGCCCTCGAGTTCGTGCGGCCCCCACCAGGTTGGAATGGTCACCACCTCCGTGCTTTGGGCGGCGACCGATCCAACGCTCAGGCCGCCCAGCGCCAGTCCTGTTCCTGCCAGACTGGTGCTCTTCAGGAAATCCCTGCGTGAAAGTTTGCTGTTCATGTTTCTCTCCTGATGTAATTCCTGATTACGTTTGTCTTACTGTCATTCTCCGACAGAGCGCCAGCCTGCCCGTACGCAACACAACAGACTCAACTCAATTCGCCCAGGCGACGTTCTCCTTTCATGTCCCACAGAACATACAACCAGTTCCCCGTCTGAAAGCAGAGATACCAGAAATAATCAGACACAAAAATCATATCGCGGTTTTTTTTGTCTGCAACTTTTTTCACAGAATCAATTGCGGAATACAAAACTGGCGCTGTCACAAGGACCCTGGGTGCCACACGCCTGAAGTTGCTCCTGCCCCACTTGACAGCAGCGCCGGCCAGCCCCTATACTGCCTTCGCCTGGCGCGTCCAGGTTTTAGATGGGCCGTTCAGGGAGAAATGTCGTGGGGCCGCTTCCCAAACGCAAGATATCGCGCACCCGGCGCAACAAGCGCCGTTCGCATCATGCGCTCACGCTCAACCACCTGGTCGCATGCGAGAGCTGCGGTGAGTACCACATCTCGCATCACGTCTGCCCCGCCTGCGGCAGCTACAAGGGCGAGGAAGTCATTGAGGTGGATGCGGACTAGCGGCACACAGTTCGCTTTCCGTTCGTGACCAGCAATACTTGCAGCGCCTTCGTCTTTCCGGGCCAGGGCTCGCAGTTGGTGGGCATGGGCCGGGACGTCGCTGCGGCCTTTCCCGTTGCGCAGGAAACCTTCGCCGAGGCCGACGAGCTCGCCGGGCAGCGTTTGAGCCAGATCTGTTTCGAAGGCCCGGCCGAAACGCTCAACCAGACGCGCAACACCCAGCCCGCCATCTTCGTCACCAGCATCGCCATACTGCGCGCCCTGCAGAGCTCATTGCCGGAGGCAAGGCCGCTGATGGTCGCAGGCCACAGCTTTGGCCAGATCACGGCGCTGGTCGCCGCCGACGCGCTCGGATTCGCCGACGGTCTGGCGCTGGCGCGCGAACGTGGGCGCCTGATGGACGAGGCAGACAGCCGCGCGCCCGGCGGCATGGCCGCCCTGCTGGGCCCCGACATCGACGCCGCGCAGCAGCTGGTTGAACGCGCGCGCGCGCAGACCGGCGGCGTGCTGGTCATCGCCAACGACAACTGTCCCGGACAGATCGTGATTTCCGGCGACGAGGTCACATTGGCCGCGGCGCTGGCGCTGGCCCCCGAAATCCGGGCGCGCAAGAGCGTACGCCTGCCGATCAGCATCGCCGCGCATTCCCCGCTGATGGCTCCGGTCAACGACGAATTCGCCGAACGCGTGCGAGCCACCGAAATGCGCGCGCCGGCCATGCCCGTCTACGGCAACCTTGGCGCAGCGCCCCTGACGACGGTGGCAGCCAACCGTGCCGAGCTTCAAGGTCAGCTGACCGGTGCGGTGCGCTGGCGGGAATCAGTACAAAACATGATTGCGGACGGGGCGACCCAATTCGTCGAGATCGGGCCCGGTAATGTGTTGACCGGCCTGCTGCGGCGTATCGACCGCAAGACGCCAGGCATCGCGCTCAACAGCGCGGATTCCCTGCAAGCGCTTATCGACAAAGGTCTCTGAGCCGCTTCGCTCAACTGCGCAGAGCCGGGATAACCTGCTCACCGATGATACGGATGCCGCGGCCCGGCTCCAGACCATGGGGCGTACCAAATTCTACCCGCGTCACCCCGGCGTCGTAGAGCGCTTCCGCCTGGCGGATGAGATCGTTCGCATCACCGGAGAAGGCGAATTTGTCCAGCAGTTCATCTGAAATCAGCCGGGCCGCGCCTTCAGGGTCCTGCTGGCGCGACAGGGTTTGCAGCCGCTCGATGAATTCCGGTTCGACCTCCACCGTTGGGTCCAGCTCGGCCACGATGGGCAGGTAGAGGGAGACGCTGCGCCGCGCGGCCGCGCGGGCTCGCTCGCGCTCCTCATCGGCCACGCAGACCGCGCCGACCGAGAGCGCCACGCTGCCTGGCGCACGCCCTGCATGCTGCTCACCCTGCGTCAGCCAGCGCTGAACCAGCGGTACGATCGACGCGCTGGCGCTGCCGCCCACCTTGAGTTCGTCCGCGATTTCGCCAGCGAGGGCGCAGAGTTGCGGCCCCCAACTGCCAATCATCACCGGCACCTGCGTCCCAGGCGGCAACGCCCAGGGCGCATGCGCGTGCTCTGCCAGTGGATACATTTCGCCATCCAGACCGCCGGTCGCGCCGGTCAGCATGTAGCGGATGACTGCCACGCCCTCGCGGATGGCCCGCAAGGGATGTTCGGGTTCGCGCATACCGTATTCATCCAGCCAGGCCCCGCGCACCAGCCCCACGCTTACGCCGCCGCGCGCCAGTTGCGCCAGCAAGGCCGTATCGGCGGCGATGTCCACCGGCGTCATGCGTGCCAGCGTCACGCCGGCCGGCCCCAGACGAGCGTGCCGGAGGTGCGGCGCCATCAGCGCCAGCGGCAGGTACGAAGGCGTGTAGGGCAAATCGCAATAGAGGTGCACTACGTCAACGTCGTACTGATCGATGAGTTGCGCCAGCGCGATGTATTCCGCCGGCGTCTTGTCCGTCTGAACGCCAAGGCCGATTTGTCTCATGTCAGCTCGTCGCTGTCCAGCAGCCGACGTTGCCGACGCTCAATCTGCAGCACCAGGCGCTCCTCCGGGTCGGGACAGGCGATCCGGGAGTCACGCGCCAGCCAGTCGTTGGCCTCCAGTTCGCGCTGCTTCGCCGCCAGAAATGGCAGCACCGATGCCAGCGCGTAGACACAGAAATGCTGTCCCGGCGGAAGCCGCAGCCGGCTACTCTCCGTCAATTCGAAATAGTCGCCCACCTGCATACCGCAGACAGATTCGCCTTCTATAGACACAACAGTGACGCGCAGGTCATACAACATGAATTCACGGCTCATTGCCTGCCATCCCGGAACCAGGGCAGTACTTCGCTGCCGATCAGCTCGAGCGCGGCCAACGGCTCCGGCCCCAGCGGCGGGCCGAAGCTGAGATGGCGCGCGCCCATGTTCACCAGATCTTCCAGACGCCGAATGAGCTCGCGCGGCGTGCCGACCACGCCGATGCGCAGCATGGCCTCGATCACCAGGGCGCTGCCCCGCGCCAGGTCCTGCTGCGCCACCACAACGTGCTCAATCTCGTCAAAGTCCGCGCGCACCAGCCCGAGGCGTGCAATAATCGTCGGGCTGAAGGCGGGGCCATAGTGCGCAATTTTTGCTCGCAGGGCCTGCTCCGCAGCCACGTGATCCGCAGCAACCGAACACCAGATGCAGGCGGCCACGTCGACGTCCGCCAAATCGCGGCCGGCTGTGGCGGCTCCCTGGCTGATCTGCGACATGACCCAGGCGTAATGTTCCGGCGGGAAGAGCAGCGGCAGACCGCCGTCCGCGTGCGCGCCGATGGCCTGCAACATGCGCGGGCTCATGGCTCCGAGGTAAATGGGCAAGTCCTTGCGCGGTGGCGTGAAGCGCAGCCAGGCCGAGTCCGTCCAGCGCAGGAAGTGGCCATCAAGAGGCGCACGCTCCCCGGCCAGCAGCTGTCGCAGGACCTGGATGGTCTCGACCACAGCAGTGAGCGGCCGCTCCTGCTCGAGGCCTACCCACTTCAGGAATTCGCCCGCGCCCGCCGCCAGGCCCAGGCAAAAGCGTCCGCCAGACAACTCGTCCAGCGTCGCCGCATTCATGGCGATTTGCGCAGGATTGAGCGTGTAGGGGTTGTAAATGCCGCTGCCGATATGGATGCGTTCTGTTTCACGCGCGATGGCGGCCAGCATGACCGTCGCGCTACGCAAAAAGAGATCGTCGCTCAGCCAGAACTGGTCGAAGCCGGCGCGCTCCGCCGCCTGCGCCAGCGCGACGGTCTGTTTGACCGGCAGGTCGTTGTTCAGGCGGACGCTGAAGCGCAAGTCAGTCTGCCTCGCGCGCGCCGGCGCCGATGATGGCGTCCGCCTCGATTTCAACCAGATAGCCGCTGCCCGTCAGCTGGATGCCGCCGATGAGCGTATTGGCCGGCAGAATCGCGCCGAAAATCTCCTTGTGCGCCCGCGCCGGACCTTCCCACAGCGCCACGTCCGTCACATACACGCGCGTGCGCACCACATCCTCCAGACTGGCGCCGGCTTGCTGCAGGGCGCGCTCAATCTTGCGGAAGATATAGAGGCTCTGGTCATAGGCGTTTGCGCCCTGCACGCGCCCCTCTTCGTCCGAGGCAGTCGTGCCGGAGACGGTGATCACGTCATCGACGCGTACTGCGCGCGAGTAGCCGCCGCGCCGCTCCCAGATGCTGCCGGAAGAGATGTTTTGCCGCCCGCTCATGGCGCCTCCCGCGCTGTATTGGCCACGTTCAGTCGATGACGATCAGTTCCTGATAGCCATTGGTGAGCTTTTCACCACCGCCTGGTCGCGCCACCACAACATCTTCGACGCGCGCGGAATAGGTCTCGAACTGCATGATGCTGGGCTCGATGGTGAAGAGCATGCCTTCCTGCACCAGGGTTTCGTCGCTCTCTGTCAGGAAGGGTGGCTCGTGCACATCAAGGCCGATGGCGTGGCCCAGCCGGTGACGAAATGCCTCGCTATGGCCGCCATCCTCGATCACCTGACGCGCGGCAGCGTCCACTTGCGCGGTCGTGTGCACGCCGGCCTGCAGGGCCGCGACGCCCGCCGCCTGTGAGGCCATTACCAGCCCATGAATGCGCACGAAGGATTCATCAGGCTGGCCGAAGCTGATAGTGCGGCCGTAGTCGTAGCAGTAGTCTTTATGGATGGAGCCGAAGTCGAACAGGATGGAGACAGGCGGATTCAGCGTGCGTTTCATCTTCACAGCGCGCTGCCCCATGACAAGCGGGTGGCCGGGGCCGGAGTTGTAGAGCGAGGTGGTGAAGGATTCGCCCAGCGAGCCGTGCCGGCGCAACTGGAAGTTCACTTCGCTGATGACTTCCAGCTCGGTCATGCCGTGTTTGAAATTGCCGATGGCGTCCGTGAAGGCCGCCTCGGTGATGGCGCCCGCAGCGCGCATCACATCGATCTCCTCTTCGCTCTTGATGACACGCTGACGCCGCAGCACCTCGGTTGCGGAGAGGAAACGCGCGTCCGGCCGCAGCGCCTGCAGCGCGATCAGGGTCTCGGCGTGGCTGCGGTCGCCGGTCGCGATGCGCGGCTGCGCGGGCAGCTGAAAACTGTCCAGTAATTCCGCTACGAGCACGGCCGGGTCGTCATGGTCACCGAGCACCCGGACGTCCAGGCTCTCGGTAGCGCTGACGCCGCCGAACTCGGCCGTCATGCGCGGCAGGGTCAGCACTGCTCCGCGGCCCGGGCACAACCACAAGCCCTCCAGCCAGGCGCCGGGATGCATGGTCCAGCCGAAGGTGGGCAGATCGCGCGGGACACCGGTGAGATACCGCAGGTCAGCAGAAATTGGCAGAAAGGCCAGATCAGCCAGCGGAGCCAGGTCTTGCTCAAACTGTGCCAGACGTTCGCTGTAATTCATCAAGTCCTCCTCAAAGAGACTGACTATAGCACAGGCGCTGCGCTGCGCCCGTTTGACGCGATTCAGCGCGACGGCTATACTGTCAAATGGGAATATCGTTGGACAAGTCACAGGAGAATGATTCATGCGTAAACCGATTTTGTTCGTTCTGGTACTGGCTATTGTGCTGCTCGCGGGTGCCGGACTCGCCGCCCAGGATGAGCGAGTGCTGGTCATCGGTCATGCCGAGCAGACCGATTTTTACGACCCGGCCAACGGGTTCACCGGTACAACCAGCATGGTGCGTCGCGCGACCTACAACACGCTGGTCTCCTTCCCCAACGAAGACGCAAGCGCCATTCTGCCCGCGCTGGCGTCCTCCTGGGAGATTTCCGGGGATGGCAGAACCTACACCTTCACCCTCGATGATGTCCCGCGCTTCAACAATGGCGATGGCGTAACTGCGGATGACGTCGTCTTCTCCATCCAGCGCCTGCAGAACGTGAACGGCAACCCCTCCTTCCTCGCGGACGGCATCGAAAGCGTGGCCGCCAACGAGGACGGCACCGTCTCCATCACCCTGCCAAAGATTCGTCCTTCCTTCCTCACCGAGCTGGCCAACACGGCATTCTCCATCACCAATGCGGACGTCGTGCGGGCAAACGGTGGAACTGACGGTGCCGATGCAGCCGAGACGGATATGGCCGCTGACTACCTGAATCAGAATTCGGCTGGCACAGGCGCCTATCAGCTGGAAAGCTGGGCGCCACAGGACGAGACCGCGCTGGTGCGCAACCCGCACTACGCCGGCGAGGCTCCCTACTTCGACCGCGTCCTCATCATCCACATGCCCGAGGCGGCAACCCAGAAGGCGGCGCTCGAGTCCGGACAGATCGACATCGCCACCGACCTTTCGCCCGACCAGATCGCCGATCTGGAAGGCAACCCGGACATCGGTATCTGGCGCGGTCCGGGACAGTGGACGCACTTCATCATCATGAACGCCGACGCGGAGGTTGGCGGCCCGGTCTCGGATCCTCGCGTCTGGCTGGCCGTCCGTCTCGCGCTCGACTATGAAGGCTATCTTGAGCTCTGGCCGGGCAGCTTCACGCCCGGCAGTAACATGGCCTACTTCCTTGCCGGCGCCTTCCAGCAGGACCGCGCCATGAGCCGCGATGTCGACCGCTCGCGTGCACTGCTGGCCGAGGCCGGCTATCCTGACGGCTTTGATGTCACGCTCAAGTATCCGGACTTCACCATCGCCGGCGTAGACTTCAACATCAACGCCCAGAAGCTGCAGACGGACTTGGCCGAGGTCGGCATCAATGTCACGCTCGAGCCGGGCGAAATTGGCATCGCGCTCGAGGAATACCGTAATGGTCTGGCCGGCTTTGGCTACTGGATCTGGGGCCCGGACATCAACGATCCGGTAGATGTGCTCGCCTTCGTACCCGGTGGCAAGGTCGCAACTGAGCGCCTGCGTTTCACCGAAGACCTCGCCGACGAGAACATCCTGATGATGCGCGATGCAGTCAAGGCCGAAACTGACTCCATGAAGCGCGCCGAACTCTTCGACCAGATCCAGGTCTGGCTGCAGGAGAGCGGCAACTTCGCGCCCTTCAACGTGCCGGCAACGCAGACCGCGTTCCTGGCCACGCTGCAGGGCTACAACTGGCATCCGCAGTGGGTCATGAACTTCGCCCAGCTAAGCCGCGCTGAGTAGACAAAGCGCTCTCAACAGATGGCGGGGCCGCGCGCTCCGCCATCTCCTTCAGCAGGAACATTTCCATGCCGCTCCAGCTTTTTATCCTGCGCCGCTTTCTGTTGACCATTCCGCTCCTGATTGGTATCACACTTTTCTCCTTCATCATCGCCAACGCCGTCCCCTCCGACCCCATCAATGCCAACCTGCCCCAGAATGCCCTCAACAATGAACAGATGATCGCCGCCTTTCGCAAGAAATGGGGCCTCGACAAACCGCCGCACGAGCAGTATCTGACCTATCTGGGCAACTTGCTACGCGGTGACCTCGGCGTCTCCATCAAAACGCGCAATCCGGTGGTGCAGGACATTCGCCAGTTCCTGCCGGCCACAATCGAGCTGGGTACCTTCTCGATCATGGCCGGGCTCGTGCTGGGCGTTGGCACCGGCATCATTTCCGCCGTCTGGCGCAACAGCCTGATCGATTATGTGCTGCGCACCTATGTGGTGATTGGAGTCAGTTTTCCGGTGTTCGTGCTGGCGCTGCTCGGCCTGACAGTGTTGCACGTGCAGTTGGGACTAGTTGCTGGGCCGGGCCGCCTCGATTTCATTCTGCGCGACCCGCCCGCAGTCACCGGGTTGTTTACCGTGGATGCCGCCCTCGCCGGCGAATGGGGCAAGTTCAGAAACGCCTTGTCCCATCTTGTGCTGCCGGCCTTCACCCTGGGCAGTTTTGTCGCCGGCATCATCGCGCGCATCACGCGCTCCTCCATGCTGGAGGTTCTGGGCATGGACTACATTCGCACCGCGCGCGCCAAGGGCGTTCAGGAACGCCTGGTCGTGCTGCGCCATGGCCTTTCCAACGCCATGATCCCGGTCGTCACCGTGATCGGGCTTTCTCTCGGTAACCTGCTGACCGGCACGGTGCTGGTCGAGTCGATCTTCGCCTGGCCCGGTATCGGCAGGTACGCCTTTCGAGCCGCCACTTCCACGGACTTCCCGGCAATCATGGGCGTCAGCATTCTCATCGCTTCCATTTATGTATTGGTGAATTTTCTTGTCGACATCCTCTACTACTTCCTCGATCCCCGTATCCGCATCGCCTGAGCGGCTCCGGGCGCTGCGCTGGCATTTGCGCCGGCACCCACTGGTGCTGGTGGGGTCGATTGTAGTGTTGTTCTGGATAATAGTCGCTCTGGTGGCGCCTTCACTGGCCAGCCATGACCCGCTACAGCAAGACGTCTCGCAGCGCCTGAGTGAGCCTGGGGAGAATGCCCACACTTGGGGCGCTGACTCGTTGGGCCGCGACATTCTGAGTCGCGTGCTCTATGGCGCGCAAATCACTATTCCGGCCGGCCTCGCGGTCGTCCTCATCGGAAGTTTCATTGGCGTACTGGTGGGTTCGGTCGCAGGCTGGCTGGGCGGCCTGTGGGACGAGATCCTGATGCGCGTGACCGAGCTGTTCATGGCCTTCCCCACCATCATTCTCGCCATGGCCATCACCGCCGCGCTGGGACGCGACATTCGCAACGCCATCATTGCGCTCGTCATTGTATGGTGGCCAGGCTATGCGCGTTTGCTGCGCGCTATCGTGCTTGAAATTAAACAGAACGAATACGTTGACGCGGCCCGCAGCGCCGGCGCCACCGGCCCCTGGATCCTGATGCGCACTATTCTGCCCAACTCCATGGCGCCCGCCATAGTGCTGATGACGCTCGACATCGGCAATGCCATCCTCACCTTCGCCGGCCTCAGTTTTCTCGGCCTGGGTCCACCACCCACCTCGCCGGAATGGGGACGCATGGTGACCACGGGCCTGCGCAATTTCGAGCAATGGTGGATGTGGCTCTTCCCCGGCCTTGCCATCGCCAGCCTCGTCATGGCCTTCAACTTCATCGGCGACGGCATCCGCGACATCTTTGACCCACGCCTGCGCCGCGACTGAGCACATGCCGCAAGACATCCTCGCCCGCCTGTCCCGCATCCCTGGCATGCAGCCACATGCCATACAGCCCCTGACCGGCGGCATGATCGCCGCGGTCTACAAGGTCACGTTGCAGGATGGCCGCGCTGTGGTCGTCAAGGCCGGCGCGGAAGACAGCCGTCTCGACCTTGAGGGAGACATGTTACGGCACCTGACCGACGTCAGCGAGCTGCCTCTGCCACGCTTGCTCTACAGCGCGCCCGATTTGCTGATTCTTGGCTACGTCGCAGGCAGCAGCGAGCTCGATGACCAGGCCCAGGAACACGCGGCGGAGTTGCTGGCCGCCCTGCACGGCATCACATGGACGCACTACGGCCATGCACAGGACACGCTTATCGGCCCGCTGCACCAGCCCAATCCGCCGACCACGTGCTGGATTGACTTTTTTCGCGAGCAGCGTCTGCTGTATTTTGCGCGCGTGGCCTTCCAGGCTGACGCCATTTCCGCGTCGCTATATGGCCGCCTGGAATCCCTCGCCGGCAAACTCGAGCGCTGGTTAATCGAGCCATCGCAGCCCGCGCTCATCCACGGCGACGTCTGGGCGACCAACCTGCTGGCCAGAAAAGGGCGCATCACCGCATTTCTCGATCCCGCCATCTATTATGCTCACGAGGAAATCGAGCTGGCCTACACAACCCTGTTCGGGTCGCGCGGCCGCACTTTCGGCGACTGCTTTTATCGCCGCTATCAGGAGCTGCGGCCGATCGCGCCTGGCTTCTTCGAGCAACGTCGACACATCTACAATCTGTATCCCCTGCTGGTGCACGCCAGGATTTTCGGAGGCCACTATCCTGCGGAGGTCGCGAGAACGCTGGAACAATTCGGAGCATAGACATATTGCACAGAAACATTTATGCAGATATTCTATAGCAACTGCACTCAATTGCATTTACCATGTGCGCCATCGTGTGGAGCACGAGCGAGTCGGCGGATATGACGTTTTACAGCGACGCCAAGGTGCAGAAGCCCCTGACCTGACCCTGTTTCGGGAGTTTCACCGTGGCTCGCAGAGGAAGCGAACCTGCCCGAAACAGCGGAGCAGGTTTTTTTGTTGCCAGTTTACCCGCACTTGCGACCAGCATAAGGAGATTCACCATGAGCAGCACCGCCTGTCCCGAATGTGATGCCAGCCTCGGTGTTCCCGCCGACGCCATGCAGAACGAGCTCATTGCCTGCGTCGATTGCGGGGCCGAGCTCGAGATTGTCAACCTCGATCCGGTGCAACTGGAGCTGGCGCCCGAGATCGAAGAGGACTGGGGCGAGTAGCATGCACATCGGTGTGCTCATCACCCACATTCGCGCCGAAGAAAAGCTGCTACTGGCAGCGCTTCGTTCGCAGGGCGCTGAGCCGGACGTGCTGCTCGACCGCGATCTGCTTTTCGATCTCACTGCCGGGCCAGAACAGGCCGCGCCTTCCGGCCGACCCTGGCGCGACTTCGACCTGGTGCTGGAGCGCTGCGTCAGCACTTCACGCGGACTCTACGCGCTGGCCATACTGGACAGCTGGGGTATCCCCACTCTCAACAGCTATCACACGGCTGCGCTCTGCGCTGACAAGCTGCGCACCAGCCTCGCCTTCAGCATGGCTGGTTTGCCCCAGCCGCGCACGCTGCTCAGCTTCGAGCCGCGAACAACCCTGCGGGCCTTCGATTGCTTGGGCTATCCGGCTGTGCTCAAACCCGTAACCGGCTCCTGGGGACGGTTGCTGGCGCGCGTCAATGACGTCGATGCCGCCGAAGCGCTGATCGAGCACCGCCAGACACTCGGGGACTACAACCACCACGTCTATTACAGCCAGACGCTGGTGGACAAACCTGGTCGCGACATCCGCGCCTTCGTCATCGGCACACGCACCGTCTGCGCGATCTATCGCACGTCGCCGCACTGGATCACCAACACAGCTCGCGGCGGCGCAGCCAGCAACTGCCCCGTAACGCCGGAGCTGGACGCGCTATGTCAGCGCGCAGCGGCGGCGGTGGGCGGCGGCCTGCTGGCCATCGACCTGCTGGAAACGCCGGACGGTCAGCTGCTGCTCAACGAAGTCAACCACACCATGGAGTTCCGCAACAGCAGCGCTCCCACCGGCGTTGACATCCCGGCTGAAGTGGCTGCCTACGCCCTGTCGCGGGACCAGGTCCCCGCGTGATCCGTGTCGGCCTTGTCGGCGGCAGCGGCTACGCGGGCGGCGAGTTGCTGCGCCTGCTGCTTTTCCATCCCGACGTGGAAGTCGTGCAGGTCAGCAGCCGCAGCCAGGCGCGGCGTCCGCTGCACCACGTGCACCCCACCCTGCGCGGCGTCACCGGGCTGCAATTCATCCAGCCTGACGCTCTGCAGCCCTGCGATTTGCTCATCCTGGCCCTGCCTCATGGCAGCGCAGCGTGCGACATCGAGCGCTATGCCGCGCTCGCTTCGGCCATCATTGATCTCTCCGCTGACTTTCGCCTGGACGACGCCGCGGCCTGGGAACGCTGGTACGGCACAGTGCATCCCGCGCCGGAGTGGCTGCATCGCTTCGTTTACGGCCTGCCGGAAGGCAGGCGCGAGCAACTGCACGGCGCGCAGTATGTCAGCGGCGTCGGCTGCAACGCCACGGCCATCAATCTGGCGCTGCGGCCGCTGGTCGCGGCGGGCTGGCTGCAGCGGGCTGCCATCGAGCTCAAGGTCGGTTCCTCCGAAGGCGGCGCGCGCGCCACAGCAAGCTCGCATCATCCCCTGCGCAGCGGCGCAGTGCGCACCTACAGCGCCAGTGGTCACCGGCACATGGCCGAAGTCGAGATGATTCTCGGCAGCGAGCTGGCGCTGCATTTCTCGGTAACGGCCATTGAGATGGTGCGCGGCGTGCATCTGCTGGCGCATTGCGACCTGAATACAGCGCAGGACGATAAAGCCCTCTGGCGCCTGTATCGCGCGGCCTGCACTGACGAGCCCTTTCTGCGCCTCGTGCGCAGCCGCAGCGGTCTGCACCGCTTCCCGGAGCCGCGCGTGGTGGCCGGAACGAATTACTGCGACATCGGCTTTGAGCTGGCCGCGGACGGGCAACACCTCGTCGTCATCGCCGCGCTCGACAACCTCGGCAAGGGCGCCGCGGGCACGGCCGTGCAATGCCTCAACCTGATGTTCGGGCTGGAGGAAACGACCGGCCTGAGCTTCCCGGGCATCTATCCCTGAAGGAGCATCATGATTCCTGACCTGCTCGTGGTCAAACTTGGTGGCGCAGAGGGTGTGGACCTCGTCACCGGCTGCAACGACCTGGTCGCATTCTTCAGGCGCGCGCAACGCCCGGTCATCCTCGTGCACGGCGTCAGCGCCGAGGCCGACCGTCTGTGCGCGGCGGCCGGCCATCCCGCGCGTACCCTGACTTCCCCTTCCGGCCACAGTTCACGCTACACCGACCCGCGCACCCGCGACCTTTTCGTGCAGGCGGCCGGGATGGTCAACGAAGAAATACTGGCATGCTTGTGCAAGGGCGGCATCAATGCGGTCGGCCTGACAGGCGACGAAACGGTCGTACAGGCGCGGCGCAAACAAGCCCTGCGCGCGCTGGTGGACGGGCGGGTGCGCATCGTGCGCGATGATTACAGCGGCACGATAACAGACGTCAACAGACCGCGTTTACTGGAACATCTGAATGCCGGTCGGCTGCCGGTGCTGCCGCCCATGGCCAGCAGCCCTGACGGCTTGCTCAACATCGACGGCGACCGCGCCGCCGCTGCCGTGGCTGCCGCGTTCGGCGCCGCCGAGCTGGTGATCCTCAGCAATGTGCGCGGCCTGTACCGCGACTTCCCGCACCCGGAGAGCTTCGTGGCCGAAGTGACGGCGCAGCAACGGGATCAAGCGCTGGAATGGGCGCAAGGGCGCATGAAACGCAAGGTGCTGGCGGCCGGCGAGGCGCTGGACGGCGGCGTAGCGCGGGTCATCATCAGCGACGGGCGCGCGCGACAGCCCGTGCAACAGGCGCTGGCCGGCGCCGGCACGGTCTTCCGCTCGTGAGCGAGCAAGCCAGTAGAGTTAACGTGCGCGAGCGCGAGGATGCGCACGGTTCCGGCGCATACTTCAAGCGGCCATTGACGCTGGCGCGCGGCTCCGGGACTACAGTATGGGACGACACTGGTCGCCGCTACCTTGACGTCACCAGTGGCCAGGGCGTCGCCCTGACCGGTCACGCGCATCCGGCTGTGACTGCCGCCATCGCGCAGCAGGCCGGCGAGCTGGTCACCTGCCCGGAGATTTTTTTCAACGAGCGGCGGGCGCAGCTCTATGCCCGGCTGGCAGCGCTGACGCCCGGCGACATCGGCCGCTTCTTCCTCTGCAACAGCGGCGCGGAAGCCATGGAAGGCGCGCTAAAGGTCGCCATGCTGCTCAGCGGGCGCAGCAAGGTGCTGGCCACGCGCAACGCCTTTCACGGCCGCACCCTGGGCGCGCTGGCACTCACCTGGAATCCGAAGTATCGGCAGCCCTTCGCCGGCTGGAACGCCGGCCAGGTGCAGCATCTGGCCTTCAATGACCTAGAGACAGCGCGCGCTGCGATCGACGAGGAGACGGCCGCCGTCGTCATCGAGGTCGTACAGGGCGAAGGTGGCGTGCATCCGGCTGATCACGCCTGGCTGCGCGGACTGCGGCAGCTCTGTGACGAGCGTGGCGCGCTGCTGATCATTGATGAAATCCAGACGGGCCTGGGTCGCTGCGGCAGCTGGTTCGCCTGCGAGCAGGCCGGCATCACGCCGGACATTCTCACGCTGGGCAAGGGCCTGGCGGGCGGCGTGCCGATCGGAGCGGTCTGCTGGCGCTCTTCGTTGGGTTCCCTGGCGCCCGGCAGCCACGGCAGCACCTTCGGCGGCAACCCCCTGGCCTGTGCCGCCGCCCTGGCCACCCTGTCAGTGCTGCAAGATGAGCAGCTACCGGAACGAGCGGCCCGACTGGGCGCCTGGCTGATGGACGAGTTGCGCGGCTTGCAACACGCGTCAGTGCGCGAAGTGCGCGGTCGCGGCCTGCTGGTTGGCCTGCAGCTGCGCGGCCGCGTCACGCCCGTGCTTAAGCGACTGCAGGAACGCGGCGTGCTGGCCCTGCCCGCCGGCTTCAACGTACTACGCTTGCTGCCGCCACTAATCATCACCGAGAAAGAGCTGCAACAGGTCATCGACGCCATTCGCGAGTCGCTGGATGACTGAAGCACGCTGCCCCGACAATTGTGCCGCCGAGACGTTGCTGCAGGAGCTGGTCGCCATTCCTGGCATAACCGGCGCGGAAACGGCGGCAGTGCGCTACCTGGTTGACTGGATGGCCGGCCACGGCTATGACGAGGCTTTCGTTGACGAGGTGGGCAACGCGGTCGGCGTTCGCGGCCAGGGCGCGCATGACCTGCTGCTGCTCGGCCATATCGACACTTTCCCTGGCGAATTGCAAACGTATTGCGAAGGACGGCTGCTCTACGGACGCGGCGCAGTCGATGCGAAGGGGCCGCTGTGCGCCTTCGCAGTCGCCGGCGCGCGGGTCGAACTGCCGCCGGACTTGCGTCTGGTAGTCGTCGGCGCGGTCGAGGAAGAGGGCAGCAGCAGTGGCGCGCGGCATTTGCTGGAGCGCTACCGGCCCTGGGCCTGCGTCATCGGCGAACCTTCACGCGCGGACCGCATCACCCTGGGCTACAAGGGCCGTCTGCTACTCGAGCGGGAGTGGCGCGGCCCACTGGCGCACAGCGCCGGCCCGACGCAAAGTCCGGGCGAGAACGCCGTGGCCTGGTGGCAGAATCTGCTGGCGTTTGTCGAGCGGCAGAACGTGGGACGCAGCGGGCTCTTCGAGCAGCTGGACGTGACCTTGCAGGCCATCAACACGCAGGAAGCAGGCGCCTGGGGTTGCGCGTCGTTGACCGCCGGCTTTCGTCTGCCGCTGCGCATCACGCCGCAGCAGCTCGAGAATGAATTGCCAGCAGCTGGCAAAAACGCCACGCTACAGACGCGCGGTCACGAGCGCGCCTGGCTCAGCCCGCGCGACACTGTGCTCAGCCGCGCCTTCCGCCACGCCATCCGCGCGCTGGGACATCAGCCACGCTTCGTCACCAAGACCGGCACCTCGGACATGAATCTGGTCGCGCCGGTCTGGAATTGCCCGATCGTCGCCTACGGGCCAGGCGATTCGGCGCTTGACCATACGCCTGACGAGCACATCGATCTCGATGAATATCTGCGCGCGATTGACGTACTGGTCAATATGACAGAGACACTGGCTCCCGACTGAGCTCGAAGCCTAATCGTGTGCGGGGCCGCCAAAGGGCACGGCCGTGCCCAGTCCCTGGCGCTGCGCCTCACGCCAGATCAGCTGCGCCGCCGCCAGGTCTTCCACCGCCAGCCCCAGTGAATTGAAGAGCGTGATTTCATCAGTGTTGCTGCGCCCCTGCACCTGCCCCAGCAGAATCTCGCCCAGCTCGGCGCGAATGTGATTGTCGTCAATCGCCCCTTCCTGCAACGGGATGAGATAATCGCCGGACTCGCCAAGCGCAGATTCGCGGCGGTCGACAAAGTGGCTGACCATGGCCATGGCCGCGGAGTCAAGCTCACGCGTGGTCGCAGTGGAGGCGCCCACTGCGTTGATGTGCGAGCCCGGCGCAAGCCAGTCTCCAAGGAGCACGGGCTCTGCGGTTGCAGTCGTGGTGCAGATGAGGTCCGCGCCCGTCACGGCGGCTTGCGCGCTGTCGACCGCCTCAACTTCCACATCCAGGTCAGCATCGGCCCAGCGTACAAAGGCATCGCGGTTAGCCGCGCTGCGGCTCCACACGCGCACGCGCCGCAGGGGGCGCGCCTCCAGCATGGCCTGCAGATGCGAGCGCGCCTGTACGCCCGTCCCCAGCAGCGCCAGATCGCCGGCATCCTCGCGTGCCAGCAACTGTGTCGCCAGACCGCTGACCGCGGCAGTGCGGATGGCTGTGATCTCGGTGGCGTCCATCAGCGCCAACGGACGGCCGTATTGCGAATCGAACAGGATGACAGCGCCCATGTGCGAATCATAAGGCGTGCCGTGGTTGCCCGGCATGACCGTGATGACCTTGATGGCCATCGCCTCCTCTGTCAACGCCGGCATGGCAAGCAGGATGCCGCGTTGCTGCGGCAGCCAGTTGGCGCTGCGCAGCGGGTTTTGCGCCTCGCCGCGCCCCAGCGCCATCAGCGCGGAGGCCATCGCTTCCATGCAGGCCGCCATCGGCAGCAGTTTGCGCACCTCGGCCGCATTAATGACCAGCAAGTCCATGCTTCCCTCCCTCACATGACGTTTGCCGAAAACTGTCCGCTCTGCCGGTACTGTAACGCTTCGGCGATGTGCTCAACTGCAACAATTTCGCTGGCGGCCAGATCGGCGATGGTGCGGCCCAGCTTAAGCACGCGGTGATAGGCCCGCGCGCCCAGGCGCATCTGCCGCACCGAGGCCTCCAGTATCTGGCGCGCATCATCGCTCAGCGAGCAAAGTTCCTGCAATTCACCGGGGCCCATGTCCGCATTGGCGAACAGCCGGGGATGATCTGCGAAGCGTTGAGTCTGACGCTCGCGCGCAGCAAGCACCCGCTCGCGGATTATCGCAGAAGGCTCGCCCGGGTCCATCGCCAGCAGCTTGTCATACTCCACGCGCGGCACATCCACGTGCATGTCGATGCGATCCAGCATGGGGCCGGAAATGCGATTCTGGTAGCGCTGAATGTGCGTTGGCGAACAGCTGCAGCTGCGCGCCATATCGCCGAAGTAACCACAGGGACAGGGGTTCATGGCAGCCAGCAACTGAAAGTTGGCCGGAAAAGTAAGCGAGCCGCTGGCCCGGCTGATGGTGACCTGGCGTTCCTCAATCGGCTGGCGCAGCACCTCAAGCATTCGCTGGCCGTATTCCGGCAGTTCGTCCAGAAACAGCACGCCGCGATGCGCCAGCGAAATCTCGCCAGGGCGCGGCACCGGGCCGCCGCCAACCAGCCCCGCCTGCGAGATGGTGTGATGCGGCGCGCGGAAGGGCCGAAAGCGGAGCAGCGGTTCATCGCTCTGCAGCATGTCCGCGACCGAGTACACCCGCGTGGCCTCCAAAGCTTCCGCCAGCGAGAGCGGCGGCAGGATGCCGGGCATGGCGCGCGCGCAGAGCGATTTGCCCGCTCCCGGCGGCCCCTTCATCAGCAGGTTGTGGTTGCCGGCCGCGGCCACTTCCAGCGCCCGTTTGACGTGTTCCTGGCCCTTGACGTCGGCGAAGTCCATCTGCCCGTCCGCCAGTGGCGATGCGCCCGGCTCATGCGCTGGCCGTTCGTGCGGCGGAATCTCCTTCAGGCCATAGACGTGTTCGACCAGCTGACCCAGCGACTCGACCGGGATGATGTCTAGGTTTTCCACAAGCCCCGCTTCCGGCGCGTCGCAGGCGGGAACGTATACCGTCTTGTAGCCTTCGTCGCGGGCGGTGTGCGCCATGGGCATCACACCTTTCACATGCCGCACACTGCCATCCAGCGAGAGCTCACCCAGAAAGATGGCCGAGCCCAGCGCGCCCTCAGGCACCTGGTCCGTCGCTGCCAGCACGCCGACCGCTATTGCCAGGTCGTAGGCCGGGCCGTGCTTGGGCAAGTCGGCCGGCGAGAGGTTGACAAGGTAGCTTTTGTTCGGGAACTGCAGGCCAGAATTGCGGATGGCGGCGCGCACCCGCTCCCGACTTTCGCGCACAGCCGAGCCTGGCAGGCCGACCAGCGAAAAGGAAGGTATTCCGGCGCGGGGGTTGAAATCTGTTTCGACCTCGATGATGCAACCGTCCAGACCGACGACGGCACAGGCACGTACGATAGACAACATGGCAGATCCTTGTCGGGTACAGTGTGTCAGCCACCCGACAGTATACCCGTCCCTCAGAGCAAGCGCCCAACCTCCCCCTCCCAGGTCCCACTGATGCGCTCGCCATACTCCCGCTCGCCGCCGCTGGCCATGGGACCGGAGAGCCAGGGGAGCTCACTCAGCAATTTGTCGTGCCAGGGGATGTCTTTCATTGAGCCGTTGACGAAGTGATGAGCAATGCCGGCGCGCTCGCGATTGGTCGTGTTGGCCCCCGTGCAATGCGCCACGCCATAGGCAAAAAAAGCTGCGCCACCGGCGGGCAGCTCGATGGCCACGGCTTCCTCCTCCGGCGGATAGCAGCGGATGTGATGGTCGCTGAAAGGATCGCGCGTGTGCTCGTAGACCTCACGAAAGCTGCCAGGGATGACGCGGATGGTGCCGTTGGCGATGTTGGCGTCGTGCACCGCCGACCACATGGCCGTGCCCTGCAGCGGATCCGGGATGCGAAAGTAGGCGTTGTCCTGGTGCCAGTTGGTGCCGGCGCCGCGTCCGGCAGGTTTGAGAAACACCTGGTCAAGATGAAGGATTACCGGGACGCCGATGAGTTGACCGACCGCCTGCGCGACCTTGTCCGTGAAGGGCATGGCGCGGAAGAATTTGCTGTGCGGATACATCGGGCACAGTTGCAGGTTGGCCGCCGTCTGCGAGCGCGTTTGGCCATCGCCATCCACGCTCACGTTGCGCAGCAGTCCTTCCTCCTTGAAGCGTTCCAGCTCAACGCGCATGGCAGCGATTTCCCGCGCCGACCAGAACTGCGGCACGCCCAGCCAGCCTTCCTGCCTAAACTGCTCCACCTGCTGTGTCGTAAGTTTCATCGCTGCTCACTTTCAGGTTAACATGCTGGCGTGAAAGTATAGCGCGCAGGAGAAACTCAACATGGTGTTCAACGGACTCAACTCGGGCATGGGTGACCTCGCGCGTCTCTCTGCCGCGCGTACCCGTTCCATCAGCGCGGAGAACCCGGACGGGGCCGTGGGCCGCGGCGATCTGGCGACCGAAGGCACCGGCGCGCAGGCCGCGCGCGACCTTGGCGTGGGCTGGAAGGTTTCGCCCAGCATTCATATCGCCGCAGGCGAGCTCGTTACCCTGGCGGACATCGCAGGTCCGGGCGCCATCCAGCACATCTGGTTCGCCGTTTCGCACGAGAGTTGGCGCAATCTCGTGCTGCGTTTCTACTGGGATGAAGAGCAGACGCCGTCGATAGAAGTGCCCTTTGGCGATTTCTTCTGCAATGGCTGGAACGTGCACTGCACGGTCAGTTCACTGGCGATCGCGGTCAATCCGGTTGCCGGCTTCAATTCTTACTGGCAGATGCCCTTCCGTCAGCACGCCCGCGTCACCCTGGAAAACATTGGCGCCGCGCGAGTCACCTGCTACTACCAGATCACCTGGGCCGAGACTGACATACCGGCTGACGCCGGCTACCTGCACGCGCAGTGGCGGCGCAGCAATCCGCTGCCCGGTGGCGAGGTTTTCACGCTACTGGATGGCGTACGCGGTCAGGGCCACTATGTGGGCACCTACATGGCCTGGGGCTCGAACAGCAGTGGCTGGTGGGGCGAAGGCGAAATCAAGTTCTACATGGATGGCGACGGGGCACACCCGACCATCTGCGGCACCGGTACCGAAGACTACTTCGGCGGGGCATGGGGCTTCCAGTTGCCCAAGGGTTCCTACAGTGAATTCTGCTCGCCCTACTCCGGCATGCCCCAGGTGCTGCGCCCGGACGGCTACTTCCAGAGCCAGGCACGCTTTGGCCTTTATCGCTGGCACATCCTGGACCCGATTCGCTTCCAGCAGGATCTGCGCGTGACCATGCAGGCGCTCGGCTGGCGCAGCGGCAAGCGCTATCTGTTGTTGCAGGACGACATCGCCTCGACTGTCTTCTGGTACCAGTCCGAACCACACGCGCCCTTCCCGGCCCTGCCGGATGTGGACGCGCTGGAGGTCGTGTAGGCGTCGTCATCAACTCAGGGGCCAGGCCTGCGCAGGAAACGCTGACGTGTGGCGCGCGTCGCATCCAGCTGTTCCTCGTCCAGTAATGACCACAGGTCCGCGGCAGTGACGATTTTGCCGGCGCCTTCTTCGGCATGGCGACGCAGCCAGGCGAAAAAGGCCTCGTCACCCAAATCCTGCCTCATCGCATGCAGCAGTCGCGCCCCCCGCAGATAGACCGCGTTGATGTAAGGACGCCGGACCGCGAACTCGTAAACCTCGCTATCAACGAAGCCGGCAGGCGCAAAACGGTCGACGCGCCAGTCCCACCACCAGTCTGTCAACTGGGGGAAGTCCGACTCGAACAGCAGCAGTTCGCTGTAGGTGGCCAGCGCCTCATCCAGCCAGGGAGCCTGCGCCTGGTCGTTCGCCACGGACGCGTACCACCATTGATGCGCAACCTCGTGCGCGGTGATGATCGTCAGAAAGCTCGCCGGGTCGCCCGTCCAGCTTTCAAACCAGTCCCGGCTGACAAATACCATGCCGCTAAACTCCATGCCATCGGGGAAATCTCCCTCCACGACGGCCAGGCGCTGCAGTGGAAGTGGGCCAAAAAGCTCGCCAAAGCGTTGCATACTGCGCCGGGCTACATCCAGCGCAAACGCGGCTGAAGCCAGCGCCTGTGGCGACTCCTCCAGACTGTAAACTTCTATTCCGGTTCCGTCCGCGAGCGTCACGTCCGTAATCTGGTAGTCCGCCCCGATGCTCAGCGTGAAATCGCGCGCTGCCCGCGCGGAGAAATGCCAATGCTGCGCATCCACCTGCTCTTGTGCGCCGGGCCCGACCACCACCAGACCTGCCGGCGCATCATCGACGGACAGGCTGAGCTCCCAGTCCGCCAGCTCCTGGACATTTTGCTCGCCCACTGCGGCAGCGTCTGGCGCCAGCCAGGCGCCGTCACGCAATGGCGGCACGACCGGCAGCCAGTTGCCCAGATTGAGTTGATGCGGGCTGTGGCCCAGCCAACCCAGATAGCCGTCTTCCTCATCCTCTATTGCGGGCACCATGAGGCGAAAGTCCAGCGTGAACTGCAGCGTGTCGCCTGGCTGCAAGGCTTGCGGCAGCGCAAGGTTAAGTCTGCGTCCCTCCAGCGTGAAGACCAACGGCGTCGAGCCGGTCAACGCGCTCTCGATGACCACGCTGTCGGCGCGACGGTTGGCCTCGACCAGCAGCAGCAGCTCCGTCAGAGGAGTTTCGCTGTAGTTTGTGTAGAGAATGTCCTGCTGCACCTGCAGCTCGTGCCGCGCCAGATTGAGGCTCGCGCTGACGACATGACGCGTCGGCACCTGCGACCCTGGCTCGGGCGTGGTTGCGGTAGTCGGCCTGGGCAAGGGGGTGAAAGTGGATGGCGCTGCAGTCCCTGTTGCCGCCGGCCACGATGCAGCCGTCAGGGAACAGGCGCTCACCAAGAGCGCGACGAGGAAAATGGCAATGTGGCGCATCATGCAACGCAGGATACACAGGCGCGGGAACAGCTGCCAGAGCGCAGCAGCAACGGTTGAAGTTCAGGACGGTCTGTGGCAATATACAATGCCGTGGCCGCTCTACACACACGCCCGCAAGGAGACACACGGTGCCCTTCCTGTCGCTGAAACGCAGCCTGCAAGGACTATTGCGACTGACGCGCTGGCGTGAATTTATCTCCTTCGTCGTGCCCCTGACGGTACTGGGTTCGCTGCTGGCGGCCCGCGCCAACGCGATCCTGCTGGACTGGCGATTGCCAGCAATTATTGTCGCCAACATCATGGCCGTCGGCTACGCCTTCATGATCAACGACATCGAAGATGCGCCAGACGATGCCCGCGACCCGGCGCGCGCCGCCCGCAACCCGGTCGCCAATGGTGAAATTGGCGCGGAGCTCGGCTATGCAGCCTGCCGCACGCTGGCTCTGTGCACACTGGTGCTCTATGCAACGGGCGGTCTATTCGTGTTTCTCATCGGCCTGCTGACCCTGCTGCTGTCACACTTTTACTCATGGCGGCCGGTGCGCCTCAAGGCCTGGCCGGTAACCGACGTGGTCTCGCACTCCCTAATGCTCAGCGGCCTGTTGCTGCTGGCCGGCTACTTTCTCTACGATGCGCAGCCCGGCGTCGTCTGGTTGGTGGCCGCTGCCGCGACCTTGTTCTCGGTCTATGGCCAGCTCTACAACCAGCTGCGCGACATTGAGATGGATCGTCTGGCCGGCCTGCACAACACAGCCATCCTGCTGGGTGCCGTTAATGCGCGCCGGGCGATGTACCTCGCCGTTGGCCTGGCCGCGCTCTGCCTGATAGCAGCGTTTGCGCGCCAGGTATTTCCATTGTGGCTGGGTCTGGCCCTGCTGGTCAGCATCGCGGTCAGCATGTTGTTCCGGCCTGCTTCCGACATGCGCGGCGGCCAGGCGCTTGACGTCAGCGGCGCTGCCCAGGTGCAGTCACTGATAACGGTCAACCTCACCATCGGCATGTGGCTCGGCCAGGTTCTCTTCGTCCAGCTCTTCTTCTCCTGAAGCCGGTACGCCCAGACGACCCATGTCCCCGGCCGACCTGCACGCGGTCCTCTTCAACATGTACATCCTTTACATGCTAGCCCTCGGCGTCTGGGCCGGCAGCATGTACGCGCGCGATGCATCGATCAGTGGCGGCTTCTGGGGCGCGGTCGCCATCAGCGCCGGCCTGGCTGGCATAACCCTGCTCGTCGGCGTTGTGCTCTCCCTGCAGGGTCTGCGGCCGCATCGCTTCCTGCTCTACTATCTCTACATGCTCTTCCTGCTCATCATCATGCCCGGTCTCTTCACCTTGCTGCGCGGCCGTGATGACCGCAGCGCAGCACTGGCCTTCTCGCTGCTGGCATTCTTCAACGCATCGACCGCCTTCAGCATGGCCCAGCGTGGCGTGACCGGGCCCTGGCTGGCGCCTGCCGCCTGAATTTCGCCTGCGCTATACTCCAGCCCCCAGCGCGGAGGATCAAACCCTGAGCCCGTCCTGCTTTCCTTTCCCACGGACATGTCCATGAGCGTGCGCGTCGCGCAGTTGATGTCGCGCGGCAGGGTGCAGACGCTATCCGCCACTGCGCGCCTCGGCGAGGTCGCAGGGCGCCTGCGCCGCATCGGCCACAGCTGCTGGCCCGTGCAGGCCGACGGTCAGGTCGTCGGACTGCTGCATCAACGCGACCTGGAACGTGCGCTGGAGCATGGGTTCGGCGGGCTGTGCGTGCGCGACATTATGCAAACTGGCATGATTAGCGTGCATGAGGACGAGGGACTGCCGGCGCTGGAAGCGGCGCTGGCACCTCACGGGCGCAGCTGCGTCGCGGTTGTAGACGAGGCTGGTCAGCTGCTGGGGGTGGTTTCCCGTGGCGATCTGCTGCGCCATAGTGCCAAAGCGCGCAGCAAGGCGCGCGAGCTTTCACTGAGCGATTTGCCGCAGGCCGGCCTGATCCTGCGCATCACCGCCGAGGCCCGACGCGCAGGTCTCTCGCTCTGGCTGGTGGGCGGCCCGGTGCGCGACCTGCTGCTGGGACGCCCCTGCGATGATATTGACTTCCTCGTCGAGGACTCCCCCCGGCGCTTAGCCATACAATTGTGCGAGCAGCTGGGCGGGCGGCTCAATCCACCGACGCCCTTCGGCACCCAGCGCTGGGTGCTGGATGAGCAGGTCGCCAGGGAGATATCCATCCCGCGCGAATTGCTACCGGTACACGTCGATTTCGCCGCTGCGCGCGCGGAGACCTACGCCAGGCCGGCGGCGCTGCCCGAGGTCTACCGCAGCACCTTGCGCCAGGATCTGGGCCGGCGCGACTTCAGCATCAATGCGCTCGCCGCCCAGGTCGCTCCCGAGCCAGGCCCGGTGATCGACCAGCACGGCGGACTTGCAGACCTCGACGCCGGACTCATTCGCGTACTGCACAGCCTCAGCTTTCAGGAAGACCCGCTGCGAATCGTGCGCGCCTGGCGCTTCAGCGTACGCTTCGGCTTCACGATTGAGACGCGCACTGCCGAATTGATGCAAGTGGCGCGGCCCGCCCTCGGCAGCATTACCGGGACGCGTTTGCGCAACGAGCTGGAACTCCTGCTGCAGGAGGACGACCCTGGCAGCGCCCTGCTCGCCATGCAGGATGCCGGTCTGCTACAGGCGATACATCCCGCATTTCGCGTCCCGGCTGACATCGCTGAACGACTGCGGCGCGTGCAGGATTCACAGGGGCCGCCGGCACCGCCCCCAAGTCTGGCATGTCAGTGGCATGTGCTTGCTTCGTCCTTCACGCCCGCTTTGCTGACCGGGTTCTGTGAACGGATGCTTTTCCCGCCGAAGATGACGCGCTCCCTGCTTTGCGCTTCCGCGCTGCCAGGCGAAACGGATACACTGACGAAGCCTGATGCCAGCACCCTGCAGATCGTGGAGCGCTTGCGCAGCGTCCCGCCCGACGCCGCCTGGTGCGTCTGGCGGCTCACAGACGACCCGCTCGTGCGCGAGCGAATGGCGGACTACCTGACGCGCTGGCCGGAGACGCGCGCCCTGAGCAGCGGCCATGATCTGCGCGCGGCCGGCCTGGCGCCCGGTCCCGCCTTTCGCCGCATCCTGTTGAAGCTGCGCGTCGCCTGGTATAACAGAGAAATCAGCAGTGCAGAAGAGGAGAGTAATCTCTTGCAGCAGCTTGTGGACGCAGAATTGCAGGTCGATGAGGAAGAAGATGCAGCGGAATCTGGCTGAATACGATTATCTGGCGCTCGAGACAGGCGACCAGATGGGCATCGCTCATAATCCATTCACGAAAGACAGGGCAGCCAAATGCCGTCCTTGCGTTATACAGAACAAAGGTTGCATTCCCTGAAGCAATGACGGGAGGAACGTAAAATGGAATCGCAGGTAACGCTCTGGCTGGCCTTCATCGCAGGGCTGGTCTCATTCATCTCCCCCTGTGTGCTGCCCCTGGTGCCGGCCTATGTTGGCTACATGGGCGGCCGCATGACCAGTTCTGTCAGCAACGTCGCGCTGGCAGGTGGAGGTGGACAGGTCGCAGTCATCGGCGCGGGCCAACGGCTGCTCACGCTGATTCACAGTTTGTTCTTCGTCGCCGGTTTCAGCCTGGTGTTTGTGGGCATCGGTCTGTTTTCGACAGCCTTCATCAGTGTCATTGGTGGCCAGAACATTGGCACCCTGACCGACCTGATTGGACGCATCGGCGGCGTCATCATCATTTTCTTCGGCCTGCACTTTTCCGGCCTGCTCGCCGGCTGGCTGGCACGGTTGCGCAGCAGCGATGCGCTGCTTGCCAACCCGTTGACCAGCCTGGTCGTCGCCCTGGCCGGTGGCGCGCTCCTCCTGTGGGGCTTTTCCGGCACTGTGCTCATCCAGCATTCCGAGCTGTGGCAGTGGGCGCCCTGGGCACCTTCCCTCGGTCTGATTGGCTTTGGCATTTTTCTGGCCTGGCTGCTGCTGGGCGGCGCCTTCACGGATGGCGCCCGCTTCTGGCGCGCCCGCATCGACCAACTCACCAACTTGCTCTACGCCGATACGCGCCGTGAATTTCGTGGCGGCGCAGGCGGAAACGGATTCGGCGGCTCGGCGTTGATGGGCGTTGTCTTTTCCGCCGGCTGGACACCCTGCATCGGCCCGGTCTACGGCGCGGTGCTGACCCTGGCGGCCAATGGCGGCAACGTCGGTCAGGCAGGGACGCTGCTGGCATCCTACTCCCTGGGCCTAGGCGTGCCCTTTATGCTGACGGCCCTGTTGCTCGACGGTGCACAGGGGTTGTTACGACGCCTGCAGCGCCACCTGCGCAGCATTCAACTGTTCAGCGGAGCCTTCCTCATCCTGATTGGTCTGCTCGTTGCTACCGGGACGTTACAAAGCCTCAGCGCCACCTTTTCCACCGGCGTCTACGCCGAAGCAGCCATCTCCCTCGAAGAACAGGTTCTCGACAGCCTGATGGGTAAACATGAGGAATCTGCGACAGACGCCCAGGAGCAGCTAGCGCCTGGCAGCATCAGCTCACTGGCGGCCAGTGCGCCCTCCACCGGCAGCGCGCCCGGCCAGATTGCGCCCGAAATTGTTACGGTCAGTGACGACGGCCAGCAGCTGCGCCTGAGCGACTATCGTGGTCAGGTCGTGCTGCTCAACTTCTGGGCAACCTGGTGCGGGCCCTGTCGTATCGAGATGCCGGAATTCGAGGAAGTTTACACAGAGCATGCTGGCGAGGGATTCGCAGTAATCGCAGTGAACAACGCTGAATCGGCGGAAACCGTGCAAGCTTTTCGGGAAGAGCTGGGCCTCAGTTTCCCTCTGGCCATGGATGAGGACGGCAGCATCCAGTCGCGCTTCGGCATCTTCAACTATCCCAGCACCTTCCTGCTGGATCGTGAGGGCAAGGTGCTCTCGCAGCACTTCGGCGCGTTGACAGTGGAACAGATTAACGAGCTGGTTGCCGGCGCGCTTACATCCTGAGCCAGGTCAGCATGCACACCTGGCCAGAGAGGCATTCTATTTGAGCGCGCCGCGGCCATTCATGCGGCGCGCAGCACTGCGTCGCGACAGGTTGCTGCTGGCCATTTGTCGCCGCTGGCTCGATCTCGCCACGTTGCTCCTCGCCCTTTACGTCGCCTTGCCATTCGCCGCACCACTGTTGCTGAACCTTGGGCTGCAGGGGCCCGGCAGAATCATTTACGCGCTCTACAGCCCCTTCTGCCACCAGTTTGCCTTTCGCTCTTTCTTCATCGGCGGCCAGCAGACCGTGTGGCCACGCGAACTGACCGGGCTGGAGGGCATGGCATTTGAGGACGCCGCGCTGGCTTCACCGGCCTTTCGCGAGCTCTTCGCGCGTTACGCCGGCCTGGACACGGCAGCCATCACCCGCGCCGACTTGTCAACTTACACCCCCGCGCTGCAGTTCGCCGCGCGCGCCTTCCAGGGTGACGAGGTCTTCGGCTACAAGTTGACGCTGTGCGAGCGAGACATCGTGATTTATCTGGCAATGCTCGGCGGGGCGATGCTGTATCGTCGCTGGCGCACCAGGTTACGACCGGCGCCCATCCTGCTCTACGTGCTGCTGGGGCTGGCGCCCATTGGCATCGACGGTTTCAGTCAACTATTGGGCTATCCGCCTTTCAGCCTGTGGCCGGCACGTGAGACCACGCCTGCCTTTCGCGTCGTGACCGGAATGCTCTTCGGTCTGATGAATGTCTGGCTGGGCTTTCCCTGGCTGGAGCTCAGCTTCCGCGAAATCCGCGAGCCGCTTGAAGCACGCCTGACGCAAGCACAGGTCGCAGGCTGATTTAGCCGGCGCGGCCTCTCGCTGCGCGCCGCTTGAAGAGCAGCCGGTAGAAATCACCGCCCTGCAGTTCCTCGGAAAGAAGCTCCCAGCCCTGCGCGCCAAGCTCGTTCAGCTTGCGGGTATAAAAGTGCTCAACTGTAGTGAAGGTCTGGCCGGCCAGCACGATGCCGGCGTCGGCCTGTTGCCGCTCGCTGGCCTTGACGAAAACTTCCAGATACTCCCAGCCACCCACAGGCGCCTCCGGGCTCCCCGGCTCTTCTGCGGACATTTCGTTGAGTTTGGCCAGCCAGCCCTGCGCGGTTTCATTGGCCGGCATGGTCTCCAGCACACGACGCGCCGCGGCCGTCTGTTCTTCTGCGATCAGCTGGCGCGCAGCTCTCAGCTTGATATCGGACACTCGCTCGCTCCCGGCTCACAAGGTGCTGGCAGAACTATAGCGCTATCAGGCCTGGTCTTGCGGCAGCTGCTTGCGATAGCCGCGCGAATCCAGCACCCGGCCCAGCGTACGCAGCAGAATTTCAAGATCCAGCAGAAAAGAACAATGCCGGACGTAGTAGAGATCGTACTGCAGTTTTATCTGCGTTTCAGCCACTCCGGCGGCGTAATCCTGATGCACCTGGGCCCAGCCTGTGGCGCCGGGTAACAGCAGTTGGCGGATGCGATAAAAGGGCAGTTCCTGCGCCAAACGCTCTGCATGTTCCGGGCGCTCCGGGCGCGGCCCGACAAAGCTCATTTCGCCACGCAGGATGTTGATCATTTGTGGCAACTCATCGATGTGGCTGCGGCGCAGAAAGCGGCCAGTCCTGGTGATGCGCGGATCATTTTCTTTCGCATAAACCGGGCCGGTTTCCTCTTCGGCGTCGACCCGCATGGAACGAAATTTCAGGATACGAAAGGGACGCCCGTTTCGCCCCACACGCTGCTGGACATAGAAAATGCTGCCGCGCGAATCGAGGCGAATGGCCAGCGCAATGAAGGGCAGCATCAGCACCAGTATCAGCATGCCCAGGCCTGCCAACAGATAATCGAGTACGCTCTTCATAATGGGCCAGGGACGCACGCCGGTTTCGTCCAGCGGCAGAACGACCGACCAGTTCTCGCCGACCGCACCCACCGGCACACGCCCGGTGATGCGCTCGTAGAGCACTGGCATCGGCAACACATTCAGGCCGGCTACCGTCGCAGCCATTACGCCCGTAAGGGCCGCACCATCCAGCGCCTGAGTAGCGGTCACGATTATCTCGGTCACTCGCTTTGCCTGCGCCAGAGCAGGCAAATCCTGTTCGCCTTCCAGATCGCCCTGACCAAGCACAGCCACGACGGTGTAGGCATCAGCAGCCTGCTGTTCGATCGCCTCGCAGATGAGTTGCGCGCCCTGGCCCTCACCTACAACCAGCACACGCCGCGGCTCGCTGGCCCAGCCGCTGAGCGTGGGCCAGAGCAGTCGCCAGAGCGCAATCAGCAGCGTGGAGACCAGACCAAAATAGAGCATGAACAGACGCGGCAGCTCGTTGCGCTCGGCGAGGAAGAAGACAAAAGTGTAGAGCAACAGGATTTGCAGTGTGACGCGCGTCAGCCTCAGCAATATCCGGGTCGGGCGCCAGTCTGTTTGCAGGCGATACAGATCATTGGCGTTGGCCAGCACCAGCCACACGCCGGCAAAGAACAGGAACCAGAAGCCCTGCCTGGCCACATAATCGTATGTGAAATCGCGGCGGCTGCTCAGCGCCTGCAGCGCCAACGCGATGTACACGGAGAGCAGCACGGCGAGCACGTCGCCGCCCATCATCAGGCGTCGCCGCTGTCTCAGTCGCAGCTGGGGGCGCCAGTTCATCCAGGCTCCACCTACCCTTACAGCCAGTCCAGTAACTCCAGGCCTTGTACGCAGACTATACTAAAGTCCCGTCGCCTGGCATGAATTCCTCGCACCAGTATACTCGGCCATCGGTTGTCAAGCGGACATTACATTTGTGAATCCGGCGCTGCAACTCTATCAGCTGCAAGAGCTGGAGCTTGAGGCCCGCAGCGCCGGTCGCCGTCTGCAGGCTATCGCCGCGGCACTGGCCGACGATGCCGGGATGCAGGCCGCCCAGGACCGGTGCCAGGCTGCCCGGGATGCGTTGAAGCCGCTGCGCGCACGCTTGCGTGACCTTGAGCTGGAGACGGCAGGCAACGAGGAGAAGATTCGCAACACCGGACAGCAACTCTACAGTGGCGCAGTCAAGAGCCCGCGCGAGATGCAGGACATGCAACTGGAAGTTGCCGCCCTGACCCGGCGCAATAGCGATCTTGAGACATGGATGCTGGAAACCATGCTGGCCGTCGAGGAAGCGGACGGACAACTGACTGAGGCCAAGAGCGCCCTGGCCGAGGTTGTGGACCGGCGCGGCGACGAACAGCGCGCGCTGCTGCAGGAACAGGAAACGCTGAAGACCAACCTGCCGCAGCTGGAAGCGCGCCGTCAGGAAGCGCTCGCACAAATCGCGCAGGACTTGCAGAAGCAATACCTCGCGCTAAAGCCACGCAAGGGCGGGCAGCCCGTCGCCCGCATGGAAGGCAACAGTTGCGCGCTCTGTGGCGTGGCCCAGACCCTCACGGCCGAGCGCGAAGTGCGTCACGGACGAAAGCTGGTTACCTGCGCCAACTGCGGTCGCATCCTCGTGTTTGTGACGGGCTAACAGACTGGCATCCTGCCTGTGCAAGCAACACTGCCAATCATCCTGGTTAGCCCAGAAAGCTCCGGATCAGCATCGACAGGATCGAGATGCCGAAGAACACGATCAGCGGGCTGAGGTCGAAGGTGGAGCCACGCGGCAACCGCCGACGCACCGGCTCCAGCACGGGTTCTGTCACGTCGTAGAGGAACCGGATAATCGGGTTGCTGCGATCGATGTTCGGGAACCAGCTCAACAGTACGCGTGCCAGCAAGACGAGTTGGTAGATCTGCAGTAACTGGGCGAGCAGGTCGCCAATCGAGCCCATGTCATTTCACTCCTGGCGCGGACCAAAGATGGCCCGGCCTATGCGAACAATTGTTGCGCCCTCTTCCACTGCGACAGGATAGTCGTCCGTCATACCCATGCTCAACTCCGGCAGCGAGACGCGGAAATCCGTCGCCAACCTGTCCCGCAATGAGGCCAGCTGCGCAAAGACCGGGCGCGTCTCTTCCGCATCCCCGACAAGCGGCGCCATCGTCATCAGGCCGCGAACCCGCAAGCCGGGCAGCCCCCAAATGGCCTCGCAATCGCGCCAGAGTTTGGCGCGTAGCTTAGCATCTCCCTGCCAGCCCGCGGCAGCCAGGCCGCTCTTGCTGGCCTCGCCGCTCACGTTGACCTCGAGCAACACATCCAGCGACTCTCCGCGAGAGCTCACCAGAGAGGACAGGCGACGGGCCAGTTTGACGCGATCGACGGCATGCACCATCTGAAACAAACCAGGAATCTGCCGCGCCTTGCGGCTCTGGATATGCCCCACCATGTGCCAGGTCAGCGGCTCGGCGACACATTGCTTCACCTGCGGAATTTTGGTTACAGCTTCTTCTACGCGATTCTCGCCGAAATGTTGCAAACCGGCCGCAGCCGCCTCCTGAATGGCCTCCGGCGTCTGCATTTTGCTGACCGCCAGCAGGGTCACTTCCGCCGGGTTGCGCCCGGCTTTCTGACAGGCCGCGTCAATCCGCTGACGAACGTGCGCAATGTTGGCTTCAATGCTCACAGGGTCATCACCGCGCCAAAGCGACCGGTGCGTCCCCTTTCCGCGCGATGCGAGAAGAATTCGTCCAGGCGCGAGGCGCTGCACATGCCTGAGACCTCGATCTGGCGCAGTCCCGCGCGCTCCAGCAACAGTCGGTTGCAGGCCCACAGGTCCAGCCAGGCAGTGCCGTCCGCCGAATCACGCCGCACCAATGTCTCCAGCGTGCCGCAACAGTCCAGAACGGCCTTGACCACCTCTTCACCCACCTGATAGCGTTGCGGGCCGATGGAAGGCCCGATGCCCGCCTGGATGTCTTCCGGGCGACAGCCCCAGGCATCCACCATGGCCTGCACCATACGCCCGGCGATGTCCTGCACCGTCCCGCGCCAGCCGGCGTGCGCCATGCCGATCACCTTGCTCACCGGGTCATGAAACAGCAGGGGGACACAGTCTGCGAAGCGCATCGCGAGCGGCGTATCCGCTGCGGCAGTGAGCATGCCATCCGCTCGCGCCAGCCAACGCCGGCCGCGCACCGGGCCCTGAACCAGAACAATGTCGGCGCTGTGCACCTGCCACACAGTGCAGGCGCGGCGCCCGGATACACCCAGCGCCCGGTACACAAGCTCATGGTTGCTGCGCACAGCGCGTGGGTCATCGCCGATGTTGCCGCCCAGATTTAGCGAGTTCCAGGGAGCGCGGCTGCAGCCGCCCTGACGGGTGAAAATGCCGTGCTCCAGCGCCGGCCACATGTCAAAGCGATACCAGGCCAGCCCTGCGCCCTCTACCCTGTACATCGAATTTCTGCCTTCCGTGGCCCGGTTGCCAGCCGCTGCAACGCGCGTCTATACTGACTATTATGAACCAGCCGGGCGTGATTTACGACTCTTCGCAGCACGACGCTCCGGCCTCTCCCGGACGTATGCGTCGGGCGTCCATCAGTCAGCTGGTTCGCGACTGGGTGGATGCTGGCCTCGAGCTGCTCTTCCCGCCCCGCTGCGCGGGGTGCCAGCGAGTCGATACCTTCTGGTGTGCCCGCTGTCAGACGCTGCTGGACGAGATCCCCTTCCGGGCAGAAGAGACCTTGCCGACCAATCCCTTTACGGCACTCGCGGCCAGCGGCACGCATGACGGCTTGCTGCGCCAGGCCCTGCTGGCGCTGAAATACGAACACGCGCCGCAGCTGGCGGAACCGCTGGGGGCGCGTCTGGCGGAGCGTTTCCTCCGGCTGGGGTGGGAGGCAGAGCTGGTTGTGCCGGTGCCGCTGCATGCGTCGAGGGAGCACGAACGCGGTTACAATCAGTCACAGTTGGTCGGGGATGTGCTGGCGCAACGACTTGGCATCCCTCAGCAGCCAGCGGCGTTGCGTCGGGTGGTGGCCACCCGCGCCCAGGTCGGACTCGACCTGCAGGAGCGACGGCAAAATGTGCACAATGCCTTCGTCGCAGACACTCACCTGGTGGGCGGGCGCGACGTGCTGCTCGTCGATGATGTATACACGACCGGCGCCACCCTGAGTGCCTGCGCCCAGGCGCTGCAGGACGCAGGCATTCGAACTGTCTATGGCCTGACCCTGACCAGGGCCGGGTCACCGGATGAACATACGGGAGGAACGATACGATGAATGTGACGATTGAAGGCAGCAACATTCGGGTCAGTGACGAACTGGAGCAGTACACGCTGAAAAAGCTTGACCGACTCGACCGCTACCTGCCGCGCATTCGTCTCGTCGAAGTAGATCTCACGCACGAGCGTACCCGGCGCGGCAGCGATATGGTCAGCGCGCAGATCACCCTGCACCACGAACGTGGCGCGATTCTGCGCGCCGAGGAAAAGGTCGAGAACGAGGTTCGTTACGCCATCGATGGTGCGGTCGGCAAACTTTACCGTCAAATTCAGCGCTTCAAGGGCAAGCGCATCCGTCGCGGTCGCGATCGCTTCGTCGCCAGCATCGAGGAGCTTTCCCTCGCCGAGGACATCCCCGATGTGGGCAACTTCCAGGATGAATTTGCCGACGCTGACGAAGCGCAGGCGGGCCTGCCAATCGCGCGCCGCAAGGAAGTGGAGCTTAACCCAATGAGCGAGCTGGAGGCCATTGAGCAGATGGAACTCCTCGGTCACGGCTTCTTCATGTTCTTCAACGCGGACACGCTCATTGTCAACCTGGTCTACCGGCGCAGGGGTGGCGACTACGGCCTGATCGTGCCCCTGACGCCCTGAGACGCGTCAGTTCTGGCGGGCGAGTGAGTGCAGGCGCAGCAATGTGCGAAACTCGTACCAGGCCATCAGCGCGGACAGGCGCAGGCCATGCCGGCCTTCCCGATAGCCGCGCAGCATGAAGAAGCGCCAGCGAAAGTGATGCAGCGGTTGCAGCAGCAGGGCGCGCAGAGATGGTCGCTCGCCCTGCACGAAGCGCATCTGCGCTGCCCGCACGCTGTAGTCTCGCTGTTTACGTTGAAACTGTTGCATTGAATCGTAATTGTAATGTAGCAAAGGATGCTTCAGAGTGCCCTGCTCGCCATCCAGCAGCACCAGTTCATGTACCGGCCGCTCCGGGTCATAGCGGGCAGAGTCCGGCCGCAGCAGGCGCGTCTGAAAGTCCGGGTACCAGCCCGCCACGCGCGTCAGCCGCCCGAAGATGATGTTGTGGCGCGGAATGCGCCAGCCAGCGACCTCCGTATGACGCGTTATAGCTGAACGGATTTCGGTCGCCAGCTCATGGCTGACCCTTTCGTCGGCGTCCACGAACAACACGTGATCAGCCTCGCTGCGCAGCAACTCGAGCGCGAAATTGCGCTGGTCGGCATAGTCCACAAAGTGCCGCTGCTGCACGCGCGCGCCGGTCGCCCTGGCCAGCTCAGGCGTTTCGTCGTCACTGAAGGAATCCAGCACCAGCACCAGGTCCGCGAAGCGCAGGCAATCGAGGCAGTCGCGTATGTGACGCTCTTCGTTGAAAGTCAACACGACCGCCGCCAGCTTGTAGCGGCGCATCAGTCGGAGTTTCCCGTGGGCTGCAGTTCGTCGAGAATGGTCTCGTAGGCACCGACCAGCGCCGCATCCTGCTCAACCTTGCGCAATAGTCTGATGCGGCGGCGCAGTCCGCGCATGATGAGCTGGCGCGCCAGCCACACGCGCCAGCGCGAGTGATGCGCGCGATAGAGGCGCATGCGGCTGCGCCAAAGCCTGATGACGCTCTCCGGGCGCGCCTGACTGCTACTGCGCCCTTCCAGGTGCGTCACACGCGCAGCCGGCACGCATAGCACTTGCCAGCCGGCCTTGTGGATGCGCCAGGCCCAGTCAATCTCTTCACAGTAAAGCGCGTAGCCTTCGTCAAACATGCCGGCGGTCTCGACCACCCCGCGCCGCAGCATCATGGTCGCGCCCAGCGGAAAGTCGATGGCGAAGGGCTGACCAGTGGTATACATCGTGCGCGGATAGCGCCCGTTGAAGCGCCCTTCGATGAGACGACCCGGCAAGGGATAGAACTCCGCCCAGAGCTGTCGTAGCCCTGGAAACTGAAAGGCCGAATGCTGAAAGCTGCCATCTTCGTAGCTGAGCTGCGCACCGACCAGGCCGACGTCCGGAGCCGCGAAGAGCGCGGCATACAGGGCGCTCGTAGCGCCAGGTTGCGTGAGCGTGTCGGGGTTGAGCAGGTAAACCGCCTGCGGCAACTGCGCGGTGGACTGTCCGCCAAAGCCCATGGCGCGCAACGCCAGGTTGTTGCCGGCGCCGAACCCCAGGTTGTGCTCGCTGGCGAGCAAATGTACCTGCGGGAAACGCTGCGCAACGGCCTGCGCCGTGCCATCCGCCGATGCGTTGTCTACCACCCACACCTGGCTGTCTGGCGGGCCCTGCGCGTTCAGGTCTTCGAAGAGGCTCTCGAGCGCAGCCAGCGCCAGTTCACGCACGTTCCAGGTCACCAGCACCACGGCCAGCGCGGGCACAGGGTCCTGTTCGTCAGATTGCAGGGCGTTCACTCCACCAGCTCGATCTCACGGCTGCCGACGTTGCGGTTGCGGATGCTGACCTCGACATCCTCGTGAATCAGCCCGGCCCAGCAATTCTGCGGGTTGCGCGCCTCAATTTTTGTGAAGCGGATGCCGCCCCACACCACAACCTGCGCGCCTGGCGGTAAATAGCGATAGGTGTTGCCACTGACCGGGTCGAACTCCTCGTAGAGGTCAGCTTCCGTACCCAGCGCCCAGCGCCAGGGATAATCCGTCTCCGCCGTCGTGCAATCGATGCCGACGCGCCAGGCGCCTGATTCGTCGAAGGCCTTCAGCGTGGCCGCGCGCTGCTCCTGCAGATAGACCGTGCCGGGCGCCGGCCAGGTCGTGCGCAGTGGCACCTCGCTGTAGTTCTCGACGGTCAGGCGAAAGACCAGCATCTCCTCACCAACCTGCAGCGTTATCGCAGTCAGGCGGTTGTCCTGCACGTTTTCCGGTATGGCGATGCGTTCGCCACCAGTAGCTGCCAGGTTCAGATAGCGCGCATCCCAGGGCTGCACAGCAAAGGCCACGTCCACGCCCACTGACTGCGGCACGATTTCCGCCAGCGGCTTGCCACCGTTGCGGATGGTCAGCTGCGCGCGCTGCTCTACAATCTGGCCTTCATCGTCCACCGCGTGCGCCACGACTTCGTAAACTCCATCCGGCGGCGGATCCGCGCCCAGGTCCACGCCGCCCTCATAGTCGAAGCTGTGCCGGCCAGGCTCGCCGGGTTTGCGTCCTTCCTGACGCGACGCGACGTAGATGCGCTGACCATCCTTGCCAACCAGCCAGACCTGCAACCGCGCGCCCTTGTCGAGAAAGGCGTTGATTTCTGTGCGGTCGCTGATGCCATCCTGGTTGGGCGTGAATACATCCGGCCACACGCTGAAGATGCTGATCTGCGGCAAGGGCGAGTCCGCGTCGTGCACCGTGAGTGTGCCGCTGCGCTCTTCCCCGGCGCCGCTGGCTGCTTCCCGGGCCAGCAGCCGCCAGGTTAAGTCGCCATCCGGCAGCAACCGGCGCATCACTTCGCCCGCGACCTGTTCCTGCGGCCGCGTCCAGCCGTCGACCACGCCGCCAAAGGCGACCGAGTATTCACCGCCGACGCGCGCTTCATCTTCACGGAACACGTAGCGCATGCCATCCGCGTCTTCAAATTGCAGGGTGATACGGGCGTTGCGGGAGAGTACATAGTGAAAAATGGCGACATCTTCCTCGCCATCTGCATTGGGGCTGATGCGCTGCGGCGTGAACCCGGCGTCCGTGATGAGTGGCAGATCAGGTTGCAGCAGCGCCTGGCCGGCCAGCAGCACAAGCGCTGCTCCGAGCAACGTTGCCAGCAACAGCACTCCGGGCGGGATGCGCATCCTGGAAGATCTCCTGAACAGGCCCAGTCTGGCCTGGCGGGCGCGCCTCTGTCAAGTGGTTTACCCGTGAAAGGCGCCAGGGTAGAATGGAAGACAACTATCCCCTGGAGGTCCGCTCGCCGCTATGCCTGGTGAAACGGGTGATTTCTACAGTGTGCGTGACGCGCTACCGGACGCCGGGGGCCTGATTACCTGCCCCGTGCTGCCACTTTCCGGCAGCGCCGTCTTTCCCGAAATCGTGACGACCATCTACCTTGACTCGCGCCAGGCCTTGCTGGCTGCCGAGGCCTCTCGCGGACAGCTGCAAACTGTTATCGGCCTCGCGCGCAAGGACGCTGGCGTCGATGAACCTGACGCAGACGACCTCTACCGGATGGGCACCGAGCTTGCGCCAGGGCGCATTCTGCGCATGCCCGACGAGACTCGCAGCATCCTTGCCCAGGGACGCCGCCGTGTTCAGATTGTCGAATTCCTGAGCAGCGAATCCTGCCTCAGCGCGCGCGCGCGCATCGTTGACGAAGCGGCGACGGCTGGCGGTGGGGAACAGGTGTTGATGAAGGCCGTCGTCAACATGTTTCGCAAGCTGGTGGAGCTGAACACCGGCATCCCCGAGGACATGTTGCTCTATGCGCTCAACGCCGATGATCCTGGCTGGCTGGCCGACCTGGTCGCCTCTTCGCTTTCGCTTTCAACGTCCATCAGCCAGCAGGTGCTCGAAACGCTCGATCCGCAAGAACGCATCGCGCAGGTGGCGGACCTGTTGCAGCAGGAACTGGGCGCGCTGGAAATCGAGGAGGACCTCAACAGCCGCGTCCATGATGAGCTCGAACGCGGTCAACGCGAAATCTGGCTGCGCGAACAATTGCGCGTCATCCAGGGAGAACTGGGCGAAGGCGACCTTTTTCTGCAAGATCAGGGCGAACTGCGCCAGCTGATCGACCAGGCGCAGTTGCCGCCGGAACCACGGGAACGGGCGCTCAAGGAACTCGCCCGCCTGGGCAGCATGCCACCGGCAACGCCGGAAGCCGGCATCCTGCGCACCTGGATCGACTGGCTGATTTCATTGCCCTGGTCACGGGCCAGCGAGGACAACCTCGACGTCACCCATGCGCGCAAGGTGCTCGATGCGGAGCATTACGGCCTGCCCCGTGTCAAGGAGCGCATCCTGGAGGCCATCGCCGTGCGCAAGCTGGCCGGCGAGCGCATGGAAAGCCCGGTGCTTTGTTTTGTGGGGCCGCCCGGCGTGGGCAAGACCTCACTGGGCGAAAGCATCGCGCGCGCACTGGGCCGTGAATTCGTGCGCGTCAGCCTCGGAGGTGTACGCGACGAGGCTGAAATCCGCGGACACCGCCGCACCTACATCGGCGCGCTGCCGGGCCGCGTGCTGCAGACCATGAAGCGCGCCGGCACCACCAACCCGGTGTTCATGATGGACGAGATTGACAAGATCGGTATGGATTTCCGCGGCGACCCGGCAGACTCCCTGCTGGAAGTACTGGACCCGGAGCAGAACAGCAAGTTCTCTGATCACTATCTGGAAGTGCCCTACGACCTTTCGCAGGTGCTCTTCATCACCACCGCCAACGAGCTGGACGGGCTGCCTCCGGCGCTGCTGGATCGCCTCGAGGTTATCGAGTTTCCGGGCTATCTTGAGGAAGAAAAAATTGACATCGCACGCCAGTTCCTCATTCCCAAACAGTTCGCACGCCACGGCCTCGAAGAGCGAGGTATTCGCTTCGAGCAAGCCGCCCTGCAGACCATCATCCGCGATTACACCTGGGAAGCCGGCGTCCGCAACCTGAACCGCGAGATCGCCAACATCAACCGCAAGCTGGCGCGACTGGTGGCCGAGGAGCGCCCGCATCCCACGCGCGTCACTGCGCGCATGGTATCTCACTGGCTCGGGCCGCCCCATTATCTGGGCACGCGCGCCCTTGACGGGCCGTCCATAGGCATGGCCACCGGCCTCGTCTGGACCTGGGGCGGCGGCGACATCGCCATCTTTGAAGTCTCGCTGTTGCCTGGCAAGGGCAGCCTGACCATGACCGGCAACCTGGGCGATGTCATGCAGGAGTCGGCCCAGGCAGCGCTCAGTCACGTGCGCTCCCTGACGGACATGTTTGTCTTCCCTGCGGATGAGCTGGAACAGACGGACATTCACGTGCACGTGCCCGAAGGCGCCGTCCCCAAGGAGGGACCCTCCGCCGGCATTACACTGGCAACCGCGCTGATCTCGGCCATGACCGAGCGCGAGGTGCGCCCCGACTTCGGCATGACCGGCGAGATTACGCTGCGCGGCAAGGTGCTGCCGGTGGGCGGCGTACGCGACAAATTGATGGCCGCCCGGCGCGCCGGCCTGCATCATGTCATCCTGCCCTCCAGCAATCGCAAGGACCTCGTCGAGGTGCCCAAAAAGCTGCAGCGCAGCCTTGAGATTCACTTCGTTGACACGATGCAGCAGGTGATGGAGCTGGTGCTCCTGCCCCCGGCCAACGGCTCCGTCCGGCCCGACCCGGACAACGAAGAGGAACGCCCTGCGCAGGAACCCCTGGCGCAGGGAGACGGCGCATGACGACGGGCAGCCGCGACCTGGTCACGCTCGGCGAGAGCATGTGGCGACTTTCTGCGCCAGGCCAGGAACGCCTGGCCGCAGTCCGCAGCCTTGATTTGCATATCGGCGGCGCAGAAAGCAACCTGGCCATCGCACTGGCGCGCCTCGGCAAACGGGTTGCCTGGTGGTCGCGTCTGCCACAGAACGCTCTCGGCGAACACATCATGCAGACGCTGGGCAGTCATGGTGTCGACATCTCCGGCATCTGCCTGGACACGAGCGAAGCTGCACGTCTGGGCACCTATTTCATCGAATTCGGCAGTTCGCCGCGCCCGACCCGGGTCATTTATGACCGGGCCAGCTCGGCCGCCAGCCAAATGCAACCTGCTGACTTCGACTGGACCATTTTGAAACGGACGCGCCGTCTGCATCTGAGCGGCATCACGCCCGCGCTCAGTGCTTCCTGCCTGGCAACGGTTCGTCGCGCCGTTCAGGAAGGCCGCAATGCCGGCACGCACATCACTTTCGATTTGAACTATCGTGAAAAGCTCTGGCGATGGGATGCCTGTCGGCCGGTCTTTGATGAGTTGGCCGCGGCCAGCCATCTGGTCATCAGCGCAGCGCGCGACGCCCGCAGCCTGCTGCAGTCCCAGGCGGATGCCACAACGCTGGCGCAAGAATTGTACATGCGCTGGCAGGGGCCGACCGTCGTCCTCACCCAGGGCGCGGCAGACACTATCGCCTTTGATGGCCAGAAGTATTTCGAGGCACAGGCCTTTTACGACGTACAAATTGTCGACCGCATCGGTGCCGGCGACGCCTTCGCGGCCGGGCTGCACTGTGCCCTGCTCGACGGGCTGCCGATGCCGCAGGCCCTGCGCTACGGTAACGCCGTGGCCGCGCTCAAGCTGACCATGCCCGGCGACATCGCACTGGTCAGCCGGGCAGAGGTGGACGAGTTGCTGGCCGCCGGAACCGGGGAGATTCAGCGATGAACAGGATTGCGCGCGCACTGCTGGTCACCCTGACGCTGGCTCTGCTGCTGATCGGCTGCAGCCAGGGCGCGCCGGAACCGACGCCTACCGCCACTCTGTTCCCTGAGGTGGCCGCTACGTCGACGCCGACCCCCAGCCCCACCTTGACCAGCACGCCTCTCCCTACAATCGTACTGCCGATCACCAGCACGCTGCCTCCCGTGACCCTGCCGCTGCCAGCCACAGTTGCGCCGACCGTTTGTGCGCCGCGAGCGGAGTGGACTGGCAGCCACATCATCCAGCCCGGCGACTCGCTCTTCCTTATCTCGCAAAGCTATGGCCTCGGCCTCCTGGAGTTGCAGCAAGCGAACTGCATTGAAGATGCCGACTACATTCAGGCTGGGCAGAGCCTGCGCGTGCCGGGCACGGGCGAGACGCTGACCCCTACGGCGACCGGGACCAGCGCCCCGGTCGGCACCTCCACGCCGCTCATCTTCAGCGCGGACAACAATGTGCTGGTTGCCGGCGAGTGCACCCTGCTGCGCTGGGAAATTGACAATATCAATGCGGTCTTCTTCGAAGGAACGTCCGTCAGCGGTCGCGGTTTCCGCGAGGTCTGCCCTGGACAGACGACGCGCTACACGTTGCTGGTACTTTATACGGACGGCGAGCAGGTGCCGCACTTTGTCGTAGTTGAAGTCCGGCCGGCCTGAGACGTGACTGACAGGCGGGTTGCATACCGGGTCATGCCTGCCCGATGAAGGACCTGCGCTTTCGCATCCTTACGCCCCTGCTCGTGCTGCTGGTCAGCGCCTGTCAGGCCCTGTCAGCGCCAACAGCTACGGCAACGCCAACATCAACGTCTACAGCAACATCGACCGCGACGCCTACCGCAACCGTCACCGCAACGCCCACACCTACTGCCACTGCCAGCGCTACTCCCACGCCATCCACTATGCCCACTATCACGCCCACTTCAACACCCTCTCACACGCCGACAATCACCTTGACGCCTTCCGTCACGCCGATGCCGGCGCCACGCTTCGTCTACGACAACTGGCAGGTCGTCGATCTTGCTCCCGGCCTGCGCGACGGACTCGACTCGCCCATGGTCGCATTCCTCAACCAGAACGACCGCCGGGACGATTACGACGTGCGCACGCCGCGCCCCGCCACCAACAGCCAGACGCTCTATTTTGTGGCGCCTTTCGTCGGTGGCGTACGTCTGCCCGTGCTGCAAACGAACGCCGCTGCAGTCTCCCGCATTTCTGTCGCCCCTCCCGGCAACGGGATCGCCTGGTTTGTCAGCGAGCCCTCCGCCAGCGCGGGACTGTACTTGCTAGATCTCGAAGTGGGCATCAGCGGTCGTGTGCTGGCGCTCGATGCCCGGCAACAGCGCAACCTGTTGGGCGAACCGCAGTGGGCGTCCGACGGCTCGCAACTGCTGCTGGCCGTCTCCACCGCCTGGGCCAGCGACATCTACAGCGTCGCGCGCAGTTCCGGCGCTTTCATCAACCTGACCAGCAGCCACAACCGCGATTTCTGGCCATCCCTGTCGCCTGACGGGCGCTATCTGCTCTTCGTCTCGGACCGCGCGCGCTGTCCGGGCGGCTGGATACCCGGGGCACAGGACGGCTGCGACTTTCTGCGCGACGAAGTCCATGAGGGCGGCAACCCCTGGCTGCTGGAAATCGGAAGTGGCGCGTTGCGTCAACTCTCGGAGCGATGGCTCTTCGAAGCGCCCTACTGGATGAGCGAGCGCCTGGTCGCCCTCGCCGACGGCGATTTGCAGCGACATCTTTCGCTGCTGGACGTAGTCAGCGGAGAGGAGCGCCGGGTGCATCCGCAGGACAACGCAGCCGGACAGGGTGGCCTGTCAGAGAATTGGTCACCAGACGGGAGTCGGGTCGTCCTGCAGGACACGTCGGCCACCGCCAGCGTGACCACCCTGCTGGACGGACAGGGGCAGCGCATCGCGGCATTATCCAGGCTCACTTTCCCGCGCTACGGCATGGCAGCGGCCTGGTCACCAAACGGGCAACGCGTGGCGCTGGGCGGCATCGGCGGCAACTGCCCCTACGGCGTGCGTGTACTGGATGCACGCTTCAACGTCGTCGCCAGCGGCAGCATCCCGCCCGGCATGTGCGACCCGGCCTACTCCAGTGACGGCCAGCTCGCCTTCACCGGCGTGAGCACGCGCGTGGATGGCCGCATTGATGTGTACGTCGCGAACATCAACGGCTTTGGCGTGCGCAACCTCACCGCCGACTTGCGCGGCCAGATTCAGTTGCTCGGCTGGGTTGGCGGTTGAGTCACCAATCGATCCGTTGAAGGCCGCGGCAACAGCGAGTATCTTCAACGGATAGTGGGAAGGGAGCGTTGGACGGGCCTATGGATCAGCTTGCAGAGCGTGTCGCAATCGTAACCGGGGCCAGCCGTGGCATAGGCCGCGGCATCGCGCTCGAGCTGGCGCAGCGCGGCGCGGCAGTCGTCGTCAACTACGTCAGGGATGCGTCGGCCGCTGACGCAGTCGTGGCGATGATCGGGGAAAGCGGTGGCCGGGCATGCGCCGTCCAGGCAGACGTCAGCGAGGAAGCGGGCGCCACGGCGCTCGTCAAGGCGGCGACGACGGAATACGGGCGCCTCGACATCCTCGTCAACAATGCGGGCATCACCCGCGACAACGTCATCATGTTGATGAAACCGCAGGACTTTGACGAAGTGCTGCAGACCAACCTGCGCAGCGCCTGGCTCTGCTCGCGCATGGCGGTGCGCAGCATGATGCGCAAACGCTACGGCCGCATCGTCAACGTGAGCAGCATCAGCGGCCTGCTGGGCCAGGGCGGCCAGACGAACTACAGCGCCAGCAAGGCCGGCCTCATCGGGCTGACCAAGGCGCTCGCGAAGGAAGTGGGGCCGCGCAAGATCACGGTGAACGCGGTGGCGCCGGGCTTCATCCTCACCGACCTGACACGTGAGCTGGAAGATCTCACCGGGATGGCCCGCAAATACGCCGCCCTACGCCAGCTCGCCACAGTTGAGGATGTCGCGCGCGCGGTCGCTTTCCTCGTCTCGGACGACGCCGCGCTGATTACCGGCCAGGTGCTGGCCGTGGACGGCGGCACCGCGATCTAACTGAGAGGCTGTGTTCAGATGAGCACGATATTTGCGAAGATTATTGCGCGCGAAATCCCGTCAGACATGGTCTTCCAGGACGATCAGGTCACTGCCTTCCGCGACATAAACCCGCAGGCGCCCACCCACATCCTCATCGTGCCCAATCGTGAAATCCCGACCGCCAACGATATTTCACCTGCGGACGAAGAGTTGCTGGGTCATATGTTGGTCGTCGCCAGGCAGCTGGCAGAGGCAGAAGGTATTGATGCGGACGGTTATCGTCTCATCATCAACTGCAACGAGCACGGTGGCCAGGAGGTCTTCCACCTCCACCTGCATCTGCTCGGCGGCAGACCCCTGGGCCCCATGTTGACTCGAAGCTCGTAGCGCTCCCGGTTAGCCGGAAGTCAGCGCCGCGACGATGGCGGTTTCGACCTGTTCCAGGGTCGCTTCCACACGCTGGCCATTGACCAGGACTGTCGGCGTGCCGCGGAAGCCTTCAGTGCGGCTGGCCTGGGTATTCGCTTCCAGCAGTATGGCATCCGGCCGGTCGCTGCTCATGCACGCCTCCCATGCGCCACTGTCAATTCCCAGGTTGTCGATACCGCTGCGCAGACGATTGCTGGCGTAGGCCTGGTTGCCGAAGGATTGCTGCCAGTCGAAGAGCGCGCTGTGATACATCCAGAAGGCGTCCTGCTCACCGGCGCAGAGGGCAGCGCGGGCCGCTCCCTGTCCGTTGGGAATGCCGCCGGTGCCGAAAAGCGGAATGTAGGTGAAGGCCACCTCGCCCGCGCGCGCCCGCGACACAAGCATTGGCGTGACGGTCTGGTAGAAGGTGCCGCAGTGCGGGCAATCAAAACTGGAGAACTCGCTGACCTGCACCGGGGCGTCCGCGTTGCCCAGCAGCGGGAAGCCCTCTTCGGTCAGCGACTGCGGGATGTCGGCATAGCTGGCGGCGGTCTCTTCGCTCAAGGGCGCCTCGACAGGCTGACTGGTGATCACCAGAAGCACCACTGCGATGACCGCGGCAGCCACCACTGCGCCCAGCAAAAGCATCTGTCGATTCCGTCGAGACTGACGTTCCCTTGCCTTGCGCCGGTCGCGCGTCCGTGAACGGTCACTGCTCATGCGTCTCTCCCGCCACCCCGATTCGTCGGGCCGCAGTGTAGCCGATTTTGGCGGCGGCGGGAACACCTCTTCACGCGCCTGCACGCGGCGGGCCGTGGCCGCCCCGGCGTTTTTTCTGCTACACTGCAGGCAGACCGGACCGACAGCGCGGCAAGGACAGCGGGGGAATTATGAACACAGCACTGGACAGCTTTGGGGCCCGCAGCAGCTTCGATACCGGCAGTGGCGAGGCTGTGGTCTACCGCCTCGACGCCCTGATACGGCGCGGCATCGGTCAGGTCGAGCGCCTGCCCTTCAGCATTCGCGTGCTGTTGGAAAACGCGCTGCGCAACCTCGACAGTTTTCAGGTGGACGAACAGGCCGTCGTCAATCTGGCCTCCTGGGACGCAGCGGCATACAACCCGGTCGAGATACCCTTCAAGCCCGCCCGCGTCATCCTGCAGGATTTCACCGGCGTGCCTTCGGTCGTAGACCTGGCTGCCCTGCGCAGTGCCATGCAGCGCATGGGCGGCGACCCCGCAAAAATCAACCCGGTCGTCCCGGTCGATCTGGTCATCGACCATTCCGTGCAGGTGGACGTCTTCGCCCGGCCGGATGCCCTGTCGCGCAACGCCGAGATGGAGTTCCTGCGTAACCGCGAACGCTACGAGTTCCTGCACTGGGGCCAGAAAGCCTTCGACAACTTCCGCGTGGTGCCGCCGGCTACCGGCATCGTGCACCAGGTCAATCTCGAATATCTGGCGCGCGTGGTGCAACTCTACCAGGGCCCGCAGGGCGAACTGGTCGCCCTGCCGGACACGCTGGTCGGCACCGACAGCCACACGACCATGATCAACGGCCTGGGCGTTGTCGGCTGGGGCGTGGGCGGCATCGAGGCCGAGGCCGCCATGCTGGGCCAGCCAGTCTACATGCTCATGCCCGAGGTGGTCGGCTTCCGTCTGACCGGCAGCCTGCCCGAAGGCGCCACCGCTACCGACCTCGTGCTCGTCGTTACGCAGATGCTGCGCGCCAGGGGCGTGGTCAGCAAGTTCGTCGAGTTCTTCGGCAGCGGTCTCGACAGCATGACCCTGCCCGACCGCGCGACCATCGCCAACATGGCGCCCGAATACGGCGCGACCATCGGCTTCTTCCCGGTCGATGACGAGACGCTCAGTTATATGCGCCGCACCGGCCGTGACGAAGCGCAGGTCGAGCTGGTGGAGCGCTATTGCAAGCTGCAGGGCCTTTTCCGCAGCGCAGACACGCCGGATCCGCAGTACAATGACACGCTCGAGCTGGACTTGGGCAGCGTGCAGCCCAGCCTGGCCGGCCCGCTGCGCCCGCAGGACCGCATCCTGCTGCAAGACATGCAGCCGGCCTTTCAGCGCGCCCTGCGCGCGCCGATCGGCCCCCAGGGTTTTGAGCTAAGCGATTCGCAGCTGGCGAGCAGCGCCCGTTACGCTCAGAACGGCCACAGCGAAGAGATGCAGCATGGCGCCGTCGTCATCGCCGCCATCACCAGTTGCACCAACACCAGCAACCCCTCGGTCATGGTCGCGGCCGGCCTGCTGGCCAAAAACGCCGTGGCCAAAGGTCTGCTACGCAAGTCCTGGGTGAAGACCAGCCTGGCGCCCGGCTCCCGCGTCGTCACCGCCTATCTGGACGCGGCTGGCCTGACGCCCTGCCTCGAAGAACTGGGCTTTCACACCGTGGGCTATGGCTGCACCACCTGCATCGGCAACAGCGGTCCGCTGCCGCAGGAAGTATCCGAAGCGGTGCGCGAAGCCGACCTCGTCGCCGCGGCGGTGTTGAGCGGGAATCGCAATTTCGGCGGCCGCATCAGCCCGGACGTGCGCGCCAACTACCTCGCATCGCCGCCGCTGGTTGTGGCCTACGCTCTGGCCGGCACGGTCGACATCGATCTGCAACGTGAGCCCCTGGGTCAGGCGCAGGACGGCAGCGACATCTTCCTGAAGGATATCTGGCCCACGCAGCAGCAGATCCTCGACACCATCCAGAACAGCCTGACTCCCGCCCTTTACCATCAGCAATATGGCAATGTCTACGACGGCAACGCCATGTGGAACGAGATTCCCAGCCAGGAAGCGGCAGTCTATGGCTGGGATGCCGCGAGCACCTACATCCAGGAGCCGCCATTCTTCATTGACCTGGCGCCGCAGCCGCAGTCGCTGCAGTCCATTTCGGGCGCGCGCGTGCTGGTCATGGCCGGCGATTCGATGACGACCGACCACATCTCACCGGCGGGCGCCATCGCCGTCAACGGGCCTGCCGGCGCCTGGTTGCAGGAGCGCGACGTGGGGCCGCAGTACTTTAACAGCTTCGGCTCTCGCCGCGGCAACCACGAGGTTATGATGCGCGGCACCTTCGCCAATGTGCGGCTGCGCAACCTGCTTTTGCCCGGCACGGAAGGCGGTGTCACGCGACACTTCCCGAGCGACGAGACCCTGCCCATTTATGATGCGGCCATGCGTTACATCGCGGAAGGAACTACGCTGGTCATTCTCGCCGGCAAGGACTATGGCATGGGTTCCAGCCGCGACTGGGCAGCCAAGGGGACGCAACTGCTGGGCGCGCGCGCCGTCATCGCCGAGAGCATCGAGCGCATCCATCGCAGCAACCTGGTGATGATGGGCGTGCTGCCGCTGACCTATGTGCCAGGTGAAAGTGCGCAATCACTCGGCCTGAGTGGCGCGGAACACTTTGACATCCCGGTGCCGCAGGACATCAGGGCCGGGCAACGCCTGACGGTGACGGCGACCGATGCCGCGGGGCAGGTGACCCAGTTCGAGGTCGACGTGCGCCTTGATACGCCGGTCGAGGTGGAGTACTACCGCAACGGCGGCATCCTGCAGACCGTGCTGCGCAACTTCCTGCAGGACTGACTTCAGTCTTCGTCGATCAGGCTCAGGACCTGCGGGCTGCCTTTCGAGCGCGAGAGTGTGCCGCTCGCGATCAGGTCCAGCTTGACGGTCTCGGCATACCAGCCGACCGAGCCTTCGAAGTTCTCCAGGCGTTCCCCGACCGCGGCCATCAGCTCCGAATGAGTCAGTTCACCGCCGGCCGCGCGCAGCGAATCCAGCATTGCGGCGCGCACCAGATCGTATTTCGAGCGCAGGATGTTGACGCCCTGTTTGCCCTCCGGGTGCAGGGTCTGGATTCGCTCTGCGGGCGAGCGTTTAGTCATAAAGCTGCGCTGCCGGTTGGGTCAGGATGAGACGGTTGCCTTCCGGGTCCGCGATGATCATGTAGGTGCCCCATGGCTCGGTCGCGGGTTCCTGCACGATGTTCACCCCCCTGCTGCGCAGCACTTCCGCAAACGCCACGAGCTCCGTGCAGGTCAGCGTCAACGACTGTGACTGGCCGACGACCTGTTTGTAATGCGCCCAGTTGTCATCCGGGACATAGAGCGTGATGGCCGTCTCCGCGCCGGGCGGCGCGACTTCCAGCCACTTCACGTCCGCGCCCGGAAACAGCGGAGCGTCGATACGCACTTCCATGCCCAGTTTTTCTGTGTAGAAGGCCTTCGCCTGCGCCTGATCAGTGACGAAGATCGAAACTGTGCCAACTTTCTTGATCATGGTTTCCTCCTTGCGCCGCGCGTGTTGTGGTTAGTGTACCCATCCCGTCTACCCTTGTGTAGACTGCTAAACAGGATGCAAACAGGCAGGGAGTGACGATGACGCGAGCGCAGGTCACGGTCTACACCGACGGCGGCGCCAAACCCAATCCCGGCGGGCCCGGTGGCTGGGCCGCGCTGCTCATCAGCGGTGAACATCAGCGCGAACTCAGCGGTGCAGAGCCGGCAACGACCAACAACCGCATGGAGTTGACTGCGGCCATCATGGCGCTGGAAGCGCTGAAGGAGCCCTGCACGGTCACACTCTACACCGATAGTCAGTACCTGAAAAACGGCATCGCCATGTGGCTGCCGGGCTGGCTACGCAGGGGCTGGAAGACCTCGGCGCGCAAGCCCGTGAAAAACCAGGACCTGTGGCAGCGCCTGCACGCAGCCAGCCAGCGTCACCAGGTCGACTGGCGCTGGGTGCGTGGACACGCCGGCAATCCAGCCAACCAGCGCGTCGATCGCCTCGCCAGCGCCGCCCGCGAAGCGCTGACATAGCGGGCGCCGCCTGCTATACTCTTGCCGCCTGAAGCCCATTGTCGGAGAAGTCATGCCAACCTACGCAAATCGCGTCGCCGGATTCGGCACGACCATCTTCGCCGAGATAAACGACATGGCGCTCCGGTACGGTGCGGTTAATCTGGGCCAGGGCAGGCCGGACTTCGACGGGCCACGGGAAGTTGTTGAAGCGGCGGTGCGCGCCCTGCAATCCGGTAGCTGCAATCAATACGCGCCGGTCCGCGGTATTCCCGAGTTGATGGAAGGCATTGCCAGTCACGCTGCCGCCTTCTACAACATGAATGTCGACCCGGAAAATGGCGTGCTGGTCACGCCTGGCGCCACCGAGGCCATCTTTTGCTCCATCATGGGTCTGATCGATCCTGGTGATGAAGTCATCGTCATTGAGCCCTTTTATGACAGCTACGTGCCTGGCTTGGAAATGGCCGGCGCCACGCCAGTCTTTGTATCCCTGCATCCACCGGACTGGATCTTTGACCCCGACGAACTGCGCGCCGCTTTCAACGAGCGCACACGGGCCATCATCATCAACACGCCCAACAACCCCACCGGCCGCGTCTTCTCACGCGCGGAACTGGAACTCATCGCCGGGCTATGCCGCAAGCATGACGTGATCGTCATTTCCGACGAGGTCTACGAGCACCTGCTCTTCGACGACGCGCGTCATATTCCCATTGCTTCCTTGCCCGGCATGTTCGAGCGCACGGTAACTGTCGGCAGCGCGGGCAAGACCTTCGGCATGACCGGCTGGAAAATCGGCTGGGTTTACGGGCCAGCAGATCTGATCACTGGCGCCTGGCGCTCGAGCCAGTTCACTTCCTTCGCCACGAATCACCCGGCCCAGGTCGCGGTGGCACACGCCTTCACGCTGGGCAGCAGTTACTACGAGGAGTACCAGGCGCTATATCACGGCAAACGTGAGTTGATGATGCAGGTGCTGGCGGGGGCCGGCCTGAAATCCATCATGCCGCAAGGCACCTACTTCGTGATGGCCGACTTTTCAGAGCTGTTCGATGGTGACGACGTGGCTTTCACACAGCACATGGTCACTGAAATCGGAGTGACCTGCATCCCGCCCTCGGCGTTCTTCACGCCGGATCACCGCCATATTACAGCCGATCACGTGCGCTTTACCTTTTGCAAGAATGATGACACCCTGCACAAGGCCGCCGAGCGCATGCAGAAGCTGCGGCGCTAGCGTCGCTCAGGCTTAAGGGATGGAGTCGCGCCACAGCATGAGGAATGGCTCGACAATTATACTGAAGCCGTTTCGCCTTAAGCGTTTACAGACTTTGCACTCCAGATAACTGGCATGGGAGTCACTAATCCTTGGTAACAATGAAAGGCGCTGCTCCCCTCGTCTCCCTCGCCGACATCGAAGCGGCGCGGCCGCTGCTGGACGCGCAGTTGCGGCGCACGCCACTGCACAGCTCACGGCAGCTGGGCGAGCGCTGCGGTGTGAGGCTGCGCTTCAAGGCCGAACTGCTGCAGAAGACCGGCTCCTTCAAGCCGCGGGGCATGCTGAACTGCCTGCAGCACCTGGGCGTTGAGGAGAAGTCGCGCGGCGTCGTCACTATGTCCGCCGGCAACGCCGCCCAGGCGCTGGCCTTCGCCGCCGCCCGGCTCGGCATCGCGGCCACCGTCGTCATGCCGCAGCAGGCCTCAAGCAGCAAGGCCGCCGCCACTGAAGGCTACGGCGCGCGCGTCCTGCTGCACGGCGGCGTGCACGATCTGCTGCCGAAAGTGCAGCAGTTGCAGCGTGAAGAAGGCCTGACCTTCGTGCATCCCTTTGACGACCTACACGTTATCGCTGGCCACGGCACGCTCGGACTGGAGCTACTTGAGGAGGGCCCGGCGCCGGATCTGGTTATCGTTCCGGTCGGCGGCGGCGGGCTGATTTCGGGCGTGGCTGCTGCGATAAAGCAGAAGCGCCCGACTACGCGCATCGTCGGCGTCGAACCCGAAGGCGCGTCGGCCCTGTCGCGTAGCCTGGAGTCCGGCAGTCCCGAGCGCATTGAACAGGTACAGACTATCGCCGACGGTCTGGCGGCGCCCTTCGCCGGCGCACACTGTCTGCGTCACGCCCAGGCCTTCGTCGACGAGGTGGTGCTGGTCAGCGACGAGGAGATTGCCTCAGCCCTGCGCCTGATTCTGGAGCGTTGCAAGCTGCTGGCCGAGCCGGCAGCGGCAGCCAGCTTCGCCGCCCTGCTGCACCACAAGGTTCAGGTTGCGCCGGGCACGGAGGTCATTTGCGTGCTCTCCGGTGGCAACGTGGACCGCTCGCTGTTGCGCAGCCTGCTGTGAGCAATCGCATCTACTTCGGCGACAACCTGGCGATCCTGCCGACCCTGGCAGCGCGGCAGTTCCGGCTCATCTACATCGACCCGCCCTTCAACACCGGCTACCAGCAGAAGAGGAAGCGCCTCCGCACCGTTCGCGATGATGATGGTGACCGAATTGGTTTCCAGGGCAAATGCTTTCGAAGCGAATTACTTGGTGAAAGCGCCTTTGACGACAGCTTCGATGATTACCTGGCCTTTCTACGACCACGCCTGGAGCAGGCGAAAAGGGTGCTCACGGAGGACGGTAGCCTCTTTTTTCATATCGACTATCGCGAAGTGCATTATTGCAAGGTGATGCTTGACTGCATCTTCGGGCGTAACTGCTTCATGAATGAAATCATCTGGGCCTACGACTATGGCGGCCGCAGCAAGTCCCGCTGGCCGGCCAAACACGACAACATCCTGTGGTACGTAAAGGATCCCAACAACTTCGCCTTCAACTACGACGCAATCGACCGCATCCCCTACATGGCACCTGGCCTGGTGACGCCGGAAAAGGCCGCGCGCGGCAAGACGCCGACCGACGTCTGGTGGCTCACCATCGTCAGCCCCACAGGCAGAGAGAAGACCGGCTACCCGACGCAAAAACCGCTCAAACTGCTCGAGCGAATCATCGCTGTGCATTCTGACGAAGGTGATCACGTGCTGGATTTCTTCGCAGGTACTGGCACTACAGGCATGGCGGCTGCGCAACTCGGCCGCGACTACACGCTCATCGACAACAACCCCGAGGCCATCCGCGTCATGCAGCAGCGCCTGCCCTGTCCCCCGCCAGAACTGATCCACGCTACAGCACCTTCTTCATGGAATTCACATAGTCCGGGCTGATTGGTCTGGCATCATCGACGATTCCATGTTATTGTTATGTACAGGTTAATCTGATTATTCCTATTAATCGCACGGACGCCGGATATTGATGGCAGGGACGGCAGCGAACATGGCAGGGCTCGAGCTGGACTCAGAATTGCTGGACTTCCTCGCAAGCGGTCGCTTTGAACCAGGTGACCGCCTGCCGACCATCAGCGAGCTGCAAAGCGATGACCTGCTGGGCATCAGCGCCGGCAAGGTCCGCGAGCAACTGGAGGTCGCGCGCAGCCTGGGTCTGGTCGAGGTGCGCTCCGGCACCGGCATGCGCCTGCGCGCCTGGCGCTTCACGCCGGCTGTGCGCCTCAGTCTTTTCTGCGCGCTGGCGCTGGACGAGGGCAACTTTGAGCTGTTCAGCGAGCTGCGCAAACATCTCGAGCTGGCCTTCTGGGACGAGGCCTGTTCCCTGCTGAATGAAGATGACCTGGACGCGCTGGAAGATTGTATGGAGCGCGCCCGCGCCAAGCTCGATGACGACGAGTGGATCCAGATTCCCAACCAGGAACATCGTGACTTTCATCTTGGGATTTTCCGACATTTACAGAATCCCTTCGTTCAGGGGCTGCTGGAAGCCTACTGGGACGCCTACGACGCCGTTGAAATCAACCGTTATGCCGATTATGACTATCTGCAGACGGTGTGGGATTATCATGGCCGCATACTGCAGGCCATCCGCGACGGCGATATTGAAGCCGCGCGCGAGCATTTTCAGCAACACAGCGAGCTGCTGCGTTATCCGTCCCGCAGGCAGCGTACGCCCAATTCCGCCACGCAGGTCCTGACGAGGGCCGCCGGGTAAGGGACGGACGCCACCCGGTGACCCAGGGAGAAAAGGAGCCAGGCGCGCAGAGCGCACAAATGCCATGACTATTGCAGAGATTCAACAGCATCCGGAGTCGCTGGCGGAGGAACGCACCAGCCAGGTCAACGACTTCGCATTTATGGTAGCGACGAAGAATGGCTCCGGCAGCCAGACCTCGAACAATGTGCTGGTGCGCGCCCTCTTCCACATGGGCATCCCGGTTAACGGCAAGAACCTGTTCCCTTCCAACATCAAGGGCCTGCCCACCTGGTACACCATCCGCGTCAGCGGCGAGGGTTACATCGCGCGGCGTGACACGACCGAAATCGTCATCGCCATGAACGAACTGACTGCCGCGGAAGACATCGCCAGTCTGCCTGCAGGCGGCGTCGCCATCCTGCCCCAGGAATGGAAGTGGGGCAACAGCCGCGAGGACATCACCTGCTACGAAATCCCGGTACGCGCGACCATCCGGCAGTTCAAGATCCCCTCCGCGCGCCGTGAACAGGTTGGCAACATGGTCTATGTCGGCGTCGTAGCCTGGCTCTTCGAAATCCCGCTGGAGCTGGTGCACCAGGCGCTTTCGGAACAGTTCCGGGGCAAGGCCGCGCCCATCAACATGAACTACGAAATCATCGAAACCGCCTGGGAGTGGGCCAGGAGCAACCTGATCAAGCAGGACCCCTATCGCTTCGCCCCGCTGAGCTTGACCAAAGGAAAAATCCTCATTACCGGCAATGAGGCTGCCGCGCTGGGTGCCATCTTCGGCGGCGTGACCTTTGCCTCCTGGTATCCCATCACGCCCTCCACCAGCCTGATTGACTCGGTGCTGGCCTTCCGCCACCTGCGCAAGGACCCCGAGAGCGGCAAGGATACCGTCGCCGTCATCCAGGCCGAGGACGAAATCGCCGCCATTGGCATGGTCGTCGGCGCCGGCTGGGCCGGCGCGCGCGCCATGACGGCCACCAGCGGCCCGGGTATCAGCCTGATGGCCGAATTTGCCGGCCTCGCCTACCTGGCCGAAATCCCGGCGGTTATCTGGGACGTCACGCGCATGGGCCCCAGTACCGGTCTGCCCACCCGCACCAGCCAGGGAGACATTCTCTTCACCAGCTTCCTCGGCCACGGAGACAGCCAGCAGGTGATCCTGCTGCCGCGTGACCCGGCTGAATGCTTTGAGTTTGGCTGGAAGTCCTTCGACCTTGCCGAGGCCCTGCAAACGCCGGTCTTCGTGCTCAGCGACCTCGACATCGGCATGAACAACTGGATGTCCGACCCCTTCGAGTATCCTGACATTTCCATGAACAGGGGCAAGACCCTGGACAAGATCGGGCTTGAAGACTTCTTCGCCGCGAAAGGTGAGTGGTACCGCTATCGCGATTATGACGGGGACGGCATCCCCTGGCGCACAGTGCCCGGCACCGACCATCCCCGCGCAGCCTACTTCGCTCGCGGCACCGGCCACGATGATCAGGCGAACTACAGCGAGCGCAGTGAGGACTGGGTGCATAACATGCAGCGGCTGCGGCGCAAGTTCGAGACGGCGCGTACGCTCATGCCTGCCCCGGAGATCGAGACCAGCCCGGGACTGCGTGTCGGCATCGTCAGCTACGGCTCAAACGACCCGGCGGTGCAGGAAGGGCGCGACCGCCTGCGCGCCGACGGCATTGAAACCAGTTACCTGCGTATCCGCGCCCTGCCGCTAAAGCCGGAAGTGCTGGCCTTCATCGAACAGCACGAGCGCATTTACGTGGTCGAAAACAACTTCGACGGCCAGATGACCAGCCTCATTCGCATCGACATGCCGCAGGACAACAGCCACGTTCACTCGCTGGCGCTGGGCGACGGCCTGCCCATGACGCCTCGTTTTGTCCACGAAAACATTCTCAGCCAGGAGCGTAACCAGCATGGCCAGAAACGCACGTACTAACGCGCTCGGCCTCGGCCGTAACGACTACACGGGCGGCAAGAGCACCCTCTGCCCAGGCTGCGGCCACGACTCGATCAGCAACCAGATCATTCGCATCGCCTTTGAACTGGGTCTGGAACAACATAATGTCATCAAGATGAGCGGCATAGGGTGCTCCAGCAAGACGCCGGCCTATTTCCTCGGCAAATCGCACGCCTTCAACACCATCCACGGGCGCATGCCCTCCGTCGTCACCGGCGCCACCACCGTCAACAACGAGCTGATTACCATAGCCGTCAGCGGCGACGGCGACACCGGCAGCATCGGCCTCGGCCAGTACAAGCATTTGCTACGACGCAACGTGCCCATGATCTACATCATCGAGAACAACGGGGTCTACGGCCTGACCAAGGGTCAGTTCTCGGCCACCGCGGACGAGGGCCAGTTCCTCAAGTACTACGGCGACAACGACCTGCCTCCCATCGACCTTGCGCTAGAGGCTATCATCAGCAACTGCACTTTCGTCGCGCGCAGCTTTTCCGGCGATCCCTCCCAGGTGCAGGCCTTGCTCAAGGCCGGCATCATGCACAAGGGCAGCGCTGTGCTCGACATCGTCAGCCCCTGCGTCACCTTCAACAACGCGCCGGATTCGACCAAGAGCTATCCCTACGGCCGTGAGCATGAGACGCCGCTACACGAGATTGACCTGCTTATGCCTGACTTCGTCGAGGCGCGCGAGGAGATCCTCATCGACGACTACGAGGCTGGCGAGGTCATCGAAGTACCCATGCACGATGGCTCGCTCATCCGACTCAAGAAGATCGACCGCGATTTCGACCCGCGTCAGCGTGTGCAGGCCATCAATCTTCTCGAAGAAGCCCGCCTGGACAACCTGCTGCTCACCGGCTTGCTCTACTACGAAGAGCCGCGCATGACCCTCGCCGAGAGCGAGAACCTCAGCGAGCGGCCCCTGACACAGTTGCCGAGCGAACTGCTGCGTCCGTCACGCGCAGCGCTCGAAAAGCTGATGCAAGGCATGATGTAGCTACCCCCGCAGTGCCCCGGGTCACCAGGGTGGTTCCCCGGCATTCCCGCGAATGTTGTCGTTTTGGCGCGCCTGAAAGGTTCCCTGCATGACTGATTTCGCCAGACTGGATGTACAACAGTCGCTCACAGAGCTGGCGGTCGATGCATCCGCCGGGCTTGCGGAGGAAGAAGTTACACGTCGCCGCGCGCAGCACGGTCGTAACGCCCTGCCCGCCGACAAGGGAATCAACTGGCTCCAGCTTGTCCTCGGCCAGTTTCGTGACCTGATGGTCATCATCCTGCTGGTCGCCGCAGGCATCTCCTGGTTCCTGGGCGATGTTAAGGACGTGGTGGTGATCCTGGCCATCGTGCTGCTCAACGCCGCGCTCGGCATTAGCCAGGAGTATCGTGCGGAACAGGCGCTGGCCGCCCTCGGCGCGCTGCAGGTGCCGCAGGTGCGGGTCCGGCGCCGTGGCGCAGTGCAGCAGATCAACGCCGGGGAGCTGGTGCCGGGCGACATCGTGTTGCTGCAGGAAGGCGACCGCGTCCCCGCCGACGGTCGTCTCATTGAGTCCGTAAATCTGCAGCTGGAGGAGGCCGCGTTAACTGGCGAATCGCTGCCGGTTGAAAAACAGACGGCGGCGCTCGCAGGCGAGGCGGACGTCCCGCTTGGGGATCGCGCCAACATGGCCTGGATGGGCACTTCGGTCAACTATGGCCGGGGCGTGATGGCCGTTACGCAGACCGGCCTGAACACCGAACTGGGCAACATCGCCGCCATGCTGCTGCAGGTGGAGCGCGGCATCACGCCGTTGCAGCGCCGCCTCAACCGACTGGGCAAGACCCTGGCCATCGGCGCCGGCATAGTGGTGGTGATGGTCTTCATCGCCGGTCTGCTGCGCGGCATCGCCTGGCAGGAGATGTTCCTAACCTCCATCAGCCTGGCAGTGGCCGCCGTACCGGAGGGCCTGCCCGCACTCATCACTATTAGCCTCTCCCTCGGCGCCGGGCGCATGGTGCGTAACAACGCCCTGATCCGGCGCCTGCCCGCCGTCGAGACGCTCGGCTCGGTCACCGTCATCTGCTCGGACAAGACCGGCACGCTAACGCGCAACGAGATGACCGCGACCGACATCGCCCTGCCTCATCACGCCGACCTCGTTATCAGCGGCATCGGCTACAACGTCGAGGGCGACATCGGCCTGCGCGAAGGTGGCCCCCTGCCCGCAGATTCCCTGCGCCCGGAAGGCCCGCGCCCGGACCGCGCCGTCATCCGCGTCATTCAGGCCATCGCCCTGTCCACCAACGCCTACCTTGAAGAGAGCGGCGCTGACGATGCGCTCAACGTAGTTGGCGACACGACCGAAGGCGCACTGCTGGTGGCCGCGCGCAAGGCCGGCATTACGCGCGAGGCGCTGGAGCGGGAGCTGCCGCGCGTGGCCGAGCTGCCATTCAGTAGCGAGCGCAAGGCCATGACCACCTTGCATGAGGTACGTGGCGAGCACGAGGCCGACATCTTCCCGGAAGCGCGCTACATCGCCATCACCAAGGGCGCGCCGGACCAGCTGCTGGAGTGGGCCACGCAGGAGAGCTCGCAGCAAGGCACGCAGACGCTGACTGCAAAGCGGCGTACGCAGTGGCGCAAGAACATCGACAACATGGCGCAGCAAGGCCTGCGCGTGATCGGCGTCGCGTGGCGGCCGCTGGACGAGCTGCCCGAGACGCTCACGCCGGAGATAGAACGTGAGCTCTCGCTGCTGGCACTGGTCGGCATTGTAGATTCCGCACGGCCCGAGGCGCGCGCCGCCGTGCATACGGCGCGCGGCGCTGGCCTGCGCACCATCATGATCACTGGCGACCACGCTCTAACCGCCGAGGCCATCGCTCGCGACCTGGGTATCCTGGGGCCGGACGGGCAGGCGCTGACCGGGACGCAGCTCAACGCGCTTGATGACGACCAGCTGCGGGAGCGGCTGCAGCACACGTCAACATTCGCGCGCGTCTCGCCGCTGCACAAGCTGCGCCTCGTGCAAGCGCTACAGGAACAGGGCGAGACGGTCGCCATGACCGGCGACGGCGTCAACGACGCGCCTGCGCTCAAACAGGCGGACATTGGCGTCGCCATGGGTATCACCGGCACCGACGTCAGCAAGGGCGCCGCCGAGATGGTGCTCACCGACGACAACTTCGCCTCCATCGTGCGCGCAGTCGAGGAAGGCCGCGTCATCTACGAAAACATCCGCAAGTTCGTCAAGTACCTGCTCAGCTGCAACGTGGGTGAAATTCTGGTCATGTTCGTAGCGCTGCTGATCGGCCTGAAGATCCCGCTGCTGGCCATCCAGATCCTGTGGGTCAACCTGGTCACCGACGGCCTGCCGGCCATCGCCCTGGGCTTCGAGCCGGGCGAGGCCGACGTGATGCGCCGCAAACCACGCGCCCGCGATGAAAGCATCCTCGCCGGCGGCACTGGCAAGTACATCCTGCGCGTCGGCGTGCTGATCGCCATCCTCACGCTCGTCAGCTACGCCTGGGGCTACAGCTCGCTGGGTATGCAGCCCTTCAGCGAGACCCTGGGACTCGAGCAGCTGCTGGCCGCCGACCTGCGTCAAATCGTCGACGAGGCCTTCATCCCCCTGGACTGGGATTCGGTGTCGCCCGAACAGCGCGTCAGCACCTGGCTGAGCAGCGCGGAGCCCGCAGCGGAAGACGGCGGCGAGGGCCTGCTGGCCGAGGCGCAGCGCATCCCGCGCAGCATCGCCTTCACTGTGCTGGCGCTGACGCAGATGTTCGCTGTGATGGCGGTCCACGCTGGCGAGCGCGCCTCCCTGTTCCGCGTCGGCTTCCACAAGAACCCGCTGCTGCCGGCCGCCATCATCCTGACCGCGCTGCTGCAGCTGCTGGTGATCTACCTGCCGGCGTTGCAGCCGATCTTTGAGACGGCCGCCATCCCGCCCGGCCACCTGCTGGTTTCGGTTGCCATGGCCTCGCTGGTGCTGGTCGCCGTAGAATTGCAGAAACGCTTCTTCCCACTGCCGGAGCTGGAGGCCGCCTGATGACGCTCACTAAGTCTGGAGTCTAGAGTGGCGCAGATATTCCTTTCATACAGCCACAGCGACAGCGACTTCGTCGAACTGATCGAGCCACGCATCGAACGCATCTTTGGTGAAGGATTACTCTGGTATGATCGGAAGCCTGATGGATTAAAGGGTGGCCAGATCTGGTGGAACGAAATTCTGAGGGAGATTCAATATTGCCAGATTTTTTTGTTCTTGCTGTCGGACGAATCCGCGAAATCGGAGTGGTGCTCCAAGGAGCTGGAAGAAGCAGTGTCCCTGAACAAAACACTCATCCCGGTGTTGCTGGAAGCGTACAGCAGCAAAGGTTATCCGGACAGTTATTCAGAAGACATACTGCGCAGACTTGAAGAGACCCATTACGTAGATCTCCGCAACTCGCATAATCGTGTCAGGTATGATGACCTTTCCGAACTGTGGGGCGCCATAAATCGTTCACAAAGGACGAGCCTTTCACGAACTGAACGCTGGATGCTTTGGAATCAGCACGAAATATTAAAGATGCTTAAATTTGGTAAGGAACATCAGCAAATGGATGAAACGATTGAACAGCAAGTTCTTTCTTCTGGAATAGAGTTTCATTATAAGGGTTTAATCTTCTTCAATGAAATCGGCATTGGTTTCAATGATGGTCAAGAAGCACGAATGATTCTGGACATGTTTTTGGCTCTCCACGTTGCAGTAGAGTTGGAGAGAAACGGTTATAAGAAACAAGAGTTAGATCTCACAAATGAACAGTTTGAGTTACTCAAATTTAGAGGGTATTTGACAAATTACGAGCAGAGCCATGCAGCATACACATATTTTCTGATTAGCAATTCATTGTATTTCCCTGAAATTTTCTCAATAGATAGAAAGTATGATAGCCTCCGCGAGATGCTACCTGTGTATCGACGAATGCTTATTGAATGGCAGCAGAGCAGGGACACAGTAGAGTTATCCAAAGAGGACGTAATTCGCATTGCAACTGTTGCGACACAGTGAAACTACAAGAAAACTACATTACTCTGCCCTGCATACCCTCTGGACGCGGGACGCCCAACTGCCTGAGAATCGTCGGCGCCACGTCCATCAACTGGCGCCCGCGCAGTTCACCACGGCCGTGCCGGCCCGCCTCGCGCAGCACGAAGAGCCCTTCCATCGCGTGATTGGCGCCGTCCGCGCCGCTGTCGTTCTGCAGCGACCAGTCGCGCCCGTGCCCGAGCGTGCCCAGCGCGCGCCAGCGCAGATCGCCGAAGTAGACCAGCAGGTCCGGTGCCAGGCCGCGCACTTCGCGGTAAATTTCACCTGGTCGGTAGACCTGCGTCGGCAGCAACTGCCCCTCCGGCCCGCGGATGTCGCGTAGCCCGGCGGCCAGTTCGTCCAGCAACAATGGCGCCTGCTGCGGCGTAACGCATCCCTGCGGCTCGCGCCCGGCCAGGTTCAGCCAGATGCGGCCACAATAGCCGCCCTCGGCCCAGGCGCGCGTCCGCGACCAGTCCACCTCCAGCTGCGTCAGCGGCTTGAGCTGGCCGGGCGGCGGGTCGCGTTTCAGGCGCAGCCAGCCCGCGCGCCACAGCCAGTCGTTGACGCAGATGCCGCCGTCCATGCGCTGCGCGCCGTGGTCGCTGACGATGAGCACGTCGCAGTCGTCGCCCGCCAACTCGATGACCTCGCCAGCCATGCGGTCGAGCATGCGATAGTAGTCGCGCAAGGCGTGTTGCCAGCGTCCGCCGGGCACATGCGCGTGATGCTGCGCATCATGGTCGCTCCAGAAGACGTGCTGCGCGCGATCCGGTCCCATGTGCACGTGGAGCGCGAAGTCCCATTGCCTGGTGCGCAGGCAGTGGCACAGCAGTCGGTGCTGCGTCTCGGCCATGTCGATGAGCGTCTGCAGCAGACGAGACTTGTCCCAGGCGCGAAAGTCCGGCACATCGAAGAGGTAGTCGGGCGCGAACTGTAACGCTTCCTGGCGAAAGATAGCGGGCCAGCTGCAGGCGCTGCCGCGACCCGGCGTCAGCGGTCCACTGAGCAGATGGCCGCGCATGGGCTGCACCGGCCAGGTCTGCGGCAGGCCGATGACCAGACAGTCACGTCCGGCCCCGCCCAGCAGGTCGTGTACGCGCGGGTGGCAGACGGAGCGGCTGTCCGCCAGGCGCTGCTGCAGATACGACCCTGGTTCACGCTGGCGAAAGCCGTAGATGCCCAGTTCGCCAGGGTCTCGTCCGCTCAACATGCTGGCCCAGGCGGGCACCGTGATGCAGGGGATGCAGGAGCGCAACTCGCCCCATGTGCTCTCCCGGCGCAGTCCGCTCAACACGGGCATGTCGTCCGCGTACTGCCCGAAGGCCAGCTGCGGGCTGCCGCTGTCCCAGCCCAGCAGCAGCATGCGTCGGCGCCGACGCAGCAAGTACATGAAGGTCAGGCCGGTTGCGGATCCGCTTGCGGCATCTGGATGAGGCCGCGCTCACGCAGCAGGTCGAGCACGGTGGCGGCGTTCTCCTCGGCATCGCGCTTGACAGTCTGCAGCGTGAGGTCGGGATTCAGCGGCGGCTCGTAGGGGTCATCAATGCCGGTGAAACCCTTGATGTCGCCGGCGCGGGCGCGGGCGTAGAGGCCCTTGCTGTCGCGCTCCTCACAGACGGCCAGCGGAGTGTCCATGTAGACCTCGATGAAGTCCGGGCCAATCATGTTGTGCACGTCGTTGCGCGTGGCGCGCCAGGGACTGATGGCCGCGCAGATGACGATGCCGCCGTGACGCACGATCTCCGACGCGACGAAGCCGATGCGGCGGATGTTAATATCGCGGTCTTCCTGGCTGAAGCCCAGGCCTTTGGAGAGGTGCGTGCGCACGATGTCGCCGTCCAGCACCGTCACCTGACGGCCGTGCTCCAACAGCATCACCGTCAACAGGTCGGCGGTGGTGGTTTTGCCGGCGCCGCTCAGCCCGGTGAACCAGATGCAGGCACCCCGGCGGTGACGCGGCGGACGAGCGTCACGCAGGATCTCCGCCACCTCCGGGCGCGTGAACCATTCCGGCAGCGCACGTCCGCGCCCGAGGTACTGCTCGCGCACCTGGGTGCCGGAGATGTTGGCGACGGGCGTATTTGTATCGACCTTCGAAATCTCCTCGAAGCGCTGCTCGGTTGGCAGATAGACGAGGGTGCGGAAAGGGATCACGCCCACGCCCAGTTCCTGCTCGTGCACCTGCACCAGCTCCTGCGCTTCGTAGGGACCGTAGAACGGCTGCCCCTGCGAATCATCGCCCGGACCTGCGTGGTCACGCCCGATGATGATGTGGTTGGCGCCATAATTGCGGCGGATGATGGCATGCCACAGGGCCTCGCGCGGGCCGCCCATGCGCATCGCCAGCGGCAGCAGCGATAGCAGCACCCGTTCGCGCTCGTAATAATGGTCGACCAGGGCGCGGTAGGCCCGCACGCGGGTGTAATGGTCGATGTCGCCAGGCCGCGTCATGCCAACTACCGGATGCAGCAGCAACACACCGTCTACTTCTTCAATGGCGCGCTTGGTGAGTTCCTCGTGCGCGCGGTGCAGGGGATTGCGCGTCTGGAAGGCGACGACGTCGCGATGGCCGTATTCTTCCAGCAGGGCGCGCGTTTCCGTCGGCGTACGCCGCAGAAAGCGGAAATCCTGATGTGGCGGTACCTGCAGCACCCGCAGTCGTCCAGCCAGGTTCTGCGGCCCCCAGCGATGCATCTCGGCCACCAGCGGGTGGCGCGCGTCAAGGTTACCGAAAACCTTCAGCGAGGCTGCTTCACGATCCCAGGTGAAGATTTCCTCCAACATCATGAGCGCCAGCAGATTGTTCTTGCGGTCGCGCAGCGCGATCTCCTGGTCAAGCCCGACGTCGAAGTCCGCGCTGACCGGCAGCGTGACCGGGATGGGGAAGAGCGTGCCATCGGCCAGGCGCATTTCCTCCAGCACCCGCTCGTAATCTGCCTGGCGCATGAAGCCGTCCAGCGGCGAAAAGCCGCCGGTGGCCAGCAGCTCAAGGTCGCAGATTGCGCGCTCGCTCAGCTGAATCGATGGCAGGGTCGCCGCCCTGGCACGAGCCTGCTCCAGTTCATCCGGCGGCACCAGCAGGTTCACCAGCTTGCCGCCCCATGGAGATATCAGCCTGGAAGTCTTGTCGTTCATTCAAACTCCGTTTTCGTTGTTGTTATACATTTGCCGGATGCAAAATTCGTTCGCCCAACAGACTGGCTGCCACGTCGACAGCGAAATTGGCGGTCTTGTTGCCCACGTCCAGAATCGGATTCACCTCAACCAGGTCAAGCGCGCATACCCTTCCGTCATCGCCAAGAATCTCCGCCAGCAGCAGCGCCTCCCGGTGAGTCAGGCCGCCAGGGACAGGCGTGCCGACGCCCGGCGCGACGACGGGGTCCAGCGCATCAAGATCGAAGCTGACGTGCAGAGAATCGACATCTCCCAGCTTGTCCAGGGCTTCATGGACGACATCCGAAATACCGCGCTCTTCAACTTTCCGTATGGTTGCTACCGCAATCCCGCTGGCGTCCAGCCTGGTGGCTTCCAGCGGGTCCAGATCGCGAATGGCAATCATGCAGACCTGATCAGCCTGCAGTTTCGTCGCGCCCACTCCCGGCCGCGGGATGCCATCCCCCATCAGCCATGCGACGACCATGCCATGCACGTTGCCTGAAGGCGACGTCGCCGGCGTGTTGAAGTCGCCATGCGCGTCAATCCAGAGCAGGCCGGTCCTGCCAGGTCGCTGCAGCGAACTCGCCACACTGCCCAGTGACGCGCTGTGGTCACCGCCCAGCATGATCAGCTTGTCCTGCGGACTGACATGCTCCTCCACATGCTGATGCAAGCTGCGCGCAATGCTGATTATGGCACCGGCGTGGTAGGCCGCGTGCCCGCCAAAGGAAACATGCCGCATCATTTGTTCGGATGCAGCGACAGAGACATCGCCCCAGTCAATTACCTCCCACCCCTGGCGCTCCAGGCGCCCGCCCAGGCCAGCATAGCGAATCGCGGTCGGCCCGAGGTCGACGCCCCGTTTTTCCTGGCCAAGGTCCATCGGCGCACCAATGATGTGTACTTGACCAGGATTGTTCATCTGCATCATGACAGATTTGCTCCCAGGGCTCGACACATACAGATGGCGGGTGTTGCCAGTTTCACTATGAATCTATTTTCGCAATGCGCCTGGCAATATATACAAGCACAACGCTGAGCAAAAACAGGGCCAGCAATGGCGCCATGACAAGCATCATGTTGACCGGGTCGATCGTGGGTGTGATGACCGCTGCCGCGACGGCCGCGCCGATGATTGCCAGGCGCCAGTTATGTATCAGCGCCATGGTGCTGACCAACCCCAGCAGCCCCAGCACAAAGAACACCAGCGGCGTCTGGAAGGCTACTCCCATCCAGAATATCAGCGAGGTGACAAAGCTCAGATAGAGGTCAGCCGTCCACTCCGAACGGAAGAGGTTTTGCTGGAAGCCTTCCAGAAACCCCAGCGCCGGCGGCATCAACACGAACCAGGAGAACACCACGCCCACAACGAAGAGCAGCGAGATGGCCGGCAACGACATCAGGACGATGCGCCTTTCCTTGCGCGTCAGGCCGGGGAAGATGAACATCAGCAGCTGGTAGGTGATGAGCGGAATGGCAAAGCCGGCGCCCATCATCAACGAAACGCGAAAATAGGCAACCACGCTACCGGTCGGGCCCAAATTCACATACCGGCAATCTATGTCGCTGTTTTGCAGGTCGCCAATGTCGATCTTTTCGCCCCGTGCGGCCGCCTCGTTGAGGGCCACAACCGTGCAATAGGGCGTGCGCAAATAGTCCAGCACGGTGGCCGCCAGCGCCACGCCAAATGCTGTGCCGATCACCAGCGCAAGCGCCGCCCGGAACAGACGCATGCGCAGTTCGTCCAGATGTTCGAAGATGCCCATGCGGGCGCCATGGCCATCTTCCAGGTCCTGCGGCTCATCGAACGGGTCCGGCGACTGCGCCGGAGGGAGCTCGGGTTTTTTGCGCCGCCGCAGCCTGGGCAGTTTCAACGACGGCACTCGCTCAGGCCTCGTCTTCCATCTTCGTGAGTGACTCGTCCCGGGCCCAGGCGCCGACCTGCGCCCTTTCATGACTGGACCACGCGCCATAATCGTCCGCGGCGCGCCTGGCTGCCTTGCGCGGAGTCAGCGTTGTCGTCGTTGCGGGAGCAGCAGCGCTCGACTTCAGGGCTACGGCGGCTTTGGCTGCGGTTGGCTGCTGGAGCACAGGTTTGGGCGACTTGTCGACCTTGAGCACACTCTGGCCACCGTTGCTGCCGCGCACCACGCTGTTGGCAGATTTGGCCGTCTCTTTCGTGTTGGTCTTGATGTTGCCCAGCTCGGTGTTGACTTCATCCAGGGTTTCCTGCACCGGCGCAGTAACCCCGCTCAACAGCTTGCCGGCCTGCTTGTTCAGCGACCCACGGGTGGGAACATTTTTTGGCAGCTGAATACCCACGCCGGCCTCGTCGAACTCCTGCTGCACGATGTCGACCGTTTCCGACCACATGCGTCGAAACTTCGCCAGGTGCTGGCCCAGCACATAAGACCAGTGAATCATGCGCTTCGGGCCGGCAATAACCAACATGATGAGCAAGATGATGAGTAGCTCGGTGCCGCCAACGCCAAGGACGTTCATGCGACAGGCAACCCTTCGTTTACTGGAACAGCCTGCAGGTCTGCACGAATCGTATCCAGCTCCGTCTGCCGATCAAGGGAGTCGCGGTAGCTGCGCAGCGCCCGCACGCGCGTCAGGCTGGCTGCGCCTTCCGCCGGGACTTCCGCGGCATCTTCGGCTGCGATGGCGCCCAGTACGCCGTTGATAAAGTCGAAGGACTCTTCGCCGCTGAACAGGCGCGCCAGCTCGATGGCCTCGTTGATTACGACGGCCACCGGCGCTCCCTTCGTGATGGCGAATTCGAGAATGGCCATGCGCAGAATGTTGCGATCCACAATGGCCAGCTGTTCCGGCGGCCAGTCAATGGTGTAGTTACGCAAGGTGTTATCAAGAAACGCCAGATGCTTGCGCACCAAGGTCACCAGCATCCGAACGTAACGCGCCTGCTTGCCTGGCGCTTCCTGTGCCGCGATGCGGGCGACAATTGTCTTCTCAGCCACATGAGTAGTGCAATCCAGTTCGAAGAGCACCTGCAGCGCAATACGACGCGCAATGCTGCGCTCCGTCGCCGGTGGCATATGCGCGATCTCGCGCACACCGACCAGCGCCAGCAAGGAAAGATCGTGTTCGATTTCCGCAGTCAAACTGTCAGGCAACATCTCCAGCGGTCGCCAGGCGACGCCCAGCACACGCCAGTCCTGCTGCGCCATGTCGTTGACTGTCGCTTGCCAGAAGGCGCGCCGCCGCCTGTTCAGGGGCTGCGTTCCCTCTGCCACCTGCTCAAGTGTAACCCGTTCGAGCAAGGGGCCGGCGGCGCCCCTAGATATGACCAGGTACTCTGCGCCGGGGAACATTTCCGCTTCGCGCTCGCCGCGCAACTCATGTACGGTAGTGAGGACGCTGCGTTCGCCGGCGAACGGCAGGCTACCCACATGCCGCGGCAAATCCGTGCCGGGCGAGTCGTGGAGATCGGTCGTGCCGTCGAGCAGGGCGCTGCTCGAGAGCGCAATGGTCTGGACGATGCGGGAAACAGCCCGCTCGCTCACCCCACTCCCGGGCCACGTCCGTTCCTGAGCGGGCGAGCTTCCCTTCACGTCAGGCGCGCTTCCCGCTTCGAGTGATGGCACAATCATCATTCTCCTGCAATCCGCGCCATTGTAGTTCAGAATCTGCGCTCCGGCCAGACAGGAGCTGGCCGCCACCCTCACTCAGGTGCGGGCTTCTGCGCTCGTTACCGTCAACTGCGTCTGTTGCCGCAGATCCAGCGGAGGCATGATTTCCGGCACTGCTTCGCCCGCCTGCGCCATACGCCGCTTCAGACGATCACGCATCACCGCGCGCACTTCCTCATGCGACTCCATATCCACCAGGTTGTGCAATTCGTCCGGATCCGCCAGCAGGTCGTAAAGCCAGGTTTCCTCATAACGTTCCGCGCCGCTGTCGCGCCAGCCATCCCCGTCGCGCGCCAGTACGCCATACTTCCAGCGTTGCGTTCGAATCGCCCGGGCCACACAGGATTCACTGACCTGGACGAAAAGATCGTCGGGCCAATCCTGCGAGCGCTTCTGCGCCAGCGGCAAGATGGAGCGGCCCTGCATTTCCTCCGGCACCGGCAGTCCGGCAGCGTCCAGCAACGTGGGCGGCAGGTCGATCAGACTGACCAGCTGTGGCAGGCAGCCCCCGCCATCAAAGCTTGGCCCCTGCAAGACGGTCGGCACGCGGATAGAGGCCTCGTGCACCGAACGTTTGTACTCCGCGTTACGCGTCCGGAAATGGTTGCCGTGGTCTGAAGTGAATAGCAGAATGGTGTTCTCCAACTGACCCAGACTTCGCAACGCATCGATCAATCGGCCCAGAGCCTCGTCCAGCCTTTTGATCATGCCACAATAGCCGGCAAGATGACGCTGGGCCGAGCCGCCGAGAGCGGCCAGGTCAGGTGGAGTCCAGCGCGCGCGGTAGCGCTCCGCGTAGCCAGTGGGCGCCGGGTAGTCGTCGCGATGATTTTGATGATGCGGCTCGATGTAGGACAGGAAGAGGAAGTAAGGCTGCTCGCGCGGCTGGTCAATAAAGCGAATGGCTGCGTCCGTCAGCGCGTCGACGCGATAGCCGGGCAATTTAACCGGTTGATCCTCGCTGTCATACACTTCCGTGTCATAGGCGTCCGAAGTGAATTCCAACGCGTTGGAAGCCAGCCAGTATTCGTAGCCGCCACGCTGCGCCACCGGCACCGGCCCGCGCGTGTCCTCCGCCAGGTGCCACTTGCCTATGTAGCCAGTTGCGTAGCCGCCGTCGCGAAAGTGATGCGCCAGCGTGCGCGCGTCATGTGGCAGCCCGATGCCATTGCGGAAACAACCGGTGCGCGTCGGATACATTCCGGTCTGCAGGATTGAACGCGCCGGCCCGCACACTGGTTGACAGGTGAATGACCGGGAAACGTGGGTTCCCTCATGGGCCATGCGGTCGAAATTGGGAGTCAGATCCAGTGGGTTACCGTGCGCGCCGGTGGTGTCCCAGCGCTGCTGGTCGGTGAAGAAAACGATCACATTCGGCGCTGTCATTGCCATGTCCCTGATTGCCTGGACCGTATCAGGCCGCTAGTATAGCGTAACTGCAAAGCCGGCGGCTTCGAACCCATGCGCCTCGTTTATATTGCGCTCGGCTGGGTCAGCGGCATCGTCCTGGCAGCCAGCAACCCCAATCTCTCCTCCCGGCTCGCACCGGTCTGGCTGGCCCTCTGCGGACTGGCGCTATTAAGCGCCTGGCTGCTGCGCGACTGGCAGCGCTGGCCAGCACTCGCGTTGCTCGCCCTCACTCTGGGCGGCCTGCGTATGGCGCTCGTGCCCGGCAGCAGCGAACTGGCGCGCTACAACAATCAGGGCGGAGTCAGCATTGAAGGAGTTGTCAGTGCTGTGCCAGGTTTGCGTGACAGCGGCGCACAGTTGCGCGTCACTGCCGATACGCTCATCCAGGGCGGCGCGCGCCTCCCGGTCAGCGGCGTAGTTCTCGTTCAGTCCGCGCAAGGCAGATCCGTCCGCCATGGCGACCGCGTCCGCGCCACCGGCCTGTTGCTGCGGCCCTGGGCCTTTGACAGTTTCTCGTGGAGTGACCAACTGGCGCGCAGCGGCGTGTTCAGCATCATGCGCGAGGCGTCGCTCCAGGTGCTGGCTTCCGGTCAAGGCGCTCCCCTGCCTGCCGCCCTGGCCCGCTTGAACGAGCGCGCCGGTCAGCTCGTCACGCGGTATTTGCCGGATCCTCAGGCCGCCCTGTTAAAAGGGATACTACTGGGCAATGAAAGCGGCCTTTCCCCGTCTGTTCGTCAGGCCTTCAACGACACGGGCGCCACGCACGTCATTGCCATCAGCGGCTTCAACATGATCGTCCTCAGCGGCGCCATCATGGCCCTCTTGCGACGCACACAGCTCCCACCTTCGCAGGCCGTCTTCATCGGCATTCTGGCGATTCTGCTCTACACCTTGTTCGTAGGCGCCAACGCCTCGGTATTGCGCGCTGCCTTGATGAGCAGCCTGCTCGTCGTCGCCAGCGGCATCCGGCGCCGCGTATTCGCACCAGCTTCGCTGGCCGCCGCCATCCTGTTGATGTCGCTGGAAAGCCCGACCGTGCTGTGGGATGTGGGCTTTCAGTTGAGCGTCTTCGCCACGCTCGGGATCATGCTCTTCGTCGCGCCACTCGCTGCCGGATTGCAGCGTGCGCTCAATATCTTGCTCTCGCCTGGTGCCGGACGCCGCGTCGGCAACTTGCTGGCAGAGCCTCTAGTCGTCTCGCTGGCCGCACAAATCTCGACCTTGCCGCTCATCCTGCGCTACTTCGAGCGCTTCTCACTGGTGTCGCTGCCGGTCAACCTGCTCATCATTCCGGCCCAGGCGCCTTTGCTGATCCTGGGCTTTCTGGCAACGGCCACAGCTTTCGTGGCCCCCTTGCCTGCGCAGCTGCTCTTCTGGCTCGATATGTTGCCGCTCACCTGGACGACTGAAATCGTGCAGGCTGCCGCGAGTCTGCCCTTCGCTGCGAGCGAGCTTCCCGTCGACTCACGCCTGGTCGCCGGTCTTTACACCGCGTTGGTGGCGGCGGCCCTGGTGCAGGCCGGGCGCTTTGACCGGGCAACGCGCCTGGCCCAGGCATTTGTCCGGCACGCCACCGGCAGCCTGGCCCTGCTGCTCGCCCTGGCCCTGGCCCTCTTGCTGGGAGCAGCCCGACTTGGCCAGGCAGATGGCATGTTACACCTCTGGCTGCTGGACGTGGGTCACAGCAATGCCGTGCTGCTGCAGGGCCCTGATGGTGAGCACATCTTGATCGACGGAGGACGTGCGCCCTCGCGACTGTTGACCGCCCTCGGCGAAAGGCTGCCTTTCCATGACCAACGACTTGAGGTGCTGGCGCTCAGCACGCTGGATCCGGAAGCGAACGACGCCCTTGATGCCCTGTTGCAGCGCTACGAAGTTGGTCTGTTGGTGCACAACGGGCAGCGCGAACCGCCGCCGCAGTTGGTTGACGCAGCCGCCGAAACCCTGATGCTACGCGCGGGCCACACGTTGGAGTTTGGTGACGGCTTGCTAATCGAGGTGCTGCATCCACAAGCGCGACCGGCAGCGGATCAGCGTCTGCTGAATACATCATCTTTGGTGCTGCGCATCCGTTACGGCAGGGTATCGTTCCTGCTCCCCGCGAACCTGGATCGTGCTGGCCAGCAGGCCATGCTCGTTGCCGGCGTCTCGCCCCGGGCAACTGTGCTGCAGCTGCCGCAGCACGGGGCTGCCCGCTCGCTTGACGATGGTTTTCTGCAAGCGGTGGCGCCGCAGCTGGTCGTGGCGCACACGGACCCTGACGACCCGCGTAACCAGCGCGGTGACCCGAACCCGGACATTGTGGCCATGCTGAATGATATTCCACTGTTACGCAGCGACACAGTGGGCGCCTTGCACTTCTGGAGTGACGGGGAGCGTCTTTGGCGGGACGTAATGCCGGTGGAACGCGTGGCGGACTAGACGGCGGGAGCCGGACCGGCGGTCTTCGGCGGCGCGAATTGCAATTCGCTCCGCGAGAGCGCCCTGGCCGGCGTGATGACAGGGAATTGTTCTTCTTCCAGCTCCTGAACGCGTGCCGGCAGGGGCTCGTCCTCCTTCATCTCGGGGCGTACCTGCAACTGGGGCCTGTTGCTTGATACTTCCTGGATGCCGTTGCGCACCACAGTCAACAACCTGGCGACCTCGCGCTCCATGCGCGCCATCTCCTGCAGGATGTACTTGTCGGCCTCGTCGGCGATGAACTCGGCTTCCTGGCGCGCCGCCTCAATGATATTGGCCGCGCGATTCTGCGCCGCCTGCACCGTGGCGCCCTCGTCCAGCAACAGTTCCGTATCGCGGCGGGCCTGCTGCACAATGCGGGCAGAATCTTCCTCCGCCTGCGCCAGTATGCGATCGCGATTGGCGAGAATACGCGCGGATTTCTCTATTTCTTCCGGCACAGATATCCGCATCTGATCAATGATCTCGAGCGCCCGTTCCTCGTCCACCATCGTGTATCTGCTGAACGGAATGTGCTGCCCTTCGTCGACCAAATCTTCCAGCCGATCCACCAAATGCTGGATGTCCATGTCATTCTCCCGGCAAACTACGGAGACCTGGTTTCAGTCTACCTGCTATGTACGTATGCCGCCGAAGCGTTGTTGCAACGCCTCGGCCACATGCGGCGGCACCATGGCGCTGACGTCGCCCCCCAGTTCCGCAATTTCGCGTACGATGCTGGAACTGATGTGAATATAACGCTCATCGGCGATCACTGCGACCGTCTCGATAGATCCGTCCAACTGCCGGTTCGCCAACGCTGTGCGAAACTCCAGATCAAAGTCTGAAACAATACGCAACCCGCGTACAATAGCGGCCACTCCCAACTCGGCCGCGAAGTGTACCGTCAAGCCACTGTATTGTGCAACTTTTATTTGTTTTTCGCCAACAAATGCCGCGCGTGTCAAATCCAGGCGTTCTTTCGCGCTGAACAGTAGTCGTTTTTGTGGCGAATCGTACACACCGACGACGACTTCATCGAAGATGCGCGTGGCGCGCCGAACCACGTCGACGTGTCCATTGTGCAATGGATCCAGCGACGCAGGAAACAAGGCCAATCGTTTTGGCGTCATCAAACTCCTGCTCAGCTGATGTCGCTGCGCGCGTCGCGCAGCCGGGACACGCGTCGTGCGAGCAGCTCATGCTGCGGCAACGCCAGAGTGGGATCTTCGGCGTTGATGGTGCGGGCCTCGCGTTGCGCCAGCGCCACCAGCTGCGGCGAAATGAATTCTGCCAGCTGCATCAGACTGCCGCCGCTTTGGCGCGTGCCCACGAGATCGCCAGGGCCGCGCTGTTCCCAATCCAGTTCTGCCAGGCGGAAGCCGTCGCTGATCTGCACCAGCGCTTCCAGCCGCTCGCGCGCAGCCTCGTCGTCCCTGTCCGGGATGAGCAAACAGGTAGAGGCGTGTTCGCCGCGCCCGACGCGTCCGCGGAACTGGTGCAGCTGCGCCAGGCCGAAGCGATTGGCGCCCTCGATCACCATTACGCTGGCATTGGGCACGTCCACCCCTACCTCCGCCACCGAGGTTGTCACAAGCACATCATGGTCGCCGCGCGCGAAGCTCGCCAACACTTCGTCCTTCTCCGCCGCTGACAGGCGCCCGTGCAAGAGCGCCACGCGAAAGCGAAAGAACACCTGCACCAACTCCTCGAAGGCCTGCGTCGCCGAGCGCGCATCAATCCGTTCCGATTCCTCCACCAGTGGATGAACGATGAAGGCCTGGCGCCCGCGCGCCAGCTCGGCAGCAACGAAGCTGAAAGCCCGCTCGCGCGCCACTGGCTCGATAATCGTAGTTTGCACCGGCTTGCGGCCAGGCGGCAACTCGTCGATGACCGTCAGGTCAAGGTCGGCGTGGACGGTCAGGGCCAGCGACCTGGGAATGGGCGTAGCCGTCATCATCAGCAGATGCGGGTTGCGCCCCTTGCCGCGCAAGGACTTGCGCTGCTGCACACCAAAGCGATGTTGCTCGTCAATAATTGCCAGACCGAGGCCGTGAAAGTTTACACCTTCCTGAATGAGCGCGTGCGTGCCAATCAGGACATCCAGCGCGCCTGAGGCCAGTTCGTCGAGGATGGTCACACGTTCTGCTGTGGGAGTAGCACCGGTCAGCAGCGCCACCCTGGGTCTGCATTCTCCTGGCAACCGCGCCAGGGTCGCCGACAGGTTGCGATAGTGCTGCTCGGCCAGCACGCTGAGCGGGACAATCAGGGCTCCCTGTTTGCCGGCCAGCACCGTCAGCGCCAGGGCCAGCGCGGCCACGGCGGTCTTGCCGGAGCCAACGTCGCCCTGTAGCAGGCGATTCATCGGCACAGGCGCTGCCATGTCCGCGCGGATGTCGGCGACTGCGCTCAACTGGGACGCAGTCAGGCTAAAGGGGAAGAGCCCGGATTGCAGCGCCTTAAGCTGATCATCGCTGATCGACAGCCCGTCCGCCGGGATGGCCTGCCATTTGCGCCGGCTCTCCAGCACGGCCAGCTGCAACTGCAGCAGTTCATCGAACACCAGGCGATCGCGCGCATGGCGCAAATGATCCGGCCCGTCCGGGAAGTGCGCCTGTTGCAGCGCCCAGCCCAGGTCAGCCAGTTCCGTGCGCTCCAGCGTTGCCTCCGGTACATAATCGGGCAAGCGCCCTGCAATTTCGTCGATTAAGTCACGCATTGTCCGGCGCAGACTGCGTTGCTGCAGGCCTTCTGTTAGCGCATACACCGGCACCAGGCCGACCGTGTGCAGGTTCTCCGTCTCGAGCGGCTCCCATTCTGGTCCGCTCATCTGCAGGCGCGATCTCCATGTCGTGGTATGTCCGCAGAGCACGATCTGGTCGCCGGGCTTAATCTGACTGCCCAGCCAGCGCTGGCCGAAGAATACCGCGTCCAGCTGGCCGCTTTCATCCTCCAGTGTGAGATGGAAATCGCGCCGGCCGCCCGCCACAAGGCGCACGCCGGTCTTCTGCACCTTGCCGACAACCGTGGCTTGCATGCCTGGTTCCAGCTTGCCGATATAGCAAACCTGGCGGTAATCGTCATGGCGACGCGGCAGAAAGTAAAGCAGGTCGCCCAGGCTGTGCAGGCCCAGGCGAGCGAAGGCCTCCGCCCTGCGTTCGCCTACTCCTTTCAGCGCGGTCACCGACTGTGCAAGTTTGCGCAGAATCCCGTCAACAGCCTGGGCATCCTGCGGTCCTCGCGGATGGCGCGGCGGCCGTTGCAACGACATGCGCTGCGCTAGATCGGGCATGGTGGCGCGCACGGTTCGCCGAGATCGGCCGGAAGGGCGCTCACTACGGTCACGTCTCTGGCGTCGTTCGCGCCGGGGACTTCTCTGTTCACCTTCGCGGCGCTCGCGCCGGGATGCATTGCGGGACGCTGAGCCACCCGCCCGCTGCGAGCTGGATGGAACCCTGGCAAGGATGCGATCCAGCATGTATTGCACCTGGTCAGAGCGCTCCAGCTGTTGGTTCGTGCTACTGTAGCGCTGCATAAGCTCCCGCAGCTCATCGACCAGCTGCTGCTGTTCACTGTTGCGCGCCTGGCGTCGGGCGTCAGGCTCCCACACCCTGCTGTAGGCGCCGAGTCCACCTTCCACAGCCGTGTCGCTGCAGCGCTGCTCCCGTTCGAGGCGGAGGATTTTGACGAGGGTTTCCAGCGCTGTGGGCAATTCAGTCTCTCCAGCCGGCCTTGAGACTGGCAAAGCCTGCCATGCCGACGCCGAGGTGTGTGCCGAAGACCGGGCTCACATTGATGGACGGCACATCTTCCGGCGCAATATCAGCAACCTCGTCGGCCAGCCATTGTGCGCCGTCCGGATTGTTGACATGCAGGACCGCCAGCCGTTCCAGCGGCGCTTCCGCGCGCAACAGACGCTGTAGTTCCAGTCGCGCCTTGCGAAAGGTGCGCACACGCGCCAGCGTCGTCGCTTCGCCATCGGACATGGATAAAATCGGCTTGATTTGCAAGAGGGTCGCCAGCCCGGCCGTGGCCAGGTTCACGCGACCGCTGCGCCTGAGGTTTTCCATCGTATCAAGAGCAACACACATCAATGAGTTGGCGCGTACACGTTTAACCGCGTCAAGCACCTGCGCCAGATCGCCGCTCTCGGCTGCGACCTCGGCTGCGATCTGCACCTGGTAGCCCTGGTCCATTGAAAGCGTGCCGCTCTCCATCAGGGTCACGCTGCCCTCTGGCAGATGCGCCGAGCCCAGCCGAAAGGCTTCATAGTAGGCGCTGAGGTTGCGCGGCAGGGTGATGAGCAGCAAATGGTCGGCGTCTTCAATCACTTCGTCCAAAATCTCTTTCACCACCCCGGGGGAAGGCGCGGCTGTTGTGGGCAGCGGATCCTCGTGCTTCAAACTATCATAATATTCAACCCGATCGAGGTTGTGCCCATCATAGAGCGTGCTTTCCCCGCCCCGGTTGATATAGCCGGGGACAAGACGGATCTGCAGTTCCTGCTGAATCTCTTCGCTAACTTCGCAGGTGATGTCCGACACAACCCGAATCCGTTGTGATTCCATTGTTCACCTTCCCGCTTTCCCGGCTGACTGAATTCAACTTACTCCACACTGATGAGGAAAGGATACAAGGGCTGATCGCCGCGTATCAGTTCGAGTTCCGCCTCTTCCAGCTGTTCCGCCAGCGACGCGGCCAGCGCTGCTGCGCCATGTTCATCCAGCCCGTCACCATAATATAGCGTGACCAGCTCACCTTCATCGGCAAGGGCCGCGTTGACCAGCTTGTCAAGCGCATCCTCAAGCTTGTCTTCAGCGGCGCACAACCGCCCTTCCACCAGGCCGATGTACTGTCCGGCCCTGATCTGCCGGCCATCGATCTCCGCATCCCGGGTCGCCGTGGTTAATGCGGCGCTGACCACCTCGCCCAGCGCCGCCTGCATCGCGATTACTGCGCTGTCCAGCTCTTCCAGTCGGGCGGGACGATGGAGCATGGCCTCAATTCCCTGCGGTACACTCTTGCTGGCGACGACGCGCACATCGCGTTCTCCGGCCAGCGTGGCCGCCTGCTCTGCAGCCAGAATGATATTGCTGTTGTTCGGCAACAGGATGAAGGCCTGTTGCGGCAGGGCCTCCATAGCAGTCAGGAAATCCTGGGCGCTGGGGTTCATCGTCTGGCCGCCGTCGATGACGTGGGCTGCGCCCAGTTCCTCGCGGAAAATGTGCGTCAGGCCGGCGCCACCGGCCACCGCGATCACCGCCACCTCGCCCTGCACTGCAACCTGCTCTTCAGAGTCCTGCTCGAGGCGTTCTTCAACGTATTGCTCGTACTGTTCCTGCATGTTCTCTACGACCACGTCGTTCAGCCACGCGCCCTGACCAATGGCCCAGGTGATGGGCTCGCCAGGATCGTGTACATGCACGTGCACCTTGATGAGGCTCTCGTCGCCCACCACCAGAGTCGACCAGCCCAGTGCATCGATGCCTGCGTGGATGGCGCTGACGTCCATGCCCTCGCCGTGCATCAGGAATTGAACGTCGTAGCCATAACCTTCCTCATCCTCCGGTTCGAGGGCGCTCTGCCAGCGCTGCGTGGCCGCCTCCGCCGCCGCGCCCGCCTTCAACACCGGCTGGCCCTGCACCAGGCGCAACATGCCCTCGAGGATGTAGACCAGACCCTGCCCGCCTGAATCGACCACGCCGGCTTGCTTCAGCACTGGCAACAGCTCCGGTGTGTGCAACAGAGAAACTTGCGCTGCGGCCACCATGGCTTCAAGTAGCTTGGCCAGGTCGTCCTCGCCCTGCTCTTCCACGCACTGCACCAGCGCCGTTCCTGTCTCCCGCGCTACTGTGAGGATAGTACCTTCTACAGGATCGGTGACCGCCTTGTAGGCCTTACTCACCGCCGCCTGCCAGGCTGTCAGCAGCAGCGCCGCGTCGAACTGCTGCTGGCCCTGGATGCTTTCAGCAAAGCCTGCCAGCAGTTGGGACAGGATGACGCCGGAATTGCCGCGCGCGCCCATGAGCGCGCCCTGCGCCACCGTCGCCCCCACCACATGTGCCTCGCGCGAGGCTTCCGCCTGCAGTCTCTCGCTGGCGCTGCGCATGGTCAACACCATGTTCTTGCCAGTGTCACCGTCGGGCACGGGGAAGACGTTCAGCGCATCGACCACGCCCTGATTGCGCTCCAGCCAGGCCAGGCCGGCAGCAAACAGCCAGCGAAGGCGGCGCCCATCACATACGCGCCTGTCCGGCCCTTCAGTCATGCAGCCCCACCAGTTTCCTCCAGTAGCGCAGCGCGTAATGCGTCAATTCCGGCCGCGACCACCTGGCCGGGGCGAAACACGCTGCTGCCGGCAACCACAAAGCTGGCGCCGGCCGCCACGGCCTGGGGCGCAGTTTCTGTGTTCATGCCCCCGTCAACACCGAGGGCGATGTCGCGGCTACATCTCGCAATGCGCGCGCGCAATTCCCGAATTGTGGGCAAGGTCTCCGGCATAAATGCCTGGCCGCCAAAGCCGGGATTGACCGTCATCACCAGGATGTAATCCAGCTCCGGCAGCACAGCGTCCAGCGCATCGGCCGGCGTTTGAGGATTGAGCGCCACGCCACATTGACAGCCGGTCGAGCGCAGGGCCTGCAAGGCAACAGGAAGGCTGGTAACAGCCTCTGCGTGCACGCTGATACGGGTAGCCCCCGCCCGCGCAAAGCTCTCTATATGGCGCAATGGCTCAACGATCATCAGGTGCACATCCAGCGGCAGCCGGGTGGCCCGCCGCGCCGCGGCCACCATGTTCTGGCCGAAACTGATATTGGGCACGAAGCAGCCATCCATTACATCGACGTGAAGCCAGTCCGCCCCGGCGGCCTCGGCCTCCGCGATCTGCTCCCCCATTCGGGTCCAGTCCGCCGCCAGGATGGACGGCGCCAGCTCGACAGTCAACGCCCCGTCCAATCTGTGTGTGCGGTGAGTGCGCAGCGCATGTGCAGCTTGCAGGCGACGGGCGGGATGCTACCTGCTGCGGGCGGTAATTGCAAACCGGGCAGCGTTCACAGCACCCTCCAGCCCAGTTGCTCGAGGCGCCACAGCGTTCGATGCAGTTCCTGTTCCGAGCGCGCCTGAAACAGTGTGGGCGGCTTCGTGAAAAAGGACAGCGTCCACCAGCGCGCACCCTGACAGTCGACGATGATCTGACGACGCGCCACACAATCCGGCGCAGGCGCACGCCTGCCGCAATCCTCCAGACTGATCAGCCGCAGGTCCTCGAATTCATCGACGAAGGCGAGGTCCAGCTCACCAACATTCAGAATGGCATCACAGTCATAACGCATCGACGCTCGCCCCCGCTGCCAGTACGCTGGCCTTGAGCTGGCCGCAGCCGGCGTCGATGTCGATGCCGCGCCGCACGCGGATGGTCGCATTGACGCCGTATTCCGCCAGAATTGAGACGAAGCGCGCCACTTCGTCGGCTTCCGATGGCGAGCCGGCGAAGTCAGCCGTCGGGTTGAGCGGTATGGCGTTCACGTGGCAGAGCAGGCCCTGCAGGAGTTTGCCCAGGGCGTGCGCCTGCTCCAGTGTATCCGTTTCCCCGCGGATCAAGGCCCACTCGAAGCTGATGCGACGCCCGGTCTTGCCGACATAGTCGCGGCAAGCGGTCATCAGTTCCCGCAGGGGCCAGCGTTTGTTGACCGGCAACAGCGCATTGCGTTCCGCATCGGTGGCCGCGTGCAGGCTGATGGCGAGGCGCACCTGCAAGCCTTCCTCCGCGAAGCGCCGAATTTGCGGCACCAAACCCACCGTGCTGATGGTGATGTGGCGCGCGCCTATGCCCAGGTCGCTCATTAGCCGACGCACGGCTGCCAGCGATTCGTCATAGTTGTGGAAAGGCTCGCCCATTCCCATCAGCACCACATTGCTCAGCCGCTCGCCACGCTGTTCCAATTCCTGCGCCATCAGCAGCGCCTGCTCCAGTATTTCGGCCGCGGACAGATGGCGCGCGAAGCCCATTTGACCGGTGGCGCAGAAAACGCAGCCCAGTGCGCAACCTGCCTGGGTCGAGATACAGGCGGTGCGCCGCTTGCCTTCATAGCCCATCAGCACGGCCTCAATGAGTTGCCCGTCAGCAAGGCGATACACGCGTTTGAGCGTGCCGTCGCGGCTGCGCTGCTCACGCTCCAGCGTCAACGTTCCCACGCACAGCTCGGCCGCCAGGCGCGCGCGCAGCGTCTGCGGCAGGTTCGTCATCGCGGCGAAGTCGGTCACATGGCGTTCATACATCCAGGCCATGATCTGGGCGGCACGAAACTTCGGCTGGCCCCATTCCGCCAGGAGCGCGACCAGGTCAGGCTGGTTCAGTTCAAGCAGGTTGCGCATGTGCTCACATGGCTCTTCCATCAGGTTGCGTTACACGCCATACAGTCGGGCTGTAAGGCCTAGCGCAAAGTTGTAGCAAAAGTGGGCACAGATGGCCGCAAGCGTGCCGTGCCGTAATCGCAGCCAGGCAAATGCCAGCGACACGCCGAAAATCGGTAGCAATACTACTTCAGCTCCCGGCCTGAAATGCAGCAGGGCGAAGCAGATACTGGTCAGGACGCCACCGAATAGCGGCTGCAGGACGCCGCGAAACATGGTCTCTTCGCCGATTGCCGTCATGGCGGCGGACAAGAGCGCCGCAATTACTCCCGGAGTGAACGGGACAGAATCGCCCTCGGCAAATTGCGGCCATGTCACAAGGACAAAAAGCAGCCATAAAATGGACATAAGCGCCATGAGCGATATGCCAATCCCCGCCGCCAGCAGCAACGCCCGGCGTCCCGGCAGCCACAGCCCGAGGCGCGCGCTGGCCTGAGACCAGTTCCTGCGTTGCGGAAAGCCAACCCCGAGGACGCAAAACATGAGATAGAGGGACATCATCATGAACAGCGAGGGCAAATCATAGGGGTCGCTCCACTCCTCCGTCACTGCAGCATGGGCAAGCGAACAGACGACGAAGGCCAGCAACAACATCAGGGCCGTGCTGTGCCGCGCCGAATCCGGCTGAAATGCTGCGCCACCGGCCTGCAGGCGGGCAGCCAGCCAGGCACGCCAGTCCCGCGAGAAAACGGTCAGCGCTGCGGGCAGACAGAGCAGAAAGGCCAGCACGGCAGCCGGTTGCCAGGATCCGGACGCGCTGCCCGGGGCCAGGCGGATGCCAGTGTCGACACAGCGCAACATCAGGGCCAGCGCGACCACCTGCAGCACACGCAGCAGGATCGGGCCGTGTCGCCAGGCCACGGGCAATAGCGCCAGGGTCAGCATTGCCACCCCCAGCAGCAGCACGCTGCCATCCGTCACCTGTCGCCTGCCTCTCGCTTCACCCTGGCGTGGCGGCAGTATAGCAGCATTGACAGGCGCAGCGGTCTGTGCCATGATTCGTATGCTGTCAGGGAGCGATGGCCGAGCGGTTTAAGGCGGTGGTCTTGAAAACCACTGTGGCGGCAACGCCACCGGGGGTTCGAATCCCTCTCGCTCCGTTGCTGACAGACCCGGGGAGGTGCCAGAGTGGTTGATTGGGGCCGCCTGCTAAGTGGTTGTCCGGGTTAGACCGGACCGCAGGTTCGAATCCTGTCCTCCCCGCCAGCAGCAGTAGAAGCGCAAAAGTGTTTGCGCAGCAACAGGCCGCAAGGCCGGTCTGGACAGCGCGCGCCCTGCTGTGTAGACTGGCGCCACGTTGACAGGGAATTGACAGGAGTTGCGGCGAGCGCCGCAAAAATCGCCGATGGCCAACCTGAAATCCGCGATGAAGCGTATCCGGCAGAACGAGAAGCGTCGTCTGCGCAATCGTTCCCGGCGTAACCGTGCGCGCACCCTCGTCAAGCAGGCGCGTACACAGATCGCGACAGGCGAATTCGCGAGCGCCGAGCAGGCCACCCTCGCCGCCATGCGCGACCTGGACAAGGCCGCGACGAAAGGCGTCATCCACCGGCGGAACGCCGCCCGCCGCAAGTCCCGCCTGATGAAACAGCTTAACGCCCTGCGCGCCCAGGCCTGAGAGTCTCAGCCTTTAGCCAGTATCTCTTCCAGAGTCTCGCCCAGTCGCTGAATTTCTGCGTTTGTGTTGTAGTGCGCCAGCCCGACGCGCACCATTCCTCCCGCGCCGTGCCCAAGGCGCTCCATCAGCTCCTGCGCGTAGTAATCGCCTGACCAGACGAAAATCCCTAGCTCCCCCAGCGCGGCGGCGATGTCTGCGGGATCTCGACCCGCCACGCTGAAGATCACTGTCGGCACGCGCTGCTCCAGGCGCGCCGGGTCGGTGACGCCCATGACCTGCAGGCCCGGCAAAGACTGAAGTACCTCGAGCAGCTGCTGACACATGCTGCGCTCGTGATCGGCCAGCGCGGCCATGGCAGTCTTGAGCAGCTGACGCCGGCCCTCCATATGCGCATAGTGCGCGGCCCAGGGAGCGCCGTACGTGCGTCCGATGTCTGCCAGGTAGTCGAGCGTCGCGCCCAGACCGGCGATGGTCTCAAAGCTGGCGGTGCCCGTCTCCCAGCGCCAGGGCGGCAGGTCCTTCGCCGGGCGTACCTTGTCCACCGGCAATTCCGCCAGCAAATCCTGCCGGCCCCACAGCACGCCGACGTGCGGCCCGTAAAACTTGTAGGCGGAACAGAGCAGGAAGTCGCAGCCAATGTCCTGCACATCCAGCGGCACATGCGGCGCGCTCTGCACGGCGTCGATCACATGCAGCGCGTTCGCGGCATGCGCCATCGCCGCAATCTGTCGCACGGGGTTGAGGCTGCCGGCGGCGTTGGAGGCGTGCGTGGTGGCCACGATGCGCGTGCGCTCAGTCAGCGCCGCTTCCAGACTGTCCAGGTCGAGCAGACACTCCGGCCGGGTGAAATCGACCATGCGCACGACCAGCCCGTGTCTGGCAGCGACGCGCAGCCAGGGCGCGACGTTGGCGTCGTGATCCATGCGCGTCAGCACAATTTCGTCGCCCGGCTGCAGGGTCTGCGCCAGCGCGCGGCTGAGCGCGAAATTCAGCGTGGTCATATTCGGGCCGAAGACGATCTCTTCAGCAACGGGCGCGTTGAGGAAGTCAGCGACCGCCGCGCGCACGCCGGCGACCATGGCGTCGCTGCGGCGACTGGTCTCAAAGGAACCGCCGGAGTTGGCGTTCATGCTGCGGTAGTAATCGCCGACCGCTTCAATGACCGCCTGCGGCACCTGGGTTCCGGCCGGGTTGTCGAAGAACACGAAGGGGCGTCCGTCATCCCCGCGTTGCTGTAGCGCCGGAAATAGCGCGCGCAGACCCTCTACATCAATGCTCATGGTCACTCCCTTGTTAGCCCAGGTTCAGCGCCGGTGACCCAGCGCGTCGCGCAGCTGACGCAACAGGGACAGGTACACTTCTGTGTAACTGTGTTCAAGGCGGCGAGGACGTGGCAAGGGCACTGCCAAATCGGCGACCAGACGCCCGGGGCGCGGGCTGAGCACCAGCACGCGGTCGGCCAGCAACACCGCCTCGTTGATGTCGTGCGTCACCATCAGCACCGTCGGCCGTTCGCGCGCCCGGATGCGCAGCAGGTCAAGGCCGAGCTGCTCGCGGGTCAGGGCGTCCAGCGCGCCAAAGGGCTCGTCCAGCAACAGCAACTCCGGCCCCTGCAAGAGCACGCGCCCGATCGCGACGCGCTGCGCCATCCCGCCGGAGAGTTCGCCCGGCCAGGCCAGTTCAAAACCCTCGAGCCCCAGGGTCGGCAGCAACTCACGAACCGCAGCATACCTTGCCGGACGCGGCACGCCGGCCAGTTCGAGCGCCAGCGCCATGTTATCGCGCACGCGCCGCCAGGGCATGAGGTTGGCATCCTGGAAGAGGATGCCCGTGCACGCGCCGTCCGGAGCGGCGCCATCCAGCTGCACCTTGCCACTCGCAGGAGACTGTAACCCCGCCAGCACGCGCACCAGCGTACTCTTGCCACAGCCGCTGGGGCCCAGCAGCGCCACGAAGCTGCCCGCTTCAAGGGTGCAGCTGAGCGGGCCCAGCGCATCCAGTTGCCCACCTGCGGGCGCCGGATACTGCACGAGCAACCCGTCAATGCAGACCTTCACCCGGACCCCTCAATATGGCAGCGACCTGGTTCACTGGCAGGCGTCCTCGTGAGCGCAGCCCGGCACGAAGCGGTTGGTGAAGGCCAGCTCAACCTCCGGCGCCGCCTCAAGCATGCCCGCTGCCTGCAAGACCTCGGCCGTCGTGACCCAGGCCTCGCGCTCGCTGTAGCCGGTAATTTCCGCCTGCCACATGGGGATGGTCGCCAACAGCACCTCGTACTGTGTCAGGTCAGCTTGACCCGTTGGCTTGTCCAGCGTCATTCGCTCCGTCCAGTTTGCCGCCTGCACATCTGCATCCGCATCTTCTGCCAGCAACCCGGCCCTGGCCGCAGACCATACCTGCAAATAGCGAAGGGATTCCGGCGACACCAGGCCCTCCACATACTCAGCGCTAATCAACATGGCCGCGGCCGGGTTGTCAATGACCTCGAGCACTCCGCGGTCGAAGGCCGTCACGAAGGCCTCGACCAGCTGCGGATGCTGCTCAATCGTCATTTCGTTGCTCACCACGCTGTTGGACACGAGGTCAGCAACCGCCGTGACCGGGAAGACCCATATCCAGTTCACGTCGCCGCAGTCGGCAGCCAACATTCGGTTTTGGAGTTGCAGGGGTTCGTTGTTGAGATAGGCCACGGCAGCATCGATATGGCCCAGGCAGAGGAGTTCCGGCACATTGAACCCGACCGTCTCCAGCACGAAATCCTGTTCCGTCAGGCCGGCTGCGCTAATCAGGGCCAAAAAGGCGCTCCAGGTCACTCCACTGCGTCCGTGGATGCCCACCCGTTTCCCGGCAAGATCGGCAAGACTCTCGATTGCCGGGAAGGGTCCCGCTGCCACCACTCCCGCCGGAAAACTCTGGAACCACTCGTAGACAGATACGACCGGGCGCCCCTGCGCCCTGGCCAGCAGCACCTGCTCCCCGCCGAAAATGCCCAGTTGCAATTTGTTTGCCGCCACCAGGTCAACGCCATCGTGTTCCGCGCCGTGCCGGATGCTCACATCAAGGCCGGCTTCGGCGAAGTAGCCGTTCGCCAGCGCGACATACACTGGCGCGAACTGCACGTTGGGAATGTAGGTCAGAAAGAGCTCGACCTCCATCAGATCCTGCGCGCCGGCGAGGCCCGCGGGCGCGGTCAACAGCAGCATGGCAAGCAGTAACAGCAAGATTCGCATTGGTCCTTCTCCTGATTTGTTCCTCACGAGAAACTTCGCGTACCACGACCATAACGCTGCCAGGCCAGCAAGTGACGCTCCAGCAGGGCCACGGCGCCATACAGCAGGCGCGCCATGGCTGCCAGGGCGAAGACCGCCACCAGCACCAGCGGCGTGTCATAGCGACTGCGCGCCAGCGTGATGACGAAGCCCAGGCCCGCGTCCGCGCTGACGAACTCCCCCACAACCGCGCCAATGACAGCCAGCGTGGCGCTGATCTTCAGGCCGCCAAAAAGGACGGGCAGCGCCGCGGGGATCTCCAGCACAGTCAGGGTTTGCCAGCGCGTCGCGCGCTGGGCGAGCAGCAAGTCGCGCAGTGAAGATGGCACGTTGCGCAGGCCGACCACTGTATTGACCAGCGTCGGGAAGAAAACGATGAGCGCGCTGGTGATCGCCTTGCTGGTCAGCCCGCTGCCGAACCAGATGACCAGCAGCGGCGCCCAGGCGACGATCGGCGTAGATTGCAGGCCGATGATGAGCGGCGCCAGCGAGTCCTCCAGCAGCGAACTGTGCGCGATGAGATAGCCCAGCACAACGCCGACAGTCACGCCTGCCGCCAGGCCGGCCAGCACGGCCTGCAGGGTGACCAGACTGTGCCGCAGCAGGCTGCCGTCCATCCCCACTGCCACGAATTTGGCGAGTACGGCGCCGGGTGGCGGGATGATGAACATTGGATAGAGCTGCAGGGCGGTTACCAGCTGCCACAGCAGCAACAGGACGACGAGCAGCGCCAGCGGCGCGAGCCTGCGTCGCAGCAGGTTGCGTGAAGAGCTGGCGGGTAACTGGAGACTGGAGGAACGCTGCGCCGGGTTGCGCATGACACCACCTGCTGTAATGGCAGGCGACTCGCGGGGCACGGCATCATGAAGGCACAGCACAGTCGGCGCAGCGAAAGAGCCGGCGACAGCAGCGCACGCGCCACAGCCACACAGTGGCGCGTCCCTCAGCGACCTTCTCCCATCCAGACTTTCACTGTCGGCTCTGGCTTCGCACCAGATCCACCGGCATGACCGCAGTCATGACGCATCAGCCGAAAGTCCGACTGACGACACGGGTCGCGGGCTCGGCATCGCTGCCACACCGCCGGCCGGGAATTTCACCCTGCCCCGAAGGTTGCCTGTTGGCTTGTCCAACGAATATAGCAGATTTCCGGCAGGGCGGGAACCGGGCCAATCAAGGCCGGACGCCGACGGGAATCGTGAAGTAGAAGCGGCCGCCATCCCTGGTCGCGTTGCTCTCCGCGCGGATGTGTCCGCCGTGCGCCTCAATGATGTGGCGGCAAATGGCCAGGCCGATGCCCGTGCCTTCGCTGTCGCTGCGCGAAGGATCGACCTGGTAAAAGCGCTCGAAGATGCGGCTGGTATACTTCTCGGGTACGCCCGCACCGCGGTCGAACACGCCGAACAGGACTTCGTCGCCAGCAAGCTTTGCCACCACGCGGATTTTCTTCCCCGGCGGCGACCACTTTAGCGCGTTATGCAGCAGGTTCATCAGCACGCGACGTAGCTTGTCCGGGTCGCAGAGAATGTATAAATCGTCGGGAATCTTCTGCAGGACCGGGACTTCCTTCGCCTCACTGAAGTTTGCCATCCGCTCGATGGCCTCCAGAACGACCTCGCGCGCCGGCGTGTCAACCATTTTCATTAGCGCCTGGCCGGACTCGATCATCGACAGGTCCAGCAGCTCCTCGGACATCCACTGCAGCGCGTCGGCCTCGTGCGCAATCGCCTGCAGCGAGCGAATGCTGTGTTTGCGGCGCGGCCTTTCGTTATCCAGAAAAAGACCGTCGATGATGAGGCGAATGTTGGCGATGGGGGTACGCAGCTCGTGCGAGATGTTGGCCACCATGTCGCGGCGCGCGCGGTTGAGGCGCACCAGCTGGCTCACATCTTCCAGCGCCAGGCAGATTAGCGTTTCCTGCGCCCTGCCTCGGCTGATCTGCACCCTTACTCGCCACCAGCGGTCTTTCAGCCGCAGCTGCTCCTCCAGTAATCGTTCCCTGTTGCGAATTGCCTCGCTTACCATGGTCTCCAGCTCGGCCGAGCCGGTGAGCGCGAGCAGCGACCCATGGAACGCATCCCCTGCGTCAAACGTTACCCGCGCTGCCTCGTTCATGGCCAGCACATGGCAGCCGTCATCCAGCACGACGAGCATATTCCATGAGCTATCGACCAGCGCACGCAGGATTTCGCTCCCGGCATCCGCCCCGGTGAGCGGGCTGACGGCTTCAGGCAATGACTCGTTCATGGCGCTCCCTCTCTCCTCGGGACACCGGCAACGAAAGCCACAACAGACCAGCTCCCAGGGCCATCATCCCCGCCAGGCTGCGTCCGCCGAAGCGTTCCCCCACCAGCAGCACTCCCAGTATCCCGGCCACCAGCGGTTCCGCCAGGGTGAGCGTCACTGCGGCGGCCGTGCTGATCTGCCGCAAACCGCGCGCAAACAGCAGGTACGCGACCGCCGTGGTGACCAGACCCAGGTGGAGGATGATCAGCATGCCGCGCGGCTGCAAGACCCAGGTGAGTTCAGTCAGCGGCAACAGCGGCAGCAGGAACAGGGCTCCGGGCAGAAATATGGCCGCCACTGCCGCGTTCGGCGACATGTGCTGCAGCAGTTCCTTGCTCACCAGCGCATACCCGGCATAGGCCAGTCCCGCGCCCAGCGAAAGCAACAGACCAACTGCTTCTACTCCGGGAGACAGCCCGTCGACCGGCAACAGCAGCAAGCCGCAGCCGCCCAGCGCCAGGCTCGTCGCAATGAGCCAGCGTCTGCCCGGCCGGACACTGCGAAAGCGCCACTCCAGCAGACCGGCCAGCATCGGCGCGCTGCCGATAGCGACCAGCGTGCCCAGCGCAACCCCGTTGCGCGCCACACCATTGAAAAAGCAGATCTGATAGGCTGCGATCATCAGCCCGGCGCCCGCCAGTTTGCGCAGGGGCAGCGGCCCGACCCGACGGAAATCACCTTTCAGGATTGCAAGCACAGCCAGCGCAACGCCTCCGAGCAACAGGCGCAAGGCGCCCACGCCCAGCGGCTCGGCGCCCGCAGGAGCCAGAGCCATGGTGGTGCCCGTCGTTCCCCAAAGCGCCGCTGCCATCAGCACCTGACCCGCTCCGGCAAGCTTCATCAGCCCTCAAAACGGTAGCCGACGCCGCGCACCGTCACAATGCGTTTGGGCCGGGAAGGGTCGCTTTCAATCTTTTCCCGCAGCCAGCGCACATGGACATCGACCGTGCGCTTTTCGACAAAGTTGTCTTCGCCCCACACCTTCGTCAGCAGCAGGTCACGGGTCAACACAGCGCCGCTGTTGCGCATCAGCTCAGCCAGCAGCCTGAACTCACGGTTGCTCAGGTGTACTTCATCCTCCCCGCAAAACAGCTTGTGCCCTTTCAGATCGAGGCACAGGTCACCGGCAACAAGCCTTTCCTGCGGCAGCTGATGTCCGGGCGCGCGCCGTAGCACAGCCCTCACACGCGCCAGGAACTCCCCCAGACTGAAAGGCTTGACGATGTAATCGTCGGCGCCGCTCTCAAGGCCTACGATGCGGTCGACTTCGGTGCCGCGCGCAGTGAGCATGATGATCGGCAGATGCGCCAGCGCGCTGTCCTTGCGCAAGATGCGACAGACGCTGAGGCCATCCAGGCGCGGCAGCATAATGTCGAGCACCACCAGGTCCGGCGGCGCGGCGCGGATGCGCTCCATGGCCTCTTCGCCATCGGCAGCGGTGAATACCTGATAGCCGTCATCGCGCAACCTGGCTTCCAGGTTGCGAAGCAGGGTTTCTTCATCCTCGACGATTAATACATTCGGCATCAGTCCGCCTGTTCAACTCTTGCCATCAACTCGACGCGGCTCAGCACTCGCCACATATGGCGCGCACGCCACCGAGAGACGTCGCCGCGCGAACAGCACGGCGTATGGCCATGGCAACCGCTTCGGCGGCGAAGGCGCCCACTACACTGGGGTCGGCTTCCTGCGTTCCGGTTGCCAGGGCGAACATTGTGTCGCCGTCATGGGCAGAATGCGCCGGCCGAATCGTGCGCGCCACGCCGCAGCTGGCCATCTGAGCCACCCTGGTGACGGCAGCCTTTGAAAAGCGCGCATTGGTTGCCACCACGCCCAGGACTGTGTTGCTGCGCGCATGTCGTTGATCAAGCAACGTGCTCAAGACATCCAGCACCGGAATGAAATCGTCCCCGCCGGGCCCGGAACGCAATCCGGCCAGGATTCCGCCCCGCTCGTCCAGCACTTCCCCCAAGGCGTTCACGGCGACCAGCGCCGCGACCAGCAGGTCGTCGCCGATTTCCACGCAGGCAGAGCCGATGCCGCCTTTCGTTGCGCGGGCGTTGCCTGTCAGCGTGCACACCCGGCAACCGGTGCCGGCGCCAACACTGCCTTCAGCGAGAGGTTCCGCGCTGGCCTGTTCGCAAGCCAGATAGCCCATGTCCGGGCCTGGCCGTGCCGTAACGGATCCAATCCCCAGGTCATAAAGGATGGCCGCCGGCACGATCGGCACAACTGCGCCGTCGCCGGTCCGATATCCGACATTGCGCTCCTCCAGCCAGCGCATGACCCCTTCGGCCGCCGCCAGACCATAAGCGCTGCCCCCCGACAGCAGGATCGCGCTCACATTGTCCACATGCTGCGTCGGGCGCAGCAGATCGGTCTCGCGCGTGCCAGGGCCGCCACCACGCTGGTCGACACCCCCGACGGTTCCGGGTGGACACAGCACGACCGTACAGCCGGTGCCCCCGGCCCGGTCGGTCGCATGGCCAGCGCGAATGCCGGAGACGGCAGTGAGCGTACTATTCGGTTGTATCATCGCTGTCGAAGATTATTCGCGAATTGTCCTGCGGCAAGTGCTTTGTGGAATCTGGCGTCAGGATTGCGAGCGCAGTTTCATAATCTCGCGGGTGTACCAGCACGCTCACTTCACCCAGCTGTCCGATGTGAATACCCATCGCGCTGGCGCCGGCCTGCTGATGCACCAGCGCCTGGATGCCTTCGCTGTGCAACCTGCCCGCGACGATCTGCGCCTCGTGCGGAGCATAAGTTACCCAGGCGACCATCCAGTCATGCCGCTTGCCCGCAAGCCTGCTACCCATTTCTCAAGTGTAACACGGCCCTGGCGGAATCAAAACGTGCCGTCGGGCGGCACATCCTGGCCTGCGCTATGCTCTTTGTGGTCTTGTGCTGCTGCCGCAGTCGCGCGCGCGCTTCGGGGTTGGCAGCGGCGTACTCTCCCACCCCGTCGCCAGGGCAGTACCATCCGCGCTCACAGGCTTAACTGCCGGGTTCGATATGGTTCCGGGTGGACCCCCGTGGCTCCAGCCACCAACTCCCCCTGCGCGCCGCATCCCTGCGGCTCACGCTTCTCGCTCTATCTCATGCATGGCGTCGTCACCAGAGCATCCGCTTCTCCGTACCCCATCCCAGGCTCTCGACCCTTAGTACCGGTCCGCTCCATACATCGCTGTACTTCCACGTCCGGCCTATCCAGCTGGTCGTCTCCCAGCGGTCTCCCTCTCTTTCGAGACCGGGAGTCTCATCTCGGGGCGGGCTTCCCGCTTAGATGCTTTCAGCGGTTATCCCTTCCGCAGCTCGCTACCCGGCACTGCCGCTGGCGCGACAACCGGTACACGAGCGCTGCGTCCGTTCCGGTCCTCTCGTACTGGGAACAGCTCCCCTCAAACTCCCTCCGCCCGCAGCGGATAGAGACCGACCTGTCTCACGACGGTCTGAACCCAGCTCGCGTACCGCTTTAATGGGCGAACAGCCCAACCCTTGGGACTTGATCCAGCCCCAGGATGCGATGAGCCGACATCGAGGTGCCGAGCCTTGTCGTCGATGTGAACTCTTGGACAAGACCAGCCTGTTATCCCCGGGGTAGCTTTTATCCGTTAAGCCACGGCCCTTCCACTCAGTACCGTGGGATCACTAAGCCCGACTTTCGTCTCTGCTCGACCCGTTCGTCTCGCAGTCAGGCCGGCTTCTGCCTTTACACTCTGCGGCTGGTTTCCATTCAGCCTGAGCCAACCTTTGGGCGCCTCCGTTACTCTTTCGGAGGCGACCGCCCCAGTCAAACTGCCCGCCTGCCACTGTCCCGCCCGTCGCTCCCGACGGCACGGTTAGGACCAGAATGCATCCAGGCTGGTATTTCAACAACGACTCCACAAAGTCTGACGACCTTGCTTCCCAGTCTCCCAGCTATCCTGCACAACATGCGCCCTGACGCCATGACAGGCTGCAGTAAAGCTCCACGGGGTCTTTTTGTCCTGCTGCGGGTAACGCGCATCTTTACACGTACTTCAATTTCGCCGGGTCCCCCGTTGAGACAGTGCTCCACTCGTTACACCTTTCGTGCGGGTCGGAACTTACCCGACAAGGAACTTCGCTACCTTAGGACCGTTATAGTTACGGCCGCCGTTCACCGGGGCTTCATTTCAGAGCTTCGCGCATTCCTGCGCTAACCCTTCCACTTAACCTTCCGGCACCGGGCAGGTGTCAGCCCCTATACGTCACCTTGCGGTTTCGCAGAGACCTGTGTTTTTGCTAAACAGTCGGCAGAGCCTCTTCACTGCGACCACCCCTTCCGGAGTGGCGTCCCTTCTCCCGAAGTTACGGGACATTTTTGCCTAGTTCCTTAACGAGGGTTCTCCCGTTCGCCTGCGTATCCTCAACTCGCCTACCTGTGTCGGTTTGTGGTACGGGCGGATGCCTTCATCGCCTGCGCGCCTTTTCTCGCCCCGGAGTCCCGTCTGCTTCTTCCCTTGCGGGACGACATCACGGGTGTGACCCGCTTGTCACCGCAATCCACTCAGCGGCCAGACTTTCCCCAAAGTTGCGCGTATGCTCCACCATCCGGTACCGGAATATTAACCGGTTGTCCATCGCCTGCGCCTTTCGGCCTCGGCTTAGGCCCGACTAACCCGACGCGGACTGACCTTCCGTCGGAAACCTCGAGCTTTCGGCGAACATGGTTCTCACATGTTTCTCGCTACTCATGCCAGCATTCGCACTTCCACGCGCTCCAGCCAGCTTCACAGCTGACCTTCTCCGCCCGTGGAACGCTCCCCTACCAGCTGCCGCCTAAACGGCAACTCCCGAGCTTCGGTGGGTGACTTAAGCCCCGTTCCATTTTCCGCGCCACCGCGTTCGACCAGTGAGCTGTTACGCACTCTTTCAAGGATGGCTGCTTCTGGGCCAACCTCCTGGCTGTCTCGACACGACGACCTCGTTTCCCACTTAGCCACCTCTTCAGGACCTCAGCTGCGGGTCCGGGCTCTTTCCCTCTCGACCATGAAACTTATCTCCCATGGTCCAACTGCCATCCATCCGGTAACGGTATTCGGAGTTTGCCCAGGTTCGGTAAGCGTTGCGCCCCCTTGCCCATACAGTGCTCTACCCCCGTTACCTTCCCGATGACGCCAGCCCTAAAGCTGTTTCGGGGAGAACAAGCTATCTCCAGGTTCGTTTGGCATTTCACCCCTACACACAGATCATCCCCGACTTTTGCAACAGTCGTGGGTTCGGCCCTCCATTGCGTGTTACCGCACTTTCAGCCTGTCCATGCGTAGCTCACCTGGTTTCGTGTCCAATCCCTGCCACTCGACGCCCTCTTCAGACTCGCTTTCGCTCCGCCTCCAGGTGTCACTCCCTTAGGCTCGCCACAGAAATTGACTCGCTGGCTCATTCTCCAAAAGGCACGCCATCACAGCATGGCTCGCGCCATCCCGCTCTGACCGTTTGCAGGCATCCGGTTTCAGATTCTGTTTCACTCCCCTCGCCGGGGTTCTTTTCACCTTTCCCTCACGGTACTATCCGCTATCGGTCGTCAAGTGTATTTAGCCTTGGAGCGTGGTCGCCCCGGATTCATGCAGGATTTCTCGTGTCCCGCACTACTCAGGATACCGTCCGGTTTGCTCGCCTTGCGCCTACGGGACTCTCACCCCCTGCGGCGGGCCTTCCCAGACCCTTCGGCTTCGGCTTGCATCCCTCCTGACGGTCCTACTACCCCCCGGCCGTTCCCGACCAGGGTTTGGGCTCCTCCGCTTTCGCTCGCCACTACTCGCGGAATCCTCTCTCTTCCTCGGGCTACTCAGATGTTTCACTTCGCCCGGTTCCCCCTGCAGCTTCCGCTGCAGTGACACCCCGTTACGGGTGCCGGGTTTCCCCATTCGGATACCCCCGGCTCTTACGGCTGCACACGCCTCGCCGGAGCTTTTCGCAGTGTACCACGTCCTTCTTCGGCACTTGACGCCAAGGCATCCACCGAATGCCCTTGCTTTGCCTGTTCATGTGATACGGAGAAATTGATGCTCTCGCGTTACTTCGCCATGCACTTGTCAAGCTGCGCCCTGCAGTTTGCTCCCCCTGCAGGTACCCGCGCCTTTCCTCCGCGCGGCCCTGCATCCTGCCATACCTCTGCCACGCCTGTCAAGCCCCCACCTCCCTGCCCCTGACCAATCCCCGCAGCACGCCTCGCCAACAGAATCAAAAAAGGCGCCCGACGGCGCCCCCCGATCCGCTGCCCCCTCCTGTCCCTGGTGGAGATGAGGGGACTCGAACCCCTGTCCTGTGCCTTGCAAAGGCACCGCTCTCCCGGCTGAGCTACATCCCCCCTTGCTCCCCGCGCCTGTGGGCCCGGGAAGACTCGAACTTCCGGCCTCACGCTTATCAGGCGTGCGCTCTAACCAACTGAGCTACGGGCCCCTTGCCCGACAACACGACAGTGAGAAACAAACCCCATCCAGTGCCCCCAACCTGCTCTTGCTTGTCCTGTGTCTGCCACTCCCTGTTCCTCACGCTCGCGCGCTGGCCAGGGCGTGGCTTCCCCAGAAAGGAGGTGATCCAGCCGCAGCTTCCGCTACAGCTACCTTGTTACGACTTCGTCCCGGTCACCAGCCCCGCCCTCGGCGGTAGCGCCCCCCAAAAGGGGTTCGCCTCCCGACTTCAGGCATGACCAGCTTCCATGACGTGACGGGCGGTGTGTACAAGGCCCGGGAACGTATTCACCGCCGTGTGCTGACCGGCGGTTACTAGCAACTCCGACTTCATGCAGGCGGGTTGCAGCCTGCAATCCGAACTGGGAACGGCTTTTCAGGATTGGCTCCAGGTCGCCCCTTCGCTACCCGTTGTACCGCCCATTGTAGCGTGTGTGTAGCCCCGAATATACAGACCATGCTGACTTGACGTCATCCCCACCTTCCTCCCGTTTGTCACGGGCAGTCGCGCCAGACACTTGTAACTGGCACCAGGGGTTGCGCTCGTTTTCGGACTTAACCGAACACCTCACGGCACGAGCTGACGACAGCCATGCAGTACCTGTCACGGCTCCCGAAGGTCAGTCCCCTTTCAGGTCCCTACCACCGTGATGTCAAACCCGGGTAAGGTTCTTCGCGTAGCCTCGAATTAAACCACACGCTCCGCTGCTTGTGCGGGCCCCCGTCAATTCCTTTGAGTTTTAGCCTTGCGACCGTACTCCCCAGGCGGTGCACTTACCGCGTTCGCTGGGACACCCAGACTGCCGTAGCAACCCGGACATCGAGTGCACATCGTTTACGGCATGGACTACCGGGGTTTCTAATCCCGTTCGCTACCCATGCTTTCGCGCCTCAGCGTCAGTCGTGAGCCAGGGTGCCGCCTTCGCCTCTGGTGTTCCTCCGCATCTCTACGCATTTCACCACTACACGCGGAATTCCACACCCCTCTCTCACCCTCAAGTGCTACAGTCACCGACAGCCTCCCGGAGTTGAGCCCCAGGCTTTCATGTCCGTCTTGTAGCACCGCCTGCGCGCCCTTTACGCCCAGTAATTCCGGATAACGTTCGTGTCCTACGTGTTACCGCGGCTGCTGGCACGTAGTTAGCCGACACTTGTTCCTGTGCTACCGTCAGCTTCGTCACACAGAAAAGGGCTTTACGATCCGAAAACCTTCATCACCCACGCGGCGTCGCTGCGTCAGGCTTTCGCCCATTGCGCAATATCCCTCACTGCTGCCTCCCGCAGGAGTCCGGGCCGTGTCTCAGTCCCGGTGTGGAGGACCACCCTCTCAGATCCCCTACCCGTCATCGCCATGGTGAGCCGTTACCCCGCCATCCAGCTGATGGGCCGCAGCCCCCTCCCAAAGCGCCAAACCTTCCGGTCCAGCCTTTCGCCAGTCCAGGTCCCCCCAGACTCGCCTTATCCCGTATTAGCCGCCGTTTCCAGCGGTTGTCCCGGTCTTCGGGGCAGGTTAGCTACGTGTTACGCACCCGTGCGCCACTTTCCATCCCTCCGAAAAGGAACTTCCCGTTCGACTTGCATGTGTTAGGCACGCCGCCAACGTTCATCCTGAGCCAGGATCAAACTCGCCGTTTGTCCCTCTTGCTCATTTGTACCAGTATTCTGTCGGCCCCGGTACCAGGCCCCAAGCCGGTCGCACCGGCTGTTCGCTTGCTTCCCACTCTCCTGTTGTCAAGCTGCGTCCAGAGCCCCGTCCGCCAGCCCTGCTGCCCCCCCAAAGCGCTCGCGCGCCCCGAAAGATTGCATACTCTACCATCCATCTGAATATCCTGTCAAGCCCTGCCTTCCCTGCCCCATGAAATGTGCCAGCGACCGTAGGGCAACGCTCTCCGCTCACCAGCGCTCCGAGCGCCCCTGCAGGGCGTAGTGGCCAGCAACAAATGTCGTTCCAGTCACACTAGAGATGCTGATCCTGACGTCGTTGAAGCCACATGTCTCCGGCGAGAAACAGGATTGACAGGGCCAGCAAGGCAATAATGATGAACATGACCCGATCATAGAAGGCCTGTATATTCCCCCTCCACTCAGCCGTTGCAATGTCTACTCTTCGGTCCAGCTCCACAAGAGGCTCCATCACACGAGCCTTGGCTGCATGATACTCCGGGCCGTGCAGCCGCAGCATTGCCGCCAGCGCCTCGCCCTCAAGGACATAGTCGCCGCCGCCCGCCTCAATCTGCGAAGCGACAATTTCCATAATCTCGTTTTCAAGTTCCGCAAGCACGTTTGATGCATCCTCTGCCTTTTCAAATTCGGTTAGCTCTGCTGCCGTCAGGCCAGCCTCCTGAGCCAGGATGCGGATCGGTGCAGCATTGCCGGCGTCACCGGTATGCACGCCTGTGTCCAGTACAATATCCCAATAGGGAACATCAAAATACTTTTCCGGTCGCGGCGCGTCACCATTTCGAATGTCAAGTATTTCGTTGAAGTACGTCCGGTAAACCGGGTCGCCGTTTACCACATACAACCGTACCATCCTGGTCAGATCATCAGAGGTTTGCCGCAACCCGTCAGCGAAATGAAGTGCACTGAGTCGCGCTGACATGAATGCGCTGAGGTTGGGGCGTTCCCTCCGGTAACTGATTGCCAAGACAGTGCAGACCAGCACAGCCAGCAAGGCCAGCAACATCAAAATCCTGAGTCGACGTCGCGTCCAGATACCTGCAATCATCATCAGCAAGGTCAAACCCAGCAAGACAAGGGCGGTTTGCATTGACCTATTGTTACTATCTTGTATGTCCCTGTATCTGACGGACAGCTCTGAACTAACCTCCCGTTCAAGTTCTACAAGGGGGCCCATAACCTGCGTCTTGGCGGCATGATACTCTTGGCCATGCAGGCGTAACATGCCCGCAAGCGCTCCACCCTCCAGCACATATTCATTTCCACTTTCTTCGATCAGTGCAGCAATTACATCCATTACCTCGTTCTCCAGCACAACAAGATCATTGGATGCATTTTCTGCCTTTTCAAACCCGGCGAGTTCGGTCTCTGTGAAGCCGGCCTCACGGGCAAGCGTTCTTATCGGCTTCGCACTGCCAACATCGCCAGATTGTTCGCCTGTGTTCAGCACAATATCCCAGTACGGTACTTCAAAGTACTTTGTCGGACGCGGCAGATCGCCGTTACGGATGGCCAGGATTTCATCGAAGTAGCTACGGTACGACGGCTTTCCGGTAATGGTATACAGGCGCGCCATTCGGGTCAGATCATCCGATGTTTGCCTAAGCCCGTCGGCGAAAGCAAGCGCCGCACGTCGTGCAGTCAGATACGCATGCAGGTCCTCACGGAACTGCTGAAAATTAACAAAGTGAATCACGCCCAAAACCAGAACGAGCATGGTCACCACCAATATGGTTTGGTATGAAACTGATCTGGTCATTCAGATATTCGCTTTAACATTAATGAGAATCATATTTTTGTTCTGTTGCAAGTAATTCGTGCTTGTTGCCGATTCGCAACCAGTTAGTTCTGGCAAGAGGACAGGGCCTGTAATTCTCGAATCCTTGTTGGGAGACATTCCTGATCATTGTCTGGAAGAATTGAAACGAAAGCCCTTGTACCTGCTGAAGCTGTGCAGGAGCAATCTCGTTTACAGCTCACCGCTCTTGCTTTTGGTGCTTTACGACATTCGGATGACTTCTACTGAAGACTCTGGCAGACTATGCAAATCATTGGCTTCGTTGTCGCAACCAAATGCTCACCAACTGTAACAGAAATGCCCCGGCCAAAATGTAAAGGCCCAAGTACAGGGTCTGGTTGTTAAAGACTATAACCGAGTTTAGCCAACTGAAAAGGCCTCATCAACCAAGCGTTCAAACTCCACGAGGGGTTGCATGAACGGCGCCCTGGCCGCACGTTACCCTTGTGCAAACGCAGCATCGCCGCCACCGCCTCGCTCTCAAGAACATAGTCCCCCAGCAGGTCACTCACTCTACCCTGCCCCTCATCCCCTGTCAAGGGCTTGCCTTCCCTGCACCATGAAATGTGCCTTCTACGCCTCTTCGGCCATGTCTTCACGACGCGCAGTGTACACAGAGACAACCACGAGCAGCGCCGCCAGACCAAGCGCCGCGGCCAGAGTATTCATAGCGGAAGTGAAGTCGGCCCGATTGAAACCCTTTTCCTCGCGCAGCTCCTGCTCAAACAGCCGGGCAAGATCCACCAACGGTTGCATCACCCGCGCCTTGGCGTCGTGATATTCAGCGCCATGCAGACGCTGCATCGCCGCGAGCGCCTCGCCCTCGAGCACGTACTCGCCGCCGGCTTCAATCTGCCGGGCCACAGCATCCATCGCCTCGTTTTCCAGTTCCGCCAAGATGTTGGACTGATCTTCGGCCTCTGTCAGCAGGGCCGCTTCCGCGTCACTTATGCCCACACTCTGCATAAGCGTCCGGATCGCCACAGTGTCACCGGCTTCGCCCAGGCGCTGATTGATGGCCAGCACGAAATCCCAGTACGGGACCTGGAAATACAGCTCGGGGCGCGGCACCACACCATTGCGAATGTCCAGAATCTCCTGGAAGTATTCCCGATAGCGTGCATCACCGGTAACTGCGTAGAACCGAGCCATGCGCGTCAGGTCATCCGAGGTCTGACGCAGGCCGTCGGAGAGCAAAACCTTGCCCTGACCTCTTGCGGCATTGAGGCCACTGACGTCACTATTCGCCAGGATCTGCTGTGTGAGGAGCGCCGATCCGAGCAAGACCAGCAGCGCAAGTGCATACAGCCAGGGCCTTTGCGGAAGCTGCCGAACGACAATGAAAGCGACGAAAACGGCCACCGCAACGATCAGGATCGTCAGAATGTCGAGCCGCTCTTGCAGGAAATTATGGACGTTGCCTTCTGCAACCATCATTCCCAGACCGGAACTCGCGACCAACTCTACCAGAGGCTGCATCACCAGAGCCTTGGCATCGTGATATTCCTGGCCATGCAGACGCTGCAACGCCTCGATCGCTGCACCCTCAAGCGCGTATTCCCCGTCCGCAACCAGAGCCGCGACGGAGTCCATGATCTCAACTTCAATCTCCGCCAGGATATTGGATTGTTCTTCCGCCTGTTCCAGCAGGACAACTTCCTCGGACCTTATTCCGGCCCGTTGCATGAGCGTCTGTATCGAGACAGGAGCGCCAAATGCGCCTGGCCGCTCTCCGGTCGCCAGCACGATATCCCAGTATGGAATATCAAAATACTGCTCGGGACGCGGGGCCGGACTGGCGGCCCTGCAGAACTCGCCGGGCAAGCTGGAGGCCCTGCGCAGCGGGCGTGTCCGTCTGGACGATTTCCGGCGCCCGTATCGCGACGACACTTTCGGCCAGATGCTGGGCGAGGCCTCGCTGCAGGACGCGCTCGAAAAGGCAGGGTGAAACGATGGCCGCTGCAGTCACCGAACAACAGCTGGCGCAGGAACTGTACCGTCGCGTCCTTGGCGAGGAGCCGCAACCACCGCATCCCTGGCAGTTGCAGGCGCGCCCGCATCCGGGCGACCCCCGCACTCCGCTGTTCGAGGTCGGGCCCGACAACTGGCATGTGCATCTCAACCTGCATCCCGGGCAGCTGGAGGCCTGGCAGTCAGACAAACGTATGACCTTCATGCTGGCCGGCACCCAGGGGGGCAAGACGACCTTTCTGCCCTGGCTGCAGGCGCGTGACATTCTGGCCAGCACAACGGGTGGCGACTGGCTGGCCGTCACCGCCACCTACGATCTGTTCAAGCTCAAGATGCTGCCCGCCATGCGCGAGGTCTTCGAACATGTGCTGCAGATCGGTCGCTACTGGGCCGGTGACAAGGTCATCGAGCTCTGCGATCCTCTGAGTGGCGCCTGGCATGCGCAGCGGGCCAGTGATCCTATGTGGGGCCGTATCGTTCTACGCTCGGCGTCAGCATGATTGTGCAGAACATCGAGCAGATGCAGTTGCGGCAACTGAAGCCCAATATCGTGCAGGGCGCGCCCACGGCCTACGTCTACGCCCGCGAGATCGCTCCGCTGTTCCCCGCCATCGTGCCGATCGAAATCACCGGAACAACGCTCGAGCTGAACCGCATCCGGCTGCGTCTGAAGACCGGCCCGTTTCGCTCGACGGTGAGCGGCGAAATTGAGGGGGTACACCACCATCTGATTGCCCAATACCTGAACACAGCCCACACACCTGCTCCAACGAGCCGTCCTTACCAGGGCAACTATATTGAAAGGGACGGATCTGGCGGCGGAACCCTGGGCATGAATCTGGAAACCAGTACCCTCAAGGATTTTTGGACATCGACAGTCGGCAGCGGTATTACCTTCGACCAGACCTTCGAAATCAGCGACGACGATCAGGTTCCCGTCGGCATCAGCGTGCATTTCGGGGGCGAGGACATCACCGAACTGCTCTTTGGCGTGTCGCAGCTGGAGCCGGATGCGAATACAGCGACAGGAATCAATGTGGTGACGACCTCCGGCGAGCTGGCGGATATGCTGACAGAAGCCGGGTTGCAGGGCGATCACGAACTGAAAATCAGTTGTGCCGGCGGGCAGGGGCGCATCGAGGTGACGGTGGAGCGCTGGGAAACCACCCAGTCCATCCGTGTTATCGATTAATGTCGTAACCTGACCATCAGGGACCGTACCGCTCGCGACGATAGCGTTGCAGCAATCTGGGGCCGAACAAGGTGCTGATCAGATTCTTCTCGTCATGATCATGGTAGCTGACGCTGAGGCTGTCCAGTCGATGCCCGCCATCCTGATATAGCAGTTCCACCGTTCGCAGCGGGACCCGTTGCCCTTCCTCGCCCTGCGGCTGATGATCGGTAAAGAAAGCGATCCGAAGCGAACAGTAGCCAAACATATCCGTGTACCAGACTTCATACAACTGCGACAGCCCGGCGCGCAAATGCGCCTCGGTGCGTTCCGGCGTGCAGGCCGAGGGCGTCGGTGGCGGGCCCGCCGTGGGCTGCCGCACCGGGTTTGTCTGTTGCCCCGACCCGGACCCGGAGCCGCTGCCGCTGCCCGCAGGGATCACGGGCTGCACGACAACTTGCTGTGGCGGCGCGACGGTGGACGGTGGCGCGACCGTGGGTGGCGGTGGCAAGGGCGGCGGTTCGCGCCCGCTGGTCAGCGAACTGTGCGTGTAAGCCTCGCGACCCTCCAGATCGAGGCGTAACCAGACGCGGTTGCCCTGCAGATTCTGGCCCTCGACCTCGCCCGTCACCGACACCACCTGACCATGACGTAGTACATCCACGAGGTCGCAATCGATGTCCGGGCAGCTGCGGCTGTTCACCAGGCCGCCCACGATGTAGCGCGTGAAGGACGTGGCGGGTGGCGGCGTGGCGGTGGGCAGCGGCGTCCGGCTGGCCGTCGGCGTCGGCGTCCCTTCAATGCCAAAGGTCGGCACCGGCGTCATTGGCTCGCCGGCATCCTGCGCCATGACCGCGGCAAGCGCTGGAGGCCGCGGGGCCGGCTGCGAATCCGCTGTCTGGCGTGTGAACAGGAAGACGCCACCGGCCACGACGGCGCAGAGTACGACCAGCGCGCCGAAGGCGGCCAGCAGGCCCAGTGGCAGCCAGACCGGCACGCCGGAGCGGCGGCGCGCCCCCGGCAGCGGCGTTGGCCGGGTCACAAGTCGCAACTCCGGCGCGAAGATTGTTCCAGGTTGGGGACAATTCCCGCTCCCACAAGATCAGCAAACCCGCCTGCTTCTTGCATAAAAGCCCGCAAACAGGGCAAATTATTACTGCTGATATTGACCCTTATCATCTTGAAATGTCTTTTCGTCGGCCAAGCGGGCCACCACGATGATGTGCCACGCCCTTTCTGTACTGGCCCGGAGGCCGGATCGCTACACCCTTGCTGACAAGGCGGCGGCGCAAGGTGGTGCTGAGAACACCGGGCTCTTCCTGCCCGGCAACCCTGGCTTCGCGCGCCAACTCCTCCAGTGTGGCCGTCCCGTCCCGGTAGCGGCGAACCAGCTCGTCGAGGTTGACGATCTCTTTCAGCACAAGCGTGGCTCCTGGACGGCGACCAGGCCGGTTTACGGAAACGCCCATCTCCATAAAACGCTTGCGTAATGTTTCGTGCGTGACGGGCTCCGGCAGCGTCTCCTTCGCCAGACTGTGCAACGAGCCCCCGCCGTCCCGGTAACGGCAGGCCAGCTGGTCCAGATTGAGGATCGTTTTTCTTTCCATCGCACAGAGATTATATGTAATCTTGACTGTATTGTCAAATGGTCTCGCACGCGCTATGCTTGTGACTGTGTCATATGCGTTGTGCGTCGGCCGGTGACACTGGAGCCTGATCAGGAGGCCGGGCCTTGCCCAACCTTCACAGCACCGAACCGGACAATGACAGCCAGAAACAGTTTGGCTCCGAAAGAAAGGTGACGCGGGATGCTATGGTCGCCGTCTTCGCCAAATTCGTCGGCCAGCAGGAGGAGCAATACAAGCGCCTGGGTTTTGGGCAGCCTGAGTCGTTGGTGAAAAACACCGTAAAGGCCGAGCAAGGCTGTGAATCCGATCAGGACCGTGATGAGGATTAGCCATTGCTGCAGGTATGCCTGAACAGTGCCTGGCTCTCCCCACTGATTCTGTCCGCTGGTGCCGGCCATTTACGCCAACTGGAATATGGTCAGGGCCTCAATGTCGTAGAACCAGATGAGGCTGTGCATACTGCTCATTGGCAGTCCCTTTCAATTGCAGGAGACCTTGCAGGCGTTTGAACGGACAGTTTAACGATGGTACGTTACATCGCAACCCCAACTGGCCTGCCCTGTAAGCAGCGGCGTTGTAAGCCGGGAAGTCCCGTCGCACAACGTTTCTGCTTCATGCTCCAGATTGAGGACCTGCGGGATCAGGCTGTGTTACTCGTTGCCCGCCAATTGGCGCGCTGTCTGGCCAGGCTGGATGATTGCGACGCCGAATGGACATGGCGAGAAAGTTGAACAGGCGATCCCGCTTCATTCCACATAGCGCTAGTGGTGGTGCCGACGTAGCCAGACCCCCACACCACTAAACACGATTGCCAGACCCATCGCCACGACAACCAGGTTAAAGGACTCGTCAGCGTATGCCTCCTGCTTTACCAATTGTTGTTCCATCGTCGCATTGACATACTGGTAGAGATTCACCAGGGGTTGCATGATCTGCAGTTTGGCCTGGGCGTACTCTCTGCTGAACAGGCGCTGCGCTGCTGCAAGAGCTTCGCCTTCGAGCGCATAGTCACCACCGCCCGCTTTCAGCTGCGCCGTCACGACCTCCATTACCTCGCGTTCCAGTTGCACCAGCTCGTTGGACAGTTCTTCAGATCGCCCCAACAGGGCCAGCTCGTCCTCATTCTCAAGCAGCTCAGCAATCTGTTGCCTGAGCGCGGCCTGTTCACCTGGCACTCCCGGGTATCCACCTGTAGCCAGCACGATGTCCCAGTAGGGAACATCAAAATAAATGTCGGGCCGTGGCGTTTCCCCGTTGCGAATGGCCAGAATCTCATCGAAGTATTCTCTGTATCGCGTGTCGCCGCTGACAGCAAACAGTTGCGCCATGCGCGTCAAATCATCGGAGCTTTGCCGCAGACTGTCGGACAACAGATACGAATGATAACGGGCTTCGGAGTTTGCTATTTCGTCCTCACGCGAATGGATGTACTGCAGGGCAACCTGGCCTCCCAGGAGCAAGAGTACGAGGGCAAGCAGTGAAGCAACCCGGGATGGAACCAGCCTGAACATGGCAACAGCCTCGCTTTCACAATCAGAAACGGCCAGCGAGCGACATAGCCTGTGCCCGTTTACCGGCGATCGTCATTTTCTGTCCCGGAGCAGCCGCTCCCTGTCCATTCACCCAAATTGTGCGGGGCAAGCTCACAGTCCCTCCACCTGATGATCATGCCGACGCAACCAGATTCCCGCAGCGCTAAGCACGATCGCGAGAGTCAGCGACCCGACGATGGTGTTATAGGTGCGCGCATTGTGCTGCCGCAGCCAGACCACATAATCCTCCAGGGAATTATCAACTTCCGCAGCAAGTTCCACGAGCGGCTGCATGATGAGCAGCTTGGCCTGGGCATATTCATCGCCAAACAGGCGCTGCGTCGCCTCAAGGGCTGCGCCCTCCAGCCGGTAGTCTCCCCCGTCTGCTTCAATCTGCGCTGCCACGACGTCCATCACCTCGTTTTCCAGCAGCGTCAGTGCATTGGAGCGGTCCTCAACTTGCTCCAGCAGGGCCAACTCTTCATCCGTATAGTTCGCCAGGCGAATGAGGGTCCGGATCGGCCTGGCTGCGCCATACTCGCCCGGGCGCTCACCAGTTGCCAGGACGACATCCCAGTAGGGGATATTGAAGTAGTCCTCCGGCCGGGGCGCATCTCCATTGCGGATGGCAAGAATTTCGTTGAAGTAATCTCTGTAGACCGGATCCCCGGTCATGGCATACAGCCGCACCATACGCGTCAGGTCGTCAGAGGTCTGCCGCAGCGAATCGGCCAGTTGCTGCGCCGAGTAGCGACCAGGAGTTATTGAAAAAGTGTTGATGTAGGTCTGAATGAAATTCAGGGAAGTGTAGCCGCCGACAATCACACACAGCAGGGCCAGTATCGATGCGATTCGGGATGGGACCAGCTTAAACATGGTGGCCTCCTGAATCAGTGCTACATTGAACCTGTATGAAAATAACAAGGTTGCCGGGCGCAGTGCAAGGATGTTGGCCCGCGGTCACATTCTCAGCCTGAAGCAGCCAGCACTTCCCCGTCCGGCGGAGGCACGTCTGGCTCAACGCCATTATCGCCGAGCGTGTCTTTCACGTAGACTTCCTGCACCAGCACCATCAGGATGGCGGTGAGCGGCACGGCGAGCAGGATCCCCAGGAAACCGAAGAAGACCGTCGCGACGATCTGGCCGAGCAGGACAATGATTGGCGGTACATTGATGCGGTCCGCGACCAGCAGTGGGCTAATGAGTTGACTCTGCACCAACGAAATCGCATAGGTGACGATTATGATCCAGCCTACATTTTGCGGCTGCTGCAGTATGCCCACCACCGCCGCCAGCACCGCCGCCGTCAGGGTGCCGAAGGTCGGGACGAAGGCCAGCAGACCGGCGATGACCCCCAGCGCCAGCGCTTCATCGAGCCCGAGCAAGGTAAGCCCGATCCAGGTCGCCAGCCACACGAAAACCATCGCCAGCATGGTGGATTCCAGCCAGCCGCGCATGACCTGATCGAGACGTGCCAGGATTTCGTGGCCGCGACTGCGATAGCCCGGCGGTAACAGGCGGAGCAGGCCAGCCTCATGCGTCTCAGGGTCCGTTAGCAAATAAATGGACATGAAAATGATGATGAGCGTGTTCAGCAGGGCCGAGGCCACGCCGCCCACCACCGGGATTACCTGCACGCTGAACTGGCCAAAGGCGCTCGCCAGCTGGTTGGCCACCTGTGTAATCAGCTGGCTGTCGACCTGAAAGCTGGTGACCACCAACGAAATCGAGTCGAGCACCGGGTCGCGTACGGCCGGCGGGGTGTAGGTGAACCCCTCAAACAGCGCCGGCGCTGCATTTAATGACTCCCAAAATTGCTGCAGCAACGACAGTCCTGCGTTCACTCGCAGGGAAAGGGTGCCCAGCTGCGTGGCCAGCAGCGGCAACACTGTCAGGGTAAGAACGATGAAAAAGAGAGGGAAGATCAGCAGGGAGATGAGCATCGCCGGAGTTCGTTTCAGGCGGGTGTGGCGCTGCAAGAATCGCATCGGCGTCGTGATCAGCACGACCAGGATGATCGAGCTGAGCAAGAGCAGCAGCACGCTGCGCACCTGCCAGAAAGCGACCAACACAATGATGACCAGCAACGAGGCAAACACCCGGCTGGCCGTTCGATTGGCAAGCGGTCTGTTGAGCATGGGGACCTTCGCCTTTCCGTCGCAAAGTATAGCATGCTCGCCGGAGTAGCGCGCTATACTCTGCGCCCAGGATCGCGAAAGGAACGGACATGAGCGACGCGCTCACCCACGCACGCGCCAGCCACGAACTTGCGTTGAAGCAACTGATGGAACTCGCCGCCATACCCAGCGTCGGCACAGACCCCGCTCATGCGCAGGACACCTTGCGCGCTGCCAACTGGCTCGCCGACGAAATGCGCGCCATAGGCTTGCAGGATGTGGCGCTGCTGCCTACCGGTGGCAACCCGGTGGTCTATTGCGAGTGGCTGGGCGCCGGCGCGGAGGCGCCCACCGTGCTCCTCTACGCTCACTATGACGTACAGCCCGCCAGCCGCGCAGACGGCTGGGATAGCGAGCCTTTCGCGCCAGAACTGCGCGATGGCCGTCTCTATGGGCGGGGTGTCTCCGATGACAAGAGCCACTGCATCGTGACCCTGCGCGCCGTCGCTGCCCTGCTCGCCAGTGACGAGGGCTGCCCGGTGAATGTGCGCTTTCTGCTGGAAGGTGAGGAAGAGAGTGGCTCGCCGAGCCTGCTGCCCTTCCTGCGTCAGCAGCGGGGACGCCTGCAGGCGGACAGCGCCATAATCGCGGACGGCGGCTTCGAAGAACCGGACGAGCCGATCATCGTGACTGCCCTGCGTGGACTGTCAGCCCTGGAGGTTTGCGTCACCGGGCCGCGCGTAGACCTGCACAGCGGCATTTACGGAGGCATCGTCCACAACCCGGCCCAGGTAATCGCCGAAATCGTCGCGCAGCTGCATGATCCGGACGGGCGCGTCGCCGTGCCAGGCTTCTACGATGACGTGCTGCCGCTTTCAGACGCAGAGCGTGCATTGCTCAACCAGGGCGATCTGAGCGACGCGAACTGGGAGACCCTGGTGGGTGCCCCGCAGGACTGGGGCGAGCCGGGCTTCTCGCGCGCGGAACGGACGGGAGCGCGGCCGACTCTCGAGATCAACGGTATCTACGGCGGCTACAGCGGCGATGGCTTCAAGACGGTGATTCCGTCACAGGCACGTGCCAAGATCAGCTGTCGTCTGGTTGCCGGTCAACGTCCGGCACGCATCTATCAGCAGGTCTGCGACTTCATCCGCTCGATCGCTCCGCCCACCGTCGAGGTCACTTTCGAGCAACACGGCCTGGGAGACCCGGTGCAGATCGATGTCGCGAACCCGGTAGTACAGGCGTTGCAGCGAGCTTATGCACTGCACTGGCCAGGCGCAGTGCGCTACCGGCGCACTGGCGGCACTGTACCCATCATTGCCATGTTCAATGAAGTACTGGGGCTCGACTGCGTGCCGCTTGGCTTCAGCACCAATGACAGCGGCATTCACGGGCCCAACGAGAACTACCGTGTCGACATGTTGTACAAGGGCATCGATACGACGCTGCGTTTCCTGCAGGAGATTGCCAACGGCTAGCGATCCTCGACCGCCAGCAAATGGAACTGTTCCCATTCGGCGGCGTCCGTCTCCCACTCCGCATAAATGGCGGCGCCCTGCACCCAGGCTGCTGCAGGCCCCGCCGCCGCCAGACCCGCGCGCAGGCCATTGAGCGCCGTGACTACATTCTCCACTTCCGGGTCATGGCCGGGCGGCTCCGCATCATAGGTCGGAATGCCGATCAGCAGCATGGTGCCTTCTCCCAGTTCACTGACCGCCTCCGCGAAGGTTTGCACCTGATAGGCCATCCATTCTTCATAGTCCCTCGCGGTAGTCAGCCCACTGTTGTAGCCCATGATGGCCATCTGGTCGCTGAGCAAGGCGACGTTTTGTTTATAGGCGCGTGACCACACGGTACCTGGCAGAATCAACTCGGGCACGGGGATGTCCGCATCAAGCGGGCTCCAGTCCGGCGGGACGGCGACTGATATGGGCACCGAATCTCCCAGGCGCAGTCGCACCTTGCGCAGCAACTCGACAAAGTTCTCATCGCCATCCCAGACGGGTTCAATGTTCAGGAAGACTCCATCGAAGCCGAGCTCGCGCACCACACTGCTGCAAAAGTCAACCACGCCCTGCTGCAGCGCCGGATCGTCCAGACGATAGCCGTCCTCGTCAAGGTTGACGGGCAGGCCGATCCAGCCGTGCAACTGCAGTTCTGGAGATGCTTCCTTGAGTTGGGCAGCAAAGGCCCTGACCTTGTTGAAATTCTCGGCACCGCGCCAGGTTGCGTCTCCCTGCAGCCAGCTCACCCAGGCGAACACGGTGCCAATTTCATTTTCTCGGAGCCGCTCGGCCAGCGTGCGAATGTCGCGCGCCTCATGCTCCTCGTAGGTCCATTCCGTGCCCAGCCACAGGGCGTTGGGCAGCAGCTCTGCCTCGGCCGGTTTCAGGCTGCGCAGGAAAATAATCACGCCGACCAGCAGGATTACGCCCAACACCAGACCGGCAACGAGACGGAAGACCGGAATGCGTATCTGCGGCATCGTGATGCGCAGGCCGCCGGCAGGCGACAAATGGGAGCCCGCCGTCTCCCGTTTATGCTGACGCCGGGTCTGGCGCAGCTGCTGACGCCTGCGGGCATGCCCGCGTCGCTCGCTCTCTCTGCTCCGTATCAGGCGTTCACGTGCCATTCAGTCGTCCTGGCGAGCCTCTTCAATATAATATGGGTCCTGTTCCAGCCTCGGTACCAGGTCGGGGGAAAGTCCCAACTGCTGCAAAACCAGGTCCTGTTGCGACCACATGGACGCACGTTCCTGCTCCGTCTCATGCCTGTGGCCCAGCAAATGCAGGGTTCCGTGCACCATCAACAACATCAGGTCGTGCAGCAAGGCATGGCCTGCCAACTGTGCCTGCCGGGCCGTCCAGGGCAAGGCCACCACCAGGTCTCCCAGCGCCCGTTCTTCCGCTTCTATGCCGTGGGCGAGCGCCGGAAAGGAAAGTACATCCGTGACACTATCCACGCCGCGGTATTGCTGGTTGAGCGCACGTACCTGCTCATCACTGGTGAGCATTATCGTCACCGCTCCCCGCTGCTCTGCTATCTGCAACAGCAAGGTTACGTGCACCGCCCGCTTCAGGGAAGCACAGTCTATGACCTGGTCGGTCTCGTTGTGAAAATGTATGGCGTTCATGTCTGCGACACTTGCTTGCTGGCACTCCCCTGGTTTGCAGAACCGCTGCCGGAATCCTGCGAATGCGGTAGCTCCGGCACTTCGGGGAGCGGTCCGGGGCTCGTGCTGGCTGCCGGAACGGTCTCGGCGCTCCGCGCAGCGAGCCGGGCCGGCTTCTTTTCTGTTTGACCCTGCGCCTGCAGGGCGACGGCCTGTTGCGCAATGGCCGGCGCAGCCTCTGTAACCTTCTGATAGTCGATGCGCGGATGATAGACCGCCTGTAACATCTCCACCAGAGTGCGCTGGATGGCGCGGATGTCGTTCAGCGTCAGGTCGGAATCGTCCAGCTGGCCATCGTTCATCTTGCCTTCCACGATGCGCAGCACGATCTCCATCACCTGGGCGCGGCTGGTGGGGCCGATAGAACGCACAGCCGATTCGCAGCTGTCCGCCAGCATCATGACGGCGGTTTCGCGGCTGCGTGGCCGTGGGCCAGGATAGCGATAGTCAGTGCTGTCCACGGCGCTTTCGTCGCCTCCGGCAGCCTCCACCGCCATGCGCCAAAAGACGAAGACTTCAGTCGTGCCGTGGTGTTCGCGGACGTAATCGCGCAGTCGCCCCGGAAGCCGATACTCGCGGGCCAGTAATTCACCATCGTTAACGTGGCTGATGATGATGTCCGCGCTGCGTTCAGGATCGCCAAGCACATCGTGTGCGTTGCCCACGCCAAATTGCTGGTTTTCACTGAAGAACACTGCGTTCCGCATTTTGCCGATGTCATGGTACAAGGCTGCCACCCGCACCTGTTCCGAGTCTGCGCCAATGGCCAGCGCGGCCTGTTCGCTCAGGTTGGCGACCTGCAGCGAATGCTGGTAGGTGCCAGGCGCCTCCCGCATCAGGCGCCGCAGCAGAGGTTGACCAGGCTGGCTGAGTTCGGCCAGCTTCAGGCTGGTGGGCAGGTTAAAGAAGAGCGTCAGAAGATACATGCCGGCGATGGCGATGGCTGCGGCCAGCACACCATTAATGAGGCTGTAGGGCAGCAACACTGTCAACGAGGAGCCCGAAACGCCCAGGTTGAAGACCGCCGCTACCAGCATGTTGGCCAGACCGATGAACAGGCCCGAGAGGAAGAAATTGTTGAGGCGGTCTGTGCTGCGCAGCGTCAGCAGGCCCATCAGGCCGCCCGCGATGGTAAGCATCGCCAGTTCCAGGGATCCGGTCGACACCAGACCCAGCAGAAAGGACAGGTTGATGGTGCCGATCAGGGCGATGCGCGGCGAGGCGATGGCGACATACAGCAGCGCCAGCGCCGCCGTCGGATACAGATAGAGTTCAGACGGCATGCTGTTCAATTGCAGCAGCCGCGCGCCCGCCAGCACCAGCAGGAACAGGCCTGCCAGCAGCAAGGCGAAACTGGTCCTGGCTGGCAGGTCGGGCTCGAAGCGCAGGATGTACAGGGCAGTCAGCGCAAGTACCAGCAGACTGGCGAAAAAAGCCTTGCCAACCTCCTGCAGTCGACGGCTCTCGGTCTGCAGCAAGCCCAGCACGCGCATGGCTTCCATGTCAACGACAGTAATCTGCTCGTTCTGTCGCACCACAACTTCATTTAAAGCGAAGGTTCGTTCCACCGGCTCAACCGCAGCGACCGCCGCCTGACGCGTGGCCTCGGTAGCTTCTTCGTTGGGGAAGGTGTTCGGGCGCAGCAAATCTTCGACAATTGCGACGATTATCTCGGATTCGGTAGAGGAGAAACGGATGCTCACCTGGGTCGGCAGTTGGGTGCGTACCACTTCCAAATTCGTGGCGCGGATAGGCTCGCGCATGATGCGTTCCAGCACATTGATAATCTCGCCGTCGACGCTCTCCCAGGCCTCCACCGACATGTTGAGGATGCGGTCGATCTGTTCCGCGCTCAGCGTCAGCGCCGTAATTTGCTGCAGATCATCAGCGCGCTGCGCCACCGAGCTGAAACTGTCACTGCGCGCATTGCGGATGTAATCCAGAATCTGGCGCGCCAGCAGACTTTGGGTGCGGCTGACGTTCGGGTCCGGCGGATCGTAAACCAGCGCGACTGCCGCCGCTGCCTCGCTGCGATTCAGCTCGGTCAGCAACTCGCTTTCGAAGGTGATGCTGAACGGGGAGAGGACGTTTTGCTCCGCCACCTGGCCGACGCGCAGGTCGCCACTGCCCGTCCACCAGGGGAGCAACACGTCGCTGGCGACGATGACCGTCGTCAGCAGCACAAAGAGCATCGCCGCGATGAAGATCCCGGTCGCGTGCAGGCGCCGCCCTGACGAGGCGCGGGATGCGCCGCTCCAGCGGCCGGCGTCCTCCCTCACACGCTCACTCATCAGCTACTCCCTCGCGCCGGTCACCTGGAACTGGAAAGCCCTGCTCACAGGTTCCCGCACTCTGCAACGGCCCGGGTACTTCCCACCGCTACAGAATCGGCGTTGCGCGCACCACACCATCCTCGTAACGGCCCAGACGCGCCGGCACAATCCGGTTTGCCAGGACACGAGGATGCACAGCGCGCACCCGCATCCAGGTATCAGTATACCCGACGTTGATGAAGCCTTGGGGCGTCGCCCCGGCTACCTGTTCCCACAGCACTGCCAGCGTCTGTCCCCGCAGGCCGGCGGCGTGGCGTCGCTCCAGCGTCGTCCCCAGGCTGCGCAACACTGCGCTGCGCTGCTTTTTCGTCTGCTCCGGGACCTGATGGCGCATACGGGCGGCAGGCGTGCCTGGGCGCCGACTGTAGCGAAAGACGTGCAGACCGGCGAAGTCCCGCTCCTCAATGAACTCCCGGCTGGCGGCGAATTCGGCCTCGCTCTCGCCCGGGAAGCCGACCATGACGTCCGTAGTGATGCTCATCTGTGGCACGCGCGCCCGGATTGCCGCGAGCAGCGCCCGGTAGTCGCGTCGGTTGCAACGCCGGCGCATGCGCCGCAGCGTGGCGTCGCATCCGCTTTGCAGCGGCAGATGCAGGTGCCGGCAGAGCCGCGCATCCTGCCACAGATCGAAGAAACCGGGCGTCAGATCCCAGGGCTCCAGCGAAGACAGTCGCAGCCGCGGCATGTCCGTGTCCGCCAGCACCGCGCGCAGCAGTGTATGCAGGCCCTGCTCCATGCCCAGATCGCTGCCGTAACTCCCCAGTTGCACGCCGCTCAACACCGCTTCCTGATAGCCCAGCGCATGCAAATCACGGATCTCCGTCAGCACCTCTGCCAGAAGCCGACTGCGGCCGGGTCCACGCGCAATGGTTGTCACGCAAAAGGTGCAGGCGTGGTCGCAGCCGTCCTGGACCTTGACGAAGGCGCGCGTTCGCATCCCCTGCGCCGGCAAGACCGGGGACGACCCGTCCGGCGCCGGCCCGGCCAGCAGGTCAACGATCCGCTCCTTTTCCAGGTTGCCCACTACGTGACGCACCCTGGGCAAGACGCGCAGCTCCTGCGGCGCCAACTGCGCATGGCAGCCCGTCACCGTGATTTCGGCGGCGGTCGCATGGCGCGCCAGCTCGCGCAGTAGACTGCGGCTGTCCGCGCCGGCGGCCTGCGTGACCGTGCAGGTGTTGACAATTATCTGTGTGGCCTGTGCCGGGTCCTGCGTCAACTCGTGACCGCGCGCCATGAAGCCACGGCCAAGCGCGTCGATTTCGGCCTGGTTGAGCCGACATCCCAGGGAACGCAGGTGAACCTTCATGCGCTGGCTCCCATGGGCTGCGGCATCCTCACCAGCAGGTTATCGAAAGCCAGCACTACGCCGGCCTGCTGAAAGGACTGCGCCACCAGGGCGATGCGCCCGGCCTCCGGCGATTCATCCTGCAGGGTCAGGCGCATCTGTCCGCCGACGCATTCGTCATTCGCCCAGGTGCTGCGTGTCTGCGCATCATCCGGAATGCAGAGCGCAACCGGCTCGCCGTTGATATAGAAATGCAAGGTGCTCTCCTGCGCGACGACGCGCAGCCGGTTGCTGATTTCAAGCCCCTGGCGAATCAGCGGCGAAGGGATCCAGGCGCTCAGGATACGCTGCTCTCCGACCTGACTGCGCAGCAACTGATAGTAGCCATCGCTGCTGATGAGGAAGAGATAGTAGCTGCGCGCTCCGGCGAAGCCAGACCCCGGCAAACCCAACGCCTCCAGAAGCGGCGCAGATTGCGCTTCACGCAGGCGAAAGAGCAGGCCGTAAGCATTGTCCAGCGGCCCGGCCAGCGGGCGAGCCTCTACTTCAATGTCGAAATCATGAAAGTACGGCCCGGTTGCCGCGTAGACGAGACTCCCGGAATCGCCAGCAGTCAGCCGGAGCGCGCCTTCCACCAGTTGCGCCGACAGGCGACCTGAAAACAGATCCTGATCCCGCGCAGCGCTGGCGAAATCCGCAGCATGGAGCAAGGCGCCGGGCCCGCCGCTGGCGACGTGCGACAGGTTTGCGGCCAGCCGCGACACCTCTGTCAGGGCGGCCAGCGACACGGCCAGGGTGAACAGAATGAGCAGGCTGCGCAAGGGACATGCCTCGTTCGGCTGCGGCAGGCGAGTCTGGCACAGCATCCTGCCGGGTGCAAGCGTCGGACTTCGGGAGTATACTGGGCCGGGCGCAGGTAACGCTGTAATCACGGTGGGCTGGTCAAGGAGCAGGCATTGTCCGAATTGATGAATCCGGACAACATCCCGGTGGTGGCCGAAGACGGCGACTCAGGCTGGCAGCCGGACCCTGCCCATCCGCGGCGGCGGCCGCCCTGGATCAAGGTGCGCGCGCCCTCCGGCGCAACTTACGAGCGCGTGCGCGAGCTGATGCGCTCAAAGACCCTGCACACGGTCTGCGAGGAAGCGCAGTGCCCAAACATCGGCGAGTGCTGGGGCCAGGGCACAGCCACCTTCCTCATGATGGGCGATACCTGTACGCGTTCCTGCGGCTTCTGCGACATCATGACCGGACGCCCGGCGCCGCTGGACTGGGCCGAGCCGAATCGCGTGGCCGAAGCGGTACGCGCCATGGGACTCGAGCACGTCGTCATCACCAGCGTTAACCGCGACGAACGTCCGGATGGTGGCGCGCCCATATTCGCCATGGTCATCCGCCGCATTCGCCAGCTGCAGCCAGGTTGCAGCATCGAAGTGCTCATCCCGGATTTCAAGGGCGACGAAGCCGCACTGCGCATCGTCACAGACGCCCGTCCCGAAATACTCAATCACAACGTGGAGACCGTGCCGCGCCTCTTTCGGAGCGTGCAACCGCAGGACCGCTACGAATGGGCGCTGGCCACCCTGCGCAATGCCAGGACCTTTGACCCGCAGGTTTTGACCAAGAGCGGCATCATGGTCGGCCTGGGTGAAACCATGGACGAACTGCTGGCGACCATGCGCGATCTGCGCGCCTGTGACGTGGACATCCTGACTGTCGGCCAGTATCTGCAGCCGGGCAAGAAATATCTGCCCGTCGAACGCTTCTACCTGCCCGCAGAATTCGACGCCATTCGCAAGGCCGGGCTGGCCATGGGCTTTCGCTGGGTAGAAAGTGGACCGCTTGTGCGCAGCAGCTATCGCGCCGGTGAGCAGGTGCGCGCCCTGTCACAACGGAACGAGTTTCGCCTGCGCGTAACACCTGGCCAGTAAGCCCGTTGCGGACAAATTGAATTCTGCCCTCATCAAACATTCACATTTAAACAACCTGTGCTATACTGCCCTCAATGCCCTTCATCAGGAGTGGACATCTCCGTGGCAATTGCGGGGGATGGTCACAACAATCGACAGGGGACCGGCAGCTACGTGCTACAGGAATTACTGGTTCGCGCAGATCAGCGCGGTTTCCTTACCCTGGATGACATTCTCGAACTATTTGACGAACATGTAAACGCGTCCGCCCTTGATGCCCTCTACAGTGAACTGGACGAACTTGGCATAGAGTTGCGTCAGGACGGCGAGGGCAACCACACCCTGCTCCACAGGGAACGGGATAACCGGACTGCGGCTGATAACAACGCCGACATTGGCGACATCAATGCTGTCTCCGCCGACGATCCCGTCGGCCTCTATTTTCGCCAGATGGCCCAGGAACCGCTGCTCACAGCCCAGGACGAGATCGACCTCGCCCGCCGCATTGAGGCCGGCCGCAATGTGCGGGAAAGCATGGATGAGCCCGATGCCAGCTTGCGCTACAACGATATCGAGCTGGCGCGAATGCTGCGTCAGGAAATGGATGGTCAGGCCGCCCGCGAGCACCTCGGCCGCGCCAACACGCGCCTGGTCGTCAGCATTGCCAAACGTTACATGAACCAGGGTCTGCCCTTCCCGGACCTCATTCAGGAAGGCAACGTCGGCCTGATGCGCGCCGTCGACAAGTATGATTACAAGCGCGGCAATCGCTTCAGCACCTACGCCACCTGGTGGATCCGCCAGGCCATCACACGCGCGCTCGCCCAGAAGACCCGAACGATCCGCATCCCGCTGCACATGACCGAGCGCATCCGCCAGATGTATCGCGCCGCCCAGTCGCTCGAACAAAAGCTGGGGCGCCGCCCCACTCCTGAAGAAATCGCCGTCGAAATGGACCTTCCGCCCGAAATAGTGTGCCGCATGATGGACGCCAGCCAGCATGCCATCGCCCTGGAACGCCCCGTCGGCGAGGACGGCGACAGCGAATTCGGCGACTTCATCGAGGACCAGGATTCCCCCAGCCCGGTTGAGGTTGCCACGAGCAATCTACTGCAGGAGACCATCGAAGAAGTGCTGGCCGAGCTGACGCCGCGCCAGAGCCACATCCTGCGCCTGCGCTTTGGCCTTGGCGACGGCGAACCCCACACGCTCGAGGAAATCGCCAGCAAGTTCGGCCTCAGCCGCGAACGTATTCGCCAGCTGGAGAAGGAAGCCCTGCGCCGCTTGCGCCACCCGCGCCTGGCGCACAATCTGCGCGATTACCTCCCCTGACCCGCCCGTAACCTCGCACAGCAGCCTGCTGCGCACTGGAAATGCACGACCTGCCGTGCTAGATTCCGCGTGTGGCCAGATCCGCCTTTGTACGCGCCACACACAGCGCGGAGATTCCGACATGACCGAGTCCACCGTTCGCCACGCCTGGTTTCGCGGCGCAGTCGTCCCGCTTGAGGAAGCCAAAATCGGCGTCAACACGCAGGCCCTGCAATATGGCTCGGCTGTTTTCGCCGGCATGCGCGCCTACTGGAACGAAGAGCAAGAGCAACTCTACCTCTTCCGTCCTTTTGATCACTTCGAGCGTCTGCTGCAGTCCGCCGCCCTGCTGCGCATCGATCTCGATTACACGCCGGCGCAACTGCTCGACAGCCTGATCGCCCTGCTGCGCGCCGAACAGCTGGATTGCAACTGTTACATTCGACCGTTGGTCTACAGCAGCGAAGAAACGCTGGGCGTTCACCTGCTGGATGCCAGGTCGGAGCTGGCCATCACGCTCATGCCGTTACGAGACGGAGGCTTTGTTAGCAAGGAAGGCGGCGCGCACGTCTGCATTTCCGCCTGGCGCCGCGTGGACGACAACGCCATTCCGGCGCGCGGCAAGATTTCAGGCTCCTATGCCAATTCGCTCATGATCCGCACGGACGCCATGATCGCCGGCTACGACGACGCCATCGTGCTCAACAACGACGGCCACATCGCCGAGTGCAGCGTGGCCAATTTCTTCCTCGTGCGTAAGGGCGTGGCCATCACCCCTCCGGTGACTGCCGACGTGCTTGAGGGCATCGTGCGCCGTTCCCTCATCCAGCTGCTGCGCGAGGAACTGGGCGTCGAGGTACAGGAGCGCCCCGTAGACCGCACCGAGGCCTATCTGGCCGACGAGATGTTCATGTGCGGCACCGGCGCCCAGATCACGCCTATCACGCGTATCGAGCACCGTCCGGTTGCTGACGGCGAGATCGGCCCGCTCACCGCGCGCCTGCGTGATTGCTTCATGGACGTGGTGTACGGACGCGACGAGCGCTATCTTGACTGGCTGGCGCCGGTCTACGCACTGCAGCCTGCGGCCGGCTGATTGATGGCAAGCATCGAAGCTCCCGTCGCAGCACGCGCTATTATCCGCGTACGCGGGCTCGCGCGCGAACTGCGCCTGGGCAAGGTCAGCGTGCAGGCCCTGCGCAATGTAAACATGGAGATTTACGCCGGCGAGATGGTGAGCATCGTCGGCCCGTCCGGCAGCGGCAAGAGTACCCTGCTGGGCCTGATCGGCGGCCTCGATTCGCCCAGCAGCGGCAGCGTGGAAATCGATGGCGTTGACATTACGCACATGAACGAGGATCAGCTCACCACCATTCGCAACGAAAAGATCGGCTTTATCTTTCAGTTTTTCAATCTCATTCCCACCCTCACCGCGCTTGAGAACGTCGCCCTGCCCATCCAGTTCGCGCACAGGCCGCGCTACCAACCCAATCAACGCGCCCGCGAGCTGCTGGACCTGCTGGGCCTCGGCGACCGCATGAACCACCGTCCCGCCGAGCTTTCAGGCGGGGAGCAACAACGCGTCGCCATCGCCCGCGCCCTGGCCAACAACCCGCCGCTGCTGCTCGCCGACGAACCCACCGGTAATCTGGACACCGCATCCGGACACGTCGTCCTCGAGGCGCTGCGCGACGCGCAACGTGAGGGCGGAACCACGGTCGTCCTCGTCACCCACGATCCGGAGCTGGCGGACATCACCGACCGGCAACTGACTCTGGTTGACGGAGAGATCGTCGCCGGGCCGGAGGCAGCAACCCGTGAGCGCACCTGAGCGGCCCGCCACCTGGCCCATAACCATTGCGGGCGTCCAACGCGAACTGCGCCTCTTTGAAATCAGCCCCGGCGTACGTATCGCCATCCTCAACATTCTCGGCGACAGCGAACTGGTCGCTGCCGCCAGCGTTGCCCTCGCCAGCCGCCTGCGGGAGTTCGATGCTGAGGTGCTGGTCTCACCGGAGGCCAAGGCCATCCCCCTGGCCTACGCGCTCTCAATGGAGATGCAGCTGCCCTATGTGGTGCTGCGCAAGTCGCACAAGCCCTACATGGGGGAGGCGCTGGCCGCAGAGACCCTGAGCATCACTACCGGGGAACCGCAGACGCTCTATCTGGACGAACGCGACCGGGAGCCGGTGCGGGGAAGCCGCGTCATCCTGCTTGACGATGTGATTTCCACCGGCAGCACGCTGCAGGGCCTGCGCCTAATCATGGGCAAGGCCGGCGCGGAGGTCATTGCCGAGGCGGCCATCCTCACCGAGGGCGATCGCGCCAGCTGGAGCAACATCGTCGCGCTGGGACACCTGCCCGTTTGGGTGGACGAGTAGCCAATACTCTGGCTCCGGGCCGCCCTCACTTTCCGGGGAGCTTCTCCAGCACCAGCAAATGCGACAGGCCCCACAGATCCAGCGGACCGCCCTCCATGCCCTGCAGCAGCGCGCGCAATACTCGCGCCGGTCGACCGAAACGCCCGACCAGGTTGTCGTAGCCGCCGTAGATGCGACGCATCTCCACCACGCGCGCGGGGCAGCCCTGCGTCAGCCCCAGTAAACTGCGCCGCGTGTAGGCGCGCACGTGCGGCGCCAGGCGGTCGCGCAGGGCGTCCGGCAGCCAATTGATTAGCGGCGTGTTGCCGAAGTGATAGTGGCCGCGCCAGTAGTGACCGTGCGTCTCGAAGGGATACCAGCGGTTGGGGCAGAATATCACGGCGCGCCCGCCGGGCTTAAGCACGCGCAGCATCTCCTGCAGGGTCAGCCGGTCATCCTGCACGTGCTCGAGCACCTCGTTGGAGAGCACGGTGTCGAAGCGTTCGCTGGCATAGGGCAGCTGCTCGGCAGCGGCGACGATCGCGTGGGGCGTCGCCGATCGCGCCTGCAGCGCCCGTCCTGGCTCGATGTCGAAGAGCGCAACCGTAGCCCCGTAGCGCTGACGCATCTGCGCGGCGTACATGCCAATGCCGCCGCCGGCTTCCAGCACGAGCGCATGCTCCAGCCGAGCATGACGCGCAATCATCTGCAGACGACGTTCCTGGCCGGCGCGCCACACATAGCTGGGCTCACCGCGCAGCGCGGCCTGTGATTGTTCGGGCATTTTCCAGAATTTTCTGTGGCGAAGCGCGATAAATTCCGCTAGGGTACGGCAGTCTACCGGGAAGTATGGAAGATCGGCAAGCGTGGGGCCCTGCAGTGCCACACGATTCCGTGCTCCGAATTCGTCAGTTAGTCAGGGAGACCCCACATGTTCTACAAGGCAAGGTTTTTGCTCATCCTGCTCATCCTGATGCTCGGTACCGGCCTCGGCGCCCAGGACATGGAGCCGCAGTATGCAGGGCTCGACATGGACCTGAGTGGCATAAATATCCGCATGGCCAACATTGGTGGCGGCACCTATGAAGTCATGTACGAATCGATTTCGGTCTTTGAAGAGGCCACCGGTGCCACCGTCGAAATCGTAGCTCTACTGGACGGCTTCGCCATCGATCAGAAGCTCAAGGTTGATTTCGCTACCGGCGCGGCCGATTACGACGTCGCCTGGGATCACACCAGTTTCATGGCCCAGTACACGAACTTCCTGCTGCCGCTGAACGAATACTTCAGCGCGGATGAGCTGGCGGCCTTCAGCCCGGCCATCATCGATTCCGCCACAGTGGACGGCAACATCTACCTGATTCCGCGCCATGCAGACATCAGCCCGCTGCACTATCGCCTCGACCTCTACGAGAACGAGGAGATCGCTGCGGAATACATGGCTGCCACCGGTGAAGCCCTGGAAGTTCCGTCCACGCTGGAACAGGTAGACCGCCAGGCGCGCTTCTTCGTCGAAAACGGCCACAGTACCTTCGGCTACACGCTGGCCGGCCGTGACGAGGCTCTCAACGGACGCTTCTACGAGCTGCTCTTCGCCAGTGGTGGCGCCGTCTTTGACGAGAACTGGGAGCCCGTCTTCAACAGCGACATCGGCGTGGCCGTTGCCGAGCTGCTTTATGGCTGGTACAGCGACGGCATCATCCCGGCCGACACCACCTCGCTGGTCTGGGACGGCGTGGCTGCCTACTTCTGCAATGGCGACACCGCCCTCAAGCTGGAGTGGTACGGCTGGTACGCTTACTTCCAGGATCCGGCCAACTGCCCCGCCATCTCCGGGAACTTCGGCCTGGCGCGCGGTTTTACTGGTCTGAGCATAGGCGGCGACAACGTGCGGCCCACTGGCTGGGCTGGCGCGCATGCCTTCTCGATTCCGGCCACGGCGCCCAACCCCGGGGCCGGCGCCCAGCTCATCAAGTTCCTCTCGTCCGAGCGCGTTGCCTATGAGGAAGCGCAGCTGGGCTACCTGCCGGTGCGCGATGACGTCTGGGATCGCATCATTGCCGACGCAGAAACTTCCGAACGTGCGCTGGACCGCGAGCGCCTGCTGCTGGCCAAGCTGCAGGTCTCGGAAGACTTCAGGACGCCGCCGCTCATCGCCGAGTGGATCCCCTTCTCCAACCTCCTGTACCCCAAGCTGCAAGCTATCATGCTTGGTGACATCAGTGCGCAGGCAGGCCTGGATCAGGGTGCAGCCGAGACCCGCGAACTCATGGCGGATGCCGGCTACTACGGCTAGTTTTTCTCAACGTGCGCTCTGGTCAGGTTCGCGCCTGACCAGAGCCACAGCTTCATACCAGGACACAGTCCCTACATGAGTCTTCAGGCCAGCGCGCAACCGGAGAGCGCAGTTCCCGCTCGGGATGTTGCCGATCGCCGCATCAGCGCGCGCTGGTTCCCGCTGTTCATGCTCCTGCCGGCCATCATCTTCATCCTCGTCATCATGCTGTTCCCGCTCCTCTATTCGCTTTACGTCAGCTTCACGCCCTACGAGCTGCTGAAGCCCAACAGCCTGAAGTTTGAACTGGCGACCGCCCTGCGCAACTATCAAAAGCTGTTCGCTGACGCCATCTTCTGGAAGGCCGTCGTCAACACCATTGTTTTTCTCGCAATCTCCATCAACCTCAGTTACCTGATTGCGCTGGGCCTTTCCCAGCTGCTGGCGCGCGTCACAAAGGGACAAGGGTTGATGCGTACGCTGCTGATGGTGCCGATGATGTTCGCGCCCATCCTGGTCGGCTTTCAGTTTCGCTGGTTCTTCAACGCCAACGTGGGGCTCGTGAACAATCTATTGTATTCCCTGGGGTTGTTCCAGAAGCGCGGTCAGCTCACCTGGCTGGTGGATGAGCCGCTGGGGATGTTCAGCATCATCGTGGCCTCGATCTGGATGAATCTGCCGGTGCTGACCATCATCCTGCTGGCCGGGACGCTGTCCCTGCCGCGCGAGACCTTTGAGGCCGCCGACGTCGATGGCGCGAACAGCTGGCAACAGTTCCGCTTCATCACTTTTCCGCTGTTGGCGCCCTTCAGCTATATCGCGCTGACCATCCTCTCGCTCGATATTTCGCGCGCCTTCGATATCGTCCGCATCATGACCGACGGCGGGCCGGCGCACCGCACCGAGCTGATCTGGACCTACGTCACCCGCCTGGCGATTGAAAACACCAAGTTCGGCCTCGGCAGCGCCATGTCCTGGGTGACCGTGCTACTGGCAGTGGCCTTTACGCTCTATTTCTTCCGTCAACTCGTTCGTTCGCGGGTAGTCAAATGATCTCAGGCCGCGTAGGGCAGAATCGGCGTCGCAACCAGCGCATCATGAACGTGCTCGCCTGGACCATCCTGATAATGCTGGCGTTGCCCGCCTTCTGGATCGTTCTGACCGCTTTCCGCCCTAACTCTGAAATCAACAGCTGGCCGCCGGTCTGGGTTCCAAAGGAGCTCACGCTGGATGCCTTCGCCACCATGTTCGGCCTCCACCCGGAAGAACGGATGCGCGTCCCGGTTGAGAGCTACATGCGCAATTCCCTGGTCGCCGCCGGCATCAGCACCCTGGCCGCTGTCAGTATCGGCACACTGGCCGGCTACGCCTTCGCGCGCTTCCGTTTCCGCTTTCACACCGCGGCCTTCCTCGGCATCATGCTCTCGCGCGCCATTCCTGGCGTTGCGCTCAGCCTGCCGCTCTTCATCCTCTTCAACCAGATGCGTCTGGTAAACAACATCTTCGGCCTGGCCGCAGTCTACATCGCCATGAATATCCCCTTCAGCACCTGGCTCATGGACGGCTTTTTCCGGCAGATCCCGCATGACCTGACCGAGGCGGCCTATATCGATGGCTGTGGCTACTGGACTGCCTTTTGGCGCGTGGAGTTGCCGCTGGCCCTGCCCGGCCTGGCCACGGCGGCCATTTTCGCCTTCCTGGCCGCCTGGAACGAGTTTCAGATCGTCAGCGTGCTCGCGCGCAGCACCGCTTCGCGCACCTTCCCGCCGGGCCTGTTTGACTTCACCGAGCAGTTCACCTTCGACTGGCGCGGCATGGCTGCCATGAGCGCCATCATGATGATCCCGGCCATCATCTTCGTGATTCTGGTGCAGCGCAACCTGGTCAGCGGGCTGACCTTCGGCGCCACCAAGGGCTAGTTCCCGGAATACACCAAATCAATCCGAGTGGAAGAGTTCGTCAATCGTCTTCCACCATTCGCCTTCCGCGCGCGACTCGAGCGGCTGCTGCATTGGCATGCAAATGTTCCACCAGCGCTGCGTGGCTTCGTCCGCGGCCATCTTCGCCATGTCGCCCTCGAAATCGTCGCCGTGGTATTCGAAGTAGGCGAACAACAGGCCTTCATGGTGAAATATCGAATAGTTGCGGAGGTTACAGTCTGAAATCTTCTGCAGCACCTCCGGCCACACATCCGCGTGCAACCTGCTGTACTCTTCCAGCTGATCCGGCCTGATGCCGATGACCTGCCCGAAACGTTTCATCGCCTTCCTCCCCTGTTATTCGGCGCGCAATATCTGCGCTGCCTGTACCAGCGCCCGCAGCTTGTCGCGCGCGACGTGGCGCGCCGTCATGCTGTAGCCGCAATCACTGCTCAGCCACAGGCGTTGCGCGTCGTTATGCTTCAATAACTCGCGCGTGCGCTCGACGATGATGTCCGGCGTCTCGACCGCGCGCGCCTTCACGTCCACCACTCCTGCGCTGAGGAACTGGTCGTCCCGGGCGTGGCGCGCGAAGAGGTCCGCCTGCCACATGCCGCGATTGGCGAATTCCAGATGCAGAATGTCCACATGCATCTTGCTGAACCAGGGCGCGATGTGCCCATAGGTGCGATGAGCCACCGCCGGCCGCCCCAGAAAGTTGCCGAAGCAGATGTGCAGGCCGATGGTCGCATCCACGCCCTCGACCATTGCGTTGAACATGTCCACGAATTCCGCCAGCGGCACAAAGTCGTCGATGGCAGAAGGCTCATCCACCTGAATGTGGGTTGCGCCGGCGGCGACCACGTCCTTCAGCTCCTGATTGAGCAGCGGCACCAGCGCCCAGGCCACCTCGCGCTTGTCGCGGTACACCTGTCCCGGGTTCATGCGAAAGGCGAAGGTCACCGGCCCACCCAGCGGCGTCACCAGCGGCTTCCGCGTGCGCGCGCGCGCAAACTGCAGTTCCTCCACCAGACCAAAGCCCGCCGGAACTGTGATGCGCTCGTTCACGCGGAAGGCATCGATCATGTCAGGGCCGGGATAACCCAGTTGCCGCTCCCATGGGATCGCCTCCACGCCCTGCATGTAGTCGTAAAAGCCTACCAGGAAGTTGAAGCGCCGCATTTCGCCGTCGGAGATGACGTCCAGGCCGGCCTCTTCCTGCTCCATGATCGCCAGCATGGTGGCGTCGTCGAAGGCCTCGCGGATATCGATGCTGCCCAGTTCACCGCGCTTCATGGCCTCGCGCACGACGAAGAGCCAGCCCGGCGTCCCGTAGCTGCCGATCACCTGGGTGGGGAAGGCGGGCAGATCCTTGTAATGGTACATGGGTTACTCCAGCGGTTTGCGTTGTCCGGTGCGCGCGTAATGTTCCTCACGGATGAGGCGATCTTCCTTGTAGATATACCAGGGACAGGGCGCCTGGTGGTCGAGCGTGTGATCCAGCGGGCGCAGCAGATAGCCGCGCGTGCGGCCCGGCAGCCACTCCATGGCGATGGCGCAGTGGGCGCAGTACCAGTGCACGTCGGTCTTCTGCCACACCCAATCGTGCGCAATCTCGTTCACGCCGTGGGGCGCCAGTACCCAGGGGTCACGCCCGGTTTCCGGGTCACCCCGGCGCATCACGCCGCCACTGCCGCAGGGATCGAAGGCAACCATGAAGCGGTCGCCCTGGTCGGCGACGATGACGTCGCCGCGGCGGCGCGCGCCGCTGAAGTGACCGCCACGCATGCCCTCCACCGTCAGGCACACCTTCTCCCAGGGCGTCATCTCGTCCCAGGCGGCGTAGCGATCGCCCCAGATGTCCTGGTGGGTGTGCAGCACGGTCTCCAGCACCGCTTCCTCATCGTACTCACTGGCGATGAAAGACAGCTGGTCCTGCATCCAGGCCACCTGCAGATCATGCACGTTCAGATAGGCCAGATGCATGCGTTCCAGCCAGTAGACGGCCTCATCGTCGCTTTTCTCTGCCAGCGCTGCCAGCGCCTTCTCCTGCTCCGGCAGCCCAAAGGGGTAGGCGCGGAAGGCGCGCATGACGCCGGCCGCGGCAGTGGTCGCACTGGCGTCCGTGCCGCCGGCCTTCAGGATGATGTAGCGCATGGTGTCCTGGATCCAGACATGCATGATGCCGTTCATGATGTCCATTTCCTGGCGGTAGTAACGCAGCAGGCTGGCAGCCAGCCCGCGCTCACCGGCCGCGATGGCCTCCTCGGCCAGGGTCTGCGAGGAGACGCCGATGGTCTCGATGCTGTCCAGACGCAGCTCGCGGCCGATGGTGGCCGAGTGCGCGATGCGGACCTGCGCCAGCCGGCTCATTTCAGTTCATCTCCATCCCGCCAGAGACGTTTATGGCCTGGCCGGTGATGTAGGCACCATCGTCCGAGCAGAGGAAGGAGACTGCCGCGCCGATGTCCTCGGTCGCGCGCGCCGCGCGCTGCAGCGGCACCATCTCCTCCACGCTCTTTTGCATCCAGCCGCCACGCTCCAGGCCGAAGCGTTCGGACTGCACGCGGTCAATATCGTTCCACATCGGCGTTTCGACGATGCCTGGGCAGATAGCGTTGACGGTGATGCCATGCGGCGCCAGCCACTCCGCAGCGCTCTGCGTGATGCTGATGACCGCCCACTTGGCCGCCGAGTAATGCGCCGCAAAGGGGCGCCCGCTGCGGCCGGCCACAGAGGATAGATTGACGATGGCAGCCGGGGGCTGTGCGTCGTTGCCTCCTGCTTCCTGTTGCTTCACCATCTGCACAGCCACGCGCTGCAGGCAAAAAAACAGGCCGCGCTGGTTCACCCGTTGCAGCCAGTCCCACTCTTCCGGCGTGATTTCGTCGAAGGGCATGGTGTGCAGCACGCCGGCGTTGTTGACGAGAATGTCGATGTGACCGTGCTGCGCGACCACTTCGTCAACCAATGTCTGAATCTGCGCCACGTCGCCGATGTCGATCTGCCAGGGCAGCGCAGCGCCCGCATACTGATCGACTTCGGCGGCGGCGTCCTGCGCGCGCTGCGCATCGTACTCCGCGATGATGACCGTCGCGCCTTCCTGCGCCAAGCGCGTGGCAATGCCCTTGCCGATTCCCTGGCCGGCGCCGGTCACGATGGCGACCTTGCCCCTGTGTCGATTTGCAATCGCCGCCATGGGTTACTCCCCGATTTCGGATGGTTGCAGCGAGCGATGCTCCGCGGCCGAACGATAGGCCGCCTGCACCACCCTCAGGGTATTCAGGTTGTCGGCGCTTGCGGTGGGCGGCTCGCTTTCCGTTTCGATTGCGATCATCAGGCCCGCCATGGGCCCGACGAAAGCATCCGGGATCCACTTCTCGTCCAGCGTCAATTCGACCGCTTCCGCGTCCCTGCCCCGATAGACCAGCGTGTCCGGACGGCCGTCGGGATAGTCGTAGAGCAGACCGATGGTGCCCTCGATGGCGCCTTCCGTGCCCAGAAAGCGGAATGTCGCCTCCGGCTCGCCGTGCAAATTGTAGTGATTTGCCGCCACCGTGACCTGCAGCCCGTCCGCGTAGTCGAGCACGGTGACCGTCTTGCTTTCGCCGGCCACCGGCGCCTGCTCTGCGTAGCGGGCGTGCCGGCTGGTGACCCACTGCGGGTCGCCAAAGAGGAAGCGCAGAGAATCCAGATAGTGGATGCTGTGGTACATCACCTCCAGGCGCGGCGCCTGCGCCAGCCAGGGCCACATGTGCCAGGGCGTGGCGATGGACACCAGGATCTGCGCGTCGGTCGGCTGGCCAATCGCCCCCATGCGAATGAGGTCCTTGCTGGCGGCGATGCCGGCATCCCAACGCATCTGCTGGTTGCTGGCCTGTTTTACGCCCGCCTGCTGCGCTAACTCCACGATGCGCAGCGCCTCGCCGAAGTCCTCGGCCAACGGCTTCTGGCAAAGCATATGCTTGCCAGCCGCGGCCACCTGCTCCACGATGGCCAGCTGCTCCCAGGCCGGCACGGCAATGTCCACGATCTCGACCGCCGGGTCGGCCAGCAATTCGTCAAGCGACCCATACACGTGCGAGATGTCATTGGCCGCCGCCACCGATTCCGCAGCCTCCGGGTTGACGTCGTAGACGCCGACCGAACGAAAGCCGGCCTTGCGGTAGGCCGGCATGTGCGCGTACTGCACGATACCGCCGCAGCCCACACTGCCGATGCCCATGTCCATGCGCTGCGGCAGCCGCGGCCGCCAGTTCACGTCCTGCGGGTTCAGGTTCATGGATCCAGCCCAAGCCCGTAGAAGCTGTTGCCCGTGCCGCCCCAGATGGCCGCGCGCCCGGCTTCATCCAGGTCCGCAAGCGCCTTCGCGGTCTCGTCATGCACCTTTTTGTAGGTGCCGGCCAGGATGGCGACCGGCCAGTCGCTGCCAAACATCAGCCGGTCGGCGCCGAAGAGCGCCAGCGCAATATCGATCGACGGCTTGATGTCCTCCCAGGTCCAGTTCTCAAGGTCCGCCGTTGCGGTGTTCAGGCCGGAAACCTTGGCGTAGACGTTCGGGTTCTCTGCTGCGGCGGCCATCTGCGCCCGCCATTCGCGCCGGGCATCCGCCTCCAGCGGCGGCTTGGCCAGGTGATCGATGACCATCTTTAGCCCAGGCACGCGTTCCGAGAGCGTCGGTACCAGCCGCAGGTGATTGGGGAACACCGCGACCACGTCATAGGTCAGGTTACGATCTGCCAGCAGTTGCAGGCCTTCGAAGACTTCGTCCTGGATCACCCACTCAGGATCTTCTTCCTCGTGGATAAGATGGCGTATGCCGCGGAAGTAAGGGTTGTTGCCGTAATCCTCGTCCAGCTTGCGCGCCATTGCGGCGGGGTCGAGCAGCGGCAGCCAGCCGACCACCCCGGCTACCCAGTCATTGGCGGCCGCGGTCGCCAGCATGTAGTCCGAATCCTCGTAGGAGTCCGCCGCCTGTACGATGACCGTCTTGTTCATCCCGACTTCGGCCAGCTGAGGCTCCAGGTCGGGCGCCTCGAAGTTAGCGTAGATGGGGCCGTAGGCCGGTGCCAGCCAGGGATAGGCCACCTTCTGCAGGTGCCAGAAATGTTGATGGGTATCCAGTTTAAGCATGATCTCCTCCTTGATCCGTCAGTCTGGCAGGGCGCGAAACTTGCGTACCTTTGTGCGCAGCCAGCACCTGGTCTACAAAGTGCGTCGCCAGACCAGTATAGCCGGTCGGGTCAAGTAACTCCGTGATGCGCGCGGGCGACAAATGCTGCGCAACCAGCTGGTCGGCTGCCAGCAGTTCGCCGAAGGAACGCTCCTGCTCCCAGGCGGTCATGGCACAGGCGTGGACAACATCATGCGCTCGCTGCCGACCAACCTGCTGCGCCAACGCAAACATCACGCGCTCTGCCAGCAGCAGGCCGCCGGTCAGATCCAGATTCTCCCGCATACGTCTTTCTTTAACCTGCAGGCCGTCCAGCACGCGCAGGGTCAGCTCCAGCGCACCCTGACACATCACACTGAGCTCTGGCACCCAGGCCCATTCCATCTGCACGGCCGACCAGTCGCGCTCGTGTTCGTTGAGCAGCAGCGTATCCAGCGCGGTGGCCACCTGCGCTTTCATCAACCGTGCCAGGGTCAGGATCGATTCGCAAAGCATGGGGTTGCGCTTGTGTGGCATGGTGCTGCTGCCCACCTTGCCCGGCGTATGCGCCTCTTCCAGTTCGCCGAACTCGGTCTTCTGCAGCTCGATGATCTCTTTTGCGATGCGCCCGCAGAGCGCGCCAAGCATGCCCATGACGACGGCGCACTCAACCACGCTGTCGCGCGACGTGTGCCAGGCGATGGGCGGGACACCCAGACCCAGCTCCCTCATCAGCGCGCGCTGCACGGCAATGGCGTCCACATCCCCTTCCGCCATGCCGGCCAGCGTACCCACAGCGCCGCCGAACTGGCCCACCAGGACGCGTTCACGGGCCTGCGCCAGTCGCTGTTGACAGCGCCCCAGTTCCGCCAGCCAGACGGCCACCTTGAAGCCGAAGGTGATCGGCAAGGCCTGCTGACCGTGCGTGCGGCCGGCCATGGGCGTCGCGCGATGAATGCGCGCCAGTCTGGCCAGCACCTGCGCCAGCGTCGCAAGCGTCTCGTCCAGCAGCGCCAGCGCATCGCGCAACTGCAGCACGCTGGCCGTGTCCATCACGTCCTGGGTGGTCGCGCCCCAGTGCACCCAGCGCCCGGCATCACCCTCGCAGTGTTCGCTCAGCTGCCAGATGAGCGGCACCAGCGGGTGCACCGTACGTTCGATGCCGGCGCGGATAACGTCGAGGTCAAAGCGTTCGGCGCGCGCCTGGCGCGTGATTTCAGCCGCCGCCGCTGCCGGCACGAGTCCCAGGCTCGCCTGTGCACGCGCCAGCGCCGCCTCGTAATCCAGCCAGCGTTGCAGCAGGGCGCGTTCGTCGAAGAGCGCGCGCATCCGCTCCGAGCCGAAGAGGCCGCTGAAAAGCGCGGAGTCGATTACATGTGCCGCCATTAACACTCCTGCCGGCAAGGGTGTGCTGTGTCCCTTCGCCGCTGAATAGCACCAGACAGTAAATCTTGCGCCTGTGCTGCCCGCGAAATCATAATTACTGCAATGGCGTCCCGCCACCCTCACGATGTTAAGGACAGGAGACCCCATGCTCAAGGCCTGCTGGCATTTCAGCTTCACCGTAAGCGACCTGGAACAATCAATCGCCTTTTACTGCGACCTGCTGGGAATGCGCCTGATGCATCGCCAGGAGCAGGCCAACGAATACACCGCGCGCCTAGTCGGCTACAAGGATGCCAGCCTGAAGGTCGCGCAGTTGACCATCGACGGCCTGCCAGCCACACGCTCCGGCCATCTGCTGGAGCTGGTGGAGTACGTGCACCCGGACTGCGAGCCGACGGACACGGCCATCTGTCGCCCCGGCACTGCGCACATGGCCTTTGAGGTGCGCGACATCCACGGCGAGTACGACCGCCTGGCTGCCAGCGGCGTTCGCTTCAAGTCACCGCCCAACGTCATCACCAGCGGCATCAACCAGGGTGGCCATACCTGCTATTTTCTCGACCCCGACGACATCACGCTGGAGATGGTCGAGATGCCCGTGCGCAGTGGCTGAGTGGCAACGCAAAAGGCGCCCACAACTGTGAGCGCCTGCATGCCCCATAGGGGACTCGAACCCCTGTTTTGGCCTTGAGAGGGCCACGTCCTGGGCCACTAGACGAATGGGGCGACGTCAACTCCTCAGTGTAGCGTTCCCCCTTGCGCTGTCAAGATGCAGCTGCGGGTTCAACGTCCTGTGGACCAGCGCTCAGCCCGCTTTCATAGCGATTGCCAGGAATTGCGGATGAGGATTTCGCGCTATTTTGTTAAATGTATGTTATCATCTGTTTATGTGTCGACTTCCGGGCGGTGACGCGCCCGGCAGCGATTAGTACCGTGTCGTTCGCATTTCGCGAACTCAAAACTTTTCGGGAGGAAAGCTGATGATTCGTCGTGTGATGTTACTTGGTCTCGCGCTCATGCTGGTCACTGCTTTTGGGGCGGTACAGGCCCAGGACGCCGTCAGTATCACCATCCGCTGCAAGGCCAGCCCGCCGGAAGAAGATTGGCGTTGCAACAACTTCGCCGAGATTGAAGAACACGTTGAGATGGGCCTGGGTATCGCTATTGATCTCAATCTCATCCAGGACAACGCTGGCTGGGGCGATTACAAGCAGGAATTCGTGCTCGCCTCAGAGGCCGGTGAAGCACCGGACATTATTCTCTCCGGCCATGAGGACATCGGTGCATGGGCCTCCTCCGGCATCATTATCCCGCTGGACGACATGATCGGCATGCATGCTGAGTTTGCTGACATCGTGCCCAACCTCTGGGGATCGCAGAAGCTCGGCGACGTCACTTACGGTATCCCGCAGGACGCCGAAGCGCGCCCCGTCTTCTACAGCAAGCTCCTGCTGGCCGACCTCGGCTGGAGCGACGAGGACATCGAATCCCTGCCTGATCGCGTACAGGCCGGCGAGTTCACCTTTGCCGACCTGATCGCGACCGCGCAGGAAGCCATCGACGAGGGCGTTGTGGATGAAGGCAACGGCTTCTGGCATCGCCCCAGCAATGGCCCGGATTTCCTCTACTACTACTACGGCAACGGTGGCGAGGTGCTTGGAGATGACGGCGGTCTGGTCGTCGACAGTGACGTCCTGCTTGCCACCTATGAGTTGCTGGGCGGCCTGACGGAAGGCGGCGTGATGCGTTCTGACATCATTGGCGTCGACTGGAATGAAGTCTGGCACCCGACCGTGGCCCAGGCAGACACCGTGCTCTTCGCGGCCGGCGGATCCTGGAACTGGCCCAACTGGGCGATCAACTACCTCGCGGACCAGGGTGGCGATGAGTATCTCTTCGAGAATATCGGACTGACCCTCATTCCGGCGTTGAGCTCAGGCAATGCGCTCACGCTCACGCACCCGCTGTCCTACATGATCAGCAGCAGCAGTGAAAATCCGGACGTGGCCCTGGCGCTCATCGCGGCCATCACCACGCCGGAAGCCAACAACCGCCACGCCATCGACAGTTTCCACCTGGGCATCCTCAACGCACAGGTAGACTCGGCGGCGTATCAGGAGAATCGCCTGCTGAGCAGCGCGCATTACATGCTGGATCACACCACCGCGCTACCCAACCATCCGGGCTGGAATGCCTGGTCCAGCGCTTACTTCATTGGCATTCAGGCAGTCGAGACGGGCGAGGCCACGCCGCAGGAAGCGGTAGACATCGCCATCGCACAGATGACCAACGAGATGGGCGACGGGATCACCGTTCGCTGACATGAGCCATTCAGCGCATCCGGCGGGGGCTGACAATCTGGCCCCCGCCACCTCACAGGAGGCGGCCCGCAGCCGCCGGCGCGCACTGCAGGCCAACCTGACGGCTTACAGCTTTATGGCGCCGGCGGGTCTGCTGGTGCTGCTCTTCTTTTTCCTGCCCGTCCTCATCGTGCTTTACCTGAGCCTGACCAACCTGGCCAGCGCCAACTTCACCTCCAATCTGGCCGAGATGGAGTTCATCGGGCTGCGCAATTTCCAGACTCTGCTCAACGACCAATTCGCCCAAAAGATATTCTTCAATACAGTTTTCTATGTGCTTTTTACACTGGCACTCTTCAACGTCACTGCGGCGCTGGCGGTTTCCCTGCTCAGCTCGCACATCGACCGGCGAGCCGGCTTTGTTTTCCGCGCCCTGTGGATTCTGCCGCGCATCACCACCTCGACTGTCTACATTCTCATCTGGCGGCGGATGATGGCCGAGGCACCTTTTGGCATCATCAACCAGATTAATGCCGCGCTTGGCTGGCCCACGTGGAACTATGGCGCGGTCAACCCCTGGGTCTTCGTAATGCTGGTCAACGGCTTCATCGGCATCTCCTTCGGCATGATCATCTTCACCTCTGCCATCGAGTCGATCCCCAAAGACCTGATGAACGCTTCGCTGGTGGACGGATCCTCCTACCTGCAGCGCATCCGTTATGTCATCCTGCCGCTGCTGCGCTGGCCGCTGCTCTTCGTCGTCACTTACCAAAGCCTCTCCCTGCTAACCTCTTTCGAGCAGATTCTGTTGCTTACTGACGGCGGACCTGGCCTCTACCGCACCGAAGTCTGGGCGTTGACGGCCTTCCACCGCGCGCTTTCCAACTACTTTGGCAACACGCAGTGGGGCTACGGCTCCTCCTTCGCGGTCGTGCTGGTCATCGTCGGCGTCATTCTGGCCGTCATCTACATGCGCGTCTTCCGCTTCGACGAGCTGGTCACCGAACCGAAGATTGAGGTGCTTTGATGGCTGCGGCGGCGACTGACATCAGCCCCGGCGACGACCCGCTGGTCAGACGATTCATCCTGGCAATGCGCAACGGCCTGTTGGTCGCGCTCGGCATGGCTCTGATAGCTGTCGTCTTCCAGTCGTTGCTGGGGCCAATGTTCGCCTCCGTCCAGGTGGACGAGACCGTCACGATCACGCTCTCGCGCATCTTTCTGATATTGTTGCCCATCGCCGGCTATATTGCCGCCAGTACAGCCTCACGTAACATGCCGGACCGGCGCAAAGCGCTCGTGTTGGCCTTGCTGGCCGTGAGCGGCGTCTACGTGGTGGTCGTTGGCGCCCAGGCTGCATTGGGCGCAGGGCCCTTCGCAGCACGCCCTTCCTTGCAATTCAGCGCGACTCAAACCAGTGACGGCATCCTTGTAGAGTCAGTCGTGCCCGGCGGGGCCGCCGAGGCCGCCGGCCTTCAGGCAGGCGACCTCATCACTGCCATTCGCCGCGACGAGGTCACACTGGCGGAACTCAACCAGCGCGTCAGCCAGGCGGCCGAAGAAGACCCCTTCCGCTTGCGCTTTGTGCGCGATGGCGAAGAGCAGCAGGAGACGCTGCGGGTTGTGTTGCAGGAGGGTGTGGACAATTCAGCCATCCTCACCGGCCTGGGTATCGCGCTGGCTGTGGCAGCCTTGTCCATTTACTGGCCCGGGCGCTCCTTGCCCTACATCCTGCTGGCTGTCTCACTCCTGCCCCTCGTGGTCGGCTACCTCTGGCTCATCATCGCCACCTTTTCCTACCGCACACGTGGCATCGTGCCGCTCAACAGCGAGGGCAACCTTGGCGGCCTGACGATCAAGAACTGGGGTTTCCTGGTTGGCGAGGACATCGCCGGCATGGAGTTCAGCATCTGGCAGGTAACCCTGAACTCCTTTCTGCTGGCCTTTTTCATGACTGCCATCGTGTTGCTGGTCTCCTCCATGGCTGGCTACGCCCTGTCGCGCATGAACTTCGCGGGCCGCAAGTTCTTCCTCTCCTTCACGCTCATCCTGCACGGCTTTCCGGCCGTCACGCTGCTCATCCCGATCTTTTTCGTGCTGCTCTACCTCGGCAACCTGCCGCTGATCGGCGATCTCATCGGCTACAACACTCTGGGCGGCATTGCGCTCGTCATGGTCGCCTTCGACCTTCCCCTGGGAATCTGGCTGATGAAAGGCTTCTTCGATCACATTCCCTGGGACATGGAGCGGTCGGCACTCATTGACGGCGCTTCGCGCTGGCGCGTCTATCGCGAGATCGTCCTGCCGCAGATCCGACCTGGCTTGCTGGCGCTGGGCATCTTCGCCTTCATCGGCGGCTGGAACGCCTACCTCATCCCCAAGACCTACAGCATTGGCGCCGGCACCGTCAACCTGCCGGTCTTCCTCAACGAACTGATCGATGAAACCGCGCCGGTGGACTGGAACCAGGTGGCGGCTGTCGGGCTCTTCCAACTCATCCCGATCTTCATCTTCTTCGTTTTTGCCCAGGAATATTTGTTGAACATCTACGCTGGTGGCACCAAGGGAAGCTCCTGAGAGGCAGCCGTATGGAAGTCGAAATCACAAATCTGTCCAAAAAGTTTGGCGATGTCGTCGGCGTAGAAATGCTGGACCTGGACATCAAGGACGGGGAATTCGTCGCCTTTCTGGGCCCCTCCGGCTGCGGCAAGACCACCACCCTGCTCATGCTGGCCGGCATCTACAAGCCAAGTACGGGCACCATCCGCTTCGGCGATCGCATCGTCAATCAGTTGCAGCCCAAAGACCGCAACATCGGCATGGTCTTCCAGAGCTACGCGCTTTACCCCCACATGACGGTTTTCGAAAACATCACCTATCCGCTCAAGTTGAAGAAGGTGCCGCGCCAGGAGCAGCAGCGCCGCGTCGAGGAAGCCGCCGACACCATGGGCATCGGTCACCTGCTGGACCGGCGCCCCGGTCAGCTCTCCGGCGGCCAGCAACAACGCGTCGCGCTCGGCCGCGCGCTGGTCAAGGAGCCAGACATCCTGCTCTTCGACGAGCCGCTCTCCAACCTGGATGCGCGCCTGCGCCTGACCATGCGTGGCGAGATTCGCTCGTTGCAACGTCGTCTCGGCATCACCTCCATCTATGTAACGCATGACCAGGTGGAAGCGCTGACCATGGCCGACCGCATCGCTGTCATGAACCACGGCCAGCTGCAGGCCTTCGCCACGCCCGACGACCTCTACGAACGACCAGACACGAAATTCATCGCCAGCTTCGTTGGCAACCCGCCCATGAATCTCCTCGATGTCGAGCTCGTTCAGGACAATGGCGATCTTCAGCTGCGCAGCGAGGCGCTGCAGCTAACGCTGCCACCCGAATATAGTGAAGGCGCGGCTCCACACCGGGGCGCCCTGACCTTCGGCATCCGGCCCGAGGACATCACTCTCGCGGACCAAGCCAGGATCAGTGGTGAAATTCTGGTGGTCGAGCCGCTGGGACGCGACGATCTATTGGATGTCATCGTGGGAGTGCAGCACTTCTTCGTGCTGGCCGACCCAAAACTCAAGTCGCGCGCCGGTGACAGGGTGCATCTGAACCTTGACATGGCGCGGGCACACTTCTTCGACCCGCAGAACGAACGCGCGCTGCGCTGGCGGTGAGTCAGGCGCGAACCGAACCACTTGTCCACAATGTGGCTGGCGAACACCCCGCCGTTCTGGCAGGCCCTGCTCCGCAGCGCGTGGCCCTGGTGCTGGGCATCGGCACTTTTCTGGCACTCTTCAGTGACACGGCGATGTACATCGTGCTACCGGTCAATACGGCCAGCGCCGGCATCCTACTGAGCCAGGTCGGCCTGATGCTCTCGGCCAACCGCATAGTGCGCATCTTTCTCAACGGGCCGGGCGGGCTGCTTATCGAGCGTCTGCCGCGCCGCAGAGTGCTACTCGCCGCCCAGGTCTTCGGCATCTGCGCTTCGCTGCTCTACCTGTTGACCGGCTTCTGGCCGGTGTTGGCCGGGCGTTTGTTGTGGGGCATCGCCTGGGTAGGCTTATGGATTGGCGGCAACGCCTGCCTGCTGGATGTGGCGCCACAGGAACAACGGGGCAGCCTCACCGGCCGCTTTCACATGTGGATTTTTGCCGGCTTTGCCGGCGGCGGCCTGGCCGGAGGCCTGCTCAACGACTGGCTGGGCTATTCAAGCTCCTTCATCATTTTCGCCGCGCTCGGCCTGCTGGCTCTGCTGTTCTGGTGGCTAAATCTGCCTGAAACGGGCATGCTGCCCCGTCCCGCGCAGGTCGCAGACAGCAATTCACCTGTACATACCGGTCCGCAGCAGATTCGGCGACTGCCGTTGATTACTGCCATGTTGCTCATGGCACTGAACCGGCTCATCTTCCTCGGCATGATCGGCGCCATCCTGACGCTGGTGTTTCAGGAAAAGATTGGCGAGGCCCTGCTGCTGGGTGCGCTCTTGTTGCCGCTGACCACTCTGAGCGGTCTCGCCTCCTTCACCAATCACTTGCTCAGCATGTTCGCCTCCCCACTCTCGGGCATGCTATCGGATCGACTGGGCGACCGCTGGCGACTGATCCTCTTCGCCCTGCTGCTGGGCAGCGCCTCCCTGGCCCTCGCCGCCCGGGCGGAAGGCCTGCTCGTCATCGTCGGCATCCTGCCCGGCGCCATCACGACCAGCATCCTGATGACACAGACCACGGCGCTGGTGGGCGACCTCGTGCCCCATGCGCGCCAGCCGCGCGTGCTGGGGCTGTTCTCCACGCTGGGCGACCTCGGCAGTGCCACCGGGCCCCTGCTCGCCTTCGCCCTGATCGCAGCGGGCTGGCCGTTGGCGCAGGTATTGCTGCTCGCGGCAATTCTGATGGCGTTAATACTGCCCTGGATCGTATTCGTCGGGCTGCGCGAGCGCAGGGTTCCCGCCTTCCGCTGAACTGGCGCCACGTTTAACGCGCGTTATACTCTGCAAATATTATTTGCGAGGCGCTTGTGCCAGTCCCCAAACTTGATGCCTTTATTCATCCCCTGTTGCAACTCTGCGCTGATGGCGAGGCGCACGACCTGCGCGAAGCTGAAGAGCATGTGGCCGCGCACTTCGGCCTCACGCACCGCGACCGGAACGAGTTGACTCCCAGCGGCGCACAGACGAGAGTTCGCAATCGTACGAACTGGGCCAACACCTATCTGAAGCGCGCCGGTTTGTTGCAATCAGCGGGGCGCGGACTGTTTCGCCTCACGGATGAAGGTCGCCGTGTGCTGGAGTCCAGCCCCGACAGTGTCGACAAGAAGTACCTGCTGCGCTATCCCTCCTTCGCCGCTTTCTCGACGCCTTCCCCGGAGTCCGGCCGCGTTCGTGCCGGCCGCCGGCCGCTGCCCATCTGGGACGAAGAAGACGTGCAGATGCTACAGGCCCGGCAATCGCGCGGCCCTGCGCTTTCGCCCCGCCAGCAGTTGCAGCAGGCGCTGCAGGTCGTGCTGACGCGCCTGCGCAGCCAGCTCGACGACGACCTGTTGCTGCGCCTCTCGGATGCGCCGCCGCCAGTCTTTGAGCGAACGATAGTCGAGCTGCTGCTGGCGCTGGACTTCGGCCAGCTGGCTGGCGAGCGCGAACGCATCGTCGTTCAGCAACGTGCAGAAAATGGCTTCGCCGGGGTTATCCGGGCGCAACAGCCCGGCGACGACGAGCCAGGCTTCCTCGCGCTCTGCCTCGACCCGCTGCGTTTGCTTGACTGGCGCGCCATCCACAGCAGCGGCCTCACCCTGCCGGGACAGGATGGTAGCAAGGGCATCCTTATCACCAGCGCACGCTTCGCCGGCGACGTCCTCACTGCCAGCGGGCCCGGTGGCGACCACGACCTGCTGTTGCTGGACGGCAAGCAACTGGCCGCGCTGATGATCGAGCACAGCATCGGCGTGCGCGTGGACCAACAACTCACCACGCACGCTCTCGTCGCTGACTATTTTGATTGATATTCGGAACTGAATTATTTTTTGAGCAGGTTATGTTTCAGGAGGTGGTTCAGGGGAGACTTGGCTTAATGACACCTGCAATCTCCTGCGCAATTTCCTCTACTGTGAAATCAGATGTGCTCATGGCAACCTTGTCCGCCAAAGAAGGACTTTGGTCAATAACTTCCTGCTTGCTGATTTGGTGCCAAAGAGGAAGTATTACCTGCTCACCAGTCATCTCTCTAGTTACAAGGCCGTCAAGTTCATACTGAGGCCAGTTTTTCTTAAAGAATGATGGAGAAATGACGACCACACCAAATCTACTGCGTGCCAGTCCAGTGTCTATTTTTCGTCGCAGACTGTCACCAATGCGAAGTTCAAACTCGTCGTACCACACTCTAAGACCGAGCGACACCAGACTGTTTGCCAGTTGGCGAACAATTTCGTCCTTGTCTTCTGTTGCATGTGAAATAAAAACATCATAGATGTCGGAATGTGTTGTGTCGCTGGCATCGGGATTTTCCGGAGCGCCATGTCTTACTGGACGAACCAGATTTGATATCGATGGTGGTGAGTACTCAGGAAGTGGCGATAGCGCTGCCTGTGGAATTACATTCACTGAAGATCTGACTTGACCGCGCATTCTCTGCATGTCTACGGTGACGTACCAGCTTCCTGCATGCGGAATAACCAGACGAGCCGGTGATTTTGTTACGAAACCTCCATAATAACGATGACTGCGGCGAGACTTGTAGTTCTGCAAATTGATGCTGTCCATCAAGCGCATGTTTGCAGCGCTTCCTGATAACGTCACTTCGACGGTATCGTCACGCTGCCGATGCCCGAGGTTGTATTGCTGGAATTTCACTCTGACATCTCCTGTTCATGGGATTTCAAAATTCCAAATAGTGTTACTGCAGAAAGAAGGGGATGTAGCTAATGCTTAGGTCGAGCGCCTGCCCATATCCCGAACGGCCTCATGTTAAAATTGTGGGCGCGAAGGGACTCGAACCCCTGACCTCACGGATGTGAACCGTGCGCTCTAACCAGCTGAGCTACGCGCCCCTGACTGACGGGATAAAGTTTACCACGCGGCAGGCAGGCGGGCAAGTTGCTGCCGCGCTGTGGCACTGCTTTGTCTGCCTCCTGCTCATTACGCTGCTGTCTGCCTGTCAGCTGCGCAGGCTCGTCCTGCCGGTCAGCCTCACGCCGCCGCCCGCGCCCACTGTCGCTCCGCAGGGCTGGCGGGAGCTCGCGCCCGGCCTGCAGCTGCACAATGCCCTGTCAACCGGCGCGCTGCTGGGCCAGATGATCGCCCTGCGCATCGATCCGCAGCGCTATCGTCTGCGCGCGCACTATGATCCGGGGCATGCCCGGACTCTCGAAGGCTGGCTGGACACGCTGCCGGGCGTGCTGGCATTCATCAACGCCAACTTCTTCAGTAGCAGCCTGCAGGTCAACGGCCTGCTGGTTGCGGACGGCATCGCGCACGGTCAACCCTGGCTGATGCGTGGCGGCACCCTGCTCGTGCGCGACGGCCTGCCGCTCTTGCGTCCCAGCCATGAGCAGCCCTGGCAAATCGCTCCGCCGCAGCAGGCGGTGCAGGGCTTCCCCATGCTGGTGCTGGATGGCAATCCCGCCTACAGGGGGCGCAGTTCAGTCTCCCGCCGCAGCGTGGTCGCGCTGGATCGCAGCGGCCATGTGTTGCTGTTGGCCACGCCGCTGCTGGGTATCTCGTTGACGGACCTGGCCGTCTGGCTGGCCACTTCCGACCTGGACATCGTCAACGCGCTGAACCTCGACGGTGGCGGCTCCACCATGCTCTTCGCGCGCGCCGAGCAGCCGGCGCGCATCCCGTCGCTGGACGCGGTGCCCGCGCTACTGGCCGTCTGGCCCGCCTGACCATTTCCGCCTCTCAAACCTGGGTAGACTCCAGCGCCAGCTCATGCAGGGCGACGACCGCGCGTTCGTGATGATCCTCGGCCACGACGAAGGAAATGCTGCATTCAGAGGCGCCCTGGGCGATGGCGACGACGTTGATGTCCTGCATCCCCATCGTGGTGAACACGCGCCCGGCGATGCCTGGTGTGCCGCGCATGCCGGAGCCGACCACTGTCAGAATGACCACGTCCTCCAGCAACTCCACGCGCTCAATCGAGCGTCGCGCAATCTCGGGTTCGAATTCGCCATGCAGGGCGTCCTGCACCGCAGAGGCGCGGTCGTCCAGCACGACAAAGCAAAAGCTTTGCTCCGAAGAGGCCTGCGAAATCATCAGGATGTTGGCGCCGACCCGCGCCGTGGCCAGGAAAGCGCGGCCGGCGATGCCCGTCACGCCCATCATCCCGCTGCCGGCAACGGTCAGCAGGCCGACATGGGCAACGCTGGTAACGGCCTTGATGACCGTCGCGCTGTTCGCGCTCTGTGCACCGATGCGCGTCCCCGGGTGCGCCGAGTTGAAGGTATTGCGTACGCGCAGCGGAATGTTGCGTTCCTGCACCGGCTGCACCGTGCGCGGGTGCAGCACCCTGGCGCCGTAGAAGGCCAGCTCGCCCACTTCCTGATAGGAGACCTGGGACAGCACGCGGGCGCGCGCGTCGATGCGCGGGTCGGTCGTCATGACGCCATCCACGTCCGTCCAGATGGTCAGCTCGTCGCTGTGGCTGGCGGCCGCGATCAGCGCCGCGCTGTAGTCGCTGCCACCCCGCCCCAGCGTGGTCGTCGCGCCTTCCGTGGTGCGGCCGATATAACCGGTGATGACGGGCAGTTCGCCCTGTTCCAGGGCGGGCAGCAACACGCGATCAATGCAGACCTGGGTGCGGCCATTCTCTACGCTGGCATTCAGATGGGTGTCGTCGGTTACGATGAGCTGCGTGGCATCAAATTGCCGCGCCGGTAGACCTGCCGAGCGCAGCGCCGAGGCGATTACCCTGCTGCTCAAACGCTCGCCAAAAGCCAGTATCTGGTCATGGATGCGCGGCGTCAGCTCGCCGACGATGTCCAGCGCGCCGCAGACCTCTTCAAACTCTGACACCAACGCGTCCATTTCGGCCTGCGCGGAGGCGCGCTGCGAGCCGTCGTCGACCAGCTGCTGCAACACTTCGCCGTGGCGCATGCGCAGCTGCAGCGCCGTCTCCTGCCAGACAGCCCGCTCACCCGCCGCCGCCGCGCGGGCCGCACTGGTCAGCGCGTCGGTCACGCCCGACATGGCCGAGACGACCGCAATCACCTGCGTGCCCGCGTCAAAAGGCTCACGCAGAATTGCCATCACCTTACGGATGGCCTCGACCGCGCCAATCGATGTGCCCCCGAATTTCATTGTGACCCGCTGCATACCGTGCCTCTCACTGATTTTCTGCAACAAAAAAGCGTGTGGGTGATTTCCACACGCTTGCGTCCGTTCCGCTGCTGACAACTTCAGGACAGGCAGAAATCCCCGCGCGCAGGTTCCGCGCCAGTAGTCGTGCCCGTCATCATCGTACCGCCAGCTACTGCCATCATCAGTTCACCAGTCTTCACGCCGCGCAGCATAGCCCCTGACGCGCCTGCTGTCAAGCATCTTAATGGACTCGGCCTGCCCGCGCAGGTATGCTCCGGTCATGTCTCCAGTCCTGCGAAAACGCCTGACCTCCGACGGCCTGGTCTCCCTGCCCAGCGATGCCGACACCCTGCAGCAGGCCGCGCAGGACGAGCCGGATGGCGTCTACACCGTCAGCAACACGCAGCAGGGGCAAAGGGTCCTGTTGCTGGATGCGCATCTTGACCGACTCGAGGAGTCGGCTGCGCGCGAAGGCTTTGCGCTGCAACTGTCGCGCGCGCGTCTGCGTCAGGCGCTGCGCAGCATGATCGCCGAGGCCGGCTTCGGCGAGGTGCGCTTTCGCCTGAGTGTGCCGCGCGCGACGCCGCAGGAGCTGCTCGTCACGCTGGAGCCCTGGCAGCCGCCGCCGGAAGGCCTGCGGCGCGATGGCGTGCGCTGTGTCGTCGCGCCGGAGCTAACCCGTCACAATCCAGCGGCCAAGGGCAGCGCCTGGCTGCAACAACGGTGTCGCTTCTCGTTGCCGACCGGCTGTTATGAAGGGCTGTTGACGGACCCGGCTGGCCATATCCTCGAGGGCTTCAGCAGCAATTTCTATGCCGTACAAGAGGGAGAGCTGCGAACGGCCGCCGCGGGCGTGCTTGCCGGCATCACGCGCAGCATCGTGCTGCAACTGGCGCCGGACATCCTGCCACTACGGCTATCGCCCGTCCAGCTTGAAGATCTGCCGCAGCTTGAGGAAGCTTTCCTGTCGAGCAGCAGTCGCGGCCTGCTGCCCATCGTGCAGATTGACGGGCTAACAATCGGCGATGGCAGGCCGGGACAATTCACGCGGGTCATCAGCCGGGCCTTTCAGCGTTACGTGGACGAGCAGCTGCAGGAACTCTAGCTCAGGCCATCGGCTCGCGGAAATCGTAAATGCCGTCACGTATCGCCCAGCGCAGACCGCAGACTTCCGCCACCATGGTATCCTCTTCCTGCCGCAGTCGCTCACCACTCCGCGGGCAACGCAGGAAGTCACCTTCGATTGGCCCTGCAGCAGACTTCCCGTCTCGCGTCGCGCGCAGGAAGACGCTGGGGCTCCACAGGGCGCCACTGCGCTGCAGCAGGCTGTCCACACTGACGAGCAGGCCGGTCGGCAACCAGCGCTTGAGCAGGCCCAGGCGCAGCCAGGAAACCGGCAGTCGCGCGCCAACGGTAAAACCGACTTCCCTCAAAATGCGCCGCATATACTCCGGGTGAAAGTCGAAGTTGAGCGGGACGAATTCCAGCGGCTCCAGCGTGTAGGGGCTCCAGGTCTGCAGACCGAAGGCGTGCCGCAGCACCGACTTCACATGCCGCTTGCTGGCGTGTTCCAGCACCAGCGTCCCCTGCGCTTCAAGCACGCGCGCCATTTCGGCCAGGGCGCCTGGCACGTCCGGCAGATGATGCAGCACGCGAATCGTGGTGGCGGCGTCGAAAGCGCCCGCGCAAAAGGGTTGCTTGCAGACGTCGGCGGCGACGTAGACGTATTGCGGCTCTCGTCCCAGTCGCTCCTGCGCGTCCTGCAGATGCGTGAGTGAGTAGTCCAGCAGGACGATCTGGTCAAAGCCGCGATACTCCGGCGTGAGGCGGCCGTAACCCGCGCCGACTTCCAGCAGCCGGTGGCCGCTGCCCGGCAGCAAGCGCCGTAACGCCACACGTTCCACACGGTCCTCGTAGTCCCGCTTCGCGTCTTCCCAGAACTCGCTGCGGTAGCGCGAGCCTTCGTAGTCAATAATGTCGGGGCGCGGAGTGTTGTCAGGCACGCTCACTGTGCCGGGCCCGGGTCCAGGCCGGCTTCCCGGCGCAGCAGGGCGACCTTGTCGCAGCGCTCCCAGGGGACGTTGAGGTCGTCGCGGCCGAAGTGGCCGTAGGCGGCGACCTGACGATACTGCGGCTGGCGCAGGTTCAGGTCGCGAATGATAGCCGCCGGCCGCATGTCAAAATGGCGTCTGATGAGCGCCACCAGCAGTTCATCCGCGATGCAACCCGTGCCAAAAGTTTCGACAGCCAGCGAGGTCGGTTCCGCCTTGCCGATGGCGTAGGATACCTGCAGTTCCAGGCGACTGGCCAGGCCGGCCGCGACCACGTTTTTGGCGGCGTAACGCGCCATGTAGGCCGCGCCGCGATCGACCTTGGTGCCGTCCTTGCCGGAGAAGGCGCCGCCGCCATGCCGCGCCACACCGCCATAGGTATCCACGATGATCTTGCGGCCGGTCAGGCCGGCATCGCCTTGAGGGCCACCGGTCACGAAGCGGCCGGTGGGATTGATGTGAATTTTCGTGTTTTCGTCCAGGTACTCGCGCGGAATCGTGCGGCGGATGACGACTTCCTCCAGTTGCCGCCGTACTTCCTCCTGCCCGATGCATTCATCATGTTGCGCGGAAAGCACGATGGCCTCGACACGCTTCGGCTTGCCGCAGGCGTATTCGACCGTAACCTGACTCTTGCCGTCCGGGCGCAGCCAGGCAAGTTCGCCGCTCTTGCGTGCCTGCGCCAGTTGGCGCGACAGCCTGTGCGCCAGCGAAATCGTGAGCGGCATCAGTTCCGGCGTTTCGTCGCAGGCGAAGCCGAACATCATCCCCTGGTCGCCGGCGCCTTCGCGGTCAACGCCGACGGCGATGTCCGCCGATTGCCCGTGCAGCGAGAGCAGCACGCCGCAGCTCTCGCTGTCGAGGCCGTAGGCCGCGTCCGTATAGCCAATGTCGCGGATGGTCTTCCGGACGATAGCCGTGATGGCATCATGACTGACCTGCGCCCGCGAGTTGATTTCGCCCATCACCAGCACCAGGCCAGTCGTAGTGGCCGTCTCGCAAGCAACGCGCGCATGGGGGTCCTGCGCCAGCATCGCATCCAGGATGGCGTCGGAAATCTGGTCGCAGATTTTGTCCGGGTGGCCTTCGGTCACCGACTCCGATGTGTACAGAAAGGACGGAGCATTCATAAAGGTCAGACCAGACAAGGAAACGCCTCCCGCCCTGCGAACGGCGGCACTATAGCACAGGGGGCTGGCCGCGACAATTTGGACGGGTATCTTCAGCGATAATCAGACGACATGCTGGTCGATGAGCTGCTGCTGGCGTCCGGCCAGCAGGCGCTGCTGTTCCCTGAACTGCGCTGTTGGCGTCGTATGCGTCAGGCCTGACCTGCTCCGCTCAGCTCCAGCTCATCCGCGAAGTGACAGGCGACGCCATGCCCCTCCCCTGTCGGGCGCCACTGCGGCACCTCATGGCGGCAGAGATCCTGCGCATAGAGACAGCGTGTGTGAAATGCGCAGCCAGATGGCGGGTTGGCCGGGTTCGGCACATCGCCAGGCAGGATGATGCGCTCGCGGTTACGCTCAATCTTCGTGGAGGGCGCAGCGGAGAGCAGCGCCTCCGTGTAAGGGTGCCGCGGCCGCCGGTAAAGCTCGTGCGAGGGCGCCAGCTCCACAATTTTGCCGAGGTACATCACCGCGACACGGTCACTGATGTGCTGCACAATGGACAGGTCGTGTGCAATGAACAGATAGGTCAGTCCCAGCTCTTGCTGCAAATCCTGCAGCAGGTTGACGACCTGGGCCTGCACCGAAACGTCCAGCGCCGATACTGGCTCATCGCAGACGATGAGCTGCGGGCGCAACGCCAGCGCGCGCGCAATGCCGATGCGCTGACGCTGGCCGCCACTAAAGGCGTTGGGGTAGCGATTCATGTACTCCGGCCGCAGCCCTACACGCCGCAGCAGACTGCCGACCTCGTCTTTCAACGCGCCCGGGCGCTTGCGGCGGTGGATGACCAGGGGCTCGCTGACGATGTCGAGCACGGTCATGCGCGGATTGAGCGAGGAGAAGGGGTCCTGGAATATCATCTGCACTTCCTGGCGGTAGGCTCGCAACTCCTTTTGGCTCAACTCTGCGAAGTTTACCAGCTGCGTCACGCTGTCATCGCTGCGGCGCAGGTTGTGGAAGCGGATGTCTCCGGCTACCGGCTTCCAGGCGCGCACAATCGTGCGCCCCAAAGTGGTTTTGCCGCAGCCGCTCTCGCCCACCAGGCCGAGCGTCTCGCCGCGGTGCAAGTTGAAATCCACGCCATCCACCGCGCGCACATGACCCACCACGCGTTTCAACAGGCCGCGGCGGATGGGGAAATGCATCTTGAGGCCGCGCACCTCCAGCAGGACCTCGCGCTCCTCCTTCATGAGGCCTCCGTATAGAGTGTGCAGCGCGCGAAGTGCCCCGGCTCAATTTCCACCAGCGGGACACCGGCCGGGTCCTCACAGGCAGCCTTTTTGTCCCGTACCGGGCAACGCGGGAAGAAAGCACAACCGCGCGGCACGTTGAAGGGGTCGGGGATGATGCCAGGGATGGGGTGCAGGCGGCGCGACGTCAGGCCTGGCTCCGGCACTGACTGGATCAGGCCGACGGTGTAGGGATGAGCCGGGCGGGCAAGCAAGGTAGGCCGATCGGCGATTTCCACGATGCGTCCGAGGTACATCACGGCAATCCGGTCCGCCATCTCGTTAATGACGCCGAGGTTGTGCGTGATGAGTATGATGGCCGAGGCAAATTGCTGCTGCAGCTCGCGCATCAGGTCAAGGATTTGCGCCTGGATAGTGACGTCCAGCGCGGTTGTCGGCTCGTCAGCGATGAGCAGCGCCGGATTACAGCTAAGCGCCATGGCGATCATCGCGCGCTGACGCATGCCACCGGAATACTGGTGCGGGTAGGAGCGGATGAATTCCTGCGCGTTGCCGATGCGGACAGCGGTCAACATCTCGATGGCGCGCTCCGTTGCCTCCTGGTGGTCCACCGTCTGGTGCAGCATGATGGCCTCGGTGATCTGGTCACCGATGGTGTGCATCGGCGAGAGTGAAGTCATCGGCTCCTGGAAGATCATGGCGATCTCGTTGCCGCGAATGTCCTGCATCAACTCGCTGTTGGGGGCCACCTGCGTCAGGTCGATTTCTACGCCGTTCTTGCGGCGGAAGTGAATCTCGCCGCGCGCAATCTCGGCGATGCGCTTTGGCAGCAGACGCATTATGCTGTGTGCGGTGACGCTCTTGCCACAGCCACTTTCGCCGACCACGCCCAGCGTCTCGCCATTTCGCAGGTTGAAGCCTACGCCGTCCACACCGCGAACCGTGCCCTCCAGCGTACTGAAGTGGACTGCCAGGTCACGGATTTCCAGCAAATGCTCGCTGTGCATGCCTACACCGTATAAGGGTCAGCGGCATCGCGCAGGCCGTCGCCCAAAAAACTGAAGGCCAGGATGAGGATGACGATGACGATTGCCGGTGAGAACACCCAGGGGTAGAGCGCCAGCGATTCCAGGTTCTGAACCTCCTGCAACAGCACGCCCCAGCTGGTTGTGGGCGGGCGCAGACCGAGGCCGAGGAAGCTCAGCGACGTCTCCGCCAGGATCATGGCGGGAAGCGAAAGTGTGGCAACGACAATGATCTGTCCCAGAGTGGCCGGCACCAGGTGGCGGAAGATAATGCGCGCATCGCCGGCCCCGGCGAGTCGCGCCGCCAGCACATAGTCGCCCTCGCGGATTGACAGCGTTAACCCGCGCAACTGGCGCGCCAGCCAGGTCCAGCCAATCAGCGAGAGGATGACCGTGATGGCGAAATAGGTCTGCAGCTGCGACCAGCTGCGCGGCACGGCAGTCGACAGCGCCATCCACAACGGGATGTTGGGGAAGGCACGCACAATCTCGATGGCGCGCTGGATAGCCTCGTCTATCAGGCCACCGAAATAGCCGGAGGCGATGCCCAGCACCGTGCCTATAATCAGGCTCAGCGTCACGCCCACCAGGCCGATTGTCAGCGAAATCTGGCTGCCGAGCACAATGCGCGAGAACATGTCGCGCCCCTGGCGGTCAGTTCCCAACAGGCTGACGATGCCACCATCCGCCAGGAAGAGATGCAGGTCCGTCTCGAAGATACCGAGCCAGCTCCAGGGCTCACCGCGCGCGAACAATTGCAGGTAAATCTTGTTCTCGGACTGTCGGAAAACGCGGCGCAGGTTGGCGTCGAACTCGGTTCGCACCTCGTAAACGTAGGGGCGCAGCGAGCCCTCGTCGAATAAGTGGATCTGTTGTGGCGGCAGGTAAATCTGCCCCATGAAGCGCGTCGTCAGCGTGTAGGGGGCGACGAAATCAGCAAAGAGCGCGATCAGGTAAAAGAGCAGTACGATGGCCCCGCCGACGTTGGCCGCCCGGTTGCGCCGGAAACGACGCCAGATCATCGTCCCTTGAGAGGCGGCAAAGCGGGTCTCGCCCTCGGTCAGGCGACGCGTCTCTTCCGCCCGCGCCTCTGCGGCGGTCTGCTCGGTCAGCTCACTGTAGAGCTCGCCCAGCGCCGCGGACTGGCGCTCAATGGCTTCGCGCGACTGCGTCATGAGTAGACAATCCTCGGGTCCAGCCACGCCAGCGCGACATCTGCAAACAGGTTGGCAACCAGCAACATCACTGACATCAACATGAGGAAGGTTCCCGCCACAAACATGTCTTGGCTCAGGAGCGCGTGCAGGAACAGCGGGCCGGTCGTCGGCACAGACATCACAACACCGATGAGGATCGACGAGGAAATGATCTTGGGGATTTCCAGCGCTACCACGCTGATTACCGGGTTAAGCGCCGAGCGCACCACATACTTGTTGATGACGCGTTGCTCGGCAAGGCCCTTGGCGCGCGCCGTCGTGACGTACTGCTGGTTAAGCGTCTCGAGCATGCCATTGCGCACGATGCGCATCAGCTGCGCGGTGCTCGCCAGACCAAGGATGATGGCCGGCGGCCATAAATGCAGGAAGAAGTCCCAGGCTTTGGCCGGGCCGGGAGCAGCGGTCAGGAACTCGGACGACTGGCTACCCAACACATCAAGGCCCAGCAGGATACCGCCGGCATAGAGCCAGATCAACGCCAGCAGGAAGCCAGGCACCGAAAGCCCCAGAAAGGCAAGGGTCGAAAGCAGCACGTCACTTGCCGAGTACTGGTGCGTCGCCGAGTAAATGCCGATAGGAATGGCCAGGATGAGCATGACCAGGATGGAGCAGGCGCCAAGCACTACCGTGTAGAGGATGCGGTCGTCGATCAGGTTCCAGACTCCGGTAGCCCACTCGAAGGACCAACCAAAGTCACCACGTGGAAATCCTGAAATCCATTTAAGATATTGTCCCATGAAGGGCTCGTCGAGCCCGTAACGCGAGCGCAGCAAGTCGGCCGTTTCGTTGGACATACCGCCGCCGCTGGTGCCCTGAATTGCTTGCAAAGTGGTCAGGAAGTCACCCGGGGGCAGCTGGATGATGACGAAGGAGATGAAGGAGATGACGATGAGCATGGGCACCATCGCCAACAGGCGTCGCAACACAAATGCGAGCATGGCCGGCCCTCCTGGGCCACTGGTCGGGGCCGGGGGCAGACAATGCCCCCGGCCCGGGTGTTACGGCAATTAACCGCCGCCTGAAATGTAGAAGTGCGCTGGATCCTGGGTGCCAGGTGTCATAATGATCCAGTCCGAGGTGTGGTTCGGCGCAACGTTATGGAAGTTGTTGCGCACCACCACCGCGTTCGGAACCATGCCCACCATGCCGATGGTCCACAGATTGGTCGTCGACATGCGCACAAGCTCCTTGCCAAGCTCCAGCTGGCGCGCGGCATCTGTCTCACCCTTGTATTCGTCGTAAAGGGCCATGGCCACCTTGAATTCGTCCGTCGGCTCAAGGCCAGCTGCGCCGCCGCTCTTGTACCAGATGCCATAGGCCGGAGCCATCCACGAGCGCTCGTCGAAGGGGAACTGGTAGATGGGATCGACCATCGGCACCAGGCCGCGGTCCAGCCCCCAGGTCGCTACCATGACCTCATTGGCGCCGGCGCGCGGCCAGAAGACGTCACGCGTCAGGCTCTCGATCTCGGTGCGAACGCCGATCTCATTCCACCACTCGGCTGCCAGCTGAATGGCGTCGAAGCGACTGCCGGCACTGCCAACCGTTTCGACCACCAGCTGCAGGTCGGAACCATCGGCGAAGGTGTAGAAGCCGTCGTCGCCACGCAGCAGGCCAATCTCGTCCAGCAGCGCGGTGGCCAGCTCCGGGTCGTACTCGGCATTGGCCGTTTCGATATCCGCCTGGAAGTAGGGCGAGTCACGAACCACGGTCTCGGTACGCGCGACACCCTGGCCAAGGAAAGCGACCTGGTTGATGGTCTCGCGGTCGATAGCAACCGACATCGCGCGACGGAAACGCAGGTCCTGGAAGAGTTCGCGGTAGCTGTCCTCGGGATAGCTTTGATTGAAGAAGAAAGTCGGTGAGGAAGCCGAGGCAGACGGCCACAGCAGCATGTGGAAGTCGTTGGCCTCGGCGTTCTCCTGGTAAACCGGGAATTGCGCGAGGTCAATGGCGCGCGCCTGCATATTGAGGTCACCGGCGAGGCCCATAATGTTCACGCCAGGTGAACCTTCCACCAGGTGGAAATAGACCGAATCAATGTAAGGCAGCTGCTGCCCCTCGATGTCGACCTTCCAGTAGTAGGGGTTGCGGTGCGCGATCATCAGCGTGGTGCCCGGTTCGTATTCGCTGATCTTCCAGGAGGTCATCACCGGACGATCGACGTTGTAGTCGAAGGCCTTCTCCTCAAATTGCTCCCAGGAGCCGGTCTCGCTGTAGGCTGGATGGAACTGGGCAAGATAGTGCTCCGGCGCGAAGAAGCCGAAACGCTCGAAGCCCAACGGCCACTGGTGGCCGTGGAAGGCCAGGCCGACGGTCTCCGCCAGGCCGTTCGGCGCGGCGAAACTGAGCATGATGGTGGAGTCGTCGATCTTCTCCAGCGTCATCGGCTCTCCACCAACCTGCCACTCGCCATGGATAGCGGCGGTGATGTTGGTTTCGGTCTCAATTGCCTCCCACCAGAAGATGACATCGTCCACCGTCCAGGGCGCACCGTCAGACCAGCGCAAGCCTTCGCGGAAGTTCAGCGTCATCTGGGTGCCGTCCTCGTTCCACTCCCAGCTTTCGGCGAGGCCGGGCTGAACCGGGTCGGAGGGGGTGCGCGGCCAACGCAACACCGGATCGTAGGTGACACGGCCGAATACATGGAAGTCGTTGATGCCGCGCCAGGCGCGGTTCCAGATGCCGCCGTAGACGCCGACACTGTCAATGGGCTCAACGACCAGCGGGTTGGCTGGCAGACGCTCCTCCACGGGCGGCAACTCGCCGGCGGCGACCATCGCCGCCAGCGCGGGCGCCTCGGAGTACATCATGTCCTGCGCCAGTACCGGTGTCAGCGCAAGCAGCAACAGGGAGGCTGCCAGCAGAGTTAAGGTGCGGGAAACTCGTATAGACTGCATTGTTTGATCCTCTTTCTCAAAGTCGGATTACGGAAACGGACATCGACCCTTGTTGTCGATAACGCTGATCCCGCATACTGAAGTATACAGGCAGGCTCACTGCTGTCAATTGACGATTAGCGGTCGGTAGCTTGTCATCAACGGTGGCTTCCGTCGGGTTTTCTGCGCATTTCCGGCACAGAATGAAACCGCCTGCAACGTCCATAACGTTAAGGAATCGCAAAGAACCGGGACATGTTGACAGCCTAGATTTTCCTGAACCTTGACGGGGCGGAGGTCTCCCCGGTGAACGACCCGCGCATGATCGCTTCACCGGCGCCGGCGCCACCACCTGCTCGTCCTCCGGCACGCTAGTACCTGGAGTCTCGCCGATCGGCGAGGGCGGCCCCACCTGACCAATGGCACAGAACACCTGCAGCTCGATGCGGCATGTCAGGGCATCCTGCGCCAACATCGCATCAAGGATGGCATCGGAGATCTGGTCACAGATTTGTCCCGGTGGCCTTCCTTCAACGGCGCCCAGGTGTATAGAGAGGACGGAGCATTCATGAAGGTCAGACCAGACATGGAAGCGCCGTCCGTCCTGCTAACGGATACACTACAGCACAGGGAGCGCTGGCGGTGACAATTCAGCCGGGCAGCTTCAGCCGATGAATTGACTGCTGCCAGAGCGACCAAGCAGCACCTGGAATTCGTTGCGCGCGCCGGGGTTCTCGCGAAACGTGCCGAGCATGCTGCTGGTCGTCATGCTGGCCTCATGCTTCTTCACACCACGCATCACGGCGCAGAGGTGCACGCCCTCCAGCACCACGGCCACACCATGCGGCGCCAGCACGGAATCAATGAAGTCGGCAATCTGGCGCGTCATGCGTTCCTGCACCTGCAGCCGCCGCGCGTACATGTCCACAATGCGTGGAATCTTGGAAAGGCCGACGATCCTGCCCTTTGGAATGTAGGCCACGTGAGCGCGACCTGTAAAAGGCAGCAGATGGTGTTCGCAGAGGCTGTAAAATTCGATGTCGCGCACAATGACCATGTCGTCGTGGTCGACCTCGAAAATCGCATCGTTGATGAGCTTGACCGGGTCGATGTGGTAGCCGGCCGTCAGCTCTGCCCAGGCGCGGCCCACCCGCTCCGGTGTGGCGCGCAGGCCGGCGCGCCCTTTATCCTCGCCAATGGCGTCCAGAATCTCGGCCGTGGCCGCCGCTATGCGCGCCTGGTCCACCGGCGCCGACACTGCCGGACCGACGTCATGACCGTTCTCTGCCATGCCGGAATGCACATCTGAAGTAGCGGAATTGTGCTGCGGCTTCACGTGATCTTCGATGTTTCCGCTCATAAGCGAATCTCTTCCTGACCTGCGCTCTTCCACTTCCTGATGATATGTTAACATAGCACCTTTGTGAACGGTACGGCATGCCGGTTTCTGTGAGAATGCTGAGACATGGACATCATCGAGATTGACAATCTGCGCCTGCGCTGCGTCATCGGCTTCAGCGAGCACGAGCGCAAGGACCGCCAGGATGTCGTCATCAGTCTGCGCCTCGGCTGTGACATGCGCGCCGCCGCCCGCAGCGATGACCCCGCTGATGCGCTCAATTACCGCAGCCTGACCAAGGATGTCATCACACTCGTGGAGGCCTCGAGATGGCAGTTGCTGGAGACCCTGGCCACGGCCATCGCGCGCATCTGCGTGCTGGATCATGCGGCCGCCTGGGTGCAGGTGCGCGCCCACAAGCCGGGCGCGCTGCGCTTCTCGGATTCCGTGGGCGTCTGCATTGAGCGCCGGGCTTCGGACTTTGATGCCGGTTGAAACCTGCGTCTGGCTTTCGCTCGGCAGCAACATTCGCCCCTGTGACAACCTGCGCGCTGCCCTGCGCCTGCTGCGCGCGGCCTGCAAACTGGAGTGTTGCTCGCCGGTCTATCGCACAGTGCCCCGCGGCGACTCCGACCAGGCTGATTTTCTCAACATGGCAGTACGCCTGCGCACAACGCACTCACCAGCCGACTTTCATCGCGAAGTCATCCAGAAAATCGAGGTGTGTCTGGGACGGGAGCGCGACCCGCAGAATCGCAACGCCGCCCGCACCATTGATATTGACATTGCCCTCTGGGGCGACAAGGCCCTTCAATTCGGCAAGCCGCTGCGGCAGGTGCCAGACCCGGACATCCTGCGTTTTGCGCACGTCGCCCTGCCCCTGGCCGCGCTGGCGCCAGACTTGCGCCACCCGCTGACCGGGCAGACCCTGAGTGAAATCGCCAGCCAGCTGGGGTCGGCAGGCATTCAGCGACTGACGCTCAACCTGGACGACGGCGCCGACGCACACTCGCCATAGCACGCGCTTCGGGTACAATGGCTGCAGTCGCGCCACAGCGAGGGACGGCATGAACCTGCTGGAATACGTCAATATACTGTTGCGTCGTGGCTGGATTCTGCTGCTGCTGGCGCTGGTCGCGGCAGGCAGCGCCTGGTGGCTGGGTACGCGTCAGACCCCCGTTTACCGCGCCACCCAGCGCGTGTTGATGCAACCCACGCGCGCCGACTTCGGCCTCACAGAAGCCAGCAAGACCCTGCTCGGCAACCACGTTGCCTACCTCGACAGCGAGTTTCGCGCCCGCGAGGTGATCGACAACCTGCGCCTTGACATGACGGCGAGGCAGCTCACCAGTGTGGTCACCATCGCCGCCGACCCGCTCAATCTGACCATTCAGATCGATGTCGATCTGGCTGACGGCGACCAGGCCAACGACGTCGCGCGCGAATGGGGCAACCTGCTCATTCAGTATCGCAACGAGGAAAACCAGCGCGCCCGCCGTGAAGACTATATCAATGCGAGCCTGCAGGACAACGCCCGCTACACCCTGCTGCGGCCACGGCCCACGCTCAACGCCGCCGCCGGCGCCATCCTCGGCCTCATCCTGGGCGGCGTTCTGGTGCTGGTGCTGGAATACCTGGAAAGCAGCATCGTCCGCAACAGCGAAGACATGGAGCGCGCCACCGGCATCAGCGTGCTCGCCAACATTCCCCAGGCGGAAGGATAAGCCATGGACCTCGTTACGCTCCGCAAGCCGCGCTCCGCCGCCACCGAGGCCTTCCGCACCCTGCGTACCAACCTGATGTTCAGCAGCGTGGAGCACCCGGTCAGCACCCTGCTGGTGACTTCGCCGGCGCGCGGGGAAGACAAGAGCAGCGTGCTCGCCAACCTGGCCGTAACCTTCGCCCAGGGTGGCCACAGCACCATTCTTGTTGACAGCGACCTGCGCCGGCCGGCGCAGCATGAGATCTGGGGCCTGGACAACGGCCGCGGCCTGACCACCATGATGCTCGAAGATACGGCCCTCGCCGAGCCGCCGCTGTTCGCCACGGAAATCGAGGGTTTGAATATCCTGCCCTCCGGCCCGCTGCCGCCCGCCCCTGCTGACCTACTCGGCAGCCAGCGCATGGGGGAGATCATTGGCCTGCTGCGCGCCCGCGCCAGCTATATCCTCTTCGACAGCCCGCCCGTGCTGGCGGTAACCGATGCTGCCCTGCTGGGCACTCAGCTGGACGGCGTACTGCTGGTTATCAAGGCCGGCCACACCCGTCGCGAGCATGCCGCCCGCGCCCGCGAGGCGCTGAAGCGTGTAAACGTGCGCATCGTCGGCGCGGTGCTCGACAACGCGCCACGCGAGAGCGCCGCCACGCGCTACGCCGACCCGACCTGAGCCAGGAGCCTGCCACGTGAAGGGATTGATCCTCAGCGGCGGCAGCGGCAAACGCCTGCGCCCGCTGACCTACACCCGCGCCAAGCAACTCATTCCCGTCGCCAACAAGCCTATCCTGCTGCGCGTGGTCGAGTCCCTGCGCGAGGCGGGCGTCACCGACATTGGCATCGTCATCGGCGCCACCGGCCCGGACATCCAGCAAGCGCTGGGCAATGGCAAGCAGCTTGGCGTGCGCATCACCTGGATTCAGCAGAAAAGCCCCGACGGGCTGGCGCACGCCGTTCGCATCGCGCGCGACTTTCTCGGCGAGGAGCGTTTCGTTATGTTCCTCGGCGACAACGTCATCCAGGGTGGCATCCGCACGCTCATCGAGGACTTCGCCGCCAGCGACTTGAACAGCCAGATTGTGTTGAAAGAGGTCGCCGACCCGCGCGCCTACGGTGTCGCCATTCTGCGCGAGGACGGCAGCATCGAGCGGCTCGTTGAGAAGCCGCAGCAGCCGCCCTCCAACCTGGCGCTGGTGGGAATCTACATGTTCGACCATCACATTCATCAGGCCGTCGCTGCCATTCGGCCATCTGCGCGCGGCGAACTGGAAATCACGGACGCCATCCAGTGGCTGATCGACGCTGGTTACCAGGTCGCCCCGCACGTGCACGAGGGCTGGTGGATCGACACCGGCAAGGCCACCGACATGCTTGAGGCCAACAGTCACGTGCTGGCCGAGCTGACGCCCAGTGTCTCAGCCGACAGCGTCATCGAGGACTCGGAGGTCGACACACGCGTCACCGTGCAGGCTGGCGCCCGCATCCTGCGCAGTGTCGTCCGCGGCCCCAGCATCATCGGCCGCAACACCGTCATCGAGAACAGCTTCATCGGCCCCTTCACCAGCATCTATCACGATGTATGCATCCGCAACGCCGAAATCGAGCGCAGCATCATCCTCGAGCACAGCAGCGTCTGCGACATCGACGCCCGCCTGCAGGATACGCTCGTCGGCCGCAACGTCAGCGTGCAACGCGCCGACGGCAAGCCGCAGGCCATCCGCATGAACCTTGGCGACCACAGCAGCGTCTGGATCCCCTGATGACCCCGGCAATTCAACTGATCGCACTTGACCTCGACGGCACGCTGTTCGACCCCCAACAGGGGATTTCTTCCGCGAACCTGGCGGCACTCGCCGCAGTGCGCGATGCTGGCATCCAGATCGTGCTGGCCACCGGCAGGACGCGCGGCTCGGCGCTCAAGATCATTGACCAGCTGGGTTTGTCTTCGCCGGGCATCTACGTGCAGGGTCTGGTGACCCACAACGGCGATGGCAGTATCCGACACCAGCGGTACCTTGAAGCGGAGACCGCCCGCGAGGTCGTCGAACTCGTCGGGGATGATATTGCCCTGGTCGCCTACTCTGGCACGGATACCTGGGTTACTGCCTTCGACCACAACATCGAGTTGCTCGTCATGTATGGCGAGCCACGGCCACAGTCCTGCGAGTCGTTGGCAGAGCTGGCACGGCGGGTTCCGATCAACAAGTTTGCCGCCCTGGACGTCACCAACCCGGCCCGCATGAACGCGCTGCGGGCCCGCCTTGAGCAGGCCTTTGGCGAGCGCGTGCAGGTGTTGCAGCCCGGCATGGAGGTCATGGTCGAGGTGTTACCCACCGGCAGCAGCAAGGGTGGCGCCCTTGGTGCCCTGTTAGAGGACATGGGGATTGCGCCGGAGCATGTTCTGGCCTGCGGCGATGGCGAAAACGACATCGAGATGTTGCAGCTGGCGGGCATCGGCGTGGCCATGGGCAACTCGAACGAGATCGTGCAGGAAGCCGCGGACTTCGTCACAACCCATTACGACGAAGACGGCGTCGCTCACGCGCTGGCGCATTTTCTGCCGCACATCGTCAAGTCCGGCGAATCGCTGGACTCTCCGAAGTGAAGAACCTGCTCATTACTGGTGGTGCCGGATTCATCGGCAGCGCTTTCGTGCGCCACTTGGTCGCACAGTATCCCGAACTCAACATCATCGTCTTCGATCTGCTGACCTACGCCGGCAATCTGAACAATCTGCTGCCAGTCACTGATGAGCCAAACTATCGCTTCGTCCAGGGCGACATTGCCAGCCGCCAAGATAGCGCGCACGCCCTCAAGCAGTATGAAATCGACACGGTTGTCAACTTTGCGGCGGAGAGCCACGTCGACCGCAGCATCATAGCGCCGGACGCATTCATTCATTCCAACACCGTGGGCGTACACATCCTGCTCGACGAGGCCTGCCGGGCGGGCGTGGGGCGCTTTCTGCAGGTCTCGACCGACGAGGTCTACGGCGACATCGCGCCTGGCAGCTTCTCGCAGGAGGAGGACGCCTTCCTTCCCAACAGCCCCTACGCTGCCAGCAAGGCCGGTGCCGAGCTGCTGGTTCGCGCCTGCCACATTACCCACGGCCTGGATACGGTCGTCACGCGCGGCAGCAACACCTTTGGTCCCTACCAGTACCCCGAAAAGTTGATGCCCTTTTTCATCACCGAGGCCATCGATGAGAACCCTCTGCCACTCTACGGCGACGGCCTGCAACAGCGCGACTGGCTCCACGTCGATGATCACGCGCGGGGAATCGTATGCGCCCTCTTCCACGGCGAGTCGGGTAAGGCCTACAACATCGCCGGCGAACACCAGGAGCGCAATCTCGACGTCACCCACCGCCTCCTGGAAGTGCTGAACAGGCCGGCATCGCTCATCCGCCATGTGCCGGACCGCGAGGGCCACGACCTGCGCTATGCCATGCGTTGTGACCGGCTGAAGGCGCTTGGCTGGCAACGCGAGCACAGTTTTGCAGAAGCCGCCGCCGCGACCGTGCGCTGGTACCAGCAGAACGAGTGGTGGTGGCGGCCCATCAAGACCGACGACTGGGACGACTGGTATCGTCGCCAGTATGCCGCGCGACTGGCCGCCGCCGAACGCTGAGCAGGCCCTCACCACACAGTTACGCCCGTGCTACAATGCCCCAGGAGGCGAAGGAAGAGCCATGCGAATCCTGGTGACGGGCGCGGCCGGCAACCTGGGCGGCAAGCTGCTTGAGGACCTGACACAGACAGGGCATGAGGTGCTGGGCGCGGATGTTATCGGTGACCACGTCGCGCGGCTCGACATCTGTGACTTTCCTGCCACGCGCGCTTTCCTGCGCGATTACAGGCCACAGCTGGTCATGCACGCGGCCGCCTGGACCGACGTGGATGGCTGTGCCCGTGACCCGCAACGTGCGTTGCTGGTGAACGGCTTCGGGACGCAACATGTCGCCCTGGCCGCGGTGGCGGTGGAGGCGGCCATCGTCTACATCAGCAGCAACGAGGTCTTTTCCGGGCGCGACCGCGCCCCCCTGGACGAATACGCCATGCCGGCTCCGGCCAACCCTTACGGCTACAGCAAAAGGGTTGGCGAGACTGTCGTCAGCGCGCACAACCCGCGGCACTATATCGTGCGCACGGCCTGGCTCTTCGCGCATGGTGGCCGCAACTTCATCCAGGCAATTCTCGGCGCCGCGCAGGCCGGCAAGGCGCTGCGGGTCGTCAGCAACGAGGTCGCCAACCCGACCTACGCCAACGATCTCTCAGCCGCGATCGTCCGACTCATCGCCAGCGAACGCTACGGCATTTACCACTTCGTCAACGAGGGCGCCTGCTCGCGCCTGCAATTCGCGCGTCACATTCTCGACCGCAGCGGATTCGCAGACACGCCAATTACCTCCATCAGCAGCCAGCAGTGGCCGCGTCCCTCCATCCCGCCGGAATACGCTGTGCTCGCGAACAACGCCGGTCGACTGTCGGGCATCACGCTGCGTCCCTGGCGCGAAGCGGTGGACGCCTTCCTCGAACGCGAAGGCCTGCTACGATGAATGCGCCTTCAGCGTCGGGGCCGCTGCTTTCAGTCGTCATCCCCAACTGGAATGGCGCGCATTTCCTGCCGGCCTGCCTCGATTCGCTGACCCGGCAAAGCTGGAGCCCGCTTGAGGTCATCGTCGTCGACAACGCTTCCAGCGATGACTCCTGCGCACTGATGCGGCGCGACTACCCGCAGGTGCAGCTGATTGAACTGCCGCACAACTGCGGCTTCACCGGCGCCTGCAACGCCGGCCTGCGCGCTGCCACAGGCGAGCTGGCAGGCCTGCTCAACAATGACACCGAAGTTCACCCGGACTGGGCGGCGGCAGTCGTGGATGCCTTTCAGCGGCATCCAGAAGCCGGCGCGGTCGCCAGCAAGCTGCTCCTGCAAGACCGCCGCGACCATCTGCACACGGCCGGCGACAGCTTTTCGCTGGATGGGCGCGCCAGCAATCGTGGCGTCTGGCAGCAAGACTGCGGCCAGTTCGAGCGTGAGGAATACGTCTTCAGCGCCTGCGGCGGCGCCGCCGTGTATCGCCGCAGCATGCTTGACCAGATCGGCCTGCTGGACGACGACTTCTTCTTCTCCTGCGAGGACGTTGACCTGGGCTGGCGCGCCCAGCTGGCCGGCTGGCGCTGCCTGTATACGCCACGCGCCATCGTGTATCATCATCTTTCGGCGACCGGAGGCGGCGTGACGGCCAGTTATTATGAAGGCCGCAACCTGATTTACCTGCTCGCCAAGAACTATCCCGCGGACCTGTGGCGTCATCATGGCCGGCTGGTATTGCGCGCCCAGTGGCGCTTGCTGCGCGAGGCGCTGGCTGCCTGGCGCGGCGCGGAGGCGCGGGCGCGCCTGCGCGGGATGCTGGCCGGCCTCTGCGGTCTGCCGCGCATGTGGCGCAAGCGCGCCCCGGTGCAGGCCAGCCGCCAGGTGTCGTTGTGTTATCTGGAAGAACTTTTGCGCGAGCCGGCTCCATGATCGCAACCCCTGCCACAAACGCAAAACGACCCTACCTTTCCATCATCATTCCGGCGTACAACGAGGCGCTGCGCCTGCCCGCCAGCCTGCAGAAAATCGACGCCTTTCTGCAGCAGCAGGAGTACTGCGCCGAGCTCATCGTGGTCGAAAATGGCAGTACTGATCACACGGTCGCAGTTGCGCAGGCCTTCGCCGACGAGCATCCCTGGGCGCGCGTGATTGAAGCCGCCGTGCGCGGCAAGGGCCTGGCCGTAAAGATGGGCATGCAGGCCGCGCGCGGCGAGTTCCGCTTCATTTGCGACGCCGATCTCTCCATGCCCATCGAGGATGTCATTCACTTCCTGCCGCCTCACAGCGACGGTAACGACGTCCTCCTAGCGACCCGTGAAGGTCGGGACGCCCGGCGCATTGGTGAGCCCTACTATCGGCACCTCATGGGTCGCGTGCTCAACCGCATCATCCAGTGGACGGCGCTGCCGGGCATGCAGGACACGCAATGCGGCTTCAAGATGTTCACGCGCGCGGCCGCCGAAGATCTGTTCAGCGTACAGCAGATGGCAGGCATCGGCTTTGATGTCGAGCTGCTCTACATCGCGCGCAAACGCGGCTACCGCATCCGCGAAATCCCCATCACCTGGTACTTTGACCCTGACAGCCGCATGCGCCTGTTTCATGATTCGCTGCACATCCTGCTGGAAATCCAGGCGATCCGCCGCAACTGGCAGAGCGGTGTCTATGGCCAACCTCGCCCATGAGCGCCGGCTGCAGCGGCTCGGCTATCGCCACATTCTGGGGATGGACGAGGCCGGTCGCGGCGCCTGGGCCGGCCCGGTGAGTGTGGGCGCGGTCTGTCTGCCGCCTGGCCGCAAGGGGCTGCGCGCGGCGCTGATGGACGTGCGTGACAGCAAAATCATGAGCCCTGACCACCGGGAGCGCGCCGCGTGGCGCATTCGTGAGCAGGCGCTTACCTGGGGCATCGGCGAGGCGAGCAACGTTGAGATCGATGCGCTGGGCATCGACCAGGCAACGCGCCTGGCCATGGAGCGCGCGCTGGCGGACGCCTGTCAGCGTTGCAAGGGCTTTCAGCCCGACTGCCTCTTCCTTGATGCGCTCATCTGGCCGGAGATGTTGCCACGCTACCCCCAGGTAACCATGATCGATGGCGACGCGCGTTCGCTGACGATTGCCGCGGCCAGCGTGCTCGCCAAAACCTGGCGTGACGCGACCATGCGGCGCCTGGCCGAGACGTTCCCCGACTATGGCTTTGAACGGCACAAGGGCTATGGCACTGCCGCGCACCGCGATGCCCTGCAGGCGCACGGCCCAGGCTCCGCGCATCGCCGCAGCTACCGGCCGCTGCGGGCGCTGACAGGTGGAGATGTCCCGTGAAACTGGCGCTGGTGCACGACTGGCTCAACCAGGTTGGCGGCGCGGAAGATGTGCTGGAAGCGCTGCTGGAGCTCTGGCCGGACAGCCCGATCTATACCAGCATTTACGCGCCAGAGCGTATGCCGCCGGCCCTGCGCGTGGCGGACATTCGCACGCTTTGGCTGAACCGTCTGCCCGGCATCCAGCGACACCACCAGCCCTTTCTGCCGCTCTACCCCCTGGCCTGGTCCGGGCTGATGCTGCGCGATCAGGACGTGATCCTCAGCAACAAAAGCGGCTTTTGCACTGCGCTGCGTCACGACGAACGTGCGCTGCACATTTGCTATTGCCTGACGCCAACGCGTTATCTCTGGCAGCTGGAGGAATACATCGAACGCGAAAGCCTCGGCGCCCCGCTGCAACAGGCCCTGCGCCCCTTGATCGCCCTGCTGCGCCGCCAGGATTACGCCGCAGCGCAGCGCGTCCACCATTTCATCGCCATCTCAAGCGCCGTGCGCCAGCGCATCCGTGACTGTTACCGGCACGACTCGACGCTCATCTTTCCGCCCGTCGATACGCAGCGCTTCACGCCCGCCGCGCAGCACGACGACTATTTGCTCGTCGTGGCGCGGCTCGTGCCCTACAAACGCATCGACCTCGCCGTGCGCGCCGCCAGCCAGCTGGGCCTGCCGCTCAAGGTTGGCGGCAGCGGCCGTGATCTGCAACGGCTTCGCGCTATGGCCGGGCCAACAGTCGAGTTTCTCGGTCGTGTGCCGGATGCGGAACTGCCGCAGCTGATGGCACGCTGTCGCGCATTCCTCTTTCCCGGACACGAAGACTTCGGCATCACGCCGGTGCAGGCCCAAGCCGCCGGGCGCCCGGTAATAGCCTACGGCGCCGGCGGAGCGCTGGACACCGTGTTGCCCGGGCACAGCGGTGAACTCTTCCAGGAGCAGAGCGTGGAGTCGCTGGCGTCAACGCTGGCAGACCTGGATGTCAGCCGCTACGATAGCCAGGCCATTCGCGCCCACGCCCTGCGCTTCGATACGCGCGTCTTCCAGCAGCAAATGCGCGCCTTCGTCGAGCAGGCTCTGGACGCCTTCCGCAAACAGCAGCCTATGGTGTGGCGCGACCCCTGCAGATCATGAGAGAGACCATGGAACTGCGCGCGATTGCCCAACTTCTGCGACGCTGGTGGTGGTTAATCGTCATTCCCACGCTGATCGCCGGCCTCGCCGCCCTGCCCGCCCTGTCCGCAGCGACCGGTTCAGGTGGTGGCTACAGCACCGTGCTGCACTTCAGCGCCGCCCAAAGCCCACAGGAGCAACTGGCCCCGGAAAGCGATTTGCAGGATGTCTGGCTGGCCTCCGAGTTGACGGTGAACGCGCTCAGCGCCTGGGCGCGCACCGAAAGCTTCCGCCGGGAAATCAGCAACGCCCCGGGGATAGTCAGCGGCGACAGTGACGCGCTCGGCATCGCGGCAGATCATCAGCGCAGCATTGGCCAGCTCTTCCTCAGCCACCTGGACGCACAGGCTCTGGCGCGTCTCACCAATGCTGCCATCCACGTCCTGCAAACGCAAAATCGCAGGTATTTCCCGCAATTCGGCGACGAGGCGGCCACAGTCACCCTGCTCGACAGGCCGACCATTGTGCCTGTGCCAGTGTCCCTGAGCCTGCGCCTTGCGCCTTTACTGCGCGTTGCGCTGGGCTTTTGTGCCGGTCTGGTGCTGGCCATGCTGGCCTACGCCCTTGACCCGGCACTGCGCCGTCGTGAGGATGTCGAAGCGTTGGGGCTGGCTGTCCTTGCCGTGCTGCCGCGCGAGAAACTGCGCTAGCGCGGCAAGTCGCGCAGGATGGCGCGCACTGGCGAGGCACAGACATTTTCCAGGCGCAAGGGCAGGGCCACCAGTTCGTAGTCGCCGTCCGGCGCATCGCGCAGCCACAGACTTTCCAGCGTGACGATGCCGTGCCGACGCAGGGCGTGATGTCCAGGCAGTTCCGTGCTGTCCCCGTGATCCACCGAGGGCGAATCCAGACCCAGCAGACGCAGCCCGCCGGCAGCCAGTTCCTCGATCAGCACGGCGCCCGGCCAGGGCCAGGCCAGCGGCCACACATCCGCCGCCAGTTCGCTGACCGCGCTGCGCAGCAACAGACGCTGCACCCCGGCCAGCGAGACGTGCGCCAGGTCAGCCGGCTCCAGCGGACCGTCATTGCACGCGACCGTGACAAGACGCGCCGGGCCGATGCAGGCCGCCAGCGGCATCTGCGCGGCGGCGGCGCCATCGTCTGCGCTGTGGTACCAGGCATCCATGTGCGTTCCCAGATGCAGGGTCGCTTCCAGCGCCGTCAGATTAACGGATGCGCCTTCGCTGCGGCGCAGCGTGTGCCGCAAACGATACGGCTGGTCGCCCGGCCAGACAGCAGTTTGCGCATTGACCGGCCGCGTGATGTCGTAAATCACAATCTACACGTCCCCGTCAATCGGCCCCTGTGCGTCCGGTCGCAGGAATCGCTCCGTCGGCATCTGCCCCGGAGTCCGCAGGAGTTTCTGCCTGCGGCGGTGAATCCGGACCAATCATGGTGATCTTGCCGTCGATGAAGGCGCCCTCCTCGGTTGAAAGCGCGGTGGCGCGGATGTCACCCCAGATGCGCCCGGTGCGCAGCAGCTGCACCTTGCGCCCGCTCACGTTGCCGCGGACGGCGCCCGCGATCGAGATGTTGCGCGAGCTGATGTCGGCGTTGATACGCGCCGTTTCGCCGACCAGCACGTTGCCATCAATTTCGAGCTTGCCTTCAAAGGTGCCATCCAGACGGACGTTGGCTTCACTGCGCAACAGGCCTTCCAGCGAGCAGTTTGCGCCCAGCACCGTTTCAAAGCCCACCGGCGCCGGCAGCGTTGCACGTTGCAGGGGTCGCGCTGCTTCCTCACTGTCAGACACGGTTACGCCCCGTCGCTCATGCAGAAATGCCATTGTGCGTCCTTTCGCTTCCCCAGGCTGGATCCGGCGCGCGTCAGAACAGGCCGATAATTTCGCCGTTCTCGTCGATGTCGACCTGCTCGGCAGCCGGATGTGCCGAGAGACCAGGCATGGTGCGCATGTCACCACACAAGGGATAGATAAAGCCTGCGCCCACGCTGGCGCGTACCTCACGCACCGGTAATACAAACCCCGTGGGCGCGCCTTTGAGCTGCGGGTCGTGGCTGAGGCTGAGGTGCGTCTTGGCCATGCATATCGGCAGGTTGCCAAAGCCGTTCGCCTCGTAATTGTCGATCTGGCGCCCGGCCTGCGCCTCGTAACTCACGCCGGCCGCGCCGTAGATTTGTGTGGCGATCGTCTCTATCTTGTCCCTGATGGACTGGTTCACATCGTACAGATAGCGGAACGTGGATGGAGCATGAGCCGCGCTGACGACCATCTCGGCCAGCTCCACTGCGCCAGCGCCACCCTGTGCATGATGCCTGGCCTGGGCCGCTCCCAGGGCGCCCGCCTCCACCGCAATCCGCTGGATAGCAGCCAGCTCCTCCGGATGGTCGCTCTCGAAGACATTGATGGCCACCACGGGCGTCACGCCGTGGCGTTTAACATTTTCAATCTGCCGGATCATGTTGACTGCGCCCAGCTCGACTTCCGCGACATTGCACTCCAGCATGGCAGGGGGCAGCGCCTTGCCTGCGACGACGCGATGCCGGCCACTGTGCAGTTTCAGCGCGCGCACTGTAACGACCAGGACGGCGGCGTCCGGCCGCAACCCGCTGGCGCGGCACTTGAGGTTGAAAAACTTCTCCGCGCCGATGTCCGCGCCAAAGCCGGACTCGGTGATCAGATAATCGCCGCACTTGATGCCAATCAGGTCGGCCAGCACGCTGCTGTTCCCCTGGGCGATGTTGGCAAAGGGCCCGGCGTGCACCAGCGCGGGCGTGTTCTCCAGGGTCTGCAGCAGATTGGGACGAATCGCATCCTTCATCAACACCGTCATCGCGCCGGCGGCGCCGATCTGACCGGCCGTCACTGGCTCGCGCTTGCTGTTGAGGCCGATGACGATTCGCGCGAAACGCTCGCGCATGTCCTGCAACGAAGTCGTCACGGCAAGGATAGCCATCACCTCGCTGGCGACGGCGATGTCGAAGCCTGTCTCACGCAGCATCCCGTTCCACTTGCCGCCCATGCCCACCACAATGTTTCGCAGCGCGCGGTCGTTCATGTCCACCACGCGCCGCCAGGTGATGCTGTCGGGATCGATGTCCAGCGGGTTACCGCGCAGCAGGCGGTTGTCGATCATGGCCGCCAGCAGGTTGTTGGCGGCAGCGACCGCATGAATGTCTCCGGTCAAATGCAGGTTGAACGTCTCCATCGGCACCAGCTGGGCATGGCCGCCACCGGCCGCGCCGCCCTTGATGCCAAAGGTCGGCCCCATCGAGGGCTGCCGCAGCGCCACGACAGAGCGCTTGCCCAGGTGTTTCATCGCCTGACCAAGACCCACTGTGGTTGTGGATTTGCCTTCGCCCAGGGGCGTGGGCGTGATGGCCGTAACGTCAATGTACTTCGCATCAGGCCAGTCGCGCAGCTTGTCCAGCACCTCCAGGCGCAACTTGGCCACATGCGGTGAGCCGTAAAGGTCGAGATCTTCCGCCTCCAGGCCCATTTGTGCGGCTATTTCGTGGCAGTGTTTCAGGTCCGCCTGTCGTGCAATCTCCAGATCAGAGTGCATGAGTCAACCCTTCGTCCACCAAGACATCCCAACCTTACCACAGGCGCCCGCACTCAGGCGCTGCGCAGGGGGCTCGTGGCGCTCACGACGGGCGTCTGCGTGGGCGCGGGCCCGGACGTGGCAATCGCGGCAGCCGGGACGGGCGTGTCGGATGGTTTGGGCGTGATGGTGGAAAGCGGCGTTGACGTGGCGACCGGGGTCGGGGTCGGGTTCACGGCGCGAATCAGCGAGCGGTGCATGTAGACGGACTCGATGCGCCGCGATCGGGGCTCTTCATCCACCAGCATCCAGTCCGGGTCGGAAGCTGCCGGCGAGATTACGCACACTTCGTCGCCCTCGAACAGGGCGCGCTCGATACGCGCTTCGCGTGAGGGTTCTGCGCGGACAATCGCTTCCTTAACCACGACGACGAAAGGTTGGCATTCCGGCACTGGCGTACGGGTGGGCGGCGGCGCGAAGACCGCGGCGCTGGTCAGGGCGCGGATGACAGTCGCGCTGGCTTGCTGTTCGGCCAGCTGGACGGCTTCCTGCACACCCAGACCGCCGCTGCGCAGGTAGGTCTGCAGCCCCTGCCACAGGTACCAGCCAGCGAATACCAGCGCCGCCGCGATCAGCATGATGAGCCACGCCGGTTGCGATCCACGCCTCATCGGCCCCTCGTTTACTCTGACGTACCCCGAGTCTACAGTGATTCAGGAGCTCCTGCGGCAATTGAAGCACAGGCGACAAACAAAAAGGGCGCCGCAGCGCCCTTCCCTGCCGCATTGCCGTGGGCATTAGCCCATGTTGTCAATGATGGCCGTGGCGAAAGTGCTGGTGGCTACCTCGGTCGCGCCTTCCATCTGGCGCGCGAAGTCGTAGGTCACGATCTTCTGCGCCAGGGTTTTTTCATAGGCCGTGGTGATCATATCCGCCGCCGCGTTCCAGCCGATGTGCTCCAGCATCATCACGCCACTGAAGAGCAGCGAGCCGGGGTTGACCTTGTCCAGGTTGGTGTATTTGGGCGCGGTACCGTGCGTCGCCTCGAAGAGCGCGATCTCGTCGCCAACGTTGGCGCCGGGCGCAATGCCTACGCCGCCCACCTCGGCCGCCACCGCGTCACTGAGGTAGTCGCCGTTCAGGTTGGTCGTGGCGATGACTTCGTGCTCACGCGGGCGCAGCAACATCTTCTGAAACATGATGTCGGCGATGGTGTCCTGCAGCAGGATGCGACCCTCCGGCACCTGGCCACCATGCTCGCTGGCCACCTCGTCCCAGGAAATAGTCTCTTCCGCGAACTCCTCGCGCCCCACTTCGTAGCCCCAGTTGACGAAGGCGCCTTCGGTGAACTTCTGAATGTTGCCCTTGTGGACGATGGTCACGCTCTTGCGGCCGCGCTCCAGCGCATAGCGGATGGCGGCCCGAATCAGGCGCTTGCTGCCAAATGGGCTGATCGGCTTGATGCCCAGACCGGCACGCTCGAAGAAGCCGGTGGCGCCGAGCTCTTCACGCAGGAAGCGCGCCAGCTTTTCGTTCTCCGGCGTGCCGGATTCGTACTCGATGCCGGCGTAGATGTCCTCGGTGTTCTCGCGAAAAATCACCACATTGACGTCCTGCGGCTGCCGCAACGGGCTGGGCACGCCTTCGAACCAGCGCACCGGCCGGATGCAGCTGTAAAGGTCGAGCACCTGGCGCAGCGTCACGTTCAGGCTGCGAAAGCCGCCACCCACCGGCGTCGTCAGCGGCCCCTTGATGCCGACCAGATACTCGCGCAGGGCGTCGAAGGTCTCCTCCGGCATGTAGTTGCCGTCATAGATGCCGGCTGCTTTCTCGCCCGCGTAGATCTCCATCCAGGAAATCTTGCGCCGGCCGTCAAAGGCCTTCTCGACCGCAGCATCCCAGATGCGCTTGCTGGCCGTCATGATATCGTATCCGATGCCGTCCCCCTCGATGAACAGCAGCACGGGATTGTCCGGCACCCGCAGCGCGCCATTGCTTGCGGTGATCTTCTGCCCTGTTTCGGGCACCCTGATATTGTCGAAGGCCATCGTCCGTCAGTCTCCTCTTCCGGTCCTCAATAGCCGCGCAGTATAGCATAGATTGCGGCGCTGTCAGGGTGCCTCCGCGGCGCTCAGTCAGTCACGCCCCAGGGCGCGATGAGCACCTTGCCGCTCTGTCCCGTCAGCTGCAGTTCCCAAGCCTGCTGTACGTCATCGATATCAAAGCGATGCGTAACCAGCTTGTCCAGTTGCGGCCCGACGTTGCGGATTTGCTGCATGATGCGTCGCCCAAGGCCGAGGTTGTAATGCCAGGTACCTGCCAGGGTCAGCCCCTTGCGAATCATGTCCCGGCTGATGTAGACCGGCGTGGGATCGCCGCATTCACCCACGAACACCACTGCGCCAAGTCGCCGCAGCGCATCGATGCACAGACGATGCGCTGCCACCACGCCGGAGCAATCCACAGCCTTGTCCACGCCGCGGCCATCAGTCAGATCCAGGATCTGCTCCAGCGCCCCGTCCGGTTCGAGTACGACCTCCGCACCGAGTTCCTGTGCCAGTTGCGCGCGATACGGGTTCATTTCGACGCCGATGACGCGCGCGCCCCGGTAACAGGCGTTGATCACACCGCCCAGCCCCACCGGCCCCAGCCCTGTGATGAGCACAGTTTCGCCAGCCTGGAGATTAATGCGTTCCATTCCGCCGTAGGTCGGCCCAAGGCCGCAGCAGGCCATGGCCCCGTGCTCCGTCGAGATGTCGTCCGGAATCGGCAGCAACAGCAAGTCCTGCTTGAGCATTTGCTGCGCAAGGGTGGCGCTGCCCGCCGGCGAACTGAAGCCCGCTCCCACCAAACAATGAATGTAATCGCCACTATTACAATAAAAACAATCGCCACAGGTTGTTTGAGGCATCACGACCACGCGCTGGCCCGGCTGAACGCTGGCCGAGCCAACGGTTTCCAGCACTTCACCTGCCGCTTCATGCCCCAGATACTCCCCCACCTGTCCATTGGCGAAAACCTTGTACTCCGTGCACAACGGCGCCACCGTCACCTTAACCAGCACCCGCTGCGCATCGGCCTGCAAATCTGGAAACGCCTTTGCCTGCGCCTGCTTCACACCCGTAATTGCCGCCTGTTTCATGCGAGTCTCCCTTCAATCAATCTGAATCCAGTACTGCCTCTCCAAGCGCTTGACCTTCACGTAGCAGACTCTGCACCGCGTCTGGCGACCTCGCCTCGGCGTATATTCGCAGCAGGGGTTCGGTGCCACTGGGCCGAATGAGCAGCCAACTGTCATCCGCCTGCCAGAATTTGACTCCATCCGTCGTATCCAGGCTCGTTACTGCTTCCCCGATCAGCCGGGCGGGCGCGTTTTCTGCAATTCGCCGGAGCAGTTCGCCCTTCGGTAGTTGCTGACCAAGTTGAGCGTCGATGCGACCGAAATGCGCCGGGCCAAACTGCGACTGCAGGTCGGCGACGATTTCGTGCAACGGCGCCTGCGCCTGCGCCATGATTTCCAGCAGCAGCAGCCCCATCAGGATGCCGTCCCCTTCCGGGATGTGGCCCCGCACCGAGATGCCGCCACTCTCCTCACCGCCGATGAGGACATCCTGCTGCATCATCAGGTCCGCGATGTGGTTGAAGCCGACCGGCGTCTCGTGCAGTTGCAGGCCGTAACGCCGGCAGAGATTGTTGATCATGAAGGTCGTCGAGATCGTCTTGACCACCGCGCCGCGAAGGCCGCGCTGCTCCACCAGGTGGCGTAGCGTCAGCGCGAAAATTTGGTGCGGATCGACGAAGTTCCCCAGCGCATCAATCGCGCCGATGCGGTCGGCATCGCCATCCGTCGCCAGGCCCACGTCCGCCTGCACGCGCTGCACCGCCGCCACCAGCTCGTTCAGATAGCGCAGAATCGGCTCCGGGTGGATGCCGCCGAAGCCGGGATTGAGCACATCGCGGATTTCGTTGACCTGGCAGCGGGAACGCGAAAGCATGGTCTTGATGGCGCCGCGCCCGGCGCCCCACATGGCGTCCACCATGATCGACAGCTCGCAGCGGGAGATCAGGTCGATATCGACCAGGCTGCTCAAATGCTGATAGTACTCCCAGCCGGGATCGAAGCGACGAATGAGCCCGTCTTCAAGGCCGGCCTCGTAGTCCAGCGTCGCGGCGCCGCGGCCGGTCTGCTCCAGCGCGCGCAGTTCCACTTCCACCAATGCACACTGTTCCGGCGTAGCGCTGCCGCCATAGCTGGCCTTGAGCTTGAAGCCGTTGTAGCGCGGCGGATTGTGACTGGCGGTGATGACGATGCCGGCTGCGGCGCCTTTAAGCCGCACATTCCAGGAGATGGCCGGCGTGGGCGCGTCCGTGCGCGTCAGCCAGGCGACGATGCCGTTGCCGGCCAGCACACAGGCCGCCTCCCTGGCAAAATGGTCGGAGAGAAAGCGCGTGTCGTAGCCGACGACCACCTCGGGCGGCTCCAGCCCGACGTGTTGCCGGTGCAGGGCCTGCGCCACCGCCTGGGTCACCAGGCGCAAATTGGCGAAGGTGAAACTGTCCGCAATGACCGCGCGCCAGCCGTCCGTGCCGAAGCGAATCATGAGGCCGGTTCCCGTTTGACCACTGCGGAATCCCTTTGCAGGCGGAAGCGCGGCCATTGTACCACCGCTCCCCAAACTGTGGCCTACCTGCCACTGACATCTGTGCAATCTGTGATATAATGTCTTATTAATTGTGCAGAATTTCTTTTTCCTCGTAATCCGATAATTGAACAGGAAAGGACTGCGCCCGACCGGACGTCGGGTGCCCTTGTATTATGCAAACTACCGAACTGCGCATCATCCCCCTCGGCGGACTTGGCGAAATCGGCAAGAACATGACCGTCATCGAGTGGGGCAAGGACGCCATCCTCATCGACAGCGGCATCATGTTTCCCAACAACGACATGCTCGGCGTGGACTACATCATCCCGGACTTTAGCTGGCTGCGCGAGCGCGAGGACCTGACGCTCCACGGCATCCTTTACACCCACGGCCACGAGGATCACACCGGCGCCATCGCCCACGTAATCGAGGCCTTCCCCGGCACGCCCGTGTGGGCCACACCACTCACCGCCGCCCTGCTGAACGCCAAGCTCAAGGACGCCCACCTGCTGGATCAATGCGAGGTCAACATCTTTCAGCCCGGCGCCGACTTCCAGGTCGGCCCCTTCCCCGTCGAGAGCTTTCACGTCTGCCACAGTATTCCCGACTGCGTTGGCTACGGCATCAACACGCCGCTGGGCCTCATCGTGCACACCGGCGACTACAAGTTCGACAATACCCCGCCCGATGGCAAGCGGCCGGATTACGCCAAACTGGCGGACTTCTCGCGCAGGGGCGTGCTGCTGTTGCTGGCCGACAGCACCAACGCCGACCAACCTGGCTGGACTCCTTCAGAGAGCAAGGTGGTCGCCGCCTTCGAGGACGTCTTTGAGCAGGCGCAGGGGCGCATCATGATCGCCACCTTCGCCTCGCATTTGCAACGTATCCAGCAGGTGGCGGCTTGTGCCAAACGCCACGGCCGGCGTCTGGCCATCGCGGGCTACAGTATGAACGCCAACGTGCGCATGGCGCGCAAGATGGGCATCCTGCAGCTTGAGGAAGATACCTTCGTCGAACTGTCCGCGAGCAACAGCCTGCCCCCGGACAAGGTGGTGGTAATGGTGACCGGCACCCAGGGCGAGCCTTCAGCCGTGCTCAGCCGTCTCGCCCAGGGTCGCCACCACCAGCTGGAGGTCCAGTCCGGCGACACCATCGTGATCTCTGCGCACGCCATCCCCGGCAACGAGGAGATGGTTTACCGCACCATCAACCGGCTCTTCCAGCAAGGCGCCAACGTGCTCTACGATCCGATCGCGCCGGTGCACGTCTCCGGGCACGCCCGCCAGGAAGAGATGAAGCTGATGCTCAGCCTGACGCGGCCAAAGTATTTCATCCCCGTGCATGGCGAGCTGCGGCATCTCATGGCGCATGCCCGCCTGGCGCTCGAGTCAGGCCTGCCCGAAGAAAACATCCGCGTCATTGAGAACGGCAGCGTGGTCAGCGTCAGCGAGGATGGCCTGCACATCGGCGAACGCGTGCCGGGCGGTTATGTCTTCGTCGATGGCAGCGGTGTCGGTGACGTCGGCCCGGCGGTGATGCGCGACCGCGAAACTCTGGGCAAGGACGGCTTCCTCATCGTAGTGGCCAGCATCGACGCCGGGAGCGGGGAAATCCTCTCTGGGCCAGAAGTCCTCACGCGCGGCTTCGTCTACCTGCGCGAGGCGGATGAGCTGCTCGAGACCGTGCGGCGCACGGCGGAGGAGGCGCTCACTGAAGCCCGCATGACCCACAATGGCCGGCGGCGCCAGCGGCTGCAGGAAAAAGTGAGCCGCGTGCTCTACAACGAAACCCGTCGCCGCCCCATGGTCTTCAGCATCATCGACGAACAGTAAGGCGGCCTCAGCGTCGCTGGCGCCAGGGAAGCAACTTGCGCCCGAGCCAGCGACGCAGAATACGATAGCGCGCCCGGCCCCAGGAGATGCCCGCCTGGCCGCTGTCCGCCCCGGACTGATCCGCCGGCCCGTAGCGCTCGCGCATGTACATGTTGGTAATGGTCGTCACCGAAGCTTCGGCGACCGGCAGGTCCTGCACGATGCGGCGACGGCGCTCGGCCGGCGTCTGCGCGGGATCCAGGCGGATGCCGATCAGGCGCGTATAACGTTCAAGGCGCGCCCATGCGCGCGCAATCGGGTTGAGGCGGCGCAGACCACGCCACTCCCACCACCACCAAAGGAACAACAGCAGCAGCAACAGCAGTAGCAGCAGCAACAGCGCGGCCAGCAGGCCGCCCGGCAGGGGCGGCACGTTGGAAGAGCGGTCCAGCGCTTCGGGAAGCGGAGGGTCCAGCGGCGACTCCTGCGGCGGCTCTGCCGGGGGCGGTAATGGCCCTGGCGAAGTGGGGGATGGCGTGGGCGTCAGGGTGGGCGTCGACGTGGCAGTCGGCGTCGGTGAAGGCGTTGGCGTTGACGAGGGCGTCGGCAACGGACGCTCTTCGTCAGACCGGGCGTCGTCTTCCGCTGTGGGGGTTGCGATGGGCGGAAGTTCTGTGGGCGTGGCGGTCGGCGTTGTCGAAGGCTCTGCTTCACCCGGTGGAATAGCCTGCCGCTCCAGGTCCCTGCGATCCAGGGACGCCTGCGCGGCGGTCGGCTCAAACTCGATCCAGCCGTAGCCGGGGAAGTAGACCTCTACCCAGGAGTGCGCGTCGCGCTCCAACACCTCGTATTGATCCAGCTCGGTATTCCAGCGCCCCTGCGCGAAGCCGGCTGCCAGGCGTGCCGGCACCCCCAGCGAGCGCAACATGACGATCATGGACGAGGCGTAATAGTTGCAATAGCCCTCACCCAGGTCAAAGAGCATCCAGTCAATCGGGTCCTGGTTCGCCGGCGGCTGCGGGATGCGCTCGTTGTAGCGAATGTTTTGCCGCAACCAGCCTTCCAGCGCCTTCGCCCGATCGTAGGGAGTTGCCGCGCCGGCCTCGCTGACGATCTGGCGCGCCAGCTGCCGGGTGCGCTGCGTCACCGAGGGCGACACGTAGAAGTACAGGCTGCTCACCCAGTCCGGCCAGTCTTGCCCTGCCGCGCGCAATTGATCGGCACTGGCCGTGCTCATCAGGCTGGTGGCCTGGTAACTGTCGCCGCTATTGAGCACCCGCAAGGGGCGAATTACCGATACGTTGACGGCCTGGATGTGCTGGTCCCGGGCCGGTGGCTTCAGAAAGCTGCCATCGGGGCCGATGTAACGCAGATCGCTGCGGGTCGGCAAGGCGACAGAGGAGACCTGCGGCGCGGCGTAGATCAGGCGCGAGGCGCGCAAGACCATCGTGAAGGTCTGCTCCACCGATTCCCGCGCGTTCACCGTTGCCGGTTCCTGCGGTAAATCCAGCGGCGCCTGCGGGTCCGTCAGGCGCGTATCGGCGGCCGGCAACCAGCGCCCGCTTTCATAGATGTCAAACACACGCGAGCGCCAGTAGTAGCGGTGACCCGGGGGCGCGGCGACCTGCATGACGACGTCATCGCCCAGTTGCACGGCGCCCCCCAGCTGCAGGGCATCGCCGCCGTAGAAGTCGGCCGTCGCCGGCCCTGGCATCTCGCCGGAGGTGAAGAGCCGGTCCAGCAGCTGGGTGATTTCAGTCAGTGGTTCGCCGGCCAGCAGCTCCTGAAACTGGTCGAGGCGCTGCTGGAAATCCGTCGGCGGCAGCAACCAGGCCAGCAGCAGCGTCAACAGGGCCAGCACGGCTCCCAGGCGATAGAACTGCCGTCGCAGCTGCGGTGGCACGCGCACCTTGTTGACATACCAGTACCACGCGCGCGTCTCCAGGCTGGAGCGCGCCACCAGCAGCAGGGCGAGGAAGAGGTAGAAGCCGAGAAAGGGATCGAGATCTGCGTTGCCCTTGTAAATGAAGGCGTTGGCCACCAGCACCAGGCCGGTCGGCAGCACGGCGCGCCAGACCCGGTCGATACGAAAGACATGCCAGACTGCGCTGTAGGCGAGAAACCACAACAGCGATGCCAGCAGCAGGTTGAGGATCAGTACATCCTGGTTGATGCTGCCGGCCAGGGCATCGTTCACCCAGGTCACCATGCGCCGCAGCACCTGGCTAATGCCCTGCAACAAGTCGACCGGCTCGTTGGTCGCCACCAACAGGAACACGCAGCCGAAGCCGTAGACCCAGCTGAGCAGCAGAGAGAGGAAGTCGCCGTGTTGGCTGCGCGCCAGCCAGTAGCCGAACAGAACGGACATCAGCAGGGCGGGGACGGCCGTGTTCACGGACAGGGGCCAGCCGGCTGCGCGCAGCGAAAACAGGGGCATCAGCAACATGAGCAGCAGCACGGCCAGGGTGCCGGGCTCGGCCGCCACCAGCAACCGGCGCACTCTGGCAGCGGGCTTCCGCAACCAGAGTGGCGGTGAGTTCACCTGTCTTGTTCCCGCGCTCACGCGATTTACTTTGCTCCGGGTGAAGGGGTGCTATTGTAAAGGTCGGGAGTCGCAGCAACAAGCGACAGGAAAGCGATGTTAATCTGGCGCCAGGTATGCGTTAAGGTTACGGCAAGCAATTATCGGCAGACTGTTGCATAACGCTCTGCCCGCAAACAAAGGAGTTTACTCGTGCTCAGACATGTGCTGGTCGCCGGTCTGCTGCTGGCAGCCTGCTTTTCCGTGGCAGCGCAGACAGACCTGGCGCCGGCCCCCATCCTCAACGATGAAGGGGGCACGCGCGCCATATACGGTGAAATGAACTACACCAACCCCTACCTGACTGATGGTGTGGCCGAGCCGCTCATCATCCTGGAAGATCAGGCGGGCTTCGTCGACCGCGACCGTGACTTCACCTTCTCTCCGGAATCGCAGGTGATGGGCCGACTGACCAGTGATTTCTTCACTTCGCCCGTCAGCTATGTGTTGCAGTTGCCCTTTGAGCCCCAGGGCAGCCTGCGCGACGTTGACAATGATGGCGAAGACGACGGCGGCGTCCAGATTTTTGCGGTCGCCTTCTGGACCAATATCTGGGGCCCGCCCGAGCTGGAAGAACGCGATCTGGGCGGAGGCGGCTGGTCAACCGCCTATGCCTCTACAGACACCAGCAACCGCTCACAAACCCTGAACGAAATTATCGGTGGCCAGCTGCTGGTCTACGCCCCCGACGACGAACAAGGCTTTCCCTCCGGCTATGGCGAAGACGGCCTGCTATTCACGGAGGACGACCCGGCACTGGGTTTGCCGGCCGGCTACTCCCTGGTCAGCCTCGACAGCGACCCTTTCACCTTCGACCGCTCGGCTGAGCCCGTTGTTAACCTCATCGAGGGTGAAGCCGCCGAGGCGGATGACTTCTCCGAAATGGATTACACTGCCGCCTTCGACGCCATGCTGGACAAGTTCCGCCGCGAATACGCCTTCACCGGGTACAAGGGCATCGACTGGGATGCGATGAGTGCGGAATTCCGCCCGCTCTTCGAACAGGCCCAGGCAGATGCAGATCCCGAGGCCTACGAGTTCGCCCTGCGCGACTTCACCTGGTCCATACCCGACAGCCATGTAAGCGCCTCCTTCGGCCCCGCGACTTTCCGGGGATTCCGCGAAGCGATCGCCGGCGGCGTCGGTATCGCCATTCGAGAGCTGGATGACGGACGCATCATCGTCAATTTCCTGCTTGAGGACAGCCCGGCGGATGAAGCCGGCATCGAGCTGCGCGCCGAAATCCTGGAAATCAACGCTCAGCCCGCCGCTGAGTACGTCAGCGAAACAGTCGCCTGGTCTGAACCCTTCAGCCTCGAGGAACAAAAGCGGCTGCAGCAACTGCGCTACGCGACGCGCTTCCCGGCCGACAGCGAAGTCGAGCTCAGCTGGCGCAACCCCGGCGCCGAAGAAATCTCCAGCGCCGTGTTGCCAACCAGCGAAGAACGGGACAGCTTCGACTTTTCATCGTTCTTCCAGGGACGCGACCGGCATCGGCTGCCACTGGAGTTCGAGGAAATAGAGGGCAGCGACTTCACCCTCGTACAGATCCACTCATTCAGCGACAACGAACGCCTGACGATTGACCTCTGGGAACGGCTGATTGATGAACTCAATTACTACGCCGTGCCCGGCCTGGTCATCGATATGCGCAGCAACGGCGGCGGCAGCGGCTGGCTTGCGCAGCAGATGGCGGCCTACTTCTTCAATGAGCCACATGTGCTGGGCAACTCCGGCTTCTATGACGAGGACACGGAAGACTTCTTCTTCGACCCCGACACCGAGGATGACTTCATCCTGCCGCCCGAGGACCTGCGTTACGATGGCGTGGTCGCCGTGCTGGTCTACTCCAGTTGTTACAGCGCCTGCGAGTTTTTCAGCTACTACATGACTGTCGAGGACCGGGCAGCCATCATCGGCCACACCGCCACCGCCGGCGCCGGTGGCAGCGTGGAAACCTTTTACATGCCAGATGACATGGACGTCACTTTCACAGTCGGGCGCGCAGTGGACGCAGATCACAATATTCACCTGGAGGGTATTGGCGTAGTGCCAACCCTGCGCGTTCCGGTCACAGAGGAAACGCTTTTCAGTGAGGAGGATGCGGTGCTCGAGGCTGCCATCGCCTGGCTGAATAATTCCCTCGTGATTGTGCCCGTCGCTGCCGGCGAGATTGAGGTCGGCAATGTATTAACGAATCAGATCCTGCGCCACGAGCGACTGCGCTACACCCTGGTCCTTCCCGCCGGCAGCGTGACGGACATCCTGCTTGGCAGTGAAGATGGCGACCTGGATACCCTGCTCAACCTCTACGACGCGAGTGGCGAAACCCTGCTCGACAGCAACGATGACATCGATCTGCCGGGCTCTGGCTCGGCCCTCTACGGCGTGGAGGCCGGCGACGAAGACCTGACCGTGATCGTCGAGGTCACCACCTACAACGATGGTGACGAAGGCGAGTTCATCCTTGAAATCGTGGACGCCATGAGTGAGGCAGAGGAAGCAGCAATAGAAGTCTGACGCACCAGGCGGGGAGCAGTCAGCCAGACTGCTCCCGGCACCGCGTTCAGTAGCTGCGCACCCTGAACGTCAGGATATGCCGCTCCCCGTTTGGGCCCAGGCCGGGCGCCGGTACCGGCTCAAGGTCTTCCCAATAGTAAAGCTTCAGCTTCACTTCGTAGCTGCCAGTGTCGGCATGCGCAGGCAGCGTCAGTTCGCGCACCTCAACGTAGCGACTGCCGGGCTGCCAGCGGCTGGTCTCTCCGGTCGCTTCCGGCGGCCAGAACGGCTGCGGCGGGCCATTGATTTCATCCAGCAGCCGCCCCTCACGCGCCAGCCAGGTGTGCAGACTGTAATCTTGCGCAGGAGGCGTATCTACCGACCACCACAGTCGCAGTTGCAGCGTCTCCCCTTCGTGGAGCACCGGTTGACCAGCGATGAAGCGCGAATCCCGCATCAACTCTGCGCCGTGAAAGCGCATCCCGTTCGCATAGGGTATGCCTTCGGGGTCTGGCGCCGCCTCATAGAGGCGCAGCAGGCAACCCCATGGCCCCACAAAACGCCCGGGGATACGTTCCGCAGCCAGATGCGCGCGCAGCTCCGGCGCCTGCTGCTTCGGGTTCAACACCCAGATACGTCGCTGATCCGCCGGCTCGTCAATAAATTGCAAGCCATTGGGTAGCCAGGCACGCTGATGATAGTCCCACTCCTCGGCCGCGCCGCAACGATGCTCCACATTCGTCAGCAGCACGTCGCCCCACTGCATCTGATCCCGCAGCCAGCGGAAGTTGTCCTCAAGTGGCGAGAGCAGGTCGAAGATCTGGTATGGGCTGACGTCGGGCAGCGGCGCAAAGAGCGCTGCCGCCAGCAGCAGCATGGCCATGCGGATGCCCCTGCGCGGCAACCACGACAGCCCACGCGCGAGCAGCAGCGCGATGCCTGGCAAGATCCACCAGGCATAGCGCCCGTGAAAGAGGCCCAGCGCCGGGTTGAGCAGGTACATCAGGAAAGGCAGCGCCAGCGCCCAGACTGACAGCGCCAGCGCGACAGCGCCCTGCCGGCGTTCACGCCTCAGAAGGAGCCATAGCGCAGCTGCGGCCATCAGTGCCCACAGCGGCCAGAAACTCCCGCTGAAGTCGACGTAGAGTTGCGCGATGGCCTGTGGCAACGGCGGCAATACGATTCTACTGGTAGACGCTAAGCGCCCCACCAGCAGAGTTGCAATGTCCAGCAACTCCGGCAAAACAAGCAAGCCGGCAATCAGGCCCGGCAGCCACCAGCGCCAGATCCTGCGCCGGTAGATGATGAGGCTGCAAACGACCAGCAACAGGATGACCATGCCGCCGGTGTAGGAGAGATAGAACATGGTAGCCAGCGAGAGCGCCAGCGCCAGCGCGCGCCGCCAGACCGGCCGCTCGAAGTAGCGCAGCGTCAACCAGAACGAGAGCATCGTCAGCGGCAGCAGCAACGCGTAGCCGCGCACTTCCAGGCTGAGCCGGATGACCAGCCCGAGCGCTGACCAGGCCAACAGCGCCAGCAGGCCCGCGCGCCAGCCGCGCCAGCGTTGCATCAGGCGGTAGGCGCAGGCAGCACCGGGCAGGAAAGCCAGCGCCGACAGCGTTCGCAGCGCCAGCGGCTGAATGCCTGCGACCTGACTCCACGCGCCCAGGATCAGATAGTAGAGCGGCGGCCAGTCGTAGGGTGTCCAGCGCAGGATGTCATCCACGCTGCCGAAGGTCTGCCAGATCGACCAGACCTCGTCGGGATTCATCGTGAGGTCGTCGAGGCGCAGCAAGCGACTGGCTGCGACCAGCAGCAGCGCGAGGGTTAGCAGGGGCCAGGGAGCCTTGCGGGTCGTCATGCCAGGCTCCGTACGCAAACTGCCGTCTTGAATTTGGCCGTGGCGTCTCCGGTCATGTGGCTGCGCGATCCCCTGTAACGCAGGCAGTATAGCACTCTGTCCGCCGCCACCACGACGGGTATACTAAATGGGCCAGGTTGACCGGGCGGTCGCCGGTCCTGCGGGACTGGAGGAAAGTCCGCACTCCACAGGGCACGGTGCTGGCTAACAGCCAGGCGCGGCAACGCGACGGCAAGTGCAACAGAGAACTGATTGCCCCCGCAAGGGGGTGAGGGTGAAAAGGTGGTGCAAGAGACCACCGGCGTCGGCAGTGATGTCGGCGGCCAGGCAAACCCCACCGGGAGCAAGGCCAAGCAGGCGCAAGGGGGCGGCCCGTCCCGTAAAAAGCGCCGGGTGTGCTGCTCGATCCCGCGAGGCAACTTGCGGGACAGATAGATGATCGCCACCCCGCAAGGGGAACAGAATGCGGCTTACAGGTCAGCCTGGCAGCGCCGGCCGCATCTGCTCCCCCCGGGCAAGCTCCTCAGCGAACCGCCGCCAGACGCTCCATGTGCTGTTTGCGGAACTTCGCCACCTTCGGCGCGATGACCACACGGCAGTAGCCCTGGTTCGGGTTGTTGGCCCAGTAATTCTGATGATAGTCCTCCGCCGGCCAGAAACGCTCCAACGGCGTCACTTCGGTGACGATCGGGTTGCGCCAGAGACCGTCGGCGCTGATTTCGGCGATGACTTCCCTGGCGATCTCTGACTGCTCGTCCGAATGCGTGTAAATGGCCGATCGGTACTGCGTACCCACATCCGCGCCCTGGCGGTTCATCGTGGTCGGGTCGTGGATCGTGAAGAAGACATCCAGCAAATCGCGATAGCTGATGACTTCCGCGTCATAGCTGACCTGCACAACCTCGGCATGGCCGGTCGTGCCGTTGCATACCGTCCGATAGTCCGGTAGATCCATGTGGCCGCCGGCATAGCCGGAGACGACCTGGCTCACTCCGTGAAGTTGCTGATAGACCGCCTCCAGGCACCAGAAGCACCCGCCGCCCAGGGTTGACTGCTCCATCTTCGCCATCATGTTGTCCTTTCGCTCCTGTTTATGCATGTAGCCTACAGCATATTCCTTGCGAAAATCTAACCGCGCGCGTCATGAACCACGCGCCCGGCCACCATCGTCAGTCGTACCTGCGCCTCGTCGTCGAGCAGAATGATGTCGGCGTCGGCGCCAAGCTGCAGCGTTCCCTTGCGTCCGGCCAGACCCAACGCCGCCGCCGGCACCGCTGAAGCCATGGGCAGTGCCTGCGCCAGGCTCAGCCCGGCGTGACGCATCACGCGCCGCAGGATTTCGTCCAGCATCACCGTGCTGCCGGCCAGCGCGCCGTCCAGCGTACGCGCCGCGCCGCCGCGCACGGTCACAGCCTGGCCGCCCAGCTCAAAATCGCCGTCACCGAGGCCGGTGGCGCGCATCGCATCGCTGATGAGCAGGACTCTTGCGAGACCCTTGGCACGCAGCAGCAGGCGCATCATGGCCGGGTGTACGTGCAGTCCGTCGCCAATGAGCTGCGCCAGGATGCGTCCGTCGTCCAGCACCGCGCCCAGGGTGCCCGGCTCGCGATGATGCAGGCCGGCCATGCCGTTGAAGGTGTGCGTCGCCTGGCGCAGGCCACGTTCAGCAGCCGCCAGCACCGTCTCGTAGTCTGCGCCGCTATGCCCGATGGCGAATTCGATGCCCAGGCGACGGCCTGCGTCGATCAGCCGGTCGGCGCCCGGCAGTTCCGGCGCCAACGTGATCAGTCGCACCACGCCGCTGCGCAACCACGCGCCGTACTCCTGTGGGTCGGGCAGGCGCAGCGCTTCCAGTGCCTGGGCGCCGCGCCATGCGCTGTTCAGATAGGGCCCCTCGACGTGCACGCCCAGGTGTTGCGCGCCGTCTGGCGGCTGTTGACAGGCCGCCACAGCGTCCAGTACCGCGACGATCGCCTCCCGCGACGCGCTCATCGTCGTCGGCAGCCAACTGGTGACGCCATGCTGCGCGAAGTAATGCGCCATGGTCGTCAGGGCCGCCGGCGTCGCGTCCATCACGTCGCAACCCAGTGCGCCATGCACGTGCAGGTCGATCAGCCCGGGCGCAAGCAACAACCCCTGCGCGTCGAGAATCTCGCCGCCATCTTCATCTGGGCAACGCAGCGCTGCGATGCGGCCCTCCGCGACCACCAGTTCCTGCCCGCGCAGTTCGCCCGCTGGCGTGAGGATACGGCCGTTACGGATGCGCATCCCGGCTCCGCTGACTAACGTGTGTCGCTTTGCAGATCGAGCCAGGCCAGCTCGGCGGGACTCAGTTCCAGCTCCAGCGCCTCGATGTTCTGCTGCAGTTCGGCGCCACTGCGGCTGGCGATGAGGGCGTAAAGGTTGAGCGGCTGGTTGAAAATGAAGGCCACGGCGATCTGCGCCACTGTCAGACTCTTCTCCAGCGCGAGGATTTGCGCCCGCGCCAGGCGCTCGAAATTGTCCTCGTAGCAATAGGCATCGATGACAAGCTGGTCCCAATACTCGCTGAAACTGTCCAGGTTGTCAGGGCGGAAGCGTCCGCTCAAAAAGCCGCCGGCCATGCTCGACCAGGTGAAGAGCGGCATCTGCGCCTCTGCGTACCAGGCGCGCTCGTCATGGTTGCCCGGCCCGCTGATGCTGATGCAACCTTCCCAGGGGACCTTCACCTGGTCGGCCAGGCTGAAATTGGGGCTGCTGGCCAGGAAGGGTTGCGCGTTGTTGGCCGCGGCCCAGGCGTTGGCCTCTTGCATGCGCTCAATGGACCAGTTGGAGCCACCGTAGATGCCGATCGCGCCCTTCTGGTGGTATTCGTTCAGTTTGGCGACGATGGGACCCACCGTCTTCGTCTCGTCGTCGCGGTGTAGCAGATAGATGTCCAGGAAGTCCGTGCCGCAGCGTGCCAGCGAGTCGTTTATGTCGCTCTCGATGTCGTAGGGGGTCACGCGCTTGCGATCCTGTGAATGATGCCCGCCCTTGGTCAGCAACACGATCTCGTCGCGCACGCCGCGCGTTTTCAGCCAGTGGCCGAACACGCGCTCCACGTCGCCGCCGCCGTAGTTGTTCGCCATGTCAAAGGTCGTCAGGCCCAACTCGAAGACCTCGTCCAGCAGACGCAAACTCGCGTCCATGTCTGCCCGGCCGATGGCCGTGGTGCCCTGCACGATTCGCGAGACCCGCTTGCTCACGCCCTCAATTCTGCCGTATTTCATGGTGTTTCCTCCATCGGGTAGCGCAGGCCCCACTGCGCGCGAATCTCGTCCATCGTCTGCATCAACGCCAGCGACTCATCGAGCGGCATGATCTCGCTTTCCAGTTGACCGGCTGCCATGCAGCGCACCACTTCGGCCGCCTCATGGTTGAAACCGTTGCCGTTCATCGGGATTTCCATAACGGTTGTTTCCACACCGTAGACCTCAAGCGTCAGGCGCTCCGGGAACCAGAAAGGCGGATGCAGCGTGATACGGCCCAGCGTGCCATTCAGCACAGCCTGCTGAGGTGTATTGGTGCGAATAGCCGCGCAGATTGTCGTCAGCGCCCCACCCTTGTAGCCAAGAATTATGGCGGCGTTTTCGTCGACGCCGGTCTCGCCCAGCTGCGCCATGCTGGCGATGCGTTGCGGCGTCCCGAGGAGCATCGACGCAAACGACAGGCAATAAATGCCGATATCCAGCAAGGTGCCGCCACCGAGTGCTGGCGCAAACAGTCGTCCCTCCGGATTGAAACCGGTGCGGAAGCCAAAGTCGATGTCCAGCACCTGGGGCTCGCCGATGACTCCGGCGGCCAGCAGTTCGCGCAAGCGCACCGTGGCCGGCATGAAGCGCGACCACATGCCTTCCATCAGGAACAGCTGCTTCGCGCGCGCCAGCGCGACCACCTCTTCAAGCTCGGCGGCGTTTATGGTGAAAGGCTTCTCGCATAGCACCGCCTTTCCCGCCTCAAGGCAGGTAATGCAGTTATCTGCATGGAAGGGGTGTGGCGTGGCGATGTAAATCGCGTCGAGATCCGGGTCGGCGGCCAACGCCTCGTAAGAGGCATAGCGCCGTTCGATGCCGTGACGTTCGCCGAAGATGTCGGCCGATTCCTGCGTGCGTGAGCCTACGGCCAGCACCGTGGTGTCCGGCAGACTCTGCGCGCCCTGGACGAAGCGGTTGGCGATTGATCCCGTACTGATGATGCCCCAGCGAAACATCTCGTTCTCCCGGATATTGCCGCCGAATCTGGCGGGTAGTATAGCACGCTGTGACTTCCTGCCGGGCGAAGCGAGTTCCCGCTCGCCAGGGGGCCACCCTGCCGCGACAACGCTACAATCCTGGCAAAGATGGAGGTTGGTGCCATGCGAATTGCGCTCATGCCCGTACCGCCCGACGAAAGCGCCTTGCGTCTCGCCGCCCAGATTGGCGTGAGCGATATTGTCAGCGGGCGTCCGGCCGGGGACAGCGGCCCGGTCTGGGACTTTCTCGCCCTGCTGCGGCTGCGTCAGCGCATCGAGGCGGCGGGGTTGCGCCTCAGCGTCATCGAAAGCATCCTTGTCAGTGATAACATCAAGCTGGGTCTGCCAGGCCGGGACGAGGACCTCAATCACTTTTGCGAATCGCTGGCCAACATGGGCGCCGTCGGTATTCCGGTGCTTTGCTACAACTTCATGTCGGCCTTCGGCTGGCTGCGCACCTCTCTGGCCGATCGCGGCCGTGGCGGCGCGCTGGTCAGCAGCTATCGCCACGCGCTAATGCAGCGCGCCCCGCTCACCAAATACGGCGAAGTGGGCGAGGAGCGCATTTGGCAGAACTTCGAGTATTTCCTGAAGCGCGTGCTGCCCGTAGCCGAGCGGGCCGGCGTCAAACTGGCGCTGCACCCCGACGACCCGCCCATCTCCCCAATCCGCGGCATCGCGCGCATCATGCGCAGCGCCGCTGCCTTCCGCCGCGTCATCGAGCTGGCGCCCTCGCCCAACAACGGCCTGACGTTCTGCCAGGGTAACTTCGCCGCCATGCGCGACGTGCCTGATGTGCCGGCCGCCATCCGCGAATTCGGCGCGCGCGAAAAAATCTTCTTTGCGCATTTCCGTGATGTCAGCAGCAAGGTGCCTGATTTCGACGAGGTCTTCCACGACGAAGGGCCAACTGACATGCTGGCCTGCATGCGCGCCTACCGTGATATTGGCTTCCCGGGCCCCGTTCGCCCCGATCACGCACCCACGCTGGAGGGCGAAAGCAACGAGCATCCGGGCTACATGCTGCTCGGCAAGATCTACGCGGTTGGCTATATGCAGGGGCTAATTGAAGCCGCCGCGCAGGCGACGGACTGAGGGCGGCGCCAGCTCCTCCCACGCCAGAGGCTATGGCAGCGACGCGAGTCGCACGCTACACTGCCCGCGTTGATTCAAGGATGCGCTGCGGGAGGAGATTCCATGGCACGACCAGTAACGCTATTTACCGGACAATGGGCCGATCTGACGCTGGACACCCTGGCAGAGAAGGCCGCCGACTGGGGCTATGACGGCCTCGAACTGGCCTGCTGGGGCGATCACTTCGAAGTCAGTCGCGCGCTCGGTGAAGATGGCTATCTGCAGACGCGACACGACATTCTGGCCAAACACGGCCTGCAATGCTTCGCCATCGCCAACCACCTCGTTGGCCAGGCGGTCTGTGACCGCATCGACGCTCGCCACAAGGACATCGTGCCGCCCTACGTGTGGGGTGATGGCGATCCTCAGGGCGTCAATGGACGCGCCGCGGAGGAAATCCAGAACACAGCGCGCGCCGCGCAGGCCTTTGGCGTGGACGTCGTCAACGGCTTCACCGGCAGCTCCGTCTGGCCCATGCTTTACCACTTTCCGCCCACCTCGCCAGAACTCATCGACGCCGGCTATCGTGAGTTCGCCGATCGCTGGAACCCCATTCTGGATGTCTTTGACGAAGTCGGCGTCCGCTTTGGCCTCGAGGTGCATCCGACCGAGATTGCCTACGACATCATTACTTCGGAGCTGACGCTGGCGGCCATCGACCGGCGGCCGGCCTTCGGCTTCAACTTCGACCCCAGCCACTTCGTGCACCAGATGTTCGATCCTGTCAACTTCATCAATGCCTTCAGCGACCGCATTTACCACGTGCACGTCAAGGATTCGCGCGTCAGCCTGAATGGCATAACCAGCATCCTCTGCTCACATTTGCAGTTCGGCGACCACCGGCGCGGCTGGGATTTCGTCTCGCCAGGCCGCGGCGACGTCGATTTCGAGGGCATCATCCGCGCCCTCAACCGCATCGGCTACGATGGCCCGCTCTCGGTTGAGTGGGAGGACAGCGGCATGGACCGCGAGCATGGCGCGGCCGAATCAGTCGAATTCGTGCGCGGCGTTGATTTCGCCAAATCCGAACGCGCATTTGACGCTTCCTTTGCAGAGTAAGGAGTAACGCTATGAGCGAAGCAGGTGGAATCTCCCGCATGGGCACGGTGGCCGGCAGCGGCGAAGATGCGCCGCAGTTGGGCATCGGCATGCTGGGCTACGCCTTCATGTGCAATGCCCATACCAACGCCTTCCTGAGCATTCCCCACATGATGTATCCGCCGGTCGCCATTCCGCGCCTGGTCGGGCTCGCCGGCCGCAATGAGGCAAACCTGCAGGCTACAGCCACGCGCTATGGCTACCAAAACACCTACACGCGCTGGCAGGACATGCTGGAAAACGACGCCATCGACGTCTTTGACAATGGTGGCCCCAACAACGTGCACGCTGCGCCCACCATCGCCGCGGCCCAGGCCGGCAAACACGTCTTCTGCGAAAAGCCGCTGGCACGCACGGCTGAAGAAGCAAAGGCCATGCTCGACGCGGCCGTGAAGGCCGGCGTCAAGCACATGGTTGCCTACAACTATCGCTTCGTGCCGGCCATCATCCAGGCCCGCCGCCTCATTCAGAGCGGCGCTTTGGGGCGCATCTTCCATTTCCGCGCCGTCTACCTGCAGGACTGGATCGTCGACCCCGGGTTTCCGATGACCTGGCGCTTCAGCAAGGAAGCCGCCGGCAGCGGTTCACTGGGCGACCTCGCCTCTCACATTCTTGATATTGGCCGCTTCCTCGTCGGCGAGCCCACGCGCGTGATGGGCATGAAGCAGACCTTCATCGACGAGCGGCCGGATGGACAAGGCGGACGCGCGAAAGTCGACGTCGATGACGCCGTGACCGCGCTGCTGGAGTTTGAAAGTGGCGCGCTGGGCACCATCGAGGCAACGCGTTTCGCCCTCGGCCACCGCAACGGCAACATGTGGGAAGTCAACGGCGAGAACGGCAGCATCCGCTTCAATCTGGAGCGGCTCAACGAACTGGATGTCTACTGGGGCGACGGCCGGCGCGAGACGCTCGGCTTCACCAACGTGCTCATCAGCGAGGACTACCATCCCTACTGGGAGAACTGGTGGCCGCCCGGGCATATGATCGGCTGGGAGCACACCTTCATCCACGAGTTCCACCACTTCTTTGACGCCATCGTGAATGACAAGGACGTGGCGCCCTGGGGGGCGACTTTCGTGGATGGCTATCGCAACAACGTCATCACCGACGCCATCGAGGAATCCGCGACGACCGGCCGCATGGTCGATATTCGTTACGAAGCCTGAAGGCAGTACGGGGGCGGGCCCGGCGCCTGCCCCCGCTTACTCCCCTGCCCGCGCCTGCAAGGAAGCAATCAGCCCGCCGGCCGCGACGATTCGCTGCACTGAAGGCGGCAGCGGCGTGAAGCGTAGCGTACGCCCCGCAATCTCCAGCGCGCCAGCTTCCAGGTCCAGCGTCAATTTCGCGCCGGTCTGCGCCAGCGCGGCTGCCCCGGGACAGGCGAGCGCCAGCAGGCCGTTGTTGATGGCGTTGCGGTAGTAAATGCGCGCGAAGGAGTCGGCGATGACGGCGCGCAGACCGCAGGCCAGCAGACAAGTGACGGCCTGCTCACGGCTGCTGCCATTACCCCAGTTGCGTCCGGCCACAATGACATCGCCGGGCCGCACATTCGCTGCGAAGGTCGGGTCAAGATCTTCCAGCGCGTGACGCGCCAGCGCCGCCGGGTCATGCTGCACGCTGTAGGTGTACTTGCCGGGAAAGATCACGTCCGTGTTGACGTGATCGCCATACTTCCAGATGCGGTGCGTCATCCGCGATGCCCTCAGGTCTGCAATGCCAGCAGGTCGGCGGGATGCACGATCTCTCCGGCCACTGCGCTGGCCGCGACCACGGCCGGGTTCGCCAGGTAAATCTCCGCCTCGCGCTCGCCCATGCGCCCGCGGAAATTGCGGTTCGCGCTGCTGATGCAGACTTCGCCTGGCGCCAGCACGCCCGCGTGCACGCCCATGCAGGGGCCGCAGCCCGGCGTGCCAATGCTTGCGCCGGCGTCGATCAGGTCGGCCAGCCAGCCCGCCGCCAGCGCGTCGGCCAGCACCTGGGCCGAGGCCGGGATGACCAGCAGTCGGGCGCGCAGCTTGCGACCGCGCACGATTTGCGCCGCCGCCGCCAGGTCTTCGAGGCGTCCGTTGGTGCAGGTGCCGATGAAGGCCATGTCCACGCGCGTTCCGGCCAGCTCCGAGACCGGCTGCGTGTTGTCGACGCGGTGCGGGCAGGAGACCAGCGGCTCAACTGCATCCAGCGCCATATCAAGCCGCTGCGCGCAGTCCGCGTCCGCATCCGGCAGCAGCGCCTGCTCGCGGAAGTGGGCCAGGCGTTCGCGCCAGTCCGCCGGACGGCTGCGCTGCAGCTGCACTTCCAGCCACTCCCAGGTCAGCGCGTCGGGGGCGATGAAGGCGTTCTTTGCGCCCATCTCGGCCATCATGTTGGTCAGGGCCGCGCGCATGTCCGCCGACAGGGTTGCCACGCCTGGCCCGTCGAATTCGACAGCCATGTAGTTTGCGCCGTCTGCGCCCAGCTGCCCGATAAGCTGCAATGCCAGGTCCTTGGACATCACGCCTGGCGCCAGACGCCCCGTCAAGGTGATGCGCAGCGTCTGCGGCACGCGCAGCCAGAGCTGCCCCGTTGCCCACAGCGCGGCAATCTCCGTGCGGCCCACGCCGGCCCCGAAGGCGCCCAGCCAGCCGCAGTGCGGGCTATGGCTGTCCGCGCCCAGCAGTATCATGCCTGGGCCGACCACGCCCTCTTCACAATGCACCTGGTGGCAAATGCCGCGGCCCATTTCGAAGAAATTAGAGATGCCCTGTTCGGCCACGAAAGCGCGGATTTCGGCATGATTTTGTGCGTGGCGTGGCGTCGGCGGCGGCACGGCGTGGTCGAGCGTGATCGCCAGGCGTTCCGGATGAAGCACATGTTGTTGCGCCAGCTGGCGGAATATGTGGATGATGGCCGCGCTGTTGTCGTGACTGAGGATGACATCAGGCGTGATGTCGAGCACCTCGCCAGGCCGCACTTGCGCGCGCCCGGCATTGCTAGCCAGCAGCTTCTCGCTAAAGGTCGCAGCCATCAGCCAGGCTCCCCGACCGAATCCTGCAGCACCTGGTCAACGTCCGCCAGTGTGATGCGGCGTTCGTCCGCAAGCGCCTTGATTCGCAGCGTGGCGGCGCGCAACTCGGGCTCGTCCAGCGCCATGCCAAGCGTGGCCGCGCGGTCGCGCACGGCGTTCCAGCCCACCAGGCGATGCGCGATGTCGATGTTGCGCCCGATGCCAAATTCGTCCGGGTCAATTGCCTCGTAACTGGTGGGGTTTTGCAGCACGGCGTTCGTGTGCACGCCGGCCTTGTGATGAAAGGCCGTGCGGCCGGTGATGGGTGTGTTGAAGGGCACCTCGATGCCGACCTTGCGCGCCACCATCTCCTCAATCTCGCGTAACAGCGGCAGATCGTACTTGCGCACCAGCTCCGGATCGACGGTATAGAGTCGCGCGACGAGGCCGCCCAGCGCGGTGATGCCGTTGCGCTCGCCGATGCCCAGCACGGTGGTATCGATGTGCGTAGCACCGGCTTGCAGGGCGCACCAGGCGTTGGCGACGGCGCAGCCGCTGTCGTTGTGGCCGTGAAACTCGATATCGCAGCTCACCGCCTGGCGCAAGCTGCAGATGAGGCTGTGCGTGCGCAGGGGGTCGGCGATGCCCACCGTGTCCGCCACGCCGACGCGATCCACGCCAGCGAGATCCATCGCGCGGTAGACGGTGAAGACGTCTGCCAGGTTACTGCGGAAAGTGTCCTCCGTACTGAAGCGCGTCTCGATGCCCTGCGCTTTCAGCCAGGCGACAATCTCGCTACTGCTTTCGATAATCTCCTGCAGGCTGCGGCCGTGACTGAACTGGCGCATGTAGGCCGAAGTGCCGATGTAGATGTCCACGCCATCGACGCCGCAATCCACCGCCAGACGCGCCTCGTCCATACGCGCGCGGATGTGCGTCAACAGGCGAAAGCCGCGCTCCTGCTTCGCGACGGCGCGCAGCACCGCCTCGCTCTGCGGGCTGGCCAGCGGCGTGGTCAACTCCATGTATTCCACGCCGAAGGCGTCCAGCGCTGCGGCGACCTCCAGCTTCTCGGGCATCGTAAAGTGACCGCCCTCGAACTGTTCCCCCTCGCGAAGGGTGGATTCGATTATGTTGAATTTGCTGAAGGCCAGTCCCTGCATGTCGCCCCGTCTTCGCTCTTGTCACCATTCCCGGCAAATAAAAAGGCCTGCACCGGTGTTCCGGGCAGGCCGTCAAGCGGGCAGCAGCCCCCGGATCACGCTCCAGACTTGCTCCGCTTAACCTGCTTCTGCGCTGCGTAGCTGATCATTATTGGTTTCCCTGTCGCCCTGGTTCCGCGCATGACACACATTCTGACACAGGGGATTCGAAAATGCAAGTCCTGCCAGAAATTCAATCGCAATGGCAGTTGGTATAGCGCAGCGGCAGTGCGCAGTTTACAATTCGCTGCTGCTGTATTCATCCTGTCCTGCCATGCCCTTCAGGAGTCCACCATGCAAAGAACTGCCCTGGTCGGTTGCGCCCATATCCACACGCCCGGATTTGTGCGCCGCCTCAATAGTCGCGCGGACGTCGAAGTGCGCAGTGTGTGGGATCATGACCGCGCCCGCGCGGAAAAATGCGCCGCCGACCTAAACGCCTCGCAGGTCGCCGAAGTGAGCGCGATCTGGTCCGATCCCGACATCGACGCCGTCGTCATCTGCGCCGAGACCAATTTGCACGAGGCGCTGGTGCTGGCGGCCGCGGCTGCCGGCAAACACCTCTTCGTCGAAAAGCCGCTCGGCATGGGCCGCAGCGACGCCGAACGCATGGCGCGCGCCATCGAGGATGCCGGCGTCCTGTTTCAGACCGGCTACTTCATGCGCGGCATGCCGGCACATCAGTTCCTGCGCGACCAGGTGCGCGCCGGCAGCTTCGGCAGCATCACGCGCCTGCGCCACAGCAATTTCCACGCCGGCGCGCTGCGCGACATTTTCACGCCAAACTATTTGTGGATGACGCGCCTGGATGAAAGCGGCATCGGCGGCTTTGGCGACCTGGGCACCCATTCGCTCGACATCATGCTCTGGCTACTGGGCGACGTGGAGGCGGTTGCAGCGACCTTCGCCAGCCACACCGGCCACTACAACGGCCTCGACGAAACCGGCGAGGCCCTGCTGCGCTTCAGCAGCGGCGTCATTGGCAGTCTGGGCGCCGGCTGGCTGGACATTGAACACCCGGTCAGCGTCCTGCTGAGCGGCACCGAAGGCCACGCCCTCGTGCGCAATGGCGAGCTCTACTTTAACAGCGCCCACGTAGAGGGCGCCGACGGAAAAACGCCCTGGACGGCGCTGCCAGAGGCCTGGCCGCACGCCTTTGACATCTTCTTAAACCGCCTAGCCGGCGAAGAAAGCGCGTCGCTCGTCAGCCCGAGCGAGGCCGCGCTGCGCAGCACGGTGATGGAAGCGCTGTATCAGGCCGCCGACACTCAGGCCTGGGTAGCAATCGACAAGTAGGTCCGGGGCTGGCACCTGATGTCGGCCCTGCACGAACACCTTGATTTCAGGCAAACAGGAGCAGGACAACATGAGTTTGAAAGTGGGAGTCATCGGGGTTGGCGGCATAGCGCGCAGCCACATGCCCGGCTGGGAGGCCTCGGAAGACGCCGAGGTCGTCGCCGGCGGCGACATCAGCGAGGCCGCGCTGCAGGCCTGGGGCGCACAATTCGGCGTCGCCCGCCTGGAGACGGACGTGGCCACGCTGATCAACGACCCCGACATCGACATCATCGACGTGTGCACGCCCAATAACTACCACGCCCCGCTCTCCATCGCCGCCCTCGAGGCCGGCAAGCACGTCATCTGCGAAAAGCCGCTGGCGCCCACGCCGGACGCCATTCGTCAAATGATTGACGCCCGTGATCGCTCGGGCAAGACGCTGATGACCGCGCAGCACTTTCGCTTCCGCGGCGACTCCCGCGCCTGCAAGGCCGAAATCGCCAGGGGCTCGCTCGGCGATGTCTATCATGCGCGCAGCTGGATGTTGCGCCGCGCCGGTCTGCCCGCCCGCCCAGGCTTCGTGCTCAAGCAGCACAGCGGTGGCGGCGCCACCATAGATATTGGCGTGCACATCCTTGATCTCACGCTGTGGATGATGGGCAATCCGCAACCGGTTGCCGTCAGCGGTGTGGCCCGCTCTGATTTGGCCCACATTGAGGGAGCCTTCGGCCTTTGGGGTAACGTCCCGCCCGAAACCGACGTGGAAGAGTTTGCTGCCGCCTTCGTGCGCTTTGAAAACGGCGCCACGCTCGTGATCGAAATAAGCTGGCTGCTGCATCACGACATCCGCGGCGATGACATGCAGATGTGGCTCTACGGTGTGGACGGCGGCTGTCACTGGCCCAAGTGCGAGTTCTATGCCACCAACTATGAGACGCGTCAGCACTACAACACGACGCTCAAGATCACGAGAGACATCATGGAACCGCACGCGCTGGAATGCGTCGAGTTCGCGCGCGCTGTACGTAATGGCGCACCCTCACCAGTGCCCGCCGAGCAGTCACTGCAGGTATTGACCATCCTCGACGGTATCTATCGCAGTCAGACCAGCGGCGCCGAAGTGCGCCTCGACAGGTAGCCGAGGAGGCTGACATGACCTTAAAGGTTGGCGTTATCGGTGTGGGCGGCATCGCCCGCACGCATATGCCCGGCTGGGCCGCTTCGGAAGACGCTGAAGTAGTGGCCGGCAGCGACATCAGCGAGGCCGCCCTGCAAGTCTGGGGCGAGAAGAACGGCATTACACGCCTGGAATCGGACCCGGCTGCGCTCTTCAGCGATCCCGACATCGACATAATCGACGTCTGTACGCCCAACCGCTATCACGCGCCGCTCAGCATCGCGGCGCTGCAGGCGGGCAAACACGTCATCTGCGAGAAGCCGCTGGCGCCCACGCCGGGCGAAATCCGCGACATGATCGCGGCCCGCGACGCAGCCGGCAAACTGCTGATGACCGCACAGCACTTCCGCTTTGGCGGCACGGCCCAGGCGCTCAAGGCCGAGATTGACCGCGGCGCGCTGGGTGAAATCTATCACGCCCGCGGCTGGATGCTGCGTCGTGCCGGTCTCATCCCCACGCCAGGTTTTATCTTGAAGCAACATGCCGGCGGCGGCGCCACCATCGACATCGGCGTGCACATTCTCGATCTCACCCTGTGGATGATGGGTAACCCGCAGCCGGTCGCCGTCAGCGGCGTGGCGCGCAGCGATCTGGCCGACATTCCCGGGTCATTCAGCGTCTGGTCCGGCATTGAGATCCCTCCCGAGATGGATGTGGAGGAATTCGCCGCAGCCTTCGTGCGTTTCGACAATGGCGCCACGCTGGTGCTCGAAGTCAGCTGGCTGTTGCACCACGACATCATCGGCGAAGACATGCAGATGTGGCTCTACGGCACGCGCGGCGGCAGTCTCTGGCCGCGCTGCGAGATTTACTCAACCAACTACGAGACACAGCAGCATTACAACCAGACGCTTAAGATCACGCGTGACAGGATGGAGCCGCACGCTCTTGAGTGCGTGGAATTCGCCAGGGCCGTGGCCGAGGGTGCGCCTTCGCCCGTGCCGGCTGAACAGTCACTGCAGGTACTGTCGATTCTGGACGCGATCTACGAGAGCCAGCGCATCGGGCGCGAGGTTCGCCTCGACGGCTGAGCGCGCTCAGGCCGGTAGGTCAATCTGCACCTTCACCGAGGCGGGCGGCATGTGGCAGGCGTAGTCAAAGGCTGCCACGCCGTCCGCAAAGGCGAAGCGGTCCGTGATCAGCGGCTTGACGTCGATGGCGCCGCTGCTCATCAATCCCAGCGCCCGCGGGAAGACGTGCGCGTAGCGAAAGATCGTCAGGATACGCGCTTCTTTCACCTGTGCCGCCACAATCTCCAGGGACACCGGCTCCACCGGGCAGCCGATGTAGACCACCGTCCCGCCGGGAGCCAGCGGTTCAAAGACCGCCGCTGCGGCCTGAGGGTTGCCACTGGCCTCAAAGACAATATCCGCGCCCGTGCCACCGGTCAGGCCCCTCACGGTTTGTGCCAGGTTTTGCTCACGTACGTTGACCGGAATTATCTGGCCCAGAGTAGCCGCCAGATCCAGCTTTTCCTGAATGACGTCTGTGATAAAGACGTGGCTGCAGCCGCCCGCCAGCGCCGACAACGCCGTGACCATCCCGATCGGCCCGGCGCCGGAAACCACGGCCACGTCGCCTGGACGGATGCCAGCCTTGCTGGCCGCATGCATACCTACCGCCAGCGGCTCAACCATGGCGCCTTCAGCGAAGGAAACGTTGTCCGGCAGTTTAAAGGTGTAGGCCGCCGGGTGCACCACCGTCGGCCGCAGCACGCCATGGTCCGGCGGTGTGGCCCAGAAGCGCACATTCGGGTCCAGGTTGTACATGCCCAATCGAGATTCACGGCTGTTGGGGTCCGGAACGCCCGGTTCCATGCAGACCCTGTCGCCTGCGATCAGGTGTTCCACTTCCGCGCCGGTCTCGATGATGGTGCCAGCCGCCTCATGGCCGAGGACCATCGGTTTGCGTACGATAAAGGGACCGATGCCGCCGTGGGTGTAGTAATGCACGTCGCTACCGCAGACTCCGACCGTATGGATGGCGATGCGCACGTCCAGCGGCCCAAGCGTCTCCTGCAGCGCGATATCACGCAGGTTCAATTCATCCTTGCGTTCCAGCACCAGCGCTTCCATCGCGAATCTCCGTATGTCGCAGCCTTACTTGTCCGCGATTGTGGAACGCGCAGCAGCTCCTGTCAAGCCGGACGGAGCATCACTCCGTAGCTGGCAGGGGCGCGGGAGAGGCGCCGTTCCAGGGGTCCCAGGCGCGTTCAACCTGCTCGCGGAACTGTCTGGTGTAGAGCCGGTAGTAATGCCCGCGCTGCCGCAGCAGCTCGCGGTGCGTGCCCAGTTCCGCAATGCGGCCGTCCTGCAGCACCAGAATGCGATCGGCGCGGCGAATGGTGGAGAGGCGGTGCGCGATGACGAAGCTGGTCGCCTGCTTCATCAGCGCCTCCATGCCCTGCTGAATGAGCGACTCGGTCAGCGTGTCGACCGAACTGGTTGCCTCGTCCATGATGAAGATGTCGGGCTGCGCCAGCACCGCGCGGGCCAGGCTGATTAGCTGCTTTTGACCGGTGGAGAGCAGTACGCCGCTCTCCCCCACGCCCGACTCATAGCCGGCCTTGAGGCGCTGGATGAAACCGTCGGCACCCGCCACGTGCGCAGCCGCGAACACTTCCTCGTCAGTCGCATCCAGGCGCCCGTAGCGGATATTCTCCAGGATCGTGCCGGAGAAGAGTTGCGGCGTCTGCAGCACCATGCCGATGCGCGACTGAATCGCGCTCATTTGGTAGCGGGTGTAGTCCACGCCGGCGATGCGGATCGTGCCAGCACTCGGCTCGTAGAAACGACACACCAGGTTGACGATGGAAGTTTTGCCGGCGCCGGTCGGCCCAACGATGGCGATGGTCTCGCCCTGGTGCACGGTAAGCGTGAAGTCCTGCAACACCGTCTTTTCCGCCTCGTAGCGAAAGTCGACGTGGTCGAATTCGATGTCGCCCGCCAGTGAGCCGGGGTCAAAGGCCTCGGCGCGATCAGTCAGCTCCGGCTGTGTATCGATCAGCGAAAAGGTGCGCTCGGCCGAAGCGACTGCCTGCTGCAAGCCGGCGTAAACCCGCGCCAGATCCTGGATGGGCCAGAGCATGATGATCAGATAGGAGATGAAGGCTTGGATGCCGCCGATGGTCAGCGCACCCTCCATGGCCAGCTGCCCGCCACGCAGGACGATCAACACGAGCGCCAGCGCGCTGATGATCTGCACCAGCGGCAGAAACAGCGCCGACAGCCAGGCCGCGCGGTAGGAAGCGCGGTACATCTCTTCTGTGCGGCCGCGGAACTCGCTCAGGTTGGCGCGCTCGCGCGTCAGGGCCTTGACCACGCGCACGCCGCTGATGTTTTCGTTGAGCGCGCCGGTGAGGATGGAGTTGATGCGACGCGCGCTACGAAACTGAAGCACGATTTTCTGCCGGAACCAGAGCGCCACCACGATTAGGACCGGCATCAGGGCCAGCACGACAAGCGCCAGCTGCCAGTTGATGTAAAGCATGAAGGCCGCGGCGGCCAGCAAGTTGGTAAAAGCCCAGGTCGTGTCCAGCAGGCCCCAGGTGACCAGCTCGGCGATGCGTTCCGTGTCCGAAGTCAATCGAGACATGATCCAGCCAACGGGCGTGCGGTCGTAGTAGCCGAGCGAAAGGGTCTGCAAATGCGTGAACAGCCGCTGGCGCAGCTCGTACTGTACGCGCTGACCGAGGAGGCCTGTCAGGTAGATGAAGATGAATACGCCAGTGCCGAAGCCCAGAGCGATGATCAGGTAGTTGATCAGGATTCCCCCGAGCGCGCTGGTGTCCTGCGGGATGATGACCTCGTCGATTATGCGCTTGCCCTGATAGGTGAACCAGGACTCCAGCACAGAAATTATGGAGATCGCCAGCAGAAAGCCGGCAACGTGGCGCCAGTGTGGCCGCACCAGTCCCAGGATGCGGCGCAGCGTGCGCCCGTCCAGGGTATCGCCGAACTCTTCTTCCTCAAACCATGCCGGCTCAGGCATGGCTCACCTCCCGCTCCAGTTCCTCGTCAATGCGCTCCTGCACCTCGTGCACGCGCTGATAAATGCCTGGCTGATGCAGCAACTGCTCATGTGTGCCGCGCTGCACGATACGTCCCAGCTCCAGCACCAGTATGAGATCGGCCTGCATCAGGCTCTGGATGCGGTGCGCGATGATGAAGGTAGTGCGCCCGCGCATAAGCACGTTTAGCGCCGCGCGTATCTCCGCTTCGGTCTCGATGTCCACTGACGAGGTTGTATCATCCAGCAAAAGAATCTTCGGGTCACGCAGCAAGGTGCGCGCCAGCGCCAGGCGTTGCTTCTGGCCGCCGGACAACGTCACGCCGCGTTCGCCGACCACGGTGTCGTAGCCCTTTGGAAAGGTGAGGATCACCTCGTGCACCGCCGCTGCGCGAGCCGCGGCCTGCACTTCCTCATCAGTGACCTCGCGCGACACGCCAATGGTGATGTTCTCGCGGATGCTGCGCGAGAACAGGAAGGGTTCCTGCTCGATGATGCCGATGCGCTCGCGCAGCCAGCCGCGCGCATGCTCGCGCAGCTCCAGGCCATCCAACATAATGCTGCCCGAGGTGTAATCGTAGAAGCGCGGCAGCAGGTTGACCAGCGTGGTCTTGCCCGAGCCGGTGGCGCCCAGTAGCGCGATGGTCTGCCCGGCCTCGCAGCGGAAGCTGATGTCCTGCAGCGCGGCTTCACCCTCGTCGTAACTCATGCCCACGTTGCGAAACTCGAGCTCACCGCGCAATTCGCGCTGCGGTCGCAGGCCTTCATCAAGCGCCTCGCGCTCCTCGCCAATGACCTCCAGCACGCGCTTGCTGGAGACGATGCCGGTGGAGAAGTGGATGATCAGGCGGCCCAGCTCGCGGATCGGCCAGATGACCTGGTGCAACATGCCGGCATAGGCGATGTAGGCGCCCACGCTGATCCCGCCATCCAGCACCAGCAGTCCGCCGACGACCAGTCCGGTCACCTGTTGCAGGGCGCCCATCAGGTCCGAACTCGGCCAGTAGAGCGAGTACATGAGCAACATGCGCCGGCCAAGCGTGAGACGCTGCAGGTTTTCGCGCCCGAACTTGTCGATCTCGTGCTCCTGGCGCGCAAAGGCCTTGACGACGCGCACGGCCGTCAGGCTCTCCTGCATCGTGGTCGAGAGCACGGCATCCTGTTCCTGATACGCGCGATAGACCTTCTCCAGGCGCTTGAAGAACAGGGCCGAAATGAGCACGGTGATCGGCACTGTCGCGACCGAGACCAGCGCCAGCGGCACGTGAATGACCAGGATCGCCGACAGGTTGACGATGAAGAGCGCCAGAATGCGGCCGATCTCCAGCCCCTGGTCCGAGAAAAAGCGACGGATGGCATCTACATCCGAAGTGGAACGCTGCAACAGATCGCCGGTCTGCAGCCGGTCCAGCGTGCGGAAGGTCAGCCACTGGATGTGATCGAAGAGCGCGTTGCGCAGGCGCAGGGCCACGCCTTCGGCAGCGCGCGCGGCCAGGCGGCCGCTGTTGAAGCTGAAGCCCGCCTGCAGCAGCGCCAGACCCAGAAATACGCCGGCCAGCAGGAGGAGGTCGCGCTGCTGTACAGGAGGCGCGCCCGCCGCGCCCATGCTGGCCAGCAGGCTGTCCGCGAACCAGGCCAGCAGCAACCATGTGGCCGTTTGCGCCATGGTGGCCAGCATCAGGCTTCCAATGGCGCCCACATAGAGCCAGTAGAAACCGTCCAGCAACCTGAACACAGCGCGAAACCGGCCGGCCGCCAGCGCTTCCTTCAGGTTTGTCTCGGGGATGTGAATCGTCATGACCTGTTTATTCCGCCAGCGCCGCCGGGTCAGGCAGCCAGTTCGTCGTGGGCATCATACGCCCGTCAGGCAGCGAGTGCACGGGCCAATTAGCAATTGGCCCGCTTCATTCAGGCAACAACATATCATAAGGGTTCACAAGGGTCAACAGGCAACATGATGTGGATGCCGTGCTTCAGTCCTGGGGATGGTCGCGCTCAATCTGCTGCAGGATTCGGCGCGCTCGCCTTGCCCAGGTGTAATTCGCCAGCACTTTCGCGCGCGCGTTGGCCGCCAGACCTTGCCGCAGCGCCGCATCCTCACGCAGCCGCAGCAGCGCCGCAGTCAGCGCCGGCACGTCACCGGGCGGCACCAGCAGGGCATCTTCGCCGTCCTGGATGACTTCCGCCACCGCCGGCAGATCGGTGGCGACCAGCGGCCGGCCGCTGGCCATGTACTCGAAGAGCTTGATGGGCGAGGCATACCAGGCGAAGAAACGCGTCCACGGAGAGGGCATGGCACAAACGTCGATAGCCGCCAGATACAAGGGAACCGCGTCCGGCGCTACCTGCCCTGCCGCCAGAAAGTGCGACTCCGCCTGGCCCGCTGCGCGCCAGGCCGCGCGTAACTCCTCTGTCTTTTCCCGCGGGCCACCCACCAGGGCGATCGCTGCGCCATTCAGCGCTGCCAACGCCTGCACAAGCGTCCCCACCCCTTTGTCCATCGACATAGTATGCAGGCGCCCGACGTAGCCGACGACGAACAGCGCTTCGCTCCAGCCAAGTTGGCGGCGAGCCTCTGCCCTGGTCGGCAGATCCTGAAAACGCTCCGCGCGAATGCCGTCGTGCACGACGCAAATGCGCTCAGGCGCAGCGCCGAGCTGCTCGATCTCGCGCGCCATGGCATGCGTCACCGGGAAAAGCGACCCGGCCCGCCGCAGCGCCCAGCTCTGCAGGCGCCGCCCGACGCCGGTGCCGGAGATGCGGTGCGGCTCATAGGCCACCCACGCTCCGCCACGCAGCAGAACAAGCAGAATGGCGGCCGGCAAATCACGCGTGTAATACACATCTGCGCGTCGGCTGAAAAGCAGGGCCAGCGTCAGCGTCAGCAGCCAGCTGGCCACCTGCAGGAAAAAGGCTCCCCGACGCAGCGGAACAATGCGCTCGCCGACCAGCCATTGTAGATCGAGGCAGGGCAAGCGGCGCAGGGGGAAGACGTGCCGCACACCGTAGTGCGCCCATGGGTCCGCGACGCTGCGCAATTCCGCGGTGTTGATGCGCCGCGCCGCCCACAGCGTGACGTCGGCGCCGGCTTCCGCCAGGGCCTCGCAGTTTTGCATGATTTGCAGACCATGCGCCTTTTCCGTCGGGATGCGCGCGTTGGCGACATAGAGCAGCTTCACGCCAGCGACTCCCCGCTGCGCAGCACGGCCAGCAGTTGCGCGACCAGGCGCTGCATGCTGTGCTCGCGCTGCGCCAGCGCCTGCAGCGCGCCACCCAATGCCGCGCGCTCATCATCATCCAGCGCCATCAGCGCCCGGATGCACCGCGCCAGGGCTTCCGCGTCGCCCGGCGGCGTCAGCAACTGTTCGCGCCAGGGCGCCAGCAGCGGCGCGAAGGCCTCGTTGGCTGTGACGGCCGGCACGCCGCAGGCCATCGCCTCCAGCACGGCCTTGTCGAGGCTGCCCGTCGCGCTCATGTTGACCATGACATGCGCGCGCTGCAGCTCGGCCGGAACCTGTTCGCGCGTAACCGACCCGGCAAATTCAACGCGCGTCTGCAGGCCGCTCTCCTCGACCTGTAGCCGCAGCATTTGCGCGTAAGTCCGATCCTGCGAATAGGCCTCCCCCACCAGGCGCAGCCGAAAGTCCAGGCCCTGCGCCTGCAGCAGCTGCGTGGCAGCGATGATGGTTTCGAGATGCTTGACCGGCGCAATGCGCCCGAGGCTGAGGATGGTGAAGGGGCCAGGCGGCAGCGGCGCGGGTATGAAACGCTGCGTGTCGATCCCGTGGCCGATGACTCGCAGTTTGTCGCTTGGCAACCGAAAGCTTTCGGGCGAGGCCGACACCACCCGCGTCGCTGCGCGCTCCGCCAGGCGCAGGCGCAGCGTGACCGAGCGGTGCGTGTACCACAGGGTCAGGGGCACTTTATACAACCGCAACAGTGGCGCAGCCATCACGGCGAAGAGCGGCTGCATGTGGGCGAAGCAGGCGTCGTAGTCCTGCCGGCGCAGCAGCGGCCACAGCAGCCGGTAAAACTTCAGGGCGCGCCGGGGTTCGCTGTGACCCTGCCCGGCGCCCAGCGAGAAGACTTTCACATTTGGCGCCACGGCAATGCGGCCGGCGCGCATGGTGATGACGTCAATGCGTTCGCAGTGCGGCGCCAGCGCATTGATCCACTCGGTCGTGAAGCCCAGATTGGGCGCGTCGGCGTCCGTCACCAGGTTGAACCACAGCAGCCGCAGCGGCCGCTCGTTCATCGCTGTGCCTCGTTCCAGGCCAGCGTGAACAGGCGGCCGTAGTGCTCGACGTAGGCTTCAGGCGAGAAATAGTCGCTTGCGAAGGCCCGCGCCCGCGCGCCCATGGCGTCAACGTCGGCATCCTGAAAGAGATGCAACAGGCGCTCTGCTAGCGCCTCGACGTCGCCCGACGGCACCAGGTAGCCGGTTACGCCATGCTCGACGATTTCCGGGATGCCATCCACATTGCTGGCCAGTACCGGCGTGCCGCAGAGCATGGCCTCGATAATGACTTTGCCGAGGCCTTCGGATTGCGAGGGTAATACCAGCACGCGCGCGCCGGCCATCCGCTGCGCCAGCTGCGTCTGCGGCACGTGTGCCTCGAAGGTCACGCGCTCTGTCAGCCCATGCGCCTGGACCTGTCGCCGCAACTGCGCCGCATAGTCGCGGTTGGCCGCGTCCCCAACCAGGCGCAGCCGCGCCTGCGGCAGGTCGGCCTGCACGCGGGCGAAGGCCTCCAGCAGAAAGTGAACGCCCTTGCGCGGAATCAGCACGCCGGCGAAGAGAATTACATTGCGTTGCGACACCGGGCGCTGCGCCACAACCGTCGCGAAGGCCTTGCTGTCCGTCCAGCTCATGAAGGACAGCAGGGGCTTGTCCTCATCGATGGCGCGCACCTGGCTACGCGTCGCGACCGAAATGGCGCGCAGCGCATCTGCCCGCTGCACGCTGTAGCGCGCCACACGGCGCATCACCTGGCGCCAGAATGACTCGAAGGGCATGCGCCGCTGGCCGAAGAGGCCCTTGTCCATTTCGCCGCGCGTCTCGACCACCAGCGCCACGCGTCGCCCGCAGAGCCGCGCCAGCCCTTTCGTCAGCGCGGCAGCGCCGCCGATGTAGGGATCGTGCGCGACCAGCACCTCGACTCCGCGCGCCAGAATCAGCCACAACACCAGCGGCGGCGCCAACAGCCAGGCGCTCAGCCAGCGCAGCGGCGCAAAAGGCAGCGCCGGCCACTGGGTAAAGTGCGCGTGCTCGCTGAAGCGTTGCGGGCGCAGGCCTGGTGCAAAGCTGGTCACATGGATTTCCACATCAAGGTCTTCGCAGAGTCGCTGCCACTTGCGCGCCTGGCTCTGACCCAGTGGCCGCGTATAGCGCATCGTATCTACCCAGCAGACCTTCAGTCCGCGTGCATCGCTTCGCTGCGTCATGCCTTCGCTGTCAGACTCGAACGACCGCCACGTCGCTGCGGCCCTTCTGCGTCGTGTTGAAGGAGATCCAGCGCCCGTCCGGCGAGCACAGGGGATGCGGATGGGTGGTCTGTCCCGGCAAGCTGTTCCACTGCGTGTTGTGCGCCGCAATCACCTCGACCCGCGGCAACTCACCGTCGTAGTAGAGCCAGGTCAGCAGGTTGTCGCTGACGTTGCCATCCAGCAGCAGGGCCGCGCGACCCTGCATGGCGGAGACGTGGCCGTAGTGGCGGGCGCCAGGCATGACGTACTCGCGCAGCACATTACCCTCTGGTGTACAGGCCCCCAGCGTCCAGCCGCCGACATTGTTGCGACCGTGATAGAGCACGCGCTCGCCATCAAAGCTCCAAGCACAATGAGTCTGGAAACAGCTCGCGTCACGCGGCGCAAGCTCGTCAAGTGAGCCGCTGGAAAGTCGCAGCGCCCAGACGCGCGTGCTGCGACCGTCGCTGCCGCTCCAGTAGCGCGGCGGGAAGTCACGGTCCAGCAACAGCAGATCGTTATCGGTCGGCGAGAACGGCGCGTGAAAGCTGCGGCAACCTGCTTCCCGCCAGACGTCACGAGCTTCACCGCCCGCCAGCGCTACGCTCGCCAGGCGCAGCTGCATCCCCTGCCCGTCCGCGAAATGATCCTTGTAGGAGCAGGTCACGCGCGCGCCAGCCGCAACTTCAGGGTGCAGTGGGGAAAGCGGCAGAATCACCTGCTGCTCGTCAGCCGCTATGGAGGGGTAGCCCAGCTCCCAGGCGCCAGTTTCAGCGATGAGCGTGCGTTCCTCCAGCGTGTCCAGCTGCACCGCCTTCAGCGAAAACGCCTCCGTGTATACCAGCCAGCGGCTCTGCGGCGCCAGGCACATGCGCGGGTAGGGGCCGCCCTGGATATGAACGCAGAAGCCGTAGTCCGCTGCAGGCTCGGTCAGCTGGGTGATCTCGCCCGTGGCGACCTCAACCTTGCAAAAGGCGCCCTGGTTTTCGCGCAGCGTCCAGAAAACCAGAAACTCGCTGTCCGCCGTGAAGCCAATGTTGGTGTGATAGTTGGGCGTCTGGTTGATCTCGCCCAGCGTGGTCAGGCGCCGGCAGGCGCGCAGCGTCCAGGCATCGCGCCAGGATTCGCTCTCGTTCCAGCTTTCGCCCTTCCGTGCCGGCATGGATTTGCTTCCTGCGCCTGCAACTCGTCGGCAACTCCAAGTTTACCCCCGCCAGCAGCCAATTCACACTGCCCGCGCGACCCGGCTGATGTATAATGAGCGCCCGTTCCACCTGTGCTCATGTGCCTGCACAGCAGGCTGGAAGGGACCCGATGCCACAAAACCTCTGGAATGCCAGCGAAGCCGCCCGTCTGCCGGACCTGGACGGACTCGTCTACCGCAGCAACCTGCTGGGCCGCGACCGCGCCGTGGTCAATATTTTCGGCGGCAATACCAGTGCCAAGCTGCGCATGATCGATCACGTCGGCCGCGAACAGGAAGTGCTGGCCGTCAAGGCCTCCGGCTCCGACGTGCTGACCATCACCGGGCCGCAGTTCGCGCTGTTGAAGATGGACGAGATCGAGCCGCTTTATCAGCGCGAAGCGATGAGTGACGAGGAAATGGTCGCCTGGCTGGAGCGCACCTGGTTTGAACCGGGCCGGCCGCGCCAGAGCATCGAGACCCTGCTGCACGCCTTTGTGCCAGCCAGGCACGTCGATCACACGCATCCCGACGCGCTAATCAGCCTGATGTGTGTCACGGATGCCGAGGCAGAAGCGCGCCGCGTCTACGGCGAGCGCGCCGCCTACGTGCCCTACATTCGCCCCGGCTTCACGCTCAGCAAGTGGATCGGCGGCATGGTGCGCGACAACCCGCGCATCGAATGCGTGGTGATGGGCAAGCACGGTCTGGTCACCTGGGGGCCGGACAGCAAAACCTCCTACGACAGCAGCATCCGCATCATTCAGGAGACCGGGGATTATCTCGCCGACCGGCGGGTGGGCAAGAAGGTCTTTGGCAATCTGCAGGTGGCCGGCCTGGCCCGCAGCGAACGAGATGACATCCTCGCCGGGGTGCTGCCCGTCATCCGCGGCGCAGTGTCCGCCCGCCGCTGCGCGATTTTGCAGACCGACAGCAGCGACAGCGTGCTGGAGATGATCGGCAGCGCCAAAACAGCCGAAGTCAGCCAGATCGGCGCCGCCTGCCCCGATCACCTCGTGCACGTCAAGCGCCAGCCACTTTACGTCGACTGGTCGCCGCAGGAAGGCGCGGCGGCGCTGGCGGAAAAGATCCGCAGCGGCATCGCCGACTATGAGGCGCGCTATGTGAGCTATTTCGAGGAGAACCGCAATCCTGGCGACGAGCTGCGCGACGCCGCCCCGCGCGTCATCCTCATCCCCGGCCTGGGCATGGTCAACACAGGCAAGGACATCGCCAACGCCGATGTCAGCCGGCAGCTTTACCACCGCGCCATCGCCGTCATCGGCGACGCAGAAGCGCTGGGCGGCTTCGTCAGCCTGACGCCCAACGAGGCCTACAACATCGAATACTGGCCACTGGAGCTCTACAAGCTGAAGCTGGCCCCGCCCGACCGCGAATTCGCCGGCAAGGTCGCGCTCATCACCGGCGCTGCCAGCGGCATCGGCCGCGCCACTGCCCTGCGCCTCGCGCAGGACGGCGCGCACGTCGTCGTGGCCGACATCAACCGCGCAGGCGGCGCGGAGACTGTCGCCAGCATTGAGGCACAGTTTGGGGCAGGACGCGCGCTTTTCGTGCACACCGACGTCACCAGCGAGGCGGCAGTGCAGGAAGCGCTGCGTCAGACCGTGCTGAGCTACGGTGGCCTCGATTTACTGGTCAACAACGCCGGCATCGCCGGTGGCGCACCCATCGAGGAGACTTCGCTGGACATGTTCCAGCGCAACATCGACATTCTGGTCACGGGCTATTTTCTGATGGCGCGCGAATCCTTCCGCGTGATGAGGGCCCAGGGCATCGGCGGCAGCATGGTCTTTGTCGGCAGCAAGAACAGCGTGGCCGCCGGCAAGGGCGCTGCCGCCTACAGCGCCGCCAAGGCCGCCGAGGTGCACATGGCGCGCTGCCTCGCCGAGGAGGGCGGCGCCCACGGCATCCGCGTCAATTCGGTGCTGCCGGACGCCGTCATTCGCGGCAGCGGCATCTGGAACAGCGAGTGGAAGGAGGCCCGCGCCAGACAGTACGGCGTGGAAATCGATGAGCTGAACGCCTTCTACGCCAACCGCAACGTGCTGGGGGCGGAAATCCTGCCCGAGGACATCGCCGAGGCGATCGCCTTCCTCGCCGGGCCGCGCGCGGCCAAGACGACCGGCACCATGCTGCCGGTCGACGGCGGCGTCACCAACGGCTACCTGCGTTGACCTGATGACCTTTACGCACGAGACATACCTCGGCCCCTTCAGCTGGCGCTATGGCAGCTTGACGATGCGTCGTATCTGGTCCGAGGCGCACAAACGCCGGTTGTGGCGCCACATCTGGGTTGCGCTGGCGGATGCGCAGCAGCGCGCCGGCCTCGTGCGCGTGGAGCAGGTCGACGATTTGCGCGCCCATATGGAGGACGTCGACGTCGAACGGTCGCACGCGCTGGAGGAAACGCTGCGCCACGACCTGATGGCCGAAGTGCACTGTTTTGCCGAACAGTGCTCTGTCGGCGGCGGCATCATCCATCTCGGCGCCACCAGCATGGACATCGAGGACAACGCCGATGTGTTGCGCATGCGCGAGGCGCTTACCTTGCTGGGCGAGAGCCTGCGCTCGCTACTGGTCACACTGGCGCGGCGCGCCGCTGCCGAAGCCGATCACGTGTGCATCGCCTGGACACATCTGCAGCCGGCCGAGCCTACCACCGTCGGCTATCGCCTGGCCGGTTACGCGCAGGACTTGCTGGCCGATTACGAGGCGCTCTGCGAGCTGCGCGCCGGGCTGCGCGGCAAGGGCTTCAAGGGCGCGGTTGGCACCGCGGCTTCCTGGCAGCAATTGCTGGAAGGCACAGTATTCACGCCCTTGCAGCTTGAAAACGACATCATGAATGCGCTCGATCTGGAGGCCTTCCCGGTCGCGACGCAGACCTGCAGCCGCCGTCAGGACTGGAGCTACGTGACCCTGCTGGCCGGCATTGGCATGACCCTGTACCGCCTCGCCTTTGACCTGCGTCTGCTGCAAAGCCCGCCGGTCGGCGAATGGTCCGAGCCCTTCACCGCGCAGCAGGTAGGCTCCTCCGCCATGCCCTTCAAACGCAACCCGGTCAACGCGGAAAACATCGACAGTCTGGCGCGTTACCTGGCCGCCCTGCCGCGCGTGGCCTGGGACAACGGCGCCCACAACCTGCTGGAACGCACGCTCGACGACTCCGCCAATCGTCGCATCATCCTGCCCCAGGCCAGCCTCTGCTGCGAGGAATTGCTGCGGCGTTCGGGACGCATCCTCGCCGGGCTGCGCCTTGATGCGCGCGCGATCAACCACAACCTGGAGCGCTATGGCAGCTTCGCCGCCACCGAGCGCGTACTGATGGCGGCCAGCCTGGCCGGTGGCGACCGTCAGCGCTTGCACGAGTGCATCCGCGGTCACAGCATGAATGCCTGGCAGGCGCTCGCTCGCGGCGAGGCCAACCCGCTGCTTGAGGCGCTGGGCGCCGACGAAGAGTTGTTGCGTTGGCTGCCGGCAGCGCGCATCCGCGAACTCATGCGCGCGCAAGAATACGTCGGAGACGCAGTGGAACGCGCGCACAGCATGGCGGCGCAGGTGCTGGCTGCCTGTGACGAACAGGGCTGAGGGCAACATGCCGGACATCGTCGTGCTCGCCGATCGCGTGGAAAGTCGCCTCGAACTCCTGCTGGAGGCGCAGTTGCAGCGTAACCTGAAGGATGGCGTCCTGCGCCTGCTCGTCTCACCGGACAGCCAGGCGCGGGCGTTGGCGGATGGACTGGGTATTGAAACGCTTGTGCCCGCTGCAGCTACTGTGCTGGGGGCGCAAGTTGCAGAGCAATGCGACCCGGCCATCATCGTGCAGACGGTCTGGACGCAACCCATGGCGCGCGACTTTCACGAACGTTTTGCGGGCATGATCATCGCACTGCACGCAGCACTTCCCGGGCAGTTCCCCGGCGAGGATCCGACGCGCCAGGCATGGCAGGCCAGTCAGCGCGGCGAAATCCGCTGGAGCGGTTGCCACGTTTATCAGGTCGGGCCGGAGGGCGCGCCCGCCCAGGTCATTCGCCAGCTGGTCGTGCCCGTCAGCCCGGGCGACGACTTCGCGCGCTTCAGCAAGCGCATAGCTCTGGGCGAACGCTGGGTTATGCTCAAAAGCATCAAGCAGCTGCTTTATGAACTGCGCAACGCGCAACACCTGGGCCGGCGCAACTGGGGCCAACCCCGCAGCAAATCACAAGCCACCCGCTGAGGTGGCATTTTTAATGGTCAGGAGGGCAAATGGACACAGCTTCCCCGCTGGCGGACACCCGGCACGCCCGTGATTTCGCCAGTCTCTACGAGCCACCGCGCATCGATGGCGATTTCACCGGTAAACACATCCTCACCGTCGAACAGTTCTCTCGCAAGGATCTGCAAATCCTCTTCGACGCCAGCACCTCGCTCAAGAAGCGCTCGCGCCAGCACGATCGCGGCCTGACTGAAATCTGCAGCGGCAAGGTCATGGCCACGCTCTTTTTCGAGGCCAGCACGCGCACCGACATGTCCTTTCAGGCGGCCATGCGTCGTCTGGGCGGCGAGGTCATCGGCGCCAGCAACGGCGTGCGCTTCTCCTCAGTCTACAAGGGCGAAAACCTGGCCGACACCGTGCGCGCCGCGGGCTGTTACGCCGATGTTATCGTGCTGCGCCACCCGGAGCTCGGCTCTTCGCTCGAAGCCGCCTGGTACCTGGACAAGCTGCGGACAAAGATCGGCCGACAGCCCGTCGTCATCAGTGGCGGCGATGGCATCGGCGAGCATCCCAGCCAGGCCCTGCTTGACCTCTTCACCATAATTGACCAGAAAGGCAGCGTCGAAGGCCTGCAAGTCACCATGGTCGGCGACCTGCGCCATGGTCGCACCGTGCATTCCTTGTCCCGGCTCATCGCGCGCCTGGAGGGCCGTGGCGTGGGCGTGAACTGCGTCTCGCCGCCCTCGCTGCGCATGCCCGCCGAAGTCCTTGACCGCCTGCGCGAAGGGCATGTCGCCGTGCGCGAAACTACCGACCTGGACGAAGTGCTGGCTGGCAGCGACGTCATCTACTGGACGCGCGTGCAGGAGGAGCGCTTCGCGGAGCGCAGTGATTACGAGGCCATTCAGGACGGCTTTATCATGACCCCGGAGTTGCTGGCCAGAGCGCATTCGAACGCAATTCTCATGCACCCCCTGCCGCGCAAGCACGAAATGGGGCCGCCCGAATCCCACGACATCCTTGATGAGGATCCTCGCTCCGTTTACTTTCAGCAGATGGAGAATGGCATGTTCGTGCGCATGGCCCTGTTGGCCAAGGTGTTACGCGGAGTTTACGTCTGATGCGACTGCGCATCCCCGCCCCCTTCGATCCGCACGTCCATCTGCGCGACCTGGACTGGGCACACAAGGGCAGCTTCGCCAGCGAGACCGCCGCCGCGCTCGCAGGGGGCTATTGCGCCCTGCTGGACATGCCCAACACCCCGCCCGCGACCGTCAACCCCGACGCCCTGGCGCACAAACAGGCCCGCTTCCGCGCCGCTGCACGCTGTGACTGGGGTCTCTGGTTTGGCGCCGCACAACCGGGAAACCATGCTTGCTTTGGCGCAGTCCAGCACGAAGTTTGTGGTCTGAAGATCTACAACAACGAGACCACCGGAGACCTGCTCATCGAGGAACAGGCGCTGCGCGACAGCCTTTTCGCCGCCTGGCCCGCCGGCAAGCCGCTTGCCGTGCACGCCGAGGAGCAGACCGTCGCCGACATCCTGGAGCTGGTGCGGCGCCACCGCCGATACGTTCATTTCTGCCACATCAGCAGCGCGGCAGAGCTGGGTATGCTGGCCGCCGCGAAGGAAGCAAGCCTGCCGGTCAGCATCGGCGTCTGTCCGCATCATCTCTTTCTAACCCGCGACGACCTCGCGGCCCTCGGCCCACTCGGCCTGATGAAGCCGCAGCTGAAGACAAGCGCCGACCGCGATGCCCTGCGCCGGGCCATCACCTCCGGCCTGGTCGATGTCGTCGAATCCGACCATGCGCCGCACACGCTTGCGGAGAAGCACGGCGCGCAGCCGGCCTATGGCGTACCGGGCCTGGAGACCACGTTGCCCCTGCTCGGCCAGGCGCTGCACGAGGGCTGGCTGGAGTCCGCGCGCCTGGTCGAGCTGGTCTCCACCAATCCGCGCCGACTCTTTGGCTACCCTGTCCCACTCAATAGCTGGTCCGAGCTGGACCTCGGCGCCGCGCAGGTGATTGAGAACGGCAACTTGCAGACACACTGTGGCTGGTCGCCCTTCGCCGGCATGCGCGTTCACGGAGTGCTGCGTTCGGTGACCCTGCGTGGCCGCCAGGTTTACGACGGCGATCAAGTCTGCGCCGCGCCCGGCAGCGGGCAGCAGCTGTCGCAAGCCTTCCCCGCTGCATGAGCGACAATTTCCTGCGCCTCTACCAGCTGCTCTGGCGGGGGACGCGCCCCTTGCTGTTCCGCAGCTCACCTCAACAGGCCCACGATCAGGCGCTCGCGCTCTGGCGCACGCTGGACAGTTCCGCCCCGGGACTCGCTCTGCTGCGCGCCATGCAGCGTGCGGCTTTCGCGACCAGGTCAGCGCATTCGCTAACTGTCGGCGGCGTGCACTTGCCGCAGCCCCTGATCCTGGCCGCCGGAATGGTAAAGGGTGATGGGTTTGCCGATGAGAAGCTCGCGCTTGAAGCTGTGGCAGAGGGGCAAAATATCTTGCCTGGCTGGCGCAGCCTGCCGGCGCTGGTCGGGCCGGTCGAGTTCGGCTCCTGCACGCGCTGGCCCCGCCAGGGCAATCCCGGCACGGTGCACTGGCGCGATTCGGGCTCGCGCTCGACGCGCAACCGCGTTGGCCTGCGCAACCCCGGCGCCAGGGCCGTGGCGGCATTTCTGGCGCAGCGGCGCGACCAGCTGCCGCCAGTTTGGGGCCTCAACATCGCGACCAGCCCCGGCGTAGACGACATCGGCCAGCAGCGCGAGGAGTTGCTGGCATCGCTTGACTTCTTCCTCAAAGCGGGCGTGCGGCCCGGCTGGTTCACGCTAAACATCAGCTGCCCCAACACTGGCGACGACCCGCGCAGCCTGCACAGTGCCGTGCTGCTGCGCGAACTCTGCGCGCCGGCTGCCCGCGCGGCTAGTCCGACGCCGCTGTGGATCAAGGTCGCGCCGAATCTTGGCGCAGCACAATACGTGGCCTTGCCCTCAGTCTGCGCCGAAACGGGTGTGCGGGCCATCGTCGCTACCAACACGCTTGCGCAACCAGCACCGGGCGATGCGCGCCTGCAGGCCGGTCTCGGCGGCGAAGGACTGCATGGCCACGCCCTTGCGGCCCAAACCTTGCTGCAGGTGGAAATCGAGCGGACGGCGGGCGCGGTCGACCTGGTCGCCTGCGGCGGTATACTGGATGGTGCCAGTTGGCGCGCCTGCGCAGCGCGGGCCGCCCAATACTGGTCTGCGCTTGTCTGGCGCGGGCCACTGGCCGCTGCGCTCATATTGCGCGAGGGGCAACATGGCCAATAGGACAGAGGCGGCAGTGGCCAATGCCCTGCTGGATATCGGCGCCTTCCGCCATGCGCCAGATTCCCCGGTCACCTTTCGCTCCGGCATCATGTCGCCGGTGTATGTGGACAACCGCCGCCTGATCAACCATCCGCCGCAATGGCAGACCATAATTGCCGGCATGCGCGCCCTGATCAGCCAGGCCGAACTGGGCTTCGACGTCATCGCCGGCATCGCTGTGGGCGGTGTGCCGCACAGCTCGGCGCTGGCCTTCACGCTCGGCTGCCCGGCAGTTTTCGTGCGCAAGGAAGCGAAGGGGCACGGCCTGCAGAGCCGCATCGACGGCGGAGAAGTGGCGGGCCGCCACGTGCTGCTGGTCGAGGACATGATCACTACCGGCGGTAGCAGTCTGTCCGGCGTGACGGCGCTGCGCGCGGCCGGCGCTGTAGTCACGGACTGCCTGTCCATCACCAGTTTCGACCTGGCGGAAGCGCAGCAGGCCTTTTTTAGTGAGCGCGTGCGCCTTTGGCCCCTGGCCGGATTCGCTTGTCTGCTGTCACTTGCCGCTGAGCGCGGCCTGATCGATGCGGCGACGCGCGCGCAGCTCGAGGCCTGGCAGCGTGAACCGCGGTCCTGGCAGCCGCAGCAGTCCCTGTGACCGCCCTTGCCAAATATCGCCGGCGCGTCGCCAGGGTCGATTCCCTGCTCTGCGTGGGGCTCGACACTCGCCTGGAGCGCATTCCGGAGCGATTCCGGCAGGAAGAGCTGCCCCAATTTGCCTTCAACCGCAGCATCATCCAGGCCACGCATCCCTGGGTCTGCGCCTTCAAGCCCAACATCGCCTTCTACGAGGCGCAGGGCGAAGCTGGCCTGCTGGCCCTGCGCCGCACGATGGCATGGCTGCGCGAGCGGCACCCTGACATTCTGACGATTTGCGATGCCAAGCGCGGCGACGTCGGCAGCACCAGCGCGGCCTGCGCCAGCGCCATCTTCGACGACCTCGGCTTCGACGCTGTGACGCTAAATCCCTGGCTGGGGCGCGAGGCCCTGGCCCCCTTTCTCGAGCGCGGCGACCGCATTTGCATCATCCTCTGCCGGACTTCAAATCCGGGCGCTGGTGAGTTTCAGGATTTGCCTGTTGCTGGTCGACCGCTGTGGCAAGAGGTGGCGCTGGCCGTTAGCGAGCGTTGGAACGAGCAAGGCAACTGCATGCTGGTGATGGGCGCAACGCGGCCACAGGAACTGGCGCAGGCGCGGCAACTGGCGGGCGACCTGCCCATGCTGGTACCAGGCATTGGCGCTCAGGGCGGCGAGATCGCCGCGACCCTGCGCGCGGGACTCGATGCCCAGGGCGGCGGGCTGATTGTCAACGCGGCGCGCAGCATCATCTACGCTGCCGACCCGGGAGCCGCCGCGCGCGCGCTGCGCGACGAGATAAACGTGGAACGCAGCCGTCTCGGCTTTCGCCAGTAACGTCAGGCCTGATTGTCTGCTGCGCCTGCCGAAAACTCCCAGGCGTAAAGCAACATGTCAACGCAGCCCTGCTCGTCGAAGGGCACGCCTTCGGCCGCCAGCAAGGCTTGCTGCAGCGCGGCAGCCTGTCCCTCCAGACTGCTGCTGCCGCGACTGTTCAGGACTCGATGCCAGGGGAGCCGGTCTGCGTCCGGTGGCGGCAGACCCACCCTTTTGCGGCCCAGGTTGCGCAGTGCGATACCGACCTTGCGCGGCGCGATACGACGGTAGCCGTTTGGATCCATGCCTGGCGGCGGCGGAATACAGGCGGCGATGCGACCGTAGCTGCTCACCCGGCCACAGGGAATCTGCCGGATGAGCTGCAGTACCTGCTGCTCAAATTCCTGCCAGGTCGCCATGAATCCAGTTTACTTTCTGTGTCGGCGCCTCAGGGCTGTCCTGATTCCAGGACACAGCGCTCAGTCACGCACGCAACCTTCCGCCCAGGTATGTCCGGCTTCCGCCAGCAGCGCTGCTGCCGCTGCCGGGCCCTGACCGCCCGCCTTGTAGAGCAGCGGCGCGCGCCTTTCACTGTCGCGAATCACCGGATCTACCAGCTGCCAGGCGGCCTCGATCCCGTCGCTGCGGGCGAACATGGAGGCATCGCCCTGCATCGCATCGTGCAACAGACGTTCGTAGGCCTCGGGGATAGGTGTCGCAGCGAAGGCTTGATCATAGCGAAAGCCCATGTGCACCCGGCGCGTTTCGCTGGTGGTGTCCGGCACCTTGGCGTCAATCGCCAATTGCACGCCTTCATCCGGCTGCAGGCAGATCGAGAGGGCGTTGGGGATCGACTGCCGCTCGCCCGGCATGCGCTGCGGCGGCCGCCTGAAATTTATGATGATGTCCGTACGTTTGCGGCTGAGCGCCTTGCCGGAACGCAAGTAAAACGGGACTCCCCGCCAGCGCTCGTTGTCGACCCACAGCCGCAGGGCAGCATAGGTCGCGGTGCGCACAGCGCCATCGCTGCCGTCGGCGGGGTTGTAACCTTCGTACTGTCCGCTAACGATGTCTGATGACGCGATCGGCCGCACGGCGTGCAGCAAACGCACTTTCTCGTCGCGGATGAGATCGGCATCGAGGTGATCCGGCGGCTCGATGGCGGTCAGCATCATCATTTGCAGCATGTGATTTTGAAACATGTCGCGAAAGACGCCGAAGTCATCGTAGTAGCCGCCGCGCGTCCCCACGTCCACCGCTTCCAGCGCGCTGATCTGCACGTTCTCGATGTGCTCACTGTTCCACAGCGGCTCAAAGATGGCGTTGGCGAAACGCAAGAAAATGATGTTCTGAATGGTTTCCTTGCCAAGATAGTGGTCGATCCGGTAGACCTGATTCTCGGCAAAGTAGCTGTGGATCTCGCGGTTCAGCGCGCGCGCGGAGTCAAGGTCGGTGCCGAAAGGCTTTTCGAAGATGGCGCGGCGCCAGCCCTGTTCTGCCAGGTGCATGCCCAGCGCGCCCAGATTGTGCACTATCGGCACATACAAGGGCGGCGCCACCGAGAGATAGTAGAGACGCCTGCTCGGCCCCTGCTCCCGTTCCGCCAGGAAATTGTTCAGCCGCGTCATGTCCTCCCGCTCACCGGCGTTGCCCGGCACATACCAGATGTGCCGCGCGAACTCGTCCCAGCGCGCCCGTTCCCAGGTCAGGGGCGAATGCTCGAGCACGCCGGCGCACAGGCGCTCGCGCCATTCCGTGTGGCTAAATGGGGTGCGCGAAATGCCGACGATGTTCAGCGGGCCAGACAGACGACCCTTCAGATGCAGGTTGTAGAGCGCGGGCAGCAGCTTGCGCCGGGCCAGGTCGCCCGAGGCGCCAAAGATGACGATGCTGGTCGCTTCACTCATCCTGGCTATCCTTCTTCCTGCCTGGGCTTCTGCGCGCGCGACGCCCGCAGATGGCGAATGCCGTCAACACCGGCCACGATAACATCGCTGGTCAGGCCGAGAAACAGGCCGTGCTCCACGATGCCAGTGCGCGCCTTCAGCTCTTGCGCCAGCGCGCGGGCATCTTCCAGCGGGCCGAAGGCGCAGTCGAAGATAAAATTGCCGCCATCCGTGCGGAAGGGCTCGCCATCCCGCATACGCAGCCGGGGCTCGGAGCCCAATGAACGCAACCATGCCGTCTGCGCGCCATGCCCGAAAGGCACCACCTCGACCGGAATGGCCCAGTTACTTCCCAGGCGCGGCACCAGCTTGCTCTCATCTACGATGATCAGCTCGCGCCGCGTGGCCTGGGCGATGATCTTTTCGCGCAGCAGCGCGCCGCCGCCGCCCTTGATGAGGTCCAGCTGCGGGTCCACTTCGTCGGCGCCGTCGATCGTCAGGTCGATGCAGGGCTGCGCTTCCAGGCTGGTAAGCGGGATGCCGAGGCGGCGCGCTTCCTGCGCAATTCTACGCGAGGCCGGAATGCCCACAATGTCATGCAGTTCACCCGTCGCCAGCAGCGCTCCGAGACGCCGGATGGCCAGCAGCGAGGTGCTGCCTTCGCCCAGGCCCAGCACCATGCCCGGCTTCACGAAACCGAGCGCTCGTTCGGCAGCCTGCTGCTTGAGACGCTCAACCGTCCGGCTGTCCGCCATCGACGTGCCGCTCAGGAGGAAGCCTGCAGGGCGCCCGCGATGACGCGCAGACCGGCGGCGACGTCGCGGCCCAAATGCAAACGCAACACGCGGCGCCCCCCGGCCAGCAGCGCCTCGCGGTCGCCAAGGGCCTGCGCCTGGCTTAGCACGTTGAAGCTCATGCCGCCCTCGCGCGGGATAGTGAGTTCTGCCTGCGCGTCCGCCGTGAGCTGCAGGAACAGGCCTCTGCCGGCGTCGCCCTTGTGCAGCTGACCGGTGGAATGCAGGAAGCGTGGCCCGTAACCCAGCGTAGTGGCCAAGCCGCTGGCCGCGCGCAGCTGCGTCCGCAGCGACTGCAACGCAGCCGCATTCGCAGCGTCCGGCATGAGCCAGGCCTGCAACGCGATGTAGTCCCCGGGCGCCCCCTGATCCAGAAAGTCCTTCAACGCCCCCGCCAGACTGTCGGCTTTCTCCGCACTGTACACGCTGACGCCCGCCTCACAGAGCTGCGGCTCGGGCTGTGGCAGCGTGCCGGTCGCTTGCCAGGCTGCGACCATCTGGCGCCCCTGCACCTTGGCGCTCTCCACGTCGGGCTGGTCAAAGGGATTGATGCCCATGCGCCAGCCGGCCACCGCCACCGCAAACTCCCACAGGAAACACTGCGCGCCCAGGTCATACCTGTCCTTGAGCGTCAGCCGCAGCACGGGATGACCAGCCTCTTCCAGCGCGTTCACGGCTGAGTCCTGGCTGTCATCGCCCTCCAGCTGCAACTGCACAAACAGGCGGTCAGCGCCATACATCTCGGGTTCTGCAAGAGACTCGCCCGCGACCGGCAGGATGCCCCTGCCATCCTTGCCCGTGCTCTCGGCGATGAGCTGTTCGACCCAGTCGCCGAAGCTGGCGAGCTGCGGCGAGCACAGGAGCGTGAGCTTGTCCCGGCCGGCTCGCGCCAGACTGCCCAGCACCGCGCCCAGCCATGCGCCCGGGTTTTCCGCCGGTTCCAGCTGACAGCCGCTGGCCATCGCCTGCGCCCGCTCCAGCAGCAGCGGCACATCCACGCCCGCCAGCGCCGCCGGCACAAGGCCGAAGTACGAGAGCGCAGAGTAGCGCCCGCCAATATCGGGATCGTTGAGGAAGATGGCGCGGAAGTCGTGCTTCTGCGCCAGTGCCACCAGAGCGCTGCCCGGGTCGGTGATGGCGACGAAGTGCGCCCCGACCTCGGTCCCGCACAGGGCCAGGCTCGCCTGGGCATAACATTGCTGGAAGAGCGTGCGCGTCTCTACCGTGCCGCCAGACTTTGTGGAGACGACGTAAAGTGTGCGCGCCGGATCCAGGTCCTGCGTTTTCGCCCTGATGGCATCGGCGTTCGTGCTGTCCAGCACGGTCAGCGCCAGTCCGCCGGACTGCTCACCCCACAGCGTGCCGAAAAGCTCCGGCGCAAGGCTGGACCCGCCCATGCCCAGCAGCAGCACGTGGCTGTAGCCATCGGCGCGTACGGCGTCCACCAGCCCGCGAATACTGCCGACCGTGCTCCAGGCGCGACACAGATCCAGGTCAGCGCTGACCGCGTCCGCCACATCCGCACCGTAGGTCGCCAGCATGTCCTGCGCGCAGTCCAGCCAGCCGAGGCGATCGGCAATTTCCGTCGGGTCGGGCCGCCACACTGTGTGATCGCGACGCCAGATACGCCCCACGATGTCGGCAGCGCTCATCTCGCCCAGGGTCTCGTCCACCAGGCTCTGGTGACTGTGCAGACGCGCCGAAATGTGCTGCGTCTCCGCCCGGATGTGGTCGCGCCGCGCGGCGATGGTGCCCAGCAGGGCCTCGAAAGGGGCGATGAACTTGTCGACACCTTCGGCCTGCAGTTCCTCGCCCGCCACGTTCAGGTCGATGCCCAGTTCGGCCAGTCGCGCGACGCGCGCACGGCTCCCCTCCATGTCGTCTTCAACCGTCAGGGCGACCGTGCCGTGGTCGAGGAGAGCGTCGAGCGTCTCGGGCGGCAGCGTATTGACCGTGTCGGCGCCGATGAGCGTATCAACGTAGAGCGTGTCCGGCAGCGCGGGATCCTTGGTGCTGGTGCTGGCCCACAACGGCCGTTGCACGCGCGCGCCCTGAGCCGCCAGCCGTTGCCAACGTTCGCCGGAGAAAAGCTCGCGGAAACGCTGATAGACCAGTTTGGAGTTGTCAATGGCGATAGTCGCCTGCAGCTCCGGCGCGCCGGCTTCGGCCAGCGGAGCGTCCAGCTTGACGTCGACGCGACTGACGAAGAAGGAGGCCACCGAGCCCACCTTGCGCAGGTCGCCGCCACTGGCCGCCAGACGCTCCAGCCCCTTGATGTAGGCGTTGGCCACCGCTTCATAGTGCGCCATCGAGAACATCAGCGTGATGTTGACGTTGATGCCCTCGGCGATGAGCTGCTCAACCGCCGCAACACCTTCGGCCGTGGCCGGCACCTTGATCATCAGGTTGGGACGATCCAACTCCTGAAAATAACGACGCGCTTCCGCCACTGTGCCTTCCGTGTCGAAGGCCAGGTTGGGGTTGACCTCGAGGCTGACGAAGCCGTCCTCGCCAGCGCTCTGTTCATAGACCGGCAGGAACAGGCCGGTCGCCATGCGAATGTCCTCCAGCGCCAGCGCTTCATAGACCTCGCCGACGCCTGCCCCGCCCACCACCATTTCCTGCAGCTGTTCATCGTAGTCGTCGCTGTGGGCGATGGCCTTCTCAAAGATGGCCGGGTTGGAAGTGACGCCGCGAACTCCCTTGTCAATGAGCGCCTGCAGTTCCCCCGACGTGATAAAGGCGCGCCGGATGTAGTCCAGCCAGATGGACTGACCCAGCTGCCCCAGTTCCTGAATTTTGTTCATGAATTCCTCCCGCCTGACGGGCCGATTATGCACATCCTGCCTGCATCGGCAAGCAAACGCCGCGTGCGGCGACGGATTACTTGTCACAGTTCTGCTCGCGGTTACAATCGCGCGCGGCAACAGGCAGGCACAGTTCCCGGAGGAAATAATGGAAAGACTCGTACAAACCGCCGTCATTGGCACCGGCAATATGTCCCGTGGTCATATCCGGCGCATGTTGCAACAGAGGGACACAACCCACATTCGTGTCGCCTGCGAGCCCTCTGCGGAAGCCTGGGCTGCTGCTTCTGCGCTCTTCAGGGAGGCTGGCCAGGAACCACCACCCAATGTGCCCGACCTTGAACACCTGCTTGACGAACACGGCACAGCGCTCGACGCCGCCCTGATCGTAACGCCGCACAACCTGCATTACAGCCAGGCTTCGATGTGCCTCGAGGCCGGCCTGGACGTCCTGCTCGAGAAGCCCATGGTGATGAACGGCGAAGAGGCAGTGCGTCTGATTGAAACTCGCGACCGCACGGGTCGATTGCTGGTGGTCGCCTTCAACGGCAGCATGTCGCCCTACGTGCGCAGCGCCGTCGAGCTGCTGCGCAGTGGTCGCATCGGCACGTTGCAGTCCATCACTGCGACCGTGTGGCAGGACTGGGACCGTCTCACCGAGGGCACCTGGCGCAAGGTGCCCGAAATCGCTGGCGGCGGCTTTCTCTTCGACACCGGCGCGCACATGCTCAACACCGTCGTCGATCTCGCCGGTGAAGAGTTCGTCGAGGTGGGCGCCTGGCTGGACAATCTGGGCAGCACAGTTGATTTGCTGGGCGTGGTGATGGGTCGCCTCGCCTCCGGGGCGCTGGTCACGCTGCATGGTTGCGGCCGCAGCGCGCCCGGCTTCATCGATTCAGACCTGCGCGTCTACGGCACGCAAGGCCTGATCCGCACCTGCGTCTGGGGCCGACGCCTTGAAATGGCCCTCGCCGGCGAAACGGAACTGACGCCGGTTGAAGTCCCGGAGTCACTGGGCACCTGGCAGCAGTTCCTGGCCGTGCAGGAGGGCAGCCTGGCGAACCCCTGCCCGCCCGAGGTTGGCCTGCGCATGGCGCGCCTGTGGGACGCCATCACCGAATCTTCCGCCCAGGGCGGCGCCCTGGTGCAACTCTGATCGCTCAAGGAGATCCTATGTCTGAGTCAATTCGCGTTACCGTCTGGAACGAGTTTCGTCACGAGAAGGACTCGAGCCACGCCGCCAGCCAGATATACCCCGACGGCATCCACGCACCCATCGCCGCCTCGCTGGCGCAGCAAGGCCTGGAGGTCGGCACCGCCACACTCGACGAGCCCGGGCACGGTCTGACGCAGGAGGTGCTGGATGCCACCGACGTGCTCATCTGGTGGGGCCACATGGCTCACGCCGAGGTCGCTGATGAAATCGTCGACCGCGTCCAGCTGCGCGTACTGTCCGGCATGGGGCTGATCGTGCTGCATTCCGGCCACCATTCGAAGATCTTCAGAAGGCTGATGGGCACCACCGGCCACCTGAAATGGCGCGAGGCCGATGAAAGCGAGCGCCTGTGGGTCATCGAGCCAGGCCACCCCATCGCTGCCGGCATCGGCCGCTACATCGAGCTTGACCGGGCGGAGATGTACGGCGAACGTTTCGATATCCCTGCGCCGGACACACTGGTCTTTGTCAGCTGGTTTGAGGGCGGCAACGTGTTTCGCAGCGGCTGTTGCTGGAACCGCGGCCGCGGCCGGATTTTCTACTTCCGGCCGGGCCACGAAAGCTACCCGCACTTCCACAACGAGCAGATCCTGCGCGTGATTTCCAACGCTGTGCGCTGGGCTGCGCCGGATAACCCGGGCTTTGACGACGTCGCCAACGAAAGGGAGTCGCTGGAGCCCATCCGCGCGAAAGACTAGCCTGCTGCGCGCCTGTCAGCGGTACTGCGCCGGGGCGAAGTCCATGGAACGGCCGTTATAGTAGGAGACGATGGCCTCTTCCGGGGCGCACACGGCGTCAATCCGTGCATGGTCCTCTTCCGTGAAGTTCACGGCCAGGGCGCCCAGGTTGTCCTCAAAGTGCGCCATTGTGCGCGGGCCGACGATGGGGCTGGTCACGCCCGGCTGACGTATTACCCAGGCCATGGCGACCTGTGCCATCGTCACTTCCTTCTCAGCCGCCAGGGTCTCCAGCAGTGAGATCATCGCCGTTGCGCGTTCGCCGAAATGCTCGTTCCAGCGCTCGGCCAGGCGACCGACAGCACCCTTGCGGTCCGAGGCGAAGCGTGAATCCGCCGGTACTTCCATGCCGCTGCGATACTTGCCGCTGAGGAAGCCTCGCGCCAGCGGCGACCATGGGATAATCGCGATGCCGTAAGTCTGCGCCATGGGGATCAGCTCGCGCTCGATGCTGCGATCCAGCATGTGATAAGGCGGCTGCTCGCTGATGTAGCGATTGGCGCCGAGCTCCTTCGCGATCCACAGCGATTCGAGGACCTGCCAGGCGGCCCAACTGCTGGTGCCCACATAACGCACCTTGCCCGCGCGGATCAGGTCATCCAGCGCGCGCACGGTCTCGTCCGCCCCGATGTCGCTTTGCGGCCGGTGAAGCTGGTACAGGTCGATCCAGTCAGTGTTCAGCCGCCGCAAGGATGCCTCGCACTGCTGGATGATGTGACGCCGGTTGTTGCCCATGTCCAGCACATTGTCGCTCATCTTGCCGCGCACCTTGGTCGCCAGCACGACATTCTCGCGCCGGCCGCCCTGCAGCGCCTTGCCGACGACCGTTTCGCTCACCCCGATCGAATAGACGTTGGCCGTGTCCAGAAAGTTGATGCCCTGCGCCATGGCGTGATGAATCATGCGAATCGATTCATCCTCCGGCGTTGAATTGCCGAAGTTCATGCAGCCCAGACACAGCGCGCTGACCGGCACGCCCGTGCGCCCCAACATACGGTATTCCATCATTTCACTCCTCTTCTCAGTAAAGTGACCGCATTGTAGCGTCATTCGCGGCGTCTGAGGCCATGCGGCCATATTGCGCACGAGCATCCTGCTCAGCGCAGCAGCAGTTCGTCCGGAAGCATGAGATGATCCGCGCCGCCCGACCACTGCGCCAGACGTTCGCCGCTGCGCGCGTCGTACATCCCGACAATGAGCCGCGCCGGGCCGGCTTCCGCCGTCTCGCTGAAGCGCAGCCGGTGCTTGTCCACGATGTATTCGCCGCTGCGCCAGCCGCTCGTGGGTCGCGCGCCCGCCGCCGGCAGCGCATCGCTCTGGGCAATCAGGCGTCCCTGCGCGTCCAGCAGCTGCACGAAGACCGTGTAGCTCAGCTCCGTGCCGGCGGGGCCAGCCTGCCAGACCAGCGCCACATCCAGCGGCGCGTCACGGTCCGGAGCGTCATCCGCCAGCGTGAAGCCCGTCAGGACACCCAGCTCGCCCAGCGACTGCCCGACAGGGACCGCGAAGTCGGGCGCTTCATCAACTCTGGGAAATTCCTCAATGCGCCAGCGCGCCAGTGCCGTCCCGTCCGGCAGCAGCATCTGCACCTCACCGGCGCGCGCCGTCGACGGAACCGTCACTTCGCGCCAGTCCAGTGTGATTTCATCGCGTTCGCCAGGCTGTGGCATCAGGTCACGCGCCCAGCTGCCATCGCTCGCCGCCAGGCTTAGCCAGGGCAACGCAGCACGCCCCTGCCACAACATACTCACATCCAGCCGCTGCCCCGGCTGTAGCGTCCCGCCTGCCAGATTGTGCGCCAGCAGCCGCAGGCCGTCGCCAACTGCCAACTCACTGCGCTGCGACAAATCTGTCTCGCGCCCTGTCGTCCGCCAGTCTGCGCCCGGCAATAGGCGCCACTGTCCGAGCAACAGTTCGCGCCCCAGTGGCGCGCCACTGGCATTGCGCAACTCGTAGCCATCCGGCGCGTGCATCTCGTCGAAGACCCGCAGCCAGACTTCGTAATCGCCCGGCGGAGCGCCGAAGGGCAGCCAAATCAGCGGCCACGCGCTCAATATGTCGCCAGGGCGCGCCTGCAACCCGCTGCGCTGGTCATCCGTCGCGAAGATTGCGCTGCGCTTGCTGACGATCTGACCCAGTCTGTTGCGCAGCAGGATGGCAGCCTGAATTTCGCTCGCCAGCTGCGGCCTGGCCAACAGGGAAACTGGCAGGCACAGCGCCTGCTCAGCGCGCTGTGCTTGCAGCGCACCCCGCGCAAGCAGCGTGGCGTGCTCTGCGCTATCTACCTCGACTGTCATTTCAAGTGACTGAAACTCTGGCAGGCTCGTGGGTGGCGCGTCAAATAGCAAAGTGCTCATACCATAGACGGTGAAGGATTCGGGCGGGCGGGCCACGCCCTGCGCAAGCAGGCAGCTGGCCATCCCGCGGTAGTCAGCGCGCTGCGTGTACCACTGGTTCAGCGCGACCTTGCCCTGTCGCGGCAAGAGCGGCGCAATTCGCTGCAAACCAGCGTTTTCTGGCAAGGTGATGAGTTGCGCCGGCAGTTTCAGCTGGCGCCAGTAATAGCTGAGGTCGTAGCGCCCGGCGTAGGACCAGGCGAGCACGCTATCCCCGGCCGCGAGCGCGTCAGCATAGTAGAGCGCCATGCCTCGGGCGTCATCGTGCTGCAGCGCCGGGTCCGCCGCCAGCTGCAGGTTCGTCAGCAGCAACGCGGCAGCCAGCATAACCGGCACGAGGCGCAGCGAAAGCCGTGGCAGTCGTGCAGCGGCTGCGCCCAGCAAGACACACAGCAGCGGCACCAGCGGCACCAGGTAACGACCATGCATGCCATTGCCGATGAGCCCGAGACCCAGAGTCAGCAGGCCTGCCAGCAACAGCAGATGGAGCATCAGCCAGCGTATTGCCGTCTGCCGCCAGGGCGCGAGCAGCAGCAGCGCCAACGCCAGCAAGCCAACAATACCAGTCAGTGACGAACGAACCGTCAGTTCCCATGGAGCCAGCAAAAGGGCTCCCCACATGTGACTGAAGAGAGCGATCCCCGGCTGCGGCCCGTCCCGCAGGGCGCTGTTGGCAGCCGCCACCTTCAGAAAGTGGTTCAGCAGCCAGGGCGCCCACAGCAGCGCGACCAGCGCCTGCCCCGCCAGCCAGGCACGCCAGTCCGGCCGCCGCAAGCTGCGGCGGACCAGCCAGTGCAGCAACATGGCAAGGTTGAGCCACAGCGCGAAGACCGGGCCGGTATTGTGCGTGTAGAGGATCAACGTCTCGCAGGACAGCAGCAGCAGCCACGAGCGCCAGTCCGGCCGGCGCAGCAGGCGCTGCCAGGCGAGCAGCAGCGCCAGCGTCAGCAGCGCCAGCAGGGCGTACATGCGCGCTTCCTGCGCGGCCCACCACAGCGGCGCCGAACAGGCAGCCAGCCAGCCAGCCAGCCACGCGGCCCGGCGGCCGCAGCAACGCAGCGCCAGCTGCCAGGTCAGCACAATGAGCAGCAAGCCGACCAGCATGGAGGGCAGGCGCAGACTGAATTCGCTGTCGCCCAGCAAGCCTGTGCTGAAGTTCAGCAGCAGGTAGTAAAGCGGCGGATTGGTCGCGTCGGCGAGCAGGGCCTGTGCCAGCGTGGGCTGGATGGCGGCCCAGGCCGACCAGCCTTCGTCGAACCAGAGGCTCTGGGCATCGATGCGATGCAGGCGCAACGCACTGGCCAGCAACAGCAGGACGGCCGCCAGCAACAGGTTGCGCAGGGCAGCCGCTCGCATCATGTGGCGCAGGGTTGACCCTTCGCATCCTGTTGCGCCAGCCAGTCTCGTTCTTCCGGCTGCAACGTCGCGTCGGCCAGAAGATCAGGGCGCCGCCGCAAGGTGCGCAGCAGGGACTGCTGCCTGCGCCAGGTTGCGATACGCCCGTGATCGCCGCTCAGCAGCAACTCGGGCACCTGTAGCCCGCGAAACGCAACCGGACGTGTGTAGTGCGGTCCCTCAAGCAGACCGTCGACGTGACTGTCCTGCGCTGCCGCACGCTCCGCGCCAAGCACGCCCGGCAACTGGCGCACCGTGGCGTCGATGACGACCATGGCCGCCAGCTCGCCGCCGGTGAGCACGTAGTCTCCGATGCTGATCTCATCCGTGATGACCAGCTGGCGTACGCGTTCGTCGACGCCTTCGTAGTGGCCACAGACCAGCAACATGCGCTCCTGGGCCGCCAGCTCGCATGCAATCTGCTGCGAAAAGACGCGTCCCTGCGGCGAAAGCAGGATGACCGGTTGCGGCGCAGCGGCCGTGATGTCCTCAATGGCACGCACCAGCACGTCGGCGCGCAGGATCATGCCGCCGCCGCCGCCGCAGGGCGTATCATCCACCTGACGGCGCCGGCCCTGGCCCCGGTCGCGCAGATCATGCAGCTGCAAGTGCAGCAGCCCGAGTTCCTGCGCTTTCCACATCATGCTCAGGTCCATCGGTCCGGCAAACATCTGCGGGAAGAGGGTCAGCACGTCAATTCGCACTTCCGTCTCCTTCCCTTACCTGCCAACAGATGCGCACAGGATAGCGATTCCCCTGGCTGCGGGCAATCGCGGCGGCGGCCTTCGCGCCCCTGCCCTGCTACGCAGCGCTGCAACGCCTGCAACACTGCCGCCCTGCCAAAGCGACTCAGTCCGCGGGCCGGAACACAGCCCGCCAGGAACGCAGCGTAGTTTCGCCTTCGTCCACGCAATCACCGCTCGCAAACACCGGCGAACTTTCTGCGCGCCCCGGCATATCGACGCGATACTGCTCGTCAACCTGCATGACGAAATCCGCGTAGCCCGGCCCGAGTTCCGGCTTGAGCCCGCTGAAAAAGCGATCCTCGCCATTATCCCAACGCACGCGCAACTCCAGACCCGGGACGCCGCGCCCGTTGCGCTCCTGTACATAAACCGCCAGCAGAGCCGCACGCTCCGCATCGCAAAACGCGCCCAGGCCGACCAGCACGAACTGACGCAGCGGCCCGGCAGCAACCGTCGGTGCGGACGTGACTGTCGGCGCCACGGTCGGCGACGCAGGCGGCGCTGGCGTCTTGCTGGGTGGCGGGGCGAGCGTGGCGCTGGGCAAGGGCGTCAGACTGCTATCAGAAAGCAGCAGCGAGTCCATTTCGAGGGCCGGCAGTAATCTGTCCGCACAGCCGCTGTAACCCTCTCCCAGATAGAAATCAATCATGCTGCGCAGGGCCGCCAGGCCGCCGGAGCTGGTTACGAAATCCGTGGCTGCCAAACGACAGGCCATCTCCACCATGTGTTGTGCCGGGCTCACTCCTGGGCTTGACGCTGCAAGTCGTTCGACAGCCCGATCGTGGTCACCATCGACGGACCAGGCTTGCGCTACCAACACAGCATAGAGTTCCGGCTCAACCCCGCGCAGCGCCGCTGCCGTGCCCGGCGTGGATGCCGGGATGCTGGCCCAGGTGAGAATCAATCCCAGACAAATGCCGCCGAAGGCGCCGACAAAAAACAGGAAATGTGCCGGGGACCGCAGTCCGCGCCGGCGCGCCCGGCTCATGGCCGACTCATGGCCGACTCATGGCCGCGTGCCTGACGGCCCGCTTTGTCGCCAGGGCTCCATCGCCGGCGTCAGGCGACCCAGCCCCTCAGCCAGCGCGACCAGGCGGCGAATATCCTGCACGTTGCGCGAGTTGGCGATGAAGCGCTCGGTGGTGGTCTGCAGCCAGGCCACGCTGTCGCCCGCCGCGACCTGCTGCAGGCGCCGCCACGCGGCGGGCAGGTTGCCGTCGCCCGTGTAGGCCGTGGCGACCATCAGCATATAGTCGTCGCGCGCGCCCTGCCCGTCTGCAAAGCCTTGGTTGAACAGCCCGCCGCCCAGCAGCTGCCCCAGCAACAGGCCGGCCAGCAAACCGAGCAGAAGCCCACCCGCCAGCAGCGGAGCGACGCTGCGTACGGAGCGCCTTGCCATCATGGGCGGCAGTATACTACGGCTCGCAGGTCAGTTGACTTTCACGGGCTGCAGGGCTAGCATCCTGGCCTGTGCCGATGGTGGGAGTCGAACCCACATGCCCTCTCGGGCGCGCGATTTTGAGTCGCGTGCGTCTGCCAATTCCGCCACATCGGCCAATACCTGCATCATAGAAAGCCCGACCGGAACTGTCAATGTTATCCAGCCCCCGGCCATGAGCCGCATCGCGCGCTTTTGCCCGGCTTGCGGGCAGCCGCTGTCCTGGCAAACACGCGAAGGCGCCCTGCGCCCGACCTGCGCCGCCTGCGGCCACGTGGTCTTTTTCGACCCCAAGGTAGCCGTCGCCGCCTGGATCCGCCAGGATGAGCGTCTGCTGCTGGTTCGGCGACGCGGTGAGCCTATGGCCGGCTACTGGGCCATGCCGGCCGGTTTCATGGAATATGATGAAGATCCCGAGGATGCCGTCCGGCGCGAAGTGCTTGAGGAAACCGGCCTGCAGGTGCGCATCAAGCGGCTGCTGCAGCTCTTCCATACGCCCGCGGATGGTGGCCTCGCAAACCTGGTGCTGGTCTACGCTGCCACCATCAGCGATGGCGACTTGCGGGCCGGCGACGACGCAGAGGCTGTCGCCTGGTTTCCGCGCGACGATCTGCCGCGGCTCGCCTTTCTGCCGACCCAGGCGCTGGTCAAACGCTGGCAGGCAGGAGCGCTGTGACGGGGGCCTCAGTGCCCTCGCGACGCGGCATCGGCGCCAGCCAGGCCAGCACCACCTGCACCAGAATCAGCCCAATGAAGAGCGCATACATCAGATTGTAGTCGCCGAATGTATCGAAGCACCAGCCGAACATCACCGGCCCGATGGCCACACCGGCGGACATCAGAATGGCGATGAATCCCCGGATCTCCCCAAGATGCTCACGGCCGAACAGATTGGCCCATACCGTATTGTCAAAGACGCCGCCCAGGGCGATGTTTGTGCCGAAGAGCAGCGCATAGAGAAACAGCATCCAGGGCTGGGTCATGGTGGCGGCCAGCGCCAACAACAAGATCGAGGTCAAGAGTTGCAATACCATCAGGAGGCCAGGCCGCAGCTGGTCGGACAGGATTCCGGCGAAGATGGACATCCCCGCAGCAACCACAGCAAGCATCCCGAAGGTTTGCGCGGCGACCAGCGCGTCATACCCCATCAGATTGAAAATGGACACCTGGTGCAAAATGAGCGCCGAGCCTGCCGCCGGCGTCAACACGCGGCCCAGCACGAAGATACGGAAGATCGGCGTTCGGCGCGCCTCCGCAAGGGTCCAGCTTTCCTCTTCCTGAACCTCGATCTTCGTCTCGCCGCTGTTCACCCGCCCGTCCGGCAGCAAGCCGTAGCTTTCTGGCTTGTTGCGCATGAGCAACCACACCAGCGGCACCACGACGATGCCGACCAGCAGGCCCAGCATCTGCCAGATCTGGCGCCAGCTCATGGTCGTCAGTAGCTCCTGTATGAAGGGCACATAGAAGCCCTGGAAGAGCCAGGTCACGAATACCGTGATGCTGAAGACCCGTCCGCGGCGGCTGCGGAACCACTGGGCCAACACCGTGCTGTTGGCGATCCACAGCGGCCCGAGCCCCACCGCGCGCATGACAATGAACATCAGCAGCAGCGCCAACGGGTTGGTCGCGGTCGAGAGCGCGATGAGTGAGACGGCGAATACCGCGCCGGCGATGGCGCCGATCAGACGACTGCCATGGCGGTCCGTCAGCTTGCCCACCCAGGGCAAACTCAACGCCGCCACGAACCCCCCCAGCCCGAAAAGGACGGAGAGTGTCGTGCGATCCAGACCGAAATCGAGGATGAAGTCATCGACGAAGAGCCCGATGGTCGTGTTGTGGCCGAAGAAGGGCAGGATAAGCCCCAGCGTTGCGGCCACCACAACGACCCAGCCATAGTAGACGGGACAGCGCGAGATGACATGCAGACTACGGATATGGAGGATATTTTGCATTGGGACCTGTAGTGAGTGCGAGCGGGCGAGGGTGCCCACGACCGAACCGCGAGCAGTGTACACCTGTCGCAATTACCGGAAATCAAACTGGACTGACTTGGACTCAGGCAGGTTTGCGGGCAATGACAATCTGGTTCACTCCGAGCGCCAGCGGCATGCACGTTGTGCGCGTCAGCACCTGAATTAACGCCGGCATCCCGAAGAGCGCGAACTGCAATTTCAGGGGCAGCAGAGGCACATAAGGCACGTCCCACAGGCCGTCGCCGAAATGACGCAGGATGACAAATCCGCTTTCCTCGCACCAGGCGCGCCAGGTCGCGGGAGGATGCACGTTGATGTGCGTGGGGTCCTTGCCGGCCGCGTCGCGCGTCCGGTCCTTGCGCCAACGCAAGGCGTACTCCGGGTGAGGCGTGGCAAAGAACCACAGGCCGCCCGGCCGCAGGATGCGATACACCTCACGAAGCATCGCCTCCGGCTGCGGCAGATGCTCGACCAGGTGCAGGGCCACGACCGCGCTGAATTCGCCGTCGGCAAAAACGTCGGTCGCCGCCGCATCTCCCTGCAAGGCCCGCGCGCGCGGCGCGTTCAGGCGCGTCTGCTCGATGGCGTGGTCGATCAGGTCGATACCGGTGCAGCGGAAGTCGTCCTGCAGCAGGCCGAGCAAATGCCCCAGGCCACAGCCCAGCTCCAGCAAAGCGCCATCCCCGGCGGGCGCGTGGCGTCGCACCAGCGTCGCGTAGTAACGCCGCGCAAACCAGTACATGCTGAATCGCCCCAGGCCGCGATCCGCGTAGTTCCACTTGAAGAAATACGAGCGGTCGTAGTGCTGCAGCGGCGCAGCAGGAAACTCGTCACTCACTTGTTTCTCACAATCGCTCAGGAGATGCAGGACATGGGTTGCAGTGATGGACAGTCGACGTCGTAAATCTCAAAATTCAGCTGCGGCAAATGCAACACACCATAGGAGTGCGAGGTGTCGCGCGAGCTGTGACTGGCGCGGAACAGGGAGCCTGGATTGACCACGCAACCCTGCTCCACCTGGACGCACATGGGCAGATGCGTGTGCCCGGTGACCAGCACATCAGCATTGAGCGAGCGCAGCATCATGTTCAACAAGGTATCGGAGAGATGATCGCGATACAGCCCCCAGATGTTGTTGCCCGGCTTGCCGTGGCACATGTAAATCCGGCGCCCGCCACGAGTGCCCTCCCAATCCATGGGTAAGGCTTTCAGAAAGTGCGCGTCTTCCCGCGGCAATTCACTGTGGCAGTCATCGTGGTTGCCGCGCACAGTGACGATGCGGCGCTCGCGCACCAGGCGCACCACGCCGGCCGGGCCGGAGTCGCTTCCCATAAGGTCGCCCGCGCACAACACCTGCTCGACCTGATGTACCTGCTCGAAGCGCTCAAGCGCCGTTTTCAGCGCCGTCCGGTCGCCATGAATGTCTGAAATTATCCCCAACTTCATCGGAACACCTGAACAAGATTGCTCCCAGTATAACAAATCCTGCAGACCTGCGATTTTGCAGCGGATATGCTATCATCCCCGCTCCCGCACGACAGCGGACCTGACCATGACCCGCTTCCTGCTTATCCGCCACGCCGTCAACGACTACGTCAAAACCAACCGCCTGGCTGGCTGGGCCGCGGGCGTCCACCTCAGTGAAGAGGGACGCGCGCAGGCCGCCGCCCTGGGCAAGCGCCTGGCGCAGGAAGCGCTCGACCAGCTCTACGCCAGCCCGCTGGAGCGCACGATGGAGACGGCGGAAGCGATTCAGCATCATCACCCGCAGTTGCAGATCCGGCAGCATGCGGGCATCGGCGAAGTCCATTATGGCGACTGGGAAGGCGCGAATATCAGCGAGCTGGCACGGCGCAAGGCCTGGCGCGTGGTGCAGGAGTACCCTTCGCGGGCGCGCTTCCCCAACGGCGAGACGATGCGGGCGGTTCAAATGCGCATCGTTGACGCGCTGGAGGAGCTGACCCTGCGTTGGCCAGGCGCTACAGTGGCCGTCGTTTTCCATGCGGACCTGGCCAAAATGGCCCTGGCGCACTACCTGGGCATGCACCTCGACAACTTTCAGCGCATCGATATCGCGCCGGCCTCTATTAGCAGGTTGACCCTGGGCCACAGCCGCCCCTGGATCAGCGGCCTGAATGATGTGGCGCACCTGCAGGACCTGAAGTCCCGGCAACATGATGAGGGGCGCAACGCCAGCAAGTCGGGGCGGAGAGGAGGGCGGGCGCATGCCAGGTACTGAAATTGAACTGAGGCCGGTTGACTACGTAACGATTAGCACCATTGGCCCCAAGGGCAAGCGCGTCTTTTACCTCCAGGCTGGCAAGGAAGCCCAAATCGTCACCCTGATCATCGAGAAAGAGCAGGCTTTGGCGCTCAGCGAAGCGGTGCGCGAACTACTGGACGATATTGACAAACGCTTCCCGCCACCTGGCGAAGAGGACGAGCCTGCAGTCGTCGGGGCTGACATGGACTTGCGCGAGCCGATTGAACCGCTGTTTCGCGTCGCAGAAATGGGCCTGGGCTACGATGACGAGTCGCGCATGGTGGTGCTGCTGGCCCAGGAGCTGGTGGTGCGCGAAGACGATGAAGACGAGGTAGAGCCTGGCGTCGTACGCCTGTGGTGCAGCCGCAGCCAGATGCGCGCGCTCAGTTCGCGGGCTACTGACAGCGCACAATCCGGCCGGGCTGACCCGCGCCAAAACGGTCGCGTCATCTATTACTGGTCGTGACGGGCGAACCCTCGCGTCAGCAGACGTCGCCGCTCAGCGTGGCGCGCATGCTACAGGCATTGCGTGAAGGCGAGCTCGGCAGCGACATCGGCCTGATGCGCTGGAGTTCCAACTACACCTTCCTCACTTCCATCGCGCACGAAGACCTGAACTTCATGGTCATCTACAAGCCGCGCAACGGCGAACGCCCGCTCTGGGACTTCCCGGATGGCACTCTCTGTCTGCGCGAAGTCGCCGCCTGGGAAACGGCGCAGGCCCTCGGCTGGAACATCGTGCCGCCAACCGTGCTGCGCGAAGGCGCCCATGGCCCTGGCTCAGTGCAGTTCTTTGTGGAGCATGACCCGGAACTCACTTACTTCACCTTTCCGCCGGAGGTTCAACCCCGGCTGCGCCGGCTCTCGCTCTTCGACCACATCGTCAACAACGCCGACCGCAAGGGCGGGCACTGCCTGCTGGATGGCCAGGGACGGGTATGGAGCATTGACCACGGCCTTACCTTCAACGCCGATCATCGCCTGCGCACGGTCATCTGGGATTTTGCCGGCCAGCAGATCCCGCCTGCCCTGCTGAACGACATCGCCGGCCTGCGCGCCCGGCTCGATGACCACGAGAGCGCGTTCCGCTGCCGGTTGGCAGAGCTGCTGGACGACAACGAGATCGCAGCATTGCAACGGCGTGTGGCCCTGTTGCTGCAGCAGGAACGCTGGCCACAGCCAGGGCGCGGCCCCAACGTCCCCTGGCCGCCCGTCTAGCGCGTTCCGGCGAAGTAATCGAACAATCAGGTCTGGTTATCAACGCTGTCTCCTGCGATAATCAGGGAGAAGTATGTTTATTATCCAGTTGAGCAGTTAATTCAGGGAGGAACCATGAAACGCAATGCGGCACTTATACTCGCCGTCGTGCTGAGCCTGGCGCTGATTGCGCCGCTCGGCGCCCAGGAAGACAGCTTCGAGCTCACCATCATGCACACCAACGACGTGCATGCCGAACACGAGCCCGCTCGCAGTGGCGATGGAGGCGCAGCCCGCCAGGCCACCGTCGTACGTCAAATCCGCGATGAGGTCGCCAACCACCTGCTGCTGGATGGTGGCGATCGGTTCACCGGCACGCTCTTCCACATTCAGTGGCTGGGCCAGGACAGCGCGCAGATCATGAACATGATCGGCTATGACGCCATGACCCTGGGCAACCACGAATTCGACAACGGCGACGAAGTGCTGGCCGCCTTCGTTGATGCGCTGGAATTCCCGGTCGTCACTGCCAACGTGGACTTCAGCGACTCGCCGCTGCTGGCCGACAAAATCGAGCCCATGGTCACGCTTGAGGTCGGGGACGGCAGCATCGGCATCATCGGCCTCGTGACGCCGGAAAGTGAAATCCTCTCATCGCCCGGGCCGGAGCTGGTCTTCGAATATGACCTGGTGTCCGTGACCCAGAACGCGGTGGATGCACTGACTGCCGCCGGCGTAAACAAGATCATCCTGGTCACGCACATTGGCTACAAGGCTGATGTCGAGGTCGCGCAGCAGGTCAGCGGCGTCGATATCGTCGTCGGTGGCCACACCAACACCTTCCTCAGCAACACTTACAGCGGAGCCCAGGGCGAGTACCCCACCGTCCTCGAAAGCGCCAGTGGCGAGCCGGTGCTGGTCGTGCAGGCGAGCACGAAGACGCGCTATCTGGGTCGCCTCGACGTCGAATTTGACGGCGGCGGCGTGCTGTCGGACTGGGATGGCGATGCCATCCTGCTTTCGCGCTACATCACACCGGCGCCGGACGTCTCCGACCTGGTCGCCGGCCTGGAGGAACCCATCACCGAACTGCGAAACCGCGTGGTTGGTGAATCTGCAGTCGTGCTGGAAGGCAATCGCAGTGTCTGCCGCATACAAGAATGCAACCTCGGTAACTTCATCGCGGACGCCGTCCGTGAGGAAACCGGCGCGCAGATCGCCTACATGAATGGCGGCGGCATCCGCAGCGGCATCGACGCAGGCGAGATCACCATGGGTGAAATCCTCACCGTGCAGCCTTTCGGCAACGTCACCAGCACCTTCGGCCTGAGCGGGGCGGATGTCATCGCCATGCTGGAGAACTCCGTCTCGCGCATCCAGTTGAACGAGCAGGGACAGGTGCAGCGCGGCGGCGGCAGTGGTCGCTTCCTGCAACTTTCCGGCGCGCGCTTCTCGGTCGACCCCACGCAGGAGGTCGGCAGCCGCATCGTCAGCGTTGAGGTGCTCAACGATGCCGGCGAATATGAAGCGCTTGACCCCGATGCCATCTACAGCATGGCCGGCAACAACTTCGTACGCAACGGCGGCGACGGCTACTCTGTCCTCGAAGAGAACGCCATCGATCCCTATGACGGCGGCCGCGTGGACTTCAACGTCACGCTGGACTACATCGTGGCCAACAGCCCGGTGGCGCCTGTAACCGAGGGGCGGATCACCTACATCAACGCCGAGGTCGAGCCGCTCGACGCGGGCTAAACTTCGGCACATCAACAGCAACATCACAGCCGGCGGCCCAAACGGGTTGCCGGCTTTTTTGCGCCTGTGCGCGTCATCCCGGTGGATTCTGCTCTGGCATCGACACCGTGCGCCAGTAAAATTGGCAGCGGTAGAGTGTATGAATTGTTGGGCAGTCCAGTTCCAGGAGGAACCATGCAACGCAATGTAGCACTTATGCTGGCCGTCGTTATGAGTCTGGTGCTCGCGTTGCCACTGAGCGCCCAGGAGAACAGCTTCGCGCTCACGATCATGCACAGCAACGACGTCAATGCCGAACATAAGCCCGACAGCAACGGGGATGGCGGCGCAGCCCGTCAGGCTGCGGTCGTGCGCCAGATCCGTGCTGAAGTCGCAAACAGCCTGCTGCTCGACGCCGGCAACCGCTTCACCGGCACCCTCTTCCACATCCAGTGGCTGGGTCAGGACAATGCGCAAATCATGAACCTGCTCGGCTATGACGCCATGGCGCTTGACGGCCACGAGTTTGATGAAGGTGATGAAGTGCTGGCAACCTTCGTCGACGCGCTGGAGTTCCCGGTCGTCACCGCCAACGTCGACTTCAACTACTCGCCTGCGCTGGCCGGCAAGGTCGAGCCCTGGGTCATTCTGGAGGTGGGCGGCGAGCAAGTCGGCATCATCGGCCTTGTCACGGCGGTGCATGCCATGATCTCCGCGCCTGGTCCTTCGCCCCTTGTCGACCGGAACCTGGTTACCGTGACCCAGGCGGCAGTCGATGTACTGGCCGCTGAAGGGGTCAACAAGATCATCCTGCTCACAAGCATCGGCTATGAGTCAGCCATCGAGGTCGCTCAGCAAGTTAGCGGCGTGGATGTCATCGCGAGCGGCACGGGCAGTATTTTCACGAGTAATAGCTATGTTGGGGCCGCAGATTTCTATCCTGTCATTCAGGAAAGTCCCGCCGGCGAGCCGGTGCTGGTCGTTCTGGCCGGCGAACATACGCGCATTCTGGGTCGGCTGGACGTCGAGTTCGACGATGCCGGCGTGCTGACGGACTGGGGCGGCGACGTCATCCTGCTTTCGCGCTACATCGCGCCGGCGCCGGACGTTTCCAGGTTAATCGCCACGCTCGCCGAACCGGTTGCCAGGCTGGGTGAGCGCGTGCTTGGCACGACGACTGTCGCGCTAAGTGGTGACAGTCTGGTCTGCCGCGTGGAAGAATGCCCCCTCGGTAACCTCATTACGGACGCCCTGCGCGAACACAGCGGCGCGCAGATCGCCTACATCAACGGCAACGGCTTTTTCGGCGACATCGATACCGGCGAAATTACCCTTGGCGACCTGCTCGTCGTGCACCGTTACAACGATGTCATCGAATCCTTCAGCCTGACCGGCGAAGATTTCGTCGCTGTGCTGGAGCACGCCGTCTCGCTGCTCACGCTGAACGAACAGGGTCAGGTACAGCGCAGCGACGTCAATGGCGGTTTTCTGCAACTCTCCGGCGCGCGTTACAGCGCCGACCCCACCCGCGCGCCTGGCAGCCGCATCGTCAGCGTTGATGTGCTCAACGATGCCGGGGAGTACGTGGCGCTCGACCCCGTGGCCATTTACCGCCTGGTCGGCAATGACTACATTCGCAAGGGTGGTGAAGGCCACTCGGTGCTGGCGGAGGCCGCCATGGACCCAAGAGGTGATGGCCATGAGGACTATCACATCACCATGGACTATATCGAGGCCCACAGCCCGGTGTCACCAGAGATTGAGGGGCGCATTTCCTATATCAACGCTGCAGTGGAGCCGCTCGACAGGGACTAGTTGCGGCACAGTCACTTCACGGCCAGCAATCATGAGTCGCCGGCTGTGTTGCGCCGTGCTATACTCTACTGCCCGGTAGGAAGAGTGGTATGGCAACCATCAGTCTCAAGGCCTATATCAGCCGGGTAGATACGCTGCTGACCGTCGGCAATCTGGACGAAGTCGTCCACCATTGCCGTCATATCCTCGTCAGCTACCCGCGCAATGCAGAGGCCAGCCATATGCTGGGCCAGGCGCTCGTCCAGATGGGCGGCAACGCGTCTGAGGCCCAGGCGCTGTTGCGCCGCGTCCTGGCCATTATGCCGGACGATGCCGCGACCCACGCCGCGCTCGGTGAAGTCAGCGAACATAACGGCATGTTCGAGGAAGCGATCTGGCATCTGGAGCGCGCCAGCGAACACGCCACGGAAAACCGTAGCTATCGCGAGCGTTTGCGCAGCCTGTACCGCCTGCACAGGGGAGCAGGCGCCGAGCTCCCCGAAGGCCTGCCGGGCGCCGTCGCGCGCCGCCAGCTGCGCGAGAGTCAGCGCGTCCAGGCCATTCGCACCCTCCAGAACGCCCTGCAGGACTCGCCTGGTCGCCAGGATTTGCGACTTTTGCTGGCGCGCACCCAATGGGATGTAGAGAAGCGCGTCGATGCCACGGATACTGCACTGGATGTCCTGGAGGCCTTGCCCTGGTGCCTGCACGCCAATCGCATTGTCGCCAGCCTGTGGCTGGCAGAGTTGCGCCCCACGGATGCGCAGCAGTTTCTGGAACGCATCCACGACGTTGACCCCTATCTGGCGCTGCGCCTCGCCAGCAACAATCCGCCGGACGAGCATGCCTACACCCTCACCGAGCTGGACTATCGCCAGTTTGGCAGTATCAATCCGCCGGTGAACCAGTCACCCACCACTCCCGCCCCAGGAAGTAGCAGAGGGCCGCGGGGGCGACCCAGGGACGACTTTCAGAGTGACATCACCGACGGATCCCTGCCCGACTGGTTACAGGAAAATGTCACTGCCGAATCCGAACAGGATGAACTCGCCTGGCTGGAGGGCAATTCGCCAGCCACTGCCGCAGCCAGTTCTGCAGACGGAGTCCTGCCCTGGGAGAGCGGTGTGCCGGTTTCGCCGTCCCTCTTTGCTTCGTCCACCCTGTCGCATGAAGAGGGTGACGAACTGGATTGGCTGAATAATCCTGCGGCCGGCGAGACAGACTGGCAGGCAGAAAGCGCCGCAACGCATCCGGGCGCAGCCAGCCCTGCGTGGTCAGATTCGCCTGATGCGCAACGGCCGCCAGCGCCTGCCAGCGAAACCTGGCGCTCAGCGCTGCCGTCGGCGGGCGCAGACCCGTCCGGCGCGCATTCACGGCAGCAGCAATTCGTATTCTCACGTTTGCCGCTGTGGTTGCGCGTGCCGGCCGAGGGACTGCCAGCCCTGAAGCGGGCCAGCAAGCAAGGCCGGGCCAGACGACGAGGCCTGCGCCTGCGACGGGGGTAGGCAGTTGCGGCAGCGCAACACTTATCTCACCTGAAGGAGAAAGCATTGGAACGCACCCTCATCATAATCAAGCCGGATGCCGTGCAGCGCGGCTTGTGCGGCGAAATATTGCGCCGTTTCGAGTCACGAGGCCTGCGCATCATCGGCATGAAGTTCATGCGCATCTCGCGCGAGCTGGCTGCCAGACACTACGCAGTACACGCAGGCCGGCCCTTCTACGCCAGCCTCATCAACTACATCACTTCATCACCGGTGGCAGTGATCGCGTTCGCCGGTACAGATGCCGTCGGCGCGGCGCGAATGACCATTGGCGCCACCAAACCCTCGGAGGCAGCGGCTGGAACAATCCGCGGTGACCTCGCGCTGGAGGTGGGCTTTAACCTCATCCATGGATCGGACAGCGTGGCGAACGGCATTGCCGAAGTGGACAATTTCTTCGTTGCAGAAGAGTTGCTCGACTGGTCGCGCATGAGCGAACGCTGGATTTTCGAGCAAGAGTGAAGCGGGCGGCGCGGGTTTAGACGATGTTGACCATCACATTGGCCTCGCGCCACAGCCCTTCAAGATCATAATAGCGGCGCACCTCGGCCAGGAAGACGTGCACGACGACCGAGCCGTAGTCCAGCAATTGCCAGCCACTATCATGAGAACCCTCGATCGAGGTGGGCAGCAACTGTCGGCTGTCGCGGATCGATCCGCGCACATAGCCGACCAGCGCGCGGATCTGACGCTCGCTGGTGGCGGTGCAGATTACGAAGAAGTCCGCAATGATCGTATCGGGGCGCAGGTCCAGCAAAGTGATTTGCGTCGCCCGGTTCTCTTCCAGTACATCAACAATGTGGCGCGCGAGCTGCTCCTGCGGGTCCAGTACGGCTTCCTCCTTGATGTCGGACGCCCAGTGTAGCACGGGCGCGCGCGACTGTCACGCTGCCTGGCCGTGACACAGGTGTATGCGGGACCCGCAATGTCGTGTACAGTCGCGTCATGCCCACGCAGGAGCGAGAACGCGACAACATGCCCGGCTACACGCCTGCAATCCACATAGCGCGGCAGCCCGAACTGATTGCGGCAACGGCCTTCATCGCGCCGGGAGCGGTCGTCGTCGGAGAGGTCACGCTCGAAGCCGAGGTCAGCGTCTGGTTTAACGCCGTGTTGCGCGGCGACACGACTCCGCTGCAGGTCGGCGCCGGCAGCAACATCCAGGATGGTGCTGTCATGCATGCCGATCCGGGGTTTCCGGCGATCGTGGGGCCTGGCTGCACCATCGGCCACAACGCCATCGTGCATGGCGCGCGCGTCGGCAGCAACAGCCTGGTGGGCATGGGCGCGATTCTGCTCAACGGCGTTTCGGTCGGGGCAGACTCAATTGTCGGGGCCGGCGCGTTGCTCACCCAGGGCAAGCACTTTCCACCCGGCTCACTCATTCTGGGCAGCCCGGCGCGCTGCGTACGCGCGCTCAGTGCGGCGGAGATTGAGGCCAACCGCGCCAGAGCGCGCTCCTATGTCGCAAAAGCCACCGCCTTTCGCCGCGCCCAGGACGAGCGGCCATGACACACGAGACCATCGAACTGAACGTCAGTTTGCCCGGACAGCGTCTCGATATGGCGATTCTGGAGCATATTGGCGCTCGCCTCTCGCGCGCGCAGCTGCAGGCGCTCATCGCCGGCGGCCTGGTCAGCGTGAATGGCCGCCAGCGCAAGGCAGGCGTGCGTCTGAAGGGCGGCGAGCACATCATCCTGCAATTGCCCCCGCCGGTCGCGGTCGAAGGCGTCCGGCCCGAACGCATCACGCTGACTGCCCTCTACGAGGATGAGCACCTGGCTGTGATCGAGAAGCCCGCCGGCATGATCGTCCATCCTGGTGACCACGATGAACGCGGCACCCTGGTCGCTGCCGCGCTGACGCGCTGGCCGGAACTTGCGACCATGCCCGGCGAGCCGAAGCGCGCCGGCATCGTTCACCGCCTCGACAAGGACACCAGCGGCCTCGTTATCCTGGCGCTCAGGGATGTCGCCCGGCGTGAATTGATGCGCCAGTTTCAGGAGCGACTGGTCAGGAAACGTTATCTGGCCTTGCTGGAGAGCTGTCCGTCGGCAGCCAGTGGTCGCATTGACGCGCCGGTGGGCCGCGACCCGAAGCAACGCAAGCGCATGGCGGTCGTCGCCCACGGCAAGGCGGCCATCAGCGACTACAATGTGCTGGATGAAGATCTTGCTGGCGGACGCGCGCTGGTCGAAGTGCGGCCATTTTCCGGGCGCACGCACCAGATCCGCGTACACATGGCCCACCTCGGCTGCCCCATCGTCGGCGATCCCGTCTACGGCCTGCGCAAGCAACGCCTGTTCCTCGCGCGACAGTTCCTGCACGCGGCTGGTCTGAATTTCACCCATCCGGCCAGCGGGGCAGAACTGGTCTTCGAGTCTGCGCTGCCGCCCGACCTGCAGTTCACGCTGGACGCGCTACATGGCCCGATTGGCTGAGCCAGAATTCGCGCCTGAAAAACGCGAAAGGTACACTGCGCGCCAGGAGGAGCGATGCCCTATATCTACCAGGTAAGCGATGCGGAAGCGCAGGGCACGGTCAAACGCGAGCTCGATCGCGCGCGGCAGCGGGCCGGGCGCGTCTGGAACATTGTGCGCATCATGACTCCCAATCCCCAGGCGTTGCGCACGAGCATGGACTTCTACAGCACCCTGATGTTTGGCCCGTCGCCGCTCAGCCGGGCGCAACGCGAAATGCTCGCGGTCGTCACCAGCAAGGTGAACGGCTGCCGCTACTGAACGTATGGCCATGCACATGACCTCCGTGCCGAGGTCGACTGGTTCGAGAGTGAGGCACAGGCCGACGCCTGGGTGCACGCAATTGCCAGCGATTGGCGCCAGGCGCAGCTGGACGCCACTGACCGTGCGCTCTGTGCCTACGCCGAGCAGTTGACGCGCGCGCCACGTGAGACGGGGCCGAAGGTCATCGAGGGACTGCGCAGCAGCGGCCTCGACGACCGCAGTATTCACGATGCAACCCAGATCATCGGCTTTTTCAACTACATCAACCGCGTGGCCGACGCGCTTGGCGTCGAGCCGGAAGTCTTTGTGAGGAACTGGGGAGACACAGACGGGCAAGCCTGACAACCCCGACCACATTGAAGCCCATGCCCGAAACACTCAAGGGAAAACAGTCTCCCGGCGCCCTGCGCCTGCAACGAGTCCTCTTTGCGCTCGCCATGCTGCTGTTGATCTTCACCAGCACCGCGCTCCTCTGGCAGCAAACGCGACCCCAGCCACTTGAGATTCGCGTCATCCCGCCGCCGCCCACTTTCACGCCGACGCCCAGACCCACTTCCGGCCCGCTCACTGTCTACGTCAGTGGCGCAGTAAATGCACCACAGGTGCTGCGCCTGCCGCCAGACAGCCGCGTGCGAGATGCCATTGCAGCGGCGGGTGGCGCGCTGGCGGATGCCGACCTGGCGCTCGTGAATCTCGCGGCGCCGCTACAGGACGGGATACAGGTTCACGTGGCACAGCTGGCGGTAGCCACTCCCTTGCTGGCCACCGGCAGCGCCCTGCTGCGCATCAATCAGGCCGATGCAGAGGCCCTGGAACGCCTGCCCGGCGTCGGCCCCGTGCTGGCGCAACGCATCATCGAGTGGCGCGAGGCGAATGGCCCCTTCGCGGATCTGGCGGATCTGGACAAGGTGGATGGCGTCGGCCCGGCTTTGCTGCGCGACCTGGAAGCCCTGCTGCGTTTCGACTAGCCGACTCGTTTGCCACGCAGGGTATCGAAGTAGAGGATGCCTTCCGGGTCCGGCTCGCAGTGGATGGTGTTGCCCACCGTCACCTGTGTTTCCGGCGGCACGGTCATGCGCCAGCGCTCCCGTTCCAGTTGCAGTTCCAGCAGCTGGTAGCGCTCGGCGAAGAAGGGCGTCACGCGCTCCACGACGGCCGGGATGCCACCATCTGGCACCAGACGCATACGCTCCGGCCTCACCCCCAACGTGATGAGCGCGCCATCCTCCAGGTCCTTGCGAATGGGGAAACCGCCGAAGGAGCGCCCTTGCCAGCGTCCCTCCGAGGCCCGGCCACGGAACTCGTTCATCAGCGGCATGCCGATGAAGCCGCCTACAAAGAGGTTTACCGGGTTGTTGTAAAGCTCGCGGTAGGTGCCGATCTGTACGAAGCGACCGTCGCGCATGACGGCGATACGCCGCGCCAACGCGATCGCCTCGACCTGGTCATGTGTGACGTAGACCGAGGTCACCGGAAAGGCGTTGAGCAGGCGCTTGAGCTCCACGCGCGCCTGGGCGCGGATCTTCGCATCCAGGTTGGCGAAGGGTTCGTCGAAGAGGAAGACTCGCGGGTCGCGCGCCAGGGCTCGGGCAATGCCCACGCGCTGCACCTCGCCGCCGGAAAGCTGCTTCGGCCGTTTTGCCAGCAGTCCCTCGATGCCGATGCCCGTGACTTTCGCCACTTCGCGTACGCGCTCCGGCAGCTCGCGCTCCCGCTGGCGAAGACTTAGGAAGAGGCCAACGCTGCGCCAGCCTTCCCAGTGCGGCATCAGGGCGCCGGTCTGAAAGACCATGCCGATGCCACGATCCTTGATGTCAATCTCGTGCAGGAGCTGGTTGTCGAAGTAGATTTCGCCGGCGTCCGGCGTTTCCAGCCCGGCGATCAAACGCAAGAAGGTTGACTTGCCACAGCCGGAAGGGCCAAGCACCCCCAGCAATTCACCCTCCTCCAGCTTCAGCGAGACGTCATCCACCGCACGTACTGCGCGTTGCAAGCCGTCGCGGCGCTGGTTGAAAATCTTGCTCACGTGACTGAAGGTTACTGTGGCCATGTGTCTCGCTCCTCTGCTATGATTGTACCCGCCCGGCCTGCCACTACAATATGTATCAGGACAGCACATGGACACGATTGACCTGCGCAGCGACACCGTTTCCTGGCCTACCGACGAGATGCGCGCCGCCATGGCGCAGGCGGAGGTTGGTGACGATGTCTATGGCGAGGACCCCACGCTCAACCGGCTTGAGGAAGAGGCGGCGTCAATGCTGGGCAAGGAAGCCGCGCTCTTCGTCACCAGTGGCACGATGGGCAATCTCACCGCCCTGCTGACCCATTGCGGACGCGGCGAAGAAGTCATCCTCGGCAAGCAGGCGCACATCTTCCGATCCGAGGCCGCCAACGCAGCGTCTTTCGGCGGCATCCAGCTGAACACGCTGGAGGTCAACGAGGACGGCACGCTCAACCTCGACGAAATCCGGGCTGCGATTCGCGGCGACGACCAGCATATGCCGCGCACGCGCCTCGTCGCGCTGGAGAACACCCAGGGCACCCTGCGCGGGGTACCGGTCAGCGCCGCTTACACAGATGCAGTTGGCGCGCTGGCGCACGAACACGGGCTGAAGCTGCACATCGACGGCGCGCGCATCTTCAACGCGGCCGCAGCCCTCGGCACGCCCGCCTGCGAGCTGGTCGCCGCGGCGGACAGCGTCTCCTTCTGTCTCTCCAAGGGACTCTGCGCGCCGGTTGGTTCGCTGCTGCTTGGTGACGCGGAGTTCATCCTGGCCGCGCATCGCACGCGCAAGGCGCTGGGCGGCGGGCTGCGTCAGGCCGGCATTCTGGCCGCCGCCGGACTCATCGCCCTGCGCCGTATGCCGCAACGCCTGCACGAGGATCACATTAATGCCTGCGCGCTGGCGGAAGGCCTCACCGACGTGCCCTGGATCAACGTCGACCCGGCGCAGGTCTACACCAACATGGTCTACATCAAGCTGGCGCCGGACGCGCCGCTCACTGTGGACGAGCTGGCCAGGCGCATGCTCTGTGAGCGCAACGTGCGCATCGCTGCCAACCGCTACATGCCAGGCAGCATCCGCCTCGTAACGCATTACTGGGTGACCGGCGCCCATGTCGACCAGGTCCTGCAAGGATTTCGACAGATTCTCTCATGAAGCCGCCCGAAGACCTCGATGCCTTTGAGGACGAGGAAGAAATCGATCCCGACGCTGAAGTAAGCGGCGACAGCGACCTGCATGACGCCGAAGCAGAAGCAACGGCGAACTTGACGGCTGAGCCGCCCGATCCTCCTGGCGAGAGCGGGCGCCGCGATGACTCGCTCTTCGCCTACCTGCTCGCGCTGGCGCTCTCCATCGGCCTGATCTCCTTGCCCGGCGGACAGCATGACCTGCGTTTCACGCTGCTCTGGATGGCCCTGGCTGGCTATGGCGTGCTGGCCTGGCTACTCACGGACCTGGATCGCATTGGACGCGAGTCAACAGAGAACCTGGCTTGGGGGCTGACCTTCGCGTTGATCCTCGCGGGACCGCTGCTGGCCTTCGGTGGCAACACCCTGGGCGTCATCAGCCAGCGCCTCTTCGGCGACCTGCGCAGCGGCCCGGTGCTGGCCCTGCTGGTCTTCGTCATGCCTTTGGCGGAGACGCTCTTCTTCCGCGGCGTGCTGCAGCAACGCTATGCATTCTGGCTGACCGGTCTGATGGCCAGCCTGTGGTCCTTCCTGCTGTATCTGCCGCTGCTGGAGATAATGCGCTTCCCGGCCATCGCGTTGATCGTCGCGCTCGCCTTGTTGATGATGAACCTGCTCTACAGCTACGTCCGGCAACGCAATGGCCTGGCCGCTGCCTGGCTCTGTCAAATCGGCGTCAACCTTGTGCTGCTCTTCCTGCCCTACCTCGCCAACCAGGGCGCCTGAACAGGCGCCTCACATTCAACCTTAATAGGTGTCCAGCTCCAGCAGCTCGCTCATCAGCACGCCGCCCTCGTTGCGCTGTGGCAGACGGCTGAGATAGCGTTCCGTCACGGCAACGTTACCGTGCCGCAGCAGCCGGTTGATAACATCAACCGTGATGCCGGCTTCCTGCAGGGCGCCGGCCACCGAGCGCCGCAGGTCATGCGGCGCCACATGGCCCAGGCCGGCCTGCGCCGATACCCGGTCCACGATGCTCCAGATGCCTTCCGTTGACAGCCCCTCGCTGCTGATGCGGCCGCCCTTCCACAGCCGCCGCACCAGCGGCGCCTGGGGGCTGAGCGTCTCGACTTCTGCCAGCGCCTGGCGCCAGTCCGCAAGTGCGGCGAGCAGGGCATGCGGCACATCGATCACGGCGACGCTGTTGCCCTTGCCCTGAACACGCAGGACAGGGCGGCCGTTCTGCATGCTGAAATCGCCGAGCCGCGCGCGCGCCAGTTCGTCGCGGCGCAGCGCCAGCATGCACAGCATGGTCAGCACGACGCGGTTGCGCAGGCGCTGGTTGCGCGAGTTGCCAGTTTCGGAGCCCGCGGCAATGAGACGGTTGATTTCGTCGGTGGAGAGCCAGCGCCCCGGCCGCCGTCCGCTGGCCGCCTTCGGCGCGCGCACATTGGCCACGGTGGCGCCGACGTAGTCATCCAGCCAGCCGGCTTCCACCAGCAGCTGCGTCAGCGTAACGATCGCCGCGCGCGCCTGATCGACTGCCGGGCGGCTCTGGCCGCGCTCGGCCTGCCAGCCCAGCCAGGCGCGCAGTCGCGCCGCGCTCAGCGTCCCGCACAACTGCTGCAGCGGCAACGCGCGCATACGGACGATGCGCTGGTCGCCCCGGGTGCGCGGCAGGCCGGCGTTGTCGGCCAGCCAGACATCGACCCAGCGGAAGTAGGCGCGGTGAGTGTGCGGGCTGGCGACACGTCCCGGCAACGCATGCAGCAGGTCGAAGCGGAGCGCTTGCGTATCCTGCGCCGGCACCGGTACTGAGGATGATGATTGTGCGCCCATAAGGCGAGTATAGCGTGCAGCCCGTATGACTGACGGGCCAGGGAATTCCGTTTACTGCGCCTCGCGCCCGGCGAGCGGCTCCCATTCGCGGTCCTGCGGGCCCACGTAGCTGGCCTTGGGCCGAATGAGGCGGTTGTTGCGCTTCTGCTCGAAGATGTGGGCCGACCAGCCGGCGATGCGGCTCATGACGAAGAGCGGCGTGAACATGTCCACGTCGAGCTCGAAGGTGTAGAGCAGGATGGCGCTGTAGTAGTCCACGTTGGGGAAGAGGCGCCGCTCGATAAAGTAGTCATCGGCGCGGGCGGCCTGCTCCAGCTGCTCCGCGATGTCGAACCACTTGCCGTTGCCGGAGCTGGTGGCGAGCGCTCGCGAATGCTGCTTAAGCACGCTCGCCCGCGGGTCCGGCGCCTTGTAAACGCGATGGCCGATGCCCATGATGCGGCGGCGCTTGCCCTGCACTTCCTCGCGGAACCAGTCGGCGACGCGACAGGGCTCGCCAATTTCAAGGAACATGCGCATGGCCGCCGAATTGGCGCCGCCGTGGGCCGGGCCCTTCAGCGCGCCGATAGCCGCCACCACCGCGCTGTGCATGTCGGATTCGGTGGCCGTGACCACGCGCGCGGTGAAGGTGCTGGCATTCATTCCGTGCTCGGCCAGCAGCACCAGATAAACATCCAGCGCGGCTGTGGCCGTCTCGTCCGGCAGTTCATCGCGCAACATGTAGAGGAAGTTCTGCGCGAGCGTAAGTTCCCTGCGCGGCGCAACCGGTGCAGCGCCGGCGCGAATGCGGTTCCAGGCGGCGCAGAGCGTGGTGATCTGTCCGGTGAGACGCACGGCCTTTCTTTGCGAGGCCTCCAGTGAGTTGTCCGCCGCGTCCTCGTCATGGAAGGCCAGCACGGCCACCGCCGCCTCCAGCACGGCCATGGGGTCCGCAGCCGGCGGGAAAGCGCGCAAGAGGGCCAGCAGAGGTTGAGGCAGCGCTGCGTTCTGCGCGATCTCGAGGCGCAGCGCCTCCAGCTCTGCGGCCGCCGGCAGGCGATTGTGCCAGAGCAGGAAGACGACTTCCTCGAAGGTAGCGTGGGCGGCCAGGTCTTCGATGCAATAGCCACCATAAGACAACTTGCCAGCGATTCCATCCACCAGGCTGGTGCGCGTTTCGCCGATGACCACGCCTTCCAGCCCTCTGCTTACCTGCTCAGCCATGGTCTGCTCCTCGGCAGTTACCTTGCTTCCGGCAGTCCCTCCGGTCGCCCGCGTGCCGGTTTCTGTTTGTTCAGGTGCTGCGCGCGGCCAGTATAGCAACGTGGCCCGCCTGAAGCAACGGCAGGCGTGCTGTGCTCTCCGCTTGCAGATCGCGGCAGATGCTGCTACACTGCGGCCATGAATCGTGAGAGCATCCCCGGTGCGTTGCGCATGGCCTGTACCTGTCCGGACACAGGTTTCTAATTCCGGGACGCTGTTCGGTTCACAGCAGTGGCGACCATGCCAACCCTCCCGGTTGGCTTTTTGTTTGGCATTGAGGCAGGCGCACATGTCCGTCCGCATCACGAAGGACTTGCAAATGCGTATCTTCCGTCATCTGGAGGAGACCTGGCCCAACGAGGGCGGTGGCTTCCTGCTGGGTGAGGTTGACGCGGCGGGCGCGCGGATCAGCGAGAGCATCGCCGTGGAGAACGTCTTTGAGGCGGCCGAGCAGCACCATCGCTACGCCATGACGCCGCAGGACTGGGTGCGGCTTGAGGACGAGGCCGACTCGCGCGGTCTGGTGCTACTGGGCTACTATCACAGTCATCCGGATTCGCCCGCCATCCCCTCGGACTATGACCGCGAGCACGCCCTGCCCAACTTCATTTATCTCATCACACGCGTGCAGGGCGGCGCGGCGCAGGAAATGTTCGCCTGGAAATTGCGCGCGGATCGCAGCCGTTTTGACGAAGCGACGCTGGAGGCAGTTTGAGAGTTGCAGGCCTGGTGCGCGGGCCGGACGGTGAGGCATCGCACTGCAAATGCGACGTGAGCGGGTTCGACTCCCGCGCGCACCTTTTTCGGTATACTTGCAGGCATCCGCCAAAGGAGCAGCAAACGTATGGTCACAATCCGCATTCCCAGCCCTCTGCGCGCCTACACGGCTGACCAGGCCGTCGTCGAAGTTGGCGGCGACACCATCGGCGCCGCGCTGGAGGACCTGACCACGCGCTATCCGGAGTTGCGGCAGCACCTTTACGAAGGGCAGCAGCTTCGCAACTTCGTCAACATCTTCATCGGCGAGGAAGACATTCGTTTTCTGGACGGGCTGGATACCGACATTGACGCGGGCGACAGCCTGCGCATTATCCCCAGCATCGCCGGCGGCTGAGCGAGAGCGCAGAGATCCGCCCGCAACCCACGGCAGGAGTGAGGGAAGCATCATGCAGGCACTGGCAAGTAATCCGGGCGCTTTGAGCAACGACGAGATTCGGCGCTACAGCCGTCATATCATCATGCCGGAAGTGGGCGTCAAGGGACAACGCCTGTTGAAGGCTTCCAGCGTGCTGCTCATTGGCACCGGCGGTCTCGGCAGCCCGCTGGCGCTCTATCTGGCGGCCGCGGGCGTCGGCCGCATCGGTCTGGTGGATTACGACGTCGTCGACGAGAGCAATCTGCAGCGGCAGATAATCCACGGACAAAGCACCATCGGCACCAGCAAACTGGAAAGTGCCGTGGCGCGCATCCGCGACATCAACCCCTTTACGCAAATTGATACCTACAACGAGCCACTGACCTCCTTCAATGCCCTGCGCATCATGGAGTCTTACGACGTCATCATCGACGGCACGGACAACTTTCCAACGCGCTACCTGGTCAACGACGCCTGCGTCAAGCTGGGCAAGCCCAACGTCTACGGCAGCATTTTCCGTTTCGAGGGACAGTTAAGCGTCTTCTACGCGAAGGAAGGGCCTTGCTACCGTTGCATGTTCCCGGAACCGCCGCCTCCCGGCCTCGTTCCCAGCTGCGCTGAAGGTGGCGTACTCGGCATCCTGCCCGGCACCATCGGCACGCTGCAAGCCACCGAAGGGATCAAGCTGCTGCTGGGCATCGGCGACCCCATGATCGGGCGCATGTTGCTCTACGACGCGCTGGAGATGACCTTCACCACCATTCGCGTGCGCCGCGACACCGCCTGCCCGGTGTGCAGCATCCCGCCGGAGCAGGTTGAGCTGATCGACTACGAGCAGTTCTGCGGTATGCCGGCGCATGACCACAGCACCTTCATCGGCGCCAACGGCCATCAGGAAGCCGGGGAGGCGATCGACGAAATCAGTGCAACGGCGCTCAAGGCTCGCCTTGACGCCGGTGAGAATGTGGTCGTCCTCGATGTGCGCAATCCCATCGAGTGGGAAATTGCCGCACTCGACAACACCTTGCGTATCCCCAAACCACAAATTGAAGCGGCAATGAACGATGTGCTGGCAGGCAACAAGTCGCGCGACGAGACCGTGCTGGCGGATATACCGACGGATCGCGACCTCGTCCTGCACTGTCGCACCGGCATTCGCAGCGCCGATTCGATCGGCTTCCTGCGCCGGCTGGGATATGAGAACAAGCTGTTCAACCTCAGCGGCGGCATCCATGCCTGGTCACGCGAAATTGACCCCTCACTGCCAATTTACTGACGCATGTGACGCCAGGTAACCCGCATTTCCGCGCCGTCCAGGCGGTGTTGTGTAATCAACTCGCCGTCCGGACCGAGCCAGGGTGGCATCGGATCCTCATCCACCTGGAACACTTCAAAGCCGCGTTTAAGATAATTTGACATGGCATGCGGTCCGTCCAGGTTACAGGTGTGTAGCCACACCCGCTCTGCGCCCTCGTCCCAGGCGCGCTGCACGCCGGTGCTGAGAAAATGCTTTCCCGGCCCGCGACCAATTAAGGCTTCGCGCAGCCCGAAGTAGATGATCTCGAAATCCCTGCCTTCGCGCAGCATCTTCATGAAGCCTGCCGGTGCGCCGCTGACATAAAATACATCGACGGTCAGTTCAGGGCGTTCCAGATCACGCTGGATTTCCTCCCTGGCAGATTCGCGCAGCCGGTCGGTCCATGACCAGGCGCCGCCCACCGCCCCGTACAGAAAGCGATAGAAGTCGACACTACCGCTTTCAGCTCTATCACCTGGCAAGCGGCCTGGGCCGCCGCATCAAGGAAGGCCGGGCGAAAGTGCGCCTGGTCGGGAATTGCTTTCATGGCAGCGTTCCCTGGGGCACTCCTTGCTCTCAACAATTGTAACTATCGCCAAAAACAAGCTTCTGTCAATGCGAGGAGGACATTGCCGCCCAGGCTGCGGAAATCGATGCTGCTGTGGCTGACCGGCTGCTGTTGTACCTGAATATCAGCGCCTGCAAGTAACGGTTCCTGCCTCAAGCGTCCTTGTACAGGTCTGGCATGGGCTCTTTCTCGACCAGGTAGACCTCGAAGCCGCGCTTGCGATAGTTGGCCATGGCAAACGGCCCGTCCATGTTGCAGGTGTGCACCCACACCCGCTGCGCGCCCTCGTCCCAGGCGCGCTGTACGCCGTGGCTGAGCAAATGCTTTCCCAGGCCGCGCCCGAAAAACATTTCGCGCAGGCCAAAGTAGACCAGCTCGGCGTTGCCGCCTTCCCTGCCCAGTTCGATGTAGCCCGCCGGCGCGCCCGCCACGTACAACACATCCACCGTCACGCCGGGTTGTTCCAGCTGGCCCTGCAACTCGGCGAGCGAAATGTCCAGCCGGTAACGCCAGCGCCAAGCCTCGCCTACTGCCCGATGCAAAAAGCGATAGTAATCCAGATCAATGCGCTCCAGTTGCAACAGCCGGCAGTCCGCGCCAGCCGCTGCATTGAGGAAGGCCGGACGAAACTGTTCCCTGTTTTTCATCTCCAGATAGGTTGTAACGAGCGAATCCGGGACTGAATTCATATGGCGCTCCCTGCGTAGGCGGCGACGATTGTAGCCGAACTGGCTGGCCGGCCGCTGTTATACTACGAGTGTATTGGCTGCCGCGAGGAATGAGATGGACTTCGAGCTTGGGGAGGAGCGCTTGCAGGCGCAACGCATGGTGCGCGATTTTGTGGAGCGCGAGATTATGCCGCATATCGCTGTCTGGGACCGCGAACAAAAAATGGACCCGGCGCTGCTGCCGCGCATGGCGGAGCTGGGTTTGTTCGGCATTTGCCTGCCGACGCGCTACGGCGGCCAGGGTTACGACTACCTCACCCTCGGCCTCGTCTGTGAAGAACTGGAGCGCGCGGATACCTCGCTGCGCGTCATCATGTCGGTGCACATGGGCCTGAACAGCCTGTCGCTGCTGCAATGGGGTAACGAGGAGCAGAAACGGCGTCTGCTGACGCCGCAGGGCCTCGGTGAACAGGTCGGCGCCTTCTGCCTCACCGAGCCTGGCGCCGGCAGCGACGTGGCCGCCATGCGCGCGACCGCCCGCCGCGATGGCGCCTGCTACGTACTGAACGGTGAAAAGATGTGGATCAGCCTGGCGACAAAGGCGGACAACTTCCTCGTGGTCGTGCGCCACGACCTGGACGCCCGGCCGGCGCACGCGGGCATGAGCGCCTTCATCGTCAGCCGCGACATGGCCGGCGTGAGCAGCGGCGACATTCACGGCAAACTGGGCATACGCGCCGGCTCCACCGGCTGGGTCGCCATGCAGGACGTCGCAGTGCCCGTTGAAAATCGCCTCGGCGAAGAGGGCGAAGGCTTCAAGATCGCGATGTCGGCGCTGGATAATGGCCGCTTCACCGTCGCCAGCGGCGCCACCGGCCTCATCCGCGCCTGCCTCGAGGCCAGTTTGCGTTATGCGCAGGAACGCCGCAGTTTCGGTCAACCCATCGGCCAGCATCAGCTGGTCAAGCAAAAGCTGGCCCACATGCAGCAGTGGTACGACTGCGCGCGTTTGCTCTGGCTACGCGCCGGCTGGCTGAAGAACCAGGGTCAGCGCAACACGCGCGAGACCGGCCTTGCCAAGTGGTACGCGACCGATCACAGCGTGCAGGCCGCGCTGGAGGCCGTGCAGCTGCACGGCGCCTACGGCTACAGCGACGAGTTCCCGGTGGAGCGCTACCTGCGCAACAGCAAGGGCGCGACCATTTATGAGGGCACCAGCGAAATACACCAGCTGATGCAGGCCGACTACGCCCTCGGCCTGCGCAGGGACCGGCCGCTGCGCTGCGAGCTGCCCGCCTGGGATGAAGACTACTGGCTGGGAGACGAAGAGTCGCTTTGATGCAGGCTGCGCGGTGAAAATCGTCTTTCTTGGCGACGAGCTAATTCAGGGCCTGCCCGGCGCCAGCATCGTCGACTGCGTCGCCGCCGGGCTGCGCGGCCACCATTTCGTCAATCAGGGCCGTCACGGAGACACCAGCCTCAACCTTTACCGGCGCACGCAGAGCGATATGCTGGCGCTGCAGCCGCAGGCCGTCTTCCTCATGGCTGGCCTGCACGACGCCCTCTCGCGCAGCGAGCCAGCGCTGCGTCCCTGGTATCGCTGGCACAAGCGCGTTCGGGGTGGCCGACTTACGCCAATCGCCTGCCGCGAAAATCTGCGCGCGCTGCTAGAGATGCTGCGGCGCCATGACATACGCACTTTCGTCGCCCTGCCGCCGGCTGAATTTCGCCCGCGGCTCGTGACTGCCCTGCGTGAGGTCAACAGCGCGACGCAGCAACTCTGTGAGTCCTTGCAGGTGCCAGTGCTTGACCTGCAGCGCAGCCACACGCCCGCCTCCCTGCCACAGCGCCCTCCCCTGCAACTGCTGCCCTGGTTGCTGCGCACCTGGGCCTGGCAGCTGCGCGCGCCGGACTACGAGCGACTGCGGGAACGCGGCGGCTTCAGTTACAGTTGCGATGGCCTTCAGCCCACGCCCACCGGAGCGCAACAGATTGCGGAAGAAATTGTGACCTTCCTGCGCCGCAACGGTCTGTCCGGATGAAACCCCTGCGTAATCTGCTGGACCGCATCCCCCGCTCGAGGCGCGCCCTGATTGAGGACCTGCGGCGTGGCAACAACATTGCCGCACAGACGGCCTTGCGTCGCTTGCAGTCCTCCGGCATGACGCAGGACGGTACGCTCTGTGGCCTGGATCTGTCGGGCGCGCAATTGCAGCGGGCGCGCCTGGCCCGCGCCGTATTGACACGCTCGATTCTACGTGAGGCCCTGCTCAATGGCGCCTATCTGAACGCAGCCGATCTACGCCAGGCAGATCTGGGCGGCGCCTGTCTGGCGCACGCCAACATGGGCGATGTATTGCTGACCGGCGCCTGCCTGCGCGCGGCAGACCTGCGCAACGCGCATCTGGCGGCAGCTGATCTGCGCGACGCGGACCTGCGCGACGCGGATTTACGAGGCGCCAATCTGTGGCAAGCAGACCTGTGCGGCACGAATCTCTTCGGAGCACAGCTCGACAACGCCAATCTGAGTGGCGCTCGAACCGACGAACGCACCTGCTTGCCAGCAGGCGTCGCGGCACAGGGACTACAGCAATCCTGACCTTCGCGTTACACTGGCGCCCGCCTGTGCATGAGGAGGTTTAGCCTTGCATGTCGTTTGCTTTACCCGCAGTACACCGGACACCGCCGCGCGACTGAGCGTTGACGCGGATGGCGCGGTCAGCCAGGGTGACGCCGCGATGGTGGTCAATCCCTGGGATGAATACGCGCTTGAAGAAAGCATCGCGCAGGCCGAGGACAGCGGCGGCAGCGCCACCATCGTCGCCATCGGGCCGGCGCTGCACGAGGAAGCGTTGCGACAGGCGCTGGCCATGGGCGCCAATGAAGCCTTGCGCATTGACGACCCTGGGCTGGATATGGCGGACAGTCTCGGCTGGGCAACGGTGGCGGCGGCTGCTGTGCGCCAGCACGATGCCGTCGACCTGGTGATCTTCGGCAAGGAGGCCGTCGACGTCGGCAGCGACCAGCACCAGATCCAGACCGCGCGCCTGCTCGGCTGGCCGCTGCTGGGCGCAGTCTCGCGCATCCTTGAACTCGACGTCGCGGCCGGCAGCATTCGCGTGGAGCGTTCGCTGGAGCAGGGTCGCCAGACCTTGCGCAGCCGCCTGCCCGCCGTCATCAGCGTGCTGAAGGACATCAACGAGCCGCGCTACCCCTCCTTCATGGGCATCCGCCGCGCCGCCCGCGCCAAAATCCCGGTCTGGTCGCTGCAGGAGCTCGACGTCGAGCTGCCGGCGCCACAGGCGCAAACGCTTTCGCTGGCCGAACCGCCGCAGCGCGTGGCGGATGCCGAGCTGCTTCAGGGTACTCCGGCTGAGCAGGCCGCGGCGTTGCTCAAGCGACTGTCTGCGGAGCAAGTGCTGTGAGCGCCGTCTTCGTCTGGGTCGAAACTTTCGCAGGCAAGGCCATCCCCCTTAGTCAGGAGGCGCTGGGCGCGGGTAGCAGCCTCGCCGGCGAACTGAAGGCCTCACTCGTCGCGCTGGTTTTCGGCGAAAATGCTGCGGCTATCGCAGCCGAAACAGGCGTTCTGGGCGCCGACCAGGCGCTGGTCTGTGAGAACGCCACGCTGCAGGGTCTGCGCCTTGAACCCTGCGCTGCGCTGCTGGCCAGTCTGGTCGCGCAGCATCAGCCAAATGCCGTGCTGGCGCCGGGCACCGTGCGCGGACGCGAGCTGCTGGCTGCGGCCGCAGCGGACGGCGGCTGCAGTCTGGTGACCGAGGTCAGTAGCATTGAGCTGCAAGCGGACGGCGCGCTGCGGGTGCAACGGCCGGCCTACGCCGGCAAGCTCATCATGACGGCCCAGGGGTCGCCAGCGCAGACGCAATATCTGGCGTTGCGCGCCCGCGCCTTCGCGCCCGCTGCCCCGCGTCAGAATGTGCAGATTCCCATCGCTGCGGTCGCGCCGACCATGGCTGAGGACGACATCGCCACGAAGATCGACGCCTTTGCGGCCCCGGAAGGCACGGTCAGCCTGAGCGATGCAGCCATCATCGTCTCCGGCGGACGCGGCATGGCCGGCAACCCGGCGCAAGCGCCGCCGGACGCCGCCGACAGCGCCGTCTGGAAGGCGCAACATGGCTTTGAACACACGCTCGCGCCACTGGCTGCAGCGCTCGGCGCGGCCATCGGCGCCAGCCGCGCGGCAGTAGACGCCGGCTACATCGACTACTCCCATCAGGTGGGCCAGACCGGCAAGGTTGTCAGCCCCGACCTTTACATCGCCTGCGGCATCTCTGGCGCCATCCAGCATCAGGCAGGCATGCGCAGCAGCAAGATCATCGTCGCCATCAATCGCGACCCGGAGGCGCCAATTTTCCGCCTCGCGCACTACGGTCTGGTAGGCGACCTCTTCGAAATAGTGCCCGCGTTGACGGCAGCCTTGCGCGCCCGCGCCGACGGGGGCTGAGGCGCCTTGCTGGACAGCGAGTCTGACACATGCTATGCTTCAGTCATGGGGGTGTCATGGCTTCGACAGGGGAGGCTAATTCTGTGTTGCAGGCCGCAGCGCCCGGAACTGCGTTAAAACGGGCACGGCAATTAACTGCCAACGATTTCAACCCCTACGCGCTGCCCGTCGCCGCTTAGGCGATAAGCAGCGTTGCCAGCCTTGCGAGGCTGGCCGTTCGCCCCGTCCGTCTTCACCCGGACGGCTCGGCGGGCGACACCAAAGGTGAGGTGCGTCCCTGTTGACGCCGATAAGGCGGGGACAAAGACTTTTCGGCTGGTCGGCGATGAACCGGGTTGGCCAGGGACATCGCTGACGAGACTTAAGCGCCAACTACGCCTGTAGACGCACCGGATTGAATCTTCTGGACAGCGGTTCGATTCCGCTCACCTCCACAGTCAGGCCGCCCGCGCCCTTGTTCGGGCGGCCTTTTGCTTGCGGAGGTCGCGTGAGAACCCTCGCCTGGCGGCTTTGCACACTCATATCGCTGATCCTGCCAGTTGCCTGCCAACGCCAGAACAGCGTCGAGCTGACCTTGGTTGCGCGCGGTCTTAACCTCGAGACACAAATTGCCGCCCTGCGAGAGACCGCCACCGTCGGCGCCGAACGCCTGCAGGTCACGGTCGAATACATGGCCACGCGCGCCGAAGTGGCCCAGCGCCAGCGTCAGGGCCTGGAATACACCCTCGTCGCCCGAGGCTCGCCTGCGCCCGGCAGCGTCACCGTCCCCACCGGCACGCCCTTCCCGCTGCCTGGCACTGCCCTGCCCACTGCTCAGGCAGCGCCATCCGCCAGCCTCACGCCGATCGCGCCAGGCCAAGCGGTCTTGACTGACGTGGTCATGGCCGCTTCTGTCCGCGATGACGACTGCGCCAGCAAGCCCGTTTACGAGTTCGAAACGAACTCCGACCGCATCTATATCGTTGCCACGGCGCACAACATCCGCGCGGGCACCCGGCTCGCGGCCCGATTCGTTATCTCCGGCCGTGAAGTGCTGCATGAGTGGCGCCCAGGCGCCGGCATCGACGGCAACTGCATCTGGTTCTTCGTTGACCAGAGCGACCTGCCCTTCGTCGCCGGCACATGGAACGCTCGCCTCGAGCTCAATGAAGCGCCGGCCAGTGATGCCATCGGCTTCAGAATACGCGACGCTGACGGACAGGCGCCATAAAATCAGGAGCAGACCATGACCCGCACTTTTCTCATCGACACCGACACCGCCTCGGACGACGCCGTGGCGCTCATCATGGCGCTGCGCGCGCCGGACGTGGATGTGTGCGCGCTGACCGTCGTCTCCGGCAATGTGGATGTTCAGCAGGGCGTGCGCAACGCCCTCACCACGCTCGAGTTTTGTGGCCGCAGCGACGTCCCGGTCTACGCCGGCGCGGACAGGCCGCTGCTGCGAGCCGACGCCCGCGCGGAGTGGTTCCATGGCAAGGACGGCATGGGCGACATGAACTATCCCGCGCCCCGGGCCTGCGCGGCTGAAGGCCACGCCGTTGACGCCATCGTAAACACCATCCGCGCCAACCCGGGCCTCGTGCTGGTCACGCTGGGGCCCTTGACCAACGTCGCCCTGGCGCTGGCCCGCGCGCCGGAGATCGCCTCTCTGGTCAGTCGCTGCGTAGTCATGGGCGGCACCGCGTGGTCCGTCGGTAACGTCACGCCCGCTGCCGAGTTTAACATCTGGCAGGACCCCGAAGCCGCGCGCATGGTCTTTCTCTCCGGCCTGCCGGTGGAATTGGTCGGCTGGGAGCTGTGCCGCTTCGATGCCGGCCTGACGCCCGCCGAAGTCGACCACCTGCGCCGCCTGGATACGAAGCTGGCTCACTTCAGCATTGACTGCAATCGCAGCGCGATGGAGGCCATCCGCATCCAGTCCGGCGTGCACAACCTCGAGCTGCCGGATCCCGTTGCCATGGCTGTCGCGCTTGAGCCGGAGATCTGCACCCGCAGCAGCAGACACGCCGTCGAGGTCGAGACGCAGAGCGATCTCACGCGCGGCATGACCGTCATCGATCAACTGGACAACGCCGGCGATGTGCGCAACCGTGACCTGTGGGCGCAGGCCCTGACGGACGGAAAAGTGAGCGTCTGTTGGGAGATTGATGTGCCGCGCTGGAAGCAATTGCTCTATCGCTCGCTGGTCTGAGGCAACTCCTCCGCGCCAGACTTCGCAACGATGCGCTGGCGCAACACCAGCGCGTTGCTGTGCTGTGCGTTGAGCGCCAGCAACTCGTCCAGCGCAGCCAGGGCTTCGGCGTTACGTCCCTGCTGCGCCAGCCACTCCGCCAGCAGCCACAGTCGCTGCGCCGCCTTGCGCGCATTGCCCTGCGCCAGCCACTGCGCCGCCAGCGCGCGCTGTGCGTCCACGTGGCCGGGATGTAGCTTGAGGGCGCGTTCCTGCTGCGCCAGCGCCCGTGCAACCTGCCCGCGTTCCAGGTACAGCGCAGCCGCACGCAACAGCCAGTCAGATGCTTCCCGTTCGCGGCCCAGACGCAACAGCGCGCGACTGATTTTCTCGGGTGGGCCGGGGTCGCTGCCATTGAGCTCCTGCGCCCGCAGCCAGCGTTGCAACGCTTCCTCCGGAGTCTCCTGCGGCGCTGTAGCCGCCGGTGTCGTCCCGTCACCGTTGTGCCGCGTCATGGCCGCCTCAATGCCGTCGCGCAGCCAGGTTTCTGCCGCGTCCGCGGCCCGGCCCACCATCTCGCGGGCCTGGATGGCCTCGTCGCCGCGGAGGGAACGCAGCACCCAGGCGCTTGGCTCCATCCGGCCCGGCGGCCGCCCGATGCCGAGGCGCAGGCGGCAGAACTCGCGCGTGCCCAGCTGCGCGATGATGTCCTGCAGTCCACGTTGGCCGCCGGCGCCGCCCCCGGCGCGCAAGCGCAGCATCCCCGCCGGCTGATCCAGATCGTCCAGCACGACCAGCAGACGCTCCGGCTCGATATGCCAGTAGCGCATGAGGCCGCGCACCGGATGACCGCTGCGGTTCATGTAACCCTGTGGCCTGGCCAGCAATACAGCGCGCCCGGCAATGCGCCCCTCGGCCAGGCGCGCGCCCTGGGCATTGCGACTGAACTCCAGCCCGTGCCGTTGCGCCAGTTCATCCAGCACGAACCAGCCGATGTTGTGGCGCGTCTGCGCATACCTGCGCCCAGGATTGCCGAGGCCGACGATCAGCCAGCGCTCGCTCACGCCTGCGCTTCCTTTGCCGCTTCGCTCTCCGGCCGGAACTGCGTCTCGTAGAGCTGCTGATACAGGCCGCCACGGGCCAGCAGTGTTTCATGCGTGCCGCGCTCAATGACACGGCCGCGATCCAGCACCAGAATCAGGTCGGCGGCGAGGATGGTGCTGAGACGGTGCGCGATGACCAGCGAGGTGCGCCCCTGCTGCACAGTTTTCAGCGCTTGCTGGATCAGGGCTTCGGACTTGCTGTCCAGATGGCTGGTGGCCTCGTCCAGCACCAGGATGCGCGGATTCTTGAGGATGACGCGCGCGATGGCGATGCGTTGCTTCTCACCACCGCTGAGCCGGTAGCCGCGCTCGCCCACCAGCGTGTCGTAGCCCTTGTCCAGGTCTGCGATGAAGTCGTGAATGTTGGCGGCGCGGCAGGCGGCCTCCATCTCCGCGTCGCTGGCATCCAGTTTGGCGTAGCGCAGATTGCTGCGGATGCTGTCGTGAAAGAGGTAGGTCTCCTGCGTCACCATGCCAATCTGGCGCACGAGCGACTCAAGCGTCACCGCGCGCAGGTCGATGTCGTCGATCAGGATACGGCCCGAGTCCGGGTCATAGAGGCGCGGGATGAGCCAGGTCATGGTGGACTTGCCGGCGCCACTGGGACCCACCAGCGCCACCAGCTGCCCCGGTTCGATGCGAAAGCTGATAGCTTCAAGGGCCTGTACGCGCGCCTGACTCGTAGAGTCATTGGCCCTGTTGTTACTGCTGCGCCGGTCTTCAGCCTGCCGCGCTGTGCCGGAAATCACGGCGATGTCTTCAAGACGCCCGTGCCGCGTCACATCGCGCAGGAGATTGCTGCCAGATTCACGGTAGGAAAAGCTGACATTGTCAAAGGTCAGTTCGCCGCGCGGCTGCTGCAACTCGATCGCGTCCTCGCGCTCGGCGATTTCCAGCGGCAGGTCGAGCACCTCGAACACCCGCTCGAAGCTGACTATCGACTGGGCAAAGGCGACCGGAGCCGTCGTCAGCGCCTGCAGCGGCCCGTAAAGCTGGGTGAGGTAGGCGCCAAAGGCCACGATCGTGCCCACCGTGAACACCTGCTCGATGACCAGCATGCCACCAACCCAGTAGACCAGCGCCGTACCGGTCGCGCTCACCAGGCCGATGAGGATGAAGAATTTGCTGCCGGTCAGCGCCTGATCCACGCCCGTGTCACGTAGGGCCGCAGCGCGCTCGCGAAAGCGCGCGACCTCGTTTGCCTGACGTCCGAAGAGCTTCACCAGCAACGCTCCGCTGATGTTCAATGTCTCGTTGATGGTCGCGTTCATGCGGGCATTCTGGTTCATTTGCCGCCGCGCAATCTCGCGCAGGCGCATGCCGATGCGCCGCGCCGCCAGTGCAAAGACCGGCAGCACCGCAACGCCCAGTAGCGTCAGGCGCCACTCCAGCGTCAACATAACGCCCAGGGTCGCCAAGGCCGTGACGGCGTTGCTAACGATGTCGACGATAGTGTTGCTGATGGCTGTCTGCGCGCCGATTACGTCGTTGTTGAGGCGGCTCATCAGTTCGCCGGTCTGCGTGTGTGTGAAGAAGCGCAGGGACATGCGCTGCATGTGCTCAAACAGTTTCAGGCGCAGCTCAAAGATAAGGCTTTCAGCGATTAGCGCGCTGAGCTTGCGCTGCCACAGGCGCAGGCCGCCGATGGCCAGCGGCAAGGTGATGAGCAGGACTGACAGCAGATGCAGGCGCTGCGCATCGCCGGTTGGCAGCGTGCGGTCGATCAGGTCGCGGAAGATCAACGGCGTAAGCAGACCCAGGCCGGCCGAGAGCAGGATGATCAGAAGCATGAGCGCAAGGCTCAGGCGCCAGGGCCGGGCGTAGACCAGTACGCGGCGTAACAGCGCCCAGGTCACGTTCGCCCTGTGCTCCTCCACATTGCGCATGTGCCGCCAGTAGCCGCGGCCGCCGCGAAAGCCCATGACATCCCTCAATTCTTCTGCATATGCAGCATACATCAGGCGCGACCGGCCAGTCCAGCACATTGCCGCGTTCCGGCCACTCGTGTATCATGCGCAGCCTGTCACGTAAGGGTCCGCATGTGCGCTGAACTTAAGGTTGTCCTGGTCGGCTGCGGCGCAATCAGCAACGCCTGGTGTCGTGCTGCGGCGGATCTGCCTGGCCTGAACATGGTCGCATTCGTCGACCTCCGCCTCGATGCCGCCCGCCGCAGCGCAGATACCTGGCAGGCGCCGGACGCCCTGGTCAGCGATGACCTGGCGGGCACACTGCGACACACTCACCCGGATGTCGTTTTCAATTGTACGGTGCCAGAGGCGCACACAGAAGTTACGCTGACCGCGCTGGCTCATGGCGCGCACGTGCTTGGCGAAAAGCCCCTGGCCGACAACATGGCGGACGCGCGCCGGATGGTGTCTGCCGCTCAGCAAGCCGGCCTGCTCTTCGCCGTCATCCAGAACCGCCGCTACAATAAGAACATCCGGCGTCTGCGCGCCTTTCTCGAGACCGGTGCCATCGGCCAGCTGACCACGGTCAACAGCGATTTCTACCTCGGCGTCCACTTCGGCGGTTTCCGCGACCACATGGCGCACGTGCTACTTTCTGATATGGCCATCCACACTTTTGATGCCGCGCGTTACCTCAGCGGCGCCGAGCCATGCTCGGTCTATTGCCACGAATGGAATCCCGCCGGCTCATGGTACGATCGCGATGCCTCGGCCGTGGCCATCTTCGAGATGAGCGAGGGCCTCGTCTATACCTATCGCGGCAGCTGGTGCAGCGAAGGCCTGAACACCTCCTGGGAGAGCGACTGGCGCATCGTGGGCACACGCGGCACTGTGCTTTGGGACGGCGCGGAAGGCATTCGAGCCCAGGTGGTGGCCGCGGACGAGGGTTCCCGGCGACCGTTGAGTGAACTCGTAGCCGATGCCCCTGTCGTGCCAGAGCAGACCAGCAGCCACGGCGGCCTGATTCGTGACTTCCTGCGCGCAGTGCGCGAGGGCGGCAGCGTCGAGACCGTCGCCAGCGACAACATCCGCAGCCTGGCGATGGTGCACGCCGCCATCGAAAGCGCCGAACGCAATATGCCGGTTGCAGTCCGTGCCTGATCAACCGCGTTGCTGCTCACCCGTCCTGGCCCCGCGCCTGTGACCGAACTGACCGGCCTGCTGCCCCTGCTGTCCGCCAGCCCCGCCTGGCGCGCGCTGCAAGCGAGTCTTGCGCAGGACGCACAGCTGCCGGACCTGCAAGTCATCACCGGGGCGCGGCCTTTCGTGCTGGCCGCGCTTGGCCAGGAGTGGCAGGGCCCGCTCGTTTACATCACCGCGCGCGTCGACCGCGCCTGGAATGTAGCCGAACAGTTGCCGGTCTGGCTGCCACAGACGCCCGTACAGCGCTTCGCCGAACCTGTACCACACTTCTACGAGCGAGCGCCCTGGGGCGACTCGGCCATTCGCAGCCGCATCACGGCCCTGAGTGAGTTGAACGAAGAAACTGGCACTGTGCCGGCACCCGTAATTATCTGTTCGGCGCGCGCGCTTATGCAGCGCAGCATGGCGGCCCGGCTATTCCGCGAGGAAACCTTGACGCTGCGCCCAGGCATGCGCCTGCCGCCCGACGAGTTGCTGGCCCGCTGCCTGCGTCTGGGCTACACGGCATCCTCGATGGCGGTAACGCCCGGTAGCTTCAGCCGCCGTGGCGGCCTGGTCGATATCTTTCCCCAGGCGGCGCAGACGCCGTTGCGCGTGGATTACTTTGACGACGAGATCGAGCAGTTGCGCAGCTTCGATCCTGCGTCGCAGCGCTCACTCGCTCACCTCGAAGAGGCGCGCATCACCCCCGCGCATGAGCTGCTGCCGCAGCGCGCGCAGCCCCTGGCCACCCGGCTGCGCGCCTGGTTCGAGATTCTGTCCGCGGATGATGTCGCCAGTCCGCGCAACGACCTCGGCCCGCTGGAGAGCGCTGCGCTCTTCCCCTGCCTCGAGCAGTATCTGCCCTGGCTTGACGAACGCCCCGCCAGCCTGCTGGATCACGCGCCTGCCAACACCCTGATTGTCGTTGAAGACTGGTCGGCGCTGCGCGACACCGTAGCCGGCCTTGAGGAACGCGCGCTGCAACAGCGCGAGGAAAGCATCGCCGCGCAGCAGATCGCGCCCGACATGCCCTTACCCTACCTCACCTGGGACGCGCTGGTCGAAGCCCTGGAGGAGCGCCGACCGCTGCACATGGGTCGGCCTTTGGCTGGCAGTGAGACTGCCGGGCCCTCCCTGCGTGAGGTCTTTGTGCCCGGTCCGCGCTTTGGCGGCCAGCTCCGCCTGATGCTGGACGAGCTGCGCCGTTCACGCCGTGAGGAGCGGGAGCGCATCGTCGTCGTCACCGCCCAGGCGCCGCGCCTGGCCGAGCTCTGGCGCGAGCAGCAGAGCTTCATCCCCACGCTGAACACGCTGGACGAGCCGCCGCAACCAGGCTCGCTGTGCTTCGTCAACGGCGCGCTGCAGGAAGGCTGGCGTCTGCGCACTGCGAATTGCGAATTACTGCTGCTCAGTGACCAGGAAATATTCGGCTGGAGCAGGCCCGAACCTCGCCGGCGCCAGACCGCGCCCCGCTCGCGCGCGCCGGACAGCAGCTACTCCGACCTGCACGAAGGCGACATCGTGGTGCACGCCGACTATGGCATCGGTCGCTTCGCCGGTATTCGGCGGCGCACTCTCGGCGGCAACGAGCGTGAATACCTGCTGGTGGAGTATGAGGGTACGGATATGGTCTTCGTGCCCATCCACCAGGCCGACCGGCTGACCCGCTACATCGGCGCTGACAACCGCACGCCCGCGCTCAACCGCCTCGGCCGGCCCGACTGGGAGCGCGTGCGCAGCAAGACGCGCAAGTCCATTCAGGAGGAGGCCCGCGAGCTGCTGGAGCTCTACGCCCGTCGCGCCCAGGCCCGTCGCGCCCCCTTCAACCCGGACAATTCCTGGCAGCACGAACTTGAGGCCGGCTTCCCCTTCATTGAGACCGAGGACCAGCTGCGCGCCGTGGGCGAGGTCAAGGCCGACATGGAGCGCGACTTCCCGATGGACCGCCTCATCTGCGGCGACGTTGGCTACGGCAAGACCGAGGTCGCGCTGCGGGCCGCCTTCAAGGCCGTGATGGACGGCAAGCAAGTCGCGGTGCTCGTGCCAACAACGGTGCTGGCGCAACAACATCTCGAGAGCTTCAACCGGCGCCTGGCACAGTTTCCGATCAAGGTAGAGATGCTTTCGCGCTTTCGCACGCGCGAGGAACAGGTCGCCTTGCTGCCCAAGCTCACGAGCGGCGAAATCGACATCGTCATTGGCACCCACCGCCTGCTGAGTTCAGATGTGGTCTTCCACGACCTGGGACTGATCGTAATCGACGAGGAGCAGCGCTTCGGCGTCACGCACAAGGAACATTTTAAGCGCCTGCGCACCCAGGTGGACATCCTCACGCTCACGGCCACGCCGATCCCGCGTACGCTCTACATGAGCCTGGCTGGTGTGCGCGACATCAGCATGATCCAGACACCGCCCGAAGAGCGCCTGCCGGTCATTACGCACACCGGCCACTTCGACGAGCAGCTCCTGCGCCAGGCCCTGCTGCGCGAGCTCGAACGCGGCGGCCAGATCTTTTACGTGCACAACCGCGTGCGCTCCATCGAAATGGTGCGCGGTCGGCTCGAACGCCTGGTGCCGGAAGCGCGCTGCATCGTCGGCCACGGCCAGATGCATGAGCGCACTCTGGAAAACGTAATGAGCGCCTTTTCGCACGGCGAATATGACGTGCTGGTCAGCACCTCCATCATCGAGAACGGTCTCGACATCCCGAACGTCAACACGCTCATCGTCGACCGCGCGGACTGGTTCGGCATGGCACAGCTCTATCAGATGCGCGGCCGCGTGGGCCGCAGCGCCCGCCAGGCCTGGGCCTACTTCTTCCACAGCGGGACGCGCGAACCTGGCGAGGAAGCGCTCGCCCGGCTGGACACCCTGGCCGAGAACAGCGAGTTGGGCGCCGGACTGCAGATCGCCATGCGCGACCTGGAATTGCGCGGCGCCGGCGACATCCTCAGCAACCGTCAGACCGGCCAGGTTGCCGCCGTCGGCCTCCAGCTGTACACGCGCATGCTGTCCGACGCAGTGCGTGGGCTGAAGGATGAGAGCCAGGGCGCCAATGGCGCGGGCGAGGCCCGCCTCGCAATCGATCTGCCGCTGCCGGCCTATCTGCCTTCGGCCTGGATTCATGAGATGGAGCTGCGCCTGCAGATTTACCGGCGCATCGCCGGCCTCGGCAACGCGCAGGAAGTGGCGCAAATCCGCGAGGAACTGCGCGATCGCTTCGGGACGCTGCCGCCCGCAGTCGTCAACCTGCTCTATCAGATCGAGGTCAAGCTGCAAGGCCAGGCGGCCGGCGCCACGGTCATCGCCCTGCGCAACGCCACCCTGACGATCCGCCTGCCCTGGCTGCCCACCGTCAACCGTGAGCGCTTGCAACAGGCGCTGGGCATGGACCTGCGCGTGACGCGCATCGCCATCGAGCTCGACATCGCTGAGGAACTGCCGGACTGGAAGCCGCTACTGCAGCAACTGCTCGACATGCTGGCGCGGGCCCGCCCGGTTGAGACAGCCTGAGCATCAGGAGCGTTGCTGCGCCCTCCGCCTGAAGCGCTCCGTCGGCTGAAAGCGCTGCGCATCCGGATGATCCGCGCTGACCAGGCTGAGCAGCACCCTGTGGTCCGCCTCCTGCAGATAGTAAACCAGATAGTTCTGACCAGATTGCAATCGGGGCAGCGGCGTAAGCTTGCGCTGAAAACGCAACGAGTCGCCCTGCGCATCTTGCATGACCAGAGGCCGCCAGAAGAACAGGAAGGCGACCGGGCTGGCACCGGCCGTCAGCTGCGCGTAGTGCAGGGGCGCCCGCGCATAGCGCCGCGCGCGAAACATGGCCGGTACCAGCAGCAGGACAAGCACCAGCAAGACGATCAGGCCGATGCCGCGCAGGGAGAAGATCAGCAAGCGCGGTCCGAATACAATCACCAGCGGCGCCAGCAGCACCAGCAGGGCCGTCAGCGGCTGCGTCACCACGGCCAGCCATTGCGCGCCGGCCAGGCGACCCTCGCGGTTCCGCTCCAGGCGGCTGCGCATGCTGGATGAAATACGCTGTGCCATCTTGCCCTCCCCGCGCTCAGGCGCCCATCCCGGGAGCCGTCCGTGGCGAACGGGCCGGACTGCGCAGCAATACTATACTGGCCAGGATTAGCGCGCCGCCCGGCAGCTGCAGCGGCTGCAACACCTCGCCCAGCAACAGCAGGGCCAGCAGCGCAGTGAGCACCGGCTCACTGGTGCTAAGGATCGCTGCGCGCGACGCCCCCAGGCGCTTGATGCCTGTCATATACATGAAGATTGGCATCACCGTGCTGCAGAGCGCCAGGCCGGTCAACAGGGCCCAGCTGAGCGCGTCGGGCGGGAAAGTGACCATGGCCAGCAGACTGACGGGCAGGATGACCAGCAGCGCGCCAGTTATGGCCCAGGCGCCGGCGCGCTCCAGCGCCTGATGATCGCGCATGACGTGATTGTTGACGAGGAAGTAAAGCGCAATGAAAAAGGCGTTGAGGAAGGCGACGAGCACGCCCTCGCCGCCGATGCTTGCGAAGCCGCCGCCGACGCCATACAGCGTCAGCACAATGCCCGAGCTCGTCATCAACAGCGCCAGCCAGCTGCGTCGCGACATGCGTTCGCCGCGCAGAAAGTTGATGACCACCACCTGCGCCGGAAAGCTGTAAATCAGCAAGGCATAGGTGGGCACCGGCATGAGCTGCAGGCCAATAAAGGCAGTCAGCGCCGAGGACGCCAGAATCACGCCCAGCAGCAGCAGGCCCCGGTATGGCATGGGTTTCACGGGCGTCGGAGTGTTCATCAAGGTAAGCAGCAGCCAGACCGCCGGCACGGCAATCAGGTAACGCCAGAAGGTCAGGTCCAGCGGCGACAGGCCGCTCGGTTCCAGCCAGCGCACCCATACCGGCAATAGCGCGTAGCCAATCGACCCCACCAGGATGTAGGGGACGCCGCTGCGGGACATGACGCGCGCGCCCGCGCGCAGACGTCTGCGCCGGGTCAGCGTCAGCAACATGACACCGGTCAGCGCTCAGCCGCCGACAAGCGTTGTCGTAACCACCTGTGTCAGATCGGTCATAAGAAAGGGGAAGATGCCAGGCAACAGCGTGCCGGCGAAGGTGAGATAAACAGCCCCGTTGAGCAGGCGCGTGCTACCAACAGCCGGATCGCCATCGCCGTCGCGCAGGAACATACGCACGACGATGCCCAGATAGTAGTAGGCGCTGACGACGCTGGTCAGAACGCCGACGATGGCGAGCGCGATCAGGCCCGATTCGAGGGTCGCCTGGAAGATGAGCCACTTGCCCATGAAGCCCGCGGTCAGCGGGATGCCGGTCAGGCTGAGCATGAAGACGGCCATCATCCCGGCCAGCAGGGGCTTGCTACGTCCAAGGCCGACGAAGTGCTTCAGGTCGGTGCCGCTGCCATCATCGCGTTCGATGGCGATGGCCACGGCGAAGGCGCCGAGGTTGGTGAACATGTAGGCCAGCAGATAGACCAGCGCGGCGCGGGTGGCCTGTTCACCGAAGCCGGAGCTGCCGGCAGCTGCCAGCGCCATCATGATGTAACCCGCATGCGCGATGGAGGAATAGGCCAGCAGTCGCTTGACGTTTTGCTGTGCGATGGCGACCACGTTGCCCAGGATGAGTGTGGCAGCTGCGATCAGGGCCACCACCTGCTGCCAGGCGCTGGCATCCACTGCACCCGTGCTCAATACTGGCAGCGCAAAGACGAGAATGCGTAACAGGGCGGCGAATCCGCCCACCTTCGCGCCCACGCTCATAAAGGCGGCGACCGGTGTCGGCGCGCCTTCATAGACATCCGGCGTCCACATGTGGAAGGGCACAACAGCCACCTTGAAGCCCAGGCCCACCAGCACCAGGCCCGAGCCAACCAGCAGCAGCAGCTCCGCCGCGCCGCCCGACGCAAAGCCACGCGCAACCGCCTCGAAGATGGCGGGCAAACTGGTGCTTCCCGTAGCGCCGTAGATCAGGGCAGCGCCAAATACGAAGAAGGCGCTGGCAAAAGCCCCCAGCACGAGATACTTCATGCCGCTTTCGCTGGACTTCGCGTCCGGATAACGGAAGGCCGCCAGGATGTAGAGCGGAATGCTCAGCAGCTCCAGCGAGACGAAGACCACGACCAGGTCGTTGGCGTGGCCCATGAGCATAACGCCGGCTGTGGTGAAGAGGATGAGCGCATAATACTCGCCACGCTGCATTCCGCTGCGCTGCATGTAATCCACGCTGAGCAGGATGCTTATGAATGCAGTCAGCAGGGCGATCAGGTTGAGGAAGGCGCTGAAGGGGTCGATGACGAACATGCCGAAGAAGGCGCTGTCGGTGACCGTGAAGGAAGCCAGGTTGAGGAGAAAGGCAACGACGAGAATGGCGAGCGCCAGCCAGGCCGTGAGCTGTTTGCGCTCCCGCGGCACGAACAGGTCAGCGACCAGCAGCAGTGTCGCGCCCAGCGCCAGGCCGACGACCGGCCAGGTCCAGGCCAGGTTGAGATCAGCAAGAACCGGCATGGTCGTCATCAGGAGCCCTGTGTGTCCGCGCTCAGAACCAGGCTGTTCTGCAGCGGCGACGCCGCCAGCGTCTCCTGCGCGCGCGGGATGAACCCGTCAACGCCTGCGACCAGTTCGTCGACCGTCGCCGTCATGGTGTCAAAGAAGGGCGCGGGCTGCAGGCCGATGAGCAGGATGACGAAGAGGATGGGCAGCAGGACGGCTATCTCCTGCCAGTGAAGCCGCGGCAACGAACGGATCTCTTCCTTGTCCACCTCGCCCATGAAGACCTTCTGGAACATGTAGAGCATGTAGACCGCGGCCAGGATAACGCCCAGTGTGGCGAACATGGTGAAGAAGAAACCCAGCACCTCGCTGCCCATCGAGCCCAGCAGGATGGTGAATTCGCCCACGAAGCCGTTAAGCCCAGGCAACCCCATGCTGCTCAGCACCACGATCAGGCTGACAGCGCCGAAGAAGGGCATCACTTTCCACACGCCACCGAAGGCGTCCAACGCCTTGGTATGCCTCCGCTCGTAGAGCATTCCTACGAGGAGGAAGAGGCCGCCCGTGCTGATGCCGTGATTGACCATTTGCAGCAGGCCGCCCTCTATGCCCTGGGCGTTGAGCGCAAAAATGCCCAGCACAACGAAGCCAAGATGGCTGACCGAGGAGTAGGCGACCAGCTTCTTGACATCTGTCTGCGCGTAGCTGACCCAGGCGCCGTAGAGGATGCCGATGACCGCCAGCACGGCGATGGCGGGCGCCCAGGCGACGCTCGCCTCCGGGAAGAGCGGCAGGTTGAAGCGCACCAGACCATAGGTGCCCATCTTTAGCAGCACGCCTGCCAGAATGACCGAGCCAGCCGTGGGCGCTTGCACGTGCGCGTCGGGCAGCCAGCTGTGTAGTGGCCAGATCGGCACCTTGATGGCGAAAGCCACGAAGAAACCAAGGAAGAGGAAGGACTGCACGCTGCCGCCGCTCAACAGGCCCGTGAAGGGCAGCTCGAGCGCGCCGCTCTCAACCATTGCGATCAGTTCCGGCAGGGCGAAGGTGCCCGCCCGGCTGCCGAGGAAGAGGATCGCCAGCAGCATCAGGATGGAGCCGGCCATCGTATAGAGGAAGAACTTGACTGCCGCGTAGACCCGCTGCTCCGCGCCCCAGATGCCGATCAGGAAGTACATCGGCACCAGCGTCACTTCCCAGAAGATGTAGAAGAGGAAAAGGTCCTGGGCGACGAAAACCCCGATCATCGCCCATTCCAGCAGCAGCATGAAGATGAAGTAGAGCCGTACGCGGCCCCGCTCCTCAAGCACGTGGCTGCGGAAGGAACTGAGAATGGCCAGGGGCATGATGAAGCCCGTCAGCACGACCAGCAGCAGACTTAGCCCGTCAAGACCGACGTAGTAACTGATGTTGTATTGCGGCAGCCAGTCCACGCGCTGCACCAGTTGCAGACCGGGCGCGCTGCTGTCAAAGGTCAGCCACAGCAGCAGCGTGCCGACGAAGGTCGCCAGACTGAAGCCAAATGCCGTCCACTTGATCTGCTCCGTCCGCTCCTCGCGCAGGAAGAGCAACACGAACACGCCGATCAAGGGCAGGAACAGCACGGAAGTGAGTAGCGAAAGTGCGCCAGATTCCATGAAAAAACGGTCCCCCGGGTCAGGTCTGCAGCAGCGGCAGCAAGAGTAGCAGGATTACGAGCACAACTCCCAGCAACAGGCTTATGGCGTACATGCGCACGTAGCCGGTCTGCACGCGGCGCATGCGTCCGCTCAGCCAGACGGTCAGGCGGCCCACGCCGTTGACGGCGCCATCCACCACGCCCAGATCGACGGGCCGCCCGAGAAACTCGCCGAGGCTGTTGAAGCCGCGCAACACGACGCCGTCGTGGACGTAATCGTGCCAGAACTTCCAGTCCAGCTCATCGGCCAGAAAGGCGCCGATGCGGTTGAAGGGATTCTCGAAAAAGCGGAAGTAGAGCTCGTCGAAATACAGGCGGGCATTGGCCAGACGCCAGATAGCCCCGGTTGAGGGTCTGACGGCCAGCGGATCGCTGCCTGCGGCGCTCAGCGCGCGGCCATCGCCGTAAATCACACGCGCCACACGAATGCCGGTGATGCCCAGCGCCAAAGCGATCAGCGCGATCACCGGATTGAATACGCCTCCCTGCGGCAGCCAGGGATGCACATGGGCCAGCGACCATTCGAGGAAGTGCGTCAACGACGATTCGCCGAGTACGTTACCCAGGCCGAAGAAGGCCTTCGGCGTGTTAATGAAGCCGATAAACACGCTGAACAGCGCAAGAATCAGCAGCGGCACCGTCATCGAGGCCACGCTTTCGGGCGCATGCCTGGCGGCCAGGCTGCGTGTCCGGCCATAGAAAACCAGTTCCATCTGACGCCACATGTAGAAGGCCGTGAAAGTAGCCGCCAGCAACAGCATCGCCAGCGCGATGTAGCCGCCGAACTGCTGGTAGAAATCCTTTCCCTGCAGCCCGGCCAGCCAGGAATCCGCCAGGATCTCGTCCTTCGACCAAAAGCCGGCAAAGGGGATGATGCCCGCCAGCGCCAGCGTGCCGATCAAATAGGTGAACCAGGTGATGGGCATGCGCCGTCGCAGACCACCCATGTGACGCATGTCCTGCGGGTCAAAGTCGCCTTGTCCGTGCGCATGACCATGCTCCTGCACGTGATGGTGGCCGTGCTCCATACCATGGATCACTGAACCGCTGCCCAGGAAGAGCAGCGCCTTGAAGAAGGCATGCGTGACCATGTGGAACATGGCCGCGCTGTAGGCGCCCACGCCGACTGCTGCCACCATGAAGCCCAGCTGGCTGATGGTGCTGTAGGCCAGCACGCGCTTGATGTCCCACTGGCCCATTGCGATGTAGCCGGCCAGCAGCGCCGTCAGCGCGCCGACCAGCGTGACGATGAAGGAAGTCAGCGGGGCGTTGAAGAAGAAGACGTTGGCGCGCACCATCATGTAGACGCCGGCCGTGACCATGGTAGCCGCATGGATCAGCGCGCTGACCGGCGTCGGGCCAGCCATGGCGTCTGGCAGCCACACGAAGAGCGGGATCTGCGCCGATTTGCCCGCCGCGCCAAGCAGCAGGAAGAGCGTAATGAGCACCAGCACGGTCTCGATCGGCAGCGAGAAGTTGCCGAAATGCACTTCAGTGCCGGCCGCCAGCATGCGCTCCGCCTGACTGAAGACGCCCAGCTCTTCGGTCGCGAAGTGCTCGTTGTCGAGATGCGCCGGCGGGAAAGCCGCGCCACCCTCGCCTTCCGCTTCGGCGACGGCCAGACCGGTCAACACCAGGCTGCCATGCGTGCCTTCGGCGGGCACTTCCTCAGCATGCTCCTCGTCGCCCGTCGCTGCTGCGACAGCGTGTTCCGCCTCATATTCGTGCACCGCCTCCTTGAGGAAGTGCACATTGGGGATTTCGCCCGGGCGGTAGTAATCCAGGGTGCCGAAGGTCCAGAACATCAGGAAGATGCCCATCAACATGCCAAAGTCGCCAATGCGATTGACGATCATGGCCTTTTTGGCGGCGTTGGCATTGCGCCAGCCTTCGCCGTTCGGCTTGTCGAACCAGAAGCCGATGAGCAGGAAGGAACAGACGCCCACGCCCTCCCAGCCGACGAACATCATCAGGAAGTTGTTGCCCGTCACCAGCACGAACATGAAGGCCAGGAACATGTTGATGTAGGCAAAGAAGCGCGAGAAGCGCGGGTCGCCATGCATGTAGCCGACAGCGTAGATGTGGATCAGCGTGCCCACGAAGGACACAAAAAGCATCATTGTTACACTCAGGGTGTCGACGCGCATCTGCCAGGGAATCTCGACGCTGTCGCCGATGCGGATCCAGCCGTTCAGCAAGGCCGGATCAACTACCGAGGCCTGCCCGTGCGCGGCGTTCAGCCCGGCGTAGAGCAGCAGCGCGATGACGAAGGACAGCGCGGACGCCAGAATCGCGACCCGGCTGGCCCAGGCCTCGCCCAGGCGCGCGCCCCAGAAGTAATTCAGGCAGGCACCCAGCGCGGGGATGAGAATAATCAGGGGTACCAGTTGGGCATAACTTGCCATGCGTTCGTTCCCGGCCCTTATCCCTGCAGCTGATTAAGTTCGTCGATGTTGATATTGCGCCGCATGCGGAAGATGGCGACGATCAGCGCCAGCCCCACCGCTACCTCTGCAGCAGCCACCGTGATGACGAAGAATACGAAGAGGTGGCCATCCGAGTTGCCCCACTGACGCGCAAAGGCCACCAGCGCCAGGTTGGCCGCGTTCAGCATCAACTCTACTGACATGAACACTAGAATTGCGTTGCGGCGGAGCATGACGCCCATCGCGCCGAGCACGAAGAGCACCATGCTCAACATTACGTAGGCTTCGGTTTGCAGCATGTCAGCGCTCCTGTGACCCGGCCGGAGGCAGGGCCGCCGTCTCGCCATCGCGGGCGCTGTCTGGCTGGCCCAGCTGCGAGGCGATCACGCTCGTGAGAGGGCGACTGACGCGGCGCCTGCCCAGGCGGGCGCGCTCCAGCTCCGGCGCGACCTTCGGCCGGTGCGTCAGCACAATGGCGCCGACCATCGCCACCAGCAGCAGAATGGCGACGATTTGCATCGGCAGCAGGTACTGATTGAACAACTTCAGACCCACGTCAGAAGGGCTGCCAAAAGTGACCCTCCCGGGGGTCATCAGCAGGCTCATCGACGCTTCCAGCGAGCCCTCGAAGCGCCGTACGGGCGAGACAACCAGCAGCGCGCTGTCGCCGTCTGCGGGGCTGAAGGCCGCGTCAGTGGTCATACGCGCGAGCAACTCACCGTCCACGGCCCGCACCAGGGCCCAGGTGCTGAAGTCCGTGTCTGCCGCGACGACCAGCGGCGGCGACAGTTCGCCCCTGCCGATGTCGCCCGCCAGCACGAGCGTGTCCTCGTCGCTCAACTCGGAGGCATAATCCACCAGGCTGACCGGCGTATTCCAGGCGTTGAAGACGCGCAGGCTGCCGGGCCTGGCCACATCCGACACCAGACTGAGGGTCGGCGTGCCAGTGCCCTGGACGAGCGCCGTAATGCGTTGGCCGGCCTCCAGCGCAACAGTCTGGCCGAGCAGCAGGCCATTCGCCGTCAGCAGCTCCAGTTCATATTCGCCTGGCGGCAGGGTCTCGTACTCCTGCAGTGCGCCGTTGGCCAGGCCGCTGGCGATGGTGGCACCGTCGATACGCAACTCCAGCTCGCCCGCGTCTGGCGCAAAATGGGCGACACGCAGCTGCGGGTGCGCGGCCGGCGCCTGCAAGTCACTGATGCCGCCCTGTGAAAGCGCCACGCCCACCGTCACCAGGAAGATCATGGCCAGCACAATGGCTCCCGGCGCCAGCCAGCCAAAAGGCGTTTTACCGGCGGGCTTGTCGGTCCCCAACAACATGATGACGAAGAGGAAGAGCACCATGATGGCGCCAGCGTAGACCGCGATCTGCACCATCGCCAGGAAGGGCGCGTCGAGCAGGAGGAAGAGGAAGGCGATGCAGCCCATGTTAATGATGAGAAACAGGGCACTGTGCACCGCGTTTTCGCTGAGCAGCAACATCACGGCGGCAACCACCGCGACCGCGCCTGTCAGGATGAAAAGCCAGACTTCCGTTCCCATGAATCCCCTGTCGTTCCCCGTGCCTGCGGGCGTTACCGCGCTACTTCGGGTCTTCCATGTCCGGAATCGAGCGGTCGTAGCTGCCCGGCTCAACCTGCTGCGGCGTATCCGGCTGACCCTCGGCCGGCTCCTCCATCAGCATGTCTTTCGTGTAAATTGCGTCGCGCCGGTCGGTGAAGCTCATACGATGTTCGCGCGTCAGCACGATGGCCTCGGTGGGGCAGGCATCTTCGCAGTAGCCGCAAAAGATACAACGCAGCATGTTGATTTCGTAGGTGTGGGCATAACGCTCGCCGGGACTGAAGCGCTCCTCATCCGTGTTCTCCGCCGCCTCGACCCAGATGGCGTCGGCCGGGCAGGCCGCCGCGCACAAGGAGCAGCCGATGCACTTCTCGAGGCCGTTGTCATAGCGTTTGAGCTCATGGCGCCCCTTGAAACGCTGCTGAAAGGGCCGCATCTCTTCCGGATACTGGATCGTGACCGGTTCTTCCAGCACATGCCGGAAGGTCGTCTGAAAGCCGCGAATCAGGTTCATTCACATCCTCCCGCGTGTCAACCCTGGCTCTGGCCAGAGCTGGCGGTTTCGCTCGTCATTTCACCCGGTTCCGCAGGGGCGACACCGGAAAGGTTGTCGAGCGTGGTCAAGGTGAAGCGATAGAGCACGAAGGGCACGGCCAGCAGACCGCCCACGATATTGAGTACGGTGTGGCCGAGGCCACGGCGCTCGCCAGTAATCATCGGATCCAGCGCTTCCTCGTCCTCTTCCCTGCGGCCGCGGCCCAGCAGCAGCCAGGCGCCGCCCACGATCAGCACGAAGAACAAGGCGCCCGCCATGCCGTAAATGATCGGGCTGTCGAACATGTCACCGAGCACGACTGCCAGCGCCGTCCACACCACTGCCACCAGGGCCAGCGGCAGCATGACCTTCCAGCCAAACTGCATCAGCCGATCGTAGCGGATGCGCGGCAGGGTGGCCCGCACCCAGATCATCAGGACCAACAGCAGGAAGATCTTGCCGCCAATGACCAGCGGTCCCAGGATTGGCGCGGTGCGCACCAGACCGAAGCCATCCTGCCAGCCGCCGAGGAAGGTAATCGTCACCAGGGCGCTGACCGCGATCATGCCCAGATACTCGGCCATCATAAACTGCGCGAACTTCATGCCGCTGTACTCGGTCTGATAGCCCTGGGTCAGTTCCTGCTCCGCCTCCGGCAAATCGAAGGGGGCGCGGCTGGTCTCCGCCAGAACGGCGATGAAGAGGATTGCGAAAGCCAGCGGATTCTGGAAGATGTACCACTCCCAGATGAGCTCCTGGCCACGAATGATGTCGCCGATACCCATGCTGCCAGCCAGCATGATGGGCACAGCCAGCGTCAGGCCGAAACTCAACTCGTAGCTGACCATCTGCGCCGAGGCGCGCAAGCCGCCCAGCATGGCGTACTTGTTGTTGCTGGCCCAGCCGGCCAGAACCACGCCGTAGGTGCCCAGGCTGGTGATGGCCAGCAGAAACAGCAGGCCCACGTTGGGGTCTGCCAGACCGAGGGGCACGCGGAACCAGACATCGCCCAGCGTGGGCGCGAACCAGGGCAGGATAATGGGCGGGCCGATGGGGATCACACCGAAGAGCAGCAGCACCGGCAGCACCTTCATGAGCGGCGCGAAGGTGTAAACCGCGCGATAGGCGCCAGCGGGCAGCAAATCTTCCTTAAAGACCAGCTTGACGCCGTCGGCCGCCGGTTGCAGGAAGCCCAGCGGCCCCACCCGGTTGGGGCCGATGCGCTGCTGGAAGAAGGCGAGGAGACGCCGCTCCAGCAGGGTCGTATAGGCGAAGCTGGTCAGCACTACAAAGAAGAAAAGCGCGGCAAAAACGATTGGCCACAGGCCAGCGCAGCCAGCAACCTGGCCGCATTCGATGATGTTCATCTGGCGCGAGGCAGGTTCGAAGACGAAACGCAGGGCGCCGTCGAGGAAGTCGAAGATGGCTGACCAGTTGACCACGACGAAGGCCAGCGGGTTCACCAGCAGCAACCAGATGATGCCAGCCACGCGCGAAACCAGCGCCAGCAGCAGCAGCCCGATTGCCAGCACCACAAACACGCCAATCTTCAGCGGAAGATCCGCCGCGGCCGCCAGCGTGCCCAGGGCAGTCAGCAGGGTCAGCAGCAGCGCAATGACGGCGCCGGCGCCGATGAGCAGGCGCCGTACCAAGCGCATGTCGATGTCAAGCGTCATGTTCAGCCACCTTGCCGGCAGTCGGCACGACCACGCGCGAGACTACAGCCGCAGCCAGCGACTGCGGCATGGCGGTCGTGGTCAGATGACGCGGCAGACCCAGACTGCCGGCCGGCATGCCCGCGTCCAGTCTTGCCAGCACCTGTACAGCCGGGCCGTCGTCGATCTCTATTTCCACGGCATCGCCTGCAGCCAGCTTCAGCCTCTTCGCATCATTGGGATTGAGCAAGGCAAAGGGCAGTGGCACGCGCGGCGCAACGACATCACTGGGGCGGAAGGCGCGCTCGCGGTTGTAGAGGCTGACGAGCGGGACGACCAGCAGCTTGCCGCGTTTGCTGCGCGGCGCCTCGGGCAGCATGACGTCATCTACCTGCACCGGGCCCGTATCGGCCGTGGACGGTATCTGCACGCCGAGGCCACCACGATTGAGCAAGGCTGTGCCGCCATACCACAAGTCTTCGCCAATGGGCGGGTCCTGCTTTTCCGTCCAGGCCAGCTCGCGATAGCGGCAGCCGGTGTAGGCAGGCACCCGTTGCGACAGTTCCAGCATGACGGCGGCGGCCGAAGCCTTCGCCCGCGCCTGCCCCAGGGCCTCGCCAATCTTCATCACGACCTGCCAGGCAGGCAGGGCCTCGCCAACAGGCCCCTGGGCCCGGTAGAAGCGCTGAACGCGGCGTTCGCCGCTGGTGAAGCTGCCGTCGCGTTCCGCGAAGCTCTGCAGGGGCAAGGTGATGGCAGCGCGATCGCCCAGCGACTCCTGGAAGAGGGACAGCTCAATGATGCTGTCGACCGCGCCCAGCCATTGCGGCGCCGACGGGTCGTCGGCCAGCAGGTCGGCCTGGGCCACGAGCAGCGTTTTGGGCGGGCGCGCGATGATGTCCTGTGTGTTCTCCGGCGTGAAGCCGAGATAGCGCAGGCCCATGCCGTTGGGGCCGGGGAGCGGCGCCAGCAGGCCATTGTTGGGCCGGCCAACGTGGCCAGTCTCAATCAGAATATTCGCGGCCGCCTGCATCAGCGCGCGGCTGCCGGCCAGATCAAGGCCTTCCGCGCCGGCGACGATGACCAGGTTGTCAGCGTCGCGCAGGCGCCCGTAAATATACTCGTCTTGCTCGCGCAGGTTGGCAAGGAAGTGGGCGGCGCCACCGGTCGGGTAGCGCAGCGATTGACAGGCGAAGTCATCCAGGCGCGTGTGGCGCGCATTGGCGACCACGAGCAGGATGCCGCGGTCGCTGGCCTGTTTGATGCGCAGGCGCCAGAGCGGCACCTCTTCCTCGAGGTCGCTGGCGATAACCAGCACGACGTCGCCGCGGCCGAGCTGGCCGAGGTTGGTGCCCTGCCCCACGCCGACCTGAGCGACCAGGTCCGCGCCACCATGGGTGGGCGGCCAGGCGCCGAGGCGCGCACTGCCCAGCCCGTCGGCCAGCTGGCGCAAGACGAAGAGGTCTTCGTTGCTCAGGCCGCTGCCTGCGATAATGCCGAGATCCGCGCCCGCCGCGCGCAGCGCATCCGCCGCCGCCTGCAGGGCCTCGGACCAGGTCGCGCGCGACTCGCCAGTCAGCGGGTTGGCCAGGCGGTCCGCGCTGCGGCTGAAATGATGGCCGAAGCGGGCCTTGTCGCTGATCCAGATTTCGTTGACGTACTCGTTTTGGCGCGGCATGACGCGTTTGATGATGGCGCGTCCGCCAGCGTCGCGGTCCAGGCGCGTACTGAGGCTGATATTCGAGCCGGCCGCGTCCCAGGGGTCGATGCTCGGCACTTCCGTCAGCTCCCAGGGGCGGGCGCCAAAGCGGAAGTCCGCCGTGGTCAGCGCGCCGACCGGACAGATGTCGGTGGTGTTGCCGGAAAAGTAGCTGTCGAAGCCGGGCTCGCTGTTGGTGATAATTTGCAGTGAGCGGCCGCGCTCATGGAAGGCCAGCACGTCGTCGCCGACGACCTCGTCCTGGAAGCGGACGCAGCGCGCGCACTGAATGCAGCGTTCCTCGTCAAGGAAGATCAGGTCGCCCAGCGGCACATGTTTGTCCAGCCTGAGCTTGTCCATGAAGACCATGCGCGTCTTTCCTGGGCCGTGCTCCATGGTCAGGTCTTGCAGCGGACATTCCCCGCCCTTGTCACAGATGGGACAATCCAGCGGGTGGCTGGTGAGCAGGAATTCGAGGACGTTTTCGCGCGCCTCGTCGACCTTTGCTGTAGCGGTGCGGATGACGAGGCCTTCATAGACATTGGCCGTGCAGGCCGTCTGCAAGGTGGGGAACCAGCGCACCTGCGGCTTGCCCTCGGCATCGAGCATTACGTCGCCGCTGGCGCGGTCGCGCTGGATGCTGCCCATCTCCACCAGGCACATGCGACACATGCCGACCGGGTCCATCTTGGGGTGATAGCAGAACACCGGGATATGGTCGCCGATGCTGCGCGCCGCATCGATCAGGTTGGCGCCGGCCGGCACCTGGAACTCCTGATCATTGACGACGATGGTCACGGTCTCAGCCATGCATTCCTCCGCTGCTGCGCCCTGTCGGGCGCGGCTCAGGCACTTGCCCGCCGGCGGCGGCCACGGGGCGCCGGTTTGGCCGCAGGCTTTTCTTCTGCAGCGGGCTTCGGCTGCACATGGGCATTGAAATCATCTGGAAACTGGCGGATGGTGTGAATGACGGGATTGGCGGCAAAATCACCGAGGGCGCAGAGCGTCGTGCCGGCCATGTTCTTCGCCACGTTGTCGATCAGCTGCACATCCGTCGGCTGGCCCTCGCCCGCCAGAATGCGGTCGAGCACCTTGTCCAGCCAGAAAGTGCCTTCGCGGCAGGGCGTGCACTTGCCACAGCTCTCGTGCGTGAAGAACTTCGTCACCTTCGAGGCGACCCAGGTCATGTCCACCGAGTTGTCCATCACGATGACCGAGGCCGAGCCCAGAATCGTGCCCAGACCCTGCATGGCCTCGTAGGACAGCGGCGTGTCGAGCACTTCGTCCGTGCCCGGCACGATGGGGCCCGAGCCGCCCGAGGGCAGGATCGCCTTGATATTGGCGGGATCGCAGCCGGCGCAGTCGACCAGCAATTCACGGAAGGGCGTACCCAGCGGCAGTTCATAGTTGCCGGGGCGCGGCACGTGCCCGCTGACGCAGAAGACCTTGGTACCCGAACTCTGTTCCGTGCCGATCGCGCGGAAGGCGTCGGCACCGTTGTTCATGATCCAGGGGACGTTCGCCAGGGTCTCGACGTTATTGACGACCGTGGCCTCGCGGTAAAGGCCGCCCCCCTTCTGTGCCGGGAATGGCGGCCGCACGCGCGGCTGACCCAGCACGCCTTCGAGGCTGCTGAGCATGGCGCTCTCTTCGCCGCAGATGTAGGCGCCCGCGCCGAGATGCGTGTAGACCGGGCAAGACCAGCCGCTGTCGAGGATGTTGTCGCCCGCGAAGCCGGCCTTCACGGCATCATCGATGCAACTATCCAGCTGCTGCGCGACATCCCAGAACTCGCCGCGCAGATAGATGTAGACGGCAGTCGCCTGGATGGCCCAGGCGCAGATCAGCGCACCCTCGATGAGTTGATGCGGATTGGCCTCCATGATCTCGCGATCCTTGAAGGTGCCGGTCTCGCTCTCGTCGGCATTGACCGCGACATACTTGATCGGCTCATGCTGCGGGATGAAGCTCCACTTCACGCCCGCCGGGAAGCCGGCGCCGCCGCGTCCGCGCAGATTGGAGGTCTTGACCTCGTCAATGACTTCGGCGGGCTGCATGGCCAGCGCCTTCTTCAGGCCGTCGTAGCCGCCGTTGGCCTGGTAGACCGCCAGCTTGTGCAGATCGGGGATTTCGCGCCCCCGCAGCAAAATCAGCATGGGTAGTTCATCCCTGTGCCGCGGCCTCAAGTTCGGCGCGGCGCTCCTCGATCCAGGCCTTCATCTTCTGCATGTTCAGCGATTCCATATAGTGGAAGTTGCACTGCAGCATGGGCGCCTTGTCGCAGGCCGCGAGGCACATGACGTGCTCGACCGTGAACAGGCCGTCGGCCGAGGTGCTGCCCTCCTCCACTCCAAGATATTCCTTGAGCTCGCGATGGAAGTCTTCGGCGCCATTCAGCGCGCAGGACAAATCGGTGCAGACCTGCAGCCAGTAGCGGCCCTTTTCGCGCTCCGAATACATGGTGTAGAAGCCGGCGATGGACTTGACCTGGGTCGGGTCCATCTCGCAAAGCCCGGCGACTTCCTGAATACCCTGGGGGCTGACCCAGCCGTATTCTTCCTGAGCGATGTAGAGCAGCGGCATCACCGCCGAGCGCTTGTCCGGGTACTTGGCCAGGTGCTGCTCGATGCGCTGTTTGTACTTGCGGTCGTGAATCGACATTACTTCCGTCCCTGGCGCCTAGCGGTCGCAATCGCCCAGCACAATATCCACGCTGCCGATGATCGCCACCAGGTCGGCGATGAAATGCCCCTGGCTGAGCAATGGCAGCGCGCTGATGTGCATGAAGGACGGTGTCTTGAAGTGGACGCGGCGCGGCATGTTGCCGCCCGTGCCGTGCAGATAGCAGCCAATTTCGCCGCGCGGACTTTCGACCGCGGCGTAGACTTCCTCATCCGGCGCATCGAAGCCAGCCGTCCACAGCTTGAAGTGGTGAATGACCGCTTCCATGCTCTGGCCCAGCTCGCTGCGCGGCGGCGGCACAAACTTGCGGTTGTCGGAGCGGAAGGGGCCACTGTCTTCCAGGCGCTCCAGCGCCTGGTGCAGGATTTTCATGGTTTCCCAGAGCTCGAGGATGCGACACATGAAGCGGTCGTAGACGTCGCCGTGCTCGCCCAGCGGCACGTTGAAAGTGAACTGGTCGTAGCCGCTGTAGGGGATGGACTTGCGCAGGTCCCAGTTGACGCCGCTGCCGCGCAGGGTCGGGCCGGACATGCCCCAGGCCAGCGCCAACTCCGGTTCGATGACGCCCACGCCCTGGGTGCGGTCGATCCAGATGGGGTTTTTCTCCAGCAGACGCTGGTAATCTTCGACTGCGCGCGGGAACTCACCGAGGAACTTCAGCAGCGTCGGCTTGAAGTCCGACGTGATGTCGCGCCAGACGCCGCCGGGCCGGATATAGCTACCCATCATGCGCTGACCGGAGAGCATCTCCAGCATGTCCAGCACCTTTTCGCGCTCGCGAAAGGCGTAGAGCAGCACGCTCATGGCGCCCAGGTCGATGGCATGCGTGCCGAGCCAAACCATATGGCTGGCGATGCGTTGCAGCTCGAGGCAGACCACGCGGATCAACTGTGCGCGCGGCGGCACGTCCAGATCGACCAGCTTCTCGACCGCCAGGCAGAAGGCCATGTTGTTCGAGAGCGGCGAGAGGTAGTCCATGCGGTCGGTCGCGGTGACGCCCTTCTCGTAGGTCTTGTTCTCGATGGTCTTCTCGATGCCGGTATGCAGGAAGCCTACATCCGGCAGGGAATTGATTATCTGTTCGCCGTCCAGTTCCAGCAGCACGCGCAGCACGCCATGCGTGCTGGGATGATGCGGCCCCATGTTGAGCAGCATGGTCTCGCCGGTGAAGGCCCGTTCCGAGACCAGCCCGCGCAGCTCCTCGATGTTGCCTTCCCAACGATTGACGTCAGGGGCATCCGTCGGCGTCTGAGCGACTGCCATGTTCGTACCCTGCCTACTCTTTCGCGAAGGGCTTGTGCTTCATGATCTCCTCCGCGTTGAAGGAGAACTGCACCTGCTCGTAACCGAGCGGGTAATCACGCCGCAGGGGATGCCCGTCCCAGTCCGCCGGCATCAGCAGGCGGCGCAGGTCCGGGTGACCGGTGAAGCGAATGCCCATCAGGTCAAAAATTTCGCGCTCCAGCCAGTTGGCCGCCGGCCAGACCGGGGTCAGGCTGGGCAGCTCGGGCTCGTCTTCCGGTACGAAAACTTTCACGCGCAGGCGCCGGCTGTAGAGCATCGAGAGCAAATGGTAGCAAATGCCAAAACGCTCCGGCCGCTCCTGCTCCGGCCAGTAATCGACCGAACTGATGTCGGAGAGGAAGTTGTAGACCAGACCGGAGGTGTTGCGCAGATAGCGGCAGACCACCACCACATCCTGTGGCGCGACCACCAGGGTCGTCTCGTCGCGGAAGCCCTGGGTCGCCAGCAGCGCGCCGGGCATGGCGCCTTGCAGCGCGACAGCGGGGTCTTGCGGCGGCGCAATATCAGACACGCGGCGCCTCCCCGGCCCAGTCCATGATGGTCTCGCCGTGCACCTTCTGGTGCAGCGTGAGCACGCCGTGCATCAGCTGCTCCGGGCGCGGCGGGCAGCCGGCGATGTAGACATCGACGGGGATAATTTCGTCCACGCCCTGCACGATGGCGTAGTTGTTGTAGATACCGCCGCAGGAGGCACAGTCGCCCATCGAGATGACCCATTTGGGCGCGGCCATCTGGTCGTAGAGCTGCCGCACGACCGGCGCCATCTTGCGCGTGACACGGCCGGATACGATGAGCAGGTCGGCCTGGCGCGGTGTGGCGCGGTTCAGCTCCATGCCGAAGCGCGACATATCGTAGCTGGAGGCCTGGGTGCTCATGTACTCGATGGCGCAACAGGCCAGGCCAAAGAGCAGCGGCCACATCGCGCCGGCGCGGGCCCAGTTGATCGCCTGATCCAGCGTGGTGGTCACCACGCCGAGGTTGCCAAGTTTCGTGCTTACTCCCATTCCAGCGCTCCTGACTTCCACTCATAGACGAGGCCGATGGTCAGAATGAGCGTGAAGACCCCCATGGTCACCAGGCCATACAGTGCCAGCTCACGGAAAATCACGGCCCAGGGCAGGAAGAAGATGACCTCGATGTCGAAGAGGATGAAGAGCACCGCCACCAGGTAAAACTGCACCGGCAGGCGGCGCGTGCCCGGCCCGATCGGCTTGACGCCGCTTTCGTAGGGCGCTGACTTGCGCTCCGAGGGACGCTGTGGGCCGAAAATGCGCGAGATGAACAGGATCAGCAGGGCGACCGCCAGCGAAATCACCAGCAGCGCGGTTATGGGTGCGAATTCCTGCAACGCCATAGCGCTTTCCCCGACCGTTTGTTCATTTTGGAGCAAACAGGCGCAGGTTAGCATAACCGGCGCGGCACGTCAAATAGTTTGCCGCATTAATTCAGGGTACAGGTGGCGCCTGTTGACTGCCGGAAACTGACAATCCCCTGGCTGCAACGGCGCGCGCAGCCAGGGGAGGGTGCCAACTACAGCGTCAGATAGTCGCGCAGTTGGCGGCTGCGCGAAGGGTGGCGCAATTTGCGCAGCGCCCTGGCCTCAATCTGCCGGATGCGCTCGCGCGTCACGCGAAATTGGCGCCCCACTTCTTCAAGGGTGTGGGCCCTGCCGTCGACCAGACCGTAGCGCTGTTCCAGCACTTCGCGCTCACGTGGGCTGAGGACGCCCAGCGCCGCCTGAATCTGTTCCTTAAGCAGCTGGCGACTGGTGGCATCCACCGGGCCCGTCACTTCCTCGTCCGGGATGAAGTCGCCCAGGCTGCTGCTGTCTTCCTGACCGACCGGGCTGTCGAGGCTCATCGGCTCCTGGCTGATGCGCTGAATGCGGCGCACCTTCTGCGCGGCGCGGCGCAGCTTGCGCTGCAACTCGACGGAGAGCGGCTGGTCGTTCTCCTGCAGTTCGCGGATGGCCCTGGTCTCGTCCGGCAACAGAAACTCCATTTCCAGCGCGATCTGCTCCGCGTCTGGCTCGGCGCCCAGTTCCTGCGTGAGCTGCAGCTGCGCGCGCGCCAGGCGGTTGATGGTCTCGATCATGTGCACCGGGATGCGGATGGTGCGCGCCTGGTCCGCGATGGCGCGGCTGATGGCCTGGCGAATCCACCAGGTCGCGTAGGTGCTGAACTTGTAGCCACGTGTATGGTCGAATTTCTCGACGGCGCGCAGCAGGCCGATGTTGCCCTCCTGGATGAGGTCGAGGAAGTTGATGCCGCGCCCGGTGTAGCGCTTGGCGATGCTGACCACGAGGCGCAGATTGGCGCGGGTCAGGGCCTCGATGGCCAGCAGGGCGCGCTGTTCGACCAGCTCGAAATGCTCCGCGATTTCCTGCGGCAGCTCCGGTTCCGCCTGCAGCAGCTGGTGATAGGCAGCCACGTCCGGCAGCAGCCCCTGCTCGCGCCAGCATTGCGCCAGCCAGCCCTGCACGGTCGGCGGCAGCAGGTAAAGCCCCTGCATGAGGCGGAAAAGGGCGCGCGCCAATTCTGTCCAGGCCTCGCCGCGGTCATGGTCGCGCTGGTCCAGCCAGGCGCGGGCCGCGGAGCCGTCAGTTACCTCCAGTTCCGCGCTGATGCCCTGCACTTCCCCGAGCAAATCCTGCAGGTCGGGCGGCATCAACTCCTGCGCTGCGGCCAGTTCGCGCAAGCGCTGCTGATCGCGCAGGACCTGGCCGTAAACCAGCTCGCTGACAGCCCCGGCCGGGGCCGGGTTCACGAAGATTGAGTCTTCCTCCGTCACGGCGTGCGCGTCCATCACCGTCTGCAGCTGGCGCTCGGCAGCGATCTGCATGCTCAGCCAGACTTCGTGGGTGGCGTCCAGCAGACGCACCTGTCCAATTTCGCGCAGGTACATGCGCACCGGGTCATCGGCCGGGTCGCTGCGCTCTGCGAGAGCTTCTTCCTCGTCGTAGCTGTTCAGTTCGTCCATCTCTTCGGCTTCCCAGGCTGCCTCTTCGGGCAGCGCGCCAGCGCTTGCCGGCTGCGGCAATGCTTCTGCCTGGCGGGTTCCATTCGAAACGAGGACCATGTCGGCTCCCTTCCAAATGATGCGAAGTAAGGGAAAACGCTATTTTGCAGGACCTTGATATTGCAGCTCCGTGTCGATCAGGTTGCGCGCCATCACTGACAGTTGGATGCGCTGATGTAGCCCGTCCTTACTTTCGTCGGCGTCATTCATCAGGTAGTAAAGTTCCTGGCGCTCGCGCTCGAGACGCAGGCGCCGCAGGCGCAGGGCCATGCGCAGCAGTTCGCGGCGCCAGTCGATGGTGTCGGCGCGCTTCATCACGATCGCCAGATCCGCCGCAAAGCCTTCACGCAGATGCGTGCGCGCATGTTCCAGGTCGCTGGGCTGCATCTCGCGTTCCAGCTGCTGCAGGGTCTCGCGCTGCATGTCGTCGCCGTGTTCGTGGACCCAGGCCAGGGGCGCCAGTTCGTCCTGTTCCAGCGCCTCGAGCAGGCCGCCCAGCAGTCCGCCGCAATCCCTGCTGACGAAGTCCGCCGTGCCGAAATCTGCCAGCGGGCCGCGCATCAAGGGCGCTGCGCCGTCCGCCAGCTCGCGAAACTTACGGTTAATCTGAAAGAGCAACTCCGGTTGACGCAAGAGGTTGCCGAGGAAATCACGTTCGCGGCGCTGTTCATCGCGCAGGGGTTGTGGCGCGCGCTGCTCTTCTGGCAGCGCCTGAGACTCGCCACCCCGACGCGGGCCCGGCGCCGGCGGCTGCCGCTGCGCCCACTGCAAGAGATCGGCCTCGGCGATGCGCAGGCGCAGCGCCAGCTTCTGCAGATTGTCGCGGGTGTAGAGTCGGTTCTCCGACGCCAGCAGCAGCGGCAGCAGCCGACGCGCCACCGCCTCACGCTCCTGCAGCGTGGGCGCCGCCGGCAGCGCGACCATCTCGCTCTCGATCACGTAGTCGGCGACCGGCGTGGCATCCGTCACCAACTGCGGCCAGCGGTCCGCATCCGCGCGGATGAGATCGTCCGGGTCCTTGGAGCCGGGCAACTGCAGCACGCGAATGTCCAGCGCCAGGCGGCCGCTGTAATCCGCCTGCAGCGTCTGGCGCGCCACCTCAAGGCTGCGCATGGTGGCGTTCTGCCCGGCGCTGTCGGCATCCAGCGCCAGCACCACCGTCTGCGCGAGGCGCGGCGTCAGCAGGCGCAGCTGGGATTCAGTGAGCGAGGTGCCCATCTGCGCCACCACGTTCATGTGGCCGGCCTGATGCGCCTGAATGACGTCCATATAACCTTCTACGATGACCGCGGCGCTTTCGTTGCGAATTGCCCGGCGCGCGCGATCCAGACCGTACAGCAGGCGGCTCTTGTCGAAGACCGTGGACTGCGGCGAATTCAGATATTTCGGCTGATCCTCGTCGCTCAACGCGCGCGCGCCGAAGCCGACCACGCGGCCGCGTTCATCGCGAATGGGGATGAGCAGCCGGTTGCGGAAGTAGTCGTAGATGCGGCCATTGTCGTTGCGCCGCGCCAGGCCGGCCTCGAGCAGGTCCTCGTCGCTGTAGTCCAGTTGCCGCAAATGCTCGCGCAAATGCTGCCAGCCCTCCGGCGCATGGCCCAGCGCGGTTATGCGCAGGGTCTCGTCCGTGAAGCCGCGCCGTTCGCGCGCGTAGTTCAGCACCTGCGGCGTATCCCGGAGCCGCTCCTGATACCAGTCCGCCGCCGCCTGCAGCAAACCACGCAGCACATCTGCGCGCGCAACCTGCTGGCGCTGCTCGTCGCTCTGACGGCGCACTTCAACGCCCGCCTGGCGCCCGAGTTCTTCGAGCGCCTCACGGAAGGACCAGCCATGATGCTTCTGCGCAAAGGTGAAGAGATCGCCGCCCTCGGCGCAGCTGCCGAAGCAGCGCCAACTCTGGGTGTCCGGATTGACGATGAAGGAGGGCGTCTTTTCGCTGTGGAAGGGGCAGTTGGCCTTGTAGTAGCGGCCGGCCTTCTTCAGCGGCACATGCTGCTGAATGTAGCTTACGATATCGATGCGGGACTTGATTTCGTCAGCTACGGACATCGCAATGCCCCCGGATTATCACTGCGAGTATACGAAGGGCCGGCAGCGGCGGCAAGCGCAGCAGGCGCAGCCAACCTGAAACGACAGTGTAGCACAGATGTTCGTATTCTGTCAACACAAAGGTTTGAAGTGCGCTGTCATGAGTGCGCCTGCGAGGAAACCGCTACCTAGAAACCGCTCAGGCGGGAGAGATCCACGCAGCCTTCCTGCAAGGCGCCGATGGCCTGCAGCAACGCCAGACGATTGTGGCGCAGGGCCTCGTCCTCAACGTTAACGAGAACCTCATCAAAGAAGGCGCTGACCGCCGGCACCAGCGTCACGAAGGCGCCCAGAAAGTTGTCGACTTCCACGCAAGGCAACTGTGCAGGCTGCGCTTGCTGCAGCGCGGCGTAGAGCGCCTGCTCCTGCGGCTCGCGCAGCAGCGCCGGCTGCAGGCAATGACGCTGTGGCTCGCCGCGGGTGATGCGCACGCAGCGCGCGAAGCTGTCCAGAATCCTTGGCCAGTCCAGTCGCGCGCGCCAGACCTCAAGCTGACGCGCGGCGTTCAGGGCGCGCCATGGGTTGCTTGCCTGCTGCGCCAACACTGCTTCGAGCGTTTCCGCGGCAAAGCCCTGCTCCTGCAGCCAGGCGTGCAGGCGGGCGCCGAGGAAGTCCAGCAGGGCCTGGCGCGTCTCGTCGTTCACCTTGAGCGGTTGCGCTGCAGCGACTGGTGTCAGCAGGGTGTCCAGGCTGATGTCCAGGTCGCGGTCGCAGAGGATGCGGATGAGGCCGAGCGCGGCCCGCCGCAAGCCGTAGGGATCGGCGTTGGCGCGCGGCAGCACGCCGGCCGCGAAGAGGCCGACCAGGCTGTCGAGGCGGTCGGTCAGCGCCAGTAGCTCTCCCGCCGCGCTGGCGGGCAAGGCGTCCCCGGCGCTGCGCGGTTGCCAGAACTCGAAGATGGCGTCGGCAACCCGGGGCGCACTGCCAGCCCGCAGCGCATACTCACGGCCCATCGCGCCCTGCAGCGAGGTCATTTCGACGACCATTTGCGTCGCCAGGTCGGCCCGCGCCAGCTGCGCGGCCTCCTGCGCGAGCGCAATCGCGGCCGCGTCCATCTGCAGCAATCGGCCCGTCGCCGGCACCAGGGTCGCGACGCGCCGGTTCTTGTCCAGCATCGAGCCCAGACGCTCGTGGAAGGTCAGCGTCGCCAGGCGCGGCAGATGCTGCGCCAGCGGCTTGCGCAGGTCTTCCTCGAAAAAGAAGCGGGCGTCGCTGAAGCGGGCGCGCAGCACCTGTTCGTTGCCGGCGACCACGTTGGCGAGGCCGTTCCCGTCGCCGTTGCGTAGCGCGATAAACCAGGGCAACAACTGCCCTGCCCCGTCCTCCAGCGGGAAATAGCGCTGGTGCTTGCGCATCACGGCCACCAGCACCTCGCGCGGCAGGCGCAGAAAGTCTTCGTCGAAGGAACCGCGCAACGCCGTCGGCACTTCCACCAGGTTGCACACTTCATCCAGCAGGCCGGGATCATCCGGGATGCACCCGCCGACTTCGGCCGCCAGGGCGTCAACCTGGGCGCGAATGCGCTCGCGCCGGGTCGCGCGCTGCAGCAGGATGCCCTGCTCCTCAAGTTGCCGGAAGTAATCCGCGACATCAGAGACCTCGCCTTGCTGCGAGCCGTACTGGCGCGCCCCGCGGGTCACACGATCGCTGACCACGTCGGCGTGACGCAGCGGGATGACACTCTTACCCAGCAGGGCCAGCAGCCAGCGTACGGGGCGCGAAAAGCCGACGCCGCTGGCGTTCCAGCGCATGGTCTTGCCGAAACGCAGACCAGCGATCAACGTGGGCAAGGCCTCTGACAGCACAGCGGCGGCCGGCAGACCGGGCGTGTGCGTCTGAGCGACGACGTACTCGCCGCCGTCCATGGCCGCCACCTGCAATGCCTCGACTGCGACGCCGCGGCTGCGCGCAAAGCCGAGGGCGGCGCGCGTCGGCTGGCCTGCAGCGTCAAAGGCGCGACTCGCCGGCGGACCCTTGACCAGCTGCTCCAGCGCAGTTTGCTGCGCGGCGAGCTGGCGCACATGCAGCACGAGCCGGCGCGGCGTGGCGTCCACCGACAGCCCCTGATGGCTGAGCCGCAGCTCCTCGAAAAAGCCTGGCGCCCCGGCCTCCAGCTGCGCGCAGGCCTGGTCGACATCCGCCGCCGGCAGCTCCTCGACGCCAATTTCGAGCAGGAAGTCCGCCGGACCGGTCGCTGCTGCGGGGGGCGGCGGCAGTTCTGGCAGGGCCGGCGCGGCCCAGCGCTCGTTGCGCAGCGGATGGCCGAGCGCCTCGCGCTGGCTGACCCAGGCCTGGGCCACATCGCGCGCCTTTTCACGCATGCGGCGAAAGAAGGTCGCGCGCTCGGTGACGCCGATGGCGCCGCGCGTGTCCAGCACATTGAAGAGGTGACTTTGCTTCAGCAGGTAGTCATAGGCGGGCATGATGGCGCCGGCCGCCAGCGCGCGGGCGCCTTCGCGCTCCCAGGCGTTGAAGACCTCGTGCAGCTCCTCCACGTCGCCGATTTCGAAATAGTAGCGGCAGTGCTCGATCTCGCTCTGCAGGAAGACATCGCCGTAGCTCAGGCCGCCCAGCCAGTTGATGTCCCACACGCTGTCCACATTCTGAAGCGCCAGCACGATGCGCTCGATGCCATAAGTGATCTCCACCGACACCGGCTCCAGCTCCAGGCCGCCGGCCTGCTGAAAATAGGTGAACTGGGTGATTTCCTGTCCGTTCAGCCAGACTTCCCAGCCCAGGCCCCAGGCGCCCAGCGGCGGGCTCTCCCAGTTGTCCTCCACAAAGCGGATGTCCTGCTCCTCCGCCTTCAGTCCCAGCACCCGCAAGGACTCGAGGTAGAGCTCCTGCGGGTTGCCGGGGTCCGGCTTCAGGATGACCTGATACTGGAAGAAGGTCTGCATACGGTTGGGGTTTTCGCCATAGCGCCCGTCATCAGGACGGACGCTGGGCTCGACGTAGGCCACGCGCCAGGGCTCCGGCCCCAGCACGCGCAGAAAGGTGGCCGGGTTGTTGGTGCCCGCGCCGACCTGCACGTTATAAGGATTCCACAGGACGCAGTCCTGCTCCGCCCAGAAGCGGTGCAGCCGGAGAATTACTTCCTGGAAATCTGGAGCCATGCTCATCCCTGTATTGTCATGGTCGCGTGGACATGCGCTTAAGACGCGGGCGGGCCGACCGCGCGGCAGGCCCTGCTGCCTGCGGTCGACCCGATGGCTTGCCGTTCGGGGCCTCCTAATTGCGGCGCAGGTCGCCGGCCATGCTGAAGAGGCTGTTCATGCGCGGCTGGCGCGCCTTTTCGTCTTCCTTCCCGAAATTGATGGGTTCGCCGTGGTTGTCGATCGCCTGCACGGACAGACCCAGGCTCTGCAGCTCCTTGACGAGCACGCGGAAGCTGGTCGGAATGCCCGGCTCCTCAATCGGCTCGCCCTTCACAATCGCCTCATAGGTTTTGACGCGACCCTGCACGTCGTCGGACTTGACGGTCAGCATTTCCTGCAGCGTGTAGGCCGCGCCGTAGGCTTCCAGCGCCCACACTTCCATCTCGCCAAAGCGCTGGCCACCAAACTGGGCCTTGCCACCCAGCGGCTGCTGCGTCACCAGGCTGTAGGGCCCGGTGGAGCGCGCGTGCACCTTGTCCTCGACGAGGTGCGCCAGCTTGAGCATGTTCATCATACCCACGGTCACCGAGCGGTCGAAGGGCTCGCCGGTGCGGCCGTCGTACAGCGTCTGCTTGCCATAGAGCGGCAGGGGCTGACCGCTGCGGAACATGACCTGATCGGCCAGCTTCATCAGCGCAGCGCTGTCCGCTTCCTGCGGCAGCTCGATGTCGGGCTCCGCCCACTCCAGCCACAGGCGCAACACCAGCTTGAGGGCGTTGCTATCACGTCGATCGCGTTCGCGCGAGGTCAGACCTTCGGTATCGAACATGAGGACGTCGCCGGGGTTGACGTCGCGCTCGCGCAGCCACTCTTCCAACACCACGCGCCGCGCATAAAAGCGATCGGTCAGCAGCAGTTCCTGGTCCAGGCTGTCGTTCGCGCCCAGCCATTCGGCGATGTAGATGCGCCGAATCTCGTCGTCGTCTTCGAGCTCTTCCTCTTCGAAGCGCGCCTTCACCCACACCAGCGCGCGTTCGGTGATGGTTTTCCAGGCGTGGTCGATGAGCCAGGCGCGGCCCAGCTCGACCTGGATTTCCTCCTCGCTCGCGCCATCGAACACCGGCGTCAGGGCGCGGAAGCCGAGGCGTTCAGCCGCCCAGCCCAGATGAATTTCCAGCACCTGGCCGATGTTCATACGGCCGGGCACGCCCAGCGGGTTCAGGATAATCTCGATTGGCCGCCCGTCCTTCAGGTAAGGCATGTCCTCAATGGGCAGCACCCTGGAGATGACGCCCTTGTTGCCGTGACGGCCGGCCATCTTGTCGCCCACGGTCAGCTTGCGCTTCTGCGCCACGCTGACGCGCACCATCTTCTCCACGCCGGCCGGCAGGTCACGGTGTTCCTCGCGCGTGAAGGTCTTGACATCGACCACCTTGCCTGAATCGCCGTGCGGCAGGCGCAACGAGGAATCTTTCACCTCGCGCGCCTTCTCGCCGAAAATTGCGCGCAGCAGTTTCTCCTCCGGGCTCAGCTCCTTCTCACCCTTGGGCGTGATCTTGCCGACCAGGATGTCGTTGGGGCCGACATCGGCGCCAATGCGCACGATGCCCTCTTCGTCGAGGTCCTTCAGCGCGTCCTCGGCGACGTTGGGGATGTCGAAGGTGATTTCCTCCGCGCCCAGCTTGGTGTCACGCGCTTCCAGCTCGTGCTTCTCGATATGAATGCTGGTGAACTTGTCACGGCGCAGCAGGTCCTCGCTGACCAGCAGCGCATCCTCGTAGTTGCCGCCATCCCAGGAAAGGAAGGCCGCCAGCACGTCGTGTCCCAGCGCGAGGTTGCCGTGGTCGGTCGAGGAGCTGTCGGCGATGATCATGCCGCTGGTGACGCGCTGCCCCTTGAACACCACCGGGCGCTGGTCGATGCAGGTGGACTGGTTGGAACGGTTGAACTTGCGCAGCCGGTGCTCGCGCAGCTCACCCTCGTCGCTGCGAACGGTGATCATGTCGCCCTGAACGCCGAGCACTTCACCGTCGTAATCGATGATCATGACCTGGCCGCTGTCGCTAATCGCCTCGCCTTCCATGCCGGTGCTCACCAGCGGGACATCCGGCTGCAACAGGGGTACGGCCTGGCGCTGCATGTTCGAACCCATCAGGGCGCGGTTGGCGTCATCATGTTCGAGGAAGGGGATCAGCGCGGCGCTGATGCCCACAATCTGGCGCGGCGCCACGTCCATGTAATCCACGCGCCGGGCCGGGAAGACCGCGAACTGCTGATTATGGCGGCCGGTGATACGCGGATTCACGAACTGGTAACGCTCGTCGAGGGGCGCGTTGGCCTGAGCGATGACGTAGCGGTCTTCCTCGTCCGCGGAGAGGTAGGAGATGTCGTCCGTGACGAAGGGGATGACCGGGACGTTCTCGATACCGGCCTGTGCCAGTTGTGCAGCCAGGCCGCTATCGATTAGCGCGTCCGCTTCGGCGAGCAAAATCCCCTGCTCATCCTCGACATCCTCGCCGATGCGGCGGCCAATGATGCCGGGGTTGTCCGGCGCCAGGGAGGTGACGACCTTGCGATAGGGCGTTTCGACGAAGCCGTACTGGTTGACGCTGCCGTAGCTGGCGAGGCGGCCAATGAGGCCGATGTTGGGGCCTTCGGGCGTCTCGATCGGGCAGATGCGGCCGTAGTGACTGTGGTGCACGTCGCGCACGTCGAAGCCGGCGCGCTCGCGCCGCAGGCCGCCCGGCCCCAGCGCCGACAGCGTGCGCTTGTGCGCCAGCTCTGCCAGGGGGTTGGTCTGTTCCATGAACTGCGACAGTTGCGAGGAACCGAAGAACTCGCGGATGGAGGCCACCACCGGGCGAATGTTCACCAGCGCCACCGGCGTAAGGTTGTCGGAGTCGCGGATGGACATGCGCTCCTTGACGACGCGCTCGGTGCGGCGCAGGCCCACGCGCATCTTGTTCTGGATGAGCTCGCCCACGGTCTTGATGCGGCGGTTGCCCAGGTGGTCGATGTCGTCCGGATTGGCCTGATTGTTGTTAATGGCGATCATGCGCTCAATCAACCTGACGATGTCGAGCTTTGTGATGGTGCGCACTTCCATCGGCACGATGCCATCCAGCTGCAGACGCTGGTTGAGTTTGTAGCGCCCCACCCGCTCGAGATCGTAGCGACGCTGGTCGAAGAGCTGGCCGTGAAGAAACTCACGGGCGTTATCCAGCGTGGGCGGGTCGCCGGGTCGCATACGTTTGTAGAACTCGATCAGGGCAGCTTCGGCGATCGTCTGCCCCTTCTTCAGCTCCCATACCGGCTCGGCGTTAATGGATTTCTGGATGAAAGGACGGTCCGGGTCGTTGTCAACATCCCTGAAAAGCTTCAGCAACTCCTGGTCGCTGCCCTTCTTTACCGGTGACACTTTCTTGGGCAGCGCATCATCTACTGCGGCCAGCGCGCGCAGCAGAATCGTGACCGGCACGGTGCGCTTGCGGTTAAACTTGAGCGTGAGATAGTCGTTCTTGCGCGTCTCGAATTCCATCCAGGCGCCGCGGTCGGGGATCAGGCGCGCTGAAGAGAGCCTGCGCCCGGTGGTACGGTCCTCTTCCGCGTCGGCATAGACGCCTGGCGAACGGATCAGCTGGCTGACGACCACGCGCTCGGTGCCGTTGATGATGAAGGTGCCCTTCTCCGTCATCAGCGGGAAGTCGCCGAGGAAGATATCCGAGAGCATGACCTCTTCGCCGGCCTCGTGATTGACCAGGGCCACACGCATGTAGAGCGCCGAGCCGTAGGACATGTCACGCTCGAGGCACAGGCTTTCACTATAGGTCGGCTTCTCGAACCAGAATTTCAGGCCGAATTCCTTCGCCTCGTTGCTGCTGCCTGGTAGATACAGACGCAGCTTGCCGTTGAAACTCTCAATCGGGCTGATTTCATCAAAGAGTTCGGCCAGCCCTTCGCGCCGAAAACGCTCGAAAGAATCCAGCTGAACCTGGATGAGCGACGGCAAGGGCATCGAGTTGTGAGTGCGGGCGTAATTCTTGGTACGGTCTCTCAGTTGCACTGGCCTTGCCCCCTGGGCATTCTCTGCCAATATGCGAGCACAAAAGCCGCAGCTTGGCGGCTCCGGTCAACGCGGATACGACTGTATGGAAACCTTGAGTTCAAATCGGATTCAACAGAGCCTGTGAGATCCGTTGTCAAGTGGCTGCAGGGTCAGTGTACACGACCTGCAGCAGTAGTGTCAAGGGATTGAAGGGGTCGCTGCAGCCTGCCGCTTACGCTCAACCCTGCACGCGCGGCGGGCGCAGCACGGGTTTTTGCGCCTGCTCCAGCAGGCCGATCTGCCACACGGCCTCGCGCAGTGCGGCAAGCGCGATGCTTTCACGTTCGGCCACGGACATGAAGGCGAGGATGTACTGTCGCCGCCCGAAATCCAGCAACCCGGCATCGTTGTACACGGTACCGGTGGGGATTTCATCGGTAAGGATTATTCCCTGCTTGCCAATGTAACCAGGCGCGAAGACACGTTCGATCGGGGAACGGAATCCCTTTTCCGGAATTCCGAGTATCCTGCGCGCCCGTCGCAAGGCTTCCGCGACGTTGGCGCCGGAGCTGTAGTGTTCCCCGCGCGCTATAAAATCGTAGCCCTGTGCCAGGTCACTTGCCGTAAAGACGTTGAAGATCCAGAACTCGCGCTCCCTGACATGAACCAGGCGCCCGGTCTTGTCCGAGGGTTGGTAGCGCAAGTCGTAGAGGCCATAGGTTGGGCCAGTATCCCAGGCAAATATCCCGTTCTGCATGCCGATGGAAAGCAGGAAATCGTTGAACTTCTCGAGGGTGTTGCCCTCGCCTGGCACCAGGCTGGCTACCTGATCCAACACGACGGCGGTGAAATAGTTGCCGCTGTGCACCGCCATATCCCACATGGCGCTGTCCGGGTCATCCTGCTGGTCTTCCGGCGGGACATGGAGATAGTACCAGGGCACCACGAAGGCCTTGAAGCAGCTGGCTACCGGCAACAGTTTTTCTGCGTTGATCTGGACACGGAACAGTTCGTCGCGGCCTTCAGCGAGCGCACGCAAATCGAGCGCCATATTGCGCCCGGCCAGGGATTCTTCCAGCTGCTCCCGCATTTTCTCCAGTAAATGCGCCGGCACCCTTGCGTCCTGGCGCGCATCGCTGCGCGGCAGGGGCAGACCCGCAGCGAGGGCCAGCAGGTTGCGGCGGCTGAGCGTCATGATTCAGTCCGTCGTGAGCGCCTCAACCAACGCTGACAGGGATTCACAGACGAGATCAGGTTGCAAGGGGCTGGAGTCCAGTTCCTCCTGTGTGGCTATGCCGGTCATGACCAGCGCCGTGCGCATACCCACGCGCGCGGCGCCGAGAATGTCCGTGTTGATGCGGTCGCCAATCATCAGGGTCTGCGCCGGCTGGCTGCCCAGCAGCTCCAGCGCCGCCTCAAACATGGGCGCGTGCGGCTTGCCGATGACGAACGGCTCCACGCCGCTGGCGGCCTGCAGCGCGGCCAACAGGCTGCCGGCGCCGGGCGCGATGCCGTTGGCCGCGGGGAAGGTGGTGTCTGGATTGGTGCCGATGAAGCGGGCGCCACTGCGAATCAGATGGCTGGCGCGGTGCAGGTCATCGTAGCACAGGTCCCGGTTGAGGCCCGCCACCACCACGGCCACCTCTTCGTCCGCCACACAGAAGCCCGCCGCGCGCAGCTCTTCCCGCAGGCCATCCCCACCGAAGACGTGCACGCGCGTGCCTGGCGCGTGATGTCGCTTCAGCCAGTTTGCAGTCGCCGTGCCGGAGGTCACGATACGGCTGGCGGGCACGTCGGGCACCCCCATAGCGGCCAGCTTGCGCACATAGTCATGGCGCGTCTTGCTGCTGTTGTTGGTCGCCAGCACCCAGGGCAGGTTTCTGCGCTGCAGCAACTCGAAGAAGGCGTGGATGCCGGGCAAGGGATCGTCGCCGCGCCAGAGTACGCCGTCCATATCCGAGACGAGCGCCCTGATCCCGCTGATGTTCATGCACACTCCTGTTTCAGGGACGATAGTATACTCCTTATCGTTGCGTTCATTCAAAAACTGTTGTGGAGGGCATAAATGGGGGCTGCGAGTGCGCGGGCGGGCGCGCGCCGGCGCGCGCCTCCCGTCGCCCTGCTGCTTATGCTGGCGGGCGCCGGGTTACGCTGGCGCGCGCTCATGGCGGGCCTGCGCTTCACACCGGACGAGGCCTTCTTCAGCAGCTTCGCACGCGCGGCAGCCATTCAGGGGGACTGGTGGCTCGGCGGCGTGCTGGACAAGCCGCCCCTGGCGCTGTATGCCAATGCCCTGGCGCAGGTCGCTGTGGGTCCGCTGGAGCAGGCGGCGCGTCTGCCGGGGGTCCTGGCGGGCATCCTGCTGCTGCCGCTGCTTTACGTCCTCACGCGCGACCTCTACCCGCACAGTTCGCCCACCCTGCCGACGCTCACGCTGTTGCTGGCGGCCTGCTCTCCGCTGCTGGCTGCCACCAGCGCCAGTGCGCTAACGGACGGTCTCATGCTGACCTGCGTAACGGCGGCGCTGTGGCTGGCTGTGCGCGGACGCCCGGGCTGGAGCGGCCTGCTTCTGGGCCTGGGTCTGGCCAGCAAGCAGCAGGCGCTCTTCGTCCTGCCGCTAATTCTGTGGGCCGCCACGAGCCGTACGCCGCTGACCTGGCGTCATATTCTGCGATTCGCGCTGGCGCTGGCGCTTTGTGTCGGCCTGTTGCTGTGGTGGGACGGCGCGCGGCCCGGCGCGAGTATCAACGTACTGGCCCTCGCCAACAACACGCCGGAGGGCCTCGCGGAGCCCGGCGCCCTGCCGGCCCGCCTGAGCACCTGGCTGGGCCATGCTGCTGCGCTCTTCTGGCCTGCGTGGCCGGGCGGCCTGTTGCTGCTCAAAGGACTCCTCGTACTCGTCTGGCGCGCGCGCAGCAGAATGTGGCAGCAACACAATCGCACTGACCTGGCGCTGGCCGTTTTTGTCGCCGGTTACTCCCTGCTGCACCTGTTGCCGGCCTTTCCACTCTATGCGCGCTACCTGCTGCTCCTGTTGCCGGCGCTCCTGCCGCTCTGCGCGCGTGGACTTTGCTTCAGCGCAGCGCTGCTCGTCTCACGCCTTGCTCCGCTGCAAAGCAAGTCGCGTCCGGCCCTGCTGTTGACTGCAGTGCTGCTGCTATTGCTACAGCCCGCACCTGACCCGGACCCTCATGCCGGCATCGACGAGCTCGGCGCCTGGCTGGCTGAGCGTCCGGTCGCGACCGTCGTATATGACCGCTGGCTGGGTTGGCAGCTGGGCTTCTATCTGGGCACCTGGCATGACAAGCGCGTGACCTGGTACCCCGTCCCCGCCGCGCTGACCGCGGATGCGCGCCGGCTCTGCGAGTTTGGGCCGCGTTATCTGCCCGCCCCACGCGACGTCGACGTCAGCCCCTGGCTGGAGGCCATGCGCGCGGCCGGTTTCGCGGTCACACTTGCCTGGGAAAACAATGGCTACGAGGCCTGGCAATTCACGCCTCCCTGGCGCGAGCAGGCGGACTGTCCGGCGTCACCGTGACGCGCAGCCACATTGCGCCAGTACTTGTGCAGGTGTACCTTTCAGGGACGAAAGTGTGAGGAGGAAGGCGGATGCGGGCGGGGATCCTGCTGCGGGTGCTGGCGCTGCTGCTGGTGATTCCCGCTGCCGGTTGTTTCCAGCAGGCAGGACGGGTGCCCGGGGATCTGGAGTTTGATCTGCTGTCTGGCCGCCGCAGCGAGCGCAGCGTTGTCCTGCAGGCCACTTCCTCGCTGCCCATGACGGTGATCGCGCCCACGCCCCTGCAGGACAGGCCTGCCATTGCGCCCACTGTCGCGGCAGGGGCAGGCGGGCTTTTCATCACACCGCGCAGCCCGGACGCCCCTTCCATGGCGGAAGGCGAAAGCAGCGGGTTCACCACCTTTTCCCTGCCAACCCCCACCCTTACGCCGAGACCGCCGGGAGTCGACGAAGTCAATCCTGAATGTATTCACACGGTCAGCGGCGGCGACACGGTCTACGGCATCGCCCTGCAGTACGACAGCACCGTGGAAGACATGCGCGCGGCCAACCCCTCGCTCTCGGGCGACAACCCGATCATTTTTCCCGGGCAACAACTGGTCATCGCCAGCTGCGCGGAGCTGCAGAACGGGGACTTTGTTAGACCGGTCAGCGCAGTCGTCACGCCGGCGCCGGCGCTCATCGTCATGACCAGCATGCCTTTTGGCTTCCGGGTGCACATTGTGCGCAGCGGGGAAACGCTCTTCAACATCGCGCTGAACTACGGCCTCACGACCGCGGACCTGATTGAGGCCAACAACCTGGCTGATCCGGATCGCCTCGACGTCGGCCAGGAGATCGTCATCCCGCCAGGCAGCTAGCGGCTGCCGGTCACGGTTGCCGCGCGCAGGCGGATGTCATCGAAGCTGGCGCTGGCCCGGCGGTCGGTGGCGCCCAGCGCCACGGCCAGTTCGCCACTGTCAAACTCGTCGTCAAAAGCCTCGGCCACGAACACGTCATTGATGAAGAGGGCCAGGTAATCCTCCGCGCACACGATGCGCAGCTGGTTGGCGTGCATGCCCTGGCGGATGACGCTGTGATAGCGCCAGGGCACCAGCTCGAAGAGCGTTTCGCGCGCGGCGCTGGCCACCTGGATGCTGAATTCGCCGCGGCCGGAAAGCAGGAACCAGTAGCCGTTGCCCAGCTTGTCCGCCCGGCACAGCAGCCCGAAACCGTTGCCGTGCAGGCCTTCCGTCTGACGAACCGTCGCATTGATGAGAACGTCACGATGCGTCACGTTGTTGCCGGCAGTCAGGTAGCCCAGCTGCGGCCCCACGCTGAGCGAGAGAGCGTTGCGCTCCAGGCTGGCGACGGCAGTTTCGTTGCCGAGGTCGAAGAGGTCCCAGGTTAAGGGTCGCTGAAAAGTGTAGTTTGCCAGCTGCACGCCGGCGCGGACGCTGCGCGTCGGCCCGCGCACGCCCATGACGGGCTCGATGGCTGGCGCGCAGGCCACCAGCAGCAGCAAGGTGCAAAAGTATACAAGCGCTGTTCGGCGCCACAACCTGCCGGGCGCACCATGCCACAGCCCGGAGTTCAGGATTGGTCGAATCCATTGCTGAATAACCGCATGAGTGTATAATCGCAGTGTATGCCGGCGCTCGCCAGGCGGGACGGGATTCGGACAATCACCCATGATTGAAGTCGTCATCGACAGCATTCGCGTCAGCCTGATGTCGCAGGAACGTCTTGTGGTGCTGCTGGACCCGGACAGCAACCGCTACCTGCCCGTCTGGATCGGGCCCTGCGAAGCAGACGCCATTACGCTCGAGTTGCAGGACAAGGCACGTCCGCGCCCGCTGACGCATGACTTGCTGCGTAACGTGATTGACAGCATGGACGGCAGGGTGCTGCATGTCGTCATCCGCTCGCTGCGCAAGGACATATTCCACGCGCACATCGTCATTGAAGTTGGCGAGCGCAAGCTGGAAATCGACTCGCGCACCAGTGACGCCATCGCCCTGGCCGTGCGCACCCGCTCCCCGATTTACGTCGAGGACGAGGTCATGCGTGAGGCCGGCATCCGCCGCGAGGGCGATATCGAGGAAGAGCTGGGCATGGGCAACGAAGATAACGGGGACGAGGCTCCGCTGAGCGTCTTTGAAGACTTCCTCGATACCCTTGACCTCGATGACCTGGATGACGATGACCAGACGTCCGCCTGAGCCAGCTTGAGCATCAGGCCGTCATGAGCGATCCTCCCCCTTCTGAACATCACGAACGCAGCACTCCCTTCAGCCCTGAGGCCGAGGAGGCGGTGCTGGGCGCCGTCCTCAGCAACCCGGGCGCATGGTTCGGCATTGCCGCCTTCCTGCAACAGGACGACTTCTTCCTGCTGCGCCATCGCTGGATTTGGGAAGCGATGCAGCGCATCTCCGAGCGCAACGAGAACCTCGATTTCCTCACGGTCGGCGAGGAACTGGCGCAGCTGGGGCATCTTGAGGAAACCGGCGGCACTGCCTGGCTGATCCGCCTCATTAACAACACGCCCACCTCGGTGCACGCCGAAGTCTACGGCCGCATCGTCCAGCGCGCCGCGCTGCGCCGCCGCCTGCTGGCCGCCGCCGAGTCAATCCGTGGCGTGGCCATGGACGAACAGCAGACGATCGAAAGCGTCATTGAGCAATCCGAGGCGCTGGTCTTCGAGGCCACCGAGAATCGCACGCGCCGCGACCTGCTGCCCCTCAGTGATGCCATCAGCGACTACTACGAACGCATCGAGTATCTCATCCGCCACAGCGATACGCCCCTCGGCCTGCCCACCGGCTTCCGCGCCGTCGAGCAGTTGCTGGGCGGCATGCAGCGCTCGGACCTGCTCGTCTTTGCCGGCCGGCCGGGCATGGGCAAGACCAGCTTCATGCTCTCGGTCGTGCTCAACGTCGCCCGCCTAGGGAGTCGCGTGGCCCTCTTCACGATGGAGATGGGCGTGGAACAGATCGTCCAGCGCCTGGTCTCGATGGAGACCGGCATCAACATGCAGCATCTGCGCCTCGGCCAGGTCAGCCCGCAGGAGCAGGCGCGCCTGCTGGAGGCCATGGGTCGCCTCAGCGAATTGCAGATTTTTGTCGACGACACGCCGGCGCTGAACCCGCTGGAGCTGCGCGCCAAGTGCCGCCGCATGCACCTTGAGCACGGCATTGACCTCATCCTCGTCGATTACATGCAGCTGATGAACGCGGGCGGCGCCTACGAGAACAACCGCGTGCAGGAGATCAGCTACATCAGCCGCAGCCTGAAGGAGCTGGCGCGCGAGCTCAACGTGCCGCTGCTCTCCGCCGCCCAACTTTCGCGCGCGGTGGAGCAGCGTCAGGACAAACGACCGCAGCTGCGAGATTTACGCGAATCAGGCTCGATCGAACAGGACGCCGACATCGTGATGTTCCTCTATCGCGACGAGGTCTACAACGAGGCGACCGAGATTCCCGGCCAAGCTGACATCATCGTCGCCAAGCATCGCAACGGCCCCACCGGCACCATCTCGCTCTTCTTCGACAAGACCATCACGCGCTTCCGCGACGTCAACGCCCAGCGCATCGAACTGGGGCGCAACTGATGCAGACCTTCGCCGGCTTCCGCGCCGGCCTGAGCCGGCACACGCCCCTGCCCGCCAGCTTCTTCAGCGAGTTGCTGCCTCTGATCGACGACCTGGCGGAACTGCAGCTGACGCTCTGCTGCTGCCGCGCGCTGGCGCAGAAGGACGCGCCTTTTCGTTACCTGCGCCTGGCTGAGCTGCAGGCAGATGAGCATTTGCTGGCCGCCCTGCAGCGCAGCGCGCCCGACCAGGCGCCGACGGACACGCTGCAGCAGGCCCTGCAGCGCGCCCTGAACCGGCGCAGCCTGCTCGCAGTGAGCGTTGGCATTGAGGAGGAGGCCCAGCAACTCTACTTCCTCAACAGTCCTGCCGGCCGCGACGCGGTCGCGCGCATTGAGGCCGGTGAGTGGCTGCCCGGCGACGCGCAGCATCCGGTTGAGCTGATGCCGGAGCGCCCCGGCCTCTTCCGCCTCTACGAGGCCAACGTGGGTACAATCACGCCCATGCTCGCCGATGAGCTGAGAGATGCCGAGGCCAGCTTCCCCCATGCCTGGCTGGAAGAAGCCCTGCAGCTGGCCGTGCAGCACAACAAACGCAACTGGCGCTATGTGCGCGCCATTCTGGAACGCTGGGACAAAGAGGGACGGGATCGTGGAATTGCCGGACGAGCCGCCGGAGAAGATGGACGACGCTTCGTCAGCGGACGCTATGCCGAATTCATCGACAGCTGAGCCTGAGCATTGCGAGCGTTGTGGCGAGCTGCCGGTTTGCGGCGGCCTGGGCGTGCTCAGCCACGACGTGCCCTACGACCATCCCGATTTCGGCAAACTCTTCCGCTGCCCGCACCTCGGCGCGGCCAGCGACGAGGAACGTCAGACCCGGCTGCGGCGACTCAGCAACATGGAGGCCTTCGCCGACAAACGCTTCGACAACTTCGAGGTGCCGCGCGCCCAGATCAGCGCCGGCGAAAACAAATCGCTCATATTCGCCCGTGACAGCGCGCGCAACTTTGCCGAAGAGCCGACGGGCTGGCTCATCCTTACCGGCACCTTTGGCAGTGGCAAGACCCACCTCGCGGCCGCGGTTGGCAACGAACGTCTGGCGCAGGGCGACGTCGTCCTGTTCATCACCGCGCCGGACCTGCTCGACCATTTGCGCAGCACCTACGGGCCCACCTCCGAAATCGGCTACGACGAACAATTCGAGCGCATTCGCAGCGCGCAACTGCTCATCCTCGACGATCTCGGCGCCGAGAACCCCAGCCCCTGGGCCGGCGAGAAGCTCTATCAGCTGCTCAATCACCGCCACAGCCGGCGCCTGCCCACCGTCATCACCACCAACGTCGACCTCGACAGCATTGAGGGCCGCATCCGCAGCCGCATGCTCGATGAAGAGCTCTTCCGCCACGCCAGCATCTCCGCGCCGGACTATCGCACGGAGACCGGCCTGCGTCAGCAACAGCTCACCAACCCGAGCCACTACCGCGACATGCGCCTCGACAACTTTGACGTCAGCGGCGGAGCCAGCACTGAAGAGCGCAGGAACCTTGACAATTTGCTCCGGGCCGCGCGCGAGTACGCCGAAACCCCCGATGGCTGGCTGGCGCTGCTGGGGAATTACGGCAGCGGCAAGACGCATCTCGCCGCCGCCATTGCCAACCACCGGATCGACCGCGGCTTCAAGGTCGTCTTCAGTACTGTGCCCGACATGATGGACTGGCTGCGCGTGTCCTTCGGCAGCGGCTCGACGCTCAGCTTTCAGCAGCGCTTCCAGATGCTGCGGGACGCGCCGCTGCTGGTGCTGGACGATTTGCCCGCCAGCCAGGGCACCCCCTGGGTACGCGAGAAACTCTTTCAACTGATTGATTACCGCTACACGGGGAACTTGCCCACCGTCTTCACTACCGCCATCCACATGGATAAGATTGACGAACGAATCGCCAGCCGTCTTATCGACGAACGCCGCTGCCACATCCTCGCCATCACCGCGCGCGCCTACGCGTTGCGCAACAAGGACAACGGGCCGCGACGATGAGCATCAGCGAGCGGGTCAGCAGCGCGCCGCCGGTCGCCACGCGCGGCCGCATCGAAGAACTGCTCTTCAGCAGCGGGCGCGTTGCCACCAGCATGCACTGGAGCGACACTGCGGACTGGCTGCGCGAGCATCCGCAGTGGACGCGCGCGCTGTGGCGCAACGGTCAGCTCGTCGGTCTGCTGGCCTGCACGCCGCCGCTTTCGGGCAACAGCTGGCTGCGCATCTGCGCGCTGCAGGATGGCGTGGACGCCCGCGCCAGCTTTCGCGAGTTGTGGCTGCAGCTGCGCGCGGCCCTGCAAGGGGAAAGCGTCATCAAGGCCAACCTGCTCTGCGGTCATCACGGCTGGCTGCGCGACTGTCTGCCAGACAGCGGTTTCCGTCGCAGCGAGCAGGTCATCAGCCTGCGCCGGTCCTTCACGCTCCCTGCTCCCCCCGGCAAGGACCTGGCTCACATTCGTCCTGCATCTGACAGCGACCTGGAGGCCCTGCGCGAACTCGACGCAGCCGCTTTTCCGCCCCGCTGGCACATGTCCGACAGGGAGATGCGCCGCAATCTGCGCCGGGCGGCCTGCTTCACGGTCGCCGTGGAGGAGGGACGCATCCGTGGCTTCCAGATCACGACGCGGGGCACATGGGACGCGCATCTGGCCCGACTCGCGGTCGCGCCGCAGCATCAGGGCGCGGGCCTCGGCACGCAGTTGCTGGGCGACGTCATCCGCCGCCTTGCCAGCCGCAGGCTCGACTCACTGACGGTCAATACCCAGGCGGACAATTACCGGTCGCTGCGCCTATACCGTCGCTTCGGCTTCCTGCGCAACGGCGACGATTTTGCGGTCTGGTCGCAGCCGCTTGACCAGGCAGGCGCAGTATCATGAAGAAGATCTTCAGGGCAGAAGACGCCAGTCTCGACGACCTTGTCGGACGCCGGACCGGCATCATCGGTTATGGCAACCTGGGGCGACCCTTCGCGCTCAACCTGCGCGACAGCGGCCTGGACGTCATCCTCAGCGAGCGCGACAGCGAACGACAGGCGCTGGCGCGCCGCGAGGGTTTCCGTCCCGTCCCCCTGCCCGACCTCGTGCGCAGCGCCGACCTCATCTTCCTGCTGCTGCCGGATGAATTGATGCAGACCGTTTTCCTGCGCGACATCTCGCCCTGGCTGGCGCGCGGCGACATGCTCATTTTCGCCAGCGCCAGCAACATCGCCTTCGGCTTCATCGAGCCGCCGCCCATGGTCGACGTGGTTCTGTTGGCGCCGCGCACCCTCGCTGTGGCGGTGCGCGAACGCTACCTCGCCGGCCGCGGCTTCTTCAGCTTTCTCGCTGTGCATCAGGATGCCAGCGGCCGCGCCTGGCGCAGCTTGCTGGCGCTGGCGCGGGCCATCGGCTCCCTGCAAGCCGACGCGGGCGGCATCGAAATCAGTTTCGCGCGCGAGGCCGAGCTCGACCTCTTCATGCAGCAGGCCGTCATGCCGGTGTTGCAATACGCGCTGCAGACCGCCGGCCAGGTGCTCATTGACCACGGCTATCCACCCGAGGCCGCCTTCATCGACCTGTATCTGTCTGGCGAACTGGAAGATCTGCTGCACCGCGCCGGTCGCGAAGGCCTGTTTCCGGCGCTGCGCACCATGTCGCTCACCAGCCAGTACGGCCTCTTCAGCCGCCTGGAACGCTTTCAGGACAATCGCCTGGCGACATTGATGGGCCTGACGCTGGAAGACATCCGCAGCGGCACCTTTGCGCGCGACTGGGCCAGGGAGCAACAGGATGGCTTTCCCCGTCTGCTGCGTTTGTTGCGCAAACACGCCGCGATGGAACTGTGGCAACTTGAACAGGAAGCGCTCGACCTGCTGTACCCGGAACGGGAGCGGGACGAGGGCGCATTCGACGTCCGGCCGCGCCACTGAACTTGCAACTGGAGTCCAATGGACTCAAGTGGACATACTGTCGGCATGGCGCCAACCGTAGGCTGGGCAGGAATGGATGAAGAGGGCAATGTCATGAGCGGAAACGGTAACAGGCAATCCGGAAGTGAAGCAGCCAGCTTTCGCCTGAAGGCCGGCCTGGCACAGATGCTCAAGGGCGGCGTGATCATGGATGTGGTCACCCCCGAACAGGCCATCATCGCCGAGGAAGCCGGCGCCTGCTCCGTGATGGCGCTCGAACGCGTCCCGGCGGACATCCGCGCCCAGGGCGGCGTGGCGCGCATGAGCGACCCCGGCATGATCAGCCGGATCATGGAGGCGGTCTCGATCCCGGTCATGGCCAAGGTGCGCATCGGCCACTTCGTCGAGGCGCAAATCCTCGAGTCGCTCGGCGTTGATTACATCGACGAGAGCGAAGTGCTCACGCCCGCCGACGAGGAACATCACATCAACAAGGACAAGTTCAGCGTGCCCTTCGTCTGCGGCTGCCGCAACCTCGGCGAGGCCCTGCGCCGCATCGGCGAAGGCGCCGCCATGATGCGCACCAAGGGCGAGGCCGGCACCGGCGACGTCGTCGAGGCGGTGCGCCATGCGCGCGCGGTCGGTGGCGAGATCCGTCGCCTGACCAGCATGGATGAAGACGAGCTCTTCAGCTACGCGAAGGAAATTCGCGCGCCGCTCAACCTGGTGCGGGAAACAGCGCAGCTGGGCCGCCTGCCGGTCGTCAACTTCGCCGCCGGCGGCGTGGCCACTCCCGCCGACGCCGCGCTGATGATGCAACTGGGCGTGGACGGCGTCTTCGTCGGCTCCGGCATCTTCAAGAGCGGCGACCCCGCCAAACGCGCGCGCGCCATCGTCGAGGCTGTGACGCACTATCAGGACGCCGGGGTGCTGCTGCGCGTCAGCCGCGACCTGGGCGCGGCGATGTCCGGCATCGCGGTTGGCCCGGACGAAGTGGTGCTAGGCAAGCGCGGCTGGTAATCGCGCGACAACTCAAATCTGTTAACCCCTGGTCGACCGGAAGCCCACAGGATTTCCGGTCGACTTTTTGCCGCTCGTGACCGGGCCGGCAGCGCGCCCGCAATGCCCTGCCACCCGCAATCAAGTTTTCTCATACAGCATTTCACAACACAATCACAATGCCTGGCGTATGATAGACTTTCACCGGCAAGCGTTACGTCACAACAAGGAGACGATGACCTTGATTCTGCGAAAGTTCATTCTGCTCATCCTGCTGCTGGCCGTCAGCGGCGCCGGCGTCCACGCCCAGGAGACCTTCGATCTGGAGGCTTCACTGCCCCTGACGCCGGATGTGCGCCAGGGCTTCCTGGATAACGGGCTCACCTTTTACATTCAGCATCACGAGCAACCGGCCGAACGCGCCGAGATACACCTCGTACTGCGCGTTGGCGCCCTGCAGGAGACGGAGGCCCAGCTGGGCCTGGCCCATTTTCTTGAACACATGATGTTCAATGGCACCGAGCGCTTCCCCGCCAACGAACTCGTCGACTACTTCGAAATCAACGGCATGCAATTCGGCCCTGACCTCAATGCCTTCACCAGCCATGGGGCAACCGCCTATCTGCTGAGCGTGAACTCCGCCGACCCCGAGCTTTACGACACGGCCTATGACGTGCTGCTTGACTGGGCGATCAACGCCACGCTGGACCCGGTCGAGGTCGAGAAGGAAGTCGGCGTCGTCGTTGAGGAATGGCGCCAGCGCGGGCAAAATGCTTCCGGCCGCATCAACGAAAAAGCCTTGCGGGTCCTCTTTGGCGAGGAGTCGCGCTTCGTCACCCGCGACGTCATCGGTGGCGACATGAGCGTCGTCAAGGGCGCCCCGGTCGACGAGCTGCGTTCCTTCTATGAAACCTGGTATCGCCCGGAGTTGATGGCCATCGTCGTCGTCGGCGACATCGACGTGGACGACGCCGAAGCGCGCATCCGCGAGCGCTTTGGTCCGCTGGGCAACGCGCCGGATGCGCCCGCGCTGCAGGAATACGACGTCGAGCCGCATGGCGACACGCGCATCGCCATCATCACTGATCCGGAATTCCCTGCCACCGCCGCCCAGCTGCTGCGCAAGCTGGACAGCGACGGACTCGTGACCATTGGCGATTATCGCGAACACCTGCGCAACAGCCTGTTTTACGCCATGCTGAACGAACGCCTGCAGGAACGGCAGCGACAGGAAGATGCGCCGTTCCTGTATGCCTCGGCCTTCGGCGGTGGCGGCACCCTGGGCAACGTGGCGTTACATGGCTTCAGCGCCGGCAGCAGCGAAGAGGGCGTGCTTGACGCGATCTCCGCCGTGCTGGGCGAAGTCGAGCGCGTGAGGCGCGATGGCTTCAGCGAAGGCGAGTTGACCGACGCAAAGGCGGACCTGCAACAAGCCTATGACAATGCCTACGATGAGCGCGAGTTCCGCAGCAACGAATCCATCGCCAGCGAATTTCGCCGTCATTTCCTGGATGACGAAATCTCGCCTGGAATTGAGAAGGAGCTGGAGCTGCTGGCGGAATTCCTGCCACAGCTGACGCTGGAATCGATAAACGAGCTGGCGGATGTCATGCTGCAGGATGAAAACCGCGTCCTGCTCGTGCTGGGGTCGGAGCGCGCCCTCGACTTATTGCCGGACGAGGGTGCGCTGCGCGCCGAACTGGCGGCGAGCCACGAGGTCGCAGCCTATGAGGAAGTGGTAGCGGTCGATGCCCTGCTGGATACGCCGCCGGAGGCCACCGCCATCGTCGCCGAGCGCAGCATCGATGAGGCTGAGTGGCCGCTGACCGAATGGACCTTCGCCAACGGCGTGCGTCTGCTGCTGATGCCGACGGACCTGGCAGAAAACGAAGTCGTGCTGACCGGGCTTAGCCCCGGCGGCAGTTCCCTGCTGAATGACGAAGCGTATCTGGGCGGCACTTTCGTCAACAGCGTCGTGCACCAGAGCGGCATCGCTGATCTCAGCCAGGATCAACTGGAACGCTATCTGAGCGGCCGCTCGGTCGGCGCCGGCCTTGGCCTCGGCGGCACGCACGAGCGCGTCAGCGGCTTCGCCAACAACGATGAACTGGAGACGCTGTTCCAGCTGGTGTATCTCTACATCACGCAGCCACAGCTGGATACTGGCGCCTTTGAAGCGTCCCGCGTCCGGCAGATCGAGGCGATCAAGAACCGGGATCTGAACCCAATCGTCGCCCTCAACGACGCCATCAACGAACTGATCACCGGCGACAATGAGTCGCCACGCTACCGGCCCGCCACCATTGAGGAAATGGAAGCGCTGGATGCCGACGCCGCCTTCGTCAGCTGGCACGCGCGCTGGCAGGAAACGGGTGACTTGTCCTTCGCGCTCGTCGGCAGCTTCGCGCCGGAGGACGTTCGCGAGCTGGCGCAACGCTACCTCGGCAACCTGCCTGGCAGCGGCATGAGCGAAACATGGATCGACCGCGATCTGCCCTTCCCGGACGAAATTCGCGCGCGCGACGTTTACGCCGGCCTGGAGGAACAAGTCATCTTCCTGCTCGCCTATGGCGGGGACTATGAGGGAGACAAACAGGATGCCGCTGCCATGCGCGCCCTGGGCGACATCGTGGGAATGCGTGCCGTCGAGGACCTGCGCGAAGACCTGAGCGGCACCTATTCGCCCTATGCCAGCGCTTCGGTCGATGAAATCCCGCGGCGCAGCTTCATCCTGCAAAGCGTCTTCTACACCAATCCCGAGAAGTATGAAGCGTTGCGGGCGGCCACCTTCGCCATCCTGGCAGACCTGAGGGCGAACGGCCCGACGGAAGAGGAAGTCGAGAGTGTGCGCGCGCAACGATTGAACAACCTGCAGGAAGCGCGCGAGGAAAACAGCTACTGGCTCGGCAGTTTGCGCAGGGTGATGAGCGGCGTGGAGGACGACTACGGTTACACCGCGGATTCCGCGGCGCTCTGGGAAAACCTGAGTGCTGCGGCCATCCAGCAACAGGCGGAATTCGCCCTGGGCCGCGAGACCTATCTGCTCGCGACGCTCTTCCCCGAGGCGCTTGACCCCGAGGGTGAAGGCGGGGAATCGTCGGAATAACTCGCGCATGGCGCAGGATGGACGACGCACTGCGCATCAGCAATCCAGGTAGATGAAATGCCGTGACCCGGAGGCAAACTCCGGGTCATTTGTTTTCCGCTGGCTGGCTTCAGCCTGAGTTAGCTTCGTCGATGTCTTAGAGCGTCCAGCGCGACGGCCAGCAGGATGATGAGGCCCTGAAATATGTCCTGGTAGAAGGGCGCGACATTCATCAGGTTGAAGCCGTTCTCGATCAGGCGCAACAACATCACCCCCAGCACAGTGCGCCACACGGCGCCCTCGCCACCCATGATGCTGGTGCCGCCAATGACCACGGCGGCAATGGAGATCAGCTCAAGGCCCTGGCCGGCGTCGTTCTGCGCCTTGAGGAACTTGGAGGCCGAGAGCACGCCCGCGATGCCGGCCGCCATGCCGCTGATGCCGAAGGTGATGGTGCGCACCAGGTCGACGTTGATGCCGGAGAGCCGCGCCGCTTCCGGGTTGTCGCCGGCGGCGAAGATGTAACGTCCGAAGCGCGTGCGGAAGAGGATGAATGACAGCACCAGCGCGAAGCCGAGCCAGATGAAGACTGTGTGGCGCACGCCCAGAATGTCACCGCGAGCCAGTTCGCGGAAGGCCTGGTTGGCCACGCGCACCTGCTCCGCCTGCGTGATGAGCAGGGCGAAGCCGCGAAAGACGATGCCGGTGGACAGGGTGGCGACGAAAGTGTTGATGCGGAAGAAGGTCACCAGCACGCCGTTGAGCAGGCCCAGCGCCGCGCCAGCGGCGATGCCAACGGCCCAGCCCATCCAGGGCGCCGCCGGCGCCAGCGCCTCGTTCATGCCCAGGTCGCGCGCGACCATGGCGGCCACCACGCCGCTCATGGCGAAGATGGCGCCGGTCGAGAGGTCAAAGCCGCCGGCGATGATCACTACCGTGGCGGCCACGGCGATCAGGCCAATCTGGTGGGCCTGGTCAAGGATGTTGAGCTGGTTGCGCAGGGAGAGGAAGGCATCGGTCTGCCAGGTGAGCATGATGTAGAGCAGGAAGATGGCGAAGATGATGCCGTAGTTCAGCAGGAAAGCGCTGATCGTGCTGGCGGAGCGTTCGCTGCCTGTGGTGGTTTCCTGCGTCACGAAGGCTCTCCCCCGGCTTCGGCTGGCTGCAAGGTTTCCGCACCGAAGGCGGCGCGCATGATGGCCTGCTCGTTCAGCGATCCATCCTCGTCAACCTCGACTTCCGCGACGATGTGCCCAAGGCGCATCACCAGCGCGCGCTGGGCAAGGCCGACAATCTCCTCGATTTCAGAAGAGATCATCAGAATGGCCACGCCCTGCGCGGCAAGCTCCGCTATCAATTGATAGATCGCGCGTTTGGCGCCGATGTCGATGCCGCGCGTGGGCTCGTCGACCAGAAAGACGGTCGGCTGCTCGAAAAGCCACTTGCCGAAAAGCACTTTTTGCTGATTGCCGCCCGACAGCCGATTGACGATCAACTGCGGCACCAGTGGCACCACGTTCAGCATTTCCAGCAGTTGCTGAATGCGTTCGTTTTCGCGCGGCTGCTTGATGATGCCGCCCCGGCCCACGATGCGGCGTATGTGGGGCAGCGAGAGGTTGTTGCGGATGCTCTGTTTCAGCAGCAGCCCCTGTTCCTTGCGGCTCTCCGGCAGCAGAAAAACGCCGGCGCGGATCGCATCGGCCGTCGAGCGCAACTGCACGGGCTCGCCGCGGACGAGAAATTCGCCCGCATCCGCCTCAATCGCCCCGAACAGGGTACGCGCCAGGCGGCTGCGGCCACTGCCGACCAGGCCGGCCAGGCCCGTGATTTCACCGGCGCGCAACTGCAGGTCGATACGGCCCAGGCCGGGCGCCTGCAGCCCGCGCACCTCGAAGACGACCGGGGCGTCCGGTTTGCGTGGCAGCCGCGGCGGATACATCTCCAGCATGCTCCGACCCAGCATGGCCTCGACCAGCGAAGGGATCGTCTCCTCTGCCGTGGGCCCCGTACGCACGATGCGTCCGTTACGCATCACGGTGACCACGTCCGCCAGCACCAGCACTTCCTCCAGGAAATGTGAGACGTAGACGATGGTGTGGCCGCTGCGTTGCAGGCTGCGCACGACGTCGAGAAAGACGCGCGTTTCGTCATCGGCCAGCATGGCCGTGGGCTCGTCCATGATGATCAGGCGGGCGTCGCGCGCGATGGCCTGCATCACCTCGACCTTGCGCTGGTCGGCCATGTGCAGCCGCCCGACTTTCTCGTCCGGATCCAGCTGGAAGCCGGTCAGCTCGACCAGGCGCTCGAATTCGACGAGCATCTTGCGTCGCTGCAGCACGCCGGCGCGGCAGATCTCTTGCCCCAGCAGCACGTTATGCAGCACGCTCTGGTTATTGAGAAGCGAGATTTCCTGGGTGATGGTCGTGATGCCGTCGCGCAGGGCATCCTGGGGATGCGTGTAGCTGCGGGACTGACCACGGATGAGAAGCTCGCCCTCGTCGGAGCGCTCAATGCCGCTGATGATCTTGCCCAGCGTCGACTTGCCGGCGCCATTTTCACCAACCAGGGCGTGGATATCGCCCTGGTTGATGGTGAGATCGATGTCCTGCAGCGCCTGAACCGCGACGAAACGCCGCGAAACGTTGCGTAGCTCAACGAAGGGAGTCGTGGTCAAGGCGCTGCAGTCCAGTCGTTACCACTGAGGCGTGAAGTCTTCGTAATTGTCCTGGGTGATGATGGGCCCGCTGGCCGGGAAGGGCGGCGCCTGGTCATACATGTTGACCGAACGAACGAGCAGGTCACCGGAAATCGCCTGCAGCGCCATCTGGCCCGCGATCTGCCCGTTGGTGTAGGGGATGTTGGCCACCGTGGCGAAGAAACGGCCTTCCTTGACGGCATTGTAGCCATCGATGCTGGCGCCATTGCCGACCAGCGCCACCTGACCGGTCAACCCGGCGTCTTCCACCGCCAGCTCGGCACCCAGGGTCATCTGGTCGCCAACTGATGCGATGACGTCGATGTTCGGGTTGGCCTGCAGCATGTCGGTGGATACTTCAAAGCCATGCTCATTGGTGTAGGAAGCCGCCTGCAAGGCGACGATCTCAATGTGGTCGTGCGTCGCAAGGATCGCTTCCACAGCCTGGAAGCGGTCCAGATCCAGCGGGAAGCCCTCGAAGCCGATCATGAAGGCCACCTCACAGGGATCGACCATCTCGCAGGCCATCACGATGGCCTGGCCAATGTGCCCGCCGTCGCCATCACCGGTACGTGCGATCTGGCCGGCCACATATTTGTAGGGGACCAGGGTCTTGCGGTCGGCGTTGATGGCGGCATCCAGGGCGATGACCGGCAGGCCGGCCTCCCAGGCCATGTCCACGCCCACGGTAATGCCCACTCCGTCAACGGTGTAGAGGATGATGGCATCGAAATTGCCGGAGGTGATGGCGTCCTGAATCTGGTTGATCTGCTCTTCCAGGTTGAAGCCGGCGTCAAATTCCGCCACAGTGCCGCCGGCACCCTCAATGATCTCCTGCACACCCAGTGCCGCATTGCGTACATATTCGTTGTTGCTCAGCGGCAGCAGCAGGGCGATGGCGGGGCCATCCTGGGCGGCGACCGGCATCAGCGAGACCAGCAACAGGGCCAGCAGGACGGTCAGTGAAAACTTTCTGCGCATAACAAATGCTCCCTTTCATCCATAAAATCCGGCGCAAGTGTACTTCCTGGCCGCAGTCGTTGCAAAATCCATTGCAACGTGTCAGGCTGGACGGCGTTGTCTGTTCAGCTACAGGAGGCGCCCGTGATTCGGCTCACCGTGCTTTACAACCTGCCGCCCGGCAGCGACGAAGAAGAGTTTTTGCGCTGGCGTCTGGGCGAGCATCAGGAGTCCAATGCCTCGAGGCCGGGCGTGCTGCGCACCGACTTCGCGCAAGTCACGGAGTCGCCGCTGCCCGGCCAGGGGAAGGCGCCCAACGCCCTTCCCTGGCGCTTCATGACCGTGGCCGAGTGGGATACGCGCGAGGAATTTGAGGGCAGTTTTTACAGTCCGGAAACGCAGGCCAACCTTAAGGTAGACGTGGAACGCATCTCCGACGCCGTTTTCCTCGTGACTGAAATACTGACCGAGACTGACAACCGCGAGGAGTCTTCCTGACATGCCATCCGCAAAACGACTTGAGCACCTGCAACAGATCCTCAGGGAGCAGGGCCTCAATGCCGCCGCGCTCATCCCGGGCCCCGGCTTTCAGTATCTGACCGGTTCCGTGCATCACGTCATGGAACGGCCCATCGTGCTCTTCGTGCCCAGTGAGGGGCGACCCGCCATCGTCATTCCCTCGCTTGAGTCGGACTTCTTCGCCAGCAAGGGCTTCGATGCCATGCACTTCCGCTGGGCCGACGCAGATGGCTTCGACGACGCTTTCGCCGGCGCCCTCGCCCAGCTGGAGCTGCTGGAAGGTCGTATCGCCGTCGAGGGGCAGTACATGCGCTTCTTCGAATCCGAGGCGATCCGCCAACAGGCGCCCGATGCGCAGCTGGTCGAGGCCCAGGAGCTCATCGCCGGCATCCGCCTGTGCAAGGAACCGGGCGAAATCGAGCTTCAACGACAGGCCATTCGCATTTCCGAGGCCGCCCTGCAGCACACCATTGAGACCCTGCGCGAAGGCATGTCAGAACGCGAAGTGGCGAACATCCTCATTCATCAGATGAGTGAACTGGGCGGGCACGGACTCTCCTTCGAACCGCTCGTGCTGGGCGGCGACAACAGCTCGCGCCCGCACGGCAAAATCCGGGATGACGTGCCGCTGCAACGCGGCGACTCCCTGATCTTCGATTTTGGTACCAACATCGAAGGCTATCCGGCGGACATCACGCGCACCTTCTTCATCGGCGAAGCCAGCGAAGAGTCGCGCGCCATATATGCGGCTGTGCTGAACGCCAACAAGGTCGGCCGTGAGACGGCGCGTCCCGGCATGGCCTGTGGTGAGCTGGACGAAATCGTGTCGCAGGCGCTGCACGACTCCGGCTACGGCGAGTACATCCTGCACCGCACCGGTCACGGACTCGGCCTCGACGTCCATGAAGCGCCCTGGATCACGCGCGGCAACGAAGCGCTGCTGGAGCCGGGCATGGTCTTCACCATCGAGCCAGGCCTCTACCTGCCAGACGTCCTGGGCGTGCGCGTGGAAGACAACGTGGTCGTCACCGAAGACGGCATCGAGTCGCTGACGACCTTCCCACGTGAGCTACGTATTATCGGCTGACGCGGCCTGCAATTCCGGCGTTCCCCTGGCGCAGAACAGTCAACTGCTGTTCTGCGCCAGCCACTCCGCCGCGGCCCTGGCCCGCCTTTCCAGGTGTGCCTGCAATGTTTCGCGGCCGACACGTACGCCCGCCAGCCCCGCTTCATCGCCGACCCTGGTCAGGACTTCCGTCAACAATGCGACATTGGCATCATAGAGCGCTGACATGCGCTCGACCGAGAATGCGCCGGTGGCCACTTCCGCCACCAGTTCGCGGTAACGCGCGGCATAGACCACATCATCCAGCAGGAAGCGGATTAGCGGCCACTCTGCGCCAACCTCGTCCAGCGACAAACTGCGCGCCACGCCGAAGCCGCCGGGCCCGACGATCCCGAGCCCCGGGCTCAACGCCAGATTGTGGTCCCAGGGTATCCAGGCTAACGCGCCGCCCCTGGCCGCGTCGGCATAGAGGTAGTAGTTGTGGGGCGTCGAGCCGTAGGCGTCCCAGTTCTGGATCAACTGGTTGGTGGCCAGCCAGCGCAGGAAACCATCCACGTAAAACAGCGATCCCAGCCCGGCGCGCCAGGCGGCGGGGTCGCTGCGCCGCGCGCCAGCGTGCAGCGCCGCGAAGAGCGCCAGCACATCCTCGTAGCCGCTGTTCTCGTTGCTCTCCTTGTCGAAACTGGCCTCGTCGAAACTGCCGGCCGCGAAAGTCGCGCCAGGTCCATCAGGCTTGTACATGTTGCCGTCATCGTCGGCGAATTGCGTCTCGATGAGCGTGTCATCGGGCAGCTCGACCGCGGTGTAGAGGCCCGGCAGCTGCGCGCCGGCGCCATCGCCGCAATCCAGATACACCAGGTAGTAGGCCGTTTCGGCGGCCGGCACGCCCGCCGCGCGAAAGATGTCTGCCGTGAGCTTCTCGCGCAGCAGGCTCGTGTCCTGAAAGTTGTTGGCCAGGGTGAGCTGCTTGAAGCCGTGGAAGCGCTGGTTGTTCAGCTCCGGGTGATCGTCTTCGAATTCGTCGAAATCCAGCTTTATTGGCAGGTCGAGGCGGCCCCTGCCCCAGCCGTAACTCAGCGAGGAGTTGCCCTTGAAGCGGAAACCGACTTCTGGCCAGACCTGCCCCCCGAAGCGAATCTCGACCGGGAACCAGTCCGGGTTGGGGACGGTGAAGGCGTTGCGAGGCAGGGTGGCCACCGCCCTTGCCGGGCCACCGGCGCAGCGATTACTGACCTCCAGCCAGACGCGCTTCAACACCTCCGGCGCCAAGCCGATGGCCTCCGCGAAGGCCGCCGGATCCTCATCCGCCAGCGGCGCGGCATCGGTCAACGCCTGCTGGTCAACCCCGTGATCCCGCACCAGCACACGGCCGAACTCCTGCTCAACATCCCCCGCGCAGGAGCTCCCGACCCGACCCTGACCAAACAGGCCGGCAATGGCGCGCATGAACTCCGTCTCCCTGCCGTGCTCGCCGAGCAGTTCCGTCATGTTGGCCAGGACCGCCGCCCAGTCCTCCGGGCGGAAGACGATCGTGATCTCGTTGACACGGTCGTCGGGCAGGACGAGCACGTAATTCGGCGGCGCCTTGTTGCCGTGCGACTCCGCCGTCCAGCCGGCCGGACGGGGCGTCTGCGCTTGCGCTGCGCTTGTTGCAACAAGAACTGCCAGCAGGACCAGGAGCAGTCCGTAAAGCTTTCGATGTCTCAAATCCGGTTCTCCTCATATTGCGGCCATTCATTCTCAGAGAAATAAAGGCGCAGACTGGCGGTCCGGGCCTTCAGGTCGATCCAGTCAACCTCCAGGTGATGCGGTTCCAGCCCGGTGCGCTCGCGCAGATCCTCCAGCAGGACCTGGCGCTGTTGTGGATCGAGCAGCTTCAGGTTGTCGTAGTCCAGCCTGACAGAGTATCGACGGTCAGAATGCGGTTTGCTCTCCTTGTCCGGGCCCGACTGGAGCGAGCGCGTCCATGCTCCAGCAATGCCAGGGTCACCAGCAGCGCCATGTCGACCGCCAGCAGGGTCGTCAGATCGTCAGCATTCAGCGGCAGTGCATTGACCATCGAGCGCGTTACCACAGTGAACAGGCAGGTCATCTCCCGCAAACTGATGGGCACGGAGGCGAAGCACAGCAGGGAAAAGATGGCGACGATGCCGAAGCCGACGCACAGACCGATCTCCAGACGCAGCATCTGGTCGACGACCACATGAACCAGAGCGCCAGCCATTACCAGGATGACGACCCTGTTATGATTCGGCCTGTGCTTACGACTGCTGCGGTAATACAGGAGCACGACCAACGAAATTACACAGAGATTGATGCCGAAAAACAGCAGATACTGCCCCGGGGTCTCCATGTCAACTGCCTCCGTCAGCGTTCCCGGTTTGGCCACAGACTGGCCGCAGCGTAAAAGAAGCTGCCCGCCAGAGGGCAGGCCGATATGTTTATGACCGGAAATTGGCCGTTTTATGTCCGCAAAATATGCTGGGTGGCGGGCGCTACAAAGCAGTCGGGCGAGACTCGCTTCAGGCCCTTGCGAAGCGCTCCAGCAGGAAGGGCGTGACATCGAAGGTGCTGGTCCTGCCATCAGAGACCTGCTCGGCAACCAGCTGGCCTCCGACCGGCGCGTTCATGATGCCCTCGCCGCCCCAGCCGCAGTTGTTGATGAAGCCGGGTACCTGAGCCACCGGCCCCAGGATCGGGCTGCCGTCCGGCGTCAGGGGCCGAATGCCGGACCAGCCACCGGTAATCGGTGCTTCTGCCAGAGCCGGCGCCTTGCGCAGGCACATCGCGCGCATTTCCGGCCAGTAGTCCATATCGGGCCGATCCTGCACGGGCGCATTCTGACGGATTCCCATGCCTACCATCATCATCTCGCCTGTATTGCGAAAGTACCACTGGGAGGCAGCATCGTGAACGAATACCTGCGTCTTCATGCTGGGTGGTGAATCGACCAGATACACGTTACGCACCCGGTTGAGTAGCGGAATACGCAGACCGGCCCAGGCGCCTACTTCGTCCGCGTCCGCACCGGCCGCGTTGACCACGTGCCGGGTCGCGATGTTGCCGGCCGTCGTTTGCACCGCGGCGATGCGCCCGCCCTGAAGCTCCAGTCCGGTAGCGCGGCGCCCTTCATGGAGCTCCACACCCATATCTTGCGCCGATGCGCGCCAGCCTTTCAGGATGTTGGGCGTATCCAACGCTCCGTCCGCCGGGCCATAGACGCCAAAGGCCAGATGCTCCGTGGCCAGCACGGGCAGCCGGCGCGCCAGTTCGTCAGGTGTGAGCACCTGGGTATCGACTCCATATTTGCGACGCAGCGCCACCAGTTCGCGCTGTTTCCCGGCCACTTCCGGGGTAACGAGCGTGTAGGTACCGGTGCGGATAAAGCCGGGGTCGTAACCAGTGTCGTCCTTGAAGGAAGCGTAGCGCTCAAAGGTGTAGCATGAGAAGCGCAGTTGCCACTCTTCCCACATCTGCAGCATCAACATCGACGTTGACCAACGCGACGAACCGCTGCCGACCGTGGACTTTTCCACCAGGGCAACGTTGCGAATGCCGGCCCGCGCCAGATGCCAGGCAGCGCTCAATCCCTGAATTCCGGCCCCGATGACCACGACATCTGCTGTTTCACGCAAACTGTTTGCGGGCACCGGCAACCTCCTTGTGGCATACTCCCGCGCGCGAGCATAGCCCGCGAGGAGGCAGTCATGCAATTCCAGCAGCAAGCAGAGTCACTTTGTCAGGAGTTGTTCTTCATTGATTCCCATCACGACATTTTGATGGACGTCCTTGCCCGTCATCACAGAGGCGAACGCGGCGTGCTCTCCAGCTACTGGGCGCCCCTGATGCGCAAGGGCGGCATCGACGTGCAGGTGCTGCCCGTCTACGTCGATGACCGCTTCCTGCCTGGCCTGGGTCTGCGCGAAATCCTGCGCGCGCTCGAGGCGGCGCTGGAAGATGTGGAGAGTGATAACAGCGCAATGGAGCTGGCGCACAGCGTGAGCGATATTCGCTCGATTACGGCGAGCGGCAAGCTGGCCGGCGTGCTGGCCCTGGAGGGCTGCGATGGCCTCGGCGGCGACGCCAGGGTGCTGCGCGCGCTCTGTCGTCTTGGCGTGCACATGGTCGCCTTCACCTGGGAGCGCCGCAACGCCTTCGCCGACGGCACCGGCGTGCGCAATCCCGGCGGCCTGACCGACGCCGGCCGCGAGGCGCTACGTGGACTCTGCAAGGACAAGGTGATTTTTGACGTCAGCCACCTGGCGCAGCCGGGCTTCTGGGACGCGATCGACATCGTCGACGGGCCGCTGGTCGCCTCGCACAGCAACGCGCGCGCCGTCTACGATCATCCGCGCAACCTGAGCGACGACCAGATTCGTGCGATTGCTGATTGCGGCGGCGTCATCGGCCTCAACTTCTACGGCGGCTACATCGACGATCCGCCCAGCTGCGCGCGCATGGCCGACCACATGCAGCACATGGTCGACCTGGTGGGCATCGAGCACTTCGGCATCGGCACAGACTTTCTCGAAGGCACGCTGCTTGAAGTGAGCAAACTCGCCCTGGTTGAATCATCTATCGGCCCGGACATGCTGGATAACTGGATTCCGGATTGCAAAAGCGCGGACCAGATGCCGGTCTTTGTGGCGGAACTGGTGAAACGTGGCATTTCGCGCGAGGACCTGGCGGCCCTGTTGGGCGGCAACTGGCTGCGCGTCTTTGAGCAGGTCTGGGGCTGCTAGCCAGCGGTGATACCGCCGTCCACTGGCAGCGCGACGCCCGTCACAAAGCTTCCGGCGGCGGAGGCCAGCCAGTAGATCGCCTCGGCCACCTCTTCCGGTTCGGCGATGCGACCCAGGGGATGCTTCTCCGCCCAGGCTTCGGCCGCGCCCGGGCCATGCTGCTGCCAGGCTGCCGCGATCATGGGCGTACGCACGCTGCCCGGGCAGACGCAGTTGACACGAACGCCTTCGGCCGCGTGATCCAGCGCCATGGCGCGCGTCAACTGCACCAGAGCGCCCTTGGCGGCGCAGTAGGCCGCCGAGCCGGCGAAGCCCACCAGGCCAGCATAAGAGGCCACGTTGACGATGTTGCCGCGCGTGGCCAGCAAATGAGGCAGGGCCGCGCGGCTGAGATAGAACGCGCCATTCAGATTGACGTCCATCATTTCATGCCATTGCGCAGTGGTGAGTTGCGCCACAGTCAACCCGCGCACGATGCTGCCGGCGTTGTTGACCAGTACATCCAGGCGTCCGAAACGGGCGACCGTCTCCGTCACAGCGCGATCGCATTGCGCGTCGTCGCGTACGTCACAGGCTACGAAGTGCCCCTCTGCTCCTGCCGCGTCGATGAGGCGCAGCGTTTCTTGCGCCGTCTCCGCATTGCGCGCCGCAATTGCAATCGACGCGCCAGCGTGAGCAAAGCGCAATGCCGCAGCCCGGCCAATGCCGATGTTGCCGCCAGAGATCAGGATTACCAGCTGTTGCGGTGTGGCTTCGTCAGTCATTCGACCCGAATCCCTTCATTCCGGCCCGTCACCGGGCACACACATCGCGCTTGCGCACAATTCTGACCATCGCCCTGCCATCCTGCCCGGTCAAGCCCGCGCCAGACGTTCATCACTGTAGTGTAGTCAGGCTGCTCGTGCACCTCGGGAAGATACGCACACATGACGTGCAAGGCAAGAAATACCATGTCTCTTTGTTGAGACCAACGTGTGCCTGCGTTATATTTGCCCGCGGCGCACGCCGCAGGGTACTGTCGCTGCGCTGGATGAAACGAACCTGCAAATCGCCACCAACGAAATCGTTTGCATCGTCGGGCCGTCGGGCCGTCGGGCTGCGGCAAATCGACCCTGCTGAATCTTGTGGCCGGTTTCCTCGCGCCGAGCGCTGGCAGTGTTCTCGTCGATGACGCGCCGGTACCCGGGCCCGGTGCGGAGCGGGCGGTCGTCTTCCAGCAGGATTCCATTTTCCCCTGGCTGACGGTGGCGCAGAACCTGGCCTATGGCCCAAATGCGCGCGGTTTGTCCGCCAGTGAAGTTTCTCCGATCGTCGAGCGGCTGCTGGCCCTCGTCGGCCTGGCAGAATATCGCGATCTCTTTCCGCTACAACTCTCGGGTGGTATGAAGAAGCGCGTCGACCTGGCCCGCGCCTGCGCCAACAAACCAGCCATCATGCTGATGGATGAGCCCTTCGGCGCACTGGACGTGCTGACCAAAGAGAAAATGCAAATTGAGCTGCTGCGCCTCTGGCAGGAAGAAGCGCTGACCATCCTCTTCGTAACGCATGACATCGAGGAAGCGCTCTTCATCGGCGATCGCGTGGTTGTGATGACGCCCCGTCCCGCGCGCGTGGCGGCGGATGTTGCAGTACCCTTTGAACGCGAGCTGGACCCGCGCCGCAAGACCACGGCCAGCTTTCAGGCGCTCCGTCAACAGTTGATGGACATACTCAGCCAGAACGAAGCGGAACCTGCCGCCTGATGCTGCCGGAAGAAGGCGTACGCCAGTGAATGCGACGCATGCGCATTATCAGCCTGGCGTCGATCCTGCTGGTGTTCCTCTTTTGGTACCTTGTTACCACGGAATGGGAGCTGGTCTCGTCGCTCAAATTGCCCGGTCCGGAGCGCGTGCTGGATACGCTGGTGCAGGTACGCAGCACGATATTGCGCCAGGCTCTGGTTACCTTCTACCGTGTCAGTTTCAGTTTCCTCGCGGGTTCGGCGCTGGGGGTATTGGTCGGCCTGGTGATGAGCCGTTTTCGCGTGGTTTACGCGTTGCTGGAGCCTGTCCTCGAATCGCTCCGTCCCATTCCGCCGATCGCTCTCATCCCTTTCTTCATCCTCTGGTTCGGTATCGGGAGGCGAACGAGGCCGTCGCGCGCGCCGTCGCCAAATACCCGGACCGGCTCGTGGGCGCGATACGCCTGAATCCGCTCTTCGGAGAGGAATTCGTTTGAGAGACGGTGCGTTATTTTGTGGAAGAACGCGGCCTGGGGGGCATCAAGCTGGTCGCGCGCGCCGATTTCTATAATCCGGCCAGCCTGCGCGTGATCGGCCCGGTTTTCGAGGCGGCGGCACAATACGATATCCCCATCCTCTTCCATTCCGGGCATCCCGGCCGCGATTTGCCCTCGCTCCAGGGTTACGCGGCGCGCCAGTTTCCGCAGGTGAAGGTCATCATCGCGCACATCGGTTTGCACGATTACCTGACGGAGACCATCCTCGTCTGTAAAGAGGCGCCCAATGTCTTCGCCGATATGAGCCAGTCCTGGCCCTGCGATATCAAGGCCTTCGTGCGCGCTGTCGGCGCCGTGCGCTTGCTGTATGGGAGCGGTGCGCCCTTCCAGTCACCGCTCGTGGAACGCGTCAAGGTAGAGGAATGTCGCTTCAGCGACGCGGAGCTGGAGCTGATCTTCCACCAGAACGTCGAGCGCATCTGGGGCTTCCCCGCCGAATCAGCATGAGCGGGCCCACACCCGAATTTGATGTGGTCGCCATCGGCTCATGGACAAATTTTGACCACCTGCTTGAGGTAACTTCTCTGCCCATGCCGGGTGATACGGTGCAAATTCGCAGCCCTGTCGACGAAGTGGAGCACGTGTATTTCGGCGGTTGTGCGCCCAATGTGGCGGTGGGCGCGGCGAGGTTGGGAGCGCGGGCGGCCCTGGTGAGCGTGGTCGGCGATGACTTCCGTACCCGAGGCTACTCAGCCTGGCTGGAGGAGCGCGGCGTCGACCAGCGGGCGGTGCAACTCATCGCCGACGAGCGCTGCGGGCATAGTTTCCTGTTCTGTGATGCCGATGGGAACTCCGTCTGCATTTCGCAAATTGGTGTGGCCGCGCGCCAGGAATAATTCGCGCCGGATCCGGCCATCATTTCAGCGGGAAAAGTGGCCGTCGTCACCTGTCGCTTCGACCGCTTCACCCTGCGCGCGGCGGAGTTGGCGCGGGCGGATGGTGCCCGCGTGACATTGAGCGGCGCACTGGTGACGGCGCCGGCGCTGGCCGCTGCCTTCATTGCCACATCAGATATTCTGGTCTGCACCCGACATGAGCTGACGCAACTGGTCGCGCTGCTGGATTGTGATGAAGCGGTTGCGTTACTGGAGAAGGGGCTGTCAGCAATTGTCCAGACGCGTGGCGCGGCAGGCGCCAGCTGGCAGACGACAGGGGCCAGCGCGGCCAGCCCGGCCATCGCCCCACGCCGCGTCGTCGACCCCACCGGCGCCAGCGATGGCTTCGTTGCGGGTTTGGCGGTGGGAATGGCGCAAGGGCAAGCACCGCCAGTTGCCATCCGCCTCGGTGCCAGCGGCGCCAGCTTTGTTGTGGAAGCCGTCGGTTGCCAGACGACATTGCCGACTATGTCAGAGGCGATGGCGCGTCTGGCGAAACAGTAAAATCGGAGCTCTATGCCGCCTCGTTTTCGAGATTGAACACCTCACACATTGCCGCAGGGATCATCTCCGGGCGGCGTCTTCGGCGAGCAACCGTCCACATTCCATATGAGTCCCTGCCCACGCTGCGTCCAGGCATTCAAAGAGATTCGGCAGATCCTGATCCACGCGCCGCGAAACGCAGCCATACTGGTGCCCCGTAGCCGCGAGGATGGTGCCGCCGCGCCCGATACACAACTGAACGCAAAGGCCATGCACCAGCATGGACGATCATTTCCCCGCCAACGCCTGCGTCAGGCGAGCCCGCGCAGGACATTCAGCGCGGTCGTGTAGTCGGGATGCTCGTGGACCTCGGGAAGATATTGCACGTAACAGATGAAGTCCTCGTCATCGACGACAAAGAGAGCGCGGTGCAAAATGCGCAGTTCCTTGATGGATGTTCCGCAGGACCGGCCAAAGGCACCGTCACGGTAGTCTGACAACACAACGTTGCGCGAGACGCCGGCATTGGCACACCAGCGGTCCTGCGCGAAGGGCAGATCCATGCTGACAGTGAGGAAGGCGAAATCATCGCCCATTGCTTCGATTTCCCCGCTCAGCCGGCGGGTCTGCTCATCGCAATTCGCCGTATCCAGGCTGGGCACCGAGCTGACAAGGCGGATCTTGCCAGGCGTATGTGCCAGCAGCCGAAATGGCGTGTGAAACTTGCTTTCGACGGTAACTTCCGGTGCCTCGTCGACGGCACCAAGACTCGGCCCGTCGAGGTGCACAATCATGTCACCAAGATATGTAACTGTTCGTTCGTCCACTTTTTGCACCCCTCCCCGTTAGACGAACCGCTGCAGTTTAAATCCTGAACTTGACACCCTTGAGATACTCACGCACGAGCATAGCGACGGCAGCCCCCTCACCCGCTGCGGTAGCGACCTGTTTGGTGCTGCCTTCGCGCACGTCGCCGGCTGCAAAAATGCCGGGCACTGACGTCTCAAACATAAGGGGCTGACGCGAATCATAGTTGCTGGCGCGGCCATCGTCCTGTGGCAGGTTGTGCCCCGTGCGGATGAATCCCCAATTATCCAGCGTGATTTCGGTATCCTCAAGAAAACCGGAGTTTGGTTCAAGGCCGATGAAGACGAAGGCACCACCGACCCGCAACTCCTCTTCCTCACCAGTCCCGATATCCTGAATCAGCAATTTACGCAGACGACTGCGACCTTCAAACCCGATCGTCTTTGTGTTGAAGCGAACGTTAATGTTCTCCTGTTCAAGGAGTTTGTCCTTGTACAGGGTTTGCGCCGTGAGCTCGCCCCTGCGTACAAGAAGTGTGACATGGTCAGCGATGTTGGTCAGGTCCAGCGCCGCCTCGACCGCGCTGTTGCCGCCGCCGAGGACAGCGACATGCTGTCCCTTGTAGGAGGGGCCGTCACAGGAAGCACAGTAGTGGACGCCATTGCCAAGAAAGTTTTCCTCGCCCGCGACATTCAGACGACGTTAACGACTGCCGGTGGCGATGATGATGGCGTTGCCGCTGCATTCCTAGCCGGTCGTCGTGACGACCGTGTGATAGTTGTCGTGACTACGTATCGTCGCGATGCTGGAGGACTGCAGAATCTCCACGCCGAAGAATTCCGCCTGCTCGCGCAGACGCTCACTGAACTCGAACCCCGTAATCGGCTGGGGGAACCGGGTACGTTGTCCAGATAGCCGGTAAAATTCGCATTGCCACCGACGGCCTCGCGCTCAATGACCAGGGTTTCTGTCGCATCACGCGATGTAAAGATGGAAGCAGTCAGGCCCGCCGGGCCTGCGCCAATAATTATCAAGGGCCAGAAGCTACGGTTCATGTGCAGGTTGAGATTCAGTTTTCTGGCCAGCTCAACGGGAAACCGGATGCCGATGGTCTTGCCACATCCGCAGTGGCTGCATCGTCATACCTCTTCGTTGCAGATGCCCCATGTTTCTTCAGGTTGGCACCCGGTGCCACATGAAGCTGTCGAGTTTTTGACAAGTGCAGAAGAGCGCGTTACCTTCTCACGGGCATACAGATTCGCCTCGTGAGCCGGAACAGGCATGGCGAAACGCAAAACAACGGTCGGCGCAGGGTTCCTGCAGTGCCATAGATAGCATTTGTGGCCGGCTACCCGCTTCGCAATTCCACCACCGAAACCCCGCCCGTCCAGGCGGGTCCGGAGAGCGGGCGCATCTCCCGACCCTGAAGACAGCCAGGCGCTCACCATCCGGCAGCAACGTTTTCCTCGTGTGCCAACCCGTTTACATGTGCCAGCCCGAATACGATCGGAGGAGGATATATTCGCTAAAACTGCCCGTTCCCCGAGTCCTGACACTAATCCCTTGTTGTTGATTCAGAACAGTTTGGAGAGCTTCCTCATGAAACGCATCCTTGTGTTGACCCTGGCCCTGTTGCTGATTCTTTCGGCAACGACCCTGGCCCAGGACTACGGCGTGCGCCAGTTGCGCGCCAATTTCGCCTGGCCAACGTTCATCGACCCCCATGTCGGTTCCGATTTCTCGAGTTCGATTTCAATCACCAACCTCTACGACACGCTCATCTTCCCGGACCCCGCCGGCGGTGTAAACCCCTGGGTGGCAGAAAGCTGGGACGTATCTGAAGACGGGCTCAGCTACACCTTCCACCTGCGCCAGGGCGTGCGCTTCCATGACGGCAGCGAGGTGCAGGCCAGCGACATCGCCTATAGCTACAATCGCATTCACGAAGTTGGCGAAGGATTCGTCTACCTTTTGCCCCCGGCCGAGGTAGATGCGCTTGATGATTACAGCGTGCGTTTCACGCTGGCAAACGCCGATCCGCTCTTCACACTACGCCTGGCCCGCTTCTACTTCCTGAACGAGGAGGTGGTACGCGCCAACTACGGTGAGGGCTTCTACGAGGGGCATGGCGACTACGGCAAGGAGTGGTTGCTCACCCATGACGCCGGCTCCGGCCCCTATCAGGTAGAAGACGTCTCTCTCGCCGAGTACATCAAGATGTCGCGCTTCGGCGATTACTGGAACCAGGACGCCTTTGTGGACAACGCGGCCGACGAGGTTACCTTCATCGGCACGATCGAGTCCGTCACCATTCGTTCCCTCTTCGTCGATGGCGAACTGGAAATCAGCGACCCCTGGCAAGGCCTTGAGGCGCTGAAGTCCATGGGCAATCTCGAAGGCGTGCACATTGACACGACCTCCATGGGCAGCTCGCTCTACTACATGGCGAACAACACCCTGCCGCCCTTCGATGACGTGAACTGCCGCAAGGCGGCGGCCCTGGCCTACGATTACGACACCATCGTCAGCCTCGAGTGGCCCGGCACCCAGGCGATGGTCGGCATCCTCTCCCAGGCCACGCCGGGGCACAACCCGAACGTCTTCACGCCCCGCCGCGATCTGGACGCCGCCCGCGCTGCGCTGGCCGAATGTCAGTACGCCGACAACATCGCTGATTATCCCATTGATGTCGTGTGGGTGACGGAAGTGCCGGACGAGGAACAGTTCGCCGTGCTCTTCCAGGCGAACCTGGCAGAAATCGGTATGGCGGCCAACGTAATCGGCCTTCCCTGGTTAAGTGTCGTGAACAACACCGCCAGCAAGGAGTTGAGCCCACATATCGTCACGCTCTACACCGGCGCAGATCTGCCGGAAGCGGGTTTGCTGCTCAAGCAACGCTATCATTCGGATACGGCCGCCACCTTCTTCCAGAACGAATGGCTGGAAGATGCAGAGCTTGACGCGGCCATCGACGACGCCCTGGCGACGGTGGACATCAACGAGCGCTTCGCCAAATACGAGGTGCTGCAGGAGCAACTCGCCGCGGACGTCGTTTCATTCTTCCTCTACGATCAACTTGAGAAGCGCGCCGTCGCAGACTATGTGGAGTGGGATTCGTCTGCCGGGGCCCGCATTCAGGGCTATCACTACTATCTGCCGCAGATTGGTGTGAACAACCCATCAGGTGGATAACATGGTGACAGCAACCGCATCATTACCTTTGCCGATTTTATCGGCTTCGGCTTATCGTTTCGTATTCATGAGGAGAGAAGCATCATGAGAAAGTTGCTTGTTCTGTCCCTGCTGTTGATGCTGGTCATCTCGGCAACGGCCATGGCCCAGGATAGCGAGAAACAGCTGCGCATCACCTTCTCCTTTCCAACCATGATCGACCCGGCTGTTGGCGACGATTTCTCCAGTTCGCACGCGCTGGCCAGTATCTACGACACGCTGATCTTCCCGAACTCGGACGGCGGCGTAGGCCCCCATCTGGCAGATTCCTGGGCAGTTTCCGATGACGGCCTCGTCTACACCTTCAACCTGCGCCAGGGCGTGATGTTCCACGACGGTTCAGAACTGCTGGCCAGCGATGTCGTTTACAGCATCAATCGTATCAACGACATTGGTGAAGGCTACGCCTACCTGGTGCCGGACGCTGCCGCGGAGGCGATGGATGACTACACAGTCCAGTTCACGCTGGACCAGCCCGACGGCCTCTTCATTCCCAAGCTGGTGCGTCTCTACATCGCCAACGAGGATCTCGTCCGTGCCAACTACGACATGGAATCGACCCTTTACGGCGATCACGGCGACTACGGCAAGCGCTATCTGCTCACCAATGACGCCGGTTCCGGCCCCTTCCTGGTGACCGACTATCCGCTGGTTGGCTATCTGGACATGGAGCGCTTTGACGGCTGGTGGAACGCAGAGAACTTCGCCGCGAACGCCCCGGAAACGCTCACCTATATCGACACGACTGAGGCAGCCACCGTCCGTTCCCTGATGCTTGATGGCGAACTGGAAATCTCGGACGCCTGGCAGAGCATCGAGGCACTGGACGCCCTCGCCGCCCGCGACAACATCGCCATCCAGGCCTTCCCGACGATGACCAGCTTCTACTACATGATGAACACACGGCTGGCGCCGCTGGATGACGTCCACTGCCGCATCGCCCTGTCCTACGCCTTCGACTACGACCAGGTCGTCGCTCTCGAATGGCCGGGCACGCAGGCGATGATCGGCCCCGTCCCGCAGACTGTCGGCGGGCATAACCCGGATGTCACCGTCTACCGGCGCGACCTGGACCAGGCCAATGCACATCTGGCCCAGTGCCAGTACGCGGACAACATTGCTGACTACCCGATCGACGTCGTCTGGATCAGCGAAGTGCCCTTCGAGGAGCAGTTTGCCCTGCTCTTCCAGGCCAACATGGCTGATATAGGCGTGGCGGTGAACGTTCAGACCAGCCCCTGGCTGAGCGTGGTGGAGAACACCAGCAGCATGGAGACCAGCCCGCATATCGTCACCATCTACGTTTCGACGGATCTGCCGGAAGCCGGCCTGATGCTGCAGCAGCGCTACACCTCGCCGACGGCCAATACCTGGCAGCAGAACGAATGGCTGCTGGACGAAGAGCTGGACGCGGCCATCGCTGACGCCCTGCTGACCGTTGATGAGGCTGACCGCTTCGCCAAGTACGGCGTGCTGCAGGCGCAAATCGCCAGCATGGCGCCCTCACTCTTCCTCTATGACCAGCTGGAGAAGCACGCCGTCGTCGACTACGTCGAATGGGACCCCGAGGCCAACAGCTCGGTCATGGGCTACCAGATCTTCGCCGCGAACATCAACATCAACAACTAGGCGGTAACCATTACCGATTGCAACGGGAGGTGTGGCTGCGGCCACACCTCCCCCACTGCGAACAGGCACACAGGGCGGCGCGATGAATTTCTTCAACCGTGAAGAACTGCAACGGCTGTTTGTCTTCCTTGGACGACGCATCTTCCAGTCGATCTTCGTGCTTTTCGGGCTCAGCATCCTCATTTTCCTGCTCAGCCGCGTGCTGCCGGGCGACCCGGCCCGCACGGCGCTGGGGGCAAGGGCACCGCAGGAAACTGTTCAACGTCTGCGCGACGAAATGCGCCTGGACGAGCCCTTGCTGGTGCAATACCAGTACTGGTTCTTCAACGCCCTGCGCGGTGACCTGGGCGATTCGCTGGTTACGCGGCGCCCGGTCATCGACGATGTCGTCAATTTCCTGCCGGCGTCGATGGAGCTGGTGCTGCTGGCGGGCCTCATCTCGGCCATTGGCGGCATCACTCTGGGCACCTTAAGCGCGCGCCACAAGGACACCTGGGTGGATAACCTGGTGCGCGTCGTTTCCTATCTGGGCGTGGTGACCCCTGCCTTCGTCTTTGCCATCATCTTTCTCACCTTCCTGACCACTTCAGAATTTGGTCTGGATATCTTTCCGTCTATCGGCCGTCTGAGCAGCAATGTCGATGCACCGCCACACGTTACCGGCCTGTTCACCGTGGATTCGCTGCTGGCCGGTCAGTTCTCGACCTTTATCAATGCGCTGCACCACCTGATACTGCCCGCGGTGGCCCTGGCTCTCGGCTCGCTCGCTCAGGAGGCGCGCATCACCCGCTCGACAATGGCAGACAATCTGACGCGCGATTACATCGCCGCGGAGCGCGCCCTGGGCATCCCGGAGCGCATAGTAACCGGGCGCTTTTTGCTCAAGCCCTCGTTGATTCCGACCGTGTCGATCTTCGGCCTGGACTTCGCCGCCAACCTCTCCAACGCCTTCCTGGTGGAAGTAATCTTCAACTGGCCGGGCATTTCCCGTTACGCCACCCACGCGATGTTGCGCAAGGACCTGAACGCCATCGCGGCGGTAATCCTGATACTGGGCGTTACCTTCATTGTCGTAAATATTCTTGTTGATCTGGTGGTCGGTATTTTGGACCCGCGCATCCGTCTGCGCGGAGCAAGGAGCGACTGAGCATGGCTGAAATGACCGCGCAACCGGCTCCTGCACTGCTTGATGCCACCGAGCTGGCGCGCATACAGCGCCAGAACAGACGCGACAACATCGGCCGCGCCTGGTACAAATTCTCGCGCAATCCACTCTCCATCGTCGGCCTGGCGATGGTCATCATCATCGTCCTGTTGGCCATTTTTGCGTCGTATGTGACGCCCTTCCCCGGTCATGTTGAACCATTTACCGATTTCGCCAACGCCAAAGCGCCGCCTGACGGCGTAAATCTGCTCGGCACAGATCAATTCGGGCGCGATATCTTCAGCCGCATAATCTTCGGCTTCCGCTTCTCCCTGCTGATGGGCGTGATGGTGCTGACACTGGTTGTGCCCGTCGGCGTGACCTTGGGCATGATTGCCGGCTACTTCCAGGGGACAATCATTGACACGGTGATTATGCGCATCACGGACATCTTCCTCTCCGTGCCGCCGCTGATCCTGGCGCTGGCCATCGCCTCCGTGCTGACGCCCAACCTCACCAACTCCATGATCGCCATCTCGCTGATGTGGTGGCCCTGGTATTCCCGTCTGGTCTATGGGCTCTCCAGCGCCCTACGCACCGAGTACTTCGTCAGTTCAGCCGAAACCATCGGCGCCAGTACGCGCCACATCCTGTTCCGCGAGATCCTGCCCAACATGATCTCGCCCATCTTCACCAAGATGAGCCTGGACATGGGCTGGGTCATCATCATCGGTTCGATGCTGAGCTTCCTCGGCCTGGGCGTGCAGGAGCCCCAGCCGGGCCTGGGCACCATGGTCGCCAAAGGCGCGGACTATCTGCCGACGGGACAATGGTGGATGGCCATCTTCCCGGCCCTCGCCATCGTCGTCGTCGTGCTCGGCTTCAACCTGCTGGGTGACGGCCTGCGCGATCTGTTCTCCGCGGAAGAGGTGTAATGGTGAATTCGGACGCTCCCCTGCTGGAGCTGCGCGACCTCTCCGTACATTACCGCGTCTACGGCGGAGTCCTCAGGGTACTGGATCACATTAACTTCCACGTCAAGCCGCGGGAGCGAGTCGGCCTGGTGGGCGAGACCGGCTGCGGCAAGACGACCACGATGAAGACCATCCTGCGCGTCCTGCCCACACCACCGGCCGAAATCCCGCAGGGCGAAATTCTCTTTCAGGAGCGCGACGTCCTGAAGATGAGCCAGCGCGAACTGGTGCAGATGCGCGGCCAGGGCATTTCCATGATCTTCCAGGACCCGACGGCCGCGCTCAACCCGGTCTTCACCATCGGCCAGCAGCTCACCACTGTGATTCGTTACGCCGCGGCCGAAAACCAGAACCTGAACCGCAAAGAACTGCGTGAGCGCGCGCTGCAGGCCCTGCGCGAGGTCGCGCTGGCCGACCCCGAACGCCTGCTGGACAGCTACCCCGTCCAGCTCAGCGGCGGCATGCGCCAGCGCGTGTGCATCGGCATGGCGCTCAGCACACGCCCCGGCCTGCTGATCGCGGACGAGCCGGGCACAGCGCTGGACGTCACGATTCAGGATCAGGTGTTGCGTCTGCTGCAGGCCCTGGTGGAGCAGCAGGGCAACTCCTTCATCCTCATCTCCCACACGCTGGGTATCGTGCGCCAGATGACGGACCGCGTCTACGTGATGTACGCCGGGAACATGGTCGAGGTTGCGCCGACGCGCCGCCTCTTCGCCAACCCGCTGCATCCCTACACCCAGGGGCTGATGGAGGCCGTGCCGCGGCTCACCGGCGGCGGCATCAGCGAAGGTATTCCGGGTCGCATCCCGGACTACATGAACCCGCCCACGGGCTGCCGCTTCCACACGCGCTGCCCACATGCCATGGCGGTCTGCAGCCGCGAGAAGCCGCCGGTATTTCAGGTGGAACAAGCCTATGAAAACTCGCACGAGGTGGCCTGCTTCCTTTACGACGAGCCGCAAAAGGTGACCATGTACAAGGCGGAGCCCGTGCCGGTATGAGCGAAGACGTCATTCTGCACATCGACAATCTTTACAAACACTTTATCGTGGGGCGCAAGGGCCTCATCAAACGCGAGCCAATCACGGTCAAGGCGGTCGACGGCGTTTCATTCGAAGTGCGCCGCGGCGAGACCTTCGGCATCGTTGGCGAATCCGGCTCCGGCAAGAGCACCATCGCCTATATCACCATGGGCATGTATTTGCCAACCAGCGGCACCATCACCTTCAACGGACGTGACCTCTTTGCCCAGGGCGACCGGCGGCCGCAGGACCTGCGCAAGGAAATCCAGATCGTCTTTCAGGACCCTGGCTCCTCGCTCAACCCGCGCCGCACCATCCGCCAGATCCTCGAGTTGCCGCTGAGCATCCACCGGCCGGACAGTGACCGCCTGACCGAGGTGCTCCGACTGCTGGAGCTGGTCGATTTACCGCCGGAATACGTACATAAATACCCGCGCCAGTTGAGCGGCGGCGAACGACAGATCGTCGCCATAGCGCGCGCCCTGGCCACCGACCCCTCGCTAATCATCCTCGACGAGCCGACCTCCGCGCTGGATGTTTCGGTGCAGGGCAAGGTCATTAATCTGCTCATACGTCTGCAGCGCGAGCTCAACCTGACCTACGTCTTCATCACGCACGATCTGAGCGTGATGCGCAACCTGGCCACTCGCGTCGCCATCATGTATCTCGGGCGCGTCGCCGAAGTAGCCGAAACGCTGCACTTTTTCGAATCGCCACAACACCCCTACACGCAGATGCTGCTCTCTTCGATTCCCGTGCTCACCGAGCAGGAAGAGGCGCTGCGTCCGGTGAAAATCCGCTCAAGCGGCGAGATTCCCAGCCCGGTCGATCTGCCCTCTGGTTGCAGCTTTCACACGCGCTGCCCGCAGGTCATGGACCATTGCCGCCGGATCGACCCGCTGATGGTGCCCATCAGCGTGACCGGCAGCGATCACATCGTGCGCTGTCATCTCTTTGAGCAACCGAACGGCCAGGATCAACCCTGACATGCGCGTCGCAACCGACATCGGCGGTACCTTCACGGACCTCGTCTGGCAGGACGAACGCAAGGGCACAGTCGGCAGCACCAAGGTGCCCACCACGCCGCAGGACTTCGGCGCCGGCGTCGTCGCCGCCATTCGGGACAGCGGCCAGGACGCGCGTGGCACCGCCTTCCTCGTGCACGGCACCACGCTGGTCATCAACGCGCTGACCGAACGCAAGGGTGTGCGCACCGGGCTCATCACCACTCGTGGCTTCCGCGACGTGCTGGAAATCGGGCGCGCCAACCGTCCCGACATCTACAACATGACCTACGTAAAACCGACGCCTTTCGTGCCGCGCCGGCTGCGCCTGGAAGCGCGCGAGCGCCTGAACTTCCGGGGCGAAGTACTGCAGCCGCTGGAACGCGCGGACGTTGAGGCGGCGGCGCAACAGCTGCTGGCCGAGGGCGTGGAAGCCATCGCCGTCTGCTTCCTGCACAGTTACATCAACCCGCAGCACGAGCTGGAGTGCGGCGCCATTCTGGCCGAACTGGCGCCACAGCTGCCGGTCACGCTCTCGTACCAGGTGACGCAGGAGTGGCGAGAATTCGAGCGCAGCAACACGGCCGTGCTCAACAGTTACGTCCAGCCCATCGTGGCGCGCTACCTGAACAACCTCGAGCGGGATCTGGGCCACATGGGCGTGCCACCGCATACGCTGCACGTGATGCAGTCCAATGGCGGCAGCGCCAGCTTCGCCGCCGGGCGCCAACTGCCGGTCAACCTGGTCGAATCCGGGCCGGTGGCGGGCGTCATCGGCGCCGCCAGAATTGGCGTACTGATCGGCGAGCCGAACGTCATTTCGCTGGACGTGGGCGGTACGACGGCCAAGTGCTCGCTGGTGCTGGATGGGGCGCCGCGCATCACCAGCGACTACAAGATCGAACATGACCGGCGGCGCGCTGGCTACCCCATCCTGGTGCCGACCGTCGACATCGTTGAAATTGGCGCGGGCGGCGGCTCCATCGCCCACGTGGACGAGACCGGCGCGCTGCGCGTGGGGCCGCAAAGCGCCGGCGCTGACCCGGGGCCGGCTTGCCAGGGCGTGGGGCAGGAACCCACGCTCACCGACGCCAACCTCGCCGCCGGGCGCATCAACGCCAACTATTTCCTTGGCGGGCGCATCCGCCTCAGTCTGGCGCGCGCGCAGGCCGCCCTGCAGCCGATTGCCGCGCATTTCGGCCTCTCCGTCGCCGAGGCCGCGTTGGGCATCATCCGCATCGCCGACGCCAACATGATCAACGCGCTCAAGCTGGTCTCCGTGCGCCGCGGCCATGACCCGCGCGACTTCGTGCTGCTGCCCTTTGGTGGCGGCGGCGCGCTGCACGGGGCCGCCCTGATGAAGGAACTGCAGACGCGCAAGGTCGTCGTCCCCGACCGGCCCGGCGTTTTCTCCGCCTGGGGCATGTTGATGAGCGACCTGCGCCGCGATGTCATCCGCACGCGCATCACGCGCGTGACCGAGGCCGCTGCAGAATCGCTGGACACTACATTTGCAGAAATGAGCGCCCGCGTGCAAGGCGAACTGCGCGCCGAGGACGTGGCCGAGGCGGACATCCGCAGCGAACGCCACGCCGACATGCGTTACCTCGGCCAGGAGCACACGGTCAAGGTGGCGCTGCCGGAGGGCAGCATCAACGCGGCGGCCGTGACGGAGCTGCTGGAGCGCTTCCATCAGGTGCACGAACAGACCTATACCTTCCGCCTGGAGACGCCCGTGGAGCTGGTGAACTTCCACGTCACGGCTTTCGGCATAGTGTCGACACCAGAGATTGAGACGGTCGCTGCGGCAGGGCTCACGCTGGCGGGCGCGAGCAAGGGTCAGCGCGAGGTGTTGTTTGACGAGCCCCAGCCCCTGTCAGCCAGTATTTATGAGCGCGAATTGCTGCCCGTCGATGAGCCGGTTGCCGGCCCCGCCGTCATTGAGGAACCTACCGCCACCATCCTCGTCTTTCCGCAGCAGCGCGCCTGGCGCGATCACTACGGCTTCGTTCATATTGAGGGGGAGGAACAGGCATGAGACTGCTTTATATCGACCCCATCGGCGCTGACGCGCTTGACCCCGGCATCTACGACGCGCTGCTGGCCGCCAAAGGGCCGGACACGCAGATCGAACTGGTCGCGCTGCCGGAAGGACGACCGCACCACGTCGAATATCACGCCTACGAGGCCCAGGTCATCGCCGACATTGTGCGCATCACCTGGCACGAGGCGCCGGCCTTCGACGCCATCATCATCGGCTGCTTCTACGACGTGGGCCTGCGCGAGGCGCGCGAGGTCTCGGGCAGCGCGCCGGTAGTGGCCCCCTGCCAGTCCAGCAGCGCCATCGCCGCTGTGCTGGGCCATCGCTTCTCCGTGCTTGTCGGGCGGCGCAAGTGGATCCCCAAGATGCGCGAGAACCTGCTGCTCTACGGCCATGGCGAACGCCTCGCCTCCTTCCGTCACATGGGCATGGGTGTGCGCGATTTCCAGGTCGACCACGCGCTGACCTGCGAACGGATGCTGGAGGCCGGCCGTGCGGCAGTCGAAGAGGACGGCGCCGAATTGCTCATCCTCGGCTGCACAGCGGAATACGGCTTCTACCGCAAGATGCAGGAGGAGCTGGGCGTGCCGGTGCTCGACCCGGTTTTGTCGGCGCTGAAGAGCGCGGAAATGATGGCCGAGTCGGCGCTGCGCTTCGACTGGCTGCCTTCGCGCGTCGGCGGCAGCGAAGCGCCGCCCACAGATGAAGTCGTGCGGCGCGGCTTCTTCGGCGATTCTGCGCCGGTTGGCGTACGCCTGGCGGAGGTTGCGCAGCCGCAATGAGCACGGACCCCTTCACGCTGGAAATCATCGGCGACATGCTGCGCGCCAGCGCCGCCGAGATGTTCCTGACCTACGGCCGCAGCGCGCAAAGCCCCATCATCTATGAAGTGCTGGATATGGGCTGCGGCCTGATTTCGGCGCAGGGCGAACTGATTGCGGAAGCCGAGGGCGTGCCTGGCTTCGTCGGCTGCCTGGGCTTCGCCGTGCGCGAGGTGCTGGACAAGTTCACGCGTGAAGCGCTGCAGGCGGGCGACATCTACGTCACCAATGACCCCTGGGGCGGCGGCGGCACGCACCTCAGCGACGTCGTGCTGGTGATGCCCCTGTTTCATGCCGGCGAACTGGTGGCCTTCGCCGCCAACAAGGCGCACTGGACCGAGGTCGGCGGCATGGCGCCAGGCAGCTGGACGACCGACTCCACCGAGATTTACCAGGAAGGCCTGCAGTTGACCGCCCTGCGCCTCTATCATGCCGGGCAACCGCATCAGGGCCTGCTCGACATCATTGAGGCCAATGTGCGTCTGCCAGAAATGACGCTGGGCGACATGTACGCAGGGATTGCCGCGCTGCATGCCGGCGCACGCGGCGTGGCCAGCATTTGTGAGAAGTACGGCGCCGACGCCCTGCGCGAGGCCATCGCGCTGCAGCTGGGCCGCGGCGAGAAGGTCGCGCGCGAGCGCCTGGCCGCCCTGCCCGACGGCAGCTGGTCGGCCGAATTCTGGCTCGACGATGACGGCATCGGTGACGAGCCGCAGTACGTCTGCGTCAAGGTGACCATCGATGGCGAGCGCTTCGTGGCGGACTACACGGGCTGCGCGCCCCAGGCTGTCGGCCCCATCAACACCACGAGCGTCGGGCTGCTGGTCGTCGTGCGCGAGATCTTCAAATGTTTACTCGACCCGCACTTCCCCAACAACGACGGCTTTTTCCGCCCGATTGAGATCATCTGTCCGCCCGGCACGCTCTTCACCGCGCAGCGCCCCGCGCCCACTTCCACCTACTGGGAGACCGGCGCCTACGCCAGCGAGCTCATCTGGCGCGCGCTGTATCCCATCGTTCGCGAGCGCCTGCCCGTGGGGCACCACCTGAGCATCTGCGGCACCATCGTCAGCGGCACGGACGAGGAAGGCAGACCCTGGGTGCTGGTTGAGCCGCAGGCCGGCGGCTGGGGCGCCACCCATCAGCGCGATGGCCAGAGCGGGCTGGTGCCTTCCGGCGACGGCGAGACCTACATCATGCCGGTCGAGGTCTGCGAAACGCGCTATCCGCTGCTGGTCGACCAGTTCGCCTTCAATACCGAGGCAGGTGGCGCCGGTCGCTGGCGCGGCGGCTTCGGCCTCATCCGCGATTATCGCGTCACCGCAGCACACGCCGACCTGACCGCCTCCTTTGGCCGCTTCAAGTTCCCGCCCTGGGGCGCGGCTGGCGGCAGTGATGGCTCGGTCAACGCCATCGAGATCATCCCCGCCGGAGAGCATAAGGCCAGTCAGCGCGCGGGACGATTTGCGCGCAAGCGCCTGCAACGCGGCGACGTGGCGCGCCTGATCACGGCGGTCGGCGGCGGCTATGGCGACCCCCTGCAGCGGGAGCCAGAGCGCGTGGCGGCGGATGTGCGCGAGGACTACCTCACGCCGGAGCTGGCGCGGCAGTGCTATGGCGTCGCGCTGTGCGGCGGGCATGTGGACGAAGCAGCCACGGCTGCCTTGCGCGCCGACATGGTGGAGGCGCGCGGCCGTGACGCATGATCCCTTCACCCTGACCATCATTCAGGAACAGCTGCAGGCCGCGGCGGACGAGAGCTTCCTGCGTCTGGGCCGCGCCAGCAAGAGCCCCATCATTTACGAGGTGCTGGATTACGCCTGCGCACTATTGACGCCGGAGGCCGAGCTAATCGCCGAGGCCCAGGGCGTGCCGGGCTTCACCGGCGTCCTGCCCTTCGCTGTGGGCTCGATTCTGGACAAGTTCGGCGCCGCCAACATGCGCGCCGGCGACGTCTACGCCACCAACGACCCCTATGCCGGCGGCGGCACCCACCTCAGCGACGTCTGCCTGATCGGCCCGATTATTCACGAGGGTGAGCTGGTGGCCTTCGCCGCCAACAAGGGCCACTGGACCGAAGTCGGCGGCATGGCGCCTGGCAGCTGGACGACAGACGCCACCGAGATTTACCAGGAAGGCCTGCAGTTGCCCGCCGTGCGCGTCTACGAAGCGGGCCAGCCCCTGCCGGACATCATCGACCTGATCGCCGCCAACGTGCGCCTGCCCGACATGACGCTCAGCGACCTCTTCGCCGGCGTGGCCGCCATCCGCGTCGGCGAAATGCGCATTCGCGCCATCTGTGAACGCTACGGCGCTGACACGCTGGGCGCAAGCATCGAGAGCCTGTTGAGCCAGGGAGAGTTCGTCGCCCGCAACGCGTTGCAAGCCCTCCCCAAAGGCACCTGGGAAGCGCAGGACTTCATGGACGATGACGGCTTCACCGACGAGCCCATCCCGGTGCGCGTGCGCATCACCGTCACGGACGAGAGCTTCACGGCGGATTTCACGGGCTCTTCGCCGCAGGTGCCCGGCCCGGTCAACGGCACCTGGGCGCGGCTGCAATCTGCCGCGCGCGTGATGTTCAAGGTCATCACCGCGCCGGACTACCCCAACAACGGCGGCTGCTTCCGCCCCGTGAAGGTCATTTGCCCGCCCGGCACCATTTTCACGGCGCAGCGGCCCGCACCCGTCTCCACCTACTGGGAAGCCGGCGCGTTGGCGATTGACCTGCTGTGGCAGGCGCTCTGGCCCATCGCCAGCGACCGCCTTTCGGCGGGCCACTTCCTCAGCATCTGCGGCACCAACCTCAGCGGCATTTTCGACGACGGCGAACTCTTCGTGCTGACCGAACCGCAGGCCGGGGGCTGGGGCGCAGCGCCCGCCCGTGACGGACAGAACGGCCTCGTCGCCCAGGGCAACGGCGAAACGCGCAACGTGCCGGTGGAGGTGTGCGAGGCGCGCTATCCCCTGCTGGTGGAGCGCTACGCGCTGGACATCACCGGGCGCGGCGCCGGCCGCTGGCGCGGCGGCCGCGGCCTGGTGCGGGAATACCGGCTGACAGGCCCCAGGGGCAACGTCACCACCACCTACGGCCGACACCGCTTTCCGCCCTGGGGCGCCGATGGCGGTCTGCCAGGTTCCCCCAACAGCGCGGCCGTCGTGCGCGTCGGCGCGCAGCAACCTGAGGTGCAACGCGGCAAACTCACGCGATACCCCCTGTGCAAAGGCGACCTGGTGCGTATTATCACTGGCAGCGGCGGTGGTCGTGGCGACCCGCTGTTGCGGCCGGTGGAAGCCGTGCGCGCGGACTTGCAGGCCGGCCTCGTCACCCCGCAGCAGGCGGCGGGACAATATGGCTTGCGCTTTGACCCGGATACGCTCGAACTGGTGCAGGTATTGCCGGTGCGCCAGAACGTGTCACAACAACTGGTTTCGGATTCCTGAGAGAGAGAGGCAGGCATGCGCGTTTCAGTCGATGTAGGCGGCACCTTTACCGATGTGATCGTCCTGGATGAAGAAAGTGGCAACATTCAGCTGGACAAGGTGGCGACCACGCCCGCCAATCCGGCCGATGGGGTGCTGCATAGCTTTGACAAGGTCGGCGCCCAGCCGGAGGAGATCGAATACTTCGTGCATGGCACGACCCTGGCCATCAACGCCATGTTGACCCGCAGTGGCGCGAAGGTGGCCTTCGTCACCACGCGCGGCTTCCGCGATATTTACGTCCTCGGCCGCACCGACCGCGAGCCGATGTACGATTTCAAGTTCAAGAAGCCGAAGTCGCTGGTGCCGCGCTCGCTGTGTTTCGAGGTGGAAGAGCGGCTGAACTATCGCGGCCAGGTGCTGACCCCCTTCAACCCGGAGCAGGCGCGCGCGGTGGCGCGTCGCATCCAGGCACAGGGCGCGGAATCGGTCGCGGTCTGCTTCCTGCACAGCTACGCCAACCCGGAGCACGAGATGGCCTTTGAAGCCATCATGCAGGAGGTTGCGCCGGAAATCTCGGTCACGATTTCGAGCAATCTCAGCCGCGTCTACCGCGAATACGAGCGTTCCAGCACCACCGTCATCGACGCCTACATCAAGCCCATCACCCGCAGCTACCTCACCAACCTGAACAAGGATCTGGTCAGCGGCGGCTTCAGCGGCACATTCCTGATGACGCGTTCCGGCGGCGGCGCCATGACGCTGGACACCGCGCGCGGGGAACCGGCCCATCTGGTGCTTTCCGGCCCGGCGGGCGGCGTCATCGGCGGCGCTTATCTGGGCAAGCTGATCGGCATGCCCAACATGATCACCTTCGACATGGGCGGCACCAGCCTGGACGCCTCGCTCATCGCCGAGGGCGAACCTACCGTCGAGAACGAGCAGGTCTTCCAGTCCCTGCCCATTTCCATCCCCACTATCGACATCCACACCATCGGCGCCGGTGGCGGCAGCATCGCCTGGGTGGATGAAGGCGGGCACTTGCAGGTCGGCCCGCAGAGCGCTGGCGCCGACCCCGGCCCTGCCTGCTACAACAAGGGCGGCCAGCAAGCCACCTTCACCGATGCGGCCCTGCTGATCGGCTACCTCGACCCGGCCAACTTTCTCGGCGGCGAGATCGACATCAACACGGCACAGGCGAAAGCCGTCGTGGGGCGTCTTGGCGAGGGTCTCGGCATGTCAGTGCCGGACGTGGCGGCGGGCATCATCAGCATCAGCGAGGCGCGCATGGCCGGCGCGGTGCGTGTCATCTCCGTCGAGCGCGGCTATCACCCGCGCGACTTCGCACTCTGCACCTTCGGCGGCGGCGGCGCCTTCGTCGCGGCCAACATCGCGCGCGAGCTGGGCATCCCGAAAGCGATCATTCCGCCCGGACCGGGCAACTTCTCCGCCCTCGGCATGCTCATGGTCGACGTGGTGCACGACTACGCCCGCACCCACATCACCGGGCTGAAGGATATGGACCCGGAGCAGGTCGGCGAACTCTACAGCATCATGGCGGGCCAGGGTCGCGCGGCGCTCACCAGCGACGGCTTCGAGGCAGACAAGCGGCAGTTCATCCCCACCGCCGAGATGCGCTATCGCGGCCAGGAGCACACGGTCAACATCCCCTTGCCGGGGCTGGCGCCGGGCACGGAGGACATCCCGGCCATCAACGCAACCTTCAACGCGATGCACGAGCAACAGTATGGCCACAGCATGGAGCTTGACCCGATCGAAATCGTGACGCTGCGTCTGCGCGCAGTGGGGCTGTTGCCGCGGCCCGACCTCGCCCGCATCGCTGCCGGCGATGGCAACATCGCCGCCGCGACCCGCGGCAGCCGCAAGGTCTACAACCGCGAGCTCAGGACTCACCTCGACTACAAGGTCATTGACCGCATGCGCCTCGGCGCCGGCGACAGCCTGGACGGCCCCGCCATCGTCGAAGAGCCCAGCTCGACGACCGTGTTGCACAGTGGCGACCGCCTCACTGTAGGCGACTATGGTGAACTGCTGATTGACATCGGCCAGGAAAGTGGCGGCGCCTGATGAATGCTCTTGACCCCATTACCGTAGAGGTCATCCACAACTATCTACTCTCCGCCGCGCGTGAGATGGAGCGCAACCTGATGCGCACGTCCTACAGCACGGTGATCTACGAAATCCGCGATTTCGGCCTGGGCATCTACGACCGGGACTGCCGCCTGCTGGCGGAAGCGCCCGGCCTGGCCGTGTTCACCCGCGGCAACGACTACGGGCTAATGAAGACTGTGGAGTTCGTCGGCGAAGAGAATATGGAGCCTGGCGACCTGCTGCTAACGAGCTACCCCTACTGGTCCTCGGCCCATCCGCTGGACGTACTTGCCATTGCGCCCATCTTCGCTTGTGGCGAGCTGGTCGGCTACACCGCCATCAAGCAGCACTGGCTCGATCTGGGTCAAAAGGACGCCGGCTACATCCTCGATTCAGTCGACGTCTTCCAGGAGGGCCTGCTCCTGCCTGGCCTGAAACTCTACAAGGCCGGCGTGCTCGACAAGGAGATTCACAACCTGCTGCGCTTCAACAGCCGCCTGCCAGACCGCATCATCGGCGACCTGAACGCACAAATCTCCGCCAGCCGCACCGGCGAGCGCCGCGTCACGGAGCTGGTGGAGCGTTTCGGTCTGGATCTGTTCCGCGAAGCCGTCGAGGCTATCCTCGATCACGGCGAGCGCATGTCGCGCGCGCGTCTGGCCGAACTGCCCAACGGCACCTGGACGGCCGAGGACTGGGCCGACGATGACGGAATCGACAGGGACACGATGCTCAAACTGAAGGTGACGGTCACCGTTACCGACGACGAGTTCATCGTCGACTGGAGCGGTTCCAACCCGGCCACGCGGGGCCCCATGAACATGCCCATCGGCCTGACCGAGGGCGTCAGCGGCCTGGCCTTCAAGGGCATTACGACGCCGGATTCGCCGGCCAATGCTGGCAACTATCGGCCGCTGAAGGTCATCGCGCCGCCCGGGGAGATCATGCATGCCGTGCCGCCGGCGCCCACCTTCACCGTCTGGGCCGGCCTGCTGGCGCCCGAAGTGATCCTCAAGGCGCTGTCCCAGGGCATGCCGGATCGCATTCCAGCCTGCAGCGGTGGCGACGTCTTCGACATTATGGGCCTGGGTGTGCATCCCGAAACGGGCGCGCCCTGGCTGGAGGCGACCAACGAAGCGGTCGGCTTCGGCGCCTGCGCCGGAAGTGACGGCGAAGATGCCATCATGCACCTCAGCGAACCCGGCTGCCGCAACAACCCCGTCGAGGTGCTGGAGACCAAGGCGCCCTGGATCATCGAGACCTACCACATGCGCAGGGACTCGGGCGGGGCGGGCAAGTACCGTGGCGGCGTGGGCGTTACCCGCTCATACCGTTTTCTGCATCCTTCCACCACCCTGGCGCTGGTCAAGAAGACAAAGTCCGCGCCCTGGGGCATGGCCGGCGGTCTCGATGCCGAAGTGGGCCACGTCGTGGTCTGGCCCGGCACGGACAGGGAGGAAGTCAACGGCGCCATTCACTACCAGATGGACGCCGAGGACGTCGTCCAGAACAATTCCGGCGGTGGCGGCGGCTGGGGCAATCCACGTGAGCGCGAACCGCAGCGGGTGCTGGAGGACGTCATCAACGATTTCGTCTCGCTCGAGTCGGCGCAGCACCATTACGGCGTCGCCATCGACGGGGCAACCATGTGTATCGACGAAGCAGCCACTGCAGCCCTGCGCGCGAGCTGAGGGCATTCAGAACGACGGGAGGTGCGTGATGAACAATGGTACAGGGCTTGACCCAATCACTGTTGAGGTCATTCATAACTACTTGCTCTCCGCCGCACGCGAGATGGAGCGCAACCTCATGCGCACCTCCTACAACACGATCGTCTACGAAATCCGCGATTTCGGCCTGGGCATTTACGACCGCCAGTGTCGTTTGCTGGCGGAAGCGCCCGGCCTTGCCATCTTCACGCGCGGAAATGACTACGGCCTGATGAAGACGGTCGAATTCGTCGGCGAAGAGAACATGGAGCCGGGCGACCTGCTGCTCACCAGCTACCCCTACTGGTCCTCGGCGCATCCGCTGGACGTGCTGGCCATCTCGCCCATTTTCGCCTGTGGCGAACTGGTCGGTTACACGGCTATCAAGCTGCACTGGCTCGATCTGGGCCAGAAGGACGCCGGCTACATCCTTGATTCTGTCGACGTTTTCCAGGAAGGCCTGCTCATGCCCGGCCTGAAAATCTACAAGGCCGGCAAACGGGATGAGGAGATCTACAACCTGCTGCGCTTCAACAGCCGCCTGCCGGACCGCATCATCGGCGACATGAACGCGCAAATCTCCGCCTGCCGCACTGGCGAACGACGCGTCTCGGAACTGGTAGAGCGCTTCGGCACCGCACTGTTCCGTGAAGCCGTCGAGGCCATCCTTGACCATGGCGAGCGCCTGTCGCGCGCGCGGCTGGCAGAACTGCCGAAGGGAACCTGGTCGGCCGAGGACTGGGCCGACGATGACGGTATTGACCGGGATACGATGCTCAAACTGAAGGTTACGGTCACCGTGACCGACGAAGAGTTCATAGTCGACTGGAGCGGCTCGCATCCGGCCTGTCGCGGCCCCATGAACCTGCCGATCGGATTGACCGAGGGCGTCAGCGGCCTGGCCTTCAAGGGAGTGACGACGCCGGATTCACCTGCCAACGCTGGCAACTATCGCCCGCTGAAGGTCATCGCGCCGCCGGGGGAACTGATGAATGCGGTGCATCCCGCGCCGACCTTCTTCATCTGGTCCGGCATACTGGCCCCCGAAGTCGTCCTCAAGGCTCTGGCCAAAGGGATGCCGGAACGGGTGCCGGCCTGCAGCGGCGGCGACATTTTCTCCGTCATGGGTCTGGGTGTGCATCCCGAGACCGGGACGCCCTGGTTGGAGGCGACCAACGAGGCGGTCGGCTTTGGCGCCTTCGCTGGCAATGATGGCGAGGATGCCATCATGCATCTGAGCGAGCCCGGCTGTCGCAACAATCCCGTCGAGGTACTGGAATCCAAGGCGCCCTGGATCATCGAGACTTATCACATGCGCCGGGACTCGGGCGGGCCGGGCGAGTTTCGCGGCGGCGTCGGCGTAAGGCGCAGCTACCGCTTCCTGCACCCCTCCACCGTCCTGACGCTGGTCAAGAAGACGAAATCTGCCCCCTGGGGCATGGCCGGCGGCCACGATGCCGAAGTCGGCCACGTAATCGTTTGGCCTGAAACCAGCAGGGAAGAGCGAACCGGCGCCATTTACTACCAGATGGAGGCCGAGGACGTGATACAGAACAATTCCGGCGGCGGTGGTGGCTGGGGCAACCCGCTGGATCGCGACCCGCAGCTGGTGTTGGCAGACGTCGTCAACGAGTTCGTCTCGCCCGGGTCGGCGCGCCGCGACTACGGTGTAGCAATCGACGAAGCTACGATGACGATTGATGAAGCCGCGACGGCTGCGTTGCGCGCGAATTGAGGGCAAGCAGAAAGACAGGAGCTTCGTCATGAACAATGGTTCAGGGCTTGACCCCATCACCGTGGAGGTCATCCACAACTACCTGCTCTCCGCCGCGCGCGAGATGGAACGCAACCTCATGCGCACCTCGTACAGCACGGTGATCTACGAACTGCGCGATTTCGGCCTCGGTATTTATGACCGGGAATGCCGAATGCTGGCGGAGGCGCCCGGCCTGGCCGTCTTCACGCGCGGCAACGACTACGGCCTGATGAAGACTGTCGAGTTTGTCGGCGAAGAGAACCTGGAGCCGGGCGACCTCATGCTCACCTCCTACCCCTACTGGTCTTCGGCCCATCCGCTGGACGTGCTGGCCGTCTCGCCCATCTTCGCCAGCGGTGAACTGGTGGGCTATACGGCCATCAAGCAGCACTGGCTCGATCTCGGCCAGAAGGACGCCGGCTACATCCTCGATTCCACAGATGTCTTCCAGGAAGGCCTGCTCATGCCCGGCCTGAAGCTCTACAAGGCCGGCGTACTCGATATGGAAATCCAGAACCTGCTGCGTTTCAATACCCGCATGCCGGACCGCATTATTGGCGACCTGAACGCCCAGATTTCCGCCTGCCGCACCGGTGAGCGGCGCGTCAGCGAGCTGGTGGAACGCTTCGGTCTGGAACTGTTCCACGAGGCTGTCGAGGCCATCCTCGACCATGGCGAGCGCCTGTCACGCGCGCGCCTGGCCGAACTGCCGAATGGCACCTGGACGGCCGAGGACTGGGCTGACGATGATGGCATCGACCACGACACCATGCTCAAACTCAAGGTCAAGGTTACCGTCAGCGACGACGAGTTCCTCGTCGACTGGAGCGGTTCACAACCTGCCACGCGCGGCCCCATGAATCTGCCCATTGGCCTGACCGAGGGCGTCAGCGCCCTGGCCTTCAAGGGCATCACCACGCCGGATACGCCCGCCAACGCCGGCAACTATCGCGCGTTGCGCGTGATTGCGCCGCCAGGCGAGATGATGCACGCCATCCCGCCCGCGCCAACCTTCACCGTCTGGGCCGCCCTGCTGGCGCCGGAGGTCATCCTCAAGGCGCTGTCCCAGGGGATGCCGGACTGCATCCCGGCCTGCAGCGGTGGCGACGTATTTTCGGTGATGGGCGTGGGCGTGCATCCCGAGACTGGCATGCCCTGGCTGGAGGCGACCAACGAGGGGGTTGGCTTCGGCGCTTACGCCGGCAGCGATGGCGAGGACGGCATCATGCATCTCAGCGAGCCTGGCTGCCGCAACGTACCGATCGAGATACTCGAAACCAGGGCGTCCTGGATCATCGAGAATTACGGCATGCGCCGGGACTCCGGCGGGCCGGGCAAGTTTCGCGGCGGCGTGGGCGTAAGGCGCACCTACCGCTTCCTGCACCCCGCCACCGTCCTGACGCTGGTCAAGAAAACGAAGTCCGCGCCCTGGGGCATGGCGGGCGGCCATGACGCTGAAGTTGGCAGAGTCGTCGTCTGGCCCGACACGGACAAGCAGGAAGTCACCGGCGCCATTCACTACCGGATGGATGCCGAGGACGTGCTCCAGAATAATTCCGGCGGTGGTGGCGGCTGGGGTAACCCGCTGGAACGTGACCCGCAGCTGGTGCTGGCGGACGTCGTCAACGAATTCGTCTCGCACGGGTCGGCGCGCCAGGACTATGGCGTGATCATTGACCCGGCGACGATGACGGTCGATGAGGCCGCGACGGCTGCGCTGCGCGCGAACTGAGGGCAATCAGGAAGGCGAACGTCAGCGATGAGCGTTACATCCGGGCTGGACCCCATCACCGTGGAGGTCATCCACAATTACCTGCTGTCTGCGGCGCGCGAAATGGAACGCAACCTCATGCGCACCTCCTACAGCACGGTGATCTATGAGGTTCGCGACTTCGGCCTGGGGATCTACGACCGGGAGTGCCGCATGCTGGCCGAAGCTCCCGGCCTGGCCGTCTTCACGCGCGGGAACGACTACGGCCTGATGAAGACGGTCGAGTTCGTCGGCGAGGAGAACATGGAGCCCGGCGACCTGCTGCTGACCAGCTATCCTTACTGGTCCTCGGCGCACCCACTGGACGTGCTGGCCGTCTCCCCCATCTTCGTCTTCGGTGAGCTGGTTGGCTATACGGCCATCAAGCAGCACTGGCTCGACCTCGGCCAGAAGGACGCCGGCTACATCCTCGATTCTGTCGACGTTTTCCAGGAAGGCCTGCTCCTGCCCGGCCTGAAGCTCTACAAGGCCGGCGTGCTCAACCAGGAAATTATAAATCTGCTGCGCTTCAACACCCGCCTGCCGGATCGCATCATCGGCGACCTGAACGCGCAGGTTTCCGCCTGTCGCACCGGCGAGCGTCGCGTTATCGAGCTGGTGGAACGCTTCGGTCTGGAGCAGTTCCGCGAGGCCGCCGAGGCAATCCTCGACCATGGCGAGCGCCTGTCGCGCGCGCGCCTGGCCGAACTGCCGAATGGCACCTGGAGCGCCGAGGACTGGGCCGACGATGATGGCATCGACCATGACACCATGCTCAAACTTAAGGTCAAGGTCACCGTTACTGACGACGAATTCATCGTGGACTGGAGCGGTTCGCAGCCGGCCACGCGCGGCCCCATGAACCTGCCCATCGGGCTGACCGAGGGCGTCAGCGCGCTGGCCTTCAAGGGTATCACCACGCCGGACACGCCCGCCAACTCCGGAAATTACCGCCCGCTGCGAGTCATTGCGCCGCCAGGCGAGATGATGCACGCGATCCCGCCGGCGCCCACCTTCACCGTCTGGGCCGCCCTGCTGGCGCCGGAGGTCATCCTCAAGGCGCTGTCGCAGGGGATGCCGGAGCGCATCCCGGCCTGCAGCGGCGGCGACGTCTTCAGCGTGGTGGGGCTGGGCGTTCACCCGGAGACGGGCATAATCTGGCTGGAAGGCAACAACGAGGCAGTCGGCTTCGGCGCTTACGCCGGCAGCGACGGCGAGGATGCCATCATGCATCTCAGCGAGCCCGGCTGTCGCAACAACCCGGTCGAGGTACTGGAATCCAAGGCGCCCTGGATCGTCGAGACCTACCACATGCGCAGGGACTCGGGCGGGGCGGGCAAGTTTCGCGGCGGCGTGGGCGTCACGCGCGCCTACCGCTTCCTGTATCCCTCCACCACGTTGACTCTGGTCAAGAAGACGAAGTCCGCGCCCTGGGGCATGGAAGGCGGCCACGATGCCGAGGCTGGCCACGTCGTCGTCTGGCCCGGCACGGACCAGCAGGAGGTCACCGGCGCCATTCACTATCAGATGGACGCCGAGGACGTGATCCAGAACAATTCCGGCGGTGGCGGCGGCTGGGGCAACCCGAAGGAACGTGACCCGCAGCTGGTGCTGGCGGATGTCATCAACGAGTTCGTCTCACTCGGGTCTGCGTGCCAGGACTACGGCGTGGTCATTGACGAGGCAACGATGACGGTCGATGAGGCCGCGACGGCCGCGCAGCGCAGCTGAGTTGATACGAAGAGGAGACACACCCATGGGCGCACTGGACCCGATCACCACAGAAGTCATCCACAACTACTTCCTTTCCGCCGCGCGTGAGATGGAACGCAATCTCATGCGCACGTCGTATACGACCATCGTCTACGAAATTCGCGACTTCGGCCTGGGCATTTACGACCGTGACTGCCGCATGCTGGCGGAATCGCCGGGACTGGCCATCTTCACCTGCGGCAATGATTACGGCCTGCAGAAGACCGTCGAGTTCGTTGGTAAAGAGAATCTGCAGCCGGGCGACCTCATGCTCACCTCCTACCCTTACTGGTCATCGGCGCACCCCATGGACGTGCTGGCCACGTCGCCGATTTTCTACAAGGATGAACTGATCGGCTTCACGGCCATCAAGCAACACTGGATCGACCTGGGACAGAAGGAAGCTGGCTACATGCTGGATTCCACGGATGTCTTCCAGGAAGGCCTCATCATGCCGGGCATGAAACTGTATCGCGGCGGCGTGCGCAACGAAGAAATCGTCAACCTGATCCGCTTCAACAGCCGCATCCCGGACCGCGTAATCGGCGACATGAACGCGCAGGTCTCCGCCTGCCGCACCGGCGAACGCCGCGTTGCCGAGCTGGCCGACCGTTTTGGTCTGGATCTGCTCAACGAAGCCATCGAGGCCATCCTCGACCACGGCGAGCGCCTGTCACGCGCGCGCCTGGCCGAACTGCCGAAAGGCACCTGGACGGCCGAGGACTACGTTGACGATGACGGCATTAGCCGCGACGTCCTGCTCAAGCTGAACGTGAAGGTCACGGTAAGCGATGACGAGTTCATCGTGGACTGGACCGGCTCGGAACCGACGACGGAAGGGCCGATGAACCTGCCGGTTGGCCTCACAAGGGGCGTCAGCGGCCTGGCCTTCAAGGGCATCACCACGCCGGAGTACCCGGCCAACGCCGGCCATTACCGGCCCTTGCGCGTCATCACGGAGGAAGGCAGCATGATGCACGCCGTCGCGCCGGCGCCGACCTTCACCATCTGGGCCAGCCTGCTGGCACCGGAGGTCATCCTCAAGGCGCTCTCCCAGGGCATGCCAGAGCTCATCCCCGCCTGCTCGGGCGGCGATATTGCTGACGTGATGGGCCTCGGCATTCACCCGGAAACGGGCCTGCCCTGGCTGGAAGCGACCAATGAAGCCATCGGCTTTGGCGCCTTTGCCGGCAATGACGGCGAGGACGGCATCATGCATCTCACCGAGCCTGGCTGCCGCAACAACCCGGTCGAGGTGCTGGAAACCAAGGGGCCCTGGCTCATCGAGAATTACGGCATGCGCCAGGACTCCGGTGGGGCGGGCGAATATCGCGGCGGCGTCGGCGTGAAGCGCACCTATCATTTTCTGCACCCCTCCTCCGCCCTGGCGGTTGTCAAGAAAACGAAAACCGCGCCCTGGGGCATGAATGGCGGCATGGATGGCGCTCCCGGTTCCATCACCATCTGGCCGGGCACGGAGCGGGAACGCGTCAATGGCGCCCTGCATGAGAAAGACCTGCAACCTGGAGATGTCATCATCAACAGCGCCGGCGGCGGCGGCGGCTGGGGCGACCCGAAGAAGCGCGACCCGCAGCGGGTGCTTGAGGACGTCGTCAACGAGTTCGTCTCGCTCGAGTCGGCGCGCCGCGATTACGGCGTCGCCATTGCCGAGGCCACAATGAGCATCGACGAGGAAGCGACGGCGGCACTGCGCGCCTGAGCCGACACCAGGAGGAGACACACATGGGCGCACTGGACCCCATCACCACCGAGGTCATCCACAACTACTACCTTTCCGCCGCGCGCGAGATGGAACGCAATCTCATGCGCACCTCCTACACCACCATCGTCTACGAAATTCGCGATTTCGGCCTCGGCATCTACGACAGGAATTTTCGCATGCTGGCCGAGTCGCCTGGCCTGGCTGTCTTCACCTGTGGCAACGACTATGGCCTGCAGAAGACCGTCGAATTCATCGGTGTGGAGAACCTCGAGCCGGGCGACCTCATGCTCACGTCCTACCCTTACTGGTCTTCCGCGCACCCGATGGACGTGCTGGCCACATCACCAATTTTCTACAAGAACGAACTGATCGGCTTCACCGCCATCAAGCAGCACTGGGTCGACCTGGGACAGAAGGAAGCCGGCTACATGCTGGATTCCACCGACGTCTTCCAGGAAGGCCTCATCATGCCGGCCATGAAACTCTACAAGGCCGGTGTGCGCAACGAGGAAATCGTCAACCTGATCCGCTTCAACAGCCGCATGCCGGACCGCGTCATCGGCGACATGAACGCTCAGATTTCCGCCTGCCGCACCGGCGAACGTCGCGTCGCCGAACTGGCCGGGCGCTTTGGGGTGGAGACGTTGTTGCAGGCCATCGAAGCCATCCTCGACCATGGCGAACGAATCTCGCGCGCGCGTCTGGCGGAGTTGCCCAAAGGCACCTGGACGGCCGAGGATTACGTTGATGACGACGGCATCAACCGCGACGAACCGCTCAAATTGAAATGCAGGGTGACCGTCACCGATGATGAATTCATCGTGGACTGGACCGGCTCGCAACCCCGGACCCAGGGGCCGATGAATCTGCCAATCGGCCTGACGCGGGGGGTCAGCGGCCTGGGGTTCAAGGGCATCACCACCCCGGATTACCCGGCCAACGCCGGCCACTACCGGCCACTGCGCGTCATCACCGAGGAAGGCAGTATGACGCACGCCGTCGCGCCATCGCCGACCTTCACCCTCTGGGCCGGCCTGCTGATGCCGGAAGTAATACTCAAGGCGCTCTCCCAGGGCATGCCTGACAAGGTGCCGGCCTGCTCCGGTGGCGACATTTTCAGCGTCATGGGTCTGGGCATCCATCCGGAAACGGGCCTGCCCTGGCTGGAAGCGACCAACGAAGCGGTCGGCTTCGGCGCCTTCGCCGGCAACGACGGCGAGGACGGCATCATGCACCTGAGCGAGCCTGGCTGCCGCAACAACCCGGTCGAGGTTGTGGAAACCAAGGGACCCTGGCTCATCGAGAACTACGGCATGCGCCGGGATTCCGGCGGGGCGGGCGAATATCGTGGCGGCGTCGGCGTGCAGCGCACCTATCACTTCAAACATGACGCAGCTGTGCTGGCAATCGTCAAGAAAACGATATCCGCGCCCTGGGGCATGCATGGCGGCAAGAAAGGTGAAGCGGGGTCCATCACCATCTGGCCGGACACGGAGCGGGAACGGGTCAATGGCTCTCTGCATGAAAAGGATCTGCAGGCAGGAGACATCCTCATCAACCGCTCGGGCGGCGGTGGCGGCTGGGGTGACGCGAAGAAGCGTGACCCGCAACGGGTGCTGGAGGACGTCATCAACGACTACGTCTCGCTCGAGTCGGCGCGGCGGGACTATGGCGTTGTCATCGACGCAGACACGCTCAGCATCGACGAAGCGGCCACGGCTGCGCTGCGCAGCTGAGTTGTGCCCCCAATATAACAGGTGCCACCATTCCAGTTAGAAAAAAGGAACTGGATCTACTGAACTACCCTTCCAGTATCGTCATGGGGCAGAGCTTCACGGACTACGGCTTGCTGGATTTCAGGAGCACCGTCACCCAGGAACTCTACGCTGCGCTGGATCCGGAGCTGGATGCCGTCCTTAACGGCCTGAAATCAGTCGAGGATGCCCTGAACGACGGCGCCGCGCGCATGCAACAGATTCTTGACCGCGCCGGATAGCCGGTTTCGGCACGACTCAAGGTCTTTTGGGGAGGGTAATTTGGAATCTCCCTGTTGGTGTTATATTGTAGTGCAGGCTGGCCCAGGCAATAATTGTTGCCAAACCCGGTCTGCGATATCATATCTATTTATCAATTCACTGAGGAATGGAGAAAGTCATGAACAGAAACATTTTCAAGCTGGTCATTCTGGCGCTGCTGGCAGTTCTGGCGTTGCCCTTTGCTGCAGTTGCTCAGGACGCGGAACCCGTCGTCACGGACCTCGGCGCCAGCGACCTGAAGGTCTCTTACTGGCACGGCCTGAGTGGCTCCGACGGCGCCACCATGAACGAGATGCTGGCTGATTTCGTCGATCAGAATCCGAATATCGGCGTCTCGGCCGAACTTCTCCCCTGGGAAACGCTCTACGCGAAGCTGCAGGCCTCTTTCCTGGCTGGCACCCCGCCAGACCTCGTCCTCATGCACGCCTCCGAGTTGCCGCAATACGCCAGCTTTGGCGTGATGCGCCCAATGTCCGACTGGTACACCTCCGGCGGCGGCTGGCTGCCCGATGATGACCTCGCCCCTTCCACCTACGCCGGCATGCACTATGACGGCGTGCTCTATGGCATACCGCTGGACAACCACGGTATGGGCCAGTGGATCAATGTCGACCACTTCGAGGCGGCCGGCCTGGACCCGGACGGTCCCATGCCGGATTCCTACGAGGGTTGGGTCGAGTTGTTCCAGCAGCTGACCCTCGACGCCAACGGCAACAACGCTGCCTCTGAAGACTTTGACGCGGAGGACGTCGTCCAGTGGGGTTACTCTGTGAGGCGATATCCGCGCGTCAATTTCCTCGGCCACCTGGCGCAGCATGGCGGCAGCCTGATCAGCGAGGACGGCACGACCGTCACCGTCAACTCCGAGGCCGGAATGGCTGCCTTGCAGAATTCCGTGGACCTTGTCTACAAATACCACGTCTCGCCAGTGCCTGCCGGATTCGATGCCTGGCAGGGCTATGCCAGTGGCGTCGTGTCGGTGCTTCCCGCCGGCACCTGGTTCCTGAATTTCTCCAAAACGATTGACATCAACAGCAAGGCCATCGCCTTTAACCAGTTCGGCCCCGAGCCGGCCGCCTGGTTTGGCATGCACTCCTTCTTCGTGCCGGCCAGCCTTGAGGGTGAGAAGCTTGAGGCCGTCGAGACCCTGCTGCAGTGGATGCTGGAAAACCAGGCACACTGGGCCCAATCCGGCCAGGTGCCGGCCCTGCTGTCCGTGCAGGCATCGCTGGACGCCGAGAACTTTCCCTCCAACATCGTGCTGGGCGCCAGCTTCGCCGACCACGGCGTTATCGATTACCCCAGCACCGCGACCGCGGAGCTGTCCCACTCGGGTCTGGGGCCGGAGTTGAACGCGGCGCTTAACGACCAGAAGACGGTCGAGCAAGCGCTTAACGACGCAGCCGAGCGCATGCAGCAAATTCTTGACCGCGCCGAATAACCGGCTTCGGCCCGACTCAAGGTCTTTGGGGGAGGAAATTTTGAAAACCTCCCTGCATGTGTTGTATGATAGTGCAGGCTGGTCCAGGCAACAATTGTTGCCAAAGCCAGTCTGCACATATCGTATCTTTTTATCGATTACGATTAAGTGAGAATTGGAGAAAATCTTGAACAGAAACGTTTTCAGGCTGGTCATTCTGGTGCTGCTGGCAGTTCTGGCCTTGCCCTTTGCTGCAGTAGCTCAGGACGCGGAACCCGTCGTCACTGACCTCGGCGCCAGCGACCAGAAGATCTCTTACTGGCACGGCCTGGGCGGCTCCGACGGCATCACCATGAACGAGATGCTGGCTGATTTCGTCGATCAGAACCCGGATATCGGCGTCACTGCCGAACTTCTCCCCTGGGACACGCTCTTCGCGAAGCTGCAGGCCTCTTTCCTGGCTGGCAACCCGCCAGACCTCGTCCTCATGGGCGCCTCCAACTTGCCGCAATACGCCAGCTTTGGCGTGATGCGCCCGCTGGGCGATATGTACACGTCCGGCGGCGGCTGGCTGCCCGATGATGATCTCTCCGCCGCCACCTACGCCAGCATGCACTACGACGGCGTGCTCTACGGCATACCGCTGGATAACCACGGTATGGGCCAGTGGATCAATATCGACCACTTCGAGGCGGCTGGCCTGGACCCGAACGGTCCCATGCCGACCACCTACGAGGGTTGGGTCGAGTTGTACCAGCAGCTGACCCTCGACGCCAACGGCAACAACGCTGCCTCCGATGACTTTGACGCCGAAAACGTCGTCCAGTGGGGTTACACTGTGACCCGGGGCCCGCGTGTAAAATTCCTCGCCCATCTGGCGCAGCATGGCGGCAGTCTGGTCAGCGAGGACGGCACGACCATCACCGTCAACTCCGAGGCCGGAATCGCTGCGTTGCAGAATTCCTATGACCTGGTCCACAAATACAACGTCTCGCCAGTGCCTGGCGGATTCGATGACTGGCAGGGCTTTGCCAGCGGCGTCGTATCCGTGCTTCCCGTCGGTACCTGGTTCCGCAATTTCGCCGACTCGACCGACATCAACGGCAAGGCCGTGCCCTTTAACCAGTTCGGCGCCGCGCCGGCCACCTGGATTGGCGCACACACCTTCTTCGTGCCGGCAAGCCTTGAGGGTGAGAGGTTTGAGGCTGTCGTGACCTTTTTGAAGTGGATGAGCGCAAACCAGGCGCACTGGGCCACCTCCGGACAGGTGCCGGCCCTGTTGTCCGTGCAGGCATCGCTGGACGCCGAGAACTTCCCCTCCAACGTCGTGCTGGGCGCCAGCTTCACCGAATACGCCATTCTCGATTTCACCAGCACCGTGACCCAGGAGATGTACCGGATCAGCCTGGATCCGGAGCTGCGCTCAGCGCTCAGCGGCCAGAAGACGGTTGAGCAAGCGCTTAACGACGCAGCCGAGCGTATGCAGGCGATCCTTGATCGCGCCGAATAGCTCGTTCTGAGCAAGATGGCCGGGGGCGGTAGTCCCTCCCCCGGCCATGGTCGGCGCGAGCAACGCCACCTGACGAACGCCACCGTGACGAGACAGGGTCTATCATGACGCGCGCATCCGCCAATCCCGGCGCAGGGCACAACCGGCGGCCTTCCTGGTTGCCGGAGATCAACCTGAAGAGGCAGGAAGAAATAGCCGCCTGGCTTTTCCTGGCGCCGTTTTTAGTCTTTTTCGTCATCTTCGTCGCTCGCGCAATTCTTGCGGCCCTGCAGATGAGTTTTTATGACTGGCGCGCCTTGCGTCCCTCAAGGCCATTTATTGGCTTTGAAAATTACGAGGAATTGCTCAGGGACGATGTCTTCTGGAGCGCCCTGAAAAACACCGTCGTCTTCACCGCCATGACTGTGGTGGGTACGACTGCAGTTTCCCTTGCTGCAGCCCTTGCAGTCTCGCAACCTGTCCGGCGGGCCAACTTTTACCGCGTGCTGCTCTACATGCCATCACTGTTTTCGGTTGGCGCGGTGGGCCTCATCTGGGTCTGGTTGCTGAATTCCCAGTTTGGCGTCATCAACTATGGTCTCAGTTTCTTCGGCATTCGACCCATCAACTGGCTGGGCGACGCGGCTCTGGTGATGCCGGCGCTGAGCCTGACAACCATATGGTGGGGCTTCGGCTTTCCCATGCTGATTTTCATCGCGGGTTTGCAAGGCATCCCCGAACACCTCTATGAGGCGGCGCGCATCGACGGCGCCAACGGCCGCCAGCTTTTCTTCAACATCACCCTGCCCCTGTTGAGGCCAACCCTCCTCTTCGTCACCGTCACCGGCGTAATCGCTCATTTTCAGGTCTACGGCCAACCCTTCATCATGACCGATGGCGGGCCAGGGCGTTCCTCCTACACCGTCATTTTATACCTCTTTCAGACCGCCTGGACTTCCTTCCGCATGGGCTATGGCGCTGCCGTAGCGGTGGCCCTGGCCATCATCATGGCCATCGTGACCATCGTGCAATTTCTTGTCATCAGCCGGCGCGTGGAATATTAGTACCAGGGAGAGCGGGCCATGGCAACCAGGCATCAAAGACGGGCGTGGCACAACAGGTTCTGGGCTTACCTGGTGTTGGTGGCGCTGTCCCTCTTCGTGTTGATGCCCTTGCTGGTGGTCTTCTCACAGTCCTTCATGACCAACCAGGAGGTCAATCGCTGGCCGCCGCAGATCATTCCGGTCAACCCGACGCTATTCAACTACAATGACGTGCTCACGCGCCAGGACCTGCGCCTCGACCTGTGGCTGCGTAACAGCCTCTTCGCCACTACCTGCTATACCATCGCGGTGCTGCTCATTTGCTCGCCGGCGGCCTACGCCTTCGCGCGCCTGCGTTTCCGTGGCAGCAACGCCCTCTTCGCGCTCCTGCTGGTGACCATCATGATCCCTTCCCAGGTCACCCTCATCCCCAACTACCTGCTGATGCGCGACCTGAAGTGGCTGGATACCTTCAACGCCCTTATCTTCCCGGGCGCGGCCAATGTCTTTGGCGTTTTCCTGCTGCGTCAGTTCTTTATGCAAATTCCGCTTGAACTGGAGGAAGCGGCCGTGCTGGATGGCGCCGGCTACCTGCGCCGCTTCACACGGATCATCCTGCCGCTCTCGTCCAACGCGCTGACGGCGCTGGCCATCTTCGTCTTTCTGGGTCACTACAATGACCTGTTCTGGCCATTCATCGTCACCAACAGCCTGGAGACGCGTACCCTGCCGGTGGGACTGACCATCCTCAACTCGGCCTATGGCCAACAGTTCCGGCCCATGGTACTTGCCGGCGCCGTGCTTTCAACCATTCCCATCCTGATCGTCTACATCATCTTCCAGCGCCGCATCATCCAGGGCGTGACCCTGACGGGTGGCATGGGCGGCCGCTGAAAAGCGATGGCATAAGGTCTGTCAGATTTCCACACGGAAGGAAAGCCTGTGTCCGACAACAAAACAGCTCACGTTCACATCGACACCAACCGTATCATCAGCCCGGTCTCGCCGTTGCTCTTCAGCGGCTTCGCCGAGCACATGGGCCGCTGTATCTATGGTGGCATCTACGAGCCCGGCTCGCCGCACGCTGACGAAAACGGCTTGCGGCGCGATGTGCTGGCGGCGCTGCGCGAACTAAATTTCCGCAGCATGCGCTACCCGGGCGGCAACTTTCTGAGTGGATACCGCTGGGAGGATGGCGTAGGCCCGCGTGACCAGCGTCCCGCCAAGCGCGATCTGGCGTGGCAATCGATCGAGACCAACCAGTTCGGCACCGACGAATTCATCGACTACTGCGCGCAACTGGGCACGGCGCCCATGCTCGGAGTCAACATGGGCACCGGCAGCATTCAGGACGCCGCCAACCTCGTCGAATACTGCAATGCCCAGGCCGGGACGAAATACGCTGACATGCGCGTCGCCAACGGCCACGCCGAGCCCCATGGCGTGCAATACTGGTGCCTCGGCAACGAGATGGATGGCCGCCGCTGGCAGATCGGCCATCTGGAGGCGGGGGAATACGGGCGCAAGGCGCTGGAAGCCGCCAAAATGATGCGCTGGCACGACCCGGAGATCAAGCTCGTGCTCTGCGGCACCTCCACTTCAATGATGCCGACCTACCCCGAATGGGACCGGGTCGCGCTGGAACATTGCTACGAGCAGGTCGATTACCACTCCATGCACCATTACGCGGGCAACCGCAATAACGACACCGACAGCTTCCTCGCCACGACGATTGCCCTTGAGGAATTTGTCGACACGCTGGAAGGTGTGTTGCGTTACGTCAAGGCGAAGACGCGCAGCAAACGGGAGATCTACCTCTCCTGGGACGAGTGGAACATCTCGTACAATTACCAGAAGGCAACGGGTGAATGGAGACAGGCGCCGCGGCTCGCCGAGGATGTCTACAACCTTGAGGATGCACTGATGGCGGCCCAGTGGTTGAGCCTGTTACTGCGTCGCGCCGACGTGTTGAAGATCGCCTGTCTGGCGCAGATCGTTAACGTCATCGCGCCCATCCTGACGGAGACGGACGCGCTGCTGAAGCAGTCGATTTTCTACCCCTTCCTGCTCTTCAGCCGCCTGGCCAACGGGAACTCGCTGGATGTGCTGCTGCAGGCGCCGCAGCACGAAACGACGCAGTTCGGCCCCGTGCCCCTGCTGGACGTCTCCGCCACACACGATCCCGAAACAGGTATCGGCGCACTCTTTCTGGTCAACCGCAGTCAAACCGACGCCGTGCCGCTGACCCTGAACTGGCAGGACCGCCGCCCGCACGGCAGCGTCCGGGCCTGGCAGCTCAGTGGCAACGACCCGAAGGCGGCCAACAGCTTCGAACAACCCGACACGGTCGTGGCGCGGCCGTTGGCCGTGGAGTCGCTTGCGACGGGCAGTGAGTTGCTGCTGCCGCCGCTCTCCTTCACCGCCTTTGAGATGCTGATGCGCTAGCCACGGAAGTTACCAGTAGCGCATGGCCGCGCGGAACAGTTCGATGAGGTCATCGCGCTCAGCCGGACGCGGCGACAGTTTCGTGACGCGGTGTTGCGGCAGCGTGCCCTCAGCCAGCGCCGGCGCGTCCGCCGCGCTGTAGCCAAGCGCCGCCAGGCCGTTTGGCATGCCGGTCGCCCGCATGATGTCGATAATGCCCGTCGCCAGAATCTCGCCCGCATCCTGCGCTGAGGCACCGTCTACCTCCAGGCCGAGCAAGCGCGCCGCCAGCAAATGCCGCTCCGGGTTGGCGCAGGCCGTGTAGCGAAAGACCGCCGGCGCGTTGAGGATGACTGCCATGCCATGCGGCACGATAGCGTGGTCGACTTCGTAACCCGGCGGACGGAAGTCGCGCACCATGCCAGAGACAGGATAGGACATGCCGTGCGGCAGATGCACGCCGGCATTGCCAAAGCCGATGCCGGCCCAGGTGGACGCCAGCAGCATGTTGCCGCGCGCCTCGATGTCGTCGGGTTCGCGGATGGCGCGCAGCAGGTTGGCACCCACCATGCGCAGGGCCTCGGCCGCCCACACGTCGCTGACCGGGTTGGCGCCCTGGTAGGCCGGGCGCTCGCGCGGATGGCCCGGCGCGGCCCGCTGCGAAAAGGGCAGCGCAGTCAGCGATTCGATGGCGTGGCTGAGCACGTCGAGGCCGCTGCAGGCGGCGACCATGGGCGGCAGCGTGGCCGTGTTGTGCGGATCGATGATGCCCAGCGTGGGGCGCAGGGCGCGCTGCGCGATGCCGGTCTTGGCGCGCATGGCCTCGTAATCGAAGATGGCGACGCCGGTGGTCTCGCTGCCGGTGCCGGCCGTGGTGGGCACGGCGATCAGCGGCTTGAGCGGCCCGGGCACGGGCAGGCCGCGACCGATGGGCGGGTTAACGTAGGCGAAGAAGTCATCCTGCGGCCAGCAGGCGTAGAGATTGGCGGCCTTGGCCGTATCCATCACCGAGCCGCCGCCGACCGCCACGTAGCCGTCGAAGGCGCCGTTCTGGGCAAAGGCGATGGCCGCCTGGAAGGACGCGTCTGTCGGCTCCACGCGCACATCATCGAAGAGCACGACGTCGGTACCCGCCGTGCGCAGCGACGAGAGCGCTACCGCCACCGACTCGCCCTGCACCAGGCGCGCGTCGGTCAGCAGCATCACGCGCCCCGCGCCCAGGGCGGCCATGTCCGCGCCCAGCTCACGGGTCACACCCGGGCCGAACTTGATGCTCGAGGTATCCATGGTGAAGGCGGTTTCGCGCGCGCTCATATTTGGTCTCCCGGTGTCAACGCCTGACAAAAATAGCGCATGCGCTGCATCGCCGCGACGCTGCCACGCGAATTAGTCTGGAAAGGACTGGCGCAGCCAGTAACGACGCCAGGCCGCGGTCTCGCGCAGTTGCTGCGCCAGGCGCTCACCGAGCCGGTTGTCCGGCGTCAGCGGTGCCGCGGCTGGCGCGCGTGTCACGCGCCACTCGTCCTCGCTGAGGGGCGTGAAACGCAGCCGGCTGCCGACGTTCAGCCAGTCGATGCAGGTCTGCACCGTCGCCAGCGGTTGCGCGGTCAGGGCGGCCAGTTCGTCTCGCGTAAGCCGGGCCGCGCGCCCTTGCAGCGCGTATTTTGCCAGGCCCGCCACCTGCTCCAGCAAGGCTTGCGGCGTGCGCCAGGGCGGCTCATAGGCGAAGAGCACTACACGTTGCGGCGCGACCGTGTTCAGCGCAGCCTTCCAGGTGTCCGCGTCCGGCGGCACGGTCCAGACGACCAGGGTCTCTGCCGGACGCAGGCCGATGCGGTCAACGCCCTCAATGTCAACGTGCCCCTCACGCCAGACCAGCGCCTCGGGCTCGTCGGCGAGGATGTTGGCCAGCTGCTGGCGCGGCGCCGGGTGACGGCGATAGTCGAGCGCCTCCCAGGTCGGCCGGCGCAGGATGATCCCGTCCTCGTCCTCGTTGGGCTGCGCGCCAAGCCACTCCATGAGCGCCTCGCGATGGTCGCGATATACGTTAACACGCAAAGTGAAGGCGAGGTCGAAGCGGCCCTGCGGCAGCATTTCCGCATCGCCCGACCACCAGATGACGCGCCGCTCTACATCTGACTTGTCAGCAACAGTCAGCTCGAGGTGGTCACCGCGCCGGTCGAGCGTGCGCCGCAGCAGCAAGCGCAAGTCGCGCGCGACGAGAGTCAGCGGCGGATTGCCGTTGCCGAAGGGGGCCAGACGCGCCAGCTGCTGCGCCAGGTTCAGCGTGACTTCGCCCAGCTGCAGGTCGGCGTCGATCTGCAGCTCCTGCGTCAGCGGCGCCCCCTCCGTTTGCTCGCGCACGGCGCGCGACAGCCCGCGCCGGAATTCGGAGACGCGATCTGCGTCAAGGCGCATGCCGGCGGCCATGCTGTGTCCGCCGTAGCCCTGCAGCAGGCCGGCCTGCGTATCCAGTGCAGCCACGATGTCGCAGCCTGGCAGCGAGCGCGCCGAGCCGCTGGCCAGCCCGCCCTGCTCGCCAAGCAGAATGGCCGGGCGCCCGTATTCTTCCACCAGGCGGCTGGCTACGATGCCGACCACGCCCGTATGCCAGCCCGGCTGGCACAGCACCAGCGCAGCATAATCCAGCAGCGAAGGGTCTTTGGCGATTTGCTGCTGCGCGGCCTCTTGCACCTGGCGCGTGAGGAAGCGGCGCTTCTGGTTGAGCGCCTCAAGATTGCGCACCAGGCCATCTATTTCCACGGCGTCCCGGCTCGTCAGCAGGTTGACCGCCACGTTGGCATCATCCAGACGACCCAGCGCGTTCAGTCGCGGCGCGAGCGCGAAGCCTATGTCGCTCTCCGTCAGTTCCGTCGGGTTGACGCCGGCGGCAGCCATCAGCGCGCGCAGACCGGGGCGTTCGGCAGCGCGCAGAACCTGCAGTCCGTGCTGCAGCAGCCAGCGCGTGTCATCGACCTGACGCATCACGTCGGCCACGATGCCCAGCGCCACCAGGTCCAGCAGATGCTCGCTGCTGCGCCCGTTGAAGAGGGCCTCGATCAACATGAAGGCCGTGCCCACGCCTGGCAGCTCGCGCAGCGGGTGGCCTTCCGCCAGGCGCTGCGGTGTAACGATAGCACTGGCCGGCGGCAGGGTCGCGGGCAGCTTGTGATGGTCGGTGACGACGACCGCCACGCTCTGCGCTTGCGCCCAGGCGAGGGAGTCATGCGCGCCGATGCCCGTATCGCAGGTCAGGAGCAGATCAGCGCCCTGCAGTTCCCGCTGCAAGGTGGGCAGATGGACGCCGTGGCCCTCGCGAAAGCGGTTGGGGATGTGCCAGCGCACGAAGGCGCCCAGCTCGCGCAGCGCGGAGACCAGCAGCGCGGTCGCGGTCTGGCCATCGACGTCGAAGTCGCCCCAGACCAGGATTTCGCCCTTTTCCTGGATTACGCGCTGGACGCAGGCGACCGCTGCGTCGATGTCGGGGAGGTCGGCGGCGGGCGCGGGCGTGTAGGCGGCGGTGTCGAGGAAGCTGAGGGCGGCCGCGGGAGTGACGATACCGCGCTGCGCCAGGCTGGCCGCGACCAGCGGGTGGCCGCCGACGGCCTCGCGCAACGCCGCCGGGACGGGGATGGGTGGCGGGGGGCGCCAGGTGACGGCCTGGTTCGGGTTGGTCAAAATGCGATCTCGTCCAGCGCGTCGATGTCGAGCGCGGTTGCGGGCAGGGCCATCTCCTCCTCGCCCTCCCACTCTTCCAATGCACCGGCCTTTTCGCCGCGGCCGCAAAGCGAACGGTAGACGCAGAAGCGGCAGCGGCGCTCGTCTGTGGTGAGCGGGAACTCCGCGCGGCCCTCGATCTCGCGCAGCAGGGCGAGCAACTGCTTGCGATCCGCCTGCATTTGTGCTGCGCTGTAGGGGAAGCGCTGCACCTGGCCGCCATGTTGCGCGTACCAGTAGCGCATCTCGATGCGCTCCGGCGCCAGCGGCTCGCCGCCGTTCAGGCGCGCGCCGGCCTGCGCCAGCAAGTAGCGATAAACTAGGGTCTGCATGCGCTGCGCTAGGCGCTCTGCGCGCGGCAGATGACGCCCGGTCTTCCAGTCCAGCAGCAGCGCCGGCCCGCCGGGCTCGATGGCGACCAGGTCCAGCTTCGCCAGCAGCAGACGCTCGCCCAGCGTTGCCGTCAGGGTCAACTCGGGCCAGCGCTGCGGCGGAACGCCGGCCAGGCCATTCGCCAGCCAGGTATCGAACCAGAGCGCGACCTCCTCATCGGCGATGCGCGACTGCAAGGTCTCGGGCGGAAGGCCCAGCAGGCTCTGCTGCACCAGGCGGTGGAACTGCGCGCCCTGCTCCATATGCCGCTCGAAGGCCACCATGTCATCGACTTCGGCCGCCGGCCAGCGCTGCCGCTGCAGATACTTCAGCTCGAAGCGGCGCGGGCAATCGACGTAGTCCTGCAGGTTGCCCTGGGTGAAGACGAAGTCCGGCGGCAGGGTCATTGCGCGCGCTCCCCGGCCAGCAATGCGCGCAGGTCAGTCAACGGCAGCGCCTCGCGCTGGTCACCATTTCGCCCTGTGTTCCAGGTGATGACGAGTTCGCTGCGGGCGCGCGTGATGCCGACGAAGAGCAGGCGCAACTTCTCCGCCGCCACCAGTTCGCGCGCCGCGCGCGTCGCCTCGCCTTCCTGATAAGTTCTGCCATTCGTAAGCGCTTCCAGCTGGGCCAGGGCCTCGGCCTCCAGGTTCAGTCCGTCGCGCAGAAACCAGCGCTCGGAATAGAACTGGTCGCCCTCCATGGCCGAGGGGAAATCATAGCTGTTGGCCGAGAGAAGGTAGACGCGGTCCCACTCCAGGCCCTTGGCCTTGTGCAGGGTCGTCACAACCACCACCCCGCGATAGCGCTCGGGGTCGAAGCTGGCATCTTCCTCGCTCATGCCCTGGAAGCGGCGGCGACCGGCGGCGATCTGGCGCAGCTCGCCGGTGAACTCCGGCAGCCGCGCATCCGGGCGCAGCTCCGCAAACTGCCGCAGATCCAGCGCCAGGCTCCAGACGGTCGCGATTTCAGCCTCGGCGTGGAAAAGGTCGGCGCCGACGGTCAGCAGCAGCTGATCCACGGGCAGGTCTACGGCCTCCTGCCAGCGGCGCATGATGGTGCGGAAGTCACTCAGATGCTGCCGCAGGTCCTCGTCGGGGCCGGCCAGGTCATCCAGCCAGTCGTCGTCCAGCAGCGGCCACAGGTAGTCCTCCGGCTGACGCAGGCCGCGCAGTTCCCCGGCCACGCGCCTGATGCTGCGTTCGGCGTCCTCGTTGCCGCGCTCGTCGCGGCGCCACACACGGTAGACCTGCGCCAGGTAGCCGCTGTAGCGCGGGTTGCCCAGATACTCCAGCACGCGACACAGGGAACCGGCCACCGCGCGCGTGCCGTCCGTCGAGCTCAGGTTCTCCTTGTAGGGCAGACCGGCCGCGCGCAGTTCGCCCACCAGCTTGCTGCCGCTGGCGTTGGTCGGCAGCAGCACGGCGACCGTACGCTCCGGGTTCTGCGGCAGCCAGTGTTGCAGGGAGCGCAAGACCAGCGCGCGTTCCTGGTCGGAATTCAACGCCTCGTTGTGCAAATGCGGATAACCCTCGACGTCGGGAGGGTTGGGTTGGGGGTCGCCGGGCGGCGCGGGCTCAATATACGGCGGCGCCAGCGGCTGGCGCGCGCGCACCTGGGGCTGGGGATGCGCCTGGGCCCAGTCGATGAGGCCATTGGCGAGGCGGATTATGGCCGGGGCGCTGCGGCCGCTGTTGGGCATGGGATGCGCCTGCACGTCCGGCTCCTGCAGAAAAACGCGCAGGTAGTGCGGACTGGCCGTAGTGAAGGACTCGTTGATCGCCTGGTTGGGGTCGCCGACGCGCGCCCAGTTGCCCTGCGGGCCGGCCAGCAGACGCAGGATGCGCTCCTGCAGCCAACTGCTGTCCTGGGCCTCGTCCTCGAGAATCCAGGGCCAGCGCCGTTGCAGCCGCGCCAGGTAATCCGCGTCGCTCTTCAGGACTCGCAGCGCCAGACGGATGAGGTCGGTGAAGTCGATGCCGCCGCGATAGCGCAGGCCGTTTTCGTAGCTTGCATAAATCTCCTGGCAGATTTGCGCCAGGGGCAAGGCGTCGCCCTGACCCCGCAGCAGCGCGTTCAGCTCGTCAACGTCGGTTTCCACGTCCTTCGCCTGGCGAATGTAGCGTCCGGCCACGTCGCGCAGCAAGGTCGGCCAGTGCCGCTGGCGCACGTCGCTGCGCTGCTGCAGAGCCTCGTCCACCCAGCCCTGTTCCGTGCCCGGGTTACCGCGCAGCCAGCCATCCACCGCCTCCTGCAGAATGTCCTGTGTCTCGCGCTCATCGATCACCCTGAAGTCGTCCGCCAGGCCCGCCAGGCCGGGCCGCTCCTTCACGATGTCGTTGGCCAGGCCATGCAGGGTGCGCACACGATAGCCCACCAGTCCCGGCAGAAACGCGCTCTCGCGCTGCAATTCCTGGGTCAGACGCGACGAGAAATTGTTCACGGCGGAGTTGACCAGCGTCACGATCAGCACTTCCTGATCGGCCGCCAGGCCGCCTGTGCGCACCAGGCGCGCCGCCAGCGCTACCAGCGTGGCGGTCTTGCCGCTGCCCGGCACGGCGGACACGCCCAGCTTCCCGCCGCGCCAGGCCAGCACCTGCTTTTGCGCCTTACGCGGGCTATACATCCGCATACTCCGGCGGCAGGCTGCGATACATCTTGTGCAGGGCCAGCAGCAGCGGCCCGCGCTCTTCATGGCCGCGTTCGCCAAACTCGCTGATGCCCAGATACACGCGCTTGCGGCAACGTCGCAGCAGGCCCAGCGCCACGCTCGCCAGCGCCTCGGCGCCCGCCGCTTCCTCGTCGGCGTCCAGCCAGGTGCGTCCCTGCTCCCAACTGCGGCTGAGCACCCAGGGTTGCGTAAGGGGCTGAAATACACGCCGGCCCCAGCCGCTGCTGCCCACGTTCAGCCAGAACTGGTAGTCGACCGGACGGTTGCCCATGAGGAAGGTGTGCGCCGGGGCGAGCAGCACGCCCTCGTCACGGTCCAGCGCCCAGTCGCGCAGGTACTGGTTGGCCAGCACGCCCTCTTCAACCATGCGCAGGTATTCGGTTGCTACTGCGGCTTGCGGGTCGATTTCGGCCAGTAGCTGGCGAAAGCCGCGCGCCGAGTCGACGAGATTGGCGACAGTGGCGCCAGCTGCGAGGCGATCGTGCAGGCCGAAGCCCGGCTGCGACAGCAGCTCGCCGAAGAGCGCGCTGAAGAAGAGATCGAGCGGCGTGTCCGGCGCTGCCTTCGCCAGCCAGTCGCAAAGCCGGTTGTATTTTTCACCCAGGTTAAAGGTGATGCGCTGCTGCAGGCGCGCGTCCGTGATGCGTTCGAAGGGCAACAGGCCGCCATCGCGGAAGAGCGCGTCGGCCAGCAGGCGCGCGCGCACCAGATCCAGCCCGACAATGGCGCCGGTGAGCGCGCTGGCCACGTCGAAGCGGCTGAGGCCCTGCCCCGCCGTCGGATGAGCGAGCCTGGCAAAGGTCAACAGGGCGCGCGCGGCCGGCTCATCGCGCAGCGCGCGCGAGGGTCGGTGCGAGCGCTGCGGCACGTCGCGCTCTTCAAGGCGCACCTGCAACGCGAAGCGCAGCGCGTCTGGCAGGAAGGGCGCCAGCACGACAATCTCCTGCGGCGGCACACCCTCCTCGTGCACCAGATTCGCGATGTGATCCACTGCCCAGTCGATCATCTGCGGATGCCAGCGCGCCTTGTCCGGCCAGCGCAGCGCTGCACGCGCATCCCCGCTCTTCGGCGGCGGGCCAGTTTCCCTGTCCAGCACCGTCGCCAGCGCGTGATGCAGGGCCGCGACGTCCTCCGACATGACGCGCCGCCGCTCGAGCGTAACTTCTACCTCGCACAGCGCTTTCAGCGACCGGGCCAGCTTCGGGTCAGCGCCCAGAAAACGGCGCAGGCCCGCCTGGCTGTCGTAAATCAGCAGGGCCGAGTCACAATTGGGAAGCCAGTCGCGCAGCAGGTCATGGGCAGTCGGCGTGTCCTCCTCAAGGTTGTCGACAACCAGATGCCGGTAACGGCCGGTCAGATAGCGTCGCGCCGGCTCCAGCGGCCAGAGCTGTTCGCGCAGGATGCTAATGAGCAGCGAGTAGTCAATCAGGTTGTGTTCCAGACAGCCGGCGCGAAACAGGCTGGCGCAAGCTTGGGCGTCATCGTAGATGAAGGCCTGTTCCGGCTCACCGCGCCAGGCCTCCTTTAGGCGCGAGCCAATTTCTTCCGGCGGAAAGCCCACCAGGGCCGCCTTGTTGAGGTTGTCGACGATCTGCGTGTAGAGCCGGTTGCGGCTGATGGTCACGCTGCGGAAGTAGTCGCGGCGCTCGATTTCCGCAGCGACGAAACGCCGCATGAGGTACTGCGACAATTCGAGGCCCGGAAAGCGGGGCGGCGCCAGCGGCCGGGCGCAGCCGGTGTTTTCGGCAATCAGCGGCCAGAAGAGCTCCAGCAGTTCACGCGCCAGGCTGCCCAGGGTCGTGATGCGCACCTCGGCGCCGCCCGGCGCGCGCGACCGGCGCAGGGCCTCCTGCCAGGGCAGACCAGTCGCCTGCTGCGGCACCATGACAAGGATGGCATTGGGCGGCACGCCCGCATGCAAGAGCTGTTTGACGCGCTCGATGCCGGCGGTGGTCTTGCCGGTGCCGGCGACGCCCTCGAGAAAGACGCGCCTGTCCAGATTGTCCCTGGCAACCTGCCGCTGTTTGACCAGAAAGTACATGCGACCCTTTCCTGCCCGTTAATCTCCAGTATAGCAAGCCGACACAGGCCCCCGACGCATAGCCAGTTCGCAAGTCCTCAAGTCTTCTGCTACAATCCCGTCATCGACGACTAAGGAAACGGGGTGTCAATGTGCGTACGATAAATTTCGCGATCCTGGTACTTATGCTTCTGATCGGCCCGGTCGCGCTGACCCAGGGTCAGCCCTCCGGCGAGTTGGTCATTGCGCTGCCCAACGACCCAACCGGAATCTACATCGCCAATGCCTCGGACGTGACGGCCATCAGCGCCACGCGTCCGCTTTACGATGCGCTGGTCTGGTACGGGCCCGATGCCACGCTGCAGCCGGGCCTGGCCGAACGCTGGGAAATCAGCGAGGATGGCCGCAGCTACACCTTCCATCTGCGCGAAGGCGTGAAGTTCCACAACGGCGAGGACTTCAACGCCCACGCCGTCAGCACGATCTGGGAATATGGCATGACTCCCACCAATGAGTATTTGTCCTACTACGATTCGGTGGCATCTGCCGATGACATCGTGGTCATCGACGACTACACAGTCGAGATTACGACGCAAGTGCCGGATGCCTTCTTCCTGAGTGAAGTCGCAAATGGCTGGTTCGCCATCCCGCCTGCCTACCTGGCGGAGGTCGGCCTGGAAGCCTTCGAGGCGGCGCCGGTCGGTACCGGCCCATTCATGCTGGAGGAATGGTTGCCAGGTGATCGCATTGTCATGCGCGCCTTTCCTGACTACTGGAACCCCGAGCAGCCGAAGGTGGACAGTGTGACCTTCCGCATCATCCCGGACGCAACCACGCGCCTGGCCGCAATTCAGACCGGCGAAGTCGACATCGTCACGCGCCTGAACGTAGATGACGTCGTCCTGCTGGAATCTAACCCTGGCGTCAACATCGTCAGCTACCCCAACGACCGCGTTTATTACGTCGCCTTCAAGAACATCGGCAGCGGCGCCGGCACCCCGCTGGAGAACAAACTGGTGCGCCAGGCCCTGAACTACGCCGTCAATCGCCCTGGCATCATCGATGCGTTCTTCAGCGGCTTTGGCCAAACCATCGCCGGCTTTGTCATCCCGAGCAACCTCGGCTACGACCCATCTCTCGAGCCTTATCCCCATGACCCGCAGCGCGCCAGAGAGCTTCTGACCGAGGCCGGTTTTGCGGACGGCTTCGCGATCGGCATGAGCTGCCCGGCCGACGCTTATACCAACATCAACGAGGTCTGCCTTTCCGTCCAGCGCGACCTCAGCGCCATCGGCATCGAGGTCGACCTGGAATTCAAGACGACCAACGCCTACTGGTCCGAAGCCCAATATGCAGCAAGCGGCCCCATGTACGTGGACAGTTGGTCCGCACCCAACGGCGAGGCTTTCTGGCGGCTCGAAGGCTCCCTCACGCCCGGCTACTACTACAGCACCTGGACCGATTCAGCCATCGTCGAGTATCTCGGGCAAATAGCAACGGCGGTCGATCGCGCGGAGCGCGCTGCGCTCTATGGCGAGCTCTCGCGCTACATGTACGACGATCCACCCTATATCTATCTCTACGTCCTCAATCTCTTTGAGGCGACTTCCAGCCGCGTCACCGACTACAACCCGCTGGCCAACGAGACCTTTTATCTCAACGGCGTCGGTGTGGACGGCTAATCACAGAATAGCGCGGCCCCGGGCAGGTCAAGACGGGGCCGCGCCGCAGGATGACCAAGCCACATTGCCTGTCCGCGCGCCAGGTAATTTTAGCCATTCGTTATTCCTGGTCGGGTGGATACAAACCCGACACCATTCGGCGCCACAGTTCACCTTGTACTGAAGGGACAACGAGAAAAGCCATGCGCTCCACAATCTGCTTCCTGCTCGCTCTGATGCTGATCGGGCCGGCCATGCTGATTCAGGCTCAACCTTCCGGGGAACTGGTCATCGCGCTGCCAAATGACCCGACTTCACTTTACATTGCCAACGCCTCTGACGTGACCGCCATCAGCGCCACGCGCCAGTTGTATGACGGCCTGGTATGGCTCGACAGCGAAGGGACACTCCGCCCTGGTCTGGCCGAAAGCCGGGAAGTCAACGAGGAAGCCACGCAGTACACATTCCACCTGCGCCAGGGCGTCACCTTCCACAATGGCGAGCCCTTCACTGCGGCAGCCATTGTGGCGGCTTGGGAATACGGTCTGACACCAGGCAACGAATACCCACAGTACTATTCCTCAGCCGAAAGCGTGGAAGTGCTGGACGATTACACAGTGCGTGTGACGACGCCGGAGCCAGACGCCCTGTTCATCAACGACGTGGTAGAAGGCTGGTTCGCGCTGCCACCACGCTATCTGGAAGAGGTCGGCCTGGAGAGGTTTGAAGCAGCTCCTGTAGGCACTGGCCCCTTTATGCTGGAAGAGTGGTTGCCAGGCGACCGCATCGTGATGCGCGCCTTCCCGGATTACTGGAATCCGGAGGAACCAAAGGTGGAACGCGTCATCATGCGCATCATTCCTGATGCCACAACACGCATGGCCGCTGTCCGGACGGGAGAAGTGGACATCGTCAATCGACTGGGTGTTGACGAAGCCACGCTGCTGGAGGGCGACCCGAACGTCAAGCTCATCACCTACCCCAACGACCGGGTTTACTACGTCGCCTTCAAGAATCTGAACAGCGGTATTGGCACGCCAATCGAAAACCGACTCGTGCGTCAGGCTTTCAACCTTGCCATCGACAGACCAGGAATACTGCGGGCCCTGTTCAACGGCCACGGCCAACTGGTTTCCGGCTTTACCATCCCAGGCAACCTGGGCCATGACCCGGAGCTCGCGCCCTACCCCTACGACCCGCAGCGCGCCAGGGAGTTGCTGGTGGAAGCCGGCTATGGGGATGGCTTCGCAATCCAGCTGAGCTGTCCCGCCGATGCCTACACCAGTATCAACGAGGTGTGCCTTTCCATCCAGCGCGACCTGGGCGCTGTCGGTGTGGAAATCGAGCTCGATTTCCTGACCACGAACAAGTTCTGGTCCGAAGCAGATTACGGCAGCACCGGCCCCATGTTCGTCGACGGCTGGTCTACTCCCGCCGGCGAGGCCCTGCCCCGGATTGAGGGCGCGCACTACCCCGGCCTGTATTTTAACAGCTGGGTCGATGACACAATCACGGCCTACATCGACCGCCTGAACACCACCATAGACCGGGATGAGCGCGCCGCAGTGTATCGCGAGGTGTCGCGTTACCTGTTCGACAATCCGCCCTTCGTCTACCTATACGCCCTCAATATCTTTGAGGCGACCACCAGCCGCGTCACCGGCTACAAACCTCTCGCTACCGAGACCTACTACCTGAACGAGGTCGGTGTGGACGGCTAATCACGGAACAGCGCGGCCCCGGGCAGGTCAAGTCGGGGCCAAATTGCCAGGCCATATCCGGGAGCCTCGAACGTGCTCAACACCATCCTCCGGCGCCTGTTGCAATCCGTCGCCCTCATCACAGGGGTGCTGGTGCTGGTGTTCTTCGCCGTCCGGCTTACCGGAGACCCCGTTGGCCTGATGGTTGCCCGCACCGCCACGCCCGAACAGCGCGAGGCCTTCCGCGTGGCCCACGGCTTTGACCGCCCGCTCGCAGAGCAATTTCTGGACTATCTCGGCGACACGTTGCGCGGCGACCTGGGGAAATCGCTGCGTCTACATTTACCCAATCTCGATCTGATTCTGCAGCGCCTGCCCGCCACCATCGAACTGGCACTGGCAGCGCTGATCATCGCGCTGGTCGTCGCGCTGCCACTGGGCATCATCAGCGGCTTCTTCCCTGGCACCGTGCTGGACCTGCTCGCGCGCGGCATCGGCCTCGCCGGGCAGACGATTCCGTCCTTCTGGCTGGCCATGATTCTGATCCTGATCTTCGCCGTCAACGCGCGTCTGCTGCCCTCCTTCGGCCGTGACAGCCCGCAACATTTGATCCTGCCCGCCGTCGCACTGAGCGTGGCCAGCACGGGCCAGATGGTGCGCCTGCTGCGCTCCGCGGTGCTGGAAATCACCCGCGAGGATTACATCCGTACCGCCCGCTCCAAGGGACTCAGCGAGATTGTCATCGCCCTGCGCCATATCGCGCCCAACGCCACCATCCCACTGGTCAGCGTCATCGGCGTCAACTTCACCTACATGCTGGGCGGCTCGGTATATATCGAGACGATCTTCGCCTGGCCAGGCCTGGGCACCCTGCTCAACGACGCAATTGGCGACAGCGATTTCCCGCTGGTGCAGGCCATCACTATCTTCATCGCCATCTTCGCCATTTCCATCAACCTGCTCACCGACATTGCCTACGACCTGCTTGACCCGCGGGCACGGCAAGCCTGACATGACTGTCAGCCAGAGATTGCCGCGCCGGCAGCCGGGTATGACCTTGCCCTACAGTCTGCGCCGGCTGCTGCAGGATCCTGGCGCGGCGCTGGGCATGGTACTGGTGCTGCTGGTCGTGCTTACGGCCCTGTTCGCGGAGCAACTGGCGCCCTTTGGCCCGACTGAAGGCAGCCTGTCGAACTCCAAACGACCGGAAGCCTGGCAGGAACTCGGCCTCCCTGGCCATTTGCTGGGCACGGACCAGCTCGGTCAGGACATCCTAAGCCGCATTGTCCATGGTTCGCGCGTTTCGCTGGCGGTCGGTTTCTTCGGCGTCGTACTGGCCAGCAGCATCGGAGTGACGCTGGGCATGACGGCCGGCTATCTGGGCGGCCGAGTGGACGGCATAATCTCCGCCGCAGTAAACCTGCTGCTGTCCTTCCCCTACCTGGTGCTGGTCATTGTGGTCGCGTCGATTTTTGGCCGCAATCTTCTGAACGTCATCATCATCTTTGGCATCACCGACGCGCCCATTTTCGCGCGACTCGCCCGTGGCGAAGTACTGCGGCTGAAGAACATGGAATACGTTGATGCTGCGCGCAGCCTGGGCACGCCGACCGGCCGCATCCTGTTGCTCCATCTTTTGCCAAACCTGGTGGGCCCGCTGGTGACGCTTATGACCTTCGAGATGTCGGCCATGATCTTTTACGAAGCCGGCCTCAGTTTTCTCGGCCTCAGCGTGCCGCCGGCGATTCCCAGCTGGGGCAACATGCTCGCCCTGGGGCGCAAGTTTCTGTATATCTTCCCCTGGATGTCGATCTACCCCGGGCTGGCCATCTCCATCACCGCCTTTGGGGTCAACCTGCTGGGCGACTGGCTGCGGGACATCTTCGACCCGCGCCTGCGCCGCAGCGATTGAGACCGAAAATCAGAGTGGAATGCCCAGGTCGGCGGCGCCCCGCTGCGAAGTTACCGCGTCCGGACAGTAGCGGCGGATGATATCCTGTGCGATGGCGGCGCGACGTACGCGCTCGCGCCCAAGGGCCACGGCGGTCGCCTGGACGTGGTAGCCGGAAGGATAGATGTTGGGCGCGTTGCGTAGCCCCAGCTTGACGTACATGGGCGCGGCGACCTGAATCATCTGCGGGATTTCGTAATAACGCACGAAGCCGCCGAAGTCGTCTGGCGCCTCCACGTAGATGTCCAGCGGAAGTTCGCAGGCCTGGCGGATGGCGGCCAGGTGAGGCAGCGAAAGATCGGTGGGCGTGTTGTAGGTTCCGGCGCCCAGCTGCTGCATCCAGCGCACCGAGAGCGCGTTGGCCGCGCCCATCTGCACCGAGACCTTGAGCACCAGTTCGGGCGGCAGCTCGCCGGCGCGCTTCATCTCCGTGACCAGCCACAGCAGGCCCTCATCCGCCACCAGCACGGAGCGGATGCCGAGGGCGCAGGCGCGGCGGATATCCTCGACGGCGAAGATCACCTGCTCCATACCGCGCAGGCGCGCGCCGAGGTTCTTGCCCGCGCTGGCCACCACCTGTGCGCCGGTGTCCCAGGCGGCGCGCGGCCCGACGAAGAGGCTGACCTCGATGCCCGCCTCGCGGCCCAGCTGTGCCATCTCACGGATTTCGGCGTCAGTCTGCAACATGATGCCGCTGCCCTGCGAGATACGATGCAGGAGCACCCGCTGCGCTTCGGCCTCATCCAGCACCGCGCGCAGGACTTCCGGCCCTTCGCAGCTGGGGATCTCGATACGCCACTGCGCCCCGTCCGGGAAGCGCTTCGCCGATTCCGGCAGTTCCCCCGGGTCGCCAGCGGGCAAGCCGCGGCTGATCAAAAAATCACGTATGCCTTGCATCTCACCCTCCCCAGGACGCTTCCGGCAGCCCGCTGACTCCCGGCCGCGCGCGAAACAAACTGCCGGCCTGCTCCTGTTCGCCGCCATGCTGCGCAATGTCCGTGCGCGCCGTGGTGATGTACAGCTCGTCCAGGTCTGGCCCGCCGAACATCACGCTGCTGACGCAGGAGACCGGCACCGGCAGCTCGCTGATAACGCGGCCCTGCGGGTCATGGCGCACGACTTTCCAGCCGCCCCAGCGCGCCGACCAGACGCAGCCCTCGCTGTCGACCGTCAGGCCGTCCGGCGCGCCGCCACCCGGCTCCGCGCTGACGTAGGGGCGTTCGTTGCTGACATTGCCAGTCTGCAGGTCAAAATCCCAGGCGCGGATGCTGCCAGTGCCGCTGTCGCAGTAGTACATGGTGCGGTTTTCGGGGCTCCAGCCCAGGCCGTTGGAGACGTAGATGTCGATCGCCATGGTGTGCAGGCTGCGGTCGGCATCGAGGCGATACAGGGAGCCAACCGGCTCGCTGCCGTCAGCCATCGTGCCCGCCCAGACCCGACCCTGCCGGTCTACCGCCGCATCGTTGAAGCGGTTCGCCGGCCTGTCCGCCTCCGGGTCAAAGATGAGCTGTGGCGTTTCTCCGGGCTGCCAGGTGTAGAGGCCGTCGCGCAGCGCCAGCACGAAGCCGCCACGTGCCCGCAGCAGAATGGCGCCCACCGGCTGGCCAACATCGTGTTGCTCATGCGCGCCCGTGGCCGGGTCGAGTCGGTGTACACTTTTGCCCAGGATGTCCACCCAATAGAGCGCCTGCTCCACTACACTCCACATCGGGCCCTCGCCCAGGGTGTTACGGCAATCCAGCACCAGTTCCACCTGCGTCATACGCTCCCCTCCCCGCTGCATCGCGCCGAGCCTACCCGCTTCGCCCGCGCGCGGCAACGCGACTGGCGCACTTGCATTGGCCCTAACGCCCACTTGACCGTAGCCTGCCTGTGCATACCATTGCCCGCAGTGACAGTTTCCCGGGTAGATTGATGACGAAGATCGGTGTGCTGGCGCTACAGGGCGCCTTCATTGAGCATGTACACATGTTGCAGCGCGCGGGCGCGGAAGCCATTGAGGTGCGCCAGCCGGAACAGTTGGCCGGGCTCGATGGCCTCATTATTCCGGGCGGCGAAAGCACCACCATTGGCAAGCTGGCCATCAGCGCTGGCCTGGTGGCGCCGCTGCGAGACTTTGCCCGCCGGCAACCGACCTGGGGCACTTGCGCCGGCATGATTTTCCTGGCACGGGCGCTCGACAATCACGCGCAGCCGCTGCTCGGTCTGATGAACATCACGGTCGATCGCAACGCCTTCGGGCGCCAGCTGGACAGCTTCGAGACCGCGCTGGATGTGCCGGTGCTGGGCGAGCTGCCGTGGCAGGCCGTCTTCATCCGCGCGCCAGTCGTCACCTGCGCGGGCGCGGGCGTCGAGGTGCTGGCGCGCCTGGAAGACGGCCGCATCGTCGCTGTGCGCCAGGGACAATTGCTGGCCACGGCCTTCCACCCCGAACTCACTGATGACCTCCGCTTCCACGCCTGGTTTCTGCAGATGGCAGAAAGATCCGTCTGACAGCCCCGCTCCTTACCGGGCTAATCCCCGGCCCGACACCCCAGGGAGAACCTCATGCACAGCCTTGAACCGCCCCTGTCCGAAGCCGATGCGCCAATCCTCGAAGACGATGACGCCTTCCCGGTGGCTGGCGACCTCGATCTGCTTGCGGATGAAGCGGAAGTAGAGGAGGAGTCGGAACCCGTGGACGACGAAGGCTTCGACATCAGCGAATTCGACGATGAGGACGAGGATTCGCTCTATGATGACGATGACGAGCTCTTCATCGCCGGCGACGAGGACCTGCCGGATGACCCCGATGAGGACGACGGGGAGGAGGAGGAGGAGGAGGAGGAGGAGGAGGATGCCGATGACGAGGACGAATCCGGCTGGCTCTACGACCAGCTGACTGAAGCGCCTCCAGATTAACTCCTCGGGCAACAGCCCCAAATTACAGGAGATGCCATGACCACGCCACGTGAGCGGCTGACGCCCCAGGTGCACGACGCCTGGGATGCGGGCGAGCTGGCGCGTCTGCGCCTGCTGCTGGCCAACCATCATCCGGCCGACCTGGCGGATATGCTTGAGCGTCTCGATTCAACACAGCTGTTCCAGATCTTCCAGCTACTCGATGACGAGCTGGCGGCCAGCGTGCTCGATGAAATTGGCCGCGACGCCACGCGCACGTTGCTCGACAGGTTGCCGGTTGAAGAGGCCGCCGAGCTGCTGGGCCGGTTGCCGATGGACGACGCCGCCGAAATCCTCGCTGAAGACGTGCCGGAGCAGCAGGAAGCGTTACTGGCAGCCATGGATGCGGACGAGGCAGCCAGTGTGCGGCGGCTACTGCGCTATCCACCGGACAGCGCCGGCCTGCTTATGACCGAACACTTCGTCAGCCTGCAACCGCAGATGAGCGCGACGGAGGCGCTGGCGCAGGTGCGCAGCATGGAGGCCCATGCCGAGACGGTCAGCGATCTCTACGTGCAGAACGATGAGGGAGGTCTGCTGGGCGTGCTCTCGCTGCGTGAGCTGATTAACCTGCCGCCAGAGGCAGTTATCGCCGACCACATGACGACTCGCGTCGTCAGCGTGCATCCCGAGGCCGACCAGGAGCACGTGGCGCGCGAGGTGGCGCAGTACAACTTTCTCGCGATTCCGGTGGTGGACAGCGAGCGCAGACTGCTGGGCATCATCACCGTCGATGACGTGATCGACGTGCTCATTGAGGAGAACTCCGAGGACATCCTGCGCTTCGGCGCAGTGGAACGCGGCAGCGTTGACCAGCCCTACTTCACCGTGCCGCTGTTGCGCGTGCTGCGCAATCGTTTCGGCTGGCTGCTGCTGCTGATGGTGGCCGACACTTTGACAGGCGCCGTGCTGCGTCAGTTCAGCACCCGCCTGGCCGCCGTGGTGCAGCTCTCCTTCTACCTCCCGCTGCTGATCGGCACCGGCGGCAACACCGGCGCGCAGACTGTCTCAACCATCATCCGCGGCCTGGCCGTACGCGACATCCACTTCAGCGATTTGTGGCGCGTGTTGCGCCGTGAATTGCTGGGCGGGCTGCTGCTGGGACTCGCGCTGAGTCTGGTGGCGGGGACGCGCGCCTGGCTCTGGGATGGCGACCTGCGCCTCTCGCTGGTCATCGGATTGTCGATCGTCACCATCTGCACCTGGGCCAACGTGATGGGCTCGCTGATCCCGATGCTGGCCAACCGCTTTGGCGTCGACGCGGCCGTGGTCTCCGCGCCAATGATCTCTACTCTGGTGGACGCCAGCGGCCTGTTCATCTATCTCAGCATCGCCGGGCTGTTGCTGACCGGCAACCTGTAAAGCGGGCTCAGCGCCGCCCGCGCCCGAAGAGTCGCCTGCCCCTGCCTGACGCTTTCCTGACGCCGGCATGCGTCAGCGTGAGCGGGCCGCCGCCCCATTCATCGAAGACCGGGCGCAGCTCATCCAGCAGCAGCTGCACATCGCGCGATGGACTGCGCGCCTGCGCCAGCTCCCAAAGGCCTGCGTGTCTCCGATAAAGCTCGCGCGCCTCTTCTGCCCGCGGCGCGCTATCGCCCTCTTGCGGCACCTCGTTGCCCTCGCTGTCGCCGTCCCAGCGCCACTTTTCGGGATACCAGTAGTAGTAAAGCAGATAGGGCATGGGGGTCAGCGCGGACACACCGCGGTCATCGAAGTGCCACAGCGGCTCGCCGGCCAGGGTGGCGGCTTCGGCGCAAAGGGCCAGTGCCTGGGCCGTGAGCAACATGCGCCCGAGGCTTCCTCCTCGCTTGCCCTGCGCCGCAGCGCGGATGAAGCCGTCGAAGTGCAGGTCATGCTGCACGCAGTCGCGGAAGAGGTCGCAGGCCATGGTGAACCGGCCTTCGTCTTCCAGCACGATCGCGCTCGCCAGTCGAAGCGCGTTCAGCCACATGCGCTCCACATGCAGCAGCTCCGCATCCGCATTCAGCCGCACGCGCACGCGCTCCGCAAAGCCCTGCAGCCAGGCCGCGCGGGCTGTGAAAGCCGGATGATCGTGGAGCATCTCATGGCACTGCGCCTGCGTCAGCAGGGCGACGATCTGTGCCAGCTGACCGACGCCATTCGCCGCCTCAGTCTCCTCGGCCTGCAGGTTGCGCAGGGCGCGCGCGCCGGCTGCCTCATCGCCAGCCAGGCGGAAGAGCAGCGCATCCTGCTGCGCCTGCAGCAGCACGGTCGTCGGGCGCCGCCGCCGCAGGGCGTCCCAAGCGCTGCGCAGCGGCTCCACGTCGCGCTGCTCGCGCGCGCGCTGGCCTTGCGCTTCACTGAAATACAGACCGTAATGTCGGGGTTCGAACATGGCTGTTCACCTGGGGGCGAACGGGAGGGCCAGTATAGCACAGCCGCTTGCGGCGGCAGCGCACTGGCGTACAATCGGGCTGCAACCGGGAGGAGCGATGCGCCGCCGACTTGCCATAGTCTTGCTCGCGCTGATATTGCTGCCAGTCGGGTCGGCCGCTGCCCTGGACGTGCTGGCCGGCGACCAGTGCCGCGTCCCGGTTGACGAAACCCTGCCGGGCACGCTGGTGGTGCTCTGCCGCGACTTCCTGCTCGAAGGCAGCATTGAGGGCGACCTGCTGCTGGCGGCAGTCTCGGCCTCCCTCGAGGGCAGCGTCGAGGGTAACGTCTACCTGCTGGCCGGTGAACTGGATTTGCGCGGTAGGGTCGGGGGCGACCTGGTTTTCGTCGGCCCGGTGCTGCGCATTCAGCCGACGGCGCGCTTCGACGACTCGCGCAGCAACCTCATCAGCGCCAGCCTGAGCACCTCGCTGGCCGAGGGCGTGACGCTCACCGGCAATCTCTATGGTCTGGGCTATCAATTGCTGCTGGATGGCTCGGTTCAGCGCGAACTGGCCTGGGCGGGTCAGGCGCTGCGTCTGGGCGGCGCGGTCGGCGGCAACATCGACGTGCAGGTCGGCGACAGCCGCGACCGGGTACCGGTGGAGCTGGGCACGCTGCTCTCGCTCTTCCGTTTCGGCATGCAGCTGGAGCCGCGCGGCCTGGTGGTCAGCGAGACTGCCAGCCTGGGCGGGCAGCTGCGTTACAGTGCCCCGTACCCCGCCGACATCCGCATCCGCGTCACGCCGCCGCCGGAGGTCGTCTTCACGCAGCTCAACACCGCGCCGGAGTATGCCGCCGCGCGCCTCGTCGAGACCAGCCCCGCGCTCGATCTGGCGACCTGGCTGCTGACCGTCGCGCGCGAGCTCTTCACCATCCTGCTGGTCGGCTTCGTGCTGCTGCGCCTGCTACATCATCCGCTGCAGGCGCCCCTGCACCACTTGCGCTTCAGCCCGCTGCCTTGCCTCGGCGCCGGCGTCGTGGGCAGCCTGCTTGCGGCTGTGTTGTGGATCGTGCTCTTCCTGCTGCTGGCCGTGGTCAGCGCGCTGCTGGCGGCGGCGGGGCTGGGCCAGTTGAGCGGCATCGGCCTGCTGGCGATCGCGGTGTTCAACATCGGCGGCGGCGGGGTCATCACCTTTTTGCTGCTACACGCCGCGCGCACCCTGGTCGCGCTGGCGTTGGGTCGCGCCCTGCTGTACCTCTTGCTGCACAGAAGCAGCCACGCGCGCACTGCTCGTAAGGAACTGCTGACCGGCGCGCTGCCGGTCGCCGTGATGGTGACCCTGCCGGCGCTGGGCGCGCTGGCCAATGTGCTGGTGCTGGTTACAGGCTTTGGCGCCATCAGCCTGGCGTTGTGGCACATGCGCAGCCCTGTCACCCGCATGCGTCAACCAGCAGCCCTGCCCGCGCCCCTGCCGCGCCCGGTTGACCATGACCTGCTGCCGGTCATCGACCTGGGCCATGCGGCGCCGGGCATGCAAAATTTACCTGAAGGATTCAACTGGTGGGATGATGAAGAGGATGAGGCTGCGCGCTAGAGGTCGTCCAGCTCACCCTTGCGCAGGCCGCTCTCGAAGGCGCGCCCTATCAGCAGGATCTGCTCCACCCACAGGATGACGTCTTCCTCGTCCAGCGCGCTTTCAAGCACCTCGACCACTTCTTCCGGCGTACTGTAGTATACTTCCGTCGCCAGGCAGGAAATCGCCTGTTGCACCGCATCGCGGGAACTGGGTGGCTCGCCTTCCATCAGCCGCTCGAACCAGCGCGCCACAATCGGGTGCACCTGTTCACAGGCCGAGCCGTCACCCAGTTGTTCGTTCGCCAGGTCCTCGATCGGTCGCAGCCAGTCGGGGGAGTCCTCGTGGTCATGATGGTCGCTCATGGGGGTCCTCTTCTGCGGCAGCACGCCCGCGCCCAGTGTACCACCATTGCGCAGGTCTGGCCGATGGCATTTTGCCCAGGCTGGAGCAGATTGCTGACATGACGGCAGCGCTAAACATTGGCATCATCGGCGCCGGTGCAACCGGACTGAGCGCCGCCCGCGACCTCGCGCGCGCGGGTCACCGGGTGCAGCTCTTTGAGGGCGAGGCGCGCGTGGGCGGACTGGCCGCCGGCTTTCGCGACGAGGGCTGGGACTGGCAGCTCGAGAAGTTCTATCACCACTGGTTCGAGGGCGACCGCCACATTCTCGGCCTCATCGAAGAAATGGGGCTCAGTGACAAGCTGCAATTCCCGCGCCCCAAAACCAGTTACTGGATCGACGGCAAGCTCTACCGCGCCGAGATTTCGCCCTCGGCACTGCTGCTGCCGCTCTCGCCGCTGGCCAGCCTGCGCATGGGGTTCACCGGGCTCAGGCTGAAATTGATGCGCGACTGGCAGTCGCTGGAGGGCGTAACGGCGCATGACTGGCTGTTGCGCAACATGGGCCGCGAGGCCTACGAGCGCCTGTGGCAGCCCTTGCTCATCGGCAAGTTCAGCGAGCGCTACCGCGAGGTCAACATGGCCTGGCTATGGGCACGAGTCGTTTCGCGCAGTTTGCGCCTGGGCACCTTTGAGGGCGGCTTTCAGGCTTTCCTCAATGCCCTCGCCGACGACTGCCGCCGTCATGGCGCAGACATCCACTTCAACGCGCGCGTTGAACGCATCATGCAGGGCACAGACGGCCTGACGTTGCAGCTCGCTGACGGCGGTGTGCAACGCTTCGACCGCATCCTGAGCACCACCTCGCCGCGCCTCATGCTGCGCCTCTGCGAGGGCCTGGCGGACAGTCCCTATGGCCGCCAGCTGGCTGCGCTGATCAGCATCGGCGGGCTCTGCGTCGTGCTGGCGCTCAAACACTCGTTGCTCACTGACGGCACCTACTGGCTTAACCTGCCGGCCACCAGCCCGGACCGGGAGCGCAGCCGTTTTCCCTTTCTGGCGCTGGTCGAGCACACCAACATGATTGATCGGCGCCACTACGGCGGCGACGTGCTGGTCTATTGCGGCGATTACGTCGCGCCTGACCACGCCTGGTTTCAGCTGGAAGAGGAACAGCTGGTGCAGCGCTTCACCGCTGTGCTAGACCGCTTCAACCCGAACTTCCGCGAGGACTGGGTGCGCAAGGCCTGGGTCTTTCGCGCGCCTTACGCCCAGCCCGTCCCGGGCATCAACCACAGCGCCGCCATTCCGCCACTGCAAACGCCCTGGCCCGGCCTTTTCCTGGCCAACATGAGCCAGGTGTACCCCTGGGACCGCGGCACCAACTACGCCGTCGAGCTGGGCCGGCGCGTCGCGCGCATGATGCCGGAGCCGCCGGGCTGAGCGCCTCCCGTCTGTGATAGACTGGCGCGGTAACCTGAACTTGCCACCCTGGGGGCGCCTGTGAAACTCATCGTCGTTGGAGCCGGCTTTGTTGGCCTGACCCACGCCGCTGTCTGCTCGGAATACGGCCACGAAGCCTACGCCTATGATGTCGACACTGACAGGCTGGCGGCCTTTCGCAGCGCACGCCGCGACGCCGTCGAGGGCTACGTCAACGAGCCCGGCCTGGCCGACATCATCGCCGAAAACGCCGGCCGCTCGCTGCACTTCGTCGATGACCTGGGGCCAGTCATCGAGGGCGCCGACGCGCTATTCCTCTGTCTGCCGACGCCTTCCGGCACTGATGGTTCCGCCGACCTCAGTTACTACTTCGAGGCGCTGCGCACCATCGCCCCCCTGCTGGCCGGCCGCAGCGACCCGCGGCGCGTGGTCATTATCAACAAGAGCACCGTCCCGGTCGGCACGGCGCGCAGGCTGGAGGCTTTTCTGCAGCAGCACGGCGTGACGAATTTCGGCATCGCCTCAAACCCCGAGTTTCTGCCCGAAGGCGAGGCCGTCGCCCGCTCGCGCCACCCAGACCGCGTGGTCGTGGGCGCGGACACAATGGAAGATTTCGGGACCATCCGCCGCCTCTATTCCCAATTTTACAACCACGTGCGCATCCAGTACATCGAGACCACCCCCGAGACCGCCGAAGCCATCAAGTACGTCAGCAACACGCTGCTGCTGACCTACATCTCCTTCTGGAACGGCGTCGGCGCGCGCCTGGCCGAGACTTTCGCCAACGTGCAGATGGAAGACCTGAAACGGGGCGTCACCTCCGATCATCGCATCAGCACCTGGGGCTCCTACGTTTCAAACGGCGCCGGCGGCTCATGCTTCGGCAAGGACATTCAGTCGCTCATCCATCAGCTGGGCAGCGCCGGACAGCACACCGGCCTGCTGCAGGCCGTGCACGAGATCAACGAGTTTCAAAAGGTCTACCTCATTGAGCGCGCCCGCCGGGAAGCCGGCTACGATTTCCACGGCAAAACCGTCGCCCTGCTGGGCCTGGCCTTCAAGAAGAAGACCAACGACGTGCGCGATTCCTCCTCGCTGTCCGTGGCGGAAGCGCTGCTGGCAAGTGGCGCGCGCGCGCTGCACGCCTACGACCCGCTGGCCATCCCGGAAGCCAGCCGCGCCCTCGACCCCGCGCGCAACCCGCTCTTTAGCCGCATTCAGTACCACGAAACTGCGGAAGAGGCCTTGCGCGGCAGCGACTGTCTCTTCATCTCAACGGACTGGGAAGAGTTTCGTGGTCTCTCACGCAGCATCGAGCGCCACCTCGCGCCGCCGGCACTCATTGTGGACGGGCGTCGCATGATTCCCGACTATGAGCATTTGCTCAAAAAGGGCTACCGCTATCTGGCGGTCGGTTCGCCCTTCCTGCCGGCCAGTTCTGCGCAATCCGGCTTTTGACCAGCCTGGACCACGCGGGACGGCGCAAGCAGTCCACTGTATACTGTTGGCGTCCATCCAGTTGCGAGACACGCTGATGCGCCTCATCCTCGCTATCTTTCTGCTGACCCTGACGCTGCTGCCCGTCGCTGCGCAGGAACAGACGCCCGCGGAGCAGACACCCATAGCACAGACGCCAACAGTGCAGACGCCAACAGCGCAGACGCCCGTAGCACAGACGCCAACAGTGCAGATGCCAACAGCGCAGACGCCAACAGCGCAGACGCCCGTAGCAGTACCGCCGATCATCGCGCCCGATCCCGCGCGCTATCGTCTCCATCCGCTGGCCGCTGGGTTGAACCGCCCTGTCTACCTCACTCACGCCGGCGACGGCAGTGGCCGCCTCTTCCTGCTGGAGCAGCCGGGGGTGATTCGCGTGTTCGTCGATGACGTACTGCAGCCGGAGCCCTTTCTCGACATGACCGCTCACGTCAGTCGGGACTCGCTGCGGCAGTTTTCCGAACGCGGGCTGCTGGGACTGGCCTTTGACCCGGACTTCGCTGACAATGGCCGCTTCTTCGTGCACTACAGCGATCACATTGGCAGTACCGTGCTGGCCCACCACAGCATGCGCGCGGATGACGCGACAGTTGTGGACACAGAAAGCCGCCAGGTCATCTTCACGCTGGCCCAGCCCTACGGCAACCACAATGGCGGCCAGATTGCCTTCGGCCCGGACGGCTACCTCTACCTCGGTCTGGGCGACGGCGGCTCCGCCGGCGATCCGCTCAACAGCGGACAGAATCCTGCCACGCTGCTGGGCAGCATCCTGCGCCTGGACGTGAACGTAGACTCTGGCTACGCCATTCCGCCGGACAACCCTGGCCTGGTGCGCAACCTGCTGCTCGCCCCGCAAATCTGGGCATGGGGCCTGCGCAATCCCTGGCGCTTCAGCTTCGACCGCGTCACCGGCGAGCTGTACATCGCCGATGTCGGCCAGAATCGCATTGAGGAAGTCAACGTCCAGCCCGCCGACAGCCCAGGCGGTATCAACTATGGCTGGCGCGTCATGGAAGGTAGCCTGCCTTACTCCGGCGGGCGCGTCACACCAGACATGCAAGCTCCGGCCCTTGAATACGGCCACAACGTCGGCTGTTCCATCACGGGCGGCTATGTCTACCGCGGCGCGACCCTGCCGGAGCTGCGGGGCATTTACTTCTACGGCGACTGGTGCAGCGGCAACCTCTGGGCCGCCTGGCGCGACCCGGATGGCGACTGGCAAAATTTGCTCTTCTCCACCACCAGGATGCAGATCAGCTCTTTTGGTGAGGACGAGGCTGGCGAACTCTATGTGATCAACCACGCGGGCGTGCTGTACCGGCTCGCCCGCGTCTGACGGGCAAGGGAGTCGCCCCGGCGCGGCTTGTTCAGTCCGCGTCATCCGGCTCCTGTGGCCCACCCAGCGCGTAGAGCAGGACGCCGGCGGCGGCCACCAGAAAGCCGCCGATCAGGCCCGCCGCCTGCAGGGGGCCGAAAAAGATGTCTTCCTCATACAACACACGCACGTTAGAGCCGAAGCCGAGGATGTCCGCCACAGCGGACATGCTGGCGAAGAGCAGCGCGGTCAATGAGAGGCGCACCGCGATCTGCTGCGTGAAGTTTGCGGAACCCGTAGGGTAGAAAGTGAACCTGACGTAGAGCAGGGCGCCGAAAATCAGCAGGCTGAGCCCAACCAGCACGGTGACCAGTTGCACTGCGCCGATGCCGAGGGTCGTGGGCATTCCGGCGATGCCAGGAAACAGCCCCGTCACTGCCAGCACGATGCCCAGCGTGCCCAGGAAAATCCCAACCTGACTGACCCGTTCCACAGCTTCAGCCTTCCGGCAGAGTCGCGCGCAGCAGGCGCAGCATGTTGCCGCCCATGATCGCCGCGATGTCGTCCGGGCCGTAGCCGCGCGCGGCCAACCCGACGCCAATGGCGTTCAGGTCGGCCACAGTTTCGATGCCCTGCGGTGCGCTCTCCGCGCCAAAGCCGCCATCCAGGTCGCTGCCAATGCCGACGTGGGCCGCGCTGCCGGTCAACTGACACACATGGTCGATGACCTGCAGCACCACGTCGAGCGGCAAACGCGGCGGCCCGCTCCAGCTGTTGCTGAGGAATCGATTGAAGAGCACCACGCCGGCCACGCCACCTCGCTCCGCCAGTTGACGAAGCACGTCGTCATCAAGGTGGCGGTCAGTATCGCAGAAGCGCCGCGGATTGCTGTGGCTGGCGAAGATCGGGCCTTCATAGCGGTCCAGCGCCTCGCGACAGGCTTCCTCCGCCATGTGCGAGAGGTCGAGCAGCGCGCCGTACTCCGCCATGATTTCCAGCAAGGCGCGGCCCTCGTCCGTCAGTGGCCCCGGTTGACCCGTGCCGCCGCAATAGCGTGAGGCCGTCCAGGCCGGCCCGACGATGCGCACGCCGCGCTCGTACCATTCCTCAAACTGCTCCGGCTCAATGATCGGGTCAGCGTTCTCCATCAGCAACACCAGACCGACCTGGCGCTCCTGCTCCGGCGCACCTTCCTCCCAGGTCGCCAGCACTGCGTCCAGCTGCGCCAGATTGTGCACCAGGCTGATTTGCGCGTGTTCGTCGGCCAGCCGCTCGTAGTAGTCCAGCTGGGACGAGGCCAGGGCACAGGCTTCCTGCGGGTCGCTGTAGCTGAGGTTGTCCCAGGGGCCGGAAGCGTGACGGCTGCGGGGCGCGGTGAAGAGCGTGGCGCAAATCAGCCCGACCCGGCCGGCCAATGATTCCGGCAGCCCGGTGCTGGCCAGGCCGGCGCGGCTCTTGTCCGCCTGGCCCGCTTCCGCGCGGCGAATGGTCAGCGCGCTGTGACGCCAGTCCCGTCCGCCGGCCATCCAGTTGAAGGCGATGTCCTCATGCGCATCGACGATGATCACACATTGCTCCTCCATCAGTTAAACCAATTGTACGCCCCTGTTCCTTTCGCTGCCACGGCGTAAGGGTTTCGCAAGATGGGAGGGGAGAATGTAATGTATACTGTGGTCAGACAGGACAGGAATTGATCATGACTGACGAGAAAAACACTATTGGCGCAGGGGCCGGACGGGCCCTCCGCTTCGGCGCATTGGCAGGCCTGATGCTGACGGTGCCGCTGGTCGCCATATTCTATGCTGCCGATGCGTTTCTGGGCACGCCCTTCGTGCCCTTCGACGTGCTCGACTGGGCGGCGCGCAATATGCCGGGCGGGCTCATCACCTTCGCCATCGACACCATGGTCTCGATCATCATCACGTTGCAACTGGGCGAAACCTCGACTGCGGCCAAGGCAGCCGAACAGTTGATGGGCATCGCCGGCATGATCCTCACCGGCGTGGTGCTCGGCGCGCTTTTCTTCTACGCGCAGCGCAGCAGCACTGGCCGTTTGCAGCCCCGGGCCGGCTTCGTGCCCGGGCTAATCCTCGGCCTGCCGGTGGCCCTGCTGAGCAACGCCGTCAACTTCTCCGCCCTCACCACACCGGCCGTCAGCTTCCTCTGGATCCTGGTCGCCTTTGTCGCCTGGGGCCTCGCGCTGGCAGCGCTCTACAACGAACTACTCTTCAGCCATGCGGGCAGCCCGACACCAGCGGCGGAGGCTTCCGTCCAGGCGCTCGATCGGCGCAGCTTCCTGCTGCGCATGGGCGGGGCCGCGGCTACGGTTACGGTCGTCGGCGCCGGCGTCGGCACGCTGTTGCGCGAGAGCGGCAGCACGGCCACGCCGGTGCGCCTGGCCAGCACGGGCAGCGGCAGCGACCTGCCCAACGCAGATGCAGCGCTGCAGCCCGTACCCGGCACACGCGCGGAACTGACGCCAGTCGAAAAGCATTATCGCATCGACATCAGTTCGCGCCCGCCCGTGTTTGAGGAAGAGACCTGGACCCTGCCCGTCAGCGGCCTGGTTGATAACCCGCTGGAGCTGACGCTGGCCGACCTGCGCGGCGAGTTCCAGCCGGTCGATCAGTATCTGACGCTGGCCTGCATCTCCAACCGCGTCGGCGGCGATCTCATCGGCACCCAGAAGTGGACCGGGCTGCGGCTGCAGGATTTGCTCGCGCGGGCCAAACTGCAGGAGGACGCGCAGTATCTGCGCATCTTCGGCGGGGACGGCTTTCACGAGACGGTCGACATCGACCTCATCAACTCTGACGAGCGCATCATGCTGGCCTACGCCTGGGATAACCTGCCGCTGCCGCAACGCAACGGCTTCCCGCTGCGCATCTACATCCCCGATCGTTACGGCATGAAGCAGCCCAAGTGGATCACCGGCATCGAAGTCGTCGCGGACTACCAGCAGGGCTACTGGGTCACGCGCGGCTGGGACGAGGAAGCGTTGATGCAGACCACCTCGGTAGTTGATGTGGTGGCCACGGACGAGGCCTTCGTCAGCGATGGCGTCACCTACATCCCGGTGGGCGGCATCGCTCACGCCGGAGACCGCTCCATCTCGAGGGTCGAGGTGCGCATGGACAGCGAGGAGTGGCAGGAGGCACAACTGCGCGACCCGCTCTCCGACAAGACCTGGGTGCTATGGCGCTTCGACATGCCTTTCAGCGAAGGCCGTCATCGCATTGAGGTGCGCAGCGTCGATGGCGAGGGCGAACCGCAGCTCGAAACCGTCCGCGGCACGCGCCCCAGCGGCGCGACCGGCATCCATGGCCGCAACGCCGAATTCAGGATGGAGACGGAATCGGAAGCGTAGCAACAGTAACGCCAGCTTCAGAAAACGGGCGCCAGGTCGGGCATTTCCGCCGCCGGCGCCCGTTGCGCGAACTGTTCCTCGATCTGCTGCGCGATAATGCGGGCCTCGACGACGAAGTTGTAGAAGGCGCCGCGCCCCTTGTAGAAGATTCCTGTGACGTAGAGGCCGGGCTGGCCGCGCAGCTGATAGCCCGTGTGCGGCAGGTAGCCCTCGTAGACCGGGAAGTCACGCACTTCGCGTAAGGGCAGCCCCTGATCGTCAACCTTGAAGTCGATATCCAGAAAGCCCAACGCCGGCCGGAAGCCCGTCGCCAGGAAGATTGTGTCCAGCGCGAGGCGACGCCCGTCCGGCAGCAGGGCCATTTCCCCCTGATAATCGACGGGTATATCCACTGCCTCGGCCTGGCCGCTGCGCACAGCCCGCAGCAATTCCGGCCCGCGCGTGCCGGCCGCGCCAGACATCTCGCCCGGCCCCGGCACCTTGATGCCGCTGGCCGCCACGCTGCGATACTCCAGCGCCAGCGCGAACCGTTGCAGCCAGCGCGTCACCCGACCCGGCCACTTCTCCACCAGCAGCATCCAGGCGTGTTTGGGCAGGCCCAAGGGGTAACGCGGCTTCAACACGATGCCGGTGCGCTGCGCCATGTACACGGGCGTCTGCGCCGTCGTCGTCAGCGCGACCAGCAGATCCACGCCGCTTGGGCCGTTGCCGACCACCATCACGCGTTGACCGGCGAAGTCCGCCTCGTCGCGAAACGCGCTCGAATGCAGCACCTGGCCGCTGAAGCGCTCAATGCCGGGCAGGCGCGCGACATGCGGCTGACAGAAGCGTCCGGTCGCCAGAATCACCGCTGGCCAGACAGCCGCGCCCGCGCTGCTCTCCACCAGCCAGCCGTCCGCCACCGGCGCGACGCGCTCTACGCGCACGCCCAGCCGGATGTTAATGTCATGGCGCGCCACGTAATCCAGCAAGTAGTCATGGTACTGCCGCGCCGAGGCGTAGATGCCGTAGCGCAGGGGGAACTTCAGACCCGGCATGTGCGAATAGAAGCGCGAGGTGTTCAGCTTCAGCGAGGGGTAGAGGCTGTCCCAGGTGGACGCAATGACCTGCGCCTGATCGATGACACTGTAAGCGACGCCGGCCTCCTCCAGCGCAGCGGCACAGGCGATGCCGGCCGGGCCGGCGCCGATGACCAGCACTTCCTGCCGCAAAATCATCCTGTTCAGCCGCCCGCCCGGGCGGTGGCCGTGGCGACCAGCAGCGGTCGCAGCGCTGTGGCCGCCCTTTCGACGGTGGCTGCGAAGACGACGGCGTCTTCCGTGCTGCGCGGCAGGGCCGCTTCGATGAAGGCGTTGCGCGTCGCGACCACCTGCGTCACGGTCTGGTCGTATTCCTCTTGCGGCGCCTGAATGCCCAGCACGCCAATGCCATAGAGCGCGGCAAGGAACATGATGACGACGAAGACCAGTATGACCTGCGCCGAGCGGCGGTTGGTAGAGCGCAGCGCGGGAGTGTGGACGCGCAGCGGCAGCGCATTATCGTCCGCCGCCAAACGTCGGGCCAGGCCAGGCGCATCATCCGGCGCGAGCGGCTCCAGGTGCTCGATCAGCGCGGGGAGAGCCACCCCTTCGGTCAGCAGCGGCAGGATGCGCCGCCCCTCATCAAGGGCGCGTTCCAGCTGCGCCAGCACCTGCGCGTCGTCTGCAGCCGCGGCCGTCAGCAGCACCAGCGTCGCTTGCGCTTTCGCCTGCGCCAGTTGCTGCCGCAGACGCTGCGCTGCGGCGGCGTCAGCCGGATGATGAATGATTTCGATCATGGGCCCTCATGCCAGACTGCGAATGTAGTTGACGAGATGCCAGCGCGTCTCCGCTTCAAGCTCGCCGCGGCAGGGCGTCAGTGCGCGCCAGCCGTCCTGCGTGATGCGGAAGAGCTGTTCGTCGCGGATGCGCGGCAGGCGCGTGCGCAACTCTTCCAGTGCGGCCATCTCCCAGGCGCAGTGCGCATCATACAACGAACGTCCGCGCGCCAGTGAGGCCGCGTCCGGCAGCGCCGTGTTGATCAACTGCGGCGGCGGCCACAGGGCATCACGGTAGACAGCTTCGTTGCGCGCGACCAGCGCAACGCCCAGCACGATGAGCAGCCCGAAGGCCAGCGTCGCGCCCAGGGCGGTCGCCACGCTCGCCGGCCGCCAGTCCAGCCAGCGCAAGGCGCGCTGCAGCGGCGCCCACAGCGCAAATATGCAGGCCAGGGCCAACAGAATTAGCGACAGCCAGTGCTGCGCAAAGGTCGGCAAGGTCGTGGGCACCGCCGCCTCGCGCTGAATGTCCCAGGCGAAGGCGGCCCGCTGCAACTGACCCGTCTCGTCCCTGAAGTTCACCAGAGTCTGCCAGGCGCCCTCGCTGTCGATGACGTCCGTGCCCAGCACGAAGAGCGCCTCATCCACCGCCGCGGCCTCCAGCCAGGCGCTGCGCCAGTCGCGCTGCGGCACGGCCAGTTGCAGCTGAACCTGCTGCGCCCCAGGGATGCGCAGGTCCAGGCTGTTGATGCCCGGCCCGCCGGGCGTGATGCTGAGTTCAACGCGTCGGCCAGCGACTTCCTGCGCAGCAGTCGGCGCGGCCACCGGCTCCCCGAAGTCCGGCTGCGGTACGGCGGAGGCAGCCAGCAGGGCGAGCGGGATCAACGTAAGCGTGAGCAGCAGCGCCTCCAGCCGCAGCCTGGTCAACGCGGCGACTCGCCGCCAGCGGCCTGGGCGCAGTACGCGTCGCTGCCCCAAGGCCAGCAACAGGGTGATCGCCACCAGCGCCAGCTTGGCCAGCAGCGCCAGGCCCCAGTCCGTGCCGCCCAGGTCCGCCGGCCGCTGCAGCCAGTTGAGCGCGCTGAAGACCCCGCTCGCTGCGAGCACGGCCAGCGCCCGCAGCGCCAGCCAGGCAAAACGCCGCATTACTGGCCGTAGCGCCGCGCCGCGTTCAGCGTCTGTCAGCGGCCGCAGCGCAAGCGGCAACAACAGAACCAGCGCGACCAGCCCGCCGCTCCAGGCGCCCGCGGCCAGGGTGTGCAACCAGTCCGCCAGCAGCGCCAGCCAGGGAAAGCGCAACGACCCGGCGGCGTGACTGTTGACGCTGAAGCTGCCCAGCAGCAGCGCCGTCGCCCAGAGATTGGCCGACCAGCAGGCCCCCACCTGCTCCGGGTTACGATCGCGCCAACGGAGAGCCAGCGCGCTCAGCAGCGCGCAGACCGCCAGCAGCAACAGGCGCAGTGTCCAGACGTCGCCGAAGCGCGAGCCGACGCGCACCACCTGCCACAGGCCCTGCTCCAGCACACGGGCCGCATCCGCGGCGAAGAAGACCATCGTCTGCTGCAGCATGGCGATCAGGTTGGCGCAGAAGGCGACGGCCAGCGCAGTCAGCGCGATGTGGCCGAGGCGGCGCATCAGCCGCGGCGGCAGCCCGCCGGCCCGGTGCTTGCCCCTGCCCCATGCAGGCAACAGGACTGCGCTGTAGAGCAAATGCGCGCCGAAGAGCAGCAGACAGGAGGCGTAAAGCAGGGTCCGCCACAGCACCTCCAGCGGCTCGAGCGCATAGCCGCTGCTCCCGCTCACAGCAGCGTCCGCCGCCTGACCCACGAAAAAGACGCGCGTCTCGGCCACCACGTGGCCGTCGCTGGCGAAAGCCGGCCGCAAATCAACCAGGTAGGCGCCATCGGCCAGGTCAGCCGGCACGGTCAGGCTCATGCGCAGATGGTTGTCGGGATCGACCGCGCCGCTGGCCAGCAGCTGGCCCGCACGGTCGCGCAGCGCGAGCGTGCTGAAGGCCGGTTCCAGACTTTCGCTGAACCAGTACTGCAGGCGCGCAGGCGCGCGTTCCAGGGCTGCGCGGTCTTCCGGCAGGGCGCGGACGATATAGCCGTGGGCAGACGCCGGCGTCGCCAGCAGCAACGCCGCCAGCGCGCAGACCAGGGCCAGACTCACTCGCATTCGGGTTTCAGTCCGCCTGCCGGAAATTGCCCTGCAACATGGCATGGCATGTACAGTTTTTCACGATTGCCGCCGCAATTAAGCGTCAGAAGTGCATCATCGCTTTCAGGCAGCCGCTGGCCGGGTCCAGCCAGCCGGGCAGATCGCGGATCAACTCGGCGGGCGCGGCGCGATGCGTGATCCAGGACGTGGTGTCAATGGCGCCGGATTCGACCAGGTTGATGACGTGGCGGAAATCCTCGGCCGTGCCGTTGCGGCTGCTCATGATCGTCATCTCGCGACGGTGGAACTCCGGGTCGTGGAAGGAGATGTCATCAGTCACCAGGCCAACGAAGACCAGCGTCCCGCCCGACGCCAGGGTGTCGAAAGAGGCGTTCATCGCGGCAGCGCTGCCGGAAGCATCGTAGACCTGGGTCGGCATGTCGCCGTTGGTGAGCGCATTCAGCTGCTCCAGCGGCCTGTCTGTGGCGTCGACCACATGCGCCACGCCGGGCATCTCCTGAGCGAATCCAAGGCGCGCCGGGTTGACATCCATGGCGATGATTTCGGCGCCGGTCGCGGCCGCGGCAGCGATGACGGTGAGGCCGATGGGCCCCACGCCGATGACCAGCAGCTGCTCGCCCGCCTGTGGCGCCCCGCGCCGGATGGCATGCGCGCCGATGACCAGCGTTTCTATCAGCGCCAGCTGGTCGAGCGACAGCTTTTGCGAAGGGTGCAGCTTGTTCACTGGCACGCGGATGGTCTCGCGCATGCCGCCGTCGGTGTGCACGCCCAGCACACGCAGCTCGCTGCAGCAATTGCTGCGGCCGCGGCGACAGGCGATGCAGCGGCCGCAGTTGAGGTAGGGCTCCACCGCCGCCCGGTCGCCGACCTGCAGACCCAGGTCGTTGGCGCCGATGTCCAGGATCTCCACGCCCAGCTCGTGGCCGAGGATGCGCGGATAGCTGAGGAAGGGCATCTCGCCCTTGAAGGCCTTCAGATCGCTGCCACAGATGCCCACACGTTGCACGCGCACCAGCGCCTCGTCCGGCGCCAGCTGCCCCTCCGGCGGCGCGGTGTCCGTCAGCGCCAGGCGACCCGGCTGCTCCAGCACCACGGTCTGCATGCTCAGGACTCCAGGGTACGGCGCACGGCTGCGATGACGTCGTCCGGGCCAGGGATGAGGTAGTCCTCCAGCGGCGCGCTGAAGGGAATGATGCCCGCGCCCAGCGTGACGCGTACGACTGGCCCTTCCAGCGACCAGATGTTGTTCTCCGTGATCTGTGAGACCACTTCCGCGCCCCAGCCACCGGCGCGCACGGCCTCTTCAACAGTGACCAGATGTCCGGTCTTCTGCACCGAGCGCGTGATGGTCTCCATGTCGAGCGGCACCAGCGTGCGCGGGTCGATCACCTCGCACTCAATGCCCTCGGCCGCCAGCGTTTCAGCCGCCTGGAGGGCGACACCCACCATACGCTGCACCGCCACGAGGGTGACGTCGCCGCCCTCGCGCACGATGCGGGCCTCGCCCAGCGGCACCAAATGATCCGCGTGGTCGGGCACTGTGCCGCGGTCGTTGTACTGGCCCTTGTGCTCAAGGAACACGACCGGGTTGTTGTCGCGGATAGCGCTCTTGAGCAGGCCAAGGATGTCGGCCGGGTTGGATGGCACGCAGACCTTCAGGCCGGGCGCGTGCATGAACCAGGCCTCGCAGCACTGCGAATGTTGCGAGCCGAAGCCGCCGGCGCTGCCCTGGGCCATGCGGATGGTCAGCGGCACGCTGATCTGGCCGCCGGACATGTAACGCAGCTTGGCCGCCTGGTTGACGATCTGGTCCAGCGTGACCGCCGCGAAGTCCGCGAACATCAACTCGATCACCGGGCGCATGCCGGTAACTGCCGCGCCGACGCCCGCACCCACGATCGCGTTCTCGGAGATGGGCGTATCGCGCACGCGCCGCCCGCCATACTTCTCGTAGAGGCCGGGCGTGACCTTGAACACGCCACCGGCCTTGCCCACGTCCTCGCCGAAGAAAATCACATCCTCGTCGCGCGCCATCTCCTCGTCCAGCGCGCGCACGACTGCGTCGCGACAGGTGATTTCAGCCATTACGCCCCCTCCTGCTGCGAGACGCCTTCGCCGGACGGCGCCCAAATGTCCTCAAAAACGTCTTCCAGCGCCGGCCAGGGTTCGTTCAGCGCCCACTGCGTGACGCGCTGCACTTCCGCCTTGCGCTCCTCACGCAGCGCATCGAACTGCGCTACATCCAGCTGGCCGTCCGCCTGCATGCGCTGCGCCAGGATGTCGATCGGGTCGCGCGCCAGCCAGCGTTCAAGCTCGCCTTCCGGTCGATACGGGGCCGGGTCGCTGCGCGAATGCCCACGATAGCGATAGGTTTGCGCCTCAACCAACGTGGGGCCCGCGCCACTGCGGGCGCGTTCGGCCGCCTCCAGCAGTACTGCATGTATCGCCTCGGCATCCTGGCCGTCCACGATCACGCCGGGGATGCCATAGGCGGACGCGCGGTCGGACACATTGGCCACCGGCGCCGTGTCTTCGTAGGGCGTGTATTCACCGTAGCGATTGTTCTCGCAGAGGAAGATGACCGGCAATTGCCACACCGCCGCCAGGTTGACCGCCTCGTGCCAGGCGCCGATGTTGGGCGTACCATCGCCGAAGATGGAGATGGAGAGCGCGCCGTTGCCGCGCATTTGCGCCGTCAGCGCCGCGCCGTTGGTCACCGGCAGTCCCGCGCCGACGACGGCGAAGGTGCCCAGCAGGCCGACATCGAGGTCAGTCAGATGCATCGAGCCGCCCTTGCCCTTCGAACAGCCGCTGCTCTTGCCCATCATCTCGGCCATCAGCGATTCCAGCGGCATGCCCAGCGCCAGGGCGTGGCCGTGACCGCGATAGGTGCAGGTTACAGTGTCGCCGCGCGGCGCGTCGACGATTTCGGCCATGGCGACCGAGACCGCCTCCTGGCCAATGCAGAGATGCGTCGTGCCGCGGATGACGTTTTCCAGAAACAGCTCCTGGATGCGCTCCTCGGCGTGACGCACCAGCAGCATGTTGCCCAGCATATCGTGGCGCGTTGCCGCGCCCAGGCTCGTGCTCATCCCTAGTCCTTCCTACTGCGCGGCCCGCGCCCTTTCAGGCGTTGAAGGCCTGCAAATGCCGGTCAAAGGCCGCCAGCAGCTGCGCCGCGAGCATGCCGTCCACAAAGCGATGATCGGCGGAAACGGTCAAATGCGCCGTCTGCCGGATATGCAGGCCGCCATCAATAACCACGGGGCGCTCGCGCAGCGCGCCAACGGCCAGAATGCCGACCTGCGGCGGATTGATGATGGCCGTGATGTCGTCCACCTGCTGTACCACGCCCAGGTTGCTGAGCGTAAAGCTGCCGCCCTGCATCTCCTCCGGCCGCAACCGGCCGGCGCGCGCTCGCGCCACCAGCTCCCGCGAGCGCCGCGCCAGGCCCGCCAGCGACTCGCCTTCGGCCTTGCGCAGCACCGGCGTCAGCAGTCCCTCCGGCAGCGCGACCGCCTGCGCCAGGTCGACGTGCGCGTGGCGCCAGAGCGTGCCCTGTTCAAAGGTGGCGTTGAACTGCGGCACGTCCTGCAGGGCCTGCACCGTCAGCCAGAGCAGCAGGGCATTGACGCCGACTCCGTCGGGCAGCGCGTTCAGGGCAGCGCTGAAATCCAGTTCGGCGCGCACGAAGAAATGCGGCATCTCCTGCATGCCCTGCGCCAAACGGCGGGCGATGATCTGACGCATGGTCGAAAGCGGCACGGCCTCGCGTTCAGCCTGGGCCGCAGGCACAGAGGACTGCGCGGCAATCCTGGCTTCAATGTCCGCGCGGGTGATGCGGCCGTCCGGATTGCTGGCCGCCAGCTCTTCCAGCGCAATGCCATGCTCCCGCGCCAGGCGACGCAGGGCCGGCGACACACGCAGCATGGGTAGAGACTGCGGCGCAGTCGCGGCAACAAGTTCTCGCCTGAGAGGCGGAGGAGGCGCTGCGGCCTTTGCCGCAGGCGGGGCGGGAGCGGCGGGGGCGCTGCTCACAACAGCTGTAGTGCCGCTGCGAATGCGCGCCAGCACAGTGCCAACCGGCACGGTCGTCTCCGCCGCCACCAGTTGCTGCTCCAGCACGCCGTCCGCCAAGGCTTCCAGCTCAACCGTCGTTTTGTCGCCCTCGATTTCAGCCAGGGGTTCGCCCTTGCGAACCGTGTCGCCCAGGGCCTTCAGCCAGGCGAGCAACTGACCTTCTTCCATTCCAAAGCCCAGATTAGGTAGAACGACATCCACCAACACGATTAACTTCCTGCTTTCGTCCACACGAGCGGCCAACTGCCAAACGACAACAACAGTAAGGGCGACAAAGGCATTGGCTCAGTCCAGACCGAAGTGTTCAGCCGCTTCGGCGGGCTCATCTTCAGGCCCATCGTCCGCCAGGTTGCGGCTGCGCAACCAGCTGAATACCATGATGAGCGCGAAGAGGACGGTGATGCCGAGAAAGATCAGTTCGTCCCAGGCGCCCAGCTGTCCGTGCGCCAGAATGGCCGTCATGCTGCGGGGCTCCTTCTGCTGTACCCCTGACAGGACTCGAACCTGTGCACAAGGTTTAGGAAACCTCTGCTCTGTCCTCTGAGCTACAGGGGCTCCGGCGCAGCAGTATAGCAGAGGCAGGGACGTCGCTCAATGCACAGCCCTGCGCCAGAGGCGCAGCCGGTTGTCGCCGCCGCCGCTGGCCAGCCAGCGCCCGTCCGGGCTGAAGGCCAGGCAGAGCACCGGTCGCTCGTGCGCCGCGATCTCACCCAGAGGCGCAATGTCCGCCACGCGCCAACCGCGCAGCGTGCAGTCCCGGCCACCAGTGACCAGCAGCCCCCCGTCCGGCGTGAAAGCGGCACAGTCCAGGCCACCAGCGTGCGCGCGCAACTGCAGCCGCGGCTTGCCGCCGCGACAGGGCCACAGCCGCAACTCGCCGTCGCGGCTCGCCGAGAGCAGCCAGCTATCGTCCGCAGGCCAGGGCAGGAGCGCGCGCAGCCAGTCGTCGTGCTGTTCCCGGCGCAGCAGCGCGCCACTGGCGGCATCGTGCACGCACACCTGGTTGTCACGGCCGCCACTCACAAGCAGACGCCCGCCACCACAGAAACAGAGCGCGCGCACTTCATCGTCGTGGCTGCGCAACACACGCAGTTGGCGCCCCGTCGCCAGCTCGTGCAGACGCAGCGTGCCGTCCGCGCCGGCGGATGCCAGCTGCGCGCCATCGGGAGCGAAAGCGACGCGCTCGACCGAGCCTTCATGGCCGGCCAGCACCCGTAGCGCGCCGCCCTGTCGCAGATCGCGCAGAAGGATCAAGCGGTCTGCGCCGGCGGACGCCAGCAACGTCCCGTCGGCGGACACGGCAAGCCCCTTGACCGGGCCGGCGTGTCCTTCCAGCACATTACGCAAACGCAGTTTACCTTGCCCAAAGGCGTAGAGCGCGACACCTGTCGCGGAAGCCAGCGCCAGCGCCTGGCCGCCTGGCGCCCAGGCGAGCTCGCTGATCCAGCCGCGCCGGGCCTCCGCCTGCAACGTCCAGTTCGCCAGCGACTCCTGTGCCATGGTCACGACAAGCCTGCCTCCTGCTCCCGGCAGGACTATAATGGCTGTTTGGAGCCCTGTACACAGAGGCGGCCGCAGACATGCCTCACATCGGCATCAACGCCCATTTGCTTTCCGGCCAGAGCGGCTATCGCAGCGCCGGCATCCACGGCTACATCTATCACACGCTGGCGCAGCTGGCCGCGGCCGCGCCGCAGGACTGGCGCTTCACGGTCATGTGCGGCCGCGACAGCCAGGCCGACTTCCCGGGCCTGCAGTTGCGCCGGTCCAGATTCGATACGCAGGCGCCGCTGCGACGCATCCTGTGGGAGCAGCTGGCCCTGCCAACACAGCCCGGCGCATTTGACCTGCTGCACGCCACGGCCTTCGTGGGGCCGCTGCTGCCCAGATGGCCGATGGTCGTGACGGTCTACGACCTCAGCTTCCTGCGCTATCCACAAGTGCTGGCGCCGGCGCGGAGGCGCTATTTGCAACTTTTGACGCGCATCAGCTGCCAACGGGCGCGGCGCGTCATCGCCATTTCACAGAGCACGGCGGCGGACGTCACCGACCTGCTGGAAATCGCGCCCGAACGCATCGACATCGCGCCGCCGGGATACGACGCGGCGCGCTTTCGCCCGCTGCCGCCGGAAGAGGTCGCGGCCTTTCGGCAGCGCAAGGGCCTGACGGAGCGCTTCTGGCTCTTCGTCGGCACGCTGGAGCCGCGCAAGAACCTGGTGACGCTGTTGCAGGCCTATGCGCAATTGCCAGAACGTCTGCCGCTGCTGCTGGCCGGTGGCATGGGCTGGGATTACGAGCAGATCTTCGCGACTGTGGAGCGACTCGGACTGGGCGACAGCGTACACTTCCCCGGCTACCTCGCGGCAGAAGAACTCGCGCTCTGGTATAATTCTGCGGATGTGTTCGTCTACCCCTCGCTCTATGAGGGCTTCGGCATGCCCGTGCTTGAGGCGATGGCCTGCGGCACAGCGGTCATCGTCGCCAACGCCTCGTCGCTGCCAGAAGTCGCCGGAGCGGACGGCACCAGCCTGCCGCCCACAGACGTCGACGCCTGGGCCGCTGCCCTGCAGCACAGTCTGCGCAGCGATGCATGGCGAGCACAGGAGCGCATACGTGGCCTGCAACAGGCCCGGCGCTTCAGCTGGCGAGCCACCGCGGAGCGGACTATCGGGAGCTATGCATGCGCCCTGAATCAGGCGGAGCCCTGAAAACCCCCTCCCGGCGCAGAGCGGCAGGCGCGGCAGCCTCCATCGCAGACAGGCTGCCGCCGCCCCCTCCGCGCAAGATGCCCCTGCCCGCCTGGTCACTGCCCGCCGCCGACTTCCTGCTGGCGCTGCTGGCCTTCGCGCTGGGCTACATCGCCCGCTACCAACTCACGACTTTCCGGCCGGTGCTGGAAATCAACCAGGTGCCCTTCGAGCCCTACATCCCCTTCGCCCTGGTCTACGCCGTCATTCTCTACTTCGCGCATAACAGCAACGGCCTTTATCAGCAGGTGCGGGGCCGCTCCCTCGTGGAGGAGCTCAGCATCAGCATCAACGGCATCGCCACTGCGACCGTGGCCGAACTGGCGCTGTTCTACGTGACGCAGTCCTACGCCAGCAGCCGTCTGATGCTGCTTTACATTGCGGCGCTGACACTGTTGCTGATGGCGCTCAGCCGCATGGTGCATCGCCTTCTGCTGGCCGCCCTGCGCGCACGCGGCATCGGCGTACAGCGCGTGCTCATCGTCGGCGCGGGCGAGAGCGGCGGCGCCGTGTTGCGCGTGATGCTGGCGCGCAAGGATTTCGGCTACGAGCCGATCGGTTTTGTGGACGACAATCCCGATCTGGTGCAGTTCAATCTTGGCCGCATCAAGAGCCTCGGGACGCTTGACGAGCTGGACGAGACCATCCAGCAGCACAAGATTGATCTGGTCATCATCACCCTGCCCTGGTCGCGCCACAACCGGATCCAGTCCATCACCTACGCGGCGCGCCACGCCGGCGCCGACGTTATGGCCGTGCCAGATGTATTCCAGCTGAAGACGCGCCAGATGCAGGTCGAAAATCTGGACGGCATCCCCCTGCTGGGGTTTGGCAGCCGGGAGCAGCGCTTCCAGGGCACGGACCGGGTTATCAAGCGCGCCATTGATGTTGGCCTGGTGGTGGTCAGCGCGCCGCTGTGGCTGCCGCTGGTCTCGCTGGCGGCGCTCGCCATTCGCATCGGGAGTCGCGGGCCAGTGATTTACCCGCAGCGCCGCATCGGTGAGGGCGGCCGCGAATTCAGCATGTACAAGTTTCGCAGCATGGTGCCGGATGCGGACAGTATGCGCGATCAGCTGGTGCAGGCCTCGGGTGAGGACCCGCGCCACCCCAAGATTCGCAACGATCCGCGCATCACTCGGGTGGGCGCCTTCATCCGCGCCGTCAGCATCGACGAGCTGCCGCAGTTCATCAACGTGTTGCGCGGCGAGATGAGCCTGGTGGGGCCGCGCCCGCCCACGCCGGACGAGGTGGCGCTCTACGAGCCCTGGCATTTGCAGCGCCTGCAGACCATTCCTGGCTGCACCGGGCTGTGGCAGATCAGCGGCCGCAGCAACGTGCCTTTCGACGAGATGTGCCTGCTGGATATTTATTACATTGAGAACTGGTCGGTGCGGCTCGACCTGCAGATCATCACCATGACGCTGCCGCATTTGTTGCTGCGCCGCGGCGCCTGGTGAGTTGGGGCGTCGCTACTCGCGCAGCCAGGAATCACTTTCCTCGTCGAAGGCCCAACCCTGCGGCGGTTCGCGCAGGCAGGATTCCGGGAATTCAGTCACCGGGTCACTCTGGAACACGATGGTGATGTTTTCACTGCCGGTGACGGCACGCAGGAAGTTGCCCAACACGAGTTGAGCCTCTTGTTCCGCCTGTGCCAACAGTCCTTCTGCCAGCGCCAGGTTGCGGAACTCCGGCAACACGACGGTCTCTGCCAGAAGCCGATATTCATCCCAGTCTTGCCGGCAAATCGTAAGTGAATGCCCTGTCTGGCGGATGTAATCAATGCGACAGCTGGTTACCTGCGCAGGCCCTAACTGCAAGGTCCAGCTGTTCGTAACCAAATCATGGCTGAAATCACTGCCTTGCACCTGGGACAGGTCTACGCCTGCCTCAATTGTCCCTTCGACGGCGTGATCGACGGAAGCACCACAAAGGTTAAACAGGCCTGCCTCGATTCCGACCTTGACTTTCGCATCCACTGGATTGCTGGCCGTTTCCAGATTCCCCATGAATTTGACCGATTGCGCGAACCGGTCTCTCAACTCAAAATTGGCACGAACTTCGTTTTTCAATGCCGCCGATACAGAGTCGGTGACTTTTTGTGGCAGTGCTGTAATGGTGTCCCCAACGTTTGAAAGTCCCTCGCCTATACTTTCCAGGAAGCCGCCAACGGTTGTCACACCCCAGTAGCCCAGTGCCAGAAATGCAACCAACGAAATAATCACCAGGGCGCCCATGACCTTCTGGCAGCCTGAGCCGCCGAATTGCGGCTGCGGCTGCGGCTGAATTGGCATCTGTGTGTTTTCGGGGTCGCTGCCCGCCGTCATGCGCGGGGGCTGCCCAGGTCAAGGCGGTCTTCCATTACCTGCTTCAGGCGCTCCAGCGAGGCCGAGATCTGGCCGCGCACACCACCCAGGACGAAGGGCCTGAACATGAAAAGGTACCAGGGGATGCGGATGTCCGTGCGGATGATGACATCGGTACCGCCCTGGGCCAGGCTGAAATCGTAGGTCGTGCGGAAATTGTAGCCGCCCATCACGCCGGTGTAGGCGAGGCGCTGGTTGGGCAGGTAGTCCACCACGTCCGCGTTCACGAACTGCATGCGGCCCATCATGCGCTGGTGGCCGACGATCATGTCGCCCATGCGCACCTTGCCCACGCGCTCCAGCTTCATGCCCGAGGGCTGCCAGCGGGGATTGTTGCCAAAGTCGGTCATGAAACGGAAAATATCCGTCACCGACCGGTTAATATTGACACGCTGCTCAATTACCGGCATGGTTGTTTCGCCTGTTCTCCGCAGCGGCCATCTTACCACGGCGCCCCGGCCAACGCATATTGTGTGATGAGACCATGATTATCTCTGACGTTCTGTGTGAGACCTTTCGATACAGCAGCAACAAGAGCAGCGACAGCGATGGCCACGGCCATCCGGCCGCCATGCATGAAGCGCGGCAGACCCTGCTCACCATCACCACCGACGCGGGCGTCAGCGGCTACAGCTTCGGCATCGACGCCAGCGTCGTGGACGCTCTGGTACGGCCGCTGTTAGCGGGCCAGGACCCCTTCTACCGCGAGCGCATCTGGCAGGCGCTTTACGAACGCCAGCGCCTCACAGCTGCCTTGACGGACCGGGCGCTGGAGGCGGTGGACCTGGCGCTCTGGGACCTGGCCGGGCGCGCCGTAGGCCAGCCGGTGTACAAGTTGCTGGGCGCCTTCCGCGACAAGGTGCCGGCCTATGGCAGCACCATGTGCGGCGACGACCTGGCGGGCGGCCTCGATACGCCGCAGGCCTACGCGGACTTCGCATTGCAGCTGGTCGCTCGCGGCTACAAGGCCATCAAGCTGCACACCTGGCAGCCGCCCATGCTAGGCGCGCCGGACCCAAAGCGCGACGTCGCTGCCTGTGCCGTCGTGCGCGAGGCCGTCGGCCCGGACATCGTGCTCATGCTGGATCCCTACCATTTCTACACGCGCCAGCAGGCACTCTATCTCGGGCGCGAGCTTGAGAAGCTGGATTACTACTGGATGGAAGAGCCGATGGACGAGGCCAGCGTGTCGTCCTACGTCTGGCTTACTGAGCAGCTTGATCTGCAACTATGCGGCCCGGAGACGGCCCGTGGCGGCCTGAAAACGCGCGGCGAGTGGATGCTGCGCGGCGCCGCGGACATCTCGCGCGTGGGCACCGGCGACGTCGGCGGCATCACGCCGATGATGAAGATCGTGCATCTGGCGGAGGCCTTTGGCATGCAGTGCGAGTCACATGGCAGCGGCGTCGGTAACTTGCATGCGCTCTGCGCCATGAGCGTCGCCGGCCAGTATCACGAGCGCGGGCTGTTGCATCCCCTCATCGATTACGAGACGCCGCCGCCATGGCTGAACGCGCTGGCCGACCCCATGGATGACGAGGGCTACGTGCACGTGCCGCAGGGGCCGGGACTCGGGCTGGACATCAACTTCGACTACATCCGGGACAATCTGGTCAGTTCCTGAGCCGACTTTCGCGGGCAGCCAGCAGTTGCGCGTAGAGCGCCAGGGTCGCCGCGTTCACGCACTCCAGCGAAAACTCACGCAGCACCAGTTCACGTCCCGCCACGCCCATGCGCTGTCGCAGCGCCGCATCTTGCAGTAGACGGCGCAGGGCCGCGGCCAGCGCTTCCGGCGCGCGCGCCGGCACCAGCAGGCCGTTCAGATCATGCTGCACGATTTCGCGGCAGCCGGGCACGTCGCTGGCCACCAGCGCGCGGCCACAGGCGGCCGCCTCGATCAACGCGCGCGGCACGCCTTCACGCCAGGAGGGCAGGCAGACGATTTGGGCGTCGGCATAGACCTGCGGCATGTCGTCGCGCTGACCGAGGAAGTCGATGATGCCTTCGCGCTGCCAGGCGGCCAGGGCCTCCGGCGGCACGCTGTCCGGGTTGCCGGCCTCGCCATAACCGGCGATGGTGAAGCGCACATCCAGCTCCTCCGCCTGTAGCAGACGCGCCGCAGCCACGAATTCGGCCAGGCCTTTTTGCCACAGCAGCCGTCCGACGAAGAGCACCCGGGGGGTACCCGTCGGCTCCGGCTGCGGTCGAAAGCGCGTCACGTCCACGCCCGAGCCGCGAATGACGCAGGTCTGGCCGGCGGCAACCAGAGCGCGTTGGACGAAGAGATCGCGGTCGTCGGGATTCTGAAAGATGGTGCAGGTGTTGGGGTGGCGCAGCAGCAGCCGGTAGCCGAGACTTACTGCGCCGCGCAGTGAACGCGCGCGCAGGTCGTCCGTCGAAAACAGGTAGCCCAGGCCGCTGACCGTGTTGACTAGGGCCGGCACATCGCTCAGGCGCACGGCCAGGCCGCCGTAGAGCAGCGCCTTGACGGTGATGTGATGCGCCAGATCGGGGCGCAGCTCGCGGTAAAGCGCGAGGATGCTGCGCAGGGCGCGCAGCTCATTGTGCGGCGCGGTGCCGTGTTGCTGCAGCGGCAGCGCGTGATACGTCAGGCCGGTCGCGCGGATGCTGGCGACGTTTTCACGATCGTATTGTGAGGTGGCGACGTGCACGTCGTAGCCCGCATCGCGCGCCGCCAGCGCCAGCGGCAGACGGTGCGTGAGGAAGAAGCGCGGGATGTTGACCAGGTAAAGCAGGCGCGCTGTCATGACCCGGGCAGCAACTCATGATAGAGCGCGAGGGTCTCGTCCAGCATGCGCTGCTCGCTGAAGTGCGTTTCCAGTCGTTCCACGCCCATCAGCCCCATGTGACGCGCCAGCGGCGGATCCCGCAGCAGGGTCAGCAGCGCTTCGCGCAAGGCCGGCACGTCCCGCGGCGGCGCCAGCAGCCCGGTCTCCCCGGCGATCACGACCTCGGGGATGGCGCTGACGCGCGAGGCGACCACCGGCAGCCCCTGCGCCATGGCCTCCAGCAGCACCAGACCGAAGCCTTCCCACAGGCTGGGCATGAGGAACAGATCGCAGGCTGCCAGCAACTGCGGCACATCGTCGCGCCAGCCGAGGAAGCGCACACTCCCCGTGAGGCCAGCCTGCGTCGCTTCGCTTTCCAGCTGCGCGCGCAGGGGGCCGTCGCCGGCTATCAGCAGGCGCGCCTCGGGGAATTCGCTGCGCGTGCCGGCGAAGGCCTGCAGCGCGTCGCTGACGCCCTTCTGCTCCACCAGACGGCAGGCCATGCCGAGCAGCGGCTGCATTTGAGCGATGCCCAGTTGCGTCCGCATGCTGCTGCGCAAGGCCTGGCGTTCGGCGTTCGTTGGCGGCTGCCAGTGCAGGCCGTAGTGAATCACGCGCAGCTTGTCGCGGGGCGCATTCTCGACCTCGACGACGAAGTCCGCCACGGCCTGCGAGATGGCGATGCCGGCGTCGGCCATGCGCCACAGCCGACGGTTCAGACTGCGCCATGGCTGACGGCGCCGGAAGGCGTTGTCATTGTGGCGGCTGCTCACCAGGGCTGGCACTTGTGCCCAGCTGGCTGCCAACGCGCCGTAGAGGTCTGCGTGGAAGAGATGCGTGTGCACGAGCGACGGGCGCAACTTCTGCATGAGCGCGCGCAAGCGCAGTAGCAACTGTGGCTCGAGGTGGCCGCGCATGGCGAACGTGTGCAGCGGGATGCCGCGCTCCTGTAGCGCTGCGCGGTAGTCGTGCAGCGGCAGATCACGCCGGATGAGCAAGGCCAGTTGCGCGTCCAGGCCGCGAGCGCGCAGGCCTGCAAGCAGAGCCAGCAAATGCGTCTCGGCGCCGGCCATGCCGGTCGCCCGGATAACGTGCAGGGCGCGCATCAGGTGCCGCCCGGCTGCAGCCGCTCACCCTGTGCGACGGCGCCCAGGCGCTGACGTCGACGCAGCCGGGCCATCAGCGCGGCGAGCAGCAGCAGCGCCAGCAGGCCGGCGGCCACCAGTTGCGGCTGTTGCGCCTCCGGCGCTTCGCTGATCAGCGTGGCGAGCAGGCCGAAGAGGGCGCAGTAGCCGAAGATCAGGGCCAGCACCTGACGTTGGCCCAGACCCAGACCCATGAGTCGGTGCGAGCTGTGGTCCTTGCCGGCTTCGGTCGGCGAGCGCCCCTCGAAGATGCGCGTCCAGGTCACCAGGTTGACATCGAAGACTGGTAGCGCCAGCACGAAGACCGGGATGAACCAGCGCAGCGAAAATGCCTGGTCAAACTGCAGCTTGATGGCCAGCACCGCCAGGATGAAGCCCAGCGGCAAGGTGCCCATGTCGCCCATGAAAGTGCTGGAGGGATTGAAATTGTAGACGAGGAAGCCCAGCGCGCTGCCCAGCACGGCCGCTGCCAGCAGGCTCACGAGACTGAGGTCCTGCGTCCAGGCAATGAGGAGGAAGAAGAAGGCGGCGATGGCCGTCGTGCCGGCGGACTGGCCGTCCATGTTATCGAGGTAGTTGACCGCGTTGGTGATGACGAAAATCCAGATCACAGTCAACGGCACGTCGATCCAGTCGTTGCCGACCAGCGACACCTTCACGCCGCTGGCCACGATGCCCGCCGCCGCCAGGATCATCACCGGCGCCTTCCTGCTCCAGGATAGATCGTAGCGGTCGTCGAGCAGGCCCAGCAACGCCAGCAGGGCCGCGCCGGCCAGCACCGCCGCCAGCGCCGCGATGTGGCGCGCCGGACTGAAGAGCAGCAGCGCCAGCGCCAGCGCGAGGTAGATCGCCAGGCCGCCCATCATCGGTTTGCTGTCGAGATGGAGTTTGCGCTCCGAGGGTTTGTCGATCACGCCCAGGCGCAGGGCCAGCTGGCGCGTCAGCGGCGTCAGGGCCAGCGAGGCGGCGAAGCCCACGATGAGGATGGGGACGACCTGCATGATTTCCGGCATTTGCGTCCCCGCGGGCAGAATCGCGACAAGGGCAGTATAGCGTTGCCCAGGGTCGGGGTCTACGGACGCTCGCTGCCGTCAAGGTTCCAGCGCGCCTGCCAGCCCAGCAGGCGCTGCACCTTGCTGCAATCGACCGGGCTGACAGAGCCGCGAATGTGCGTCACAACGGGATAGTCGCCGGGAAAATGACGGGCCAGCAGCGTCTCCACCGGTTTGTCGGGGAAAATCTCGGGCGCGGCAATATAGATAGCCTCGTGGCTTGGCTGACTGCGCTCCAGCGACAGGCGACAGGCGCTGGCGGCGTCACGCACGTCCACCCAGGTCCACAAGGCGCCGCTGTTGGACTCCTCGCCCTGCTTGCGGGCGTTTCTGGCGACCTGCGCGTTCTCCTCATCCAGCACCCAGGTGAAACGCAGACTGGTCACGGCCAGCTCCGGCGTGCGCCGCACGTAACTTTCCGCCAGTTCCTCGCCGACCGTCTTGGAGAGGCCGTAGCAGTCCTGGGAGAGCAGCGGATGCGTTTCGTCAACGGGGATGCGCAGGGGGTTGAAATCGCGGTGGCGATATGCCAGTCCCAGGGCCGAGATGCTGCTGGCCAGCACCAGGTTGTGGACGCCAAGCAGGGTCGCGGCCTCCAGCACATTGAAGGTGGACATGACGTTGTTGCGGAAGACGACTTCGGGGGGATGATGGCCTGGGGCAGGGATGGCGGCCAGGTGGACGACGGCGTCCTAGCCGTGCATGATACCCAGCACCTGACCCAGGTCCTGCATGTCGACCAAGCGGGTATCGCCCTGATGCTGCTGGCTGCGGTCGGCCGGGGTGACCTGGTAGCCATGCGCGCGCAGCTCGCTCACCACCGCGCGCCCGATGCGTCCCGCGCTGCCGGTAACCAGTACCTTGCCAGCGTTCATGTCAGCTCCTGCCTGTTCACCGGGCAAGCGAGTATAGTAGAGAGGCCCGTCAGGGAACAGAGACCAGTTCAGTGGGGAAAGAGGTAATGAGCCAGCAAATGCGCGTCGCCATCGGGCAGTATCACACGGCCACGGACGAATACCTGACCTACGCGCAGCAGCTGGGCGTCAGCGGCGTGCAGTTCAACATTCAGGGCCCCACGCAGGACCTGCCTGGCAGCGATGGCTACTGGACGCTGGCCAACTTACGGCGCCTGAAGCAGCGCGTCAACGACTTCGGCCTGCAGCTGGAGGCCATCGAGAACGTCCCGCGCAACTTCTACCTGAAGGCCATGCTGGGCCTGCCGGGCCAGGAGGCGCAGGTCAGCAACTACCAGCGCACTGTACAGAACATGGGCGAGGCAGGTATCCCGCTGCTGGGACTCAACTGGATGCCTGGCGGAGTCTGGCGCACGCCCACGAAGCGGGGTCGCGGCGGCGTGACGGTGACGGCCTTCGATCTGGAGGCCGCCCTGTCGGGCCAGATCAGCAGCGGTGATACGCAGCAGGAATACAGCGAGAGCCAGTTGCTGGAGAACTACCTGCGCTTCATGGAGCAGGTGCTGCCGGTAGCGGAAGCGAGCGGCGTCAGGATCGCGTTGCATCCGGATGACCCGCCTGTCCCGGCGCTGGGCAGGCAGGAGCGACTGTTCTACAAGGTGGAGAACTTCCGCAAGGTGCTGGCGGCGTTGCCGAGCCCGGCCCACGGCCTGGACTTCTGCATGGGCTGCTTCTCGGAAATGCTTTATGCCGACCGTTCCGCCGGCGAGGGCGTGCTGGACGCCATCCGGCACTTTGGCGCACAGGGCCGCATCTTCTACGTACACTTCCGCGACGTGCAGGGCAGTGTGCCGCGCTTCCAGGAGTGCTTCCCGAACGAGGGCAACGTCGACCCGGTCGCGGTCCTGCGCTTGTTGCACGAAGTCGGCTTCGACGGCTTCCTCATCGACGACCACGTGCCGGCCATGCTGGACGACAGCGACTGGCATCATCGCGGTCGCGCCTGGTGCACGGGCTATCTGAAGGGGCTGGTGCAGGCCGTGCAGGCCCTGTGCTGAGCGCGCTGGCTCTTGCCGGGCGCAGCCGACCCCGCTACAGTGTTTGCGGAACCTGGCTCCGGGGGAGCCTTTGAGCGAGAAGATCGCGCAACGCAGCGTTGGTGCGGCCCCGCCACAATCCGAGTCACCTCAACAGCAGACCTTCTCCGTAGCTGAGGACGAGGGCGCCGCAGCAGCCCAGGTCGGGCCCGCGCCGAGGTCGCTGGCGCCGCTGCCCGGCGTCTCGCGCCAGCAGACGCTCTCCGTCGGCATCTTTCCAGAGCCGAATGATCAGTTCCTGCTTGCCAGCGCCTGGCAGGAGGCGGCGGACGCGCCCCGTCTCGAGTTCAAGCGGCTGCCGCGCAGCCAGTTGCAGTATGCCGCCGGCAACCTGTTGCCCTTCTTCGTCCAGGCGAATCAGGCGGATGCCCTGCCTGCTGCGCCTCCCTGGACGCAGGAAGCGCGCCGGGCCAGCCTGCAGGCCCTGTTGCAGAAGCAGGATGGCGAACTGGCGCCGCTGCTGCAATTGTTGGCGGCCGCGCTGGATGAGCGCGGGCTGCTGCTGGAGGGTCGGGCGCGCAGCACGCGCAGCCGAATCGCGCTGGTACAGGGGTTGATGGCCCTGCTGCCGGCCAGTGCACGTCCGCTGCTGGGCTTCGCCAGCAACGTCAATGAAGTCAGCGAAAACGCACCCGCCATCCTGTTCAGCGATGCGGACCTGGACAGCAGCCGCTGGCGCGCCGGCGACGAGATGGCCCTGCCCTCCCTGCCGGGCGGCCACTACGTCGCCTTGCTGGCCCAGTGGTGGGTTGGCGACGCACCAAAGCTACTGGAGGCCATCGATGCCCTGGGCCCGCTGCCAGCGGGCAACGAGCTGGCCGCGGGACTCGACCAGCTGGCGCAGCAGCACCTCCTCGGCCAGCGCATTGAGAGCGGCCAGGCGATCCCCTCCGCAGAACTCAAGGCCTTTCTGGGCACCGGCCAGCCCGTCGCCCCGGCCCTGTTGCCGGTGGTGCTGCAACGCTTGCTGCGGGATGCGCTGGACAAACGCGACAGCGAAGCCGCCCTGCTGGTGGCGCAGCAGATGGACGCCGACCCTGCGCTCGCCAGCCAACTGGGCGCAGACCTGGCCGCGAGCCTGCAGAATCGCCCCGATGCGGTCTACGTTTTCGCGCGCGCGCGCCTGGCCGCCTCCGGCGACATACAGGACTCCTGGCGATTGCGCTTGCAGGCGGCGGCGCTCTGTTCATTGCAAATCGCCATCTGCGAGGCAGACGCTGCCACCGTCGTCAACTGGTTGCGCCTCATCGCCCTCGAGCCAGATCACTATTGCCTGGCAGAGATTCTGCAGGAAGGCCTGCTGGCCGTGCGCGAACGGGCTCACAGCGACGGCGAGCTTGGCTTGCAGCTGCTGGAGCTGGCTGTGCGCCACGCCCCCGACGCGCTGGACGACCTGTTGGCAGACGCCGATCTGCTGGCCGCGCTGCCGGACAACGTTGGTCTCGTGCTACGCGACTACACCGGCGATCCCCTGTTGACCCTGCAACGCCGCGGGCCGGAATTCTTCCTGGTCGCAATCGCGCGCGCCACCCAGGCCCGCGTGGCGGGAGCGATCAGCAGCGCCGTGCTGGAGCAGACTTGGCTGCTGTATCGCGGCGAAAACAGCAGCGCCCTGCCCGCCCACTTTCAGCCACAGGCCATCGTCAACGCCTGGCTACATGAGGGCGCGCAATGGCTGCCGCCCTCGGCACTCGGCAATATCGCTACCCTGCTGTTAACTGACCGGCGCGACGCGCTCTTCATCGACTTCTCCGTCAGACTGGCTGCACAGGACCTGCTGGCCGGCGCGCTGCCGGACGCCGCGCATCGCAGCCAGCGCAGCAGCGCTGAGCTCGTGCAAGTATTCGGGCAGTTGCCCGCTGATTTGTCGCGCGAGACCATCGCTGACAGCTGCCTCGCGCTGCTGCGGATGCGCGCCTGGCGCAGAGAGGCCTTGCCGGCCGCCGAGCTGCTCGCACGACTGTTGCAGCAGCACGAGGCGTTGCGCATCGGTGATGAGGCGCTCTGGCATTTGCTGGAATTCGCCAGCGAAAGCCGTTCGGAAGTTGTTGCACGTGAGGCCGCCCGTCGCCTGTTCCACATGCGCTGCACGGCGGCAGAGAACGCGCAGCTGGCTGTGGATTTGCTGCGGCTGCAGGAGGCCCTTGCCTGGAGTTCGACCCTGCAACTGCGGCTGAGCGCCTGGTGGCGCGCCTGGGCCCGCACGCAGGGCACGGCCGCGCTGTCACGCGTGGATGACAGCCTGGCCACCAGCAGGCCGCTCGCCCACAAGCGCGAGGTCGTGCAGACCATCCTCGCCTTCCGGCGGATGCTGGGCACGCGCAGCATGAGCGACTTTGCCAGCGCAATCGACGATGTCTTCGATTTGCTGCAACACCTGTCAGCCGCCTTTGACCCGCGGAATCACCAGCCCATCGGCTTTGACGACGCGACGATTCGCGCCGAGCTGGACGCCCATAGCAGCGAACTGTCGCAGAATGCGCGGGTCGTGCTGGCGCACAACCTACGCGAGCTGGCGCTGCTGATTGGCAACATGGGCGATCTGCGCAGCCGCAATACGCTGGTGCGGCAGAACATCGAGCGTCAGATCCTCACGGGCGAGCACGCGCCGGAGAGCGCGGTCGACGCCCTGAAGTGGGTGGCCGCCTGGCTGGAACATACGTCGGCCAACGAGCCGGAGGAAAACGGACAGGACAGGCCGGACAGCCAGCGCTGATCAGCGGGGCGGCCCCGTCGCCTCCAGTTCGGCCAGGGTCGGGTTATTGCGGTCGCGTTCCGAGAGCAGTGGCTGCGCCACACGCCAGGGAATCTTCAGTTGCGGGTCGTCCCAGGCGAGGCCGTGCTCGTCTGTGCTGTCGTAATAGTTGTTGACGACGTAGGTCAACGTCGCATCGCCGAGCGCGACGAAACCATGCGCCACGCCGACCGGGATGAATAGTCCCGGACCTGCGCCCTCTTCCAGCTCGACCAGCTCCACCGCGCGCCAGCTTGCTGAAGAGGGCCGCAGATCGACCAGCACCGCGCGAATGTGGCCACGCGTGACGACCCAGTAGTCGACCTGATGTTTGTGCCAGTGCAGGCCGCGCAGGACATGGCGGCGGCTGTCGGAGCGGTTGAGCTGCAGCCGATCCCAGTTCACCCAGGGAAACCATTCGCGGCGGAAGGTCTCCGTAAAGCGCCCGCGTTCATCCGCAAAGGCGCGCAGCGGCAGCGTGTAAACGCCCGCGATGTGGTCGGACTCGCGGGCCGGCGTTGCGTGGTTCATTTACTCGCTCTCCTGTGCCCTGGGCGCGGCCGCCGGCCGCATTTGTCGCACGCGGCGCGCGAACTCCACGCCCTGCAGCCGGCGCTCCAGCACCCAGGTCATGTAACCGGTCAGGATACGCTCCACATCGTTGTGCAGGGCCTCCGGGATTTCGAGAGAGCGCACCTGCGCCCAGGGGCTGCGCTGCAAATGCCGCAGCAGCTTGAGCGTGGACAGCGGTAGCGGTAGCTGGCCAACGCCGCGCGCAGCACAGTCCGCGCATACCACGCCGCCAGACTCATGACTGAAGTACTGATCCTGCGCGATGATTGCTTCGTCGCCGAGCACACAGCGCTGCAACTCTGGCCGGAAACCCGCCTCGTCCAGCAAGTGTAACTCAAAGTGGCGCACTACCAGGCGCGCGTCGCGTTCCTCGCAGAGTCGCGTGAAGGTCGTGTCCAGCAGCTCGAAGAGCGACTGCAGTTCGTCGTCGCCGGGGTTGGTGAAGCGTTCCAGCAGCTCGGCGACATGGCTGGCCCAGGCGCCGCGTTGCAGGTCTTCGTGCAGCGGCTCCCACGCCTTGCGCAGCTCCGCCTGCAGCGCCAGACCCAGCTCGCGGCCCCGGTGCACCAGCAGTTCGCTGCGCGTGAAGAGTTCAACGTGGCCGGTTTTGGCGCTGGCGGGCTTGCGCGCGCCCTTTGCGATGAGGTCGAGCCGGCCGTAGCGCGGCGTCAGCACGGTCAGCAAACGATCCGCCTCGCCGAAGTTGCGGCGGCGCAGGATGATGGCGTCCGTGCGAAAGGCCCGTTGACGACGTGTGGCCGGCGCGTCGTTCACTCGTCCAGCTTGTCCGGCCCGAAGCCATGCAGCAGCAGCTCATGCAAGGCGACCTCGTAACAAATCTCGCCATCCAGCATCGCCACCAGCACGCGCATGTCAGGCCCGAATTCGTAGAGCATCTGGCGGCAAACGCCGCAGGGCGAGCCGCCGCTACGCGTGACCACGGCGATGGCGCGGAAGCTGCGCGCGCCCTCGCTGACGGCCTTGACCAGCGCGGTACGTTCGGCGCAGATGGTGGCCGGGTAGGCCGCGTTTTCGACGTTGCAGCCGCGGTAGACCCTGCCATCGGTCGTGAGCAGCGCCGCGCCCACCGGGAACTGTGAGTAGGGCACCCAGGCGTGCTCCGCTCCGGCGATGGCCGCCTGTACCAGCTGCTGCCGGTTCCAGTCTGCGCTCATGTCTCGTTCTCCCTCGTTGCGGCAGACGCCAGCGACTGCCCGGCGCGGGTGACCCGCACCTTGCGGATACGGCGTCCATCCAGCGAATCGATGCGCAGGCTGAGGCCGTGGCTGGTCACCGGCAACACCTCGCCCAGGCGCGGCACGCGCCCCAGGCGATCGTAGATGTAGCCGCCGAGCGTGTCGCTGCCTGCGGTGGGCAGATCGACCTGCAGCAGCTCGTTGACGTCGTGCAGGTCCATGCTGGCATCAATGCTGTATTCATCCTCTGCCTGCTGCACATAGTCGGCTTCCTCGCCGGTGTCGTATTCATCCTGGATGTCGCCGACGATCTCCTCGACGAGATTCTCGATGGTTACAACGCCGGCCGTGCCGCCGTATTCGTCGATCACGATGGCCAGATGAATCTTGCTGGTTTGCAACTCATTCAACACGAGATCTGCGCGCCGGTCTTCGGACGCAAAGTGCGCCGGCCGCATCAGCTCGCGGATGGCTGGCTCATGGGCGGCGTCGCTGTGCCAGGCGGCCAGCAGGTCCTTGGCGTAGAGCAGCCCCTCGATCTGGTCGAGATTGCCGCCGTGCACCGGCAGGCGCGAGTGGCCGCTGTTGACGAAGAGTCCCAGCGCCTCGCGCAGCGGGGTATCCAGTGAAACGCTGACGATGTCGATGCGCGGCACCATCACCTCGCGCACCAGGGTGTCGGTGAACTGCAGCACGGAGAAGATCATGGCCTTCTCCTCGTCCTCGATGGTGCCATCCTTCTGGCCGGCGTCCACCAGGGTCAGGATCTCCTCTTCGGTGACGCCGACCCTCTGCTCCGACTTGCCTGTGATGCGCGCCAGCAAGCGGCTGGCCGGCAAGAGCAGCGCCAGCATGGGCCAGGCCAGCCACAGCAACAGGGTCGCGGCGCCGGAGAGCAACGGCGCCAGGCGGTCCGCCCAGGCCACGCCCAGCGCGGCGGGCAACAGGTTGCCAAGGGTGAGCAGCAGCAGACCCGCCGCGAGCAGCAGGACGATCTGCCGCAACGCGTCCGCCTCCGGCAGCAGCGCGCTGCGTAGCAGCCAGGCGATGGCCAGCAGCAGCAGCAACGAAACCGCCTGCCGGGTCAGCTTGAGCCGCTGTGGCGCGGCATTCAGCGCCAGCGCGCGCCGGGCGCCGACGTGGCCCGCAGCAGCCAGGTCGCGCAGGGGCGCCTTGCTCATGTTGGCCAGCACGGCGAACAGCATGTTAAGGGTGGCGTAGAGCAACAGCAGCAAGAGCAGCAGGCCGGCCTGCAGGGCATCAGGCGCGAACATGACCGGTCGCTTTCCGGCAAGCAGACGCGCCCGGCCCCGCCAGGGCGGGTCGGCGCTGACCTTCGCTGCTGCTACTCAAGTTATACGAATCAGGTGGGTCGGTGTCTTCGGACACGGTCAATGGCAACCAGCATCTCAACTTGCTTGCTACACTCTAGCACGACTGCGCCGTGCCCGCAACCTGGACAGCGATGCGGCTGCAAGTGGCGCGAACGCCCGGAGACCGAGACGCCCATGTCCCTGCAGCAGGCCCTTGAGCAGCTCTGCCAGCCGGTACGGCGGCGCGACTATCCGCGCTCGCTGGCGACGATGCAGGCCCTGCTGCGCGCTCTGGGCGAGCCGCAGCGCTCGCTGACGGCCATCACCGTCACCGGCTCGAGCGGCAAAAGCAGCGTCTGCTATCAGCTGGCGACCCTGTTGCAGGCGCAGGGGCTGCGCTGCGGCTGTTACCTCAGTCCACACATGCACAGTTTCCGCGAGCGCTTCCTGCTGGACGGCGCGATTATTGGCGTGGAAGCCTTCTGCGCCGGCGCGGCCATCGTTGCGGAAGCAGCGGCCAGCCTGCCCGGCCAGTTCAGCACGTTCGAGCGAGCCAGCGCACTGGCGCTATGGTGGTTTCGTCAGCAGGGCGCGCAGGTCGTCGTGCTCGAAACCGGCCTCGGCGGCCGCTACGACGCGGTCAACGCATTTGGCAATTGTCTGGCGCTGTTCACCGGCATCGAGGCCGAACATACGGCCCTGCTGGGCGGCGACCTGGCGGGCGTGGCATGGAACAAGGCGGGGATTATGCAGCCCGGGGGTCAGGCCATCAGCGCAATACAGCAACCGGCAGTGCGCAAAATCCTGCAGGACGAGGCGGCGCGGGTGAGCGCACAGTTGTGCTTCACATGCGAGCCGCTGGCCGACGCTGCCCTCGCAAGCCTGGTCGAGCGCGGCCTGGCAATGGCAACGCCGGTCACGACTGTGGCACAGGCCGCGCCACTGCCTGGCAGGCTGGAGGCTGTGGCCATGCCCGGGGGGCCGCCCCTGCTGATCGATGGCGGCCACACTGCCGCGGCCGCGCGGCTCTTGCGCGCGACTGTCGAAAGACGCCTCACTGGCGCAGCACCTGGCTGCGTGCAATTGGTCGCCGGCTTTCTGGCCGACAAGGACGCCTGCGCATGGCTGCAGGTCTTTGACGACCCGCGCTACCAGATCACGCTCACCCGCGCGCCAGGCCACCGGGCGGCAGCGCCACAGCAGGTACTGGCGCAGTGCCGCCTGCAGCGGGCGCAACTCACGCTCGAACCTGACCTGGCGCGCGCGCTGCAGGCCGCCCGTGAGTCTGACGCGCAACTGGTGGTCGTCAGCGGCTCGCTGCGCATGGCAGCCAGGGCGCGCGTGCTGCTCGGCTTGCTGAATGTGGAGGCGCTGGCCGAGGCGCAGCTGACGGAAGGGGTGTTCAGCGGCGCAGGCTATCTGGCGCGTTTGCCGGATTGACGCGCCAGCCAGGCGGCGATGTCGCGCGCGGCGCGGCGGCCCTGACGCCAGCGATCTTCCAGCCTGGGAGCGCCATAGTCGCTGCCGATGAGCGCCAGACCTGGCGGCAATTGCGCCCGCAAGGCCGCCATCCGTTCGGCATGATCCGGCGCGTGCACCTCCAGACAGTGCGATTCGGGCCAGTGATCCACGCGCGCGACTGCATGGGTGGGCGGCCAGCCCATGTTGGCCTGGAGCTCGGCGATGAGTTGCTGCGGTGGCACGTGCGGCGGCACCATGCGCAGGCCCATTTGCAGCAGTACGTGGTCAGGTGGTACCCGCGACTCATGCTCCGTCCAGTGGCAGAAGGCGAAGCCGGTATCCGGCGGCGCCGGCACGGGCAGCGGGATGTCAGCGCGACGGTAGCCCAGCGAGACGCGTGTGATTGAGTCGTAGCGAAAGTCGCGCAGCGCAGCGCCGACCTGTGGCCGCAGCGAGTAGAGCATGCGCCAGGCGTGACGCGCCGGCGCGGCCACGATGATGGCGGGCGCCGTCAACACCATGCCATTCTCTAGGCAGATGGCGAAGCCCGTTCCAACTTCGCCCAGTGAACTGACGGCCATGCGCGTCAGCAGCGCGCCGGTGGGCAATGACTCTGACAGCGCCATGACCAGCGCTTCGCTGCCGTCACGCAGGGCGAAGAGGCGACGTCCGCCTTCCTGCTGCTGCAGTTCGATGAAGGCTGCTTCCGGCCAGGGCGAGGGCTGCTGCGTGCACGCCGTCTCGCGCTCGAAGGCGAAGGGGCCGCCATCCAGCACGAAACCGTCGCGCCGTTCGCTGCAGATGCTGCCGCCGGGACGGGCGCGCACTTCAATCAGGGCGCAGGACAGACCGCGACGCAGCAACTCACTGGCCGCTCCCAGGCCGCTCAGTCCGGCGCCGATGACGATGGTCGCAGCAGTCATGAGCTGCCTCATCCGTCAACAAATTGCGGTAAAGCCGCAGCAGTTATAAACTGCGAGCGGTCAGACAACCAGTATTGCGACGTCTTGCAAAAGCGTTCTCTCAGCCAGGTGATCGGGAACGCTGCGCATTGCCTGTTGAAGAGAGTGTGGAGACGGGGCCATGAAGGACAGTGTCACCGGGCAGAAAACGAAGGAGAATTTGGCAGCGGCACATGTGGTCAACGGCGTCGTACCGCAGCGTCGCATGGTTCCCTGGCGCAATTTTCGCCACTTGATCACGCTGCAGTCGCGCGTCTCTCCTGACAAGACCTTTCTCGTTTACTACGACGAAGACGGACAACGAATCGAATTCAGTTATGCACAGTTGCTGGCGCATGTGCAGGCGACTGCACGATTCCTGCATGATGTGCTCGGCATCCGCCGCGGCGACCGGGTGGCAACGCTCTGCTGCAATCACAGTGATACTGTCCTGATTTATTTCGCCTGCTGGTCACTTGGAGCGGTCGTGGCGCCGCAGAACATCGTCGAGGAAGACCGCCGCATCGGCTTCATCCTGCGCAACAGTGAGGCAGTGGCCTGCTTCGCCGAACCGGGCCAGTTGCAACGCGCAGAGCGTCTCATCAGCGCTGAAAACGGGGACGGAGTGACCGGCATCCGGCACCTGCTATCCACTGCTGACGTGCCTGTTACGGAGACGCAGGACGAAGCGGCCGCCTGGCCGACTGATGAACCCCCGGGCCTGGAAGACGAGGCTCTGCTGGTTTACACCAGTGGCACGACCGGCGCGCCCAAGGGCGTCGTCCTTACACAGTACAACCTGCTGGTGGATGCGTCCGGCATCAGCGCCTGGCAAGGTATCACCGGAAACCAGCGCATGATGTGCGTCCTGCCCGTCCATCACGTCAACGGCATCGTTGTAACCCTCATCACGCCGCTGCTGGCGGGCGCATCGATCGTGCTCAACAATCACTTTTCAGTGCATGCTTTCTGGCAACGTATTGCAGACGAGAAGGTGAACGTCGTCAGCGTGGTGCCCACCATGCTGAAGTATCTGCTCGAACAGGCCGATATCAACTGCCTGTCCGGTCACAGTATATTCGGTAATGACTTGACCCATGAGGATTTCATTCATTTTCGGCACTTCATCTGCGGCGCAGGAACCCTGTCGCTCACCCTGGCACGCGATTTTGAGGATTGCTTTGGCCTGACGCTGCTGCATGGCTATGGCCTCAGTGAGACCAGCTGTTACAGCTGCTTCCTGCCCGTCAGCCTGGCTCGTGACGAGCATATGCATTGGCTGCTGGCGCACGGCTATCCCAGCATCGGCTGCCCGATCGCGCCCAACGAGATGGCCATCTTCGCCGCCGATGGCAGCGGCAAACAGCTTGGCCCGGGCGAGCGCGGCGAGATTTGCGTTCGCGGTCACAATATTATGAAGCATTATTTCCACCGACCCGATGCCAACGAGGAAACCTTTCGCTTCGGCTGGTTCCGCAGCGGTGACGAAGGCTTCTTCATGCGTGACGCGGAAGGCCGCGACTTCTTCTTCATTTCCGGGCGCATCAAGGAGCTCATCAACCGCGGCGGTGTCAAGTACAGCCCGCTTGACATCGAGGAAGTCCTGCTGGAGTTGCCGGGCGTCCGGGACGGCCTGGCTATCGCCTTTTTCAACAGCTATTACGGTGAGGAAGTCGGCGCCTGGGTCGTGCCACACGATGGTATAACACTCGATGAGGAGACCGTGCTGGACCACTGTCGCGCGCGGCTGCCTTTCGCCAAGAGCCCAAAGGTCGTCATCTTTGGCGAGGACATTCCGGTCACGTCGACCGGCAAGTATCAGCGCCTCAAGTTGCAATCGGCGTTCAAGGACTGGCACGACATACAATTCCGCGAGACCGACGCGCCCGCATGAGCGCCGGGTACGGCCAGCACATCGCCTTTGCGATGGGCGCGGGGCTCGTCTGCGGCGTGGCCATGGGACTGCTGCTGGGCAACCTGCTGCTCGGCATCCCGCCCGGCCTGTTGCTCGGCGCCCTCATCGCCTTCGCCGGCCGCCGGGGGCACTGAGCGGACTCCCGTGCCCACGCCCTTCACGCATCTCGCCGCCGCCCAACGCCTGCTCGCCAGTCCGGCCCTGCCGCAGCGAATGAAGGAGCGCCTGCAGGCCGAACTGCCCGCCTTCCTGCTGGGCAACATCGCCGCGGACGCCACGCGTCTGCACGCGCCCGGCACGCGCCAGGACACGCATTTCTATCAATACGACGAGCCCATGCGCGGCCATCCCTGGCGCCTGATGTTGCAGCAGCATCCCGCATTGCAGCGGCCGCAGGACGAGGCGCAACGCATTTTCCTCGCCGGTTACGTGGCGCACCTGGCCATGGACGAGATCTGGACGCAGCAAGTGATGTGGCCGCTGCTGCAGCTTGCCAGCGACCCGGCTGACCGGCGCCGGCGCGCGCTGGCAATGACCCTGTTGATGACGCGTTGTGACGAGCGCGACTACTGCCGCATCGACGCTGCGCTGATCAAGGCGCTGGCACGCGTCCGGCCAGCAACCTGGCTGCCCTTCCTCACTGATGCGGACCTGGCAACCATGCGCGACCTCATTCTGCGCCAGTTGCGCGGCCGCAGTGAGACACTTGACATTCTCAGCAAGCGCTGGGGACTGACGCCACAGGATTTCCGGGCGACGCTGGACGAGCCGCAGGCGCTGGAGCGCGAGGTATGGGCGTGGATTTCACGGGAGCAGCTGATTGAGGCAGAGCAAACTATGGACGCATGGATGCTTGCGCAAGTGCAGGACTGGCTAAATGAGCAGGTCGCTCAGTCTTCCAGCACCGCGCTGACGCGGAACTGATGCCCCTCCGCATCCGGCGCGTTGGCGATGACTTCCTCGGGCGTAAGGGGCGTCCCGGCCACATCATCGCGCAGGACATTGCGCAACGGCAGCACGGAAGCGGTCGGCTCGACATGCGCGCTGTCCACCTGCTGCAGGTTCTGAAAATGGCGCAAACAGGCCGAGAGCTGTTCCGCGAAGAGCGCGACTTCCTCATCATCCAGGTCAAGACGCGCCAACGCCGCGATTTCGCGCACGGCTCCCGGGCCAAGTTCCACGACATTCCCTCCGCAGTGAACGCGGCAACACTGGACAAAGTATATCACGCAGCAGCTGGCGCATCCGCTGTTTACAGAACGGGTTGGTCGGGTTACCATGCAGCGTCGGTGCGCGCAGGGCCTGCTGTGCGGCGAATCGGGCGACAGGGGGGCGTTTGAGAAGGTTCCTGCTTGTAACATTGCTGACCATGTTGCTGGTCAGTTCCTCGTTCGCCCAGGAGACCCTGGGGCCGCGCATCGAGATTACGGGTGTCAACCCGGTCGCCTTGCCGCGCGTCAGCGTGATGGTCAACGCCTTCGACGACTTCGGCCAACCCCTGGCCAACCTGGTCGCTGAAAACTTCCGCGTGGTGGGTGAGCTGGCGGAGCACGCCAGCGTCACGGAAGTCGTCAGCTTCAGCGACGAAAAAGCCGTGCCCATTTCCGTCTTGCTGGCCATCGACGTCAGCACCAGCATGGCCGGCACGCCCATCATCAAGGCGAAGGAAGCCGCCTCGGCCTTCGTCAGAACGATGGCCGATGACGACCCCGTTGCAATCCTGACCTTTTCTTCGAGAAGCAGCCTCATACAGGATTTCACCACCAGGCGCGACGTCCTGCTGGCAATCATTGACGGCCTGGCCTACGGCGGCCAGACCCTGCTCTATGATGCGTCGCTGCAGGCCATCACTCACGCCGCCTCCATTGACAATCCACGCCGCGCCGTGATCCTGCTCAGCGACGGCGCCCATTTCGACGAACTCGAACAATCTGCTGTAAGCAGGGAGCAAGCTTACCGGGCCGCGGTGATCGATGGCGTGCCCGTCTACACCATTGGTCTCGGCTTTGGCCCGGACCGCAGCTATCTAACCCAACTCTCTGAAGACACCAACGCCTTCTTCCGCGAATCCCCGACGCCGGCGGAGCTGATTGAGATCTACACCGGCCTGGCCGACCTGCTGCGCACGCAGTATGACGTGACGCTGGATGTCGCCGTGCCGCTGGACGGGCGGGTCTGGCAACTCGAGCTGGAAGTCGACACGCCCTGGGGCCCGGTGCGCACCCGCGGTACCGTGCGCGCGCCGGTGCCGGTGCCCATCTTCCGCTTCCCGCCCGTCCCGGTGCCCGTCTTGTCGCCCGTCGAGCTCGTGGCCGAGGTGATCGCGGATGACGACGTTGCCGAAGTGATGGTTGCGCTGGACGGCGAAGCGCCACTGCCCGTCGCCGGGCCGCCCTACAGCGTCCTTATCGATCCGGTCACGCTCAGCCCGGGCCCGCACAGCCTGAGCTTCAGCGCATCCGACAGCGACGGCGACAGCAGCAGCGCCACAGTGGACATCGTGGTCGGCGCCCTGCCGCCTGAAGTCAGCATCGAGCCGGAGCTGACGGGGGAGATCGAGGCGGCGCAAACCTTCACTGTGACGGTCGGGGGGCAGACACCCCTGGCTGAAGCAACCTTGCGCGTGGATGAGGGAGCGAGCGTCACACTGGATCAGCGCCTGAGTTTTACCATCGACCCCAACACGCTGGCACCTGGCGAGCACGTCCTGCAGCTCGCCGTCACCAACACCGGCGGCGAGTCAACGACGCCCGACTACCCCTTCACCGTGCCGCCGCTGCCGATCCTGTTCGAGATTGAAGGGCTGCAGAAAGGCGAACTGCTGGAAGAGAGCGCCGAGGTGCGCGTCGTGGTGCAGAGCAGCCAGCTGCCGGTGACGGACATCGACTACACGCTCAATGATGTTCCCTTGGCTGATGAGGACGATCAGATCACGCTGGCAGCTGCGGAACTTGAGCCTGGCGGGGCCACGCTCGGAGTCAGCGTTCGCAACGCCGGCGGTCAGGTTGAAACGGAGACGCTCGAATTTGAAGTCGCGCGACTGCCACTGGAGATCGAGGTTGAAGGGCTGTCTCCCGGCGCAACTATCGACAGTGATCTTGAACTGACGGTCACCGTCACCGGTCAGGGCAGCGGCTTCCCTGTGCAGGCCCTGCTGGATGGCGAGGCGATTCTGTTGCAGGACGAAAGCACCACCATCTCCATCCTTGCCTTGCAGCCGGGCGAACATAATCTCGAAATCCTCGCCCAGGATGATGTCGGAATCATTACCGAAGCGAACTATCCCTTCAGCATCAGTCTTGGCCCCGCGCAAACGGCCACCCGGGCCGCCGCGGAACGCCAGGCCCCGTCTGCTGCCCGCGTGGCCACAGCCGTTGAACTAAACCGAGTCCGAGTTGCGGCAACCGTCGCCGCCCGCGTCACGGCCACCGTCGCCGCCCGCGCCACTGGCACGCAGGTCGCCGGGCAACAAATGGCAACAGCGGCCGCCCAGGCTATGAACACCCAGGTCGTCGCGGAGCGGCGCGCCACTTCCGCCGCCCGCTCGGCCGCTGCAGCTGAACGCAACCGCGCCCGCATAACTGCTACCAGGGCCGCACGAGCCACTGCCACGCAAGTCGCCACCGAGCGCATTGCCACGGCTGCGGCACAGGCTACAGCTACCCAGGTCGCCACACAACAAATCGCCACGGCTGCCGCGCAGGCCACTGCTACTCAGGTTGCTACACAACGCATCGCCACAGCTGCGGCACAGGCCACAGCTACCCAGGCGGCCACGGAACGTATCGCCACGGCTACTTCCGCGGCCCAGGCCACGGCCACACAGGTCGCCACGCAACGCATCGCCACCGCTACTTCTGCGGCCCAGGCCACGGCCACACAGGTCGCCACGCAGCGTATTGCCACGGCCACGGCTGCTGCCCAGGCCACTGCCACACAGGTTGCTACGCAACGCATTGCCACGGCTGCGGCCCAAGCCACTGCTACACAGGTCGCCACGCAACGCATCGCTACTGCGACCTCTGCCGCCCAAGCGACTGCAACTCAGGTCGCCACGGAACGCATCGCCACGGCTGCTGCCCAGGCCACTGCTACCCAGGTCGCCACGCAGCGCATTGCCACGGCTGCTGTCCGTGCCACCGAATTCACCGAGCGCAACCGGGCGCGCATCGCTGCGACCGTGACGGCGCGAGCACAACAAAGTGCGACCCGGGTCGCTGACGAGGCTACTGCCACCCAGGTCGCCGTCGAACGCAACGCTACCCTGGACACTGTGGTCGAAGAGGCCGCAGCGCTGAATCAGCAGGTGCGGGCCACGGACGCAGCGCGCGTGGCCGCAACGGAACGTGCGTATCAGCAAGCCACAGCCGAGGCTGCGCGCACGACGGAAGCCCTGCTGGCGACACAATCCGCGGTCGTGCAGGCGACCGCCGACGTCCGGGCCACCAGGAGCGCGCTGGCTGCGACCGAGGTCGTCGCCATGGCGACTTATGACACGCAGGCCACCCTGGATGTCATCGCGGCTACCGAGCGGGTGCGCGAGGTCAGAAACGCGCAGGCCACGTCTACGGCCCAGGCCGACATCGACGCCACCGCCACGGCCCTGGCAGCTGAATTACTGGCCGCGCTGGCGACGGAGTCCGCGCTGGCAACTGAAGCGGCAATCGCCTCGCCCACGCCCACGCCCACCACGGAGCCGGCAGGGCCCGAAGCGAGCGTGACCGCCCTGCCGGATACGCCGGTAGCCAGCATCACGCCTGGTGGCACGCTCGTCCCGGCCCAGGCCGAGACCACGCCAGCCGAAGGGCTGATCACGCCGGTCGTCGTCCTGTGCGCCGCCCTGGGGCTGGTCGGTTTGCTGGGTCTGCTGCTGGTCTTCTCGCTGCTGCGCGGGGTGCGTCGCAGAGGACGCTAACACAAGCGCGGCTCCGCGAGACTGAATTCAGCCTAAAATCGCGCGCAAGGTCTCTTCGTCCACGTTGCCGCCACTGATGACCAGCGCTGTGGGGCGCGCGTCCAGCGCCACCGCGCCCGTCTGCAAGGCCGCGACCGTGACCGCCCCGCCGCCCTCGACGACCTGGCCATGCTCCAGCAGCAACCAGCGCATTGCAGCGGCGATGGCTGCCTCCGGCACCAGCACGATTCGGTCGACATGGCGACGCACCAGCTCGATGGTGAGCGAGCCTTGCTCCACCTCGCCGGAGAGCGCCTCGGCCAGGGTATCCCACAGCTGGGGCAGGGCCGCGCCATGGCGCAGGTTATACATGGCCGGCGCTGACTGCGCGCAGACGCCGATGACCTCGAGCGTCGGGCGCAGCGTTTTGAGGGCGAGCGCGATGCCCGAAATGAGGCCGCCGCCACCCACCGGCACCAGCACACGCTCCAGCTCGCGCATTTCATCCAGCAGCTCAAGGCCGATGGTGCCGGCGCCGGCGATGACCTGCGCGTCATTGTAGGGGGAGAGGAAGGTCAGGCCCTGCGACGCTTGCCTGCGCCGCGCCTCAATCTCGGCTTCGTCATAGGTCGCGCCGAAGAGCTCCGCCTGCGCGCCGTAGCGGCGCACGCCGGCCAGCTTGCGCCGCGGCGTGTGCTCCGGCATCAGCAGGCGCGCCCGCACATTCGACAGTTGCGCCGCCCAGGCGACGCCCTGCGCATGGTTGCCGGAGGAACAGGCGATGATGCCGCGCGCGCGCGCCGCCTCGTCCAGCTGCAGCATGGCGTTCAGGGCCCCGCGCGCCTTGAAGGAGCGCGTGCGGTTGTTGTTCTCCAGCTTGAGCCAGAGCTGCTCGCCCAGGCCCGGCGCCGGTTCCAGCGCAGTGGGCCGCAACCATGGCGCCAGGTTTGCGCGCGCACGGGTCACTTCCACCAGCTGCAGCATGTCTCCCCCTTCCCCGCCCGTGCGCGAGCGCGCGCCCGGGTCGACCGCGCCCAATGGTAACGCTATACTGCCTGGCTGGCAGCGCGCGGGCGACTTTCCGTCAGGCGCAGACAGAGGAGGGGGAGAAGCAGGTGAAACTGGTGACCTTCACGCACAACGGGCGGCGACAACTGGGCGAAGTCGTCGGCGACGAGGTCTACGTCCTCGCCTCGACAGATACCCTGCGCATGCACGAGATGATCGCCCGTGGCATCACGCCAGGCCGCGTCAGCCAACGCTTCCCGCTGGCTGAGCTGACGATCAACGCGCCCTTGCGACCGGGCAAGATCATCGCCATTGGCCGGAACTATGCCGAGCATGCCAGGGAAACCGGCAACGAGCCGCCGCCACGTCCGCTGATTTTCGCCAAGTTTCCCAGCGCCATTATCGACCCCGGCGCCGCCATCTGCTGGGACCGCGCCATCACCAAAGAGGTCGACTGGGAGGTGGAGCTGGTGGTGATCATCGGGCGCCGCGCCCGCCACGTGCGTGAGGAAGACGCCCTGCAGCACGTCTTCGGCTACACGGTCGGCAACGACGTCTCGGCCCGCGACCTGCAGCATCGAATCGACAGCCAGTGGACGCGCGGCAAAAGTCTGGACACTTTTTGTCCGCTGGGGCCGGTGATCGTCACCAGCGATGAAATCGAGGATGTACAGAACCTGAGCTTGACGACCGACGTAAACGATGAACGCATGCAGGACGGCAACACGCGCGACATGATTTTTCAGGTCGCTTACCTCATCCATTACTGCTCACAGATGTTCACGCTGGAGCCGGCCGACATCATCATGACCGGCACGCCCGCCGGCGTCGGTGAGGGCCGCACACCGAAGCGCTATCTGCAGGACGGCGACGTGGTGCGCTGCAGCGTAGAAGGAATCGGTGTGCTGGAGAACCCCTGCGTCGCGCGCGACAGCTCCGTCTAATCCAGCGGATACAGGCTGCAACCGCCGTCCACTGTCAAGACCGTGCCGGTCATGTAACTTGCCGCATCGCTGCAGAGGAACAGGAAGGCGTCCGCAACCGAATCGAGCGGCTGCAGCATGCCCAGCGGAATGGCCCGGCGCGCCCGCGCCTGATAAGACGGATCGGAATCCCACTGCTTTCTGGCCATACCCGCGTTAACGATGCCGGGCGCGATGGCGTTGGCGCGAATGCCCTGCTGTGCCAGTTCGCGCGCGAAGGAACGCATCAACTGGCTCATGGCGGCCTTGCTGGCGTTATAGGCGCCGATCTCGGGCCAAGGCGTCTCCGCAACCCAGGAAGTCGTGAAGACCAGTTGCCCGGCGATGTCGTCCGCCAACATGCTGCGCGCGGCTGCCCGGCCCAGCAGAAAGGCCGAGGTCACGTTCACCTGTTGCGTGCGCTGCCAGTCCTCCAGCGGGTAGTCCAGCAACAGGCCGGGAGCGACCATGCCGGTGTGGCAGAGCGCCACCTGCAGCGGGCCGAATTGCGCGTGCGCCTGGGCGACCAGCGCGTTGACTTCATCTTCCTGCGTGACGTCGGCGCGGCAGTAATGCACGCGGCTCAACTCGACGCCCGCAGCGGCGAGTCGCGCGAGCGCCTCTTCCTCGTCCACGATGTCGTTGACCGTCATGCTCGCACCATGTGCGGTCAGTTTGCTGACGATGCCGCAACCGATGGCGCCGGCGCCGCCGGAAATGATGATGTGTTTGTCCGCCAGCGCGTCTTCACGAAAGCTCATGTCGCTCCTCCCCTGCCTGTCGCAGCACCCGAAAGTGTAGCCACAACGATGTGCCGGCGCGAAACACAAGTATCACGTCCGGCCAGCCGTTATACTCGGACCGGCCAGATCGGGAGGGACATTGCAGCTCATCAGCGACAGCCCCGCGCAGACGCATCAGCTGGGCCTGGCCCTGGGCGCGCAACTGTTGCCCGGCGACCTCATCTGCCTCGACGGCAGCCTCGGCGCGGGCAAGACCTGGCTGGCAGCTGCCATCGGGCGGGGCTGGGGCGCGCTGCAGCCGCTGACCAGCCCTACTTACACGCTCATCCATGAGCACCGGCGCCAGCGCGACGACAGCACGCTTCATCACCTGGATTGCTATCGGCTGCGCGACGCGCGCGAAGCCCTGCAGGCCGGCCTCAAGGACGCGCTCGGCGGCTGCGGGCCGACCCTGATTGAGTGGCCAGGACGCGTCGCAGCTGCGCTGCCGCGTGAACGGCTGTGGCTCGAGCTGGAAATCCTGTCGGCCGCGCGCCGTCGCCTGCACGTGAGCGCGGTCGGCGAGCGGCACGAAATGCTGCTGGCTGCGCTGCAGCGCTGCGCGCCCGGAGTCTGAGCATGTTGCTGGCCATCGACAGTGCCACGCAGCGCATCAGCCTCGCCCTGCACGATGGCCATGAAGTGCTGGCGGAACAGAGCTGGCGCAGCGTCAACCGCCACAGCGCCGAGTTGCCGCCGGCGGTGGCGCGTTTGCTGGCGCAGCAGGAAGGGGCGTTGAGCGCGCTGGCGGTGGCTTGCGGGCCAGGTTCCTTCACCGGGCTGCGCATCGGCGTGGCCTTCGCCAAGGGCCTGGCGGCGGCGCGCGCACTGCCGCTGGTCGGCATCGCTACTCAGGAGATTCTGGCGGCCGCGCAGCCGCCCTGCCCCGGTCATGCGCTGCTGATCCTGCTGGCCGCCGGCCGCGGCCGAGTCATCGCAGCGCGCTACCGCTGGTGCGCGGAACGCTGGCAAACAGAGGACGAGGCGCGGCTGCTCAGCCTGGACGAGCTGGTGCAGTCGCTGTCGACACCGACGGTCATCGCCGGCGAGCTCGACGGAGCCGGCCAGGCCGCGCTGCTGCAGGCGCAGCAGGACGGCGCTATGCTGCAGTTCGCGCCGGCGGCCTGGTCGCTGCGGCGCGCCGGCTTCCTCGCGCAGCTCGCGCTGGAGCGCCTGGGCAGCGGCGAGGCGCAGGATTTTTCGCCCGGGCTGGTCACGGCACACTACATCGCCACCAGGGACACGCCATGAGCCTCTTGCTGCGCGCCATGCGCCATGCCGACATCGACCAGGTCGCGGCGATCGACGAGCAATGCTTCCGGCCACCCTGGCCGAAGCGCTCCTGGCGCGTCGAGCTGGCCGCAAGCCACAGCCACATGCTCGTGCTGAGCGACGGCAGCTTGCCGCAGGCGCAGGACTGGCGCAGCCGCCTGCGTATTCCGGGTCGCCGCCTGCCTGCCGAGCGCGTGCTCGGCTATGGCGGGATGTGGCTGGTCGCCGATGAAGGCCACATCAGCACCCTCGCCACGCATCCGCAGCAGCGCGGTCAGGGCTACGGCGAGTTGCTGCTGTCCTCCCTCATTCGCCGCGCGCTGGCGCAGAGAGCGACCCTCGTCGTGCTGGAGGTGCGCGAAAGCAACCGTATCGCGCGTGACCTCTATCAAAAGTACGGCTTCCAGCTCTTCAGCATGAAGTCCCGCTACTATCGCGAGGGCAACGAGGACGCCTGCGACATGCGGCTCGACCTGACCGACCCGGCCGCGCGCAGAATGGTGCAGCAACGCAGCAGCGCCATCCATGTACGCCTGCCGCATGCAGACCGCTTCAGCCCGATCTTTCAGCCTGCGCGCCACTAATTGTGCGCATCCTGTTGGTCACCGCCTGGTTTGAACCGGACTCCGGCGCGGCTGCCACGCGCTTTTCGCAGCTGGCGCATCGCCTGGCCGCGCGCGGCCACGAAGTCACGGTGCTGACGCCCATGCCGCACCACCCCCAGGGCCGCATCGCGCCTGACTACCGCGGCGCGTGGACGCGGGAAGAGCGGCGCGGCCAGCTGCGCGTGCTGCGCGTGTGGCTGTGGGCGACGCCCTCGCCGCGCATCAGCCGCAAACTGGTCAGTCAGCTGAGCTTCATGGCTGGCGCCCTGCTGCGCGGCTTGCGCCTGGCTCGGCCGGACGTGGTACTCATCGAGGCGCAGCCAATGCCTGCCGGTCTGGCCGGCGTGTTGCTGGCCAAGTGGCTGCGGACGCCTTATGTGCTGTGCGTCAGCGATTTGTGGCCGGATCATTTGCTGAGCGTCGGCGCGCTGCGCGAGACTAATCCGGCGTATCGTCTGGCGCGGCGTGGCGTGGACGCCATGTATCGCCAGGCTGCCGCCATCGTGACGCTCAGTCCAGCCTGGACACGGCGCATCGCCGGGCGCATTCGCTCCTTACCTGCCCTCCACACGCAATACTTCATGGTGGATCTGCAGCGTCTGCGGCCCGGCCTGCCCGCCGCGGACTTCCGCGCCCGACACGGCCTGCAGGAATGTCATGTAGTCGCCTGCATTGGCAGCTTCGCCACCCAGTACGATTTCACCACGCTGCTGGCCGCGGCGCGACAGCTGGAAGGGCGTAGCGACCTGCGCTTCCTGTTCATCGGCGCCGGCAGCCAGCGCGATAGCCTGCGCGACTCCGGCCCCAACGTACAGCACATCGACTGGCTGCCGGCCGCGGAAATCCCTGCTGCCTGGGCCGCCGCCGATGTCTCCTGCTACGCCCTGCGCGACCACGAGCTCTATCGCGGCACGTTGCCGGCGCGGCTTTACGAATCGATGGCCAGTGGCACGCCGGTGGTCACCGCCGGCGCCGGCGAGGCCGCGCGCATCATCAGGGAGAGTGGCGCGGGAATAACTGTGGCGGCGGGCGAAGTGGATGAATTCGCCGCGGCCATCGCCAGCCTGCTGGACGACGAAGCATTGCGCGCGCGCTGTGCTCGGGCGGGACGCGCCTGGGCCGAGGCCCATTGCGATGCGGAAGTAACAAGTCGGAATTTCGAGCAGATATTAAACGCGGCAGCGCGGAAGGGAAACACAGCATGAGCGCAATTGTGGCCATCGGCGGCGGGAGTATGGTGGAGGGCGAGAACCTGGCCATCGACGAACGCATCATCGCCTTGAGCGGGAAACAGCGTCCGCGTACGCTCTTCATCGGCACGGCCGGCGGCGATGACCCCGAAAAGATTGCCGACTTCCACGCGCACTACGGTCAGCGACTCGGCTGCGAGACTGAGGCGCTCACCCTGTTTCGCGACCGCCCACTGGCGGAAGAAATCGCGCGCATGATGGCGCAGGCCGAGCTCATCTACGTGGGCGGCGGCAATTCGCTGCGCATGATGAATATGTGGCGGCGTCAAGGTATCGACCAGCTATTGCTGGCGGCCCGTGAGCGGGGCTGCGTGCTCGCCGGCACCAGCGCCGGCGCGCTCTGCTGGTTCCGCTATGGTTACAGCGCCACGCGCCGCTACAACAATCCCGACAACTTCCCCTATATCCGCATCCGCGCCCTGGGCTGGTTTAACGCCATTTTCTGCGCTCACGCCGTTGCCGAGGCGCGGCTGGAACTGTTCCGTGAATTCATGCGGGGACAGCATTGCGTTGGCTTGGCGCTCGACGATCACTGCGCCATCGAGATAATCGACGGCCAGTGGCGCATCCTGAAGAGTCGCGCTGATGCGCACGCCGAACGCATCTGGCAGAGTCGCGGCCAGCTGTTCAGCAAGACTCTGGAAGCAGAAGAAAGACCGCGTCCGCTGGCGGAACTGCTGGGGCGCTAGTCCGGCGAGTCGCCGCGTTCCTTTGCCGACGTGCGGTCCAGCAGGCCGACGAGGTCGGTGCCGAAGGTGCTGACAAGCTCGCTGCCACGTTGCGCCAGCAGGGTCTCATCGACCTCGACGCCCAGGCCCGGCCCCTGCGGCACCAGCAGATGGCCCTGCTCGTAACGTAGTGGCTCCCTGACCACATCCGACGTGTAGAGCTCCGGCCCGGTGTTGTCCGCCGGATAGTCCAGCACGCGCGCGACCGCGCCCAGCTGCGCCACAGCCGCCGTGCCCAGGTTGAGCTCCTGGGTCGTGCCGATGAGCACGCTGGCGTGGGCCGCCTCGGCCAGGGCGATGGCGCGCAGGCAGGGCCGGATGCCGCCCAGCACGTAGGGCGAGACGTTCAGGATGTCGACGCAACCGCCGCGCAGCAGTTGCCAGCCGTGCCAGAGATGATTGACATGTTCGGAGATCGGCCAGCGGCTGCGGCGCCTAAACTCGGCCAGGCCCTCGTAATCCTCTTCAGGCGCCGGACTCTCGATCAGCATCCAGTCGGCCAGCTCGGCGTAACGGTCGATCGCCGCCAGCGAACGGCGCCAGTCCAGCAAATTTGAAAAGTCCAGCGACTTGATGCGCACGCTGTCGCCGAAACGCGCGTTGAAGGCCTCGAAGAAGCGCACATCCGCCTCCACGTTGGCGCCGACGTAGACGCGGATGAGATCGTAGCCCAGCGCGGACATGGTCGCGATGCGCTCCAGATTGGGCGCGATCTCCGCTTCCGAACGCATGCGAAAGATCGGGTAACAGACCTTGAAACGGTCGCGCAGCGCGCCGCCCAGCAGCGCGTGCACCGACACGTTGGCGCGCCGCGCCAGCAAATCGTGCAGCGCCAGATCAATGCCCTGACGCACCAGGCCGGAGCGGCTGTACTTGTGGCCCTCTACAGGATAGGCCTGCTCCATCAACTGCTCGATCTGCGCCAGCTCGCGCGCGTCCTGGCCGCAGAGCAGGTCGTTCAGGGCGCTTTCAAGGTTGACCAGGTCCATCTGGTACAGCGGCAGATGCGAGAGGTCGCTCATCTCGCCCCAGCCGCAGTAGTCACCGGCGGCGTCCAGACGTACGATGACGTGGCGATTGTCGATGCCCGTGCGCCGCTGAATCATCACCGGGTACAGGCGGATGCGTTCGATGTTCATCCAGTCTTCTCTCCTGTATGCGCGTCGGCCACCACCTGCCAGCCACAGCGACCGTCCATCTGGTGCCAGACCAGGGTGACATCCGCCGGCAGTCGCTGCTGCAAAATGCGCTGCGTGTTGGGGCCGTCGCTGCGCGCGTAATGCCCCTCGACCCAGGCGCGCGAGTAGCCGCCGCGCTGCTTGCGTTGGCGGAGCCGCTCCCGCGCCAGCGCCACATCCAGCTCGAGGAAGATGCCGAAGTCGGCCAGGCCGCGCAGCCCGCGCCAGCCCGGCGCGTCCAGCAGGACATAGTTGCCCTCAACGATGAGCAGCGCTTCCCGCACCTCTATGGCATCCGCGACGGGGTCGTGGATATTGCGGTCATAAAGCGGCCAGCGGGTGGCGCGCGCCTGGCGCATGGCTGCCAGCTTGTTGCGCAGTTCCGCCAGATCATAGCTTTCGGGCGAGCCCTTGAAATCGTGCAGCAGATGCTCGCGCCCGTCACGCAGAACCTTGCGTTGTCGCAGCACCTGGTTAGGGAAGTGGAAGCCGTCAATGGATAGCGCCTGGGCCGGCAACAGGGAATCGTCCTGCTGCGACAGCCACTCCCAAAAGCCGGCGAGGATGGACTTGCCGGCACCGGGCGGCGCGGCCAGCAGCACGATGAAGGGGGCGGGCGCGTCTGCGGCGAGCCGGGTGATGCGCTGCAGCAGCGGCATGTGCAGTGCCTCAATCTCTTCATCGGCGAAGGCCGCGCGCTCCGCGAACCCGCTGACCGTCAACTCGATTTCCACCAGGTCATCCCAGTCTCCCAGCCACAGCCTGGCCAGTGTAGCGCGCGCCACATCTAATTTAGCGATCTGTGCTTTACAACATAAGTGCTAAATCGTAAAGTGGCTTCAGTTTCTACAGTTTCTCCTACAAAATGGCAGACGTTTGAAAAATCGCTTTTGTGTTATTCATATGCAGGTGTGCTACAGTTTCATCCCGCAGGGTTGGCAGGTGACACGTCATGTCTGAAAACAGAATAAAAATTGCATATGAAGGTCAGGTTTCTCTCGAAGAGTTTAAATCCCTGATAAGCAGCTTCAATAACCTTGTGAACAGTTTGTCCAGAGAAGTTGCAAATGCAAATGACATTGAGTGGGAAATTGTAGATCTTGAATATGGAAGTACAGGTGTCGAGATTGAAGGCGTCCACGCGAATACAAGTAAGGTGCGCGAAGTTGTAAGTGCCTATGATGATGTAGGCAATTCGCTAGCAAATGGCAAGACAGTAAAGTATTCGTACAACATTAAAAGACAAATCGATGAACTCACATCACCATTAAATGGGAGAATAACAGCAGTTCAATTCAAAACTGCAAAAGGAGACTTCAAGATTCATGGCCCGGATTTCCCACGTCAAACTCCTGCCATTCGATCAAATGTAGTGTATGGCATGGTAAAAGGACGCGTCCAAACAATTACAACCAGAAACAAATTGCAAATTACTCTTTTTGAACACCTTTCTGACAAGCCAGTATATTGCCATCTGGAGCCACGAATGAAATCGGAAATCTTGAAGCATTTGGATGAAGTGGTGTTGGTCAGTGGTCGGGTCGAGCGCAACCCTTCCACTGGCATGGCTAAGTCTGTGCGTGATGTTACTGCCATTGAACGGGCTCCAAATGTAGAGTCTGGATCGTACAAAAAGACTAAGGGTGTACTGGACTGGATAGGAGATGAGCCTGCTGAGGATTTGATAAGAAAAATGCGCGATGAGTAAACGAAAGTTTGTGTATTGCGATTCTTGCGTCTTTCTGGCGTATCTGAAGAGGGACAAAGGGCGTATCGAAACTTTGGAGCAACTGTTTGATGCTGTTCAGAAAAACAATAATGAAAAGTTTGTTACGTCACAAATAAGTATCGTTGAGGTTGCCTTCATCGCTGAAGAACGTGCAAGGAATGAGTTTGAACTAGAATCAATTGAGTCCTTGGACAACCTATGGAAAGATACTTCGCTTGTCGATGTTGTAGACTTTCACGAAACAATAGCCAAACACGCACGTGATTTAATTCGACACTATAAGATATTAGGCAGAAGTCTAAAACCGCTTGATGCCATACATCTAGCAACTGCAAAGTATCTAAGGGCTGAACACGAGCTTGATATTTCGGAGTTCTTGACTTATGACAAACCATTGTTGAATTTGCCCCACAATGATGTGGTTAAGTTCGATATTCTAGAACCAAGTTTCGACGGGCAGCTTCATTTACCAGAATAAACTTCCTTCTCGCCCACTTTCTTCTTCTGGCTAAAGTCTGCTTATGGCCGATACACAATTTAACCATTTTCAGTGTCAAAGCAAGTGAACAGAACCCGGATGAACACGCGCGACAATGAACTCGCCGGGCGCATCGCCATTGTGACCGGCGCCGGGCGCGGCATCGGCTTCGGCATCGCCAGCGCCTTCGGCGATGCCGGCGCCACCGTCGTCATTGCCGAGCTCGACCCTGCAGCGGGAGAACAGGCCGCGCAGCAGTTGCAGACCAATGGCCACAGCACCTGGGCGCAACCCTGCGACGTGCGCGATGCGAACAGCGTCAATGCGCTGGTCGCCGCCGTGCAGCAGCGGCACGGCCGCATCGACATCCTCGTCAACAACGCAGGTATGACGCTCACCGGCCCGACCGAGAGTTACCCCTCCGCCGACTGGGAACAACAGATCGACGTGATGCTCGGCGGCGTCTTCCTCTGCATTCGCGCGGCGGGGGCAATCATGTTGCAGCAGGGCGCGGGGGTCATCCTCAACATCAGCTCGATCGCCGGTTACGGCGCGTGGCCGCTGCGCAGCGCCTACAACGCGGCCAAGGCGGCCGTCATCAGCCTGACCGAGAACGTCGGCTGTGAATGGGCGCGACGCGGCGTGCGCGTGGTCAGCGTGGCCCCTGGCGTGACGCGCACCGCCATGCTGCAACTGATGGTTGACGAGCGCGTGGCTTCGCTGGAGCAGTACAACCGGCGCGCGCCGATGGGCCGCGTGGCGGAGGTGGAGGAGATCGCCAGCGTGGCGCGGTTCCTCGTCAGCGACCGCGCCAGCTACATCACCGCCACGACCATCGCGGTGGATGGCGGCTGGATCGCCTGGGATGGCCTGCCGGATGAGGCCGGGCGATGACAGCGCGCTTCTCCGGCCAGGTCGCGCTGCTCACCGGCGCCGGTGATGCCCTGTGTCTGGCGCTGGCGCAGGCCTTCGTGGCAGAGGGCGCGCAGGTCGCGCTGGCGGGCAGCGACGGTCAGGGCGGCAGCGCTGCCGAAGCGCAGGGCGCGCGCTATTACGCGCTTGATGCGCGTGACGCGCTGGCGGTGCAGGCCGTGTTGCGCAGCATTGTCGACCAGTTCGGCCGCATTGATATCTGGCTCCATTACGCAGGGGCGGAGCAGGACGCGGCTGTATCTGGCGGCGCCTACAACTGCGCGCGCGCCATCGGTCCGTTGATGCAACGACAGGGCCGCGTCGTCTTCGTCGCCTCGGTCGCCGGCCTCTTCGCGCAATCGGGGCAGGCGCTGCGCAGCTCGCTGGAAGCCGGCCTGTTCATGCTGGCGAAGGGGCTGGCGGTTGAGTGGGCACCACAGGGCCTACGCGTCAATGCTATCGCGCGTGGCATCGTGCAGCAGGGATCGCAGCCAGCTGACGCGCATCTGCTGGGGCGCATCCCCATGGGCCGCGCGGCGCGGCCGCAGGAGCTGGTGGAGGCGGCGCTCTTCCTGGCCGACGAGCAGGAGTCCTCTTTTGTGACCGGCGAGGTGCTGCGCGTCGACGGCGGCTGGACGGCCTATCACCTCTTCCACCCCTTCGACGAAGCCTTTTAGACGACACAAGCAGGGAGCGAGGCATCATGGGGTTGCTGGAAGGCAAGGTCGCCATCATCACCGGGGCTGGACAGGGCCTTGGGCTGGCGGTCGCGCGTGAGTTTGCGGCGGAAGGCGCGGACGTCGTCTTGCTGGAGCGCAACGCGGAAACGCTCGAAGCCGCGCGCGCTGAAATCGAGGAGGCTGGTGGGGCGGTAATCGCCCGGCAACTCGACGTCAGCGATTACGATGGCTACGCGGACGCCATCGCGGCGGTGATGGACTGGCGCGGCCGCATCGACGTGCTGGTCAACAACGCAGCCATCAGCCATCAGGCGAGCATCCTCGAAAGCACGCTGGAGGACTGGCGCCGGGTGATCACCGTTGATCTCGAGGCAATCTACATGGGCGCTCGCCTGGTCGCGCCGCACATGGTGGCGCAGCGCAGCGGCCGCATCATCAGCATCGCCTCGATTCAGGCCTTCGCCGTCACGCCGGGCGTGGGATCCTACAACGCGGCCAAGGGCGGCGTCATTTCCTGGACAAAGTCAGCGGCGATTGATCTGGGCGAATATGGCATCCTCGTCAACGCCGTCGCGCCCGGCTTCATGTGCACCCCGGCCACCTACGTCGATGGCGCGCCCCAGAGCGAACAGTCCTGGTTCCAGGATTTCTACGTCGAGCGCGGCAAGGTGCCGCTGCGGCGCGAAGGCATGCCCGAGGGCGTCTCTGGCGCCGTCGTCTTCCTCGCCTCGGATTACTGCCGCTACATGACCGGCCAGTTGCTGGTGGTGGATGGCGGGGTGACGAGCACGTTTTAGCCGGGTCAGTTTCCTGACCTGTAGCCCTGCCCTTCGTCACACCTTGATTGTCTTTGGTGAAGTCGCTCGCGTTCAGGGCGCAGGAGATCGTTATGACTACCTATGAACTCGAGCTGCAGGCGCTGCCACACGACATGGATCACCCGGAGGGCGTCGCCCTCGGGCCGGACGGGCTGGTGCGGGCGGGCGGCGAGGCCGGGCAGATCTATTGCGTCGACCTGGAGGCCGGCAGCTGTGAGACCATCGCCTGCACCGGCGGTTTCATAACGGGCCTCGCCCACGATACTGCCGGCAACGTCTACGCCTGCGACGTCGGCAACCGTGCCATCATGCGCGTCACGCCCGCGGGCGTGGTCAGCGTGTATGCGCAGGGCAACGCGGAGCAACGCATGCGCGTCCCCAACTACCCGGTCTTCGACCGCGCTGGCAATCTGTACGTCTCCGATTCCGGCGCATGGGCCCAGCGGGACGGCTGCATCTGGCGGGTTCGACCTGGCGGCAAGGCAGAAATCTGGGACCGCCAGGCGAGCGACTTCCCCAACGGGATGTGTCTGACGCCCGATGGCCAGGCGTTGATCGTGGTCGAATCCTCACCGCCGCGCATCTCACGCATCCCTTTCCACGCGGATGGCAGCGCCGGTCGCCGCGAACTCTTGCTCGAGCTGCCGCGCACGGTGCCCGACGGCGTGGCCTTCGACAGTGACGGCCGGCTCTACATCGCAGTCTACACGCCCAGCATCATTTACCGTCTCGAGCAAGACGGTCAGCTTGTGACGCTTTATGAGGAATGGGAGCGCTTTCTGCTGGATTCGGCCACCAACGTCGCCTTCGCCGGGCCAGACCTGAAGACCCTGCTGGTCGCCAACCTGGACGGCCGCAAACTCCTGCGCGCGCCCGTCCAGGTGGCAGGGCTGCCGCTTTGCTATCCGCAGCTGCCGTACTGAACGCTCAGCCGCTGGCAGCCTGCTCGAAGAGCTCGATAATGATGCCGTTGGGGTCGCGCATATAGAGCGCCCAGCCGCCCTGGTTGGGCCCCTCGTCGAGATAGACCGGCTCCGAAATGAACTCGATGGCGACCAGTTGCTGTTCCTTCAGGCGTGCATACAGGGTGCGCAGGTCGTCGACGATGTAGGCGATGTGGCTACTACCGGGATTTTGGGGGCGGTTGTCCATGGCGACGCCGGCGGGATGCTCGTAGACGAAGAGCTCAAGGTGATGGTCGGTGCCCGGAATGCGTAGGTAGAGATCGCGCACGACCGCGTCCGGAATGCCGATGATGTCGCGAAAATAGCGATTGGTGATGCGCGGCCGCGCGTGGGCGATTTCGAAGCCGAGCAGGTCACAATAGAAGATGCGCGCGCTTTCCAGGTCAGTGACGGTGTAGCAGGTGTGTTCCGCGCCAATGATGTGCATGGATGTCCCTCCCTTGAGTCTCGCCCTGGCCCAGTGTAACGCAGGATAACGATGCTTCGGCGGCGACATCGTGCATACCTAGTGAATTGTGAAGTGGTACACTCGCGCGCGACCGATTACAGTTGCCGTCGCGCAGCACAATTTCTGCCAGTTACAGAATCCGGCCAGTACGGGTAGCCTGCCAGAGTGAACCTCCAACCTATCACACACCTGCTGGCGCCGATCACGGCGCTGCTCGCGCTGGTGCTGCTGCTCACGCGCAGCAGCGAGACGCCGAAAGTGCTCGGGCGCTGGCCGCTGGCGGAGCCGCAGGCCAACATCGTGACCCGCGGCGTGGACGACAGCTATTCAGATCTGGACCGCTGGCTCATCGAGCGCGATTTCCGTCCGGCGCGCTGCTTCGCAGTGCCCGGCCTGGGCGACGGCGTCGTCATCCTTTACCTGGAACCGGAGTTGATGTCGGAGGAAGTCGCCATAGACTGCGCGCCGGAAGACCTTGCCTGGCCGGAGCGGGCCGCCTGAACGGTGCAAAAGAAAACCGGCCCGCGGCCGGCATTACTACTTACTTCATTTGGGCAATACAGGACTCGAACCTGTAACCTCTCCCACGTCAAAGGAACGCTCTGCCAGTTGAGCTAATTGCCCTCGCCGAAGAGTATACCCTGCCTAGGCTGTGATGCAAGACAGCGGGTCAGCATCTTCCCGAACCATGTTATCATGACGCCGGTTTGTTCAATTCAGGACAGGGAGAGGACCCATGCCCGACAGCGGTCACCAGCGACTGATCCTCCCGGGCCCGGTAGAGGTGCGCGCGGAGATCTTGCAGGCGCAGACCACCTGGATGATCGGCCATCGCAGCGCGGCCTTCGAAACGCTCTTCGCCAGCCTGCAGCAGAAGCTGCGCCAGGTCTTCCTGACGGACTCGCGCGTCTTTGTCAGCGGCTCCTCCGGCAGTGGCCTTTGGGAAGGCGCCCTGCGCAACAGTATTCGGCCAGGACGCAAGGCGCTGCACCTGACTGGCGGTGCCTTCGGTGAACGCTGGGCCCAGGTCAGCCGCGCCAATGGCATCGACGTGGACGTCATCGCCGTGGACTGGGGCCGGGCCCACGACGCGCAAATGGTCAGCGCAGCGTTGCAGCGCGGGCGTTATGACGCCGTCTGCGTCGTGCATAACGAGACCAGCACCGGCGTCACCAATCCGCTGCGCTCGATCGCCGCGGCCGTGCGCGAACATGAAGACACGCTGCTGCTGGTTGATACGGTCAGCGGCATCGCCGGCGCAGAGCTGCGCGCGGACGACTGGGACATCGACGTCGCCCTCACCTCGTCGCAGAAGGCCTTCGCCCTGCCGCCCGGCATCGCCTTCGCCAGCGTGAGCGACCGCGTCCTGCAGCGCGCCGCAGAGATCGAGCATCGCGGCTACTACTTCGACTTCCTCGAGCTGGAGAAGAGCCTGCTCAAGAACAACACGCCCACCACCCCGCCTGTCGCGCTGATGTTCGCCACCGACCGTCAGCTGGACGACATCCTCGCCGAGGGGCTGGACGCGCGCCAGGCGCGGCATATTCAGCTGCGCGACCGCGCGCACGAGTGGTTGCTGGCGCATGGCTTCGGCCTCTTTGCGCAGGAAGGCCACCGCTCGGTCACGGTCACCGCCGTGGACAACCTGCGCGGCATCGACGTCAATGCGATGGCGGACTTCATGGCCGGCCGCGGCTTCGCCATGGATAAGGGCTACGGCAAGATCCGCGGCAAGACCTTCCGCATCGCGCATATGGGCGACATGCAGATGGATACCCTGGAAGAAGTGCTGGCCGGCCTGGGCGACTTTCTGGAGGCGGGCTCATGAGTTGGCACATCCTGGTCCCGGACAACGTGAACCAGCGCGCCATCGACATCCTGACGGCCGTCCCTGCCTTCAGCGTCACGGCGCCCGGCGGCATGGCGCGCGCCGAAACGCTGGCCGCTGTCGGCACGGCGCACGCGCTCATCATCCGCAGCGCCACTACCGTGGACGCGGAGCTGCTGGCCGCCGCGCCCGAACTGCGCGCCATCGCCCGCGCCGGCGTCGGCATCGACAACGTTGATCTGGCAGAGGCGGACGCGCGCGGCATCGTCGTGATGAACACGCCAGGCGGCAACACCATCTCCACCGCGGAATACACCTTCGGTCTGTTGCTTGCGCTGGCGCGCAACATCCCCCAGGGGCACAATTCGCTGGCGAGCGGCGAGTGGGAGCGCAAGGCCTTAGGCGGCGTGGAAGTGCTGGGCACGACGCTCGGCATCATCGGCATGGGCCGCATCGGGCGCGAGGTCGCCGCGCGCGCGGCCGCCTTCGGCATGACCTGCATCGGCTTCGATCCCTTCGTTGATGCGGCCAGCGCGCAGTCCGCCGGCATCGAGAAGATGGCGACGCTCGAACAGCTTTACACGCGCGCCGACTTTCTGACGCTGCACGCCCTGGTGACGCCGGAAACCCGGCACATGATCAATGCCGCCAGCCTGGCGCAGATGAAGCCGGGCGTGCGCATCATTAACGCGGCCCGCGGCGCCCTCATCGATGACGATGCGCTGGCCGCCGCCCTGCAGAGCGGTCAGGTCGCCGGCGCGGCTGTGGACGTCTATCCCGCAGAGCCGCCGCCCGCGGATTATCCTCTGCTCAACCTGCCGAACGTCATCCACACGCCGCATCTGGCCGCCAGCACCGACGGCGCCCAGATCACTGTGGCGGTCGAGGCGGCCGAGCTGCTGCGCGACGGCCTGTTGCACGGCGACTGGCGCAACGTCGTCACCAGCGCCTGAGCGCCGCTCACCGTCCTGCAGCTTGCGAAGAACCGTATGAGTGGAGACTGGAACGCATCATCATGAGACTGCTTATGATTGGCTTCGGCGTGGTCGGCCAGGGGCTGGCGCGTCTGTTATCGCAGGGGGCCGACTCCCTGCGCAGCCAGCATGGCTTTTCCGCCAGCATCACCGGCGTGGTGACCGGCAGTCATGGCACGCTGGCGCATCACGCGGGGCTCGACCCTGTCGCGCTGCTTCAGGCACTGGCAACGGGCAGCCTGGCGCACTACCCTGGCCAGAGCGGTCTGCTGCGCGACCTGGATGCGCAGACACTCATCCGCGCCGGCCTGGCCGACGCGCTGGTCGAGGTCAGCCCCACGAACCTCGAACACGCACAACCGGCGCTGGACTACTGCCGTGCCGCGCTCGAGCAGGGCCTGCATCTCGTGCTCGCCAACAAGGGGCCGCTCTGTCTGGCCGCGGCGGAACTGGATACCCTGGCGCAGCGCGCTGGCCTGCTCCTGCGTTACGAGTCCACGGTCATGGCGGGTACGCCGGCGCTCAGCCTGGCGCGCGACGCCCTGGCCGTCAGCGGCATCCGCGAGGCGCGCGGCATCCTCAACGGCACCTGCAACTACATTCTGACGCAATTGGAAGCCGGCATGGACTACAGTGCTGCCCTCACCCAGGCACAGGCGCTGGGCTACGCCGAGTCCGATCCGCGCGCCGACGTCGATGGTCATGACACGGCCAGCAAGGCCGTCATCCTCGCCTGGGCGCTGTTCGGACGTTCCCTGCGCCTCGCCGACATGTCGGTGCAGGGCATCTCCAGCCTGGACGCGGCCGACATTGCGGCGGCGCGCGCTGCCGGCGAGCGCTGGAAGCTGATAGCAACCGTGGACGCAGCAGGCGCGCGCGTCGAACCCCTGCGTTTGCCGCTGGCGCACCCACTGGCGGCGGTGAGCGGCGTGAGCAACGCCCTCACCTGGACCACGGAGTCCCTGCAGGAAGTGACCCTGGTTGGCCCGGGCGCGGGCGCGGAGGCCACCGGCTACGGCCTGCTGGCGGATCTGCTCGACATTCAGCGCCGACAGGCGCCTGCATAAAGGCAGCCTTGTGGCGTCTGTGCTACACTGAAATATGCAGGCAAGCTACCCGGAGAGGTTGATGGCTCCTTCCTTTTTCAACAAGATCAACACGCTCATCAACGCCAACCTGCACGGCATCGTCGACCGTGCACTGGAAACCAACTCCGTGCGCGTGATGGACGAATATATCCGCCAGGCGGAACGTAACCTGGAGTCGCTGGAGGATTCGGCGGCCACCGTCGGCGGCACGGTGAAAACGTTGAAGCGCAAATATGACGAGCTGGCCGCATCTGCCGAGGCGCTGGACCGCGACATCGACTCGCTCATCATCAGCGGCAAGAACGACCTGGCCACTGCGGCCCAGGCCAAACTGAACGCCCAGCAGGAGCTGGCCGCCGATTACTATGAGCAGTGGCAGGAACAGGACAAGCAGTATCGCATGATGCTGGACATGCGCCTGAAGCTGGCGGCGCGCCTGACGACCATCCGCCAGGAACGCGAACGCCTGATCGCGCTCATCGAGCTGACCGAGGCGCGCAAGGTGGCGACCAGAACAATTAAAAGTCTCGACCAACTGGCCCATAGTGGCGACGCCCAGATCACCGATCTGGCGGAACGTATTCGCAGCAACCTGGACCGCGAGGACGCCCGCCTCGAAATGGCCACCAGCAACCTCGGTAGCCGGATAGAGGACGCGATCGGCAACTCGGAGGTGGACCGGCAGCTGGAGGAACGGCGCAGACGCCTCGGCCTCAGCAGTAATGAGGACGAAGCTGCCGGGCAAATGAGCGCCGGTGGCTGACCCCGGCCGGTAAAGGAGCAGGTCTCCATGATTGACGCGATCCGTGGCAATGCCCGCGAGGTGAGCGCGGAGGAACTGCATCGTTCGCTGGGCGACATCCTCGCCGACGACGAATTCATTGACAAGGGCGTCAAGATGGTGCGCGACCTGCTGGTCTTCACCAACAAGCGGCTGATTCTGGTGGACAAGCAGGGCGTCACCGGCAAGAAGGTTGAAATCCAGTCCATCCCCTACCGCTCGGTGACCCGCTTCGCCATCGAAACCGTCGGCACCTTCGACCTGGATTCCGAGATGAAAATCTGGCTCTCCGGCCACAGCCAGCCCATTGAGCGCAAGTTGCAGGCCAGGGCGGACATCGCCGGCGTGCAACGCATCTTCGCAACCTACGTACTGGCCTGATGCTGGTCTACTGAATCGTTGCGGCAGTCAGCGCGTAGCCATGGCAAGCAGAACGCGGCAGAAGTACCTTATGAGTGAGAACGCACCGTCCATCCAGCAACGCGCCCGCGCAGCCCTGGTGAGCCGCGCCCTGCTGCGGCGCGAAAGCCTGGTCACCCTGGGTCTGACCGCGCTGCTGGTCAGCAGCGGCCTGCAGCCGCTACCGGAATGGCAAGCCTGGTACTGGCTGGTCGGCGGGGCGCTCGCCCTGGTGGCGCTGGCGGCCGGCCATCTGAATGACGAGGCCGGGGGCCGCGCGGCGCTGCGACAGGAATTTGCCGCGCAGTTCAACATCGACAGCATCCGCAATGCCACCTCGCGCGAGCGCCTGCGCCGGGCGCTCGAATACAGCGCCGCCATGCAGCAGCTGGTGGATCTGCATCAGGGCGCCCTGCGCGAAAGCCTGCGGCAGACGGTGGCGGACGTCGAGGACTGGATTGACCACATGGCCACCCTCGCGCGGCACATCGATACATTCGAAGAGAACGAACTCATCGCGCGCGACCTGCGCAGCGTGCCGCGCAAAATCGAACAGGTTCAGCTGCGCCTGGAACGCGAGCAGGATGCCGCGCTGCGCAGCGAACTGCAGCGCCAGCTCGAACAACTGCGACAGCAGCTCGAAAACCTGAACGCGACCGTGAGCAGCGGCAGACGCGCCGCCATCCGCCTGGAGAATACGCTCTCCTCTCTGGGCACGGTGCACGCGCAAATGACGCTGCTGGGCACGCGCAAGGTGGACAGCGCCGGCGCGCAGCGGCTGCGCCTGGAAATCCAGGAAGAGCTGGGCGCCTTGCAGGACACTATCGAGGCCATGGACGAAATGCAGGCCCAGAGCCTGCATTGGCGCTAGACTGATGTCAGACACATGTTGCACAGAGGAGACCGGCAACATGGACTGTTGTGCGACTGAGCACGGGCCTGATCACGACCACGATCATGATCATGGCCACGAGGATGTCGTCCAGCGCGAAGGCCTGGCAGGCTTCGCCGACTTTCTGTTCGCGCGGCAGGAAACACGCCTGGCGCTGGTCGGCGCAGCCGGCGCACTGCTCACCCTGCTGGCCAGCCTGACGCTGTCGCTGCCGCCCGCTCTCATCGACACGGGTTATTCCCTCGCGCTGCTGGTCGCGCTCTGGCCCGTGGCGCGCAACGGCTTTAGCGCCTTGCGCAGCATGCGGGCTTTCGACATCAACCTGCTGATGAGCATCGCCGCTCTAGGCGCGCTGGCCATCGGCGAATACCTCGAAGGCGCGGCCGTCATTACGCTCTTCTCGCTGGGCGAGGCGCTGGAGGGCTACACCATGGGGCGCACGCGCGCCAGTCTGCGCAGCCTGCTGCAACTGGCGCCACCGCAGGCGTTGCGCCTCCAGAACGGCAGCGAGACCTGGGTACCCGTCGCAGAACTGGAGGTGGACGACCGCATCCTCGTGCGCGCGGGCGACCGCATCCCCATGGACGGCGAGGTGCTGGAAGGCCACAGCGACGTGGACCAGGCGTCCCTCACCGGCGAGAGCCTGCCGCGCACGGTCGGCCCTGGCGACCAGGTGCATGCTGGCACGGTCAACGGCGTGGGCGGGCTGCAGCTGCGCGTCACCCGGCTGGCGCAGGACAGCACCATCAGTCGCATCATCCGCCTGGTGGAATCGGCGCAGGCATCGCGCGCGCCTTCCTCGCGCCTGATCAACCGCTTTGCGCGCGTCTACACGCCGTTGGTGGCGCTACTGGCGCTGCTGGTCGCCACCCTGCCGCCGCTACTGTTCGGCGAACCCCTGTTGAGCGACGCCAGCGGAACTGGCTGGCTCTATCGCGGACTGGCGCTGCTGGTGATCGCCTGTCCCTGCGCCCTGGTAATCAGCACGCCAGTCACCGTCATCGCGGCCATCAACGCCGCCGCCAGACGCGGCGTGCTCATCAAGGGCGGCGCGCACCTGGAGATGCTGGGGCGCATCCGCTCGGTCGCCTTCGACAAGACCGGCACGCTAACCACCAACGAACCCGGCGTGGCCGACCTGTATTCACTGGAATGCACGGATCGCGAGCACACCTGCTCCGCCTGCGAGGATGTGCTGGCCCTGGCCGCCGCCGTCGAACGCGGCAGCAGCCACCCCTTCGCCATGGCCATCAGCTCCGTCGCCGAGGCGCATGACCTTGCCAGCCGTTACGCCACTGCTTCCCAGGTTACGGCCCTCGCCGGCCGGGGTGTGCAGGGCTACGTGGACGAGCAGCTGGTCACCCTGGGCAGTCACACGCTCTTCGAGCATGAACATCCGCATCCGCAGGCGTTGTGCGACATGATCGAGGCCAGCGAAGCCCGCGGCGAAACCGCTGTGTTGCTCTGCGACGGCGAGCGCGTACGCGGCTACATCAGTCTCGCGGACCAGCCGCGCGCCGGCGCAGAGCTGACCATTGACCGGCTGCACGGGCTGGGTCTGAAGATCATCATGCTGACCGGCGACAATCCCCATGCTGCCCGCAATATCGGCAAGGCGCTGGGCGTGGATGATATCCATCCCGGCCTCCTGCCGCAGGACAAGCTGGCGGCTGTGCGCGCCCTGGAAACGCCCGGACGCCCGGTCGCCATGGTTGGCGACGGCATCAATGACACGCCGGCGCTGAGCGCGGCCTCGCTGGGCGTGGCAATGGGCGGCGCCGGCAGCGCCCAGGCCCTCGAGAGCGCCGATGTCGTGCTCATGGCCGACGCCCTCGAGCAGCTGCCCTTTGCGATCCGCCTCGGCCGCAGCGCACTGGCGACCATTCGCCAGAACATCGTGCTCAGCCTGTCACTGAAGGCGGCCTTTCTCGCCTTGGCCGTCACCGGCGGCGTCTCCCTGTGGGCCGCCATATTCGCCGACGTCGGCATGACCCTGGTCGTCACGCTCAACGGCATGCGTCTGTTGCGCGCCCGCTGAACGCTGCCCAGCCACCCGCTCAGACCTGCGGCAGTTCCGCCATCGCGCGCTCAATCTCCGCCTGCGGATACTCGTAGTTACTCAGCTGCCCGCCGAGGTAAGCATCGTAGGCGCTCATGTCGAAGTGACCGTGGCCGCAGAGGTTGAAGAGGATCACGCGCTTTTCGCCGGCTTCCTTCGCCGCCTGCGCCTCGCGGATGACGCCCGCCACGCCGTGCGCGGCCTCCGGCGCCGGGATGATGCCCTCGCTGCGGGCGAAGGTCAGCGCGGCCTCGAAGGTCTCCATCTGCGGCACTGACTGCGCCTCCATCAGCCCCTGGTCGTACAGCTCGCATATGATGCTGGCCATGCCGTGGTAGCGCAGGCCGCCGGCGTGCAGCGGCGCTGGCACAAAGCTGTGGCCGAGGGTGTACATTTTCACCAGCGGCGTCATGCCGGCCGTATCGCCGAAATCGTAGGCGTAAGTGCCGCGCGTCAGACTGGGACAGGCAGCCGGCTCGACGCCCAGCAGCCGCGTTGACTGGCCCTCGCTCAGGTTGCGATGCAAGAAAGGCAGGGCGATGCCGGCGAAGTTGCTGCCGCCCCCCACCGGCGCTATCACTACATCCGGGTACTCGTCCGCCAGCGCCATCTGCTGCAGCGTCTCCTGGCCGATGACAGTCTGGTGCATCAGCACATGGTTCAGCACCGAACCCAGGGCGTACTTGTAGCGCCCGCCGCTGGTGGCCGCCGCCTCGACGGCCTCGCTGATTGCGATGCCCAGCGAGCCGGGGCTGTCCGGCGACTGTTCCAGAATCATGCGCCCGGCCTGAGTGGTGTCGCCGGGGCTGGCGCTGACCACCGCGCCGAAGGACTGCATGATTGCGCGGCGATAGGGCTTCTGGTCGTAGCTGATGCGCACCATGTAGACGCGGCAGTCGAGGCCGAAGAAGTTGCAGGCCTGCGCCAGCGCGGTGCCCCATTGACCGGCGCCCGTCTCGGTCGTCAGGCCGCTGATGCCCTCCGCCTTGTTGTACCAGGCCTGGGCCGTAGCGGTGTTGAGCTTGTGGCTGCCGCTCGGCGAAACGCCCTCGTACTTGTAGTAGATGTGCGCCGGCGTATCCAGCGCCTGCTCCAGCCGGTAGGCGCGCAACAGCGGCGTTGGCCGCCACAGCTTGTAGATTTCGCGCACCTCGTCCGGGATGTTGATGTAACGATCCTGGCTGACCTCCTGGCCGATAAGCGCCATCGGGAAGAGCGGCGCCAGATCGTCCGGGCCGACGGGCTGTTTGGTGCCGGGATGCAGCACCGGTGGCAGCGGACGCGGCAGGTCCGCCTGAATGTTGTACCATTGCCGCGGAATTGCATCCTGCGGCAGATCGAAGCGCACCTGATTCTCGCTCATCATGTTCCATCCTGTCTCTGGCTCGCCAGTGGGCGGAAACTATAACGAAGGCATTGGATTGCCGCCAGCAAGCGCCAGGCGGCAACAGAATTACGCGGCGACGCGGGGCCAGGCTACAATCGCAGCGCTGTGATCCACCGGAAAGGAATCCCGTATGGCAGGCGCCTCCCTGGCTGGCCTTGATATTGAGCGCGTGCGGGAGCTGGCGGCGTGCATCGCCCCACGCGCCGACGCGGCGGACCGTGCCGGGCGGCTGCCCGCGGCAGACGTCGCCGACCTGCGCGCGAACGGCTATCTGGCGCTCAGCGTGCCGCGCGAGCATGGCGGCCAGGGGCTTTCGCTGCGCGACTGCGCGCTGGCGCAACTGGAACTGGCGCAGGCCAGCGGCTCGACGGCCATGGTGGCGGCCATGCCGCTGCACCTCTTCGGCGCCCAACGCGAACGCACGGCCTGGTCGCCCGAGAACTTCGCGCAGCTCTGCTGCATGACGAGCGAAGGCGCGCTGCTCAACAGCGTCGCCAGCGAACCGCAGCTGGGCAGCCCCTCGCGCGGGGCCATTTTCCGCAGCAAGGCGCAGCGCGTGGACGGCGGCTGGCTCGTCAACGGCCACAAGAACTGGTCCACCGGCGGGCGTCACCTGACGCATTTGCTGGTAAGCCTGGACATTGAAGGTGACCCGGCCCAGGTGCTCGTGCCCAACGACGCGCCCGGCGTGTGCTGGGAGCCGACCTGGCGCGATGCGCTCAGCCTGCGCGCCAGCGACAGCGACGACGTTTACCTGCGCGACGTCTTCGTCCCGGCCGACCATCTGCTGGCGCGCTTCAGTGACGGCGCTGCCCGCAACCGGCCCACGCCATGGTTCCCGCTGCTGACAGCCGCCACCTATCTGGGAGTCGCACTGGCCGCGCGCGCGGCCGCCATCCGCTTCGCGCTGGAGCGCGTGCCGACCGCACTGGGCAAGCCAATTGCATCACTTCCCGGCATCCAGCGCCAGGTCGGCGAAATGGACATGGAGTTACAGGCGGCGCGTCTGATGCTGCTGGAGGCCGCGCGCCTGTGGGATGAAGAGCGCGACATGTCCGGCGTCGTCGCGGCCAAGCTCTTCGCCAACGACGTCGCCATCCGCACGACGGACCGGGCCATGCGCATCGCCGGCGGTCAGGCTATCACGCACGCGCTGCCGCTGGAGCGTTGCTATCGCGACGTGCGCGGCGGCCTGACGCATCCGCCCTCGGGCGACCTGGCGCTGGAGCTGATCGGCAGAAATGCGATTGATGGACTCAAGTCTGTCGAATGAGGCTGCCAGCAGACAAGCTATTCATCGATCGCCGCAAACTTACTCACTATTTGCTCGTCCGACTGGAAGTCGACGACAAATCCAGATTGCTGGTTATGTGTGGTTACACCGTGGATAACGTGGACGCACTTGAAGCGGCAATCCATGAGCAGGTAGCGACAAATGACGCTGTGCCCGATTTCAAAGATGAATTTGGACAGCGTTACAGGGTCAGGGCAATTGCCAGCTCTTGCGGGTCGTGATATGTTCGTAACAACCATCTGGATCATGAAGGTTGGAGACTCCAACATCTTGCGCTTTGTCACGCTGTTCCCTGGAGGGAAGTGACATGCAGCAACAGCATAGGCCACCTGTGCTTTACAAGAAAGTCGTGTTGACTTGCGATTTACCGGACAAGGGTCTTAGCAAGGGAGACGTGGCATACTACATCGATTATCTGGAAGCATGTAACGGTGTCGAGGCCGGCGCCATTCTCGAACTGTTTAGTTCCCACCCGAACGGTCCAGGCGTCGCCACAGTGCCTTATACTGCCATCGCCACGCCCGTCCACAACGACTGACATTGGCTGGCAAGATTCGTTTGTTCCACTCAAAACAGAAGGTTCACTTCCTTAGCCTGTTGGTGCAGCCGGAAAATATTTTTGACGCGCGTAACTCGCGGGATGATAAACCCTGATGAAATGCGTAATCTGCAATCTGGGAGAGACCCGTCCGGGCACGACGACCATGACCCTTGGGCGCGGGGTTACGACCCTGGTTGTCAAGCAGGTACCCGCTCAGGTCTGCGAAAACTGCGGCGACGCCTGGCTGAATGAAGACACCGTCGCTCACCAGGAAACGCTGCTGGAGACCACGGTCAGCAACGGGACAGAGGTCGCGCTGCAGAAGTATACTGTAGCGTGATTTTGCCATTGCTGCGCAGCTCCGGCGACTGAAACAGTCAGGCCACAAATTCAATTCAAACTTTCACGTTTTCCTTGATTCCCGCAGGCCAGTTTCTGTGTGCATATTCGCGCGCGCTATACTCGCGCCCGAAAGGAGAGACCATCCCATGACCCTCGCGCATGAACTTGACACGCCCGCCGTCCTCATCGACCTCACGCGCATGCAGCGCAACATCGAGCGCATGCAGGCGTACTGCGACCGCCATGGCCTGGACTTCCGGCCACACATCAAGACGCACAAGATCCCGGCCATCGCCCGCATCCAGCAACAGGCCGGCGCCATCGGAATCGCCTGCCAGAAGCTGGGCGAAGTCGAGGTCTTCCTCGACGCCGGCTTTGATGACATCCAGCTGCCCTACAACATCGTCGGGCCGCACAAGACCGCGCGCCTCGCCGCGCTCTCGCGCCATGGCCGCATCACGGTCAGCGCCGACCACAGCGAGGTGCTGGACGGACTGGAGGCCGCCGCCGCCGCGCAGGACGTTCACATCCGCGTCATGCCGGACCTGGAGACCGAGATTGAGCGCACCGGCGCCTCGCCGGAGCAAGTCGTCGCGCTGGCGCAGCAGATCGTCGCCAGCCCGCATCTGGAATTCGCCGGCCTCTTCGTCTACCCCGCCAACCCCGTCATCCGCCCGCGCCTGCAGGAGACACTGGCGCGCCTCACCAGCGCCGGCATCGAGGTGCCGGAGGTCAGCGGGGGCGGCACCGGCGCCGCGCAGACCGCGCACGAGTTGCCCGAGCTGACGGAGCTGCGCGTGGGCACCTACATCTTCAACGACATGAATACCGTGTATGGTGGCTGGGCCACGCTCGATGATTGCGCCATGAGCGTGCAGGTCACGGTCGTCAGCCGCCCCGCGCCGGAGCGCGCCATCCTCGACAGTGGCAGCAAGACGCTCGCGGCGGACCGCGTGAATGATGGCCACGGCCACATCCGCGAGTATCCGGGCGCGCGCATCTACAAGCTCAACGAGGAGCACGCCTTCGTCGATCTGTCGGCATGTGAGCGACGCCCGCGCATCGGCGAGCAGGTGCATGTCGTGCCGGTGCACACCTGCGTCGTCAGTAACCTGCATCACCGTCTCTATGGCGTGCGTGACGGCCAGGTCGAGCAGGAGTGGGAGGTCGCGGCGCGCGGTCTGGTGCGCTGAATTAATCGCGGAAGGGGTCGCAGTAGTTGACGCCCAGGCGCTCCAGCCGCGGCAGATGGCCGCGCAGGCGCCGCTCAAAGTCCGCCAAGTCGCGCGGCGTCGGAGCTGTCCACAGCGCTTCCGCCAGCGCCGCGGCCCGCGGCCAGGTCATGTATTCGACCAGGGCTTCCTGCGGCAGATATTCCGTCCAGACGTTGCCCTGGCCGCCAAGTACATGCGACTGATGCTGCTCTGAGATGCCGGCGACCGGGTCGAATTCGTAGACGCGCTCGAGCGGCAGGTAGCCGCCGATGGCCGGCGGTTCGCTTTCCACGTCGGCGCGCTGATAGTAGTCGAAATAGCAGTGTGTGTTGGGCGACATGACGACGTCGTGACCGGCGCTGGCGGCTGCGATGCCGCCTTGAGCACCGCGCCAGCTCATCACGGTGGCGCCGGGCGCGAGGCCGCCCTCAAGGATTTCGTCCCAACCGACCAAACGCCGGCCCTTGCTACTCAGGAAGCGTTCGATGCGTCGGATGAACCAGCTTTGCAGCTCCTCTTCGTCGCGCAGGCCTTCCTGGTGCATGCGCGCCTGACACTTCGGGCAGGCTGCCCAGCGCGTCTTCGGGCATTCGTCGCCGCCGATGTGAAGGTACTCGCCCGGGAAGAGCGCCATCACCTCGGTCAGCACGCTCTCGAGGAATTCGAAAACCGCGTCGTTTCCCGCGCAGAACACCTCGTCGCTGATGCCCCAGCGCCGCCGCACCTCGTAGCCCGCGCCCAGGCAGCCCAGCTGCGGGTAGCTGGCCAGGGCCGCCTGGGCATGACCCGGCATTTCTATCTCGGGCAGAACCGTGATGTGACGTTCGCGGGCGTAAGCGACCAGCGCGCGCACGTCGTCCTGCGTAAAAAAGCCGCCGTAGGGCTGCCCGTCGAGCGTGTTGCGATCGGCCGGCAGCGGCGATTCCGCGCGCTGCGCGCCCACTTCAGTCAGACGCGGCCAGCCCTTGATCTCGATGCGCCAGCCCTGATCTTCGGTCAAGTGCCAGTGAAACAGGTTCAGCTTGTGCAGCGCCATCAGGTCGAGCGTCTTGAAGAGGAAATCGAGCGGATAGAAATGGCGGCTGACATCCAGGTGCAGGCCGCGCCAGCGATAGCGCGGCGCGTCCTCGATGCGCAGGCAAGGCAGCGTCGGCGCGGCATCCTCCGTCGGCAGCAGTTGACGCAGCGTTTGAGCGCCATACCACAGGCCCGCCTCGTCCGCCGCCTGCAACGCGACCAACTTCGGCGTCACATGCAGCCGATAGCCCTCCGCGTCTATGTCGGATGACAGCGTCAGCCTCAGACAGTTCGTTGCGTCTGCATCCTCTGTCAGCGGCAGCGGCAGACCCGTCGCCGCACGCAGCAGATCGGCGCAACGCTGCGCCGCGGGCTGCAGGCCGGCTGCGGCCTGGATGCTCGTCGCCGCAGTGAATGCGAAAACACCCACCTCGCGCTGCAGCGAACGCGGCTGCGGAACGAGGGCGAGCGTTTCATCATGCATACTGCCTGACCCGCTCAGGTCTGCTTTAGCAGCGGCTCGGCTTCAACCCGCTCGCGATAGCCGGCGACGATCAGGCCGGCCCGTCCCATACTCTGGCCATATTCCTGGCGATTGTGCGGATCGCGATAGCCCATGCGCACCATACGACGCGGTTTGCGCGTGGTGTTGATGTAGGAACCGTGCACGGTGTGGTAGCAGAAGAGCACCACGTCGCCACGTTTGGCAGGCACCGGCATCGTGTCTTCCAGCTTCCACTTGTCCGTGGGCAGATGCGGCGTGCAGGGGCCATCTTCGGTCATCGTGATGTGCTTGAGCGCGCCGTTCTTGTGCGAACCCTTCAGGAAACGGATTTCTCCATTCTCGTGGCTGGTGTCGTCGAGGTGCACCAGCACGTCGATGAAGCGGCCGTTTTCATGGGCGTAGAAGGGATGATCCTGGTGCATCGGGAAGGGATGCCCGGTCTGCGGCGGCTTGATGTGCATGGTGGTGTGATGCAGCTCTACGTTGGGGCCGATGAGGGCCGCCAGCGCTGCCGCCAGACGCGGATTGGTCACCGCGGCCGCCCAGGCGGCAGAATAGAGATGCAGGTCGTGCATGGCCGTGAGCTTCGACTGTTTCTCGATTTCCGGGTCCATGTAGGCCTGCCGCCAGGGGCCGGACCAGCCTGGACTGGTGAATGACCAGTCTTGCACAAGGCGGTCCAGCTCGTTGGCCAGTTCGTCCGCCTCGGCCTGTGTGAACAGCCCCGGAATACGGAGGAAACCGTTCTCCTTGTAAAACTCTATGTCCTGTTGCGAGATCATGTCCAGCGTCCTTCGCGTATGCGCCTTGCTTGCCATGCGCCAAGTATACCTGCTGCGCGGCGATTTCAAGAGTCTACGCGGGGAATAGTGAGTGCTTCGCCAGGGTATAGTACAGGTTCACCGCCGTCGCAGTTCCGGAGCCAGGATGCATCGTCCGCGTTTTTACCTGCGCCTTGCGTGGCACAACCTGCGCGGCAACGCTCGCTGGACGATTTTCGCCATCCTCGGCGTGGCCGCGGGCGTGGCGGCCATGGTCGCCCTGCGCAGCCTGGGGCTCGCCATCAACGACGCCCTGCTGCTCAATCTGCGCGAGGTCAATCGCGGCGACATCAATGTCCGCAGCGTCAGCAGCGGGCCCTTCGTCTTCACCGTGAACCAGGGGGCCTGGGAAAGCAGCGTCTTCAGCGACGGCGAGCTGGAGCACATCAACAATCTGGTCGCACAGTATGACGGCCGCCTGACCCACTACAGCGTCTACAACAACGTGCAGCTGGCTCCCGGCGATGACGATGCAGCCGGCCGGCCCGGAATCATCAGCAGCTTCTTCATCGACCCGCAAACCTTCGCCATCAGCCACGAGGTGCGCGCCGACGAGCCAGAGGGGATGCCGCTGGGCCAGTTGCTGGCGGGCGGACGCGAGGTGGTCGTCAGCCGCAAGCTGGCCGATGGGCTGGGTCTGGCTGTGGGCGACCCGCTGTGGGTGTCCGGCAGCGACCAGGCCTACACAGTGAGCGGCATCGTGCCCGACCACAGCGAGGCCAACATCCGCGATCTGGCCGCGGCATTCTTCGGCTTCGCCTATTTTCACCGCGACCAGGCGCTGCAGTTGCAGCTCAGTCCCGACCCCAACCAGATCAGTATCCTGCTGCCCGATGGCAGCGCGCCGGAGACGATCCGCGAGCTGGGGCTGGCCCTGTGGGATTTGCGCGCCGGCATCTTTTCAATGACCACGACGCCGGACCTGCTGCTGCGCAACGCCGCCCTGGCAGAATTCATCGAGCGCTTCGTGGTGCTGACCGGGCTGGTGGCGCTGCTCATTGGTGGCGTGGGCATCGTCAACACCATGCTGGTGCTCACCGGCCGCCGCACACAGGAAATTGCTGCGCTCAAGACCTTTGGGCTACGACGCCTGCAGATCGCGGCCATCTTCGGCAGCGAAGCGCTGCTGCTGGGTCTGGCGGGCAGCGTGACGGGCATGCTGGTCGGCTTCCTGCTCAGCCTGACTGTCAGCAGCTTCGGCGAAACCCTGGTCCACCGGCCCCTGACCTTGCGCCTGTATCCAGAGGCGCTGCTCTTCGGCCTCGGCATGGGGCTGGCGGTCACCCTGGTATTCGGCGTGCTACCGGTCAGCATCGCGGCGCGCGTACGCCCGGCCATCATCCTGCGCCCCGCGCAGACCCACATCCCGCGCGCCGGCCTGGCGGAGCTCGCCTTCGCGTTGAGCGTGCTGTTGCTGGTGGCGGGCGCCATCACCGGCCAGGTCATCAAACCCCTGCTCGAGCGCGGGCTGGCCGGCAGGGCCCCGGACGCCACCCTCGCCGGCGTCGCCTTTGTCGCCGCAGTGCTGGCGACGCTCGGCGTGCTGACGGCTGTGCTGTGGCTGCTGCTCTGGCTAGTGGGCCGACTGCCTCCCGGCGCCAGCATCGAGATGCGCCTCGCCCTGGCCAACCTGGGGACGCGCCGCCTGCGCAGCGCCATCACCCTGCTGGCCCTGGGCATCGGGGTCTTCGCGCTCAGCATCGTCAGCTTCCTCGGCCTGGGCGCGCGCCAGGCGCTGCGCTTTCGCTTCGCGGAGTCGCTGGGCGGCAACGTGCTGGTCGTGCCGCTGGTGCAGCAGGGCATTGGCCAGGCTCTGCTCGACCTGCTGCCCGACCTGCAGGATGAGGTGCGCCATAACACCCGGACCGGCGCCTTCCTCGCGCGGCTGCAGGCCGTCGATGATCAGGCGCTCGCCGGGTCGGGCGCCGGGCCGGTCCTGCCGCTCATCGTGCGCGAGACGCAGAAGCCTGACTTGCGCAGCGGGACGCTCATCGCCGGGCGCGACCTGACGCCCGCAGATGCCGGCCAACCGGTGCTCGTGCTGGCCCGCGGCTCGCCGCTGGAGCGCGCCCTGCGCGCCGGTTCGCTGGAGGCGCTGGACATCGGGCCGGGCAGCTGGCTGCGCCTGCGCGTCGCTGGCCAGACGCTCGAGCTGGAAGTGATCGGCATTGTCAGCAGCAGCAGCAACGCCATCGTGCCCGGCGTCGGCGCCGCCTTTCTGCCAGCCGGCCTGCTCGACCTGAACGAGAGCATGGCGCGCTTCAACATGCTGGACGTCGCGCCCGAACAGGTGGACAGCGTGCTGGGGCGCCTCAGCGCAATGCCCCTGCTGCTGGCCGTTGACGTGACCTTCCTCGATGATCTGGTCGCGCGCCTGATCGAGCAGATGAGCGCGCTGCCCACTGCCGTCGGCCTGTTGTCGCTGGCCGCGGCCGCGGTCATCATGGGCAACACCGTCACGCTCGCCACGCTGGAGCGGCGCCGTCAGACCGGCGTGCTTCGGGCCCTCGGCCTGCGCCGCGAACGCGTGCTGCGCATCATGTTGCTGGAGAATCTGCTGCTGGGTCTGCTGGGCGCCGGGCCGGGCATCGCGCTGGCCGCAGCCAGCCAGTCACTGCTGACGGCACTGGGCACGGGCGTGCCACTGCCCCTGCCGCCGGAGGCGCACCAGCTCATGTTGCTGCTGTTGCTGGCCGTCCTGCTGATCGCCTGGCTGGCGACCCTGGCGAGCGCGCGCAGCGCCGTCAATGAATCAGTCGTGCAGGTACTGCGCTACGAATAGGGCCGCCTGCGCTAAACTGGAGCGCAGGGCCCCGTTGACAGGAGTTTGCATGTTCTATCTGCAGTACGCGCTGCGCAACTTCTGGCGCAACCGGCGCTGGTCGCTCTTCGCCGTCTTCTCGATCGCCGCGGGCGTGGCCAGCATCGTTGCCTTGCGCAGCCTCGGCCTCGCCATCGGCGACTCGCTCACCAGCAACCTGCGCGCCAGCAACCACGGCGACATCACCATCAGCGTTGCCGGCGCGAGCGCGGGCTTCGGCTTCGCCTTTGGCGGCCAGGGAGGCGGCAGCGACGACACAGACACGCAACTGGACGAGACAACGCTCGCCCTGCTCGACGACTGGGTGAGCGAGCGCGGCGGCGCCTGGAGTGCCTGGCTTTACAGCCCCACCATACAGATCGCCCTGCCCGACAGCAACACGACCGGACGACCACAGTTCATCTCCTCGCTCTTCGTCGACACAGCCAGCTGGCCCCTCTCGCACGAGGTGGTCGCCCTGCATCCGCCGCAAGCGCCGCTCGCCAGCCTGTTCACGGGCGGCAACGAACTCGTCGTCAGCCAGAACCTGGCCGAATCGCTGGGCATCGCGCGCGGCGACCAGGTGCGCGTCAGCGGCACGCAGGAGGAATTCACGGTGCGCGGCATCGTCGCCACCGAATATGAGGCCAGCCTGCGCAACCCCTTCGCTGCCTTCTTCGGCTTCGCCTACTTCGATCTCGCCAGCGCGGAGCAGCTCTCGCTCGACGAAGGCCCCAACCGCGTCAGTATTCTGCTCCCGCCAGAGCAGGCGCCAGACACGCCGGAACAGTCGGATACGCTGACCGACGGCCTGCGTCGGCTGCTGGGACGCAGCTTCAGGTACACAACTGTGCCCAACCTGCGCGCCGAGAACCAGCTCATCGCCGACCTGACCGGCCAGTTCATCGTGGTCATGGGCCTGGGCGCGATGCTGATCGGCGGCGTGGGCATCGTCAACACCATGCTGGTGATGGTGCGCCGCCGCACGCTGGAGATCGCCGCGCTCAAGACCTTCGGCCTGCACGGTCGCCAGGTCGCGATCCTCTTCATGACCGAGGCGTTGCTGATGGGCATGGCGGGCAGCGCCCTCGGCGCCCTGCTGGGCATCTTTCTGGGCCGCCTCGCTAACAGTTACGGCGAGACGCTCATCCAGCAGCCGCTCGGCTGGCGCCTGCAACCCGAGGCGCTGCTCTTCGGCGTCGTCATCGGCCTGATCGTCGCCGTGGTCTTCGGCGTGCTGCCGGTGCTGACCGCCGTGCGCGTGCGCCCCGGCATCATCCTGCGCCCCAACGAGACGATTCTGCCGCGCACCGGGCTGCTGCACTCGCTGCTGGCGCTGCTGCTGGTCGTGCTGGCGCTGGGCCTTATCGCCGGCCAGATCCTGGCCAACACGCTCGCCGGCATCATCGGCACCGCGCTGACCGTATTGCTGCTCGGCGTCCTCATCGGCCTGCTCTGGCTGCTGGTGTGGGTCGTCGGGCGTATTCCGGCCTTCGGCATCGTCGACCTTCGCCTGGCGCTGCGTAACCTGCGCTCCGGGCGCACGCGCACGGCGACCACGCTGCTGGCGCTCAGCGCCGGCATGTTCGCTCTGAGCAGCATCACCTTTTTCGGCGCCGGCACGCGCCAGATTCTGCAAACCACGCTCAGCGACACCCTCGGCGGCAACGTCATTATCTTCACGCCCGTGCCGGCAATCCTCGCCAATCCGCTCATCGACGGCCACCTCGACGGACTGGAGGGCGTAAGTTCGCGCACCCGCGTCCTCAGCTATCGCAGCGAGGTCGTCGCTATCGACGGCGCGCCGGTCGCCAGCGAGGAAATCATCGCCCGGGCGCGCAAGCTGCGCCAGGAGCTGCGCGAGGCCTCGCGCGACGGCAACTTCGGCCGCACGGCCGAGCTCGGCCAGCAGCTGGACCAGCTGCCGGACTACACGCTGGACATCTCGGTGCGCGACACGACGGGCAGCAACCTCGGCGGCAACGCGCGCATCGTCGCCGGCCGACAGCTGAATATGGAGGACATCGGCCAGCCCGTGTTGATTGTGCTGGAGGAAGATTTGCAGGAACTGGGCGCGTCCCTCGGCGCAATGCTCACGCTGGAAATCGACGACGCGCAATATGAGTTCGAAATCGTCGGCGTGCAGACCTCCGCCAGTTTCAGCGCCGGAGAGGCGATCGCGCCGCCTGGCGTATTTACAGGCGGTGGCGATCCGGCCATTCAGTTCACCCTAGCCGAAATTGAGGATGAACACCTTGATGCCGCGCTGCTCAGCCTCTCGGCCCTGCCGCTGGTCTTCGCCATCGACATCAGCTTCATCGACGGCCTCATCGGGCGCTTCATCGACCAGTTCAGCGCGCTACCCATCCTGGTGGGATTGCTGTCGCTGGGTGCGGCGGCCGTCATCATGGCCAACACGGTCGCCCTGGCGACGCTGGAGCGGCGGCGCCAGATTGGCATCCTCAAGGCGGTCGGGCTCAAGGGGCGCCGCGTGCTGGGCATCATGTTGCTCGAAAATGTGCTCATCAGCCTGCTGGGCGGCCTGCTGGGCCTGGGCCTGAGCGCGCTGGGCGTGGCCATCATGAGCCGCTTCGGCATTCAGGCGACCATCCTGATTCCCGACGAAGCGACGCCGGTCGCCATCGCGCTGGTCTTCGCCGCCGTCGCCATTGGCGCCCTGGCGACCGTGCTCAGCGCGCGCGTGGCCATCAACGAACGCGCGCAAAATGTGTTGCGCTACGAATGATGCGTGCGCCGTGTTACAATCCCCGGCGGAATTGAACGAGGGTCCATGGACACAGTCCCTGCCGCCGAAAACCTGTCAGTCGAGTTGGCGCCGGAAGCCTGGCGCCTGCTGCACAGCGACCTGCGCGGTTCACACGAACTGCTCTGCGCCGGGCCCGACGCCATGCTGCGCTATTCGGCGGCCTTCGCCTGGTCGCGCCATCTGCCCGCCAGCGGCGCAATCGCCTGCGGGCACATCGAACAGGTCGTGCTTGGCTGGTCGGAGAGCGATCAGGCCTGGCATCTGGGTTTGCTACTGACGCCGCAGCTGGCGGCGCTGCGCGACAGCCGCTGGTGCGAACTGGCGTCCTGGCCGGACCCGGACCAGAGCGACTTTCTCGAGCTGGCCGAGCGCGCCGGCCAGACCCTGGCTGCGCTGACCGGGCGGCCCTTCCAGTTGATTGCGCCGCAAGCGCCGGCGCCCCTGCCGCAGGCGCGCGAGCCGATCTTTGAGGAGGCGCCGCCTCCACCGGTGCGTCCCCTGCCGCATTTGCCGCTGGACTTCAGCGAGACCTGGTCGCTGGAGACCGGGACGACCGGCATGTTGCAGCTGGTGCGCGACCCGAAAGTGGCTCGCGCCATGACGCGGCGCATCCTGTGGTACGCGTTGTGGGCCGCGGTCTATGTCTTCCTCATCGTCGCCAGTCACCTCAGCGGTATCGCCATGTCCGGGCCGACTTTTCTACCATTGCTGGCCGCATTCTCCGCGCTGGTGCTGGTGTTGCTCATCGCGCGCAACCTTGTTCGTCGGCGCAATGCTCCTGACCTGTTCATTTTCGACAACTATCAGCGCCAGATCCGCGCCCGGCGCGGCTCCGAAGTGCTCTGGATCAGGCGCGTGGAGCAAATCCAGTCGATCTACGTGTCGGAGCTGCAGCGCAAACGGCGCCGGCGCGGGGACAGCCTGCAGTACGCCGAGCTGAACCTGCATCTGAGCAGCAACCAGTTTCAACATTTGCTGCAGAGCACGCAGCCCTGTTCGATCGCCGGAGAGGATAGCGACGCAGCGCAGGGCGTGAACGTGCTGGCTGCGCACAGCTACAGCACAAACACCCAAGCTGTCGCCCTGCACGTCGCACAGGCGCTCGATTTACCCGTCTGGCTTGACCGGCGCGGCGACTGAAGCGGCGGCTGACGGCCCTTGCGACCGCTTGCCCGTCTCCTGCTGCCCGCGCTACTGCTGTTGAGCGCGACCCCCCTTCACGCGCAAGCCAGCAACGTGCTCACCGTCGGCGCGACGGTGGACGGGACGCTTAATGACCAGCGGCCACGCGCGACCTGGGTCTTCGACGGCTTGCGCGGCCAGGTTATTGAGCTGCAGCTGGAGGTCATCTCCGGCGATCTCGATCCTGTGCTGCTCTTGCTGGATGCCGGCGGCGAACAGTTGGCCGCTGCTGACGACAGCGCCGGGAGTCTCGTGCCGCAGCTGGCGCCGCTGAGCCTGCCCGCCAGCGCGCGCTACACGGTCGTCGTGGCGCGCCTGGGTCAGGCGCTGGGCACGACCTCAGGTAACTACCGCCTGAGCCTGGCACAGATCGGCGTCAGTTCCAACGCCGGCAGCGTGCTGCGCTACGGCGACCAGGTCATCAACCGCATTTCGCAAGAGATACTGATTGTCCGCTACAGCTTCCACTCCCGTCGCGGCGATGTCATCAGCCTGCGCCTGCGCCGGGCCTCCGGCGATCTCGACCCCTGGTTACAGCTGCAAGACAGCGAAGGGCGCGTGCTGGCCACCAACGATGACGCCCTCGACGGGCCGGCGCCGCGCGACAGCCGCATCAGCGAGCACCTGATCGAGGCCGACGGCGAATACCAGATCCTTGCCTCGCGCTATGGCCAGGCGGCCGGCACCAGCAGCGGCAACTTCGTGCTCTCCCTGAACGAGGCCGATTACAGCGGCCTCGGCGACACGCCGGGCACCGCCATCCCGCTGAAGTCCGGCATCAGCGGGCGCGGCGAACTGAACGACGAACAGCATTTGCGCTACTACCAGTTTGCGGGCGCGGCGGCGGAGCTGGTCAGCGTCCGCATGGAACGGGCCAGCGGTTCACTCGATCCGCTACTGGTGTTGACTGACAGCCAGTCGCGCGAGTTGGTCAGGGACGACGACAGCGCTGGCGGAAAAAACGCCCTCATCGAGGACTTCGTCCTGCCCGGGGACGGCGTCTACACCATCTTCGCCACGCGCTTCGAGGGCGCTGCCGGCACATCGAGCGGCCGCTACCGCCTTGAACTGCTGCTGCCCGCCCTCGTCCTCGGAGATCTGCCGCCGGATACGCAGCTGATCAGCCAGGGCCGCGCGCAGCAGGCGCGCATCGACGACGACAGGCCCGCGCGGCTGTATGCCTTCCCGGGCGGGGCCGGCGACGTCGTCACCATCACCATGGATCGCAGCAGCGGCAACCTCGACGCCATGCTCTACCTGCTGGACGCGGAGCAGGCCCTGCTCGTCAGCGACGACGATACCGGCCCGGGGCGCAACGCGCGCATCGGCGAGTTCACGCTGCCGGCCGACGGCATCTATCTGGTGCAGGCCACGCGCTACAGCGGCGACGATGGCGCGACCAATACTGCGGGCGGCTTCACGCTCACCCTGACGCGGCGCATCAGCCCGTGACGTTGCTCATCGCGACCGGCAACGAAGGCAAGCTGCGTCAGTTCCGTTCGCTGCTGGCGGCGCTGCCCTTGAAGCTGGTCGGCCCGGCCGACGTCGGCCTGCAGGCGCTCGAGGTCGCCGAGGACGGCGACACGCTGGAGGCCAACGCGGCGTACAAGGTGCGCGCCTGGTCAGCGGCCAGCGGCCTGCCCGCCCTGGCGGACGACACCGGCCTCTTCGTGGACGCGCTGGATGGCGCGCCCGGCGTCTACCCCGCGCGCTGGGGCGGCCCTGGCCTGAGCATGGCGCAGCGGCGGCAGCGTTTGCTGCAGGCGCTGGGTGACTTGCCGCCGGCGCAGCGCAGCGCCCGCTTCCGCTGCGTTATCGCCGTCGCCTGGGGCGAACGCCTGGAGCTGGCCAGCGGCGACTATGCGGGCCGCATCGCCCTGGCGGAGATGCCCGGCCCCGCCGGCTTCGGCTACGACTCGATCTTCATCCCGCAGGGCGCCGAACGCTCCTGGGCGCAGCTGCCGCCGGAGAAGAAGAATCGCCACAGTCACCGCAGCCTGGCCGCCGCGCGCATCCTGCCCCTGCTGCGTCACATGCTGCCGGAGCTATGCGCGGGCGACTGAATGTGAGAATGATGAAACAGGAGGCGATGTGAAGGAACCAGAACTTCCCAACATTCCTGAACCAGATAGCAGCGACATCGCTTATGGAATCGGACGAGCAATTTTATCGCTTATCCCTCTGCCAGTCGCTTCGATTGCGGAAATGATGATCCGTTCACCCATGGATAGACGCGTCGACAACTGGAGAAGAGAGTTAACTGTAATTGTAGATTTTCTTCGTAAGCGACTGGATGAAGTTGAGCTTAAGGCACTACAACATAATGAGGAGTTCGCCACCACGTTTCTTCATGCTACGAGAGCGGCAGTTTCAACCCATCGAAAAGAAAAGCACGAAATGCTGCGCAACGTGATAGTGAATTCCGCATTGCCGAATGCACCTGAAGACGACGAGCGAACTGTTTTCCTCAATCTCATAGAAGAGTTTACAGTTGCACATATCCACATCCTCAAGGCCTTCAAGTTCCCCCCAGACGATGAGTATTTCTTGCCCTTTTCACTTGAAGATTCAAATTGGAGAGAGAATCTAGCTTTGGGCCAACTCTACAATTTTGTTCAGAGGGTAAACTCGGAGACTGTCATTGATTATCACCTTTTTATTACGATCCTTCCCGATCTTCACAACAGGGGATTAATCTCAAACATACTTTCGGAGAGGAATATTCTCTCAGAATTAAAGCATCAGCCTACGTTAACCACCTTCGGCCGCAGATTTCTCAAGTTCATCGAGTTCCCCCTCGACGACTGAGCCTCCTGGCTACGCGCGGGCGGATGAGCCGCCGCGGCCGTTGTTCATGCGGAATACGGGCGTGGGGCCGGCGTAGCTGCCGGACTGGCCCAGCGCGCTGCAGCGCCGAACTGCGCCATCGCCGAAGCGGTTGCGGATGTTGTCCATGGCCGCCTGCAAGGCCAGCTCGCGCCGCGCCTCCCACAGCCCCAGCTGACGCCCGTAATTGTCCGGCTCCAGGTTGCTGACGCGCACGCCGATCAGGCGCACCGGCCGGCCGCGCGGCCAGTAACTCTCGAAGAGCGCCTCCGCCGCCTGCCAGATCAGCAGGTCGTCGTTGACGGCGACGGGCAGCGTCGTCTGGTGCATCACGGTCGTGAAATCCGACCAGCGCAGCGTGAGCGTCACGGTTTTGCCGCGCAGCCGCTGGCGCCGCAGGCGCAGGCCGACGCCCTCCACCAGATCGCGCAGTTTGCGGCGGATGCGCAGGCTCTCGCGCTGGTCGCGCAGGAAGGTGCTGCTGTGGCCGACCGATTTGGTGACAAAGGAGGTTTCAACAATGCGCTCGTCGATGCCGCGGGCGTGCTGGCCGAGTTCGTAACCGTACTTGCCGAAGCGGCGGATGAGATCGCGCGCGGGCCAGCGCGCCAGTTCGCCGATGGTGGTCACGCCCATGGCGCGCAGGCGCTCCGTGGTCTTCGGGCCGCAGCCCCACAGGTCGTCCACCGCCAGCGGCGCGAGGAAGTGCGCCTCCGCGCCCGGCGCGATGACCTTGATAGCGCGGGGCGGGACGTCGCCGCTGCCGCTGCGCTTGGCCGCGTTGGTGGCCATTTTGGCGATCAGCTTGCTGGTGCCGGCGCCGATCGAACAGGGCAGCTGCAGCTGGCGCCCGATGCGGGCCTGCAGCGCGCGCGCGATCAGGGCGGGGTCGCCCGGCAGCCCGGTGATGTCGAGGAAGGCCTCGTCGATCGAGACCGGCTCGACCATCGGCGTTAGCTCGTGCAGCAGCGCCATGACCCGCGCCGAGACTTCGCTGTAGTTGCCGAAGCTGTGCGAGATGATCAGCAGCTGCGGGCAGAGGCGCAGCGCCTCGCCCGTGGGCATGGCGGAGCGCACGCCATACTTGCGCGCGGGCCAGGAACAGGAAGCGACCACGCCGCGTTGCCCTGGTTGACCGCCGACCGCGAAGGCCTTGCCAGCCAGGGAGGGATCGTGCAGCTCCTCGACGGCGCAAAAAAAGGCGTCCAGATCGAGATGCAGGATACTGCGGTTCATGCGGGACATGGTGTTAAACCCTTATGACAGCAATTAACAGCAGATTAGCACATATGTTCTATTCCTGTCAACTCCTGTGCAGGGTCATGGCAGCGACGCTACAATCGCCTCCGACGTCACCGCAGACCGGCAGCCTGGGCAGGCCATGCGCATCGAGCATCTTTCGCTGACCAACTTCCGCAACTACGCCCGCCTCGAATGGACGCTGCCGCCCGGCACCACCCTCATTCACGGCGCCAATGCCCAAGGCAAGACCAGCCTGCTGGAGGCCATCTGCTACCTCGCCCTGTCGCGCTCGCCCTGGAGCAGCAGCGACCGACAGCTCATCCACTGGCGCGCCCAGGAGGAGCCCATCCCATTTGCGCGCCTCTCCGCCGAAATCAGTTCACGCCACAGCCCGCTGGAGCGTCTCGAGGTCACGCTGCTGCTGGAAGACGTGGGCATGGCGACGCCGCGCTTCAAAAAGGTGCTGCGCCTCAACGGCGCGGACAAACGCGTGATGGACCTCGTCGGGCGCCTGAACGCCGTGCTCTTCCTGCCGCGCGACCTCTCGCTCATCGAGGGTTCGCCCGCGGACCGGCGCCAGTTCATGGACAACACGCTGGCGCAGGTCGACGCGGACTATCTGGAGGCCCTGACCAGCTTCGGCAAGCTGCTGCCGCAACGCAACGCCCTGCTGCGCCGCATCCAGGAGCAGCGCGCGGCGCCGCACGAACTGGATTTCTGGGACGCTCAGCTGGTGCAGGCGGGCGCCGTACTCATCGCCGCGCGCCAGCGCTTTCTGCGCGAGCTGGAGGGCACGGCCTGCCGCGCCCATCACGACCTGACGGGCGGCCGCGAGACGCTGGCGCTGCGCTATCAGCCCAGCTTTGCGCCGACCGCCGCCGGCGACGGCCAGCTCTCCTTCAACATGCAGGGCCTGGATTTGCATCGTGAACTGGATGCCGCCGACATCGCGCCGCAGTACGCCGCCCGCCTGGCGGAGGAACGCGCGGAGTCGCTCAGCCGCGGCTTCACACTCAGTGGGCCGCACCGCGACGAGCTGCGCATCCACATCAACGGCCATGACGCCGGCCTCTACGGCAGTCGCGGCCAGGCGCGTACCGCGGTGATGGCGCTCAAACTGGCGGAGCTGGACTGGATGGGCGCACGCATCGGCGAGCCGCCCCTGCTGCTGCTGGACGAGGTCGTCGCGGAGCTGGATGCCAGCCGCCGCAACTGGCTGCTGGAGCGCCTGGACGGCTCGGCGCAGACGCTGCTGACCACCACCGAGCTGGATATCTTCACACCGCGCTTCCTGCAGCACGCCGCCGTACTACACATCGTCGCCGGCCAGATTGCGTCGCACGCGCAGCAAGCGGATTCGTGAGACGACTGCGCGGTCTGCGCAGCGCCTACTATGGCTGGCGCATCGCGCTGGCCCTGGCAATGACCGAGACCATTTCCTAGGGCATCATTTACTATGCCTTTTCGGTCTTCATCAGCCCGATGGAGCTGGACACCGGCTGGACGCGCACGCAACTGACCGGCGCCTTCTCGCTGGCCCTGCTGCTGCGCGGCGCCATGGCCGTGCCCGTCGGTATCTGGATCGACCGCCACGGCGCGCGCGTGCTGATGACCACGGCCTCGCTGCTGGCCAGCGGACTCATGATCCTCTGGTCGCAGGCCAGCGCGCCGCTGATGTACTACCTGGTGTGGGCCGGGCTGGGCGTGTGCATGGCGGCCCTGTTCTACGAGCCGGCCTTCACGGTCATCGCCAACTGGTTCCTGCGGCGACGGACGCGGGCGCTGGCCTTCATCACCCTGGTCGCCGGTTTCGCCAGCACCATCTTTCTGCCGCTGGCCGACCTGCTGCTGCAGCGCCATGGCTGGCGCACGGCAGTCCTGCTGCTGCAGCGCCATGGCTGGCGCACGGCAGTCCTTCTGCTGGGCATCACGCTGGCCAAAACCACCGTGCCGCTGCACGCGCTGGTGCTGAGACGGCGCCCGGCGGACATCGGCCTGCAACCGGACGGCGCGCTGGAGACGGACGACACTGCGGCAGCAGCTCCTTCCCTGACGGCGCGCGAGGTGCTGCGCAGCGCCGGCTTCCGGGCGCTGACGGCCGCCTTTTCACTGGCCATGCTGGCCGGCAACGCCATCCGCGTCCACTTCGTGCCCTTCCTGCTCGACCAGGGCGTGACGTCCAACCTGGCGGCGACGGGCGCCGGCACAATCGGCGCGGCGCAGGTGCTGGGGCGTCTGTTTTTCGCGCCCTTCACCGAGCGCTTTTCGCTGCGCCTGCTGACGGCGGGCACATTCGCGCTGCAAGCGTTGGCCCTGCTGCTGTTGCTGACGGTCAGGGCCGCCTGGGGCATCTGGCTCTTCGTGCTGCTCTTCGGCGCGGGCATCGGCGCCGCCACCCTGTTGCGACCAGCCATACTGGCGCAGCGCTACGGCCCGGCGCAGTTCGGGCGTATCAGCAGCGTGATGGTCATCTTCCTGACTCTGGCGGGGACGATTGCGCCGGTTGGCGCCGGCGTGCTCTACGACCAGTTCGGCAGCTACGGGCCCATGCTCTGGCTCACCACCGGCATCACGCTGACAGCCATGCTGGCCATGTTGCTGGCGCGCGGGCCAGTTACCAAGGTCGCAGGTAGCTGAACTGCGGCAGCTCGTCCGGGTCCTGGGTACGCCAGCGGAAGCTGTTGATCGAGGCGGTCTCCGGGTAGCCGTCGGTCACCCCGTATTGCGGCAGGTTTTGTTTGCGGCTGACCGTTGGCAGATCCCCGGCGGCGAGGATGATGGCGAAGGCGATCACGTCACCGTGCGAGACTGCGGCCACCTCGCCCTCCGGCCAAGCCCGGCGCATGTCGGCCAAGAAGGCCTGACCCCGGCTCGCCACGTCTTCCGGCTGGTCGTATGCCGGCCCGCTGCCGCTGTAGAGGTCCCAGTCCCGCGCAAACAATTCACGCAGGGGTCGCCCTTCAAAGGGCGTGTTCACCTCGATCAGGCGCTCGTCGATGTGAACCGGCAGATCCCCGTTTTGGGCGGCGAGGATGAAGGCCGTTTCGCGGGCGCGTTGCATGGGGCTGGCATGTAGCGCTGCCAGCGGCCGCGATTTCAACCACTGTGCCGCAGCCTGCGCCTGCGCCTGGCCTCGCTGGCTGAGACGATAGCCGGGCAGACGACCGTACATCACATGCTGCGGGTTGTGTACTTCGCCGTGGCGAACCAGATGGACGGTGCAACTCATGGAAGACTCCTGTGCCTGGCTTTAGTCTTCGACGGTGAATGACTATTGGTTAACTTTACAAATAATGTTTGGTTATGATATGATTTACAGAGATCAACTTTACAGAGTCAACGCTTCGGCACAGGGGACATCATGATCAGGGACGTGATGCAGCAGGCGCTCAACGAGCAGATCAATGCCGAGATGGGTGCATATTACACCTATCTGTCCATGAGCGCCTGGTTCGAATATCGCGACTTCCGCGGCTTCGCCGCCTGGATGCGCCGGCACGCGGACGAAGAGCTCGCGCATGCCATGAAGATCTTTGACTTCATCAACGAGCGCGACGGCCGCGTGCTGCTGAAGCCGCTGCCGCAACCCACCACCGACTGGGACACACCGCTGGCCGTCTTCCAGGACGCCCTGAAGCATGAGCAGCACGTCACGCAGCTCATCGATGACCTGGTCGCGCTGGCGACGAAGGAGAACGACCAGGCCAGCTACAGCTTCCTGCAATGGTTCGTGGACGAGCAGGTGGAAGAGGAATCCATTGTTGACGAGGCCATCCAGGACCTCAACCTGGTCGGCGATTTCGGCCCCGGCCTCTTCCTGCTCGACCGTGAGCTGGGTGCCGCTCCACCAGCGGCGGAGGGCGCGTAGGCGCTATCCCTCGGCAGCGGCCACGGCCACGAAGTCGATCTCGAGCCTGACCTCTTCCGAAACGTTCGAGACGGCGGGCACGCTGGGGATAGTGAGACCCAGATCGGCGTGGCGCAGCCACGTGTGCGCCGTGCCGCTCAGGCGCTCCGCGCTCTCCAGCGTGATGCTGGCATCGAAGCTGAGCTCCTGAGCCGCGCCGGCGATGCGCAGCTCGCCGACAATCTGCAGCTCGAAGGGCTCGCCGACTGTCACGCTCTGCGGCAGGCCCTTCAGTTCCCGAGGCTCAAACTCCGCGAATTCGTATTCGTCCTGGCCCGATTTCAGAATGAAGGTGCGCAGCGCCCGGTTGCGATTGCCGTTGTTAGTCGCCAGAGTGCGCGCGTTGATGCGAATCACGCCGATGGCCGAAGCCGCCGGGTTGCCCTGGTTGACGCTGATGTCACCGGCGACCTGGTCGGTGGCGCCGACCACGGTGAAGTCCGCGCCGTTTAACACCTCGTCGATGATGAAGCGTACTTCAGATTCTTCCGCCACGATGCTGTATACTGTGGCGCTGTCAGCGGCCGCCAGGCCGGGCGCGCTGATGGCCTCGCTGGGATGCTCGGAGCCTCCCTGAACAAAAAGTACGGCCGAGTTGACGACCTCGCCAACCAGGTCTGTGCCGCCCTGAAAGTAGAGTACGGCCGCGATGATGCCGAGGGCAATTGTGACGACGATCCCCAGCCCCAGAATGATCAGCAGCAATCTGCGCATGTCTTTTCCCCATTTGCTGCCGCGCATGATAGCCTCCGCCCGCGGCCCTGAACAGACCCTGTGCTATCATACACGCCATGCCGCGCATCCTGCTCATCTCCCGCTGCCCGCCCTGGCCACTGCACCTGGGCGACCGCCTCATCATCTGGCATCTGGCGCGCGAGCTGGCGCAACGCGGCCACGTCATCGACCTGCTGGCCTTCGCCAATCGACCCGCTGACCACGAGGAAATTGAACGCTATCGCGCGCATTTCGGCGACATCGTGCTCATCAACGAGCCGCCGCGCAGCCAGAGCGCGCTGCTGCGCCGGCTGCTGTTGCCACAGACGCGCTTCCCGCAACATGCTGACCAGGCCCGCTCGCCGGCCATGTGGCGCGCCATTGCCGGGCGTATTGCTGCGCTGCAATACGCCTGCGCGCACTTTTTCGGCGGCGTGCAGGTCTACGAATACCGCAAGGCGGTCGGGGCCTTGCCCGCACTCATCACGCCCTACGAATCCTACAGCCTCTACCTGCGGCGCGAGCTGGAAGCGCAGGTCGGGCCGGCGCCGGGCGCGCGCGCACGTCACTTACTGGCGCGGCGCTTCGAATCCTGGATGTTCACGCCCTTCCAGCGGCGCGTGGTCGTGGCCGAACGCGACCGCGCGGAGCTGCGCAGCATCAACCCGGCGCTGGACTGGGAGGTCATCCCCAACGGCGTGGACCTCGAGTACTTCCGGCCGCAGTCCGGCCCGCGCGAAGCGGCGACCTTGCTCTTCACCGGCAACTTCACTTACGAACCCAACGAAGAGGCCGCCCTCTATCTGGCACGCAAACTCCTGCCAGCGTTGCGGCAGCAGTATCCCGAAATGCAATTGTGGCTGGTGGGGGACGCGCCCTCGCCCGCCATGCGCGCGCTGGCGGGGGAGCAGATCCTGGTCAGCGGGCGCGTGCCGGATCTACGGCCCTGGCTGGCGCGCGCCACGCTGTTTGTCAGTCCGCTGCGACTGGGCGCGGGCATCAAGAACAAGGTGCTGGAGGCGCTGGCGAGCGGCTGTCTGCTGGTGGCAACGCCGCTGAGCGTGGACGGCATCGCGGTCATTTCCGGGCAACACGCGCTGCTGGCGGAGCGCAGCGAGCTGCCCGCTGCCCTGCGCACGCTGCTGGGCGACGCGGCCTTGCGGCAGCGTCTGGCGCGCGCGGGGCGGGAGCTGGTTGAGGCGCAGTACAGCTGGCAGCAGGTCGCCGGGCGCTACGCAGCGCTCTATGAGTCGCTCGCCGCTGAACGGGCTGGCTGATGCGCTGGGCGCGCCTCGTCTCTCTCCTGTTTAGTCCGCCGCCGGTCTGGGCGCTGATGGCCGTGCCGGTGGCGTTGCGCGACGCGGAAACACTCGCGCAGGGCCTGCGCAATGCGAGTCTCTACGGGCTGCTGGTCAGTCTGCTGCCCATGCTCTACGTGGCGCTGATGGTGCGCAGCGGCGAAATCACTTCGCTGGACTTGCCGCTGCGCGCAGAGCGCAGGCGCCCCTTCCTGGTCTCCATCGCCTGCACGGCCCTTGCCTGGTGGATATTGCAGAGCAGCGGCGCGCCGGGCGTGATGCCTTTCTTCGCGCTCTGCAGCCTGGCGCTGATCACGTCGATCGCGCTCATCACGCTGGTCTGGCAGGTCAGCATGCACATGATGAGCATGACGGGCGTGATGGTCGCGGCCTACGCTTTTTTCGGCCCTGGCTGGGCCTTGCTGGTGTTGCCGCTGTGCTTGCTGGTGGCGGCGGCGCGCCTGCAACTGGGACGTCACAATCCGGCGCAGCTGCTGGGCGGCGCCCTGGTGGGCGTGCTGGTGCCCCTGACGCTCTTCGCGCTGCAGTGAGCGCGCTCAGCCGCGCGCCAGCAAGGCCTCCACGTCCGCGCGCATCGGCATGGCCGGCGCGGTGCCGAAGCGCGTGACGGAGAGCGCCGCGGCGGCGTTGGCGAAGCGCAGGGCCGGCTCCAGCGCCAGCCCTTCTGCCAGCGCGACCGCGAGGCCACCGTTGAAGGCGTCGCCGGCGCCTGTGGTATCCACCACTTTCACATCGAACGCGGGCACCTGCCCGCATTCCGTCTGCGTCGCCCAACGGGCGCCCGCAGACCCCAAAGTCTGGATGAGCGTCTGCTGTTCATGCGCGACCAGGGGACGCAGGTCCGCCGGAGTCGCGCCGAAGAGCGTGGCCAGCTCGGTCTCGTTGGGCGTGAGCCAGCTGGCGCGCGCGATGAACGCCGGCTCCAGCGGCACGGCCGGCGCCGGATTGAGGATGCTGCGCACGCCTGATTCCTGTCCCAGTTGCATGACGTAGGCCACGGTGTCCAGCAGGATCTCCAACTGCAAGACCAGCAGATCGGCGCCGGCGATGACAGCCGCGGCAACGTCGACATCCGCGCGCGAAACCGCCAGGTTGGCGCCTCCCGCGACCACAATGGCGTTCTCGCCACGCTCATCCACCCAGATGGGCGCGACGCCCGTGGCCAGTTCTGCGTCACGAACGACGAATTCCGTGTTGACGCCCTCACCCTGCCAGAAGGCCAGCGCCTCCGCGCCGTAGGCGTCTGCGCCGACGCGGCCGATGAAGCTGACCTCCGCGCCCAGGCGCGCGGCCGCGACCGCCTGGTTGGAGCCCTTGCCACCAGGCCCGGTGCTGAAGACCTTGCCATGCAGTGTCTCGCCAGGCAGCGGCAGCCGCTCCATGGTCGTGGTCAGGTCCATGTTGAAGCTGCCGACGACGACGATTCGGGCGCTCATTTCCCGCTCCTCATGAAATCGCCTCGCTCGGGAATGGATGGGAGTCGAACCCACCGCGGCCTGCTCTGCGCAACCCGCCACCGGTTTTGAAGACCGGGGCATCCACCGGGACACATCCATCCCCTTGCGGCGCCCAGTATAGCAGCCCGGGCCCGGGCCTGCGCCCGGCATTTGCTATACTGGCGGCTCTCTGGCGTGAATCGAGGCGGAGCTTGGCTGCGGCGACCCGAATCTTCCTGCGGCGACGGCGGCGCCGGGCGCGGCGCAAGGCCCGCCAGCAGCGCCTGGGCCTGGGGCTGGGCGTGCTGCTGCTGGCAAGCGCGCTGCTGCTGATGTTGCCGGCCGGGGGCGCCTGGTGGATGTACCAGAACGCGTTGGCTGCGCTGCCGCCGCTGCCCGCGGGCGGACAGGCCGCGCCCGCTGCCGGCCCGTCCCACTTTTACGATCGCAGTGGCGCGACCCCGCTGTTCAGTGTGCGCGAAGTCACGAACGACGCGGCGTCCTGGGTGACGTTGGCGGAGCTGCCGGAACCCCTGGTGGCGGCCACCCTGCTGATGGAAGACCCCGACTTCCTGAAGCGCCCGGCGCCCTCCTCCGTGACCACTGCACTGCGGCTGTGGCAGAATCTCATCGGCAGCCCGCTGCCGCCGGAGCAGACGCTGACGGCGCGCCTTTTACGCAACCTCTACGCGCCGCCGGCAGCGCCGCCCGCTGCGTTGACGCGCGAGCGCGAAATCGTGCTGGCGGCGGAGCTGGAGCGGCTGCATTCGCGCGCTGCCCTGCTGGAGTGGCATCTGAACACCAGCCACTACGGCAACGCAGCCTGGGGCATTGAGGCCGCGGCCCGGCTTTACCTCGGCAAAGCAGCGGCGCAACTGACGCTGGACGAGATCGCCCTGCTGGCCGCCATCCCACCCGCACCGGCGCTTAATCCGCTGCAGAACGAAGTGGCCGCCCGCATTCGCCAAGACGAAGTGCTGCGTGATCTACAGGCCGCTGACGCCATCAGCTCCAAGGAAGCTGCTGCGGCCTCCGCGACGGTGACGCAACTCCAGGCCCGAAACAGCCAGGCGCCCCGCCTGGCGCCGGACTTCAGCGCCTACGCCCGCAGCCAGGCGCGCGCCATCCTTGATGCCCAGGGCCTAGATGGCGAGCGCCTGCTGGCGCGCGGCGGCCTGCGCATCCTGACCACGCTTGACCTCGCACTGCAGGAGCGCGCTGACTGTCTGCTGCAGCTCCATCTGGGACAGCTGGCGGCAGAGCAGCAGCAGGTTCCGCCCTGCGACGATGCGGAATTGCTGGCCCCGGCGCTCGCCATGGCGCAGCCACCGCAGGAGGCCGCGCTGGTCTTGCTCGACCTGCGCAACGGCGAACTGCTAGCCATGCACGGCGACGCGACCAATCTGCGCTTTCCGCCCGGGCCGCTGCTGCAGCCCTTCGTCTACTTCGAGGCCTTCCGCAGCGGCAGAACCGCGGCGGACATGCTGCTGGACATCCCGCTGGAACTGCCTGGCGCGATCGAGGGCCTGATTTACACGCCGGTCAACGCTGACGGACGCTATCGCGGTCCGCTCAGCCTGCGCGAGGCCATGAGCGCCGGCCTGCTGCCACCGGCGGTGCAGCTGGCCAGCGATCTGCGCCTCGAAACCATCCTCGCGCGCGCCCGCAGCCTGGGCCTCGTCAGTCTCAATGAAAATGCTAGCCCAGGCCTCTCACTGCTGGAACGTGGCGGCGAAGTGTCCATGCTGGATCTGGCCTACACCTACGCCCTCTTCGCCACACAAGGCGAGCAGCGCGGGCTGCAGCGGGAGCCGACGGCAACCACTACGCGCGGGCGCGATCCGCTCGCTGTGCTGCGCATTGAGGACGCGCAGGGCCAGTTGCTGTGGCAGGCGCCGCGCGTCGCTGGTGCCGACTGCAACGCAGCGCCGGATTGCACACCGGTCTACGCCGGCGAGCTGGGCTATCTGGTGAACGACGTGCTGGCAGATCAGACGGCGCGCGCGCGCGTGCTGGGCGAGGCGGACGTCCGTCTGCTGGACATTGACCGGCCGGCCGCCGTGGTCAGCAGTATGACCGGGCAACGGCGCGCGGCCTGGGCCCTGGGCTACACGCCGCGCTATCTGGTGGGGGTGCATCTGGGACGCAGCGACGGGGGCTCGATGAGCGCCGAGCTGAGCGGCACAGGCCCCGCGGCCCAGCTCTGGCGCGCGCTGATGCTGGCGCTGCACGAGGGCCAGGCGCCCGAAAACTGGACGGCGCCGCAACAGATCGTTGAGGCGGAAGTGTGCGAGCGTTCCGGTCTGTTGCCCAACGGCATCTGCCCCATGCGCCGCGAACGCTTCATCAGCGGCGTCCTGCCGCAGCGGGTGGACAGCCACTGGCAGCTCTTCGCCATCAACGCGCGCAACGGCCGACTCGCCACGGTCACCACGCCGCAGGAGGTGCTCAGCCAGCGTATCTACTTCGTCCCGCCGCCGGAGGCCCTGGCCTGGTGGCAGGCCGGTGCCCTGCCGCTGCCGCCGGACCTGCTTGACGCGCCCGACCAGGCGACAACGGGCCTGGCGCAGCCGGAACCCTTCGCCTGGGTGGGCGGCGTGGTGGAGATTCGCGGCAGCCTTGATCCGCAGAATATGAACTACTATCTGCTGCAGTATGGTGCCGGCCTGAAGCCGCTCGTCTGGCAGCACATCGGCGCCGGCAGCAGCGCGCCGCCTGAGCGTGGCCTGCTGGGCAGCTGGGATACGAGCGGGCTCGCCGGCCTGCACAGCCTGCGCCTCACCATCGTGCGCGCGGACGGCGCGCGCGAATCCGGGCTGCGCCAGGTCACGGTGGACAATGAGGCGCCGACGCTGCGGCTCGTGCCAGGCGATACAAACATCATCTGGCCCGCAGAGCGCGAAATCCACCTAAGCGCGGAAGTTGAGGACAACCTGGCAGTGAATCGGGTAGATTTTTATCGGAACGGTCAGCTGCTGGGCAGCGACCGCGTCTGGCCCTGGGGCTTTGACTGGCGCATCGAGGGCACGGGCACGGATACCTTTCGTGCGGTAGCCTATGACGAGGTCGGCAACCAGGCCAGCGACGAGATGACCTTGCGCGTGCTGCGCAACCGGCAGCAAGGCCAGGGCTGACAGGGAGGAATACATGCGTATTGCAGACATGCACGTCACGATGGTGGCCATCAGCGACCCGCCCTTGCTGAACGCCGCAGGCCTGCACGCACCTTACGCGCTGCGCCTCATCGTTGAGCTGATCAGTGACGACGGCATCAGCGGCCTCGGCGAAATCCCCGGCAGCGTGGAGACCGAAGCGGCCCTGAAGGCGGCGCGCGAAGTCGTCATCGGCAGCGACCCCTTTCAGCGCAACGCGCTGGAGGCGGCGCTGCGGGCCTGGCTCACGGTGGACGATGGCGGGCAGCGTGGCGACGAGCCCTGGGATGCGCGCCAATTCATGCACGTGCACAGCGCGCTGGAAGTCGCCAGTCTCGACCTCGTGGGCAAGGCGGTCGGCCGCCCGGTCTGCGACCTGCTGGGCGGTCGCGTGCGCGACGAGGTGCCCTTCGCGGCCTACCTGTTTTACAAGTACGAGGGGGCCGGCGGCGCGCTCGGCTTCGACACCGATCCGCAGGCGACTGGCTGGGCAGCGGCGCGCCAGGCCGCGGCGCTGGACCCGGCGGGCGTCGTAGCGCAGGCACAGGCCATGTGCGCGGCTTTCGGCTTTCAATCGATCAAGCTAAAGGGCGGCGTCTTCGAGCCGGATGCCGAGGTCGCGGCCATGCACGCCCTCCATGAGGTCTTCGGGCCGGATGTGCCACTGCGCCACGACCCCAACGCCATCTGGAGCGTTGAGACGGCCATCCGCGCCGGCAAGCGCATGGAAGGGGTGCTCGAGTACTTCGAGGACCCGGCGCGCGGCCAGGCGAACATGGCCCAGGTGGCGCAGGCGCTGGACATCCCGCTGGCGACCAACATGTGCACCACCTCCTTCGCCGACCTGCCTGGCAGCCTGCGCCTCGGCTCCGAAGCCATTATCCTCAGCGACCATCACAGCTGGGGCGGGCTGCATAACTCGGTGGCGCTGGCGCGCATCTGCCAGACCTTCGGCCGTGGCCTGTCGATGCACTCCAACAGCCACCTCGGTATCTCGCTGGCGGCGATGGTGCAGCTGGGAGCGGCCGTGCCCAACCTGACCTACGCCTGCGATACGCACTACCCCTGGCAATACGATGAAATCATCGAAGGCGGACGCATCCGCTTCGAGGACGGCGCGGTCGCGGTCTCCCGCGAGCCTGGCCTGGGGGTCACGCTGGATCGCGCGCAGGTGGCAGAGCTGCATGCGAAGTATCTGGAAAGCGGCCTGCAGCGGCGCAACGACGAGGTCGAGATGCAGAAGGTGAATCCGGGCTGGCAATTCAAGGTAACGCGTTGGTAGCGCCCGTTTCGAGGAAGTCCAGCACGCGCGCGCAGACCTCATCCGCGCCGATGCCGTGCAGCTGCCAGTTCCAGCCGGGCACAGCGCCGGCGCTCACGCCGCTCGCCTGCAGCGGGCCGGGCCGCCACAGCGCCAGCACATTTGGCGAAAAGGGCGCGTAACGCCGCGGGTCGCTGGGGCCGAAGATGGCGACCGTGCGCGCGCCGGCGGCGGCGGCCAGATGCGTGAGGCCGCTGTCATTGCCGACGGCGACGCGCGCGCGCCGCGCCAGCAGCGCAATCCCGGCGAAGGAGAGTTCACCCGCCAGGCCAAGAAACGGCCCGCTCAACTGTTCGCCCACAGCAGCCAGGATGGCGCTGTCCTCCGGCCCGCCGACGAGCACGATGTCCGTCCCCAGCTGGCGCGCGAGCTGCGCGTAATGCTGCGGCGGCCAGCGTTTCTGTTCCATGGTCATGCCGGGGTTGCTGCCGCCGGCGGGCAGCAGCAAGGCGTAGCGCTGCGGGTCGATGCCGGCCGCGAGCAGACGCTGCCGCAACGCCGGCCACAAGGCTTCCCACACAGGGAAATTCGCCTGGCAGCCGCTGACATCGAGGCCCAGGGCGCGCGCCACGTCGAGGTAAATCTCCGCCTCATGGCGCACCAGCGCCGGGTCGAGCGGGACGCGAAGGTTGTAGCCCAAGCCGCGGCCGCCGCTGTCCAGGCCGGCGCGCAGCGGGATACCGCTCATGCGCACTGCCAGACCTATCAGCGGCGAACGCGTCAGCGAGATGGCGAGGTCGTAACAGCCCTCGCGCAACTGACGCGCCAGGCGCAGCAGTTGCCGCGGCGAACGTTGCGGCAGGGGATCGCACTCGAGCGTGGCGTCGAGCATGTCGTGGTCGCTGATGACCGCGCGCGCGGCGCCGCCAACCGCCCAGGCGATGTGCGCGTCTGGCCAGGCTCGACGCAGGGCCGCCAAGGTAGCGGTCGCCATGAGCACATCGCCGATGCAACAGGGCAACACCAGCACGATGCGCCGCGGCTTCAGGTCGCCGGTCACGCGCATTCAGCCGCTGGGCACCGGCGGCAGGGTCCCGCCCAGGCGCGCGATCATGTCCCCTGGTCCGGCGCCCGCGGCGACCTGCAAAAAAAGGTTGGAAACCTCCCCCGAACTGTTGAAGGTTACGGTCGCGGCCGAGGCGGGCAGGCGCAGGATGGTGCCGGTGGGCGGCAGTTGCAGCGGAATGCCCAGGGGATACAAGTCAAGCGGGCCGTCGTGCGTGCCGCTGATAGCGTAGCGCAGCCGCAGGACGCCGGCCTGCTCGCGCGCCTCGGTGAAGTTGAAGGAGAAATCCGAAAAGGCCACCGCGCAAATGTCCAGCACAGCCAGCGCCCCTTGCCGGCCCGGCATTGCGCTGACCGTGCCGCTGCAGCGGAAGTCCGCCGCGACCAGCCTGGCAAGCGCGTCGCGGTCGCGAAAATCGAGTGCGTCCAGCAGCTCGTGGGCCGCTTCGGAGATTGGCATGTGTGCGGGGCTCCCTGCCTTGCCGCGTCGAGTATAAACGCGCCTTGCGGCGCTCACAATTGCCCGGTGACATCCGGTCAGTATGCTGCGCTGCGTCGACCGACACCCCGCAGGAATCGCGGCCCGCGTGGTACACTGGCCGGGCAGAAGCAAACGGGGAACCACATGCAGGCACGCTACGATCCAGGCTACACAGTGCTGGACATCGCCACGCCGCTGGCGCAACTGACCTGCTGGCGGACGAATGAGCCGCGCGACGCGGTCGTGGGAAAGGCCCACGCCCATAACCTGACCTACATCCCGGTGCTGGACGAGAATGGCGTCTGCGGCATCATCAGCCGCGCGGAGCTGGACGCCGGCGCCGCCGCCCTGCCGCTGACAGCGGACTGGTTGCTGGCGACGGACACGCGCGTGCTCGAGCTCATCAAGCTCTTTGCGCAACAGCCGCAGCGCATCTTCCTCGTGCTGCAGTCCAGCGCGATCGTCGGCCTGGTGGCGCCGGCGGACCTCAACAAGATCCCGGCGCGGGCCAGCGTCTACCTGCTGGTCGCGCACTTCGAGCTGGAGCTGGCGCGGCTGCTGCGCGTGGTGCTGGCTGGCGACGACGACTATCGCCCCTTCTTCACAGATACGCGCTGGCAAAGGCTGCAGGAGGATCGCATTCGCCAGGCCCGCGGCGATGTCGAGCTGGACCTGCTGCAGATGATGGAGCTGGGCGACATGGTCGACATCGCGCGCAAGCACGAACCTGTGCGCGCGCTGCTGGGCTTCAGCTCCAACAGCCAATGCCGCAAGGCGATGGATTTGCAGGGCATCCGCAATCGCATCAGCCATCCCACGCGCCCGCTGATCGAGCGGCGCGAGGACCTCGCCGGACTCAGCGACGCCTGCGAGCGTTTGACCGACCTGCACAGCCGCATCGAGCGGGCGCTGGCCCGCGCGCAGGGCAACTGATGGCGCGCAAGCTGCGCATCCGCCCGGTGGCGCTCTGCGTGTTCCAGTATGAAGGGTGCATCCTAGTCGCCAAAGGCCGCGATCGCAGCAACGGCGCGGAATTCTACCGGCCCCTGGGCGGGGGCATTCGCTTTGGCGAAACGGGCGCGCAGGCCCTCGTGCGCGAGCTGCGCGAGGAGCTGGGCGAGGAGATTTGCGCGCTGCGCTATCTGGGCACGCTGGAGAGCATCTTTCACTACCGCGACAGGCCGCGTCACGAGTTACTGCGCATCTATGACGCGGAGTTCGTCGACCGCAGCGTCTATGAGCGCGCCTACCTGCAGGCGCATGAAGGTGAGCGGCGCATCCGCGCGCGCTGGCTGGCGCCGTCTGCGCCGGGGGATGCGCCACTGGTGCCGGAGGGGCTGACGGCCTTGCTGCAGCCGGCGCTGTGCCGCTGAGCAGCGCCTGGGAGGACGAGGCCAGGTCCGTCCTGCGCCTGACGCTGACGCAGCCCTGGAACTGGAACGACCTCTACAAGGGCATGCGCCGCGCTGCCCTGCAGCTGCCCGCGGCAGGCGGCCCGGTCGAGCTGCTGCTGGATCTGCGCCAGTCCCCCAGCCTACCGCTCGGCGCCTTCGGCCACATCCGCAGCCTGGGTCTGGCGCTGCACCCGCGCATGCGCAACCGCCTCATCATCATCGGCCTGGAACCAACGCTGGCGGCCATGCTGGGCGGCGCTGACGGCAGCTACAGCGATGGCCGGCGCCTGCTGCGCTTCGTGGCTGACGATGCCGGGGCAGCCGCCGTGCTCGCGGAATGGCACGCAGACAGGGACGGGCCAGCGTGACGGACGCAGTCCCCATCCCCGCCGCGGAAACGCAACGGGCGCTGCGCAACGTCAGCGCCCTCACTCTGGCCACCGTCGTTTCGAAAGGTCTGCTCTTCCTGTGGCAGCTGGTGCTGGCGCGCTACCTCGGCGAAGCGGGTTACGGGCTCTACGGCACAATTGGCGCCTTCATCGCCATTGGTGCGGCCCTTGCCAACTTCGGCACTGGCGCAATCATCGTGCGGGAAGTGGCGCGCGCGCCAGGCCTTGCAGGCAACTATCTGGGTGTGATGTTCTGGTTGCGCAGCGGCTTGGCGCTGATGGCCTTGTTGGTGTTAAACGGCATTGCGCACCTGGCCGGCTACGATGCGGAGCTACGCAATCTGCTGGCGCTGGCCGCTATCAGCCTGCTGGTCGATACATGGGGCAACCTTTGTTATGAAACTCTTCTGGCGCAGGAGCGCATACGCACAACATCGCTTGTAACTGTGTTGCACATGCTGCTGCTGCTGGCCCTTGCCATCCTGGCTCTGGCGAGCGGCGCTGGCCTGGCCGGGCTCTATCTCGCGAACATCGCGGCCGGGCTGGCGCGTGCTGCCATGCTGTGGGCACCTGTGCTGCGTAGCGGCGTGCGACCAGGCCGACTTTCCGGAGACCAGTTGCGCAGCCTGCTGGTCGGCAGCCTGCCACTCGCCCTAACCGGCCTCCTGCACATCGCCTGGCAGCAGATTGACAAACTAATGACCACGAGTCTGCTCGGGAATCAGGAGACAGGCTGGCTGACCGCAGCCTTCGTCATCGTTTTCGGCATGACCGAGCTGCTGGGCACGACCGTGCTGACGTCGCTCTTTCCGATGATGTCACGTTACAGCGGCGCCACCCTGTACAACATTGTGCGCCGTCTGGCACGGCTCACCTTGCTGGCCAGCCTGCCCCTGACCTTGCTGCTGTCTTTTTTCGCCCCGGAGATCACCGTGCCACTCTTCGGCGCGGACTTCGCCCCGGCAGCCGGGATCCTGCGTATTTTCGTGTGGTATGCACTGGTCCGCCTCGTCGCCGACGTCTACATCCAGGCGCTCATCACCAGTAATCGACAAGGACGAATCTTACTCGTGAGCGCTGCCGGTCTTGCCCTGAATCTCGCGCTCAACGCCTTCCTGCTGCCGCGCATGGGCGTCACCGGCGCCGCAATCGCCGCCCTGATTTCGATGCTGCTGGGCCTGGGCCTGCTGTTTTACAGTACGCCCGCCCAAGCCTGGTGGCCCCTGCTTGCGCAGAGTATGCCCTTGCTGCTGCTGGCGCTCGTGATGGCCTTCGGCATGTGGCTGACTGCGCAATTCTGGAGTCCGCTGGCCGGCATGGTTATCGGCGTACTGATCTACCTGGCCGGCTTGACGCGCATCCTCGACGCCGGCGACTGCGCGCTGCTGGCCCAACTGCGTCAAACCCTGCCCTGGCCCCTGCGGGCGCGCGCCGCCATGTCCGGCGCAGACGATGCAAGCGACGCAGGCTGAGGCAGACCGTCTCAGTTCGTCCTGCGCCCCTCCGCCAGCGTTCGATAGACCGCCACCGTCGCCTCTGCCACGCCAGCATGCGTGAACTGCGCCAGCGCGCGTTCGCGGCCCCGTTGCGCCAGCGCCTGCCGCAGAGCCGCGTCATGTTGCAGCCGCGTCAGCTGCGCCGCCAGCGCCACGGCGTCGCCTTCCGCAAACGTCAGACCGGCGTCCCCGATCACGCCAGGGATCGCGCCGCTGTCCGAGCCGACGACGGGAACCTTGCTGGCCATCGCTTCCACCAGCACGCGCCCGAACTGTTCCTTCCAGTTACGCCGCGTCACTGAGGGCAAGACCAGCGCGTCGATCTGATGATATTGCGCCGGCATGGCGGCCGAGGGCAGCGCCGCGCAGAAGTCCACGCGCGCGCCCAGGCCCAGGCGCTGCGCCAGCGCAACCAGTTCCGCGCGCTGCGGCCCCTCGCCGACCAGGCGCAGTCGACAGTCCGCATCCAGCATGGCCAGCGCCTGCAAGAGGCTGTCCAACCCTTTTTCTGGCACCAGACGGCCGAAATAGCCCAGGGTGAAGTGGCGCGGCGGCATTGGAGCATCCGGGGGTCGGAAGAGTTGCGGATCTATGCCGAACTGCGGGATGACGCTCAGCGGCCCGCCGTAGCCCTTGGCGCGCAGGACGGCTGCGGCGTTCTCCGTTCCGGCGATGGCGTGGTCGGCGCCGCGCAGCATGTAGCGCTCGCCGAGGCTGAAGGGCGGCGGATAGCGTCGCCGGATGTTCTGCCAGCTGAAGAAGAGCGCGCGGCAACCAGTGCGGCGCGCCAGCCACAGCGCCTGCCAGGTCGCCAGGTTGTAGGGCTCCTCGTCGATGTGCAGCACATCGGGGCGGAATGCGCGCAACGCCGCCCCCAGGCGTGGGTAGTGATGCAGATGGTAGTTGCCGTTGAGGCGTATGTCGGTGGTCTCGAGACGATAGCCGCTGGTATACAGCCGTTCCAGCTGCGTCGCGCCGCCGGCGTCACGCCAGAGAGGCGGCACCAGCGTCAGCAGCTCCACGCCCAGGCGCGCAATCTCCTCCAGCTTGCGCTGATAGATGCCCACCAGACAGGCCTTGGAGAGCATCAGCACGCGCATGGGTCGGCCTTGCCTTTCAGCGCGGCCGCGGCGGCCGCAGCAGGCTGATGAGGATCGCCAGGGTGACCTTGACCATGTAGTACACGCCGTCCAGGTGGCTGATGGACGAGCGGCCCAGCAGGCGCGGCTGCATCGTCACGGGCAGCTCCCGCAGGCGCAGCCCGTTGCGCTGCGCCAGCACGATGCCCTCCGGCTCCGGGTAATCGTGCGGATACTCCTGCGCGAAGAGCCGGATGGCATTGCGGTTGAAGGCGGCCAGGCCGGAGGTCGGGTCCGTGATGGTCTGGCCGATGAGGAGCGAAATGAGGCGGGAGAGCAGGAGTATGCCGAGGCGCCGCCCCAGGGTAACGACCCTGGCGCTTACGTGGGCGCCGAAACGTGTGCCGGTCACGATGTCGCTGTCCCCTGCCTGCAAGGCCTGCTGCAGGCGCAGCAGGTCGCCGGCATCATGTTGGCCGTCGCCGTCGCTGCGCAGCACAATCTCGTAGCCGTGCCGGTCAGCATAGATGAAGCCGGTCTGCACCGCCGCGCCGATGCCCACGTTGTAGGGCAAGGTCAGCACCATGGCACCGGCCTTGCGCGCGACCGCGGCGGTGTCGTCGCTGGAGCCGTCGTTAATAACGAGCAGGTCGACGCCGGGCAACTGCTGCCGCGCGCGCGTGACCACCTGGCCAATGTTGGCCGCCTCGTTCAGCGCCGGGATGACCAGCAGCGTTTTGGGCCTTGCGCACGCGTCCATCCGCCTCCGGGTTGCTCGCGCCTGATTCTGACCGCGTTGGCAGGGTGCGTCAACCGGGAGTGCGCCCGGCACTAGTCTTGCACACCAGTTAAATTCCCGCTACCTTGTGCCTGACTCAGAAATGCAGGGTGATTTGAGGGGAGATGGCATGCGTCGGATCAGAATTGCGCTTTCAATCTTGCTTCTACTGCTGCTTTCGGCCTCGCTTGCCGCGCAGGAGACGGGGCTGCGCATCGTCGCCAGCCACAGCATCGCCGCCGACGTACTGGCGCGCGTGGCCGGGGCGGACGCCGAGGTCACCACCCTCATTCCCAGGGGTTCAGATCCCCACAGCTACCGTCCGGCACCCTCCGACTTGCGCGCCCTGGCCGATGCCGACCTTGTCTTCATCAACGGCGCCGGCTATGAGGAAGGCCTGCTTTCCGCCATCGAACTGACGGTGGCCGAAGACGCGCTGGTTACGCTCTCGGACTGCGTGTCGGTCCTGTCCGGTGGCCATGATGATCACGCCGGCGAAGTTCACGCGGGCGAGGAAGACGCTCACCACGAGGCAATGGAAGCCCTCTGCGAGCGGCACACAGCGGAGCTGGGTGAGCGCTTCCTGACCCTGCAGGACGATCAGGCCAGCCCTGGCCCGCTCTACGCCGTCGATTGCAGCGCGCTGCAGGGCTGCGACCCGCACGTCTGGCTGCTGCCGCGCAACGTCGCGCTCTGGACCTTGATGGCGCGGGATGTTCTGGCGTCGCACGACAGCGCCAACGCAACGGCCTGGCAGACGCGCAGCGAAGACTTCCTCGACGAAATAGCCGCGCTGGAACAGGAGCTGCTGCCCCTGATTGCAACCCTGCCACAGGAACAACGCTTGCTTGTCAGCAACCACCTCACTTTCAGTTATTTCGCCGCCGGCTTCGGCTTTGAAACGCCGGGCAGCGTGCTGCCTGGCACCAGCACCCTTGCTGAACCGGGCGTGGCGCAGCTCGCGGCCCTGATCGATCTGGTGCGCGCATACAACCTGCCGGCCATCTTTGGTGAGGCGACGGCCAGCAACGATGTAGCGCAACAGGTGGCCGCTGAAAGTGGCGCGCAACTAGTGCTCCTGCAACCGGATTCCCTGGGTGAAGCGGGGGGCCCTGCCGACACCTGGCTCGGGATGATGCGCAACCTCGTCACAACCATTGTGGCCTCCCTCCAGAGGGAAAGCACAGCATGAGCGCCGGGTCGCACTCGCCGGCGGCGCTGGAGGTCTGTGAGCTTTGCGCTGGCTACCAGATGATGCCGCGCGCCATCAATGACATTAACTTTATCGTCCAGCCAGGCGAGAGCGTCGCCATACTCGGGCCCAACGGCGCCGGCAAGAGCACCTTGCTACTGGCCCTCGCCGGGCTCGTCCCCCACGACAAAGGTGAGGTCCGCGTGCACGGTCACGATTGCCAGCACAGGAACGTGCAAATCGGACTTGTGCCGCAGCGCAACGCCATCGATCCCAACTTCCCCGTCACCGTGGAAGAAGTCGTGATGATGGGCTGCACGCGCGCCAGTCGCTGGCTACCCTGGTGGCCGAAGGAGGCCCGGCGGCGCGCAGGTGAAGTGCTGGAAATGCTAAACCTCGAAGATCTTGCCAGGCGTCCCTTCAGCGCCCTCAGCGGCGGCCAGCAGCAACGCATCTTCATCGCGCGCGCACTGGCGCAGCAAGCCGACATCTTGCTGCTGGACGAACCCTTCAGCGGCGTCGATGTGGCCGCCGCCTCGGAAATCACCGCGACACTCAGGTTTCTGCATAATCAGGGCCTGACCCTGTTAATGACCACGCACGACATGGTACGCGCCGCGCGCGAATTCAAGCGCATCCTGCTGGTGCGGCGCACCATCCTGGCAGATGGCACGCCGCAGGAAGTTCTCTCTGCGGAACATTTGTTTGCGGCCTATGGCAAGACCGAAAACGTCTTCATGCGTAGCCGTGACGGCCGCGTCATCGTCGGCACCGGTTACTAAAGGGAAGTCGCCTATGGATGGTCTTCTCGCTTCCCTGCTCGAGCCGCTGTCCTACAGCTTTGCACAACGCGGCCTGCTGGCGCTGGTACTGGTTGGCGGTCTCAGTGCGGTCGTCGGCAGCTTCATGGTGGCGCGTGGCCTGGCTTTCTTTGGCGATGCGCTCTCCCATGCCGTGTTGCCCGGCGTCGCAATTGCCTACACCACCGGCGGCGGCGCGGTGGGTAGCAATCTCTTCATCGGCGGACTCGGCGCCGGAGTCCTCACGGCGCTGGCCATCGTCCTGTTGACGCGCGACCGGCGCGTGAAGGAAGACACGGCGATCGGCATCGCTTTTGTGACGATGTTCGCGCTCGGCATCGCCATCATCAGCAGCCGGCCCAGCTACAGCGTCGACCTCGCGCACATCCTCTTCGGCAGCATCAGCGGCATCAGCGATTCCGACCTCGGTTTCATGGCCCTGCTCGGCGGGCTCGTGCTGCTGGTGGTCCTCGTGTTCTACAAGCAACTGCTGATCGTCTGCTTCGACCCCGAACTGGGGCGCGTGTTACGCCTGCCGGTCAACTTCCTGCGCACCTTGCTGCTGGTGCTCATTGCGGTGACCATCGTCGCCAGCCTGCAGGCCGTGGGCGTCGCGCTGATGCTGGCCCTGCTGCTGACGCCGGCGGCGACGGCGCGCCTGCTGACGCAGCGCATGGCGCACATGATTCTGGTCGCCACGCTGCTGGGCTGCGCGGGCGGCGTGATCGGCTTCTACCTGTCCTGGGGGCTGAACATCCCGCCGGGCAGCGCCATCGTGCTCGAGCTGAGCGCGATCTTCGGGCTGGTATACGCAGCGCACGCGCTGCGCCAACGCCTGCGTCGCAGCAGTGGCCAGTGCCAGCCCGCAACTCCTCAGGACTGAAGCATTCGCTGAGGTCGCTTGCTCTGGGTCGTCGTACTCAGTCCGAATTTGGCCGCACGAAACGCCCGCCGCCGCGCACGCCGACGATCTCGCCGTCTGAGTAGATCGTCGCGCCGTTGACCAGGGTGCGCGTCACCCGGCCGCGGAAGGTCATGCCTTCGTAGAGTTTGTCGCTGGCGCGCGCCTTGCTGAAGAGCATGTCCTGGTGAATAGTAGTGCTGGCCGCCGGGTCGTAAAGCACAATGTCAGCGTCGGAGCCGAGCGCGATGACGCCCTTGCGCGGGTAGATGCCGAAGCGTCGGGCGCCGTTGGTGCTGATGAGCTTCACCGCCTCGCCGACGCTCAGGCGACCCGCCAGCGCCGCGTCCAGCATCGCCGGCACTAGCTCCTCGACGCCGGGCGCGCCCGGTGGCACGCTCCAGATGCTCTCGCTGGCCCGCTCCTTCTCTTCGACCGTGAAGGGCGAATGGTCGGTGGTGACGGCCAGCAGGGTGCCGTCCGCCAGCGCCTGCCACAGCGCATCCTGGTCGGCCTGGCCGCGGATGGGCGGATTGATGCGCGCCCAGGCGCCGATGCGCAGGAAGTCCTCCTCGGTGAAAAACAGGTATTGCGGGCAGGTCTCGCCGCTGACGTCCGCGCCCTCCGCCTGGTGCCGGCGCAACACCGCCAGCGCGGCCATGGAAGTCACGTGGGCGATGTGCAGGCGGACGCCGGCCACCGCGTTGAGCGTCAGCAGCGTGGCGATGGCGAGCGCCTCGACGTGCGGCGGACGCGATTCGATGTGCGCCTGCAGGTCATTGCGTCCGGCCGCCTGCAGCTGCGACGTGTAATGCGAAAGCAGCGCGTTGTCCTCCGCGTGCGCCACGCATAGCCGCCCCGTCTCCGCCACCAGCTGCATGGCCCGCAACTGCTCCGGCGCTCCGGTCAGGCACAGACCCTCAAACTCGTCATCGCGGCCCGCCGGCGCGGAGGTCATGAAGATCTTGAAGGCGATGGCGCCTTCCGCCGCCAACGCGTGCACCTCATCGCGCTGCAGCATGCCCGGCGCGGCGTAGAGAGCGTAGTTGACCCAGGCATCGGCATCTGCCAGCGCCCTGCGCTGACGAAAGATGGCGGCGGTCGAGCAGCAGGGTTTGGAGACCGGCATCTCGAAGATGGTGGTCACGCCGCCGGCAGCCGCGGCGCGCGTCTCGGTCGAGAAGTCGCCGCGCTGTGGCCAGGCCGGCGCGCGGCAGTGAAAGTGAATGTCGATGGCGCCAGGCAGCACCAGCTGGCCGCTCGCGTCGATGATCTGACGGGCGTTGATGCCATCGGCGTCGTCCAGCAGAGCCGCTATCCGCCCGGCTTCAATGCCCACATCGAGGCGGGCGATGCCGGTTTCCAGGACGACCTGAGCATTTTTGATGAGGGTGTCCAGGGTCACAGTCCTGTCCTTATGCGCTGGCGGAGTTCACTGCTTGTGGTACAGCGTCTGCCGCAGAAAGTCGAGCAGGATGTTCGTTGTCGCCTGACATTCCGACAGCATGACATGCTCATCAGCGCTATGGGCGACTTCATAACTGCCGGGGCCGAAAATGATCATATCCCCTCGCGCCAGGCCAGTTAAATGTTTGGCATCACTGCCCGGCAAGTAACCGACCGGTCCGGCATCGTCCCTGAGTTCAGCCTGAACGCAAGACAGAAAGGTCTGTCCCAGTTCGCTGTCCAACGCGGAATCAAACCAGTGCGAATGGACAAAGCCGTCCATGCTGACCGTTGCCGGCGCGACATCGACCGAGTCGATCACCTCATAAAGTTCCGCTTGCACCGCGTGCGGATTTTCGCGCGGGATCATGCGACGATCAAGCTTGATGTGGCAGGCATCCGGAACGGCGTTGGCGGTGCTGCCGCCTTCGATGACCCCGATGTTGCAGGTTGGGCTGCCGAGCACAGGATGCATTTGCCTTGCCAGTCGCTGATGGTAGGCGTGTAGCGCGTCGATGACCCTGGACATGGCGACGATGGCGTTGATGCCGCGATCGGGGTTGGTGGCATGCACCGCCTTGCCGCTGGTATGCACTGTGGCGCGCATCACGCCCTTATGCGCGGTCGCTACCTTGTTGCCCGTTTGCTCACCAACGATGATGAAGTCGCAAGTGGGCAGGTAACCTCCGTCCGCCAGCCATTTGCTGCCGAGCTGCCCGCCTACTTCCTCTTCCGCCGCCGCCACCAGTATCAGCCTGCCGCGCAGGGTTTTCTGCCTTGCCGCGTCGGCCATCGCCATCATCATGGATGCCAGCGGCGCCTTGTCATCGATGCTGCCCTTGCCATAAAGCGCGTCATCCTGCACAACCCCTGCATAGGGGTCGACGCTCCATTTTTCTGCTTCGTTTTTGGCAATGGGCACGGTGTCAACATGAGCATGCAGCATGATGACGGGTTCGCCTTCACCCAGGCTGGCGATGGTATTCAGAGCCTGTGGTTTCTCCGCAGGCGCCAACGTACGCACTTCACAGCCGATGGCGCGCATTTGCCGGGCGACGAAAGTCGCGATGGCGCGTGTGTCGCCTGGTGGATTGGGCGAGGGAATTTGCACCAGCTGGCGCAACAGTTCAACACCGTCCATGTCATTACATTGCAGTCCGTTATGCTCCGCTGCACGGAGCCATGTCGTCGTTGTCACTGCAGCCTAAATCCCCTGCACGGCCTTGTATTCTTCCAGTTCCGCCTCAGTGTAGACCTGCATCAGCTCCAGCTCGATGCCGCCGGGTTCCTCTTCCAGAAAGGCGACCCAGCCTTCCGGGTGTACGTGGCTGCCCATCACCTTGCAGGCCGGGCAGTCCTTGAGGGTAGCACCGCGCTCCTGGGCCTCCGCCAGCGCCGCCTCAATGTCCGGCACAGCGTAGCAAATGTGATGCAGGCCCTGTTGGCCGCGTTCCCTGATCCAGGCGTCGTAGCGGCCGCCTTCGTCCATCGACTGGCAGAGCTGATACTCGACTCCGCCGACGTCAAACAGGGCCACGCGGTTGCGCGACTTTTCGTAGTCCTCGATGCGGCCGTCGTGGCCCACGCCGAGAAAGTCCTTGTATTGCTGCCAGGCCGCCTGCGCGTCCTGCACCGCGAAGGCCATGTGCTTGATGTAGCGTTCACCCGCCACTGTGTTCCTCCTGCCCCAATTCAGTCGTCCAGGTTAAAAAGCGCCTTAAGGTTGACGCCGGCCGTAGCCATGGGCGCAATCCCGCCCGTGGCCGAGGTCATCAGCACGGTGACACCAGGCCCGTAGCCGTTGCGCGGGCTATCGCCCTGCCCGACCACGCCGACCGCGCTCGCGCCGCGTCGGTAACCATGATTCCAGCTGCTATCCAGCCCCGTCAGAGCGACCACATCGCCCAGGCGCAGGCCGTCGAGACCGGCCTCGGACAGCGCCGCGCGGTCCGCGCTCTGGATATGCAGCGAGCCACCTTCGCTGTCCAGGCCGGAGCCGGCGCCCAGCAGATGCGGCGGCACCGTGCCAACCACCGGCACCGCCAGCCGGCCCGCGTCGTCGCCGGTGACTTCAAGGCTGTCCAGCAGACCGGGCGCGCAACTCTTCAGTTTTACGTCCGGGTGATCCGTCAGTTGCAGGCCGACGCCCTGCGTTCGCACCACGATTTTGTCGCCGATGGCCATCTGCTCGCGGACTGCTCGCGGGAAATGCAGGATGACCTGGTCGGCAAAGCGGCCGGACTTGCCGGTCACCACGCCGCGCGCGCCCTGCGCTCCGCCAGACATCACGACGCCCACGTTGCCGACGCAGGAAAGGATGTTGAGGCCACGATTGCCGTTGTCATCGGCCAGCGCGATGCTGACGCCCGGGTGGACGCAGTCCGCCAGCCAGCCGAAGGCCGGGTCGCCGACCGAGACGTTGTACACAATTCCGCCGAAGGCCGGCAACAGGAAGGGCTGGCCCTCCGCGCTCAGCTGGTAGGGCAGCGCTGGCAGACCGGGAAAACCCGGCGAGGCGATCTGCCCCATCGCGGAGACGGTTACCAGGCGGTCACCATTGCTGCGCAAGTTCATGCCAGCTCCCGAATGTTCAGATAGCGGGCGATATTGGCTTGTGGGTCAATCACCCATTCGATGTCCGGTTCCGGGCAGCTCATCAGGGCCAGCATGCCTGGACCGTGCCCGTTCATCACCGAGTCGCCGTGAATGCACAGGGTTATCGTGACTGCGCCCTTGCGATAGCCGCGACCCCAGCGATGATCCGCGTCCGGGATGGCGACCAGGTCGCCCAGGCGCATCTGGTCGATGCCCAGCTCGGCCATCAGCGAACGGTCCCCCGACATGAGGTCCTGGTCGACGAACTCGGAGTTCAGCTCTGCGCCCGAGCCCATAATGTGCGATGGCAAGGCCATGGTGACCGGCACGCGCAGGCGGCCGCTCTCCGTAAGGCTGAGCGGGATGGCCTCGATGAGCGCCGGGCTGCACTTCTTGACCTCGATCTGTGGCAGGTCGCCAAAGGCGAGTCCGCGCCCCAGCGCCATGATCTGGATGTTGTCGCCGACACAGAGCAACTCGTTCACTTCGGGCGCGAAGTCGACCAGCAGGCGTGCGTGCTCGCCGGTTACGATGCCCTCGGCGCCCGCTGCCAGGCCGCTGGTGACGCGCGCCCGGTTGCCAACGCAGGTCAGATAGTGCATGGCGAAATCAGCCGGGCTGTCCGGATTGTCGATGGAGACGCCCGGTTCCACATGGTCGCCGGCCCAGCCGAAGGCCGGGTCGCCGACACGCGCGTTGTAGACCACGCCGGACATTCCCGGCAGCACGACCGAGCTGCCGCTGTTGTCGGCGATGTAACCTGGGTAGCGCAGGGAAGGCTGGGCTACCCGACCGCTGACGGCGATCTGCACGAGTTGCGCAGCGTTGGTCGCGGGGGGTGGCATCTGCGTGACCTCCTGAACGTGCCGCGTATCCTGTTGACAGGACTGGCCAGATTGCCTATACTCCGACCAGTCGCCAGTCGATTGTCGACAGCCAACCGGCGCCGGGAGTATAGGATGATGCTTCCTCGATGTCAAAGATTCGCTCATGCCTGACGCGCTCACCGCTCTCGGCCAGCTGCAGAACAAATCGCTGCGCGAGCACGTCGTCGATGTATTGCACGAAGCAATTCTCTCCGGCGACCTGCGCCCCGGCCAACCCCTGATCGAGACCGAACTGGCGGCGCAACTGGGCGTCAGTCGCGCGCCCCTGCGCGAGGCCATTCAAATCCTCAACAGCGAAGGTCTGGTCGAGACGATTCCCAGGCGCGGCACGCGCGTGCGCAGCCTGGAACGCAAGGACATCGTCGAGCTTTACAGCCTGCGCGGCGTGCTTGAGGCGCTCGCCATCCACTGCATTATCGACCAGAGCGATCCCTGCGATCTGCGGCGACTGGAAGCGATCTGCGAGCGCATGTTGCGGACCGCCAACGATGGTCGCATTCGCAAACTCAACGAACTCGACCACAGCTTTCACGATACGCTGATCACCATGAGTGGCCACAGCCTCTTGCTGACGACCTGGAATCTGGTGGCGCTGCGCGTGCGCCGGGTTATGACCCTGCGCAACATGCGCAACAGCGACATTCGCCTGGTCGCCTACAGCCACCTGCCCATCCTCGAAGCCATCCGCGACCGCGACGAACGGCGCGCCACCGCAGCCATACAGGCGCACGTCGCCACCGCCGGCGACCTCATCGCCGAAGACTGGGAACCCGACACGATGCCGACCCCCTTGCCCCGTGGAGGGCAGTGAGGGGGTGGGACTGCTGGCGTTGCTGGCGGGACCTGCGCGCCAGCCAGGACAGTTCACAACGCAGCGCTGATTACTGTAAAGGGAGAGAGACATGACCATACGTACGGCGGTTATCGGCGCCAGCTTCGCCCGCGACGCCTACCTGCCAGCCCTTGCCAACATTGAGGACGCGCAGGTCGTGGCGCTCGCCAGCGCGCGCATGAGCAGCGCGCAGGCCGCAGCGGACCAGTTCGGCATCCCACAGGTCTACGACGACTGGCGCGTCATGCTGGATCGCCACGAGGTCGACCTGGTCTGCATTGCCACGCCCACGGTCCAGCACGCGCCCATGACCCTGGCCGCGCTGGCGGCCGGGGCGCACGTGCTCTGCGAGAAGCCGATGGCCATGAACGTCGGCGAGGCGCGGTCGATGCTGGAGGCGGCCGAGGCAGCGGGCAAGCTGCACATAATCGGCCACGAATTGCGCTTCAACCCCAATCGTCGCCGTATCAAGGCCCTGCTGGACGCCGGTGAGCTCGGCTCGATCCGGCATGTCAATATCAACAGCGTAAGTCCCATGTGGGGCGACCCCGCCTCACGGCCGGCCGGCGACTGGTGGTCCCTGGCGGATATGGGCGGCGGCCGCCTCGGCGCCGCCGGCTCGCATACGATCGACATGCTCCGCTGGTGGCTGGGAGACATCGGCGCACTAAGCGGCCAAGTTGCTACCATGGTGCCGCAGCGTACCGACGCAAACACCGGCGAGGCCTGGCAGGCGACTGCCGACGACCAGAACAGCTTCATGCTGGAAATGCAGAACGGCGCGCTGGTATCGGTCTTTATGAGCGGCGCCGCGCGCCACGGCACAGGCAGCACGCTGTACATTTTCGGCAGCGAGGGCACGATCAGCCTGGCAGACGCCGATGAACGAGTGCTCTTCGCCCGCGCCGGCGAGGACTTCGTGGATCTCAGCGAAACCGACCCCAATGCCAGCCTGCCTACGGTCAACAGCGGCATCTGGAACGTGTCCTTCGTCGCATTAATGCAGGAGCTTTGCGCCGCTATCCGCGAGGAACGCCCGCTGCAGGCCGGCGCCACCTTCAAGGATGGCCTGAAGTGCCAGGTGGCGCTGGATGGCATCCGCCGTTCCTCGGCTGAACGACGCTGGCTGAACCTGTCTGCCGACGGAGTAAGCGCGGACATAAGTCGGCCATAAACTGGCCATATGGGCTGGCCATAGCAGTGTCACGGCCATAAATGCGTCAGGCATAGATGACATACTGCTGCAGGAAGCGCAACACGCTGGTGTAGAAGGCCTCGATCGTGTCCGGCCGGCGCCAGCCATGCCCCTCGCCTTCATAAACGTGGTATTCGTGCGGCACGTTGCGCGCGCGCAATGATTCCACAATGGCGTCGGACTGGTTGCGCGGCACGACCTTGTCGACGTCGCCCTGGAAGATGGCGATCGGGTCGACGAGTTTGTCGGCGTGGAACACGGGGGAACGCTGGCGGTAGACGTCCGCGGCGGCGGGCAGCGGGCCCAGCAGCATGTCCAGATAGCGCGCCTCGAACTTGTGCGTCTCCATCGCCAGGCTGAACTGGTTGGCCACGCCATAGAGACAGACCCCCGCGCGGAAGAAGCCGGGGTGATCGACCAGCGCCTGCAAGACGGTGAAGCCGCCCGCGCTGCCGCCCATGATGACCAGGCGTTCGCGGTCTGCCAGGCCGCGGCCCGCCAGATGATCCGCGCCGCTGAGCGCGTCCTCCACGTCGCAAATGCCCCAGTTGCCGTAGAGGCGCTGCATGTACTCGCGCCCGTAGCCGGTGCTGCCGCGGTAGTTCACGTCCAGCACCGCGATGCCGCGTGTGGCGAAGAACTGCGCGCGCGCGTCATAGGCGGCACAGACCTGCGAGGTCGGGCCTCCGTGCACCGTCACGATCAGCGGCGGCGAACCCTCGCCGCAGTAGCGCTCGCTGTGGGGCGCGTAATACAGCCCGTGCACTTCTTCCTCATCCACGCCGCGCCAGGTCAGGGCCTGCACCGGCGCCAGCTGCTGCGCGCCAGTGTTCTCGGTGGCCGAACGCCGCCGCACTTGCGTCGCGCCATCCGCGTCCAGGGTGAGGATGCGTGAAGGAATCTGCGCCGCGCTGGCGAGGAGCGCGAGCGAATCATCTTGCGGCGAGGCGGAGAGCTGGCCCAGGCTGCTGTAGTCATCCAGCTGCGTGAGGCACGTTTCGGCGCCGTTGGACAGTTCGTAACGCCACAGGCTGATGAAGCCCCGTTCGTTGCGCAGGAAAAACAGCGCGGCCCCGTCATGCGACCAGGCGAAAACGCGCAGGCCCTGCGCCCAGGCCGGTGCTCCATGATCCGTATCCGCCGTCGTCAGCTGACGCTGCGCCCCGCTCTGTAGGTCGTGCAGCCAAAGCTGACCTGTGCCGCTGACGTCGCTGACGAAGGCCAGCCAGCGCCCGTCCGGCGAAAACTCCGGCTGCAGGATGGCCGTGTCTTCGTCCCCGGCCAGCACGCAGGTGTCGACGCAGCGCGGCAGGCCCTGGTCATTCTGCTGCAGCGTGAGCAGGCGCAGGGTCGTGCCGTCCCAGGGCATCTGCGGCTGGTTCCAAGTGATGCAGGCAATTGCCTTGCCATCCGGCTGCCAGACCGGCTGCATGACGAAGTCGCTGGCGGCGAAGAGCTTCGCGGGCCAGGCCTCGCCGGCGCAATCCACCAGCGCCAGGCCATCCTCACCTTCATGGCTGTAGACGTAGGCCAGCCAGCGCCCGTCCGCGGAGACCCGCGGCGCTGCTACTGCGCCGAAGCCCGGCGTGACGGCTTGCGCCTCGCCGCCCGCCAGCGCCTGCCGATAAAGGCGGCCCTCCGGCCCGGCGAAGTAAACCTGGCCCGCGGCCACGGTGAAATCGCCGCCGCCGTAGCCCACCAGCGCGCGCACGGAGCGTTCCGCCGTCAGGTCGCGCGCCGCTTCATGCCCCTGCTGTGCGACCAGGACGCCCTGGGCGCCGCGGTTCTCCAGCCACACGAGGGTATCGCTGGCCCTGTCCCACTGGGCGTCAACCAGGCGCAGCCCGGCTGCCAGTGAGCCAGGCGTCAAGGGACTCGGCCAGGTGCCCCAGGCGCGCAGTTCCTGTTCCATTCGTGATTCTCCCTGTTTGCGTTGCCTCAGGCGAAGATATCGCGCTCGGTCGCGGTGCGCGCCTGCAGCGCCAGTTCACTTTTGGGCTCGTACTCAGGGGAGATGATCTCGACCAGCGTGCCCACCTCGGCCCAGTCATAAAGTGAGCGGGCGTTGTCATCGACCGACATGACGCAGCCGAAGGTGGCTGGCACGCCCACGAGGCCATTGTTCAAATACGTACCGTTCGGCAGTTCCACGGCGCCGTGAAAGCCGTTCATGAGCCCGGGGCGCACCTCGTACACACCCATGAACCAGTTCATCTTCCACAGGCCACAGCCCTGCGCGCCGCAGAGATTAAAACTGCTGCCGTGGGCGATCTCGTCGTGCGTGAGGATCTGGTAAACGCCGGGCGACGTGGGATTGTCCTCGATGCCCGTGGCGATGCTCCACCTGAATACCGGCCGGCCGTTTTCGAAGGCTGTCAGCCGCTGGTAGGTCAGGTCGACCACGATGCGCTTGTTGACCACCGGGTCGAGCGGCACGGCCACGTCGCGCGAGGGCAAATTCAGAATATCGCCCGGGTAGAGTTTGTTCAGGTCCCGGTCGCGGTTCACTTCCTCGATGAGGAAGAAGGGGATGCCCGTCTTGCGCGAGATGAAAAAGCCGCGATCGCCCCGTTGCACGGTGTAAAGCGAGGGACGATAGCGCACGCGCAGGTGGACGACCTGACTGCGGTTGGCAATGGCCCGGCGCATCCTTGCCAGCGTGTCCACCTGGTCGAGGTAGCGCGGATCAGGCGTCCCGGGCGGGTTGAGCGAGGTGTTTTGCGCGTGAAAGAAGGGAATGAAGGTCTCCTCGCGCAAGGTCAGCCCGAATTCATCTACCTCGATCCAGGAGACAAAGGTCTCCGGCGTGGTTTCCCAAACCAGTGACTTGTCGTAATAAGGATCATAGCCAACCATCTGGAAGGGCTGCTGAACCAGATCGCGCACCGCTTGCAGGTGGGGCGCGGGATCGATGACGTCGGGCACCAGCGGGCGCGTAATCAGATCCAGCTGACGACGGCGCACAACTTCGGCAGTGTTGCCGGTCAGGACAGACATCGTCTGGCCGACCTCCAGCACCTTGCCGACGCGGCCGCGGATGCCGGTCAGCTGCCGGTTCTCGAGGCTGTAGGCGGCGTTGGCCGGTGCGACATTCACGTCGTTGACCAGGTCCAGCAGGAAGGTCTGCGCCAGCAGGTAATCGGTCTCGATTTGCGGCTCGACGTCCCAGCCGAAGGGGATGCCGGCCATACCCGTGGCGCGCGCGGCCGCAATGGCCTGTTCGCTGTTGAGGCGCAGCCCGAGGTCCGCCGGAGTCGCTACCCAGTAGCGATCCCTGTCCACCAGGCGCAACAGCACATCCGTGCCCCAGCCATGCAGCAGGGCTGTCTCCGCCTCTTCCGCCGTCATCCCGCCCACGTAGACGCCGGCCACCCACACGCCAGGGAAGATGCGCCCCTGCTTCAGATGCATGCCGGCGAAGACCAGCAGGACGACAACCATCACCACAGTCGCGAAGGCCAGCAAAACGCGCGTGTTGCGCAGATGCCACAGGCCGTCGCGCAGGGGCATCAGAGCCTGCTGCAGGCCTTGCGTTACCTGTGGCACATTGTGAGCGGAGACCGGCGACCTGTTCATCGCGCGCTGCCGACGGCGGCGCTGCCGATCACGGGCGCGGCTTGCGGGCCGGCGCCGGCGCGGCTGGAAAGTTTCTTCCACTGCTACACAGCCTCCCTGTTGTGCGCTGGACGTCCGGGATGCTGCTTAAGTATACATGAAGTTCAGCGCGCCTCGCTGAGATAATCACGGCGCGGCGGCGAAAAGACGTCGATGGCGAGGGAGTCGACCTCGGCCTTTGCGCTGTGCGTTACGCCGCCGGGAATGGCATAGCTGTCGCCTGGCTGCAGCAGCCGCGTCTCGGAGCCGATCGTAATCTGCAGGCGACCGAAAACGAGATAGCCAACCTGGTCGTTGCGGTGGCTGTGGGGCGGAATTTCCGTGCCGCGCTCGAGCCAAAACTCACAGAGCATGGCCTCGTCGGTCGTCGCCATTGTGCGCCGCAGGAGACCGGCAGCCATTTCAATTTGCCCGACATCGCCGGGAGTTACAAAATAGCCCATGGCTCAAATCTCCCTCAGTCCGACATCCTGATTATGCCGCAAGACCGTCGCTGCGGCCACGCCCTGCTACAATGGTTAGCAGCAGCCGTTGCTACAGGATACTCCATGTTCTGGCCGCAAAAACCCCTCATCCTTGAGCTCAACACCTGGGTCTGGCTGCGCACGCTGGAGCAGCGCTGCGGCCAGCCGCTCACCCTCGCCCAGGTACCGGAAGAGACGCTCGACGAACTGGCCGACCTGGGCGTCAACCTGCTGTGGCTGATGGGCGTCTGGACGCGCAGCCCGCGCGGGCGCGAGCTGGCGCTTGAGATGCTGCCGGAATTTCGGGCGGCGTTGCCGGACATCACTGAAGAAGACGTGGTCGGCTCGCCCTACGCCGTCCATGACTGGCAGGTCGCGCCACAGCCCGGCGGACGCGCTGCCCTGGCCGAACTGCGCCAGCGGCTGCGCGCGCGCGGCATCGGCCTGCTGCTGGACTACGTGTCCAACCACGTGGCGCGCGATCACCCCTGGCTGCAAGCGCAGCCCGACTGGTTAATTCAGGGCAGCGAGCGCGACCTTGACGAGCGCCCTGGCGACTTTTTCGCCGCGGAGACGCAAACGGGCCGGCGCATTTTTGCGCACGGCCGCGACCCCTGGTTCCCGGGCTGGACGGACAGCGCACAGGTCAATGCCTTCAATCCCGACTATCGCAAGGCTGCACGCAAGGTCCTGTTTGACCTCGCCGCGCAGTGCGACGGCCTGCGCTGCGACATGGCCATGCTGCTGCGCACTGGCGTCTTCGCCGACACCTGGCGCGGCCATTACGACCCTGATGCCGTGCCGGAGACGGAGTTCTGGGATGCGCTCATCCCGCCCCTGCGCGCCAGCTATCCGGACTTTCGTTTCATCGCCGAGGTCTACTGGGACATGGAAGCCGACATGCTGCAGCTTGGCTTCGACCTCTGCTACGACAAGACACTTTACGATGCGCTGCTGCACAATGATCTGCCGCAGCTGCGCGCGCAACTGAACGCAGGACTGTCTCATCAGCAGCGGCTGCTGCGCTTCACCGAGAACCACGACGAGCAACGCGCTGCCAGCGCCTTCGGCGAAACGCGTAGTCGCGTCGCGCTGGCGCTGGCGGCCAGCTTGCCTGGCGCGCTGCTGCTGCATGGCGGCCAGCTGGAGGGCCGGCGCATCAGGCTGCCGGTGCAGCTGGCGCGGCAGCCGCAGGAATCGCCCTTGCCAGGGCTGGAGGCGTTTCAGCGCAAGCTGTTGCGTGAGTTGCGCGCCAGGCCTTTCCAGCAGGGCAGCTGGCGGCACTTCGACGCGCTGCCGCTGCACCCGGGCGACGAAAGTTACGCCAGCCTGATCGTGCAGGGCTGGGCGACTCCGGATGACTGGCGCCTGATCGCCGTTAATCTGAGCGATGAATCGGCTCGTGGACGGGTGCCGCTCGATGCCTGGCCGCAGATCGCGGAGAGCGACTGGCTGCTGGAAGATGTCTTTGATGGCGCCCGTTACCCGCGCGCGGGCGGCGAGATGTCGGATCAGGGCCTCGGCATCGTACTGCCGCCCTGGGGCGCGCATCTGTTCCGCTTTTTGCGTCAGTGAAGGCCACAGCTGCGACCCGCGGCCCGCGCCTGGCGCTGCTGCTGAGCGGCAGCTGTACGCTCTTGTGGCTCGCGCTGGAAGATCAGGCGCTGTGGCCGCCGCTGGCGCTGGGCGCGGCGCTCGCCAGCCTGCTGACGCTGCAATTTCTGCTCGGACGCCTGCGCGATCGTCAGCCAGGCCCAGGGCGGATCATCGGCCTGGCGACGGGCGGCGGCCTGCTGGCCGGGACGGGCGCCTGCCTCTGCGCCGTCGGCCTGATGCTATTCAAGAACGCGTGTCACGCCCACAGCATCCCGGACTTCCCGGTCGACTTGTTGCTGGCGACCCTGCAGCTCGCGCCGGAGATGGCCCTCAGCTTCGCCCTGACCGGCCTCGGCATCGGCCTCGTCTGCCTGCTGCTGCGGGTGAGGGCGCCCTCACCCTAAATCCCTTGTCCCGCTGGAGACGGGAAAGAGGGGGTTGGGGGGGATGCCGGCAAAGACATTCTCACGATTGCGTTCGGGTACGCTATGCTCAGCTCCCGGAGAGTCACCTTGAACGCTTTTGCCCGCACAGGAGTGAGGGCCGGCAACTCCATGAATCCCGATCTGAGCGACTGGCTGTGCCAACAGCTGCGGCCGCTGGTGGACGTGCGCTCTTGCGCCCCACCGCCGCTGACGCTGGCAGGCGACCGCGCAGCCGCGCCGGCCCTGTGCATCGGCCTGTGGACGGGAATTCTCATCCACGTGCACTACCTTGAGGCGGAGCCGGGCAAGCGGCAACTGCGCCGCATGTTGCAACGCGACGAGGAGGACAGCAGCGCCTCGCTCTTCCTGCTCGCCCCCGCCCTCGCGCCACAACCTGACCAGCGCTTCGTGCCGCCGGACTGGCTGCTGGCCCTGCACAGCCTCGGCAACGAGCGGATCTACGTTTGCTCCGCGCCAGGCCGGACGCCGGGCGTGCAGCCCGTGCATCTGGAGCCGCTGGAGGGTGGACAGCGCCACGTCGCGCGCTACGGGCCGCAACTGCTGCCGCGTCGATTGCACGCCGGCCGCGTCAACATTCGCATGCGCAGCATCCGCGGCTTCTGGAACATAGCCCACTTCGGCGCGGAGGCCTTCTGGCAGCGCGAGACGACTGAGCGCTTCGCAGCGCCGCGTGATGCTGCGGGCGCGGCGCCACACCTGCCGCCTGATCCGCAGGCCCGCGCCGAGCGCGAGCTTGAGCGCTGCTACACGCTGCTGGGCGTGACCCTGGACGCCGGCCATGAGCAGGTGCGCGAGGCCTTTCGGCGCCAGGTTTTCGACGTGCACCCGGACGTGAGCGCCCTGCCGACCACGCTGGCCGAGGAACGTTTCCGCGCCGTCGCCGAAGCCTGGGATCACATCCGCAGTGTGCGCGGCTGGCCCTGAGCGCCGCAGCTGGGCCGCGCGGCTGCGCTATACTCCGCCCGAAGCGTGACGAGGCGCCCTTGCCATGACAGCTGCGATGGACGCGGACGAGGTACTGCGGCAGCGCGACTGGTCTGAGGATGAACTGCGGGCTGAGGGCTTTCGATTCTGGCTGCCGCGCAAGCACCTCGTGATGGCGCGTGAATTGCGCGCGGCGCAGACGGTGATGAGCAACTTCGGGCCGCTGCAGGCCCTGCCTGGCGACATGCTCTGCTATCGACCGGAGGACCCGACGCAGCCCGGCGCCGGGGAGCGTTGGCCGGTGCGCCGCGAGCTCTTCGAACGCGTCTACCGGCCTTGGGACGAGGCGCTGCCGCAGCTGGCAGAAGTCGAGGCGCTGCAACAGGCCGGCAGCCGGCCCTGGTACAAATTTCGCGGCGTGTGGGCGTTACGTCTGCACGCGGCGCGGCGCGTCCAGTCGCTGGAAAGCGCGCAGCCAGTCACCGTCAATGCCGGCAACTGGCTGCTGATTGGTCTGGCGGGCGAGCCCTGGCACATGGATGACGCGGCGTTCAACAGTCGCTATCACCGGCACGGGAAGCAAGCCTGATCAGCTCTCCTCGTCCGCGAGGAAGACCTGCCAGTCGCTGTGCATGCCGCTTTCGGCGACGCCGTAGTAGATACGGATATTGCCGCTGTTGCGCTGGGCCAGATCGAAGCGCGTCTTGCCCTCACGCTGGTAACGGCGTACCAGGCCGATATCGCCCTGCCACTGCACGTCGCGCGCGCGTACCGGGTTGGACTCGCGCCGTGTGATGGCGTAGTGCCACAAGCGGCGCGCTGAAGTGCGAGTCACGTTCTTGACGATGTTGCCGTTGCGCAGGTCGCGCAGCACATGGTAACGCGTTTCGTTGCGCAGCTCGGTGCCGATGATCTCGACGCCACCGCGCGGCGGCTTGATGACTCCGTCCGCTCCCCGGGACTCAACAGCAGATTCAACAGACTCAGCCGGGGCGGCGCCGTTGCCGGATGCAGCCGCCTTGCGACGGGGCGCCGGCGCAGGGTCAGCCTTCGCAGCGGGCGCAGCGGGTTGCTCCACCTGCGCTATCTGGCGCACGAGGTTAACAATCTCGTCGCGCACTGCCAGGCTGGTCTCGGCATCCGAGCGCACATAAATCTTGTAGTCCTCGATGGCGTAGGGCTTGTCCTCGCCGCGCGGCACGCGCATGCGCACGACCTTTTTGCCCTGGCTTTCGAGCGCATCGATTTCGACCTTGAGCTGCGGCGTCAACATGCTGCTGATGGCCTCTGACAGCGCCCTGGTGCTCTCCGTGACCCGGCTCACACCCACGGGTTCCTGCTTGCCGTCGGCGCTGACGCCCACCCAGACGGTGCCGCCGTTGCCATTGGCGAAGGCGCAAACGTCGGCGATGATGTTGTAGAGTCGGCCGCCGCGCCTGGTCATCGATTCGTGGAAGGACTGGATCACGCTGCTGCCTTCCTCGCGCGCCAGACCGACGTAGTCGTAGGTCTTGCTGCTGACCGTGTAGGGGCGCGAGCGCGAGAAGTCGTTGCTGCGGAAGAGCTCCAGCAGGGCCGCGAAAGAGCGCTCCGGCAGCTGCACTTCCGTCACGCGGTCGCCGACGCCGAGGTTGCGGTTGCGCTCCTTGCCGCCGGCCCCGATCAAGCGATGCGCGTCCGAACCCTGAATGCAGCGCATGCGCCGCGGATACTCCGGCTTGGTGCCGGAGAAGAAGCGCTGCGTGCTGCCGCGCGCCTTGCTGGTCAGGTCGGTCACCTCGAGCGCGTGCAGATTGGGATCCTGGGTGTAGGCGATGCGCGTCTGGCCGCCGAAATCCACGCCGCGCATGGCCACGCCGTGCGTGCTGTTGACGTGGGCCGCGATGCAGATGCCGCCAGAGTCGTTGATGACGCGATAGGCGCTGAGCACGTCCGCCGAGGCGCCCACGCGCGAGGAGCCGGACTCCAGCACCTCTGGCGGCACGTTCAGGCTGAGCAGCGCGTGCTCAATCTGGCGCAGGGGCGTGTCCGGCGCAAAGACGCCGATGATGTGAAAGCCGAGCGTGGCGGTGAACTCGAAGCCCGGCAGCACGAGCATCTTGTCGAGCAAGCGGCGATAGTCCGCCAGCTTGCGCTGCTCGGCCTCCTGGGCGCGGCCCAGCTCTTCCAGCCAGGTGAGCTGCTCGATCTCGCGCATCATGGCGGCGTAACCGCCGATGGTGTTGTGGTCGGTAAAGGCGATGACATCCAGGCCACGGGTCTCGGCACGGCGCAGAATGTCCAGAGTGGATATTGCTTTTTCCTGATAGTCGTCGGAAGCGGAGGTGTGCAAGTGCAAATCAGCGCGATACCATTTCATCTGCGCTTTTTTTCTGGAAGCCAACTGGTTCGTCTCTCTCGTTGCGGCAGGCCTTAACCTCGACGCAGCGTCTTCGGATTCGTTATTCGGACAGAATGAGGGATGCGTCAGGGGAGCTAGGACGCGAAGCGGCACGCGCATCCGCCGCGCAGGGTCGCGCACTCATAGTATAGCGCAAGTGTCGCGTCACGTCACCCGGGATCCTCAAGCACCAGCGCCGCCGCCAGCACATCTTCGACGCGCTCGGCGAGTACAAACTCCAGCGACTCGCGCACCTCTTGCGGCAGGTCGTCGAGATCGTTCTCGTTCCTTTGCGGGATGATGACGGTGGCCACGCCGAGGCGGTGCGCGGCCAGCACCTTGTCCTTGATGCCGCCCACCGGCAGCACCTGACCGCGCAGGGTGATTTCGCCCGTCATGGCTACCTCGCTACGCACCGGCCGGCCGGTCAGCAGCGAGGCCAGCGCCACGGCCATGGTCACGCCGGCGGAGGGGCCGTCCTTGCGCACGGCGCCCGCCGGCACGTGCAGGTGGATGTCGTTGCTCTCGAAGAGCGCCGGGTCAATGCCCAGCGTTTCTGCCTGCGAGCGGATGTAGCTCAACGCCGTGAGCGCGCTCTCCTGCATCACCTCGCCCAGCTGGCCGGTGTACTGGAAGCCCTTGCTGCCGGGCATGCGCGCCGCCTCGACGAAGAGCACCTCGCCGCCCACCGGCGTCCACGCCAGGCCGGTCGCGACGCCAGGCTTGTCGGTGCGCTCGGCGATCTCCTCGCGCCAGCCGTGACGCGGCTTGCCCAGCAGCTCGCGCAGCAGCGTTTCGTCTATCTGCACGCAATCTTGCTCGCCCTCGGCGATGCGCGTGACCACTTTGCGCGCGGCGCGCCCGATTTCGCGCTCCAGGCTGCGCACGCCGGCCTCGCGCGTGTAATCGCGGATGAGCTGCAACAGGGCCTCGTCGTCGAAGGCGATCTCGGAGCGGCGCAGACCATTTTCGCGGATCTGGCGCGGCACCAGATACTGACGCGCAATTTCGGCCTTCTCCTGCTCGGTGTAGCCGCTGAGCTGGATGATCTCCATGCGGTCGCGCAGCGGCCCGGGGATGGGCTCCAGCTCGTTGGCGGTGGTGATGAAGAGCACCTCGCTCAGGTCCAGCGGCACGTCCAGATAGTGGTCGCGGAACTCATGATTCTGCTCGGGATCCAGCACCTCCAGCAGCGCGCTGGCGGGGTCACCGTGAAAGTCGCGGCCCAGCTTGTCGACCTCGTCCATCATGATGACCGGGTTGATGGATTCGACGCGGCGCAGGGTCTGGATGAGGCGGCCGGGCATTGCGCCGACGTAGGTGCGCCGGAAGCCGCGAATCTCCGCCTCGTCGCGCACGCCACCCAGGCTCATGCGCACAAACTCGCGCCCCATGGCGCGCGCAATCGATGCGCCCAGGGAGGTCTTGCCCACGCCTGGCGGCCCGATGAAGGCCAGGATGGCGCCCTGGCGGTCGCGGCGGATTTGGTCCTGCGGCTCTTCCGCTTCCCGCTCTTCGGCGCGTTCGGCGCGCAGCTTGCGCACGGCCAGGTATTCGAGGATGCGCTCCTTGACGTCCTTCAGGCCATAGTGATCCTCGTCCAGCACGGCGCGCGCATTGCCGATATCGAGCTTGTCCTCGCTGCGCTGCGACCAGGGCAGGCTCGTCAGCCAGTCCAGCCAGGTGCGGATGACGCCGTATTCGGCCGCGGCCGTCGGCAGCCGCGACAGACGCTCCAGCTCGCGCAGGCCTTCCTTCTGCGCCTCCTCCGGCATGCCGGCCGCCATGATGCGCTCGCGAAACTCCTCCACCTCCACGGTCTGCTCGTCGCTCTCGCCCAGTTCGCGCTGGATGGCCTTCAGCTGTTCGCGCAGAAAGTATTCGCGCTGCACCTTCTCCATGCCGGATTGCGCCTCGGTCTGGATCTTGCGGCCCAGCTCCAGCACCTCCAGTTCCTTGCCCAGCAGGGCCATCAGGTGGCGCAGCTTGTCCTCGAGGGAGTCGATCTCCAGCAGGTTCTGGGCCTCGTCAAGCTCGATGCGCACGTAGGTGGCGATGGCGTAGACCAGCTGCAGCGGGTCTTCCATGTTCAGCGCGGAAGAGATCAGCTCGCCCGGAATGCTGGGCACGAGCTCGGCCATGCGCGTGAACTGGTCGACGACGTTGCGCATCAACGCCTCCAGCTCCAGTTCGTCGGCGCCCGGTTCCTCCGGGATTTCGCTGACGGAGGCCTTCAGCCAGGGCTCGTCTTCTACAAAGTCATCGATGCGCAGGCGCGTCAGACCCTGCACCAGCAGGCGCAGCGAACCGTCCGGCGAGCGCGACAGGCGGTGGATGGAGGCGCGGGTGCCGATGCGGAAGACCTCGTCCGGCCCGGGCGTTTCATTATCCGGGTCTTTGGAGGCGACGAGACAAATCACCCGGTCGCCATTGACAACGCTGTCGACCAGCTTCATGCTGCGCGGCTGGCCCACGGTGAGCGGCACGGCCGTCTGGGGGTAGACCACGAGGCCGCGCAGGGGCAGCACCGGCAGCTCCAGCGGCTGCAGCGCTTCCTCGTCCGCGGATTCTTCCGGCGCTGCCGCGGCGCCGTTTTCTTCAGCGAGCCCGGTCGTTTCGACCGGATCGTCGCGTTCCACGATGGGTTCGCTCATGGCTTCGTCGAGGTCCTCAACAAGGCTGTGCCATCCAGGGTACCTGAACATTAAGGCGCAGGGGAGTTAATCCCGCGTTGGAATCCGCGATTCTTGTACGATTCCAGGAGCGCGCCATGCAGCCAGGCTACCAGTCGCCGGCGTAGGCCACGCTGTAAGGCTGCAATTGCAGTTGTGTCCAGGCGTAATGCAGCTCGACCAGCTGGCGCAGATGCAGCAAATCGTGCGCAACCCAGGCGGCCAGCATGTCGCCGGCGTGAAAGTTGCCGCCCCGGGGGGCCGGCTCCGACCTGTCCAGGTCCGGCGCTCGCAGCGCTCGCAGCGAGCGCAACCATGCCAGTGAGTCGGCGCGCCCCGCGCTGAAGCGTTCCAGCGATTCTGCCAGGTCGCGCTGGTTGTAGTGCCGCTCCTTCACCCAGGCGCCAGGATCAATGGGCGGCCAGGGTTCGCCGGGACGATGCAGGAGGTAATCCAGGCGTGTGCGGAAGTCCGCGCACTCTTCATCCGCCAGATGATTGATCACCTCCAGCAGCGACCAGGCGTCCGCGTCCGGGCGCCAGCGCGCCTGTTCCAGCCCCACGCCCGCGCAGAGCTGGCGAATGCTGTCGGCCTGGACGGCCAGCTGCGCAATGCGCAGGGGATCAGGCATCGCGGCCGCGAAGTTTGTTGATGCGGGCGCGGATGGCGACGTGCAGCGGTTGCCGACGCGCCTTGCGTCGTTCCTCAGCGGCCTCGCGGGCGAGCCGGGCTTCTTCCTCGACGTGACGGGAGGCCCGCTCCTGTTCCCCAGCCAGCGCAAGACGCGCTGCAAAGGCTGCCGCGCCACCACGCCGCCGGTAGAGCAGGAGCGCAAGTGCGGCGAGGAAGAGCAAGCCGACCAGCGTCTGGTTGACGTTGAGCGTGTCAATCAGCACGACCTCGACGCGAATGAATTCCAGCAGGAAGCGCGCGACGGAATAGAACGCGAGGTAGACGATGAAGAGGTCGCCGGGCAGCCGCCGTTGCCAGCGCCGGTGCAGGTTGAGCAGGATGAAAAAGCCCAGCAGGCTCCAGAGCGATTCGTAGAGGAAGAGCGGGTGAAAGCCGGTCTCCAGCGGATACTCGACCAGGCTGCGGTAGGGCTCGATGCGGCTGGCGGCGTCGATGCTGATGCCCCAGGGCAGGTCGGTAGGCGTGCCGTAGAGCTCCTGGTTGACGAAGTTGGCCCAGCGGCCGATCGCCTGGCCCAGCGGCAGCGCCACGGCGGCGATGTCCAGCCAGGGGCCGGGCATCAGGTTGTTGCGGCGCAGGTAGATCCAGACGCCCAGCAGGCCGCCGCCGACCGCGCCGAAGATACCCAGGCCGCCGCTCCAGATGGCGATGGCGCCGCTCTGCGTGTCGAAAAAGTTCTGCAACATCCAGGTCGTGGTGACGCCCTGGTCGACCAGCGCAGCCGGCGGAAAGAAGACGAACCACAAGCGCGCGCCGATGATGGCCGGGATAATGGCCCAAGTCAACGCCCCCCAGATGTGTTCCGGGTCGCGGCCACTGCGCCGGGCCAGACGCGCGGCCACGTTGGCCGCCAGCAGCATCGCCACGACGAGAATAATGCCGTAGTAGCGCAGCTGAACGCGGTCAAACAGGACGATCAGCTCTCGCTCAAATTCCATCAGCCAACTCCCTCAACGTTCCCGTCGGTAGACCAGCCACAGTCGCTGCAGCACGGTAAAATTGGTGCCCAGGGCCAGCAGCCACAGCCCGGGCAGCAGCAGCGCCGGAATCAACAGCGCCAGCAGTAAAACGACAACGCGCTCCAGGCGCGTAAACAGGCCGTCCCGCAGCGAGATGCCCGCCTCGCCGGCGCGGGCCCGCAGGTAGCTGACGCCGTAACTGCCAAGCAGCGCAAGCAGGGCCAGCGCCAAGCTGTCCATCTGCCCCAGTCCGGCGAAATAATACCCCAGCGCCGCGAACAATGCAGCGTCCGCATAGCGGTCCAGCGTCGAATCGAGCACGCCGCCGAATGAATCGCTGCGCAATGCGGCGCGCGCAACCGCGCCATCCAGGGCGTCCAGCGGCAGGCTCAGCAGCAGCAGCAGCCCGCCCTGCTGCAGCTGCCCGTCCGCGATGAGCAGCGCCGCCAGCAGCGTCAGCAGCAGCCCGGCGATGGTGATGGCGTCCGCGGAGACGCCCAGACGATGCAGCGCCATGCCCAGTTGTGCCAGGCGCCGACCCGTCAAACGGCGGGCGCGCCCGGTCAGCGTGTCGGAGGAGCTACTCACAAGACGCTCTTGCCTTTCACGCGCGCCATCGCTACACTCGCGGCAATCGGGGCGTGGCGCAGCCCGGTAGCGCGCACCGTTCGGGTCGGTGAGGTCATGGGTTCAAATCCCGTCGCCCCGACAAGGATCCCGCACTTCGTGTGCGGGATTTGTCTGTCCCGGCCATGGTAGTCGAAGTGCTGCGCGAGGTACAGGCCGCGTCGCCCTGCGCCTCAGCCCGCCAGCCGCGCGCGCAGGCCCGTCAGGTCGAAGCAGGCCTGCTGGTTACCCTGCATCAACTGCGTGGCCAGCGCCATGGCCTGCGCCTCGCCCAGTTCGCCCTCGTCGATTTCGGCCTGCAAGGCGCGCGTCAGCCCGCGCCGGGCCTGCTGCGCGTAGGCCACGGCGACGTTGGGCCAGGCAGTGTCACCGCCGAAAACGAAGAGTTTGTTGACGGGGACGCTGTGGATCATGCGCCGCAGGAAGTCGGCGCTGCTGTGCGGGTCGATGCTCCAGGCCCAGCACATGTCCACCCACACATTGGCATAGTGTTTGGCCAGCGCCGCCAGCTCGGCATCATAGGGCCAGCCACTGTGCATCAGCACGAAGCGCGTGTCCAGATGCGCAGCCAGCAGCGCGCAAAGATTGCCGGGGCGGATGAAGTCCACCGGCATGCGATTGTTGCCGGCGTAGTAGCCGGTATGGATCTTGAGCGGCAGATTATGCTCCGCCGCCAGCGCCGCGCCGCGCTCCAGGCACCAGTCACCCAGACAATTGCGATCCGCCACGTCCAGCTCTGCGCCGCGCAGGTGTTTAGTGAGTACCGGCGCGACTTCCTCGCGCGAGCGCGAGCGCCAGCGGAGCGTGCGTTCGTAGGCATGCTGCGTCTTCACGGCGATCGCCAGCGGGCCGTATTTCGCGAAGAGCGCCCCCATGGCCGAATCCAGACTGGCCACGTCGCGGACTTCAATGCCCGTCTCCGCCGCAAGGGTCTGCGCATCGAAGCGGCCCGCGGCGAAGGCGACGAACGAGAGATCGTAGAGGAAGAAGCCGGGGCCAGACTTATCCGGCGCGCAGGCCCACTGCATGTCGTCAATCTGCACGTGGTCGAGCCGCCCGCGCTCGCGCAGGATGCGCAGCCGCTCGCCAGGCCGCCACAACCGCAGATTGAGATCCGCCGCGGCCTCGATGCCAGCCAGCGTGATTTCTTCCATAGCGTAAACCTCGAGCGCGACGCTGCGCACCGCCTCGCCGTAACCCGTATAACGGCAGTGCTGCCAGGCCTCGCGCACACCCCGCCAGCGCTGCTCGACGTCCGCGTTGCCGCTGTCGAGCAGGGCCGCGACGGCCTGCTGCGAGGCGCCGGCGGAGATCAGGTCGGCGGACACGTAGTTGCCGAAGAGATCGACGAGCACGTCCGGCCCCTGCTCGAGGTAGACGCGTTCCGTCCGCAAGTGCTCGTGCGTATCACAAAGCCAGGTGTGCTGGACGTGCTCAGCCAGTGCAGTCATGCCTACTCTCCTTCTCGCTCATATCAAAGCCTTCGCTCACAGCATGGCCGAGCGCCGTCGCACCCGACCCGTATTGAGGTAGTCGCGCAGGGTAGCAGCGCGCTGCGCCAGCAATTCCGCCGTCTGCGCGCGCAGCTGCGGCACCTGCTGGTTGGCCGCCAGCCAGCGGCAGGAGGCGACCAGACGCGCCGCCACCAGCGTCTCCAGGTCATTGCGCTGCGTCTGCGGCAGGGGCCGACGCGCTGTGTAGCCCGCCCACAGGGCCTCCGTCAGGTCAGTATGGCCGGGCAGCGCGCTGAACTGCAACATGGCCGGCGCCAGATCGTAGAGGAAGTAGCCCCAGGCGCAATCGTCGAAATCGAGCGCGCAGGCTCCCGCGTCCGTGAACAGACAGTTCTTGGCGATGAAGTCGGCGTGGATGAGGCCACGCGCGTCCGGCTGCGCGGTCAGGCACTGCATCAGAGCCTGCGTTCGTTGCGCCACTGCGGACATCAGCCCCCGCAGTTCGCTGGAGAAGAGCGCGTCGCCTGCGTCGGAAGCGTAGGGCGAACGCTCGCCGAAAAGCCCGGCTGCGTCCAGCCGCGGTCGCGCAAAGCCGGGCGGCGGCCGCCACTGCGCGGCAAAGTCATGCAGCCGCGCCAGCAGTTCGCCCATGGCCCGCGCCTGCCCTGGCACCAGCGCCTCCGGTGCCAGCGACGCGCCCGGCAGCCAGCTCAGCAGGCTGCAAGGTTGCAGGCCCGGCAGCCCGGCTACGCACACTTCCGCCAGCAACGTACCTTGCGCCGTGAGCAGCGGGCGCGGTACACAGAGCCGCCCGGTCACGGCGAGTGCCTGCATCCAAACCAACAGCGATTCGAGGTGGTCGCCGTGCTCCTGCCCCTGATGCACGCGCAGGACGTAACGCCCGCTCGCGTCTTCCAGCGCGAAGACGGCCCGGCTGATGGATGGCAGCCGCCGGACGCGCAGCACTTCGATGCCGTAGGCCGCGCCGAGTTGCGGGGCAGCGGCCTCCAGCAGGGACAGACGCGCTTCATGGTTCATGCTCGCGCTCATGGGACCAGCATAGCGGCTCCACATTGGCCTGTCAGCCGCGCGGCCGCATGCTGCTATACTGGCGCAGCCGCAGCCGCGAAGGAGACAACGCTTGCCCACCTGCCCCGCCATGCCACATTGCTGCCCGCCACCAGGGTTGACTCCATGAAGCGGACCCGCCAGCGCAGCGCCCCCGAGCGGGAGCACATCCTCTGCGAGGCCGAGGTCGTCGCCGGCCTGAAGGCCGAGGCCGCCAGTGAGCTGATCACGCGCTTTGGCGGCGACGCGCGCCTGCTGCGCAAGGAGCGGCCCGACGAACTGCCCTTCCACTACAGCGGCGATCTGGCGGCGCTGGGCGCGGTCGGCAAGTGCAACGCCGTTTATCTGGTGCAGCATTTCGCCACCCCGCGGCCGGCGGGCCTGCTGGGCCATCAGCATCTCACGCGACTGGTGCGGCAGATCGAACGCGTGCGCAACCTGCACGACAGCGGCAGCTTCCGCAGCTATCGCATCAGCGCCGCCGGCCGCGACTCGAGCGTGATGCAAAGGCTGCGCGAGGCCATCACGGCGCAGTCGGGGCTGGTTTACGATGAGGAAGAGGGCGACCTGCTGCTGCGCATCCGGGCAGCCGACCTGCATGACAGCGGCTGGGAAATGCTGATCCGCCTGACGCCGCGGCCGCTTTCCGCGCGCAGCTGGCGCGTCTGCAATCTGCCCGGCGCGCTCAACGCCACCATCGCCGCCGCCATGATCGAGATGACCCGGCCGCAGCCGGATGATCGCTTCTTCAACCTGATGTGCGGCAGCGGCACCCTGCTCATCGAGCGGCTGCTGCGCGCGCCGCTGCAGGCCGCGGCCGGTTGCGATACCAGCAAGGAGGCGCTGCGCTGCGCTGCTGACAATCTGCGGGCCTCGGGCGCGGAAGAAATCGGCCAGCTCTTCGCGATGGACGCGACCCGGCTGCAACTGCCGGACGCCAGCATCGACGTGCTCTGCGCGGACCTGCCCTGGGGCCAGCTGCCGGGCACGCACGAGACCAACGCGACGCTCTATCCGCAGGTGCTGGCCGAGGCGGGGCGCGTGGCGGCGCCGAATGCGCGCGCCATCTTCATTACGCACGAGATCAGGCTGATGGAGCGGGTGCTGCGCGACTGCGCGGCGCTGTGGACGCTGCAGCAGGAGGTGAAAGTCTTCCAGGGCGGCCTGCACCCGCGCATCTATCTGCTCGCGCGGCGCGCCTGAAGCAAGGGCCTCACAGCCCGGCTTCGCGGGCGGCGTTCCACATGGCGTCCAGTTGTGCCAGGCTGTGCGCGGCCAGCGGCCGTCCCGCGGCCCGCGCGCGCTCCTCAATGTAACGAAAGCGGCGGCGGAACTTGGCGTTGGTGGCGCGCAGGGCGCCCTCCGGCTCCAGCTTCAGCCAGCGCGCCAGGTTGACCAGCGTGAAGAACAGGTCGCCCAGCTCCTCCTCGCGCTCCGCCTCCGTCTGCGCGGCCAGCAACTCGTCCAGCTCCTCGCGCAGCTTGTCCAGCACCTGCTCCTGATGCGTCCAGTCGAAGTTGACCTTCGCCGCGCGCTCCTGGATGCGCAACGCTTCCAGCAGGGCCGGCAAGCCGCGCGGCAAGCCGTCCAGCAGAAACTCGTCGCCCTTGCCGACGGCGGCCTTCTCCGCGCGCTTGAGTTCCTCCCAGTTGCGCAGCACCTGCTCCAGGTCGTTGTTGACCTCGGTGTCGCCCCAGACGTGCGGGTGACGCCGGATCATCTTCTCGTTGATGTGCTGCAGCACGTCGCTCATGCGGAAGCGGCCATCCTCGCTGGCGATCTGCGTGTGCAACACGATCTGCAGCAGCAGGTCACCCAGCTCCTCGGCCAGGGACGCTGCATCGCCCTCCTCGATGGCCTCCAGCACCTCCCAGGCCTCCTCGATGAGGAAGCGCCGCAACGATTCGTGCGTCTGCTCGCGGTCCCAGGGGCAGCCTTCCGGCGCCCGCAGATGGGCGACGATCTCCTGCGAAAATTCAAAGCTGCTGTGCTCGCCCAGCGCGGGCAGGAAGAGCGCCGTCAGCGGGCCGATCTGCGCGCTGCGGTCGAGGGCATAGAGCGGCAGCGTCTCCACCACTACCTCGGGCGTGCCGGCGGCATGCACCAGTTGCAGGCTGAAGTCATCGGGATACTGGTTCATCAGCGTCAGCTTGACGTCGGAGGCGACCGCCGTGCTGTAAAGCTGGGCCAGCAGGGCCGGGAAGGCGGGGTTGAGCGGCGGATGATGCATGGCGGCCACCTGCAGGCCGTCGAGCAGTTGCAGGCCGTCCAGCGCGTCCACGCCCAGCTGCGCCAGCAGCGGCTCCACAAAACTGACGCCGTTGACGATGTGCAGCGCGATGCCTTCCGAGCGCGCCGCCGCCAGCAACCCGGTCGTCGTGGCCTCGCCCACCAACGGGTCGCCTGGCACCGCGTAGACCACGTCGCCCTCCCGCGCGGCCGCCAACAACTGCGCGATGATGGCTTCGTAGACCTCCTCGAAGCGATCGTGCGCTTCGTAGAGTGCATCGAAGCTGGTGAAGCGCAGCGTCGGCGGCAGAGCGGCGACGCAGCCGTGTTGCGCCGTGCGCAGAAACAGCCGCTGCGCCGCGTTCAGGGTACCCCAGGCCCGGCGCGTTACATCCTCCGCCGCGCCCGGCCCCAGGCCCACAATCGTGATGCTCATCCGCGCCCCTCTCCCGTCGTTGTTGCCCGCGAACACCTGTGCTATGCTAGCCGCCGCTGACCGTCCGCGCAAGCCAGGACCTGCCCATGCCCGCGCTGCCCGCCAGTCCGATTCCCTTGCGGGCCAGCCGCGCGCTGGCGCTGCACGCCCAGTGCCTCGCCGCGCCACCGGCCGCCGCGCCGAATGCGGATGCCATTTTCGACACCATCATGGCGCTGGGCTGCCTGCAGATTGACACGCTGCAGGTGGTCGCGCGCAGTCACTACCTGGCGCTGTGGAGCCGGCTCGGCTGCTACGACCCGGCGCAGCTGGATGCGCTGCTCTTTCGTCCCGGCGAACGGCGCTACTTCGAGTACTGGAAAAAGGCCGCGTCTTTCATCCCGCTCGAACACTATCGCTTCAGCATGGCGCGCATGAAGCAGCATCGTGAGCGGCCCCGCCTGGGTTGGCAGCGCTGGCTGGCGCTTGACGAAGCCGCGCCTGCCCTCGCGCTGGTGCGCCGGCGCATCGCCGCCGAGGGCGGCCTGCGCGCCGCCGACTTCGCCTACGAAGGCGCAAGACGCGGGGAATGGTGGGACTGGAAGCCGGCCAAGCGCGCGCTTGAGTACCTCTACGGCTGCGGCGAGCTGATGATCAGCGGCCGCATCAACTTCCAGCGCGTCTATGATCTGCCGCAACGCGTGCTGCCCGCCTGGGTGGATAGCAACCCCGCCAGCGCAGCGGAGGCCGACCGCCACGACGTCGAGCAGGCCCTGCGCGCGCTGGGCATTTGCGACGTAGCGAGCATCGCCGATTACGCCTACATGCAGCGCCAGCGCGCCCGCCCGGCCCTTGATGAGTTGCGGGCGGAAGGCGTGCTGCTCAGCGTTGAGGGAGAAGTGAGCGGCGGCGCAACGCGCGAGCTGGTCATCCATCGCGAGCACCTGCCCGACTTGCAGCGCGCGCTGGACGGCGAGTTGCAGCCGCAGCACAGCACCTTGCTCAGCCCCTTCGACAGCCTGCTGTGGGCCAAGGGCCAGGGTCACATTTTCTGGGATTACCATCACGACATCGAGCTCTATGTGCCGCAGGCCAAACGCAAGTGGGGCTACTTCACGCTGCCCATCCTGCAGTGCGAGCGCCTCATCGGGCGCCTCGACCCCAAACTCGAACGCGATAGCGGCACGCTGCACATTCGCGCGTTGCACCTGCAGCCCGACGTGGCAGCGGACGAGCGCCTGGTCGCCGACGTGGCCGCGGCCCTGCGCGATTTCATGGCCTTCCATGGGGCGACGCAGCTGAAGTTCGGGCGCAAGGGCAATACGCAGTTTCGGGTGAAGTTGCGTCGTGAATTCGGGGTCTGAGCGACTTGCGCGGCGCCAGGTTCAGGGCGGCGGGGCGATACACACCAGCAGCGTCAGACGTTCGGCGCCCTCGTTGCGCACGCCATGTGCCACGCCGGCCCGCGCCCATACCAGCGCGCCAACGCCGACGCTGCGCTGCTCCGCGCCGACGGTGAAGACGCCGCTGCCCTCCAGCACGCTGTAGACCTTGTCCTGATCCGCGTGGTCGTGCAGCGGCTGCTGCTGGCCGGGCTCGAGGCAGTTGAGGCCGACCATGAGCTGCTCACCGTTGAACAGGGTGGCCTTGTAATGCTTGTCCGCCCGCGCCCCCAGGTGTTCGCGGAAGTGAGTGAAGTTGCTCATGAGCCACCCCCTGTGCAAGAGGCAGGCCTGCAGGCCTGCCTCTGACTGTACCTGGCTGTATCGCCCTGCGCTGCTGAAGCCTGACGCAGGGGACCGCCTCGCGCTGCTAACGCTTGGTGTAAGTCGGCGCCTTGCGCGCGCGGCGCAGGCCGGGCTTCTTGCGCTCCTTGACACGCGGGTCGCGCGTGAGCAGGTCCCTGGTCTTCAGCTCCGGCTTAAGATCCGGGTCGATTTTCAGCAAAGCGCGGGAAATGCCCAGGCGGATGGCGTCGCGCTGGCCGGAGATGCCGCCTCCCTGCACGTGTACACTGATGTTGTAGTACTTCTCCTGGCCAACCGCGCGCAGCGGCTGGACGATGTTGTCCAGGTCGCCGTGGCGCGGCAGATAGTCGCCGGCCTCGCGATCGTTGATGATGATGTTGCCCGTGCCGCCCGGGAACAGACGTACGCGCGCGGAGGCGGCTTTGCGGCGGCCGATGCCTTCGTAATATTGTGCCGACATGCTAACGCTCCTGGAAGGACAATGGCTGTGGATTCTGGGCGTTGTGCGGGTGCATTGCGCCAGTATAGACGCGCAACTTCCTGAACGTGCGCCGGCCCAGTGCGTTCTTCGGCAACATGCCGCGCACCGCCGCCTCGATGACGCGCTCCGGGAAGCGCTCCAGCTGGCGCCGCAGCGAGATGGTCTTGAGGCCGCCGTTGTAGCCGGAATGGCGATAGTACATCTTCTGGTCGAGCTTGTTGCCGGTTACGCTGACTTTCTCGCAGTTGATGACGATGACGTAGTCGCCGACGTCCGTGTGGGGCGTGAAGGTAGGCTTGTGCTTGCCGCGCAACACCGGCGCGATGCGCGAGGCCAGGCGCCCGAGCGTCTGCCCTGCAGCATCCACCAGCCACCAGTCGCGCTCGATTTCCTTGTCCCGGGCCACCCAGGTTTTGTACTTCGTCACTTTTCCCCCGTTCCGCCCGCTGTCTCATCTTAACCGCTGTTCCATCAGAACCGTTGCATTGTAAGGTCCCCGGCGGCGGGATTCAAGACGCAATCAGTCCGGGTAGCGCAGCTCGCAGAGCACCAGGCCGCCTGGCGGCGCCAGCGTGCCCGCCTGCGCAAGGTCCGCCGCGCGAAAGACAGCCTCAAATTCTGCCAGGCTCATGCGCCCCTGGGCCACGTCCACCTGCATCCCCACCATGCGCCGCACCATGTGGTAGAGAAAGGCGTTGCCCTCCACCCGGTAGCGCAAGAGCTGACCCAGGGGCAAGGCCTGCTGCGTCCACGCCGAACGCATGACTGCGCGCACTGTATTGTCGCCCTGGGGCGCCAGTCCGAAGGCGCCGAAGTCGTGTGTGCCGACCAGCAGCGCGGCCGCGCGATGCAACAGGGCGACATCGAGCGCGCCGTAAACGTGCCAGGCGCGTTGACGCAGCAGCGGCTGCCGCGCCTCCGCATGCAGCAGCGTGTATTCGTAAACGCGAACGCGGGCATCAAAGCGCGGATGGAAATCCGGCTGTGTCGCATGCAGGGCCTGCACTGCGATATCTTCCGGGAGCAGGGCGTTGAGCGCGCGCAGCAGCTGTAATTCACTGTGGCGCCACGTCAGATCAAAGGCGATCACCTGGCCGCTGGCGTGCACGCCGCTGTCAGTGCGGCCGCTGCCGTAGACGGTGACGGGCTGCTGTGCGAGCTGCTGCAGGGCCGTCTCGACGGCGCCCTGGATGGTCGGCGTGCCGTCGCGCTGGCGCTGAAAACCGGCGTAGGCGCTGCCGTCGTAGGCCAGCGTCGCGCGGTAACGCGGCAGCCTACTCCTCCTCGCGGTCGACCAGCTCCAGCATCACCATGGGCGCGTTGTCGCCCTTGCGCGGCCCCAGGCGATAGATGCGCGTGTAACCGCCGGGCCGACCGTCGTAGCGCGGCGCCAGCTCGTCAAAGACCTTGCCCACCAGGTCACGGTCGTTGTTCAGCCGGCTGGCCACGAGGCGCCGCGCGTGCACGGCGCGCTGCGGGTCCTCATGCGCCAGGCCGCGCCTGGCGATAGTGATCATGCGCTCGACCTTGCCACGCACGAAGTCCGCCTTGGCGCGCGTGGTTTTAATGCGCTCGCGCGCGATCAGCTCACGCGAAAGGCTGAGCGCAAGTGCCTTGCGCTGCGCGCTGCTGCGGTTAAGTTTCTTGCCCTTTACGCGATGTCTCATGCCTGTTCACCCACATCCGGGGCAATGCCGCCCACATCCGGGGCAATACCGCCCTCATCCGGGATGATGCTCTCCGGCTGGGGCAGGTAGCCCTTGTCCTGCAGTTTTTCGACCAGTTCATCCAGCGATTTATCGCCAAAGTTGCGGATCGCCAGCATGGCATCCGGCCCGCGGTCGAGGATGTCAAGCACGCTGCCGATGGAGGTGATGCCGGTGCGCTTGAGCGAATTGAAGACGCGCACGCTCAGATCAAGTTCCTCGATCTGCCGTTCGTAGAGCTCGCTCTTCTTGCGCTGCTCCTCGTCATCGATGCCCATGGACATCGCGTAGCTGTCGTCCGAATCGATGGTCATCAGCGGTTCCACACCCGCGACCGGCGTGAGATGGCGCATCAAGATCTGCGCCGCCTTGCCCAGCGCATCCTCGGGACGCACCGTGCCGTCAGTCCAGATCTCGATGACCAGCTTGTCATAATTGGTGCGCTGGCCCACGCGGGCGCGCTCCACGTCGAAGTTGACGCGGCGCACCGGGCTGAAGATGGCGTCCACCGGCAGCTCGCCAATCGGCAAGCGGCCGCGCTCCTCGGCGGGGCTGTAGCCGCGCCCGGGCCGCGCCTCGAATTCAATTTCGAGCCGGGTGTCCGGGGCGTCTACCGTGAAGAGGTAGAGATCGCTGTTGACGATTTCCACGTCCGACGGGCAGATAATGTCCGCCGCGGTGACCGTGCCCTCGCCGTGATGCTCAAGCCGCAAACGCGCCGATTCGGCCGAATCGAAGAGTTGCAGGCGCAGCTGCTTGACCTGCAGCATCAACTGGGTCATGTCCTCGCGGACGCCAGGGATCGCCGAGAACTCGTGATGCACATCCGAGACGCGCATGCTGGTGACCGCGGCGCCAGGCAGGGAAGACAGCAGCACACGGCGCAGCGCCGTGCCCAGCGTCAGGCCGTAGCCGCTCTCCAGCGGGCTGATGATGAAACGACCATAATCGCGTGAAGTAGCTTCTCCCTGCACATTATGGGGCAGCACAAAATTCCAGGTTGCGACCAAGACCGATCCTCCTGATTCACATGCCTTACATGCGGCGTTTCTTGGGCGGGCGCACCCCGTTGTGCGGGATCGGCGTCACATCCGTTATCGAGCGCACCTTCAGGCCGCTCGCCTGAATGGCGCGCACGGCGGCCTCGCGTCCAGGCCCGGGGCCCTTCACGAAGACGTCGACTTCCTGCATACCGTGCCCCTGCGCAGTCTCGGAAGCGTTCTGGGCAGCAAGACGCGCCGCGTAGGGCGTGCTCTTGCGGCTGCCCTTGAAGCCCGAAGTTCCTGCGCTAGCCCAGGTCAACACATTGCCGGACTGGTCGGACAGGGTGACGATGGTGTTATTAAAAGTTGCGAAAACATGTGCCTGTCCATAGGGGATATTCCTGGCTACCCGGCGCGCTGTGCGACGGGTGCCACTGCTGGCTTGCTGACGTGCCATGCCTGCTCTCCTGAACGATGCCTGAGGTCTATTTCTTGGTCGAGCCGCGCCGCCGACCGCGGCCGGCGACCGTCTTCTTCGGCCCGCGCAAGGTACGAGCGTTGGTGCGGGTACGCTGGCCATGCACCGGCAGGTTGCGACGATGACGCAGGCCGCGATAGCTGCCGATCTCCTGCAGGCGCTTGATGTTCAGCTGCACCTCGCGCCGCAGATCGCCCTCGACCGTCAACTGCGACATCTGCTCACGAATGCGCAGCAGCTCCACCTCGCTCAGGTCCTTGATGCGCACGTCCGGGTTCACGCCGGTCGCCGCCAGGATTTTGTTGCTGGTGGATTTGCCCACGCCATAAATGTAGGTCAGCGCAATCTCGACGCGCTTGTCCCGCGGCAGGTCGATGCCTTCAATGCGTGCCATGGCTTTGCTCCCCTACCCCTGACGCTGCTTGTGACGCGGGTTTTCGCAAATCACCCGCACCCGCCCGTGGCGCTTGATGATGCGGCACCTGGGGCAACGCTTCTTGACCGAAGCCGACACTCTCATGGTCACTTTCCTTGCTTGCCGCGCAGGTGCGGCACTATAGCACCGCCCGCCTGCGCTGTCCAGTGTGGAGTCAGGGCAGCGTCAGCACCAGCGGCGCCCCCTCCGTGATGGCGATGCTGTGCTCGAAGTGCGTACAGAGCGAGCCGTCGCGCGTCACCACCGTCCACTGGTCGGCCAGCTCCTCCGTCTCCGCCCGCCCGCTGTTGACCATCGGCTCCAGCGCGATGGTCATGCCTGGCCGCAAGGAGTGGCTGACCCATTGCTGTTTGTGGCGGCGGTTGCGCGGCCACCAGTTGGGCACCTGCGGCTCCTCGTGCATGGCGCGGCCCACGCCATGCCCGGTGTATTCGCGCACCACGCTGTAGCCCTGGCGCTGCACAAAGCGCTGGATCGCCAGCGCAATGTCCTTCGTCTCTGCCGGCATCACCGCGGCGCGGATGCCCACCCACAGCGCTTCCTCCGAAACGGCCAGTAAACGCTGCACCGCCGCCGGCACCTTGCCAATGGCGTAGGTCCAGGCCGCATCGCCCACGAAGCCCTGATGGAGCGCACCGATGTCCACGCTGAGAATGTCGCCCTCCTGCAGCGCGCGCGGCCCCGGAATGCCATGCACCAGCTCCTCGTTGACCGAGGCGCAAATCGAGGCCGGGAAGTCCGGCGCATTTTCTTTCGGATAGCCGAGGAAGACCGGCTCCGCGCCGTGGTCGCGCAGCACCGTTTCCACCAGATCGTTGAGCGCCCCCGTAGTGACGCCGGGCTGCAGCGCCGCGCGCAGCTGCTGGTGCGCGATGGCAACGATGCGCCCGGCCTCGCGCATCACGGCGATCTCATCTGCCGACTTGTAATGGATGCCGCCCGTCACCTCAGGCCCGGGCTGCCTCGATGACCGACTCAATGTCCGCGCTCACCTGCTCGATGGCCTGTTCGGCGTTGATACAACGCAGCAGGCCGCGCTCGCGGTACCAGTCCACCAGGGGCATGGTTGTCTGCATGTAGGTGTCGATGCGGCGGATGACTGCGTCGGCGCTGGCATCGTCGGGGCGGCGCACCAGGGGCATGCCGCTGCTACATTCGTGGCCGGTCACGCGCGGCGGCCACTCGCGCTGCGGGTGCTCTTCCAGCTGCCAGTCGATGCCCTCGTTGTGGAAGAAAAGGTTGTAGACGCGCGCGCCATCTTTCGTCGAGATACGCCCGAAGGCCCGCTTGAAAGCGACGTAGAGGTCGATCTCCAGCAGCAGGACGGCGTTGACGGCCTCGCCGCGTTCGGCCAGATGCTGCGCCAGCCAACCCGCCTGCACCTCGTTGCGCGGGAAGCCATCGAGGATGGCGCCATTGACCGCGTCCGGCTGGCGCAGCCGGTCGCGCGCCACTTCGTTGGTGATCTCGTCGGAGATGAGCTGGCCGGAGGCCATGATGGCCTGGATGCGCTGCGCCAGTTCGTCCTCGCGCGTGCGCATGGCGCGGAACAGATCGCCGGTGGAGACGTGCGGAATGCCGAAGCGTTCCTGCATCCAGGCGGCCTGGACGCCCTTGCCGGCGCCCTGTACGCCCAGCAGGATCAGATAGAGTCCCATGGAGTGTTGGCTTGCTCCTGCTAGCGCATGAAGCCTTCGTAGTTGCGCATGACCAGTTGCGCTTCCAGCTGGCGCATGGTGTCGATCACCACGCCGACCACGATTATCAGGCCGGAGCCGGTGATGACGCTGGCGGCGTTGAGCGAGCTGGCGCCGGCGACGAACTCGGTCGGGAACAGCAGCCCGTTGAGCAGGTCGACCAGCCCCGGCACCACGGCAATGGTGCCCAGGAAGACCGCGCCCACCAGCGTGATGCGCCGCGAAACGCGCAGGATGAACTCCTGGGTGCGTTTGCCCGGACGAATACCCGGAATATAGCCGCCCTGACGTTGCAGGTTCTCCGCCAGGTTCTGGTTGGCGATCATCGTCTCTGCGTAAAAGAAGGTGAAGCCGGCGGTGAGCAGGAAGAAGCTGCCCCAGTACCACAGGCCCTGCTGGTTGCCGAAGGTGTGGTTGATCGACTGCCCGACCGGCCCCTCCGGGAAGAGATTGACCAGAATGGCCGGGAAGGTGATGATCGACTGCGCGAAGATCAGCGGGATCATGCCCACCGGGTTGACGCGCAGCGGGATGTGCGTGCTGGCGCCGCCGTACTGCTTGCGCCCGCGCACGCGCTTGCCGTATTGCACCGGGACACGGCGAATCCCCTCCTGGATGAACACAATGACCACGATGGTCACCAGCACGATCGCCACGAAGAGCACGGCGTTGTAAATCGGCTGCGTCGAGGTCGTCAGTAAATTGCCCAGGTTCGAGGGCGCAGAGGCCACGATGCCGGCGAAGATGATGATCGAGATGCCGTTGCCGATGCCTTCCTCGGTGATGAGGTCGCCCAGCCAGACCGCGAACATGGTGCCCGCCGCCATGGTCGTGATGACGGTCATCGTCACCAGCGGATTCTGACCGAATTCGGGGATGATGGGCGCGCCACCCAGATTGCCGAAAATGGCAATCTGCCCCACCGCCTGCAATATCGACATCGGGATCGCCAGGTAGTAGGTGAAGCGCTGGATTTTCTCCTGGCCGCCCGGCTCACGCTGAATCGCTTCCAGCTGCGGGATAACCGGCACCAGCAGCTGAAAGATGATTGAGGCCGTGATGTAGGGATAGACACCCATCGCGATCACGCTGAAGTTGGAGACCGCCCCGCCCGAAAGCAGGTTCAGCACGCCCACCAGGCCGCCGGCATTGTTGTCCATCACAGCCTGCAGGGCGCCGCGGTCAACGCCGATGACCGGTACGTGCGCGGCGAACTGGTAGACCACCAGAATCAGGCCGGTGAACAGCAACTTGCTGCGCACATCCGGCAGTCGCCACGCGTTCCTGAGAGCCTCAATTGCCTGCATGGAACTCCTCAACGCCTGTTGGCAGAATTATCAGCAGAGCGGGCCTCAGCCCTGTGCGTTGTCGCTGTCGCGGGCCGCCCTGAGTTTGGCCACTTCTTCCTTCTTCAGCAGCTTCACCGTCGCGCGCGCGCCCTTCAGCAACAGCTCCAGCGTCGTGGTCGAGCCACCGGCCTCGCTGATCGCTTGCGTCGCGCGCTTCGTGAAGCGGTGCGCGCTGACCTGCAGCTTCTTGGTCAGCTCGCCGTCACCCAGAATGACGAGCGGATCGTCCGCGTCGCGGATGATGCCCAGCTGCGCGAGCAAGGCGGGCGTCACAACCGCGCCGTCCTCGATTCCCTCGTGCTCGTTGAGCAGGCCGACATTCACTTCCTCATACTCGATGCGGAAGATGTTGGTGAAGCCGCGCTTGAAGGGCAGGCGGCGCACCAGCGGCAACTGGCCGCCCTCGAAGTAGGGGCCCTTGCCGCCACCGGCGCGGGCGCCCTGGCCCTTGTGGCCGCGCCCGGCCGTCTTGCCGCGGCCGGCGGCAATGCCGCGGCCCGCGCGCCGGCGCTTCTTGCGCGAGCCCGCGTCCGGCTTCAGGTCATGCAGTCTCATGCTCGTTCACCTCTTCCACCGCCACCAGGTGGCTGATCGTGTTGATCATGCCCCGGATGGCCGGCGTATCGTTGTGCACGACGCTGGCGCGCAGTTTACGCAGGCCCAGCGAACGCGCCGTCGCTCTCTGGTTGGGGGCCCGGCGCGTGGCGCTCCGCAGCAGGGTGATGCGCAGTCTGGCAGTCATCAGCGCCCGTCCCCGGCCTCTTCGCGCTTGCCGAAGGGCATAAGCCTGGCAGCGGGCACGCCGCGCATGGCCGCCACCTGATGCGGGCTGCGCAGTTCCTGCAGCGCCTGCACGGTCGCCATGGCCACGTTGAGCAGATTGGAGCTGCCCTGGCTCTTGGTCAAAATGTCGCGCACGCCAGCCGCTTCCAGCACGGCGCGCACGCCGCCACCGGCGATGACGCCCGTGCCGGGCGAGGCCGGTTTGAGCAACACCTTCGCGCCGCCATGGCGACCGGTGATCTGGTGCGGAATGGTCTGCCCGTTCAGCGACACGCGTTCCATGTTGCGGCGCGCCCGTTCCGAACCCTTGCGGATGCTGTCCGGCACGCCGCGCGCCTTGCCCACGCCCACGCCCACGCGGCCGCGGTTGTCGCCCACGATGACCACGGTGCGGAAGGCGAAGCGACGCCCGCCGCTGATCACCTTGGCAACGCGCTTGATATCGACGACACGCTCGTCAAGTTCCTCGCGGTCGTCATCCCGGCGCGAGTTGCGCCGTTCCCGTCGTCTGTCTGCCATGTTTTGCTCCCGAAACTAGAAGTCCAGCCCGGCGGCGCGCGCGCCTTCCGCCAGGGCGGCCACGCGGCCGTGATAACGATAGCCGCCGCGGTCGAAGACCACCTGCTTTACGCCGGCCTGATGCGCGCGTTCGCCAAGCATCTGGCCGACCAGACGCGCCGCCTCGATCGGACTCTTGCCATCGACCTGCGCGCGCACGTCGCGGTCGATGGTGGAGGCCGAGGCCAGGGTGTGGCCCTGTTTGTCGTCGATCAACTGGGCGTAGATATTGGTCAGGCTACGATAGACGCACAGACGCGGCCGTGCGCCGCTGCCTTCCACGCGCGCGCGCAGACGACGATGACGCCGCTGCCGTGCCTGGTGCTTTTTCTTGTTGGCATCCATTGTACCGTCCTAAACCTTGCCGGCCTTGCCAGCCTTGCGACGCACATGCTCGTCCTGATAGCGTACGCCCTTGCCCTTGTAGGGTTCCGGCGGACGCTTGCTGCGGACATTGGCCGCCACCTGGCCGACCAGCTGCTTGTCAATGCCATCCACATGAATGAGATAAGTGTTGCCCGGCGCGCGCTCGGTGGTAAAGCTGATGCCCTGCGGCGGCTCCATCACTACTTCGTGCGAAAAGCCGAGGCGCATCACCAGCGTCTGGCCGCGTAGCTCTGCGCTGTAGCCCACGCCACGGATCTCCAGCGACTTGCGGTAGCCCTCGGAGACGCCCGTCACCATGTTGGCCACCAGCGCCCGCGTCAGGCCATGCAGCGACCGATGCTTGCGATGGTCGCTCGGGCGCGTAACCAGCAGCACGCCGTTATCCTGCTGGACCGTAATGACCGGATGGACCTCGTGGCCCAGCTCGCCCTTCGGCCCCTTCACCATCACCATCTGCCCGTCAATGGTCGCGCTGACCATGTCGGGCAGCGGGACAGGCTGCCTGCCGATGCGTGACATCCTGTGCCTCCTTACCAGACGTAGCAGAGCACTTCGCCGCCAACCCGCTGGCGTCGTGCCTGCTGATCCGTCATGACTCCCTGGGGAGTCGTGACAATTGCGATACCGATGCCGCTCATCACCCGCGGCATGTCGCGCGTGCCGCGATAGACGCGCCGGCCGGGCTTGCTCACGCGCTGCAGTTTGGAAATCACCGGGCGCCGTTCGCGCCGCGAGCCGAAATATTTCAGCTGGATGGTGATCATGTTCGCCGGCTGTTCATCGCTCACGCTGAAGTCGTCGATGTAGCCTTCGGCCTTCAGGATGCGCGCAATCTCCACCTTGAGTTTTGACGACGGGATGCGAACGTCCTGCCTGCCGATCATCAGCGCATTGCGAATGCGCGTCAGCATATCTGCTATCGGGTCAGTCATCATGGCTGCATCTCCTACCAGCTCGACTTCACGACGCCGGGGATTTGCCCCCGCAGCGCAAGCTCGCGAAAGTGGATGCGGCACAGGCCATAGCGCCGGATGTAGCCGCGCGGCCGGCCGCAGGTCTTGCCCGAGTTCGGGTCCACGAACTGGCAGCGGTTGCGCACGCGCACCGCGTACTTGCGCTTCTTTTCCCTGGCGGTCATTGACTTCTTCGCCATCGTCAGGCTCCCTGGTTTTCCTGGAACGGCATGCCCAGCAGACGCAACAGGCGCCTGCCTTCCTCGTCCGTGCGCGCCGTCGTCACAATCGTGATCTCCATCCCGCGCACCTTGTCGATGCGATCGTAATGAATCTCCGGGAAGATCAACTGTTCGCGCAGGCCGATGGTGTAGTTGCCGCGACCATCAAAAGTATCCGGCGAAACACCCCGAAAATCCCGCACGCGGGGCAGCGCGATGTTGATGAAACGATCCAGAAAGGCCCACATGCGCCCGCCGCGCAGCGTCACCTTGACGCCGATGGCGCGGCCCTCGCGCAGTTTGAAGTTGGCGATGCTTTTGCGCGCTTTGGTGATCACCGGCTGTTGCCCGGTGATGATGCGGATGTCTTCGATCACGCTGTCCAGCGCCTTCGGATTGTCCAGCGCCTCGCCCACGCCCACGTTGAGCACGACCTTCTGGATGGTGGGTACCTGCATGTGGTTGCCGTAGCGAAACTCGTCGACGAGTTGCGGCACGGCGTCTTTCCGGTAGCGTTGCTGCATTACTGGCATTGCGGTCATCTGTTGCGCTCCGGTCAATCGAAATCTGCGTCGCACTTCTTGCAGTAGCGCGTCCTGAAGCCGTCCGACTCGCGGAGGCGGCGACCGACGCGGGTGCGCTCGTTGCATTCGGGGCAGACCAGCATGACGTTCGAGACATGGATGGGCCCCTCAAATTCGAGGATCTGGGCCTGCACCTGCTGCCGTCCCGCCTGCTGCGCCTTCTGGTGCTTCTTGAGGATGTTGACGCCCTCAACCACCACCCGGTGCTGCTTCTTGTAGACCGAGATCACGCTGCCGCGTTCTCCCAGGTCCCTGCCCGCGATCACTTCAACCTGATCGCCACTTCGAATTCGCTGCATGTCAGCCTCTCAGCCCGCCCTTGTCTAAAGCGTCTCTGGCGCGAGCGACACGATCTTCATGAAGCCCTTGTCGCGCAGCTCGCGGGCCACCGGCCCGAAAACGCGCGTACCGCGCGGGTTGGTAAAATCCTCTGCCAGCACCACCGCGGCGTTGTCATCAAAGCGGATGGTGGAGCCGTCGCGCCGGCCATATTCCTTGGCCGTGCGCACGATAACTGCACGCACCACTTCGCTCTTCTTCACGTTGCCGTCGCTGGTGGCCGCCTTAACGGTCGCCACCACCACGTCGCCGACGCGGCCATAGCGCTTGCGCGAACCGCCCAGCACACGGATCACCAGCAGCTCGCGCGCGCCGCTGTTGTCAGCAACCTTCAGGCGCGATTCTTGCTGGATCATGAGCCGCTCGCCTCCTGGCCCTCCGGCTGTGCGTTGCCCGCCAGCACCTCATCAACGACCCAGCGCTTCAGCTTGCTCAGCGGCCGGCTCTCGACGACGCGCACCATAGTGCCCGTGGCGATTGCGTTGGACTCATCGTGCGCGTAGAGCTTTTTGGTGGTGCGCACGACCTTGCCGTAAACGGGATGACGGCGGCGCAGAACGACGGCAACGACGACGGTCTTTTCCATCTTGTCGCTGACGACCCGTCCGGTCAGTCTCCTGCGATTATCAGGCATCTCAGTTTCCCTCACCTGCGATTTCGGCCGCCAGTTCGCGCTCGCGCAGCACGGTCAGACAGCGGGCGATATCGCGCTTCGTCTCGTGCAGAACGTTGGGGTTGGCCAGCTGGCCGGAGGCCATCTCGAGGCGCAGCCGAAAGTGCGTCGCCTTGAGGTCCTCGATCGTGTCGAGGATGGCATCCTGCTCCATGTCGCGCAGTTCCTTGATGTACATCAATCCAGCTCCTGACCGGAAATAGGATCGAAGCGCTTGACGATCCGCGTCTTGCAGGGCAGCTTGTAGGCAGCCAGCCGCAGCGCCTCGCGCGCCTCTTCCTCGCTGATGCCGCCCATCTCGAAGAGCACACGACCGGGGCGAACGACGGCAACCCACTTCTCGACCGAGCCCTTGCCCTTGCCCATGCGCGTCTCGGCCGCCTTCTGCGTGACCGGCTTGTCCGGGAAGACGCGGATCCACACCTTGCCGCGCCTGCGCACATAACGCACCATGGTGCGTCGCGCCGCCTCAATCTGGCGGCTGGTCATCCAGACCGGCTCGGTGGCCTGCAGGCCATATTCGCCGAACTGGACGCGGTTGCCGCGTTGCGCCTTGCCGCGCATACGGCCGCGGCTCTGCTTGCGCCATTTAACTCGCTTTGGCATCAACATCGCTGTATCTCCTGCTCAGCCGGGCCCGCCGGCGCCGGCACGCGCCCGCCCGATCTCACCATAGTCGAGCACCTCGCCGTTGTAGACCCAGACCTTCACGCCGATGCGGCCGAAGGTCGTCAGGGCCTCTGCCGTGCCGTAGTCCACGTCCGCGCGCAGGGTATTGCGCGGGATGCGGCCCTCGGACTGCCATTCGCGGCGGGCCATGTCGGAGCCGCCGAGGCGGCCACTGACCTCGATGCGAATGCCCAGCGCGCCCTGGCGCATGGCCTGGCCAATGGCGCGCTTGATGGCGCGGCTGTGTCCGATACGGCGCTCCAGCTGGCCGGAGATGTTCTCCGCCACCAGCTTCGCGTCGGTGTCCGGCTTGTCGATTTCACTGACTTCGACCTTGACCTTCTTGCCGTCGGTCAGTTTCTCCAGCGCGCCACGCAGCTGCTTGACTGCCTCGCCCTTGCGGCCGATGACGATGCCCGGGCGCGCGGTGTGGATGTTGACCAGCAACTGGTTGGGATAGCGCTCGATCTCCACGCGCGAAATCGCTGCGCGCGGGCCCTGATTGCCAATATGGCGGCGGATGGCGAAGTCCTCCAGCAGCAGATCACGATAGCGCAGCCCTTCGGCATACCAGCGCGCATCCCAGTCGCGGATGATCTTCAGCCGAAAGCCAATCGGGTGAACCTTGCGACCCATGGCTAGTTCTCCTCTCGCTCGGACAGGATGACCGTGAGATGCGAATAACGGCGCAGACGCGGCTTGAAGCGGCCGCGCGCGCCGGCCTTCATGCGTTTCAGGGTCACACCCTCGTCGACGTGGATGGTGGACACAACCATCATGCCCCGGTTGAGGTCGTAGTTGTTCTCGGCATTGGCCAGCGCCGAGGCCAGCGACTTGCGGACATAGGTCGCGCCCTTCTTCGGCATGAACTTCAGCACGGTCAGCGCCTGCTCGGCCTCCATGCCGCGCACCTGGTCGACGACCAGACGCAGCTTTTGGGCCGAAATGGGCAGATGTCGGGTGGTTGCGCGTACGTCCATGGCTACACCGGCCGCCTTTTACGTTCGACCAGATGGCCGCGATAGGTGCGGGTGGGCGCGAATTCGCCCAGCTTGTGGCCGACCATGTTCTCGGTGATGTAAATGGGCACGTGACGCCGGCCGTCATGCACCGCAATGGTGTGCCCCACCATCTGCGGGAAAATCGTGCTGGCCCGGCTCCAGGTACGCACCACCGACTTCTGGTTCTGCTGGTTGAGCCGCTCGATCTTGCGCATCAGCTTGTGGCTGACGAAGGGCCCCTTCTTCAGTGAACGTGACATACGCTGTTCCCCTTCTGCTACCGCCGCCGGCCGCGCCGACGGATGATGTAGCGGTTGGTACGCTTGTTGCGGCGCGTGCGCTTGCCCAGCGCCGGCTTGCCCCAGGGCGTCTTCGGCCCCGGCATACCGATCGGCGAGCGACCCTCGCCGCCACCGTGCGGGTGACTGGACGGGTCCATGGCCGAGCCGCGCACAGTGGGCCGCCAGCCCAGCCAGCGCCTGCGTCCCGCCTTGCCGATCTTGATGTTGCCGTGGTCGGTGTTGCCGACCTGGCCGATGGTGGCCATGCAACGCTGGTGAATCAGGCGCACCTCGCCGCTGGGCAGACGCACCTGCGCCCAGTCGCCCTCGCGCGCCATCAACTGGGCCGAAGTGCCCGCCGCGCGCGCCAGTTGCCCGCCGCGGCCCGGATGCAGCTCAATGTTGTGAATCATCGTGCCCAGCGGAATATCGGCCAGCGGCAGGGCGTCGCCCGTGCGCAGATTGGTGTTGGCGCTGCCGTTGCCGATGCGGTCGCCGACCATCAGGCCCAGCGGCGCAATGATGTAGCGCTTTTCGCCACCCTCATACAGCACCAGCGCGATGCGCGCCGAGCGGTTGGGATCGTACTCAATGGACAGCACCTCGGCCTGCGCGTCCATGCGGTCGCGCCGGAAATCAATGATGCGGTAGCGCCGCTTGTGTCCGCCGCCGCGGTGCCGCACCGTAATGCGTCCCGTGTTGTTGCGCCCGCCCTTGCGCCGCAGCGCCTCGGTCAACGAGCGCTGCGGGCGCGACCGGGTGATCTCCTCGAAAGTGTGGCCCGTCATGTCCCGGCGACCAGCCGAGGTGGGCTTGTAGACCTTAACCGGCATCGTGTCCCTCGCCTCCGTCGCTCATGCGTTAAACAGATCGATTTCGTCGCCGGGCGCCAGCGTCACGATGGCTTTCTTCCATTCCTTCGTGCGAATGGCCCAGTCCCGTCCGCGCCGGCCACGTTTGGCCGGCTGTACCATGGTGCGCACCTTCGTCACGTTGACCTCGAAGATGACTTCCACCGCTTCCTTGATCTGGAGCTTGTTGGCCTTGCGAGCCACCTCGAAGACGTACTGGTTCAATTCGTCGGCCTGCGTGGTCGCCTTTTCAGTGATGACCGGGCGCCGGATGACATCGTAAATATGCAGCTCGGGCATGCTCGCTACTCCTGGCCCCAGATGAGCCGGATGGTGTCCAGCGCGTCCAGCGGGATAATGACCTTGTCGTGCCCCAGCAGGTCGCGAATGTTCAGATAGTTCGCCCGCAGCCAGCGCACCCGCGGCAGGTTGCTGATGCCGCGCTGCACGTTCTCGTCGCGCTCCGCCAGCAACACCAGCGTCTTGCCCTCGCCCGCCAGGTTGGTGATGGTCTCGCGCATGACGCGCGTCTTTGGCTGGTCGACCTGAAAGCGGTCGACGAAGATGAGCTGGTCATCGCGCGCCAGCGCGCTAAGCGCGGAGCGGATTGCGCCGCGCCGCATTTTCTTCGGCATGGCGCTGGTGTACTTGCGCGGCCGCGGGCCGTGGGCCACGCCACCGCCCACAAAGATGGGCGCGCTGCGGGCGCCATGCCGGGCGCGACCGGTACCCTTTTGCCGATACCACTTGCTCTTGGTCAGGCGCACCTCGCTGCGCGTCTTGGTCTTGTGGCTGCCCTGACGCTCGTTGGCCGCCTGCCGCAGAAAGGCCTGGTGCATCAGCCCGACGTTAATTTCGACGGCGAAGATGTCGGCCGGCAGCTCAAGCTGCTGTACTTCGTTGCCGCTCTGGTCCAGCACCGGAACCTGCATGTCGGTCAGCTCCTCTCGCGCCGTGTACGGTAGCGCTCGCGCGCGGGCTTCAACATGACGATGCCGCCGCGGGTGCCAGGGATCGAGCCCCGCACCGCGATCAGGTTTTTCTCCGCATCCACCACGACCACTTCAAGGTTCTGCATGGTGATGCGGTCGTTGCCCATGCGTCCCGCCATGCGCATGCCCTTGATGACGCGCCCGGGCGTCGAGCCGGCGCCGATGGAACCTGGCGCGCGCTCGCGGTCGGACTGGCCATGCGTCTTCGGCTGGCGGCGAAAGCCGTGGCGCTTGATCGTGCCCTGAAAGCCGCGCCCCTTGCTCTTGCCAATGACGTCCACGCGGTCGCCGACCTCGAAGACGTCAGCGTTGATCTGCTGCCCTTCCTCGACGTCCGGCTCGCCCTCGCGGATGCGGAACTCGCGCAGGTAGCGCAGGGCCGGCAGATTGTTGCGCTGCAGATGGCCCAGCTGACCCTGGGTGAGGCGGCGCGGGCGCGTTTCGCCAAAGCCCAGCTGCACCGCCGTGTAGCCGTCACGCTTCTCGTCGCGCACCTGGGTTACATAGCAGGGGCCGGCCTCGATGACCGTGACCGGGATGACGTCTCCGCTCTCGTCAAACACCTGGGTCATGCCGACCTTTTTACCGATGATGCCCTTCATCACAACCTCCGGCGGGGCAATATCCCCCGCGCCTCTTCACCGCAGTGGCAGGCCGGGCAGGCCTGCGTGCGCGCTAGATCCTGATCTCGATGTCCACGCCGGCGGGCAGGTTCAGACGCATCAAGGTATCGATGGTCCTGCTGTCCGGGTCCAGCACGTCGATCAGGCGCTTGTGGGTGCGAATCTCGAAGTGTTCCTGCGACGTCTTGTCAATGAAGGGCGAGCGACGCACGGTGAAGCGCTCGATGCGCGTGGGCAGGGGCACAGGCCCCACCACGCTGGCGCCGGTGCGTTCGGCCGTCTCCACGATGCGGCGCGCGGACTGATCCAGCACGCGGTGGTCGTAGGCCTTCAGTCGGATCCGGATCCTGCTTTTTGCGGCCATATGCCTCGTCTCAATTACCGGGGATGCCGGCGGCGGGTCGCCCCGGCATCCTCATGGCGTTTGCTTTGCCAGCGGGCAAGGTCAGTCCAGAATTTCAGTGATGGAGCCGGCGCCGACCGTCAGGCCACCCTCGCGGATGGCGAACTTCGAGCCCTGCTCCAGCGCGACCGGGATGATCAGTTCCACTTCCAGCTCGACGTTGTCACCCGGCATGACCATCTCCACGCCTTCCGGCAGGTTGATGGTGCCGGTCACATCCATGGTGCGGATGTAGAACTGCGGCCGGTAGCCGGGGAAGAAGGCCTTGTGACGGCCACCCTCGTCGCGGCGCAGCACGTATACCTGGCTCTTGAAGCGCTTGTGCGGCTCGATGCTGCCGGTGCGCGCCAGTACCTGGCCGCGCTCAACTTCTTCGCGCGTCTTGCCACGCAGCAGGATGCCGGCGTTGTCGCCCGCCACCGCCGCGTCCAGCTCCTTGTAGAACATCTCGATGCCGGTGACGACGGACTTGTCGATGGCATCGCGCAGACCGACGATGTCGATCTCCTCGCCCTTGGTCAGGCGGCCGCGCTCCACGCGCCCGGTGACCACCGTGCCACGCCCCTTGATCGAGAAGACGTCCTCGATGGGCATCAGGAAGGGCCGGTCCTCTTCACGCAAGGGCGTCGGGATCCACTCGTCCACCGTCTCCATCAGCTGGAGGATGGAGGCGTACTCGGGCGCGTTGATGTCAGTGCTGGTGCTCTCCAGGGCCGCCAGCGCCGAACCGCGCACGATGGGCGTGTCCTCCGGGAAATCGTAGCTGTCCAGCAGCTCGGACAGCTCCAGCTCGACCAGCTCCAGCAGCTCCTCGTCATCCATCTGGTCGATCTTGTTGAGGTAGACGACCATGGCCGGCACTTCCACCTGGCGCGCCAGCAGGACGTGCTCGCGCGTCTGCGGCATGGGGCCGTCGGGCGCGCTGACCACGAGGATGGCGCCGTCCATCTGCGCCGCGCCGGTGATCATGTTCTTGATGTAGTCGCGGTGGCCGGGGCAGTCCACATGGGCGTAGTGGCGGTTTACCGTCTCGTACTCCACGTGGCGGATATTGATGGTGATGCCGCGGGCCTTCTCTTCCGGCGCACTGTCAATGTCCTCATAGGCCATCTGTTTGGCACGGCCGGCCATGGCCAGGACGCGCGTGATGGCGGCGGTCAGCGTGGTCTTGCCGTGGTCAACATGACCGATGGTGCCGATATTGACGTGCGGTTTGCTGCGGTCGAATTTCTGCTTGCCCATGGTTTATCCTCTTGCATGCTGCATGCGATGTGGCGCACACGCGCCGTACGAACGAAATTTCGCCCTAAGCGCCGCCGTGCATAACCTCGTCGGCTATGGCGGACGGCGCGATCGCGTACCTGTCGAATTCCATCGTGAAATTGCCGCGCCCCTGGGTCAGGTTGCGCAGCCCGGTGGCGTAGCCGAACATCTCGCCCAGCGGCACGCTGGCGCGAATGGAGGTGGAGCCGTCACCGCGGGGCTCCAGCCCCTGCACCACGCCGCGCCGGGCGGAAAGATCGCCGACGACGGAGCCGGTGTAATCGTCCGGCGCCACCACCTCGACGCGCATCGTCGGCTCCAGCAAAACGGGGCCGGCCTTCTGTACGCCTTCCTTCAGGCACATCGAGCCGGCGATCTTGAAGGCGATCTCGCTCGAGTCCACCTCGTGATAGCTGCCATCAACCAGCGTGGCCTTCATGTCCACCACCTGGTAGCCGGCCAGCACGCCGCCCTGCATCGCCTCGCGAATGCCGTTCTCGGTCGGGCGGATGAATTCCTTCGGAATGGAGCCGCCGCGAATCCTGTTTTCGAAGTACAGGCCGTCGCGCGCCAGCTCCTGCTCCCCGGCGGGCAGCGGTTCGAACTCCACCGTGATGCGCGCATACTGGCCGGACCCGCCGGTCTGGCGCCGGAAAGTCGTATCGACGCGGGACGGCCGTGTGATGGCTTCGCGGTAGGCCACGCGCGGGCGTCCCACCCGGGCCTCCACGCCGAATTCGCGCATCATGCGGTCGACCAGTACCTCGAGGTGCAGCTCGCCCATGCCACGGATGCGCGTCTGGCCCAGCTTGTCATCAACCTCGACCTTGAAGGTCGGGTCCTCTTCCGCCAGGCGCTGCAGGGCCAGGCCCATCCTGTCCTGGTCGCCGCGCGTGTTGGGCTCGATGGCGACTTCGATCACCGGCTCCGGGAAGCTGATCTGTTCCAGCACGACCTGACGCTGCCGGTCGCAGAGCGTGTCGCCGGTGAAAGTAGACTTGAGGCCGAGGATGGCCGCGATGTCGCCGGCATGCACCGCGTCAACGTCCTCGCGCCGGTCGGCGAACATGCGCACAATACGGCCGATGCGCTCGCGCTGGCCGTTGGTTGAGTTCTGCAGCATGGTGCCCGTGCGCAGCACACCGGAATAGACGCGGAAGAACGCCAGGCGACCCACAAAGGGGTCGGTGACGATCTTGAAGACCAGAGCGGCCAGCGGCTCTTCATCTGAAGGCGCGCGTGAGACCGGCTCGTTGTTCTTCGGGTTGAGGCCTTCGACGGGCGGTACATCCAGCGGCGAGGGTAACAGGTCGACCACGCGGTCCAGCAGACTCTGTACGCCACGGTTCTTCAGCGCGGAACCGCAGAGCACCGGTTGCAGGCTGCTCTTCAACGTGCCGGCGCGCAGGGCCCCCAGCAACTCCTCGTCGCTGATGGGCTCCTCAAGCAAATATTTTTCGGTGAGGTAGTCATCGACCTCGACGACCTTCTCGATCATCTCGGCGCGCATCGTCTCGGCCTGCTCGCGATGGCTTTCGGGAATGGGGTAACGCTCAATGGCGCTGCCCAGTTCGTCGCCCGAGGTCACCAGCTCCATGGTCAGCAGGTCGATGATGCCGTTGAAGCTTTCGCCTTCGCCGTAGGGCATCTGGATCGGCACCGGGTTGGCGCCCAGACGATCTACGATCATCTGCACGCAGCGCTGGAAATCGGCGCCGGTGCGGTCCATCTTGTTGATGAAGCAGATGCGCGGCACTGTGTAGTCGTCGGCCTGACGCCAGACCGTCTCGGACTGCGGCTCGACGCCGGCAACGCCGTCAAAGACGACCACGCCGCCATCCAGCACGCGCAGACTGCGCTGCACCTCGGCCGTGAAGTCCACGTGTCCCGGGGTGTCAATGATGTTGATCTGGTGCTCGTTCCAGCTGGCGCTCACCGCCGCCGAGGTAATGGTAATGCCACGCTCGCGCTCCTGCGCCATGTAGTCCGTGGTCGCAGCGCCGTCATGCACCTCGCCAATGCGATGCACCATGCCGGTGTAATACAGCACGCGCTCGGTGGTGGTCGTTTTGCCGGCATCAATATGCGCGATGATGCCGATGTTGCGCAACCGGTTGAGATCCAGGCTGCCTGCCGCCTTACTGCTCATGTGTTGCTCACGTTCTCCTGCATTCCGCCGCTGAGGCTAGCGGAAGTGGGCGAAGGCGCGGTTGGCCTCCGCCATACGATGCGTGTCGTCCTTGCGCTTGATGGCGTTGCCCTGGCTGTTGGCCGCATCGATCAACTCGGCCGCCAGCCTTTCGTGCATGCCGCGCCCGCCGCGCGACCTGGCGAATTCCAGGAGCCAGCGCATGGCGAGGGTCAGCGAGCGATCGCCGGCCACTTCAATCGGCACCTGGTAAGTGGAGCCGCCAACGCGCTTGGGTTTGACCTCGACAGTGGGCTGCACGTTGCGCAGCGCCTGCTCGAAAACCTCGACCGGGTCGCGCCTCGCGCGTTCCTCGACGATATCGAGCGCGCGATACATGACGCGGACGGCCGTGCTCTTCTTGCCACCGCGCATCATGCGATTAATGAACATGGCAAGGTGAACGTTGCTGTACTTGTTGTCCGGCGTCACCTTGCGTTTGGGTGGACGGTTTCTTCTCGGCATCCTTCAGTCCCCTGTCGCTCAGTTGCGCGGCTGCTTGCTGCCGTACTTGCTGCGCGCCTGGCCACGATTCGGAACGCCCTCGGCGTCCAGCGTGCCACGCACGATGTGATAACGCACGCCCGGCAGGTCCTTCACCCGGCCGCCGCGCACCAGCACCACGCTATGCTCCTGCAGCTGATGCCCCTCGCCCGGAATGTAGGCCGTCACCTCGATACCATTGGTCAGGCGCACGCGCGCCACCTTGCGCAGGGCCGAGTTGGGCTTTTTGGGCGTCATGGTCTTCACCTGGGTGCAGACGCCGCGCTTCTGCGGCGCGCCGCGAGCCTGGCGCTTACGCTGCTGGTTGTTGGCGTTGAAGGTGTATTGCAGCGCCGGCGAGCTGGACTTGGACTTGCGGCTCTTGCGCCCCCTGCGTACCAGCTGGTTGATGGTGGGCATATGTCGCTCCCGTACCTGCCTGTCTTCACATAAAAAAGGCGTTTCGCACAGAACGCCCTGGTTGTCTCCGCCATGACGAGCCATCCCCGCAAGGGGCGCTTTCGCCATATATGTCCGGTTCCCGACAACCCATTGCCTGCAGCCAGGGTGTGCTGCCGATGCGTTGCGGCATACTAGCAGCGCCGGATTCGCGTGTCAAGGGCGATCGCGGGCCGTTGACAGACGGCCACGCGGGCGGTCATGCTAGCGGTTGCAGGCAGCCTTGCACAAGCGTAACAGGGCCCCATGATCATCACTTCGCTCCGCAATCCGCAGATCCTTGCGCTACGCAAGCTCGGCCAGCGGCGCCAGCGCCGGTTGCAGGGCCGCTTCGCCGCCGAAGGTCTGCAGGCGCTGCACCTGGCGCTCGAGGCCGGCTGGCAGGCGCAGGAGGTCTTCTATTGCCCGGCGCGTTTCACGGGCCCGGCAGCGCCGGAACTGCTGCAACGCTTCGACAATGGCGGCGCCCGCCTCCATGAAGTCAGCGAGTCGCTATTGCAAACGCTCTCCGGCCGCGACACTTCCCAGGGCCTGGTCGTCACCTTCCCGCTGCCACAGACTGCGCTGACGGATCTGCGCCTGCCCGCGCAACCGCTGCTGCTGCTACTCGACCGCCCCCGCGACCCCGGCAACCTCGGCAACCTGCTGCGCACGGCGGACGCGATCGGCGCCAGCGCCGTACTGCTGCTCCCGCCCTGTGTCGATCCCTGCGACCCCAAGGTGTTGCGCGCCAGCATGGGCTCACTCTTCAGCCTGCCCGTCGTTGTCGTGGAGTCAGTCCCGACGCTGCTGAACTGGCTGCAGGGCAAGGGTCTGCCGCTCTGCGGCGCGGACGCCGCGCGCGGGCAACTCTGGACGGAGCTGGACTGGCAGGGCGGCCTTGCGCTGGCGCTGGGCAACGAGGCGCAGGGACTGGACGATGAGCTGGCGGCGCGCTGTGAGCGCCTGGCCATGCTGCCGCTGCGCGGACGAGCCGAGTCGCTAAACGTCGCCGTGGCGGGCGGCGTGCTGATGTACGCCTGGCGCGCGGCGAATCCCTGACCCCGGCCGGCGTTTTCCTGTACACTGGCTGCGCTATCTGCCCGCCAAATGACTGGCTGCACTCATGCCCAGGGACCGCCTCATCATCGTCGCAATCGCCGGCCTGACCGGTGTCATCGTGCTGGTGCTGCTGCTGGTGCTCAGCCAGGGTCAGGAAGCGCCCGTCAACCTCGCCGCCATCCCGGACGGGAGCCAGCCCTTCTTCATCGTGGGCCGCGAGCACATTCCGGTCGGCGTGCCACCCACGCGCTACAACTCCGACCCGCCTACTTCAGGCGACCATTACGCAGCGCCGGTGCGCGCCGGCTTTTACGAACAGCGCCTGCCGGACGCTTACCTCATCCACAATCTCGAGCACGGGCACATCTGGCTCTCCTGGCGCGACCTGGGCGACCACGAGGTCGTCGAGACCTTCCGGCGCCTGCACGAGAAGTTCCCGGAATGGGTCGTGGTCAGTTATCGCCCGGAGAACGAACAACGGCTGGTGGCCGCCGCCTGGGGGCGCCTGCTGCCGCTCGACACGCCGGACAGCGAGGCGCTGACCGCCTTCATCATGCGTCATCGCAACAATGCGCCGGAGAGCGTGCCCGGCTGAACCTGACCCGCGCCTACTCCAGATTGGTGTGGCGCGCGAACATGAGGCCGGGGTCGGTTCCCAGTTCTTCCATTAACAGGCCAATCATCACGTCACAGAGGATGCCCAGCGACTGCTCGTAGAGCGAGCCCATCGGCTGGACGGAGACGCTGGCGGCTTCCGCGTCAGCCAGTTTGGGGCTGGACGCCTGAATGCGCAGAATGTGGTCCGCATACTGGCTCACCGGCGACTCGCCGGCGATGGTGATCAGGGCGACCTTGGCGTTGAGCTCGCAGGCACGCTGTGCCTGGCCGATGATCGAGGGCGTGCGGCCAGAGCCGGAGCCGATGATGAGCAGATCGCCGGCGCCGATGGCGGGCGTGGTCACCGCGCCGACGACGTGCACGTCCAGGTCCAGATGCATCAGGCGCATGGCGAAGGCCTGCATCTGCAGGCCGGAACGCCCGCGGCCGGCGACGAAGATGCGCCGCGCCTGCAGAATGTCACGGCGCAGGTCAGCGACCGCTTCGGGATCGATGCCGTCGAGGGCCGCGCCAAGTTCCTGCAGCACGTCCATGAGCAGCGTTTTGTAGTCAGACATGGGCCAGCATCCTTTCCTTGAGCCGACGCGCGGCTGCGGCGGGTTGTGCAGCGCGCGTGATGGCGCCGCCCACAATCACCGTGTCCGGGCGCAGTGGCGCCAGCGCGTCAATCGTCTCGACGCTGATGCCGCCGGCCACGGCCAGGCGCAGGTCCGGCAGCGCCTCCCGCAGCGCGCGCAAGGGCCCGACGGGGTCGCGGCTGGCATCGTGGGCGCGGTGCACGCAGAAGCTGTCGCAGCCAAGCGCCATCAATTCCTGCACACGCTGCAAGGGCTGCGACACAGCCATCAGATCCACCAGCAGTTCGCCGCCACAGTCGCGCGCCGTCGCTGCAGCCGCCGCAATCGTCTCGTCAGCGGCGACGCCCAGCACTGTCACGATGTCCGCGCCGGCCGCAAAGGCGATGCGCGCCTCCTCGCCGCCGGCATCCATAATCTTGAAATCCGCCAGCAGCGGCAGCGCGGGAAACTCCGCGCGCAGACGCGGAATGGCCCGGACGCCCTCGCGCAACACCAGCGGCGTGCCGATTTCAGCCAGGTCCACATACTCCTGCGTCGCCCGCAGCACGGCCAGGCTGTCCTCCAGCGGGCCGTCGAGCGCCAGTTGCAGCTTCACCACACCCCTCGCGCTCACCTGCAGGTTCCCTTGCCAGTGTACAGGCTTCCGCTGCCTGGCTCAATGCCCGTTGACAGCAGTGCCGCTGCGGTGGACGATAGCCCGGCGGGCGAGCGCTGCCCGCAGTCAACGAAAGGCATCGGCTGTTATGGCCCTCGACACCCTCATCGATTACGACTGCGCGCCGAAGCAGGCGCTGGGCACGGCCGGCATCCTTGAGCGGCTTAAGGCCCGCGAGCGCGCCGCGACCATCATTCGCCTCTACCGCCGCAACGGCGACCAGCGCTCGCCGCGCGACATGGGCTTCGAGATGGTGCGCAGTGCCGCCGACGGCAGCGAGGAGACCCAGGTCGTCGTCGTGCAGCATCTGCTGGACAATGCGGCCGAGCTCGACCCGCTGGCGCCGCACTGCGCGGGCTGCCCGGCCAATCGCAGCGACGCGCCCTTCGGCTGCATCGGGCACATCAGCTACCCGATTTCGCCCTTCGCCGAGGCCTTCCTGCTCAACCGCCTGCCTGATCCGCCCACTGCGCCGCTGATCTGGCTGCTGCTTAAGCAGGGCATCCGCGACTTAAAGTATGACGGCAGCAGCGCCTACCCGCTGCGCGCAGCCGACCGCAACATTTTCAGCGAAGTGCGCAGCATCCGGCGCGAACTGGGCGAGCTGCCGGTCGATTCCGACCAGGTCTTCGAGATGACTTTCCTGACCGGCCACATCCAGCCCAATCATGCCGCAATCCTGCTGCTATTCTTTCACGCCATTGAGCGCGAAACGCTGGAGGCGATGCAGATCACCCAGCTCGGCGAACTGCCGCTGGCGGAGCGCGCGGCCTTCGACTTCCTCATCCCGGCGGGCGCGGACAGCGACGACGAGTCGACCGCCGAGATGCGCGCCTTCCTGCACGCGCTCTACCTCGCCTGGCGTTTGGATGTCGCCCTGCTGCTGGATGTGTGATTAGTTGTGTAATTCAAGGAGATAGCGATGCCGATTAACAAGCGGATTGACGAGATCGACAAGGAGTATTTGCAAAGTTTGGTTGACGAGAAAGTAATGGAGGACAAAGGTCTGGAGTACAAGCGAGACCTTAACATCCTCAAAGTATTGCCAAAGGGAATTCCGCAGGAAATAAAGGATAAAGAAAAACGTGAATTTTGTGCAGATGTTTCCGCATTCGCTAACGCAGATGGTGGCCTTCTGATCTACGGAATCGATCAGGATGTAGAAGGAAGAGCAAATGAGCTGACCGGCATTTCCTGTCTCGACAACTTTGACAAATTGAGAACCCGGTTGTTTCAAATCATTGGCGCTGGTATTGAACCTCAACTATTCGGCGTTGACATTGAGAAAGTCGATCTGGATAAAAAGAGAAGCATCATATTGATCCATGTGCCATCCAGCTGGTCCAAGCCTCACTGGGTAGGCAAAAAGGGATGCAGAACTTTCTACACAAGAACTTCAAGTGGCAAGGATCACCTCGATATTCGCAATGTAAGGGAGCTGTTTGTGCTGTCTGAAACTGCTATTGACCGTATCAGGAAATTTAGAGATAACCGCGTAGCAGAGATAATAAAAAATGCGACACCAGTACACATGGCTTCTGGGCCAAAACTCGTATTGCACGTCGTACCATTTAGTGCAGTAAGTTCTAGTCAAATGTTTAACCTTGCTGAAGTTGAGCACGATATGCACTTTTTCGGCATTAGTACAGGTTACAACATAGAAGGTTTATACGGTGGAACAGGCAAAACGAAATATTGTCTTGTATTCCGTGACGGCAGCGTGGAAATAGTTCGTGAATACGCAGAAGGACATGTAATCTCTCCTGCTTGGTGTGTCTCCACAATCAAAAGGGAAAGCCTGCCACTTGCTCTGAAATGCCAAACTGGACTTGGAGTATCACCGCCGAGTTTTGTTATGCCAAGCTTGGTTAATGTTCAGGGTTGTAGACTTGACCTGAGTGAAGAAGAAGGACGCTATTACCTCGGCTCCGAGATCGAAGACTTTGCACGTAACCCACCATTTAGCAAGCAAAGTCTTCACTTTTCAGATGTCAGAATCGACACCTTTAACCCAGAAATGGATGAGGTATTGCGGTCTACATCTAAAATAATTTGGCAGGCCGCAGGCTTTCCATACCCCTTAAAGAGATGTTGATCAAGAACCGGCGGCACTCCAAATGAGTACCGCCAGTTTGCTCGTAAATCTGAAATGTCAGACTAACCAGACGCTTACCCCACCAGCGTCAGCGCCTCGCGCACCATCTGGTTGGTATAGCCCCACTCGTTGTCGTACCAGGTCAGCACCTTCACCAGGTCGCCGGCCACCACCTGCGTCAGCTCCAGGTCGACGATCGAGGCGCGCGCGTCGCCGATAATGTCCGAGGACACAATCGGGTCATCCGAGACGCCGAGGATGCCCGCGTAACGCTCGGTCGCGGCTTCCTCGCGGAAGATGTCGTTGATCTCGTCGCGCGTGGTGTCGCGCCCCGCCACGAAGACCACGTCGGCGATCGAGCCCACCGCCACCGGCACACGCAGCGCCAGGCCGTCAAACACGCCCGCGATGGCCGGCAGCGCTTTCGTCGTGGCGATGGCCGCGCCGGTCGAGGAGGGCACGATGTTGTCGGCGGCGCCGCGGCCGCGACGCATGTCCTTGCCGCCGGGGAAATCGACCAGCGCCTGGGTGGAAGTGTAGGCGTGCACGGTGGTCATGATGGCCTTCTGCACGCCGATGCGGCGGTGCATGACCTCCATCACCGGCGTGATGTTGTTGGTGGTGCAGCTGGCGCAGGAGACTACATGAGCGCCGTCAGCGCTGTTGACGCCGTGCACGACCATCGGCACGTCGGCGCTTTTGGTCGGCCCGGAGATGATGACCTTGCCCGCGCCGGCCGTGATGTGCTTGCCGGCGTCCTCCATCTCGGTGAAGAAGCCGGTGCACTCGAACACCAGGTCGACGTCCAGCTCGCCCCAGGGCAGCTGCGCCGGATCGCGCTCGCTCAGGTAGCGGATGCGCTGGCCGTCGATGACGAGGTCGCCATTGTCCGCGCAGACCGGGCGATCGTAGCGGCCGTAGACCGTGTCGTAGCGAATGAGATAGGCGAAGTTTTCCACGGACCCGAGGTCGTTGACTGCCACCAGCTCCAGCTGCGGCGTGTCCATCACCACCTTGAGCGCCGCGCGCCCGATCCGCCCCAGCCCGTTAATCGCAACCCGCGCCATCGTCCCCTCCTGCCTCGTTGGTTGTGCAAATCCTGGCGACTATAGCGCAGCGGGCAGCCACATTACAGGGCGGGCTGCGCGTCAGAACAGGCGCTGCTGCCGGTGCGGGCCCTCACCCTAAATCCCTCTCCCGCCGGGAGAGGGACTTTAAGTCTGGTTCAAGAGGGCTTCTCTCCCCCTCCCCTGAGAAGGGCTCCCGTCGCAAACGGGACAAGGGATTTAAGGTGAGGGCAGAAGGCTCTGCCCTGGTCAGGCTCAGAACAGGCGCTGCTGTTGCAAGGGCCGCTGGCCGTCGAGCAGCACGAAGGGTGCCAGCTGCTCCGGCGCGCGGATGCCCAGCGCCCGCAGCTGCGACAGGTCGCGCAGCCTTGTCACCCGCCGCGCGCGCAGGACGGCCTGCACGCCTTTCGGCCCGATGCCCGGCACGCGCAGCAGCTGCGTCCGCTCCGCCTTCATCAGGTCCAGCGGCGCCTCGCGCAGGTTCTCCTCCGCCCAGGCGCGCTTGGGATCCACGTCCAGGCGCAGGTTGCCCGCGTCCACGAAGGGCAACTCTTCCACGTCCCATTCGTAGTCGCGCAGCAGGAAGCTGGACTGGTAGAGGCGAAACTCGCGCTGCAGCGGCGTGGGCGGCAGATTCTCGAAAGGCGTATTGGACACCGGGTGGAAGGCCGAGAAGTAGGTGCGCGCCAGGCCCAGCTGGTTGTAGAGGCGCTCGCCCAGCGAAAGCAGCTCGAGGTCGGTATCGCCCACCGCGCCCACCACGAACTGCGTCACCAGGCTGGCGAGGCGTTCGCGCCGCTCGCGCCGGAACCTGGACGCCGCCTGTAGCAGCCCCAGCAGCTCCCGGTGGAATTCCTTCTTCGGCGCCAGCGCGTGCAGGCGTTGCGGCGTGGGCCCCTCCAGGTTGACCGAGACGCGGTCCGCCAGCTGCATGGAGCGCAGCAACTGGTCTTCCTCTGCGCCGGGCATGACCTTGACGTGAATGTAGCCGCGGTAACCGTACTTGCGGCGCACGATGTCGATGGTATCGATCAGCTTGTCCTGAGTGGTCACGCTGCCCTTGATGATGCCCGAGGAGAGAAAGAGGCCGTCCACCAGGCCCGCGCGCGCCATTTCGTCGAAGGTCTTCGCCATCTCTTCGGGGCGGAAGGTATAGCGCGGGGCCGTGCTGCGACCGGCGCGGAAGGGGCAGTAGTAGCAATTGCGCTCGCAGGCGGTGGTCAGCATGGTCTTGAGCACCGGCATGGGGCCCTTCGGCGTTTGCACCTGCGAGACACAGTCGTAGAGGTTGGCCTGCTGCCGCGGCACGCGTTTCTCGCGCACGCCAGGCTCGCCGGCCGGCTCGAAGAAGGTCACGTTGCCCATGCGCGCCAGCTTCTGCGCGGCGTCCGGCTGCCGCTGGACCTGCATTAGAGGCGACCGTAGCGCTGCAGCGCGGTCAGCACGTTGATGGTGGTGATGGGCTGCCACTGCGGCAGATCGTGCTCGTCGGCCCAGCCGCCATCCTCGCGCTGCGTCGTCGCCAGCGTATCCAGACAGCGCGTGAGGGTAGCCTCCGGCAAGGCCTGCGCCACCGCCGAAGTCGGGTCAGGCGCGAAGTAGAAGAGCGTGTAATGCCGTTTGGGGATGAGCGTCTCTGCCAGCTCGATAGTGTGCGCCAGGGTCGCCGCGCGCAAGTCGGTCAGTTGCGGGAAGTCGTCGATGTTCATGAAGTAATCGAAGGCGTGGTAGGTCATGAAAAGCCAGTCGTTACTGCGGATGCCCTCGACGCTGTGATGCGCCTCGGCCCAGTGGCGCGTCGCATTCAGCAGCCGCGGCGTGGCCAGACCCAGCGCGTGCAGGTTGCCGACGATGGCGTCCGGCTGCTTCTGCCCGCCCCACTCCGTCCACCAGGGCGCCAGCGGCCACTTGCCCAGCTCCGTCGGATTGCGCAGCGAGCCGTCCGGCAGTTGCTGCCGCTCCAGCCAGGCGACCGTGCCATCCAGCAGCGTGCCGAGCGGGATGTCGTGGTAGCGCAGCATGGAGAGCAGATACTCCAGCGCGGCAGGGTGCGAGAGCGGCGCCTTGAGGTCGTGCTCGAGGCAGTGGCCCCAGCCGCCGTCCGCGTTCTTGTAGCAGAGCAGGCAGCGCTGCAGCTGTTGCAGCGGCCCGTCATCGAAACGCCAGCTGAAGAGCGCCCGCTCCCAGAGCATGCCGTGGGTGAAGACGTAGTGGCGGGCGCGGTCGAGGGAGATGGTCATCGTTTGTCCTCCATTTTGGTAGAACTTGCCGATGCCTTATATGAACAGTCGACATGACAAGGTGTGACCCACTGGCACTACAATGGAAATAATCGCTCTAATAAACGAGTAAGAAAAAAGTTAAGCACGAGGACAGCAGCAGTCACAATCGCTGCTCCAACGATTTTTAGTACAAGCGTGATCGTCGGAGTTCTGTATTGGTTTACTTTTGCAAAAATGCTGAATGGGATTCGAAGTGGGATCTTATATTTCTTACACCAGAGTTCATCAGATAGCCGCGGGGGGTCCCAGAATTTATAGAAATGTTGTTCCGCCCAACTTAGGATTTCTCCATGTTCAAACTCTTCAGAATTATCCCAAAACACTTGATGATAAGCGGCACGACATAGCCTGTCCCACATTTCAGCTTCTGGTGGCATCTCGACGTCAGATCGCCAAGTGTCCAAACCTGCAGGAGCACGAAAACTTCTGGGTTCTCTATTCAATTGATTGATCTTCATTTTCAATCGTACCGAAAAAAATTCATACGTAACCTTGTCGTCAAACACACGCTGAATGACACTTTTCTGTATTTCAGGACCCTTGAAATAGGCATCTTGAATTTGACGGCACTCTAAATCTGTCATAGGTTCCCGAAATAGTGGGACGAACTTGGCCATTCCCATCTCCGTGATGTCTTGCACTTTCTCGACCACTCTAGCATAAGAACATATGTTCCATTTGTCAACCCTGACCACACAACTTGAGTCTCCCGCCCCCGCCAGATACACTCCGCTGCATGTCAGAACTCCTGCCATGGCCATCCGGCGGACGCCGCAACCTGCGCATCCTGCTCTTCGTCATCATCCTGGCGACGGCGCCGCTCTACTGCCTCGGCTTCCTGCTCTGGGGCGTCGCGCCAGGCTCGCGCCCGCCCGCCACGGCCACGGCCACGCCGACGCCGCTGCTCGGCACGGCCACGCCCACGCGCACCTACACGCCCTTCCGCCGCGTGCTCGTCACCGTCACCCGGCCGCTGCCGCCCACGCCGCGCCAGTTCCAGCCGCCGGCCCGGCAACCGCAGCCGCAGCCGGTGCAACCTGTGCAACCGGTTGTGCAGCCGACCACCGACTTCTTGCTGCCAGTGGTCCCGGCGCCCGTGCAGCAGCCCGCCGGTCAGCCGACGCCCACTCCCGTCGCCAGCCCCACCGTCGTCCCGGTGCAGAGAGGCGGATCGTGAACCCCCTTGTGTGCCAGCCCTCAGGAGGCCTCCGTGTTTGACCTGAACGCACATCTGCGCGAGATGGTGGAGGCCCACGCCCCCTCCGGCCACGAAGGCCCCTTGCGCGCCATGCTCACTGAAACATGGGCGCCGCTCACAGATTCGCTGGCCAGCGACGGCCTCGGCAGCCTGATCGCCACCAAGGCCCCGACCCGCCAGCAGCAGCCCGCGCTGCGCATCATGCTGGCGGCGCACATGGACGAAATCGGCCTGATGGTGCGCGAAGTGGTGGACGGCTTCATCAGCGTGCATCGCATCAGCGGCATCGACAACCGCGTCATGCCGGCGCAGCCGGTGCTGGTGCACGGACGGCGCCCGCTGCCCGGCGTGGTGGCGGCCAAACCGCCGCACATGCTGCCCGCGGCGGAACGCGAGCGCTATGCGCCCATGGACGAGCTGCTGGTCGACGTCGGCCTGGAGCCGGCCGAAGTAGAGGAGCTGGTACAGCCCGGCGACCTCATCACCCTGGACGTGCCGATGCTCGAGCTGCAGAACGGGCGCCTGGCCGCGAAGGCCATGGACGACCGCGCCTCGGTGGCGGCCATCAGCGTCTGTCTGCAGCACTTGCAGACCCTGCAGCACGGCCACGAGGTCTGCGCCGTGGCCACCGCGCAGGAGGAAACCGGCCTGCTCGGCGCGCGCACGGCCGCCTGGCGCGTGCAGCCGGACCTCGCCATCGCGCTGGACGTGACCTTCGCCACCCAGCCAGGCGTGGAACCGGACTTTGGCGTCGAACTGGGCAAGGGGCCCGGCATCGGCATCGGCCCCAACTTCCATCCCAAACTGGTCGAGCAGTTGCGCGCTGTGGCCCGGCGCCACGAAATTCCCTTGCAGGACGAACTTATCCCTGGCGCCAGCGGCACCGACGCCTGGGCCATCCAGGTCGCCCGCGACGGCATCCCGACCGCGCTGCTGGGCATCCCGCTGCGCAACATGCATTCGCCGGTCGAGACGCTCGACCCGCGCGACATCGAGCGCGCCGGGCGCCTGCTGGCGTACTTCATCGCGGAAGTGGAGGGCGACTTTCTGCAACCCGCCGCCCCGGAAAGCGCTGACTCATGAAGCTCGAACTCCTGCAGCAGCTCTCCAACGCGCGCGCCATCTCCGGCCAGGAAGAAGCCGCGCGCGCGCTCATCCTCGAAGCCATCGACGGCCACGTCGAGGACGTCCGCGTCGACGCGCTCGGCAACGTGCTGGCGCTCAAGCCCGGCAGCCAGGGCGCGGACCTGCCGCGCACTCTGGTCTCGGCGCACATGGACGAGGTCGGCTTCGTCGTGCGCAGCGTCGACGGCGAGGGCCTGCTGCGCTTCTACAGCGTGGGCGGCGTCGATGCGCGCATCCTGCCCGGCCTGCGGGTCTGCGTGGGCGCGGAGGCCTTGCCAGGAGTGATCATGTGGAAGCCCATCCACCTCGGCCGCGAGCAGAACACCGTGCCGCTGGACGGCCTGCGCATCGACGTCGGCGCGCGCGACCGGGCGGACGCCAGCAGGCTGGTCAGGCCTGGCGACATGGTTACCTTCGCCACAGCGTTCACGCAGCCCGACGCCGGCGTTGTGTGTGGCAAGGCGCTGGACAACCGCGGCGCCTGTGCCCTGCTGGTCGAGTTACTGCAGGGCGACGCCTTGCCCTGCGACATGCTGGTCGCCTTTACCTGCCAGGAGGAAATCGGCCTGCGCGGCGCCCAGGTCGCGGCCCAGGCGCTGCAGCCCGACCTGGCCATCGTGCTGGAGGACACTCCGGCGCACGACCTGCCCGATCTCACTGCCGACCCTGATGAGGGTATCGCCTTCAACCCGGCCACGCGCCAGGGCGCCGGCCCGGTGCTGACCGTGATGGATTCGCGCACCATCACGAACCCTCGACTGCTGGCCTGGCTGCGCGCCACTGCCGCTGCGGAAAATATTCCCGTCCAGCTAAAAAGCTCAAGCGGTGGCGGCAACGACGCCGGTGCCATCCACATCGCCGGCAGCGGTGTGCCCACGGCCGCCATTTCCATGCCGGCCCGTTACATCCACGGCCCGGCCGCGTTGTTGCGCGTGAGCGACTATGACCATACGCTGGCGCTGCTGCGGGCCGCGCTGCACAGCGTGTCGCCGGCGCTGCTGGCGCATGACTGAACTGTCCGACTGCCACCACAGGGAGTGAAGACCATGAACGCACTCATTCGCAAACTGGTCGAGGCCTGGGGGCCGTCCGGCTATGAGCATCAGGTGCGCCGCCTGATTCAGGAGGAAGTGGCCGACCTCGTCGACGACATGCGCGTCGATGCACTGGGCAACCTCATCTGCCGCGTGGGCAGTGGCGGCAAGAAGGTCATGATCTCCGCGCACATGGACGAAATTGGCGTGATGGCCATGTTCGCCGAGCCGGAGAGCGGCTATCTGCGCTTCGACCCCATTGGCGGCCTGCTGCACAGCACGCTGGCCGGCAACCGCGTGCGCTTTGAGGACGGCACCACCGGCGTCATCGGCGTGCACGACAGCTTCGGTAAAGGGCGCATCAGCGTGCCCTCGTTCAACGACTTCTATATAGACGTCAGCGATGGCAATGGCAATGCCGTGGCAGCGGGCAGCGCGGCCGGCTTCTGGCGCGAGTTTGAAACGCGCGGCACGCGCCTCATCGCCAAGTCGCTGGACGACCGCATTGGCTGCGTCGTCGCCATCGAGACGCTGCGCGCCCTGAAGCGCCAGGCACCCAACGAACTTTACTTCGTCTTCAGCGTGCAGGAGGAGGTCGGGCTGCGCGGCGCGCGCACGGCGGCCTACGGTATCGACCCCGAGGTCGGCATCGCGCTGGACGTGACCGCTACCGGCGACGAACTGCGCAACCGCAAGATGGCGGTGAAACTGGGCGGCGGCGCGGCCATCAAGGTGCACGACAGCGGCCTGGTCGTGCCGCCGGCCATTGTGGCATGGATGGAAGCCCGCGCCCGTGAAGCAGGTATTCCGGTACAGCGTGAACTGCTCGGTGGCGGCACCACCGACGCCGCCGTGATTCAGAGCGCGCGCGCCGGCGTGCCCAGCGGCTGCATCTCCATCCCCTGCCGCTTCCTGCACACCACCAGCGAAACGGCCGACAGCCGCGACGTGCAGGCCTGTATCGACCTGCTGGGCGCCTTGCTGGCCAATTCAATTGAACTTTGAGGGTAGCCTGGCTTTAGTTCAGGCGGGCGGTGGCGGCAGCGGCAGGTCCTCGACCGGGACGTCCTTCCACTTCGCGCCCTCGTCCACCAGCATGACCGGGATGCCGTCGCGCACGGGATACTTGTAACCGGAGTCCGCGCACACCAGCCAGGCGCCCTTGACCAGCTCCAGCCGGCCAGGGTCGTCGCCGCGGTCTTCGTAATGCACGGCCACGGGGCATCGCAGGATGTCCAGCAGCTCGGGGTCGAGGGGCGCTTCGGGCACGGATCACATCCTCACAGTCGGGCAATCGTGACGCGAGTATAGTCACGCTGCGCCCCGGGGTCAATCGGGCCGGCATCCAAGCAGCAGGCAATTGTCAGCAAAATTTGCATTAAATTCGAAAATCATTGTACAGTATTCATAGTGGCAGGTGAATGAGGACCAGCGAAACTTAATCCTTAACAGTTTTCCCGATCCGACGGGCAGGACAGGAGAACCGAAATGACACTTGACCCCGTATCCTTCATCCCCGCTCTGCTATTCGCGTTTGTGCTGGCCAGCGCCATAGTAACCTTGCTGGTCTATGCCACAATCAACGCCCCGGACCAGGACGAGACCACCTGGTGCACCCGCTACATTGGCGCGCGTTACGAGTTGCGCCGCAGCGGCGTACAGATCCAGGCACAGGAAAGCGAGCTGTTCGACTGGCAACATCGCGTCTGACGATATTCGCGGGCCTGTTGCTGATCCTGCTGGCCGCGCCGGGCCTCAACCTGGCGCAGGACAGGCCGGAAGTCAGCAGCAGGCCCGTTCAGGTCTGGCTCCAGCGCGACATCGACGACACTGGCCGCGACCGCCTGCGTTTCATTGACCGGCGCAGCGGCGCTGACACCAGCGTCGAGCTCCCTGGCGAACGTTACACTGTATTGCGCGAACAGGTGCTCTACTTCGACGTGACGGACGGCCGCGTCCGCCAGGTGACTGCGTCCGGCGCAATCAGCGATCACCCCTTCATCCAGTTGCCCGGCGCCAGCCTGCGCGTGGACTGGCTCGTCGCGCCGGACGCCTCGCAAATCGCCTGGACGCTGACCGAAGCGACCGCATCGGGTCTGCTGCGTAGCTTCACCCGCATCGCCGCCAGCGACGGCAGCGGCCAGCGCAATGTGCTGGTCGACGGGCCGCACGCGGAGCGGCACGCGCTGCCGGTGGCCTTCAGCAATGATGGCGCCACGCTCTACATGGACTATCAGCCGCTGCCCCTCGCCGACGCGCCCGGCCGTCAGGGCTACGCTGACCTCTTCGCCCTGACACTGACGGAAGGCTTCACACGCCGCTTGCCCGGCGAGCCCGGCTGCCTCTGCGGCGCGGCCTTCGGCGCTGACCTGCTGCTGCGCCTGCAGCTGAGCGAAATTCCGGGCGGCCACGAGCTGGTGCTGCGCAACGCGGCGGGAGAATTGCGCGGGCGCATCGCGGCGCCGGCCCTGCCCGGCTTCACGCAGGCGCGTCATCTCTTGCTGGCACCGGACGGCGCGCAGGCGCTCTACACGCTCGCCCAGGTGCGTGACGTGGGCGGCAGCCTACAGGCCGTGCGCAGCGTCTTCGTGCTCGCCGACCTGGCCGGCGGCAGCAGCCGTATCCTTGGCGCGCCAGCGGCAGACCTGCTGCGCCCGCTCGTCTGGAGCGAGGACGACGTGGTGCTCGTCACCAGCGCCGACCCGCAGCACGACGGCACCTGGAAGCTGCGCCTGTCTGACGGCGCGCTTGTTCCGGTCGCGGCGGCCAGCTGGCTGGGCGCGCTGGCAGGCTGAAGCCCGCGCAGTACAATGGCCGCATGAGCACATCCCTGCCCGCTGAAGAATTCGCGCGCCGCCAGGCGAAAGTGGCGCCGGTCGCTGCGCTGCTGGCCGAAGGTCACGGTCAACCCGAATGGCGCGCCGGCGTCGACCCCATGGACGAGCTGGTCAGCTGCATCCTCAGCCAGAGCACCACCGACAGCAACCGCGACCGCGGCTTCGCTGCGCTCAAGGCGCGCTGGCCGGACTGGCAGGGCGTCGTTGACGCGCCGACGGAAGAAGTGATCGCGACCATCCGCGTCGCCGGCCTCGCCAACCAGAAAGGGCCGCGCATCCAGGGCCTGCTGCGCGCCATCCACGAGTATCGCGGCGCCTGGAACATCGACTTCCTCGCCGGTCTGCCGCTTGAGGAGGCGACGGCCTGGCTGACCTCGCTGCGCGGCGTGGGCCCCAAAACCGCCGCCATCGTGCTGTGCTTCGCCTTCGGCCGGCCCGCGTTGCCGGTGGATACGCATGTGCACCGCGTCGGCAAGCGCCTCGGCCTGATCCCGGAGAAGATGAGCGCGGACCGCGCGCACCCACTGATGGCCGCCCTCGTGCCGCCGGAGCAACACTACAGCTTCCACATCCAGCTGATCCTGCACGGCCGCGAGCTCTGCCACGCCCGCCGCCCCGACTGCGCCCGCTGCCCGCTCACCGCCTGTTGCGACTGGTTTCAGCGTGAGGGGACGGGCGCGTAGGCGCGCCACTTTACAGCCTGCGCCTTTCGTGCTACATTGCTGACAGGATTTGGAGGACCTCCACCACGACACAGCCCTCGCTGTGTTTTTTGTACCCTGCTGTCGGGGGCAGCGGGATAAGGTTCAGGGAGCAACGCCATGGTCGACCAGCCACAATACCTGACGCCGGAAGGCTTCAATGAACTCGAAAAGCGACTGCGCTACCTGACCCAGGTGCGCCGCGCCGAGGTTGCCGATCGTTTGCACCAGGCCGTCGCGGAAGGCGGCGACCTGACCGAGAACGCCGAATATGAAGATGCCAAGAACGAGCAGGCCTTCATCGAGGGCGAAATCCAGCGCCTCGAGATGATCCTCAACAACGCCGAGGTCATCGAGAACAGCGGGACGGGCGACGAGGTCACCCTGGGGTCGCGCGTCACCGTGACGGAAAAGGGCTCGCGCGAGCCCGAGGTGTACCAGATTGTCGGCTCGGCCGAGGCCCGCCCTGGCGAGGGGCGCATCTCCGCGGGCAGCCCGCTGGGCAAGGCGCTGCTGGGCGCGAAAGTGCGCCAGCGCGTCACCGTGCAGGCGCCCGACGGCGACATCATCTTCACTATCAAATCGATCGAGTGAACCCGCTGCGGCGCCCGTCATGGAGGCTATGAGAGACGCGCTCTCCGTTCTGACGCCGCAGTTCTTCGACTGGCTGGTTCTGCTCGTCATCGTGGTTGGCCTGCTGCTGGCCGCGCGTCGCCTGCGCGCGGACCTGCGCCGTTCGCGCCCTGACGAGGACACCCGACCCCTGCAGGAGTGATGCATGCTCGACATCGCGCTGATCCGCGCGCAGCCCGACGAAGTTAAGCAGCGGCTCCAGACCCTGAACGACCCGGAGGCCGTCGCCCGCGTCGATCGCATCCTTGAGTTGGATTCGCGGCGCCGCAAGTTGCTTGCTGAGGCGGAAAGCCTGCAGGCACAGCGTAACCGCCTCAACCGGGCGCTGGGCAAACTGCGTGGCAACCGGCAGCTGGATGCGGCAGTGAAATGCGCGCGCATGCAGGAGGCAGCCCGGCTCGTGGAGCAGCGCTGCTATGAAGAGGCGCAGGCCCTGTTGCAGCTGGATACGGACGTTTCCCTGCCCGCTGCAGTTGCAGCCGACCTCAACGACGCCATGCAGTCGCTGGTTTCGGCCCTGCGCGGCATGAGCGATCGTCACAGCGCCTGGCAGGCGGAAATCCGTGACACAGAGGCAACGTTGCGCGAGAAAATGCTCTGGCTGCCCAACCTGCCGCACGAAAGCGTGCCGGTCGCAGCCAGTGAAGACGACAACCGCCCATGGGCCCCCGAAGGCGACTTCCGCGAATTCGACGTCCCGCCGCTGCCGCACTGGGAACTGGCGCCGGCACTCGGCATCCTCGACCTCGAGCGTGGCGTGAAAATCGCCGGCAGCCGCGGCTACGTGCTGCGCGGTGACGGCGCGCACCTGCAACAGGCGCTCATCAACCTCTTCCTCGACCAGGCGCGCGCGCAGGGCTACGAGCAGGTCTACGTGCCCCTGATGGTGCCGCCGCAGATGCTGGAAGGCTCGGCGCAGCTGCCCAAGTTTGCCGACACGGTCTATCAGGACGCCGACGCCGGGCTCTACATGCTGCCCACCGCCGAGGTCGCGCTCACCAACCTGCACCGCGACGAAATCCTTGACGAAAGCGAGCTGCCGCTCAAATACGTGGCGCATTCGCCCTGCTTCCGCCGCGAGCACATGAGCGCCGGCCGCGACACGCGCGGCATCAAGCGCGTGCACCAGTTCGAGAAGGTGGAGCGCTACCTCTTCACCACGCCCGAGCAGAGTTACGCGGCGCTCGAGACGCTGACCGAAGCCGCCGAAGCGCTCTGCCGCGCGCTGCAACTGCCCTTCCGCCGCCTCGAAATCGTCACGGGCGACCTGGGCTTCAGCGCCAGCAAGAAGTACGACGTCGAGGTCTACGCGCCCGGCTGCGACGAATGGCTCGAGGTCAGCTCCTGCAGCAACACCGAGGCCTTTCAGGCGCGGCGCGCCAACATCCGCTTCCGCCGCGAAGGCGTGAAACGCCCGCTGCACGTCCACACGCTCAACGGCAGCGCCCTGGCCCTGCCGCGCATCATCATCGCCATCCTCGAGAACTACCAGAACGCCGACGGCAGCGTGGCCCTGCCCGAGGTCCTTGTGAACTACATGGGCGGCGAACGCGTAATACAACGTAGAGAGGCGGTGACATGAACAGCAAACGCAGCGGACAAATCACCGGCGGTATCTTTCTCATCGGCATCGCCGTGCTGGCGCTCACCCGCTTCTGGTGGCCGGGAATCATGGTGGTGCTGGGCGTCACGGCCATCGCCAGCGGCTGGCTACAGGGCCGGCGGTGGCAAGCCCTAAGCGGCGGCCTGTGGCTGATCGGCATCGCCGCGCTGGCGTACACCGGCTTCTGGTGGCCGGGCATCCTGGTGCTGCTGGGCATCACGGCCATCGTCAGTGGTCTCGATTTCTCCCGCAACGGCACGCCCTGGGCGCGCAAACGCAAGCGTGGGGAGAAGCCAAAGCGCAAGCGCGATGACCAGGTCACCCAGGTCGGCGACGACGGCGAGCTGGTCACAAGCTTCGACGAGCTGCTGCAGGAAAGCGAGCGCCCGCCGCGCTGAGCAACCCATGCCTGCCTTCCGGCTGATCCTCCTGCTCGCGCTGCTGCTCACGGGGACTGCACGCGCCCAGGACGCGCCGGCCGCCACTGTCGAGCGCTTTCTCACGCACCAGGCCCTGCGCGAATACGACAATATGTACGAGCTGCTCAGTCAACGCAGCCGCGAGCTGACCGGCCGCGAGGCTTTCCGCGCGCGCTACGAGGAGCTCGATGCGCTGCTGCAGGCCGAAGCGCTGGAGTATCGCCTCGACTCAACGCAGCTGCAGGGCCACGCGGCTGCCGTCAGCTATGACCTCACCCTGGCTGACACCCTCTTCGGCGACATTCACGACCCCGGCCGCACCATGCGCCTGCTGCGCGAAGCCGAAGGCTGGCGCGTCGCCTGGTCGGCGATGGACATTTTCGACGGCCTCGGTGGCGGCGGCAGCCTGCGCGCCATTGGCCGCCGCGCCCCGCGCGCCAACATCTACGACCGCCGCGGCCAGGCGCTCGTCACCCAGGGCGGAACCCTGCTGGCGCTCTACCTCCGCCGCGACGAAGCGCCCAACGAGGAGCGCTGCCTCGACGTGCTGGCCGCGACCCTGCTGCGGCAGCGCGCCGACCTCGTCACGCTCTTCGGGCGCTACAACCGCGACACGGTTTTTTACGTCGGCGAGGCGGACGAGGCCGCCTTCGGCGCCAACGCCAGCGGCCTGCGCGGCTTCTGCGCCATCCGCAGCCAGACGCGCCAGTCGCGACGCTACTGGCACGGCGCGGCCGTTTCCAACGTCACCGGCAGCATCGGCCAGATTCCCGCCGACGACCTGGCCAACCTCCAGGCGCAAGGCTATCAGGCCGGCGACCTGGTGGGCATCAACGGCATCGAGGCCTACTACGAGAATCAGCTCGCCGGCCAGCCCGCCCGCACCCTGCAACTCATCGAGCCCGGCGGCATCGTCCTGCGCGAGCTGGGCACCAGCAGCGGCAGCCCGCCCCTGCCGCTCACCCTGACCATCGACCGCGAGCTGCAGCTGGCCGCCAGCCAGGCGCTGGCCGAGGCCTTCAGCGTCGCCGACGACAACTGGGGCGCGCGCGAAGTCTCCACCGGCGCGGCCGCCGTGGTGCTCGACGCCACTGACGGCAGCATCCTCGCCCTCGCCAGTTTCCCCATGTTCGAGCCCGACATCTTCAACCCCGACACGTTCTGCTGCGGCTTCATTTCCGCCGGCGCGCGCATCGCCGAGCTGGTCAACGACCCGCGCCGCCCGCTGCGCAACCGCGCCACCCAGGAGCAGTATCCGCCCGGCTCCGTCTACAAAATCATAACCACCGCCGCCTTCGCCGAGGCCGGCTTGATGGCGCCCGACGCGCTCTACGATTGCACGCACACCTGGGACGGCGTTCCCTTCGGCGATACCGTCGGCTTCGAGCGCCCGGACTGGCGCCTCACCGACGGCCTCAATGCCACTGGCCCGGTCACCATGGCCGGCGCGCTCACCTCCTCCTGCGATCCCTTCTTCTATGAAGCCGGCGCGCGCCTCTTCAACGAAATCGGCGCGGACGCCCTCGTCACGCTGTCGCAGGAATTCGGCCTCGGCGAACGCAGCGGCCTGCCCGTCTTCGGCCCCGAGGCAGAGGGCGCGCTGCCTCTGCCCGGCTCACCCGCCACCGCCATCAACAACGCCATCGGCCAGGGCAACGTGCTCGCCAGCCCGCTGCAGATCGCGCAGATGATGACCGCCGTCGCCAGCCGCGGCACGCTGCGCCAGCCCTGGCTGCTGCGCCAGATCGGCGGCCTCAACGACACGCCCGTGCTCGAAAGCTACAGCGCGCCCGCGCCCCGCCAGATCACGCTGGCCGACAGCAGCTGGGACGTCCTGCACGCGGGCCTCTGCGCCGTCACGACAGACAGCGTGCATGGCACCGCCGAGCGCGTCTTCCGCAGCGCCGGCTACCGCGCCTGCGGCAAGACCGGCACGGCGCAGACCAACGGCTACCCACACGCCTGGTTTGCCGCCTGGGCCCCCGCCGCAGAGCCAGAAATCATCGTCGTCGTCATCGGCGAGCACAGCCGCGAAGGCAGCGAGGTAGCCGCGCCCATCGTGCGCCGCATCATGGACGATTACTTCCGCGTCGCGCGCGCCGACTGGCCGGAGTGGTGGCACGAACTGCGCTACATCCCGCTGGAAATCCCGGAGGGCGCCACCGGTGGCTGAGACGCTCGCGCCCTGGCCGGAGTGGTGGCACGAACTGCCCTACTTTCCCGTCGCTCACGACGGGAGCCCTTCACTCGAAATCCCGGAAGGAGCCACCGGTGGCTGAACCCGACTCCCCCGCAGAATCGCTCGCGCCCTGCCCCTCCTGCGAGGGCTATGGCTGGTTCGAGGACGAGCTGGACGGCAGCGTCGCCGACTGCGACTGGTGCCAGGGCTGCGGCTACGTCTACCGCGACGCGAAGGGCGTCGACCGCGCGATCACTCCAGCGGAATACAGCCGCGTGGCCGCCGAGCTGGAGCGGCTTGAGGCCGAACGTCTGCGCCAGCTGGGCTATACGGGCACGGCGAAACGTCCGGGGGAGGAGTAGCCCGCCCTCACCCCCCGACCCCCTCTCCCGAGGGGAGAGGGGGAGAAAGACAGTCGGGGAACTGGTGCTTTTGAAGTCCTTTTCCTTGCAGGGCTATGCGCGTGTGGCTGCGGAGCTGGAGCGCCTCGAGGCCGAACGTCTGCGAAAGTTGGAGTATACGGGAAGCGCCAAACGCCCGGGGGAGGAGTAGCCCGCCCTCACCCCCCGGCCCCCTCTCCCGAGGGGAGAGGGGGAGAAAGACAGTCGGGGAACTGGTGCTTTTGAAGTCCTTTTCCTTGCAGGGCTATGCGCGTGGGGCTGCCGAGCTGGAGCGCCTTGAGGCGCAGCGTTTGCGAAAGTTGGGGTATACGGGAAGCGCCAAACGTCCGGGGGACGACTAGCCCGCCCTCACCCCCCGGCCCCCTCTCCCGAGGGGAGAGGGGGAGAAAGACAGTCGGGGAACTGGTGCTTTTGAAGTCCTTTTCCTTGCAGGGCTATGCGCGTGTGGCTGCGGAGCTGGAGCGCCTCGAGGCCGAGCGCCTGCGAAAGTTGGGGTATACGGGAAGCGCCAAACGCCCGGGGGATTGATGCCCCTGACGGGCTATTGCCCCGGCCATATTCCGGCCAATTCCCCGGCCAAATTCCGGCCATATACCGATCACACGGCCATATGCCGGCCAAATTCCGGCCATATGCCGGTCTTATACAGTGACTTCTGCAAACAGCGACGGGAAGTGAATGAGCGGATCACCGGGATCGCGCAGCAGCAGCTGTTGCCGCGGCGTCAGCTCGACATTCGTCGGCATTTCTACCCGTTTTGACGTCCAGGCGATGTGCGATACGCAGTATTTGTACAGGAGCGTGCGCCGTTCATGGTCGGCCTGCCAGGTGGCTGTGCCGTGAGTCAGGGACTCGCTGAACAGAATGACCGACCCGGCGGGCACTTCGGGAATAATGACCTGCGGCGACTCTTCGAAGTTGTCGCCGATTTGCCGAGGCAGCCTGAAATTGCTTTTGTGGCTGCCGGGAATACAGCAAAAGCCGCCATGCCCGGGGCCGGCGTCAGCCAGGGCCCAGGCCACTACGATGAAGCCCTCGTAAATCTGGTTGGTGCGGAATGCGTAATATTCGCCAGGCTGCGCGCCCGAATTCCGGGCCGTTGCGCCATAATCGGCATGCAGCTTGCCATAGCCCATCCCGTTGCGCATGTACATGCCGTAGAGCCGGTCCAGCCGAAAGGCTTCGCCAAAGCGGAAACGCAGCACAGGCATGATGGCCGCATGGTCCAGCAAATCACAGAAGGGCTTGCCCCAGTTGAGAAAGCCCGACCCGACTGCGGCAGTGCGGGCCTCGTGCTCCTTGCCGTCCGCTGTCAGCCGGCGCGACAGCAGCGACGACTCCAGCGTGGGCGCGCTGCCGAAGCGCGGGGATTTGCCTGGCGGCGGCAGGTCTTGCTCATCGATTATCTGGTTCAGGCCCGCCACCTCTGCGGGGCTCAAGGCGTTTTCAATGACCAGGTAGCCTTGCAAATCAAAGAGATACTGCTGCAGTTCAAGATCGTTCATGCGATTGTCGCCCCACGTCTGCCTGTAACTTGCTTCGGCATGATGCTGCGCGAATGCCAGAGATCGATGAGACCATAACATTGACCTGGACAAGGGGCGAACTTTTGCCAGGAGAACTGTTGCAGCGCCCCAGGCCTGGCGGCGCCGGATGGGTTATACGGGCAAGGCCCTCACCCCCCGGCCCCCTCTCCCGAGGGGAGAGGGGGAGAAAGACAGTCGGGGAACTAGTGTTTTTGAAGTCCCTCTCCCTGAGAAGGGCTCCCGTAGAAGACGGGAGAGGGACTTAGGGTGAGGGCGAGCCAGGCACTCCAGCTTGCATCGGACAAGGCACCAGCAAACGCCGCCCTACCCCTCCACCAGACTCAGCCCCGCCAGGCCGTCCACAAGCGCCACCGTCTCCACGCTGACCCACGACCACGCGCCCCACCAGGTCGGCGTGGCTGTGGTCGTGGGTGAAGCCCGGCAGGTGCTGCGCAATTCGACGAGTTGTTCAAGAGCATGGCGACGCATTTGTACAACAAAGCTGTGGAGGCGCAAGTGCCAAAATAAAGGCGATGCCGCGGCTTGGTAGAGCCGCGGCATCTATTGGTCTACATTGGCTTAGCGTCATCCAGGCGATGCGGCGCGCTATTCACAGCCGTAACAGTCACCGCCTACGTTGTCGCTGAAGGTATTGCCGCTTAGTTCCACCGTGCCCCTAAAGTTGACGATCGCCCCGCCATTACGCGCTGCTACATTGCCAGTGAACTGCGAATCGCTGACATGCGCCGTGCTGTTAAACACCTGCAGCGCGCCGCCGTCGTCCCTCACACGGTTGCCGTCGAAAGTGCTATTGCTGATGGTGACCACGCTGAGGGCCGCAGCTATCGCGCCGCCATCCTCCGCCTTATTGCCGCTGAATTCGCTGTCGATGACAATAACTTCGCTGTCCCAAGTATCCAGCACGCCGCCAAAGTCCGCCGCCGCATTGTCGGTGAAACGGCTGTTAACCAGTTCCAGCCGGCTGCCGCGGTTGACCAGGATGGCGCCGCCGCTCCTGCTATAGTCGGTCGAGCCCCAGACGCTGATGAAGGTGACCTCGTTGTGAGCCCGCGCGTCCGTCAGATGGATGTTTTGCAGGGTAAGCGCGCCGCCCATATCGACATAAAAGACGCGGAACTCGCCGTCCCCGCTGATGGTATAGCCCGCGCCGTCAATGGTGATGTCGGTGAGGACACGCGGCAGTTCTCCGGTCAGGGTGATGTCGGCGGTAAGCGTGATGAGGTCGGCGCCGTCGCCGGCCGGGCAGGCGCGGCGCTCCAAGTCGGCGTTGGCCGCTCTAAGGGCATCGGCGAGGCCGCATTCCTCATCCAGCGTGTAGTCGGTCGCCAGTGCTGGCGCGACGCACAGGAGCAAGATAAGGGTAAGTAAGATGTATCGCATGGCTAACTCTCCTAAGTTATGACTGTTTGTTCATTATAGCGCATTATTGCCAGTCAGGTAGTGTATCGAAGTCGGTTGAAACAGAAATGACGTGAAAACCAATTCATGCCAGTTATCCTGGCAAAGCAGAATAATTGGAGTCACGTCATGTATTCCAGGATAAAGCATCAGGGATATGGAATCAAATCCTTTTTGTCGGAATTAGGCAGCCAACAGATCTTGTGTGTCAAAAATGTCCCTCAAACGAGCAACAGGTATATAGTTCCTAATAGTTAAAGTCCCTCTCTTTGAGCAGGGCTCCCGCATCGGAGCGGGACAAGGGGTTGGGGGTGAGGGCGGGCAGCGATTGCTACTGGAGCGGGAGGCCCGCCAGGTCGTCCACGATCGTCACGGTCTCCACGCTGACGCGCAGGACGCGGCCCAGCAGGTTGACGATGTACTGCTCGTCATCGCTCCAGGCGTTGGGGTCGCTGACGATGCCGCTGCGTTTGTCGGTCTTGACGCGGTACTGGTCGACCACCCACTCCAGCGCCGAGCGCGTGCCGAGGCGGTAGCGGAAGGCCTCGGCCGGGATGCCGCGCAGCGTCAGCGTGTCGTTGTACTGCAGGGAGTCGAAGATGCGGTAGTCGCCGTCTTCTGACTGCACGCGTTTGAGCGGGCGCATCTTCTCGACGCGGTAGTCCACCGGGCCGTCCGCCGTTTCCCAGTCCAGTTGCCAGGGCCGCTCGTGTTCATAGTTGAGGTGCAGACGGGCCAGTTCGCGCCCGGCATCGCGGAAGGCGGCGAAGTCCGGGGCCATTGGAATGCGCGGCAGCTCGCGGCGCAGGGAGTCCGCGTGGCGTTCGCGGTAGCCGGGATGATGCAGCAGGCCGTAGACGTAATGGAAGATGTCCAGCTTGCTGATGCCCGCGTCGCCGTAGCGTTCGCGGAATTGCGCCAGCGCCCAGTCGGTGACGTTCTCGCGCCGGTTTGTCCCGTCCGCGTCGTAGGTGTAGAACGGGAAGCATTGGGTTTTCTCAAGCGTGTCTAAACAGAGAAGGTGATTGGAAATCAATGACTGAAATGGCTTGCTGCTTGCTACACCGGAAACACAAATTGCCGAGTTGTCTTGCTCAGATTCGGTAGTAGGGAAGAAATATGGCTGACGATAAATCATATTAATTAGCTTACGATCGAAATAGAGAAGTCTCTTGGAAAATGGTCTGTAAAGCGTGTTCCGAGGTTTTGTTTCATCAAAATTCAAGTAATGCAAGCGTTTGAGATGCCCCTTTAAATCTCTACCCCATTTAATTCGTTCATATCGGACAAAATTATCTACATCTTCCGGTTTGCCATGACGCTTGTAACGGTCGACTTCTGCATTGAAGTCTTCTACGAACAATTCTATTCGCTTTAGAAGAGCATCTTGGCCAAAGCTGTGGATCACTGCGTCACGATTTGTAGCCATCCCAAGAGAATAGGTTTTGAATACTGTCTTCACGTCTAATGCTTTACTGGTCTTCGCCCCTTTCGTCCCTAATGGCGAAAAAGTCGCGTATTCATCTGCATTTTCAGGTTTTAACCAAGTGTTCTGCGAGTCTGGCAATAGCTGCTCCCACTTAACAGTTTCCAGTACACTGTTTTGACATTCTGTACACTTGGCTAGATACGAAAGCTTTTCTTCCTTTCGATCGTATTCAGGAACCTGATGGTAAAAAAGCTCATGATATTCATGAGCCGAGCTACGTACTGCCACTGTAATACCAACACCAACCTGAATTCCAAAGACGTTATGTGTAGTTCCACTGAGCTTGGGATTGCGCCTTACATTGCCATGAAGATCAAGGTGATAGACCCGCGTGTAGTCTTTCAGTAACTCATAACGCATGCCATCAAAAGAGATGCTGTCAAGAAAATTGTTGTTGCTGATGAAACACACGATACCGTCTCGCCCTTCTAGACGATCACTTGCCCAACGGAAAAACTTTACGTAAGCGTCGTAGGTCTTTGCATTCAAAATTGCGCTGGAGTTAGCAACGTACGTCTCCCTGACACGCTGATCCACGTGCTCATACTTGCGATTCTTGTTGTTGTCGTTCTCGTTCAGTTGGCCCACATTGTAGGGCGGATTGCCAATTATTACGTTGATTTTCGCGGCCTTCTGCCGCTCCACGCGCTCACTGTTGCGCTGGCTGAACTCCGGGAACAGCTCCGGCATGTCGCCTTCCGCCAGGTCCAGCGTGTCCACAAAGCACAGGCCGTCAAAGGCTTCGTAGCGCCCGCTCTGGTCATAGAACTCGCGCTCGATGTTCAGGCTGGCGATGTAGTAGGGCATCAGCATCACTTCGTTGGCGAAGAGCCGCTCGCGGTAAAAGCGCTCCAGCTGCTGCCGGTTCTCGCGCGCCACGCGCCGCAGCAGGTTGATGACGAAGTTGCCCGTGCCGGTGCAGGGGTCGATGACGCAGACATCCGCGTCGCCCAGCTTCTTGCCGAACTCACGTTGCAGCAGCTCGTCGGTGGCGGCGACCATGAACTCGACCACCTCCTGCGGCGTGTAGACGATGCCGTGCGTGTCGGCCACGCGCACGCTGAAGCCCTGGAAGAAGCGTTCGTAGACCGTGTTGATGAAGCCCTGCTTGTCGCTGAAGTCGGCCAGGCTGCCGGCGGCCTTCTCGATCGCCAGGTAGAAGCGGTCCAGCGAGCCCAGGAATTCACGCCGGTTGAAGTGCTGGCCGGTCAGCGCGTCGATGACCTTCTCGACCTCGGCGGCGATGACGTTGCGGCGCACGAAGTTCTCCTGGTCGAAGACGCGACGGATCAGGCGCTCGGTCAGCAAATGCTGGATCAGCATCTCCTCGACGGCCGCGCGGCTGATGTTGGGGTTCAGCGCCTCGCTGCAGAGCGCCATGAAGTCGGCGGAGGCGCGCTGAAAGGCGACGTTGCTGACGCGCGCCTCGTTGATGCGCCCCTGCAAGCCCTGGGCGATCTGCGGCACCTCGCCGGCGAAGCGCGCCACGGCCTCCTCGAAGCTGCTGAAGTCCGGCGTCTCGTGGCGGTAGAACTGCGTCAGCAGCCCGGCCAGCTCCGTCCGGTTGTTGCAGTCGGCCTGCAGGATGCGGCGCTCGTTCTGGAAGAGGATCGCCGTTTTGGTGTCCTCGAAGATGATGTTGCTGAAGGGATAGTCGCGTTCGCGCTTGCGCCGGATCTCGACCTCAAGGTCGTCGCGGCCGTCCTTGGCCTCCCAGTAGCCGTGCGGCAGTTGCCAGCGGTCGCGCAGGGTGCCGTCGGGGCGGACGCGGCCGCCGCTGACGCGCAGCTCCTCGATCAGCGTCCAGTCGCGCTTGCGCGCCGTGACGCGCAGCATGTCGCCGAAGGCGCGGCGCAGCCCGCCCTCGTGCTCGACGCCCTGCTACTGCTTGAGTCGCTGCAGCGTGCTCTGGTAGTTGCGAATGGCCGCGTCCGTCGGGCGGATGGTTACTGCGGGCATCCTGACCTTCTCCTTGTGTTTTCCCGAAAGGGGGCCCTCACCGCCTCACCGCCTCACCACAGCGCGCCGGGGCGCAGCAGGGCGTGCACGCCGCGCGTGTGGTTCACGATCTGCGTCACGCGCAGGTCAACGACCAGACTCGCCAGTGCCAACGCCTCGCTGCGACTGATCTTCATGCGCGCCGACAGCAGCGTCAGCATGGCACTGAGCGCAGCGTTGGCCGCTTGCTGCAGGTCTGCGTGAAAACCGAAGGTCACTGTCCCGGCGGGCGTCTCGGCCCAGGGCGTCTGCAGCGGCGAGTCCTCGCGCAGGTTGAAGCGCAGCAGGGCGCGCTCCATGGGGCATTCGATGGCCGTGCTGGAGACCTCGCCGTCGCCCTGGGCGGCGTGGCCGTCGCCAGTGGAGAAGAGGCCGCCCGTCACCGCCACCGGCAGGTAGAGCGTGCTGCCGACCACCAGCTCGCGGCAGTCGATGTTGCCGCCGTTGACTCGCGGCGGACGAGTGCTGTGAACGCCGGGCGCGGCCGACGCCATGCCCATCACGCCGAGGAAAGGCGTCATGCGCACGGTGATGATGCTCTGGTTGCGCGCGGCCATACGTCCCATGTCCAGCTGCCACAGGTTCCAGTGCATCGCGCCCACGTCGCCCAGCGGCTGGCCATCCTCCTCCAGCCAGTCGCCGCCGCCGCCGTTCCAGCCCCAGCTGCCGGTGACCAGTTCCTCGACCGTGATGGCCAGCATCATGCCCGGCTGCGCGCCACGGATGTAGACAGGCCCGGTCAGCGCGTGACCGGCGTCCAGCTCGGGGTCGCGCGGCTCGAACTGTACGTCCGGATAGCGGGGCGTCGCGGGCATCGCCACGCCCCAGGCGGCGTCCAGCGTGCGGAAATCGACCGCGTCGCCGGAGTCGATGGTCAGCACGGGCGGCAGGTCTTTCGACCAGTGGCCGTGCAGCGTGCGGCGTTCAGGCTCGAGTCGGTGCAGGGTCATGGTAACGCCTCTTCCTCATGCAATTCGTAGCGTTCGTCGTGATGAACGAAATCCCCGCGGCGCAGGGTGAAGAGCGGCAGGCGCTGGTTGTAGAGGTGTATGCTGCCCTTGTGCCGCATGCCCAGTTGCCGCCACAGCCGGCGCGCATTGCGGTTGCCGGGCAGCACCACGGCCATGGCCTCCGGCAGACGCAGCGCCTCGAAGCCGTGCCGCAACGCCGCCTGCGCGGCCTCCTGCGGCAGGTTGCCGCGACTGTGTGGCGGACAGAGCGCGACAACCAGCTCGACGCGCTGGCCGCCGTCCACGCGCTGCAGGCCGCAGTGGCCGATGAGCGCGCCGCTGGCGCAGAGCTCCACGGCCCACATGCCGTGGCCGTGGCTGCGCCAGTGTTCGTCGAAATCGGCGAGGATGCCGGCGGCGCGTTGGCGCGGCGCGGGCTTGCCGGCGGGCAGCGCGCGCATGGTGACCGGGTTGGCCAGCACCGCGCGCGCCCAGTCGCCTTCGTCCGCGGGCGTGAAGCGCCGCAGCAACAGGCGCGCGGTGCGGATGCGCGCCATCAGGGCGTCTTGCGGTTGAGCATGCGCGCGTAGGGGATGCTCTCGCGGATGTGCGGCAGGCCGCAGATCCAGGCGACACTGCGCTCCAGGCCGATGCCGAAGCCACTGTGCGGCACGCTGCCGTAGCGGCGCAGCTCAAGGTACCAGTCGTAGGCCTCGCGCGGCAGGCCGATCTGCGCGACGCGCTCCTCGATCAGCGCCAGGTCGTGGATGCGCTCGCTGCCGCCGGTGATCTCACCATAGCCCTCCGGCGCCAGCAGGTCGACGCTGCGGCAGAGCTCGGGTCGCCCCTCCAGCGGCTCCATGTAAAAGGCCTTGACCGCCGTGGGGTAATGGTAGACGAAGACCGGGCGGTCAAACTGTTCGGCGATGGCGGTCTCCTGTGGCGCGCCGAAGTCCTCGCCCCACTCGATGGCCAGCAGCGCGCGCTGCTCTGCGTCCTCGCAGTCCGCGGCCAGCGCATGCAGCCGCTGCACCGCCTCGTCATAGCTGATGCGCGGGAAAGGCGCCTGGATGCGCTCCAGCGCGCTGATGTCGCGCCCGATCAGCGCCAGTTCCTGCGGATGCCGCTTGATGACGCTCGCGATGACGCTGCTGATGAAGCGCTCCTGCAAATCCATTAATTCTTCGAGCGAGCAAAAAGCCAGCTCCGGCTCCAGCATCCAGAACTCCAGCAAGTGACGCCGCGTCCGCGATTTCTCGGCGCGGAAGGTGGGCCCGAAGCAGTAAACCTTGCCGAAGGCGGCGATGTTGGCCTCGTTGTATAGCTGGCCGGTCTGGGCGAGGAAGGCCGGCTCGCCGAAGTAGTCGATGTCGAAGAGCGTGGTGGTCTCCTCGCCGGCGGTGGGCGTGATGATCGGCGTGTCCACCAGCAGGAAGCCCTCGTCATCCAGCCAGTTGCGCATGGCGCTGACGATCGTGGCGCGTATTCGCAGAATGGCCCACTGGCGGCTGGAGCGCACCCAGAGGTGGCGCCGGTCCATCAGGAACTCAACGCCGTGCTCCTTGGGCGTGATGGGAAAGTCCTCGGCCGCGCCGATCAGCTCCAGGCTGCTGACGCCGACTTCATAGCCGCCGGGCAGACCTGGCGCGCGCGCGTCGCTGCGCACCACGCCGGTCACGCGGATGGCCGCCTCCTGCGTCAGGCTGCGGGCCAGCGCGAAGTCGTCTTCGTTCAATTCGTGGCGAAAGGCGACGCACTGGACGACGCCGCTGCCATCGCGCAGCCGGATGAAGTGCAGCCGACCCTTGCCGGTGCGCAGCTGCACCCAGCCCTGCAGCAGGACCTGCTGGCCTTCGTGCGCGGCGATGTCGGCGATGCGGATGAGGGTCGGGCTGGCCACGGGCTGCGCTCCTGTGCCGGGGGAGATGGGCGAGTATAGCACGGGCGTCGCCAGGCAGGCCGAAACTTGCAGAAAAAACTGGCGGGGGTATGGTTTACTTGTGGGACTGGCCGGCACCGCCTGTGGCCCTGTTGAAGTTATTGCTCACGAGCCCGTCATCCACACACTGACGCAGCACGCGTCGGCCCAGGCGCGAGTGCACCTTGCACATTGAGAATAGCCAGAGGTTTTCGGAAATGAGAAACCATATTCGAGCAATCAGGCCCGCGTTGGCCCTGGCGTTCATCCTCGGCGCCCTGCTGACGCCGGTCGCGTCGGCGCAGGAAGTCGTCTTCGTCCGCTGCGTGAACAGTGAGTCGCTCGGCGATGGCGAGTGGATCGGAACGCTCGGTACCTGCCAGTTGAACGGCGGCGCCATGGGCATGCCCGTCTACACCTTCGCCGACGAGCCGGAGCCGAAACCGGAAAGCAGCGCGGAAACCCGCTCCATCCTGCTCGCCAAAATAACCTGGACGACGCGCGTCCGTAGCGGCCCGAGCCTGGAACACGAGCAGGTCGGCGTTTGCTGGCAAGGCAAGCGCGTAAAGGTCATGGGCGCGGCGCCCGACACGTTCTGGAACGAGTTGCTGCTCGGCTGCAGCGCGCCCGGCTGGATCCACGGCGGCTTTGAGGTGCAGGCCCAGCTCGCGCCCCCGCAAGCGCCCGGCCAGATGCCTGACCCGGCGCCCTGACAGTCTGACGCCCGCGCGCCTTGATCAGCCTGCAGACGAGTAGCTTGAAGCGTGCGGCCGTTGTGTCAGCGCGCCTGCACCCAGCCCTGCAGCAGGACCTGCTGGCCTTCGTGGGCGGCGATGTCGGCGATGCGGATGAGGATCGGGCTGGCCACGGGCTGCGCTCCTGTGCCGGGGGAGATGGGCGAGTATAGCACGGGCGAACGGGGCATTCAGGTCATCAGTTGATATGCCCTGCTCACTCCTCGCGTCGCCCTCTCAGAAAATCCCCTCGCGCGGGGGCAACGGATCGACCGTCCAGGCCATGCGGTCGCAGAGGCGCTGCAGCAGCTCCATGCGCAAAGTGGCGTACGCCGGATCGTGCCAGCGGTTGTACGTCTCCTGCGGGTCGGCCTCCAGATCGTAAAGCTCGCCGCTCTCCAGGCCATGCGCGACGACCAGCTTGTGCGTCTGCGTGCGCAGCATGGTCAGCTGGGGCCGCGGCACATCATGCCAGGGCATGGCGTTGTAGTACTCACAGTAAACGTCCTCGCGCGCGGGAGCGGGCGCGCCGCTGCCGCTCAGCAGCGGCCAGAGCGACTGCCCCTGCATGCCCGGCCAGCGCGTCTCACCGGCCGCCTCCATCAAGGTCGGCGCCAGGTCGACCAGTTCGACCAGGTCGTCGCAGCGTCCGCCGGCCTCGATAGTGCCCGGCTGCGAAACGAGCAGCGGCACGTGGATGGCCGGTTCGTAGAAGTAGGGCCCCTTCAGATAGATGCTGTGGTCGCCCAGCATCTCGCCGTGGTCGGACATGAAGATGACGAGGGTTCCCTCCAGTTGACCCGTGCGTTCCAGCGCCGCCAGCATGCGCCCCACCTGGTCATCGATCAGGTCGACCATGGCCCAGTAGGCCGCCGTCACCAGGCGGTGGTCGCGCGCCGACATCTCGTCGAAGGGGAAGGAGCGCGGGTTGTTGTAGGCGCCCAGGTGGTCGATGTGCTGCCAGGGCGGCTTGTCCGCCAGCTCGCCGGGCTGCCAGACAGGCAACGGGATGTCGTCGAGCACATCCAGGTAGCGTTGCAGATACTCCGGCGGCGGGTCGAAGGGATGGTGCGGATCGAACATGTTGACGGAGAAGAGCCAGGGCAGCGCGCTGTCCTCGTGGGCCTCGATGAAGTTGATGGCCTTCTGCGCGCACCAGGTCGTCTGGTGATGCTCAGCCGGCATGCCCGTGAGGATATGGTCCGACAGCGGCGAGGGGCCCACCTGGTCACTCTGGCCGCGCTCGCGCAGCCAGTGGAAATATTCGTTGGTGGGCCAGTCGCCATAACGCGGATGATGCGACCAGTGAAACTCGTTGTAGCCGTCGTTGATGCGGCGCTCGGTGCCGGGGTTGGCCATTGGGTTGCAGGGAGCGAGGTGCAGCTTGCCGGAGAGGCCGCAATTGTAGCCGGCGTCGGCCAGCAGACGCGTGACCAGCATCTCGTCGGCGGGGATGGCCTGGCCGTTCTGGCGGCAGCGCGTCGTGCGCGGATAGCGCCCGGTCAGGAAGGAGGCGCGGCTGGGCGTGCAGACCGGACTTTGGCTGTAGGCTCGCGTGAACTGCATGCCGCCGGCCGCCAGGCGGTCGATATGCGGCGTGCGCACGAAGTCATTGCCATGGCAGCCGAGGGTATCGTGGCGCTGCTGGTCAGTGCAGATCCAGAGGATGTTGGGCTGACGGGAGTTCATGCTCGCTCCTGACTGTATGGTTGAATGGCGCTACTGCTTCACCGCGCCGGCAATGCCTTCCACAAAATGACGCTGCATCAAAAAGAAACCCGAGACCACCGGGATCAGCGATTAGAGTGGCCACGGCGGCCGTGCCCTACCAGGCCGTCTCGTTCTCGCCGACGAAGGCGAACATGCCTACCCTGAGCGTGCGCCGGATTCAGCACATCCCATTCTCACCAACTGCCCCTCAGTCGCACGGACGCCCCCTCAGAATATCCCTACCCTCACGGGCAGAGGATCGACAGTCCAGGTCATGCGGTCGCAGAGGCGCTGCAACAAGGTCAGGCGCAGACCGGCGTATGCCGGATCGTGCCGGTGATTGTGCGTCTCCTGCGGCTCCAGCGCAAGGCTGCGGGAATCAGACAAGATTTGCCGCAAATCTGACAAAAACTGCGCGCCGGATTCGGCATATTCCCCGCTGACCCGCCTGCCCCGCACTGCTAGAATGACCGCATGGTTAATTTCGACGCTGCAAACGCACATTTCGACTATCCCGACGTGACGCGCCACTGGTCACCGCATTCCGGCCAGCTCGGCGGCGGCGACGTGCTCGTCACGCTGTTCGCCCAGGGCTGGCAGCTGTCAAACGAGGTCTTCCACGAGGAGCACTGGCTCAGTGGCTCGCGCCCCGTCACCATCTACCACGTTACCCTGATGCGCGCGGCCGAGACCCTGCGCGTCCCGGTCTTCGCCAACCCCTTCGTGCGCAGCCTGATGCGCCGCGGCGAGATTGGCTCGCGCCCCCTCGCCAAGCTCGTCGAAGCCTGAGCGCGAGCTACAACAGGGCCCGCAAGCGCTGCGGCACCAGCGGCCGCAGCAACCTGCGCTCCGGCGCCGTCAGCGGCCGCAACTGCCGCAGCGTCAACGCGTAGAGCGCGCAGCCGGCCAGCAGCGCCAGCAAGGGTGACAGCGGCCACAAGCCCGCCAGTACCAGCAGCAACAGCGCTGTCGCCAGCAGCGGCCGCCACAACATCGCAATCCAGGGCAGCGGCCCCAGCGCCCGCTGCAGCAGCCAGGCGAAGGGCAGCAGCAGGATCAACTCCGAGGCGATGGTGGTCAGCGCGGCGGCCTGATAGCCATAGCGCGGCACCAGCAGCAGATTCGCCACGATGTTGAAGCCCACCGCCAGCAGGAAAGCGCGCGTGATGCGCCGCTGCAGGTCGAGCGCGATGAGCGCATACTGCAGGAAGCTGTTGATCCAGCCAAGCGGAATGCTCCAGATCATCAGCTGCGTGGCGATGGCGCCGTCCGGCAGATACTGCACGCCGCCCAGCAGACTCGTCAACGCCCAGGCCAGCGCAGTGAAAAGCGCCGCCAGCGGCAGCGACAGCAACGAGAGCAGCTTGATACCCAGGATGCAGGTGCGCCGCAGCGTCGCCGGATCCTCCTGCGCCTGGCGCGACATCACCGGCAGCAGCGCCTGCGTGAAGAAGGCCGGGATGATGTTGAGCGCCGCCACCCACTTGTAGGCCACGCTGTAGAGGCCGAGCATGCGCGCGCCGTGCAGCGCCTCGATGATGAGCACGTCGACCTGGAAGAAGATGGTCGCCAGGAAGTGGTTGGCCAGCAGCGGCCAGCTGGCGCCGGTCATGCGCCGCAGCAGGGCCACGTCGGGGCGCGCCGCCGCCATGCCGCGCAGCAGGGGTCGCGCGCCCAGGGCCAGCAGCGCCAGCGTCAGCAGGTTGGTGAGGATGCTGGCCGCCGCCAGGCCGACCACGCCCGTGCCCGCCAGCAACGCGAGCAGGCCCAGCGCGGTCTTGCTGAGCGTGGCCAGGGTGGTGACCGCCGCCGGGAATTCGGCGCGCTGGAAGCCGTAGAAGAGCGAGGTCAGGCCCTTGCCGAGGCTGCCCGGGAACAGCCCCAGATAGAGCAGCAGGATCGCCAGCAGGCCCGCCTCGCCCAGCGGCGGCGTGATGAACTGTTGCCGCGCCAGCAGGAAGGCCGCCAGCAACAGCAGGCCCGCCAGCGTCAGCCCCAGGCGCAGGGCGCTGCTGGAGATCAGGACGCGCAGCGCCCGCGTCGGGTCGCGCGCCACCTCGCGCGTCAACCAGACGTCGAGGCCGAAGTTGGTGAGGATGTCGAACCAGAGGAAGATGAAGCCCGCGTAGAAATAGACACCCGCGTCCTCCGGGCCGAGGATGCGCAGCATCACCAGCGCAAAGGCGAAGTCGATGCCGCGGTTGAAGAGGTTGAGCAGGATTGGCGCCACGCTGTTGCGCGCCACGCGCGCCACATCGCTGTCATTGCGGCCGGTATACAGGCGCCACAGCCACACGCCCGGCAGGAAGAGCAGCAGCGCGGCGCCGATCACCGAGCCGAAGAGGCCGACCTGGAAGCTGGCCGGACTGTAACTCAGGCGCAGGATGAACTGCGCATCCGCCGGCAGTTCCTGCTCAAACAGGACTTCCAGCTCCGCCCTGTTGAGCGTGACGCCCTGGAAGTTCTCCAGCACGCGCGTCACCGGCAGCGACTGTTCGGCGTTCTGCTCCGCGTCGGCGAGCCGTAGCCAGGCGCGCCAGCCCGGCAGCCAGGTCTCGCTGATGACCAGCTGACTCGCCGCCGCGGCGGGCAGCGTTATCTGCAGCAGCTTCTCGCGGCCGCCCTCGCGCAGCAACTCGACCGGCAGCGGCGCTGGCAGCGACTCCGGCTGCAGCGGCAGCGTTTCGGTCGTAAGCCAGGCCAGGGGATACGCTGGCAGCTCGTAAATGCGCAGCGCAGCGTCCTCCCAGGCCAGCGCGCTGCCTGGCGGCAAGAGCGGCTCCGGCTCAAGCGCGGCCGATGTCAGCAACCAGCGCGTCCCGGTTAACGCCAGGCGCTGCCAGTCAACATCGGCCAGCTTGTCGATGTAGAGCGGCGCCACGCGGTTGTAGGGCAGTTGTCTCTGCGGAGCGATGCGCTGCATGAAGTCCACGTACTGGCGCGGGATGATGCTCTCGTAGCCGCGGATGTCGCGCAGGCCATGCACCCAACCGCTGTTGGCGGGCAGAATAGCCTGGTCCGCTTCGAGCGTCGTGAAGCGCCAGGCGCCGGACTGACTCTGCAACCAGGCGATGGCCGGTGGCGTGACCTCCAGCAACGCCGGGTCGGCGGCAGCGTGGAAGCCGCCGGACGCGAGCATCAGGTCCAGGGTCAGCAGGGCCGCGACGCCGACCTGCCAGCCGCGCGCGCGCAGGTTGCGGCCTGCCCACAGCAAGAGAAGCCCCACGCCGCCCGTCATCAGGGCGAATAGCAACAGGTTGCCGACCTGATAGCTGGTGAACATGCGCGCGTCGGCGAAGACCTGGTCCGCCCGCGCCAGGCCGCGAAAGACGCGCTCCGCCAGCTGCTCCAGCTGCGGGTAGAAAAGCCGGATGACGAGCAGCGCGGCCAGGGTCGCCAAACCAGTTCCGGTCAAAGCCAGACCCAGGCGCCGCCGCCAGGCCTCTGCTGCGCCCGTCACCAGCCGGTCCGCGCCGAAGCCCGCCAGCACCGCCAGGCCCAGGCTCACGGCGAAGACCCAGCGGAAGGGGGAATGTAGCTGGTCGATGCCCGGCAGCAGCCACAGCAGCCGGTAGGTCGGCAGGCCGAACATGAAGCTCAGGCCGGCCAAAGTCAGCAGCAGGAAGAACCAGGTCAGCGCGCGCGCCTGGCCGCTCTCTACACTTCGACGGCGCAGGTTGCCGAGAGCGAGCAGGGCGCAGGCCAGCGTCAGGATGCCGCTGTAGAGCGCGGCCTCGACGTAGTTCTTGATGCCCCATTCCGTCGATCGCAGGGGCAGCAGTTGGCCGCTGAACAGGTCAAACACGCCGTGCTGCGCCGGATTGCCGTAAAAGTTCGGCAGCAGAAACTGGACGAGGTCGCGCGGCGGGTGCGCCCAGGCGATGACCTGTTCGTAGGAGGCCGCGCCGCTGCGGAAGTTCATGCCGGCGAATTCGAAGAGTGGCACCAGCTGCAGCGCGCCGGTCGCCAGGCCGATGGCGGCCATCGCCAGCAGCCAGGGCAGCGCCCTCAACGCCGGTCGCGGCCCATCAGTCTGCCAGCGTTGCAACAGTCGCGCCAGCGCCCACACGCCCGTGATGAGCAGACTGTAGTAGCTGAGCTCGGCGTGACCAGCGAGCAGAACGCAGCCCAGCGCCAGCGCGCCCAGCGCCGTCCAGGGCGCGCGCGCCGGCCTGCCGGCCAGTGGCTGCGCGCGTACGGTGAGCTCGACCAGCAGCAACAGCAGCGGCAACCAGGCCGCCGCCGCGAGAATCATCGGGAAGACGGCGCTGATCACCAGGAAGGCCGAGAGCTGCCAGGCCAGCGCGGCCACCACGCCGCCGAAGCGACCGACGTGCAGCCCGCGCAACAGCAGATACATGCCGGCGCCGGCCAGCCACAGCTGCGATACGGTGAACCAGCCGTAGGCCAGCCACAGCGGCAGGATGTGGAAGATCAGGCTGAAGGGGTAGAGCGCAGAGTGCTGCCCGGCGCCGAGGAAGGGGATGCCGCTGAATTGCTGCGGATTCCAGAGCGGTAATTCGCCTGCTTCCAGGCTCTGGCGCAGGAATCGCTTCCAGGGATAGTTCTGCAACACGAGGTCGGAGACCAGCGCGTTGTGCGGGACGGCGGGCGCGCCGACCTGCTCGCGCATCCCCGCCCAAGGCTCGTACTGGTAGAGGTTGTCAGCCGGCAGCAGCGTGCGGCCGCCCAGCGTCTGTTGCCAGAAGAGCAACAGTGGCATGAGCGCGAGCAGCAACAGAATGCGCAGGTCGGGTGTAATTCGTCGCAGCATGGCAGACAGTCGGCCCGGCCAACAGAAGCTCCGCGCCCGAACTATACACGCCCCGCGCATGCCAATCGACCGCGGGTATGCTGACCATGCCTTGAGTCCCCGCTCCGCCCCGGCTACACTGGACACAGGCCAACAGGGAGCGCAGCGCCATGCAGGAAATCCAGACACTGACTGACGACAGTCTTGACAAGGTACTGCTGGGCGACAGGCCCGTGATGCTGCTGCTCTCCGGTGGCGGCGGTCTGCGCGGCGACTTCGTCACCGCGTTCCGCAAGGCCATCGACGAACAGCCGGACATGCTCTTCGCGCAGATTGACCCGGACAGCAACCCGCGCGCCGCCGCGCTTTTCGAGGCGGAAGGCCGCCCGTTGCTGGTCGGCTGGTACTGCGGCGAGACCGTGCTACGGCGCTCGAAGCCCTGGGGCAGCGACATGCCGCTGGCCATCGAGCAGATGAACGTGCGCGTCGCCGAGCTCAATCCGGCGCCGCCCGCTGTGGAAGAGGAAACGCCGCGACAGACCATCGTCGAGGCCGCCCCCGTCGCTGTGGGCGACGCGGACTTTCAGGAGGCGGTAATTGACTGGCCGCTGCCGGTGCTGGTCGATTTCTGGGCGGAATGGTGTGGCCCCTGCCGCATGGTCGCGCCGGTGCTGGACAAGCTGGCTGCGGAATTCGCCGGCCAGATCCGCATCGCCAAGGTCAACGTGGACGAGAACCCCGGCCTTTCGGCGCAGTTCGGCATCCAGAGCATCCCCACCCTCATGCTCTTCAAAAGCCGCAACATCGTCTTCAGTCAACCCGGCGCCCTGGCCGAACACGCCCTGCGCGATCTGGTGCAGCAGCTCATCGAGCTGGAAGTGCCCGCCGCGGGCCCGAATCAGGCGCTTGTGTGACCTTGCAACTCGTCCTTTTCGACATCGACGGGACGCTGCTGGACGGCCACGGAATCGGTCGCGCCTCCACCTGCCGCGCCCTGCTCGAACACTTCGGCACGGTCGGCCGGCTGGATACGCACAGCTTCGGCGGCAAGACTGACTGGGGCACATTGTGTGAGATCCTCGACCAGAGCGAGGCGGAAATCGGGCGCCACATGCCCGCCTACGAGCGCTGCATCGAGCGCCACATGCGCGATCTGCTGGCGGAGTTTGAAATAGTGCCCCTGGCGGGCGCCCTGCAGACGGTGCACGCCCTGCGCGCGCAGCCCGACTGCATCACCGGCATCGTGACCGGCAACAGCGCCGCCACCACTCCGCTCAAGCTTGAGGGCGCCGGCTTTGACCCGGCCTGGTTCCCGGTGCGCGCTTGCGGCAGCGAGGCCGCGAATCGCAACAAGCTGCCCGCCATCGCCCTGGAACGCGCCATCGCCCACTGTGGCCAGACCATTGCGCCACAGCAGGTCACGGTAGTCGGTGACACGCCGGCGGACGTCGCCTGCGCGCGGGCGCTGGGGGCGCGGGCCGTGGCCGTGACCACCGGCTTCAGCAGCCGCGCGGATCTGCTGGCCGCGCGGCCGGATCATTTGCTGGATCGTCTGTCTGACCTGTTGCCAATTTGTGGGGTGTGAGCGCTGACCGTCTCAGGCCAGCACTATCACTTGCAGGGTCGCCGGGCCATGCATGCCCAGCACCAGTTTCTTCTCAATGTCGGCAGTGCGGCTGGGGCCGGAGATGATGCAGAAGTTGCTGCGCGCGCCCAGCTGCGCGAGCTCGTCAGCGCGCTGCTGCGCTACCCACGCTTCCAGGCTCGGCAACACCTGCGCCTGACGAAGTAGCGCAATGTGCAGCGGCGGCAACAAGGAAGGCAGGCGGCTCATGCCCGGGGCCGTGCTGACCACCAAAGAGCCCGTGGCCGCGAGGGCCGCGTCGACGCCGGTGATGCCGGCTTCAGCCGCCTCACAGGCTTCATAATTGTCGGCTGTGGGTTGCAGCGCCGTGATGCCGGCTGCAGCCAGCGCCGCCTGCAGGCCGGGCAGCGGGATGTGCTGCCAGTCCCAGGACAACACCGAGCGCGCCTCACAGTCCGCCAGCAAGGCCAGCAGCCGCTCCAGCGCGGCTGCTTCGTCCGCGGCCACGAATACCTCGCCCGCCAGCCGTTCCAGCTCGGCGCTGAAGCGCGCCAGCAAGGCCGTGGGCGAGTCATCCTCAACCTGCATGACGGCTTGATAGTGAGTCGGACGCGGCGGCGCGGGCGGCAGTCCGTCACGCGCGCTGCGCAGTCGCTCGAGGATTTGCGCGCGCGCCTCGCTCATGAGGCGTCGTCCTGGTCACCCTGGTCCGGACGCTCCTGGCGCCACCAGTCGCGGAAGGACTCCTTCGGGAACGATGGTAAATCGCGATGATCGGTCCATGCGCCCAGCGGCCCGGGCAAATTGTGATGCGCCTCGCCCTCCGGCGCGAAGGCCTTGCTGAGCGCGGCCGTGACCTTGCGCCCGGTCTCGTAAAGCAGCGGATGGCTGAAGCTCCAGCTCCAGGCCTGCATCCCCAGGCGCCACATCGGGCTTTGCTGCTCCTGCATATCGTGGCGCAGCTGCAGCAGCATGTCCGGGATGTTGATATCGACCGGGCAGGCTTCCTTGCAGGCGCCGCAAAGGCTGCTGGCGAAGGGCAAGGGCGTGGCGTTCTCGAGGCCCTGCAGCAGCGGCGTGATGACCGAGCCGATGGGGCCAGGGTAGACCGAGCCGTAGGCGTGGCCACCCACGTTCTGGTAAACGGGACAGGTATTCAGGCAGGCGCCGCAGCGAATGCAGGCCAGCGCTTCCGAGTAGGACGTGCCGTAGATCGCGCTGCGGCCGTTGTCCACAAGGATGAGGTAGTAGTGCTGCGGCCCGTCGCCTTCTGCCGCGTCAGCAGGGCCGTTGTAGAGCGTGCTGTATACGGAGAGCTGCTGGCCAGTGGCGCTGCGCGCCAGGGTCTGTACCAGTGTGGCGTAGTCCTCCCAGGTGGGGATGACCTTCTCGATGCCGACGATGGCGATGTGTACCGGCGGCAACGCGGTACCGAGGCGCGCATTGCCCTCGTTGGTGGTCAGGGCGATGGTGCCGGTCTCGGCGATGAGGAAGTTGCCACCCGTGATGCCGAAATCCGCCCGGAAATACTGCTCGCGCAAATGACGTCTGGCAAAGCTCGCGATGGCGTTCGGGTCGACTTCGCCTGCCAGCGGCTCCATACCCAGCTTCTCGACGAAGAGTTCCTGCACCCGCTCCCTGGTCATGTGCATGATGGGCGCGACGATATGGCTGGGGCGGCTCTCGTCGATCTGTACCACGAACTCGCCGAGGTCCGTCTCCAGCATGCGGATGTCGTGCTCCGCCAGCACGGGCACCAGGTTGAGCTCTTCGGTGACCATGCTCTTGCTCTTGACGCCGAACTTCAGCGCATGGCGTTCGCAGATGTCGAGCACGTGGCGGTTGGCCTCCTCCGCGTCCAGCGCCCAAAGCACATGGCCGCCGCGTGCCGTGATCTGCGCCTCGGCCTGTTCGAGCAGCTCGGGCAAATCGGCCAGGCCGCGCAGCCTGGCGCCGCGCCCCTGCTGCCGCAGCGCTTCGGGCCCGGTGGTCGCGTCCATGCTCTGCACGCGCAGCGCGTCGGCCGTGCGCGCGCCACGGTCCAGCGCCGCTTTCAGTTGCGGATCCTGCAGGGCGCGTTTGGCGGCCTGGGGAAACTGGTTGGCGTTGAGTTCCACGGGCGACCTTTCGCTCCTTTAATGACGAGCGTGGATGCTAACCCGCCATGCGCCCAGGCGCCAGTGAAAGGCTACAGGCCAGTCCGCTCAGTGAGCCTTGCGCTTTTCCAGAGCGCCCGTGATGCGCCCCAGCCACACCAGCACAATCGCCCCGACCACACCCACCGCGATGCGCTCGACCCAGCCGTCGCTGACCTCGATGCTCAGCAGATTCAGCAAAATGTTGCCGACGATGCCGCCGCCCAGACCCAGCAGGACGTTGGTGACGGCGCCATAACCGGCGCCGCTCATGATGTGTCCGGCCAGGTAGCCGGCCAACATCGACGGCAGCAGCGCGATGAGCAGGCTCAAAGCGGCCAGCCCCAGCCCCAGCAACACCTGAAAGCCGATGATGACCAGCACCAGCAGCACGATGACCCCGATTACGCTCATCTCTTGCTTCCTCGTTGTCCTTGCAGTCTCCAGTGACTCTACGTTGCTGCGCGCAGGATGTCGCAAATCTGGCCGCGCTTACGCTTGTCAGGCGAGCCCGGCCACCAGCAGCTCCAGCGCCAGACCGGCCCGCAACCCGCCTGTCTTCATCGCCAGGTCATCTTCCTGCAACGCGCGGAAAATCTGTTCCAGGTCTTGCAGCGAGAACTTCTGCGATTGTTGCTGCAGCTTGTTCAGGTATCTGCCGGGCCGGACGCCCAGCGCCTCCGCCAGGCCCTGCGCTGTGCCGTTCAGCAGCATGTGCTCGCGCGTCAGCAGCAGGCGCCGGAAATGCGTCACGACCGTGGCGAAGAGAATGAGGCCGTCGCTGCTGGTGTCCTCGGCCAGCATCTGTTGCAGCAGCTCCTGTGCCGGCCTCACCCGGCGTTCAGCGAGGGCATCGGTAAAATCAAAGGTGCGCGCCTCGGCCACCCAGGGCGTCAGCAGCGCCACGTCCTCCTCGTTGATGGCGCGCGCGCCGTCCACATAGCTCGCCAGTTTGAGCAGCTCGTTGTCCATGCGCCGCAGATCGCCGCGAGTAACGTCCGCCAGCGCCCGGGCTGCATTGCGCTCTATTTCCGCCTCATATTTTCCCTGCGCCCGCCGCTGTATCCAGGCGCCGGGGTTCTGTGGCGAGCGGAAGGCCTGAGTGAAGCCGTTTTCATCGCTCAGTGCCAGCTGCACGAAGCGATTGTTGCGTCGCCTGCCGTAGCTCAAGGGCTCCAGGTCCCGCTGTTCGACGAGCGCCAGACGCGCAGTCGGCGGCAGGGTCGGCAAGCCTTCATAGAGGGCGTCGGCCTCGCGTTTGCCGGCCTTGCCGGCGCCCGCGCGCGACAGCCAGGTGAGCAGGCCGCGCACGATCACCAGGCGCTGTTTGGCGAGGAAGGGACTGGTGCTGGCGAGGTTGAGCACCTCCGCAACGCGGACAGCGCTGCCATCCAGCTCTGTGATATTAAAGTCGGCGTTGCCCGCGGGCATCCTGGCGCGCAGGCGTTGCAGCCACTCCTCGAGGAGTAGCTCCTGTGGGCCGTGCACGACGTAAAAGGTCGGGGCCACGTTCCCGCTTTCCGCTGTCATCAGCAGTTCTCGCGAGTCTGCCGGAAAGCATCACTGCTGACAAGCGTTGACCGTACTGTTACACTTGACCCTGTACGTGCATGTTGGGAAAGGAATCTTGCAGATGCGCAGAATCATCGCCCTGTCGTTGTGCCTGTTCCTCTTTGCCGGTTGTCGCCAGGAGAGCGTGCCAGCCGCAGAGGCCGAGCTCAATATTTCGCTGGAAGTGGAGCCGGTGGAATCCACCATCGGCGACGCGGAGCTGCTCATCAGCGTGACGAATGCAGATGGCGAGCCTGTATCCCCCGCCAGCGTGGATGTGCATGGCGACATGTCTCATGCGGGCATGGTGCCGGTCCTGCGCGCTGACGTGCAGGGCGAGACTGGCCGCTACCGCGTACCCTTCGAATGGACCATGGCCGGCGACTGGACTGTTGAAGTAACGCTCACCTTTGCGGATGAAAGCAGCGTCAGCAAGACCTTCGAGTTGAGCGTGAGTGGCGCGGTCGAAGCAGCCACCACGACGCCGGAGCCGGAAGATAGCGACGGCCCCACGCCGGTGCCCACCCTGCGCGGCATGGGCGGCATGAGTCGCGGTGGCGCGGCAGCGCAAACACCCTTTGGCGCCTGGCAGGGCACGCCCGACCGGACGCAGCGGGCCATGACGCAAGAAGCCGAAGCAAACGCGGAACCCACAGCAGTCCCCACGCTACGTGGCATGGGCGGCATGAGCCGCGGCGGCGCGGCGGCGCAAACGCCCTTTGGCGCCTGGCAGGCGACAAAAACACCTGAGCCCGAGGGCTGACGCGCGCAACGCAACGGTCAGGAGGCGCCCATGAGCAGCATGTATCGTCCCGCGGGCCTGCTGGACGTATTGCAACTGCCGCTCATCGGGCGCTTCCTGCGCTGGCGCCGGGGCCGCCTGGTGCTGCAATCGGGCATGCTGCTGGTGGCCGCTGCGCTGGTGATTGACGGCCTCACCGGGCCGCAAGCCGCCGCGCGCAACCTGGCCACGGTCGCGCCCTGGGTGCACTATCGCGGCCTGATCGTGCTGGTGTTGCTGATGGCGGGCAATCTCTTCTGCATGGCCTGCCCCTTCGCCCTGCCGCGCAGCCTCGGCAAACGCCTGAGCCGCGGGCGCCACTTCCCGCGCGTGCTGCGCAACAAGTGGCTGGCCATCGCCAGCCTATTCACGCTCTTCCTGCTCTACGAATGGCTGGACCTGTGGGCCAGCCCATGGCTGACGGCCTGGCTCATCCTGGCCTACTTCCTCGCCTCCTTCCTGCTCGAGGCCGCCTTCAGCGAATCCGCCTTTTGCAAATACGTTTGTCCCCTGGGCAGCTTCAACTTCGTCTATTCGACCAGCGCGCCCACACAGATCGCGGTGAAGGACCCCGAAATCTGCCGCCACTGCGTCGGCCATGAATGCGTCAACGGCAGTTACGCGCCCGCGCCATTGCTGCGCGTGGACGAGATCCCCGGCGGCGGGACGCTGACCGTGCGTCACGGGCCACAGGGCACGCCCGGCTGCGGCACCCTGCTCTTCGCGCCGCAGATGCGCAGCAACCTCGACTGCACGCTCTGTCTTGACTGCGTGCGCGCCTGTCCGCACGAGAACATCGGTCTCATGGCGCGTCTGCCTGGCCGCGAGCTGCTGCAGCCTGGCGCCTGGCCGCAGCGTCTGGATGTCTCGCTACTGGTCATCCTGCTGGCGGCCATGGGCCTGACCAACGCCTTCGGCATGGTGCCGCCGGTCTACGCGCTGCAGCAAGCTCTGGCGGAGACTCTGGGGCTGCGCAGTGAACTGCTCGTCCTGCTGCTGGTGTTCGGCGCGACCAGCCTGCTGCTGCCAACCCTGCTCACGCTGCTGGCAGCGACCCTGGGCCGCTGGCTGAGCGGCACGACGCGCAAGTACAGCCTGCGCGCCACGGTAGCCTTTTTCGCGCCGGCCTTCGTCCCCGTGGGGCTCGGCGTGTGGATCGCACACTACAGCTTTCACCTGCTCATCGCCCCCGGCAGCATCATCCCGGTGCTGCAGGAGTTTCTTGGCCAGGGCGGCGACCGGGGACGCTTCGGCGGCAGCCTGGACGCGACGCTGATCGGCCTCATGCAACTGGTCGCCATCGGCGGCGGGAGCGTCTGGAGCCTGCTCATCGCGCAGCGGGCGGCGACGCGCATGTACCGGCGCGACGCCGTTCCCGGTATGCTCCCCTGGGCGCTGCTACTGCTGGCCATCGCGCTGACTGCTGTCTGGATCTTCAGCCAGCCGATGGAGATGCGCGGCTCGATGCTGTTTTCCTGATCTTTCTTAACGGCCCACTCGCGGAGTCCCGTCATGAACGTCATCAACGTGCTCATCGACAGTTTGAACTTTCACGCCCTGCAGGCCTACCAGGACAGCCACGTGCAGACGCCCAACTTCAGCCGCTTCGCTGAACGGGCCGCCATCTTTGACAATCACTTCATCAGCTCCGCGCCCTGCATGCCCGCGCGCCGCGAACTCTTCACCGGCCGCCAGGAGTTCCTGTGGCGCGGCTGGGGCTACGTCGAGCCCTGGGACCGCCACCTGGCGGCGGAAGCCGGCGCTGACGGCTGCGTCACGCAGATCGTCACCGACCACTATCACTACTGGGAGGACAAGGCGCACGGCTACTTCGAACCCTTCCACGGCGTCGAATTCGTGCGCGGCTCCGAAAACGACATGTGGGATACGGCGCCGGTGGACGATGCGCCCGGCTGGGCCCGCGCCATCAACCGGGCCCGCAAATCGCGCAGCCGCTGCTTTGATGGCCGCGGCACGCAGTACTACGCCAACGCGCGCAACTGGCTGAGCGAGGAAGAGTTCCCGGCAGCCCAGGTCATGAGCCGGGCGGCGGACTGGCTGGAAGGCAACCAGGAGCACGAACGCTTCCTGTTGTGGGTTGAGTCCTTCGATCCGCACGAGCCCTTCCACGTGCCGGAACCCTACCGCAGCCTGTACACCGGCGGCAGCGACAGCCCGGACTTCAACCCCTGGCCACCGTATCAGGATCCAGAGGAAACGAAGCGCTTCGTGCGCAACGCCTCTGCCGACGAACTGGCCTGGATCCGCGCGCAATACGAAGGCAACGTGACCATGGTCGACGCCTGGCTGGGGCGGCTGTGGAACCGCATGGATGAACTGGACCTGTGGGACAACACGGCCGTCATCGTCACCACCGACCACGGCCACGACCTCTGCTACAACGGTCTCGACAACCCGACCATCTGGGCCAAGGACTTCCCGCATCCGGAATCGCACGCGCGCATTCCGCTCATGATCTGGCATCCGCAGCATCCGGGCAAGGGCCGCCGCATCAACGCGCTCAGCAACGCCCTCGACGTCAGCGCGACCCTGCGCGACATGCTCGACATCGAGCAGCCGAACGAACCGCACGGGCGCTCGCTGATGCCCTTGCTGCGCGGCGAGACCGACAGTCACCGCGACCTGTTGCTCTATGGCCGCTTCGGCGAGGGCGTGGTCGTCAGCGACGCGGACTGGACGCTGGCGCAGGGTTCTCGCCCGAACGGGCCGCTCAACTGGTATTCCACCACCGGCATGAACAGCGCGCCGGACATGACCAGTGGGCATTTCATCCCCGGTGTAGAGATCCCGCAATGGCGCGTCCCGGCGCAGCCACGAGTCTGCCCGGATTACCTGTGGCGCCGCGAAGAATTCACGCTCACGCCGCGAAACCTGCACGCGCAGGAGCCGGCCCGGGTGCGCCGTATGCAGGAATTGCTGCGCGCGGGACTGGCGGAGTGTGAGGCGCCGCCGGAGACGCTGGCGCGCCTGGGGCTGGGTTGAAGCAGCGATGGATGGGGAAGCGGTCTCTTACGGCGAACTGGCGCGCGTTTTCCTGCGCCTGAGCGTCACGGCCTTCGGCGGGCCGGTGGCCCACATCTCCCTGGCCGAGGACGAGCTGGTCACACGGCGGCGCTGGCTGACGCGCGACCACTATCTGGACCTGATCGCCGCCGCCAACCTGATCCCCGGCCCCAACTCCACCGAGGTCATGATCCACGTCGGCCACAGTTTGCGCGGCATCCCCGGCGCGCTGGTGAGCGGCGCCTGCTTCATCGTCCCGGCCTTTCTCATCACGCTGGCGCTGAGCGCGTTCTATGTCAGCAGCGGGACGCTGCCGCAAGTCGCGGCCCTCTTCCGCGGCATCCAGCCGGTCATCGTGGCCGTGATCGCGAGCGCAGGCTGGCGCCTGCTGGGCAGCGCCTTGCAGGGCCGCGCGCTGTGGACGCTCTTCGCGCTCTGCAGCGCCTTGCTGGTCATCACGGAGCTGCCGGAGGTCGTCGTCATGTTGCTGGCCGGGCTGCTGCACCTGGCGTGGCAGTCGCGCGCCAGCCAGTCGCTGCCCGCCGCTTTCATGCTGACGGGCCTGCCGGCGCTGGCGGGCGAAGCCGTCATCGCAGCGCCGGCTGCGAGCGAGCTCTTCCTGTATTTCCTGCGCATCGGCGCCATTCTCTTCGGCAGCGGCTATCTGCTGGTGGCCTACATTCAGCAGGACCTGGTGAGCAGCTACGGCTGGCTGGGCGCGCAGCAACTGCTGGATGCCATCGCCATCGGCCAGACCACGCCCGGCCCGGTGCTGACCACGGCGACGGCCATCGGCGCCATCGTGGCGGGACTGCCGGGCGCCTTGCTGGCCACGCTGGGCATCTTTCTGCCGTCATTCGTCTTCGTCATGCTCAGCGCGCCCTTCATCCCGCGCCTGCGCCGGAGTCAGCCGGTGCGCCATTTTCTCGCGGGCGTGCACGCCGCCGTCGTGGCCGCCATCCTGGTCACCCTGCTCGGCCTGGCGCGCACGGCGCTGACCGACGCGGTGGGTCAGCTCTGGCTGCCCGGCGCAGCGCTCTGCGCCTTTGCCTTGTTTGCCTTGCTGCGGCTGCGCGTCAACGCCACCCGGCTCGTGCTGCTCGGCGGCATTGTGGGGTTGTTGCTGGCCGGGCCAGGCGCGTGAGCGTGGGACTCAGGCGCCGCCAGACGGAAAGAAATCGCTGCCCATCGGCTTGTGATAGCCCGTGAGCTCGGCATAGCCATAGCCGGCGACGTCGCCCGCGACCTCGACTGCGCCCTCCCAGTAGACGATGTCGCTCTCGTGCAGCTCCTGGTCGGCCAGCAAGGGTTGCAGCGTGAAGTTCAGCGGCTGCTCACCACCGATGGTTACGCGCCAGCCCGAGGGATAGCTGGCGCCGCTGTGCGGGCTGACCCAGCTGCCGGTCACCTCAACCTGGAAGTCCTGCGGCGCAATGTGACTCGTGCTGCCGTCCGCCGCGACCAGGAAGGCGGTCGCTCCCTCACCGCCATAGTAGCGCTGGCCGCCATCCTTCAGGCGCAGCCAGCCCAGCGACAGCTCGCGCCCGTCATCGAAAATCAGGGCGAACCAGTCCCAGCCGACGACATCCGCCGTCAGGTATTGGGTGAAGAACTCGTGATCCATCCATGACTCGCCCTGCACGGCAATGCGCTCACCGCCCAGCGTGAGCGTGCCCTGCGTCGCCAGGCGCGGGATTGAGTAGTAGTAGCTGGCCTGATGGGCTTCGCTTCCCTTCTGGCTGTAGCCCTCGATGCCGCGCAGCCGCGGCGGTTTCGTATGCTCCAGCGTGAAATCGATGGCCGCGTCGTCCATGCTGGCGCGCAGGCGCAAGCGGGTTGCCTCGTCGTTGAGCGCCTGCATGTCCAGGTCCTCGAGCCAGATGTGCAGCAGCGGGTCGCTGGTCGCGCCGGCCAGTCCTGCGCCGTCGCGGCTGTAGCGCTGGTCGTGCAGGAAGCGGCCGCCGGCCACGTCGCTGACCGTGAAGTGCCCCATGTACACCTGCTCGCTGCGCCATTCGGAGTCGCCGGCGGGCGTCGCTGGCGCGATGGAGCGGCGGAAGAGGGTGAGCTGGTAGCCGAAGTGGCGGCCGTCTTCGCTGTCCAGATTGCCGGTGTAATACCACCACTCGGTGCTGTAGTCCGGGTGCGGCCCATAGTCTGCGGGAAAGCTCCAGTCGCGCGGCCCCGTCGCGCTCTGATAGCCCGCCAGATTCTGCTCGTCGAGCTGCAGCAGGAGAGAGGCCGTGACCTCGTCATCTGCGCTGGCTCCGCCCATGTCAATCAGGCTGATGCCGTAGCCGAGGATGGCGAGCACCACGAGACCCACAACGGCCAGTCGTCCCATTGACGCGCTGCCTTTCTGCCCCCTGTCCCGGCACTATAGCATGGCCGGGCCTGCGCTCCGGGACCATTGACAATAAACTCCCCTGCCGTTAACCTTTTCGCGCCGGGGCCTGTAGCTCAGCTGGGAGAGCGCGTCAATGGCATTGATGAGGTCAAGGGTTCGAGTCCCTTCAGGTCCACACCCTGCAAAACGATGAACGCCCTGTTACGCGCGGGGCAAGCCGCGCTGCTGACACTCATTGCCACTGCCTGCACCATGCCCACGGCGCTGGACGCCTTCCTCGCCGCCGACGCGACGCCCCCTGCCCGGGAGGCAGCTCCCGCCCCTGCCGACACGACCTCGCCGCCCTTCGTCGCTGATCTGCCGGTGCTCGGCGTCGCGCCCGAGCTGCATGACGGTGCCTGGCTCAACAGCGCCAGCCCCTTGAGCCTGGCGGGACTGCGCGGCAAGGTGGTGGCGCTGGAGATGTGGACCTTCGGCTGAATTAACTGCATCCGTACAATTCCCTCGTTGAGGGGATGGCATCAGCAGTACGCAGACCAGGGGCTGGTGGTCATCGGCAACCACTACCCGGAATTCAACTTCGAGCGCGACATCAACGCCGTGAAAGATGCAATCGTCCGCCTCGACGTGCCCTACCCCGTGCTGCAGGATAACGGGCGCGAGACCTGGAACGCCTACAACAACCGCTTCTGGCCCGCGCTTTACCTGATCGACAAGCAGGGCCGCGTCCGCTACCGCCACTTCGGCGAAGGTCGCTACGAACAAACTGAACAGGCCATCCGCGACCTGCTCAGGGAAGACCATGACGCGGCGCTCAGCCCGGCCGCGCCGCTGCCACCCGGCCTCACGGCGATCGACGTGCTCAACGTCCGCAGTGGCCCGGGAGTCACGCACGAGGTCATCGGCCTGATCGCGCCCGGCGAGGTTTATCAGCAGCACGGCGAGCAGGACGGCTGGTACCGCATCCGCCATCAGGGCCGCGAGGGCTACGTCTCGGGGGACTATGTCACGTCCGGCGGCTGAGCCCCGCGCCATCCAGGACTTTTACAACGAGGATATCGCCATCTGCGCCGGTTGCGGCCGCAACAACCCGCAGAGCCTGGGCGTGCGCACCTTCTGGGACGGGACGGAGGGCGTCTGCCACTTCACCCCGGCCGCCCACCACACGGCCTTCCCCGGCGTGGTCTATGGCGGCCTGCTGGCCAGCCTGATCGACTGCCACAGCATCGGCACGGCCGTCGCGGCCATGTATGACGCAGAGGGACGCGCGCCGGACAGCGCGCCGGAAATCACCTGCGTCACCGCCAGTCTGCAGGTTGATTACCTGAAGCCGACGCCGACTGGCGTAGAACTGGAGCTGCGTGCGCAAATTGAGGAGCTGGACGCGCGCAAGGCGATTGTGCGCTGTAGCCTGCGCGCCGGCGATCAGGAGACGGTGCACGCCCGCGTGGTGGCCGTGCGCGTGCCCTCGCGCGCCGGGGTTGGTCTCGGGGCTGGATGACATTAAGCAGCAAGAGCCAGACTGAACTCGCTAAATCCAGACGTCCTAGCTGAAAAAGCGCTGCGGCGGGCCGGTGTCGACCGCGAAGGCCAGGGCGTCGAAGCTCGCTTGCAGCAGGCGCAGGCGTAACTGCGCGCAATCCGGCTCATCCCACAGATTGTTGAACTCGCCTGGGTCTTGCTGCAGATCGAAAAGCTCGCCCAGGTCATGCCCGTGGTAGCGCACCAGCTTGTGGCGCCGGTCGCGGTACATGGTCGCATAGGTGCCTTCAAGGCCGCTCGCGCCGTCCAGTAGCGCCCGATAGTACTCGCAGCGCACGAAGTCGCGATGCTGCTGCGCGTCAGCCGCGCCGCGCAGGATCGGCCACAGCGAGCGCCCCTGCGTGCCCTCCGGCGCGCCCAGATCACAAAGCTCCAGCAAGGTCGGAAAGATGTCCGTCAGCTCGGTCAGCGCGCTGCTGCGCAGGCCGGCCTGAATCTGCCCGGGCCAGGCCCAGATCATGGGCACGCGCACGAGCCCCTCGTAAAAGCGACAGCCTTTCATCAGCAGGCCGTGATCACCCATCATCTCGCCGTGGTCGCTCATGAAGAGGATGAGCGTGTTTTGGCGTTGACCGCTGCGCTCCAGCGCCTCCAGCAGCCGCCCCAGCTGGTCGTCCAGCTGCTCCACCATGCCGTAGTAGGCCGCCTGCACAGCGCGTGCGTCAAACTCCTCCGGCCGGCGCACGTCCGTCTGAAAGTCGACCGCCGCCAGCACCTGCTGCGCCGCGAGGTCACTTTCGCGGAAGAGCGGGCCGGGCATGTCGGCGGCAGCGTAACGCTCCAGATATTTTTGCGGCGGCGTGAAGGGCGGATGCGGATAGTAGTAGTTGATGCTCATCAGCCAGGGCTGGTCGCCCGGACGCTCCATCTCGATGAAGTCGATGGCCCGCGTCGTGCACCAGGTCTCGCGGTGCAGCTCCGGCGGGAACTGCGTCATGTCGGCGCAGAGCGCGCCCAGATCCTGTCCCTGCGCCTCAACCCACTCGCGCCAGGCGTGGCCGACGGGCCAGTCGTCGCGCGGCGCGTGGCTCCACTCAAACACGCGATAGCCGTCATCCTGCGGCCGCGGCTCCAGCCGACGAAAGCCGCCGGCCAGGTGAAACTTGCCCACCAGGCCGCAGTCGTAGCCGGCATCCGCCAGCAGCTTGTTGATCAGCGGGGCGCCCTCGCCCCAGACGGTGTTGCCGTTGCAGGTGCCGTGCACCGTGGAGGGATAGCGCCCGGTCAGGAAGCTGGCGCGGCTGGGCGTGCAGACCGGGCTCTGGCAGAAGGCGTGGTCGAAGGCCGTGCCCTCCTGCACCAGCCGGTCAATGTTGGGCGTGCGGATGTGTGCGTTGCCCAGCGCGGCGATGGTGTCCCAACGCTGCTGGTCGGTGCAAATCCACAGAATGTTCGGCCGCATGCCCTGCCCCTCCGATTTTCGCAGATTGTAGCGCAGGACGCGCCTACAGCTCCGCGCTGTCCAGAATCAGCGTGACCGGGCCGTCGTTGTGGATGACGAGCTGCATGTCCGCGCCGAAGACGCCGCAGGCCACGTGGGCGACGCCCAGTTCGCGCAGACGCTGCGCGAAACGCTCGACCAGCGGCTCGGCCAGTTCCGGCCGCCCGGCGCGCGTGAAGCCCGGACGTCGGCCGCGCTTCATGTCCGCATACAGGGTGAACTGCGAGATGACCAGCACGCCGGCGCCGACCTCCAGCGCGGAGCGGTTCATGCGCGCCTCGTCGTCGCGGAAGATGCGCAGCTGCGCGGTCTTCTGCGCCAGGCGCTCGACCTCGGCGGGGCCATCGTCTTGCGCGATGCCCACCAGCGCCACCAGGCCGCTGTCGATTTCGCCTCTCAGCTCGCCCGCCACGTGAACCTCGCCGCGGGTCACCCGCTGCAATACGACGCGCATGGCTTCAGCGGGGCAGATCGCCCGGGGCCTGGCGCAGACCCTCGGCGATGCGCAGGGCGCGCAGCCGGTCCTGCCAGTAAAACAGCAGAAACTCCTGCACCGCTTGTTCGACGGTCAGGGTCTGGCCGGTGGGCGCGTAGGTGAGGCGCTTGCTGAAGTCCTCGACGGAGAGCTGCAGCACAAAGCTTTCCTGGTCAGGCAGGGCTGCGCGGATGCCCTCGACGCTGCTGCGCAGCAGACGGCGCTGAAAGATGCGCTGCTGCCAGCCGCTGACGCGCGCCCAGGTATGCGCGGAAAAGGGGAAGGGCAGGTTCCAGATGGCCAGCTGCACCTGCAGCAAATGCAGGCGGTCCATCCATTGCAAGTGGCCCAGCGTGGCCGCCAGCGACCAGCCTTCGTGACGCGCCACGTACCAGCGCGCCCCGGGCACGACCGAGCGCAGCCCGATGACGGCCTCGCGCACCTCGCGCATACGGGCGATGAACTGCCGGCGATCGACCTCATCATCCAGAAACTGGTAGTCGCGCCTGACCATCTCCTGCCACTCCGGCTACCTCTGACTCAATCTTACGCCTAGCCTGCCGGAGCGTCAACAACTTGCGCGCGAACGTCCGTGGCGTACAATGTGCGGGTCGCCGGAAGGAGCTTGCATGGCGGACAGCCTGTTCGACAACCGCTATCGCTACGACCAGATTTACCCGCGCGGCCGCTCCGGCGAGACCCTGCGCGCGGTCGATACGCTGGCGAACGAGCGTCCGGTCATCATCAAACGTCCGGCGCCCAACGACGCGCCGCCCATCCGAACCGGCCAGGAAGTCAGCATCCTCAACGAGCGCAAGGCCCTGCAGCGCCTGGCCGGTCACCCCGTGCTGACCGAGCTGCTCGGTTCCGGCCAGTACCCCGTCGGCGGCCTGCCACATCAGTACATCGTAATGGAGCGCGCCCGCGGCGAAATCGTCGCCGACACGGTGCTGGCGCTCAAGGCCAACGGCCAGTACCTGCCGGAGCTGGAGCTGCTGGTCATCGTGGATGGCCTGCTCGATCTGCTGCAGGCGGCGCATGAGCGCGACATCGTCTACAACGACGTGGACGCCTGGCACCTGTTCTGGAATCGTGAGACCTGGCGCCTCAAGGTCATCGACTGGGGCAACGCCGTCTTCCTCGAGGGTGACGAGAGTACGCCCCAGGGAGTAAGCCGTCAATCCGACGTCGCCCAGGTGGGCGAGCTACTCTACTTTCTCCTGACCGGCGGCCGCCGTATCGAACTGCCGCGCGACGCGGGCGAAGACTTCCTGGCCGACTTCGGCGCGGAACGGGAACGCGTACCGGGCCGCCTGCAGGCCATCGTCAGCCGCGCGGCGCATCCTCGTGCGCGCCTGCGCTACGCCAGCATGACCGCCCTGCGCAAGGACCTTGAGGAATACCGCGCGCCCCTCCAGCGCGAGCGCGATCTCATCCTCAGCCGCGTCAGCGGCCGTCTGCGTCACGACCGCAGCCGCGATGAGCTGCATGGCCTGATGCAGACGCTGGCGCCGGCGCTGGCCGTCGACCCCGGCTATCCCCAGGCGCGCGAGCTGCAGCAAACCATCGAAACGCGCCTGCTGGACATCGCCATCGCCGCCGACCTCGACGCGATCCGCATCTACATGGAGAACGGCAACTGGCGGCGCAGCGCCGAGCTGCTGTCCGAGCTGCGCCCGCGCGCCGGCGGCGAGACCACCCGCCTGGTACGCCTGCTGGACGACATGGCGCGTCTGCTGCTGGACGTGCGCCACGAAGCTATTCCCGCGCTGGTAGAGGACAGCATTGCGCTGCTCTTCGATGGCAAGGTGGCCGAGGCGGCCCAGGAGCTCATCACGCGGCACGCCAGCGAACGCGATTACGAGCTGCAGCATTTGCTGGCCGAGCGCATCTCCGCGCATTACCCGGACGTGCAGCTGCTGCAGCCCAACCTGCTGCGCGTGCGCCTGACGCTGGCCGATCTCGCCGCCGCCGGCCTGCCCGTCAGCGAGCCGCAAGTCGTGCTCGACGAAGCCCTGGCCATCCTGAAAGACATCAACGCCACGCCGCGTATGGCGCCCGGCGCGCTGCACGAATGCTACATCCAAGTGAGCGAAGGCCTGGACGCCCTGAAAACGCTGCTCGATTCCGCCGGCGGCGGCCAGCCACTGCCGGGCAGCGAAGGCTTGCGCGGCGCCCTGCAACGCGCGCTGCAGGCCAGCCATTCCCTGGCTGAGCAGCTCCGCATCGTTGGCAGCCAGGCCGCCAACAGCCCGCGTGAGGCCACCTCGGCGCTCGCCGACTGTAAGGCGATCGACCCCGTCAACGGCGCCTGGGCGCTGCTGCAGCGGCACCTCGACATGCTCTACGAGCTGCTGGGCGCCTGCCAGACCTGGGTGCCGCTGGCCGACGGTTCCGCCGTCGACAGCTGGCTGCGCGATACGCGCTCCGATCTGGGGCCCTTCCTCGAATACTTTTTCGACGAAACGCTTACGGACATGGCAAGCGGCCTCGAGATCGCCGCCAAAGCCTGGGATGGCTATGCGATGGCCACCATCCAGGGCAACCGCGCCAGCGCGCTCGACGCCCTGACCCAGGCGTCCGGCCCCGTCAACACGCTCAGCCCGACGCTCTCCGCCTGGTTCTCGCAGCTGCGCAACGTAGTCGCCGGCGCCCGCTACGTGGAGCGCCACGCGCTCTTCGGCGGCCTGGGACGCGCGCTGGCGGATGGCTGGCAAACCTGGGACCGGGGCCAGCTGGCCGAAGCCGCGCGCCTCGCACAGCGCGCCAAAGAGATCGCCCGCAACAATCAGCAACGCTTCGCCGCCAACCGTCTGCTGCAGCTGGCTGATACCTCGCGCAGTTGGGTGGAACGCAACGGCGTCACGAACGCGGAGGCCACGCAGACGGCCCTGGCCGCCGTCGAGCAACTGTTCACGACGGAAGAGCTGACCCTGCGCGACGACTTCGCACAGCAGATGCCCGGCAAGGACACCTTCCTCAAGGCCATGAACCGCGGCCTGGTCGAGGTCTACGACCGCAGCAGCACCGCCGCAGTGCGTGTCCTCTTCTTCAACTATCTGCTGCTGGGCGCGCTGGACGCGCACGAAGATGCGCTCGAGGATGCGACCTTCTGGCACGAAGCCGCGCTGCGCGCCCTCGGCGATGAAGGCGCGCAGCATGTTGCCGCGCGCGCGCTGGAAGGCTTCATCAGCCGCCGCCAGGATTTGCAGGACGCCGCCGCGCTGCTCAACGAAGTCAACGGCCCGCAGGCCCTGCCCGGCCTGGCCAAACTCGTCGAAGGGCTGGAGGCCAGCCCCCAGGCGCGCTTGCTGGCGCCGGTTGTGCTGAGCCTGGCGGAGCTGCAGGCCGCCCTGCGCGACTGGTCGGATGGCGAGTTCCGGCCCGCCGGCATCAAGCTCGAAAACGCCATGAACGCCATCGACGACGCCGAACAGAGCGCCGCCATCACCCTGACGGACTATCGCACCTGGCTGGTTTCGCTGCAGTCCGGCGCCGCCCGGCTGCACACCCGCCTGCGGCGCATGCACAAGGTCATCGAGGAACGTTCCGAGACCCCCGACAACGCCCTGCTGGAGGCGCATCGCTGGCTGGTCAGCCAGACCGAAGAGCTGCTCGGCAAGGAGCAGAGCAAGACACTGCGCCTGTGGCAGGAGACCTACGAAGGCTTCCTCGCGGCCCATATCGACCCCGACCTGCGTCGCAGCGCCCGCAAGGCACGCTTCAACGAGCTCTTCCGCGCCATGTTCATCGACCGCCATCCAGCCTGGCCACTGTATCGCTACTGGTTCGAACTGGCCGAAAAGCAGCCCGAGTTCCCGGCCGCCCCGGGCGAGTCGCCCGTGGTGGCAGCGCCGCCGCCCCTTGCCGCCGCGCCGCGCCGGCAGCACAGCCCTGCGCCGGCCAGCCTGCCCGCGCTCGATCAACCGCTCGTGCCCTTTGCCGGCGAGGACGAATTCCCGGAGCTGCCGGCGAGTGAGCCAGAGCCGCGACGCATCTCGCGCCGGGCCACGGTCATCGCCCTCATCGTCGTAGGCCTGCTGATTGTGGCGCTGCTCTTCGTCTACGTTCCCGGCCGCGACCAGGGCCTGGAGCTGGTCAGCCCCAGCGAAATCCCGACAACTGCGCCGCCCGCCGCGGACGAAGCCCCGGCGACTGACGAGAGTCCGGCAGCGGCCATCGTACCCGCCAGCGCCACTGCGTTGCCCGCCAGCGCCACGGCGCAGTCCTCGCCGACCGTCACCCTCACGCCAACGATCGTGCTGAGCGCCACGCCCCTGCCCACGGCCACGCTGTCGCCGCTGGGGCTGCAGGGCCGCCAGAATCTGCTGGCCCTGTTGGGCGATCTGGGCGAAGATGCGGACCTGCCCTGGTCGGCGGGGGTCTTCGCGCCCGCGATTTCGGGGGACGCCTGGCGACTGGGCCTGGAGAGCAGCGGCGATGGCGGACGCATCGACGTCGGGCTGACGCCGGAGCTGCTGGAGCTGGCCTATGGCAACGAGGCCGCCACGCGCATCCGGCGCATGGAAGTGACCCTGGTGTTGAGCGACTACAACCCGCTGCTGCTGCAGGAGGAAGCGGTCTGGTTTGGCGCAGCGTTACAGGCTGCCGATGACGCGGAGGTGGCGGCTGGTGTGCAGCTGCGCCTGGTGCGGCCTGGCGTAGTCAACCTGTCGCAACGCAGTGGCAGCGCGCTGCGCACACTTGGCCAGCGCACGGTCAACGCCGTTGTGGCGCGGCTGCGCCTGGAGCGCAACATGGATGATGGCACGCTGCGCGTGTTCTTCAATGACGAGGCGCTGGGCGAGCCCATCCCGCTGGCGTCGGGCCAGGCGCTGCTGCCAACCCTTTACGTACGCAGCGGGGGCGTGGTCGTCAGCGTAACTTCCTGGCAACTCACGTTGCAGCCAGGCTAAGCGCTGTCAGCCCGAGTAGCTCCAGCCAATGACTTCCAGTGTCAAGGTCGAGTCGGACTTGCCGGCGCGGTTGACGCCGGCGCCGATGACCTCGCCGACGATCACGTCATGGTCGCCGCCGCTGTCCACGCTGCCCACCACGCGACACTCCAGCCAGGCCGCCGCTCCTGTGATCAGCGGGCAGCCGGTCGCTGGCCCGGGGCTGGTGTCGGCATCCCTGACCTTGTCGGGGTTCTTCGCGCGGCTCTTGGTCAGGCCGCTGATGAGCTCCCCGTCGGCCCTGTCGAATATATTCACCGAGAAGACCCTGCCCGCCGCCACGATGCCGTGCGTGACGGCCGTCTTCGACAACGCGAAGCTCACCTGGCGCGGCGAAAAGGAGGACTGCGTCAGCCAGTTCGCCACCATCAGGTTAACGTCGTCGCCGTTCCTCGAACCAATGGCGTAGAAGCCATAGGGGATCATGTTCAGCGCGTCGCGGATACTGTCTTCGGCCATGGTGCTGCTCCTCAATGCCTGACAATCGGGCCCAAGTGTAGCAGATGTACCGGCACAAGTCGCGCGTTCCGGCCACCGTCAGCGGAGCGCAGCGTGTGAACGGACAAGGCAACGGGCGGCAACTGTTTGCCATCGGCTTTCTGGGCTTCATCGCCGTTGGGATACCGGCGGCGGCCCTGGGCGTCGCCTGGGCGCAGATGCAGCGCAGCTATCAGGTGTCGCTGGAAGCGCTGGGCCTGGTGCTGGTCGCGCTCTTGCTGGGCCGCGTGCTGATGAGCGTCTACAGCGGACGCCTGATCGGATTGATGGGCGCGGGCAACTTCCTGCTGACGGGCTGTCTGCTGATGCTGGCTGGCCTGGCGGGCATCGCGCTCGCGCCCGACTTTCCGACCATGATCCTGCTGCATGGCCTGCTCAGCGTGGGCGTGTCGGCGCTGAACACCGGCATCAATATCCACGCCGCGGCCAACTATTCCGGCGGCCGCATGAACTGGCTGCACACCGGCTTCGGCCTCGGCTCGGCGCTGGGCCCGCTGATCGTCACCATCATCGTCTTCCGCCTGTCGCTGCACTGGCGCTGGAGCTACCTCGTCTTCCTGGCGCTGCAGCTGTGCCTGACCCTGCTCATCGCCCGCACGCGCCGCGCCTGGCAGGTCACGAAGCGCCAGGACGCGCCCGCGCGCAACATCCAGCCCCTGCGCGCCAGCCTGCGCCTGGCCCCCGCCTGGTTTGGCATCCTGCTCTTCTTGCTGCACGGCGGCATTCAGGCCGGCACCGGCACGCTGGGCAACAGCCTGCTGGTCGATGGCCGTGGCGTCGCCGCCGACCTCGCCGGGCTGTGGATTAGCATCTACTGGGCGGGGCTGACCCTTGGCCGCGTCCTCACCGCTCTCGTGGTCGAGCGCGTTGGCAACGGCCGCTTCCTGCGCGCCAGCATGGCGCTCACCATCGTCGGCGCCCTCTTGCTCTGGGCCAACCTGGGCGAGTCGCCCAGCTTCGCCGGCATCGCGCTCATCGGCTTCACGCTGGCGCCGGTGCTGCCGCTGCTGCTGGCGGACACGCAGCAGCGCGTCGGCCCGGCAAACGCCCCCAACACCATCGGGCTGCAAATCGGCAGCGCCGGCATCGGCATCGCCCTGTTGCCCGCAATGGCCGCGCTGCTGGCCGAGCGCATCGGCCTGGAGACCATCGGCGCGTATCTGTTCCTTATCGCCCTGCTGAGCTTTCTGACGCACGAATGGCTGCTGGCACTGGAGCGACGCAGCCCGGCCCCGGCAATTCTCAGCCCGACTCGCTGAAGATGATGACCACGAGATTCTGGTCGCAACGCTCGCTGGTCACAATCTGCGTTACGTCGGAGAGCGGCGCGCCCGCCGCGTTCTGCAGTTGCACCTGCCACGGGGCCAGCAGGGGCACGTCGCCCAGGCGCAGCTCGAAGTTGCCGCTGGCGTCCGTGGTGGCGCTCAACTCCAGGTCGCTTGCCGCGTGCTTCACATGGATGCGCAGGCCGGGCAGACCATCGCCATTGCTGCGTTCCACGCGCCCCGCCACGCCCGACCAGTCACAACGCCCGGCGCGCGGCACATATTCGATCGTCGCGAGGTCGAGCGTGAAGCGCAAGCTGGCAGGCAGCGCGGGCCTGACAGTCGGGCCGGCTGTGGCTGCGGGCTGCAGCGTGGGCGTCACTGAGGGCGTGACAAGGGCTGTGGGGCTGGCGAAGGACAGCAGGGCGGGAAAGCGTCCGGGGTCGACAGTCAGCAAGATCAGGCCGGCAAGCAGGCCGATCAGGCCCGCGGTCAGCAGCAAGGTCAGCAGCCAGGGCGTCCTGCCACGGCGCGGCGCTGCCGTCCCGGGCCGCGTCTCCTGCCCGTCCTGTGGCTCACCTGAAGCGTCCATGCCACAAGTATGCAGCCTGCAGCGCAGGGCGCAAGCGGTACTGACCAGGCCTTGAGACTTGCCCGCCGAGACTTTAGGATACTCGTAACAAGCGTTGGTAATTGGCAGGGAGCGGATCATGACGAGAGGCAGGTATCGCGCGCCAGCAGCGAGCAATCGCAGGAGCGGCTGCGCCTGGCAGTGGCTGATCATCGGCCTCGCGCTGGGCTTCGGCTGCGCGATCACCCTGTTGCTGGCTGGCGTGGCCCTGGAACAGCTGACGCTCGGTCTCGGCATTCAGCCCACGCAGACGCCGGACGTGCGGATCATCACCGCGACGCTGATGCCCGCCACACCCACCCTGCCGCCCACCAACACCCCGCAACCCAGCCCCACCGTGGTGCAGGTGCAGGTGATCGACACGCCGACGCCCACCTTGCTGCCACCCACTGACACCCCCACACCAGCGCCCGGCAGCGCCGCAGCCGAAATCCCCGCCTCGCTGCGCAGCCAGCTGAGCACGCTGCTGCCGGTGGCCGGCGGCAGCTTCACCATGGGCACCACGCCGGGCGAGGTACTGAACGCCATGCAGGCCTGCGTCGCCGATGACGGCAACTGCCAGCTCGCCTTCGGCGAAGATTCCTCGCCGCCGCACAACGTCACGCTGGACGCCTTCCGTATGGAGCAGACCGAGGTCACCTACGCGCAGTATCTGGCCTTCCTGAACTGGCTGGGCCCGCGCAGCCACCTGAACGGCTGTGACGGCCGGGCCTGCCTCGCCACGCTCAACGAAACCGACCTGAGCATCGTCACCTTTGACAGCGCCAACTACCGCGTGCCGGGCGTGCTGGCCAACCTTCCGGTCGCGGGCGTCACCTGGTACGGCGCCCGGGCCTACTGCGAGGTCATCGGCCGCCGCCTGCCCACCGAGGCCGAATGGGAGCGGGCCGCGCGCGGCAACGACGGGCGCGTCTTCCCCTGGGGCCAGCTGCGCGACGTCGCCCTCGCCAATACCAGCAGCCGCGTTGACCGCACCGCCGGGCAGCGCGGCGCGGACGCCGTGGGCAGCTATCCCGCCAGCGCCGCCAGCCCCTACGGCCTACAGGACATGGCGGGCAACGTCGCCGAGTGGGTCGCCGACTGGTACTCGCCGAACTATTACCGTCAGCTGGAAGCCAGTGGCCTGAACCCCGCCGGCCCGCCCGTGGGCACTGAGAAGGCGCTGCGCGGCGGTTCCTGGGATGCGCGCATCTTCTTCGCCCGCAGCCCGCATCGCCAGAGCCTCGCGCCGGAACAGCAGGCCCTGTGGGTCGGCTTCCGCTGCGCAGCGGAAGTCGCCGCGGCGACGGCTGACTCGGGCGTGAACGTCATCGAGCAAGTCATCAGCCTGCCGCAGACGGAAGTTGAAAACAGCCAACCCACCCTGCAGCCGCTGCCCGCGATCCAGAGCCCGGCGGAAGCCGAGCCCACGCTTGAGCCGGGTTGATCAGGCCGGGAAGGCCAGCACGGCGTCGTTGACCGCGATGCGCACCTGCTGCCCGACCTGAAAGCGCCGGCTGTTGTCCGTACGCGCGATAACGACGGTGTCATCCAGCAAGCGTAGCCGCAGGCGCTGGTGGTGCCCGTAGAATTCGGCTTCCTCGACGCGCACCGGCCCGTCTGTCGTGAGCCCCAGCGTTTCCGGGCGCAGCAACAGGGTAACCGGGCCGTCAGCCGGGCGAATCAGCCGCACTGCGCCAAGCGCGCAACTGGCGCTGTAGCCGCTGGCCTGGCCCGGCAGGAAATTGCTTTCACCGACGAATTCGGCCACGTCGCGGCTGACCGGCTCGCGGTACAGCTGCCAGGGCTCGGCCAGTTGCAGGATGCGGCCCGCGGACATCACCGCGACGACGTCCGCCAGACTCAGCGCCTCTTCCTGGTCATGCGTGACGAAGACGGCCGACGTGCCCGCCGCGCGCAATATGGCGCGCACCTCCGCGCGCAGCCGGGCGCGCATATGTGTATCCAGGTTCGAGAAGGGTTCGTCCAGCAGCACCAGCGCCGGCGCCGGCGCCAGCGCGCGCGCCAGCGCCACCCGTTGCTGCTGGCCGCCGGACAGCCCCTGCAGGCTGCGCGAGCCAAAGCCTTCCAGCCCCACCAGCGCCAGCATTTCATGGGTGCGGCGGCGCCGTTGCACGCGGCTGCCCTGCAGGCCGAAGGCGATGTTGCCGGCGACGTCGAGATGCGGGAAGAGCGCGTAATCCTGGAAGACCATGCCAACGCGCCGGCGCTCCGGCGGCACAAAACCCTGCGGGCCGGCCACCGCGCGCCCGTCGATGTGAATCTCGCCCCGGTCGGGCCGCTCGAAGCCGGCGATCAGGCGCAGCGTGGTCGTTTTGCCGCAGCCGCTGGGCCCCAGCAAGGCCAGCAGCTGCCCGGCCTGCAGCGTGAGGCCGAGGCCGGCCACGGCCTGGACGTCCTCGTAGCGCTTGTTTAGCTCGCGGCAGGTCAGGGCAATGGTCATGCGGCGACTATCGCTGCTGCACCAGAATGGCCAGCGCGGTCGCGCGCGCCCGGCGCGGCAGGTCACGCAGCAGCGCAACGCTGGCGCCCGGCGCCGGCGCCGGCTGTCGTTCACGCAGCAGGATGGCGATCAGTCCCAGCGCGGAAACCCCCAGCAGCAAGAGGCCCGGTCCGCCGATCAGCGACAGCATGGCCTCGCTGTAGGCGGACCAGATGTGCGTGGCGAAAGTGCGCGTGCCGATGGGCGCCAGCACCAGCGTCGTCGGCAATTCTTTCATCACGCTGAGGAAGACCAGCGCCGCGCCGGCCAGGATGCCGGCGCGCGCCAGCGGCACGTGGATGCGCAGCACGACCTGCCACGGGCGTTGACCCAGGCCGCGGGCCGCCTCCTCCAGACGCGGGCTGATCTGCAGCAGGGCGCCGCGGCTGGCGCTGATGGCCAGCGGCAGAAAGCGCGTGACGTAGCCCAGCAGCAGCAGCGGCAGGGTCTGGTACCAGGCGGGCAGATAACGCGCGGCGAAGAACACCAGCGCCAGCGCGATGACGATGCCCGGCAGCACGTTGCCGCTGCTGGTCAACGCGACCAGCCAGTGGCTGAGCCGACTGTGGCGGCGGCTCAGCAACAGGGCCAGTGGCAGGGCCAGCAAGACCGCGGCCAAGGCCGCCAGCGCGCTGATGGAAGCGGTCGTCAGCGTCAGCGCGCCCATGTCCGGCGGGGTCACGGCCAGCGGCACGCGGCCCGTCAGCCATGAGCCGAGCACACCCACCGGCAGCAACACCCCCAGCCCCACCAGCGTCCCGCAGAAGAGCAGCGCCGGCAGGCGCCAGCGTCCCAGGCGCTGCGGCACGGTGTTGCGCTGCGCTCCGGCTCCCAGGCGCGCGCCGGCCGCCCGCCCGCCCAGACGCCGCTCGAGCAACAGCAACAGCAAGGTGAGCAGGATGAGCATCAGCGCGAGGATGGCGGCGCGTTCGCGATTGAAGGAACTGGTGTACTGCAGGTAGATGGCGCGGGTGAAGGCATTGTAGCGCATGACCGCCACCGCGCCGAAGTCGCTTAGCGTGTAGAGCGCGACCAGCAGACTGCCGCCCGCCAGCGCCGATCGCAACTGCGGCAGGGTCACGCGCCGGAACACCTGCCAGCGGCCGAGCCCCAGCCCCTGCGCCGCTTCCTCCAGCGCGGGGTCGCTGCCCAGCAGCACGGCGCGCGCCGGCAGGGCGATGAAGGGCCAGGTGATGAGCGTGATCGACAGCCAGGCGCCGAACCAGCCGCGAATGTCCGGCAGACGTTCCAGCGGCAGAAAGCCGGCCAGCAGGTCAAACAGCAAGCCGCGCGGCCCGAAGGCCGCCAGCAACGTCACCGCGCCCAGGTAGGAAGGGACGACCATCGTCAACAGGCCGGCGATTAGCCAGACGCGTCGCAGCGGCAAATCGCTGCGCGCGGTCAGCCACGCGAATGGAAGACCGATCAGCAGCGCGCCAGCGACCACGGTTAAGGTCAGCACCACGCTGTTGCCAAGGATCGTCAGCGTGCGCGGGCGCAGTGCCCAGACGAGCCCATCCATACCCGCGCCCGTCGCGCGCAACACCAGCCAGGCCAGCGGCAGCAGCACGATCAGCGCGGTGACGGCGGCGATGAGCTGCAGCGCCGGCTGGCGGTCGAGGCGCGGCAGGCTCAGCCTGACGTCCATCAGGCTGAACGCCTGCCGCCCTGTTGCAAAACGTGTGAGTCCACGGGTCAGATCAGCGACCACTACAACACTTTCCCGGCTGCGAGCCGCCGTCTGCGCCTGCTTTACTGGTCAAGCGCGCCACTTTCCTCAATCAGTTCGAGCGTGCCCTCAAGGTCGTCAAGGTCGCTCAGGTCCAGCTCCGGCGTCTCGATTTCCGCCAGCGGCTTCAGTTCCGCCGCCGGTTCGATGTCGGCCACGACCGGATACTCGAAGGTCCTGGTCGTGAACCAGGTCTGGCCGACCTCGCCCAGCATGAAGTTGATCAACGCTTCTGCGGCCGCCGGGTTGCCGCTGGTGAGCGGGATGGCGGCGCCGGCGATGTTGACCAGCGCGCCGGGGTCACCGCCACTGAACCAGTGCAGGCGAGCCGTGATGTCCGGGTCTTCCGCCAGGAAGCGGAAGAGATAGTAGTGATTGACCAGGCCGGCCACGATTTCACCGTCGATGACGGCCTGCACGATGGGCGTGTTCTTCGGGTAACTCTGGACGTCGTTGGCGACCATGGCCTCCAGCCAGGCGAGCGTCGCCTCGTCGCCCAGCAGTGCTCGCATGGCGGTCACGTTGGCCTGGAAGGAACCGTTGGTCGGCGCCCAGCCAACCTTGCCACGCCATTCTTCTCCGGTCAGGTCGAGGATCGAGTCCGGCAACTCCAGCCCCGCAGCCGCCAGCGCGTCCGGGTCATGGACGAGCACGCGCGCGCGTCCGCTGAGGCCCAGCCACAGGCCGTCAGGCGAAACAAAGGCGGGGTCGCTGACCTGACCGGTCAGCGCTTCAGGCAATTCGCCGAGCAGGCCGGCCTTGGCCAGCGCGCCAAGGGCACCGGCATCCTGGGCGATGAAGATGTCAGCCGGGCTGTTTTCGCCTTCCTCAATCATCTGCGCCGCCAGCGTGGCGGAACCGCCGTAGAGCACGGCAATCTCGATGCCGCTGATGTCGCTGAAGCTTTCCAGCAGGGGGCCGATGAGACTTTCATTGCGGCCAGAATAGATGGTCAGGACCTCATCCTGGGCCAGGGCGGGCATCACCGACAGCAGCAGGGCTGTCAGCACGACAGGTAGAACGATCATTCTGCGCATGACTACTCCTTTCAAAAGGCGGTCAGGTGCGCTACCATTCCGCCTGCACGGGTTGTTCAGCGTTGGCCCGGATCCCCCGATCGCAGAGCTGACGCTGAACAACGTGCGAGTATCGGGGCGCAGCCCGCGCCTGTCCACGCCAGTGGTCAACCCCCTGATTTTTGCAGCAGCCAGGCTCATCTTAAACGCCAGACGCGCAGTCCTTGCCAGTGGTTAACTTGCTAATGACCCTCGCTCAACCTTCGGCCCTGCCGCATGCCGCCGTGGTACAATGCCCCTCATGAGTTGTGGGGAACGTTGATGGCGCCGTGGTGGGGAACGCGCGCGCGGGTGTCCGCGCGACTGCAGCTTGAGGTGGCCGCCATGCGCGACACCTTCGGCACGACCTTTCGCCTCAGCGTGCCCAAAGCTGACAATCTCTACTGGGAAGGAATGGTTGAGCTGAACATGACCTCCATCCCGCAGCGCGAGCATTTGCTGCGCATCGTCTATCCCGCCAGCTACCCCGGGCAGGCGGCAGAAGCCTACGTCCAGCAGCCGAAGATTGTCAGCCGCAAGCACCAGTTCGAAGATGGCCAGATCTGCCTCTTCAACCCGAAGGACGGCAAGCAGTATGGCTGGAACCCTGGCCGCTCCACGGCGGTCACGGTGGCCGGCTGGGCGGTGCAGTGGCTCTACGCCTTCTACACCTGGAAGGCCACCGGCACCTGGCCCGGTCTCGAGGAACGCGTCGCGGGCAAGTTCGGACGCGGGACCTGATGGCCGGCCTTGCGCGGCAGAGTCCCCTGCCCCTGCCCAATCTCGTGGTCGCGCAGCGCGTGCTGGACAAGATGGCCGCCGCCGCGCGGGCCTGGCTGTCGGACGAGACCGGCGAGGCGCTGGTCGGCCTCGTCGAACCGGGCGTCCACACCAACGGCGTGCCCGGCATCTATCTGCTCGACACCATCGCGCCGGACGAAAGCGCGCTGCGCATGGCGCACACCTTTCAACAGGGCGACCAGTATCAGGACGAACTGCTCTGGTGGCAGCAGGAGAACTGGCGCGCGCGCCGGCAACGCGACGAGCTGCCGCCGCACTGGGATGTGCCGCTGCGCTATCTGGGCGACTGGCACAAGCAGCCCGGCACTATGACCCGCCCCAGCCGCGGCGACCTGCGCACCGCGCGCGACTGGCTGGGCGACCCCGGCAACGACATGGAGTTTCTGCTGGCGCCCATCGTCACCCTGCACAGCCACGACAATGCTGCTGCCGCCAACCGCCTCCGCATGGACGAACAGACCTGCGTCGACTTCTGGTTTCTGCAGCTGAGCGACCGCGACTTCCGCGCCATCGACGTGACGGTCTACCAGGACGCGCAGCTGCCCCTGCTGACGGCCTCGCCCTGGCATCTGCAACATCCCGAGCGCCTCGAGCAGGAGTTCGCCCGCCTGCAGGACTGCGGCTTCGATCTCTCGCCGCTCGTATTCCTGGACCTGCTCGCCAACAGGGCGCTGGACGTCTGCTTCATGCTCGGCCGCGCGGGCGCGCCGCAGATGTTGCTGGTTGCCACGCCGCCGGACTATCCCGCGCATCCGCCGCAGTTGCGTCTGGCGCCCTCCACCGGACTGGAGGACGAAGCTGAACTGCACGAAATCTTCACTCAGCTTTGGCAGGAGTCATCGCCGCTGACCGTGCCGGCGGACGTGCCCAGGCAGCCGGAACGTACGCTCGCCGGCCTGGTCGGGTTGCTGGAACGCAATCCCGAACTGAGCACACGGCCGCCCGCTACAGAAGCGGCGCGCGCAACCTTGCCAGGCAAGGATGCCTCATGACCGACTGGTCGCGCGTCGCAGGCCTGCTGGGCGCGGAGGGTATGGCCCTGCTGGCACGGCGGCGCGTCGCCATCGTCGGCCTCGGCTCCGGCGGCGGCGCCGCAGCGCTCAGCCTGGCGATGAGTGGCGTGGGGCGCTTCGTGCTGGTGGATGACGACCTGCTGGAGGAAGGCAACGTGCTGCGTCACGTCGCCGACCGGCGCCACATCGGCCAGCCCAAGGTCACGGCCGTCGCCGAGCTGATGCGACAGCGCAATCCGCAAGTGGAGGTCGAGACGCGCGTCGGCCGCATCGAGCAGCACGTGGACGCGCTGGACGGCGTTGACCTGCTGCTGGCCGCGGTGGACAGCGAACCCGCGTGCCATCTGCTCAACGAGGCCGCGCTGGCGCGTCAACTGACCAGCGTCTACGCCGGCGTCTACGAGCGCGGCGTGGGCGGCGACGTGGCCCTGTTGCATCCCGGCCAGGGCCCCTGTTACGCCTGCTGGGCGGCGGAACTGCGCGACATGGGCGCTGACGACGGGGGCGCCGACCTGGACTATGGCATGATCGGCCCCGCTGGTACGCTGGCGGCGGAGCCGGGCCTGTGGCTGCACGTCACGCGCGTGGCCGCCGTGCAGGCGCAACTGGCGCTGAACGAGTTGCTGCGCGGCTGCGCGGCGCATGAGGCCCTGCCCGGCAACACGGTGATCCTCGCCAACCGCGCGCTGGAAATCATCGAAGGGCAGCTGACGCCGGCCCATGGCGCCGTGTGGGCCACCATCGAACGCAAGCCGGACTGCCTCGTCTGTGGCAGCGTACGGGCGCAGATGCAGGCGGAGGAGGCGTGCCAGGACTTGTCGCTTGACGAGCTGCTGGCCGCGAACCGCATGGCGTCGCAGCGGGGAGACTACGAGGAGTGAGCCGCATGGATGAGAGACCTGCCCCGGATCAGGACGACCTGGAGGAGCGCCGCGAGCGCCTGAGCGACCAGCCTGCGCCGGAGGACGTGGAACAGGCGCGCAACCTGGGCGGCGAGCCCGCCCCGGCCGTCACCCCCGAGGAGTTCGCGCGCCTGCAGGATGCCGGCCAGGTGCACATCGACGCGCGTGGCCGGGTGCGTACGGCCCGTCGCAGCGATGCCGAAGCCGGCGTGTCGCTGCGCAAACGGCGCGCCTGGTATGCGCGCTGAAATCCCGCCGGCGGCCGCGCTAACGCTCGCCGCCGTCCGCGCGGCCCTGCAACTGCCTGGCTTTGATGCCCAGGCCGCCCGCGCCCCGATGACGCCGGAGTCGCGCCGCCGCTACCCGCCTGCCGAAGCCAGGCCGCGCCAGGCCGCCGTGCTGCTGCTGCTGTGGCCGCAGCCGGCCGGGTTGCACTTCGTGTTGACACGCCGCGCCGCTGACTTGCGCGGTCACAGCGGACAGATCAGCCTGCCCGGTGGCCGCTGCGACCCGACGGACGCCGACCCCGCCGCGACGGCGCTGCGCGAAACGCAGGAGGAGCTGGGCATCCCCGCCAGCGCGGTGCAGCTGCTCGGTCAGCTGGACGAGATTTACATTCCTCCCAGCAACTTTCTGGTGCACCCCCATGTCGGCGCGCTGGCCACAGCGCCGGACTTCCGGCCCTGCGCGGCGGAAGTCGCCGAAGTGCTGACAGTGCCGCTGGCCCGGCTCTTCGACGAGCAGTACAAACGCCAGTCGCTGCGGCAGATTGACGGGCGCGACCTGCACATCCCCTGGTACGCGCCGGGGCAGCAGATGGTGTGGGGCGCGACCGCCATGCTGCTCAGCGAATTCGAGTGGCGCCTGCGCGCTGTGCTGGCCCTGCCTGCACGCTAATACATCTCCAACATCCTTCTGACAAGCCGCTTACGCTGCGCCTGGAAGATTCTTGCGCGGGCCTGCGATACTGCCTGCATCGTTGATTAAAAAGCCAGGAGTGACATCATGTTGGTTCGTCAGACTTTCCCCTTCGTCCGCTACGCCCGTCCGCTGCCGGCCAGTGGTGAAGAAGTGCCGGCGCTGCGCCTGCCCGTCGACGCCTGGATCACGGAAGACGCGCTCTTCCTGACGGCCTCCGTCGCCGGACTGCGCGCCGAGGACATCGAGATCACGCTCAACGACGACGTGCTCACCATCCGCGGCGAGCTGCAGGCGCCCGCAGAGGACATCGACTTCGTCCTGCACGAGCGCTTCCACGGCCGCTTCGAGCGTCGCCTGACGTTGAACGTGCCGGTCGACATCGAGGCAGCCGAGGCCAGCTGCGAAGACGGCGTGCTGCGCCTGCGCCTGCCAAAGGCGGAAGCGCATCGCCCGCAGCGCATCGCCGTGAACGCCGGCGCTGCGCCGCAGTAAGGCGCCACCGGGCAGCAAGCGGCCCCGACTCCCTGGGGGGAGTCGGGGCCTTTTATTGCCAACACGAGAGGTCAATGAGGAGATCGCGCGCTGTGATGTATACTGGTCGAAACCGCCGCAGGATAAACGCCCATGCAGCTCCTGGCCCGGCTCTGCCTCATCGCCCTCATGCTCGTGGGCGCCCTGCCGCTGGCCGCCCAACAAGTGCCTACGGAACCGGAAGACGGCCTGCCGCTCGCCGAGCTGGTGACCCTGCCCGAGCTGCTTGAGCGCGCCATGCTCGCCACCCAGGCCGACGATTTCAGCCAGGCCATCCTCGATTACTCCCTCTTCCTGCTATTCAACCCCACCCTCGGCCAGGCCTGGCACGGACGCGGCATCAGCCACGCGCAGAATGGTGACTACTTTCGCGCGCTGCAGGACTATGCGCGCGCCCTCGATTTCAGCGTCCTGCCGGAGAACCAGGCGAACGTCTACTACGACCGCGCCAACGTCTACCTGCGCCAGGATCGTATGAATGACGCGCTCGAAGATCTCTCCTCCGCTATCAGGGTCTGGCCCGAGGACGTGGACAGCCGACGGCTGCGCGCGCGCATCATGGCGCTGGAGAATCAGGACGAGGCGGCCCTGGCCGACTATGAGACCCTGCTCGAGCTGCTGCCCGGCGATGTCGACATCCTGCTCGAGCGCGCCTACGTGCAAATGCAGCGCGGCGCCGGCGCCGCGGCCGCGCGGGACTATGACGCGGCGGTCGCGCTCGCGCCGGAGGACCCCGCAGTCCTGGCCGAACGGGCGGCCTTCCGCGCGAACACGGGGCAGATCGCTGCCAGCCTCGCAGATATCGATGCAGCCATCCGCCTCGACCCCGGGAACGGCGGTTTCTATCTGTTCCGTGCCTCGCTGCTGCAGTACACCGGCGACGGGCCGGCGGCCGCGGCAGCTTATCTGCAGTGGCTGCAGCTCATCCAGCGCGAGTTGTTTGAAGGCCCCGACATCATCGCCGCTGGCGGCGAAACCACGGTCCCGATGCAGCCTGGCCGCGCCTACAGTTTCACCTTCGACGGGGTGGCCGGCGACACGCTGCGGGCCAGCGCGATCAGCGTCGTCGCCGAACAGGTGGACGCGCTGCTGGTGCTAACAGATGCGGCGGGCGCCGCGCTCATCGCCGATGACGACGGCGCCGGCGCCATGGATTCCCGCATTGTGGACTACGTGCTGCCTGAGGATGGCGTTTACCGCCTCTTACTGGGGCACGCGGGCCGCGACGCCCTGGGCGATCTGCGCGTCACGCTGTCGCTGGACTGAGCGCGGCCGCCTCAGTCCTCCCCGTCGCCCCCGCCCCGAATCACACCCAGCAGTTCCTGCTGCCGCCGGAAACGCTGGTCAGCCAGCTCGCGCAGATCCGCCACCAGGTCGGATTCGTCGGTGATTTCGACGCCGATGAGCGACTCGATGGCATCTTCCATCGTCACCAGGCCCTCGGTGCCGCCATATTCGTCGAACACCAGAAACATGTGCTCGCCGCGGGTCGTGAATTCGTCCAGCACCGCCGCCACGCTCATGCTTTCCGGCACCGGATGCAGCGGGCGCGCCATATCCTTCAGCGTGCGCTCGTGTTCGTCGCGGGCGGCCGCCATCAGCACCTCGTTGCGCAGCACAAAGCTGAGCGCGTCGTCGGTGGATTCGCGGTAGAGCGGCATGCGCGAATAGGGCAAGACGCGCTGGCGCCGCAACACTTCGCCGACTGTCATGTCTTCCTGCAGCGCGAACATGACCGTGCGCGGCGTCATGATGTCGCTGACCTGGGCCGCCCCCAGGCGCAACAGGTTCGTCAGGATGGCGTGTTCGCGCTGCTCCAGCGCGCCCTCGCCGCGGCTGATGCCGGCCAGCACTTCCAGCTCCGGGCGCGTGACGGTGGGCGCCTTTTCGCGCGGGGTCAGCAGGCCCGTCAAGCGCTCGAAAGCAGTCACGAAGGGATAGAAGAGGGTAATCATGCCCTGGATCACCCAGGCAACGGGCATGGCCAGCGGCTTCCAGTAGACGGCGCCGATGGTCTTGGGGATGATCTCCGAGAACACCAGGATGAGCAAGGTGAGGACGACGGTGACGATGCCGAACAGTTCGTCGCCCACCAGCAAGGTCGCCTCGGCGCCGGCGCCGGCCGCGCCGACCGTGTGGGCAATCGTGTTTAGCGTCAGGATGGCCGTGATGGGGCGATCCACATTTTCCTTTTGCTGCCGCAGCAGACGCCCCCCGCGCCGGCCCGCCCGTACCTGCACCTCGATATGCGACAGTGACGCGGAAAAAAGGACTGCCTCGCACAGCGAGCAGACGAATGACACGCCCAGCGCGAGCGCGATGTATATCAGCAACGCCGTCAGCGAGCCTTCCCCTGCGGCCCCTGGCAGGACCGTCGCAGCGTAGAGCTCGCTTGTTTGGGCCGCTAACAAGGATTTTCCTGTCTGGCTGGCCAACGCCACAGAAGATAGCAGCGTCGGGCGATGCCTGCAACCACCTCAGAGCGGCTGGCGCGCGGGCGTGCCCGGCTGACGCGGCCAGGCGCGTGGCGTGGGCGCGACCTTGTCGAGGATGATGAGGTGATGTTGCTGCGCGACGCCTGGCAGTTGCAGCGTCTCGATGCGGTTCAGCCGCCCGCCCAGCAGGCCGATGGCGCGCGCGGCGCTGCGCGCTTCCTGTTCTGCCCCGCTGCCCTTCATGGCGACGCACTGACCACCCACACGCGCCAGCGGCAGCAGAAATTCCGCCAGCGCCGGCATGCGCGCCACCGATCGCGCCAGCACGAGGTCGTAGGCAGCGCGCTCGGCGGGCATCTGGCCGGCCTGTTCGGCGCGGGCGTGCAGGGTTCTGACTTTCGTCAGCTGCAATACCTCGATGAGATGATTGAGGAAGCGCAGCTTCTTCGCGGTGGCGTCCAGCAGCGTGAGGCGCGTGCCCGGGCAGAGGATGTGCAGCGGCAGGCCTGGAAAGCCGGCGCCGGTGCCCACGTCGACAAGGCGCATGCCTTCACGCAGCGGGATGTAGGCGGCCACGGAAAGCGAATCGAGGAAGTGCCTGATGCGCACCTGCTGCGGCTCTCGGATGCCGGTGAGGTTGACGCGCTGGTTCCAGCTGGCCAGTTCATCGGCGTGACGCTGCAGCTGCGCCTCCTGCTGCGGCGAGAGCTGGATGCCGAAGCATTGCGCGGCCTCCCCGGCCAGCGGCTGCAGCGTGTACGTCGTTTCTGTGCTCAAGCGACCTGGTCTGTAGGGGAGCTGACAGTAATGAGGTCTTCAAATCGCCTGAAAACAGAATCGGTCGTGATTAGCGTGTCTATTCCCTCTACCAACATGGTGGCGACGATGTTCACGTCATGGAGATTTCTGCTGCGTATTCTGAACTCTCGCATCAGCCTCAAAAACTCGCCGCGCACAGATGCGCCTTCGTCCGCGATTTTAAACTGATCTGACAAAGTCGTGATTGCATACAAAGCCCTTCCAAAATGTGGTCTGGGTGCCTGTTCCCTCATAAAGGTGTTTTCATGCGTGGCCCGGACACAAAACTCCCGGATCACTTGATTGTTGATCCAGAGTTCCGTGTTTTCCACCAGCAGCCGCTCCAGAAAGGACTTGCATTCCTCGTGAAGATTCATTCCGGAGAACGTGGCGCGCAGCATGACATTGGTATCCACGAAGGCCTTATCGGCCATCTTCGTCATACCAGTCCGCCCGGCAGTCTGACGGATCCTGGATTACCGGCGTGTCGATGACGGATGCACGCAACATCAAAATCCTCTCAGTTGTCGTCAGCGGGCGCCTCTTGCCGAGCTCACCCAGCAATTGCAATGCGATCATCTCATCCCGCCAACGCTGAGCCACAGTCTGTATGCGTTCCTGACCTTGCCGCCAGCGCCCGGCACACAGCCTCATGCGCTCAATCAGCTCACGAAACGTGACGCGGTCGCTCGCTGCCATGCGGCCCGCGAGATCTTCCAGCTGGTCAGCCAACTCTCCCATCCTGCCGGCGTTCTCAACAGCATTCCCGAATGGCTGTCCCGCTTCGGCCGACATCTGCACCACCCGTTCCAGCTGCTGCCTGGTCAATTGCTCCGGGGTTACGACAGTTTCGACAAATGCTTCAAGGGCCGGAATTTCATTCTCGATGTGCCGGATATTCGCCTCAACGCGCTCCGCTTCCTTGTACATGCGCTTGAGGGAACCGGCCTTGATGGGCAGGTCCACCAGCTGCGACCAGGTGTCGTCCAGATGTCCCTGCAGCGTCGACAGGGATGCCGGGAATCCCGCTACTCCCGAAGCCTGCAGATTCACGGCTGCCATGTGGCACCTCCCGCTACGCTGTGAGGCCCACCTCCCCACGACGCCCAGTGTAGCACAGCCCCCGCCCTGTGCACCGCTGGCCGCGATTTGCTACACTGACAGCATGGCCGACCTGGAGCAGGATGTCTCTACCTTCTGGGCGCTGCTCTTCGACATCATCACCGATGCCGAGAAGCGTCTGGCCGCCCACATATCGCGCCACGGGCTGACCCCGCCGCAGTTTTTCGTGCTCAAGACGCTCATCGAGCACGGCGGCAGCTGCGCCATCGGCCAGATCGCGCGCGAACACCACCTCAGCCGCGCCACCATGACCGGCCTCGTGCAGCGTCTCGAAAGCATCAGCCTCGTCACGCGCCGGCGCAGCGCGAATGACGGTCGCTCGGTCAGCGTCCAGCTCACCCCGACCGGTCAGCAGCGCTTTGAAGCCGTGCGCGATGACGCCTTCGAACAGCTGCAGGCCATGCTCGAAATGGTCAGCGAAAACGAACGCCAGGCGCTGATGTTCTTCCTCTCACGCTACCTGGAGCTGGTCAACAGAATTTCCCCCAACGAGGCGGCGCCGGAAGCGCTGACCGGGGACGCGTAGCATGGCTGAGTCCGCAATTCTGCAGCACATCCGCAACGCCGCGCTCTTCCCGCAGCTAGATCCCGCGCAGCAGGCAGCCCTGGCCGCTGCAGTACAGGCGCTACATTGCCAGCCTGGCGACCTGCTCATGCAGCAGGGCCAGCCGCTGCCGGGGCTGCTGTTGCTGGCGAGCGGCGCAGCGCAGGAGCAATGGCAGGGCGAAACCGGCGCCGTGCAACAGGGCGCGGAGCTGCGCGCCGGCGAATACCGCGGCGCGGAGGCGCTCTTCCACGAGCTGCCGGCGGAAACGAACCTGGTCGTCAGCGCGGCAGACACCTGGGTGCTGCTGCTGACGGCGACGGCGCTGCACGAGCTGGCGCAGCGCGACCCGCAGCTGCTGCCGCGCCTGCAAGTGCAGGGCACAGAAGGGTCGGCCCCGGCCGCAGAGATGGCGGTCTTCCGCGGCCAGCGCCGCGGCGAGCGCGTGCTCACCCTGCGGCGGCGGCATCCCTGGGCCTGGGGCCACAAGGCGTTCTGGCCCGTCCTGCTGGCGCCGCTGCTGCTCATCGCGGCCTCCCTGGCAGACCATGTGGCGCTCACCCTGGCGCTGGCGGGCGCGGGACTGCTCGTCCCCGCCCTGTGGCTGCTGTATCTGGTGGCCGAGTGGCACAACGATCACCTCATCATCACCGACCAGCGCGTCATCCGGCGCGAGAAGACGATCCTCGCCTTCGAGGAAACCCTCGCCGAGCTGCCGCTGGAAAGCGTGCACGAGGTGACCTTCGACATCCCGAGGCGCGATGCCTTCGCCCGGGTCTTTGGCTACGGCACCGTCTTCATCCGCACCGCCGGCGATTCCGGCAACATGACGCTGCCCATGACGACCGACCCCGCCGGGTTGCAGCAATTGCTGCTGCGCAACCGGCTTGATTTCCAGCGCCGCCTGGAAGAGCGGGCGCAGGCCAGCATCGACGCCGACATGGACGCGCTGCTGCAGGGCGGGCCCCTGCCTTCTGTGCCGCCGCCGCCGGGTTTCGCCAGCCACATGCCCCCGGGCCTGCTCAGCACGCGCTTCAGCGACCCGCAGGGCAACATCGTCTATCGCAAGCATCTCTCGGTCTGGCTGGCGCACATCTTCCTACCCCTGGTCGCCCTGATCGGCGCCGCCGCCCTCCTGTTTGTCCAGCTGCTGCCTGACGTCGCGCCCGACCTCGGCCTGGCCGGCCTGCTGGCCAGCGGCAGCGGCATCATTGCCGGGCTGCTGTGGCTCTACTGGTCAGACTGGGACTGGCGCAACGACATGCTGTTCATCGGCCAGACCACCCTGCGCATCATTCACCGGCGGCCAATGTGGCTGCAGGACCAGAACGAACAGTTTCTGCTGATCCAGGTGGACAGCGTCACCATCAACCGCAACGGCCCGCTCAACATGCTCATGAATCGTGGCGACCTGCTCATCTCACTCATCGGTGACGACCAGGGGTCGGAGCGCAACTTCAGCGGCGTTGGCCGGCCCTTGACGGTGCAGGACGAAATTTCCGGTCAGCGGGCGGCGGTGCTGGCGCGGCGCGAGGAGAGCGAGGCGCTGCGGCGGCGCGAGGAATTCGCGACCTGGATCGACGCCTGGCAGACGCGCCAGCAGCGGCAGGCGCGCCCCCTGGTCTGAACGAGCATTAAGCCATGACACTACGCAAAATCATTCAGCCCGACAATCCACTGCTGCGACGCAAGGCGCGTCGCGTCGTCAGCTTCGACCGGCGCTTCCAGCGCCTGGTGGACGACATGCTCGAGACGATGCAGGAGTCCAAAGGCATCGGCCTGGCAGCGCCGCAGGTCGGGGTCAGCCAGCGCGTCTTCGTGGTGTGCCTGCCGGACGACAGCGAGGAGGCGCGCGAGGAATTCGGCGCTGACGCGGGCGCGCAACACATCATAGTGAACCCCAAGCTGGTGCGCGTCAGCCGCGTGCTTGAGGAAGGCGTCGAGGGCTGTCTTTCCATCCCGGGCTACCTGGGCACGGTCGAGCGACCGGACGCGGTGACGCTGAAGGGCCAAGATCGCCACGGGGTGGCGCTGCGCATTCGCGCCGAAGGCTGGCTGGCGCGCGTCCTCCAGCACGAGCTCGACCACCTCAACGGCGTTCTCTATATCGACCTCGCCACAGAAGTCTGGCGCCCCGAAGACCGCGAAGACGAGGACGAAGCCGACGCCACGGACTGAGCGGCCCGCTACAGCGCGTACTGCGCCTCCAGCTCATCATACAGTTGGCGGAAGCTGCGCCAGCGCCCTTCGCCCAGCCTGCCCGCGGCCACCGCGTCGCGCACGGCGCAGCCAGGCTCATCGCGATGCGCGCAGTTGCCGAAGCGACAGTCCGCGACCAGCTGCGCAATGTCCACAAACCAGGCGTCCAGTTCCTCTGGCTCAATATCCCACAGGTTCAGTGAGCGAATTCCCGGCGTGTCGGCGAGCCAGGTGCCTGGGCCCAGGCGCACCAGTTCGCTGTCGCGCGTGGTGTGGATGCCCTCCTCGCGGCGCTGGCTGACCGCCTTGACCATGCGCCCCAGGCCGGGCTGGATGACGTTGAGCAGGCTGGTCTTGCCGACGCCCGAAGGCCCGGTGAACACCGAGAGCCGCCCCTCAAGCGTTTTGCGCAGGGCCTCGACGCCAGCGCCGCTGAGCGCGCTGGTGGCCAGCACGGGATAGCCCATGCGCTCATATTCCTGAAAGCGCTCCCGCACCTGTTCCGGCGTCACCAGGTCCAGCTTGTTCACGACGATGCAGATGGTCTCGATGCCGGCGCTCTCACCCGCCACGAGGAAGCGATCCAGCAGCCGCAGGCTCGGCTCAGGGCTGGCGGCGGCGAACACGAAGAGCGCCTGGTCGGCATTGGCCACGATGACCTGCTCGCGCGTGGCTTCGCCGGCGCCGCGCTTGCCTTCCGTACGCGCGGCGCGCGCCAGCGTACTGCGACGTTCAGCGACTGCCAGGATGACGCCCTCTGCCTCGTCGACCGGCTCGATGCGTACGCGGTCGCCGATGGCCGCCACGTCCGTGGCGCTGGCTTCCTCCAGCAAACGACCGCGCAACCGGCAGCGGATTAATCCGCCATCGTCAGTCTCCACGTCGAAGAAGCCGCTGCGAGCCCTGATGATCAGTCCTTCACACGCTGCGGGCAAGTGCCCTCCCTGCTGCTGTCGCCAACGGTGCCGTGCATCAATGGTATACTGTTCGCGGCGGGCCCGCACCTGCGGCGCCCCTGAACCTTCCATACGCAGCAAGTGCAGAAAGGCCGACTGTGAGCGACGACCCCGGCGTGGCACCTCCAGAAGTCGAAGCAACGCCAGCCCCGCCTGCGCCACGCCGCCCAGGCGCCGGCGTCCTGGTCATCGCGGCCCTCTTTCTGCTGCTGGGCGTCTTCATCGGCCGCTGGATCAGCGCGGCAGAGCAGGAAAGCACCCGCGCCTGGCTCGGCGCAACCCTGAGTGAGGCCTTCGCGGAGCAGGAGCTGCGGCTGAACGAGATGATCCTGTCCTCGCGCCCGCTCGACCTGAACGACAGCAGCAGCCGCTTCACGGTGAGCGCGGGTGAGAGCGCGGTCCTCGGCACAGCAGACGCGACCGTCGAGATCGTCGAGTTTGGCGACTTCAACTGCGGCTACTGCGCGCGCTTCCACAGCGAAACCCTGCCGCAAATCCGCACGGCCTACGGCGATCAGGTGCGCTTCGTCTATCGCGACTTCCCCATCCTCGGCGAGCTCTCGACCACGGCGGCCATTGCCGCCCGCTGCGCCGGCGCCCAGGACAGCTTCTGGCCCTTCCATGATCTGCTCTTTGAAAACCAGAGGTCGCTCGGCGAAGTGGGTATCTTCCTTAATTACGCTGTTGCCCTTGATCTCGACCCGGTGGCCTTCAACGACTGCATGACGCAGCAGCAGCCAATCGAGAGCATCGCCGCCGACTTCCGCGATGCCCAGACCCTCGGCATCCGCGGCACGCCGGCCTTCTTCATCAACGGGCGGCCGCTGCTGGGCGCGCGCGACTTCAGCGAATTCGCGCTCATCATTGACGAGGAACTGATGGCTGCGGGCTGAGTCGCTGGACGGTGTTGGCTGCCAGTGGTAGCATGGAAACTACTGCGGGGTGTAGCGCAGTCCGGCCAGCGCGCGCGCTTTGGGTGCGCGAGGTCATCGGTTCGAATCCGATCACCCCGACAGGCGGGTATGGTGTAATGGTAGCACATGACCCTTCCAAGGTTCTGGCACGGGTTCGAGTCCCGTTACCCGCTTCTGCCCGCCTCGGCAGGGGACCATAGCTCAATGGCAGAGCTGTCGGCTCATAACTGATCGGTTCCTGGTTCGAATCCAGGTGGTCCCACAACGCGCTGGTCGCTGTTTCAGTCGCCGTTACGTCCGGCGGCGAAGGCCGCCAGCCACGCTTCCACTTCCTCCGGCGAGCTCTGCGCGTCGGGGTCTTCGCCGGGGTCCGGCGCCACTGTCTGCGGCCGCTCCAGCAATGCCACGAACTGCGCACTGCGCAGCGTCTGCATCTGCCGCCGGCGCGCAAAGCCCAGCACTTCTTCATCGGAGCTGACCACCGTCCAGCCACGTGGCTGCGGCAGTTTCTTCATGCGCTCGCGCAGCACCCGGTCGGCGCTGGAGCGCATTGAGGCGAAAACGACCTGCACCGCGCGGTTGGAAAGCGCGGACTTGCCGCCCGGCAGGCCGTGATCGAAGATGACGGTGCAGTTGCGCCCCGTGCGCGCGGCAAAGCTCCGCAGCCGCTGCACCAGCTTCGCTTCGTCATCAGGATCATCCAGTGAGAGATCCGGCAGCGCGCCGATGAGGTTGTGCCCGTCAATAATGTAGCGCATGCAGCCCTCCCGTGCCGCCCAGTATAACGGGCGCAACAGCCGTCTCAAGAGCCATGGGGTATTTTGCCCCTTGCCTGCTGCTGTGCTACACTGACATCCTGAAGCCCGCGCAATGTATGAGGCAGGCTATGAGTCGGTTTGCGGTATCTGTAACCATTAGCGTGCTGTCTCTCCTGCTGGTTGGATTCGCACTGGGTGTGCTGTTGGCGCCCTCCCTGCCATTTGGCCCCGCCGCCAACGGCAACAGCCTGCAACAACTGGCGCCGGAGATCATCACCGTGCCCGTGCTTATCACCGCCACAATCGACCCCGATGCCTCCTTTGTGGTCGTGGTCACCGCGACGCCGCCGCAGAGTGGCGGCCAGGCCGGCGCCACCGCCCTGCCTGGGCTCGCCGGCACACCCGCCGCCGCTTCGGCCATCAACGCCGAAGGCACCGAAGAGCTGATCGTCGTGCCCTATCCGGTCGAGGCCTTCACCGAAGGCCTGCCCGCCGGCTGCATCCTGCACGAGTTGCGCTCCGGCGATACCCCCTACGCGCTGGCGGGGATTTATGGCGCAGACCCCATTGCCATGCTGGAAATCAACAGCCTGACCGAGGACACCGCGCGCTTCCTGCGCGTCGGCGACAAGCTGGTCGTTCCCGTGAACAATTGCCCCATGACGCCGGAACAGGTGCAGGGCTTCCTCAGCGGCGAGTGGACCGTGGATGATCTGGCCAGCCCCGCGCCCCGGCTGACCATCACGCTGCCGCCCACGGCGGTGGCCGTGCAACTCGAAATCTCGCGCATCGTCGGCGCCGGTGACATCACTGCCGAGGGCGTCGAAATCCGCAACCTCAGCGACGGCGTTGACCTGCAGGGCTGGACGCTGGAAGATGGCGCCGGCAACGTCTTCACCTTCCCGCAACAGCGACTCTTCGCCGGCGGCCAGGTGATGGTCTTCACGCGCAGCGGCAATAACACGCCCAATGCGCTCTACCAGGGCATGGACGCGGCCCTGTGGCAGGCCACCAGCGGCGTCGCCATGCTGCGCAATGCCGATGGCGAGCTGCAGGTCACCTTCTCGCTGGCGGACAGTTCAGCCGGGAGCTGACGCGCCGGGACAGTAGCGATGACGCAGGCCTGGGAATCCCTTGTAGAGCAGCGTCTGCGCCGCGCGCAGGCGGCCGGTGCATTCGACGACCTGCCCGGTCAGGGCGAGCCCCTGCCACCCCTTGATGACGCGCACACGCCGCCAGAACTGCGCCTGGCGCACAGCCTGCTGCGCGCTCATGATCTGGCGCCGGAATGGGTGACCCTGGGGCAGGTTGTGGAAGAAAAACGCGCGTGTCTGCTGCGTCGCAATGAGCGACAGGACGCGGAAGAAGTGACGCGTCTGAATCGCGATATTCTGCGCTACAACCTCATGGCGCCGTCGGGCGTGCCACGCAAGGCGCTGCTCACGCCGGATTCCTGACGGGCCGCAGCGAAGCCGGCTTCAGCGGCTCAGGCTTCTTCTGCCGGCTTTGCCTCGGCGGCTTCTCCCTTGGCGACGGCTTCACCGCTGGCGGCGGCTTCCTTGCCCCCCTGATCGAGGCCCTTGCGGAAGTTGGCAACCGCGCTGCCCAGCTCGCCGCCGATGCGCGATACGCGCCCTACGCCGAAGAGCAGCAGCACGATCACGAGAATAATGACGAGTTCAGTCGGTCCCAGGCTCATGCGGGAGTATCCTCTTCTGTTCAACCAGCCACAGTATACCCGTCCCGCCCGCATCCTGCCATGCAGGTTCTGATGCCGCACCCTGCTTGACAAGCGCTCCGCCCCTGTTCTATGCTTTGGGCAGCGGCCAGATCGGGACGCTGACATGCGCCGGGGGGAGCAGGCCAAGATGAAATCACTATGATCACCAACCATGTCTGGGTCGAAAAGTCGGAACCGGCCGAAGACGACGTTTGCGACGTCATCGTCCGCATGGAGGATGGCAGCCATTACACCGCCGTCTTCGTGACCATGACCTGGCTGCGACGACAGCTGGAACTGGGCTACCATGGCAGCTGCGATCACCCCCACTGCCACCCCGTGCGCTACGTCGCCCTCGACACCCCGCACGTCGTCGTCGATGACCTGGAGTGCGACACCCTGCTGGATGTCATCGACTGCATGATCGACCTCGAAACCTTCGAGAGTTGCTTCACTCGCGTGAGTGGCGACGAGGCGGTCAGCCTCGGCGGCGTCCGAACGCGCTGCGTCACCCACGAGATGGTAACCACCGTGATCCACGATGTGCTGAGCGTGACCGGCGTCACCTGAACCTCGCCCGCCTCCGCCGTGCCGTCCTGCCCCTGCGCCGCGCGCCGCAGGGCCGCGCGATTGTAAGGAATGCCATGTCCAGCGACGTTGACCAACTGTATCGCATCCGCCATTCGACGGCCCATATCATGGCCGAGGCCATGCTGGAGCGCTTTCCGCTGGCGAAAATCGCCATCGGCCCACCCATTGAGGACGGCTTCTACTACGACTTTGACCTGCCACGCCCCGTCACCGATGAAGACCTGAAGTGGGTCGAGCGGCGCATGAAAAAGATCATCGGCGGCAACCACCCCTTCGCCTGCCGTGAGGTCAGCGCGCAGGAAGCGCGCGAACTCTTCCATGACCAGCCCTACAAGCTGGAGCTGATCGACGACCTCGTCGACGGCCGCGTCGACGAGAACGGCGAGCACATCGCCGCGCCGGCCGAATCGCTCACCATCTACACGCAGAATCGCTTCACCGACCTCTGCCGCGGCCCGCACGTCGCGCGCAGCAGCGAGATCGACCCGAAGGCCCTGCGCATTGCATTCCGCCCGCCCGCCGGCGCCTACTGGCGCGGCGACGAGCAGCGGCCGCAGTTGACGCGCATCTACGGCACCGCCTGGCACAATGCCGAAGAGTTGCAGGACTATCTGCAGCGCCTTGAGGAAGCGCGCCGTCGTGACCACCGCGTGCTGGGCGAAAAACTGGGCCTCTTCACCATCAGCCCGCTGGTGGGCAAGGGCCTGCCGCTGTGGAAGCCCAAAGGCACCGTGCTGCGCGACAAGCTCGAGCGCTGGCTGCGCGACGTGCAGGTGGACAACGGCTACGAGCCGGTCATGACGCCGCACATCGGCAGGCTCGAGCTCTATCGCACCTCCGGCCACTACCCCTATTACGCCGACAGCCAGTACAAGCCCCTCGAAATCGACGATGAGCAGTTCCTGCTGCGGCCGATGAACTGCCCGCACCACTGTGCCATCTATCAGAGCGAGCTGCGCTCCTGGCGCGACCTGCCCCTGCGCCTGGCCGAATTCGGCACGGTCTACCGCTACGAACAGTCCGGCGAACTGCACGGCCTGACGCGCGTGCGCGGCTTCACGGTCGATGACGCGCACCTCTTCGTGCGGCCGGATCAACTGGTGGCGGAGTTTCAGGCGGTGGTGCGTCTGATTCAGCAGGTCTTCGGCACCCTCGGCATGAACGACTTTCGGGTCCGTGTCGGCCTGCGCGACCCGCAGAGCGACAAGTACACCGGCAGCGCCGAGCTCTGGCAGAAGGCCACCGAAGCCATCCTGCTGGCCTGCCGCGAGTTGGGCCTGCAGCACCGCGTCGAGGAAGGCGAGGCCGCCTTCTACGGTCCCAAGCTGGACTTCATCTTCCGCGACGGGCTACGCCGCGAATGGCAGCTGGGCACCGTGCAGGTGGACTACAACCTGCCCGAGCGCTTCGGCCTTGAGTACATCGCCAGCGACGACACGCGCCAGCGCCCGGTCATGATCCACCGCGCGCCCTTCGGCAGCATGGAGCGCTTCATCGGCATCCTCATCGAGCACTTCGCCGGCGCCTTTCCCGTCTGGCTGGCGCCGCAGCAGGCCGTCTTCATCCCCATCGCCGACCGCCACAACGCGCCCGCCCAGACGCTCGCCGCACAACTGCGCGCGGCCGGCATTCGCGCCCACGTCGACGAGAGCCGCAGCCGCATGGGCAACAAGATCCGCCGTGCGCGCGAGCAACAAATCCCCTACATGCTGGTGTTGGGCGACCGCGACCTCGAGGAAGGCACGGTCAGCGTGCGTCTGCGTGATGACGAGAACCTGGGCGCCATGCCCGTGGCGGACTTCATCGCCCTGGCGCGGCGCGTCATTGACGGGCAGTTGCTGACCCTGCAGTAAGCCTTACTCGCAGCAATCGCGCAGCAGGGCGTCCGTCTGCGCGACCATGCGCGCGAAGCTGAAGCGTTCGAGGCCGTCCTGCGTGTTGCGCGCCAGCGCCTTGCGCAGCCCCGGCTGCAGCGCCTGTTGCAGCGCGGCGGCCAACGCCTCATCGTCCGGCCAGGGCACCAGCAGGCCGTTGTGCTCGTGCCGGACCACTTCAGGATTGCCGCACTTGTCGCTGGCGATGACCGGCGTGCCGGCGCGCAGACTCTCCAGCAGCGAATGTGAAAGCCCCTCGTAGCCAGAATACAGCACGAACCAGTCTGCCGCCTGCATATACAGCGCCAGTTGCGCGCGCGGGATCTGCCCCATGAAGCGCACGCGCGGTTCCAGTTGCAACTGAACAGCCTGACGCTGCAGCGCTGCCAGTTGCGGGCCGTCGCCGGCCACTATCAGCTGGAATTGCGGCGCCTGCGTCAGCGCCCGCAGCAGCCGGTCGACGCCCTTCCAAGGATTCAGGCGCGCGGCGGTCAACAGCAACGGCCGCTCGTCCAGGCCCAGCTGTTCGCGCGCGGCAGCCTGGCTCGTTGCCGCAGGATTCTCCAGCGGCGGCAACGCGTTGGGGATGACCTGAACCAGGGCCGGCGCCACGCCCCAGCCGAGCACCATGCGCCGCAGCCAGTCACAGGGCACGATGACACGGTGGGCGCGACGCAGCTCCTGCGTCCGCGCGGCCTTCTGCATCTCGACCTTGCCGCCATAGCGGCGCTGCTGAAAGCGATCGATGTCCTCGTCAGGCGGGATCCAGCCGCGGCGAATGCTGCGCTCCCAGGCCTGGTCGCCGACGATTTTGTAGACGCGCGGCGCCTTGCCGCCGGGCAGCGGCAACCCTGGCGTGGTGATCAGCACCAGGTCCGCGCGGCGCAGCCGCGGCCACGCGGCGGACGCATAATGGGCTACGCGCAGCGGCAAAATGCGCCGCGGTATGCGCTGCAGCGGCCAGGCTTCTTCCGACGCGGCCGCGTCGCTGTAGCTGATGACCTCCAGCTCCCAGCCGTGCTGTTGCAGCGCCGGCAAGATTTCCTGCAGCCAGGTGGCCGGGCCGCCCGCCTCAGGCTGGACGATGCCGGAGGCTACCAGCAAGCGCGGCATGTCGCTCCGGCCAGGCGCAACTCAAACATTGAAGCGGATGTTTATGACGTCGCCGTCCTGCACTTCGTAGTCGCGCCCTTCCAGGCGCAGCTTGCCGGCGCTGCGCAGCGCTGCTTCGCGCCCCTCCACCGCCAGCAGATCGGCACAGCGCATCACTTCGGCGCGGATGAAGCCTTTCTGCATGTCGGAGTGCACCGTGCCGGCGGCCTCCGGCGCGCAGGCGCCGGCCGGAATGCTCCACGCCCGCACTTCATCCCCGTTGATGGTGAAGAAAGAGCGCAGGTCGAGCAGCTGGAAGGAGAGGCGAATGACCTTGTCGGCGCCCCGTTCGCGGATGCCGAATTCCTCCATGAAGAGCGCGGCGTCTTCCGGCTCGAGGCGCGCAATCTCGGCCTCGATGAGTCCCTGCAGCCCGGTGACCAGCGTCCCCGCCCCGCTTGCCGGCAGCGCCACGTCCTGCCCGGCCTCGTCCTGGTTGAGCACGATCAGCGTCGGCTTCAGCGTCAGGAAGCCGTAGCCGCGCAGGACCTTGTGCTGCGCGGGCGTCAGCGCGCAGGCGCGCAGCGGCCGCCCGGCTTCCAGCTCCTGCTGCATGCCGGCCAGCAGCTCGCCCTCGTCGCGCACCGCCTTGAGCACGCGCCGCCCCTTGTTGCGTATCTCGTTTTCGATGCGCTCCAGCCGCGTCTCCAGCGCCACCAGGTCGTTGAGCAGCAACTCGCCTTCCAGCAGCTCAATGTCGCGCACGGGATCGATTGTGTCGTAAGGGTGCGGCACCTTGTCATCAACGAAGTTGCGCAGCACCTGCACGAAGCCGTCCACCTGCTCCAGTTCCTGGCGAAAGCGTCCCTGGATGCCGCCTTCGCCCACCCCCTTGTCGAGGCCGGCGATGTCGCTGTAGGTCACCTGGATGTAGGTGGTCTTGCGCGGCTGGTAACACGCGCTGAGCCGCGTCAGGCGCTCGTCCGGCACGCGCACGACGGCCGTGTGCACTTCGAAGCGACCGGCAGCGGCGGCCGTCTCGATGTTCTGGCCGGTCAGGGCGTTGAAGATGGTGGTCTTGCCGCTGTTGGGCAGACCGATAATGCCAAGGCGCACAGTCGAGGACCTTTTTTCTTGTTTAACCAGTCATTGCGGCAGCGCCCGGGCATTGCCGGAGGCACCGGCTTTCGCTTGGGGTTGGCGGGATTCGAACCCGCACGCCGGTTAAGGCAGGAGATTTTAAGTCACCCATGTCTGCCATTCCATCACAACCCCGCGATTCAGTCTAGCAGTCCGCTACTGGAGGGTCAATCGGGGCAGCGTCCAGCAAATGGCGGTTGAAGCGATAGCCTGGCTTGAGGTAGTGCCACAGCTGGCCGCTGGCGAGGAATGCTTCGGCCTGCTTCATGCTCCACGCCGCTTCCGGGTAGTGCTCGCGCTGCCATCGGCGGAAGGCCGGTATCAACGGGCGCGCCTGGCGAAACTGCTCGACGAGCAGCAGGCCGGTCACGCCGCAGCGGCCTACGAAATCCTGTCGCTCAAACTCAGCGAAGATTGGCGCAAACTCTACCGGCACGCGCCGATGCTCGACGCGCCAGCCCGACGCGTCCCCCTCCAGAATTGCGTAGCTGGCAGCGCGCAGGCCGTCCATCGGCGCCCCGGCCTAATCCGTGAGGCGCGTCACTGCGTTGAAGGGGTCGCCAGACGCGCCATGCAGCACGCGCAGCGGCGGCGCATCGGCGAAGCGCAGTGTCAGTTCGTCGGGCATGACGGCGATTCGTTGCAGCCAGTCTCCTGCCAGTTGCTCCTGCAACAGCGTGAGCGCTGCCCAGTTGCGGCGCGCGACCGGTTGCTGCACAGTGCCGTGCTCCAGCAGGTAGATTTCGTGATTGCCGCGGATGGCGGGCCAGCCGCGCTCGAAGACCGTCTCCAGCACCTGGCGGGAAAAGGGGCCGATGTTGATCAGGTCGCCGGCGACGATGACCTGGTCGAACTGCTCGCCCGCCATGTCCGCGATGACTGCCTCCAGCGCGGGCAGGTTGCCGTGGATGTCGGCCAGCAGCGCCAGTCGCGTCATGCGCCCGGACGCAGCAGCCACTGGTCGCGCAGGCCAAGCCCGGCCACCAGCGCGAAGGCGACGCTGTAGAGCGCCAGCCAGGGAACCAGCGCCGGATATTGCGCCAGCGCGATGCCCGTCGCCACCAGTGCGTAGCAGGCCAGCAGCAGCTCGCCCACCAGCGTGCGGTCGAAGCGCAGCGCATAGCGGCTGGCCGCCCAGGACTGCGCGAACTTGGGCGTGCGCTTAAACTCGGCCGCGCCCGGCACGAGCCCCGCCAGCACCGCCAGCGTCGCGTTAAAAGTCATGCCCGTGCCCAGCAGCACCAGCATCGGAAAGGCGCGCAGCCGGCGCCGCCAGTCCGGGTAGAGCGCGTACTGTCCGAGCACGTAGAGCAGGGCCGGCACCAGTGCCAGCAGACCCAGCGGCCCCGGCGGCAGCGCGCTGAAACGCCCGCCCAGCAGCAGCAGCGGCGTCAACAGCAGCATTAGCAGCATCAATGGTTGCGGCAAGTACTGGCACAGATGCAGCGTGGCCATGATGCGCTGGCCGGGTCGCAACGGCGCGCGCCACAGCGGCCACAACAGCCCCAGCAGGGTGCGCGTGCTGCCGCGCGCCCAGCGCGCCTGCTGCTGCTTCCAGGCAGCGATCTGCGGCGGCACCTCCGCCGGCACCACCACGTCCGGCAGATACAGGAAACGCCAGCCCGCCAGCTGCGCACGGTAACTGAGGTCAAGGTCCTCGGTCAGCGTCAGCGCGCTCCAGCCGCCGGCCTCGCGGATGCAGGCCCGGCGCCACACGCCGCCCGACCCGCTGAAGTTCATGAACCAGCCGGCCCGGTTGCGCGCCGTCTGTTCGACGATGAAGTGGCCGTCCAGCGCCAGCGCCTGGCCGCGCGTGAGCGCGTTGTCAGGCCAGTTGAGATGCCCCCAGCGCGTCTGCACCATGCCGATGCGCTCGTCCGCTGCGAGGTGCGGCACCGTCCGCCGCAGGAAATCAGGCGCCGGCACGAAGTCGGCGTCCAGCACGGCCACCAGTTCGCAATCCAGCAGCGCCAGGCCCTCGGCCAGCGCGCCCGCCTTGAAACCGCTGCGCTCTGCGCGCCGCAGGTGTTGGATGTCGAGGCCCTGCTCCCGCAACGCGGGCAGCGCCCGCCGGATGAGGTCACTGGTGTCGTCGATCGAGTCGTCCAGCACCTGCACCGTCAGCAACTCGCGCGGATAATCCAGCGCGGCGACCGCGGCCAGCAGGCGTTCAATGACGTGGCGCTCGTTGTAGACGGGCAGCTGTACCGCCACCCGCGGCCACTCCGTAACCGGCGGCGGCGTCAGGGTTTCGTGGCGCGTGCGCCAGTAGACCAGCAACAGCACCGCCGTGCCCGCTGCATAAAGCGTCAGCAGCAGCGCGCACAGGAGGTAGAGCAGGCTGAGGAGTGTGAGGGCCATTGCGCCCAGTCTAGCGGATATCAGGGCAGCGACAAGGGTGCTATACTCCGCGACTGAAACGCTGACAACGGGAGAATGGCGATGGACATGCAGACCGTGCTGGATGCCTGCGGCGTCCGCCCGGATACCCTGAGCGCCGCCGAGAAGACGCAGTTGACGCGCGACGGCTATCTGCCGCTGCCCAACATCCTGACGCCGGAGCAGGTGTATCAGCTCGGCGCGCGCGCCGACGAACTGGTCGCCGCCGAGGGCGAGGGCGCCGGCCTGGAAGTGCATCAGGAGACGGGCGCCGACCGCCTCTCCGACCTCATCAACAAGGATCCGCGCTACGACGTCTGCTTCACCCATCCGCGCGTGCTGGCCGCCATCTGGCACGTCCTGGGCGCGGACTTCCGCCTCTCCTCGCTAAACTTCCGCGCCGCCCTGCCTGGTAGCGGCCTGCAGCCGCTGCACGTGGACTGGACCGAGGCGGCTACGCCGGGGGAATATTTCGTCTGCAACTCAATCTGGCTGCTGGATGACTTCAGCGCGGCCAACGGCGCGACGCGCGTCGTGCCCGGCTCGCAGCGCAGCGGTATGCTGCCGCAGGACGCGCTGGAAGATCCGCAGGCGCCGCATCCGCAGCAACAGTTGCTGGAAGCGCCGGCGGGCACAGTCGTCATCTTCAACTCGCACACCTGGCACGGCGGCACCTTCAACGGTTCCGGCAAACGCCGCCGCGCCCTGCATTCCTACTTCTGTCGTCGCGACCAGGAGCAACAGCTGGACCAGCAGCGCTATCTGCGCGAGACCACCTGGCAGCGGCTCAGCCCGGCGGCGCGCTTCATCCTCGACGTGCAGATGTGATGCCGGTAGCAAGATGAGCAAGCGTTGGGATGTGCTGGGAATGGGCTGCGCGGCGGTCGATGACGCCATCTACGTCGAGCGCTTCCCCGCGGCGGATACCAAGATTCCCGTCAGGCAACGCCAGCGCCGCGTTGGCGGCCTGACCGCGGCGGCCCTGTTGACCGGGGCAAGGATGGGCGGCAGTTGCGCCTACGCCGGCACGCTGGGCCGCGACGAACTCTCTACCTTCGTCATCGACGAACTGGACCGCGCCGGCGTGGACGTCACCAACGTGCTGAGCGTGGACGATACTGGCCCCGTCCACGCCGTCGTCGTCATCGGCGAACAGGACCACACGCGCACCATCTTCCACTACCGCAGCGGTAAACCCGGCGCGCACGACAGCCACCCACCGCCGGCGCTCATCGAGTCCGCCCGCGTGCTCTTCGTTGATACCTGGGGCCTGGCCGGGCAACTCCGCGCCGCCCGCATCGCGCACAACGCCGGAATCCCCGTCGTGGCCGACTTTGAGCACGGCGAGGGGCCACTGTTTGAGGAGTTGCTGGCGCTCGTCGATCATCTCATCCTCTCGCAGCAATTCGCCTGCAGCTGGACCGGCAGCGACACAGCGCAGGAAGCCCTGCCGCGCCTGTGGACGCCGCAGCGGGCGGTGGTCGCAGCCACCGCGGGCGAGCAGGGTTGCTGGTGGCTGGACGCAGACGGTTTGCATCACCAGCCATCCTTCCAGGTGGAGGTGGTGGATACCAACGGCTGCGGCGATGCCTTCCACGGCGCCTGGGCCCTGGCGCTGGCCCAGGGCCAGCCTGTGCGCGAATGCGCGCACATCGCTTCGGCGGCCGCCGCGCTGAAGGCCACGCAGCCCGGGCTGACCGGCGTGCCCTCCCTCGCTGACATTCTCGATTTCATTGCGCGCGCCAGCTGAGACGCGACTTTTTCTCACGCACACAAGGAGCAGGCAGACATGGGTCTGGGCAAGCAAATTCGATTGAGCCGCATCTTCGCCAATCCCTCCGGCAATCTCTGCTCGGTGGCCATCGACCATTTCATTGGCTACCAGGCCGGTATCCCCGCCGGTCTGCTGAACCTGCGTACCACGCTGGAAGCTGTCATGGCCGGCCCGCCGGACGCCGTCACCATGCACAAGGGCACGGCCGCCGCCCTCTGGGGCCCCTACGCGGGCAAAGTGCCACTTATCCTGCAGTCCAGCTTCGTGCGCACTGACGACTCGGCCATAGAGCAGTTCGTCAGCGTTGAGGAGGCACTGCGCCTCGGCGCGGACGCCATCGCCGTCGTTGTTTTCGTACGCGGTGACAGCGAGGTGCAGTTCCTGCGCATCCTGTCCGACACGGTGCGCGAGGGCGCCCGCCACGAACTGCCGGTCATCTGTCACGTCTACCCGCGTGGAGCGAACAACGAGATCGTCTATACGCCGGAGGATATCGCCTGGGGCGTGCGCTGCGCGGCCGAGGTCGGCGCGGACGTCATCAAGACGCCCTGGAGCGGGGATCTGGCCGCCCATACGCAGATCGTGGAGCGCTGCCCGGTGCCGCTGGTAGCAGCCGGCGGCCCGCAGACCGCCACGCTCGATGATGCGCTGCAGATGATGCGCAACCTGCTGCAAGCCGGCGTGCGCGGCGCGGTCATCGGGCGCAACATCTGGGGCCACGACGACATCGGCGGCGCCCTGCGCGCCTTCCGCGCGGTGATTCACGGCGAATAGCCGCTACAGCAAGCGCTCCGCACTGACGGCGCCGGGGTGACGGTCGTGTAACAGCAGGTCAACGGCGCGCTCGGCCGTGCCCGCGCCCAGCGCCAGGCCGTGGCCGTTGAAGCCGACGGCGTAGCCCGCGCGCGGCATGCCCGGCAAGCGCCCCACCAGCGGCAGCCCGTCCGTGCTTAAGCCCATGATGCCCGCCCAGCGCCGCTCGACGGGCGCCTCAACCTCCGGGAAGCGCGCCCGCAGATAGGCCTCCAGTACGCGTTGCACCGGCTCGCTGACGCGCTCGTCGAGGCGGTTGTGCTCCAGCCAGCGATTCTGCTTGCGGCCGCCGCCCAGCAGCAAACGCCCGTCAAAAGTGTCGCGATAGTACATATAGCCGTAGTCGCTGTAGCCGCAGGTGTTGAGCAGCGGACTCTGCGCCAGCGGCGCCGTCACCAGAATCTGGGCGCGCACCGGCACGATGTGGCGCGCCAGCTGCGGCAGCAACTGAGCCGACCAGGCGTTGGTGCACACCAGCACCTGCCGCGCCTCGAAGCGGTAGCGTCGACTGTGGACGCGCACGCGCTCCGCGTCGCCGGGCTCGATGCGCCAGACCTCGTTGTTGGGAATCAGCTCCGCGCCGCTCTGCTGAAACAGCGCCTGCACCAGTTCATAAGGCTGCACGGCCGCGTCGCGCGCCTGCTCGATGGCCGCGTGATAGCCGCGGCGCAGCGGGTCGCGCGCGTGAAACTGCACGTCGATGCCGTCAGCGTCCATCGCCCGCGCCGCCTGCTCCAGCTCACGCGCCTCCTCCGCGCTCTCGGCCAGCAGCAGCGAGCCGCAGCGCTGCCGCTTCACCGTCCCGTCAGCAGCGTCGATGACCTGATGCAGATGGCGATGCGTGGTCTCGGACAGGCCCCACATTTCGCGCACGACCGCGCGCCCGTAGCGTTCGATGGCGCGGTGATAGTAGCTGTCCAGGCCGGTGATCATGAAGCCGGCGTTGCGGCTGCTGGCGCCCAGCCCCAGGTCGCGCGCGTCAGTGATCGTTACGTGCCGTCCGGCGCTGGCGGCGAAGAGCGCGGCTGCGCAGCCCACCAGCCCCGCGCCCACCACGAGGAAGTCGACCTCACGCCGGGGCTGCTCACCATCCGCCTGCCACAGCGAAACGCTCATCCGGCTGTGGCTGCGTTACTGGTCCGTGACATCGATGACGAGCGTGCCGGCGGCCTTGTCGTGCCAGGTCTGGTTCTTCCCGTCAACAAAGGCCCACAAGTAGCCGAGCAGCACGACCGCGCCGCTAACCCAGGACACCAGCACCCGCACCAGCGCATCACTGTCGCTCAGCTGCGTTCCGTCCAGCTTGACGACGCGGACGTTTAATGCCCGCTTGCCAATGGTCTGACCATTTCTGCGCGCCAGGCAATACCAGATGTAGCCCGCGCTCAGCAGCACCTGGACCGACTGAGCCCCGGAACTTTCAGGATTGTTACCTGTAACGGCCACAATCAGACCGAACAGGATCCCCAGCAGCAAGGCATCGATACAGACCGCCCAAAAGCGCCGGCCAGTCCCGGCCAGTACTACTTCGTCCATCTTAATTTTCACAATCACACCCTTCCCTTTTTTGTTGCCCCATAACGAAGATTACTTACGCAAAGCCTGCCCATGTGACGGCCAGGTTACGAATTCCGAATCTCATTGTTAAGTTACGCTCTCTTGTCCCTGACGGTTCAGCCGCCAGCGACTATTGCGGGAAGAAGCGCGCCGGCTCGTCGGTGGTGACGACCAGGCTGTGGGCCAGCTTGTCGTGCCAGCCCTGCTGCTGCCGGTCGAATGCCGCCCAGACGTAGCCCAGCCCCATCGAAAGCTGGCCGAGGTAGTAGCCCAGCACGCGCAGCAACGCCTCGCGGTCGTTCAGCACTGTCCCGCTCTCGCTGATGACGCGGATGCGCAGCATGCTCTTGCCCGGCGTCTGGCCGCCCCTGCGCGTCCAGAAGTACCAGTAATAGGGCACCGTCGTGGCAATATCGAGCACCAGCGCCAGCACCAGCTCCTGCGCCAGGGTCTGCGGCGCCAGCGAAAACATTATGGCGAAGCGCAGCACGGCGAGGATGAGCGTGTCGAGGATGAGGGCGAGGAAGCGCTGGCCAATGCCGGCCAGCGCGAGCGCGCCTTCAGGCTTAATCTTCTGCACCTGTGAGTCTCCCGCTGCCGCCGCCCAGGCCGCAGTGTAGCGCAAGCGCGCGCCCCTGTCGCGGGTCGCCTCAGCCGGCCTGCAGCGCGTCCAGCGCCTCGCGCGCAGCCGTGAAGTTGCTGTTAACTTTCAGCGCCCGGCGGTAGTTCTCGCGCGCATACTGCGTCTGGCCCATGCCCTCGCGCGCCTGCCCGACGTGATACCAGATCTCCTCGACGAAATGGCCGCCGCCATCGTTCAAATTGACGTTGGCCAGCGTCAGCGTGTCCTGGTATCGCCCCACCGCGTTGTAGGCCGCCAGCGGCCCGAACTGGTACCACAACATGCGGAAGGGCAGGCCATAACGGCGCGCCTCGTCGAAGGCCCAGGTCGCGTATTCCCAGGCCTCCCGCCCGTAGACCGGCGCCAGCGCCGCGTAGTTGCTGCCGATGTTGAACCACAAAAAGGGATTCTCGGGCTCCTGCGTCACCGCCAGACGCTGTTCCTCCAGCGTGGTCAGCACGTTCTGCTGCGGGTCGGCGTCCTCGCCCAGCATGTCCAGCAACTCCTGCTCGTAGCCGCTCTCGTAGAGCACGATGTAGCTGTGGTTGAAGTGCTGCCAGTATTCATTGACGTGATCGTAGCTGTAGCTTTTCTGCGGCCCGCTGTAGCTGTCGTGGGCGGTGAATTCGGCCGCCTGGTCGTCATAGCCGATCAGCAGCAGATAGTGACCCATCCAGCCCAGATCGCCCGGCGGCGGGTCGTAGCCCTGCTCGATGATCACCGGATGACCGGCGGCGATGAGCTCGCGCAGCAGTTGCAGGTCGCCGCCCCTGCGCGTGAGCGCGCGCACTGGCAGCTCGGGCACTTCGCCGTTGACGAAGGCCACCATCTCCTGCGGCGTGACGTTCTTGTCCTCGCGGTTGGGCTTGAGCCAGCTGGCCGCGCGCGTCTGGTCGTCGCCGTAGCCAAAGTAGGTCAGCGCGTTGGTGAGCGTGGCCGGGCCGCAGTTGTTCCAGCCCTGAAACTCGAACTGGAAATTCGTCATCAGCACGGCCGTGGGCGTGCTGGTGGCTTCGTCCTGCGTCAGAACAGGCATGGCGCAGAGCAGCGCCAGCGCCAGAACGAGCGCTGCAGCGCGCAACCTGCTGGATGAACCTGTTCGCATGACCTGCCCCGGCACCGCTTCCCTCTCCATTGTACACGCGGGTTGCCGCTCAGGACACGTGCGCCACGCAAATTAATGACGCCAGACTGTGGCCGATGATGCGGTATTCCCTGCCGGTGCGCAACTGCAGCGGTCCATCGAAAGGCGCAGCGTGGATGACCTCCAGCTCGGTGTCGGGCCGCAGCCCCAGCGCCGCGAGATACTCAAGCCGGTCAGGCTCGCGCGTCAGCACCCGCGTCAGCCGCAGTCTGCCACTCTTCGGCGCGACCCGCGAGAGCAATTGGTCCTGCGCCGGCGCCAGGCTGCCATCCGCGGCGGGGATCAACTCGCCGTGCGGGCAACGCTGCGGCTGGCCGCTCATCCGGGCCATGCGCTCCGTGAGCAGGTCGCCCAGACCGCTGCACAGGCTGGCGGCCTCGCTGTGTACCTCATGCCAGCCGAAGCCCATCACGCGCTCGAGGAACACCTCGGCGATGCGCTGGCGCCGCAACTCGAGCAGGGCCTCATGCTCGCCCGCCGCGCTCAGGCGCACGCCCCGGTAGGGCTCATGAAGCAGGAGTTCGTCGCGCCGCAGCCGCGTGACCATGCGGTTGACGACCGGCGGGCTGGCCTCCATGGCCTCGCCCAGTTCGGCGGTGCCGACCCAGGCCGTCTCGTCATGGCGCAGGCGTTCGCTCAGGCGCCAGATCTGGGCCAGCCAGGCGCGCATGGCCGCGCCGGGCCGGGTAGCCACGCCAGCCTTACCAGCCATGCTCCAGACGCCTGATCAGTCGTTCCGGCAAATCGTGCCGCCGCATGCGCTCCTGCACCGCCGTCACATCGTAGGCCACGCGCCGGTATTCCCAGATGCCCTCCGGCACGTCCAGCAGCGCGTAGGCCGCCTGTGGATTTTGGTCGCGCGGCTGGCCCACGCTGCCCGGGTTGATGATCTGGCGCAGGCCGTTCAGCTGACGCCGTTGTCGCGCGCCGGGCATGATCGTATCGACCAGGCCCAGGCCCTCCTGCTGTTCGTAAATCACGGGGTGGTGCGTGTGGCCCACGAGACAGAAAGGCGTCTCGAAGTGCGAAAAGTTCAGCGCCGCCACCCGCGGCTCAAGGATGTATTCCCATACCGGCTCGCGCGGGCTGCCATGCGCCAGAGTGTACTCGCCCACCACGAAGGTCGTCGGCAAGGCCTCCAGCCACAGTCGGATGGCGGGCGTCAGGGCCTTGCTCGTCCAGTTGACGGCATGCCGTGCGTCCGGGTTGAAGCTGTTCAGGTCGAGGCGCCCCAGCGCGGCCCAGTCATGGTTACCGGCCAGGCAGAGATGCGGCAACTCGCGCAGCCGCTCCACGCATTCGTTGGGGTCCGGCCCGTAGCCCACCACGTCACCCAGGCACCACACATAGTCCCACTGCCCGTTGGCGTCTTGCAGTACTGCGTCGAAGGCGTCAAGATTCGCGTGAATGTCCGAGATGACGAGTATGCGCATGCACGCTCCTGAACTGCCGGAGAACCCGGACTGAATGTCACCCTATCCTGCCACGTCAGGCCCTTCCCTGCAATGTATTCTCTGGCTTTGCCTGCTGCTCCTGTTCGCCGGCTGCAACCTCGTCGCCGGCACGCTGGATGTCATGCAGCTGCAGGACGTCCCGGTGCCCACCGCGACCGGCCCGGCGCCGGACGCCAGCGCGGTGATGGCCGGCATCTGTTTCGCGTCTGCCCAGGATGCCGCCGGGCGCCTCTTCGTGCTGCGCAGCGCGGCCGAGCTGGAACATCTCTTCGACCTCGCCGACAACAGTCAGCTCTGCCGTCAGCCGGTGCAGCGCCATGGTTTCGACTTCACCGGCGGCCGGGTGCTCGCGGGCCTGTGGAGCGCGACGCGGGGCTGCACGGCGCGGCACCAGGTCCTTCAGTGGCAGCGCGACGACGACGCGCGCCGCATTTATCTTCAGCTGCGCCTGCTCAGCGCAGGCGACTGCGATTATGAACTGGTGCGGCCCTGGTGGATGGCGCTGGACGCCGCCAGCGACTACGAAATCACGATTGAGGTGCTACCCTGATCGACACCTAGCGCGCCGCCAGGATGTTGTCTAGCGCGCCGCCAGGATGTCGTCGACCGCGCTGGCCAGTTCGCGCAGCGTGCTCACCGCATAAACGCCGTCTGCACAACGCGCGTAGTCCGGCATGTCGCTGTCCTCGCTGCCCCACTGCGCGCGCGGCTCGGGATTGAACCAGAAGAGGCGGTGGCTGCGGCGTTGCAACTCCTGCGCCAGATCGAGACGCGGATCGTTGAAGTTGTTGCGCCCGTCGCCCAGAATGATGAGCGTGGCGCGCGGATCAACGCAGCCGCTGTGCCGCTCGCACAGCGTTTCCAGGCTGCGGCCCAGGTCGGTGTTGTAATGGCCGGGCGGGTTTTCGCGCATCACCCGCAGCAGGGCCTCGCGCGGCTCGCGGCTGGCGAAATGGTCGCTGATCTCGACCAAGTCGTCAATGAAGATGAAGCTGCTGGTTTTGGCGACCTGGTCCTGCAGCTGGTAGATGAGCATCAGCAGGAAGCTGGCGCAGTGCCGCATCGAGGTGCTCAGGTCACAGAGCAGCACCAGCGCCGGCTTTCTGCGCCGCGAGCGCCGCTGAATCTCCAGCGGCAGGCCGCCGTAACGCAGGCTGGCGCGCATCGTGCGCCGCGGATCCGGCTTGCCTTCCCTGGCGCGTTGCTGACGCAGCGCGGCCCGCGTGCGCAATCGCGCCGCCAAACGCTGCAGCTCTTCCCGCAAGGTCTCGACTTCGCTGTGGCGCAGCTGCGTGAAGGGCACGTCCAGCAGTTCGCGCCTGGGTTCCGGCCCGCGTTCGGCCATCTGCCGCGCCAGACTGCTGCCCACGTGCTGCGCCAGCTGCTCGCCCAGCGCGTCGCTGTTCGCTTCCAGCAACTGCAGCAGTTGCGCGCGCGCTGCCGCGCTCATGCCCAGCTCCGCGAGCATCTGCATCAGCTCGCGGATGAGTTCCTCCAGCTCGCGCAGGCCGGCCGCGCGCCGCATGCGCCGCTCGAACCAGCGCCGTTGCATCAGCGACTCGCCCTCGGCCAGGCCGCTTTGCTCGCCCAGTTGCTGCAATTGTGACTCAGAGAAGTGTTGGCCCTCCAGCAGCTGTCGCAGCAGCGCGGCCAGCGCTTCTGCGTCGCCCGCCAGCGCAGCCAGCGCCTCGCGCAGGGTATCGCGCTGCTCCTCCGTCAGCTCGGCGGGGATGTCGGCCAGCGGCGGTTGGCCGCTGCCGAAAAAGAGCGGGAACAAGTAGTCAAAGGTGGCGTGGTCGCGCGCTTCCTTGACCAGCGTCGCGCGCAGGGCCGCGCGGAAGCGCTCACGCTCCGCCACGCCCACCGCGTCGAGCGCCTCGCCGGCATCCTGGCTCTCCGCCAGCGAGACGCGCACACCTGCCGCGCGCAGGGCGCGCACGAATTCGATGAGGCGAATGTCCATCGCGCTCGCGCGTCAAGCGGCCCGCAGCTCAGGTCGCGACCTGCGCCTCGGGGCTGCCTACGCCGGCTTCCAGACGGGGGAAAATATGATATTCCTCGCCATCGCGTACGATGGTGGGCTCGGGCGTGTGCAGGCCGTAGCCGTCGAAGAAGGCGCGCACCTCTTCCGTGAGCAGTTCCTCCTTCTCCAGCAGCAGATCGACCAGTTCGTTCATCAGTTCAGCGTGTTCGCGCAGGGCGATGCGCGTATCGCGCAGCACTTCCTGATAGGCTTCCTCGATAGCGCGCGCCTGTTCCCGCGTCCACTTGTTGCGTATGCCACTCATGGGGTCATAGACCAGCGTGCTGGTCGCCCCCATCGTGCCGAGCATGCCGGCGTTGGCCATGGCCGCCAGCAGACTGTAGGCGCGGTTCAGGTCGCGGCCGACCAGCGTGCTCTGCATGCCGATGCCGCAATACTCGATTTCCGCAGCCTTGCCGGCCACGGCCACCTTGACGCGCTGCATCAGTTCAGGCTTGATCTGCAACCCCTGGTAGGATTCCTGGGCGGGATAGTGCCAGACGTGGCCGTAGTACGAGCCCTGCCGCAGAATGGTGATGCGGCTGATGCGGTGCGAGGGCATGAACAGGCGCACGGCCAGCGCCACGCCGGCCTGGTACGTCGCCAGGCGGCGTTTGGCCTCCGGCTCCATATGCTTCAGCGTCGAGCGCAGCCCCATCTCGTGCTCCGGCTTCGCGTGCATGAAGTCCTGATAGCGGATGAGCGTGCGCCCGTCGAAGAAAGCGTAGCGCAGCGACTCGTTGAGCAAATACTTGATGTCGGCGGGCGTATAGCCCGGCGTCTCGGATGCGAGGATCGCCGACTCCATGTCCGCTTCGTGGGCGTAGTCGTCGAGGTAATACTCGAAGATCTCGCGCCGTCCCTCCATGTCAGGCACGTCCACGCGCACCTTCTTGTCGAAGCGGCCGGGCCGCAGGAGCGCCGGATCCAGCGCCCCCATGCGGTTGGTGGCGCCGATGACCAGCACCCGTCGTTCCGACGGCGGCGGCTTGCGCCGGCGCACAATCTTCCACCAGCGGGCGCGCCAGCGCGCGCGGCGGCCAAGGTCCTGGCCGAAGCCGTCCATCTCGATGAGCAACGTGCTCAACACGCCCATGCCGCCGGAACTGCCGCCGCCGCCGCCGAACATCCCGCCCGTGCCGCCATCTTCTTCGTCCACCGAGGCCACGCCCCCGCGTGAGCCGACGGCGTCGATCTCGTCGAGGAAGATCACGGCGGCGCCATAGCGCTTCGCCAGCTTGCGCGCCTTGCGGAACAGGCCCATCACCTTCATCGGCCCCACGCCGATGAACATGGCCTGCAGGCCAGAGGCGTCCATGTACAGGAAGGGCACCTTCGCTTCGGTGCTGATGGCCTGCGCCAGCCAGGTCTTGCCCGTGCCCGGCGGCCCCTCCAGCAACAGGCCGGTGAGTGGCTCGCCGCCCGCCTGCTCGAATACCTTTACGCCGCGCAACAACGTCACGATCTGGTTCGCCTGCTCAAGAATCTCCGGCTGTCCGCGATAGTCATCGAAGCTGATGCCGTCGCCGCCTGTATCGGGCATGATGGTGTAGCTGCGCGTGCGCGCCAGGAACCAGAACAGCAAAATGAATTGCGACAAAAAGATAAGGATGAAGAGCACAATCTGCAGCACCTGGCCCGCGATGGGGATGATGCTGCGCGTGAACTCGGCGTCCCGCAGCACGCCCGCGACAAGCGCCAGCAGCACCCCGGGGATCAGGATGCTCTTGAAGAAACGCCGGATGCGCCAGGGCAGGCGTTGCCGCTGCTCGACCCAGGTTTCTTCCTCTTCCCAGTGGAAGCGCTTGCGCTGTGGTTCAATTTGAGTGGATGTCATTCTGGCAGCCCCCTCGGGAAACCGGCCTGGCTGGCCCTGACGACGTGCTGTGACCTTTCGCCCGGCCCTGCGCGCCTGTCTGTATTGTGGCCGCTGGTCAGGCGTTGCTGCCGCCAGCGGATGAGTCTTCGCTTAAGCATCCTCGCGCGCTGCTGGCCTAAAGCGTACATCAGGGATGCTGTGTCCCCGGCCTCAGTGGGTGAGCTGACGCCTGGCCTCGTCCTGCTCGCCCCTGCCGATCTGCGGCTTGGGCGTGTACAGGCCGTAGCCGTCGAAGAAAGTCTCGACGTCGGTCGAGAAGAGCTCTTCCTTCTCAATCAGCAGGTCGATCAGGGCCTCGCCCATCTCCTTGTGCAGGCGCAGGTCCACGCGCACTTCGTCGAGCGCCTGCATGAAGGTCTCTTCCATCATCTGCCGCACTTCACGCACAGTCTCCGGCTCATCGGCGATGCCGAGCGGGCCGAACATGCCGGCACCGGCCATCCGCCGCAGCACGTAGCGCACGTTGCTGAAGTCGCCGCCAACGCCCAGCGTCTGCTCCTGTTCGCCACCGTATTCCATCTCGCCGGCCTTGCCCGCCACCGAGATGCGCAGCCGGTTGCGCAGCGAGTCCTCGGTGCTGATGTACTCGTAGCTTTCGGTTGCGGGCATCGGCATCACGTGGCCCAGCGCCCTGCCCTGGCGAATGATGGTGATGCGCGCGATGCGCCAGTCCGGCCGATACAGCCGCACGGCGATGGCGTGGGCCGCTTCATGCGCCGCAAGCCGACGTTTGGTCTTGTGCGTCAAATTTTTGATGGGTTCGCGCAGCCCCATTTCGTGCTCGGGCTGGGCGTGGGCGAAGTCCTTGTAGCTCATGATCGTGCGCCCGTCGAAGAGCGCATGGCGCAAGGCCTCGTTGAGCAAATATTTGAGGTCCGCCGGTGTATAGCGTTGCGTCTCGACCGCCAGCGTCAGCGGGTCCATCGTGTCGTCATGGGACATCTTCGAAAGGTAATACTCAAGGATTTCGCGCCGACCCTCCAGATCCGGGACGTCGACGCGCACCTTCTTGTCGAAGCGGCCGGGGCGCATCAGAGCGTCGTCCAGCGCGTGGACGCGGTTGGTCGCGCCAATCGTCAGCACCCGTTTCGGCGGCCGCGGGAAGGGCTTGCGCAATATGTTTCGGTACCACCACTTCTTCTTGCGCGCCATCCAGCCATGTTCCTGGCCGAAGCCGCTCAACTCCACCAGCAACGTGCTGAGCAGGCCGACGTTGGCGCCGCCCATCCCGCCGAACATGATCGGCAGGCGCGTGAAGGGCGAGCCCTCGCGGTATTCCTCGCGCTTGCGCGCCACACCGCCGCGCGAACCGACCGCGTCGATTTCGTCAATGAAAATAATGGAGGCGCCATAATCCTTGGCCGCCTTGCGCGCCTTGCGGTAGAGGTTCATCACCTTCAGCGGTGCGATGGCGAAGAACATCGACTGCATGCCCGAGCCATCGATGTAGAAGAAGGGCACGCCCGCTTCCGTGCTGATAGCCTTCGCCAGCCAGGTCTTGCCCGTCCCGGGCGGCCCCTCCAGCAACAGGCCGTTGAGCGGCTCGCCGCCTGCTTCCTCGAAGGCGCGCACGCCGCGCACCAGCGTCACGATCTGCCGCGCCTGCGCCAGCAGCTCCGGCTGACCGCGATAATCCTCGAAGCTGACCCCCTGCGTGTCAGAGCCAGGCCAGATGGTGTAGGCCCGCGCCCGCCCCAGGAACCAGAACATCAGGCCAAACTGGCCGATCATGAAGGCCCCGATAAACAGGAAACGGCCGATATAGGGCACGGCTCCCTCCAGGGCGCCCAGCAGCCCGCGCATCACGCTGGCGTCCAGCAGGGTGATTGCGATCAGCACCAGAAACAGGTTGCGAGTGATGTGCTCGCTGAAGAAGGCGCGGACGCGGTTGTGCAGCTTGCGCCGCTGGTCAACCAGCGTCTCCTCGCTCTCCCAGGCGAAACGCTCGCGCTGCAGGGCCCGCCTCTCGCTGGCCGGGTCGTATCTGCGGATTTCGGTCATTGGGCCGTCCTCCCTGCGCTTACGAGCTGGCTTGCCCGGCGGAACTCAACATGAAGAGCGGATGGTTGGGTTCGCCGTTGTACAGCTGGCCGCCCTCGGGGTTTTCGTAGAGCAGCGTGCCTTCGGCGATGAGATCAAGAAAGTCATTGAGCTCGTGCGGGCCGCCCAGGTAGGTGAGCGCGTCCGTGCGGTCGATTTCCGAATTGACAGTCACGAAGCCGACGAAGCCCGGCCCGCTGTCCAGCGTGGAAATGCCCTGCGCCGAGAGGAAGTTGACCTGCAATACGCCGCTGCCCTCGCTCTCGGCTACAGTGCCGCGCCAGGTGAGCTCGATGGCGCGCTGAATCGAAGTGTAGAAACTGACCAGACCGGCCGTAGACTGGGTGTTGGCGTCATCCGGCGGCACAAACAGCATGTTGACCACGAGCGCGTCTTCGCTCAGGCTCTTGCGAATCTCGATGATGTCCACGCCAACCGTGGCCGCCTCGATGCGGTCGGCGGCGGCGATCAGCGACGGGTCGGTCGCGCCGGTCTTATCGGCCATCACCAGGTCGACGACCTCCAGCGCACGCAGCGCCTCGTTCTCGTCTTCCTGGCCCGTCAACACGCCCAGCCCGGGCAACGCGCTGCATCCGGCCACCAGCACCAGCGTGAGCGACAGCAGACGTAGCATTCTTCCCGGAACCATGTACTCTCCGCTTCCGGCGCCGGTGGTCACCGACGCCGGCAGACTGTTTGCCACCGATGTGTGTAATATAGCATTGTAGCGGCAAACGGAGGTTCCGTGCAGCGTCCTTTGGGATATTCAGCAAACCCTAACCTTGTTTTGCGAGGCCTCGCCCTCTTGCTGGCGGGCCTGCTGCTGAGCGCCGCCTCCGCCCTGGCCGCTGATTCCGCGCTGCCGCCCTGTCACGTCCGCCCGACCTTTCGCGATCCCCCCTGGGTCGATACCGAACGCTTTTGCGCGGAACTGGTCTACGAGAGCGCGCACAACGAGGCGCTGGCCCTGGCGGCCCTCGCTGTCGCGCCCGACGGCACGCTCTACGCCGCCAGCCCCCTGCGCGGCGAAGTGTGGGCCCTGCGTGACAGCGATGGCGACCAACTGCCGGACGACGCGCAGCTCGCTGTGACGGGCCTGACCCTGCCCTCCGGCCTGGACTGGGGCGGCGATGCGCTCTACATCACCGGCGGCCCCTACATCTGGCGCCTGCCAGCCGGCGCGCAGGGGGCCGAAACCCTGGTCAGCGACCTGCCGCTCCTGCCCGGCCAGTGGGGCGGCGATCTCGTCGTCGGCGCGGACGGCGAGCTCTATGTGTCGCTGACCGCCCCCTGTGCGGCCTGCGACCCGGGCGACGCGCCCTCGATTCTGGCAATGGCGCCGGACGGCAGCCAGCGCCGTGTGCTCGCCCGTGGTCTGCGCCAGCCGACCGGCCTCGCCCTGCGCGACGGTGAGCTGTGGGCCACCGACAGCGCCCCGCGCGCCCGGCCACAGCAGGGCGACGCGCTCGACGAACTCAACCGCGTCACGCCTAGCGCGCACTTTGGCTGGCCCTGGTGCCTCGGCGCGCAGCGCCTGCCGGCCCTGCCTGGTGCGCTCGCCTGCGAGCAGACCCAGGCGCCCGCCCTGTCCCTGCCCACCGGCAGCCAGCCGCTCGGCCTGGCGCACTATGACCATGATGCCTTGCCCGGCCTGCAGGGCGCGCTGCTGCTGACCCTGCACGGCTCGCGTCACCGCGTCGATCTGCGCGGCTATGCGCTGGCGGCCATCACCTTCGACGCGCAGGGACAGCCGCTGCCGCCGCAGGTAATTTTGCCGCAACAGACCAGCGCCGCCTTCCACAGCTACTTCACCGTTCCGGTGATGAACTACCGCGGCAGTGGCTTCTGGCCGGAGCGCCCGCTGGATGTCGCGGTCAGCCCCGAGGGCTGGCTCTACGTCAGCATGACGGGCGGCCGCATCCTGGCGCTGCGTCCGGCCTGACACCCCGACGCCAGTCTTTCGTCACCCGTCCAGTTCGCGCGCAGGGAGTATAATGACGGCTCGCGGCCTGCCGCACCCGACCATCTCAGGATGAGGACGTAGCAACCTGTGCACCTGGCATTTCCTGGAGTCATGACCAGATTGAGGCAGACGGGCGGTCTGCCCCGCCTGCTGCCATTCCTAATTCTGCTCGCCTTTCTGCTGCGCCTGGCGACCGGCAGCGGCCTGGATCACGCGCCTGGTTACCAGACCGACGGGGGCGACAGCACCTGGTACCTGGCAAATGGCTACGCCCTGATGACCGGCTTCGACCAGGGGCGCCTGCCAGGCTACGGCGTCGATACCCACCCCGACGGCCTTTACATCGCGCTAAATGGGCTGACAGCGCCGCCACTCTACCTTGTCTTCATCGGCAGCAGTCAGGCGCTCTTCCCGCGTGAGATGGCCGTCTGGCTCATTCGCGCCGTCCAGGCGCTGCTGGGCGCGGCGACCGTCTGGCTGGTCTGGCGCCTCGGACGCAGGGTGACGGGCAACCCCAACGCCGCCTTCGTCGCCGCGGCCGCACTGGCCATCTCGCCGGCCTTCATCTTCGAATCCGGCCAGATCGCCACCGAGACACTCTACATCTTCCTGCTGCTCGCCGCGCTGACCCACCACAGCGAGCGGCCCGACCGCGTCGCCGTGACCGGCCTGCTGCTCGGCCTGGCGGCGTTAACGCGCGCCGTGCTGCTGCTCTTTCCTCTCGGCATCGCAATCCACCTGCTACTGCTCTACGGAAGGCGCCAGGGCCTGCGCCGCGCGCTGCTGCTGATCGCGGTCTACAGCCTGGTCGTCGGCAGCTGGACCGTCTACAACCTGGCGCGCTGGGATCGCTTCGTCATCGCCGGCGAGGGCCTGGCCGCCTTCCTCTACATCAGCGCCCAGGACGAGGGCTGGCAGGGCGGCGCAGAACTCGACAGTCAGTTGCTGGCGGACACTGGCGAATTGCCCTCCGAATCTCCCGAGCGCCAGGGCGTCTATATCCAGGGCGCGCAACAGCGCATCAGTGCCGACCCCGCCGGACATGCGCTGCGGCGATTGCGCGAGCTGGCGGGCGCCTTGCTGCAGCCCTTCGGCACCGGGCACTACGACGGCCCGCCGCTGCGCCTGATGGCGCAGGACTGGCTGCGTGACGGCATCGCGCCTGCCGACCTGCTGCGAATGACGACGGCGCAGGATTTCTGGCCGCGCCTGTTGATATACATCCTGCACTTCGGCGGCCTGCTGGCGGGTCTGGCCGGCCTTTGGCTCACGCGCCGTCGCTGGCGCCAGACCCTGCCGCTGGCCGGCTTCATCGCCTATACCCTGCTGCTGCACCTCGCGCTCTACGCCATCCCGCGCTACCTCTTCCCGACGCTGCCCCTGTGGTGGGTCTTCGCCGGAGCCGCGCTGGTGGCTCTGGCCAGCCGACTGCGGGCCGGCCGCGCATGAGCTCCGATGCCCTGCGCGAGCAGGATCTGGCGCTGCGCCTGCACATCTATCGCTTCTGGTGCCAGCGGGCGCGACCGCCCACAGTGGCGGAGAGCGCGGCGGCCAGCGGCATCACCACGGCTGAAACGCACGCGGCCTGGCAGCGCCTGCACGCTGCGCATCTCATCCTGCTCGACGCCGACGGCCAGCGCATCTGCATGGCGAATCCGCTCTCGGCCCAGGCGACTGACTTCCGCGTGCGCGTCGGCGACCTGTGGCTCTACGCCAATTGCGCCTGGGATGCGCCCGGTATCCCCGCCATGCTGCAGCAGGACGCCGACATTGAAATGCGTTACAGCCCGCGCGGCGAAATGGCACACTTCCGCATCCGCGACGGCCAGCTGCAGGCGCAGGAGTGTCTGGTGCACTTCGCGCTGCCCTTCCGCCGCTGGTATGACGACCTCGTCGAAACCTGAGCGACCATCCTGCTCTTCCGGTCGGAAGCGGACATCGATGACTGGTGTGCCCAGGTGGGGCGACCGCGCGGCGCATCAATCACCCTGGCGCAGACCTGGGCGCTGGCGCAGGCCTGGTATCGCGAGCGCATGGCGCCAGCGTTTCGTGGCCGCAGCCCGCAGCAGGCGCAGCAACTCTTCGCCTCGCTCGGCCTTGTCGGTCCTTTCTGGGAGTTGCCGTGACGCTCGCGCTCGATGCTGCACAACTGCGCCAGCTGCGTCTGCGCGCCCAGAGCCTCACTGCCCCCTTCAGCGCGCTGCCGCCCCTGCTGGCCGCGGCCGGCAGCCTGCAGGCCCAGGATTACAACGCCGCAGCTCTCGGCGTGCGTGTGCGCAGCCAGAATCTGGTCGCCGCAGATCTACGCAAAGCGCTGAACAACGGCAAGCTCTGCTGGACCTGGCTGATGCGCGGCACGTTGCACCTCGTCGCCGCGGCGGATCTGCTCTGGCTGCTGCCGCTCTTCGGCCCGGAATTCATCCGCCAGACCGCGCGTCGCTATGCGCAGCTGGGCCTTGATGAAGCGACCTGCGCCCGCACGACCGCGCTGCTGCGTCAGTTCCTCGCGGACGGCCCGAAAACCCGCGGGGAGTTGAAGGCCAGACTGGCCGCGGAAGGCATCCCGGTGGAGGGCCAGGCCTGCCCGCATTTGCTGCGCCGCGCCGCGCTCGAGGGCGCGCTGGTCTGCGTGCCCCGCAGCAGCAGTCGCCCGGACTACCGCCTGCTCGAATTAGCGCCCTCCGCCACAGCACATGATGAGCCACAAAACCGGCTCCGTTTGACCCGTCGCTACCTGCGCAGTTTCGGCCCGGCGACGGCCGCGGACCTCGCGCGCTGGTCCGGCCTGTCCCTACGGCTGGCGCGCGCGGGTTTCGACGCGCTCGCCGCCGAACTGACGCCGCTGGGCGCCGCTGGCCAGCCAGCGTTCCTGCTCAACGAGCAGCTGCCCTGGCTGGACGCGCCCTTCCAGCGCAGCCTGCATTTGCTGCCAGCCTTCGACGCGCTGCTGCTCAGCCACGTAGATCGCAGGCTCATCCTGCCGCAGCAGCACAGCCATCACATTCACCCTGGCGGCGGCATCATCCGGCCCGCCCTGCTGCTGGATGGCGTAACGCGCGGCCGCTGGCAGCTCAAACGCAGCCGCCGCGCAGTCACCATCAGCGTCACGCCCTTCGTCGAATTGCCGTCAGCGCGCCTGCCTGAGCTTGAGGCCGAGGTCGCGAATGTGGGGCGCTTCCTCGGCCAGACAGCCGCCTTGCAGCTGGAGCCAGCAGTGTCATGAGCGTGCTGCTCGGCATCGAGACCTCCTGCGACGAGACGGCGGCGGCCGTCGTCATCGATGGTCGCGAGATCCTCGCCAACGTCATCGCCTCGCAGATCGAGCTGCACGCACAGTACGGCGGCGTCTTTCCGGAGCTGGCCTCACGCGCGCATGTGGAGGCCATCACGCCGGTCGTCGACGAGGCCCTGGCGCAGGCGGGGCTGCCGCTGGCCCGCATGGACGCCATCGCCGTGACGCGCGGGCCGGGCCTGGTCGGTTCGCTGCTGGTCGGCGTGAATTATGCCAAGGGCCTGGCGCTGGGCGCAGGCCTGCCGCTGCTGGGCATCAACCACCTCGAGGGCCACGTCTACTCGCTGTGGCCGGGCCTGCAGGGGGAGCCCGACTTTCCCCTGCTGCTGCTCATCGTCTCCGGCGGCCACAGCGAGCTGCTGCTGATGCAGGAGCATGGTCGCTGGCAACGCCTGGGCGGCACGCGCGACGACGCGGCCGGCGAGGCCTTCGACAAGGTCGGGCGTTTGCTGGGCCTGCCCTTCCCCGGCGGCCCGCACATTGAGCGCGCGGCGCAGACCGGCGACCCCGCCGTCTGGCGCTTTCCGCGCGCCTGGCTGCCCGGCAGCGATGACTTCAGCTTCTCTGGCCTGAAGACGGCCGTATTGCGCGCCGCCTGCGAAGACCCCAACGCGCGGCGACCGCAACTGCGCGCGGAACTCTCCGTGGCGGATCTGGCGGCCGGCTTCCAGCAGGCGCTGGTGGAGGTGCTGGCGGAGAAGACCGCGCGCGCGGCGCAGCGACATGGCGCGTCGGCCATCCTGGTCGCGGGCGGCGTCAGCGCCAACCAGGCGCTGCGCGTTGCCTTGCGCGCGGCCAGCGCCTTGCCATTGCACTTCCCGCCGCTGGCGCTCTGCACCGACAACGGCGCCATGATTGCATTGGCGGCGCACTGGCGCTGGCTGGCTGGCCAGCGCGACGGGCTGGACATGGAGGTGCTGCCCCGGTGGCCCCTGGGCGCGCCTCACTCCTTCTCGTAGGGCGTGCCGATGGCCGAGGGCGCGCGCGCCCGGCCCACCAGACCGGCGAGCACGATGATCGTCACCAGATAGGGCGTCATCTGCAGGAACTGTGGTGGCAGCGTCACGCCCAGTATCTGGAAGCGGGTCTCCAGCGCGCTGGAAAAGCCGAAGAGCAGCCCGCCGCCGAAGGCGCCGAAGGGCAGCCACTTGCCGAAGATCATGGCGGCCAGCGCGATGAAGCCGCGCCCGGCGGTCATGTTGTCGTCGAAGGTGCCGGTCGTCTCCAGCGAGAGCCAGGCGCCCGCCAGGCCCGCGATGAATCCGGCGATGATGACGTTGATCCAGCGCGTGCGCTGGACGTTGATGCCCAGCGTGTCAGCCGCGCGCGGGTTCTCGCCGACGGCGCGCGTGCGCAGGCCCCAACGCGTGTAAAACAGGATGACGTGCGTCAGCAGCAGCAGGATGAACATCATGTAGAAAATGGGCTTGCCGCTGAAGATCACCTCCTCCAGCAGCGGGAAGAGCAGGTCGCCGAAGAGCGGGAGGCCGCCCAGCTGGTCGAGCAGGCTGCGCAGGGGCGGGAAGTTCGCAATCTGCTCAAAAGGCACCGCCTGCAGCGTTTCGCGGCCCGCGTCCTGGGCGCTGAGCAGAATCTCGCGCCGCATGAAACTGGTCAGGCCCACGGCCAGAATGTTGATGACGGTGCCGCTGACGATCTGGTCAGTGCGGAAGGTGATCGAGAGCCAGGCGTGCAGCGCGGCCATGACGCCGCCGGCCAGCACGGCGAAGATGACGCCGATGAAGATTGCGCTGCTGTTGTCCATGCCCGGGGCGATGAGCGAGAAGGCCACGAAACCAAAGGCCGCCCCGGTCAGCATCATGCCTTCAATGGCGATGTTGATGACGCCGGAACGCTCGCACCACAGGCCGGCCATCGAGCCGATGACGATGGGCGTGGCGAGGCGCAGACTCGAGGCCAGCATGCTGACGGCGTTGGTGCTGCGGCCGGCGGCGGCCAGGATGAGGATGGTGGGGAAGAGCAGCAGCGCGGCCAGCAACATTGCCCGGAAGTGGAAGCGCTTCAGCCGTCCGCCAGGTAGCAGTCCAGGGGCGCCGGCGATGACGTACCAGGCGCCGACCACCAACAGCCAGGGTTGCACCGCAATCTCCAGGCCGGCCTGGCGCCCGGCCGTCAGCCGGGTGATGGTGCCCCCCGGCACCTGCGGCGCGGCGTAGAGCAGCAGCCACAGCCCCAGCAGCACGAACACCAGCGAAAAGATGCCGCTACGCGTGATGCGAGCGCCTTCGCGAAGTCGTTCGCGCCAGCCGGCCGCCGCGGGCGCAAGCTCCATGGTCGCCACGGTCAACCTCCCCAACCCTTCGAGAACATCGCCGCTTCCAGCTCCTCAACGCTGGCCTGCGGCACGCGCCACAGGTAGCGAATAATGGAATCGGCCGCAATGAACATGATGATCAGCGCCTGAATGATGATGACCAGGTCGATGGAAATGTTGGCGTTCACCTGCATCAGCGGCGCGCCGGTCAGCAGAGCGCCCCAGAGAAAGCCGGCGGGAATCATGTTGCGCGGGTTGGTGCGCGCCAGCAGGGCCACGGCGATGGCATCGAAGCCGAGGCCGGCGAAAAACTCCGGCTGCAGGTTAAACTGCACGCCGACCACCTGAATGGTGCCGGCGATGCCCGCCAGGGTGCCGCTAATCGCCATGGCCAGCACGATATTGAGGCGCACGTTCATGCCGGCGTAGCGCGCCGCGTTCGGGTTGGCGCCCACCGTGCGCAGCTCAAAGCCCGGCGTGGTGCGGTTGAGGAACCAATCCGTGAACCACACGGTCAGCACCATAATCACCAGGCCGAGGTGCAGGTTGTCGCGCACGGCGATGCCGGAGAGGAAGAGGCCGATCGCCAGCACCAACACGCCCCATAGCAGCGGCCGCACGAGCAGGCGCCGGTTGCCGCGCAAGGCATGACGCCGGCGCCACAGCAGCCAGAGTGCCACCAGCAGGCCGGCCAGGACGAACCACTGCGAGCCAATCTGGCTGAAGACCGGCAGCCGCGCCGAGTCAGCGATGAAGGGCGTGCGCGGCAGGCTGGCCTCGGGGTCGCGCAGCAGGCCGGGCGTCTTGATCAGCCAGTCCACGGTGAGGATGGCGATGAAGTTGAGCATAATGGTCGTGATGACTTCGTGGGCCCCCGTCCAGGCGCGCAGTGCGCCCGGCAGCGCCCCCCACAGAAAGCCGCCCAGCATGCCGCCCAGCAGCACCAGCGCCAGATGCAGGACGCCCGGCAGCTCGCTCAGGGACGGCGTGAAACCCAGCACCACGGCGACGATGGCGCCGGCATAGAGCTGGCCCTCGGCGCCGATGTTGAAGAGGCCGGCCTTGAAGCCCAGCGCCACCGCCAGACCGGCGATGACGAAAGGAATCGAGCGCACGAACATGCTCTCCAGGTTGGGGATGATGAGCATCAGGACGCGCTGGCCCAGGCGCAGCCAGGCCACTTCCGGCCGGTCGTCGGCGGGGTCGTCGGGCGTGTTGGCGCTGTCCTCGTAGATCACGCCCAGAGAGCCCTGCGGCGCCCGGTCGAGCAGCAAGCGGTTGCCAGGACGCCGCACGATCAGATTGCTGGTCAGGGCGTCGGCCAGTTCCAGCTCCAGCGCTGCGCGCGCGCTGTCCGCATTCAGCAACACCTCGTCATCGATCAAGCGCCGCAGCAGCGTGAACTGCTCGCTGGCGGCGGCGGCGTCGCTGATGCCGGCGCGCTCCAGCGTCTGCAGCGTCCCCAGCAGCTCGCGCGCATCCTCTGTCGTCTCTTCCGCCAGGCGCACGATCAGGTCGGCATCCGCGCCCGCAGGCTCCAGCTCAAGCCCGCGCGCCAGCTCCAGTTGAGCCAGCAGGCGCGTCAGCGTGACGATGCCCTCGCTGTTGACCAGGCGCATCTGCGCCAGCAGCGCACCGTCATCGATGCTGGCGGCTGCGGGCGCGAGCACCTCCAGTTGCGCGCGCAACTGCGCCAGATCGGCGTCGGGGTCGGCCCAGGCTTCGGCCAGACGGCGCAGGTCGCCGCGGGACAAGGCATCAAGCTCCGCCAGCAAGGGGCGCATGTCACTGAGCATCCCGGCGCCGATACTGCGGATGGCGGGCAGGCGCGTGCCCAGCTCATCGAATGCCTCGTCTGTGAGCTGGTAACGCTCCAGCAGGGCGGCCCAGGCGCGCAGTTCTTCCACGTCAGCCGCGGCCAGACGCGCCGTCGCGCGGCCCAGACGGCCCAGATCGCGGGCGCTCATGTCCTCCTGCGCCAGCAGCTGCCGCGCCAGCCCAAGGTCCTCATCGGTGACCAGCTCGTTGATAACGATGCCGGTCGCGCCCTCGATGAGCGCGCTGTAGGCCACGCCGGCGATGTGCAAGCCCTGGCTCAGGCTGCCGCCGGCGCCGGTGAAGACTATGAAGGGAATGCCGATAATGAAGGCCGTGACGACGGCCATCACCGGCACCAGCCTCGGCGAGATGCGGGCCCAGGCGCGCAAGGGCGCCGGCATACTGCGCGCGCTGCGGCCTTCAGTCACCAGGCGTCTCGCCGGCGCGCACGCCCGCCATCAGCAGGCCGACCTGTTCACGTTCGGCCTGATCCGCGGGCAGGGTGTCGATGATGCGGCCGCTGTAAATGACGGCGACCCGGTCGGCCAGCGAGAGGACTTCATCCAGCTCGGCGGAGACCAGCAGGACGGCCGTGCCCTCGTCGCGCATGCGTATGATCTGGCCGTGGATGAACTCGATCGAGCCGACATCGAGGCCGCGCGTGGGTTGCGCCACGATGAGCAGGCGGCTGAGGCGCGAGAACTCGCGCGCGACGATGGTCTTCTGCTGGTTGCCGCCGGACAGGCTGCCGAGACGAACATAGATGCCGGGCGTGCGCACGTCATATTGCTCGACGAGGCGCCGGGCGTAGTCGTCCCTGGCGTCATCGTCGGCGAGGATGCCGCGCGCGAAGGGGCGCTGCCAGTAGTTCTGCAGCACCAGATTGTCCACCACCGGGAAGCTGATGATCATGCCGTCCTTCTGGCGGTCTTCCGGCACGTGCGCCACGCCCTCCGCAGTGATCTGGCGCGGCGTATCGTCCGTCACATCGCGCCCTTCCAGCAGGATGCGTCCGCCGTCGACGTTGCGCAGCCCGCTGATGGCCTCCACCAGTTCGGTCTGTCCGTTGCCCTGCACGCCGGCCACGCCCAGAATCTCGCCGGCGCGTACCTGCAGCGCCAGGCCGTTCACGGCCGGCAGGCCGCGGTCATCCAGCACGCTCAACTGCTCGATGACCAGCACCGGCTCGCCCGGCTGCGCCGCCTCCTTTTCCACCTGCAGGATGACGTCGCGGCCGACCATCATGGAGGCCAGCGACTGCTGCGTGGAGCGCTCCGGCTCCGCATGGCCGGCGACGCGCCCGTCGCGCAGCACCGTGATGTGGTCGCAGATTTCGAGCACTTCCTTCAGCTTGTGCGTGATGAAGATGATGCTCACGCCGCGCTCCTGCAGCGTGCGCATGATGGCGAAGAGGCCCTGGGTCTCCTGCGGCGTCAGCACGGAAGTCGGCTCGTCGAGGATGAGGATGTCGGCGTGGCGATACAGCGCCTTGATGATTTCGACGCGCTGCTGCACGCCCACCGGCAGGTCCTCGACCAGAGCATCGGGGTCGACGGCCAGGCCGTACTGGCCGGAGATTTCGAGGATGCGCGTGCGCGCGGACTGGCGGTCAAGGAAGGGGCCGCGCGTGCTCTCGTTGCCCAGCATGATATTCTCGGTGACTGTGAGCACCGGCACCAGCTGGAAGTGCTGGTGCACCATGCCGATGCCCAGTGCGATGGCGTCGTTGGGGTTGCGGATGTTGACCTCGCTGCCGTTGACGAGGATGTCGCCTTCGTCCGGGCTGTAGAGGCCGTAGATGATGTTCATCAGGGTGGACTTGCCGGCGCCGTTTTCGCCCAGCAGCCCCAGCACCTGGCCCTTGTAAAGCGTCAGGTCGATATGGTCGTTGGCCAGCACGCCAGGGAAGCGCCGGGTCAGCCCGCGTACTTCAAGTACCGCCGTCGCCTCGCTCACACGCTCCGCCTGGCTCACCGTCCACCTCACCCGCCATGTGAGTATAGCGGGATGCCGCGCGCAGGGACAAAACATACGTCTGTGATACGATGGACGGCCTGGCCACGTGGCAGGAGTTCATCATGGACAACACGCCCATCGTACGTATGCAGGTGACCGTTAACGTCACGGCGGAGCGCGCCTGGGCCGCGCTGACCGACAGCGACGCGCTGGAAGCCTGGTTCGCCGAACATGCAGCAGTTGACCTGGCGGCCGGGCGTTTCGACTTTTGGGGCCAGTACACTGCAGGCACGCCGGAGCGCGACGCCGGCCGTCACTCGCTACTGGGCCATGAACCGGGCTGCTGTCTGGCATACGCCTGGCGTCGCGGCGAGCACGAAACCCTCGTGCGCATCACGCTGCATCCGCGCGGCGAGCGTTGCATCGTGGCGCTGGAACACAGCAGCGCAAGCGACATCTCGCCCTACGCCTTCGCCGACGAATGGTTCATAGCGCTGGAAAACCTGCGCCGCTGGCTGGACGGACGCCCGGCGGACATTCGCATCCCCTGGTCACAAAATCTGCGCGGCAACATTGACATCAGCTGCCTGGTCGACGCGCCGGCCAGCCGCGTCTGGGCAGTGCTCTGCGAGGAGCGTGAGCTGGAGCGCTGGATGGCGACGGCGGCGCAGATTGAGCTGCGCGTGGGCGGCGCCTGTGAGCTGGGCTGGCCGGGCATGCAGCCCATGCGCATCCTTGAGCTGCAGCCGCAGCGCCTGCTGACCTACAGCATGAGCGACGAGAACGAACCCGAGGCCTTCGTGCGCTGGACACTGCAGGAAGAAGCGGGCGGAACGCGGCTATCCCTGCTCAACAGCGGCTACGCGCCCGACGACGACACTTCAGGCCTGCACGTTGGCTGGCGCAACTTCCTCGGCTGGGCGCGCTCCGCGGCCGAATACGGCGCCGACTGGCAGCCGCCGCTGCTGCAACTGTCGCCGACGGCCATCGCCTTCCCGCGTCTGATGCTTGACCTGCAGCATGAGCTGGTGTGGCGGGACTGAGGGCCTTCAGCAACGGTAGCAGAAACAGCCGGCCACGTGGTCGTTGAACAGGCCGCAGGACTGCATGTAGGCGTAGCAGATGGTCGGGCCGACGAAGCGGAAGCCGCGGCGTTTGAGGTCCGCCGCCAGCGCCCGCGATTCCGTAGTCTCGGCGGGGATTTCAGCCATACTCTGAAAGCAGTTCAGACGCGGCTGACCATCGACAAAAGCCCAAAGGTATTGCCCAAAGCTGCCGCAATCTTCCTGCAACTGCAGAAAGGCCTGCGCGTTGCTGACGACGCTGCGAACTTTGGCACGGTTGCGGATGATGCGCGCGTCGACCAGCAGCGCAGCGATCTTCGCCTCGTCGTAGCGCGCCACGACTGCCGGCTCGAAGTTGTCGAAGAGCAGCTGATAGGCCGCGCGCCGTTGCAGGATGCTGCTCCAGCTCAGGCCGGCCTGCGCGCCCTCCAGCGAGAGCATCTCGAAGAGCATGCGCTCATCGTGCACCGGCACGCCCCACTGCTCGTCGTGGTAGGCCTGCATCAGCGGATCGCTACCGGCCCAGGCACAGCGCTGCAACGTCATCCGGCCTCATCCGCGTCGAGCAGGGCCGCCAGCACTTCCTCCAGCGCGGGCATCTCCGGCGCGTCCTTGAAGACACTGAGGCGCCGGTAGACTTTGGCCGCGCCCTGGTGAAAGTCGCCGGGCAGGCCGGCGCCGGCGAAGGTCGCGGCGATCTCCTCCATCTCACCGGTGAAGCGCCAGGCCTTGGAGGTCACATTGCGCGTTCGGCGCGGGGCCTCCTCGACCAGCGCCATACCACTGCGCGCCCATTGCTGCTCCAGCTCGTCACGCACGCCCAGTGCCTCGGCCGTGCCGAGCACCGCGGCCAGCAGCGCCGTGGTACCCTTGGTCCAGCTGGCGAAGACCATTTTCAGCGCGGAAGCCCGGCCCGGCCCGCCAGCGAGGATGCGCGTCTCCAGCGGCCCGGCCGCGAAGAGCGCGGCGGCCTGTTCGGACGCCTCCCCGCTGAGAATCATCCAGGTAGTTCCGGGTTGCCATGCCGGCCCGCCAATGATGCTGCCATCGACGAAGGTCGCGCCCGCGGCCGCCATGTCCGCAGCGATGCGCTGCGCGCGCTGCGGCGCGATGGCGTTGGCGTCCAGGTAGAGCCCGGCGAAGCCCTGTGCCAGGGCGGCGTCAGCAACCGCGGCGGCGGCGGCCGGCGGACAGACGCTGACCAGCGCCTCGGCCTCCGCGCAGAGCGCTGCCAGGTCCGGCACTTCGCGCAGGTTGTGCGCCGCGGCGCGCTCGCGCGTGTCTGCGCTGCGCCCCTGCGTCACCCAGCTAACCTCGTGACCGCTGTTTTGCATGCTGGCCGCGATTGAAATGCCCATCTCGCCCGGATGCAGGATTCCAGTTTTCACATCAGTCTCTCCGGCTACAATATCAAGCCGTCAGTATACCCGCGGGCGCGGTGGATTTTGTAACGCCAGCCCGGCGCGGCCCGTAGTGCCTGACACAGGCGCCTTCACCTGCGCCTGATCCTCAGGGAGAATTCATGCCATGCGCATCATCGTCCACACCGGCAAGGGCGGCACCGGCAAGACCAGCATCTCCGCCGCCACCGCGCTGCGCTGCGCGGAGGCCGGCCTCAAGACGCTCGTCATCAGCACCGACACGGCCCACAGCCTGGCCGACTCCTTCGAGCGCGACATCGGACCGGAGCCCGTCGCCATCTGCGACAATCTCCAGGCCCAGGAAGTCGACGTGCGCCACTCAATGGACAAGTACTGGGGCGACATCCAGCAGCGCCTGTTGCGCATGTTCCGCCACCAGGAGCTGGAGGAACTGGTCGCCGGCGAGGTGACCATCCTGCCCGGCCTGGAAGAGGGCGCGCATCTGCTGTGGATCAACCATTACTACGAACAGGACGACTACGATGTGCTCATTGTGGACGCCGCCCCCACCGCCGAGACGCTGCGCCTGCTCAGCCTGCCGGACGTCACGCGCTGGTGGTTCACACGCATCCTGACGCTGGCGCGCGGCGCCAACCGCGTGCTGGGGCCGCTGAACAGGGCCCTCGGCAAGGGCGACAGCCACGCCGACGGCGACGCCATCGAGCAGCTCGAGTTGCTCTTCACGACGCTGAACCGCGTGCGCGAACTGCTGGCCGACCCGCAGATCAGCAGCATGCGCCTGGTCGTCAACCCGGAGCGCATGGTCATCCGCGAGACGCAGCGCACCTGGACCTGCCTCAACCTCTATGGCTACGCCGTGGACGCCATCCTCTGCAACCGCGTCCTGCCCGCGGAAGTGCGCGACCCCTGGTTCGCGCAAGCGAAGGAACGCCAGGCGGAAAACCTTGAGCTGATTCGCGAGGCCTTTGGTGAACTGCCGCTGCTGACGGCACCCTTGCTGGGGCTGGAGCCGGGCGGTCTGGATGCCCTGCGGCAACTGGGCGACGCGCTTTACGGGGAACGCAACCCGGCGGAGCGCCTGTTCGCTGGCGAGACACATCGCATCAGCAGCGCGCCCGACGGCGGCTATCTGCTGACGGTGCCCCTGCCCTTCGCGCGCAGCAACGACCTGGATCTCTACCGCTCACGCGACGAACTGACGTTGCGGGTGGGCCGCTGGCGCCGCAACTTCGTGCTGCCCTACGCGCTGGCCGGTCTGGAGATTGAGGGCGCGCGCTTCGAGAACGCCTGTCTGAACATTCACTTTCGCGCGGCGGAAAAAAGCCCCGCCGCGCCCTGAAGCAGCGTCAGTCCGTGCTGACGCGGACGCGCAGGCGCATGCCGCGCTTGCGTTTGGGCTTTTCGGGCTGCGACGCCGGTTCATCAACGTCGGCAGCTTCCTGGCCGCAGAGGCCGGCATCCTTGCATTCGGCGGCCATTCCGGCGAAGTTCCCGATGAGCAGGCGGAAGCCTGCCAGGCTGGTGGCGCCGGCGTCCTTGATGTGGCGCTCAAACTCCGGCGTGCCCAGCTTTTCGCAGGCCCTGCCGGCCGCTGCCAGCGCACGCTGCTGATAGTCGAGGAAATCGACCAGGGTTGCCTTCGCCTCCGCTTTCATTTCCGCTTCCAGCGCGGCCTGCTCCTGTTCGTTCATACTGCGCCCCGTTTCTTCATGGTCGGCATGAATGGGTAAACGCTGCGATGTGCTGTGTCTACGCGCGGCGCGGCGCCCTGGTTCAATATCCGCGGTCGCGGTCGTAGAGGTTGAGCAAGGGCTCGTTATGCAGGTAGCGGCGCAGGTTCTCGCTGAAAAGCGCCGCGGCCTTCTCATGATACTGTCGCATGTTACCGGCGATGTGCGGCGTGATGATCACATTGTCCAGGCCCCACAGCGGGCTGGAGGCAGGTAGCGGCTCCTCCTCAAAGACGTCCAGCGCGGCCCCGGCGATGCGCTCTGCGGCCAGCGCGGTAATGAGCGCGGCTTCGTCGACGATGGCGCCGCGCGAGACGTTGATGAGCACGGCGTTGGGCTTCATGGCCTCCAGCATGGCCGCGTCAATCAGATGTTGCGTGCCGATGGTGAGCGGCAAGGTCAGCGCGACGAAATCGCAGACGGCCAGCATTGAGGCCAGCGCCTGCGGCGGATAGAGCCGCGTCGGGATTTCGGCCTGTGGATCGCCGAGCCCCGGTTCCATATAGCGTTCCGTAGCGGCGGACTGGCGCAGGTCGCGGCGCAAGTCGCGGCGCATGGCCACCACCGTCACGCCGAGGCAGTCCGCCAGGCGCGCCAGCTCGCGGCCGATGCTGCCATAGCCGACGATGCCCAGGGTCTGGCCGCGCAGCGTGTTTGACGTGCGGCCCGAGCGATCCCATTCGGCGGCAGCCTGGCGGCGCTGGAAATGCGGCAGGCGACAGGCGAAGGCCAGCATCATCGCGAGGCAATGCTCGGCGATGGGCGTGGCGTGAATGCCGCTGGCCGTGGTGATGGCGACGTCCTCGGCGGCGAGGATGGGCTTGCCGAGCAGGTGATTGATGCCGGCGCTGTGCAGCTGAATCCAGCGCAGCCGCGGCGCCTGTTCCGGCAGCGGGATGAGGCGCGAGGCGTAGAGGACTTCCGTATCGGCCCAGACGCTGGCGGGCACCTGCGGGAAGTGACGTTCCACCCTCAGGCGTGGCTCGAGCGCGGCCAGGCTTTCGACGAGCTCGTCCGCAAAATCCATCGCCACCACCACCTGGATGCGCTCTTCCGCCATCCTGCTCCCCCACTGCTTCTGTCGAAAACCCGCCATGCTATAGTAGGATGTCCGGCGGCGCCCTGCAAGCGCCCGCCCCGCGCCACAGGGCAGCGAGGTCCGCCCATGACACAGCCCGCGCCCGTGAGCGCGCTCAGCAATCAACAAATCATGCGCGCCGCCCTGGTGGTGCTTTTGGGCTTCGTCGCCAGCGGCCTGCTGGGCGTGTTGCGCACGGCCATCATCTCCGCGACCTTCGGGGCAGGCGCGGCGCTGGACGCCTTTTTTCGTGCGCAGCACCTGCCGGAGCTGATTTTCGTGATGGTGGCGGGCGGCGCGCTGGGTTCCTCCTTCATTCCTGTCTACGCGCGGCTGCGCGCGCAGGACGAGGCGGCCGCCTGGCGCCTGGCAAGCGCCTCCATGACGCTTTCCGCGCTGGCGGCGGGGGTGCTGGGCGCGCTCGTTTTTTTGCTGGCGCCGCTCATCACGCGCGTCGTGCTGGCGCCGGCAGCTGACCCCGAATCGAAGGCGCTGACCACGGACCTGATGCGCGCCATGGTGCTGACGCCGCTGGTCTTCAGCGTCAGCGGCCTGCTGATGGGCCTGCTGCACGCGCACCAGCGCTTCCTGTTGCCATCAATCGCCATCAGCATGAACAACATCGGCCTGATGATCGGAGCGCTGCTGATAGCCCCGGCGCTGCCGGCGGTCGCGGGCGCCGCGCAGGTGGGGAACGCCAACGTCCATGGCCTGGCCTGGGGCGCCGTGCTCAGCGCGCTGCTGCATCTGCTGGTGCAGTTACCCGGCCTGCGGGGACTGGGCGCGCACTTGCGTCCGCTGCTGGACTGGCGCAATCCCGCCGTGCGCGACGTGCTGCGTCTGATGGGGCCGCGCGTGCTGGGGCTGGCTGTGGCGCGCGTCAACTTCCTCGTCAACGCGGCCTTCACTTCGGCCATGGTCGTCGGCAGCATCAGCGCCTTGACGACCGCTTTCACCCTGCTCTTTTTCGCGCTGGGCATCATCGGCCAGAGCCTTGGTTCGGCGCTCTTCCCCACGCTGGCGGCCCTGGCGGCGGAAAACGACATGGCCGGTTTTCGCGCGCGCCTGGTCAGCGGCCTGCGCGGCGCGCTCTTCCTCGCCATCCCGGCCACGGTCATGCTGATCCTGCTGGGCGAGCCGCTCGTCACCACGCTCTTCGAACGCGGCGAGTGGCTGGCCGAGAGTAGCGCGGCGACGGCCTGGGCGCTGGCTTTCTACGCCACCGGCATGGCCGGCTTCGTCGTGCTGGAGCTGCTTTCGCGCGCCTTCTACGCGCTGGAGGACACCCGCACGCCGGTGACCATCGGCGTGGCCGCGTTACTGGCCAACATTCTGCTCAGCCTGCTCTTCATCCGCGTCATCGGCGAGCCCGACAGCCTCGCGCGCGGGCCCTTCGCCGGCCTGGCGCTGGCCAACGCGCTCACCACCAACCTGGAGGCGCTGCTGCTGTGGTGGCTGTTGCGGCGCCGCCTCGGAGGCCTGGAGGAACGGGCCATCCTGCGCAGCGCGCCGGCGCTGCTGCTGGCCACGGCGGGGCTGGGCGCCGTGCTGTGGCTGTTGCAGCCGCTGCCGCCCATGTGGCAGCTGGTCGGCGGCGGCGCGCTCGGCCTGGCGGTCTTTCTCGTCCTGGGGATTCTGCTGGGGCTCGAGGAAGCGCGCGCTCTGCCACGGCTGATGCTCGCGCGATTGCGGCGCTAGGCTTTCAGTCCGGCAGCCCTGCGTCGCCGTCGTCTGCGTCTGCCGCGGCCAGATGACGGACACGAAGTTCCGCCTTGTCCAACAGCGACTGGCAGTGCGCGGCCAGCTGGCGCCCCTGCTCGAAGAGCGCGACCGACTCGTCCAGCGTCAGCTCACCACACTCAAGGCGTTCAAGGATGCTTTCGAACTCGGCCCAGGCCTCCTCAAAAGAGCGTTCTGCGATAGCGCTCATGGCTCTCCCTGTCTTCTACGCGCAGTGGCAGTTCGCCATCGCGCAGCTGCGCCAGCAGGTCGTCGCCGACGCCCGCCTCGTCCACGCTGGTCACGCGCGCGCCATCCTGAACTTTTGTCAGCAAGGCGTAGCCGCGCTGCAGGATGGCCTGGGGATCGGCCGCGCCGAGGGCCGCCGTCCCTTCGGCCAGGCGCGCCGCCAGCACGCTGTGGGCAGTTTGCCAGGCGCGCTGCAGCCGCAGCTCCTGGTCATCCAGGCGTTGCCGCAGCGTCGCCAGCTCGCGCAGCGGCGAGAGATGCATGAGGCTGCGGCGGCTGGCGCCCAGCCGGTCCGCCAGCAGCGCCAGGCGCGCGTGCTGCAGCGCCTCCAGCCGCGCCTGCGCGCCAGTGAGTTGCTGCTGCACCTCGCCGAGGTCTGGCGTGACCAGTTCGGCGGCGGCCGAGGGCGTCGGCGCGCGCAAATCAGCTACGAAGTCCGCGATGCTAAAATCCGTCTCGTGGCCCACGCCGCTGACGACCGGCAGGCGGCTGGCGGCGATGGCACGCGCCAGCGCCTCGTCGTTGAAGGCCCACAGGTCCTCGATGCTGCCGCCGCCGCGAATCAGCAGGATGACGTCGACCTCGGCGCGGGCGTTGAGGCGCGCGAGCGCGGCCCGCAATTCTGCCGGGGCGTCCATGCCCTGCACGGCGGCCGGGCTGAGCCAGACCTGCGCCAGCGGGTAGCGGCGCCGCAGCACGTTGCAGACGTCCTGGAAGGCGGCGGCCTGGGGCGAGGTCACCACGCCGATGATGTGCGGGAAGGCCGGCAGTGGCCGCTTGCGGGCCTCGTCAAAGAGGCCTTCCGCTTCCAGCGCGCGCTTCAACTGCTCGAACTGCGCGTAGAGTTCGCCCACGCCCAGCGGCCGCAGTTGCGTGGCATAGAGCTGATATTCGCCGCGCGGTTCGTAGAGGCCGATGTGCCCCAGCGCCTGCACCGCGTCGCCCTCCTGCGGCACGAAGCGCTGACGACCCGCGGCGGAACGCCACATGACGCAGCGCAGGCTGGCGTTGGCGTCCTTGAGCGTGAAGTACCAGTGGCCGGAGCGGGCGCGCGTCATGTTGGAGATTTCGCCGCTGACGGCGACATCCTGCAGGCTTTCGTCGCCCTCGAGCAGGGCGCGAATACGGGCCGTCAACTCGGCCACGGTCCAGGACCAGGTCATGGCGTTCTCCCGCCGGACAGGATTGCGCAGTATACCCCGCGGCCCTATAATCCGGCAGACTTCGGGCAAGGACGGGAGTGCAGTGCGATGGCCTGGCTGACCGTCAGCGAGCATATGCCACCCCGGGGTCCGGTTTGTGCGGCCGGTAAGCGGGCAACAAGAGGACTGCGGGGAGCAGATCAATGGCCTATCTGACCGTCAGCGAGCGTGAGGCGCTGCAACGTGAGCTGGAGCAACTGAGCTTCGGGCGCGCCAACGGCCGGCTGAAGCGCATGGACCCCATGGGCCGCATCGCCTATTACCGCAACGCCCAGCGCACCGGCCAGTGGGCCACGCGCCACATCCTGGCCGGCCTCGGCACGCAGGTCACGCTGGTCGAGGTCAACCTGGAGCGCGCAACCGACAGGCCCGCGCGCGTCCGCAACGAATACACCCTGGCCGAGGTCATCGTGGAAGCGACGGCCGACAACCGCAACTAACGCTATCCGGCCGGCGCAGGAGGCCTCATGCTCACAAGTTTGTCCCGCACGAGTGACTTGACTCTGACGCAGCGGCTGCTGGCCATTGCCGCGCTGACGGCGTTGACGGCCATCGGCGCGCGCATCACCATCCCGCTCGAGCCGGTACCCTTCACCTTCCAGGTCCTCGCCGTCCTGCTGGCCGGCATGCTGCTCGGCGCGCGCGACGGCGCGCTCAGCCAGTTGGCCTACGTCGGTCTCATCGCCCTGAACCTGCCGCTGGATGCCCGCGCGCTGGGCACGGCGTCACTGGCCGGTCCTACAGCAGGTTACATCTACGGCTTCGTGCCCATGGCATTTGTGGCTGGCTGGCTTGTCGAGCATGGCGCGCAGCGTGCCTGGCAACGCTGGCTGGCCGGGGCGGCCGGTGTTGCCATCCTCTATCTCTGTGGCGTGGCCGGGTTGATAGCCAGCACGGGAATGGACTTCAATGCCGCCTGGGCAGCGGGTGTAGCGCCCTTCATCATCTTCGATCTGGTCAAGGCTGCCCTGGCAACGTCCCTGCTTTACGCCGGTCGGCGCCTGATCCAGCCCGGTTGAGCCGGACCTACAACTTCTCCAGATCTTCTTCCGTCAGCGTCAGGCCAAGGATGTTGTAGCCGGCGTCGACATGCACCACCTCGCCGGTTACGGCGCTGCCCAGCTCCGAGGAAAGCCAGAGCGCGGTGTTGCCGACGTCGTCCGCCGATACCGTGCGCCGCAACGGCGCGGCCTGTTCCGAATAGCGCAACATCAGGCGGAAGCCGGGCACACCGGCGGCGGCCAGGGTCTTGATGGGGCCGGCGCTGATGGCGTTGACGCGGATGCCCTGCGGGCCGAGGTCGTTGGCCAGATAGCGCGTGATGGCTTCCAGCGCCGCCTTGGCGATGGCCATCACGTGGTAGCGCGGCATCACCTTCTCGGAGGCGAAGTAGGTCATGCTGAGGATGCTGCCGCCTTCTGTCATCAGGGGGGCGGCGCGTCTGGCCATGGCGATCAAACTGTAGGCACTGATGTCGAGCGCCATGCTGAAGCCATCGCGCGAGATATCGACGAAGCGGCCGCCGAGGTCCTCGCGGTTGGCGTAGGCCACGGAATGTACGAGCGTGTCGATGCGACCGTAGCGTTCGCGCACCTTGTCGAAGAGCGCGTCGAGCTGCTCGTCGCTGGCCACGTCACAGACTTCCACGAAGTCGCAATCGACCTGCTGCGCCAGCGGCCGCACGCGCTTCTCGAGCATGGCGCCGGCGTAGCTGAGCGCGATGGTGGCGCCCTCGCTGTGCAGTCTGCGCGCTATGCCCCAGCCGATGGAGTTGCGGTTGGCCACGCCGAAGACCAGCACGACCTTGCCGTCCATCAAACCCATGTGTGTTCTCCGCATCGCCGCTGACGGGCGCCCATGGTAGCACGGGCGCAGGGCCGGCGCCATGCAGTCCACTTTTGGCAACAGAGGGGGCGTTGCTACTAATCAACAGAGGTCTGCCGCAAGCGACAGTTGCAACCCCGGGTGTCCAGGAAACCGTCTGTTTACGCAATGTTGTTTCGACTGTAGAGGAGAACCAGCCAGGCAGACAGGTACTCGTCCTCAGCGCTTCGGTCTGATAAGGTTCCGCAAATTAAGGGTGGTCGAGGAGAAAAGCATTGACCGTACAGACTCCGGCATCTCACCTTACCGTGATCGACTGTGAGACTACGGGCCTGGGGCGACATGACCGTATTGTAGAAATCGCTGTTGTTACACTCGACGCACAGACTTGGGAACCGACGGACGAATATGACACGCTGATTAATCCCGAGCGTGATGTCGGCCCTGTTGGCGTGCACGGAATTACGGCAACAATGGTCGAGGCCGCGCCCATGTTTGCCGAGGTTGCCGCTGCGCTGAGGCGCCGGCTCCATGGTTCGATCCTGGTCGCGCACAACCTTCCCTTTGATGCGCGTATGCTGCAGCAGGAGTTCGACAGGCTGGGAGTTGCATTCAGCGCTGGTGCAGGCCTGTGCACCTTCAGGGCCACAGGCGAAAAGCTCATTGCCGCGTGCCAGAGGTTCGGAATCCGGCTGAATAACCAGCACAGGGCTCTGGCCGATGCCCGCGCAACCGCGACCCTTGCCCGCGAGGTCCTGGATGATGACACTGACTTCAGGTCGGCGGTGTTGGGTTATGTCCCCCAGCCTTCCGGCGTGCGAACCCTGCGAAGAGAGACCATGGGCACCGACATCAGTGAGCTGGCCCGAGTCGTGTCGCTCTCTCGTTACCCCAGCTCAGATGAGGAGATGCTCCAGTATCTCGATGCGCTCGATTGGGTGCTCGATGACAACTATATTGATGACCAGGAACGTGCAACTATCGCGGAACTGGCTTCAACTCTCGGAATCTCCAGCGAGCAACGGCATCAGGCACACCGCGCTTACCTGCAATCGATCATTGCGGCAGCTGAACGCGATGGCATTATCACTGAAAACGAACAGAAGCTTATCACGATGATTTCGAACACCCTCGGCATCGTTGACGTAGCCATACCACAAGTTACCGAGCTTCCGCACGTAAGTAGCCCTCGGATCGGAATGCGGGTCTGCTTCACCGGCAGCGCCATTGTTGAAGGTACGCCAATCCCCAGGGATTACCTGGAGAAGACCGCTGCCCAGGCAGGCATGCAACCCGTTGGATCAGTTACCAGAAAGAACTGTGATTTGCTGGTGGCAGCTGATTCCTCCAGTAGGTCGGGGAAAACGCGCAAGGCGCGCGACTACGGTATTCCAGTGATGACGGTTGAGGAGTTTCTCATCGCGGCAGAAAGGAATACAGACTAACCGCTGCGAGGCAAGCAGTTTTCAGCGCGACTTTCCAACAAGCCAGGAGAACAACCATATCAGGAGGCCCAGGGTCAGAAAACGAGTACAACGCTCCCGTGGAGGGCTTGTTCCCTGCACACTTGCTTTCACAAATATCAGAGTATCGCTCCGCAGCGGTCGGGAAGGTGGCTTTGGCTCGCAACCCGAATTTGACCGCGGTTGGCCACGCCAAAGACCAGCACGACCTTGCCGTCCATCAAACCCATGTGTGTTCTCCGCATCGCCGCTGACGGGCGCAAATCGTAGCACGGGCGCGGGGCCGGCGCTGGCGACCGTCGCCATCTTCACCTTCGTGCGCAGCTGGAACAAGTTCTTCTGGCCGCTGATAGTCACCCACTCGGATGCGACGCGCACGCTGCCGGTCGGCCTGGCGACCTTCGTCGGCCGCGGCCTGTCGCTGAACTTCGGCATCATCATGTCCTCGGCCGTGGTGGCCACCGTGCCGGCCATCTTCTTCTTCCTGCTGCTGCAACGCTATTTCGTGCGCGGCATCTCCACCACCGGGTTGCGTGGTTGAACGCCAGGCGCGCTACGCTCGGGGAGACCGACTTTCACGGCTGGGACGCACTGCGCCTGGATAACGGCCTGGTCAGCGCGCTGGTCGTGCCGGAAATCGGCGGGCGCCTGCTGCAGTTCGCGCTGGGCGAGCATCCTTTCCTCTTCGTCAACGAACAACTGGCTGGCCAGCGCTTCACGCCGGCGGAGCACCAGGGCGACGGCAGCCTGCTCAGCTGGAAGAACTACGGCGGCGACAAGACCTGGCCGGCGCCCCAGGGCTGGGAGCGCGCCGACCAGTGGCCCGGCCCGCCCGACAATGTGCTCGACAGCGGCGCCTACAGCGCCGCCTGCCAGCAGACGCAAACGGACGCCGCCGTCACCCTGCGCAGCGCAGCCGACGCGCGCACGGGCCTGCGCATCGAGCGCCGCCTGAGCCTGACTGCGGGCAGTTCGCAATTGCAACTCGACCTGGCCTTCGAGAACGTCGCGGCGCGCCCGGTGCGCTGGGCCATCTGGGACATCGCCCAGCTGGACTGCGCGGAGTCCGGGGGCGACTGCTGGCTCTACGTGCCGGTTGACCCGGCCGAGCCACGCCCCTGGCATATCCTCTTCGGCGAGGAGAATACCCAGCTGCGGCCGGACTTCCGGCCCGGGCTCTTCGCGCTCAGCTACCAGGGCATTGTCGGCAAAATCGGCCTGCGCAGCCCGGGCGGCTGGCTGGCCTTCGCCGACCAGCGCGCGGAGGCTGTCCTCTGCATGCAGTTCCCGCACGAGCCCGACGCAGAGTATCCGGACGGCGGCGCCACGGTCGAATGCTGGACGGAGATGCCCGGCGCGCCCTCGCCCATCCCCATCGACTCGCCGGGCCACATTCTGGAAGCCGAGGTGCTTGGGCCGCTGCGTACCATGCAGCCGGGCGAACGTACACAGCTGAACATCACCTGGTCGGCGGCGCGCTGTCCCGGCCCGGTGCTGACGGTAAACGATGCCGGTTGTACGCATCATGCGCTGACACTGCGCCAGGCTGGCGAGCAGTTGCAGCTGACGGGCGTCTTCGGCGTATTTCACCTGGGCCGCGCCGAACTGGCCTGGCTGGACGAAGCCGGTGCGACGCTGGCGACGCTGGCGACGCTGGCGACGCTGGCGACGCTGGACTGTGGCGCGGTCAGCCCGCTGGCGCCACTACGCATCGACCGCAGCGAACAGGTGCCTGCAAGCGCACAGACGCTGCGTCTGCAATTGCACCGCGAAAGTGGCGACCTGCTCGAACTGGACCACTGCACAATTTCCTGACAAGAGGATGACATGAGCGAGATCTGGAGCCCGCAACAGGCCATTGACTGGTACGCGCGCGTCAGCCCGATCGTCGGCTGCAACTATTTGCCGCGCACGGCGGTCAACTCCACCGACATGTGGCAGACGCAGAGCTTTGATCCCGCCACCATTGACGAGGAACTGGGCTGGGCCGCCGCCGCCGGCTACAACAGCCTGCGCATCTTCGTACAGTACCTCGTCTGGCTGCACGACCCCGATGGTCTGCTGCAGCGCATGGATCGCCTTCTGTCAGTCGCCGCAGGCCACGGCATCTCGACGACCTTCATCCTCTTTGACGACTGCGCCTTCGCCGGCCGCGAACCGTACCTGGGGGTGCAGGATGACCCGAAGCCTGGCGTGCACAACAGCGGCTGGACGCCCAGCCCCGGCCTGAAACTGGTCGAGGACCGCAGTGTCTGGCCGCAGCTGGAGCGCTACGCCCGCGCCATCGTCGGCGCCTTCGGCCAGGACGGGCGCGTGCTCTGCTGGGACCTTTACAACGAGCCGGGCAACAGCGACCTGGGCGAGCACAGCACCGCGCTGGTGGAGGCGGCCTTCGCCTGGGCGCGCATGGAAAGCCCGCAGCAGCCGCTGACGACCTCGGTGTGGCGCGGCAACCGCGAGTCGAAGTTTCAGGACCCCATGTCGCAGGTGATCTTCACTGCCTCGGACGTGATTTCGTATCACTATTATGAGCTGCAAGACCTGGATGCGATCCTGGCGCAGTGCAAGTCATACGGCCGGCCGGTGATCTGCACCGAGTGGCTGCACCGTCCCTTCGGGCAGACGGTTCAGGCAGCGCTGCCAATCTTCGCGCGCGAACACATCGGCTGGTACCAGTGGGGCCTCGTCGCCGGACGAACGCAGACCTACCTGGACTGGCGTCCCGAGCGCAACAGCGCGCCGCTGGGCCGCTGGCAGCATGATGTTTTTCATGCCGACGGGCAGGCCTACGACGAGGCCGAGATCGCGCTGATTCGTGAGTTCGCCTTCGAGTGAGGCGGGGCTTCAGTCGAGCGTGCCGGCCTGGGACAGCACCTGTTCGGGGGCGTGTTGCAACTGCAGTTCTCGCGCGCCGACGCGGCTGAGCGCGTACAGCGCCACTGCCAGCCCGACCACCTCGATGAGGAAGACGGCCGCATAGGCCAGCTGCAGGCCGCCGCCGGTTAGCAGCGCCAGGTCGCGCAGCACGCCGCCGCCGGATACGCCCGCGCCGCGCGCCAGGGTGACCACCAGAGTCCAGAAGCCGAGGAAGGTGCCGGCGCGCCCGGCGGGGCTCATGTCCATCATCAGGCCCAGCGTGCCGATGTTCCACAGCCCCAGGCCCAGACCCATCAGGATCAGGCCAGGCGTGATGAGGTGGCGCAGGCCGCCGAGGGAGGCGATGGCGAAGAGCGCGAAAGTGGCGATCAGCAGCAGCACGCCGCCCGTTGCCAGGCGTGAATTATTTAGCGCCCGGAAGCGGCGTGACAGCATGAGGGAAAGCAGCGAACCCACGATCGACATGCCACCCCACCAGGCCGCAAAGCGCGTCGTCTCCTCAACGCTCATCCCGAAGACCTCGGCGCCGAAGGGCTCCAGCACCAGGTCCTGGACGAAGGCGAAAGCCATCGAGAGACTCAGGTAGAAGAGGAACCAGCGCGTGCGCGGTTGCTGCCAGACAAACCGCAGGTCGGCGCGAAAGGAAGTCTCTGCGGCAGGCGTCTTCTTGACACCGCGATGCCGTTTCTCTTCCCCCAGCAGCGCGAGGAACCACAGCCCGCCCAGCACCAGCGCCGCCACGACGAAGACCTGCGCCAGGCGCCCGGGATCCAGGCTGCTGCTGCCCTCGTCGCCTGAGGGCAACATGATCGAAAAGAGGATGCCGCCAAGGGTGAAGCCCAGCAGCAGGAAGGTCCATACCAGACCGACGGCGCGGCCGCGTTGTTCGGCACGGGCGCGATCATGGAGCAGGGCCAGAAAGGTGCTGCCGGAGACAGCAACGCCGAAGCTAAAGAGCAGCAGCGAAATTGTGATGACCAGCCAGAGCAGGGCCGGGTTTGCCGCGCCGCGCGCCAGCGTGGCCGTCGCCAGACCCAGACTGAACAGGCTGAGCGCCATCAGCGCGCGCCCGACCCAGATCCAGGTCAGGCGCCGGTAGCCGCCCAGCAGATGTGCGTCCGACATGCGCCCGGCCCACAGACCCAGCGGCGCCAGAAAGTAGCGCAGGCCCAGTAGCAGGCCGACAGGCGTAGCGCTGTAGCCCAGGTCGCTGATCATGACGCGATTCCACAGGCCGGTGGTCAACACGTCCGCCATGCCCGAGCCCAGGTGGAAGAGGCCGTACTTCAGGTTGCGTGCGAGGGAGAGGCCCATGCGTCCTTCACAGGGTTGCTTGTGCAAAATGGTACAAAATGCCCGGGGCCATGTCAAGCATGGTTGTCTGGCGCGCGGCGCCCGCGCAATTCGTCAAAGGGCGCGCAGCCGGCCGCCACGGCCTGGCGGATCTGCTCGACGGCCTGCAGGACGGCCGCGTGTTCCTGCGCGGACAGGCTCAGCTCGGCGTACTCGTCCTCGTCCAGCAGTTGCAAGGCGCCATCCGGACCGACGAAGACGTCCAGCGCGAGGTCATCGGCGCTGACGCACTGTTCCCCGAGCCGGGCCGGGCGCGTGATGTTGCAGTACCAGCCCTTCAGCGCCCCGCTGACGCCGTCCTCAATGCGGAACACGTTGTACCAGCGCTCGCTGTAGAACCACTCGGTGAAAATGTCGCCGCGCCTGAAGGTCACGCAGCCGAATTCGACGTCAGCAAACGCAAACACCGCGCGCAGGCAGAGGACCTCGGCGCTGCGCTGCAGCACTTCGCCCTCGTAACGAAACACCTCGCGCCCCGCGTGGTCGCACTTGAGCACCAGAATGTCGTTCATGCGCGTCCCCGCGTATGGACAATTAGCAACAGTCCCTGGCTGAAGCGCAGGCTGGCCCGCGGCCCGGTCAGCAGGTTGCTGATGCCGCGCGCCGGGCCGGGCAGCAGCGCTTCGTCGCGCAGTTCCCAGCGCAGACCTTCACTCACGATGCCGCGCACCGGCCCGTGCAGGGGCAGCAGGGAGATCGTATCACCGGTCGAGCCGGTTAGATCGTGCGCGCCCGGGCGCAGCAACCAGGCCCGTTGATTGCCGTCGAGCAGTTGCACATCGCAGTCCCGCAGCTGCGGCAGCGCCAGCAGCGACACGTTCGCCAGGGTCTGGTCGAGCCGGCCGCCCAGCGCGCCGAAGACACGCAGGCAGCGGATGCCCAGGTCGGCGGCCCACTTCAGCGCCAGCTCAAGGTCGGTTTCATCCTTGTCGGGCGGATGCCGCAGCAGCTGCGCGCCGGCTTTCTCCAACTCCTCCAGCAGCTGCGCGTCAATCGAGTCCATGTCGCCGATGACGACGTCGACGTCGAGGCCGCAACTGCGCGCCAGGCGGGCGCCGCCGTCCGCCGCGATGACCAGCGCCTGCGGCATGTCGGCGCGGGTCTGCCGCAGCAGCGGCCCGGCGGCGAGCCTGCCATTGGCGAAGATCAGCGCCTGTCCTTGTCCGGTCATCGTCCCCTGTCGCCTGCCTGCGCAAGCCTGGCTACGGTACACTGCTGCATTCGCGCTCGCAAGGGAGGGGGCAACGCATGCTGCGACGCTTTGCAGGACTCATTGGCCTGGCCCTGTTGCTGGCCGCGCTGCCGCTGGCCGGCATCAATGCGCAGGAGGAAGACGCGCCGGAAGACCCCGTCGCCATCAATCCGCTGACCGGGCTGCCCGCGGCCGAGCCAGAGTATCTGCTGCGCAATCCGGTCATCGCCAAAGTGTCCAACGCGCCGGCCATCGTGCGGCCACAAGATGGCCTCGAAGCGGCCGACCTCGTCTTCGAGCACTACGCGGAGGGCGGCCTGACGCGCTTCTCGGCCATCTTTTACGGGCAGCGGCCGCAGCGCGTCGGCTCGATCCGCAGCTCGCGCCTCATCGACCTGGAGCTGCTGTCGATGCTGCAGGGACTGCTGGCCTGGTCCGGCGCCAGCATCGGCGTGGAAGCGCTGCTGAACGCCAGCGCGCACCCCGAGCGCCTCTACAAGGGCGTGCTTTATGACTGGCCCCTGTACTGGCGCGATCCAAACATCCCGTCGCCGCACAACCTCTTCGTCAGCGTGGCCGCGCTGGGCGACCTGGCAGTCCGCGAAGGGGTGAACAGCGCGCCCGTCCTGCAGGACCTCGTCTTCCAGGCAGAGCCGCCCGCCGGCGACGGCGGCCCGGCCCTGAGCATCGACCTGCGCTATCTGGCAGCCCAGGTGCGCTGGGAATACGACGCGGACTCCGGCCACTACCTGCGATACGCGGACGACGAGCCGCATCACGACGCCGGCACCGGGCGACAATTGCGGGCGGCAAATGTGATCGTGCTCTACGCGGGACACCGCTTCACCGACATCGTCGAGAGCGTGTGGCAGGGCGTCACGCACTACAGTATCGAGATCGACCTGTCCTCCGGCGGCGAGGCGCTACTCCTGCGCGACGGCCGGCACTACGCCATGCACTGGCAGCGCCCGCAGGCTTCCGCCCTGCTGCAATTCAGCGACCTGAACGGCGAGCCGCTGGCGCTAAAGCCGGGCAACTCCTGGCTGCAGGTCATGCGGCCGCCCACGCAACAGGTCGGCGTGGAGAACGTGACGGTCCACGCCGCAGGCCCGTGAGGCGCGGGTGAGAGTCGCTGGCGCCGGCGCGGCCCCGCCACTACACTGGCGGCTCGCGCGGGGAGCAGGCGAAGGGGAGCGCCGATGACTTCAGCCAGACGAGTGCTGCAGGTCGGTCTCACGCTGCTGTTGCTGCTGCTTGCCGGCGGACCGACGCTGGCGCAGGAGAGCGGGACGCGCGATCCCCTGGCGCTGGCGCGGCGGCTCGGCGGGCTGACGGGCGAGGTACCCCTTTCGCCCCTGACGCCACGTTACCAGGCGGGCGCGCGCGAATCCTTCTTCGTCAGTCGCCCCGACGCCAATGAGCCGCAGCGCATACAGGCCACCCTGGTCGCCGCCAGCGACGCACTCTACCTGTGGGTTGAGGAGGGCCTGAATTATGACGCTCAGGGTCTGGGCGAGCTGGCCGGCGAGCTTGAGCGCATCCTGCTGACGCAACGCCTGCGCACCATTCATGGCGACCCGACCCTGCTGCCAGGCTTCGGCGCGGTCGCCGAGCCACACAGCCTGATGAGCCTGCCCGACGTCGATGATGACCCGCACCTCTTCCTGCTCTACGCCAACGGCACCGGGATCGAGGCGGCGGGCCTGCCCCAGGCCGACCTGCTGCCGGTGACGCTCGTGCCGGGCGGCTTCAGCAACCAGCGTGAATTGCTGCTGCTGGACGCGACGGCCCTGGGCAACGAGCCGCTCCATTCCCCCGCCTGGCTCACGCTCATCGCGGCGGCCCACTTCGAGTTCCTCTCGCAAACGCACGCGCCGCAACAGTCGCTGTGGTTACGGCGCGCGCTGGCGAACTACGTGCCGGTGCGTCTGATGAGCCTGCAGTCGGTGCTGGACAACGCGCCAGAATACTATCTGGAAGCGCCCGACCTGCCGCTGACGCAGGTGGCCGGCCCCGCTACGCCTGGCGTCGGCGGCGCCCAGCAACTCTTCCTGGATTATCTGCTGCTGCGCTTCGGCTTCGATCTGTTTCGCTATCTCTTTCTGCAGCCGGAGCCCGGCATGAGGGCGCTGGACAACGCCCTGGCCGCTATCAACCATATCGACGCGCTGACGGGTCGCCCGGCTACCGGGCTGGACATCTTCGCCGATTTCGTCGTCGCCAGCGCGAGCTTCGTATTGCCGGCGGAGCCCTTCATGGACGGGCGCTACACCCTGCTGGAGGAAGCACTGCCCGAGGAACGCCTGCCCGCCGGCATCTTCATCGAGAATCAACTCGATTCCGGTCTGCGCGACGTGCCACTGCGCCAGTTCGGCACGCGCTATTTCTATGTGTTCAACGAGCAGCCGGCCAGCTTCCGCCTTGTGTTTCACGGCAGCGACGAAAGCGCTTTGCTGCCGCTGCCGCAAGGCGACGACCTCGCCAACCGCTTCTACTGGAGCGGCAATGGCAGCAACCGCGACCACGTGCTCACGCGCCGCATCGACCTGAGCGAGGTCGCGCGCGCCACGCTGCACTTCGACAGCTGGCATCTGCTGGCCGACCAACGCAGCTATGTCTACGTCGCCGTCTCTGCTGACGAGGGCGCCAGCTGGCAGCTGCTGGACGGGGAGCATGCGCGTGGCGGCAACCGCCATGGCCTGGCCTACGGGCCTGGCATTACCGGCGTCAGCAACGAGTCGCCGCCCGAACCCTACCCCTTCATGGGCATCATGTTGGGTGGCGAGGAACAGACCCTCATCACCGAAGTCACGCCCGGCGGCCCGGCCAGCGGCAGCGCCCTGCGCCTGGGTGATCTCATCATCGGCGAGGGCGGCAATGACTGGGCGCAGGGCGACGGCATCTTCCCGCTGCTGGAGCGGCACGCGCCGGGCGACACCATCGACCTCACCATCCAGCGTGACGCGGAACGCCTCGTCATCCCCGTCACCCTCGACGCGCATGCCGTACGCCTGCGGCCGCGGCCACCCCTGTGGCTGCAGCACGAGCTTGACCTGAGCGACCATGCCGGCCAGGAGATCCTGCTGCGCTTCGAATACGTCAGCCCGCCGGACGTCGCCGACCAGGGCCTCGCGCTGGACAACATCCGCATCCCCGAAATCGACTTTCACGATGACGCGCAGGCCGAGACCGGCTGGACCCTGCTGGGCTGGCAGCGACGCGACAACTTCGTGCCGCAACGCTTCCTGCTACAGTACATCTCCGGCGGCCACAGCGCAGGCCCGCCGCGCGTGCGCCGCCTCATCGGCCCGGACGATACAGCGCGCAGCGGCGACTGGAGTTTCCGCATTGCGCCGGACGAGGCCGTCGTCTTCGCCGTGTCGGCCATCAGCGAAGAAACGCAGCAGCCGGCCTTTTTCGACTTCATGCTGGAGGCGCTGGACGAGGGCGTCTGAGCCCGCCTGACACATGTAACGATTCGCGCGCCTGATGATCGTCCGACCCTATAATGGCGTTATGGGGAGGCGCGCATGGCCCAACTTTTCCTTAGCTACAGCCATACAGACAGCAATATGGCGCGGCGCCTGGCGGCCGGCCTGGAAGCGCAGGGACACGCGCTATGGTTTGACCGCGGCCTGCGCCCGGGCGAGCGCTGGCTGCAACGCCTTACGCGCTCCGCGCGCGACTGCGCCGCGCTGCTGGTGCTCATGTCGCCCGCGGCCGAGCGCTCGCCCTGGGTCGAGATGGAGCTGGCCATCGCCTTTCGCTACCAGCGGCCCATCCTGCCGCTGGCGCTGGCCGGGCATCACTTCGACGCCCTGGCGCATTTGCAGCACATCGCGTTTGATGGCGAGGTCAACCAGACGCTGCTGGACAGCCTGCCCATGACGAGCCGTCAGGACGTGACACAGCCTGGCGGTGAACTGCGCCATTCACTGCTGAGCCCTGAAGAGCACATGATCTGCCTGGAAGTCGCCGGGGGCCGCAGCTACCGCGACATCGCCGACGCGCTGGACGTCAGCGCGCGCACCGTGCGCCGCCGCGTAAGCAACCTGCGCCAGCGCTTGCTGCACGGACGCGCTCAGTAGCCGACTGCGTCGAGGCCCTTCAGCCCGAGGAATTCGCGCACATCGGACGGGGTGGCCAGCTCGCGCTCGAATTCTTCGGCGATGCCGCGCATGCGCTGTACCAACTCTACATTATTGGCCAGCTGACGCCGCCGCACGAAGAGGTTGTCCTCCAGGCCAACGCGCACGTGGCCGCCGAGGAACATGGCGGTCGTCGCAATCTCGAACTCGTTCGGATAGCCGACGCCGATCACGGACCAGTTGTAGTTCTCTCGTCCAATAACGCGGTCGGCAGTGTTCAGCATGTGCACCAGATCGTAGATGGTGGCACGGATGCCGCCGGTCACGCCCAGTACGAACTGCAACCACACGGGCATGCGCACAAGGCCCTGGTCGATGAAGTGCGCCAGGTTGTAGATATGGCCGACGTCATACAGCTCGAATTCGGGGCGCGTGTCCTCCTCGTTCATGGTCGCGATGAAGGTACCGATGCTGCGAAAGGTGTTGGGGAAGATGTGGTCCTCGGTGCCTCTTACGTAAGCCTCTTCCCAGTCGTATTTCCAGTCCTCGCTGTTATAGCGACGCGCCACGCGATGAATGGAAAAGTTGAGCGAGCCCATGTTGCAGGTCGCCATCTCGGGCGCCCAGCTGGTGACAACCTGCAGGCGCTGTTGCGGCGTCATGAGCACGCCGCCGCCGGTGGTGGGCACGACGACCACATCGCAGCGCTCGCGGATGCCACGCAGCACTTCGCCGAAGACGGACTGGTCGTGCGAGGGGGAGGCGTCCTGGCGGTCGCGCGCATGAATGTGAACGGAAGCCGCACCGGCCCCGGCGCAGGCGACAGCGTCGTCAATGAGTTGCTGCGGCGTGAGCGGCAGATGCGGCGTTTGCGTCGGCACGGTCATGGCGCCGGTGATGGCCGCGGTGAGGATGAGCTTGTCCATCAGTTCTCCCTGTTCGTGATGTTACGTGCGCTGTTCGTCCCCTGCGCCCCAGCCGCCGCCGCCGGGCGTCTCCACGATAACGATGTCGCCGGCCTGCAGCTCGCCCGAGTACTTGCCGCCCAGCTCGCGTTCCTGCCCGTCGCGCAGCAGTCGGTTGCTGCCACAGGCGCCGGCTGCGCCACCCGCCAGGCCCCAGGGCGCGTAAATACGCCGCTCGCTGTTGACCGTCAGGGTGGCCGGATGCAGAAACTCGTAGCGGCGCCGGATGCCCTCGCCGCCGCGATGATGGCCCGCGCCGCCGGAACCCTCGCGCAGGCTGTAATCCAGCACGCGCATGGGCAGCGCCTGTTCCAGCGCCTCGACGGGGGTGTTGAGCGTGTTGGTCATGTGCGCGTGGCGGCCGCTGATGCCCGGCCCCTGCGGCCCGCCGCCATGGCCGCCGCCGATGGTCTCGTAGTAGACGAACTGCTGCCCCTGCTGCACACCGCCGCAGACGAAATTGCTCATAGTGCCGCAGCTGGCCGCCGGGATGCGCCCGGGCAGGGCCTGCGCCAGCGCGCCCAGCACCGTGTCAGCGATGCGCTGGCTGGTCTCGGTGTTGCCGACGGCGACGGCGGCCGGGAAGTCCGGGTCGAGCAGGCTGTGCGGCGGGGTGCGCACGGCAACCGGCTGGAAGCAGCCATGGTTGACCGGCACGTCCTCCTCGGCCAGCAGACGGATGCAGTACCAGGTGGCGCTGCGCACGATAGCGCTGACGGCGTTCAGGTTGCCGCGCACCTGGGGCGCGCTGCCGGCGAAGTCGACCGTCATCTGCCGGCCCTGCACGCGTACGGTCGCGCAGATGGGGATGCGGAACTCGCGCTGGCCATCGCCCTCCAGCGCGTCCTCGAAGCGATACTCGCCGTCCGGGATGGCCTCGATGACGCTTTCGGTCATGCGTTGCGAGTAGGCCATAAGCGCGTTGGCGTGCTCCCGAACGCGCGCCAGCCCATGCTTGATCATCAGGTTTTTCATGCGGTCGGCGCCCACGCGATGCGCGGCCAGCTGTGCTTCAAGGTCGCCCACGCGCTCGTCCGGATCGCGGCTGTTGGCGGTGATGAGCGCCAGCAGGCCCTCGCTAAGCCAGCCGCTGTACATCAACTTGACCGGCGGGATGATGATGCCTTCCTGGTAGATTTCGGTGCTGAGCGGCAGCGAGCCGGGCGTCATGCCGCCGACGTCGGCGTGGTGGGCGCGGCTGGCGACGAAGTATTCGGGCCGGCCATGCGCGAAGACGGGCGAGACCATGGTGATGTCCGGCAGATGGGTGCCGCCACCCCAGGGGTCGTTGAGCACGACGACGTCGCCCTCGTGAAAGTCGTCGAAGGCGCGCACGGCCGTCTCGACCGAGGCGGGCATGCTGCCGAGGTGCACGGGGATGTGCGCGGCCTGGGCCACCATGCGCGCCTGCGCATCGAAGACCGCGCAGCTGAAATCGAGGCGCTCCTTGATGTTGGGGCTGAAGCTGGCGCGCCGCAGCGTTTCGCCCATCTCCTCGGCGATGGAGGCGAACAGGCTGCGAAAGACTTCGAGCGAGATGGCGTCAACGCTCACGCCTGGCCTCCCGTGACCGCGTCCAGCTCGCGCGCGCAAGCCGCCAGACCCGTGCGCAGCAGGCCCGTGTCCACGCCCCACAGCAGCAGCCGCGCGCCCATGTCGTGGAAATCGCGCAGTTCAGCCGCGCTGGCCGGGTTGGAGCCCCAAACGAGTCCGTGGCGCTGACAGGCTGTGTTGAGGCGACGCAGGGTTTCCGTGTAGCTGACGCAGCGTTCCTCCGGCTCCAGGCGCATGCGCAGCGCCAGGTCTGTCGGCCCGACGAAGAAGCCCTCGAAGCCGGGCACCGCTGCCATCTCGTCGAGGTTGGCGAGGCCGGCCGGCGTCTCCAGCTGCACCAGCAGAAAGGTCTCGCTCAGGGCGTGGGCGGCCAGGGGTTCGTGATCGCCGGCAACATCCAGGCCGTAGCGCGACTGCAGGTTGGGCGAGCCCATGCCACGTTCGCCGAGGGGCGGATACTTCACCTTCTCGACCAGGTCGCGTACTTCCGCGGCAGTGGAGACCTGCGGGATGGCCAGGCCGGCCGCGCCATCTTCCAGGTAGCGGCCGAGGTGCATTTTCTCGCGTGTGTTGGGGCGGACGAGGCAGTCGATATCGAAGAGCTGCGCGAAGGCCAGCAGCGTACGCACTTCGCTATCATCCAGCGGGTGGTGCTCCATGTCGAGCCAGATGCAGTCGTAGCCGCTGTGGGCGGCGTAGGCGAGAAAGGGCGGCAGCACGTGGCCGAGCATAGCGATGCGCACCGCCTGGCCCGCGCGAAGCTTCTTCATCACCCGGCTGCTGCGCATGGTCTGCCCCCTTGCTGCCCCCGCATCGTCGAGTATAGCGCAGGCCCCGCTCACCCGCGCCCGCTGTGATACTCCGGCGGCGTATAGTGCCAGATGTCCGCCGCACGAAAGCGTGCCAGGGTAGCGGAGTCGAGCGGCGCATCCGGGCAACAGGCCTGACGCCAGAGATTGAAGGCGCCAAGCTGCAGGCGCGCCGTTCGGAACTCTTCGACGACCAGCTGCGCCGACACGCCGTAATTCTCGACGAAGCGCTGCCGTGCGAATTCGGCGAAGAGCGGCGCCGGATCATAGGCGACGCGCTGCTGCCGGACGCACCAGCCGGCCTCGCTGCCCTCCAGCAGCGCATAGTGGGCAAAGCCCGGATTTCCGTCCAGCGGCACGCCGACCGTGCCGGGATTGATCAGCTGCCAGCGGCCCGCGCGGCGATCCAGCGGCAGATGTGAATGCGCCGCGACGACGGTCGTTTCGGCCACATCGGCCAGCAAGGATATGAGCTCCGCCTCCGGCAGCAGCGGATGCAGGCTGCACCAGGGGTTGCCGGGCGCGCCGTGAAGCACGCGCAGCGGCGGCGCGTCGGCGAAACGTAGCGAGAGTTCGTCCGGCCAGCAGGCGATGGTCTGGCGCCAGCGCCCCTGCAGCGGCCCGTTCAGCCATGGCAGCAGCTCGTATTCACGCCAGTACGAGGGCATGCGTGGAGTACCATGCTCCAGCAGATAGTATTCGTTGTTGCCGCGGATGATGGCCCAGCCATGGCCGCTCACCCGTTGCAGCACTTCGATGGAGAAGGGGCCCCAGTTGATGAGGTCGCCGGCGATGACGACCTGATCGACCGCCTGCGTCTCGATGCGAGCGAGTACGGCCTCCAGCGCGGGCAGGTTGCCATGAATGTCGGCCAGCAGGCCGAGGCGCGTCACGGCGCGGCCGGGTCGGCGTTGAGGAAAGCGGAATCGCGCAGGAAGTCTGCGAGACGCCGCGCCTTCAGCTGCGCGTCTACGTCCGCGTCGAGGATGGCATCCAGGCGACCCAGCTCGCGGCCAAGGCCGTCGCGCTGTTCCAGCAGGTAGTTGAACTGCGCGTCGCAGGCCGGCACGGCCGGCGGGTAGGCGCGCAGCTCGACCAGCACCCGCTCGCGTTCCTGCATCAGTTGCGCGCGCAGCTGCGCTCCGGCGTCGCTCACGCTACCAGAGTGCATCGTCAACGGCCTCATGTTCCAGCAGCAGATTGCGCCAGGGATCGACCGTCGCCGACCAGCCCGGCGCGACCCAGACGGTGCTGTCCAGTTGCAGGGCGAGCGCCGGCCCCTCAAGGCGCATGCCGGGCAGCAGTTGCTCGCGCAGATAATGCGCGATGCCCGCGCGCTCATACAACAGCGGCGCCTCCGTCTGCCCGGACAGCGCTTCGGCCGTGAGCTGCGGCTTCTTCACCAGGCCGATGGCCTGCAGGCGCAGATTGACCAGCTCGACAGCGCGCTGCGGCAGGGTATGTCCATAGCTGCGTTCGTGGGCAGCGTGGAAGGCCGCGGCGGGGTCGTCGCTGAAGGGCAAGGTGAGCTCGAAGGACTGGCCGACGTAGCGCAGATCCAGCAGCGCGTGAAAGCGCATGGCCTCGTCAGGAATGCCCTCGCGGGCCAGTTGGGCGCGGGCGCGGGCGGTCATTTCGTCCAGGCGCGCACGCAGGCGCTGCAGGGTCTCCGCCGAGGCGGGGGCCAGCACGGACTGGCTGCTCTCGCGCAGCACGTCCGCCACCAGCAGGCCGAAGGCGCAGAGCACGCCCGGCCAGCGCGGGATGAGCACGCGCCGCATCTCCAGGCGTTCGGCGACGTCACAGGCGTGCAGCGGCCCGGCTCCGCCGAAGGCCATCAACGTGAAGTCGCGCGGGTCGTGGCCGCGGGCGATTGACACGCGCCGCAAAGCCCGGTCGATGTTGACGGCGGCCACGTCGATCACGCCACGGGCCGCCGCTGCGGGCGTGAGCTGCATGGCCGCAGCCAGCTCCGCCATGGCGACGCGCGCCGGTTCCAGCTCCAGCCGCATGCCGCCGCCAAGAAAGTGCTCCGGGTCGAGGCGGCCGACAAGGGCGTAGGCATCGCTGACGGTGAGTTGCCGGCCGCCGCGCCCGTAGATGATTGGGCCGGGGACTGCGCCGGCGCTTTGCGGCCCCACGCGCAGGGCGCCGCCGGCATCCAGGCGCACCAGCGAGCCGCCACCGGCGCCGATCGTCTCGATATCGAGCACACGGATGCGCAGCGGCATGCCGTCGATCTCGGCGTCGCTGCGCCGCGCCGGGCCGCCGGGACAGAGCGCTACGTCAGTGGAGGTGCCGCCCATGTCCAGCGTGATGATGTCCTCGTGGCCGGCCAGCTGCGCGATCCAGGACGCGCCGATAACTCCTGCCGCCGGCCCGCTCAGCGCCGTCTGCAACGCTTGTTCGCGCACCTCGGCGGCATTGCTGACACCGCCGTCAGATTTCATCACCAGCAAATGCGCCTCGGCCGGCAAGGCAGCTTCCAGCTGGCCCAGATACTGGCTCATCACCGGGCGCACCCAGGCCTCAAGCGCAACCGTGCTGGCGCGCTCGTACTCGCGGAACTCCGGCAGCACCTCGCTGGAGAGCGAAATCTGCTGCGGTTGCAACAGGCCGCGCTGCAGGATGCGGGCGCGGATGGCCTGTTCATGCGCCGGGTTGACAAAACTGTAGAGCAGACACACGGCCACCGACTCGACCCGCTGTGCCAACAGGGCGTCGAGCACCGCGTCCAGCGCCGCCATGTCCAGCGGCTGCAGCACCTCGCCGCGGAAGTCGAGGCGCTCGGGCACTTCGTGACAGCGCTCGCGCGGGATGAGCGGCGGCGGCAGTTGCGGCTGCAGGGCGTAGAGCTCGGGGCGATTTTGCCGGCCGATGTGCAGCAGATCGCGGAAGCCGCGGGTCGTGATGAGCGCGGCACGGGCGCCCTTGCGCTCGAGAATGGCGTTGGTGGCGACGGTGGTGCCGTGCGAGATGCGCGCGTCGGGCGCAACGCCCAGGGCGTTCAGGCCGGCCAGCATGGCTTCGGCGGGATTCTGTGGCGTGCTGGGAAGTTTGTGGATTTGCAGGCGCCCGTCAACGCCGAACACGAGGTCGGTGAAGGTGCCGCCAATATCGACACCGGCAAGCATCATGGGCCGTTTCGCAGCCCTCGCAGGCTTCACACCAGGGCGAACTCGTCTTCGCCACAGACGCGCAGCACGCCCGCCAGCTCCGGGCCGATGAAACAGTCCCGGCCGCCCAGACGCAAATGCAGCGGGCCGCTGAAGGGCGCGCGCGCCACCAGCTCCAGGCGCGCGCCGGGCCTCAGGCCCAGACTATCGAGGTATTGCAGCAGGTGGCCGTCGTGGCTGTGGACGCGGCTGAGGCAGAGTTTGCGCCCGACAGCGACCTCGTTGAGCGGCTCGTCGCTGATACGCGGCATGCGGCCCTCGCGCGTCGGAATGGGCTCGCCATGCGGACAGCGGCGCGGGTACCCGGCAATGTCGTCCATACGCTCCAGAACGGTGTCGCTGACCACTGCGCCGAGGTCATCGGCCGCATCGTGCACCTCGTGCCAGCCCAGCGACATGACATCGACGAGGAACACCTCGACCAGGCGGTGGCGGCGAATGTGTTGCAGGGCCGCGCGCTCGCCGGCGGGCGTCAGCGCGATGCCGCGATAGGGTTCATGTTCCAGGTAGCCGGCCTTCTTCAGGCGCTGCACCATGCGCGTCACCGCCGGCGCCGAGACCTGCAGAACTTCGGCCAGCGCGGCGCCCGAGACGTTGGGGTCGTCCTGCTGGTAGTGTGCGAGACGCCAGGCTTCCGCCAGGTATTCCTGCATGGTATTGCTGAGGGTCATGGTCGCACCGCCACCCCGCCCTTTGTCTCTGCCGCGCGCATTACGGACGGGCGCTTATCATAGCCTGTTTTCGTCGCAATTGCAGCCAAAAGAGGGTATCGCCCCGTCGTCCAGCCCCAGTTGCCGCAACAGACGATCCAGCGCAGCCGTCAGCGCAGCGGGCGTACTGTCATTCAGCAGAGTGTAATCGGCGATGGCGATCGGGCCGCCCTTCTGCAACATGGCGATCTCGCGCAGGTCGCGCGCCTCGGCCGCGGCAGGGTCGAGCGGTCGCTGCGACCGCGCGCCGAGGCGCTCGTAGCGCTGCTGCCGCGAACTGACGATGGCGATTACCAGCAGGGTCGCGCCCAGTTCGCGCTGCAGCAGACGATATTCCTCGAAGCTGTAGAGGCCGTCAATGACGATGACCGGGTTATCCTGCAGCAGTTCCTGCAACACCGGCAGGGCCAGGCGGGCGACAGCGCCCATGCCTTCCTGCGCGCGCAGGTCCTCGCGCACGATGCGCTCGCTGTCCTGCGTCTGCGGCAGACCGCGCCGCGCGACCTCGTCGACGACGATCTGACCGAAGCGAAAGCCCGGGTAGCCGCACTGGTGCAGATATTGGGCGCAGAGCGTTTTGCCGGCGCCTGGCATCCCCACCAGGGCCAGGGCGCAGGGGCGTGTAATTGCGGGCATGGCACCGTCCATGATTGAAGCGATGCGGCAGTATACAGCAGGCAATTCGCCAGTGTAAAATGCGGAGCGCCGCAGTAACCCCCGCAAATGAGGCTATGTGAATATCCCGCACAAGAGAGCATGGGTGGGCTTCTGGCTGCTGGGGTTAATCTGGGGCTCGTCCTACCTGTTCATCCGCATCAGCATCACCGGCAACGGCCTGTTCGCGGGCGACACGCCGGGCGGCGGTCTGGACACTTTCGAGATCGTCTTCATTCGCACGCTGATTGCCGCGCTGGGCCTGGGCGCCCTGGCCCGCATGAACGGGCACGCCCTGCCGCGGGGCTGGCGCACGCTGGGCACGCTGGGGTTCATCGGCCTGGGCAACGTGGTCGCGCCCTTCCTGCTCATCACCTGGAGCGAGCAGTTCATCAGCAGCAGCGTGGCCGCGGTGGTGCAGGCCAGCACGGCGCTCTTCGGCCTGGTGGTCGCCCATTTCCTCTTCACGGACGATCGCATCACGCCGCGCAAGATTGTGGGATTGGTGACCGGCTTTGGCGGCGTGCTGCTCCTGTTTCAGGGTAACCTGGGCGGCAAGCAAAGCCTGGCAGGAATGGTGGCCATGGTGCTGGCCTCGCTGTGCTACGCGACCTTCACCTCCTGGGGGCGCAAGCTCATCCAGCGCGATATGCCGCCCGTCGTGCTGGCCACTGCCACGATGGTCGTCGGCGCTGCGGTGACCGGGCCGCTGGCCTTTGCACAGGGCTTTACGCCGCTACGGGAAATCAGCCCGGACGCGCTGGTGGCGGTGCTCACGCTGGGCTTGCTGAACACCTTCATCGCCTACAGCATTTACTATTTTCTGGTGCGGGAACTCGGCGTGGCACGCACCATGATGGTGACCTACGTGATCCCGGCGGTGGGGGTGGCGCTGGGCGCGCTCATGCTGAAGGAGGAGATCGGGCTGGTGCTGGTGACGGGCGGCGCGTTGATCATCGCCGGCATCGCCATCGTCAATCTGCGCTCCAGGTAGTCTGGCGGAATCAAAACGTGCCGTCGGGCGGCACATCCTGGCCTGCGCTATGCTCTTTGTGGTCTTGTGCTGCTGCCGCAGTCGCGCGCGCTTCGGGGTTGGCAGCGGCGTACTCTCCCACCCCGTCGCCAGGGCAGTACCATCCGCGCTCACAGGCTTAACTGCCGGGTTCGATATGGTTCCGGGTGGACCCCCGTGGCTCCAGCCACCAACTCCCCCTGCGCGCCGCATCCCTGCGGCTCACGCTTCTCGCTCTATCTCATGCATGGCGTCGTCACCAGAGCATCCGCTTCTCCGTACCCCATCCCAGGCTCTCGACCCTTAGTACCGGTCCGCTCCATACATCGCTGTACTTCCACGTCCGGCCTATCCAGCTGGTCGTCTCCCAGCGGTCTCCCTCTCTTTCGAGACCGGGAGTCTCATCTCGGGGCGGGCTTCCCGCTTAGATGCTTTCAGCGGTTATCCCTTCCGCAGCTCGCTACCCGGCACTGCCGCTGGCGCGACAACCGGTACACGAGCGCTGCGTCCGTTCCGGTCCTCTCGTACTGGGAACAGCTCCCCTCAAACTCCCTCCGCCCGCAGCGGATAGAGACCGACCTGTCTCACGACGGTCTGAACCCAGCTCGCGTACCGCTTTAATGGGCGAACAGCCCAACCCTTGGGACTTGATCCAGCCCCAGGATGCGATGAGCCGACATCGAGGTGCCGAGCCTTGTCGTCGATGTGAACTCTTGGACAAGACCAGCCTGTTATCCCCGGGGTAGCTTTTATCCGTTAAGCCACGGCCCTTCCACTCAGTACCGTGGGATCACTAAGCCCGACTTTCGTCTCTGCTCGACCCGTTCGTCTCGCAGTCAGGCCGGCTTCTGCCTTTACACTCTGCGGCTGGTTTCCATTCAGCCTGAGCCAACCTTTGGGCGCCTCCGTTACTCTTTCGGAGGCGACCGCCCCAGTCAAACTGCCCGCCTGCCACTGTCCCGCCCGTCGCTCCCGACGGCACGGTTAGGACCAGAATGCATCCAGGCTGGTATTTCAACAACGACTCCACAAAGTCTGACGACCTTGCTTCCCAGTCTCCCAGCTATCCTGCACAACATGCGCCCTGACGCCATGACAGGCTGCAGTAAAGCTCCACGGGGTCTTTTTGTCCTGCTGCGGGTAACGCGCATCTTTACACGTACTTCAATTTCGCCGGGTCCCCCGTTGAGACAGTGCTCCACTCGTTACACCTTTCGTGCGGGTCGGAACTTACCCGACAAGGAACTTCGCTACCTTAGGACCGTTATAGTTACGGCCGCCGTTCACCGGGGCTTCATTTCAGAGCTTCGCGCATTCCTGCGCTAACCCTTCCACTTAACCTTCCGGCACCGGGCAGGTGTCAGCCCCTATACGTCACCTTGCGGTTTCGCAGAGACCTGTGTTTTTGCTAAACAGTCGGCAGAGCCTCTTCACTGCGACCACCCCTTCCGGAGTGGCGTCCCTTCTCCCGAAGTTACGGGACATTTTTGCCTAGTTCCTTAACGAGGGTTCTCCCGTTCGCCTGCGTATCCTCAACTCGCCTACCTGTGTCGGTTTGTGGTACGGGCGGATGCCTTCATCGCCTGCGCGCCTTTTCTCGCCCCGGAGTCCCGTCTGCTTCTTCCCTTGCGGGACGACATCACGGGTGTGACCCGCTTGTCACCGCAATCCACTCAGCGGCCAGACTTTCCCCAAAGTTGCGCGTATGCTCCACCATCCGGTACCGGAATATTAACCGGTTGTCCATCGCCTGCGCCTTTCGGCCTCGGCTTAGGCCCGACTAACCCGACGCGGACTGACCTTCCGTCGGAAACCTCGAGCTTTCGGCGAACATGGTTCTCACATGTTTCTCGCTACTCATGCCAGCATTCGCACTTCCACGCGCTCCAGCCAGCTTCACAGCTGACCTTCTCCGCCCGTGGAACGCTCCCCTACCAGCTGCCGCCTAAACGGCAACTCCCGAGCTTCGGTGGGTGACTTAAGCCCCGTTCCATTTTCCGCGCCACCGCGTTCGACCAGTGAGCTGTTACGCACTCTTTCAAGGATGGCTGCTTCTGGGCCAACCTCCTGGCTGTCTCGACACGACGACCTCGTTTCCCACTTAGCCACCTCTTCAGGACCTCAGCTGCGGGTCCGGGCTCTTTCCCTCTCGACCATGAAACTTATCTCCCATGGTCCAACTGCCATCCATCCGGTAACGGTATTCGGAGTTTGCCCAGGTTCGGTAAGCGTTGCGCCCCCTTGCCCATACAGTGCTCTACCCCCGTTACCTTCCCGATGACGCCAGCCCTAAAGCTGTTTCGGGGAGAACAAGCTATCTCCAGGTTCGTTTGGCATTTCACCCCTACACACAGATCATCCCCGACTTTTGCAACAGTCGTGGGTTCGGCCCTCCATTGCGTGTTACCGCACTTTCAGCCTGTCCATGCGTAGCTCACCTGGTTTCGTGTCCAATCCCTGCCACTCGACGCCCTCTTCAGACTCGCTTTCGCTCCGCCTCCAGGTGTCACTCCCTTAGGCTCGCCACAGAAATTGACTCGCTGGCTCATTCTCCAAAAGGCACGCCATCACAGCATGGCTCGCGCCATCCCGCTCTGACCGTTTGCAGGCATCCGGTTTCAGATTCTGTTTCACTCCCCTCGCCGGGGTTCTTTTCACCTTTCCCTCACGGTACTATCCGCTATCGGTCGTCAAGTGTATTTAGCCTTGGAGCGTGGTCGCCCCGGATTCATGCAGGATTTCTCGTGTCCCGCACTACTCAGGATACCGTCCGGTTTGCTCGCCTTGCGCCTACGGGACTCTCACCCCCTGCGGCGGGCCTTCCCAGACCCTTCGGCTTCGGCTTGCATCCCTCCTGACGGTCCTACTACCCCCCGGCCGTTCCCGACCAGGGTTTGGGCTCCTCCGCTTTCGCTCGCCACTACTCGCGGAATCCTCTCTCTTCCTCGGGCTACTCAGATGTTTCACTTCGCCCGGTTCCCCCTGCAGCTTCCGCTGCAGTGACACCCCGTTACGGGTGCCGGGTTTCCCCATTCGGATACCCCCGGCTCTTACGGCTGCACACGCCTCGCCGGAGCTTTTCGCAGTGTACCACGTCCTTCTTCGGCACTTGACGCCAAGGCATCCACCGAATGCCCTTGCTTTGCCTGTTCATGTGATACGGAGAAATTGATGCTCTCGCGTTACTTCGCCATGCACTTGTCAAGCTGCGCCCTGCAGTTTGCTCCCCCTGCAGGTACCCGCGCCTTTCCTCCGCGCGGCCCTGCATCCTGCCATACCTCTGCCACGCCTGTCAAGCCCCCACCTCCCTGCCCCTGACCAATCCCCGCAGCACGCCTCGCCAACAGAATCAAAAAAGGCGCCCGACGGCGCCCCCCGATCCGCTGCCCCCTCCTGTCCCTGGTGGAGATGAGGGGACTCGAACCCCTGTCCTGTGCCTTGCAAAGGCACCGCTCTCCCGGCTGAGCTACATCCCCCCTTGCTCCCCGCGCCTGTGGGCCCGGGAAGACTCGAACTTCCGGCCTCACGCTTATCAGGCGTGCGCTCTAACCAACTGAGCTACGGGCCCCTTGCCCGACAACACGACAGTGAGAAACAAACCCCATCCAGTGCCCCCAACCTGCTCTTGCTTGTCCTGTGTCTGCCACTCCCTGTTCCTCACGCTCGCGCGCTGGCCAGGGCGTGGCTTCCCCAGAAAGGAGGTGATCCAGCCGCAGCTTCCGCTACAGCTACCTTGTTACGACTTCGTCCCGGTCACCAGCCCCGCCCTCGGCGGTAGCGCCCCCCAAAAGGGGTTCGCCTCCCGACTTCAGGCATGACCAGCTTCCATGACGTGACGGGCGGTGTGTACAAGGCCCGGGAACGTATTCACCGCCGTGTGCTGACCGGCGGTTACTAGCAACTCCGACTTCATGCAGGCGGGTTGCAGCCTGCAATCCGAACTGGGAACGGCTTTTCAGGATTGGCTCCAGGTCGCCCCTTCGCTACCCGTTGTACCGCCCATTGTAGCGTGTGTGTAGCCCCGAATATACAGACCATGCTGACTTGACGTCATCCCCACCTTCCTCCCGTTTGTCACGGGCAGTCGCGCCAGACACTTGTAACTGGCACCAGGGGTTGCGCTCGTTTTCGGACTTAACCGAACACCTCACGGCACGAGCTGACGACAGCCATGCAGTACCTGTCACGGCTCCCGAAGGTCAGTCCCCTTTCAGGTCCCTACCACCGTGATGTCAAACCCGGGTAAGGTTCTTCGCGTAGCCTCGAATTAAACCACACGCTCCGCTGCTTGTGCGGGCCCCCGTCAATTCCTTTGAGTTTTAGCCTTGCGACCGTACTCCCCAGGCGGTGCACTTACCGCGTTCGCTGGGACACCCAGACTGCCGTAGCAACCCGGACATCGAGTGCACATCGTTTACGGCATGGACTACCGGGGTTTCTAATCCCGTTCGCTACCCATGCTTTCGCGCCTCAGCGTCAGTCGTGAGCCAGGGTGCCGCCTTCGCCTCTGGTGTTCCTCCGCATCTCTACGCATTTCACCACTACACGCGGAATTCCACACCCCTCTCTCACCCTCAAGTGCTACAGTCACCGACAGCCTCCCGGAGTTGAGCCCCAGGCTTTCATGTCCGTCTTGTAGCACCGCCTGCGCGCCCTTTACGCCCAGTAATTCCGGATAACGTTCGTGTCCTACGTGTTACCGCGGCTGCTGGCACGTAGTTAGCCGACACTTGTTCCTGTGCTACCGTCAGCTTCGTCACACAGAAAAGGGCTTTACGATCCGAAAACCTTCATCACCCACGCGGCGTCGCTGCGTCAGGCTTTCGCCCATTGCGCAATATCCCTCACTGCTGCCTCCCGCAGGAGTCCGGGCCGTGTCTCAGTCCCGGTGTGGAGGACCACCCTCTCAGATCCCCTACCCGTCATCGCCATGGTGAGCCGTTACCCCGCCATCCAGCTGATGGGCCGCAGCCCCCTCCCAAAGCGCCAAACCTTCCGGTCCAGCCTTTCGCCAGTCCAGGTCCCCCCAGACTCGCCTTATCCCGTATTAGCCGCCGTTTCCAGCGGTTGTCCCGGTCTTCGGGGCAGGTTAGCTACGTGTTACGCACCCGTGCGCCACTTTCCATCCCTCCGAAAAGGAACTTCCCGTTCGACTTGCATGTGTTAGGCACGCCGCCAACGTTCATCCTGAGCCAGGATCAAACTCGCCGTTTGTCCCTCTTGCTCATTTGTACCAGTATTCTGTCGGCCCCGGTACCAGGCCCCAAGCCGGTCGCACCGGCTGTTCGCTTGCTTCCCACTCTCCTGTTGTCAAGCTGCGTCCAGAGCCCCGTCCGCCAGCCCTGCTGCCCCCCCAAAGCGCTCGCGCGCCCCGAAAGATTGCATACTCTACCATCCATCTGAATATCCTGTCAAGCCCTGCCTTCCCTGCCCCATGAAATGTGCCAGCGACCGTAGGGCAACGCTCTCCGCTCACCAGCGCTCCGAGCGCCCCTGCAGGGCGCGCGTCAGCGTCACCGGGTCGACATACTCCAGGTCGCCGCCAACCGGCAGGCCGCGCGCCAGGCGCGTGATGCGCAGCCTGTCACCCTCCAGGCTACGCTCGATGTACATCGCGGTCGCGTCGCCTTCCATGCCGGGGTTGGTGGCGATGATTACCTCGCGCACCTCCGCCGATGCTGCGCGCTGTTCCAGCTCGCGAATGCGCAGTTCGTCCGGGCCGATGTTGTTGACCGGCGAAATGGCGCCATGCAGCACGTGGTAGAGGCCACCGTAACTGCCCGTGCGCTCCAGCGCCAGCACATCCAGCGGCTCCTCAACCACGGCGATGATGCTGCGGTCGCGGCCGCTGTCGGCGCAGAGCGCGCAGGGGTCGCTGACCGTGATGTTGAAGCATTGCGAGCAAAGCTGCGTCTCGGCCTTCAGGGCGCGCAGGGCCTCGGCCAGGGTCAGGCCGACCTCGTCCGGCGCGCGCAGCAGATAGAAAGTGAGGCGCGAAGCCGTCTTGGGGCCCACGCCCGGCAAGCGCGCGAAGGCCTCGGTCAGGCGACTGACCGGTTCCGGGATAGCGGACTTCATGAGCCGGCCCGCAGGTCAGCCTGAGCTCTCACCCGAGCAACCCGCCCATCCCCGGCATGCCGCCGAGGCCGCCGGTGATGGCCTCCATCTTTTCCGCCGCCATTAACTGACTTTGTTCGACGGCCTGGTTCATGGCCGCGACCAGCAGATCCTGCAAATCGTCCAGCCACTCCTCGTCCTCAAGGTCGATCAGCGCGCTGTCGAGCGTAATCGACTGCACGCGCTGATGTCCGCTGATGACGACGGTTACCGCGCCGCCGCCTACCGAGACTTCCACCGTTTCGTGTTCGAGGGCCTGCTGCGCCGCGCTCATATCGTCCTGCATCTTCTGGATTTGCCGCAGCATGGCGGCCTGGCTGGGCCGTTTGGCCATCTCAGTCTCCCTTTTCTTCGCTCTCATGGATGCTGACGCGCGCGCCCAGCGCCATGGCTCTGGCGATGAGCGGGTCGTCCTGGTCGATTTGCGGGTCTTCGCCCGCGGCCGCTTTTTGCAGCCGCACCCTGATGCGTAGCGGCCTGCCGAATACCGTCTGCAAGGCTTTCTCCAGCGCGCTACGCGTTTCAGCGCTATCCAGGCGATCATGGAAAAATGGTGTGGTAGCGTCCAGCACGACTTCATCGCCGCGCAGGTCGCTCACCTGGGCATGATCCAGCAGCGCCGGAATGTTGCTGCGACCAGGCCGCTCCAGCTCCGGCCGCACCGCATCCCAGCGCGCCTGTAGCTGCTCCAGCGTGAGTTCGCCCTCGGGCGCTGCAGACGCAGTCGGAGCAGGGTCGGTCGTCGCGGCCTTCGCTACCTCTGCGGCGGGCGCAGTCACGGACTTGCGGGCAGGCGGGGACCCAGGTTCGCGGACGGGGGCGGCTTGTTGTGGCCGCGCTGCTGTTGCCTGCGTCACGCTCGCGGCAGGCACTGCCGGCGCCTCTGCTGCGACCGGAGCGGCCAGACTCTCGACCAGCGCCAGCTCGAGCGCCAGTTGTGGCTGCCAGCCACCCAGGTCATCGGCCAGCGCCTCGTTGAACTTGCGCAGGGCGCGCAGCAACATGCTGCTGTTGATTTGCCCGGCCTGCGCCTGATAGCGCTCGCGCTCCTCCTCCGTCGCCACCACCAGCGCGACGCTGGCAGTCTGCGCCAGCAACAGGGCGCGCAACTGCTCGACGATTTGCTGGCCGAACTGCTGCGGATCGCTGCCGGCGTCCACGGCGCGGTTGATGACCTCCAGCCCGGTCGCGGCGTCACCCTGCACGAGGGCGTCCACCAGGGCGCGCACGGCATCGCTACTGCCGGTGCCCAGCACCTCCTGCGCCAGCGCCAGCGTAATCGCTTCTGCGGGGTCGGTGACGATCTGGTCGAGCAGGCTGATGCTGTCGCGCACGCTGCCGGTGCCCTGGCGCGCAATGAGCTCCAGCGCCTGGCGTTCGATGCGCAGGCCCTCGGCTTCCGCGATCTTCTGCAAATGGTCGGCGACGGTCAGCAGCGGCACGCGGCGGAACTCGAAGGGCAGACAGCGGCTTTTGATGGTGGCCGGCACCTTGTCGATTTCTGTGGTGGCCAGCACAAAGACGGCGTGCGGCGGCGGTTCTTCCAGCGTTTTGAGCAGCGCGTCGAAGGCGTTGCCGGTGAAGCGGTGCACCTCGTCGATGATGTAGACCTTGTAACTGCCTTCGCCGGGCGAGAAGGCGATCTTGTCGCGCAGATCGCGAACGTCATCGACCCCGGTGTGCGTTGCCGCGTCAATTTCGATGAGGTCCAGGTAGCGGCCTTCGTTGACGCTGCGGCAGGCCGCGCATTCGTTGCAGGGTCGCTGCCCGGCATCTTCATTTGCGCAGTTGACGGCCTTGGCCAGCAGGCGCGCGGTGGTGGTTTTGCCGGTGCCACGCGGCCCGCTGAAGAGGTAGGCGTGACGGACGCGGCCGCTTTTCAGGGAGTTGCGCAGGGTGCGCGTGATGTGCTCCTGGCCGATGACGTCCTCGAAGCGCATGGGGCGCCAAGCGAGGTACAGGGCTTGTTCGGGCAAGGCCGGGGCTCCTCCTGCACGGCCAGTCAGTGTAGCAGCGCCCATCCGGGGCGGCAAGCAAAGGGGGTGGCGAACGCTGCCGCCACCCCCGCTTCGTTTCAGACTGTCACGCCAGCGCGTCGCCTCAGGCCAGTACCCGCTGCTCGTCCGTAATCTCGTCTATCAGCGCGTGCATCTCGGGGATGCTGAGCTGCTGCTTGGCGTCGCTCATGGCGACCGGCGGATTGGGGTGGCATTCGAACATCAGCCCGTCGGCGCCCACCGCCTTCGACGCCCGCGCCAGCGGGATTGCGATGTCGCGGCGCCCGGCGGAATGCGATATGTCGACCACCACCGGCAAATGCGACTCCAGCTTCAGCAGCGCCACCGCGCTCAAATCGAGTGTATTGCGCGTGCGCGTCTCGAAGGTGCGAATGCCGCGCTCCATGAGGATGACGTTGGGGTTGCCGCTGCTGACGATGTACTCGGCAGCGTAGAGGAATTCCTGGATGTTGGCGCCGAAGCTGCGCTTGAGGATCACCGGCTGACGCACCTGTCCCAGCGCTTTCAGCAGGAAGCTGTTGGACATGTTGCGCGCGCCGACCCAGAAGATGTCCACGTATTCGGACATCTCGGAGATGAGGCTCTTGTCCATCACCTCGCTGACGATGAACATGTTGTGGCGCGTGGCTGCCTGACGCGCGATGCGCAGGCCTTCCATGCCCAGGCCCTGGAAATCGTAGGGCGAGGTGCGCGGCTTCCAGCCCATGCCGCGCAGAAAACGCACGCCGCGCGCCGCCAGCGCCTCCGCGACTGCGTCCACCTGTTCCGCGCTCTCGATGGCGCAGGGGCCGCTGATGACGGTGAAATCGCCGTTGCCCAGCTCGGTGCCGTCGGGCATGGTGATGACAGTGCGCTCGTCTGGATACTTGCGCTGCACCAGGATTTTGGCCAGCGCTTCCGCTTCTTCCAGCGCCAGCGAGGCGCGGAAGATTTCGCTGAAGAGGGCGCTGATGGTTTCATTGCTGAAGGGGCCCTCGTTGGCCTGCTGCAGGGCCGTCAACATGGCGGCTTCGCGCTCGGGATCATAAAACGAGGTGCCGAGGTTCTGCTGCACACGCCCGATCGCCGAGGCGATTTCCGCGCGCTGGCTAAGCAGTTCAAGGATTTGCAGGTTGATGACGTCTATCTCCCCGCGCAAGTCCCGCAGTCTGTCGTCGTGCATGATGTGCACACTCCCCCGCATGGCCCACTACCGGCACGATTGCCAGCGCAAGTATACACCCTGCAGCCCGTTCCTGACAGGGCTGCAGACCCTGCTGCCGTGCCTGACGGGGCGAAACTTACTTCAGCACCTCATCCACGTTTTCCAGTTCACGCATCACGCGGTTGATGGTACGCACCAGGATGAACATGGAGAAGGCGATGATGACGAAGTCAATGGACGCCGTGATGAACTTGCCATACTTGAGCGTGGCCGCGCCGGCCGCCTCCGCCTCCGCCAAGGTCGCGTAGTGCACGGCGGAAAGATTGATGAAGAGGTGTTCAAAACCCACACCGCCGGAAATGGCGCCGATGAGCGGCAGCAAGACGTCTTTCACCAGCGAATTGACGATGTCCTTGAACGCGGCGCCCAAGATCAGGCCGACGGCCAGGTCAATGACATTGCCGCGCGTGGCAAATTCACGAAATTCCTTCAGCATGGCGGCCTCCCCTCGCTGTCTTCTCTTGCGCTGCAGGGCTACTGTAGCGCGAAGCCGCGACGGCTGCTCTGGCAGGCAGGCAGAAATCGCGGCAAAATGGCACCTGACGTCCTGCAGGCCCGAGGCGCCCTTGTCCCGCCGACCCTTGACCCGCCCGCGCCGCGACCATCTGCTCTGGCTGGCGCTGCTGCTGCTGCCGCTGCTCAGCGTCGCTGCGGCCATCCAGGTGCAACGCGCCGGCAGCCTCGGCGTCGCAGCCACCCTGCCCGGCGCCACGCCCGCAGTCCATCAGCAGGTCAATCGGCCCGCTCCGGAGCTGGCCCTGCCCCGCCTCGACACTGGCGCGGAGCTGCGCCTCGACGCGCTGCGCGGCCGGCCCGTCGTCGTCAACTTCTGGGCCAGCTGGTGCGCGCCCTGCCGCCGTGAACTGCCCGCGCTGGAGGCCTTTGCGCGGCAGCACAGCGGCCCTGACGCAGTGCAGGTGCTGGCGGTCAACGTGGGCGAGGCGGCAGCTCAGGTGCGCAGTTTCCTGGACGAAGCCGGCGTGCGCGACCTGAGGGTCCTGCTCGATACAGACTCGCGCGCCAACGCAGCCTGGGGCGCTTTCGCCCTGCCTGCCAGTTTTCTAATTGACAGCACGGGACGCATCCGGGCCATAAGGACGGGCGAAATCACGACGGCGGATCTTGAGCGCTGGCTCGCGCAAGCGGAGGCCTGACCTGCTACCATACATACTGACCCAGGCTCGCAATCCGGGAGAAACAATGTGAATTTGTCGCGCGCGTTTCAATACCTGTTCGAGGACCAGCAATGGGCCCGCAAGCTCGCGCTTGTCCTCCTCTGGAGCCTCGTCGCGCTCATCCCGCTGCTGGGCCTGGTCGGGATGGCCATGCTGGCCGGTTACACCCTCGACCTGCTGCGCAACATGCGCGCCGGGGCCAGGCATCCGCTGCCGGACTGGCAGGATCAGGGCGCCAGGCTGGGCGACGGCTTCAATGCCATGGTCGCCATCATCGTCTACAACATCCCCAACGGCCTGCCGCTCTGTGGCCTGCTGCTGCTGGCCGTCACTGGTAACGGGGAGTTGGGTCTCCTGACGCTGCTATCCCTCTGCTGCCTGCTGATCTTCGCTCTCGTCTGGAACCTCTTCATTGGACTGATGCTGGCTGCCGGCGCCACGCGCTACGCGCAAACCCGCCAGCTGACCTCCTGGTTTCAGCCGGGAGAAATGTGGGACACGCTGAGCGCGAACAGCGGCCTCTTCATGCAATGGCTGCTTTGCTCCCTGCTTTCAAGTCTGGCGCTGGGCCTGGTGTCGGCCGTGCCGGGAGTCGGCTGGCTGATTTCACTGGCGCTGACCGTGCCGGTGCAGGGCCACTTGCTGGGGCAGCTCGCCTGCGCGCTGGACGAGAGCGAGGCGCGTCAAGCCTCCGCCAACCTCTAGGTTACGCATGTCCGCATGGCGCTATCGCCGAAAATTCAGCAAGCGACCGCACTCGGCCAGGGAGCGCCGCGATGGCGCGCGCAGGAAGCGGAATGGCGTGGCGGACTGGCCGGGCCTGCTGGGCCGCGACGACGTGCTGATTTTGGATACCGAGACCACCGGCCTCGGCCGCGACGCGGAAGTGATCGAGGTGGCGGTCATCAACACCCACGGCAAACAGGTGCTGCACCAACTTGCCCTGCCGCTGGGCGCCATCCCGCGCGATGCCTCCCGCATTCACGGCCTGACCGAAACCAGACTGAAGCAGCTCGGCGCGACCGACTGGCAGGACCTGCACAGCGCGCTGGCGTCGGCCTTGCGGGCGGCCGCGCTGGTCATAGTATACAACGCTGCCTACGACAGGCGCCTGCTGCAACAGACCTGCGAGCTGAACGACCTGCCACTGCCCCCGGTCGCCTGGCGCTGCGCAATGCAGGACTACGCCGCCTGGCACAGGGAAATGAGAGGCGAGACCAGCGGCTACGGGCTGGAGCGGGCTTTCAAACGGGAATGTGGCGAGGGATTCAGCCAGGAGCACCGGGCGCTGTCCGACTGCCGGATGGTGCTGTCGCTGATGCAGTCGGTGGCGGATGGCCGCCGGGCGTAGCCAGGAAGGGAATGCGCATGACCGACATCCTGCAAGAACAGATTGAATACTACCGGGCGCGGGCCAGCGAATATGACCAGTGGGCCTTGCGCCAGGGCCGCTACGACTACGGCCCCGAGCTGAACAAACTATGGACTGACCAGATGGCCGAGGTGCGCGCGGCCTTGCTGCGCTGCGAGCCCGTGGACTCTGCGCTGGAGCTCGCCTGCGGCACCGGCATCTGGACACAGACTCTGCTCACACTCTGCGCGCGCATCCATGCGCTGGACGCCGCGCCCGAGATGCTGGCCATCAACCGCGCGAAGTTGCAATCAGAGCGCGTGACCTATGAGCAGACGGACCTCTTCGCCTGGCAGCCGCAGCAGCAATACGATCTGGTGTTCTGTGGCTTCTGGCTGTCACACGTGCCGCCGGACGCGCTAACGCCCTTCCTGGCGAAGGTGGCGAGCGCCTTGCGGCCGGGCGGACGCCTCTTCCTCGTCGATTCGCGCCGTGACCCGCACTCCGGCGCCAGCGACCAAATGCCCTACGACTATTACAGCGACAGCAACACCCATGAGCGCTCGCTGAGCGATGGCCGTCGCTTCACGATAGTCAAGGTCTTCCATGAGCCGGAGGGGCTGGGGGCCAGCCTGGCCGCGCAGGGCCTGCAACCTGACCTGCACGTGACGGACAACTACTTCATTTACGGCACGGCACAGCGCTGAATCGCGCTAATCTGAACTGGATGTAACCAGGGAGTGCAGGGCATGGGCAAGGGACGCGAATACCAGGACCGGCGATTCCGCTACGAAGACCCCTACAGCGGGCGCGAGATTCTGCGCCTGACTGACTACCTGGGCCATTCCTGCCACTTCTACTTCACCGACCCCTGCTGGTTCAACGACGACCGCTCGCTGCTCTTCCACTCCGACCGCGAGGGTCAGGCCAACCTCTTCCGCTACGACCTCGACGAGGAGCGTATCGTCCAGTTGACCGACCTGCAGAGACGCGGTACGCCGCGCGGCTGCGTCAGCGCGGCCAATAACGCCTGCTACTACTGGTGGGGCGACCAGGTGTTCGAGCTGGACCTCGCCAGCCTGGCCGAGCGCGTCGTTGGCGAACTGCCGCCCGGCATGTCGCATGGCACCCGCGCCAGCCCCAGCGCCGACGGCCGCTACCTCTGCAGCATGGTGCAGGAGCCCCTGGCCAGGGCGAAGGCCTCGGTCTCCTATGCCTACGCCGACTTCCGCGCGACCTGGTTCACGCGTCCACACTCGCAGATTCTGCGCATTGAGGTCGCAACTGGCGCCGTCGAGGTCATTCACGAGGACCACTACTGGATCGGCCACGTCAACACCTCGCCGAGCAACGCATTCACGGCCTCAACCTGCTCACGGGCGAGACCTGGAAGCTGCGCCCGCAGGACGACGGCCGCAACCTCGCCGTCGGCCACGAGTACTGGTTCGCGGACGGTGAGCGCGTAGGCTGGCACGGGCGCGAGCGCATCATCGACCGCGTGGCCGACAGGCCACCGGGCGAGCACGTCTTCGGCCATCTGTGCCAGGACAACAGCGACGCGGTCGAGACGCACTTCCCCTTCCACTCGGGGCACTTCCACAGCCTCGACGAATCTCTGATCGTCGGCGACGGCACGCCGGCGCTGGCCGGCAACGCCTGGCAGGGCGCGCAGCCCTTCATCCAGCTTTTCCGCCGCAGGGACGAGGGCTACGAGGGGCCGCGCATCCTCGCCTGGCACCGCAGCACCTTCAACAACCAGCACGCGCACCCGCACCCGCGCTTCACACCCGATGGCCGTTACGTGCTCTACTCCAGCGACCTGACGGATTATTCGAACATGTACCTGGCACCGGTCGGCGATTTCGAGACGCTGCCGCTGCTGGAGGCCGATACGCCGGCGCGCCCGGACATGCTCTGAGGCGCGCTGCGTAACACCTGAATTGAGGGGACGTCGCTCAGGCGGCGCTTACTCGCCGGGGACGGGCAGCATGTCGCCCAGGCCGGTGGTCGGGGGGTCCTGGCGCGAGGGGCCGGCGTCGCCCGTTGGCCCGTCGCCGCTGTCGGGCATCGGCGCCAGGTCGGGCTGAGCCGCAGCGTCTGCGTCGGCGTCGGCTGCATCCGAGTTCATGAGCCCTTCAAAGGTCTCGCGGTCGAGCGTCTCCTGCTGCATCAGCACGGTGACCAGTTCATCCAGCTTGTCGCGGTACTTGACCAGGACTTCACGCCCGCGCTGCTCGCCGGTCTCGACGATGCGCTTGATCTCCTGATCGATTTGCTCGGCGGTCTTCTCGCTGTAATCACGCTGCTCGCCGAATTCGCGCCCGAGGAAGATCGAGGTGTTGCTGCTGCCGAAGGTGCGCGGCCCCAGCAGCTCGCTCATGCCGTACTGCGTGACCATACTGCGGGCAATGCCGGTGGCCTGCTGCAGGTCCATCTGGGCGCCGGTGGAGAGCTGCTGGCTGGTGTAGGTGATCTTTTCGGCGATGCGCCCGCCCAGGGCCGCGGCGATACGATCCTCAAACTCTTCGCCGGTGACGAGGAACTGGTCCTCTTCCGGCAGCGGCATCACGAAGCCGCCGGCGCGGCCGCGCGGAATGATGGTGATCTTGTGCACCGGCCAGGCATACTTCAGCACGTGGAAGAGGATGGCGTGCCCGGCCTCGTGGCAGGCGAGACGGCGCTTCTCCCTGTCGGAGATCACGCGCGTCTTGCGCTCCGGCCCCATCACGGCGCGCTCCATGCTCTCCTGCAGCTCCCGCATGCTGATGGTCTTGCGGTTGCGGCGCGCGGTGAGGATGGCGGCCTCGTTGATGAGGTTCTCGAGGTCAGCGCCGGAGAAGCCCGGCGTAATGCGCGACACAGCCTGCAGGTCTGCGTCCGGCGCCAGCGGCTTGCCGCGCGCGTGCACCTTGAGAATCGCCAGGCGACCGGCCACGTCCGGGTTGTCCATGGTCACCTTGCGGTCGAAGCGGCCGGGGCGCAGCAGCGCCGGGTCGAGGATGTCGGGCCGGTTGGTGGCCGCGATGATAATGACGTTGGTGCCCTGCTCGAAGCCGTCCATCTCGACCAGGATCTGGTTCAGCGTCTGTTCGCGCTCGTCATGACCGCCGCCCAGGCCGGCGCCGCGATGGCGCCCGACCGCGTCGATTTCGTCGATGAAGACGATGGCCGGCGCCTCGGACTTGGCGCGCTCAAACAGGTCGCGCACACGGCTGGCGCCCACGCCCACGAACATCTCGACGAATTCAGAGCCGGATATGCTGTAAAAGGGCACGCCGGCCTCGCCGGCCACCGCGCGCGCCAGCAGCGTCTTGCCGGTGCCGGGCGGGCCAACCATCAGCACGCCCTTGGGGATGCGCGCGCCGAGGCGGATGAACTTCTCCGGCTCCTTGAGGAACTCCACGATCTCGGCCAGTTCCTCCTTGGATTCCTCCGCGCCGGCCACGTCCGAGAAAGTCACCTGCGGCCGCTCCACGTCACGGGTGACGCGCGCGCGACTGCGGCCAAAGCTGATCGCCTGGTCCTGGCCGCTGCGCACCGAGCGCATCATGCGCCACAGCAGCCAGATGATGATGACGGTCGGCACGACGGCGATGAGCAGCTGGAAGATCAGGCCGCTGGTGTTGTCGCCCTGCTGCTCGGCGTAGCTGATGGACTGCAACTGCACGTCACTGACGCCGTAGGTGCTCAGGTTCTCAAAGAGGTCGGATTCGCGTTCCTTGTAGTAAAAGGCGGTGCGGCCGCTGAAGAACTGGACGTAGACGTCCTGGCCGCCGCGCACGATGAGCTTTTCGACGTTGCCGCGCTGGATCTGGGTGGCCAGTTCATTGAGCGGGATGCGGTTGCTGCTCTGGAAGTTGCTCTGGCTGCCCATGGTCAGCACGAACAGGATGAGCACAACGACGCCCATGCCAATCAGCAAGCGCTGGGCGTTGCGGCCCGAGAAGGGTGAATTGTCGTTGTTGCCATCCTGCGATGGACGATTGTTCACAGCAACCTCCTCCTTGCACACTCTCATCATAATGAGGGAAGGCCCGCGGGTCAACCGGCCCGGTCAGGTGGTACGAAAAGGGCCTACAGGCCCCATGCTATACTGCGCGTATGACAGCCATCGAAAGGGCTCCGACGGACACGGCCGAGCGCAGCAACGAGGAATGGTTGCTGGCATTGACCGGCGCGCCAGCCGGGCAGGATGCGGCCATCACGGCCCTGCGCGCGCGGCTGCAGCGCGGCCTCTACTGGTACCTCGCGCGCGAACGCAGCGACCTCGCCGGGCGTTCCCCGGCGGAGCTGGAGCAGATGGCCGAGGACTATGCCCAGGACAGCGTGATGCGCGTCCTGCAGCGCCTCGACTGCTTCCGCGGCGAGAGCCGCTTCACTACCTGGGCGACGCGCATCGCCTTGCGCATCGCCATCAGCGATCTGCGGCGCGCCCGCTATCGCGACTTTCGCCTTGATGACCTGACGGCCGAAGACGAGTTGCTGCCTGCGCGCACTGCATCGTTCCCCCACGACGATCGCTCGCCCACGCCCGAGGGCGTCGCCGAGCGCGCCGACGTGCAGGAAAACATCGCCCGGGCCCTGCGTGAGGCACTGACGCCGCGCCAGCGCCAGGCGCTGGAGGCCGTCGTGTTGCAGGGCGTGCCGCTGGAAGTCGTGGCGCAACAGATGGGCAGCAACCGCAACGCGCTTTACAAGCTGGTGCATGATGCGCGCCGCAAACTGCGGGCAGAGCTTGAGGCCCAGGGCCTGGACGTGGCCTACATGCTTGACCTTTTTGCAAAGCGCTCCGGGCAGTAAGATAAGTAAGATATGAGAAGTCGCTGGCGTCTTGTGAAAGAAGGCTGCCGACGCTATCAGGACTGGTGGAGCATGACAGCGTGATTCACGATCGCCTGCACAGGCTGCTGGATTGTCTGGCCGCCGTCCACCGCGATGGCGGCATTGACTGCGGCACCGCCGCCAGCCACTTCACCTGCCTCAGCGAACAGGCGCTGAACGGGGCCGACATTCATCAGATCCTGCCCGAGGCGGCCGCCCACATCGCGCACTGCCCGGATTGCCGCGAGGAATACGAGGCGCTGCTGGCAGTGCTGCGCGCCGAGGAACAACACGGGACGAAAGAACAATTCTGAGGACGGGAAACACATGAACGAAGAAACGAAACGCGTCGTCGTCATCGGCTCCGGCCCCGCGGGGCTCACGGCAGCCCTCTATACGGCGCGCGCCCAGCTGCCCACGACCGTCATCACCGGGCCGCTGCTGGGCGGGCAGATCGCGACCACGCACGAGGTCGAGAATTTCCCCGGCTTCCCGGAGGGCACTACCGGCCCCGAGCTGGTGGAGGCCATGCGCGCCCAGGCCGAGCGCTTCGGCACCGAGTTTGTCTACGATTCGGTCGCGCGGGCGCAACTACAGGATGGCCCGCCCTTCCACATCGAGACCGGCGGCGGCGAGCGCATCAGCGCGGACGCCGTCATCGTCACCATCGGCGCCAACCCGCGCGCGCTGGGCATCCCCGGCGAGGCCGAATACGTCGGCCACGGCGTCAGCTACTGCGCCACCTGCGATGGCTTCTTCTTCCGCGGCAAGGACGTCGTCGTGGTCGGCGGCGGCGACTCGGCGCTGCAGGAAGCGCTCTTCCTGACACGCTTCGCCAATCGCGTCGACATCATCCACCGCCGCGACCAGCTGCGCGCCAGCGTCGCCCTGCAGTCGCGCGCCATGGTGCACGAGAAGATCAGCTTCATCTGGGACACGGTGGTCGATGAGATCCACGCGGATGACACCGGTTCGGTCGACACCATCGTGATGCGCAACCTGAAGACTGGCATGCAGGAAGAACGCGCGGCGGACGGCGTCTTCATCTTCATCGGCTACGATCCCAACAGCGATGTCTTCGCCGGCCAGCTGGCCACCGATGACGCCGGCTACGTGCTGATCGACCAGCGCTACCGCAGCAACATCGAGGGCGTCTTCGCCGCCGGCGAAATCCACGACCAGATCTTCCGCCAGGCCATCACCGCCGCCGGTGACGGCTGCGCCGCGGCCCTGACCGCCATTGAGTGGCTGGATTCCTGAGGCAGTCCCTGGTCCGGCTTAACGACGGGAATCCCAGCCGTCCCAGTAGGTGAACTCGCGGGCCGGGCGCCGGCGCGCCGGACGAAAATCGCTACCCGTGTAATACGCCACCGGCAACAGCGCCGCCTGCGTCACGCCCGCCGGGATGCCCAGCAGCGACGCCACTTCAGCCGCGTAAAGCAGATGCAGCGTCGTCCACGCCGAGCCGAGCCCGCGCATGCGCAGCGCCATCATGAAAGACCAGACAGCTGGCAGAATTGAGCCGTAGAGCGCCGTCTGCGCCATCTGGCCGGCGTCCTCGACGCGCCCGTTGTAGCAGGGGATGACCAGCACGGGCACCTCGTGCATGTGCTCGGCGAGGTGCAGGGCGCTGTCGAGCAGACGGTTGCTGCGCCGCCGCTCCTGAATGTCCACCTCGCCCGGGCCGGCGTACTGCAGGAAGGAGTCGCGGTACCAGGCGCCGATCTGCGCGCGCTTGTCCGCGTCCGTCACCACCACAAAGTGCCAGCCCTGCTGGTTGCTGCCGGAGGGCGCCTGGATGGCGATCTCCAGGCATTCCTCTATTATCTCTGGCGGCACCGCGCGCGTGAGATCCAGGCGTTTGCGCACGCTGCGCGTGGTGGTCAGCAGTTTTTCGGCGGAAATCTCGCTCATGTCGTCGTCCCTTCTCCGGCTACAGCATGGCTGTGAGTATGCCGCGGCGGCGGCCCGCACTCAACCACAACGGCATTCTGCGCTATCATGGGCGCCTGGAATCAACCATGCAGCGGGAGGGCCGCCCCTTGAGCAGCGACGTACAAACTCTGGCGATCAACACCATTCGCACCCTGGCGATGGACGCGGTGCAGCGCGCCAACAGCGGACACCCCGGCCTGCCCATGGGCGCGGCGCCGATGGCCTGGGCGCTGTGGACGCAATACCTGCGCCACAACCCACGCAATCCTGGCTGGCCCAATCGCGACCGTTTCGTGCTCAGCGCCGGTCACGGATCGATGTTGCTCTATGCCTTGCTGCATCTGACCGGCTATGACCTGCCGCTGACGGAGCTGATGAACTTCCGCCAGTGGGGCAGCCAGACGCCCGGCCACCCCGAGCACGGCGATACCCCCGGTGTGGAGACCACCACCGGGCCGCTGGGTCAGGGCGCGGCCAACGCCGTCGGCATGGCGCTGGCCGAGGCCTTCCTCGCCAGCCACTTCAACCGCGCAGGCTTCCCGCTCGTCGACCATCGCAGCTACGCCCTCGTCAGCGACGGCGACCTGCAGGAAGGCGTCTGCATGGAGGCCAGCGCGCTGGCCGGGCTTTGGGGCCTCGGCAAGCTGGTCTTCCTCTACGACAACAACGAGATCCAGCTGGACGGGCCGACCGACATAGTCTGGCGCGAGGACGTGCTGCAGCGCTTCCAGGCCATCGGCTGGCACGTTATCGCCGTCGCGGACGGCAACGACCCGCAGCAGGTCAGCGCGGCGCTGGCCGAGGCGCAACAGGTCAGCGACCGGCCCACGCTCATCTCTGCGCGCACGACCATCGGCTTCGGCAGCCCCAACAAGGCCGGCAGCAGCAGCGCCCACGGCTCGCCGCTGGGCGCGGACGAAGTGCGCCTGACGAAGCAGGCGCTCGGCTGGCCCGACGAGGACTTTTACATTCCAGGCGAGGCGCTGGAACACTTCCGCGAGGCCATCAGCCGCGGCGCGCAACAGGAAAGCGAATGGCAGGCCCTGCAGGCGCGCTGGGCCGCGGCGCATCCCTACCTGGCGGGGGAGTGGGATCAGCTACAGAGCGGCGCGCTGCCCGCTGGCTGGGACAATGACCTGCCGCACTACGCAGCGGGCACCAGCATGGCCACGCGCAACGCCAACGGCGCAGCCCTCAACGCTATCGCGCAGCACCTGCCGACCATGATCGGCGGCGATGCCGACCTGGCGGGCAGCACGAAGACGCTCATCGCCGGCGCGGCCAACAGCGGCGCGGGCGTGGCCACGGCGCGCAACCTGCGCTTCGGCGTGCGCGAACATGCCATGTGCGCCATCACCAACGGCCTCGCCCTGCACGGCGGCATCACCAAACCCTACAGCGCCACCTTCCTCACCTTCAGCGATTACATGCGCCCGGCCATGCGCCTCGGCGCGCTGATGGGCGTGCCGGCGCTCTATATCTTCACGCACGACAGCATCGGCCTCGGCGAAGACGGCCCCACGCACCAGCCCATTGAGCATTTCGCGGCCCTGCGCGCCATCCCCAAGCTCTGCGTGCTGCGGCCCGCGGACGCCAACGAGACCGTCGCCGCCTGGGCCGTCGCCATGGAGCAGCCCGGCCCCTGCGTGCTCATCTTCACGCGCCAGGACCTGCCGGCGATGGACTGCGACGCGGCGACGATGCGGGCGAACGTGGCGCGCGGCGGCTACATCAACATGGACTGCGAGAGGACTCCTGAAGTGATCCTGCTGGCTACGGGCAGCGAAGTGCACGTCGCGCGCGACGCCTGGCAGACGCTGACGGACGAGGGCGTGAAGGCGCGGGTGGTGTCGCTGCCCTGCCACGAGCTCTTCGCGGCCCAGGACGCAGCCTACCGCGAGCAGGTGCTGCCCTCAGCAGTGACCGCGCGCGTCAGCGTGGAGGCCGGCGTAGCCCAAAGCTGGTACCGCTGGCTGGGCAGCCATGGCGTAGCCATCAGCCTGGAGCGCTTCGGCGCCAGCGCGCCCTACGAGACGGTCTACGAGCAACTGGGCATCACCGCCGACGCGGTGGTTGCGGCGGCCAGGGGCTTGCTGGCGCAAGACTGAATCCCGGCGACAGGGCCCCGCGACAGGGAAGCAAAGGGAGAAGAACATGAGTGTCGACTGGCGCGAACAGGGCGTGCGCATCGTGCGCAGCCACGAACTCGACAGCAACACGCCGCAGACGCCCGGCATGACGCGCGCCGCCGCCATCACCCACGCGCAGGCCGGCGCCAGTCAGCTGTGGGCGGGCACCGTCGACATCCAGCCCGACGCCAAAACCGGCGCCCATCACCATGGCGCGCTCGAAAGCGTTATCTACGTGCTCGGCGGGCGGGCGCGTATGCGCTGGGGCGAGCGTCTGGAGTACGTCGCCGAGGCCGGGGCGGGCGATTTCATCTACGTGCCGCCCTTTGTGCCGCACCAGGAGATCAACGCCAGCGCGCAGGAGCCGCTGCGCTGCATCCTCGTGCGCAGCGATCAGGAGGCAGTGGTCGTCAACCTGGATATCGCGCCGGCCGAGGCGTCAGAGACAGTCTGGATCGGGCCCAATCACCCGCCGCCTGGTTGAGGCGACTCGCGATCATCTCTCTGTGATGGCTATTTCGATGATTTCTCGCGGTTGCATTTGCGGCAGAGCATCTGGCAATTTTCTTCTTCAGTCTTGCCGCCTTCGGACCAGGGCGTGATGTGGTCGGCTTCCAAAATTGAGCGGGAAATCCTTCAGAATGGAGGTAATCACCGCCTCGCGCTGCTTGCCCATGTAAATGAACTCGCGCTAGAAGGGCGGGCGGATATCAAGCGCGCCACCGTAACCGCGGACGCCGTCGTGGCCATCGTCTTCATAGCCTTCGACCAGCTCGCGCACGGTGATTTCATGGAGTTGGATTTTCATTGACTATACTTCCCCAATACATATCGTGTATTGAGCACTTGAAATAAAAGATTTGTGGTGAATCCTCAGTAAGATAGCCTCTCCATTTGCTTGCTTCTTGCCTCAAATTGAATAGGAACTCATTCGCGTCCGTTGTAGAAGGAATTTCGTCACATAACATCCATTTGTATTGGGGGCCACCCATATTCACGAATTTTGAAGTTATGATTAGCAGGCTCTTCTTGGCTATTATGTCATCATGTACCAAATAAGTTGCCCATCCCAAACTCCTCACGTCGACGACCTTGTGTAGGGTTGCTTTGTCAATGGATGAGTAAATGCGTGCAACTTTGCTATTAGACGGTGAATCTTTTGGGATGTTATAAATGTAGATGCCACTGATACTTTCTACCTCCGTTGAGACTTTTGTTCGTGACGATAGGATATAGAACCACTTATTCCCGATTCTAAATTTTCTCTTGTTTTTTACCTTTTCCTTTACTATTTGATAGTTATGGAACGACTCCCATTCTTCAAGAGTTTCCCAAGCATGCCGAACTGTAGGGAAATAAAGAATTGCGTGTCCGCACCAGTTTGATGTTACCCACTCGATAAATGCTCCAAATGAAATTAGCAAATTTTCTTTGCAGTCGCGTCCACTGATCGCTACGATGTTGTGTTCTTCATTTAGTATCTCATTGCGCATTTCAGATAATGCATCAAAGTAGATTCGAATTTCTTTGTCCTGTGCACTATACGTTTTCACTCTTGTGCCCTCCTTGGACACCAATTTCAATTACTTGTTTCAGTTCTTCCTGTGCCGAATGACGATGCGGACATATTTGGGCTTGCCGTCTATTGCGCCATCCTTGTCTTTAATCAACCCGTGCGACTTGAAAGGGACTGCATCAGTCAAGCGGATGTCATTCGCGCTTATTATCTCAAACTGGTCAGGGTTGTGTTTGTCCAGGAAACTAATCGGCACCCCCATCGCGCCTGCCTAATCCATTGGGATATCTGCGGTCTAGTCCACATTGATGGCATAATAATTATCATACTTGGGATAGTCTTCGGGCGAGTAGCGTTTGTGCAAGATCAAGTCTTGATGCCTCTGCTTGTAGTCGAGGTTGGTGAACCAGATCGCCAGCTGGTGGGCCATAAAGCCCAGCCAGGGCGTGGCGCGCGTCCAGAAATCGGGGTTGGCCAGCTTCCATTCGTAGAAAAAGCCGCTATCATCCGCCGGCGGCGTCGCAATCTCGAAGCGCGTCAGCCAGACGCCCAGCAGTACGATGCCCAGACAGACCAGCAGCGTGAACACCAGCCCGACATCCAGCACGCGCCCGGCCGTCAAGGTGGAAGCGTTCAGCCGTCCTGTTTCCTGCGCGCTCACGAACCGCCCAGGTCATTCATGGCCAGCTTCTGCGCCTGGTCGCGCGTGGCCAGTTCGTCGATGAACTCATCCAGGCGGCCATTTAGCACGGCCGGCAGATTGTGGCTGCTGAGGCTGATGCGGTGGTCGGTGACGCGGCTCTGCGGGAAGTTGTAGGTGCGAATCTTTTCCGAGCGGTCGCCGGTGCCAATCTGGCCGCGGCGCTCGCTCTCCTGTTGCTGTCGTTGCTGCTCAAGCTCCTGCTCGTACAGACGCGCGGCCAGCACCTGGCGCGCGCGTTCGCGGTTTTGCAGCTGGCTGCGTTCGTCCTGCATCTCGACCACGATGCCGCTGGGCAGATGCGTCATGCGCACGGCGGAGTCGGTGGTGTTGACGGACTGGCCGCCGGCGCCCTGACTGCGGAAGACGTCGACGCGCACGTCGTTCATGTTGAGCTCGACCTCGACCGCGTCCACCTCCGCCAGCACGGCCACGGTGACGGTGCTGGTGTGGATGCGGCCCTGGCTCTCGGTCTCGGGCACGCGCTGCACACGGTGTACGCCGCTCTCGAACTTGAGGCGACTGAAGGCGCCCCTGCCGCGGATTTCAAAAACGATGCTGCGCAGGCCACCAACGCCGGTGACGTTCTGGCCCAGTACGTCCACCTTCCAGCGCCGATCCTCGGCGTAAAGGCTGTACATGCGGAAGAGGTCGGCGGCGAACAGGCCGGCTTCCTCACCGCCGGCGCCGGCGCGGATCTCCATGATGACGTTGCGCTCGTCGCGCGGGTCTTTTGGCAGCAGCAGCAGACGCAAATGCGCTTCCAGCACCTTGAGGCTGTCCTGCAGCGCTTCGCACTCTTCGGCAGCGAGGGCGCGCAGTTCGGCGTCCGTCTCCTCCTGCTGCATGACGCGGGCTTCGGCCAGCTGCTCCGAACAACTGCGGTGCTCGCGCGCAACCTGCACCAGCTCCTCAAGGCCGGCGCGTTCCTTCGAGAGCGGCGTCAGGCGCTGATAGTCACCGATCGTGGCCGGGTCGCCCAGCAGCCGTTCGAGCTCCACATAGCGCGCCTCTACGTCCCGCAGTTTGTCCAGCATGTTCCTTCCGGGGGTGACTGACCAGGATATGGTAGCATGGCGGGACATTGCGGTACAGTGCCCGCGACTCCTGTACCCTGGACCCTGGGGAAAGTATGCGTCACGAAATCAGCGCCGAACAGATTGTTTTCTATCAGGAACATGGCTACGTCATCATCGAGGACTTCCTCGACGCGCAGGAGCTGGCGGAGTGGCGCCGTTGCGTGGACGAGGCGGTGGCGCAGCGCGACGATCGCAAGACGGCGGATGGTAGCCGCCGCAGTGGCGACTCCTACTACGACAACGTCTTCGTCCAGCGCATCAACCTGTGGACCGACCACGCGGGCATGCGCAAGCTGATGCTGGACGAGCGCCTCGGGCGCATGACGTCACTGCTGGCGGGCGCCACCGGCATGCGCATCTGGCATGACCAGGCGCTGCTCAAGCCGCCCTGGGGCAACCCCACCGCATGGCATCTCGACGTGCCCTTCTGGTCATTCTCCTCGCGACAGGCGATCAGCCTCTGGGTCGCGCTGGATGACTCCACGCGCGACAACGGTTGTCTCTACTTCCTGCCCGGCTCGCACAAAAGCGCCACGTTCGATAATGTCGGCATCGGCGAAAACCAGAGCGACCTCTTCAGAGTCTACCCGCAGTGGGCGCAGCTGAAGTCGGTGGCCGCGCCCATGCGTGCCGGCTCCTGCTCCTTTCACAACGGCCTGCTGGCCCACGGCGCTGCGGCCAACATGACGCCCGGCTGGCGCCGCGCCATGACCTGCGCCTACATGCCCGATGGCAGCACCTTCAACGGCCAGCAGAACATCCTGCCGCCGGAGATGATGGCGCGTTTAAAAGTGGGCGACCTGCTCAATGAAGACGCGCAAAACCCCTTGCTCTGGCGCAAGGGCTAACCTGGAGGGAGCCATGCCGGACCGCACGATGATCGTCGGCGCCGCGGGCTCGGTCGGCGCCCTGCTGCTGGTGCTGGAGCTGGTGCGGCGCCGCCGCCTGCGCGAGGAATATGCGCTGCTGTGGCTGGCCACCGGCGCGGTCCTGCTGCTGCTCAGCCTGTCGCGCCCGCTGCTGGATACCCTGGCAGAGCTGACTGGCATTTACTATCCACCCAGCGCGCTCTTCCTGGTCGCCCTGCTCTTCGTGCTCGCCATCCTGATGCACTTCTCGATCGTCATCACGCGCCTGACGCAGGAAAACCGCGAACTGGCGCGGCATATTGCGCTGCTACGTCACGAACAGGAACGCGGCAGTTCAGCGGGTGAGGGCGAGCAGGACGGTGACCAGCGCGACGTAGCCGATGGCGTAGAGCGCGACCAGCCACAGGCCGGCACGTAGCGGATTGCTGTCGCGCAGCTGCAGCACGCCCGCCTGCACAGGATGCGGCTGCGGCTTGAAAACGGGGCCAATGACCCAGGTGAGCGCCAGCCCGCCGGCCAGGCCGCCCAGATGTGCCCAGTTGTCGATGCGGATGCCGGCCGCGCCCACTGAACTCAGCAGTCCGATCGCCAGGTTCACCCCCAGCAGCATCAGCAGACTGCGCAGTTGCCGGCCGGCCGCCGCGCCCAGCAGGGGCCGGTGGCGGAAGAGCCAGACCATCTCCGCGCCGAAGATCGCGAAGACCGCGCCCGAGGCGCCCACCGAAGGCGCGCTCAGCCAGGGGTCCGGCGAGCCCAGCGCCACGCTGAGCAGCGAGCCGGTCAGCCCGCCCAGCAGGTAGATGAGCAGGAAACGGGCGTGGCCACACAGGCCCTCCACGCCACGCCCGATGATGTAGAGCGCGTACATGTTGAAGAAGAGGTGCATCATGCCGGCGTGCAGGAACATGGCCGTGAACAGGCGCTGAACCTCGCCCTGCACCAGCACCTCATAGCTGCGGCTCGCGCCATACTGGAAGAGTTGGCGTCCGACGACCGGCAGCAGGGTACCCAGCGCGAATATCCCGACGTTGATGGCCAGCAGCGCCAGCGTCACCCGGGGCGGCACCATGGGCAGGCGCGGCCCCGGTCGCCGCTGCGGCGGGCGCGGCGCGGACGGCCCGGGCGCGGCTGGCAGCCTCCGTTCGAGGGGGTGCGTGCGGCGTTCCGCGTTCTGATCGTCCAGCATGTGCGCTCCCGTCTCCCTGCTGCCAGTATACGCGACCCGGCGCCAGTTTCGTGGTAACTTCGATGTTGTCAGAGTTCTGTACATCTGACGCTCACGCGCGGAGGGAAGCGGCCCATGCCGGAGTATGACTTTCGCTGTGAAGGCTGCGGCCGGCGCCTTGTGCTGCACTGGCCCAGCATCGCGGCCTACGCAGCCGCCACGCCCGCTTGCCCTCACTGCGACAGCCGCGCCCTCACCCGCCTCATCAGCGCGGTCGGCGTCGCCCGCGCGGCGCGCGACTATGCCTCCATGTCCAGCGAGGAGATGCTCTCGGTGCTGGAGGGCGAGGACGCGCAGGAAGTGCGGGCGCTGCAGCGCCAGGTGCACGGGAGCGGAGAGTACTCAGTCGATGCGCACAACGCCCAGCGGCAAGACATCGCCCTGCGCTTCAGCCGGCTCCAGCAAGGGCAGCCGCGTTATTTGCGGATAACGATACCAGCCCAGCCACGCGCCATATTCACCAGGAGGCAAGGCAGCAGGCAGCGCCAGCGAGATGCGCTCGCTGAGCTGACTGCCCGCCGGCAGCAGCCCGAGTGTTTCATCGGACTGGGCCACCAGCTGCCCCTCGGCGTCCAGCAAATGCACGAAACGCACGTCGAAGTCGTCGCGGGCCTGCGCAAAGTCCCAGTGCAGCCGTAGCACCAGCTCGTCTCCGGCGGCAACCCGCGCGGGCAGCGAGCCCGCCAGCAGCGTCACCCCTGCGGCAAAGCGCGCCTGACGCGAAGTTGCGGGAAGAATCTCCATTGTGAAGTTGCTCAGCGCTTCTCCCCGACAGAGCATCACAGGCGAGGCCACCCGCGAACAGCCTGGCTCGGGCACGAACGTCAGCATGTGCCAGGCTCCGGCCCGCAGCGGCATACTGGTGTGTTTCAAATCCGCCTCCTGCGGGGACCAGGACCAACGCTGCAAGGGGACCTTATCGAGCAACAACAGCAGGTCACGCCCGCCCGCCCACATTTCCGCGCTCACATCCAGCCAGCTGTCCTGCGGCGCATACAGCGGCACATCAAAAGGTTCTTTGAAGCGCAACGACGACTTCAGCGGCGCATGCAGGAGCGGAGCGGCATCCGTCGCCGGTGTCTCGTAGACGGCGAGGGACTCGTCCTGATAAATCGCAGGGCCCAGCTGCGCCTCGGCCTGTGAAAGCAGCCGTTGCCCGGCATAACGGCGGTGCACGATGACGATGTCTGCGCCGGTATGGCGCAACAGCGCCGGGTCCAGCGTAGCTTCCAGCAGCTCCAGACGCGCGGGATTGGCGGGCGATTGGCGCGTTACGTGGCCACCAAGAAGCGGCAGTTGGTGTGCCGTCTGCAGCCAGAGCGCCTCCTTGTCGGGGCGCCTGCGGCGCACCGGGACGTCAAGTACGGCGCGCAGATCGGCGCGCTGCCCGAGGGCGGTAATCTCCGCCGGTATGGTCGCATTGAGAGTCGGAAAGGGCCAGAACCACTGGTAGTCGTAGAGAATGGCGGGCAGCAACAGTGTCATCAGCAGGGCCTGGCGCAGGCGGCTGCGCAAGCGCGGCTGCCCAAAGAGCAGGGCCGCGCCCTGCGTGGCGAGGCAGGCGATGGCCAGCGCCAGGGCGTAGCTGAAACGCCCGGGCGTGCGCTCGAGTTGTATCAGCGGTAAGTCCTGCAAGAGCACCGACGGCAAGGTCACGTAGCTGGCATGACCATCCACGTGCACGGTAACCGGTTCCCCCAACAGATTAAGTAGCGGGCCCAGTGCCAGCAGCCAGGCCGAGCCAGAAACGACCACGACCACGCACAAGCGCCAGCAAGGCCAGCGCGCCGGCTGCAAGCCCGATCCAGGCTGAACGCTCGCCGAAGCTGTTACCCAGCACCTCATTGGTGAAGTCGAACTGGCCGTAGAGCGGATGCTTGGGGGATGGCGTGACGATGGCCAGCAGGTCGAGACTGTAGCGCACCTCGCCGCCGGACTCCGTGTAAGCCGGGTTGTCAAGGGTCGTGCTGAAAACGGGCAGTATAAAGAACAGCTGCAACAATGCGCCCGCCAGACAAACCAGCAGCAGTTGCGCCAAGCCGCGCCAGTCCCGCTGCAATAAACGCTGCAAAACAAGGAGAGTTGTCAGTGGCAGCAGCATGTGGATCATATTGAGCGCATGGCCGCCACTAACGAGCGCAAAGCACAGGGCTCCAGCCACGAACCAGCGTTGCCGGGAAGGGCCGGTCGCGCTGCGCAGATGCAGAAGCGCCAGCACGAAGAGCGGCGCGAAGGCCAGCGAGTGGTGAACGTTGTGGCCATTGCCGAGATGTGCCTGGAAGGTCGGCGCGGCCATGTAGACCAGGCCTCCGATGAGCGCCGCGGCGCGCGAGCCGCCGCCCAGACGCAGCCCCAGCGCGTACATGCCAAGGCCCATCAGGGCTGTCTGCAGCAGCAACAACAGATTGTCCGCCACCAGTGGTGGCAGTGCCAGCGCAAGAATCGCGGCCGGCAGATGTTTCATCGGATGTCCCAGCAGGCTGATGCCCGCCATGCCATCCGGCCAGCCCAGGTTGGGCAGCCAGAACAGTGTCTGGCCTGTGCGCAGCGCGTGGCTCAGCCACCATACGTGATGCACACGCTCCGTGCTGTCCGTGTTGCTATAGCCGGCCAGATGCGTATCCAGTTGCGCGGCCAGCGGCCAAGTGATTATTACGGCCAGCAGCAGATAGAAGAGGTAGACGGAAAGCGAGCGGGCGCGCCTGCGGGTATAGTAGCGCGTCAGGCCAGCAATTTAAGGCCGCTACCGGTCAGCGGGATGACGACGCGGCCCGGCAGCTGCGCGCGCCCGCTCAACAGGGCTGCCACCGGTACCGCACTGGTCGGCTCCGCCAGCAGGCCGCGCCCCTGTAGCAAGTGTTGCGCGGCCAGAATCTCCTCCTCGCTGACGCGCAGGGCCGCGCCTCCGGTCGCGCGCAGCGTGCGCAGGATTTCCGCGCCGTGCACCGGCTGCGCCACGGAGATACCGTCCGCGACGCTGACTTCCGGCGTCACGGGCGTTGTCTGCGTCAGCCCGCGTTCCCAGGCCTGCACCAGCGGATCGCAGGCGGCGGCCTGGGCGACGACCATGCGCGGCAGTTGCTCGATCAGCCCGGCAGCCTGCAGGGCCTGAAAGCCGCGCGCCAGCCCGGTGAAGAGGCCGCCATGGCCCGCGCAGCAGAGGATGGCGTCGGGCGCGCCGCACTGCTCGAAGATCTCCCACGCGCAGGTCATCTGGGCCGCGACGAAGAAGGGACTCCAGGCGTGGCTGGCGTAGACCGCCGTCTCCGCCGCCGCGAGGCAGGCTTCAGCGGCAGCAGCGCGCGGGCCGGGCACCGTCACCAGGTCGGCGCCGTAGGCGCGAATATGCGCCTGCTTGGCGGCGGGCGCGGAGGCCGGTGCGAAGATGCGCGCGTGGATGCCGGCCGCCGCTGCGTAGGCCGCCAGCGAGGCGCCCGCATTGCCCGAAGAGTCCTCGACGACTGACTCGACGTCATGCGCCAGAAAATGGTTGATCATCAATTCTGTGCCGCGGTCCTTGAAGGAGCCGGTCGGGTTGCAGTATTCGAGCTTGGCGATGAAAGAATGCTCAGCGAGCTGCACGGGCACCAGCGGCGTGCCGCCGGCCCCCAGCGAGACGCGGCGACGCACCGGCAGCATGGCCGCGTAACGCCAGAGACCCCACGCCTGCGTCTGGCGCGCCGCATGGTCGTAGGCCGGCAGGTTGCGGATGCGCAGACGCGCGCCCTCACAGTGCCAGTCCAGCGGGCCGCAGGGCTTGCCGCAGTCTTCGCAGACCAGTTCGGGCGTCATGTCGCGTCCTCCAGATGCTTGCGTAATTCGCGCAAATCGTGCCGTTGTTGCCTTGCGCTCTGCTGCGTCATCAACGCGCGCCAGCCGAAGTCGACCACTTCGCCGATGTCCCAGGCCAGCTGATAGAGGCGCAGGAGGTCCGGGTCGTGCGCATAATCGGGGAAACGACTGCGGTAGCCCTGCAGCGCCGCCGGCCACAGCCGCAAATGAAAGAGGTCGCGCTCGCGCGGGGCCCAGGCCGGCGCGTCAAGGTCGATGAGCACCAGCTGGCCATCGGGTCGCAGCAGGGCATTGCCTGAAGATGGATCGCCGTGGCAAAAAACGGGCTTGTGACGCGCCGCAAGGACGCGCTGCTCAATCACTTGATACTCGTCGATCCAGCGCGCCATGTGCGGCCGCGCATTGCGAATCATCTCTGCCAGCGCGCGCTGCTCCGCGTTCCAGGATGACGGCGGCGCCGCCAGCGCGGCCTGCAGCGGCAACCAGTCGCGCAACTCCGCGGCCGCATACTGCTCGGGCGTGGGCCGCTGCTGCGGCGCGAAGCTGTGAATCTCCGCCACCAGTTCGCCCAGTTGCCGCTGCGCCGCGTCGTCCGGCCCGCCGCTGAGGTCCATGAAGGCCTGACCTTCTACCCAGGGCTGGAGCCGCGCCTGGTACGGCCCGATGGATTCGAGGTAGCGACCGCTGCGCGCCGCCATGGCGCTGATGATGCGCTCCCCTCCCAGCGCCTGCGCCAGCCCGGCGGCGGCGACCAGGTTTTGTTCACAGAGCGGGGTGCCGCAAACGCGCGACTGTGAGAGCTTGAGGAAGTATCGTTCACCCTCAGCACTGTCGAGCCGATAGCTCCAGGAGCACTCGCCTCCCGGCGTGAGGAAGTGCAGCGCCGTGGCCTGCCGGCCCCAATTTTGAGCAACAACCGCGCAGATTTCCTCATGGGTGAGCGCCCGTTCGCTGAGCATGATCGTCCCGCGGGCGGCCTGGCTTGTCAGACCTCCCGGCATTCTGTACACTGGATTTGCCACTGTAACCGAAAACGGCCGGCAAAATGATGCCCAAAGACCGTTTCAATCGTCCCTTGCGCGACCTGCGCATCTCGGTGACGGACCGCTGCAACTTTCGCTGCGGCTACTGCATGCCCGCCGCAGTCTTCGGCGAGGGCTATCGCTTCCTCGCGCGTGAGGAGCTGCTGGACTTTGAGGAAATCACGCGCCTGGTGGGCGTCATCGTACGCCTCGGCGCAATCAAACTGCGCCTGACGGGCGGCGAGCCACTGGTGAGGCCGCGGCTCAGCGAGCTGGTGCGCCTGCTGGCGCAGTTCGACGAGGTCGAAGACTTCGCCATGACGACCAACGCCTGGCACCTGGCGGAGCACGCGGTCGCGCTGCGCGAGGCAGGCCTGCGCCGCGTCACAGTCAGCCTGGACACCCTGGACGAAGCGATCTTCCGGCAGATGAGCGGCGGGCGCGGCACTGTGGCGCGCGTGCTGGCCGGCATCGCGGCCGCCGACGCAGCCGGGCTGGGCCCGGTCAAGATCAACGCCGTGGTGCAGCGCGGCATCAACGACCACACCCTGGTCGAGCTGGCGCGCTACGGGCGCGAACACGGCCACATCATCCGCTTCATCGAGTACATGGACGTAGGTACGATGAACGGCTGGCGCATGGACGACGTGGTGCCGGCGGCAGAAATCGTGGCGCGCATCGATGCCAAACTGCCGCTCGAGCCGCTGCAGCAAAACTACTTCGGCGAGGTGGCGCGTCGCTACCGCTATCGCGACGGCAGCGGCGAGATCGGCCTGATCACCTCGGTCACGCAGCCCTTCTGCGGCGCCTGTACGCGGCTGCGGCTCTCGCCGGAAGGCCAGCTCTTCACCTGCCTCTTCGCCAGCGAAGGCATCGATCTGCGCGGGCCACTGCGTAGCGGCGCCGACGATGACGAGCTCGAAGCCATCGTGCGCGGCACCTGGCAGAAGCGCGAAGATCGCTACTCCGAAGAGCGTTTCGCGCTGGAGCGACCGCGCGCCGACAAGGTGGAGATGTACCACATCGGTGGCTGAACGCGCATGACGATCGAGAACGAGGCGGAGCTGGCCGCCCTGCTGCGCATCGGCCGCATCGTCGGTCTGACGCTGCAACACATGAGCGCGGCCATCGAGCCCGGCATAAGCACCGCCGCGCTGGACGACATTGGCGCGCGCTTCCTGCGGCAACAGGGCGCGCGTTCGGCGCCCATCCTGACTTACAACTTCCCCGGCCACACCTGCATCAGCCTCAACGACGAGGCCGCGCACGGCATCCCCGGCAAACGACTCATCCGGCCCGGCGACCTCGTCAACATCGATGTCTCGGCCGAGCTGGACGGCTACTTCGCGGACACGGGCAGCAGCTTCGGCGTGCCGCCCCTCACCCGCGCCCAGCACAAACTGCTGGCGACGGGCCGTCAGGCGCTGAACGCGGCCATCGCTGCCGCGCGCGCCAGTCAACGACTCTCGGCCATCGGCCGGGCCGTCGAGCGCGTGGCGCGGCCGGCCGGCTTTCAGATCATCCGCGAGCTGGGCGGCCATGGCGTGGGCCGCGGCCTGCACGAGGCGCCGCACGCCGTGCCGCACTATTTCAACCGCCAGGCGCGCAGCAAGCTGCGCGAGGGCATGGTGCTGACGCTGGAACCCTTTCTCACAACTGGCAAACCCCATATCCGCAAGGCTGCCGACGGCTGGACGCTGCGCACCATAGACGGCGCGCTGGCCGCCCAGTTCGAGCACACGGTCGTCATCACCCGCGGCAAGCCCGTGCTGGTCACCGCAGTATGAATACCAGGCGCTGGGACAGCACGCTCTACGAGGAACACCACGGGTTCGTCTCGCAGCTGGGCGCCGGGCTCATCGAGCTGCTGGCGCCGCAGGCCGGCGAACGCATCCTCGACCTCGGCTGCGGCACCGGGCATCTGACGCAGCAAATCGCGGAACCCGGCGCCTGCGTCATAGGCCTCGACAGTGACGCAGCCATGCTGCGCCAGGCGCGCGCGAACTATCCACATTTGCGCTTCGTCATCGGCGACGGCCAGAACTTCACGCTTGACGAGCCAGTCGACGCCATCTTCTCCAACGCCGCGCTGCACTGGATGCCGGACGCCGCCGGCGCCGCCGCCTGCATGGCGCGCGCCCTGCGGCCGGGCGGACGCCTGGTGGCCGAGTTTGGCGGCCAGGGCAACGTGCAAACGCTGTACGGCGCCTTCTGTGCCGCTTTGCAGGAGGCTGGCCTGCCCGTCCCCGCCGCATCGCCCTGGTACTTCCCCGCGCCCGACGACTACGCAGCGCTGCTGACAGCGCAGGGCTTTCAGGTCCTCGCGGCGCGACTCTTTGCGCGGCCGACGCCGCTGGAAGGCGAGGCCGGCCTGCGCAACTGGCTGCACATGTTTCTTGGCGACACCCTTGCAGACCTTTCGTCCGCGGAGCGGGAGCGCGTGCTGCTCGCGACCGGGCGCCGGCTGCGCCCGACGCAGTGGCAGGACGGGCACTGGGTGGCGGATTACATACGGCTGCGCGTCGTTGCGCGGCGCAGGGAGGAAAATTGAGCAATTATCCGTTGTTTGTTTTCGGTGGCGACGGGCAGGCCCCCAACCTGCTGTTTGCGCCGGGCAACGGATTTCCGACGCCCTGCTACACGCCCCTGCTCGCGCCCCTGACCCGCGACTGGCGCGTGCTCAGCCTGCCGCCGCGCGCCCTGTGGCCCGATATTGGCCCCGCGCCAGCGGAGCCCGGCACCTGGGACGGACTTGTGGAGGACCTGCTGGCGGGCATGGCAGAGCACGACCTGCGCGACGTCGTGGCCGTCGGCCACTCTCTCGGCGCGGCGGTGTTGCTGCAGGCCGTCCTGCGTGAACCACAGCGCTTCCGCGCCTTCGCCCTGCTCGACCCCGCTATCCTGACGCCAGAACGTCTGGAACTGGTGCGGGCCATGCGCGCGCGCGGCGAACTGGCGCAGCTGCCGCTGGCGCAGGGCGCGTTGGCGCGCAAACATCGCTTCAGCGATGTGCAGGCGGCATTCAGATACTGGCGACCCAAGCCGCTCTTTATGAACATGAGCGACGAGTCGCTGTGGGCCTGCACGCACAGCATGACGCGCGCGGCCCGTCACGGCGCCGGCCTTGAGCTCAGCTGGCCGCGCGACTGGGAAGCCTGGTACTACATGTCGGTGGATACGGAAACCTGGAGCGCGCTGACGCGGCTGAAGGGTCTGCTGCCGACGCTCCTCATGCAGGGCGCGGACAGCGATACCTTCCCGGGCGTTTCGCTACAGCGCGCGCGTTCGCTCCTGCCGGCAGGCACCTTCGTCACACTTTCCCATTGCGGCCATATGTTCGCGCTGAGTCATCCGGCCGAATCACGGGCAGCGCTTACAGCCTGGCTGGAAAACCTGGCCTGATCGTCGCACGTCAACAACCTGGCACACCGCTTTACAGTCACCCCGGACCACTGACCCTCGTCCGGAGCAACGCAGCCATTCAGGACCATTAAAAAGCGATGGTGGCGGCCGGGTTCTGCGGCGTATCCAGATAGCGAATCTCGAAGTGCAAATGCGGGCCGGTGGAGTTGCCGGAGTTGCCGAGGGCGCCGATGACCTGGCCGGCGCCAACGCTCTGGCGGCAACGCACGTCGATGCGGCTCAGATGACCGTAGACGGTCGTGAAGGGCCCGTGCGAGAGGACGATGGTGTAGCCGTAGCCGAAGCTGTTCCAGCCGGAGAAGATGACCACGCCGCCATTGGCCGCGCGCACCGGCGCGCTCACCACCCCTGCCAGATCGATGCCGCTGTGATACACGGAGAAGCCCTGCGTGAAGGTGTAGCTGCTCATGGGGTTGGTCCAGAAGCTGCCGCTGCTGTTCTGCACGCGCCCGCAGCTGCCCGGTTGCCCCGGGGCAAAGGAGACGAAGTCGCCACCGCTGCGGTTGACAGTACCCTCACGCTGGACGCGCGGCGTCCAGGCGATCTGTTCCGCCTCGCCGCCAGGAATGAGAAACTGCGTGCCGCTGGGCAGCACGGTGTCCGGCGTGGCGCGAAAAAGCTGGTTGAATTCCGAGTCAATCACCAGCCAGGGGTCATCGACACGATAGGAACGGGCGATCTCGCCGATGTTGCGGCTGCCTATGACGGTGTGGTAGACGCCATCGACGGGCGGGATGTTCAGGACGCGACCCGGGCGCAGGCTCTGGATGATTGAACGTTCGTTGGACCAGGCGATCGTGTTCGGCTCGAGGCCGAAGCGCTCGCCAATGCCGATGACCGTATCACCCTTGACGATCTCGTACTGGATGACGCTGTTGCGCTGACGCTCCGGGATGACGGTGAAGGGATCATAAATGTTGCGCATCAGCTGCGGCAGCGCGGACGCGGGTTGCGCGGGCGCGGGCGGCTGTTGCAGCAGCGCCGCGCGCTGCGCCTGGTCAATGGTGGGCAGCAACTCGACGGTGGCGGGCGCCAGCGGCTGGACGGCGACGCGCGTGGGCAGCAGGGTCGGCAGCGGCGGCGCAGACGTAGCGACCGGGGCTTCCCGCGCTGGTAACAGCCCGGTCAGTAGCAACGCGCCGGTCGCGATGGCCAGCAGGCCGGCGGAAAGCAGCAGCAACAGCCCTGTCAGGCGCCGCCAGAGCGGCAGGCTGCCCCGGCGCGCTGTCAGACGCGGGGCCGAACGTCTCATTCCTGGTCGCGGCGCCAGGCTTCGTATTCGGCGCGGGCATCTTCCCGCAGCGGATAATACTTGCGCAGGTCGCCACCCTCGGCCAGTTTCATGCGCGAGAAGACTTCCCATTCGGCATGTTCGCCGGCGGTCTCGATCAACTGCGCCGCCAGGCCGACGGGCACGTTGACCGCGCCATCATCATCGGCGACGATGATGTCGCCGGGCATGACCAGTGTGTCGCCGCAGGCGATTGGCTGGTTGACGGCGAAGGGCATGATGTTGGTCTGGGTATGGAAGTTGGGCGTGACGCCGCGCAGCCAAAGACCCAGATCCAGCTTTTTCGCTTCTGTGAAATCGCGGATGCAGCCGTCGACCACGACGCCAATGCCACCGCGCCCAAAGAAGTAGGTCAGCATCATCTCGCCGAAGACGCCGCTGGCCATGTCGCCGCGCGCGTCCACCACGACCACGTCGCCAGGCTGCGTATGATACAGAACGTGGCGATGTAACTGGCGTTGCGGGTCATGGTACTCGTCTTCGTCGATCATGTCCTCGCGCCGCGGCATGCACTGCAACGTGAGCGCCGGCCCGACGATGGAAACGCCCGGCGTCATGGCCAGCGGGCCGCGTATGTGCATATCACGCACGCCGAGTTTGCTGAGCTCGGCGGAGGCGGTGGCGCTGCCGATGCCCTTCAGGCCCTCAATGAGATGCGCCGGCGGCCGCTGAATGTCCTGCGTCACGACCGGCGGTCGTTGCTGACTGTCCTTCGTGTCTGTCATTGTGTGCGACGTTATCCAAGATTGCCATCATGCGCTGCACAGTATGCCAGCTTGTCCGGGTCAATTGCCACGCCCAGTCCTGGCGCATCCAGCGGCTCCAGCACCTGCCCCTCCGGCTCGTAGGGCTCGGCCAGCAGGGTGTCGGTCATGTCGGAAAAGCCGGCGCGCCAGCGGGCGATACGCGTGGAGGCGGCCAGATGGGCGGCGCCGGCGGCCATGATGTCGAAGTAGGGCGCGACCGAGATCTCCAGGCCGGCGGCTTCGGCGACGGCGTTCATCTTGTGCCCAGGCAAGAGACCGCCATACTTCTCCAGCTTGTAGTGCAGCACGTGCGCCGCGCCGGCATGCGCGATCTCGTAAATGCTGCGCGGGCCGAGTGTGATTTCGTCCGCCTGCAGCGGCGTGTTCAGGCGAGCGGCCAGAACGGCCATCTCGTCCACATAACGCACGGGCTGCTCGAACAGCCCCACACCGCCGATTTGTTCCATTTGCGGCAGCGCCCGCACCGCCTGCCCCAGGGTATAGCCGGTGTTGCTGTCCAGCTGGAAGCGGGCGCGATCATCGCAGAGTTCGCGAATCCGCGCGTACATGGCGATATCCTGGTCCACCTCGAAGCCGATCTTGGCCTTGAACCAGGTCCAGCCTTCCGCCACCCGTTCGTTGATCTGCTCGGCCATCACCTCGGGCTCATCGTGGTCGGCGAGGGCGTGCAGGGGCGCGCCGGCGTTGCAGCGTCCGCCCAGCAATTCGTAGACCGGCACCCCCAGCGCCTTGCCCTTGATGTCCCACAGGGCCATCTCGACCGCGGTGATGGCGTAGTTGCTCACACTCAGCGCCTGCATGTCGGCGAAGCATTGCTCGATGGCGAAGGGGTCCTTGCCCACCATGGCGGGAGCCAGGTAGGCGTCGGTGGCCGCCTTGATGACTTCCACCGAATCGCCGTAGAACGGCGCCGGCGCGATCGTCTGGCCGATGCCGGTTATGCCCTCGTCGGTCATCACCTCCGCAACCACAGTGGCCGTATCCGGCGACCCGCCGTAGTAGGTGAGCAACAGGCGGCGTCGCGGGATGCGGACGATGGTCGAACGTACTTCTGTGATTTTCATGACCCTTCCCTCACTGTTTTCGGCCTTCAACCCACCGTCAGACGCAGCAGCTGGCCGACATCCTCCAGCGTCTCCAGGCGCGCGCAGGTATCGAAGAGCGCCGTGATGCGTTCCTCCGGCAGCAAATCGCCCACCAGATAACGGAACTTGCCCTCGAACTCCGCGTCGCTCAGCATGTTCTCCGGCTCACCAAGCGCGTATTCCACGCGGCCGCGGTACTGTCCGCCGTCGCGCATGGTGACCCGCACCTCGCAGCCGTTCTTGTTCGCGGCAACCAGTTCCTCGTCCAGCCCGATCTTCACCAGGCGCCGCAGTCGGCGCACCTGCGGGTCGTCCCAGGCCTCAATGTCTGAACGGAACCAGCTGCCGCGCTGAAGCACGACGGCGACCGTCACCGGCAAGCTGTAGCCGGCCAGTTCGGCTGTCCCCGGCTCCGGATTGACACGGGTTTCGGGCGTGATCGCCAATGGATAGCTGTCGATCTCGATGGAGGTGATGGCATCCAGCTTCAGCCCACCGTTGCTGTTCCGCAGCGCCTGGGTCGCATCCACGCAGGAGTGCACGTGACGGCAGCCGGCGTGCGGCTTGAAGCCTGTCTCCGCCAGCCCCTGGTGTTCCCCCAGGTTCGCCAGACAGGACGGATCATAGCCCGGGCCGAAGGCGTGAAAGTAACCGTAAGCGCCGTCCAGCGCGCCGGGCGGTCCCTGAAAGCCGAATTCCGCCAGGCGCGCTGCGAATATGCCGTTCCGCGCCCCCAGACCGGCCAGCAGGTCCTTGGTATCACAGTAACCGGCATCCCAAACGTACTGCTCGGTACCGCTGGCCATGTCCATCGCCAGCGCCAGCGCGTTGCCGATCTGTTCCTGGTCCAGCCCCATGGCGACCGCCGCCGACACGGCGCCGGCCATTGAGCCCACCTGACTCTTGTGGTCGAGGCCGCGTTCGCGTTGCCAGTCCCAGACCGCCGGCTGAATGGCATCGAAAACATCGTAGCCGACCGCCAGCGCCGTGATCAGCTCGCGGCCGCCCAGCCGCAAATGTTCGCCCAGGGCCAGCAGGGTCGGCACAAGTTCCGAGGCCACGTGCCCCGACAGGCGGCTCGTATCGTCCATGCCCAGAATCTTGCTCATGGTTGCGTTGGCCCAGGCCGCGCCCTCGACAGTGCTGCCGCGGCCGTCAGCCACCAGCGTCGCCTCTTCACCCGGGTAGCGGTACGCGGCGAAGTCCGCCGCCAGCCGCCCCAGGCGCGTCTGCCAGCCGCCCAGGGTGGTGCCGAGCGTATCCAGTATCACCTGGCGGGCGCGGGTGACCGTCATTTCGCTCAGGTCTTCATAGCGCCGCTGCGCGGCGTGCGCGGCGATGAGTTCGACGGCGTTCCCGGTTGTTTCTGTACTCATTCCAGAGCCCTTCTGCCCTGACTGACCCGGCAGGACGCGCGTACCTCTGTGCCTTACATGGCTCAGGCCCTGACTCCGACAGCGCTCAGACGCAGCAGCTGGCCGACGTCGTCCAGTTCTTCAAGATGGTTGCAGGAGTCGATGAGCGCGGCGATACGCTCCTCTGGCAACAACTCGCCCACCAGCTTGCGGAACTTGCCCTCGAACTCCGCATCGCTCATCATGTTCTCCGGTTCGCCGAGGGCGTATTCCACCCGACCGCGGTACTGCCCGCCGTCGCGCATGGTGATGCGCACCTCGCAGCCGTTCTTGCCGGCGTTTTCCAGTTCCTCTTCCAGCCCGACCGTGACCAGGCGCCGCAGACGGCGTACCTGCGGGTCGTCCCAGGCCTCAATGTCCGCCTTGTACAAGCTGCCGCGCTGCAGCACGACGGCCACCGTCACCGGCAGGCTGTAGCAGGCCTGGTAGGCGTTTTGCGGCTCCGGGTCGATGCGGAAGTAGGGCGTTATCGCGTTCAGATAGCTGTCGACTTCGATGGAAGTGATGGCATCCAGGTCCAGGCTTCCGTTACTGTTGCGCAGGGCCATGGTCGCGTCCACGCAGGAGTGCACGTGGCGGCAGCCGGCGTGCGGCTTGAAACCCGTCTCTGCCAGCCCCTGTCGCGTCCCCAGGGACTCCAGACAGGCCGGATCGTAGCCCGGGCCGTAGGCGTGGAAGTAACCGTAGGCGCCGTCCAGCGCGCCTGGCGGCCCCTTAAAACCGAATTCCGCCAGCCGCGCCGCAAAGATACCGTTGCGCGCCCCGATGCCGGACAGCAGGGTGTCGCAAACATCACCATCGTAGACGTACTGCTCGGTGCCGCTGGCCATGTCCATCGCCAGCGCCAGCGCGTTGCCGATCTGTGCCTCGTCCAGGCCCATGGCGACTGCCGCCGTCACCGCGCTGGCCATCGAGCCCACGTGGCTCTTGTGGTCCAGCCCGCGTTCGCGCTGCCAGTCCTTGACCGTCGGCTGTATGGCCTCGAAAACATCGTAGCCGACCGCCAGAGCCGTGATCAACTCGCGCCCGCTGAGCTGCAGGTGCTCGCCAAGTACCAAAAGCAAGGGCAGCAGTTCCGTGGCCACGTGCCCCGCCAGGCGACTCGTATCGTCCATCCCGAGGGCATGGGCCAGGATTCCATTGGCCCAGGCGGCGCCCTCGACAGTGCTGCCGCGGCCGTCGGCGACCAGCGTCGCCTCCTCACCCGGGTACCGCTGAGCGGCGAAGTCCGCCGTCAGCCGGCCCAGGCGCGTCTGGTAGCCGCCCAGCGCGGTGCCCAGCGTGTCCAGCATCACCTGACGGGCACGCGTGATCGTCATTTCGCTCAGGTCTTCATAGCGCAGGTTCGCGGCGTGCGCGGCGATGATGTTCACAGCGTTTTCACTTGTGGCCAAACTCATTGGAGAGCCTTTCTTCTTTAGCCACCTGGAAGGCGCCGTCACGGGACAGCGGCGACGACGCGCATGGTTGTATCTTTCACGTTTCAGACCCTGACAGCTGCCAGAGTCAGGCGTAGCAACTCACCGACGTCCCTGAGTTGCTCCAAATGCGCGCAGGCCTCAAGAAGCGCCGTAACGCGCTCTTCCGGCAGCAACTCGCCCACCAGCTTGCGGAACTTGCTTTCGAATTCCTCGTTCGTCAGCATGTTTTCCGGTTCGCCGAGGGCGTAATCCACCCGACCGCGGTACTGCCCGCCGTCGCGCATGCTGATGCGCACTTCGCAGCCGTTCTTGCCGGCGGCCTCGAGGTCTTCCGCCAGGCCAACCTTCACCAGATGGCGCAACTGGCGCGTCTTCGGGTCGTCCCAGGTCTCGATGTCCTCGCGGTACCAACTGCCGCGCTGCAACACCACAGCGACCGTCACCGGCAGGCTGAAGCCCGCCTGGCCGTAGGTAGCCGGGTCCGGGTTGATGCGGAAGTCGGGTGTGACCGCCCGCAGATAGCTGTCGACCTCAATGGAGGTGATGGCATCCAGGTCCAGGCTCCCGTTGCTGTTGCGCAAGGCCATGGTTGCGTCCACGCAGGAGTGGACGTGGCGACAACCGGCGTGCGGCTTGAAGCCCGTGCCCGCCAGGCCCTTGCCTGGGCTCAAATGCGCCAGAAAGTCCGGATCGTAGCCGGGACCGAAGGCGTGGAAGTAGCCGTAGGAGCCATCCAGGGCTCCAGGCGGGCCGCGGAAGCCGAACTCCGCCAGGCGCGCGGCAAAAATACCATTACGTGCACCATAGCCGGCCAGCAGGTCTTTCGTATCGCAGTGGCCGGCGTCGTAAACGTACTGCTCGGTGCCGCTGGCCATATCCATCGCCAGTGCGAGGGCGTTGCCGATCTGCTGTTCGTTGAGACCCATGGCGACCGCTGCCGTCACCGCGCTGGCCATGCTGCCCACCTGACTTTTGTGGTCCAGGCCGCGCTCTCGCTGCCAGTTCCTGACCGTCGGCTGGATGGCATCGAAGACATCGTAACCGGCGGCCAGCGCCGTGATCAGCTCGCGGCCGTCCAGTTGCAGTTGCTCGCCCAGCGTCAGGGCGACCGGCACGAGTTCCGCTGCCACGTGGCTGGCACGGCGGCTCGAATCGTCCATGCCAAGGATCTTGCTCATGACGGCATTGGCCCATGCGGCGCCTTCAGCCGTGCTGCCGCGGCCATCGGCGACCAGCGTCGCCTCTTCACCCGGGTATCGCTGCGCGGCGTAGTCCGCTGTCAGCCGGCCCAGGCGCGTCTGGTAGCCGCCCAGCGCGGTTCCCAGCGTGTCCAGCATCACCTGGCAGGCGCGGATGACCGTCGATTCACTCAGGTCTTCATAGCGCAGGTTCGCGGCGTGCGCGGCGATGATGTCGACGGCACTACGGCCATTGTTCGCGCTCATTGCTCGACCTTTCTGCCTTCACTCGTCCGACGGGGCGTGAGCATTGCCGTGTTTTAGATGACTCAGGCCTTGACGCCGACGGCGGTCAGGCGTAGCAGTTCGCCGACGTCATCCAGTTCTTCAAGGCGGTTGCAGGCGTCGATGAGGGCGGTGATACGCGCTTCCGGCAGCAGGTTCCCGTTGAGATAACGTAACTTGCCCTCGAACTGCGCGGCGCTCATCATGTTCTCCGACTCACCAAGCGCGTATTCCACCCGGCCCCGGTACTGTCCGCCGTCGCGCGTGGTGACCCGCACCTCGCAGCCATTGCTGTCTGCGGCCACCAGTTCCTCGTCCAGCCCGATCTTTACCAGACGCCGCAGCCGGCGCGTCTCGGGCTCGTCCCAGGTCTCGATGTCCTTGAGGTACCAGCTGCCACGCTGCAGCACGACGGCGACCGTCGCCGGCAGACTGAAGTAGGCCTGTTCGGTGCTCTGCGGCTCCGGATTGATGCGGAAGTCGGGGGTGATCGCCGACGGATAGCTGCCGATCTCGATTGCAGTGATGGTATCCAGCTCCAGCCCCCCGTTGCTGTTGCGCAAGGCCTGGGTCGCGTCCACACAGGAATGCACGTGGCGGCAGCCGCCGTGCGGCTTGAAGCCCGTTTCCGCCAGCCCCTGTCGTTTCCCCAGTCCATCCAGGGAGGACGGGTCGTAGCCAGGGCCGAAGGCATGGTAGTAGCCGTAGGCGCCGTCCAGCGCTCCCGGCGGTCCCTGAAAACCGAATTCCGCCAGCCGCGCCGCAAAAATGCCGTTGCGCGCGCCAATGCCGGCCAGCATGGTGTCGCAATCAGCGCCATCGTAGACATACTGTTCGGTGCCGCTGGCCATGTCCATCGCCAGCGCCAACGCGTTGCCGATCTGCGCCTCGTCCAGGCCCATGGCCACCGCCGCCGTCACCGCCGTGGCCATCGAACCCACATGGCTCTTGTGATCCAGCCCGCGCTCGCGCTGCCAGTCCCGTACCGCCGGCTGAATGGCATCGAAGACGTCGTAACCGACGGCCAGCGCCGTGATCAGTTCTCGGCCGCTGAGTTGCAGATGCTCGCCCAGCGCCAGCAGGGCGGGTACCAGCTGCGAGGCCACGTGCCCCGACAGGCGGCTGGTGTCGTCCATCTCAAGGAGATGGCACAAGACACCGTTGGCCCAGGCGGCGCCCTCGGCCGTGCTGCTGCGGCCGTCAGCCACCAGGCTGGCCTCCTCGCCCGGCATCCGCTGTGCGGCGAAGTCCGCCGTCAGTCGGCCCAGGCGCATCTGATAGCCGCCCAGCGAGGTGCCCAGTGTATCCAGCATCACCTGGCGGGCGCGGATGATCGTCATTTCGCTAAGGTCTTCGTAGCGCAGGTTCGCGGCGTGCGCGGCGATGATGTCGATGGCACTACGGCCATTCTTCATGCTCATGGGTCAACCTCTCTGCCTTCTTCGCAGGGCAGGGCGCGCCGTCGCGGGTATCCCGCAACGGTCGCGCAACCCTCCGTGATTTACATGGCTCAGGCCTTGACCCTGGCAGAAGCCAGACTCAGCAACCCGCCAACGTCATCCAGCTCCTCAAGGCGCGCGCAGGAATCGAGGAGCCCGACGATATTCTCCTCAGGCAGCAGGTCCCCGATGAGATAACGGAACTTGCCCTCGAACTCCGCGTCGCTCAGCATTTTTTCCGGCTCACCCAGAGCGTAGTCCACCTGGCTGCAGTACTGTCCACCATCGCGCGTGTTAATCTTCAGCTTGCAGCCGTTCCCGCCGGAGTTCTCCAGTTCCTCGTCCAGCTCGACCTTCACCAGCCGCCGCAGATGGCGGGTCATGGGCTCGTCCCAGGTCTCGATATCGGAACGGTACCAACCGCCGCGCTGCAGCACGACGGCGACCGTCACCGGCAGGCTGAAGCCCGCCAGCCCGGTTGTCTCCGGCTCGGGGTCGATGCGGAAAAAGGGGTTGATCGCCTCATGGTAACTGCCAATCTCGATCGAGGTGATGGCATCCAGTTCCAGACCCCCGTTGCTGTCCCGCAGCGCCTGCGTCGCGTCCACGCAGGAGTGCACGTGGCGGCAGCCGGCGTGCGGCTTGAATCCAGTCTCGGCCAACCCCCCGCGCTTTCCCAGAACCTCCAGATAGGCCGGATCGTAACCCGGGCCGAAGGCGTGGAAGTAGCCATATTCGCCGTCCAGCGCTCCAGGCGGGCCCTGAAAACCGTATTCCGCCATGCGCGCGGCCATGATGCCGTTGCGCGCGCCCAGACCGGCCAGCAGGTCCTTGGTATCACAGTAACCGGCATCCCAGACGTACTGCTCGGTGCCGCTGGCCATGTCCATCGCCAGCGCCAGCGCCTGGCCGATCAGTTCCACACTCAGCCCCATGGCGACCGCCGCCGTGACGGCGCTGGCCATCGAGCCCACCTGACTCTTGTGGTCCAGGCCCCGCTCACGCTGCCAGTCCCTGACTGGCGGCTGAAGGGTATCGAAAACATCGTAGCCAACGGCCAGCGCTGTGATCAACTCGCGACCGTTCAGATGCAAATGCTCGCCCAGCGCCAGCACGACCGGCGCCAACTCCGAGGCGATGTGCCCCGACAGACGGCTCGTGTCGTCCATGCCAAGGAATTTGCACATGGTCCCGTTGGCCCAGGCGGCGCCCTCGGCACTGCTGCTGCGGCCATCGGCGACCAGCGTCGACTCCTCGCCTGGCATGCGGTAGGCAGCGTAACCTGCCGCCAGCTGGCCCAAACGCGTCTGATAGCCACCCAGGGCGGTGCCCAGCGTGTCCAGGATCACCTGGCGGGCGCGCGTGATGGCTGTTTCACTCAGGTCTTCGTAGCGCAGGTTCGCGGCGTGCGCGGCGATGACATCGATTGCACTGCGGCCATTGCTTGTGCTCATAATTGCACCTCTCTGCTTCTCGGCCTGCTCTCAGTCCAGCAGGGCACGTAATTCCCGGGTGACATGGTCCACGTCCGCGCGCGCGAGTCCCGGCGTGACGGGCAGGGTGAGTAGCCTGTCGGCCAGATGCTCGGTTACCGGCAGGCAGTCGGCATTGGGCAGGCCGTTGCGATAGACCTCGTGGTAGTGCACCGGCGGGGTGTAGTGCAGCGCGGCCTCAACGCCGACAGCGCGCAGCCCGTGAAAGCAGGCCTGCTGCTGCTCAACGCAGAGGGTGAAGGAGCGGAAGGTCGGTTCCGATTCCGGCCGAAAGGTCGGCAGGACGGCGGAAGTGCCGGCGAGGCCTTCCCGGTACCATTCGACGATTTCGCGCCGCTGCCGCGTCCATTCGCCCAGATACGGCAGCTTTACCGAGAGCAGCGCGGCCTGCAGGCCATCCAGCGCGAGGTTGTAGCCTTCGTCAATGAAGTACTGTCGGCCGGGGATTTCTTCCGCCTGCCCGGCGCTGCGGCCATAGCCGTAGCCGTTCAGCAGGCGCAGCTTCTCCTGCACCTGCGGGTTGCTGGTGGCCACCCCCGCGCCGCTGCCGGCGCCACCGAAGGGCTTGTAAGGCGCAAAACTGAAGACGGCGGCGTCGGCCCACACGCCGACGCTGCGGCCATGATCGCGGGCGCCGGTCGCGAGACAGGCATCCTCGATGATCATCAGGCCATGGCGGTCGGCAATCTCGCGCAGACGCTTCACGTCGGCGGGATGGCCGTGCATGTCCACTGGCAGCAGGGCGCCGGTACGTTCCGTGATCAGCGCCTCGACCAGGTCAGGATTAATGTTGTAATCACTGGCCTGCACGTCGCAGAGCACCGGCGTGGCGCCGCAGTTGCTGATCGCTGCCGTGGTCGAGATGTCGGAGTTGGCGACCGTGATGACCTCGTCGCCGGGGCCCACGCCGCAGGCGCGCAGGGCCAGAAACAGGCCGGTGGTGCCGGTATGCACACCCGTCGCCCAGGTCTGCTCCACTTCAGCGGCGAAGGCCTCCTCAAAGTCCTTGCGCGCCCGGTAACTGCTGTCGTTGGCGCTGAAGAGCATGGGCTCCAGCGCCGCCAGAATTTCCTCGCGCAACTGCTGGTGCGCGAGGAAGGCGCGCGAACGCTGTATGCGGAACCTGCCCTGCTCCGCGAATATCCGTTCTTCCTGCGTTTTGCTAGCCACCTGCCCTCCTGTCGCCCGCCTAATCGCGCCCGCGGATGTTGGGGTCGAGCGAATCGCGCAGCCAGTCACCGAGGAACACCACGCCCAGCACGGTGATGGTGATGGCGATGCCTGGATAGGTGGTCATCCACCAGGCGCTGTTGATGACCGACTTGCCGTCGGCCAGCAGGATGCCCCAGGTCACGGTCGGCGGCTTGACGCCCAGGCCCAGGAAGCTGAGCGAGGATTCGGCGAGCATGGTGATGCCTACCTGCAGGGCGGCCAGCACGATGGCGGAGGCGATGACGTTGGGCAGGATATGTTGCAGCACGACCATCAGCCGACTCTGGCCGATGGACCAGGCCGCCATGACGTAATCGTACTCGCGCGCCTTGAGCACCTCGCCACGGATGACGCGCGCATAGGTCACCCAGCCCGAAAGCCCCAGAATGAGAATCAGGGTGAGCAGGCCCGGGCCGATCACGCCGGAAATAGCCACGACGCGGATGATGAAGGGGATGCTGAGCAGACCATCGCAGAAGCGCATCATAATCCCGTCCACGCGCCCACTGTAGAAACCGCTGACCAGACCATAGGCGACGCCGATAGTGCCGGCGATCAGCACTGCCACAACGCCTACCAGCACCGAGACGCGGCTGCCGACCAGGATACGGCTGAAGATATCGCGCCCCAGCTGGTCGCTGCCCAGCAGGTAGGTTGTTCCGTTGGCGGAGCTGAAACCGGGCGGCTTGTAGCGCTCACGCAGGTTGCCGCGGATGGGGTCATGCGGGACGATGTAGGGACTGATGAGGGCCAGCACGATCACAAAGGTGGTGATGGCCGCGCCGGCCAGACCGATCGGGCTGCGGCGCAGCAGGGAAAACAGGGAAGGCTGCCGCGCGTGACCCATAACCAGCGTCGCCACTTCCCCTTCGGACTGAATGATGTCCGGCAGCTTGCCGGCGCCTGCGCTCATGGGGTCTGCCTCTGCCTCAGTCGAAGCGGATACGTGGGTCAATGACCGCGTAAAGAATGTCAATAATGATGTTTATCAGGATAAAGGACATTGAGAAAAAAAGCAGCGCGGCCTGAACGATCGTGTTGTCGCGCACGCCGATCGAATCGATCATCAGACGCCCCAGACCAGGCCAGGAGAAGACGCTCTCGACCACCACCGAGCCGCCCAGCAGCCAACCCAGTTGCAGGCCGAAGACGGTCATGATGGGGATGAGCGCGTTCTTCATCGCATGGCGCATGACTACGGTACGGGTGATCAGGCCCTTGCTGTAGGCGGTGCGGATGTAGTCCTCGTTCAGCACCTCCAGCATGGCCGAACGCGTCAGACGCGAGAGATAGGCCGCCATGCCCACCCCCATCGTCAGGGAAGGCATAATGATCGCCGCCGGCTCTCGCGCGCCAAAGGCCGGCAACATGCGCAATCGCACCGAAAAGAAGATGATGAGCATAAGCCCCAGCCAGAAGCCTGGCATGGCCGTACCCAGCGAGGCCAGCATGGTGCTGCCAAAGTCAAAGATGCTGTTGCGCTTCAGGGCGGAGGCGATGCCCAGCGGCAGGGCCACCGACAGACCGATCAGGGCGGCCACGCCCGCCAGCAACCAGGTGGCCCCCAGTCGCTCGATCACCAGCTCCATGGCCGGGCGCTTCGCAAGATAAGACGTGCCGAAGTCGCCGGTCACCGCCTTGGTAATGAAAATGACGTACTGTTCCGGCAGGGGTTTGTCGAAACCCCACATTTCACGCAGGCGTTGTTTCTGGTCCTCGTTGAAGGTCGGCGGCGCCGTGATATCTACCGGGTCGCCCTTGAGCCGTACCAGGAAAAAGGCGAGGAAAGACACAATGATGAGAGTGATAGCTCCCTGCACCAGCCGTGTCGCGATGAATTGTTGCATGGAATCCAGTGCCCCTGTTCGGGAACAGATCGCTGACGGGGACGGGCCGGAGCCGCATCCCCGTCAGCATGAGTCTGTGACTAGCCGTCGCCGGCCAGTTGCAGGTTTTCACGGAAGGTGTACCAACCGTCCTTGCGTGGCGTGAAGTTAAAGTCGTCGGAGTAGGCGATATTGGCCTGCACCTCGTAGAGCGTCACGTTCTGCAACATGCCGAACCAGTAACCCCACCACTGACCCCACAGCTCCAGACGCCTCTCGGAGTCCATCTCGGACAGGATGGCGTTGGAGACCTCATCCCATTCCTCGACGCAGATATCGTGGTGTACGGCGCGCCACACGCAGCGATAGAAGAGTGGCAACAGCGGCACACTGCAACCCAGCGTTACCATCATCATGTCGCGGTTGTTGCCGGGCGAGTTAATCTGCTCGCCAAAGGCCGAAGGATGGAGGACGTTGAGATCCACGTTGAAGCCCACTTCCTCCAGCATCACCTTAATGACCTCGGAGACTTCCTTCTCGTTGCCGCCGCGGCCGACGGTGGGCGTATCGAAGTACACCGTCGGGCCGCCATCCGCATAGCCGGCCGCAGCCAGCAACTCACGGGCGAGATCCTGGTCGTAGTGCGCGGTTACCGTGTCCGGGTTGTTGAAGCTGTCAGCGCCGCCCTCCGGGAAGTGCGGACAGATTCGGCCGAGACGCGGGATGGCTGCGCCGTGCACCTCGGCCAGCAGATCGCGGTCAATCGCATGTGAGATGGCCTGACGCACGTTCAGGTCCAGCGTGGCCGGTTGATAGTCCGGGAAGGTTTCGGCCATGTTGCCGGCTGTGGTGTCCACCCGCAGGTAGATGTGCTGCATGACGGCCGCGGTTTCCTTCGTCAGCACGATGCCCTCGGCAGCTTCCAGTCCTGCAAGTTCCACTGCCGGCACGTTGACAACCATGTCCACCTGGCCGGCCAGCAACGCGGCCACCTGGGCGGCCTGCTCCGGGATCACCTGATAAATGACGCGGTCGATCTCGGGACGGCCACCCCAGTAGTCGTCCCAGGCCTCGAAGACGTAGCGGTCGCTATCGGTGAACTCGGCGAGGACGTAGGGGCCGGAGCCAACCGGGGCGCGGGAGAAGGCTTCGTCACCCACTTCTTCCACGTAGCCAGGTGGCAGCAGTTCACAGCCGTTGAAGCTGACGATGAACTCGAAATAAGGCGTGGGGCCGACCGTCTTGACGTCGACCGTGGTCTCGTCCACCACAATCACCTCGGCGATGTCCACCCACTGCGGCTGCACCATGAAGTCCTCGCGGGTGCGCACGCGGTCGATGTTCCACTTGACGGCCGCGGCGTCCAGCGGCTCACCATTGTGGAAGGTGATGCCAGGGCGCAGGTTGAAGCGCCAGGTGGTGTCATCCACGTTCTCCCAGGATGACGCGGCCTGGCCCACGTAGCCACTGCCATCGACTGAACGCCAGATCAGACAGTCATAGAGCAGGTTGGCCAGCCAGTGAGTCGAAATGAACCAGGTCACCGGCGGGTCCAGCGTGCGGATCGGGCCGGAATGGGCGAATATGAATTCTGTTTCTTCATCCTGCGCCAAAGTGGGCGCAGCCAGCAGGGCCAGCACCGAGATAAGTGCCAGCACCAAAATTCCCTTGCGACTGATACCAGGCATTGCTTGCTCCTTTTAAGACTTTCTCTGTCGAAAACTGTGTTTGGCGGTTCGCAGCGTCTCCTCTCCCGACAAAACGGTCACTCTCACAACAACAAGTCTGACTGCTCGCGAACGAACCATGCTGCAGGGAACGCTTCATGTTCCGCAGCGTTTTCCTGCTGCATTTCACTGACGGGGACGGACCGCAGCCGCATCCCCGTCAGTGGCTTGCGGGCGCTAGCCGTCGGCCAGCCCGATATTGCCGCGGAAGGTCATCCAGCCATCCTTGCGCGGGGTGAAAGTGAAGTCCGCCGAGTTGTAGGCCAGCACGGCCTCGATCTCGTAGAGCGTGATGGTCTGGTCGGTCTCAAACATGAATTCCCACCACTGTTCCCACAGCGCCATGCGCGCGTCGAAATCGACGGTGCGCAGGATTTCGTTGGACACCTCGTCCCACGCCTCATTACAGATGAGGGCGATGTTCGAGGGCCAGTTGCACTGGTAAAAGAGCGGTACCAGTGGAGCCGAGCAGCCCAGGTTGACCAGCATAGTGTCGCGGTAGCCACCAGGCGACAAAATCTGCTCGCCGTAGGCCGAGGGATCGAGGATGTTCAGCTCCACGTTGAAGCCGACCTCCTCCAGCATGACCTTGACAACTTCAGCGACTTCCTTCTCGCTGCCGCCGCGTGCGGTGGCAGTGGGTGAGTCGAGGTAGATGGTCGGGCCGCCATCAGCGTAGCCCGCTTCGGCCAGCAGCTGACGCGAGAGATCGGGGTCGTAATACGCCGCGACTGCCTCAGACGTCGCATACTTGTCGGCGAAGCCCTCCGGGAAGTGGGCGCAGACGCGCGCCAGACGTGGCGAGGACGCGCCATGCACCTCGGACAGTAACGCGCGATCCAGGGCGTGCGAGATTGCATGGCGCACCCGCGGGTCCAGCGTGGCCGGCTGATAGTCCGGGTAGAGCTCGTCCATGTTGCCGGCTTCCAGATCCACGCGCGCATAGATGTGTTGCATACGGCCCGAGGATTCACTGACCACGCTGATGCCTTCGGCCGCTTCCAGCTGCTCGCGGTCCGGTGCCGGCACACCACTGATCAGGTCCACCTGGCCAGCCAGCAGCGCGGCGACCTGGGCGGACTGTTCGGGGATCACCTGGTAGATGATGCGGTCGACTTCCGGCCGGCCACCCCAGTAGTCGTCCCAGGCATCGAAGACGTAGCGATCGCTCGCGCTGAACTCGCTCAGCACGTAGGGCCCGGAGCCAACCGGGCTGCGTGAGAATTCTTCCTCGCCCACCTCGGCCATGTAATCCGGCGGCAGCAGTTCGCAGCCGTTGAAGCTGACGCTGTACTCGAAGTAGGGGAAGGGCTCGTGCGTGAGGACGTCCACGGTCACTTCATCAATGACGATCACGTCCTTCACGAACTGCCACTGCGGGTGGACCATAAAGTCCTCGCGCGAGCGCACGCGGTCGATGTTCCACTTGACGGCCTCGGCGTCGAGCGGTTCACCATTGTGGAAGGTGGCGCCCGGACGCAGGTTGAAACGCCAGGTGGTGTCGTCAATAGTGCCCCAGGTCGCGGCGGCCTGGCCCACGTAGCCGCTGCCATCGATCGAGCGCCAGATCAGGCACTCGTAAAGCAGGTTGGTGAGCCAGTGAGTCGAGCCGTACCAGGTTACCGGCGCGTCCATGGTGCGGATCGGACCGATGTGGGCGAAAACGAATTCGGAAATTTCTTCATCCTGCGCCGCAACTGGCGCAAGCGTCAGGGCCAGCACGGCGAACAGCGCCAGCGCAACAACGACCCCCTTGCGATTGACGTTTCGCATTGTTTGCTCCTCGCTGCATTCACTAAACACCAGGGAGTTGACGGTTCGCAGGCTGCTCCTCTCTACGGGACGTGTCCGCCCGCGACGCCCGTCAGGCGTCCTCCAGCAACATATGATAGCGGCTGGCGTTGTGCGGAGAAAGGCGCACGCCCCCTTCCGGCGTCACAAGGAAGTTGTCCGAGATCAGGAAGCCGCGATTGTTCGGCGTAATACTGCCGGGGTGGAAGGACAACGTCATGTTGGTCTTTAACTCAAAGTCCGGCGCCGCCTGGTCGCTGGGGCCATCGCTGCCATCCAGGCCGGTGCTGTGACAATCCGGCGTGTGTTTGCCCACCACCTCGAAGCCCAGGCTGCGCATAGCCTCGTCGTTGGCATCGGCAATCATGCCCAGGGTGTTGCCGGTCCGGGCGACTGCGGAAGAGCATTCGACCGCGTACAGATAGCCATCGAGCAAGGCCTGCGCTTCATCCGGCAGAGGCCCGAAGGAGCAAACGGTCGTCATCTCCAGCCAGTAGCCCCAGGGGGATTCGTAGACGATCTCGAAGTTGATGACGTCATCCGCGCTGATGCGCTGGTCCTTGTCGGTGGGCACGGTTTCGGGCGAAAGATTCGTTGACAACTTGGTGCGGCCCCAGAAGGCGCCGAAGGACTTGATGTAGCGCTCCACCTCGGCGCAGACATCCCAGTAGCGCACGCCGGGCGCGGCGTATTCCGCGAACACGTCCATCGCAGCGTCCAGAATGGCGCCATTCTGCAGCATGGCCTCCAGTTCGAAGGGCGTCTTGATCTGGCGGATGACGTTGAATTCATTCGTCACCTCGACCAGCTCGCAGCCGGACAGCGCCGCCTCGAACTGCCGCGCCGTTCCCAACGACATCAGCTTGTCCATGTTGACCATGCCGATGCGTCCGCTGCCGCGGACGTACTCCATGGCGAGCTCTGCCGTGCGCGCCACGACGTCGGCAGGGCACTCCACCCGCTCCTTCAGGGTAGTGGTCTCGTTCCGGCTCCAGACCGCCTGGTAGGAACTCCAGATCTGCAGCCAGGGGTGCGGGTCGTCCACGCCGAGGATGGCGTAGCCAACTCCGCCCCAGAGATGGGCGTGGGTGATGTAACGGATGGCGCCCATGCCGGAAGGCGAGGCATGTCCGGCTAGGATCAGCGCGCCAATGTCCTGGTCGCGCATCATTGCCTGAATGCGCGTTATGCGGCGCGCCACGTCCCGCTTCAGTCCATCGTGCGTCAGCATACTTCCTCCTCTACCATGCGTTTCGGTCGACTGCGCCTGGTTGCGTGCAGGGCTTGCTGCCGGCTCATGCGCTTGCCACCTGGTCGCCCAGGATCGCCAGCACAGTGTCCTCCGGCGGAACGGGCCAGGAAAGGCCGGCGTGCAACATCACCCCGGCGCGCGGCGCGCGGATGGTTTCAAGCCGTTCGCCGGTGAAGGGGTGGCGCACGTAGCCGATCTCCTCACCCTCGGCGACCATCTGTCCCCGCTTGCCGGTGTCGATGAAGGTGAAACCGCGCTCGCCGGTCGGCATCAGGGTCGTGTGGCCCTCGATCACGGCGATCTCGTCGCATTCGCGTGATTGCTCGCCGTCCATCATCCCAAGGTGCACCATGGCGCTCATAATCGCATTGCGAATGCGCTCCATGTCATCCTCGCGATAGTCGCGCAGGCCCGGTCCGCCACCAATGTACGCGGCCACGGACGCGACGCCGTCTTCGGCGGCGGCGGCGGCCATCGAGTCATCCGCCGGCATGTTGTTCAGGACGTGCGGCAGGCCGAGTGACACGGCCAGCGCCTGTGACTTGCCGGCATTACCGGCCTGCCAGCAGCCCGCGAAGCGATGATAGCTAAACTGCGAACCGGTACGAATGTCGATCAGCCCTTCCGCGCCGGCGATGGCGTCCTGATACCAGCGATCCACCAACTGCTCGCTGACGCTGCCATTGGCGCAGCCGCGTCCGAGGCGGTTGAGATGCTTCTCATCCCAGGCGCTGGTGATCTGCTCGAAATCGAAACCCGAGGTGTTCATCAGCGGCACGATGATTACCGTGCCGCGGATCTGCGCCGGGTCCAGCTCCTGCGCGACTTTCGGCAGAATCAGCGCGGGCTCGATCTCCATACCGCTGGTGCCCGACTGTACGATGAGCCGGGGCCCGGGTTGCGCGCCATTGATGATGTGCAAGGGGATGTGCACCGGGAAGCGCCCGTGTGTCTCCCCCGTCTTGAAGAAGCCAAAGGTCTTTTCGCCCTGGCCGGCTTGCACTGTTCCAAGTTTCATGATCAGGCCTCCTGCATCTGCCCCTGACGGGTGACTGGACTAAAAGGAAACATGGAGATCCATCTTGCGGCGGTCCTCAACCCGGTCGATGGTGCCGAGGATGCCGATGGAAGTCGAACCGACGGTTGGCCACTCCTGGCCACTGGGGATCACGATGCCGTCCTGCGGCGATTTCAGTTCGGCCACCAGCTCGCCCGTCCAGGGACTCACCAGTTCGCCGTAGACGTCGCCGGCCTTCAACGCCTCACGGAATTTGCGCTTGCGAATAAACAGGCCATCGGCGTTGGGCTTCCAGATAACCACGCCCGCGTTGTAGATCGTGCACAGCGGGCCATCCGTCTCAAACTCGCCTTCAATGATGCGCAAGCACTTCAGCAGGTTCCAGATGCCACGCTCGGCATCGCGCACGTTGTCCGCGCCGTTCTTGTGCCAGCCGGTGCCACCGCCGAATTCCAGCGTAATCTGCACCACGCCCTGGTCCTCGACAGCTCTCTTGGTCTCGGTGCCACCAAAGGTGCCGCGCGGAAAGAAGGCCGCCTGGTCGAGGCCGAAGGCCACCACGATTTTGCGCCGCTTGAGCTGGACTTCTGTCAGGTTTTTCGGGTTATCTTCCTCCATGAAGAGCACGTAGCGCTCATAGGCCGTGCGCGCGCCGGCATGGAAGTCGACCATCACGTTGGCCTGACTGATCACTTCCTGGAAGTAGACGTGGGCGATCTGGTCGCAGGCGCTGCCGTTGGGGTCGCCCGGGATCTGGCGGGTGATGTCCTTGCCATCGATACGCGAGCCGCGTTCGCCCAGCTCGAAGCCGGCGCGATTGGCCACCGGCACGGCGATGACGTTGCCGCACATGGTTGCCGGATCAATTTTCTCAAGAAAGTTCAGAATGGCAATTGACCCTATGATTTCCGCGCCATGCATGGCGCCCTGCACCAGCAGCGTTGGTCCCGGCGACGCCCCCGCGACCAGATGCACCGGAATATCCGGCGCCATCCCGGCACGCGTGCGCATCGTTTCCAGATAGCCGAAGGCGCGCTCACCCGCCTTCGCCGCGATGTTCCCAACTTTCAACATTCCTCACCTCCCTGCCTGGGTCGGCGCGCAAGAGGGGCGCCGTCTGCCCATGTTACCCTACGGAGCCAGATATTCGATAAACCAGTCCTGAATGCGATGCAGGCGCTCAATGCGATTGCCCGGGCGCCCGCTGGTGGACAGCCCGTGGTTCTCGCCCTCAAAGATCACCAGCTCAACCGGTCTGCCACGCCAGCGCAGGGCGGCGAAGAGTTGCTCCGCCTGCTCCAGGTTGGTGCGGTGATCCTCGTCACTGTGAATGATGAGCAGCGGCGTGTGGCAGTCATCCATGTAGGCAATGGGCGACTGGCGCCAGTCATCTTCCGGCGTCGTCCAGCGCTCCGGACCGATGTCCGAGGTGCCGAAGTGGCTGAGGTTGTTGGTGATGGAGCGCTGGGCCACGCCCGCGGCGAAGCGATCCGTATGGCCGACGATCCAGTTGGTCATGAAGCCGCCGCAGCTGCCCCCGGTCACCCCCACGCGCGCCGGGTCGATCCAGGGCTGCGCCGCCAGCAGATCGTCCACGCCCAGCATGATCTCCTCGTAGTCCGCCCCGCCCTGGTCGCCTTCGCTGGCCTTCGTCCACGCCTGGCCGTAGCCGGCCGTCGTGCCGCGCTGGTTGAAGTAAGCCACGGCGAAGCCCGTGTTGGCGTAGATCTGATGCTCCAGATTGAAGTCCCAGCAGAACATGGAGCAATGCACGTAAAGCACCAGCGGGCAGCTTTGTTGCGGGTCGAAATCCAGCGGTCGCTGCAGCCAGGCATGCACAGGCACGCCGTCCAGACCCGTATACTCGTAACTCTCCGGCTGCACCAGTTGCAGGTCGCGCAGCCAGGGATTGAGGTCGGTCAGACGCTCGCTCGCGCCATCGCGCCAGAGGTAGAGGTCGCCCGGGCTGGCGGGGTCAGCCTGACCGTAAGCCACCAAGTCGCTGCTGGCCGGGCTGTACTCAAAGACTGTGCTGTCGCCGCTGACCAGCCGCTCGCTGTGGCCGGCCGCATCGCCGCGCCAGAGGTTGGCCGCGCCGCGCTCGGTCAGCAGGAAGTAGAACCACTTGTCGCCCGGCGCCCAGCGGACGCTGACGTTGCTCAGGCCCGGCCGCTGGTCGGAGACCCCGTAGTTGCCGACTTCGGCGTCGATGTCCTCGTCCAGTTTGACGGCGCTGCCGGCGGCCACGTCGGCGATACAGGGCTGCCAGTGGTTGCGGCGGTTCACCGGCGGCGCGTAATTGTGACCGGCGAAGGCGATGTGGCGGTCGTCATTGCCCCAGGCCGGGCTGATGGCCGTGCCCTGCCAGTCCGGCAAAAGCGGACGCGGCGCGCCACCTGCGGGCCAGTCACACAGGTAGATCTGTCCCTGGCCGGCCGGGATGTCCTGCTCGCGCGCCGTGGCGACGAAGGCGAGGCGCGTCCCGTCCAGGCTCCACTTCGGCGACGAATAGTCACACTCACTGTACGTCGCCTGTGCCAGCTCGCCCGTGCCAGTGTCCAGCACGACGATTTGTTGATAGCGGTCGTGTACCCAGCCGATGCCGTCGCGCTTGTAGCGCAGTCGACGCACTACCTTGATTGTGGGCGCGGGCACGCCCGGCGCAGCGCCACGCCGCTCGTCAGGGTGCTTCATCTCCGTCCAGCGCGCGCCGGCCAGGTGGATGCCGTCCGGCGACCAGTCGAGTTCGGCGAGCGGCTCGTCACCGAGCGGAATGACGCGATTGACGGCTTCAGTATTGCGCCAGATGCGCAGTGAGCAGCCAGTCCCGTCGCGCTGGCACCAGGCCAGCTGCCCGCTGTCGCGGCTCCAGGCCAGCGCGGAGACGCGGCAGTCGCCGCCGCTGAGGCACTGCGCGGCCAGGTCGTCAAACTTGCGCAGATAGAGCTGTACGCGATAGCCATTGGCGGCCGCGTCCGGCTCGCGCACGCTGTAAGCGACCATGCTGCCATCCGGCGCGAGGGCGATCTCCTCCAGCCAGCGGAAGTTCATCAAGTCTTCGGGGATGAGACCGCGACGTCGTTCTGTCGTGCTTTCTATGACTTCCCCCTTTCCAAGCCCCTTGCGCCGGCCATCCTTGCCAGCGCTACGGGGACAAATACCTGAAAAACCAGTCCTGAATGCGATGCAATCGCTCGATGCGGTTGCCCGGGCGCCCGCCACGCGACAGCCCGTGATTCTCACCCTCGAAGATGACCATCTCCACCGGCTTGCCATGCCAGCGCAGGGCGGCGAAGAGCTGCTCGGCCTGCTCCAGATCAGTACGGTGATCCGCATCGCTGTGGACGATCAGCATTGGCGCGTTGAAGTTCTTGATGTAGGCGACGGGCGACTGGCGCCAGACCTGCAGCACATCGCTCCAGGGGTCGGAGCCGGTCTCGCCGCCGCTGCACTCGGGGCCGATGTCCGAGGTGCCGAACATGCTGATGTTGTTGACGATGGACCGCTGGGCCACCGTCGCGGCGAAGCGGTCCGTGTGCCCGGCAATCCAGTTGGTCAGGTAGCCGCCGCAGCTGCCGCCGGTGGCACCCATTCGCTTCCCGTCAATCCAGGGATGTTTGCGCAGCAGGTCGTCCACGCCCAGCATGATTTCATCGAAGTCGTCCCCGCCCTGGTCGCCCTCGGTGGCCCTTGTCCAGGCCTGGCCATAGCCGGCCGTCGTGCCGCGCTGGTTGAAATAGGCCACGGCAAAGCCCGAGTTGGCGTAGATCTGGAATTCGTGGTTGAAGTCCCAGCAGAACATGGAGCAGTGCAGGTAGAGCACCAGTGGATAGCTGCGCTGCGGGTCGTAATCCAGCGGCCGGATCAGCCAGGCATGCACCGGCGCGTCGTCCACGCCCGCGAACTCGTAGCTTTCCGGCGCCGACAGGCTGATGTCACGTAGCCAGGGGTTCAGGTTGGTCAGACGCTCGCTCTCACCATCACGCCACAGGTACAGGTCGCCCGGGTTCGAGGGGTCGGCCACACCATAGGCCGCCACGTCGCCGCAGGCCGGGCTGTACTCGAAGTGCGTGCACTCGCCGACGAGCAGGCGCTCGGAAACGCCGGCCGTGTCGATGCGCCAGAGATTGGCCGCGCCGCGCTCGGTCAGCAAGAAGTAGATCCACTTGTCGCCGGGCGCCCACTTGACCGTGACGTTGGTCAGGCTGACGCGCTGGTCGGCCACGCCGTAGTTGCCGACTTCCTCGTCGATGTCCTCGTCCAGCTTGACGGCCGTGCCGGCCTCGACGTCGGCGAGATGCGGCTGCCAGAAATTGCGGCGGTTGGTAGGTGGCGGATGATTGTGGCCGGCGAAAGCGATGTAGCGATCGTCAGCGCCCCATACCGGGCTGACGGCCGTGCCCTGCCAGTCTGGCAGCAGCGGCCTTGGGCCGCTGCCAGGCCAGTCACAGAGATAGATATGTCCCTGGCCGGCCGCGATGTTCTGTTCGCGCGCCGTGCCGACGAAGGCCAGCCGCGTCCCGTCCATACTCCACCTCGGCGTGGCGTAGTCGCACTCGCTGTGCGTGACCTGCGCCAGATCGCCCGTGGCCGTGTCCAGCACATACACCTGGCTGAAGCGATCGTGCACCCAGCCGATGCCATCCTGCTTGTAGCGCAGCCGCCGCACCACCTTGAAATTGGGTTTCGGTACGCCGGGCAGCGGGCCACGCGACTCGTCGGGGTGCTTCATCTCCGTCCAGCGCACTCCCGCCAGCCGGATGCCGTCCGGCGCCCAGTCGAGGCCCGTGAGCGGCTCGTCGCCGAGGGGGATGCCGCGCTTGCTGCCATCCGCCTTGCGCCAGATGCGCAGGCTGCAGCCTTCCGGTTTGCTGTGGCACCAGGCCAGCTGCGCGCTGTCGCGGCTCCATGCCAGCGATGATACCTGGCCCGGTCCCCTGGTGAGACGCTGCGTTTCCGCACTGGTCAAATCACGAATGTACAAATGGCTGCGATAGCCGTTCGCGGCCCCGTCCGGCTCGCGCACGCTCCAGGCGACCATGCTGCCGTCCGGCGCGAGGACGATCTCCTCCAGCCAGCGAAAATTCATCAGGTCTTCGGGGATTAGACCGCGACGACGCTCTGCCATGCTCTCCATGTCGATCCCCTTTCACAGCTTCTGCCAGGCGTTCAGCTCAGGCTGGTCACCGTCTCCTCAACAACGCCGAAGAAGCAGCACCACTGCCCTTCCAGTACCGACGGGCGCGAGCGCAGGCCGAAGACCAGGCCGTCCTGCGGCGCGTCCACCGTAGCGATGACATCACCATAGAGATCGTAAATCGTGCCAATGAGCGTCCCGCCCGGAATCAGCGTCTCGAAGGGCAGCTCCGCGTTGCCGACGTACATGCCGGTGCGCGGCGCCAGCAGCGGGATCTGGTAGCCCGTGTGCCAGCGCCCTTCATAGCTCGCCTCGCCGTCAATCATATCGTAATGGCGCAGGACGTTGAGATAGCCGTTTGCCAGGTCTTCAGCGATGCCGTGGAAATCGGCGCTCAGGGTGCGACAGTTGCCGCCCAGTTCGACGGTGATGCCAGCCCTGCCGTCCGCGGCGATTTGCGAGGAGGGATTGCCGCCGCCCGTTCCGCTGCGGAAGACCAGCGGCCAGCCCGGCCCCATGGCAGCGGCCAGCTCCATGCTGGCGGGGTTGTCCGAGGCGAAGATCATGTGCGCCAAGTAGGAATGCTCGCCGCCGGAATGGATGGAGATTTGCAGGTCGCAGCAGTCCTGCATGGCCTGCCAGTGGGCGTGCGCCGCGCGTTCGGTCGGATAGCCATCGGCCTTGCCGGGATACAGCCGGTTCATGTCGTAGGCGAAAGCGTCCAGCGGGTCGCCGCGGGTGCCGGCGGTGAAGGCCGGCACGTTCAGCACCGGTGCCGCGACTACCGTGCCGCGCAGCTGCTGCGCGTCGATCTGCGCCAGGGTTCGGAAGATGGAGAAGGGGCCTTCGGGTTCATCTCCGTGCGTCGCCCCGTTCAGCCACAGCACGGGCCCGTCAGCCGCGCCACGCACTACAATCAGCGGAATCTCGCGCCCGCGCGGAAACATGTCCGCGCCGATCGGGATGCCGCCGCGGCCGACTTCGCCCGGCATCACGCTAACATTGCCGATTTTCATTGCCTGAGTCACTGACCTTCTCCTGTTTGCATCCTGCGGCTAAAGCGGGAAATCCACGGCCAGCGCACGCGCCAGTTCGCGCAGTCCGTCGACCGTCTCGCGCGCGACGGGAATACCATCGCGCTGTCGTTCCTCCATCCGTTTGAACTCGATCTCGCCAGGCAGCAGGATCGGGCGCTGCGGATCCAGCGCCGGCGCCGCCTTGACCTCGGCGACCAGTTGCTCGAGGCGCTCCTGAAACTCCGCCTCCGTGAGGAAGGCCTGCGGCTCAATGGCGACCATGATGTGGCCCACGTCGTAGTTACTGTCGTCCTGAAAGACGTTCATGCCGAAGAGCGCGCCGGTCATCACGCCGGCCAGCACGTCGCTGACCAGACTGAGGCCATAGCCCTTGTATTCGCCGATGGGCAGCATCGGCCCGTCCATCGCCGCGCCGGGGTCGGTCGTCTCGCGGCCGTCGGCCGTCAGCGCCCAGTTGGCCGGCATGGGCCGACCCTCGCGCTCGTACCAGCGCATCATGCCCTTGCCGGACATCGTCAGCGCCATGTCCAGCACGATGGCGTGCGTCTCCGCGCGCGGGATGGCGAAGCCCCAGGGGTTGGTGCCCAGCACGGGTAGCGCCGAGCCCCAGGGCGCCATTTCGGGGGCGGCGTTGGTGAAGGCCCAGCCGATGAGGCCGGCCTTTGCGGCCTGCAGCGCATGGTACCCGGCGATGCCGAAGTGGTTGCTGTGGCGCACACCAACGATGGCGATGCCTGTCTCGCGCGCCTTCTCGATGGCGCGGTTCATGGCGCGCTGCGCGGCAACGTAGCCGAAGCCCTTCGCGGCGTCCAGCAGGGCGAATGAGGGGCCCTCGCGCAGCCAGGTCATCTCGACGGCGGGGATGATGCCGCCGCCATGCACGCGCCGCTGGTAGCGGAAAAACTTCTCCAGGCCCTGCCCCTGGCCCGGGTGCCACCACTGCGCCGCCGTCAGCACGCCGTCGCTGACGATGGCGGCCTCTTCCTCGCTGGCGCCCAAGGCCCCCAGACAGTCCAGCGCGAAGCCCTGCAGGGTCTCCAGAGAATAGTGGTTGACCAGCTCGGGATTGCGGATTTCGTAGGCCATGAATGGGCTGTCCGGTCAGTCTGCCGACGAAGCCGGCGCGGGGCTGTTGCGGCCCTCGGCTACAATCCCGCGCAGGGCGATCTTCATGCGTTCCATCCCTTCGCGCAACTTTTCTTCCGGCTGCAGGAAGGTCATGCGGATGTAGTGCCTGCTCGCTTCGGAGAAGGCCCCGCCGGGATAGGCCAGCACGTGCTGCTCGCTGAGCACCCGTTTGGCGAAGCTGAAGCTGTCCATTCCGGTGAAGCCGATGTCGGCGAAGACGAACTGGCCGCCCTGCGGCACGCCGTAGTCGAGGCCCATCTCGTCCAGCGCGTCCAGCATGATGCGGCGCCGTCGGCTGTAGGCGTCCGCCATCATCTGCACCGCATCCTGCGACCCGGTCAGCGCGGCAATGCCGGCGTGCTGCGAGATGATGGATGTGGCGCCGGTAATGGCCGCCTTCAGTTCGCGCACGCGCGCCATCAGATCGGCCGGGCCGGTGATCCAGCCCAGACGCCAGCCGGTCATCGAGTAGGCCTTGGACAGGGCGTTCAGCGTCAGGGTGCGCTCGCGGCCGCCGGGCAGGGAAGCCGCGCTGGTGTGCACGAAGTCATCATAAACGAAGAGGTCGTAGATGTCGTCGGCGATGACGAAGAGGTCGTGATCGCAGACGATTTGCATCATGGCCTGCATGTCTGCGGGTGAAATGACGTTGGCGGCGGGGTTGTTGGGCGAGACCAGCAGCAGCGCCCGCGTCCGCTCGCTGACGGCCGCGCGCACCGCCGCGGGCTCGGCGCGGAAGTCCTCCAGCGGCGAGGTGCTCACTTCCACCTTGCGCCCGCCCGCGAAACTCAGCGAATCAAGATAGGTGCTGTAATTCGGCTCGGGCACGATCAACTCGTCGCCGGGGCTGATAATGGCCAGCACCATCAGGAACAGCGCTTCCTGGCCGCCGTTGGTGACGACGACTTCAGTTTCGGGGTCGTAGCTCACGCCGTTGACGCGCTCTACGCGCTCCGCGATCGCCTGGCGCAGCGACAGCAGCCCTTCAGGCGGCGCGGAATCGCTGTGGTGCTGCACCATGGCCTCTTTGGCAGCGGCAATGATGTGCGCCGGCGTGTCGAAATCGGGGTCGCCGCGGCCCATCACAATCGTGTCATCGTAGCCCGCGGCCTCGGCCATCAGGGAGTAGAGCAGGCTGGTTCCGCCTTTTTTCTTTTCAGGCATGGCTCTCTACCTCATTCATGCGTCGGCAAGCAGGTCAAGGGCTGCGCGGGTCGCTTCGCTGACCGTCAGGCGCAGCACGTCCGGCGCGCCGAAGTCGCTTCCGTCCGCGACCTGATAGCCCGCCGCCGCCAGGCGCGCGAGCCCCTGCGTCTTCTGTGACGGGGACAGGCGCAGGGCCAGCAGGCTGGCGGCCCCGCCGGCGAGCAGGTCGAGACCGGCGGCGCGGGCGCGTTCGCCAAGACTGGCGCGCAGCGCAGTCATATATTGCAGCCGCGCGGGATGCTCCTGCGCGTAGAGGTTGGCCGCTTCCAGCGCGCCGAATTGCGCGGGCGTGGCCGTGCAGATCGACATGATCTGCTTCTGTGACTGAATCGGCGGCAGCCAGTCTTCCGGCACGGCGACGTAACCGGTCAGCCAGCTGGCCATACCGGCGCCGGGGAAGGCCTCGCCAATCAGCGCGACACGCTCCGTAATTGCGGCCGCGCCAGCTCCCGCGACCCAGGGCGCCAGCCCCCGGTCCAGAATCAGGTTTGCGTCATGCTGCTCCAGCAGGGATGCGAGCGTTGCCAGCTCTTCAGCGTTGAAGGTCGCGCCACTGAGCCGCGAGGGCGACTCGAGATATAGCAGGCGACAGCCGGCCTCCAGCGCGGCGCGCATGGCATCCAGTTGCGGCAGCCGCCGCTCCGCATCCACCGCCAGCGCATGCGTCGCGCGCGGCCGTACGCCCAGCGCCTTGCGCGCGCCAGGGTGCACGACTTCCGGCACGGCCAATGCCGCTCCCTGCGCGTCAATCAGCTGCAGTGTGAGGAAGCGCGCCTCCTGCATGCCGGCCGTGACCAGCAGATTGCCCGCGTGCCAGTCCGCAGCGGTGGCCTCGCTTAGGTGCTGCGCCAGCGCAGCGCGCAGCGGGTCGATGCCCGGCACTGGCTCGTAATGCGTGTGACCGGCATCAAGGGCCTCACCGGTCGCCTCAATGATCCGCTCGTCCAGTGGGCCCGCCGTGGCGTCAGCGGCCAGGTCCTGCGCGCTGCGCGCTGAGGCGGGGATGACCGTTGCATTCAGGTCGCTGTTGGTACGATGTCGCTGCAGCAGGGCCGCAACGGAGTCGAATGGCATTAACTTTTCCTCACTTCACGCCGAAATACACCGACACCGACTGTCTACAACTGTCGATTGTCGACAACGCCGGGATGGTATCCAGTGCGCCCCGGCCTGTCAAAAAGTGGTCATGTTCGGTTAAACTGGGAGTTGAGGTTGAAGTGTTCGCTTCGGAAGCATGGTGGAGGTGTGAAGATGATTGGTACACGCATTCGCCAGGCACGCTTGCTGGCCGGGATGACTCAGCAGGCAGTTGCAGACGCCTTGGGAAATGCTGGTTTTCCGACGAGTAAGGCAAAAATTTCGGCTTTCGAGAAAGATCGGGAAATGCCAAATGCTCCTACGCTCCTGGAATTGTCCCGACTGTTCGACGTGCCTCCTGTATGGCTGATGCACAAACCGAAACAAGATGTTGAGTTGCAAGGCTATCGCAAACAAAGTGCGCTCCGTGCGAAGACCCGTGAAACCATAGAAGCGTATGTGTGTGATGTAGCCGAGTTACACATTGAATTACGTAGCCAACTTTTTCCAGACATGAATTTCAACTTTCCAAAGTGCGTAAGTGTACTGGATTTTGATGGAGCGGAGAAAGCAGCTAATGAGTTACGAAAGATTTGGAACCTGGATGATGCACCAATTGCAAACTTGACTCATGTTTCAGAAGACAACGGTGTGGTTGTTATCGATTGGAATCGAAATACACAGCACTTTGACGGCCTTTCTATTTGGTATGGGGAAGATGTTCCAGTCATTGTGACGAAACACGATGTCACAGCGGACCGCAAGCGATTCAATCTTGCCCATGAACTGGGACATCTAGTCATGAATACCCCAGAGAATGTGCCCGAAAAGCAAGTTGAAAAATTGGCTCATCGTTTTGCAGGAGCACTTCTTGTACCTGCAAACGTTGCAATTCAGGAACTAAGTAAGTGTGGGGCCAAGATTGGATTCCCTGAACTTGGCTCATTAAAGCAAAAGTATGGGTTGAGTATGCAGGGTTGGGTCTATCGCGCAAAAGACCTGGGGTTTCTCTCCCCTGAGCTGGCGACCACGTATTGGACAGAAATGAATCGGCGAGGCTGGAAAAAGTGTGAGCCATATGAGTTTGTCGCCGACGAGAAACCTGCGTTGCTGAAACAGATGATTTCTCGCGCCGTAGAAGCAGGTCTGGTTTCGCCCTTCAGAATCCAGCAGGTATTCCCTGACTACGCGTTTGCAGATGAAGACATTGTGCCAGATGTATTCCCGACAGCTTCCGAGTTGTTGACTATGCCCGCAGAAAAACGCCAAAGACTTCTGGATATTTCTTTTGCTCTTGCCAGAAATGAAGATTTCGAGATATTCGAGGCCTTCGGCGAGGAAGAATTTTAGTTGGCAAGGGGCAAACGACAGCGAAAGATACTGCGCGGCGAAGTTTGGCTAGTAAATTTCAAGTTCTCCGACCCAAACGTGCCCCCTGGCCCACCAACGGGGTCCGAACCTCGGAAAAAGAGGCCTGCCGTGGTGATGGGCGTGCGTGAGGTTGGCCGTTTGCCCTTGCGGATTGTTGTCCCAATCACTACCGGGCACGAGCATTTTATACTCTACCCATGGATGGAGCATGTTATCGCAACCGCAGAAAACGGGCTGAATCACGACAGTTGGGCGGACGCGTTCCAGATAACTTGCACATCGACAAAGCTATTCGACCGCAAACTGGGAAATCTGGCGACAGACAAGCTGAACAAAATCGCCGAGGCAATTCTCCTGTGTATCGGCCACGTTCCGCAGCCGAACTGATCCTTCCCTACTCCACATAGGGCTGATTCAGCTGCAGCGGCGGCGTGCGCGTCTGGCTGCGCAGGCGCAGGTTGAGCATCTCCACGAAGATCGAGAAGGCGATGGCGAAGTAGACGTAACCCTTGGGGATGTGCTGATCCAGGCCCTCGGCCACCAGCATCAGGCCGATGAGCAGTAGAAAACTGAGCGCCAGCATCTTGACAGTCGGGTGCTGGTTGACGAAGTCGCCGATGCGCGCGGCGGAGAGCATCATGATGCCGACGGCGATGATGACCGCCACAACCATGATGCTGACCTCGCTGACCATACCCACGGCTGTGATGACCGAATCGAGCGAGAAGATCACGTCCAGCAGCATGATCTGCAGCACCACGGCGGTGAATGAGGGTGGCACGCGCGCGCTGGCGTGGCCGCTCTCGCCCTCCAGCCTTTCGTGAATCTCGTGCGTGGCCTTGGCCAGCAGGAAGAGGCCGCCGGCGATCAGGATCAGGTCGCGCCCCGAAATCTCCTGACCGAGCAGCTCGAACAGCGGCGCCGTCAGCCGGATCACCCAAGAGATGGCGAAGAGCATGAGGATGCGCATGACCAGCGCCAGGCCCAGCCCGACCTGACGCGCGCGCGCCTGCTGCGCCGGCGGCAGCTTGCCCGCCAGAATCGTGATGAAGACGATGTTGTCAATTCCCAGCACGATCTCCAGCACGATGAGGGTTAACAGACCCGCCCAAGCGTCCGGGCTCGCAATCCAGTCCACAGTTGCTTCCTCCCACATATATGGAGCAGCGATTGTGGCACGGGCTGGCTCAGCCGCGCAAGGATGGTATTGTCGGCAAGAGATTATATGGAACTGGTCAATGGCGAAAGTATAGTGATGCGCTTACGGTAACGATCGAAGCCGTTGTCCAGCGTGCAAACGGTACCAATTTCGTACGCAAGCATGGTCGCCATTATGTTGGCGTCGTGGACTGGCAGGCCGCGGACGGAATACTCTTGAACTAGCGGCAACAATAGCTCGCGTACCGCAAATGTGTTGTCCGCAACTGTCACGATGCTCAGGAATCCATCAAGCGCTTGTCTGACATTTTTAAGCGGAATCTGCTTCCCATTTGACATGACAAGAGAAGCGTTCCTCCAGAATTCCCGGATAACCTGACCGTTAATCCAAAGATGAGTTCCGTCTTTCTGGAACTGGATCAGCTGTTGTTGGCAAGCTTCAAACTTTAGTTGCTTAATTGCGGGAGGGTCGTTGCCAATGTTCGGGTATGCATGATGCAGGAGAACGTTGGTATCCAGGAACACTGCTTCAGGCATCGTCACCGTACCAGTCGGCGCGCCGCATGGAGATGGGATTGTCGATCGGCCTGTGGTCCGGAATTGTATGTAGCAACTGAATTTTTTCTTCCTTGGTCAGTTCGCGTTGTCTTGCGACTTGAACCAACAGGTTTGCAATCAGGTCACTTCTCTGGTGACTGGAAAGTTTCTTGACATTTTTGCTCATTTTTCGATAGCGCGAATTGATTTTCTTGGTTCGCTTGGCATGTGATTGGTTTAACTTGCCTGTTCCACGCCATTTGCCTCTATCATCAACTGCTTCATCCCAAAGATTGAACAGATGATCCATGTCCGCTTCAAATTCAGCCAGCTTGGAGATGATGCCAAGGAAGAAGGCTACGTGTTCTTCGGACATGGTCGGGCTCTTGTCAGCTTCAAGATCAAGCTGTACAACCCAAGTGACAAACTGGTTAACTTCGCTGACAATTTGTTCCGTCCTGACAAGCTCCGTTTCGATCGCCTGTAGATTTTCTTCGATCTCTTCCTGTTGTGCAGGGCTGTACGTTTCGTCAAAAGCAAGTGGCGGTATTTCGGGCAGTGCTGGTATTTCTTGCAACTGTGGCATTGCAATCATCACGCCCCTCTTGCAACAACTCCATTCCTGACGAGTAACCCTCATTATACACCCGCGCGCTATACTCCGCGCCGAGGGCATGGCGGACAAGAGCGTGGACCGAATCGTCGGGGGCTTTGACGTAGGCACCTACACCGACGCGCCGCTGCGCGCAGACTGCCTCGCCCTGCTGGATGCGCCGCCGGCCAAAATCTTCGCGCACATCAGCGACCACACCGAGCTCTATCGCTGGCTGCCGCTGATCTCGGGCAGCACGGTCAGCCGTCGCCACGCGCTGGCGCGCGACGGGGTGAGCACGGTACGCTGGCTGCGCCTGGGCCCGTTCACGCTGCAGGAATACATCGTCGCCTCGCATCCGCCGCATTTGCTGGCCAGCAGCATCGAGGAGAGCGAGTTCATCGTCGACCACCTGGCCCTGCAATCGCTGACGCCGGAGCGCCACGGCGGTACCTGGCTGCGCTGGCGCGCCTGGTTTCGCACGACGACGCTGGCGCCGCCCAGCACATCGCTGACCGGCCTGGGGATGCAGCTGATCTTCCATGGCGGCCTGCGTGCCCTGACGACAATCTATGGCGGCCGCGTCACCATGCGCGGCGAGAAAGGAAATGAGCAGTGAGCGACAGGATTCGCTGGGGCATCCTCAGCACGGCAAAGATCGGACTCGAGCGCGTCATCCCGGCCATACAGCAGAGCCGCAACGGCATGGTGGCCGCCATCGGCAGCCGCGACCTGGCGCGCGCGCAGCAGGCTGCAGACGCGCTCGGTATCCCCCGCGCGCACGGCAGCTACGAGGCCCTGCTGGCCGACCCCGGGATCGACGGCATCTACAATCCGCTGCCCAACAGCATGCACGCGGAGTGGAGCATCCGTTGTGCCGAAGCCGGCATTCCAGTGCTCTGCGAGAAACCGCTGGCCTCCAACGCCGCCGAGGCCGACATGATGGTTGTGGCCTTCGAGCAGCATAATGTGCTCCTCGCCGAGGCCTTCATGTACCGCTTCAACCCGCAGACGCAAAAGGTGTTGTCGCTGCTGCGCGCCGGCGCCATCGGCGATCTAGTCCTCGTCAACGCCAGCTTCAGCTTCACCATCAACCCGAAAGACACGGGCAACATCCGCCTCAGCCGTGAACTGGCCGGCGGCGGCCTGATGGATGCCGGTTGTTATTGCGTCAACCTGACGCGGCTGATGACCGGCGAAGAGCCTGTGCAGGGCAAGGCGCTGTTCCGCATCGGTTCCGCCAGCGGCGTGGATGAGGTGTTTGCCGGTGTGTTTGAATTCCCCTCGGGCGCCATCGGCGTGGTCGACAACACCCTGCGCAGTCATCGCGTGCAGAGTTACGACCTGCGCGGCACGGCCGGGCGCATCCGCGTGGAAGAGGCCTTCTTGGTGCCGGTCGATCGCGACTCGCTCATCGAGCACTGGGGGCCGAAGGGCGAGTACAGCCGCATCAGCATCCCGCCCGCCAACAGTTACACGCTGATGGTCGAGGACTTCGCCGACGCGCTGCTGCTCGGACGCCCGCCAATGTTCGCCGCCGGCGACGGCGCCGCCAACATGCGCGCGATCGACATGCTGCGCGGTTGAGGTGCGGGACCAAAGGCGAGGCCCGCACTCCCCGCGACGCCTTCACGACTTTACCCTTCACCAACCAGCGGGCGCTGGTGAAGTTCCTGCTGACTCTGCAGGTCATGCCGGAAGTGCCGCTACCTGCTGCGGGCGAGTCAGCAGGCCAGCAGCGCTAGCGCAGGCTGGCCCCTTTGCTCCGGGTTGTTCGGTGAGTGGCGGGACAACGGCCCGCGTAACTACTGCGCTCAATCGCTGGCGGACGTCGTGTGCGCGTCGATGCGCGCGAGCGCATCAGACACCGCCTGACTCTTGTCCTCCGGCAATGCCGCCGCCAACCGCTCCAGCGAGTCGCGCAGCACCTGCGGCACCTGGGTGGCGTCCGCCGGCGTGGTTCTGAAGAAGGCCGTGAGCGCCGCTTCCGCCCCATCGGCATCGCCCAGCGCCAGGCTGGCGGTGACGAGGTCGGCATAGCCCCAGTAGTTGTCGACGTCGGCGCGCACCTCGGCGGCGGCCAATTGCTGCGCCTGCTGCCAGGTGGCCCGCAGGGCCTCGACCCCGTCCTGTTGCATGCCCAGCAGCGCCAGATTGACGAAAGCGTAAGACGAGGCGGGGGTGACGCGCGCCGCCTCGCGGTAGGCGTGCACGGCTTCCGCCAGCTGGCCGCGGCGCCGGTACAGGCCACCCAGCGAGCCCCACCACGATTCGCCATCGTCGTCCACCAGGCCGGGCAACTGGCTCAGCGCCTGCGTGAGATGACGCTCGGCCTCGTTGAAGGCGCGCGCGCGTTCGACGCCCTCCGGCATCTGTTCGGCGCGGCGCCGGTAGACGAAGCCGAGGCTGGCCAACGCGGGCGCGAAGTCCGGCTCGCTGGCCAGCGCCTGGCGCAGATGACGCTCGGCCTCGTCCAGCGCGCCGGCTTGCGAGCAAGTGTAGCCCATGCGATAGTTGATGACCGGGTTGAGCGGATCCAGCTCCAGCGCGCGCGCGTAAATGGCGCGGGCGCCGCGGAAGTCGCCGGAGCGATACTGGCGCTCGCCCAGCGGCAGGAAGGAAAGCGCGCGCGTGGCATCGCCGGTCGATTTCTCCAGCGTGCTCTGCAGCCCGGCGAAGGCTTCCTGCCGCTGACGCGTCTCTTCCTGCAGCAGCCGGCGTGAGCTGGCGAGCTCTTGCTCGAACTTTTGTCGCGATTCGCGCAACTGATTCTGGGCGGAGATGAAACGCGTGACGCCGAAGATGGCGCCCACGCCGCCGACCACGGTTACGATCAGGCTGAAGGCCTCCAGCAGACCCAGCAGGTTGAAGGCCTGGTCGACCGCGCGCTCGGCCTCCGCCAGGTCGGCCGCGACCTGGGTGGCCAGCGCCGGCAGCGAGTCGGGTTGCGCCTGGGCGCTTGCGGCGAGCGGCAGCAACAGGGTAAGGATGACGGGCAGCAGAATGCGCATGAGCGATATTGTACACTGAGTTCCGCCCGAAAACTCCGGAACCCCTGACATGCGCCCCGACGACAGCCTGCTGACCTGGTACGACCGCGAGGCCGCCGACCTGCCCTGGCGCCGGCGCCGCGATCCCTACGCCATCTGGCTGGCCGAGATCATGCTGCAGCAGACGCAGGTGGAGACGGTCATCCCCTATTACGAGCGCTTTCTGCGCCATTGCCCCGACCTGCCGGCGCTGGCCGCCGCGGAGCTGGACGAGGTGCTCAAACTGTGGGAGGGGCTGGGCTATTACAGCCGCGCGCGCAACCTGCATCGCACGGCGCGCATCCTCGTGGCGCAGCACAATGCCTGCTTCCCGCGTACGGCGGGGGAGCTGCAGCAACTGCCCGGCATCGGACGTTACACAGCCGGCGCCATCGCCAGCATCGCCTTTGACGAGCCATCGCCGGTGCTGGACGGCAATGTGATGCGCGTCTTCGCGCGGCTGCTGGACCTCGACGAGGACATCACGCGCCCGGCGACGCAGCGCCGGCTCTGGGCGCTGGCGCAGCAGTGGTTGCCGCAGGCGCGCCCGGGCGCATGGAACCAGGCGCTGATGGAGCTGGGGCGCACAATCTGCCGGCCGCGCCAGCCGGACTGTCCGCGCTGTCCGCTGCAGGCGCAGTGTCTGGCCCGCGCCCGCGGCAGTCAGGGGCAGCGGCCCCGGCGCCCTCCGCGCGCTGATCGACCACATTATGACGTCGTCGCCGCGCTGCTGCGCAACGCGCAGGGCGAGCTGCTGCTGCAGCGGCGACCGACGGATGGCTTGCTGGGCGGCCTGTGGACCTTCCCCGGCGGGCGCGTGAGCGCAGCGGACGCAACCCTGCCGGACGCGCTGCACCGACTGTTGCGCGCGACGCTGGCGCTGGAGGTGCAGCGCGGCGCGGCCCTGGCACCGGTGCAGCAGGGCTTCACGCACTTCCGCATCACGCTGCACGCCTGGGAGTGTGAATTACTGAGTGGGCCGGCTGCGACGCAGCTGCCGGAGCTCGCCTGGGCTGCGCCGGAGGCGCTGGCGCGTTACAGCTTTGGCCGGGCCGAGCGCGCGCTCATCGCGACGCTAACTCACAGAGGCTGATCGAAGATACACCCCTCCGCGATGATCTGCGCCGTTCTGCGGCAAGGGCGCGCTGCGCCTGGGCCTGTTGCCGCCGGGGGCCTGGTCAGTTATCATGGGGGTGTACATTCGCAGAGCAGCAAAACAGGAGCAAATATTCATGAGCGAAATCGAGAGGCGGGGCTACAGCCACCCTGAAATGCTCGTTGCGACGGACTGGGTCGCCCAACATCTGGACGATCCACAGATACGCATTGTCGAGTCCAACGAGGACCCGTTGCTCTACACATCCGGCCATATTCCCGGAGCCGTCCAGATCGACTGGACCGTCGACCTCAACGATCAGCTGCGGCGTGACTATCTGGACCAGGGCGGTTTCGAGGCGTTGATGTCGCGCAATGGCATCACGCCGGACATGACGGTGGTGTTCTACGGCGACAAAAGCAACTGGTGGGCCTGCTACGCCCTGTGGGTCTTCCAGCTCTTCGGCCACAGCAATGCCCGCGTGATGGACGGCGGGCGCCTGAAGTGGGAGCTGGAAGGGCGCGATCTGACGCGCACGGTGCCCTCGTATCCGCACACGACCTACAGCGCGGCCGCGCGTGACGACAGTACGGAACGTGCCTTCCGTGGCGAAGTGCTGACCCACATCGAGACCGGCCGGCCGCTGGTGGACGTGCGCAGCCCGGAGGAGTTCAGCGGCGAGCTGTTGCACATGCCTGGTTCGCCCCAGGAAGGCGCGCTGCGCGGCGGCCACATTCCTGGTGCGAAGAGCGTCCCCTGGAGCCGCGCCGCCAACCCGGATGACGGTACCTTCCTGAACGCGGACGGCCTGCGCGCCATCTATGAGGACGAGCAGGGTCTGAGCGAGAGCGACGACATTATCTCCTACTGCCGCATTGGCGAACGCAGCAGCCACACTTGGTTTGCGCTGAAGTACCTGCTGGGCTACGGCCAGGTGCGCAACTACGACGGCAGCTGGACGGAATGGGGCAACCTGGTCAACGTGCCAATTGAACGCTGAGTACGCGCATGATCCCGCCGAAGCTGGAAGAAGTGCTGGAAGACTTCTCCTTCATCACGGACCGTAACGAGCGCGCCGCCTGGCTGATCGATTCGGCAGACCGGTTCGACGAGGTGCGGGTCACGCCCGAGGTCGCGACGCCCCCCTACGACGAGGCGCGACGCGTGTTGGGCTGCGAGTCCGAGGCTTTCGTGTGGGCGCTGCCCGACGACGAAGGCACGCTGCAATATCGCTTCGATGTGCTGAATCCGCAGGGGCTTTCGGCGATGGCCCTGGCCGTCATCCTCGCTGACTGTTGTTCGGGCGCGCCACTACAGCAGGTGGCGCAGGTCCCGCAGGACATCGTGCTGGGCATCTTCGGGCGCGAGGTCTCGATGGGCAAGGGCCAGGGGCTGATGGGCCTCGTGACCATGGTGACGCATGAGGCGCAGAAAAGACTGGGAGCGCAGGCAAGCGGCGCATGAGCGCCCGGGCCACGCGCCTTGTTTCCGGGCATTCCGGTGGCTGAAACGGACGGCAATTGGGGAGAAGAGGCGACGACCGGATTCGAACCGGTGATAAAGGTTTTGCAGACCTCTGCCTTACCACTTGGCTACGTCGCCGATGGCCCAGTATAGCGATTTGCGCGTCCCTGACAAGGCATGGCCCTGCCTGTATCGCCTGGCTGGCGCTGACCATGCGCATCGCCATTGACGCCAGCCGCGCCACCGTCGCGCGCGCCACCGGCACCGAACATTACAGCCGCGAACTCATCCGCGCGCTGCTGCGGGTCGGCGCCGGCCACGAGTTCCACCTCTTCTTCCGCGACGCGCCGCCGGACGGCCTGTTCAGCGGGCCGGGCGTGCAGCAACACGTCATCCCCCTGCCGCGCATGTGGACGCATCTGCGCCTGGCCGCGGCGCTGTATGCGCTACGCCCGGACCTGAGCTTCGTGCCGGCGCACACGCTGCCCCTGCTGCTGCGCGGCCCGGCTGTGGTCACTGTGCACGACCTCGGCTTTCGCCACTTCCCCGCGGCACATCCGCCCCTGGCGCGCCGCTACCTGGAGCTGACGACGCACCACAGCGCCCGGCGCGCGACCCTTGTGCTGGCCGACAGCCAGGCCACCGCCGCCGATCTGCAGCGCTTCTACCACATCGCGCCGGAGAAGCTGCGCGTGGTCTACCCCGGCGTGACGCGCCTCGACATCGGCGAGCTGGCGGCCCTGCGCCGCAAGTACGGCCTGCCGCAACGTTACTTCCTCTTTCTTGGCACCTTGCAGCCGCGCAAGAACCTGCCGCTCATCGTCGCCGCCTGGCAGCGCTGGCGCGCAGCCAACCCGCAGGACGAGGCCGGTCTGGTGCTGGCCGGTGGGCGCGGCTGGCTCTTCGACGCCAGTGACTTCGCGCAGCTGGAGGGCCTGCATCTGCCCGGCTACATCGACGACGAGGACCGCGGCGCGCTTTACGCCGGCGCGCTGGCACTGCTCTTCCCCTCGCTCCATGAGGGCTTCGGCTTCCCCGTGCTGGAAGCCATGCACTGCGGAACGCCGGTCATCACCAGCCGTACCTCCAGCCTGCCCGAGCTGGCCGGCGACGCCGCCCTGCTGGTCGATCCGACGGACGAGGCCGACCTCGCCCGGCAGATGACGCGCCTGCTTTCAGATGAAGCGCTGCGCCAGCGGCTCGTCCATGCGGGGCGCGCGCGGGCGGCCGAATTCACCTGGGAGCGCGCGGCGACAGAAACGCTTCGCGCGCTGCAGGACGTCGCGGCGGGGGCAGTCTGATGCGCATCCTGCTGGTGCAGCTGGCCGACGTGGGCGACCTGGTGTTGACGACGCCGGCGCTGGCCGCCCTGCGCAACGCGCTGCCCGCGGCCCACCTCACCCTGCTCACCAGCAGCCACGCCGCCCCGTTGGTGACCGGCAGCGGCCTCGTCAACGAGATCGTGACGCTCGAACGGGCCAGCGGGGGCCAGCCCTTCGCCTTTCTGCAACCAGGTAACCTGCGGCGCATCCTCGGCCTCGGCCACCACGATCTCGTGCTCTACTTTCACCATTTCACCCTGCTGCGTGGCACAGCCAGGTTCGCGCTCATCGCCAAGGTCACGCGTGCGGCGCGGCGCATCGGCCTCGACAACGGCAACGCCTGGTTCCTCAACGAGACCCTGGCCGACGATGGCTTCGGCGCCATGCACCAGGCGGAATACTGGCTGCAGCTCGCGGGCCTGGCGGGCGCTGACCCACGCCCCAGACCGGCGGTGGTGGCCCGCGCCGCCCTGACGCAGCCCCTGCCGCCTGGCCGCAACATCGTGCTGCACGCGGGCGGCGGCCCGCACAACCCGGCCCGGCGCTGGTCGCCGCAGCATTTCGCGCAGGTTGGCGACCAGCTGCGAGCGGAGACGGGCGCGCAAATCGTGATCGTCGGCGGTCCCGACGACGAGGGCACAACTGTTCGCGCGGCCATGCGCAGCGCAGCCCTGGATCTGACGGGGCGGACCACGCTGCCGCAACTGGCGCAGTTGCTGGCCGGGGCCGCGCTCTTCATCGGCGCAGAAAGTGGCGTGATGCATCTGGCGGCCGCCGCCGGCGCTCCGGTGCTGGCCATCATGGGGCCGGGCAACCCCGCCGCCTGGGGCCCCTGGACGCCTGGCGGGCGCAGCGTGGTGCTGCGCAGCGCGCCGGAATGCAGCCCCTGCAGTTACGTCGGCCACAGCATGGGCCTGCCGCAGGGCTGCGCGGCGCGCACCTGCATGCGCATGGTTACGCCACAGCAGGTCGTGCTGGCGGCGCGCGCGCTGCTGCGCGGCGAGTCGCCGCCGCCTGTCACGGCAGCGCCCGGGCCGCGCCAGCCGGGCCGGATTCACATCCTCGGCCTGCCGGTAGACGGGCTCACCACAGCACAGTGGCTGGCGCTGGTCGAACGCTGGCTGACGACGCAGCCGCGTCGAGCGTATCACATCTGCACACTCAACCCGGAATTCATCATGATGGCGCGCAAGGACGTTAACTTTCGCCACATCCTGCAGCGCGCGGACCTCTGCGTGGCGGATGGCGCGGGGCTGCTCTGGGCGGCGCGCCATCAGGGCGATTCGCTGCCCGCGCGCATCACCGGCGCGGACGGGCTGCCGCTGCTGGCGCAGCGCGCCGTCCAGCGCGGCTGGCGGCTGTTCCTGCTGGGCGCGGCACCAGGCGTGGCGGAGCGGGCGGCAGCGGCCCTGCGCGCGCGTTTCCCCGGCCTGCAAATCGCCGGCACGCACAGCGGCAGCCCCGCCGCCGGGGAAGAGGACGACATCGTGGCGCGCATCAACGCCAGCCAGACGGACCTGCTCTTCGTGGCCTGGGGCGCGCCGCGCCAGGAGAAATGGATCGCTCGCAACCTGCCGCGTTTGCGCGTGGGGCTGGCCATGGGCGTGGGCGGCGCCTTCGACTTCGTCGTCGGCGATGTGCCGCGCGCACCGCGCTGGCTGCAACGACACGGCCTCGAGTGGCTCTTCCGCCTTGCCCTGCAACCCTGGCGCCTGCGGCGCATGTTGCGCCTGCCGCGCTTCGTGCTGGCCGTGCTGCTACAGCGACGGCCGTTTCCGCGGGCTTGATTCACGCGGGAATTGTGCCAGACTGGAGTCATAGTGAGAGGAAGAAGGGGACAACATGATTACAGCCGCTGAACTGACGACCATGCTGGCACAAAACCTGAGAGTCATCGGGCTCCAGACCGAAGGCCTGACGCACGCAGACAGCATGTTGCAACTGCCCTTCCGCGGCAACTGCCTCAACTGGGTGCTGGGCCACATCGTGGACAGTCGTGACTACATGCTGCGCATCGCCGGGGCCGAGCCGCTGTGGGACGAGGAACGAGGAAAAATTTACGGTTTCGGTAGCGAGACGATGCAGGCTGACGACGAGGTCGTCCCCATGGAGACCATACTGGCTGACCTGCAACGCTCGCAGGAGCGCCTGGCAAACGCCATGGCCACACTGGATGATGACCGGCTCGACGCGCCCCTGGAGGAAGACAGCGACGTTACCCTGCGCCAGCGCCTGGCCTTCATGACCTGGCACGATGCCTATCACACAGGCCAGACCGAGTACCTGCGGCAGCTGTCCGGCACCGACGACAAGGTGATCTGAGCGTCGCTGCGGGCCGGAGCAGGGTGGAACAGGGGAACCATGATTTCAGCCGCTGAAATGACGCGCCTGCTGGCGCGCAACCTGCTGGTCATCGAGCGCCAGACCGCAGGCCTGACTCATGCGGACAGCATGTTGCAGCTGCCTTTCCGCGGCAACTGCCTCAACTGGGTGCTGGGCCACATCATGGCCTACCGCGACGTCACGCTCAAAATGGCGGGAGCCGAAGCGCTCTGGGACGCGGCGGCCGCTGCGCCCTACCGCTACGGCAGCGAGCCGCTGACGGACTATGCGTTGGCAATCAGGCTGGAAACCATCCTCGCCGACCTGCAGCGCTCGCAGCAACGACTGGCGGTGGCGCTGGCTGCGTTGAGCGAGGAAGCGCTGAACGCCGATACCTGCGAGCATGGCGACAACCTGCGCGAATGCCTGCTCGAGATGGTCTGGCACGACGGCTATCACGCGGGCCAGACCGAGCACCTGCGCCAGTTGACCGGCGTCAATGACAAGGTCATGGTGATCTGATTGTCGCTGCAGCGTTGGGTCGCGCGCCTGGCAGACCGCCGGGTTCTGGTCATCGGCGACGTGCTGCTGGATGAGTATGTAAGCGGCCGCCCGGCGCGCATGAGCCGCGAGGCGCCGGTGCCGGTGCTGGAATACGAGAGCCGCCGCCTCATCCCCGGCGGCGCCGCCAACCCGGCCGTCACCATCGCGCGCCTCGGCAGCCAGGCCATCCTCGCCGGCGTCACCGGCGCCGACGCGGCCGGGCAGCAGTTGCGCGCGCTGTTGGGGGCGCAGGACATTGACTGCGCGGCGCTGGTGAGCGAGGCCGCGCGCGCTACCACGGTCAAGCAGCGCATCATGGCGCAGATGGGCCTGCGCTATCCGCAACAGCTGGCGCGCATCGACACCATCTCGCGCGCGCCGCTCGCCGCTGCCAGTGAAAGTCAGCTGCGCGCGCAGCTGGAGCTGCACTGCCGCAAGGTCGATGCAGTGCTGGTTTCAGACTATCGCGTCGGCCTGTTGACGCCGGCGCTGGTGGAGACCCTGCGCCACGCGGGGGCGCCCCTGCTGGCGGCCGACGCCCAGGGCGAGCTGGACAAGTATCACGACTTCGCCCTCGTCAAATGCAACGCGGAGGACGCCGCCAACTGGCTGGGACGAACGCTGGCGACGGACGCGGACTTCGCCGCCGCCGCGCGCGAACTCTGCGCCACGCTGCGCCTCACCGGCGCCATGGTCATTACGCGCGGGCCGCAGGGCGCCACCCTGGCTGCGGCCGACGGCGCGCTGCAGCATTGCCCGGCGCCGGTCGTCAGCGATGTTTACGACGTGACGGGCGCGGGCGACACGGCCATCGCGGTGATGACGCTGGCCGCAACCGCCGCAGCGCCCTGGCCCACGGCCGTCGCCCTGGCCAACAGCGCCAGCGGCCTGGTCGTGCGTCGCGTGGGGAATTACGCGCCCGCGGCAGAGGAATTGCGAGCGGCGTTGGCGAATCAGACGCTCAGCGGACCGTAACGCGCAGGCGCTGCCAGCTGTTCATCATGTAGCCCTTGAAATTGTAGATGGGGGCCCCATCCGGCGGCTGACCGTTACCCTCGACGTTCCTGGCACGCACGACCAGCTCGTGCGTCCCCGGCGCCAGTTCCACCTCACGCTCCCAGAAGCGCCAGCTCCAGCGCGCCTGCTCCGCCGTCAACCTGGCGGGCAGCCAGTTGCGGCCGCCATCGACGGAAAGTTCGACCGCGCTGACCGGCGCATCGCTGATGGCGTAGCCGCTGATGCGATTATTGCCGGCCGGCAGCACACTGTCCGGCGCCGGCGTGCAGATGGCGGAGTTAACTTCAAAGGCGCCCAGCGGCTCGCTCGTACTCCAGTCCACCGTGTCCGCGCTGACCTCGGGCGGGAAGACCTTGTAGGCGCGCTGCTGGAAATGGTTGTCGGAGGGCGCGACCTGCAGCGTAAGGCGCCCCAGCCACTTGACGCTGCGCGCGCCGATATAGCCTGGTACCAGCAGACGCAGCGGCCCGCCATGCAGCGGCGTCAGCGGCGCGCCATTCAGTTCCCAGGCCAGCAGCACCTCGTCCGCCAGCGCCTTCTGCAGCGGAATCGAGCCGCCGAAACTGAAGATGGTGCTGTTGATGGTGTTGTCAGAGCTGTTTTCGATGATGATTTCATCACGCCCCAACGCGGCCAGATGGCGCGCGCCGGCAGTAACTCCCGACGCCGCCAGCACGTCGCGCAGGCGCGTCCCGGCCCAGCGCCCGTTGCTGATGGCGTCGCTGCCCCAGGCGACCGCCTTTCGCGGGTCGAGCTCCGGCAACATCTCGATGCGGCGATTGCCGGCGCACATCATGGTCGCCGCCAGCTCGTGGCGCGGAAAGTCGCGCTGCAGCGTCGCCAGGTCAAGACTCAGCCGTCGCTGCACAGCGCCGTCGATTTCCAGGAGCCAGTCCGCGTCAGCCACGGGCACGGGCGCGTGGTTGCGCACGTAGAAAAGGTCGGTCGCTGTGAAGAAATCCGCGCGCAGCAGGTCCAGCGGCGGGCCACCATTGAAGGGCTGCTGCCGATGGACGTTGAAGCGTTCGTGTTTGCCCATCAGCTGCATATCCTCAGGCCCGACAGCCGCAGCAGGCAGCGTTGGGGCCAGGACAGCAGCCAGTGTGAGAAAGTTGCGTCGGCTCAGGGGCAAGGGGCGCCCTCCCGGCCAGCCTCACAGCTGCACGTAGCTGTTCTCGGCCAGGATGAGGCGATGCGCGGCCGGCACATGTTCCGCCGAGGTGACCTGTGAATTGTCCGCCAACAGACTGGAATCGATGCGGCCGGGCATGTTGCGGATGACGCAATCCTTCATCACGATGCTGTCCTCGATCTCGCTGCCCTCGACGACCACGTTGTTGCCCAGCGCGGTGTAGGGGCCGATGTAGCTGTTACGGATACGCACGTTGTCGCCGATGATGACCGGCCCGCGCACCACGCTGTCGATGATCTGGCTGCCTTTGCCAATCAGCACACGGTGCGAGACATCCGATTTCTCGCAGACCTGGCGGCGATCCGTGGGCGGTGGCGTGTAGGGCAATTCACCAAGCACCACCTGGTTGGCCTGGATGATGGACTCCGGCTTGCCAGCGTCGATCCACCAGCCCTGCAGGATGTAGGGCTGCACGTGCTTCCCCTGGCTTATGAGCCACTCGATCGCGTCGGTGATCTCCAGTTCGTCGCGCCAGGAAGGCTTGATGTTACGGATGGCCTCGAAGATCGACTTGCGGAAGAGGTAGACGCCGGATATGGCGAGGCTGGAGGACGGATTTGCCGGCTTTTCCACGACGTGCTGGATGCGCTCGTAGCTCTCGTCCAGCTCGGCGATACCAAAGCGTTCCGGGTCCGGCACCTCGATCAGCGCCACCGCGGCATCGGCCCCGGAAGCGGGAAAGTTCGCCAGTAGTTCACTGAGGCGATCCTTAAAAATGTTGTCGCCGAGGAACATGCAGAAGGGTTCGTCGCCGATGAAGGACTGTGCGAGGCTGGCGGCGTGCGCGAGCCCCAGTTGCTCTTCCTGCACGATGTATTCGAGCTGCACACCCAGCTGGTGGCCGTCGCCCAACTGGCGCGCAATGGGCGACTCCATGCTGTTGACGACGATGCCGATGTCGCACAGGCCCGCGTCGCGCAACAGGTCGATGGCGTATTCGATCAGGGCCTTGTTGGCGACTGGCACCAGCGGCTTGGGCATGGTGAGGGTCACGGGGCGCAGGCGGGTACCCTGCCCGGCTGCCAGAATGATGGCTTTCATGCGTCAGCGGCTCCCCGTTACGGTGGCCAGTTCGTGAGCATGGTACTTTAGAATTGCGCGCGCGGCAATCGCGTCCCGGCAGTGGGCCCTGCCGTCACTTCAAATCTTTCCCGGGGGTCCTGTTGAGCTGGATCGGCCCGGCATCGCCTTCATAAACCGGGCGAAGGGGCTCCACCAGGGCCCTGGTCTGCTCATACCAGGCTGCCGGCCAGGTTTCTTGCGCGAGAAACGCCTGGATCGATTCAGGCAATTCGGCAAAGGCCGGATAGTACCAGAGCGTAATATTGGTCCTGCGCTGATCGCTCTGGTTGCCGTGCGCGGCATGGAACAAGCGTGCGCTGCCCATGACCACATCCCCTGTCTTGACGGGGACATCGACTTCACCTGCGACACGCTTGTAGGCCGGGTGATCCGGATCATTCATTCTGCCCAGATCTTCTGCGTGCGCCCCCGGCAACAGGTCGTGCAGGGGATGACGCTTCAGGTGAGAACCGGGGATCAGCCGCAGACAGCCATTGTGCGGCGTCGTATCGACCAGATAGATCATCAGGAAACACTGGATGGTCTGCGGCGTATAGCTGACGGGATCATCCCAGAAGCGCGCATCCTGGTGCCAGAACAGCGGCGGGCTGTGTGGCGGCTTGCTGATGATGAAGCCACTCCCCCATTTGGGGTCAGCATACCCCAGTGCGGCCAGCGCCGCCAGGACCTGGGGATGGGCAATGAGTTTGGCCATGAAGAGATGTTGGAATACCGGAATCACACTGCCCTGGGAACGTTTTGCTTCGAAGTGCGTGTCGTCGGTCCGGGCCAGCACCTCATCCGTGACGTCGCGCAGGCGATCCAGCATCCGCGCATCGATGATGTTCTCGAGCAGACAATACCCGTCGTGGTCGAGTTGCTTCCTTTTCTCGCCAAAGTCAATTGACATGCTTGATCGCGCCTCCTGGTGAAGCTACATGAAGAGCGGCTTTCCGGGTTATCCCAAATGCTTGAGCGGAATTCCAAACGGGGTCTCCAGAAGCGATTGTCTGTTGAACAAGCCTGCTTGCCTCTCGGCCCGAAGTCCCTGTGCCGCGAAAGAAGGACTGGTGTTTGGGCGGCATGGCTTCGATAAGTTCATGATGATTCATGGTACCTGGGTACGGCGCGCGGCAACCGGGTTGCAAACGCACACGCTCAGATGTCGCGCGTGAGGCGGCGGGTGGCGGCGGCCAGGTCGTCGATGCCGTGCAGCAGCAGGGGTTTGCCGCGCGTGGCCTGCGGGCCCAGCTGCGCCTGACCCCAGATTTCGGCGGCGATTTCGAAGACGGCGTTGGGGCGGGCCTGCGCGCGTGAGCGCTGCGAACGGCGCCGCAGACCCTCCGGCCCCTCGTTCAGCCAGGCGACCAGGGTGTCGCCGATTTCGCGCGGCTCGGGCGTGAAGACGCCAATGTCATGCTCAATGACCCAGTCAACGTTGCCGGTTTCCTGGCCGGGGATAGCATCGTAAAGGATGAGCGGCAGGCCGGCGATGCAGGATTCGCTGATGGTGGCGGGGCCGGCCTTGGTGACGATGATGTCGGTGGCCGCCAGCACCACCGGCATGTCGCAGCGGAAGCCGTAGACCTGCGTCGGCTGTTGCCAGGCGACCGCCTCCAGGCGCTGGCGCAGGGTCTCGTTGCGGCCGGTGATGATGAGCAGCTGACAGGGCGGCCGGCGCGCGTTGATGGCCAGCGCCGTTTGATAGACCGGGCCCATGCCGTCGACCCCGCCCACCAGCAGCACGGCCGGCAACTGCGGGTCGAGGCCCAGCGCCTTGCGCGCGCTGGCCTGGTCGGTCAGGCCGTCGATGAAGTCCGGGTGCACCGGCAGCCCGGTCAGGCGCAACTGTTCCTCGCTGAGGCCGTTTTCGAAGCCGCGCGCCAGCGCCGCCGCGGTGGGCACGAGGGTGCGCTCGGCGCGATTTTCGTACCACATGTGGTGCGTGGAGACGAGATCGGTCACGACCACCACGAAGGGCGCGCGCCCGGGCAGGCTCTGCATGGCCTTCATGGTGGGGCGCGCCAGCGCGGAGTGCACGCAGACGATGACGTCGGCGGGGTGCTCGCGCAACAGGCGCTTGAGCCCCAGCTCAAGGGTGTGAAAGATGGTGGTGGAGAGGATGCGCGCGCGTTGGCGCGTATTGGAGAGATTGTAGCCGGCGCCCCAGGACTGCTTGCTGTTGTTCACCCACCAGGGGTAGATCTCCGGCAAATATTTGAATGGCGCCGGCGAGTAATCACGGAAGACGTCCACCAGCTCGACGGCGACGGCGTCCGCGCCGTGCTTGCGGAAGAGCGTGTCGCGGATGGCTTCCGCAGCCGCGCGATGTCCGCCGCCCGTGTCGGACATCAGAATGAGGATGCGTTTTTTTGCTTTAGTCCGGAGCACCATGCCTCATGATTCCCGCGCGACGGTGACGCAGGGCCGGAGACACAAGCTTCACACCAGCCCTCGCTCAATCCGTCTCACGCGCTTGCCGAATTCCCTGCGCGACAGCAGCACCCTGCGGCGGCAGCCCGTGCAGCGCAGGCCGATGTCCGCGCCGATGCGATAAACGACCCAGACATCGCGGCCACAGGGATGTGGCTTGCGTAACTGCACACGGTCGTCGACCTGAACGTCCCGCAACTCTGCCATGCTGCCTCCGCCCGCGCCATCAGTATAGCGCAGACGCCTGCCCGCGAACAGTCAGCGGCCTGTGCTATACTGCCCGCAGCAGTCGACCCGGAGGAATGGAGCGCGCCTTGTTTCTGCTCGGCGACATCTCGCTGGAAGGCATACTGGGCGTGTTGCTGGCCGTCGGTCTGGGCATGACGGTGCACGAATTCGCCCACAATTTCGTCGCGCATCTCATGGGCGATCCCCTGCCGGCGCAGCAGGGCCGCCTGACGCTGAACCCGCTGGTGCACATCAACTGGCTCGGCTGGTTGATGTTCGCGCTGCTCGGCTTCGGCATTCTCGGTTCCGCGCCAATTTCCGCGCAACGCATGCGCAACCCGCGCTACGGCTACCTCGCGGCGGTGGCGGCCGGCCCGCTTTCCAACCTGCTGCTGGCCCTGCTCTTCGGCCTGCTTTTCCAGATCATGCGGCCCCTGTTCCTGGGGGGGACGCTGCCGATCATTGTCGCCAGGGTGTTGCAGACCGTGGTCTTCTTCAACGTGCTGCTCTGCCTCTTCAACCTGCTGCCGCTATTCCCGCTGGACGGCTGGCACATCGTCTACGCGCTGCTGTCACCGCAACTTGCCTGGAGCTGGGGCAGCCCGCGCTGGCGCCAGTACAGCCAGTACGCCTTCTTCGCGATGCTGCTGCTCAGCTTCAGCGGTATTTTCAACCTCTTCGGCTTGCTCATCAGCGGGCCGACTTTCCGCATGACGCGCCTGCTGCTGGGCTGACGTGGGGGCACTCCGCCGCCTGCGCCAGGGGCTGAACGCGCTGCTGGCCTTCGCGCAGCCGGTGGATCACGCGCTCGTGGCGCAACATCTCACGCCAGCGCTGCAGGACTGCTTCGCCCACTTGCGGCGCAGCGAGCAGCTGCACAGTCTACGCGTGTTACGCGCGCTGCAGGCGCAGGGCGCAGTGCCGCCGGAGTTGGCGGCGGCCGCGCTGCTGCACGACGTCGGCAAGACGCGCTGGTCCTTCCCCCTGTGGCAACGCGTGCTGGTGGTGCTGCTGCCACTGCTGGCGCCCGGACTGGCTGCGCGTCTGGCGCGCGGCGACGAGGGGAGCCTGCTGGCGCGGCCCTTCATCATCGAGCATCAGCACCCCGCCTGGGGGGCGCAACTGGCGCGCGCGGCCGAAGCCGATGAACGCGTCGTCGCGCTGATCGAGCATCACGCGCAGCCGCCCGGCGACGACGAACTGCTGGCGCGGCTGCGCCATGCCGACGAGTGCAATTAGGCGAATGTGAACAGGCCGTTATACTGGGATTCAGAAGTGGCAGGAGAAAAATCATGACGCGAACCATCACGGTGACCATCATCGGTCTGGAGCGCACCGGCAGCTCGGTGGCGCTGGCGCTGCGGCGCTGCAATCAACGCGCAAAGGCCGCGCAACACTTTGAGGTCCACGGCGCAGACCCACGGCCCGGCATCCTCGAGACGGCGCGCAAGGCGAAGCTCTGTGACAAGACCGAACGCAACCCGGCTGCGGCGGCCCGCGGGCGCGACATCGTCGTGCTGGCGCTGCCGGTAACGGAGCAGCGGCGCGTGTGGGAGGGCCTGGCGGACTCGCTGCAGCCGGGCGCGGTCGTGCTCGACATGGCGCAGCTGAAAGCGCCCGCCTTCCGCCTGGCGCAGGAACTGCTGCCCGCCGAGGCGCATCTGGTGCAGATGACGCCGGTCGTCAACGCGCGCTACCTCTTCGACGGCCTCAACGACGCCGAACACGCCGCCGCCGACCTCTTCGACGACAGCAGCATGATGCTGATGCCGGCGCCCGCCTGCTCGCGCGCGGCCGTCGAACTGGCCAGCGACTTCAGCACCCTGCTGGGCGCGACGCCGCACTTCATGGATGCGCTGGAACATGACAGCCTGATCGCCGCCACAGTCGATCTGCCCGCGTTGCTGGGCGTGGCCAGCTTCCACAGCCTGGCGCGCAGCCCTGGCTGGAGCGACATGCAGCGCCTGACCAATCCGCCCTTCGGCCGCCTGACGCACCAGCTCTTCGATTCGCACCCGGACGATTTGCGCGATCACTGGCTGCACAACCGCGAGCCCCTGCTGCGCTGGCTGGATGCCCTGCTGGCCACCCTGCAGCAGACGCGCGAGGCCCTCGCCAGCGAGGACCGGGACGCGCTGGAGGCCCTGGTGACCGGGGCCGCTGACGATTACAGCGACTGGATTAACCGGCGCAGCAACAATCGCTGGGACGCCGACGAACGGGACTCAAGCAGGCCCTCGCCCTCCTCAATGCTGATGTCGGGCCTGATGGGCGATTTTCTGTCCAGACGTTTGCGTGGCGACAACCACAAGGAAGACTGATTGCTTATTCTCACCTGACATTAAGCCGCTATTTATGCTTTTCCCAGATTTTCTGCCTACCCTGTCATCGGTACGTATAGATGCACCAGGAGGCATATCATGCGCAAAATTCTTGCCCTGCTGGCCCTGACGCTCGTGCTGGGCGGGGCGGCCCTGGCCCAAGATGCGGACGAACGCCCCTTTCTAGGCATCACCTTTTCGGCGGAAGACAACGGCGCCCTCGTGCGCGCGGTGCTGGCCGACTCGCCGGCAGCTGCGGCCGGGCTGCAGGTGGACGACCTCATCCTCGCTCTCAACGGCGCGGAACTGGCGCCCGCAGATTTTGCGGAGTCGATTGCTGCACTGGCCGTCGGCGACGAGATCACGCTGACGATTCTGCGCGACGAGGCGGAAATGGATCTCGGTGTCACGCTTGGCAGCGCGCCGACGCGGCGCAGCCAGTGGCAGGCCTTCAGCGAACGGGCCTTCCTGGGCGTGAGCCTGGTGACCGACGAGGCGGGTGTGCTGGTCGACGAAGTAGTGCCGGAATCGCCGGCGGCGGCAGCCGGCTTGCTGGCGGGCGACCTGCTGCTCAGCATCAATGACGAGGCGGTCACCACGCCACTGGAGGCAACCAGGTTGATCCGCGCGCTGGAGCCGGGCGCCGAAATCACGCTCGACATCGAACGCGAGGGCGAGGCCTTGACGCTGACGGCGCAGGTCGGTTCGCGCAGGGGTATCGCGGGCAGTCAGCCTGAGGGCTTGCTGGAGCAGCTGGAACAAAGCTTCCGCTTCCGGCTAAACGCTGGCCAGCCGCTGCTGGGCGTGGAGTACCTGGACCTGAACGCGGACGTCGCCGCCGAACGCGAGCTGACGCTGGACGAGGGCGCGCTCATCCTGCGCGTGCTGCCTGATACGCCTGCGGAGGCCGCTGGCCTGCTGGCAGAGGACATCGTCGTGGGCGTGGCGGGCGACCCGGTCGATTCCCGGCGCACCCTGAGCGAACGGCTGCTGGCCTACGACCCGGGCGAGACCTTGCAGCTGGAGTTGCAGCGGGCGGGCGAGTCCCTGCAGCTCGAGGTGACGCTGGCGGAGCATGCGGGCATGTCGCCCTTCCACTTCCGCGGTGGCAGACTGCCGGAAGAGATGGAGCTCGTGCCCATGCCGGAGGCGTTGTTTGGCGAGGACGTCGACATGGAGGCCCTGCTTGAGGCGCTGCGGGAACGCCTGGGCAGGGGGTTCGACCTTGAGGCCTGGATGGAACAGTTCGGCGAGTTGCGCGCGATGCAGCCGGAGGCCGTGGCGCCCGCGCCTGACGTCTAGACCGGCGTGGACTCTGGCCGCCGCGCGACCTGTAGTATACTGCGCCCGGCGGCCAGGGAGTTACACGCAGTGACCTACCGGGAAACCCTGTTGCACAAATTCCAGGCCCGCACTGCCCGCATCGGCATTGTGGGCCTGGGCTATGTCGGGCTGCCGCTGGCGCTGGAATTCGCCCGGGCCGGCTTTCACGTCACCGGCCTCGACCTCGACGTGGACAAGGTGGCGCAGCTGAACAGCGGCCGCAGCTACATCCCGGACGTGACGGACGCGGAGATCGCGCCGCTGGTAACCGCCGGCCGGCTCGACGCCACCAACTGCTACGAAACCCTGCGCATGGTCGACGCCATCAGCATCTGCGTGCCCACCCCGCTGCGTAAAACGCGCGACCCCGACATGTCCTTCATTTTGAACGCGCTGGATTCCCTCATCGCAGTTTGCCGCAGGGGTCAGCTCATCGTGCTGGAGAGCACCACCTGGCCCGGCACCACGACCGAGATCATCCTGCCGCGCCTGGCAGAACACGGCTTCGTGGCCGGCGAGAGCATCTTCATCGCCTTTTCCCCGGAGCGCATCGACCCTGGCAACGCCAAGTTCGGCGTACGCAACACACCGCGCATCGTCGGCGGCGTAACGCCAGAGTGCACCGAGGTCGCAGTCGCGCTCTACTCCACCGCCGTCGACCAGGTCGTGCCGGTCAGTTCGCCTACGGTGGCCGAGATGACCAAGTTGCTGGAGAATACCTTCCGCGCGGTCAACATCGGCCTCGTCAACGAGATGGCGCTGATGTGCAACCGTCTCGACATCGACGTGTGGGAAGTGATCGAGGCGGCGGCCAGCAAGCCCTTTGGCTTCATGCCCTTCTTCCCCGGCCCAGGCCTGGGCGGCCACTGCATCGCGGTCGACCCGCACTATCTCAGCTGGAAGCTGAAAACCCTGAACTACAACGCGCGCTTCATCGAGGTGGCCAGCGAAATCAACACGGCCATGCCGCTGCACGTCACGCAGCGCATCACCGACGCGCTCAACGATGACGGCAAGGCGGTGCGCAATGCGCGCATCCTGGTGCTGGGCGTGGCCTTCAAGCGCGACGTGGACGACACCCGCGAGAGTCCGGCGCTGGACGTGCTGGCGCTGCTGCTGGAGAAAGGCGCGGACATCCGCTACCACGACCCGCATGTGCCGCAACTGCGCCTGCCCCAGGGGCAACTGCTGCGTAGCCAGGCGCTGGACGCGGGAGAACTGGCCGCGGCGGATTGCGTCGTCGTCATCACCGACCACAGCGCCATCGACTGGCAGCTGGTGGTTGATTACAGCGCGCTCGTGGTCGATACGCGCCATGTGGTCGTAAACCTGCAGGGCAGGGCGCGTGTGCTTTCGCTGTAACGCGGGGCAACAGCGACGCAGGGCCGGGCAAGGCGCCTGGCCGGACAATGGCGCATGAGCGAACAGGAGACTTACACGATTCGCTATCCGCGCCGGGTGCTGCTGCGCTATGTGGTGCGGCGCCTGGGCCGAATTGCGCTGCACCTGCTGACGCGCACCACCGTGCGCGGGCGCGAAAACCTGCCGGCGGGCGGACCGCTAATCCTGGTGGGCAACCACGTGGCCATCATGGAAGTGGCGCTGATGACGCTGCTGGTGCCCTGGGAGATCGAGATCATCGGCACGGGCGACATCCCCATCGACCCGCGCTTCGCCTGGATCGTGCGGCTGTGGGGCTACCTGCCGGTCAACCGCGGCAACGCCCGGCGCGACGAACTGCAGTTGCCGCTGGACATCATCCGCCAGAACGGCGTGGTCGGCATCTTCCCCGAAGGCGGCATCTGGTCTCCCGTCATGAAGCGCGCGCACACCGGTGTGGCCTGGCTGAGTTACCGCACCTGCACGGCCATGTTGCCCATTGGCTTCGGCGGTATGCACGGCGCGCTGGCCGCCATCTTCGCGCTGAAGCGGCCGCACCTGTCGATGAACATTGGCGCGCCCCTGCCCGCGGCCGAGGTGAAGGTTCCCGGCCTTTCACGCAAGCAGGCCCTGGCCGCAGCAGCTGACCGCATCATGCTCCAGGTCGAGGCGCTCATCCCGGAAGCGGAGCGCAGCGCCTGGCAGCGGCTTTATGACGAGCACTTCGACTTCACGCTGGAGTTGGGCACGGACGAAACTGCCCTGCGCGCCGCCGCGGTCGAACATACGCGCGGGCTGGGGCGCTTCTTTCACACCCCCGTCATCCTCGACGTGATGGCGCGCAACATGCGGCTGCCGGTGCAGGCTTTGTTGCGCATCGACAAGGCGCAACCCGCTGCCGAAATTCACGCGGCGCTGGGCGCGGCCCTCAGCTTTCTGGACGGCCACCCGCAGTTCCTGTCCTATCGCTTTGGCTATGCCGAGGCGGCGGAGATTTACGCCGGCCTGCGCGAGCTGCAAGGGCTGGCGCAGACGGCAGCCGGGCGCAAGCAACTGATGCTGCTGCTGCCGCTGCATCGTTATCGGCGCGGGCCACGCTCTGCCGAAGTGCAGGTGGAGCGGCCGGGCGACGTGCCCGACTTCTAGTCCTGGTCATTCGTCAGAGGTCGGCGGCAGCCAGCCGAACGGGACTTCCTCCTCTTCGGCTAGAGGTGCTGCCGTGAGCGGCACAGCGGGCGGCGTGTAGTGACGGGCCTCCCGGTTGCTGTTGCGCCGCCGCAGGTCGCGCCGCCAGTAGATTTGCTGGTCGGGCGTGGGCTGCAGCGCGACGCGCGCCACGCCGCGCGCGAAGATATCGAACTGCAACGGCGCGCTGCGACCAAAGCCGAGCCACATGGTGGGCGGGATGCTGCCGAGCAGGGTCATCAGCCAGAAGAAGAGCTGACGGCGCTGGCCGCGCACCCAGGTCAGCGGCGCGCGAATGACCAGGGTTTGCAGGCCGACGCGCAGGCAATATTGCTCGGCGGCGCGCTTGGCCTGCACATAGCCGCGGTTGATCCAGGGCGCGCGGGCGCAGCTGAGCAGCACCAGGCGCGGACAGCCATCACTGACGCACATGTTGGCCACGTTGCGCGCGCAGACGAAGTTGAGCCAGTGGTGATTGAGGCCGCGGGCCGGGTCGGCGTACATGCTGCCCACGGTGTGAATGGTCAGCTGGTGGCCGCGGGCCCGTCCGCTCAAACTGGCCGGGTTCCAGACGTCGGCGTCCAGACTGCGCACGCTGCTCGCCAGCGGCTCGGACAGCGACGCTTCATCGGGCCGTTGCAACAGCGCAACCTCCGCGCCTTCCGCCAGCAGGGCCGCCGCAATGCCGGCGCCGGGGAAGCCGCTGCCGGTGACGAGCACCCGTGGCGCCTGCTGTCTTTCAACCATGGCGACATTGTAGCCTGCGCGCGCAGCGGATGAGACCGGCCTGTCCATTGGATACCAATTGTGTAGTACGATTTAACGAGGCGTGATACTGTTTTAACAGTAGCATAACAATCCGGTATGTGGCGCGAGCGAGACGCACTGCCGTCAGGCGGGCGTGGTGGGAATGATGTTGTTTATCCGGGTAAATCGCATAATTGGCAGGGAATGATCCTCGCAAGACTCCCTGATCGTCCTGGAATGTTCAGCAACAACTGATCGCCCGGCGCAGACGCGCAGCGCGCCGTCATGGCAATGTGGACGCTGCATCTGTGATTCCCGATCACGACCTTTGCGTTTCCGGGAATGAACGAAATGTCGGTAATCACCGCGTTGCAACTTCACGGGCGCAGGCGCGACCGGGTGAATGTCTACCTCGACGGCGCCCACGCCTTCAGCCTGACGCTCACTCTGGCTGCCAGCCTGCAAACCGGCCAGCAGCTGGACGCGGCCGGGATTGCGCAGCTGCAGGACGCCGACGAACGCGCGCGCGCCATCGACCAGGCGGCCCGCTTCCTCGGCCGGCGGCCACGCAGCGTGGCGGAAGTGCGGCGCAAGCTGCAGCAAAAGGGCTTCGCCGACGGCGCAGTCACGGCAGCGCTGGAACACATGACACAACAGGGCTATCTGGACGACCATGCCTTCGCCCGTTTCTGGGTGGAAGACCGCCTGCGCTTTCGGCCCATGGGGCAACGCGCCCTGCGTTACGGGCTGCGGCAGAAGGGCGTGGACGACGAGGTCATCGAGACAGCCCTGGCCAGCCTGGACAGCGCGGAAGCGGCACGCCGGGCGGCGCACAACCAACTGCGCCGCTGGCGCCAGCTGACGCACGAGGAACTGCACCACAAGCTGTGGGCCTTCCTGCAGCGCCGCGGCTTCGAGGGCGACCTGTGCCGGGAGGTCGTGGCAGAGATCCTGGCAGATCCCGCGCAAGGCGCACCTGCCTTCCGCGCTTGCATTCATGAGGAGTAACCATCATGGAGGTCTTGCTCGCCCTGGTTGCGCTGGTCATTGGCGCGGGACTGGGCACATTCATTGCCTTGCAGCTGCTACGCCGCCACCAAAATGCACAGGTGGACAACTGGCGCAGCCGCACCGAGGCGCAGAACCTGGCCACGCGCGACGAGGCGCTGAGGGAAGCTGCCAGCACCCTCGCCGCGGCCACCGAAAAGGCGCGCGTCTTGCTGGAGGATTCCGAGCAGACCGCCAGCCGCCGGCGACGTGAACTGGACCGAGAAGCGGACCGCCTGCAGCAGCGGCGCGCGCAGCTGGATACGCGCATGGACAAGCTGGAGCAGCGCGACCAGGACCTGAACAAACGCCAGAGCCGGCTCGACAAACGGGAGAACCTGTTGCAGCAGTTGGAAGAGGAGCGCAAGACCGAGCTCGAGCGGATTGCGCGCATGACGCAGGACGAGGCCCGCGACGAATTGCTGGCGGCTGTCGAGCAGGATACGCGCAACGACATGGCGCGCGTAATCCGCCAGGTGGAGGCCAGCGCGCACGAGGAGGCCGACACGCGCGCGCGCAGCATCATTTCGCTGGCGGTGCAACGCCTGGCCAGTGAACACGTGAGTGAGATATCGGTCAGCGTGGTGCCCCTGCCCTCCGACGAAATGAAAGGCCGCATTATCGGCCGCAACGGGCGCAATATCCGCGCCTTCGAGCTGGCCACGGGCGTCGACGTAGTGGTCGACGACACGCCCGAGGCCGTCACCATCAGCAGCTTCAACCCCGTGCGGCGCGAGGTGGCGCGCCAGGCGATGGGCAAACTGGTGATGGACGGGCGCATTCATCCCGCCCGCATCGAGAAGCTGGTCGAGGACGCGACTGAAGAGGTGAACCAGACCATCCGCGAGGAAGGCGAGCGCGCCGCCTTCGAGGCCGGTGTTCCTGGCCTGCACCCGGAGATCATCAAGCTGCTGGGACGCCTGAAGTTCCGCACCAGCTATGGCCAGAACATGCACTCGCACGCCATCGAATCCGCGCACATCGCTGGCATGATTGCGGCGGAACTGGGCGCGGACGTGGATGTGGCGCGCGCCGGCGGCCTGCTGCACGATCTCGGCAAGGCCATCGACCACGAGGTGGAAGGCACGCACGCGCTGCTCGGCGCGGATTTCCTCAAACGTCACGGCGTGCGCGCCAACGTGGTCAACTGTGTCGCCAGCCATCATCACGAGGTGGAGCCGGAGTGTGTGGAGGCCTACATCGTCGAGGCCGCCGACGCCATCTCCGGCGCCCGACCCGGCGCACGCCGCGAGAGCCTGGAATCCTACATCAAGCGCGTGAAGACGCTGGAGGACATCGCCTCCAGCTTCGACGGTGTGGAGCAGAGCTACGCCCTGCAGGCCGGGCGCGAGGTGCGCATCATCATTCGCCCGGAGGACATTGATGACCTGCAGGCGCTGCAGTTGGCGCGTGAGGTGGCGCGCAAGGTCGAGGAGACGATGCAGTATCCCGGGCAGATCAAGGTGCAGGTCATTCGCGAGACGCGCGCGGTCGATTACGCCCGCTGACGCCGGCCCGTGTCTCAGGTGACGACGCTGTGGTCCGGCCCCTGCGCGCTGTGGCGGCGCCAGTTGCCCTCCGCCAGGATGTCGTCGAGGCTCTGCATGATGTCCCGCAGTTCGGCGTCGGACGTGTAGAAATGCGGAGCGATGCGGATGCCGGCGCCCTCGCGATAGTCGATCATGTACTTGCGCGCCAGCAACTCGCGCGAGACCTCCCAGGCATGCGCTGGATTGATCGTGACCGTGCCGGCGCGGCGTTCCGGCTCAAGCGGAGAAATGATGGCATGGCCGGCGCGTTGCGCCAGCTCGACCAGCAGCGCGGTCTGGCGCAGCGACTTGCGGCGGATTGCCTCCACCCCCACCTGGCGGATGATGTCGAGGCCCGGACGGACGGCGTAAAACGAGGCGATGCCCGGCGTGCCGTTCTGCAGGCGCCCGATGTCGTCGCGCAGGGGGAAGTGTTCGCTGTCGAAGGCGAAGGGCTGCTGCAGGGCCAGCCAGCCGCTCACCCTGGGCTGCAGCCCGGCCAGCAGGTCCGGCCGTACGTAGAGAAAGACGCCGCCCGGCCCGCCGCAGAGCCACTTCAGCGTGCCGCCAATATAGAAATCCACCTCAATGGCGCGCAGATCCACCGGAATGACGCCCACGCTGTGATAGCCGTTGAGCAGCACCTGCGCGCCGACCGCGTGCGCCCGCGCGACGATGGCCTGCGCCGGCAGGATGCAGCCGGAGCGAAAGAGCACCTGCGAGAGGCTGACGAGGCGCGTACGCCCGTCGATGGCCGCCAGCAGCTCGTCGACGTCAAGGCCGATGTCATCGCGCGAGCGCAGCATGTGCACCCGCACGCCGGGCGGCAACCAGCGCCGCAGCACGTAGCTGTCGGAGGGGAAGTCCATATCGCTGATGACCACCCGGTCGCGCTGCGGGTCGCTGAAATCGAGCGCGGAAAAGAGCACGCTGTTGGCGATGCTGGCGTTCTGTTGCATGAGCACGCTGCCCTGCGGCGCATTCAGCAGCTCCGCAATATCGTTTCCGATTTCGAGGCCGAGTTCCCACCAGGCTTCGTTCCAGGCGCGTACGCCATGCACTTCCCAGCTGTCAGCGTAGGCCGCCAGACTGTCCCGCACCGCGCGCGGCATGGCGCCCAACGAGTGGCTGACGAGGTAGCAGCAGCGCTCGAGGATCGGGAATTCGGGCCGCCACGCCAGCAGCGGGTCAGTCGCCGGGGAGTCTTTGGCCATGTGTCAGGCTCAGGCGCCGGCTTCGCGACGCACGTAGGCGACGGCTTCGGCCAGCAGCGGGCGGGCGGCCTCAAGGTCTTCGGTCAGCAACACCCAGTCCTTCCAGGCGCGACCGGGCATGGGCTCGAAAGGCTGGACGCTGCCGGTTGCCAGCAGGGCGCGCGCGCGCGCCTGGCCCAGCTTGAGGAAGACGCCCTGCCGCGGGTGAAAGCCGAGCACCAGCTTGCCCTTGACCTTGTAGACCGGGCAGCCGAACATCTTGCCCGGCCGCGTCTCCGGCATTTCGGACATGAGCGCGTGCAGGTCGGCCTCAAGTCCGGCTGCCGGGCGGAATGCGCTGTCTGACATGAAGATATCCTCTGGTACCGACCTGGCCACACGCTACCCGCGGCGGCTCTGGCCGTCAAGCATTGCCGGGCCTGCGTCATGCTGACGCAACGCGGCGGTTTCGCCCTGCTGCTGGCGGTCTACCTGCTGCTGGCGCTGCTCTTCGCCGCGCTGACGCCCGCCTGGCAGGCGCCCGACGAACCGGCACACTACAACGTCTTGCGTCAGCTGGTCGAAGCCGCCGCGCCGCGCTGCTGCCCGCTCATCGAGCCTGGCGACTGGGACCAGGCGCTGCTGGGCCGGCTGACGGGCGAGCGCTTTGCCGGCGCCACGGTCGATTCGCTGGCGACGCTGCAGTACGAGGATCATCAGCCCCCGCTCTACTACCTGCTGGCAGCCCTCGTCCATGGCTGGAGCGCGGGCAACCTGCTGGCCCTGCGCCTGTTTTCGGCACTGCTGGGCGCCGGCGTGGTCTACTGTGCCTGGGCGCTGGCGCGGGCGGCCCTGCCCGCTCGACCCTGGCTGGCGCTGACGGCCGCGGCCTTCGTCGCCTTTCTGCCGCAGCACCTGGCCATGATGAGCGCCGTCAACAACGACAGCCTGACCGAGCTGCTGATCGGGCTGACGCTGCTGGCGCTGGCGCGCTGGCTGCGCGGCGACCGGGCCGGTCTGCAGCGCCTGGCGCGGGCGCTGCTGCTGCTGGCACTGCCGGGCTGTGGCCTGTTGCTGCTCTACGGGCTCATCCCGGCGGGCGCCGCGCTGCTCTTCGTAGTGCTGGCCGGCGTCGGCCTAGCGCTGTGGCGCGCCGGCCAGCACAGCCTCTGGCCGCTGTGGTTCATGGGCCTGCTCGCCGGCCTGCTGCTGCTCACAAAAGCGGGCGGCTATTTCGTCGTCGGCCTGCTGCCGCTGCTTTTGTTGCTGCGCCTGTGGCATCCGGGACTGTGGCGACGGCCACGAATGCGACGAATGCTGCTGATTGGGCTGGCCTGTCTCTTGCTGCCGGCGCTGTTGACCGGCGCGCTGTGGTGGGCGCGCAACCTGGACGTCTACGGCTGGCCGGACCTGCTGGGCCTGGCCGCGCACGACCGCGTCGTGGCGGACCAGCAGCGCCGGGCCATGCTCGTTGCCGATATCGGCGCGCCGGCCTGGGCGGAGATGGCCCTGCGCGATACCTTCACCAGCTTCTGGGGCCAGTTCGGCTGGATGGCGCTGCCGCTGCGGGGCTGGCTGCTGGTCCTGCCGCTGGCGCTGAGCCTGGCCGGCGCGACGGGGCTGCTGCTGCCGCCGCGCCGGCCGGCGGGACGCGGGCTGCGCCTGCTGTGGCGCGCGCTGTGGCTGACCGTCAGCCTGGTCGCGCTGGCCTACTTCTACTACAACATCGAATTCGTACAGTTGCAGGGCCGCTACCTGTACCCTGCGCTGCTGCCGCTGGCCCTGCTCATGACGCGCGGCCTGGATGCCTGGCGCGCAAGGCTGCTGCCGGGCCAGGCGCGCTGGCTGGCGCTGGCGCCGGTCTGCCTGCTGGCCCCCTTCGATCTCTACCTGTTGCTCGCTCTCATCCGGCCGCTGCTGGCGCCCTGAGCAGGGTTCACATGTCGGGCACGGCCTCGACCCGACGAATGGCCTCCGGCGGGCCAATGCAGATGAGCACCTCGCCAGGCCGCAGGACGCGCTGCGGGCTCGGGTTGAGGGTGATTTCGCCGTCCGGCAGACGGATGCCGAGCATGGTCACGGCAAGGCTGCGGCGCAGGTCAACCTCGGCGACGCTGCGGTCCGCCAGCGCCGATCCAGGCTCGATGACGATCTGGCCCAGCTCCGTCCCGTGTTCGCTCTCAGGGTGGAGAAGCAGGTCGATAAAATCATGCACGGCCGGCTTCAGCAGCGCCACGGCCATGCGGTGCCCGCCGGCCTGCCAGGGACTGATGACGCGATCTGCGCCGGCGCGGCGCAGCTTCCTCTCGGCCTCGCTGGTTGTGGCACGTGCTACAACCAGCAGGTCGGGTTTGAGTTCCCGGGCGGATAGTACGGTCATGATGTTGTCGGAGTCGCTGTCGAGCGCGGTCACCAGCCCGCGAGCCGAAAGGATTCCTGCCCGGCGCAGAATTTCATCGTCGGTAGCATCGCCGATCAGATGCGGCGTTTCCGTGTCCAGCAGCAGCTCGCGCTGGCTCAAGTCCTTCTCGATAATCACGAAGGGCTGCGTCCGTGCCCGCAGGTCGCGAACCACCTGCTTTCCCATGCGGCCGTAGCCACAGATGATGTAATGGCCACGCATTTCGGCGAGTTTTCCAGTCATACGTCGCTCCCGTAACGATTGCCACAGATGCTGACCCAGCAGGATGCTGGCAGCATTGCCGAGGGCGGTTGCCGCTGTCGCAACGCCGGTCAGGATGAGCAGTGCCGTGAAGGCGCGACCCGGCGCGCTCAGCGGCGATACTTCGCCAAAGCCAACCGTCGTGATGGTGATGATGGTCATGTAGAGCGCATCAACCATCGTCATGCGCTCGATAATCATGTAGCCGACTGCTCCAAGGGCCACGAGCATCATAAGCATTAGCAGCGAGACCTGCAGGCCGCGCATCGGGTCGTTCAGCATGTTGTTCAGGTAGCGGCTGATGCTCATGAAATGACTATTCTGGTTTTTGGTTTGGATGGGCCGCGCTTACGGCATGCGGCGGAACTCAGGCAGTGGGCTGCCCGGCTTGCCATGCCTCCCAGTCCGCGCGCTCGGCGAAACTACCGCCCTGGGCCTCACGCTTCTCAACGCGGCGGCGGCGGTCGAACCAGATTTCCAGCTCGACCTGGTTGCAGCGGTAGTTGGCGCTGCTGGCCAGCTTGCGCACGTGATAGCCGTCGCCGTCGTCACGCTGGCTCAGATCATTCATCATGTCGATGCGCACGCGCAGCACGTCGTCACAGCGATGCGGCCGGACGTAAAGCCACAGCGCGCGGCCGTCGCGCTCCACGCCGTATTGCTCGCCACCTCCGCCGAAGATAGAGCGCAGGAAGTCGCCGATCATGCGGATGACTGCGTCCATGCCAGGGGCTCCGTCGCTCACAGATGCCCTGATTATGCCCGCTGACAGCGGCCGGACGCAAGTTATGACTTGCCGCAACGGGCGTGCCGCGTTATGCTGCGCCACCAGCGACACAGGAGTGGACGGATGAATTTGCTGAACTCCCTGTTGGGCCGAATCGAGGCCTTTCCGCTTACGCAGCTGGCCCTGCGCCACCCGCGCATCTCGGCGTGGATTGTGCTGGGCGGGGGCATGGACGCCATGCTCGCCTGGGAGGCGCGCGACGTCGGCCTGCTGCCCGGGCAATGGGTCGCCCTGATGACCGCCTCCACCCTGGTGGCCGGCGCCTGCATCTGGATCATCAGCTGGGAAGACAAGGACGAGGTGGAGGCCGAGGAAGCCAACGGCAGCCCCGTCGTCACTGGTGACCAGGGCGGCTGACGGAGGCCGCCCCGTGGACGGCAGCGGCAGCGAAATCTTCGAAATCCGCGAATACATGGTCATCCTGCGCCAGCTGGAGCTCATGGACTTCGGCGGTCAGGAGATTCAACTGCGCGGCATTGTGCGCTGTCTGGGTGACGGGGCCATGCTGGACGTCTACTTCCTCGAAGAGGGCTCCACCTTCCCGCAGCCGCTGATCAACCTTGAGGAACGCAAGGGCACCATCTTCCTGCCCTTCCGCGATATCAACGTGCTGGTGGACCTGCTGCGCAACGAAAAGCCGCTCTACGCCCATTTGCGCAGCGATCGCCTCTCCTGGACCAGCATCACCACCAACCGCGAGCCGGTCGGCGAAGGCGAGTAGCCCCCGCTCAGCCCGGCCGCAGCATACGCAGCACCCTGCCTAAGCGCCCCTCCTGCAACATGCCGCGCTCGCGATACCAGTCGACCGTATCCTGCAGACTGCGCGCCATGTCGATTTGCGGCGGGCCCAGTTCGCGATGCGCCTTGTCATAGACGAAGTGCAGGTTGCGCTTTCCCATGCGAATCTGCGAGGGGTCGGCGGGCAACTGCATGCCGAGACCTCTGGCCAGCGCGACCAGTTGCGCCAGCAGCGGCAACGCAACGTCCGGCAACTGTAACAGGGGCGGCGCCACGCCGACCGCGCGGGCGCAGAGCGCGTACCAGTCGCGCAGGCTGTAGTTGGCGCTGCCGAGGATGTAACGCTCGCCGCTGCGGCCGCGCTGCGCCGCCGCCAGGTGCCAGCGGGCCACGTCGCGCACGTCGACCACGCCCACGCCGCCCGAGGTAATCGGGATGGTCCATTGCAGGCGCTGCATCTCGGTGACGAAGCGCCCGGAGATGAGGTTCAGGTCGCCGGGGCCCATCACGATGACCGGGTTGACGATGACGACGTCCTGGCCGTGCTGCTGCAGCGCGTGCTGCGCGCAGCGCTCGGCGAGGTGCTTGCTGTGGCCATAGGGGAACTGGTGCGGCAGCAGGTTGAAGCGTGCCGTCTCGTCGGCGGGGCAGCCGTCCCGCCTCAGGCCGAGCGAGGCGGCGCTGCTGGTGAAGACCACGCGCCGCACGCCCGCCTCACGCGCGGCTTCCAGCACGCGACGCGTGCCCTCGACGTTGATGGCGACCATGCGCCGGCGCTCCTCGCGCCAGTAGGCCGCGACCGCCGCGACGTGGAACACCAACTCGCAGCCCGCGCAGGCCGTCGCCAGCGCCTCGCGCTCAAGCACGTCGCCGATGACCGGCTCGAAGTCCAGGCCCTGCAGGGCGTCCATGCGCGAGCTGCGGCGATGCAGTACGCGCACCTCGTGGCCGGCCTCCACCAGCGCGCGCGCCACGTGTGAGCCGACGAAGCCGGTGCCGCCGGTGACGAGGGCTTTCAACTGGTACTCCGGGGACAATCCGGCACAAACGGGAGGCTGCGCGTGAGCGGGCAAGGGCGGGAATGCATGCGCCCAGTATAGCGCTGCGCTGCCCTGGCGTCTGGTAGAATGGCGCGGCACTCAAACACATTCAGGATAATCCATGCACAAGACTCTGGCACTTCTGCTCGGCCTGCTGCTGGCGGCCTGCACCACCGGCCTGCCAAAGGCTGCGACGCCGACGCCGGCTGACAAATGCGACGCGCCAAAGACGCTGACGCAGTATGAGGCCGCGCCCGCCCTGCAGATCGACGCGGACAAGAGCTACACGGCGACCTTCGAGACCGCCCGCGGCACCTTCGAGGTCGAGCTCTTCGCCAGCGCGGCGCCGCTCACCGTCAACAACTTCGTCTTCCTGGCGCGCGAGGGCTTCTACGACTGCATTACCTTCCACCGCGTTGTCGCAAACTTCATGGCCCAGGGCGGCGACCCCACCGCCAGCGGCCGCGGCGGGCCTGGCTATCGCTTCGCCGACGAAGCTTCCGCGCTGGCGCTGCCGCACGACCGCGCCGGCATTCTCAGCATGGCCAACGCGGGCCCGAATACCAACGGCTCGCAGTTCTTCATCACACATGTGCCAACGCCGCATCTTAACGGGCTGCACGCGGTCTTCGGCGCGGTGCTAGGCGACGGTCAGACGGTGGTGGACGCCATCGAACAGGGCGACCGGCTGCGCTCGATCGTGATCCGGGAAAGTTGATCATCGGGAGCAGGTGATGAAAACCGGCTTTGTGCTGCCGGGCGGGGACCCGCGCCGAACTGCTCGACGAGGGCCTGGCCATCGTGACCGGCCTCTGGCGCGGGCAGCCCTTCGCCTGGCAGGGCAAGCACTATCAGATTGCGAAAACGGACTTTTTCCCGCCGCCGCCGCCCGTCCAGCAACCGCGTATTCCGCTGTGGCTGGTGGGCGCCCTCGGCAGCGCGAAGTCAATGCGGCGCGCGCTGAACTATGACGGCCTGCTGCCCCAGGTGCTGAAAGTCGACGCGGAGGGCCGACGCAGTGTCGGACAGGCCAGCCTGGCAGATCTGCGCACCTTCATGCCGCAAGTGCGGGCGCAGCGCCCTGCTGCGTCAGGCTACGACGTCATCGTGGAGGGCGAGACCCCCGGCGACGATCCCCTGGCGGCAGCCGCCACGCTGGCCGCCTGGCGCGACGCGGGCGCCACCTGGTGGCTGGAGACCATGTGGGGCGCAACCTTCAACGCAGCCGAGACCGCCAGAGTGCGCCGGCGCATCCGCCAGGGCCCGCCCGTAATCTGAGCGGCCGCTGGCGCGCTAGCCGCTGCCGAGGACTTCCTGGATGAGCGCGCGGATGGCCGCCGGGTCCGGATAAAGCACCCGGTCGCCTTCCGCCGTCGTGCCGAAGCGCACCACGAGATTGTCGATCACGCCCGTGCGCAGGTTTTCAGGCGGAATGCTGCGCAGCAGGAGCGCGAACTGCAGAATTTCCTCAAGGCTGAGGTCCGTGCGGAAGCTGTTGCCCAGCTCCTGCCACAGGGTGGGCGCCTGCGCGATGAGCTGGCCGACGCTTTCCAGGCTGGCGAGATGGCGCAGCATGGCGACCAGCACCTGTTGCTGGCGGCGCGCCCGGTCAAAGTCTGCGCCGCGCGTGGCGCGCGTGCGAGCATATTGCAGCAGGCGCGCCGCGTCGAGCAGCTGGCAACCCCGCTCGAAGGTCACGGTGATCGTGCCGTGGCCGCTGTCCGGATAGTTCGGGTCGTTGATGTATTCATCGACGCAGAGCTCCACGCCATCCGGCGCCAGCAGGTCCACGGCAGTGAGGAAGGCGTCGAAGTTGACCAGCAGGAAGTTGTCTATGCGCAGGCCAAAATTGCTCTGCAGGGTGTCCGCAGCGAGGCCCGGGCCGCCGGTGGGATAGCCCTGGCTGCCGCCGCGACTGTTGGCGGTGTTGATGCGCCCCGGCGGGCCGCCATCTGCAAACTCGAGCCACAGGTCGCGCGGGATGGAGAGCATGCCCAGTCGTTCGCGCAGGGGCTCGATGCGGACGACCATCATGGTGTCGGTGCGATACCAGCGTTCGCTGCTGACGACGCCGGAGCGCTGGTCGATTCCCAGCAGCAGAATGTTGCGCGCGCGCGGGTCTGTCAGCGGTGCCGGCAGTTGCGCCGGCGCCAGCGTGGCCACAGCCTCGACGCGCGACTCCTGGTTGGACGCCAGGGTGGGCACGGACGTGGGCTGCCAGCGCAGGTTGTCGGTGAGCGATGCGACTTCGATGCCGGCCAGGCCGGCCTGCAGTGAGAGCTGGCGGGCGCCCAGAAAGGCGAGTGCGGCGAACAGCGCTGCGGCGGCCATCGTGAACAGCACGCCCGCGATGAATAACCAGGCCGGTAAGCGCATGCCGCTCCTGTCACGCCCGTCGGCGTAGGCGAAACCTGCGGGTTGGCCGCGCAGTATACGGGAAAAAGCGCTCGCGCCGCAGGGTCAGCTTGCCTGCTCGCTGCAGCCAGACAGCAGGTTGCCGGAGCGCAGGCGCACAGTCTTGCGGGTCACGGCGCCTGCCAGCGAAGTCACGCAGGCTACGCAGTATTCCTGACGGATGATCTCAGTTTGCCAGCTTGTTGAAGCCCAGCACCGAGTTGCCGGAGAGCACGTAAACGATCTTTCGGGTCTCGTCGACCGCCACGCCCGCCAGGCCGGCGAAGAGCGTTTCGTCGTAGGTACGGTAGCTGTTGATGAAGGTGCCCGCCAGCGACGTCTCGAAGACGGTGCGGGTTTCGCGGTCGACGATGTAAATGGCGGGCGCGACCGGGTCGGTGTTGAGGTACATCGCATCGGCGTTGCGCAGCTCCTGGCCCGGCGGGAAGCCGGCGTAGCCAAAGCGAATCTCCTCGCCGGCGCGGAACAGGGCGATGACGCCGTCGGAGAACAACACGTACACGCGGCCGGAGTCGTCGATGCCGAAGTCGACGGCCTGCGACAGGATGGGACGGTTGGCGCCGGCGAAGTAGCCGATGGGCGCGCCGGCGAAGGCACCGCTGAGCGGATCGTAACGCCAGATCTGCTCCGCGGCCGGATCGAGGATGTAAATGCGGCCGCGCCAGGACGTCATGCGCCGTGGTGTGCGCCACTGCTCGGTGCCCAGCAGGCTCTGTACGCCGCGCGCCAGGAAAGTGGGCGAATACTCGACCAGCACGCCGGCCTCGTCCAGCGAGAGCAGCACGTTGCTCTGGCTCAGGCCGCTGCCGTCTTCGGACCAGGTGAGGCCGACCAGGCTGTCCAGCGTGTAGAGATCGACGTTGGCGCCGCGGCGCATGGTGGCAATGGGTTGCCGCGAGCCGGGTACGATGCCGAGGCCGCTGTCGTTGAGCGTGATGCGATAGACCTGCTGGTTGCCGGAATCGAGCACGTAAAGGTCATCGCCGCGCAGGACGATGTCGGTCAGGATGGCGTTGGGGAAGGCCTCGATGACGAAGATTTCGCGCCGCTCGATGTCGTTAATGCGGTCGACGATGGACTGCCCCTCGCGCCGCAGTTCGACGAGCGCGACGTCAATCTCCTCCGGGCGCATGGCGGTGCACTGTTCGACGGTCAGTTGCACGGCGCCCCAGGCTGAGAGGGTGCCGTTGACATCGCCGGAGGCGATGTTGCGCGCCAGCCGCGCGCCCTGCCAGGCCTCCTCGACGCAGCGTTCATATTCGCTGCTGCCGGTGCCGCCCAGCCACATGATCAGCGCCAGCAAGACCACGGCGATCGGAATGAGCACAATGCTGCCAGTGTTGGCCAGGCGCGCGAGGCGGCCGGCGGCCGGGTCGGTATTGCGGCCGGCGACGCGCTCGACGACGCTGCCCAGCCTTTCCATGCCGTCCGCCAGGCGCAGGGCAACATTCCCGGCGCGCTGCAGCATTTGCTGGCCGGCAAGGCTTTCTGCCGGCATTTCTGCCAACTCCTGCTCTTCGGCGCCGACTTCCCGGCGCGAGGAAACGCCCTCGCGCGCGGCGACGCCCGCCGGCGCATCCGGCGGCACGAATTCGACGGCCATCAGGCTGAGGCTGTCCTGCGTCAGCCGCCGGAAGCCGAGGATGACTTCGGCCAGGTCCGCGCCATCCAGCGCGTCCAGCGACCCATCTTCCTCCAGGCCGACGAGCGCCGCGAAATTGCCGTCACCCATGACCAGCCGCGCGCCGCTGCTGAGGCTGTAATGCGTCATGCGGATGTCCGGCTCCGCCTGCGCGCCGAGCGCCAGGCCAGGCTGCGCGAAGCCGCCCTCCGGCTCCGCGGGGAAGGGGCTGATGTGATTCTCGACCTGCAACAGGGCCGCGCCGCCACCGACGCGCGCCAGGAAGACATCGCTGCCGTGCAGCACGGCGCAGAGCATCCAGGCCTCAAAGCGACTGTCGCTCTGCAGGTTGTGCCCGTAAAGGTTGTCGTTGAGATTGTGCAGCAACGCGCGTATGCCGGCGGTCACGCTGCCGCTGCTCTCGAAGTAGTCTTCGGCGGCGACCTGTACCATGCGTTCGTAAAAGGCTGCGGGCGCGGGCCGGCCGCTGCCGGGCATCACAAGGCCGAAGAAAGTGTCCGTTTCGCGGCCGCGGGCCGGGCGCTGCGGCGCCGCCTCGACCAGATAGCCGGGCGGGCCGGCATTAATAACACGTCCGCCCGCGACGTGAAGGTGCCCCGCCAACGCCTCAAAATCGAATGCCATAGTTCATCCTGCGTACCAACTGCGCCCATAGTACTGCATTCTGCACAACAGTCAAAATCTGAATGCAGGGCGGGTTAAGACACAGCCCTGGCATTTCTGTGAATTCAGTGAATCGCGCGCTGCGGGCTGTAAGCGGGCGCAACTTGCGGTACACTATCAGCGATGGTGCAGACAGAAAAGGTAACGCGATGGCGCTCATCCTGCTGTTTCTCGGTGTCGTCCTCATTGCGCGGCAACGCGTCGACTACGGGTCGCTGAAGGCCGAGGGGCGGCATGTGCGGGCCGCGGGCGCCCTGTTGACCTTGCCGGCGCTGCTTTCGCTGCTGCTGAATGGCATCTTCGTGCCGCTGGCCTTTGGCCGCAACGAGAGCGCCGCCTCCTTCGCGCAGGGCGTGGTGGGGCTCTTTGAGCTCGCAGGCATGCTGCTCGTCGCCGGCCTCGCCTGGGTGCTGCTCACCAGCCCGCCGGGGCTGCCGCGTCTGCCGGGCCTGCTGGGCGACCTGCAGGACGAGGCGCGCGAGCAACGAACGACGGCGCGGCCCGCAGCAACAAGTGCGCCGCGGCCGCGCGTGCTCGACCTGCCGGGCCTGTCGCAGCGTCTGGGGCCCAAACGCGAAACCTTCCCCAGCGTGATGTCACTCAGCGAGGCCGCGCTGTACATGGAAGTTTCGGAGGATGACATCCTCAAGTGGATCGAGGAAGGCAAGCTGTCCGCCTCGCGTGAGAACTACCACTACCGCATTGCGCGCTCGCAACTGGACGAGCTGCAGTAGCCTGCGCGCTCAGCAGGTCATGTAGAAGCCCAGGGCCCGCAGGGCGTCGGACAGCAGCGGGATCTGGTCCCACAGGCAGGCCTGGTCGATGAGCACGACCAGCGCAACGCTCAGGCAGCAACAAAGCAGCAGCAGCACGATACAGCCAATCCCGATCCAGCGCAGGGTGTTGCTGCGCGGCTCTTCTTCTTCCTCGGGCATGGCGTAGGGATCGTAGTCGTAGCCGGGCGCGGCGGCCTCCAGCACTTCCCCGGCCGGCGGCCGGCGCTCGCTGACGGGCGGCGGCGCGGGTTCGGGCACATCGGGCAGCGGCGCTGCGTCGGCAACGACTTCCGCGCTCCTTGCCCAGGGGCCGCCTGCCACCGCGATGCCTTCCGTGCCCGGCACACGCTCGTAGGCCAGCGTCACCGTTTCACCGAGGCCGATCATGTCGCCATTGTGCAGCGAGCGCGCGCCACTCAGACGCTGACCGTTGACGAAAGTGCCATTGGTAGAGCCAAGGTCCTCAAGCACATAACCGCCGCCGCGGCGACGACGCAGGCGTAAATGCTGTCGGCTGGACTCGTCGTCATTGACGACGATGTCGTTGCTGACATCGCGCCCTACGGTAATCAGCTCTCCATCGAGATCCCAAGTCTGGCTGGGCGTGGGGCCCCTGCGAACAACCAGACGAAAACGGTCGCTCCCCTGTTGCATGGCGCTGATCCCCTGCTGCTGCGGCGATGCGGGACATGGTACCACGCGCCCGCCGCAACCGCTACAGAATGGTACGGTCAGGGGCGCCGGGCAGCGCTGTGCTATACTGGCGCCCGTCGGCAATGATGGCAGGAAGCGGCGCGCATGGCAGACGGCACGGGCAGCGGTAGCGCGGTAAGTTTGCTGTGGCCGGAGCGGGAGCACAGGCCGCCCGCCACCAGCGCGGAGCGCTGGCACACGGCTGATCTCGACCTGGAGCCGTTGTTGTCGCTGCTGCTTGACGGGCAGCGCTGGCGTCACAGCACGCTGAACCTGCTGCTGCAGCCCCTGTCGGAGCCGGCGCACATCGCCTGGCGTCTGGACGTCATTGACGACCTGTTGCATTGCCCGCGCCTGGCCGACCGGCTGGCCGCCGCGCTCTCCATCCTGCAGACACTGCAGGAGTACGTGACACGGCCGCAATGGGACCAGGACGAACTGCAGAAAGTGACCTGGCGCCTCGGCGAGCTGGAGAGCCTCGTTGATTGCGTGACCCTGCTGGGCGACGCCTTTGCAGCGGCCGGGCCGACCATGCGCTCCGGCGCACTCTGCGCCCTGCGCAGCCAGGTCGCGGCCATCGCCGACGACCCGCTCTTTCGTGAGCTGCAGGCGGAATTGCCAGAGCTGCTGGAGCAGATTCGCAGCCTGCGCGCCATCACCATCGGCATCAACCTGGACGGCCAGTTGCGTCCGGTCGAAGCCACCCTGCTGGCCATCCATCAACAGCCCTTCCGCGGCGACACGCTGTCCTTCTTCGAGCGCCTGGGCGCCCGGCGCCCGGCCGCGGACGGCATCGGCCCGCTGCACAAGGCGGAAGATGGCAGCGGCTTCGGCGCGCGCCTGCCCGCCAGCGACAGTCCGCTGCTGCAGCCCCTCTTTCGTGACCTGAACGACGTGCTCAACGAGACCTGCCGACCTCTGGCCACCGCCTTGCGCCGCTACACCCGCGTGAGCGGGCGGGCGCTGCTGCTCTTGCAGGAGGAGATCGCCTTCTATCTGGGCGCGCTGCGGCTGATCGCGCATCTGCGCGCCTGCGGCCTGCCCGTGTGCCGGCCAGAAATTGCGCCACTGGCAGCGCGCCGCTGCGAACTGCGCGGCCTGGTCAACCTCAATCTCGCGCTGCAACTGGCGCCCGCCGCGCAGCCACACGCGCTGCAGAACGAAGTCGTCGGCAACGACGCCGACTTCGGCGAGGAAGGCCGCATCTTCGTCCTGACCGGCCCCAACCGCGGCGGCAAGACCACCTGGACGCAGGCGCTGGGCCTGGCGCAAATCCTGCTGCAGGCCGGACTGTATCTGCCAGCGCAGCGGGCGACCATGAGCCCGGTCGACGGACTCTTCACGCACTTCGCAGCCGGCGAACGGCCGCGGCTGGCCAGCGGCCGCCTGGGCGAGGAGGCGCAGCGCCTGGCGGCCATCTTTCGCCATGCCACCCGCCACAGCCTGCTGCTCTTCAACGAGTCGCTGGCCAGCACCAGCGCGGGCGAGAGCTTCTGGCTGGCGCGCGACATTCTGCGCGCGCTGAGGCTGCTGGGCGCGCGCGCCCTCTTCGCCACGCATTTGCACGAACTAGCCGCGGACGCGGCGGCCATCAACGCCGAAACTGATGGCGACAGCGCCGTGGTCAGTCTGGTGGCGCAGGTGCTGCCGGAATCCGATGGCGCGGACGCGGTCGCGCAGCGCACTTTCCGCATCGCCCCCGGCCCGCCCCTCGGCCACAGCCATGCGCGCGAGATCGCCGCGCAATACGGCATCAGCTTCGAGCAGCTGCGCGCCCAGGTGCTGGCGCGCAATGGCCTGACGCCGGAGGCGGAGCGCGGGGAGGCCCGCTGAAGCCCGTGGCCGCGACGCTGCCGCAGGTTGGCTTCCTCACCGGGGACATTGGCCGGCGCCATGGCTGGGCGCGTTACAGCCTGGACCTGTTGCAGGCCCTGCAGCGCGCCGGATTGCCCATGACCGTGGTCAGCGCGCGCAACAGCCCGGACGACACGCCGCTGGAGCAGCAGCGCCTGCTGCCCAACACCAGCCCGGCCGAAAGTCACTTGCTGCTGCGCAACCTTCTGGCCGCCCCTGGGGTGGCGCGCGCGCTACACGGCTGTGACCTGGTCCATACCCTGGTCGAGCCCTATGCGCTTTGCGGCAGCCGGGTCGCGGGCCGGCGTCCCCATCTGGTGACGGCCCACGGCAGCTACGTCAGCCTGCTGTCACAACGCCCCTGGCCTGCCGGACGCATCTGGCGCAACGCGCTGGCGCGGGCCCAGCTTGTCTGTGACAGCCACTACACGGCGCGGGTGGCGCGGCAGGTGCTGCCGAATGCGCAGCCCCGGGTGATCACGCTCGGCATCGATCCTCAGCGCTTCAGGCGCCCGGTCGCGGCCCTGCCCACAGCAGGCCCGACGGTGCTCGCGGTCGGCGCGCTCAAGCCGCGCAAGGGTACGCTGGAGCTGGTGCGAGCGATGGCGCAGGTAATTGACAAGCTGCCGCAGGCGCAGTGCATAATCATCGGCAGCCACAGGGATGCGCCCGTCTACGTCGAGCAGGTGCGCGCCGAGATCCGCGACCACGGACTGGAGGCGCAGGTGCATGTGCCGGGCCAGGTGGACGAGCAGACCTTGCTCGGCTGGTACGCGGCTGCGAAGCTCTTCGCCCTGCCCTCGCTGAACGTCGGCCCGCGCTTCGAGGGCTTCGGCCTGGCACATCTGGAGGCCAGCGCGGCCGGGCTGCCGGTCATCGGCTCACGCGACTGTGGCACGGAGGACGCCATCGTGGACGGCGCGACCGGGTTGCTGGTACCGCAGGAGGGTGTGACGGAGACGCTGGCGCAGGCCATCCTGACCCTGCTGCGCGACCCGCAACGGGCCCGGCGCATGGGTGCGGCCGGACGTGCATACGCGCAGGCACAGACCTGGGACAAGGTCACGCAGGAGATGCTCGCGCTCTACGCGAAGCTGGCGGCGCAGGCGACGCGATGAACAGGCTGCTGCCGTCGCTGCAGGAGCTGCTGCGAGGCAAGTTCGTGCGCGACACCCTCACGCTGCAGCTGGGGCGGCTGGTCGTGGTGGGCCTGGGCATGATCGCCTGGGTCTTCGTACCGCTGCGTCTGGGGCCGGTCAACTATGGCATCTACGCCTTGTCGCTCTCCTTCCTGAATGTCTGGCGCACCCTGAACCTCAGCAGCCTGGCGGTCAGCGTCGATACGCTGCTGCCGGCGGCGGTAGGCGCGCGTGACGCGGACGAAATCCTCGATCTGCTGGCGATCTCCCTCAAGGTCACGCTGATCTGGTCGCTCTTCAGTCTGCTGGTGCTGGCCCTCACCGGCCCAACGCTGGCTGAAGCGCTCTACCGCGAGCCGGTCCTGCCACAGGCCGCGCACGGGCTCGATTACGCCTTGCTGGCCGGCTTCAAAACGGTCGGCATCGCCGAGGTCGGGGCCTACGCTGCCTGGCTGGCGCTGATCCTGATTTTCGACCCGCTCTTCCTGCTGGCGCAATCCTGCTTTCGGGCCCGCCGCGCCATGCGCCAGGCGGCCCTGCTGATCACCTTCAACCAGCTGGTGCTGACGACGCTGCAGGTGGCCGCGGCGCTGCTGTGGCCCACGGCCGCCGCCCAGGTGGCCGCGCGCGTGCTCTTCGCCGTCATCGCGTCGCTGGCCGGGCTGGCGCTCTACCTGCGGCAACGCCGTGATGGCGAGCTGCTGTGGCCCTCACCGGCGGCCGTGCTGCGCCGCTGTCCTAGCGTATCGCTGCGCGGCTACTGGCGCTTCGGCCTGGCCAACGCGCTCGACAAAAACCTCTCCGTGCTCTTCCTGCAGTTGCCGCTGCAGCTGACCGGCGCGCTGGCCGGGCCGGTCGCTGCCGGCTACGTCCACTTCGGGCTGCGCCTCATCGACCGCAGCAGCGTCCTGACGCATGCGGTGCAGGACAACATGCAGGCCGTCGTGCCGCAGGCGGTGGGCCGCGGCGACTATGTGCGCCTGTGGCGCAACTTCCGGCGCGTATTGCTGGCGCTGCTGGCGGGCGGGCTGCTGGTCTACGCGGCCCTGCTGCTCCTCGCGCCGCTGGTGCTGGTGCCGCTCTTCGGCGTGAAGTGGGAACCGGTGCTGGGCCTGATTCCGGCGCTGGCGGTCTTCGGCCTGGCGACCACGCTGGGTGGTATTTTCGGCCCCCTCTACCGCGCCCTGAACCTGGTGATGCGCATGGTGTGGATGCGCGTTCTGCTGCTGCTACTGCTGCTGCCATTCGGCGCCTGGCTAATCAACGCGCTGGGGGCGGTTGGCGGCGTGTGGGTCATCAACGCGCTCTTCCTCATTTCCATCGGGCTGACGGCCCTGCTGACGCTGCCCACGCTGCGCCAGCGCATCCGCGCGGAGCAGCGCGTCGGGTCAGCCGCTGAAGTTTGATGGAATGCAAGCGCGCTCAATCAGCTGCGGTTGCGGCGCTTGTTCCAGCATTTGCTGAAACGCTGTGACTTCCATCGCTACTTTTTCCGAAAACTACTGTTGTTACCTGGATTAGTGTAATGCTACCGAATCCCCAAAGCGAGTGGCGCTGAAGGGGGCCAGCACTTCGCTCAGGGCTTCCCCCTGGGCCCAGCGGGCGGCCAGCAAACCGCTATAGGGGCCGAGGTGCAAGCCGGAAGCGCCATGCCCGGTCGCCAGGAAGAGGTTGGGCGTGCCCGGCACCTCCCCCATGACGGGTAGACCATCCGGCGTCGTGGGGCGGAAGCCAATGCGCAGTTCGAGGAAGGTCGCATCAGCCAGGCCGGGCGCGACCCGCAGCGCTTCACGAAGCACTTCGGCAATGCCACCGGCGGTTTGGCGATAATCGAAGCCGGTGCCGGATTCCCGCGTGGCGCCGGCGGCGATGCGCTGACCCGGCCAGGGCACCAGGTAATGCCCACGAAAGCCATTCACGATGGGCCAATCTTCGGTCGGTGGCGCGCTGGCTTCGGGCAATTGCAAATGAGCGATCTGGCCGCGTTGCGGTACGATGGGCAAAGGTAGATTCAGCTGTTCGCCGAAAGCGGCAGACCAGGCGCCGCCGGCCAGGATGACACGGCCAGCGTGCCAGGTCGCGCCACTCGTGGCGACGCCCTGGGCCGTACCATCCGACGCACGAATGATACTCTGGACACTATCTTCGACGAATTCCGCGCCATGGAAGGCGGCAGCACCTTGCAGGGCGTGGGCCATCTTGCGGCCATCGACGCGGGCGGCGAGGCGGTTGTGCAGGACACCTGGTGGCACGCAGAGTGGCGGGAAGAGGGCCTGCGCCTGGTTGCTGGAGATTCGCTGCAAATCATCATCCTTGTAGCCGCACACGGCCAGTCGCCTTCGCAGGTGGCGTGCGGCATTCTGGAAGGGCATCAGCTCGTCCTCATCGCTGGCGACGAGCAACAAGCCACAAGGGGCGTAACCGGTGTCCTGCTGACCGGTGGCCGCCAACGCTTCGATGAGGGGCGGATAGTGTTGCGCAGCGACGAGCGCCAGATCACACCAGGCCTCGCCCAACTCGTAGCGGGTGGAGAGCGGCGAGACAATACCGGCGCCGGCATCGGTGGCGCGGCCGCGGTCGGCGCGGTCCAGCAACAGGGTGCGCAGGCCGGCGTGCGCGCATTCGTAGGCGGCCGCTGCGCCGACGATGCCACCGCCAATGATGATCACATCAGATTGCGTCATACTGCACTCCAAAAAATTGACCTAAATCGCTGACGCCGATCCGATAGCACCCACGCAGGCGAACGGTCGCTAACTGGCGATTTCCTCCGGCAGGGAAAGCACGGCGCGCGGTTTGCTCCCTTCGGTGGGTGGGCCGACGATGCCTTCCGCCTCCATGCGGTCAATCAGGCGCGCGGCGCGACTGTAACCGATGCGCATGCGGCGCTGCAATAAAGAAACGAAGGCTTTCTTGAGGCGCCGAACGAGGGTCACGGCCTGCCGGCAGAGGATTTCTTCGCTATCTTCGGCCGCGCCCTGCTCTTCCCGAATGGCCTTCTGCGCCGTCTGGTGGCCGGGCAAGTGGTGGAAAGCGCTGGTCGGGCCCTGCGGCGTTTTGCCCTGGGCACGCTAGTATGAACGGATCGCTGGAGTTGAAAGTCAGGGACAACGCATGAAGGTGCTCATCATCGGCGGCACGCGCAACGTGGGACATCTGCTGGCGCTGGCCCTGCTTGAGGCCGGCCATCAGGTCACGGTGTTCAATCGCGGCCAGACAGTCGACGAGCTGCCCTCGGCGGTCACGCGCATCCATGGCGATCGCAACGCGCCCGCCGGCCTGGCACAGGCCCTAGCGGCGGCCGACTACGACGCCGTGGTCGACATGGTGCTCTACGATGGCGCGCAGGCGCAGCGGGCCGTGGCGCAGCTGGCCGGCCGCACGGGACATTACCTCTTCATCAGCACGGGCCAGGTCTATCTGGTGCGCGAAGGGCTGGCGCGCCCCTTCGTCGAGGAGGATTACGATGGCGGAACTCCTGTGCCCGAGCCCGCGCCAGGCACCTACGACCACGAGGAGTGGCTCTACGGCGTCGACAAGCGCGCGGTCGAAGACCTGCTGGCGCGCACCTGGCAGGAAAAGCGCTTCCCGGTAACGACACTGCGCCTGCCCATAGTTAACAGCGAGCACGACCATTTCCTGCGCCTTTACAATTATCTGCTGCGCATCCGCGACGGCGAGCCGATTCTGGTGCCGGACGCGCCGCAATACCCCCTGCGCCACGTCTATGGTGATGATGTGGTGCGCGCAGTGCTGGCGCTGCTCATGCGCGGGCCAAGCCGCGGTGAGGTCTTCAACATCAGCCAGGACGAGACTGTCAGCCTGAGTGCCTGGCTCGCCATGCTGGCCGACTGCGCGGGCGAGCAGCCGGCGGAGCTGGTCGAAGTACCGCGTGACGCGCTGGAGCGTGAAGGCCTGCTGCCGGACTGTTCCCCCTTCAGCGATACCTGGATGTCGGAGCTGGACAACGCGCGCAGCAAAACCGAACTCGGCCTGCGCTACACGCCGCTGCCGGATTATCTGGCGCGCATCGTGGCCCACCACGACCGGCAGTCGCCGCCGTCGCCCGCCGGCTACCGCCAGCGCAGCCGCGAACTAAAGCTCGCCAACCAGCCATGACACCTGACGCCATCGTGGTCGGCAGCGGCCCCAACGGGCTGGCCGCCGCCATCTCGCTGGCGCAGGCGGGGCTGCAGGTGCGCGTCTACGAGGCGCAGCAGGAGATTGGCGGCGGCCTGCGCTCCGCCGAACTGACGCTGCCCGGCTTCACGCACGACCTCTGCTCGGCCGTGCATCCGCTGGCGCTGGCCTCGCCCTTCCTGCGCTCCCTGCCACTGACGCAACACGGCCTCGAGTGGGTGCAGCCGCCCCTGCCGCTGGCCCACCCCCTGGATGGTGGACGCGCGCTGAGCTTGCAACGCTCGCTGCGCGCCACGGCGACGAGCCTGGGCCGCGACGCCGGGCCGTGGCAGCGTCTGTTCGGCCCGTTGGTGGCAGAGCACGAAGCCCTTTTCGCCGACATCCTTGCGCCCTTGTACTGGCCACGGCGACCGCTCTTGCTGGCGCGCTTCGGCTTGCCGGGTCTGCTGCCCGCCACGACGCTGGCGCGCCACCTGTTGCGCACGGAGGAGGCGCGCGCCCTGCTGGCCGGCAACGCCGCCCACGGCATCCTGCCGCTGGAGCGTTCGCCATCAACCGCCTTCGCCCTGGTGCTGATTGCCCTGGCGCAGGGTGTCGGCTGGCCCTCGCCGCGCGGCGGCGCGCAGGCCCTGGCGGAGGCGCTGGGTTCCCTGCTGCGCGCGCTGGGCGGCGAAATCTGCACGGGCCAGACAGTGACGCACATCGACGAGCTGCCGCGGGCGCGCGCCCTGCTCTTCGACCTGACGCCGCGCCAGTTGCTGCGCATCGCGGGCGAACGCCTGCCGCAACGCTATCGCCAGGCGTTGGGCCGCTACCGTTACGGCCCGGGCGTCTTCAAGCTGGATTACGCGCTGGCCGCGCCCATCCCCTGGGCGGCGCCGGACTGTCACCGGGCGGGCACGCTGCACCTGGGTGGCTCGCTGGCGGAGATCGCGGCAGCGCTGCGCCCCCTGTGGCGCGGGCGCGTCAGCGAGCGACCCTTCGTGCTGCTGGGTCAACAGAGCCTCTTCGACGAGACGCGCGCGCCTGCCGGCCGCCACACGGCCTGGGCCTATTGCCACGTGCCGCATGGCAGCACGGTCGACATGACAGCGCGCGTCGAAGCGCAGATCGAGCGCTTCGCGCCCGGCTTCCGCGAACGGGTGCTGGCGCGCCACAGCATGAACACAGCGCAGCTGGAGCAGCACAACGCGAACCTCGTCGGTGGCGACATCGGTGGCGGCGTACAGGACCTTGCCCAGCACTTCGCGCGCCCGCTCAACGCGCTGCACCCCTACGCCACGCCCGCCAAGGACATCTGGCTCTGCTCCTCCGCCACGCCACCGGGCGGCGGCGTGCACGGCATGTGCGGCTACCACGCGGCGCAGGGGGTGTTGCGCAGTTTGCGTTGATGGCTCTCACCCCCCAACCCCTTGTCCCCACTTGCGGCCTGAACGCTTCTCAGGGAAAGGAGAAGGGAGAAAGCCTGCCGGCACAATACTGTAGTCAAAGTCCCTCTCCCTCAGGGAGAGGGACTTAGGGTGAGGGCGTACAGTCCTGACGCCCGGCACATCTGGACTCTGCCCGCCCGCGCCGCTACACTGACGACTCGTGTGGGCTAGCGAGGAAAAACCATGCAGATCGAGCCTGTGGGCATCGTGCGCTCGCCGGTTACGGAGGCCCTGGACGAGCGCTGGGGCGATGTCGTGGCCGAGATCCACGTCCGCCCGGAGCTGGCGCCCGGCCTCAGGGGCATCGAACAGTGGTCGCACGTCATGGTGGTCTACCTGATGCATGAGGCCAGCTTTGACCTAGCCGGTGACCTGGTGCATCGGCCGCGCGGCCGCGCAGACATGCCCGAACTGGGCGTCTTCGCCCAGCGCGACCGGGTGCGCCCCAACGGCATCGGCGTCTCCACGGCGGAGATCATCTCTGTAGACGGCGCGGTGCTGACCGTGCGCCGCCTTGACGCCATCGACGGCACGCCCGTGCTGGACATCAAACCCTGGGCGGATGTCTATGACAACGTTTCCGGCGCCCTGACGCCCATCTGGTTCCTGCGCCTGATGCAGGGCTACTTCTAGCCCGGGCAGCGGGCAAGACCATGAGTGAACTAACCGACCTGGGGATCAGCGCTGCGCTGACTCTGCTGCGCCAGCGTGAGCTTTCCGCCGTAGAGTTGACGCGCGCGTATCTGGCGCGCATCGACCTGCTGGACCCGCAGTTGCGCGCCTGGCTGACAATCACGGCTGACGCGGCGCTGGCAGCCGCCGCACGCGCCGACGCAGCGTATCGGGATGGCACGGCCGGGCCGCTGGCCGGCATCCCGCTGGGCCTGAAGGACGTCTTCTCGACGAAGGGCGTCGAGACCACCTGCGGCTCCAACATCCTGCGCGGCTACCGGCCCGTGTTCTCGGCCACCGTGGTGGAGCGTCTTGAGGCCGCCGGCGCGGTCTTCCTCGGCAAGCTCAACATGGACGAGTTCGCGATGGGCTCTTCGACCGAAAACTCGGGCTACTTCCCCAGCCGCAACCCCTGGGACCTGTCGCGCGTGCCCGGCGGCAGCAGCGGCGGTAGCGCGGTGGCGGTAGCGGCGGGCATGGCGGCCGGTGCGCTGGGCACCGACACGGGCGGCAGCATTCGTCAGCCGGGCGCCTTCTGCGGCATCCCGGCGCTGAAACCGGGCTACGGGCGATGTTCACGCTACGGCCTGGTGGCCTTCGGCTCCTCGCTGGATTGCCCGGGGCCGATGGCGCGCTCAACCGGGGACCTGGCGCGTTTGCTGCAGGTCATCGCCGGCCACGACCCGCGCGACGCCACCAGTATGCCGGCAGCGGTGCCGGACTATCTGGCGGCCTTGACCGACGACCTGCGCGGCCTGAAGATCGGCATCCCCGGGGAATACTTCGTCGCCGGCCTGCAGCCGGAAGTGGAGACGGCCCTGCGCGCGGCCATCGCGCAGCTGCAGCAAATGGGCGCGGAGCTGCGCCCGGTCAGCCTGCCGCACAGCGAACACAGTGTGGCGACCTATTACATCATCGCGCCGGCCGAGGCCAGCGCCAACCTCGCGCGCTACGATGGCGTGCGCTTCGGCCAGCGAGCGGAGCGCAATGGCATGTGGCCCACCTGGCGCGCCACGCGCGGCGAGGGCTTCGGCGCGGAAGTGAAACGGCGCATCATGATCGGCACCTACGTGCTCTCTGCCGGCTACTACGACGCCTGGTACGGCAAGGCGCAGGTGGTGCGTACGCTGATCAAACGCGATTTCGACGAGGCCTTCGCCGAGGTCGACCTCATCGCTGCGCCGACCACGCCGACGACCGCCTTCAAAATTGGCGAGAACAGCGACGACCCGCTGCAAATGTACCTGCAGGACATCTTCACCCTGCCGCCCAGCCTCGCCGGCGTGGTCGGCCTCAACCTGCCCTGCGGCTTCGACGATGGCGGCCTGCCCATCGGCCTGCAGCTGATCGCGCCGGCCCTCGGCGAGGCGCTGGCCCTGCGCGTCGGCCACGCCTACGAACAGGCCACCGACTGGCATACGCGGCGGCCGCCGCTGCCCGCGTAATCCATGATGGACGCGGACGCGGCCCAGGCCTTCTATCTCGAACAGGTCTGGCCGCGCCTGGACGCCGGACTGAGCGCGCGTCTGTGCGAACGCTGGCCGCAAGTGCGCCTGCAGCCGACGGCGGGCTATCAGCCATTGGGCGCCCTGCCGCTGCGCATGGTCTGCGGGCTGACGGGCAGCGGCAAGTCGACCACGCTGGTCGCGTTGCAGCAGGCCGGACGCTGGCAGTACCGCGACGACCTGCCCTCGCGCCGCGATCTGGCCGACCTGGTCATCATCCCCGCGGCGCAAGTGCACAGCGGCCAGGCCACTGCCCCCGTGCGCGACCGCGCCGCCCGCTTTCGCTGGACGCGCTACTTCGCCCGGGAAATCTGCAGCGGCGGTTCGGCAGCGGCCTTCAGCTGGCTGCGCTACCGGCATGACGGGCAGACCCCGCTGCTCAGTGAAGGGCTGCGCGGCGCGCGCGAGATTGAAGCGGCGCTGCAACGTTTCCCGCGCTGGCGCATCGTGGAGCTGTGGCTCGATCCGCTCACCCGGCTGCAACGCCTGAGCGGGCGCGACGAAGCCTTCGACGCGCTGGCGACGGGCGCGCCCGACCTGGCGTACCTGCCCATCGCGCAGCGGGAACGCGCCGCCGCGCTTCTGGCAGAGGGCCGCATCAGCGCGCGCGCCCTGGTCATCGCCGGCGCCGAAGCGCGTAACTATGGCGACGCGCCCTTCGGCGGCGCGGCGGCGGGCTATCGCTGCCTGCGCATGGACGCGCTCACGCCGGCTGCCGCGGCCCGCGCGGCAGGCGAATTTCTCTTCGCGCAGGAGGCGCCATGACCACCATACGCAGCATTCAGGTGCAACGCTGGCCCCTGCGCCTGAAGCGCGCGCTGCACTGGGGCCGCGGCCAGCGGCTGGAGCAGCCCGTGCACGTGCTGGTCTTCGTCGAACTGGCCGACGGCGCGCGCGGCATTGCCGAGGCGCCGCCGCGACCGGGCATCTATGGCGAGACGGCGGCCTCAATCTGCGCCATCATCAAAGAGGAGTTGGCGCCGCGCCTGCTCGGCCAGCATGTGCGCGAGCGCTCTGACCTGGCCCGCCTGCAGCGGGAACTGACGGCCATCCGCAACAACCACACGGCCCGCGGCGCCCTGGACATGGCCCTGCACAGCGCCCTCGCGCAGTCGCGCGGCCTGCCGCTGGCGCAGCTGATCGACGCGGCGCGCCCAACACAGCGGCTGAGCAGCATCGTCAGCAGCGGCACGCGCGACGCCGTGTTGCAGGAGGCCCAGGATGCCGTGGCGGCCGGCCTGCGCGTGCTGAAGGTGAAGGTGGGCGCGGACTTTGAGCGCGACCTGGAGACTCTGCGCGCCCTGCGCGAGATGGTGGGCGACGGGGTAACGCTCTACGCGGACGCCAACGAGTGTTTCACTGCGCAGAACGCACAGTCGCGTCTGGAGCAACTGGCAGATCTGCAGCTGCGCTGGTGCGAAGAGCCGCTGCCGGTCACGCAGCTGCGCGAGCGGGCCGCCCTGCGCGCGCAGAGCCCGCTGCCGCTGATCGCCGACGACTCGGCCTTCACCCTGCCGGAGCTGGAACGCGAGCTGGCGCAGAACAGCTTCGACATCCTCAACCTCAAGACGGCGCGCAACGGCTTTAGCGAGGCGCTGGCGATGGAAGCGGCCGCCCTGGCGCAGGGCAAGGGCATCATGGTCGGCTCGCAGGCCGGCTCCCTGCTCGGCTGCCTGCACGCCCTGCTCTTCGGCGCGCGCGAAAATGTCGCCTACCCGATAGAGGGCAGCTTCTTCCTGCGCGTCGAGGAACATTACGAGGGCCTGCTGCCGGTCGCGGATGGCACTGTGCAGCTGGTGCAGGTGACACAGGCGCTGGCACAGGTGGAAGCGGATCTGCTGCAACGCTTTACAAAAGCGCATTGAAGCGGCTGGCCGGATGCGGTAAAAGAGGGGCGGTCTCCACTTTACGCATGGCCAAACTTGTGTAATATAGAACAATCCGCCATCATGGCGGCGGGCGCCCGCCCGAGCACACAGGGAGCACCACCCCGGAGAGACCGCAGCATGAATCCTTCCAGTTCCTCCAACAGCCTCATGACGGTGACCTGGATTGTGGTCGCCTTCGTGTTGCTGGTGGTGGGCGGCCTGATCATCGCGGAGGCAACGCCGCTGGTGCTGCCGCCCCAGGCCTCGGCCGAGGCGGCCCAGGTCGACGAACTTATCAAGATCTTGCTGGCCCTGGGCGGCGCCATCTGGCTGCTGGTGCAGGGCGCGGTCGTCTACTCTGTGATTCGCTTCCGCGCCCGCCCGGGCGACAACAGCGACGGCCCATCCATACACGGCAACAGCACGCTGGAATTCATCTGGACCCTCATTCCGGCGATCACAGTTGTAATTTTGAGCATCATCAGCTTCCAGGTGTGGGTCAACATCACCAGCGCCAGGGACAACGAACAACTGGTGCAGACGCGCGGCGCGCGCTTCCTCTGGTCCTTCTCCTATGACATTCCGGGCGAGCAGCAGTCGGTTAATTCGCCCGTGCTGCACACCTGGGTCGGCCAGCCTGTTGTGCTGAGCCTGCAAACGGCCGACGTGAACCACTCCTTCTGGGTGCCCTCCATGCGCATTAAACAGGACCTGCTGGCCGGGCGCCGCGCCGAGGCGCGTTTCACGCCGGTGCTGGCCGGCGAATTTCCGGTGGTCTGCGCAGAGCTCTGTGGCAGCGGCCACGGCGACATGCGCTCCACCATCATGGTGCACGAGGACGAGGAGAGCTTCCTCGCCTGGTTCGATGAAGAGTCCTACCGCATCCTCAACCCGCCGGACGATCCGGCCGAGGGCGGTGAGTTGCTGATGACCAGCGGCGGTATCGCGGGCCTCTATGCCTGCGCCGGCTGCCATACGCTTGAGCCTCTGGGCTGGGATGCCATCGTCGCGCCGAACCTGGCCGGCGTGGCCGACCGCGCCAGGTCGCGCGTGCCGGGCATGGAGACCGAGCGCTATCTGCTGCGCTCCCTCTACTACCCCGGCGAGTTCCTCGTGCCAGGCTACGCTAACCTGATGCCGCAGCACCAGTACCAGAATGTTGAGGAGCCCAACTACATGCCGCTGAACGAAGGTCTGGCGATTGTGGCCTACCTCTGCACCCTGACGGCCAGCGGCGACTCCGCCTGCGACGTCGACGTCCTGCCCGAAATGATGGAAGAAATGGAACAGGGGTAAGCCATGGCCACGATTACGGCCACTCCCGGCCTCGGTACGCGGACACTGAAGGCCCTGCCATCCGCCTCGGCGACCTGCTGCGCTGGTCGCTGGATCACAAGGTTATCGGCCTGCAGTACATGGCCTCGTCGCTCTTCTTCTTTGTCGCGGGCGGCACCATGGCCATGCTCGTCCGCTGGGAGCTGCTGACGCCCGCCCTGGATTTGATGGCGGACGGCACGCAGTACAACGCGCTGATGACGATGCACGGCTCGGTGATGATCTTCCTCTGGATCATCCCGATGATGGCTGGTTTCGGCAATTACCTGGCGCCCCTGATGCTGGGCGCCAAGGACATGGCTTTCCCCTGGCTGAACGCCTTCGCCTTCTGGCTGATTCCGCCGGCGGGCGTGTTGATGATCGCCGGCTGGCTGGTGGGCCCGGCCGAGGCCGGCTGGACCTCCTACCCGCCATTGAGCACGCTCTTCAGCGCCGACGGGCAGACCATGTGGGCCATGTCGCTGCATTTGCTGGGTATCTCCTCGATTCTGGGCGCCATCAACTTCATCGTCACCATCCGCAACATGCGCCCGGCCGGCATGACCTACTGGAAGATGCCGCTCTTCGTGTGGGCGGTGATGGCCACGGCCATCATCCAGGTGCTGGCCACGCCCTTCCTCACCGGCGGCCTGACCCTGCTGATCCTCGACCGCGTGGCGGGCACCAGCTTCTTCGACCCCGGCAGCGGCGGCGACGTACTGCTCTGGCAGAACGTCTTCTGGTTCTACAGTCACCCGGCCGTCTACATCATGATTCTGCCAGGCTTCGGCATGGTCTCCGAGGTGCTGTCGGTGCACGCGCGCAAGCCCATCTTCGGCTACCGCGCCATCGCGCTCTCAAGCATGTCGATCGCGCTGGTGGGCTTCACGGTCTGGGCGCATCACATGTTCACCAGCCTGCAGCCGGCGCTGCGCATCCCCTTCATGATCACCTCGATGATCATCGCCGTGCCGACCGGCATCAAGATTTTCAGCTGGCTGGGAACGATCTGGGGCGGCAAGCTGCGCTTCACCTCGGCCATGCTCTTCGCGCTGGGCTTCATCACGCTCTTCGTCTTCGGCGGCATCGGCGGCGTGATGCTGGCCTCGGTGCCGGTGGACATCCACCTGCACGATACCTACTTCGTCGTCGGCCACTTCCACTTCGTGCTTTTCGGCGGCAGCGTCTTCCTCATCTTCGCCGGTATCTATCACTGGTTCCCCAAGGTGACCGGACGCCGCCTGAACGAGCGCCTGGGGCAGCTGCATTTCGTCACGACCTATATCGGCACCTTTTTCACCTTCGTGCCGCAGCACATCGCCGGCGCCCGCGGCCTGCCGCGCCGCGTGGCCATGTTTGACCCGGCCTTCACGGACATCAACCGCCTCATCAGCCTCGCCGCCTTCTTGCTGGGTATCTCGTCGCTGGTGCTCATCTACAACATCCTGCGCAGCCTGCACAACGGCGAGCGCGTCGGCGGCAACCCCTGGCGCGCCCTGACGCTGGAGTGGGCCACCACCTCGCCGCCGCCGCCCTGGAACTTCCGTGGCGACCCCGTGCCCTTCGATGACCCCTACGGCTACGGCACTGAAGAGGGCCAGGCCTACCTCGACGCGGTCGACCGCCGCTTCCCGGCGCCGGAAGCAGCGCGCGCGGTGGAGTCCGCCGGGACCTGACGTGGCGGACATGTCGCAGGAGCCGCTGACGCCCGCGGAGCTGTTGCAACAGCGCAACCGGCGCACCGGGCTGACTATCTTCCAGATTTCCTGGATTCTGGTCTTCGTCTGCCTCGTCATCGTCAACTGGCAGCTGCGCGGCAACCATGCCAGCTGGCCGCCGCCGGGCGTGGCCGCGCCCTCCGCCCTGCTGCCGGGCCTGGTGACGCTGGGGCTGCTGCTCAGCGCCTGTCTGGCGCGCGGCGCGACGCGCGCGCTGGCGGCCCGGGCGCGCGCCAGCTTCGAGCGGCAGTGGCGCGCAGCGCTGGGCCTCGGCGCGCTCTTCGTGCTGGTCATTGGCTACGAGTGGCTGCGCATCCCGGCCACGGGCATCTACAGCGACGTGTTCCGCATGATGACGGGCTTTCACCTGCTGCATGCGCTGGCAATCGGCCTGTTTATGAGTATGATTGCGCGGGGCGTACGCGCCGGCCGGGTATCCGCGCACAATTTGTGGCCCGCCGAAGGCGCGGCCAGCTTGTGGTATTTCGTCGTGGTCGCGTGGCTGCTGTTCTACCCGGTGCTGTACCTGATCTGAACAGCAGGCCGGCTGCGCCGCTGAAGGAGGAATGAATGCAACCTGGACCAGGCCGCGCGCTGCCAATGGGCATCCTCGGCTTTCTGGCCGGCATGGGCCTCCTCGTGGTCGTCCGCTACCTGCAGAGTCTGCAGCCCTACATGGATCCGCAACTGGGCATCGTCTTCGGCACGGCGCTGGCGGCTGTCGGCTTCATCTACGGCATGGGCGCCTTCGACCCGCAGATGAACCTGCACGCGCACGAGCCGGCCGGGGATGAGGAAGACCACGCCCACGCAGCTGCGACAGACGAGGCCGATGCAGAGCCGGGCAAGCTGCTCGGCGGCTGGCTCTGGCGGCTGAGCTCGCTGCTGGTGCTGCTGCTGCTCGTCATCGCCTTCTTCGCGCTGCTGCCGGACGGGCCCGGCCTGCGTATTTCCGGCGACCCGCTGGCAGACTTCGCCGCCATCGGCGTGGTGCAGCTGGAACTGGGTGCGCTGAGCTTCGAAATGACCCAGCTGACGCTGCTGGTGCTCTTCACCATCTTCATGTTCCTCTCGCTGGCCGTGGCGGCCGGCGCGATTGGCCTCCTCATGCACGTGCTGGACCGCGGCGTCAAGACCACCAGCGTGGTAGAGCACACGCCGCTGCAACAGGAACCGCTCTCCGCCGCGACGATCGACGGCAACCAGGCGCTGCTGCGCCAGGGCGTCATTGTGGCCTTCGTGGTGGCCGTCTTCGCCCTGCTGGATCGCCTGGCAGGCACGCCCGTCACCAACGAATTCGTGACGCTCTCCTTCTTCCTGGGCGCCGCCGCCTTCTTTACCTGGAGCTTGCTGCTGCTGGGCCTGCTCATCCGGGTCGTGGCGCGGCAGACGCACTGGGCCTGGGTGATCCGCGCGCTGGTGATCCTGACGGCGGTCGGCCTGACGCTGAACGTCATCGATTTTGCCGTCATCTGGCTGGTGCTGAGCCAGTTCGCGCCGACAACGGCCGCCATTTTCAACCTGATTCTGCTGCTGGCGCTGGCCGCGACGGGGATGCGCAGCAGCCTGTGGTACAGCCTGGCAGCGGGCATTTTGCTGCCGCTCTTTTACTTCGTGCTGATCGGCCTGGTGCTGCCCTTCGCGCCGCCGCTGCTCTTCGGCATCTCCGCCGGCAACGCCCTGATGATCCCCGCGCTGGTCATGCGCCCGCAGTTCCTCAAGGACTGGCTGGGCCGCGGCGCCGGCTGGGCCGCGCTACAGCTGCGGCGCATGCCGAACGCGATGCAATAAGCGAGGACCCTGCCACAATGAGTGAGAATTGCCATGAGTGAGGCGACGCTGGAACACGGGCCGGTCGCGCCCTCGGCGGAGACCATCAGCAACGCCAAGCTGGCGATGTGGCTCTACCTGGCCTCGGAAGTGGTCATCTTCGGCACCCTGATCGCCGTCTACGTCGTGTTCCGCTTTAACAACGCGGAGTCGGTACAGCACGTGCAGGAGGAACTGGGCCTGACGCTGGTGAGCATCAACACCTTCCTGCTGCTGGCCAGTAGCTGGGCCATGGTGCTGGGCCTGCGCGAGGCGCAGAAGAACAACTCCGGCGGCGTCGTGCGCTGGATCGGGCTGACGGCCCTGCTGGGCGCGATTTTCGTGGGCCTGCAGGGCGTGGAATACACCGAGCTGGGCCACGCCGGCATCCACCTCGGCAACGAATACGGCATGCGCTTCTACGCGCCGACGGCCTTCCACGGCGCGCACGTGATCGTAGGCGTGCTCTGGGCGCTGATGATCGTGCGCAAGGCGCGCAAGGGCGTCTTCAACGCGCGTAACTACCTCGGCATCGAGATCTTCGGCCTCTACTGGCACTTCGTCGATGTCGTCTGGATCTTCCTGTTCACCCTGATTTATCTCGTCTGAGGACGGCTGCCCATGACTGACGAACAGCACGAGGCACATGGTGCGCACGACGCCTTCCTCAGCGACACCACCGTGGTGCTGGGGCGCGAGATCACGATAACCGGTGGCCTCTACACGGTCGTCTTCATCCTGCTGGCCGTGGCGACAGTGCTTGAAATCACCATCGGCGGCCTGCCGGAAGGCGTGCTGCTCATCCCGCTGCTGCTGGCCTTCGCCGTCATCAAGGCGACACTGGTGGTCATGTACTACATGCACCTGAAGACCGACAGCCGCCTCTTCACCTGGGTGCTGATTGTGCCGCTGCTGATTGCGCTGGCGGCCATGCTCTACCTGCTGTCGGCGCCGCCCGTCCTCTACGAATGACGCCGGCGCTGGCCGGCCAGGTCGCGCTGGTCACCGGCGGCGCGAAACGCGTCGGCCAGGCCATCGCGCTGGAACTGGCGGCCAGCGGCGCCCACATCCTCGTCCATTACCACAGCTCCGACGACACAAGCGTCAACGAGACGCTGGCCACCATCCGCGCCCAGGGCGTGCAGGCCCGGGCGCAGCAGGCCGACCTCGGCGCGCCCGCGGGCGTTGAGCAGCTCTTCGCAGGGCTGGGCCAGCACTTCGACCGCCTGGACATCCTGGTGAACAGCGCCGCCCTCTTTCAGCGGCGTCGCCTGCTGGAGGTGTCACTGGCGGACTGGGAGCAGACCATGGCCGTCAACCTGCGCGCACCCTTTCTGTGTACCCAGGCCGCGGCCCGCCTGATGCGCGCTCAACTGCCGCCGGGCGGCGTCATCATCAACCTGCTCGACCGTGGCGTGGACGGGCCCTGGCAGGCTTACGCACACCACGGCGTGAGCAAGGCCGCGTTGTGGGCCCTGACGCAGGTCAGTGCGCTGGAGCTGGCGCCGGAGATTCGCGTCAACGCCGTGCTGCCGGGGCCGGTCCTGCCCGCGGCGGACATGAGCGCGCAACGCTGGCGGGCAGTAACCGCGGCGACTCCCCTGGGCCGCGGCGGTTCAGCGGCGGACGTGGCGCAGGCGGTCACTTTTCTGGCGGGCGCGGACTATATCAGCGGCGAAGTGATTCGCGTCAACGGCGGCGAGCACCTGGGTGTCAGACGCGCGTGACGTAGCTGCCGTCGCCCGTCTTGACGCGAATGGTATCGCCCACGTTGACGAAGAGCGGCACGCGCACGTCCAGCCCGGTTTCGACCGTGACGAGCTTGGTGGGGTTGTTGGCGGTGTCGCCGGCGATGGCGAACTCGCTTTCCGTGACCTCGACGTCCACGGTGCCGGGCAGCTCGTAATCGATGATTTCCTCGCCGTACTTGAGCAACTTGACCGGCAGATTGGCCTTGAGATAGCTCAGGTCGTCGCCGAAGACATTGCGGCTCATCTGCGGCTGTTCCCAGGTTTGCGTGTCCATGAAGGTCAGGAACTCGCCATCATCGAAGAGATACTCGACCTCGAAGGCCTCCACGCGAATGTCATCAACGCGGCGGCCCGAGTTGTAGGTGCGCTCAACCTGGGAGCCGTTGCGCAGGTTGCGCACCAGCACGCGAATGGTGGCTCCGCCGCGCCCGGTCTTGTTGTGCGAATAGTTGACGACGCGGTAAAGCTCACCGTCCTCCACGAACGTGGTGCCCTTGCGAAGCTGGTTGACATCAATCGCCATGTGTTTCCCTGCTGCTCCCTGCTTGTCACGGCGGCCAGTATAGCAGAGAGCCGGCCCCCGTGGCAGGGAGGCCTCACCAGCCCTCACCCCCCAGCCAATTACGCCCTCACCCTATATCCCTCTCCCTGAGGGCGCGAAGCCTGCTTTCGCGTACATGGGGTGAGGGCCCGCAGCATACGCTGCACTGTTGTGCCATAATTCATATTGCGACTCAGGGCACACAGGGAGCCGGCATGGGCATCGACGTCGCAGCCTACTGTGAGCGCATTGGCGTGAGCGGCGCCCTGCCGCTGAACGCGGCGACCCTGCGCCGCCTGCACTGCGCGCATCTGCTGGCCGTGCCCTTCGAGAACCTCGACATCCACCTGCAACGCCCGATCGTGCTGGACGAGGCGCGCCTCTTCAGGAAGATCGTGACGCGGCGCCGCGGCGGCTTCTGCTACGAGCAGAACGGCCTCTTCGCGGCAGTGCTACGCGAACTCGGCTTCCCGGTGGCCCTGCTGCAGGCGCGTGTGGGCGCGAAGACCTGGCAGGCTGGCCTGCCCTGGGACCACCTCACGCTGCTGGTCACGCTGCAGCAGCGCTGGCTGGTGGATGTGGGCTTTGGCGAGGGCTTCCGCGAGCCGCTGCAATTCGACGAGCCGGGGCCGCAGGAGCGCGATGAAGGCGTCTGGCGCGTACAGCACGACGGCTGCGAGGGCGTCCATTCCCGCCGCACGGCGCAGGGTGACTGGCAGGATGAGTATCGCTTTCGGCTACAGCCGCGCCGGCTGGCGGACTTCACGCCGGGCTGCGAGCATCACCAGAGCTCGCCGGATTCTCACTTCACGCAGCAGCGCGTCTGCTCGCTGGCCACCGCGACAGGGCGGATCACCCTGGGCGACCGGCGCCTGATCGTGACAGAAAATGGTCACCGCCAGGAACAGGATCTGGCCGATGAAGCGGAATTCCAGCGGCTCTTGCGGGAACGCTTCGGGATCAGACTCTGATCAGGCGCTCAGGCAAAGCGACGGTTGCGGTGGTTGTTGACCGAGGGGCTTGAGCCGGGCAGCGAATCTAGGAACTCCTCGTTGCTGTCGCTGCGGCGGAATTGGGTCAGCAGTTGCTCGTAGGCGCCGATGTAAGAGCCGTTGTCGTCGTCGGCGAGGTGCGAAATCATGCGGCGCAGGGTGTAGACCCGCTGGATCAGGTCCGGCCCGAGCAGCATCTCCTCGCGGCGCGTGGAAGACTGTCCGATATCAAAGGCGGGGAAGATGCGGCGCTCCTGCAGCTTGCGGCTGAGGTGCAGCTCCATGTTGCCCGTGCCCTTGAACTCCTCGTAGATAACGTCGTCCATCTTGCTGCCGGTGTTGACGAGGCAGGTGGCGACGATGGTCAGGCTGCCGCCTTCCTCGACGTTGCGCGCGGCGCCGAAAATGCGCTTGGGCGGGTGCACGGCCGAGGGGTCGATGCCGCCGGAAAGCGTGCGGCCGCTGGAGGGCACGACGAGGTTGTAGGCGCGCGCCAGGCGGGTGATGCTGTCCAGCAGGATGACCACGTGGCGCTTGCTCTCGACGAGGCGGCGGGCCCGCGCGAGCGCCATCTCGGCCACCTTGACGTGGTGCTGCACCGGGTCGTCAAAGGTGGAGGCAATGACCTCGGCGTCCACCGAGCGATCCATGTCCGTGACCTCTTCCGGCCGCTCGCCGATGAGCACGATCATCAGGTGCACGTCGGGATAGTTGTGGCTGATGGCGTTGGCCACTTCCTTGAGCACGGTGGTCTTGCCGGCCTTGGGCGGCGAGACGATCAGCCCGCGCTGGCCGCGGCCGATGGGTGCGATCAGGTTGAGCAGGCGCGTGGAGAGGATGCGCGGGTTGGTCTCGAGATTGAAGCGCACCTCGGGGAAAATCGGCGTGAGATGCTCGAAGGTGGCGCGGTTGCGGGCCTTCTCCGGATTCATGCCGTTGACGGCCTCGACGCGCACCAGGCTGTGATACTTTTCGTTATCGCGCGGCGAACGCACCTGGCCGATGACCATGTCGCCGGTGCGCAGGCTGAAGCGACGAATCTGCGTCTGGCTGACGTAGACGTCGTTGGGGCCAGGCAGATACTTCTCCGCCCGCAAGAAATTGATGCCGTCGCTGACGATGTCGAGCACGCCGCCGCGTAGCCGGTGGCCGCGCTTTTCGGCATCGTGGCGCAGCAGCGAAAGGATCAGATCCGGTTTCTTGAGACGGCTGAAGCCGTTGATGTCGGAGTCGCGCGCGATCGTGCGCAGATCCTCAAGGTTCTTCATGTCAAGTTGTGCGATATCCATGGGGCATCCTGTCCTGGAGTGCGCCGCGGCCATGTGTGTGGCCTGGCACATGTTTCGGGTAGGGGGTACGGGGGGCAGGCCCGTAAATCCGGGTTCATGCGGGATGTCGTGTGGCCGGTGAAAGTGTCGGAAGGTGCCGGGGATACGAGCAGCTACTCCTGCCTGCACGCCATCATACACACAAGTGCCGCAGCGAGTCAAGCGGCAATCTGCGGGCGCCCCTGTGCTACAATGCGCGCGCCAGTCCGGCAAGCGACGGAGGCGTGTGTGGCGAATCGCTCCTGGCTGATCACGGGCGGCGCGGGCTTTCTGGGCATCAACCTCGTGCGCCTGCTGCTGGCGCGCGGCGAACGCGTCACTACGCTCGATCTGCTGGACTTCGACTATCCCGAGCGCGATCAGGTACGCGCCCTGCGCGGCGACATCCGCGAGCGCGCGACGGTGGACGCGGCCATGCGCGACGTCGACGTCGTCGTGCACAGCGCCGCCGCCCTGCCGCTCTACAGCCGCGCCGACATCTTCTCGACCGAGGTGGATGGCACGCGCAACGTCATCGGGGCTGCGCGCGCCGCCGGCGTCAAACGCCTCATCCACATCTCCTCCACGGCCGTCTACGGCGTGCCGGAGCACCACCCGCTGTCGGAGGAGGACCCGCTCGTGGGCGTGGGCCCCTACGGCGAGGCCAAGATCGAGGCCGAGCAGTTCTGCCTGCAGGCGCGCCAGAATGGCCTCTGCCTGACCGTGCTGCGTCCCAAGTCCTTCATCGGCCCGGAACGCCTCGGTGTCTTCGCCCTGCTCTACGACTGGGCGCGCGACGGTCGCCACTTCCCCATCCCCGGCCGCGGCGACAACCTTTACCAGTATCTGGACGTGGAAGATTTGTGCGAGGCCATCTGGCTCTGCACGACCCTGGCGCAGGAGCGCGTCAACACGACCTTCAACATCGGCGCGGCCCGCTTTGGCACCTTCCGCGAGGACTTCCAGGCGGTGCTGGATCACGCCGGCTTCGGCAAACGCGTGCTGCCAATGCCGGTTGCGCCGGCGCTCTGGGCGCTGCGCGCGCTGGACCGCCTGGGCCTGTCGCCGCTCTACCCCTGGGTTTACGAGACGGCAGTACGCGATTCCTTCGTCTCCATCGAAAAGGCGCGGGACGCGCTGGGTTGGCAGCCGCGCTATTCCAACCAAGAGTCCCTGATCCGCAACTACGACTGGTACGTGGCCAACCTGTCTCGCTTCGCGTCAGCCTCGGGCGTGACGCATCGCGTCCCCTGGAAGCAGGGCGCGCTGGGCCTGGCGAAGCGCTTCTTCTGAACGGGACAGGGCGGCGCCCGCACAGGCGGCCTGCCCTGGAATCCATGCCGTTGGCATCACGGGGAACAACCTGTCATACTGACGGGAAAGTGGAAGTCTGGCCCTCGCCATGCGCTGTGGCAAACCGGCCCTCGCTCTGCTGTTCAGTTGCCTGTTGTTCGTCGTCGCCCCGGCCAGCGCCCAGATGAACCCGCCGCCCGCCGACTGCGGCCTGCCCGCCGCGGGCGTCATTCGTGCCAGCGTGATTTGGACGCTGACCGCCGACTGCGAGCAGACGGGCGAACTCTTGTTGTCCAGTCCTCCCGCCGGAGATCCCGGCTACACGGTGACCATCAACGGCGAGGGGCACACAATCAGGCTGGGCGATGGAACTTGGGCCTTCCTCTTTGCTGGGACTGTCCAACAAAATACTGTCAAACATACGATCAATCTGAACAACGTCACCATTGACTCACAATTCAAACAACGCCCCACGGTGTTGACGGTGGAGGGCACGCTGAACGCGCAGCAGGTGACCTTTACGCGCGGCCACACCGGCATTTTTGTGAAAGGCATAACGGCGACGCTGAGTGATGTCCTGTTTTTGGGCATCCTCAGCACCGGCATTGGCTTCGGCGCGAACGGCGCCCTGAATGTTCCCGCCGGCTCAAGCGCCACCCTGAACAATGTGGTGTTTCGCGATACCGGCTACAACGGCGTGGTGGTGCATTCGGGCGGCACGCTGACGACCAACGGCTGCCTTAGCTTTTCCGGCACCCCGGCCTACAACGTGATTCACAGCGGCGTTTGGAGCGGCGCGGGCACCTGGAACGACAGCAACACCGGGCCCTGCAGCGGCACGATCGGCAACGGCGACCAGGCGGTCCTGCCCGCGCCGGCGCTGCTGGCCTGCGGCATGCCCGCCAGCGCGCTGGTCGACGAGGACGTGACCTGGACGCTGATCGCGGATTGCGAGGGAGTCGGCAACTATCACATATCGGAAGGCGTCACAGTGAGCATCATCGGCAACGGCCATCGCCTCGCCAGCTCCGCGACGCGGCACAGCAGCCTCGCGGTCGGCGGCGGCAGCAGCCTCAGCATCGACAACCTCGTGATGGAGCGGGTTCGCCTGTTGAGTGTCGATGGCGCGCTGACGGTGACGCGCTCGGAATTGAGAAACACCGAGCGGATCAGTCTGATCAACTTTGGCGGCGTGAACAGCTTCAGCAACACGCTCTTCGAGGACAACAGCTCGCCCAGCTATAGCAGTTTGTATCACGCCTCCAACCTCTATCACGCCAGCGAGACGACCTTTCGCGACGTCATTTTTCGCAACAACAGCGGCGGCGACGCCATGCTCAGGGTGCGCAACAGCGCCACGCTGAACCTGGAGGACTGCATCATCTCCGAGAACAACCAGGCTCCCGATTTCCTGACGGCATCTGGCGCCACCGTGAATGACAATCGCGGCAGCTGCGCTGACCCGCCCGTCGTCGGCGTGGTGCCGACTGCATCGGGAGGGTCTGGGCGGGGGGCAGACGGGACCTCAGAGCGCGGCTCCTCCCACAACTGTTTCCAGCGGCTGGGCGCCATCGGCCTCATCTGCCGCGTCATGAGAGAGCCCGGCTCCACCATCCAGGTCTGGGGCGTCACCCCCGACAGCGAGGGCTTCTTCATCCTGGAAGTGATGCAGCTCTGGGTGGACGCCGTGACGCCCGCGGGACTGGTCACCTGTTCCGCCGACGGCCGCGTCGCCGTCCGCGTCCACCGCAACCGCAACGTCACCGTCTCCATGGGCCCCAACCCCGAGGGCAAGGTCCATCACGTCCAGATGGAACGCCATCTCAACGGGCCCGTCATCAGCACCGTCGATACCTACAGCGGCCTGCCCTGTCCCCCGGGGCCGCCCCTGCCGCCAATGCCCACCGCCTGGCTGGCCCCCTTCGTCGCCCGCCAGGCCCCACGCGCCGACGGCTCCCTCGTCCATGTCGTGCGCGAAGGCGACACCCTCCATGCCATCGCCATCGCCTATGGCTTCGCGCCGCAGGATCTCGTTGAGCGCAACCGCCTGGTCGCCGGCGGCCACTGGCTCATCCCTGGCCAGGAGCTGCTCATTCGCCACGCCCACGCGAGCGAGGCGGCAGCGGTCGTCACCCCGCGGGCAGCCTGAGCCGCGTTGGCAGGAAGGCAGGGCTTCCGCGCCCGGGGCGGAAGTCTCGCTGCCGGCGAGGGAAGCTGGGTATCCAATGCCAAAGGCGGAACGCCAGGCATGACCTTGCGCATATGGCGCGCAGACAAGATCAGGAACATGCGTAATCGCCGCCTGTGGGCTATACTGTTACGGGAAGGGCTCCCGTCGTGAGCGACGGGACAGGGGTCGGGTTGCTGTGCGCCCGCTCCAGGATGCATAAACGTGCGATCAAACAGGAGGATTCTTATGTTTCGCAAGCTTGTTTTTCTGCTACTGGCGAGCGTGCTCGTCCTCGCACCGGCGGCGCTGGCCCAGGACGAAATGAGTATTTCGCTGTTGCAGTGGAGCCACTTTGTGCCCCGCTATGACGAATGGTTTGACACCTACGCGGTGGATTGGGGCGTGGCCAACGACATTAACGTGACCGTCGACCACGTCTCTGTGGGCGAGTTGCCGGCCGCCCTCTCTGCCGCAATCGATGCCGGCGATGGCCACACCATCATCGAGATGGCCTTCCCGCCGGCAGCCTTTATGGAAGGCCTGCACCCGCTCAACGACATCAATGCAGCGGCCGAAGCGGCGCACGGCGAGCGCACCTCCAATTGCCTGGCGACCAGCTACCTGCCTATCAACGACACCTTCTACGGCTTCACCCATGGCTACATTCCGGATCCCGGTGACTACCAGGCCAGCCTGTGGGCCGAGGCCGGTCTGCCGGACGGCCCCTCCACCTGGCAGGAGCTCTATGACGGCGGCAAGTACATCATGGACAACCTGGGTGTGCCGCTCGGCCTCGGCCTGAGCCCCGAGCTGGACAGCCGCATGGCCACCCGCGCCGCCATCTGGGCCTGGGGCGGCAGCGTACAGGACGAGAATGAAAACGTCGTGCTCAACTCGCCCGAGACCATCGAGGCGGTCAAGTTCTATGCGCAACTGCAAAACGACACGATGACCGAGGAGGTCTTCGGCTGGACGCCCTCTTCCAACAACCAGGGCCTCATCGCCGGTGAGCTGAGCTATATCCTCAACTCCATCTCTGCTTTCCGCAGCCTGCAGAAGATCGACCCCGAGGCTGCCCAGGACATCCAGTTCGTGCCTGCGCTGGAGGGGCCGGTCGGCGCCTTCGCCAGCAGCCACGTCTGGCAGATTTACGTCATCCCCAAATACGTTGAGGGCGCCGAGCTGGAAGCCGCCAAGCAGTTCATCCTGGACCACACGGCCAACTACAGCGACGCCGTCTACAACTCCGAGCTCTACAACTTCCCTTGCTACGCGAGCACGGTGCCGGAGCTGGACGGCTGGCTGGATGAAGATCCCTTCGGCTCCAACCCGGCGAACAAGCTTGACGTGCTGAAGACCGTCAATGACTGGTCGGTCTACATCGGCTATCCTGGCACGGCGAACCCGGCCGTCATGCAGGTCTTCGGCGAGAACGTTGTCGTCAACATGGTCGCTAGCGTGGCGCTGGGCGAGAAGACGGCTGAGGAAGCCGTCGCTGAAGCCCATGCCCGCGCCGAGGCGATTTACGAGGATTGGCGCGCCAAGGGTCTCGTCAGCGGTGGCGAGGGCTAACGGACGCGCAGCAAAACCAGCTTCACCAGGGGACGGGCCGCAACGCCCGCCCCCGATCGACACAGCAGCAACCGGGCCGCTTCTGCATGGAGGCGGCCCGTCCCTTGCGCTGCTGCTGTCCAGACGGCCAGCCAGGCTCTGCAGCAGCAAAGCCATGCGCGCCGGCGCCGCGTCGTCTATAATCACGGGCGCGCCTGCAAAGGGGCGAGTTGAGCGCGAGTGACGGGATGATGCGCTGCGGAGACGTGGCTGGCACAGGTGCGCGGCATGAGCAGAGTCAACATTCAGGGCATCGTCAAGCGCTTCGGCGAGGTGGAGGCCGTGGCCGGCGTCGACCTGGCCATCGAATCCGGCGAGTTTCTCGTCGTGCTGGGGCCTTCCGGCTGCGGCAAGACGACCCTGATGCGCACCATCGCCGGGCTGGAGAAGCCGGATGCCGGCCGCATCAGCATCGGCGAACGCGATGTCACGCTGTTGCCCCCGCGCAAGCGCGGCATCGCCATGGTCTTCCAGTCCTACGCCCTCTATCCCCACATGTCAGTGGCGGGCAACATCGGCTTCCCGCTCAAGGCCCAGGGCCGCTGCCCGGACCGCCAGGAACGCGAGCAGCGCGTCCACCAGGCCGCGCAGATGGTCTCGATCGAGCATTTGCTCGACCGGCGCCCGCGCCAGCTGAGCGGCGGCGAGCGCCAGCGCGTGGCCATCGCGCGCGCCATCGTCTCCGAGCCGGAGGTGCTGCTGCTCGACGAGCCGCTCTCCAACCTGGACGCCAGGCTGCGCGCCTACGCCCGCGACGAGTTGAAAGGCTTCCAGCGCAAACTGGGCATCACCACGGTCTTCGTCACCCATGACCAGATCGAGGCCATGGGCCTCGGCGACCGCATCGTCGTCATGCGCGACGGGCGCGTGCAGCAGATCGGCGAGCCGCAGGCCATCTACGACCGGCCGCAGAACACCTTCGTGGCCACCTTCCTCGGCTCGCCCGGCATGAACCTGCAACTGGTTTCGGAGAGTGTGCAGCGCGGCTTCCGGCCGGAGCATTTGCTGCCCGTCACCGAGCTGCCCTCCGGCGAAGCCTGGGAGCCTTCGCCTGGCGCATCCTGCGCGTGGAGAACCTCGGCTCCGACCGGCTGCTCTACGGCCAGCTGCCGGATTACTGTGGCGAAATGCAGCTCACCGTGGCGCGCCTGCCCAGCAACGTGACCACCGAAATCCAGGTGGACAGCGTCTGTGAATTCGGCGTGGCGCGCGGCCAGCTGCACTATTTCGACCGCCACAGCGGCGAACGTCTGGCAGAGGAGGCGGCCGGATGAGCGCGCTAATGTCCCGCTGGCTGGATGATAACCGCCTGATGGGCATCGTCTTTCTGCTGCCGGCAACGCTCTATATCCTGCTGCTGGTGGGGCTGCCCTTCATCACGTCCCTGCTCTTCAGCGTGAGCACGGCGACGGTTGGCGATGCCTCCTTCAACTACGTCGGCCTGCGCAACTTCGGGAACGTGTGGGCCTCGCCCGCCTTCCGCGCCGCGCTGTTCAACTCCTTCCTCTTCACCGCCATCGCCCAGCTCTTCACCCTCGTCCTGGCCAACATCCTTGCCCTGTTGCTGACGACGCCCCTGCCGGACCGCCGCAGCGCGCGCGCCGGCATGTGGGTCGCGCGCATGCTGCTGATCCTGCCCTGGGCGACGCCGCTGGCGCTGTCCGTGGTGGGCTGGCTGTGGATGTTCGATTCCAAGTACAGCCCCATCGATTACATCCTGCGCCAGCTCGACCTGCTCGGCCCGGGGACGGTCTGGGGGCCCGCCAACAACCTGGTCTGGCTCGGCAAACCGCTGCTGGCCAAGGCCTCGGTCATCTTCGTGCACGTCTGGCGCATGACGCCGCTGGCGACCGTCATCCTGATGGCCGGCCTCTCCTCCATCCCCACCGACATCCTCGACCAGGCGCAGGTGGATGGCTCGCGCTACTTCCGCACCCTCTTTCAGGTGAAGCTGCCGCTCATCTTCCCCATCATGCTCATCTCGCTGCTCTTCAGCTTCATCTTCACCTTTGGTGACCTGACGGTGGTCTACATCCTGACGCGCGGCGGCCCCATCACGCACACCCTGACCCTGCCCATGTATTCCTTCTTCGTCGGCATCGACGGCGGCAACCTGGCCCAGGGCGCAGCCATATCACTCTTCATCTTCCCGGTGTTGCTGGTTGTGGCGGTCGTGTTGCTGCGCACGGCCAGCCGCGCGGAGATCCGCTGATGGCGAGCGCAACGCTGGACATACCCACGCCGCGCGGCTCCCGGGCGGGACGCGTGCTGCGCGGGACGCTCTTCACTACGGTCGTGCTGTTCTTCTGCCTGCTGGCGGTGTCGCCCTTCCTCGTGATGGGCATCGTTACCTTTCAGACGGATACCGACCTCTACAAGCGCGGCGCCAGCCCCTTCGCTTACGAGGATGCGCCCACGCTGGAGCACCTCGACAACCTTTTCAACGACACGCGCTACCTCTCCTTCGTGCGCAACTCGGTGGTGACCGGCATCGCCGTCGTGGTCGTCACGCTGGCGCTGGCGCTGCCGGCCGCCTGGGCCCTGGCGCGCCTGACCGGGCGCTGGGGTGAGCAGGCGGGCATCCTCATGTTCATCGTCTATCTCGTGCCGCCCACGCTGCTCTTCATCCCGCTTTTCCGCATCATTGTGCAACTGGGCCTTAAGGACTCGCTGCTCTCGCTGATTCTGGTGTATCCGAGCATCACGGTGCCCTTCAGTACCTGGCTGCTGATGGGCTTCTTCAAGTCCATCCCGCCCGAGCTGGAGGAGGCGGCGCTGGTGGACGGCTTCAACCGCTACGAGGCCTTCTGGCGCGTGGTGCTGCCGCTGGCGCGGCCGGGCGTTATTTCGGTTGTGGTCTTTTCTTTCACGCTGACGCTGCACGAATTCATCTACGCGCTGGTGTTCATTTCACGTTCGGACGCGCGCACACTCAGCACGGGCGTGCCGACCGAGCTGATTCGCGGTGATGTATTCTTCTGGCAGCCGCTGCTGGCTTCGGCCTTGCTGGTCGCCATCCCGGTCGGGCTGGTCTACAACCTCTTCCTCGACCGGCTGGTGCAGGGCTTCACGCTGGGGGCCGTGAAAGGTTAATCACGGCCCCGCACATCTGGTTCAGCGTGTCGCTCTTGCTGTCACGCCTCAGGTTGAAATAACGCCTGCTACTCGCTGGCGGCGCTCATCAACGAGTCGCGCAGGACGATGAAGGCCAGTAAGTGGCCAAAGATGATGTGGCCGAAGAAGCTGGAGCCAATAGACAGCTGCAGCACCTCGCCGCCGGAAATGGCCGGTGCGATGATGTTGCCGACGACGATCCACACGATGAGGCCATATATCAGGCCGCCGACCACGATGTTTACCAGGGCGTTGCCCAGTTTTACGTAGTTGAGGAAGAAGCCGGTGTAAATGGCGCCAGACACCGCGCTGATGACGACATGCAGGATGAAGCCGACCAACGCGCTGCTGCCAATCATGTTGCCGACACTGTCCAGCATGCCCATGCCCATTTCCATTCCGGTCATGGCGCCTTCGGCATCCATAACGGGCACCATGCCCGCTCCGATAAAGGCGAGGAACAGATAACCGGCTATCACGCCCGGCACGATTCCCCTTCTCAATGCATCCTTGTCCACTGCGCTTTCCTCCCAAACTCTTTCAACCCGGACGTTGGCCGCCAGCAAGCAGCCAGACTCTGGTATTGATCACAATACAGCAGAATCCCCTGGTTACTTGCGCCAGGCCACGCTGGTAATTCTAACAGGAAATGTTGACGCCTGCGAAAATCAGGCGCAAGAAGGTACCTATGTTCGCTCAGGCCAAACGGGTTTTCAGCCGGGCCGTCCTGCGCTTCCAGGCGCTGTTAACAACGACCCCGCTGCCCGGCGGCGCGGGGTCTCTGTTTGTGTGCAGACTACCCGAGCCAGGGCTCCGGCGCGTTGAGCTGAATCAGGAAGCAGTGCGCGCCCTGCGGGTCGGTGAAGAGCAGGAAGCGGCCGATGTCTCCGCCGACGTCGAGCGGCCCCATGTGCACCGCGCCGCCCAGCGCCTTAACGCGCTCCGCCGCCGCCTCGATGTCGGCCACCGAGAAGTAGGGCAGCCACATGGACGGCATGTCGCTCATGTCCTCGCTGATGGTGATCATGTTGCCGTTCATGCGCCCCTTGTTCAGGATCATGAAACTGCCGGTCTCGTCTTCCTGAAAGTCCCAGTCCAGCAGCATGCTGTAGAAAACCCTGACCGCCTCCGGCTCCCGCGTGTAAAGCTGGTTCCAGCACAGGGCGCCCGGCGTGTTGACGAGGCCGGCGCCAATCGTGTTGAGCGGCTGCCACAGCGCCAGCTCGGCGCCGCCGGGGTCCCGCAGCACCAGCATGTGACCTTCATCACCCATTTGGACCGGCGGCTCGATGATGCTCCCGCCGCCCGCCTCTATCTTCGGCACCATCGACTCAACATTTTCCACGGTCACATAGTTGTTCCACAGCGGCGCCCGCTCAAAGCCTGGTGGCATGCCGCTGAGCCCGGCGACGGCACAGCCCTCCTGCATGAACATGGAGTAGCTCATGTCCGGGGCCGTGGGAATGTCCATAACGTCCCAGCCCATGAGCGCGGCGTAGAACTGCGTGCCGGCCTTGCCGTCACTGCTGCTGCAGTCCGCCCAGGAGAAAGTGCCTTGTGGATACTTCGTTACCTTGAACATGAATTGCCTCAATGTCTGACTCTTTTGCTGGAGTGCAACTCGCGCGTTCGATCCCAGGTAACCCGACGGCGAGCCGCCAGGCGGGACACAGCCTGCACCACAGAAGAACGACCCCGCGCCACTGTGCAACGGGGCCGCTTGCCTGCGTGAGATGATCTACTCGACCCAGGCTTCAGGCTCGCTGAGCTGGATGAGGTAGCAGTGCGCGCCCTGCGGGTCGGTGAAGAGGATGAACGTGCCAACCTCGCCGGCGGATTGTGGGCCGATGAACACCGAGCCGCCCAGTTCCTTCACGCGCTCTGCCGACGCCTCGATGTCGGCCACGGAGAAGTAGGGCATCCACATGGGCGGCATGACCGCGGACATTTCTTCATCCATGGTGAAGATGCCGCCGTTCATGCGCCCGTTGTTCTGGATCATGCTGTAGCCCGGGGTGTCGGGGTGGGCCATGAAGCTCCAGCCCAGCAGGTCGCCATAGAAGGCCTTTGATACTTCCGGGTCTTTGGTGTAAAGCTCGTTCCAGCACAGGGCGCCGGGCGTGTTGATGAGGCCGGCGCCAATGTGGTTCCGCGCCTGCCACAGCGAGACGAATGCCCCGTCGGGGCCCTGCAGCGTGACCATGCGGCCGCTGTCGAAGATGTCGAAGGGGCCGCCAACGACCTTGCCGCCCAGTTGGCTGATGCGCGGGACCATGGCATCGACGTCATTGACGGTGATGTAATTGTTCCAGACGGGCGGGATGCCGGACATGTCCGGCGATGTGCCGCTGAGCGCGGCGACGTTCTGGCCCTCTTGCTGGAACATGTAATAGAACATGTTCTCGCCCATGGGGATTGCGTTGACGTCCCAGCCCATGAGATCGGCGTAGAACTGCTTGCCGGCGGCGGCATCGCTGGTCATGCAGTCCACCCAGGAGAATGTGCCTTGCGGGTACTTCGTTACTGTGAACATGGAACTCCTCGAAGATTCAGACAGCTGCGACGATATTCAATACACTTGTTCTATGCTATGGCTGCGCAGGGACCCTGTCAAGCGTGAGTCTGCACCTATTCGGGCTTACATACAGAACGACCCAGCACCTGCGGCAGGAGCGGGGTCGTTGGTAGTGTGCGTGCAGACCTACTCGCTCCAGGCTTGCGGCTCCCGCAACTGGATAAGGAAGCTCTGCGCGCCCTGCGGGTCGGCGAAGAGCACGAGAGTGCCGAACTGGCCGGCCTCATGCGGCCCCATCAGCACCATGCCGCCCAGCGCCTTCACCCGCTCCGCCGCCACCTTGATGTCGGCCACCGAGAAATAGGGCAGCCACCTTGGGGGCATTCGGGCGGCCATACTCTCGTCCAGCGAGAAGATGCCGCCGTTCATGCGCTCCCCGTTCTGGATCAGGCTGTAGCTCTGCTCTTCCGGCGTGAAGCTCCAGCCCAGCAGCTCGCCGTAGAAAGCCTTCGCAGCCTCCGCATCCCTGGTGTGCAGCTCGTTCCAGCACAGCGCGCCCGGCGTGTTGACCAGGCCGGCGCCGATGTGGCTTTTGGGCTGCCACAGCATCAGGTTGGCGCCGGTCGGATCCATCACGCTGAGCATACGCCCGTTGTCAAACACGTCCATGGGCCCCATGTTGATGCTGCCGCCGGCCGCCACAACCTTTTCGGCCATGGCATCGACGTCATCCACCGTCACGTAGTTGTTCCAGAATGGCGGCATCTCCGGCATTCCGGGCGGCATACCGGCCATGGCTGCCACGGCCTGGCCATCCTGCATGAACATGGTGTAGACCATGTCGCCCATATCCGGGCCCATGGAGAATTCCGCGATCTCCCAGCCCATGAGCCCGGCGTAGAACTGCTTGCCGGCGACCGTGTCCGTGGTCGTACAGTCCACCCAGGAAAAAGTGCCTTGTGGATATTTCGTTACTGTGAACATGGAGCTCCTTGATGAGTAAGTCATTGCAAGCCGAATCAATTCGCAGGTTCACGCTATGGCTACAGCAGCGGGTTGTCAAGCGTTATTCTGCGTCCGCATCCAGGTTGCGCAGTTCGACCTGGATGCCCGCCTCGCCGAGGGCCGTGCGCAGTTCCGGCCACTGTTCCGCGCGCACAAGCACGGCCATCCGCCCCAGCTGCGCGCCGAGGAAACGCCGCAGCGCGGGCGTCTCGAAGATCTCCGTCAGCGCCTCCGCCGAGTCCGCGCGCAGAATAACCTGCTGCTCGAGCGTGACGCGGGCAGCGGGGCCCTCCAGCCAGTTCTGCAGCAGACGCGCGACGCCCGGCGGCAGCGGCCGCTCGCCGGAGACGCGATGCAGGAAGACGCTGATGTGACTGGCGTTGATGCCCTGGCGTTCGGCCTGGCTGATGCCCGCCCCGTCCAGCCGGTAAATGTAGGGGTCGCCCGCCTGGCCCCAGGAAGTGAAGCGCGCAATCTGGAAGCGGTCGAGGCGCGAGAAGCGCCGCGGCACCCGCAGATTTCCGTCCAGGCCGACCTCAATGTCATCCCTGGGCTCGACCAGTTCCGGCCAGGCGCCGAGCTGGAGGAAGGCGCGCCCCCAAGCGGTCAGGCGCGCGGCGCCATCCGCCAGGTCAATCATGCCCAGCCAGTGCAGCGGGCCCTCGATGATCCAGGCGATGAGCGCGCCCTCAACCTTGTCCCAGCTGTCAAAGCCGCGCAGATACTCGCCCCGCTCGTCGCGGATGTACCAGCTGTCGTAGTCGCCGCCCGGCCGCTGAAAGTCCGGGTCGGCGCCCTTGACCGCTGCGATGAACTCCGCCGGCGACCACCAGTCGTCCAGCGGCGCCAGCTCGGCGATGATGCTGAGCACGGCGCAGCGTGCAACGGTCGGGTCATAGCCTGCCATGCTGTCCGCTTCCGGCGCGACGCCCGGCACCTGCCACAGGTCGCGCACGCGCTGGCTGCTGCTCCAGGCCTCCGCCAGCTGCCGTAACTGGGCGCTGCGCGCCTCGCCCAGCCAACGTCGCGCCGCCTCACGCCTGAGCGCAGCGCGGCTGCCTTCGACATCGATCAGCCCGGCGCTGCTGCCCGTGTCGACCAGGAAGCTCAGGCGCGCCGGTTCCGGCGCCAGCAGCTGCGGCGTGAGCGCCGCGCGCGCGCTCGGCGCCAGCTCGCCCCCCTCCAGCGCCGCGCCATGTAGTTGCAGCCAGGCGAGCAGCGTGGTCATGTCGTCGATGATCGTGGTGTCCGCCGGGCGCACTGCCTCGACCTGCTGCAGGGCCGGCAGCCCGTGCAGCTCGTCAGCAGCGCCGGGCGTGGCCCTGGTCGTGATATGCGTGGGCAGGACGTCAATCAGGTCGTCAGGGACGTAAATGACCAGGCGCGGGCCGGTTTCAGAGTGCTCGAAGGCCTGGGCGATCAGACCGCGGTAGAAGAGCGCCTCGGCGGGCGTGGCTGGCTGCTGCGCGAATTCGACGATCTGCGCCGCGCCGGACTGGCGGATTTCGCCGTGGATGCGCGTGTACATGCTGGCGGGCATATGGCCGCCGGAGCCCAGCAAATGCTGCAACGCGCCGCGCTGCTCGTCGCCGAGCGCCAGCCACACGCGTTCCGCGCGTTCCGGGTCGCGCATGGCGCTGTTCAGCGCGCTGACGAGCTCATCCGGCTCGAGCTCCTCGTGCGCCACGCCCCAGGTCTGCGCCAGCAAGGGCAGCAGGCCGCGGTCGCTGTCGGAGAGGGTGCGGAAGACGGTCTTCATCACGCATCTCAACCCGGCTGCGGTTGACGGTAGCGCTGCAAAACGGCCTCGTCCACCTGCACCCCCAGGCCCGGCCCCTGCGGCACTGGCAGACAACCCTCCACCAGGCGCGGCGGCGTCAGCAGCAGCTCGTCGCGCAGCGGGTTGGGGTTGCGGTCGAACTCGACCAGCGGCTCGTTCTCAAGCGCCTGCGGCATGGCCGTGTACGGAAAGGGCGGCGTCGCGGCCAGCGCATGCAGCGCCGCCGACAGCGCGATGCCGGAGCCCCAGACGTGCGGGATGACGGCGATGCCGAAGCTGGACGCCAGCGCGTGAATCTTGACCCACTCGGAGAAGCCGCCGGCCGCGCACAGGTCCGGCTGGGCGATATCCACGCAGCCCGTCTCGAAGAGGCGCCGAAACCCGTAGCGCATGAACTCGCATTCGCCGCCGGCGATGGCCACGTCCAGCGACTGGCGCAGCAGGCGGTAGCCGTCAAGGTCTTCGGGCACGACCGGCTCCTCGAACCACAGCACGTCCTGCTGCTCCAGCACGCGCCCCATGCGCAGGGCAGTGTAGCCATTGTAGGCGTGGTTGGCGTCGGCCAGCAGCCGCGTCTGCGGGCCGATGGCCTCGCGCACGCAGGCCACGCGCGCGCTGTCGTCGGCGATGGAGAGCAGGCCGACCTTCATCTTGACAGTGTCGAAGCCCGCCTCGACGTAACCGCGCGCCTCCCTGGCCAGGGCCGGCAGCTGGCTGGCCGGGTCGTGCAGATGCTCCGGGCGATAGTAGCAGCCCGTGGCGTAGGCGTGGATGCGCTCGCGGAAGGCGCCGCCCAGCAGCCGATGCACCGGTTCGCCCAGCGCCTGGCCAAACAGGTCCCACAGGGCGATATCGATCGCGCTGATCGCCTCAATGTAAGTGCCCTTCTGGCCGAAGTCGCGCGTGCGGGCGTAGAGCAGCTCCTGGATGCGCACCGGCTGGCAGGGGTCGAGGCCCAGGATCTGCGGCGCCAGCACGGCCTGCAGGCAGGCGGCGACGGGTTCCGGCGGGCCATACTGGCCGCCCTCGCCCCAGCCCACCAGACCCTCGTCAGTCTCGATGCGCACCAGCAGGCTATTACGCTCCGGGAATATGCTCTGCGACGAGAGAAAACGCGCAGCGCCCAGCGGCGCCCGCAGGATGATCGGCTCGACGCCGGTGATGCGCATGAAGGGCCTCCGGCTCGCGTTCAGGCTGCGAGCATACCACCGCCTCGCGCGCTGCGCAGTCCAGGACTGCCTGGCGCCCGCCACACCTGTTACGCAATATTTGACATAGAACAAGTGTACCTCTATACTTGTTGCAGCGCAGTTATTGACAAGAGGATTAAGGTCAGCGTAATGAAAAAACCCAAGGGGCTTTCGGTACGGCAAAAAGACATCCTGCGCTATATGGACGATTACATGACGACGCACGGCTTTCCGCCCACCATCCGCGAAATCGGCGCGGCGACCCACATCAACTCCACCTCCGTGGTCAACTACAATCTGAACAAGCTGGTGCAGGCCGGCCATCTGGAACGACGCGACAAGGTCTCGCGCGGCATGCGCCTGACCAACTGGCGGCCGGGCGACGGCCTGCTGCGCGTCCCGCTGGCAGGCCGCATCGTGGCCAGCGCGCCGGTCGAAGCCTGGGCCGATGGCAGCGGCAAAACCCTGGAAGTCGCCCCGGCCATGCTGGGCAACAACCCGCCCGCCGAAGTCTTCGCGCTCACCGTGCAGGGCGATTCGATGATTGACGCCATGATCGCCGACGGCGACATCGTTCTGCTGCGCCGCGTCGAAACCGCCGTCAACGGCGAGCTGGTGGCCGTGTGGCTGGCCGACGAGGAAACCACCACGCTCAAGCGCTTCTTCCTTGAGGGCGAACGTGTGCGCCTCCAGCCCGAAAACCCCACCATGGACGCCATCTACGTCGACGCGGCCCAGTGCCGCGTGCAGGGCAAGGTAGTCGCCGTCATCCGCCACAGCCACTAAACGCCGACACAGAGTCTTAAAGTCCTCTCCCTGAATGGCTCCCGTCGTGAACGCCGGGACAGAGGGATTTAGGGTGAGGGCCCCAACGCTGGCCTCCCCCGCACAATTTGTGTACACTGCCCCGCACGACCTGCACCCGAGCGGAGACCTGAGGCAATGGCAACCAGTTCGCGCACCTGGTTTTACACCACCCCCGAGGCGCGCCCCTACTACATTGAAGAACGCGTTAACCACACCTTGTGGAAGAATCGCTTGCAGACACTTTCCATGCGCTGCGTCCAGGTCAGCGACCCCGTGCGTATGGAGGGCAACTGGCTGGGCAACCGCGTGGTCTTCGAATGGCAGCCCGGCAGCTGGTTCTGCCTGCGCATGCAGCAGGAAAATCGCGAACTGATCGGTGTGCTGCGCCAGATGCTGATGATGCGCCCCACGCTCTCCTACGATGACCCCCAGGGCATGCACGTCGTCGAATGGCACTGCGACGGCGGCGACGGCCGCTGGCTCGAAATCCAGGGCGACCCCCACTTCCAGGGGCTGCGCCTGCTGCGGGCGGGCTGAGCGCATGGGCAGCACAATCATTCGCCTCGGTGAAACCGGCCTGCGCACCACCGTCAGCGTCGACAGTCACGTCTTCCACGTCGACGAGCCGCTGGACGCCGGCGGCAGCAACACGGCCGCCCACCCCGTGCAGCATATGCTGGGCGCGCTGGGTTCTTGCATGGCCATCACGGCCCGGCTCTACGCCCAACGCAAGGGCTGGCCGCTGCAGGGCGTGGAAATCGCGCTCGACGTCGAGCGCATGCGCGGTGCCGACTACCCCGGCTACGAGGGCGATGCCCTCTTCGTGCACGAAATTCGCCAGCGCATCCAGCTGCAGGGCCCGCTGGACGAGACGCAGCGCCGCCGCCTGCTCGAAATCGCCGGCCGCTGTCCCGTGCATCGCATCGTCGAGAGCCCGGCCTTCTTCGTCGATGCGCCCGCAGACGCAGCCGACGCCGACTGACCCGCGCTTCAATGTCCCGACAGTACGACCTTGAGCAGGACCTGCGCGAGGCAGCGGCCATGGTCGCGGGCCTCGAACGCTACCTGCGCGGCAATCAACTCTACGGCAGCGTGGGCGGCGGCCTCAGCTTTCAGCGCATGCCGGCGCTGACCGCGGGCGCGCTCGAGTTGCGCCTGCGTCGTCTGGGCCAACTGACGCAGGCTGCCGACCAGCGCGGGCAGCTTGCCGGGCTGGCGGCGCAACGCGACGCGGTTCGCGCGGAATGGCCCCTGCATTACCGGCGCAAGCTGCTGTGGGAAGCCAACTCGCGCCTCGACACGCTGCAAAACTACCTGAGGGACATGGCCGGCAATCCCTCCCAGGCCGCCCGTAACTGGCAGCCTGAGTTGCTGCGCCGCAGCATTGTCGAAGAGTTGCGCCGCGTCATGACTCAGCTGGAGCTCGTCGATGCCGCGCTGGACGCGAAAGTGCGCTCCAGCGACGGCCTGCTCACCCTCATCGCCGATGAGCCCTGCGACTTCCAGTGGGACGCGCAGCTGCAACCCGTTTACCCCGCGCCGGACTTTCCCTGGCTCTATAGCCGGCCGCGGCTGCACAAATAAGCGAGGAACGAATGCCAGAGCTACTGGAGAAGGCGCGCGCGGCCCTGCAGGACGCGGACGCGCAGACGCGCGTCGCCGGGCTGCAGCTCGTGCAGTCGCAGTCCCTGGCGGCCTTGCTACCGGACGTGGGCGCCCGCCTGCGCGCGGACGAGGACGTCGCCGTGCGCTATCAGGCGGCGCGCGCGCTGGCGCAGTTCGCGGACCCGGCCTCCCTGCCGCCGCTGCTGGACGGCCTGCGCGATGAAGACATGTACGTGCGCGTGCAGGTGACCGCCGCGCTCATCCGCATCGGTGCGCCGGCCCTGGCCGGGCTGACCGAGGCGCTGACCAACGCCAGGCCGGCAGTACGGCGGGCGGCGGCCAAGGCCCTCGGCAAGATCGGCTGCGCCGACGCGGCGGCGCTGCGGGCGCTGAGCGCATTGCTGTCCGACGCGGACGCCGGGCAACGTCGCTTCGCCGCCGAGGCGCTGGGTCGCCTCGGCGCGACCGGGGCGGTGGAGGCGCTGGGAACGGCCCTGCGCGACCACGATGCGCGCGTGCGCAATGCGGCGGCGGCGGCCCTGCAGGCCCTGGGTGATGCCGCCCTGCCGACCCTGCGCGCTGCGCTCGACGACCCCAACCCCGAGACGAACTTCGTCGCCGCGCGGGCCCTAGCCGGGTCAGATTCCCGCACACAGTAGCGCCCAACCGTCCCCCGGCGTGTGCCTGTACAACGCCTGGCCGGACTGCCCGGCGCCAGGGAATTGTTCAAAATTTCACCATCTCGGGTATACTGTGCTGCCAGCGGCCGGGTGTCGCCCGGCAACTCGAAGGAATGCGAACATTTCTCTGATGAACTTGCGCGTCAGCCTGGTTTTCTGCTGCCTGCTGACCGTCGCCTCTCCCGCCTTCGCCATGTCCAGCGCCTCCGAACTCCCGCCGGTGGGGGATTGCGGCCTCCCTGCTGACGGGCACGTCGCTCATCATATCACCTATACCCTCACTTCTGATTGCCCGACGGATGGCGACCTGCATGTGACTGATGGCGGGATGGTCACCATCAACAGCAACGGGTTCTGCTTCAAAATTCGCACCGAAGACGGACAGGTCATCGGCAAGGACGGCGCCAGCACCACCTACACGAGTGGCACAGTCTCAACCTGTTCATCCGATCAGCAGAAGGCGACACGGCCGCAAAATTACTTCCAGCGCCTGGATGCTATCGGCATTATCTGTCGTGTCCCCGGGCCGGGGCCCACGATCGAGGTCTGGGAAATCACGCCCGAAAGCGTGGGCCGCCTGCTCTTGCGTGTGTCACAGGCGAAGGTCGACGCTGCCCGACCCGATGGCCTCGTCGCCAGTACGCCCGACGGCCGCGTCGCCCTGCGCGTCAGGCCCGATGAACACATCACCATTTCCATGGGGCCCAGCCCCGGCGGCAAGGTTCACCACGTCTCGCTGGAATTCACCCTGCACGGGAGCGTCATCGGGACGGTTGACACCTACGGCGGCCCGCCCGGCGCTCCTGTTTCCGCCCTTCCTGTCGTTCCCCTGGCGCCCGCCGCTCCTGCGCCAACTGGCGCCCCTGTGGTTCCCGCCGCTCCCTCAATATCCTCAGGCCCGAGGGTGTCGCCCATCATCTTCCGGCAACCTGCCCAGGAGGATGGCTCTCTCATCCACGTCGTGAGACCAGGCCAGACCCTGTTTCCCATCGCCCGCGCCTATGGCGTCCCCATGCAGGACCTCATCGAGCGCAACGGGCTAAAAGGTGGTGGCAACCCGCTTTACGCCGAACAGGAACTGGTCATCCGCGATGCGACGGTCATGGATGCGATGATCTTCGCTGACTGCGACCAGATCGTCCATGTGGTGAGTCCGGGTGACACCCTGCTCACCATCGCCCAGGCTAATGAGGTACATCCACGTCACCTCGCAATTCGTAACCAGCTTCCCTACGCAGGCAACCCGCTGTATGCCGGCCAGCAACTGGTCATCCCGGATGTGACTTCAGCGCAGGACGACTGCGGCGTGGCTGCCTTGACAAGGCATGTTGTGCAACCCGGCCATACGCTTTACTCCATCGCGCTGGTCTACGGCGTAAGCCTGGATGACCTCATCCGGCTCAACCGGCTGACCAATGAGGGGCACACGCTTTATTGCGGGCAAGAATTGATCATCCGTTACGTTTCCAGGTAGTGTCAGCCTGTTGCTGAAAGCACGGGCGCTGGCCGGGCCGGGCTGAGTCCTGGAATGACGCTGCCTTGCGAATGCGTGTTCCTGCCCAAACCTGTCTTACGCTTACCTCAACTACCTGGTAAAATCGCGTTGTGGGTTCCTTGACATGGAGCGGGTTCCAGACTGATGGCCAAGTGTCCTGTACACCAAGGTGTTCGAAAATGTCGATAAATGTAACCATGTCCTCATTGAAGGTCTTTTTCTATCTTGCCTTTTGCAGTCTGTTGCTCATGGCGACACCTGTCCTCGCCACGACCAAGCGGGCAGAGGTCACCATCATCAGCAACGGGTACCGCTATCGGATTAACATCAATGAAGGTCGGGATATCGTGGGTCCCGGCAGCGCCTGGAACTCAGGGGACGCTTCCTCATGGTCTCAGGGCCAGGCGCAGACAACGCAGGGGGACTGCTTTCCGGGGCTGGGGGCCATCGGCGCAATCTGTCGCGTCTCCGGGCCCGGGCCGGCGCTTGAAATCTGGGAGGCCACGCCCGACAGCGGGGAGAGGTTCCTGCTGCGGGTGACGCAGCCGCAGGCCAATGCTGCTGCGCCAGGCAGCCTCATCGCCAGCACTGTGGATGGCCGGGTCGCCGTCCGCCTCGAGCTGGATCGCAACATCACCATCTCGATGGGGCCTGACCCGGAAGGCAAAATCCATCACGTCACCCTGCAATACAACCTGCACGGTCCCGTCATCGCGACAGCCGTCACCTACGGCGGGCCACCCGCCGCTCCGGTTTCTGCCGCTCCTGACGCTCCTGCAATGCCCTCAGGCCAGGTCACTGTCTACCGCCAGCCCGCGCGCCCGGATGGCTCCGTCATCCATGTTGTGCGTCCCGGCCACACCCTCAACGCCATCGCCCGCGTCCATCACGTCGACCCGCAGGACATTATCGAACGCAACGGGCTGAGAGGCACTGGCAGCCTGCTGTACGTCGGGCAGGTACTGGTGATTCGTGATGCGCCGCCGCCGGAAGCGGCCACAGTCGACGAATGCGGCAAGGTCACCCACGTCGTGCAACGCGGCGAAACGCTCTACGCAATCGCCCGGGCCTGGCGCATTCGCCGCCATTACCTCTACGTGCGCAACCAGCTGACTGAAGGCGGCCGCTGGATTTACCCCGGGCAAGAGTTGGTAATCCCCGCCTTGACGCCACTGGTTGAAGAGGCGGACGTAGCAGACGAATCAGAGGATTGTGCAGTGGAAGGCCCGCTGCGCCATACCGTGCGCGCGGGCCACACCCTCTATGACATCGGGCTCGTCTACGGCGTCGAGCTGGAGGCTCTCGTCGAGCGCAACCAGCTGGCCAATGGCGGCCGCCGGCTGTATCCCGGGCAGGTGCTGGTGATCCGTGAGGCGCCGCCGCCAAATGATGACGAGGACGGCTAAGGGCATCGCGGTCGGAGCCTCGCCGGCCGGGCCGCAAGGTGATATTGGCGAAGCATCAGGTAAAGGGTAAACTGGCCGCGCGACGTTGGACGTACTGGTCGCCTGTAACACCCGGCTGGCAAGGTTGAAAGGATGACCAGGTGACTTTGAAAAGAAGCCTCTTCTCAATTGTTGTGGCCTACCTGCTGTTTTCCGCCAGTCCGGCCCTGGTGCAGGACAGCGGGGCCAATCATCCCTGTGGCCAGCCGCCCTCGGGACAGTTGACTGAAGTCGTCGCCTACACGCTCGCCAGCGAGTGTGAACAAACGAGCCTGCTCCAGACCGTCGTCGACGCCCTCGTCACCATCTATCTGATCGGCGCCAGTCCGACCCTCGCCCAGGACAATCCGGCCATCGCCCAGGACATCCCGGAAACCGCGCCCTGTGGCCTGCCCGCGGCAGGCTTGCTATCGCAGGCTGTGACCTACACGCTCAGCGACGATTGTGAACAGACGGGCCTGCTGCAGATTGCCGCCGACGCCATCATCACCATCAACGGCGGCGGCCATACCATCACAGCGCCCCCAGGCGAAGTTCCCGCCATCGCCGGCCTGGCCGGCAGCACGCTGAACCTGAACCAGTTGACCGTGGACGGGGTTAACCTGTCCCGCTCTGCGCTGGTCAGTAGCAGCGGCACCTTTGGCGCGACTGACGTGACCTTTACCCGTAGCAAGGGCGGGGCCGCCCTGTCTGCGGAGTCGGGTGCGCTGTTGAACCTGAGCCACGTCCTCTTCACAAGGAATGCGAGCAGCGGCGCCGATGCCGAAGGCAGTGGCAGCGCCCTGAACGTCGCCGGCGGCGCAACGGTCACGCTTGATGAAACGGTGATTCGCAACAACCTCTTCGGCGGCGGAGCGGTGGTCATCGAAAAGGGCGCCACCGCCTTCACGACCCGCGGCTGCCTCACGCTTGCGGGCAACATCCCCTACAACGTCGTCGGGGCATGGTCGAGCGAGCATGGCGACTCCTGCAGCGGAACCATCGGCAACAACGCTCCTGCCACGCTCTCCGCGCCAGAGCTGATGGCCTGTGGCATTCCCGGCCCCGGCATTCTCGACGATTCACAGAGTTACACGCTCAGCGCTGATTGCGACAGGTTCGGCCTGTGGCTCCTCTCGGACGGTGTGAGCATCTCCATTACCGGCAATGGCCACCGCATTAGCAGCGCGAACCCTGGCATCAGCATCATCACCGCAGCCAACGCCTCCCTTTCCCTGGAGAACCTGACCTTCGATGGCGTGCGCACGGTCAATTTCGGCAGCGTCGCGGCGACCGACTTCGCCCTGCGCAACGCGCGCAGCCAGGCAATCCTTAACCTGGGCAATGCCAGCTTCAACCGGGCGCTCTTTGCGGATAACGTCAATGTTGAGCCCAGATTCTCCGCCAGCGTCCTCTTTGGCTGGACAGAATATCGCAACAGCACGGCGACCTTCACCGACGCGATTTTCCGCAACAACCAGGGCGGTGACGCCGCGCTGGTAAATTTCCGCGACAGCGCCTTCATCGCCCTGAACGGCTGCATCACCTTCGACGGCAACGCCCCGGTAGACAATTTCTGGATCGTCGCGGACGCCAGCACGGGGCCCTGCGGCCTCGAGTTTGGGCCACCCTGGCTCGTCATGTCCGCCGAAGCCCAGGCGGTTGCAGGCTCCTCTGAAGACATCGAGCCCAGTGCCTTCGCCGTGGCGAACCGGCAGATTGAATTCCCGGGCCAGGCCGGCCCCTCACCGGTGCCCACGCCCACCACGGTGCCCACTTCACCACCAGGGCAGCAACAGGACACCTGCTTCCAGAGCCTGGGCGCCATCGGCCAGCTCTGTCGCGTCGCAGGAACTGAAGTGGCCACGATCAACGTCTTCGGCATCGCGGCGGACAGCACGGGCTACTTCCTGCTGCGCGTGACGCAGTCGGAAATCGATGCCGCCGCCCTGGACAGTCTCGTCGCCAGCACTGAGGATGGCCGCGTCGCCGTCCATCGCGAGGCTGATGGCAACATCACCTTCTCCATGGGCCCCAACATCGAGGGCAAGGTCCATCACGTCGTCCTGCAAGGGGATCTGAACGGCGCCGTCATCAGTACCATCGACAGAACCGGCGGCCCGCCCGGCGTGGTATCGAACGGCTAGCAAGGCTGCATTGCGCAGCGAACGCGGCCTTGCTACACTGATAGCATGATGTATTTCGACGCGTGGAGGCAGGCGTGGCCATCCTGATCGTCATCATTCTGGTGGATATTCTCGCGCTGGTGGTGGTGATGCGCCTGGTGCTCGGCGAACCGCCGCACAGGCCACCGGCGCCGCATCCCTTCGTGCTGGCGGAGCGGGCGCAGCAGGACGAAGCCGACGGCCAGGACGAACAGGCCTGAGCCAGACACAAACACAACGCCCGGTCGCCATGGCCGGGCGTTACAAGGCTACGGGCTGCCCTGCGTCAGCCGCTGGCGTCCTTCGCAGCAGCGGCTTTTTCAGTCTTTTTGCCGGCAGGGGCATCCTTCTTTTCCGTGCTGGTGCTGTCCTGCTGCGTCTCGCCCTTTTCGGCGGCCTTCTCGGCCGGCTTGCCATTGGCGGACTTTTTGCTGTCATTGACGTAGAAACCGGAACCCTTGAAGATGAGGCCGGCCGCCTGGATCACACGTGTTACTTTCTGCCCGGTCTCGGGGCAGGCGCCGAGCGACTCGTCGCTGAAACGCTGGCGGATGTCGAAGGTCGTGCCGTCCTCGCGACGATAGGTGTAAACGGGCATCTTGCCTTCCCTCAAAACTCTGTGCTTCGCTGCCGCGCCCATGATAGCCCAGGTCGGGCCGTCCTGTCTACCGGAGTCTGGCCTGGCGCGGGCCGGCGCCAGCCTGTTTGAGATTCAGGCAGCGAAAGGCTACAATGGAACCTGTATCCAGTCACAATTTGCCGGGCAGGATGAGCGACCAACAGGCGCCGGAACTCACCCCGGAAACCTACACCAATCGCGAGCTGAGCTGGATTGAATTCAACCGGCGTGTGCTTGCGCTGGGCCAGGATCACAGCCTGCCCTTGCTTGAACGCGCCAAGTTCCTGGCGATCTTCAGCACCAACCTCGACGAATTCTACATGGTGCGCGTCGCCGGCTGGCACAAACGCATGCACCTCGGCCTAGGCACCACGCGCCCCGACGGCATGCAGCCGCGCCCCCTGCTGCGCGAGATTCGCCGCCGCGTCACCACGCTGATGCTGCAGCAGCGCGCCGAAATGCGCGCCGTGCTGGCCAAGCTGGCGCAGGGCGGCCTGCGCATCCTGCAGATGGACGCGCTGGATGCCGCCGAGCGCGTGGCGCTGCGCGCCTGGTTCATCGAGGAAGTCTTCCCGGTCCTGACGCCGCTGGCGGTCGATCACGCGCGGCCCTTCCCCTTCATCTCCAACCTCAGCCTCAACTTCGCCATCTGGGTGCGCCGCAGCAACGAGCACGAGCGCGAACCGGAGTTCGTGCGCCTGAAGGTGCCGGACGTGCTGCCGCGCCTGGTCGAGCTGCGTCAGGTGCTGCGTGGCCGCGGCCAGGCGCGCCGCACGGGCGATAACTTCCTGTGGCTGGAGGACATCATCTCGGCCAACCTCGATCTGCTCTTCCCCGGCATGACCGTCGTGGAACAGCACCCCTTCCGCGTGACGCGCAACACCGACGTGGATTACGAGCACGAGCAGGAAGACCGCCACCTGGACATCAGCGCGCTGATTGAGGAGACCCTGCGCGAGCGTGAATTCGGCGACGTGGTGCGCCTGAGCGTGACGCAGAACATCGGCGAGCGTACGCTGCGGCGCCTCGAACGTGAACTGCAGGTAGACCCCGAGCACGACGTCTACCACGTGGACGGCTCGCTGGGGGCGGGCGCCCTGATGAGTCTGCTGCAGGTCAACCGCCCCGAGTACCGCTTCACACCCTGGGTGCCGCGTGTGCCGCCCAGGCTTTCCGAGCCGGGCATGGGCATTTTCGACGCCATCCGGCGCGAGGACATCCTGCTGCACCATCCCTACGATTCTTTCCTGCCGGTCGAGGAGTTCTTCCGCAGCGCCGCCAGCGACCCGAACGTGCTCGCCATCAAGACCACGCTCTACCGCGTGGGCGCGAACTCGCCTGTGGTGCATGCCCTCGCCGAGGCGCGCGAGAACGACAAGCAGGTCACCGTGCTGGTGGAGCTCAAGGCGCGCTTCGACGAGGAGAACAACATCGAGTGGGCGCGCATGCTGGAGCACAAGGGCGTGCACGTGACCTACGGCGTGGAAGAGCTGCCACTGAAAACCCACGCCAAGGTGGCGCTGGTGGTGCGGCGCGAGGAAGGCGGCGTGCGCCGCTATGTGCATCTGGGGACCGGCAACTACAACGCCGCCACAGCGCGTTCGTATACCGACCTCGGCTTCTTCACCTGCGACCAGACCCTGGGCACCGACGCGCTCAACCTCTTCAACCGGCTCACCGGCTATGCGCCCGGCACCAGCTACGAGCGCCTGCTGGTCGCGCCGGAGTATCTGCACGAGCGGCTGCTGACCCTGCTGGACGGGGAGATCGCTGCCGCCCACGCGGGCCTGCCGGCGCGCGTCATCTTCAAGATGAACCAGCTGGAAGATGACCTCATGATCCGCAAGCTCTACCAGGCCTCGCAGGCCGGCGTGCAGGTGGACCTGCTGGTGCGCGGCCTCTGCTGCCTGGTGCCGGGCCAGCCCGGCGTCAGCGAGAACATTCGCGTCCACAGCCTCGTGGGCCGCTTCCTCGAACACAGCCGCATCTACCACTTCCAGAACGCGCCCGCGGCGCAGCGCGTCTACCTCGGCAGCGCCGACCTGATGCGGCGCAACCTCCACAACCGGGTCGAGGTCGTCTTCCCGCTGCTGAACCCGGCCCACCAGCAAGAAGTGCTGACCATGCTGGCCACTTCGCTGGCGGACAACTGCAACGCATGGCGCCTGGGTACGGACGGCCTTTACACTCGCATCGCACCCGGCCCGGCTGAGGAAACGATCGACAGCCAGGCCATTTTCATGGAGCACAGCTTCGGCGACCCGCAGCATCCGGGACTTCCGTCGGCGTGAAGCACTACTAGGAGCGGCAAGCATGATGGAACTCTGCGTAATCGAGGGCGACGGTATCGGCCACGAGGTGATTCCGGCGGCCATCCAGGTGCTGGAGCGCGTGGCGCCCGGCATTCGCGTGCACCAGGCCCCCGGCGGCTGGGCCTACTTTGAGCAGCATGGCACGCCCTTGCCGGACGAGACCCTTGCAATGGCCAGGGAATGCAGGGCGGTGCTCTTCGGCGCCGTCGCCTCGCCTTCATGGCCGGTAGACAACTACTATTCGCCGGTGGTGCGCCTGCGTCGCGAAATGCAGGCCTTCGCCAACCTGCGCCCCACGCGCTATATGCCGGTGCCGACCGCGCGCAAGGGCGTCGACCTGGTAATTGTGCGCGAGAACACCGAAGACCTCTACGTGGGCAACGAAACCACAGAGGACGAGGGACGCACCGGCGTGGCGCAGAAGGTCATCACACGCGCGGCCTCCGAGCGCGTGGCGCGCCTCGCCTTCGAGCTGGCCAGCAACAACGGCCGCCGGAAAGTGACGATCGTGCACAAGTCCAACGTGATGCCGCGCTCCGACGGCCTGTTTCGCAAGGTGGCGCTGGAGATCAGCGAGTACTACACCGACATTTTGACGGACGAGCTGCTGGTAGACACGGCCGCCTACTGGATGGTCAAGGAGCCGACGCGTTTCGACGTCGTGCTGGCCCCCAACCTCTACGGCGACATCCTCTCCGACATGGCGGCCGCCTGGGGCGGCGGCATGGGCATGGCGCCCTCACTCAGCCTCGGCGAGGGCATCGCCATCGCCGAGCCGGTGCATGGCACCGCGCCGGACATCGCCGGCCGCGGCATCGCCAACCCGACGGCGAGCATCCTCAGCGTGGCCTTGCTGCTGCGTCATCACTGGCAGCGGCCGCAGGATGCGGAGCGCATCGAACAGGCGGTCAACGCGACCTTCAACCAGGGAGACCACACCAGCGACATCTATACCGACGACGCGCTCTCGACCCAGGAGTTCACCGACCGCGTCTGTGCGCAACTCACCTGAGCCGGCCCGCCAGCCCGAGGAGGCACCATGGAGCCGACAACCGGCAAGCGCAAACGCTCACGCGCCAGCAACCTGCTGGCCCACCTGCTGGCGCCGCTCTTTGGCGCGCTGGCGCTCTTGTATCTGGTCAACCCGACGGCCGGGTTCTTCGAATTGCTGCCAGACAATCTGCCGCTGCTGGGAAATCTGGACGAGGCCGGCGCCGTGCTGCTGCTGACCAACGTGCTGACCTGGTACGGCTTCAACCCCGGCGCGCGGGGCAGCAAACTGGGTCAGGCACAGCGGGCCGGCAACGCCAGGCTGCTGCCGCGCCTGCTGCTGCCGCTGGCCGGCGCGCTGGCCCTGCTGTATCTGGCCAACCCGACGGCGGGCTTCTTCGAACTGTTGCCGGACAATCTGCCGCTGGTCGGCAACCTCGACGAGGGCGCCGCCGTGCTGTTGTTGACCAACGTGCTGGCCTGGTACGGCCACGACCTGAATCGCCTGGGCCAGTATCTGCGCGAGTGAGACTGCCTGACTACTCGCGCCACCGCTGCTCGCGCATCAGTTCCTCAAGGCCCGGCACATCAGCGTCCGCCTGCCCCCGACGGCGCGCGGCCCGGCGTTCCAGCTCCCCGGCCCGCTGCCGCAGCGAAGGCGTCACCTCAAAGGTCAACATGCCGACCGGCAGCGCATCGACGCTGATGCGCAGCTCCCATTCGCCGCCGCTGCGCGACAGCTCCGCGTCGCCCCCCAGCGGCAACTGGTTATCGGAGAGCAGGTCGCGCTTGCCCTCCCGCAACCAGACCTCCTGCTCGTGGCTGAAGCGCGTCTCGCCGCGCTGATCGCTGATTTCAAAGCGAAACTGCGCGCTGCGCTCCGCTTCATGTTCCGGCACCTGCAGCGAAAGGTAGGGGCGCAGCCCGTCATCGTCGCCTGAAAAGCTGCCGCCTTTTCGCATGCTCATGCCGTCGGGGCCCAGCTGCGCGCTGATCAGGCCGATGTCGAGCAGCGTCAGGCCGGGCGTGAGGCCGCTGCCGCTGTGGCGCCGCGCCCGTTCCGTGGCGGCCCGCGCCGCTGCGCTCACCTGCGCCCCGGCAACTGCCCGCGGCATGGCGGGCAGCACGTCGCGCAGACGCCCGGCCGTCAACGTCCCTGGCTTGAGCGTCAGCGAGCTGGCCAGCGCCAGCGCGCCGCAGCCCAGCAGCGCGGCAGCCAGGCCGGCTGTGGCCGTGCCAGGCAGCAAGGCCAGGCCCAGCATGGCGCCGGTGATGATCAGCCAGGGGAGATTCTGTCTCCGCAGACGCACAGGCAATTCCTCTCTTCCACGCGCAGCACCAGTATACGCCAAAGCGCCCGCCAGCCGGTAACCGGGCCGCAGGCAGCGCGGCGCTACGCCTGGCCCTGCTGGAATTCCAGCAGCTCGTCGAGGCTGCGTTCCTGCTCCTGGCTACTCTCCTCGAAGGCCCGCCGCAGCTCGTCGCTCAACTCGCCATCTTCCTGCAGATGCGCGCGCAAACGCGGCTCGGCGCTGCTCTCGTCCGCCTCCACCCAGAAGAAGCTGTGCGCCGCCAGCAAGTTCCCGTCCGCGTAGACGCAGAGCTGCCAGTCGCCTTCGGTGAGCAGGGCGTCGTGCACCGGCATCCTGGCCGCCGGGCTGACCAGGTTTTCGCCGGCGCGCAGCTGCAGCATCCTGTCACGCTGGAAGTGCAGCCGGTCGTCCGCGTCGCGAATCTCGAAGCGCAGCGTGCCGGCCGCGGCAGTGGGCACGCGCAGCGCGACCCAGGGCTGGATGTAGTCCACGTCATCGCGCACGCTCTGCACGCGATGCACCAGGGTCTCCCGCCCATGCCCCATGGCGAAGACGCCGATGTCGCTGACGCGCAGGCTCATGGCTTCGGGGTCGTGACCGGCGTTGCGCACGGCCAGCGCGGCATGGCCGGGGATCTGCGCCTGCCGCTGGCGGCGCGCGGGTCGGGCCGCCCGTTCTGAAGTCCGGGGCGCGGCAGCCGCGTCGGCCTGTGCCTCGCGGCGCTGGCGCGAGCCGGCCATGAGCTTGATGCCCAGGCCAACCAACAGCCACATCAGCAGGCCGCCCTCATTCTCCAGCAGGGCAGAGCCGCCGGCGTAGACCAGCAGCAGGCCGAAGAGAAATCTGAACACGCGGCTCATGCCCGGCTGCCCGCAAGCTTGTAGCGGGCGCGCCTCGTCAGGATCACCATGCCGGTCACCGGCTCGTCAATGCGGATGCGCAACACAGACAGTATACGCCAGTCGCGCCTCAGGGTCGCTGGCTGGCGCCGGCATGGACGCGACTGAGCGCGGCCCACTCCTCCAGCGCCAGGGTTTGCGCGCGGCGCTGCGGATCGATGTCGGCGGCGGCCAGCAAGTCGGCGGCGGCGGCGCTCGACAGGCCGAGGCCGCTGCCCAGCGCGTTGCGCAGTTGCTTGCGCCTCTGGCTGAAACCGGCGCGCACCACGCGGAAGAAGCATGCCTCGTCGGGCACCGCAAGTTTCGGCCGCCCCTGCAGGTCGATGCGCACGACCGCGCTGTCGACGTCGGGACGGGGCCAGAAGGCGGCCGGCTTCAGGCGTCCGACGATGCGCGGCTGGCCGTAAAACTGCACGCTGACGGCCAGCAGGCTCATGTGGCCGGGACGGGCCACCAGGCGCTCGCCCACTTCATGCTGTACGGTGAGCACGAGTCGGCGCGGCTTGTGCGCGCACTCCAGCAAGTGACGCAGGATGGCGCTGGTGATATAGTAGGGCAGGTTGGCGACGCTCACCCAGGGCCGCGGCGCCAGCAAGTCGACCAGGTCCAGCTCCAGGATGTTGGCGTGCAGGATGCGCAGCTGCGGGGTATCCGGCAGGCCGGCGCGCAGCAGCGGCAGCAGACGCCCGTCCGTCTCGACCGCGATCAGCTGCGCCGCCGCGCCCGCCAGCACGCGCGTTAGCGTGCCGGTGCCGGCGCCCACCTCGAGCACGGTCTCGTCGGGCGCGATTTCGGCGGCGGCGACGATTTTGTGCAGCGCGCCAGGATCATGCAGGAAGTTCTGGCCGAGCGCGCGTCTGGGCTGAATGCCATACTCGTCAAGCAGCGTTTTGGGGTTCATCGGCCTCCCTCACGACGGGCAGCATAACACAGCGCGACGCTGACGAGGTCGACCGCCGTATCGATTTACGGACCGCAGGAGGATGCCAGTGGAGCAGGACTCTACCCGGTTGTGGCCGCGCGAGCCCGTGGACTCGTCGACGGCACAGGTTCTGCCCTGCAGCCTGTGTGGCAGCTCAGCACACAAACCCTTCGTCAGGGCGGCGCTGTCGAGCCTGGTGCGTTGTTGTGACTGCGGTCTGGTCTTTGTCAGCCCGCGCCCGGGGCCTGACTTCATCACAACACTCTACGGGGAGACCTACTTTCGCAACAACCATTCGGGCGAGCTCGGCTACACAAACTACATCGCTGACGAGGAAAACATCCGCAGGACAGCACGGAGGCGACTGCGGCAGCTGAAGCGCCACGTGGGTCCGGGCCGGCTGCTGGACGTGGGTTGCGCCACCGGCTTCTTCCTGGATGAGGCGCAACAGGCGGGCTGGACGGCAACCGGCCTGGACCTTTCGAACTTCGCGGTGCAATACGCCCGGCAACAGCTCGGACTGGACGTGCATCAGGGCACACTGGACAGCGTCGACCTGCCTTCAGAATCATTCGACCTCCTGACGATGTGGGATGTGATCGAGCACGTACCGGACCCGCTTGTCTGCATCCAGAAGGCATCCCGGTTGTTGCGTGAAGGTGGCGTGCTCACGCTGGCCACACCGGATGTGGAAAGTGTGCCCGCGCGCCTGGCCGGACCGCGCTGGGTGGGATACAAGCTGTCCGGGGAGCATATCACCTTCTTCTCGGCGCGGACCCTGACAAAACTGCTGGAGTCCTGCGGCTTCGAAGTCATTCAGACAGGGCACATCGGCAAGCACGTCGCGCTGCAGTTGCTCCGTGACCGCCTGGGGATGTACTTCCCGCCCCTGGCAACCCTGTTGAAAGCCGTTGAAGACCTGTCAGGACTGTCCTCGCTATCCCTGTACGTCAATCCCTTCGATATTGTTCAGGTGACAGCACGCAAGCGGGCATCGCGTCCCTGATCGCCATGCGTGCACAGATCCGCCGCCACCCGCTGATAGCCGTGCTGTTGCTGGCGATTGTGCTGCGCCTGACGGTGCTGCTGGCCCTGCCGCAGGTCTTCGCCTTCGAGCGCAACAATGTGATCCAGGGATCCACGGCTTACGACAGCTACGCGCGCAACCTGCTGACGACGGGCGTGTACGGCCAGCAGCCAGGCGTGCCGGATGCCGCGTTGCCGCCCCTCTACAGCGTTGTGCTGGCGGGCCTCTACGCGCTGGCGGGGCGCGGCCACCTGCAGCTGGGCCTGTTTCACAGCCTGCTGGATTGCGCTTCCATCCTCATGCTGGTCCACATCGGCCGGCTTTTACTGCCCGCGGGCAGGACGGCCGGCCTGCTGGCGGGGCTGGCCTTCGCGCTCTATCCCTACCTCGTGTTTCAAAGCCTGACGCTGATCGACACCCCGCTCTTTATCTGCCTGCTGCACACCTTTCTGCTGCTCCTGATCCTGCTGCGCGAAGGGGCGCGCGCGACGCGCAGGACCTGGTTGCTGGCAGGCCTGGGCGGGGTGATGCTCGGGCTGTCCCTGCTGACCCGACCCGCCGTGGCACCGCTGGCGCTGCTGGCCGCGCTCTGGTTTCTGCTGCGCCTCAGCCTGTGGCAGACGATTCTGCGCCTGTTGCCGGTGGCGCTGGTCGCGGCGCTGCTACTGCTGCCCTGGGTTGCGCGCAACTTCGCGCTCTACGCCGCTTTCGTGCCGATGTCGACGACCTCCGGCGCCAACCTGTGGCAGGGCAACAACGCCGAAACCGTGGCGACCCTGCGCGCCGGCTACGATGTGCAATGGATCACCGGGCCGCAGCTCGACGCGGAACTCGACGCGCCGGCGCGCGACGCGGCGCTGGCCGCGCTGGCGCTGGACTGGCTGCGCGCGAACCCGGCACTCCTGCCGGAACTGTGGTGGGTGAAACTGGTCACGCACTGGAGCATTGACGTCACGCCGCTGCGCAATCCGGTCGGGGACGAGTTACTGCCTGATGACCCGGTGAACGCCTACTCCACGCCGCTCTTCGACCAGCTCGGGCGCCAGGTACATCGCCTCTACCAGGGCGGACTGCTGCTGCTGGCGCTGGCCGGCCTGGCGCTGACGCGACAGCACTGGCGCGAAACGTCGCTGCTGTGGCTGGTGCAGCTCTCCATGACCCTGGTGTATGTGATCTACCACCCTTCCACACGCTACCGCGCGCCGACGGACCCCCTGCTCTTCCTCTTCTCGGCCAGCGCCCTGCTGGCAGCCTGGCGCTGGTGGTCAATGCGCCGGCGGGACACCTGAAACCCCACTTCAGACAGTAGCAACTTCTGCCATAACCGGGAACAACACCGCCTGACGCCCTATGGCTCACAGGGTATGGCACACGCGTTACGAACATTTGTTCTATATTGTGCTACTATCCCTTCATATTGGCACAGTAGACAGGTACTCGCATGACCGACTTCGAAACCAGCAAGGACGTCTACGACTTCATCCGCGACTTCTTCGGCGAACACGGCTATTCCCCGACCCTGCGTGAAATCGCCGTCGCCTGCTACATGAGCACCACCACCGTCGTGCGCTACCTCGACAAGCTTTGCGCCGACGGGCGTATCTCACGCGAGTTGCAGAAGCCGCGCAGCATCGCGCTGCTGGATGCGCAAGGCGAGCGTGAGTTCGCCAGCCCCACACGACACTGAACCGCGCAGCGCGGTCGGCCAAGCCTACGCGACAGCCACTGCCGAACCGCCTTCAGCCGGATGGCGAGCCTGCCGGTCAGCGTACCGGGGGCGGGCGTTGATCACAGCCCGCCTCCGGTTTAAGCCCGCCAGCAAGTCAGTCAGTCGCTGCAACATTTGGGATAAGTTTGGGAATAGTTGGGATATTATTGCGATACGACCGGGAATAGTTGGGGAATGACATCGTGATAAAGCACTACCCGGAGGCGCGGCGCAAGGCGGCGCTGGAGTATCTGGCGACGCATGGGGGAAACTTTCGGGAAACCAGCCGGGCGACCGGCATCCCACAAAGCACGTTGCATCGCTGGGTGAAGGCCGGGGGCCGGGCCGAGGAAATGAAGCGGGCGCGCGCAGTGGCGGCGGGAGAGAGGCCGGCGGAGGCGCGGGCGCGGCTGGAGCAGATAGCACTGGAGAACATGCTGCAGGAGGCCCTGCGGCTGTCGGAATCGCTGGGCGATGCCATTGAGGACGCCCCGCTGGGGCAGCGCGCCACGGCGCTGAACCAGCTGCTGGACAAGATACTGAAGGTAATGGCGTTCTTGCCACGCCAGGGAGCGGCAGAGGAGGTAGTGCTTGTACGGGTCGAATTCCAGGACGCGGACGGTATGGCTCATGAAGCCCCATTCTGGGCAAGAGCGGATTCTGAGGAGTGAGGCGCGCTTTCGGGTGGTGGCCTGCGGGCGGCGCTTCGGCAAGACGGAGACGGGCAAGCTGGCGCTGTTGTGCCGCTTTCTGACGGGCGGGCGCTGCTGGTGGCTGGCGCCGACGCTGCCGATGGCCGATCAGGTGTGGCGCGATTTGAAGCTGACGCTGGCGCCGCTGCCAGAGGCGAAGGTGAGCGAGTTGCGGCGGCGCATCGATTTGCCGGGCGGCGGGATGCTGGCGATTCGCAGCACGCATTACGCGGACAAATTGCGGGGCGCGGGGCTGGACTTTGCGGTGCTGGACGAGGCGGCCTTCATGGGTGATCAGGTCTGGCCGGAGGTGGTACGGCCGATGTTGCTGGAGCGGCGCGGAGCCGCGCTGTTCCTGAGCAGCCCGAATGGCCACAACTGGTTCTGGCACTTGTATCAGCAGGGGCTGGAGGCGGGGCAGCGGCGCTGGCAGGCCTTCCACTTCGCCTCGCGCGACAACCCGCTGGTGGACGCAGAGGAACTGGCGGAGATCCGCGCGGGGACGTCGGAACGCATCTTCCGCGCCGAATATGAGGCGGAATTCCTCGCGGGCGAAGGGGCGCTGTTTCAGAATTTGCGCGCGACAGCCACGGCGCCCGTCGACGCCCAACCGCAACCCCAGGGCCAGTACGTGGCGGGCGTGGACTGGGGACAAAGCCGCAGCTACACAGCCATCGTGGTGCTGGACGAGGCGCGCCGGACGATGGTGGCCTGGGACCGCTTTCGCGGCATGAGCTGGACGCGGCAACAGGCGCGCCTGCAGGCCATGCACGCGCGTTGGGGGCTGCGGCTCATCCGCGCCGAGAGCAACAGCATGGGTTCGCCCAACATCGAGGCCCTGCAACAGGCCGGCCTGCCGCTGGTGAGCTTTCAGACCACCGCGCCAAGCAAACGCGCGCTGATCGACGCCCTCGCGCTGGCCATCGAGCGCAGGCAGATCGCGCTTTTGCCGGACGAGACGCTGCTGAACGAACTGGCGAGCTACAGGGCGCTGCTGCTGCCGGGCGGCGGCGTGCGTTACGGCGCGCCGCCGGGCCTGCATGACGACCTCGTCATGGCGCTGGCGCTGGCGTGGCACGCCCTGCAACACAGCGGGAAGGCGCTCGACTTCGCCTGAGCGCCGCGCCTGACAACGGGCGCCGGCCGGCGGCGCAGCGCTCACGGGTGACTGCGCCTGGGCCCGCGCCCTGCATGGCTGTCCGCGTCTGCACCATCGAAGCCAGGCGCGTGTGGACGGATGCGCGAGGCAGCCACCTGCTACAACAGCGCGGTTCTGCGCGGACGTTCACCCGGGCGCGGCATCTGTTATGCTGACACCATGCGGGACGGGAGCGCGCCATGACGGACATGCAGGGCAAGGTGGTGCTCATCACCGGGGCGAGCAACGGCATCGGTCGCGCGGCCGCGCTGGCGCTGGCGCGGACGGGCGCGACAGTGGCGCTGGCGGGTCGCGACGAAAAGCGGGTCGACGCGACCGTCGCCATGATCCGCGAGCAGAGCGACAACGACGAGCTGCGGGGGCTGCTGGCAGATCTCTCTAACCTGACCGGCATGCGCCAGCTGGCGCATGAATTTCGCCGCCGCTATTCGCGCCTGGACGTTCTGATCAACAACGTCGGCGCTGCCTTTCACGAACGCGCGGAGACCGTGGACGGCATCGAGCGCACCTTCGCGCTCAACCACCTGGCCTACTACCAGCTGTCGCGGCGGCTGCTGGACATGCTGCAGGCGAGCGCGCCGGCGCGCATCGTCAACGTGTCCTCGGATGCGCACCGGCAAATGAAGGTCTTCGATTTCGACAACATCGACGGGCGCAAGACCTGGGGGCTGAAGGGTTTTACTCCCTACGCGCAGTCCAAACTGGCCAACGTCCTCTTCACGCGCGAGCTGGCACGCCGCCTGGCGGGCAGCGGCGTGACGGTCAACGCGCTGCATCCGGGCGTGGTCGCGACGGATATATTCCGCGATACCGGCGGACCGATCGGCTTCGTCTTCCACACCCTGGGGCCGCTCTTCATGAAGACGCCGGAACAGGGCGCGGACACCCTGGTGTGGCTGGCGACGGCGGCCGAGGTCGCGCAGACCAGCGGCGGTTACTTCGTGAATCGCCGGCGGCGCGAGCCCTCGGCGGGGGCGCAGGATGACGATGCGGCGCAGCGTCTGTGGGCACTCAGTGCGGAGCTGTGCGGGATGTCGGCAGATTAATCTCCGTTAGCCACGCAGCGGCACGATATTGGTGGCGGCGCCGTCGTTGGCCTGGGCGGCAATGCGCGCGTACTTGGCCATCACGCCGCTGCTGTAGTGCGGCGGCGGCGCCTGCCATGCGGCGCGGCGTTGCGCCAGCTCGGCCTCGTCCAGCTCGACGTTGATGCTGCGCTGCGCCACGTCCACCACCACGACGTCGCCCTCGCGCAGCAGCGCCAGCGGACCGCCGAGCATGGCCTCCGGCGCGACGTGGCCGATCATCAAACCGCGCGTGCCGCCGCTGAAACGGCCGTCGGTCACCATCATGACCTGCTGGCCGAGGCCCTGGCCGACGAGCGCCGCCGTGGTCTGCAGCATCTCGCGCATGCCCGGCCCGCCCACCGGCCCCTCGTAGCGGATGATGACCACGTCGCCGGCGACGATCTCCTGCTTTTCGATGGCTTCATAGGCGTCTTCCTCGCTGTCGAAGACGCGCGCCGGGCCGCGATGCTGCAGTGGCTCGATGCCCTTGAGCTTGACGGCGGCGCCGTCCGGGGCGAGGTTGCCGCGCAACACCACGAGGCCGCCGGTCGCCTTCAACGCCTTGTCCAGCGGCAGAATCACGTCCTGGCCGGGCCGCTCCTGCGCCTGGGCCGCCTCCTCGCCCAGCGTCTTGCCGGTGACGGTGGGCGTGTTGCCGTCGATCAGGCCGCCATCAATCAGGCGTTGCGCCAGCAGCCGCAGGCCGCCGGCGCGGTACATGTCCAGCGCGACGTATTTACCGGTCGGGCGCATGTCGGCGATGACCGGCGTGCGCCGGCTGATGGTCTCGATGTCGTCGAGCGTGAACTCGATGCCGGCCTCGCGCGCGAAGGCCAGGGTGTGCAGGATGCTGTTGGTGCTGCCGACCGTGGAGGTCGAGGCGGCGATGCAGTTTTCCAAGCTCTTGCGTGTGACCATCTGGTCCGGCCGCAGGTCCTCGGCCACGAGGCGCAGCACGATCTCGCCGGCCTGGCGCGCGACCTCGTCCTTCTGCGCATCGACGGCCGGGATGTCGGCGAAGCCCATGGGGCAGAGGCCGAGAATCTGCGAGAGGTTGGCCATGGTGTTGGCGGTGTACTGGCCGCCACAGGCGCCCGGCCCCGGGCAGGCGACGTCCTCGACCTGCTGCAGGCGCTCGGAAGAGATTTTGCCGGCGCTGTAGGCGCCGATGGCCTCGTAGACGCTGACGATGTCCTGCGGCTCGCCATCGAGCTCGCCCGGCAGAATCGTGCCGCCGTAGAGCACCAGGCCGGGGATGTTGAGGCGAATGAGGCCCATGATGGTGCCGGGGATGGTCTTGTCGCAGGAGCAGAGGGCGACGATGCCGTCGAAGTAATTGGCGCGCGTGACCAGCTCGATCGAGTCGGCGATCATTTCGCGGCTGATGAGCGAGGCCTTCATGCCGGCCGTGCCCATAGTGATGCCATCGTTGATTGTGATGGTGTTGAACTCCAGCGGCGTGCCACCGGCGGCGCGGATGCCCTCCTTCACCTTCGTCGCCAGGCGGCGCAGGTGGATGTTGCAGGGGCCGATCTCGGTCCAGGTGTTGGCGATGGCGATCAGCGGCTTCTCCAGGTCCTCGTCGTTGAGGCCGGTGGCCTTGAACATGGCGCGGGCGCCGGCGCGGCTGACGCCACCGACGAGCGTGCGGCTGTTGCGGTTCAGCGCGCGGCCATTGAGAGCGGACGAGTCGACCATGGCCTGGCCTCCCTTGTTTCATTGACGGACACAGGGCCGCCATTGTAGCGCAGGTCGGGGCGGCGCTCACCTGTCGGATGAAGTTTGCCTGGGTGAGGGGCGGCCCTCACCCCAAACCCCTCTCCCCAAGGGAGAGGGGCTTTAACCGGGTGCAGTTGCGCGTGTCTCCCCTTCTCCCTGAAGGGCTCCCGCCAAGGGCACCCGTCGCAAACGGGAATGCGGGAAGGGCTTTTGTCGTGAGCGGCGGGACTGAGGGGTTTGGGGTGAGAGCGCACTACCACACCGGCGCTTCTGGAGGGAGATGGCGCGCCCTCACCCCAAACCCCTCTCCCCAAGGGAGAGGGGCTTTAACCGGGTGCAGTTGCGCGTATCTCCCCTTCTCCCTGAAGGGCACCCGTCGTGAACGGCGGGACTGAGGGGTTTGGGGTGAGAGCGTACTACCACACCGGCGCGTCTGGGGGGTGAGGGCGCGCCCTCACCCCCCGGCCCCCTCTCCCTGAGGGAGAGGGGGAGACACACGACAGCACTTCTGCAATACCTTTTCCCGGAGGGAGCTTCATGCTCCTGCCGCTGGAATTAAAGCCCCTGCCCTGAAGGGCTCCCGCGTCGGAGCGGGACAAAGGGGTTTGGGGTGAGGGCCGCAGGGTCAGGCGGGCTCCGGGGCGCGCATGTGGCGCAGGGGGGCGCGCGCATGGCCGGGCCAGATGCGCAGCATGCCGAAGAGCGTACGCAGGATCAGCCACAACAACAGCGCCAGCCAGACCAGCAGGAAGGCATTCGGCGCGTTCGTCTCAATCGTCAGCAGCAGCAGCGCGCCGGCGGCGGTGGCGACGATCATGCCGTTGCGCAGCCAGGCGTAGTCGCCCGCGCCCCAATGGATGCCGTCGGTGACGAAGGCCAGCGCGGTCAGGGGCAGCGTGAGCACGGCGACCAGCCAGGCCGGCGTGAAGAAGGCGGCCGCGTCGGGCGGGACGAAGAGCGCGCGCAGCAGCGGCGTGGCGGCCAGGGCCAGCAGGCTGAGCACGACGCCGGTCGCCAGGCTCTGCAGGATGGAGACGGCCGCCGCCTGGCGCGCCAGGCGCAGGCGCTGCGCGCCGAGGAAGTAGCCGACCAGGCTCTGCGCGCTGGTGCCGAAGGCATCCATCAGCCAGCCGCAGAACATCCACAGGGAGCGGAGGGCCTGGTGGGCGGCGCCGGCCTCGGGGCCGATCTGGTTGGCGACGCGCGTGGAGAGCATCACGAAGAGTGTGAGCAAACCGCTGCGCACGACGAGGTCGCGCCCGGCCCGCAGCAGCGTCAGCACGTCAGCGCGGGCGAGGTGGAAGCACAGGCCGGGACGTACATACAGGCGGCGCAGCAGCCAGATCACGCCCAGATACTGCGCGATGATGCTGGCCCAGGCGGCGCCGGCCACGCCCAGCGCAGGCAGCGGTCCGAAGCCGAAGATGAAGGGGATATCGAGCAGCGCGTTGAGCAGGTTGACGCCCAGCGCGATCCACAGGGGCGTGCGCATGTCCTGCAGCCCGCGCAGCGCGCCGAAGCCGACGAGGGTCAGCAGGACGGCCGGCGCGCCCAGCAGACGGATGCGGATGTAGGCGATGGCGGGCGCCGCTACGGCGGGCCCGGCGCCCAGCAGGCTGGCGAGGGTCTCGACGCCGGCCAGGCCGACCAGCAGCAGCAGCAAACCGGCCAGCGCGGCCAGCAGCAGCCCCAGGCTGGTGATCTGGCCGGCGCGGCGCAGCGAACCATGGCCGAGGGCGCGCGCAACCTCGGTATGCACGCTGACGCCGAGGAAATAGAAGACCCACAGCAAGAGCGACACGGCCGCGCCGCCAACGCCCAGCGCCGCCAGCGGGGCCGCGCCCAGACGCGCGACGAAGGCCGTATCGACCATGGTCGTCAGCGGCTCGGCGATTTGCGAGAAGATCACCGGCAGGGTGAGCGCGAGCACCGTGCGTTGCGGCCGGCGCAGGAAGGGATGTTGCGCGACAGGGTTCACAGGCGGGCCAACTGTTGACAGTGGCGCGAGTCTTGAGCAGTATCGCTATTCTGTCAACTGAACAACTAATGCCAGCAAGGGAGAACGCGCATGGCCCTGCCTCCTCGCAGTGACGTTGCAGTAGCAGAAACCTGGGACGCCGGGAGCGTCTTCGACTCCGCCCAGGCCTGGGAAAGTGAGCGTGTGGCGCTGGTCAACGCGCTGGCGCGCATGGCGCCCTTCCCCGGCACACTGGGCCAGGACGCGGCGCAGCTGGCCGCGTGGCTGGAACTGCAGGACGAGCTGGGGCGGCGCATCGAGCAGCTTTATTTCTACGCCGCCATGTCGCAGGCGGTGGACACGGCCGACCAGGCGGCCGCCGCGATGGTCGGCCAGGCGGCCAGCCTCTACAGCAATTTTCTGGCGGCGGGCTCCTTCGCCGGGCCGGAGATGCTCGCGCTGGGCGAGGCGACGGTGCAGGGCATGGTCGCGGCAGCGCCGGAGCTGCAACGCCATGCCCACTGGTTCAACGACCTCTTTCGCCAGGCCGCGCACGTGCGTTCGGGCGAGGTGGAGGAAGTGCTGGCGCTGACCAGCGAACCCTTCGCGGCGGTCGTCAACACCGGCCAGGTGCTGGCCAACGCCGACCTGCGTTTCGCGCCGGCGACGAACAGCCAGGGCGAGGCCGTGGAGGTGGCGCAGGGCACGCTGGACACCATCCTGGGCGAAAGCGACCGCGAGGCGCGGCGCACGGCCTGGGAAAGCTACGCCGACGGCCACCTGTCCATGAAGCACACCCTCGCCAGCAACTTCAACGCGATCGTGCGGCGCGACGTCTTCAACGCCCGTGCGCGGCGCTACAGCTCCTCGCTGGAGGCGGCGCTGTTCCCCAACAACATCGCGCCCGAGGTCTTCCACAACCTGATCGACACCTTTCGCCGCCACATCCCGACCTGGCATCGCTACTGGGCGGTGCGCCGGCGCGCGCTGGGCGTGGAGACGCTGCAGCCTTACGACATCTGGGCGCCGATCGCCAGCGAGCAGCCGCAGGTACCCTTTGAGACGGCGGTCGACTGGATCTGTGAGGGCATGGCAGTGCTGGGCGCGGACTACGTGCGCGAGCTGCGGCGCGGCTGTCTGGAGGAACGCTGGGTGGACCGCGCGCTCAACCAGGGCAAGACCCAGGGCGCCTTCTCCTTCGGCGCCTACGACACGCACCCTTTCATCCTGATGAGCTACGACGACAGCCTCGGCGCGCTGAGCACGCTGGCGCACGAGCTGGGGCACTCGATGCATTCACTGCTGACGCGGCGGCATCAGCCCTTCCTCCACAGCGATTACAGCATGTTCGTGGCCGAGGTGGCCTCCAACCTCAACCAGGCGCTGGTGCGCGAGCATCTCTTCCGCGCCCGGAGCGAGGCGCAGTTCCAGATCTGCATCATTGAGGAGGCGATGGACAACCTGCATCGCTACTTCTTCATCATGCCGACGCTGGCGCGATTCGAGCTGGAGGCGCACGAGCGCGCCGAGCGCGGCCAGGCGCTGACGGCGGACGATCTGAACGAGCTGATGGCGGACCTCTTCAGCGAGGGCTACGGGACGGAGATGCAGGTCGATCGCGAGCGCGTCGGCAGCACCTGGGCGCAATTCCCGCACATGTACATGAACTTCTACGTGTTTCAGTACGCGACCGGCATCGCGGCGGCGCATGCGCTCTCGCGCCGGCTGCTGACGGGCGAGTCCGGCGCGGCGGAGGCCTACCTGAATTTCCTGAGCGCGGGCGCTTCGCAGTACGCAGTGCCGGCGCTGCGCGCGGCGGGCGTGGACATGGCCGGCCCGGAAGCGGTGGAGACGACCTTCGGCATCCTGGCGGAGTATGTGGAGCGTCTGGATAGTCTGACGGGGTAGTGTGGCGCGGGGTCAGGAGCAGGCTCGTCCAATACGGCGGGCCTGTCTGATTCAGACGCTAATTGTCCCTGACCAGGATGTGCTGATTACATTGATAAGGAAGACACCGGCCAGGACGCAGGAAACGCCTCGCGCCACTCGTCCCACTCCAGATTCCCCTTGAAGAATACCGGGATGCCCTGCTCGTCCAGCAGCTCAAGCAGAGAAGCTGTCCAGGCGGGCTCCGGCTGAAAGAGGCGGCGGCCGTTTGACGCGGCGCCGATGATGGCCCACTCGAAGGGCAGGCGCTCCTTTTCGTCCAACCAGCGCTCAAACACCGACGCGGCGTCAAACCACAGTGGCTCAATGCTCAGGAAGCGGACGCTGACCTGGATATCTTCCATGTGACGCAGGTAGGCGGCCAGCGCGCGCGCCGCGCCCGTCGCGCTCATCTGGTGACCCGCCGGCAGACTGACGCCCACCCAGACGTTGTCCGGGAAGTCGAAAGCTGGCAGGCGCAGCTGGTATTTGCTGAGCGTCTGAAAGGTGTGCCAGTGCGCGTCAGCCATCACCTCCAGCACCTGGTCGATCTGTTCGCGCGGCACCCAGTGGCCGAAGAGGTCGGCCATGCTGCCGACGAAGATGCCGGCCGGTTTGCGCAGTCGCTGTGGCTCGCGCAGCACGTGTGGACGCCAGTAATGATGCTCAAAGCCATGCTGGTAAGAGTTGCGGGCGATGCGCTCGGCGACGGTTTTGGCGTAGCACTCGGTGACGGAGCCGTCGGGCATTTCCCAGGTGCAGCCGTGCAGACAGCCGCCGGTCGGGTTCCAGGTGTAGCCAGGCAGCACACTGCCGTCAGCGCGCTGGATACGCGTCCACTCGATGCCCTTCGGTGCTTTCTGTCGGTTCATTGTTTCACCAAGTGTTGTTTAGCGCATATGTTCTAACAGATGTCAGCATTTGTCAACAATTGGTGTTATGCGCGTATAAAGTCTCGCCTCAGTCGCCGCGGGCCCAGGCGGCGGCCAGCTGCGTGAAGTCCTGCATCAGGACGCGGGTGTGCGGGCCGGGCGCGCCCTGGCCGATGCGCGTCTCATCCACCTGGCATACGGGGCAGACTTCCTTGCTCGACGAGGTGATGAAGACTTCGTCCGCGCGCAGCAGCTCCGCCAGCGGCAGGACGCGCTGCTCCAGCGGCATGCGGTCGGCGGCCAGCTCCAGCACGGCCTGACGCGTGACGCCGGGCAGGATGCCCTGCGCGGGCGTGACCAGGCGCTCGCCAAAGACGGCGAAGAGGTTGGTGGTGGTGCCCTCGAGGGCGTGGCCCGCGCGGTTGACGTAGATGGCCTCCACGGCGCCGGCCTGGCGGGCGCGACGCAGGGCGACGATGGCCGGCACGTAGTTGATGGTCTTGGCTTCCGGCAAATAGCGTTCCTGTCTGTCGCTGATGATCTTGATGCCCTCGCGATAGCGGGCGGCGGGCTGCGCGGCGAAGGGCGTGACCAGCATCAGCAGGCGCGCGGGGCCGGCGGGCGTGATGTCGTCGGGGCTGCTGCCGCCGGTGACCACGATGCGCAAGCGGGCGTCCGCGCCGTTACCGGGATAGCCATTGCGCGCCAGAGTCTCGAGCGCGACGTCGCGGAAGCCGTCTATGCTGTGCGGCAACTCCAGCAGGATCAGCTCTGCCGAGCGCTGCAGACGCCTGAGGTGGTCGTCGAGGCGGAAGGGACGGCCGCCGTAGCTGCGCGTGAAGTCGAAGATGCCATAGCCGCGCAGCACGGCGAGGTCGTCTGCCGGCACCTGCGCCGCAGCGCTGTCCACAAATTCGCCGTCCACATAAAAGATGTTGCCCATGCGCGCATCCTCGCCCGCTTGACGCTGCATTGTAGCGCAGGCGCGGGGCTTCAGTCCGACAATAGCGTCCAGCGCAGGTCGGGGGTCAGCGTCTGCAATCTGGCCTGCACACGCGCCACTTCCGGCGCGTCCGCAATGTCGGCGATGAGCACGCGCAGCTCGCGCCGGTCGGGCGCGGCCTCGTGCGCGGCGGTGGCGACCTTCACCTTGTAACCCAGCTGACCGGCATGGGTCGCCGCCCGCAGCTGCTCCCAGAGCGCGTCGACGTCGGCGACGCCGGTCTGGGCGCGCAGGGCAGCAGCGCGCGGCGTCGGGCCGGGACGGGCGCCGGGGGGCGCTTTCGCCTCCAGCCAGTAGGCGCCGCTGATCTGCGAGGGACGCGCCTGGTCGTCGTGGGCCATGCGCGCCCGCTGCACCAGCTGAATGAGGTCGAGATCGGGCGGATCGCTCATAGCAACAGTCCAGACTTGTCAGTCACGCTACCCGGCCACTGTGGGCCGGGAAGGAACTTCTGTCAACGGTCAGTCAAGGGAAAGGACGGTACCATGCTGGACAAAATTCGCAAGCGTTTTTCGGGGCGGCAGAAGCTGCGGCCGACATCGCAGCTGCAGCCGCTGGCACGCCACCACGCCGGGCTTTGGCCCGAACACGGTGACGAGGCGGCGCGCGCCCGCGTGTATCAGCAGTCGCCCTGGGTCTACATCGCCATCAACCGCATCGCCGAGGCGGCCGCGCTGGTGCCGCTGCAGGTGCTGCGGCTGCAGGGCAAGCGACGGCTGGCGGTGGAGCGGCATCCGCTGGAGCGGCTGCTGGACGCCCCCAACCCGCAGCTCAGCCGCTTCGGCCTGATGGAGCAGACAGTGGGCATGCTGGAGTTGACCGGCAACGCCTTCTGGCTGCTGAGCGGCGCGGGCGCTGCGCCGACGCAGATCTGGCCACTGCGGCCGGACCGCGTCAGCATCGTGCCCGACGCGGCCGGCCTCGTGCGCGGCTACATCTACGAGATCGACGGTCAGCGCATCCCGCTGGAGGCCACGGAGGTGCTGCACTTCCGCCGCTGGCACCCCTCCAACGACTACTACGGCCTGTCCGCGCTGGAGGCCGGAGGTCTGGCCATCCGCAGCGACCGCGCCATGGCGCAGTGGAATCACAATACTTTCGGCCAGGACAACGGCGTGCCGGCGGGCATCGTCAGCATTCGCGACTTCGTCAGCGACGCGGACTACGAGCGCATCAAGCGCGAATGGCGCCAAAGCTACGGCGGGCCGCAGCGGCGCACGGCCTTCCTGCGCGGCGGCGGCATCAGCTGGCAGAACATCGGGCTGAGCCACAACGAGCTCGACTTCCTGAAGGGGCGCGAGGCGCATCGCAACGAAATCCTCAACCTCTTCGGCATCCCCGTGGGCCTGGTCAGCGAAAACGCGACCGAGGCCAACGCGCGCGTGGCGGAACGGCTCTTCATCGAGCGCACGCTGTGGCCGCGCCTGGTGCGCATCGCCAGCAAGATCACGCAGGACCTGCTGCCCTTCTGGCCGGGCGAGCACGTGGCGCAGTTCGAGGACATCCGCCCGACGGACAGCCGCGCGCGTCTTGAGGAGATTCGCACCGCCGCGCCCGTGCTCAGCATCAACGAAGTGCGCGAGCGCTATTACCAGCTGCCGCCGGCACCCTGGGGCGCGCTGCCGGCGGGCATGGCCGCGGCAGAGCGGGAGAAAGACGACCGGGCCGAGCCCAATGCAACGCGAGCGGCCCTGCAGGAACTGGGGCGCTGGGAACGCTTCACGCTGCGCCGCCAGGGAGCGGAGGGCCATGCAAAAGCGGAGCGCGCCTTCGAAATCCGCGCGCTGCCGGCGGAACTGGCCTTCGAGGTGGCGGCGCGTTTGCAGGGCGCGGGGAGTGGCGCGGGCGCCGGCGCGGAAGCCGACACTGCCCTGCGCTCAATCTTCCGCGAGGCGCGCGATCAGCTGCTGAGGGATGAGCAGCCGCTGGCCGGTTGAGCGGCAGGCTGGACATGGTGAGCGGGCGCAGACAGCTCCGGCGAGGGTCATCACATGCGTCCGCGCCACCATTGCGCCAGAGTCATTGCATTGCAAATCAGTTCTCTTTCTGGAGGACTATGATTGTCCAGTTTGTGAAACGGGCACTGCCATGCGCGCTGCTGCACGGCTTCACCGGCACGCGCCATGAACTACCGGTGCCGGGCACGGAAGACACGATGTTCAGCCGCAGCGCGCGCTGGCTGGGCGAGCGCGGCCATGCCAGCCTGCGCATCGATTTCCGCGGCTCGGGCGAGAGCGACGGCGCCTGGGAAGACACGACCTTCAGTGGCCAGATCTCGGACGCCATCGCGGCCATCGACTACCTGAGCGGCATGGAGGGCATCGACAGCGAAGGCATCAGCGTGCTCGGCCTGAGCCAGGGCGGCCTCGTCGCCGCGGCGACGGCGGGGCGTGACATGCGCGTCAGCAGCCTCGTGCTCTGGTCGGCGGTGTCCAGCCCACCCACAAGTTACGGCATCCTGCCGGGCCATGACGTTCTGCTGGCCGGCGCGGCGGCGGGCGCTGAGGTGACGACCATCATGCTGCCGTGGGGCGTCGAGACCGCGCTGCGCGGGCCCTTCTTCGAGGACGTCTTCCTCGTGGACCCGGTGGCTGAAATCGCCAGTTACGGCGGGCCGATGATGGTGATCGTGGGCGAGCGCGACACCACGGTGACGCCACAACCACAGGCCGGCCAGGTGTTCCTCGACTATCACGAGGGCGCAGAAGCGCTGGTCGTGCTGGACGGCGACCACGTCTTCGACGTGCTGTCGGAACGGCCGGAGATAATCGACGAGGCGCTGGCCTGGAGCCTGGCCTGGTTGCAGGCGGGTTGACCCGGCCAAGCGCATCCAGACCAGGGGCCCCTCGTCCGCGCTCGCCAGGGCACAGGCGAGGGGCCTGATTCACGAATTGGCGTCTTTTCCCCGAAGACGGCACATGTGAAACGAACTTTCTGATTATCTGTGCCAGGCTGGTCCTGTAGCAGCGCCCCCGGGCCAGGCCTCTGTGCCTCTACAGTGACAACGGTTACGGCGACGCGCGGTCGCGCCCCCGGGCGCACGGCCGCGCCGGCCCGCAGCCCGCATGACCCCCGCCCCTGCACCATGCCAGCCAGCCGCGTGTGGACGGAATGAGGGAAGGTCGCAATTCATTGCTGACAACGCGAGGCCCACAAGGAGAAGACCATGCAGCAAGGGCTGAAGACCCTGGACAGCGCCGGACGCGTCGGCGGCTATCTGGTGGTATGGGGCAACCCCGGCGAACGCGATTTGCAGGGAGAATATTTCACGCCGGAGACGGAGCTGGGCCTGACCTGGTATCCACAGCGCCCGGTGCTGTATCAGCACGGGCTGGACGGCGCGCTGAAGGCGGCGGTGATCGGCAGCATAGACACGCTGGTGAGGGATGAGACCGGCGTGTGGGCCGAGGCACAGCTGGACCTGCGCCAGCGCTGGGCGCGCGCGGTACAGCGCCTGATCGAGAAGGGCGTGCTGGGCTGGTCTTCGGGCAGCCTGGCGCATCTGGTCGAGGTGGCCGATGACGGACAGATCCGTCGCTGGCCGATCGTCGAGGGCAGCCTGACGCCGACGCCGGCCCAGCCGCGCCGCAGCGACGCCCGCAGCATCAAGAGCGCCTGGGAGGCGCTGGGGCTGGACAGTACGCTGCTGGACGCTCCCGCGAAACCACCCGCATCACAACCATTCGAAAACGAACAGGGAGAAGAAATGACAAACGAGACGACGACTATCGCGCGCAAGCGTTTGCCGCTGGCCAGCGCTGACGACGCGCTGAAGACGGCGCGAGTCAGCAGCCCTTACGACGCGCTCAACGCCACGGACATGCTGCACGGCTATATGCTGCTGAGCGCGACGCGCCAGTTCCGCGGCGCCAGCGAGCGCTTCGGTAACGCGCTGGCGCACAAGGTGCGGCGCGAGGGGCTGAGCGCGACCAAGGCCGACGAACTCAGCCACAGCACGCAGGCGGGCTTCGGCGACGAGTGGGTGCCGGAAATGTGGAGCGGGCAGATCTGGCAGCGGGCGCGCCAGGAGAACGCCATCCTGCCGCTCTTCCAGGCGGTCGAGATGCCATCCAACCCCTTCGAGCTGCCGACCGAGGGCACAGACCCGACCGTCTACTTCGTGCCCGAGACGAGCGACGAGGCCCAGCTGAGCCTGGGCAGCGGCAACGCCATCCCGGAGAGCAAGATCGGCACGGGCAAGGTGCAACTGGACGCGAAGAAGCTGGCGCTGCGCGTCGGCTTCAGCTCCGAGCTGGTGGAGGACAGTGTCGTGCCGGTGCTGGCCATCTATCGCGAGCAGGCCATGCGCGCCATCACGGACAGCATCGACCACGTGCTGCTCAACGGCGACACGGCCGCAAGCGGCAACATCAACAGCAATGGCAGCACGCCGAATGCCAACAGCCGCAGCAAGGCTTTCAACGGCCTGCGCAAGCTGGCGCTGGTGAGCAACAGCGCGGGCCGCGTGAACGCCAACGGCGGGCCGACGCTGGCGCTTTTGCGCTCGGTGCGCTTCAAGCTGGCGGCGCGTTACGCGGCGCGACCGTCGGAGCTGGCGTGGATCGTCGATGGCGGCAGCTACGCCAAATTGCTGGGCCTGAGCGAGTTTCTGACGATGGAGAAGGCCGGCCCACTGGCCACGGCGCGGAGCGGCCAGATCGGCATCATGGACGGCGCGCCGGTGATCGTCAGCGCGGAGATGCCGCTGACGGACGGTTCCGGCGGCAAGGTCAACGCCACCAGCGCGACCAGCAACACGAAGGGTACGGCGCTCTGCGTCGCCCGGCCGGGCTGGTTCGTGGGCTACCGCCGGCGCATCGCGGTCAGCCTGGACTATCTACCCTACTACGACAGCTACCAGCTGACGGCGACGGTGCGCCTGGCCTTCGTCAGCTTCGATACGGACGTGGCGGGCGCGCTGACCAACATCACGGTGTAGCGCGGGGAGCTGGCAAGACGCGCCGGGGGCGTGTTCAGCGCGTCCCCGGCGCGCGGGAAGTCAGGCCTTCGGCGCGTACTTCTCGACGAGTTCGCTGGCCAGGACGCGCAGTTGGTCGTCGGTGGGCATGTCAGCGCTCGCTGCTGCCATCATTGAAGACTCCTGTGGGATGACAGCCGCGCCCGGCTGCACGTGCCTCCGCCTCCAGCGCGCGGAAATGTCCCGCATAACGTGTGTCCGGCGGCCAGACGGAGTTTTCGGCGTAGCCATCGCGCACCAGCGCCTCGTTGACGAAAACGTTGCCCACGTAGATGTAACGTAGCAGACGGCCGTAGCGGTCGACGTCTTCGGTATCGCGCACGAGCGTCACTGTGCGCCCTCCGACCAGGCGCCTGTTGGCGGCCGTCGCCGCATCCGAGCAGGGTTCGTCACGCTCCGGCGTGTTGATGCCGACGTAGCGCACACGGCGATTGCGGCCCTCGATCGCCACTACGACAGTGTCGCCATCAATGACGCGCAGGACGCGCGCCTGTTCGCCGACGGGCGCGGTCGGGGTCAGCGGCGGGGGAGCGGGCTGTTGCTCCACGCCGGCGAAGAGCAGCGCAAACAGCAGCAGGAGAATCACAAACACGGGGATGCTCCTGACTCAACCATGGGCCGGACTCTCGCCCGCATGGAATGCCCCTTCCTGTTCCTTCCGTCAGCCGTCGAGCGCTGACGAAGGCGGCCCCAGCAACGAACTGTGCACGAAGGCATCTGCGGGCGCGTCGGGCAAGGCGACGCGATACCAGAGCGTGGAACCCCGGTAGGCCTCGCCCTGGACTTCATCCGTGATCGTGACCTGGCTGCCGCGGGCGAGTCTGGCCAGGATGTCGCAATCCATACGCGGGCAGGCGCGCGCGATGACTCCAGCGAAGCGGGCGTTGAGCAGGCGCGGCGCAAGGGAGGGGTTTGGCGTCCTCGTGACGGTTGGTGTGCTGGCGGGTCGCGGCGTGGCGGTTGGGGTTGGCATCGGGGTTGGCGTGGCGATCGGGCGGGGTGTGTGAGAAAGGGGCGCTACCATCGGCATGGAACCATTCTGCAAAAGAGAAGACAGCAATTCGCGTCCCTGCTCCATGACGTCGGGATTCTCGATCTCGATGAACGAAACTCCTGCAGCGAGCGTGGCAATCACGACCAGGATGGCGAAGAAGAGGGTGCGTCGGCGACGCTCGCTCTTCTGAATTTCGGCTGCAATACTGATTTTCCGCTCAAGACGCTCACGTTCCCTGGCGTCACCGTATGCCTTTCGCTCAAGTCGTTTGACGAGCCTTTGCTGTTGCTTAAGTTCCTGTTCCAGGCTTGCCAATCGGTCTACTGAAGCAGGATGTTGTTCCTGCGCCTCAGAGAGCCGCCTGGTCAGCGCGTCGTTCTGATTGCGCAACCTGTCCCGTTCCTGTTCCAAGCTTGCCAGACGCTCCTGAAAAGCGGGAACGCCTTGCGGTGCTTCAGAAAGCTGAGTGGTCAGCGCGTCATTCTGATTGCGCAGCCTGTCCCGTTCCTGTTCCAGGCTTGCCAGTCGGTCTACTGAAGCAGAATGTTGTTCCTGCGCTTCAGAGAGCAGCCTGGTCAGCGCGTCGTTCTGATTGCGAAACCTGTCCCGTTCCTGTTCCAGGCTCGCCAGACACTCCTGCAAAGCGGGAACGCCTTGCGGTGCTTCAGAAAGCTGACTGGTCAGCGCATCGTTCTGATTGCGTAACCTGTCCCGTTCCTGTTCCAGGCTCGCCAGACGCTCCCGCAATGGGGCTGTGCGTAGTTCGTAAAGATTCCATGCCGCCTGCAGTAGAATGCCGTTGCCGACTCCCGCCCTCTGATTCAGGGGGGAAGGCTTGTGAGGATCGCGGATGTACTCCTCACAGGCTTCTTCAATGTATTGGGTTTCCAGATGATCAGCTTCATTGCTATCGGCTGTGCTGCCAAGTTTTCTGAAACAGTTCCTCCACTTGATCATCCACGCAAAAGACTGTAGTTCACGGTCGCATTCAGGACACTCATGCCAATGGCGGGATATCGCAGTGTCTTCTGTGCGATGCTGTCGAATTCGTGTGAGATAATTTCGAGTTTGACCCACATAACAATACTTGCCGCATCGCGAATCAAAACGGTAGATGGTAATTAGCCGTCGCGTTGTCATGGCCAACTACATTAACATTAATTTTGGTTAAGGATAATGCCTCACTTACGCTCCCTGCAGGCTCTCGTGGCGCAGGAAATCGAAGTCGGCGCCGAGCGGGGCTTGCTGCACGGAGCGCTGGTAGAGGCGTTCGTAGCCGCGGAGGGCGGCCGGAGGTTGCGGCTGCGCTGACTCGCCGCGGCGGGCCAGCTCGCGTTCGTCGACGAGCAGGTCGAGGCGCCGGCGCTGCGCATCGAGGCGCACGCGGTCGCCGCTGCGCGCCAGACCCAGCGGCCCGCCGACTGCGGCCTCCGGCGCCACATGCAGCACGATGGTGCCGAAGGCGGTGCCGCTCATGCGCGCGTCCGAGATGCGCAACATGTCGCGCTGACCAGTCAGCTTGCGCGGGATGGGCAGGTAGCCGGCCTCGGGCATACCAGGGCCGCCAAGGGGGCCGGCGTGCTGCAGGATGAGGCAATCGTCCGGGCGGACGTCCAGCGCGGGGTCGTCGATGCGCGCGGCCAGGTCGGCGAGTGAGTCGAAGACGACGGCGCGCGACTCGCTCTGCAGCAGCGCGGGGCTGGCGGCGGAGCGCTTGAGCACACTGCCGTCGGGCGCCAGACTGCCGCGCAAGGCGATCAGCGCGCCCTGCTCCTGATGCGGCGCGTGCAGCGGCCGGATGACGTCCTGCCAGGCGGGCCATGCGAAGGGAGTCGCCAGCTGCTCGCCAAGGGTCGCGCCGCTCACCGTCAGCGCATCGAGCTGCAACTGCTCGCGCAGGGCCTGCAGCACGACCGGCATCCCGCCGGCGCGATAGAAGTCTTCCATGTAGGCCGCACCCGAGGGTTTGAGGCCGACGAGCACGGGCGTGCGCTCGCCGATGTCGTCGAGGCGCTCGAGCTCAAGATGAATGCCGAGACGGCCGGCGATGGCGGTCAGGTGGATGACGGCGTTGGTGGAGCCGCCGATGGCCTGCAGCACGCGCAGGGCGTTATCGAAGGCCGCGTCTGTCATGATGCGCGCGGGAGTCAGGCCGCTGTGCGCGAGTGCCACGGCCTGGATGCCGCTGCGCTCGCCGTGGCGCTGGCGTTCCGCGTGCACGGCGGGGATGGCCGCGCCGCCCGGCAGCATCATGCCCAGCGCCTCGCTGAGGCAGGCCATGGTGCTGGCGGTGCCCATCACGCCGCAGGTGCCGGCGGTGGGCGCCAGTTGCTGCTCGATGCCGTCGATGGTCGCGCGCTCCAGCTCGCCGCGGCGGTAGGCGGCCCAGAAGCGGCGGCAGTCGGTACAGGCGCCGATGCGTTCGCCCTCGTGGCTGCCGGTGAGCATGGGGCCGGCGGCGAGCACGATGGCGGGCAGGTTCGCGCTGGCGGCGCCCATCAGCAGGGCCGGCAGGGTCTTGTCGCAGCCGCCCATGAGCACCACGGCATCCAGCGGCTGGGCGCGCAACATGGCCTCGACGTCGAGCGCCATCAGGTTGCGCAGGAACATACTGGTGGGGCTGAGGAAGATCTCGCCCAGGGAGATGACCGGGAACTCCAGCGGCAACCCGCCGGCCTGCCATACGCCGCGTTTGACCGCCCCCGCCAGTTCGCGCAGGCCACGGTGACAGTTGTTCAGTTCGCTCCAGGTGTTGAGGATGCCGATGACGGGCTTGCCCAGCGCCTGCGGCGTGTAGCCCATGGCGCTGGCGAAGGAACGCCGCAGATACTGCGCGAACTCGCGGTCGCCATATTCAGTCAGCCCGCCCGCCAGGCCCGGCGGGCGCTCCCCGGACACGCGCACCTCAAAACGCGAGCGAGACGAAGCGCGTTTCCAGGTATTCCTGCAGGCCTTCCTGACCGCCTTCACGACCGAAGCCGCTCTGCTTGACGCCGCCGAAGGGCGCCTGCGCAACCGCCGGCACCAGGTCGTTGATGCCGACGATGCCGAACTCCAGCCCCTCGGCGACGCGCACGGCGGTGCCCAGGTCGCTGGTGATCGCGTAGCCCGCCAGACCGTAGGGCGTGCCGTTGGCCTGCTCCAGCGCCTCATCCAGCGAGCTGAAGGACATGACCGGCATGACCGGGCCGAAGACCTCCTCGCAGCTCAGGCGCATGTCGGGCGTCACGCCGGTGAGGATGGTGGGCTGGTAGAACCAGCCGCGCGGCATGTCCGCCGGGCGCGCGCCACCGGTGACGATTTTGGCGCCACGGCTGACGGCGTCCTGCACAAAGCCCTCCACCTTGTCGCGGCCGGCCTCGGTGACAAGCGGGCCAACGGTCACGCCTGCTTCCATGCCGTCGCCAATGACGAGGCGCTCGGCGGCGGCCTTGCTGGCCTCGAGGAAGTCCTCGTAGGCCGGCTGCTCGACGTAGAAGCGCGAGGGCGAAATACAGACCTGGCCATTGTTGCGGAACTTGGCCGTGACGGACTGCTCGGCGGCGGCCTCGATGTCACTGTCGGCGAAAACCAGCACGGGCGCGCTGCCGCCCAGCTCGAGCGAGAGGCGCTTGAAGTGCGGGGCGGCGTCGCGCATCAGGATACGACCTACCCGCTGCGAGCCGGTGAAGCTGATCTTGTCGACGTCGGGACTGCCGGTGAAGGCCGCGCCCATGCCGGCGGGGTCGCCGTTGACGAGGTTGAGCGCGCCCGGCGGCAGCCCGGCCTCGAGCAGCAGACCGGCCAGCAGCATCGAGCTGAGCGGCGTCAGTTCGCTGGGCCGACCGACGATGGTGCAACCGGCGGCCAGGCCGGCGGACCACTTGCGCGCGGGCAGGATGCCGGGGAAGTTCCAGGCGGTGATGGTGGCGGCCACGCCCACGGGCCGCACGATGGTCATCAGGCGCTTGTTGGGCGCGCTGGAGGGGATGAGGCGGCCATAGGCGCGCTTGCCCTCCTCGGCGTACCAGTCGAAGATATCGGCGGCCGAGCCCCATTCGCCGGTAGCCTCGGCCAGGGGCTTGCCGCACTCCAGTGTCATGGCCCGCGCCAGTTCTGCAATGCGCTCGCGAATGAGCTCGCCGGTCCGGCGCAGCACAGCGCCGCGCTCCCAGGCGCTCCGCTCGCGCCAGGCGGGCAGGGCGCATTGCGCAGCCGCGATGGCGGGCGCGACGTCGGCGGCGCTGCCGAAGGGCACGTCGGCGACGACTTCGCCGGTGGCCGGGTTCATGACCGGGCAGGTGTTGCCGTCCAGGGCATCGACCCACTGGCCGTCAATCAGCATCTGGTACTGCATGGGGGTTCTCTCCTCATTATGCCGCCAATGCCGGGCCCGCCCTCACGCGAGGGTCACCGGCTGCCCGCTGCGGGCGGATTCCTGGGCGGCGAGCGCGAATCGTAGCACTTCGCAGCCCTGCGCGCCGCTCAGCACGGGCGGCTCGCCCGCGTGCAGCGCGTCGATGAAGTGGCGCGTGGACAGGATGAAGCTCTGCTCCCAGCCGACCTCCATGTCCGAAAAAGTGCGCGTCTGGCGGTCACGGTAAAGGATGACGGGCGGCCGGTCGAAGAGCTTGCCGTGGCCGCGCGTGATTTCAATGACGCCGCGCGTGCCGGTAATCTCGACGCGATCGTCCTGGGCATAGTAGCGCGACCAGATCTCCATGTCGCGCGAATAGACCACCTCGAGCGAGCCGTAGCGACCGCCGGGGAACTTCCAGGAGATGATGGCGGGCGCGTCGAGCAGGTAGCCCGGCTCGCGCTCGGTCTGACCGATCCAGGCGTGCACGGCCTCCGCCTGGCCCATGAAGTGCCAGCCGAGGGCGAACTTGTGATGGCCGTCATCAAAGACCAGCGGGCCACCACCGCATTGCTCGGGCGTGAAGCGCCAGGCCTCCGCCGCGGGCGGGATGGGCCAGGCATCCGGGCTGGTGGCCGAATTGCTCTTGATGCGGATGGTGAGCGGGTCGCCGATTTCGCCGGCCTCGATGAGCGCCTTGGCGCGCATCACCGGCGGATAGAAGATGAAGTTTTCGAAGACCTTGAAGACGATGCCGGCTGCATCCGCGGCGGCGACCATGGCTTCGGCGTCGGCAAGGTTGAGCGCCATGGGCTTCTGCAGCGAAATGTTGACTCCGGCAGCGGCGGCATCCAGCATGACCGGGCAGTGCAAATGGTGCGGCACGAGGATCTCGACCAGGTCGAGCGGAGCGCGGGCCAGCATCTCCCGGTGGTCGCTGTAGATCTGCGCAGGCGCCACTCCCCAGGCGGCGCCGCGCTGCTGCGCCAGCGCCAAGTCGGTATCGCAGACGGCGACGATGCGCGCGCGCGGATTCTGCAGATATTCGAGCGCGTGCAGGTCAGAGATACGCCCGGTGCCGATGAAGCCCACCCGCAATTCGCTCACGCGTCCTCCTGCTGCGCCGTCTGGTCCTCGTGGCGGTACGACACCCGGTCGGTCAAGGCCTGACCGACATGCTGCACCTCCTGGGCCAGATCCTGAATGCGCGCCAGGGTCAGACGCGCGCCCGGGCCGGAGATGCCGATGGCGCCGACCAGCTCGCCTTCGAGGCCGTAAAGCGGCACGGCGACGCAGCGCACGTCGTAACTGAACTCCTCGTCATCGATGGCGTAACCCTGGCGCCGCGCCTGTTCGAGGTGCATGCGCAGGGTTTCGACATCGGTGATGGTGCGCGGCGTATAGCGCTCCAGTTCCTGCGGGATGCTGCTGTTGCCGAAGGCCAGCAAGACCTTGCCGAGGGCCGTGCTGTGCAGCGGCGCGAGCGTACCCACGACGGTGGAGACGCGCAACGAGGCCGGCGACTCGACCTGATCGAGGTAGAGCACGCGGTCGCTGGCGCGTACGGCCAGATGCGCGCATTCCTGCGTCCGCTCCACCAGCTCACGCAGGAAAGGCCGCGCCTGATCGCGCAGGGGCGTCCGCGTCAGCAGGCTCTGGCCAAGGCGCACCAGGCGCGGGCCGAGGGTGTAACGGCGCGTCTGGCTGGACTGCTCGGCGTAGCCGTAGTTCGCCAGGGTCTTCATGATGCGCGAGGCGGTGCTTTTGTCGACGTCGATGCGGCGCGCGATCCCGGTGACGCCGATGCCTTGCGACTCCGCCTCGAGAATATCCAGGGCGCGCAGGCCGCGCGCCAGGGACTGGATTTCGGACATGACAGCTGCCCTCCGGGGGATGGCGTATGTTGGGAATTGTACAATCAGGGTTCATATACGTCAACATTAGTGTTTTCCAGTCGGATTCCTTGACAAGCGATAAACCGGGTTGTAACCTGTGCAATAAGACGGGCCGGTGGCCTGCGCCCGCGCGGGGCAGCGGATCGTCAGTTTTAGACAGATGGTTGCGAAAGGAAAATGGACATGACCCGTTTGCACCGTGCTCTTGTTCTGCTGCTGGTACCGCTGCTGACGCTCGGCGCAGCCGCGGCCGTCGTCGCCCAGGAAGAAGTGAACATTTCGCACTACTTCTCCGGCGAACTGAATCAGGACAACCTCAACACCGTGATGGCCAACTTCACCGAGGAGACCGGCATCAGCGTCGTGGACAGCCCGATTGGCCACGAGGACTTCAAGGCCGGCATTCTCGCCGGCGTCGCCAGCGGCGTGCTGCCGGACGTCTTCTCCTACTGGGCCGGCGCGCGCGTCCAGTTCGTGGTGGATGCGGGCGCGCTGCAGCCCATCGACGCGATGTGGGATGCGGCCGGGCTGGATGACGTGGTGCCGGCCGGCGTAGCCGACGCGGCCACGCTCTACAACGGCGAGCGTTACTTCATCCCCTTCAACATCCACTACGCCGCCCTCTTCTACAACCCGAAGGTCTGGGCCGAGGCCGGCATTGAGGTGCCGGACACCTGGGCCGGGCTGCTGGAAGCCTTCGCCGCCTTTGAGGCGCAGGGCATCGACCCCATCGCCCTCGGTTCCAAGTTCCGTTGGCCGGGGCAATTCTGGTTCGATTACCTGCTGCTGCGCACCGCCGGGCCAGACTATCGCAATGCGCTGATGGCTGGCGACGCTTCCTATGAAGATGCCGAAGTCGTCCACGCGATGACGGTGTGGCAATCACTCATCGACGCCGGCTATTTCGTCGATGGCGCCAACGCCTACGACTGGGTGGACGCAGCCGATCAGGTCGCCAACGGCGAGGCAGCCGTAACCCTGATGGGCACCTGGATCGGCGGCTACTGGAAGGGCCAGGAGCTCGTCCCGGGCGTGGATTACGACTTCTTCGAATTCCCGCCGGTGCACCCACATCTCCACATCGACGTGCCGCAGGCCGGCGTCGGCCCGATTGACGGCTGGGTGATGACGGCCAACGCGGACGCGGAATCCGCCGGCCAGTTGCTGCAATTCCTGGTGAGTGACAAATACACCCAGGCGTTGTGGAACGTCAGCTACGGCTCGCTTTCTCCCAATAGCGGTGTAAGCCCAATCTTCTACGACTCGGTCGCGGCCAAGGCCGGCGCCTCCATCGCCAACGCGGCGGTCTACGCCTTCAACTATGATCTGGCCACCACGCCGCCGGTGGCGGAGTGCGGCCTGGACATGTTCTCGGCCTTCATGGACGACTCCAGCGACATCGCCGCCACCCTGGCCACCACGCAGGCCTGCGCTGTGGAAGGCTTCGCCCAGTAAGGGCGGCGCAGACAGACGACGTTCGGACTTCACGAACGACCAAAAAGGCGGGGCATGCATCCTGTGCCCCGCCTGACCTTGTGGCCGGGACGCGGCTGCTCCCCTGCGTTACCATAGTCGCATGAATTTCTCGCTTAAAACCTCCCAACGCCTGTGGACCTTCGCCTTCCTCGTGCTGCCACTGAGCGTCTATTTCGTGGTGGTCATTGGTCCGCTGCTGGCCACCGCCTGGCTGAGCCTGACGAATTACACCTTCAGCGCCTTCGCGTCGCCGGAGTTCGCCGGCCTGGTCAATTACCAGCGTCTGCTCAGCGACGGCTATTTTCACACCTCGCTAAAAAACACGCTGATCTGGATGGTGGCGGCGCTGATCCTGCCGACCGGCGGCGGGCTGGTGCTGGCTCTGCTGCTGCACGGCCGCGTGCGTGGCGCCAACATTTTCAAGTCACTTTTCTACCTGCCCATCACCATCTCGATGATCGTCATCGCCCAGACCTGGCAATGGATGTACCAGCCGGACTGGGGCCTGCTCAACACCCTGCTCAAACTGCTGGGGGTAGAGGGCTGGAAAATCTTCTGGCTGAGCGAGCGGGGGCTGGCGCTGGCCGCCATCATCTTCGCCTGGTCCTGGCAACAGGTAGGCCTGTCGATGGTCATCTTCCTGGCCGGGCTCACCTCCCTGCCGGGAGAGATGCTGGAGGCGGCGCAGATCGATGGCGCCAGCTACCTGCAATCGCTGCGGCGCATCGTGATCCCCTTGCTGCTGCCCTCCAGCGTGGTCGTCGTGGCCCTGGCGGTCATCAACTCGCTGCGCAGCTTCGATCTCGTCTGGGTGCTCAACGAGGGCGGCTCGGGCTCCTCGACGCTCGCCGTCCAGATGTACCGCGAAACCTTCAAGTCGCTGCGCGCCGGCTACGGCAGCGCGGTTTCGATGGTGCTTTTCGGCATTGCCGCCATCATCATCGTCCTCTACTTCCGTCGCGTGCGGCATCTGGAGCACCTCTATGACTAGCCGCGCGCGCGCGCAACGCTGGAGCCGTGTCGCGCTCTACGTCGCGCTCATCGCGCTGGTCTTCGTCTACTCGGTGCCGACCTTCGGCGTGTTGCTCAGCTCCATCCAGCACGACCGCGAAATCTCGCGCCACGGCCTCTGGCGCTGGCCGGACACGGTCACGCTGGAGAACTATGAGCGGGCCCTGGGCGGCACCAATGTGCCTGGCTACCTGCTGAACTCGGTGGTGGTCACGGTCACGGCGACGGCCATCTCGATCGCCTTCGGCGTGCTGACAGGCTATGTCTTCAGCCGTCTCGCCTTTCGCGGCAGCGAACTACTGTATCTGATCGTGGTGGCGGGTCTGTTCTTCCCGCCGCAGATCGTCATCATTCCACTGCAACAGCTCTTCAGCCGGACATTCATCAACGACACCATTCTGGTGCTCATCGTGGTGCATGTGGCTTTTGGCCTGCCCATCACCACCATGATCCTGCGCAACTTCTTCTCGACCATCCCGGGCGCGCTGCGCGAGGCGGCCATCATCGACGGCGCCAACGAAGGGCAGATCCTGCTGCGCGTGATGGTGCCGCTCGTGCTGCCGGCGCTGGCGGTGCTGGCGACGCTGCAGTTTACCTGGATATGGAACGACTTCCTGTGGCCCTTCATCCTCATCAAGAACGATGCAGCAAGGACCATCATGGCGGGCATCGTGCTGCTGAAGGGCCCCTATGACAAGGCCTGGGGCCTGCAGGGCGCGCTCTCGGTGATCGCCAGCCTGCCGACGCTGCTGATCTTCCTCTTCTTCCAGCGCTACTTCATCCGCGGCCTGACGTTTGGGGCGGTGAAGGGGTAGCAGCTTGAACGCCCGGTAAACAGCAGATTAGGATATACGGGTTTCTAATCGTTTTACGCTAGTATTTGCATTACATTGACTGATTCACCCGATAAGTTTATGGAGCCTCTACCTGAGATGGAATCTGAACTGTCGCAGTTTCAATGGGATGCGGTCGCCCTGCGCATGACTGCCTTTCAAAAGCCTGGTTCAGTAATTTCAATCAATGATTGGTGGAAATGCGTGACGGGCGAAGTCCCGGAAGAACAAACCGCCAAACCTCGCAGTGGTGAATACATGGAACATGGGGGACTTGCACCTGGCAAACTGGAATTGAACGTCAACTCTGACAGCATGACTTGGATCCACTATATGGAGAAACTTCAAATTGAAAAACTTCAACAGGAAGAAAGATTGTTGTCATTTGGGGACTTTCCAAGTGCATGTGAGGATTTTTGCTTGTTGATGAGCAAATGGTTCAAACTTGATGCCGTTCCAAACCTTATCCGGTTGGCGTTTGGCGCTACTTTGTTACAGATTGTAAATGATGAGCATGAAGGGATTGCACGTCTGGCAAAATACATCCCTGCGATTTCTTTGGATCCTGCTCCTTCTTCCAATTTTCTGTATCAGGTCAACAGAAGACGAGAATCAAAACAAGATTATAGAAGGTCTGAAAATAAACAGGGTAATGAAATGGACTTTGGCTCAGCATCAACTTTCGATTGTTCAATCAGAAGATGCGATTCTTGGTCAAACTACACCAAACAGCCTTGTTCAGCTTGAGATAGATATCAACACTATCCCTGAGTATGAAGGTGAGTTTCAAGGAAGTTTGCTGCCGGAGGTCTTCGAAGAGCTTGTTGAACTGGGTAAAGAAATCGCAGCAAAAGGTGATATTCCATGATTCCCGCTTTAGACAATGAAGCATTGTCAACGACCTCTCAAACAATCACTCCTTGGGGGCGTCTCCCAGGGACCCGAGATTCTATTGAAACTGATAATCGGTCAGTCGATTTTGTCGACCATGGCCCAAGTGATTCCACGTTTCGTAATGTTTGGTACGTAAACTTCGATGTCATAGGTTCTTCGCAGATTGAGCCAAGCACTCTGCGTCCAAGGATGCTCTCGACTGTACTGCCTGGTATCGCACAGGTATTTCATCAAGCTCCTGAAACTATGCGTTCTCCTAGAAACAGGTCAGCCACTTCTCCTTTTCCGAACTACAGATTCTTGTTTCCGGTCGAGGAATTCCAGCATATTTGTGCAGAAGCCAGAGATGAAGTATTCGAACACGGCATGGAGTCCGTCTTCTCTCTTAGTCTGGCCAGTTTCATTGAGTCGTATCAAGAACTGGCAATCCACATCATTTCGAGAATTGTGGCCAGCGGTAACATTGACAAAGTAGTAGCAATGGAAACACTGCGCCAAGTGGGTCTCAGCGAACATGAGCGGACATACGACGAGCGGCTGGATCTGCTGTTGGAAAATTTACACAGCAACTTGGTAATGGTTCGCTATGGTGCAATGTATGGCCTGTCGTCCATGGATGACCCAAAAACCATCCCGGATATCGAGCGGGCATATGAGCAAGAAACCGACCCTTATCTCCAAAAATATATGCATGCTGCGTTGGAGCAACTGCGCGATACCTTATCCGGGGCCTGATGCCCGGTGGCGTATGCCCTGCGCAAAGTCATGTTGGCCAAATGGATTCATGATCCGGAAATTGGTCAACTGTCTGATAGTGAACTTCAAATTGCTCTCGAAGATTTGCCACTGCATGACAACCGTTTGTCAGTGTTTGTTGTGGACGATGACAAATCAAATGTGGAATAAATAGTTGCAGCACTCGCAGCAAACAACACACGAAGCCCGGATGATGTGGAATTCTTTTTACTGGATGTCAAGGAACTTGATGCATTAGGTATTCACTGGGAAAAGTCACTAGCAAATACTGCTGACAAAGCAGTAAATTCAGCCCACAGGGACTTGGTTATAGTTAGCAAAGACAAACTGGAAAATCTGGCACAAGCTTTTGTGTGTAACGGAAAAGTTGGGGTGATTCTAGAGAAGGAGGTTATCCGATTGATTAAACAAGGAATTGAATAAGGTGAGATTGATCGTGATGAGGTCAAAATAGTTCCTCACTCGAGATTCTGGAAAAATTAGATGAAGACAAATAATTTCAGTTGCTGTTGCACCCCTCCTAAGTCTCAACATTCCCCAACCTGATGTAAACTCTACCCCTGATGCGGGGACCTGACCCGCGCCACGTACGCACTCAGGAGAGCCCATGAAGCTGCTGGTGACCGGCGGCGCAGGCTACATCGGCAGCCACGTGACCGATCTGCTGGTCGCGCGCGGCGCCGAGGTCGTGGTCTGCGACAACCTCGTCAACGGCCACCGCGCGGCCGTGCATCCCGCTGCGCGCTTCGTGCAGGGCGACCTGCTTCATGCCGAAACGCTGCGCGAACTCTTCCACGGGCAGCGCTTCGACGGCATCCTGCACTTCGCTGCGTACACACTGGTGGGCGAGAGCGTGCAGCAGCCCTGGCGCTACCTGCGCGACAATGTGCTGGCGGGCGGCAACCTGCTGCAGGCCGCGGCCGAGCATGGCGTGCCCCGTGTCATCCTCTCCTCGACCGCCAACCTCTATGAGCTGCCGCGGCGCCTGCCCATCACCGAGGACGAGCCGATCGAGCCCGGCAGCCCCTACGGCGAGGGCAAGCACATGATCGAGCGCATGCTGTACTGGATGAACCGCATCCACGGCATGGCCGGCTGCAGCCTGCGCTACTTCAACGCCGCCGGCGCCCATCCCGACGGCCACATCGGCGAGGATCATCGGCCGGAAACGCACCTCATCCCGCTGGTGCTGCAGGTGGCGCTGGGCCAGCGTGAACAAATCAGCGTCTTCGGCGATGACTATCCCACGCCCGACGGCAGCTGCATCCGCGATTACATCCACGTGATGGACCTCGCCGAGGCGCACATCCTCGCGCTGGAGGCGCTGGCCGAGGGCGAGAACCGCGCCTGCAACCTGGGCAGCGGCCACGGCTACTCCGTGCTCGAGGTGCTGGACACTGCGCGCCAGGTCACCGGCCACCCCATCCCGGCCCACAGCGGGCCGCGCCGCGCCGGCGACCCCGCCGTGCTGGTGGCCGACAACGCCGCCCTGCGCAACTGGCTGGGCTGGTCGCCGCGGCACACGACGCTGCAGCCGATCATCGCCAGCGCCTGGAACTGGCACCGCAACAATCCGCAGGGCTACCCGGAGTAAACCCCGTGACCTCTGGCCTGGCTGCCGGCAGGGCATTTCAGCGCGGACCCTGGCATTTCTTGACAGGTCGGGCGCCTGACTATATTTTTTACCGACTCGCCAGGGCCCGCGGGAAACCGTTGCCGGTATCCGAAGCGGGCTGCATGGCGCTCAGCAATCCCTGCGACATGACGCTCGTGGTGGCGATTCATCGCATGTGGCCCTTTCCGCGTGACGAGGGAACGATGAGATGACTCAACATGACGACGCCCGCTATCAGCAGCTGCTGCAAGACGGCTTCTGCATCTTCGAAAACCTGGTCGACAGCAATATGCTGGCGAACCTGCGAAAGAGGACCGATCAGGTCCTTGACGCGCAAGACCAGGAGAACCGGCGGCAACAGCGCACCACCGGCAGCATGTACAGCCTCATGCAGCACCCCTTCTTCGCCGACATCATCACTTACAGACCGGCCCTGGACGCGCTGTCGAGGCTGGGCTATCGGCAGCCGACCTTCAGCGACGGCTATATCATCAGCAAGCCGCCGCACAGCCCGCGCCTTTTCTGGCATTATGACTGGTTCGCCTGGGAGGAAAGGCGCAATTACCAGCCCGAGCCACCGCAGGTCTTCCTCATGGTCTACCTGCACGATACCCGCCGCGAAAACGGCTGCCTGCGCGTGATTCCCGGCTCCCATTACCGGCACAATCCGCTGCATGACGTGATTGACGAGCCGCACTCGCCCGACCTGCAGGCGGGCAGCGACATGACGGCCGACGATTTTAGCGACCGGCCCGACGAGATTGACGTGCCGATCAAGGCCGGCGATTTGCTCATCGGCGACTCGCGTCTGCTCCACGCCACCCACGCCAACGCCAGCGACCAGCGGCGGACCTTGCTGACGCTCTGGTACCAGACCGATCTGCGCTCGCTGCCGGAGAAGATTCAGGCGCAAATGGTCGCCAGGACGCAAAAGATTCCCGCTGACCGGGATGACGAGACCCGCGCCAGAGTGGCAGCCCTCATGCCCGCTTACGAGGGCAGCGCGTTAGCGCACGGGAGACAGCTCTATCGACCCGGGGCGTGAAAACCTGCTTGCCAGGTAGTACGCGCACAACAGATCATCGGGCACTCCTCCTGAAGATGCAACATGGCCGACACCCCTGAGACAACCGGGTAAGCGGGCAAGGGGTCAGCCGGTGGCTGACCCCTTGCCGCTATCATTAAAAGCGGAACTTGCAGGGGCGAGCCGGCGCTTCGCCCTTTTGCCGGCTACCGGAGATTGTGCGCCACCGCTTGCAAGCCTGCTCTTGCTGCTGCTGTTGACTGTAACGTCGCTCGCGCAAGACATGGTCACACTCAATTGGTGGGTTCCCTCGTTCCTGGGTGCACAGGAGCTGTTTGACCAACTTGCTGAACAGTTTGAAGCGGAACATCCCAATATCACGGTCGATATCAACTACTTGCCCGAGAACGGTTATATTGATCTGATGAATGCGGGTTTGGATACAGGTGCAGGGCTGCCCGACGTGGGGTGGTGGGGCGAACCGAACTGGCATGCCGCAGCAATGGATTTGGCACCTTTTCTGGAAGCCGATCCCGATGTTGGCGCCGATCTGTATTATCCCGAAATCTGGAAGACTCGCGCCATAAGTGGCGGGCGGGTATTCGGGTTGCCGATCGGTGTAGGTGCCAACTTTGTCATGTATAACAAGGAGGCCTTCGATGACGCCGGCGTTGACTACCCCACGGCCGACTGGACACCGGCCGAGTATCTCGAGATTGCCGCGGCAGTAGCAAATCCGGACATACGCCGCTGGGGCTCTGACCGTCCCCGTGGTTCCTTCCGTGTGCTTTGGCGTGCCTTCAACGCTTACCTTTACAGCGAAGACAGTACAACCGTCGACGGATACTATAATGGCGCAGGTTCACTGGCTGCCTTTACCTGGCTTTGGGATCTTGTCGCTTCTGGCGCAACGCCGACACCGGCGGATATCGAAGTGCTCGGCACCGAAGGCACGGGGCCGATTGACTTGTTCCTGTCAGGTCGGCTTGCCATGGCGACGCTCAACAATGATCACATGATCACAGCGCGCAATGCCGGAATCCGCTTTGGCGCCGCACCGGAACCCCACAATCCGGAACACGAACGCTTCGTCAATGCCTGGTCACAGACCACATCCATCTGGGAAGGCAGCGATCATCCCGCAGAAGCCTGGGAACTTCTCAAGTTTTTCGGCGGTGAAACGGGCCAGAGGTTCTTGATGGAGAACAGTAATCTCTTCCCGTCGATACCGGGTCTGAGAGAAGATTTCGTAGCCGTCCACGCGACAAACGAGGACGCGGAACAGGCAATTGGGGTGGTCTTCGACGTGCTGCGTTCGCGAATGATTGCAGAGTGGGATTCAGCCCACCCCTGCTGGCGCGGCGCTGTCCGCCGCGTCGGTGATACCTGGGATCTGATCATGCTGGGCGAGATCGAGCGCGCTGCCATCGCGGCCCAGCTGGATGCCGATGTCCCGGTTTTGCAGCAGACGCTGGATGACTGTATCCCCCGCCTCGGTGCGTAAGGCCGATCTTCGATAATTCACAGGTGGATGGCAAGCCTTTGCTTGCCATCCACAACTTCATATTTCGGGTGCCCTGAATGCTGTCAACATGGCGCAAGATGAGCGCGCAGCAGCGCCGGGAGGCGAAGGTCGGCTATCTGGCGCTCTCGCCCTGGATGCTGGGTTTCGTCGTCTTTTACGCCTTCCCCATCGTCGCCACTTTCTTTGTCAGCTTCACCCAGTGGACAGTGGTGAAGCCGCCCGTCTGGATCGGGCTGGACAATTACGTCCGCATGTTCACGCGTGATCCGCTGTTCGTCAGTTCGCTCAGGGCGACCACCCTGTTTGTCGCGCTGTCCCTGCCCCTGAAGCTCGTCCTGGGTCTGATGCTGGCGCTGCTGCTCAATCTCAAAATCCCGGCTATGGATTTCTTCCGCACGATCTTCTTCATCCCCGCCGTCATCTCCGGCGTCGCCGTTTCCCTGATGTGGATCTGGTTCCTGCAACCGGATACGGGCGTGGTCAACACCTTGCTGGGCTACTTCGGCATTCAGGGGCCCCACTGGTTTTGGGACCGGGACTGGGCGCTGCCATCGGTCGCCATCATGAGCATCTGGAAAGTGGGCGGCGCGGCGATCATTTATCTGGCGGGACTGCAGAATATCCCTGCTCATCTCTACGAAGCCGCCGAAATAGACGGTGCCAACAAGTGGAGCCGCTTCTGGAAGATCACCCTGCCACTCCTGACGCCCACCCTCTTCTTCCAGTTGATCATCGAACTCATTGACGCGTTTAAGATCTTCACTGAAGCCTACGTCATCACCCGGGGCGGACCCCTGAAGGCGACCTATTTCTTTCTTTACTATTTCTACGAAGAAGCTTTCCGCAACGCCAATATGGGCTATGCCGCGGCACTCGCCCTCTTCCTGCTGCTGGTCATCATGTCGGCGACCGTTTTTGTGAACTATACGTCCAGGAAATGGGTCTTCTATGAGAACTGATCCATCCGGCCGGGGGGGCAAATCTGCGCTGACTGTCAGGCAGCAGCTGCGGCGCAGCAACTTCTGGCGCCGGGCAAGGAAGCTGACCGGCCATGCCGTCGTCTATGCCTTCATGGTTTGCCTCGGTTGCATCTTTATGTTGCCGATATTCTGGATGGCTTCCACGTCGCTGAAGCTACCGCGGGAGATCATGGCCTGGCCGCCGGAATGGATACCGTCCAATCCGCAATGGGGCAACTACGCAGAAGCCTTCGCCAAATACCCGCTTGCTCGCTATATGCTGAACAGCACCATTCTGGTCGTTGCAAATATCATCGGCGAACTGATCTCCGTACCCATCATCGCCTACGGCTTCGCCCGCTTCAACTTCCCCTTCAGGAACGCTCTCTTTCTCCTGATGCTGAGTACGATGATGGTACCGGGACACATCAAGCTGATTCCGATGTTCTGGCTGTATGTGCAACTGGACCTGATCAACACCTACTGGCCCCTGATACTGCCCGCCTACGTTGGCAGCCCCTTCTTCATCTTCCTGATGACGCAGTTCATGCGCACCATTCCGCGCGAGCTGGACGACGCCGCGCGCATCGACGGCGCCGGCACCTGGGGCATTCTTTATCGCATCATTATCCCCCTGTGCCGACCGGCGCTGACCGTCGTTGTCGTCTTCACTTTTCTGTGGACCTGGAACAACTTCCTGGAGCCGATCGTTTTCCTGCGCGATTTTGAATCGCTGCCGATCTCGGTGGGGCTGGCGTTCTTCCAGGGGCGTTACGGCATCGCATGGCATCTATTTATGGCGGCCACGCTCGTCTCCATCATCCCGATCCTGGTCGTTTATTTCTTCGCCCAGCGGCATCTCATCGGCGGGCTGGCATCGATCGGCATCAAGGGCTGATTGCCGCAGCCAGAAGCCACAGCGATCGTGAAGGATCCGCCCTTCTGCCTGTTTCACTTCGCCCTGCGCCTGCGGTAGCCGGGCAGAATCACCGTGGCGAAGAGGCTCGCGCCCGCCCAGGGCAGGAATGGTACGTTTGGCGCAAGGGAGCAGCGACTTGCTATCGTCCGTTCCTGCGCTTCACCATTCGCAAGCACGCAAGCCACGTCCGCGATTTCGATGTAAATTCAGCAAGAGATAGTATACAGTCGGGTCGCTTCAGATTCCGCGAGCGTGTGCATGATGGCATCAGCAAGCCGTCCTTGATATCCTGCCCGACCACGTCGACGGCCTGCGCGATTTCAGCGTCGACTGTCCGGCCCATTCGATAACGGTGTTGAACCTGGAGTGAGGTGCGCTGTGAAACACGACGTCCGGGCCTTCGGCTTGCAAGCCCACCTCGATCACCTTTACACGACACAGCCGCGGCGCCTGGCGCTGCGCGCCGACACACCCGTCGCCTTCCGGCGTTGGCAAGGGGAACTGCGCGCGGAAATCGTCCGTCTGCTGGGCCTGGAGGGGCGTCCGCCCCTGCCGCCGCCCGATGCACAGCACCTGTCCACGCAGGACCGCGGCGACTACTTCGAGGAACTGCATTCACTGGACGTCGGTGAGCGGGCGCGCCTGCCCGTCTACCTGCTGCGGCCCAAAACGCCGCCGCCCTGGAAGCCGATCATCGTTTTTCACGGCCACGATCCCTCCGTGCAGTACATCCTCGGCAACTACCCCGACGTGGATACGGCACGCCAGCAACTGGCGCGCGACAGCAACTACGCCCAGGCGCTGGCGCGGCAGGGCTACCTGGTGTGCGCGCCGGAGCAGCGCGGCTTCGGCCAGCGCGTCAGCGAGCAGGTCGGCTGCCGTCATCTGGCTTTCTCGTATCTGATGGAGGGGCGCACGTTGCTGGGTGAGCGCTGTCGCGACGGTATGCAGGCCATCACCTGGCTGCTGCAGCGTGATGATGTCGTTCCGGGTGCGTTGGGCGCTACGGGCAATTCCGGCGGCGGCACCACGACGCTGTGGCTGGCGGCCATTGACGAGCGCATCACGGTCGCCGTGCCTTCCTGCTACTTCTGCTCCTTCAGGGCCTCGATCCTCGGCCTGCGCCACTGCGAATGCAACTACGTGCCGGGCATCCTCGAACTGGCGGAGATGGGCGAGCTGTCCGCGCTGCTGGCGCCGCGCCCCATGCGCGTCATCGCTGGCGAACGCGATCCCATCTTCCCCATCGCCGGCGTGCGCGAGCAGTACCGGACGGCCGAACGGGCCTGGGCGCTGGCCAATGCACCGGAACGCCTGTCACTGAGCGTCCACCCGGGCGAACATGCCTACCACCACAATTCAAGCCACGATTGGTTCCGGCGCTGGCTCTGACCTGATTCGTCGCTCCGGCGGCGGCAGGGGCGCCCACCTGCTTGTGGCAAAGCCGAAATTGCGCCAGAATTGTCCCGAGCCGTTCACGGCTTGTTTGCTTACACTTCTTACAGGGTGAACATGGCTGAACCCAACTTCCAGAACCGCACGCTGTATCACGGCGACAACCTCGACTTTCTGCGCGGCATGAACAGCGAGACGGTACACCTCATCGCCACCGACCCACCCTTCAACAAGAACCGTGACTTCCACGCCACGCCGGACAGCCTGGCGGCGGGCGCCAGGTTCCGCGACCGCTGGTCGTGGGAGCGGGACGTGCACGAGGAGTGGACGGACAACATCAAGGACGACTGGCCGGCGGTGTGGGAGGTGATTGACGCGGCGCGGGCGGCCTATGGCGATGACATGGGCGCGTTTTTGTGCTGGCTGGGCGTGCGTCTTATGGAGATGCACCGTGTGCTGCGGGCGGACGGGAGTATCTACCTACATATTGACCATACGGCATACGCCTATGTGAAGTGCATGATGGATGCGGTTTTTGGACACAAACAGTTCAGGAATGAGATTGTGTGGTGTTACACCGGGCCCTCGAATACAAAACGCTGGTTTCCCCGCAAGCATGATACTGTGCTGTACTATTCAAAAAGTGATACTTGGACATTCAATCGAGACGCTGTGCGAGTTCCCTACAAAAGTGAATCATTCACTATGGGTGGCAGCAGAAGTCTGGCGCGCAAGAATAAGCCTGATACGGACTATAAAACTGGAGCAGCAGAACAACTTGCCAAAGGGAAGATCGTCGAAGATTACTGGACAGATATATCTTCATTAAGTGTTTCTTCAGAGCGAGTGGGGTTTCCCACCCAAAAGCCGCTCGCGCTCTACCGCCGCATTATCGAAGCCAGCAGCAACGAAGGCGACATCGTGCTCGATCCCTTTTGCGGCTGCGCCACCACGCCCGTAGCCGCCGAGCAACTCAGGCGCCAGTGGGTGGGCATGGACATCTGGGACGGCGCGAAAGACATCGTGCTGCAGCGCCTGCAGGACGAATGGCTCTTCACGCCCGACGAAGCCGAGCACAAGATGTTCCCGCACGTCGTCCACGTTGAGACGGCGGCGCCCACACGCACGGACGACAACGAAATCGCCGCGCCCACGCTCAGGCTGCGCATCCAGCGCCCGGTCGAGCCCTGGCAGAAGATTAGCCATAGCAGCATGACGAACGTGCTGGCGGCGGCGCAAGGCAGCGGCGGCGGCGTCATCTGCGCCGGCTGCGGGCGCGTGCTGGAGCGTGAGTTCATGCAGCTCGACCACATCACGCCAAAGTCCGACCGCGGCGAGAACCACATCCTCAACCGCATCCTGCTGTGTGGCCCCTGCAACCGGCGCAAGCGCGATAACCTGACCCTGCGCGGTCTGTTGCGCGAGAACAAGAAGAGGGCGGTCGGCTGGATGCAGGACGAAGGCCGGGCGCTGCTGGCGCAGGATAGCGCGCGCGACAAGGCCGAGTGGGTGCGCGATAACTTCGACTCGCCCGAATGCCAGGCACTGATCGATGGGCGCAGCATTCTCCTCTGATCGGCGCGCCGGAACGCCTGTCACTGAGCGTCCACCCGGGCGAGCACGCCTACCATCACGCCCTGAGCCACGACTGGTTCAGGCGCTGGCTGTGACTCAACCCTCCTGCGGCGGCGTGGGCGGCTGCGGCGCCTTCTTGCGGCTGGAAGCCGCGCCAAACTGCTCCAGATCTGCCGGGCCCTGATAGCGCTGGCCGTTGGGCAGGGTGGCGCCCGTCAGGTTGGCGGCTCGGAAACTGGCGCTGCGCAGGTCCGCGCTGTGCAGCTGCGCCTCGGCCAGGCAGGCATCGCGCAGGTTGGCCCGGTGCAGGCTGGCCCCGCTCAGGTCCGCGCCCGTCAGGTCGGCTGCGCGCAGGTCGGCGCCGCTGAGGCGCGCGCCGCGCAGGTCGCTGGCCCCCAGCTTCGCGTCGGTCAGGATAGCGCCGGCGAGGTTGGCGCCTTTCATGCGCGACTGCCCCAGATCAGCGTCCGCCAGGTTGGCGTCGCCGAGGTCAGCGCCGGTCAGGTCTGCCGAGCTGACGGCGGCCTCGGCGAGGTTGGCGCCGCGCAGGACAGCGCCGCTCAGGCGCGCGCCACGCAGGTCGGCCTCGCTCAGGTTGGCGTCGTGCAGGTTGGCGCCGCTCAAATCCGCGCCGCGCAGGTCGCGCCCGGAGAGATCCTCGTTGCCCAGGTCGCGGCCGCTGAGGTCGCTGCCGGCGAGGTTGTCCGCCCCGGCGTCCGCATCCGCGTCCACGATGTGTACGCGGCGGCGCCCCGTGTGGCCCGCGCTGTCGAGGTCAATGCCGATGTCGGACATAGCGCGGCGGATGGTATCGCGCGTCTGGGAAACGAGCGTGTCGCGCAGGGTGCGGCTGACCTCGCCGAAGTCGATGTCATCGAGATCGAAGTCGATATCGACCTGGGGCCGACGCCGCGTCCGCAACTGGCTGTCGAGATAGCGGCCCAGCTGGCTGCAGGCCAGGCTGACCTGGGCGATGAGCTGCGCCTCGTCGACGTCCGGCTCAGGTTCCAGGCGCAGCGCCTCGCAGACGAAGCTGTCGTCAGGCAGGCGTTCGGCCGCGCGGGCCTGCAGGCTGCTGTAGCTGCGCAGGATCATCGGGCCGGTGCCAGCCAGCGCGTCGGCGCGTATGGCACTGCGGACGGACTGGTCCAGCGCCTTGAGCGCGCGTACGATTTGTTGCAACTGCTCGCGGGTGTCGTCGTTCATCACGCATTCCTCTCTATGCTTGCGGGTGACGGGTCGGGGCGCGGCGCGCCCGGTTCTGCGGATCGGCTCAGGGTGGCTTGCTCTCCCGCTCGCCGCGAGAGCTCAAGTGCTGCGGGTTCGCCTTCCAGCTCTGCCAGCACCCAGGGGGGCACCAGGCGGCGCAGCGTTTTGCGGGCGTGCGACAGACGCGAGCGGACGGTGCCGGGGTTGGTGTTGGTGGCGACGGCGATTTCTGCGTAGCTCATCTGCTCCTCGGCGTAGAGGATCAGCGCCTGGCGCTGGTTCTCCGGCAGCTTTTCCATCGCCTCGCGCACCACCAGCTGGATGAAGAGCCAGTGAGCCAGCTCCTCGGTGGGTTCGGCCGGGTCCGGCAGCGTCTCCGCCAGGGAAAAGGATTGCCCCTCCGCGTCCTCATCCGCGTCCAGCGAGACCTGTTGAAAGCGGCCCTGGCGCCGCAGTTCGTCGTAACAGCGGTTGCGCGCCATACGATAGAGGTAGGGGCGCAGGCCGCGGCGGGCGTCGATGCGGTCGCACTTGCGATAGAGGTTGAAGAACACGTCCTGCACGATGTCGTCCCCGGCGTCGGTGTCGCCAATCAGCCGCCGAATGTAGCGGCGCAGCGGGCTTTCCAGGCGTTGCATGATCAGCACGAAGGCCTGCTCGTCGCCGGCCTGGAGGGCGCGCAAGAGATCGCTCTCGTCCAGCTGCTGCAGCCGACGCTCATGATGCTGGTGCTCATCCTGCCCGTCTCCATCCTGCGGCATCCACTCGTTCCTCCCGTACACCCATTCTACGCACAGCCGGCCCCGCTTGTTCAATTGCGGCGCAGGAATCCGGAGCGAGCCGCGCAACGCGGCAGTTCACCCCGTCCATCAACAAGGAGATGACCATGTACACACTTGCCACAGCCGGGCAGTTGCGCTCACGTCTGGGCCTGGCGCCCGGCGACAATGCCGACGAAGAACGCCTGTGGCGCGCGTTGACGGCGGCCAGCGCACGCATCGAAGGGGCCAGCGGCCGCCATTTCACGCCCCGCCTGGCAACCCTGACGCACGATGTCCGCGACGCGCGCGAGTTGACGCTGGCGGATGATTTGCTGCTACTGCTGCGCCTGACAAACGGCGACGGCCGCGACATCGACCTGCGCGAGGTGCAGACCCTGCCCGTCGCAACGGAGGGCAGCGCCAGCGTGCTGCGCCTGAGCGGGGCGCAGCGCTTCGTCTGGTCGGGCTCGCCGCTGGCGGCCATCCAGGTGACGGGCCTCTGGGGCTGGCACGAGCGCTGGTCGCTGGCCTGGCAGAGCGGCGTCGACAGCGCGCAGGACAATCCCCTGGCGGCGAGCGCGACGGCGCTGCATGCAGCGGACAGCAGCCGCTTCGAGGCGGGGCAGTTGCTGCGTATGGGAGACGAGTACCTGCGCCTGCTGGCCATCGATGAGGCGAGCCACAGCCTGCGCGTATTGCGCGCGGCCCGGGGAACGGCGGCCGTCGCGCACAGCCGCGGCACCCCGGTCGACATCTATCAGCCACCGCGCGCGTTGACGCTGCTCTGTCTGCGCCTGGCGCTGTGGCTTTACCGCGAGCCCGATCGGGACGCGGACGCGACGCTGCCAGCGGACCTCGTCGCAGAAATGGCCGGGTTGCGCCGCGACAGTGCGCTGGCCTGAAGCGGAGAATCAAAAAGGGCGCAGCAAGCTGCGCCCTGACTACTGTACCTGATGGCTCAGGCGTCGGATTCGCTGTCTTCACTCTCGTCAGAATCGCTGTCGTCGTTGTCGTCACTCTCATCGGCGTCGCGGTCCTTGTCCTTGTGCAAACCGCGACCTTCATGTTCGGCGTTGACCATCGCCTCGATGCGTTCGGCCGTGCTGTTCTTCAACATGGCGGCGCGCGCTTCGGTGAGGCTGCCGTCGGCGACGGCCGCGTCCACGCGGGCGTTGAAGGCTGTGCTGACCTGGGCGATGAAGTCAGCCACGTCGCCGCCGTTGGCCTCGATCAGGCTGGCCAGCGAGCTGCCTTCAGCCAGCGCGCTGCGCAGCGCCGCCGCCTCAAGGCCGGTGGCTTCGGTAACAGTAGCGAGCATGTCGGCGCCGGCCATGGCCATGCCGCGTCCACCGAAGCCCTGCGGGCCGCCCCGGCCGCGCCTGCCGTAGCCGCGCCCGTCCCTATCCTTCGTGCCAGCGGGACGCTCGCCGTTCACCAGCGCCTCGATCCTTGCGGCGATTCCTTCGTTCATGCGGGCGCTGACCAGTTCAGTGGCCTGGGCGATGAAAGCCGCCACTTCGCCGCCGTTGGCCTCGATCAGGCTGGCCAGTGAGTTACCTTCGCGCAGCGCGCTGCGCAGCGCCTCCGCCTCCAGGCCGGTGGCCCCGGTCACGAGCGCGTGCAGCGCTTCGCCAACTACGGGCATGCCACGGCTGCCGAATCCGCGCGGGCCTCTGCCACGCCACATCATTGCGCCACGGCCCTCGTCACGGTCATGGCCGCGGAAGCCGCGGCCGAAGCCGGAATGCTCCCGCGCGCTGACGGGCGAATCATCGTCACTGCCGCCGTCGTCCTGGGCCAGCATCAGGCCGGCGCCCAGCGCCAGCGCGGCGATCAGCACTGCGGTGAAGAACAGGGTTCTGGTGTTCATGGTGCGTCCTTTCACATCATTCGTCGAAGACCTGCCTTGCGCAAGTCCCTGACAGGATGCCAGCCACTTGTCACGCGCGCTTTGCGAGAGTGTAAACACTTTGTAAATCATATGAGCGTTTGCTTAATCGCAAGGCGCTCAGCGGTCGGCGTAAGGGTCGGGCAGCACCAGATGACGGTCCTGGGGCGGCCGGGTGTAAAGCTCCCGCTGCGAGGGGCGTGGCGGCAGCTTGATCGGCCCGGGAATCACATCCTCGTGCGGGATGCGCCCCAACAGGTGGCTGATGCAGATGAGGCGGGCGCGGCGCTTGTCATCGGTGTCGACCTGGTACCAGCGCGCCTCGGGGATGTCGGTGTGTTGCAGCATGATGTCCTTGGCGCGCGAGAACTCGACCCAGCGCTGGCGCATTTCCAGGTCGACGGGGCTGAGCTTCCAGCGACGCAGGGGGTCCTGCGCGCGCGACTGGAAGCGCCGTTCCTGCTCCTCGTCGCTGACCGAAAGATAGTACTTGACCAGGATGATGCCCGAACGCACCAGCATGAGCTCGAACTGCGGGCAGGCGCGCAGAAAGTCCCAGTATTCCACGTCGCTGCAGAAGCCCATGACGCGCTCCACGCCGGCGCGGTTGTACCAGCTGCGGTCGAAGAGCACCATTTCGCCGGCCGCGGGCAGGTTCTCCACATAGCGCTGAAAATACCACTGCGTACGCTCGACGTCGGAGGGTTTGCTGAGCGCGACGACGCGTACGCCGCGGGTATCGAGCGGCTGGGCGATGCGCTTGATGAGGCCGCCCTTGCCGGCGGCGTCGCGCCCCTCAAAGACCACGATGAGGCGCAGGCCCTGATGCCGCACCCAGTATTGCAACCGCACCAGGCCGAATTGCAGCCGCTCCAGCTCGCCCTCGTAGAACTTGCGATTGAGACGTTTGCGTTTCTTCGCCACAGCATCACCCCCGCTGCATGGTGGCAGCGAGTGTAACGCATTCCGGCGGACGTGGGGGCGGAGCCTGTCCGCCTTACCTCATGCCCAATCCTTCATCCATCCAACTCTGCTGCATTCACACAACCCTGAGGAGGTTCACCTTGACACCATTTCGTGACGCGCTTACCCGTCTGGCCGGGCTGCAGGTGCCCGGCGTCGCCAACAACTTCGACATCGACAATCTGCCCACCTTGCTCGACCGGGGCCAGGCGCCCGCCCTGCTGGTGCTGCTGCCCGGCGCGCAGGAACGGCAGCAAGCTCTCTTCCGGCAGCAGGGCGAGGCCTTCGTTGCGCTGGCTTTCAGCGAGGGCCCGCGCAGCGTCGTCTGCCTCGTCACGCATCTGCTGCTGGTCACGCCCGTCAACGCCGGCGCCGGCCTGCGCAGCCAGCTGCCACGGCTGGTCGACTGCATGGATGCCTACTTCGCGACCCTCGCCGCGGACGTCACCCTGGGCGGCGCGCTGCTGGAAGCGGCGCAGGTGGGCGTGGAGACAGGCGTCTTCGCCCACGGCGGCGGCGACTGGCAGGGCTGCGCCTTCCGCCATCGCTGGCTGCTGGAGGTGACGCCATGAGCATCCGCTGGAGCGTTCACATCGACCTTGATGACGACGGCCGCGCCGACGGGCCCGACGAGGACATCAGCAAGGCGGTGCTCGGCATCCGCTGGCGGCGCGGCATGGAGCGGCCGCATGACAGCGTCGCGCTGCCTGGTCACGCCGAAATCACGCTGCGCAACCAGGACGGCGCGTTCTCGCCGGAGCGCAAGGCGCTGCCGCCGGGCCGGCTGCTGCAGATCCGCAGCGACGACGGCGCGCGGCGGCGCACGCATTTCACCGGCCACGTCACGCGCGTCGAGCCCGCGCCGGGGGCCCTGGGGTCGCGCCGCGCCATCCTGCATCTGCACGATGCCAGCGCGCAGCTGGCCGGCCACCACATCCGCCTGCCGCCGCTGACCGAACAGCGCGCGGACGAGATCATCGCGCGCTGTCTGGACGCGGTGCCGCTGCGCCGGCCGCGGCTGCGCAACACCTGGCTGCTGGCGCGCGCGCAGCACAGCGAGCTGGGCAGCAACACGCGCCTGGCCAGCATCAACATCCGGCGCAGCTTGCAACGCGGCCCCGATCTGCTGACCCAGGTGGGCGACACCTGGTCAGCGGGCATCCCGGCGCTGGCGGCCATCGGCCAGGTCTGCGCTGCCGGACGCGGCCGCTTCTTCATCGACCACGAGGGCCAGGCGCGCTACCTCAACCGGCACCATTTGCTGCGGGCCGTCGAGCCGCGGGCCACGTTCCGCGATGACATGCAGGGCCTGCGTTACAGCCAGGGCGACGTGCGCGTCAGCCAGGTCGAGGTGCTGCTCACCCCGCGCAGCCGCGGCCAGCCGAACACCCTGCTGTGGACGCTGGAGCAGCCGCTGGCCATCGAACCAGGCGGAGCGGGGACGCAACAACTGCTGCTGCGTTACCGCGACGAGCGTGGCCAGCCCTGTGGCGCGCTTGAGTTGATCGAGCCGCGCGCCGAACTCGACTGGCAGGCCAACACTCAGCCGGACGGCCTGGGCCAGGACGTCACCGGGCAACTAACCCTGGTCCTGCGCGAAGCCGGCATCAGCGCGACGCTGCTCGAGATCAGGAATCGCGGCAACGCCAGCGCCTGGTTGCAGGCGGGCGCGCGGCTGCGTGGCACGCCGCTCACCACGGGCGACCCGCTGCTGGTGACGCAGCGCAGCCTGACGAGCGAAAATCTCTACGGCCCGGCGACGCTGCGCCTCGACCTGCCCGCGCTCGATTCACTGGCGCAGGCCCGCACCCTGGCCCGCTACGAGCTGGCGCGTCGTCGCGCGCCGCGCGGCCTGGTGCACAGCCTGAGCCTCAGCGGACGCGCCCAGGTCGCCCGGGCGCTGCCGCGCCGCCTCTTCGAACGCATCCGCGTCGCGGAAGGGCAGAGCGGCCATAGCGGCGACTATTTCATCATCGGCGAAGCGCATGAGCTGGCGCCGGGCGGCAGCCAGCGCATCACCTGGCTGCTGGAAAGCGCCGACAACCCCTTCTGGTCCCTGGGCCGTCAGCGTCTCAATCGCGACGCCCTGCTGGCCTGGTAACGCCCGTTTTCTTAAGAAAGGAGCAGCAATGAGCCCCGTCTGGAACACCCCGCTCACCTGGCAGGTTGATCAGCTGGTGACAGAGGCCGACCTGAACAGCCAGTTGCGCGACAACCTGCGCTTCCTGAAAGACCCGCCAACCGACTTCATCCGCCTCGACGAGGAACAGGACTACGCCTCCACCAGTGACGTATTCGTCGACGTCGACCGGCAAAAGCTGGCCCTGAACGTGACCACGGCCGGTGGCGACCTGCTGGTCGTCTTCTTCGGCATGTTGCGCAACGACTCAACCAGCGCCGGCGCGGCGCTCGATATCGCCCTCGATGGCGCGCGCATCGGTGGCGATGACGGCCTCATCGGCACTGACCACAGGTTCAGGGAATGGCTGCCGGTCAGTCTGGCCGTCCTGGTGCGCGAGCTGGCCGCGGGGCCGCACAACCTCTTTCTGCAGTGGCGTCGCAGCCTGCGCAATGGCACGGCCTACCTTGCCGCCGGCGCCGGCACCACCAACTACGACATGCACGGCCAGTTCTGGGCGCGGGAGGTCAGCTGAGATGCGCGAAATCGTCATCACGGATATGAGTGGCGTGAACCTGGAGGCGCTGGATGCCAGCCTGCGCGCGGCGCTGGGCGCGACGGTCGCCGGCATCAGCCTGCGCCGCGCTCAGATCATCGTGCATCTGGCCGCGGACGCCAGCCCGGCGCAGGTCGCCAGCGCGCGCAGCCTCGTGCAGCGCCACGATCCGCTGCAGTTGAGCCAGAAGCAGAAGGCGCAGAAGCAGCGTGAGCAACAGATCAAGGCAGCGCATGAAGACGCGCTGGCCGCGCGCCAGGCGGCGGCGGGCGATGCTGACCTCAACGGGCAGATCGCCCTGCTGACGCGCCGCATCGACTGGCTGGAGAAAATGCTGGAGGCGCTGGCCGCGGGCGCAAAGCTCGCGGGCTGAAGCGCCGCAACAATCAACCTGGCCCCGTCACACCGACGGGGCCGGGTTCATGAACAGTCTTCAACGAGATTCTCTATTGACGAATCCATTGTGACTGCTGCACTCGCTACTTCAGCAAATCCTCGCGCAATCGATTGCGTTGTTTCGGTCGCGTTGAAACGGAGTTCCATCCAGGTTTCAAAGAAATCCTCGAAGCACATGCCAAACACCCCGGCGGGCCAGGAACCGGTGTTCCCTTCCAGAAGATAGTGGAGTTGTCTCTCAACAGACGACAGACAACGTTGCTGGTTCGGCGAGAGCGAGTATGGCGTCCCGCCAACCGGGGAGTGAGACAGGCCGGCGAGCAGTACTTCCATATCCGGAGCGACTCTCGCCGTTATCATATAAAGTGCGTAAAGGTTCGATGTGTAAAAACCCGAGTTGGGATAATTCAGGGCGCCACTGTCAATCAGGTGCTCAAGATCGCGCGCTGTGGTTGATTCTACAGGCCAGCGTACAGGCAGCCTGTCCCTAAACCGTTGCAGTTGAACACTGGCTGAGAAGCGAATATGGTAGCCAAGGTCTGTTGCGCTGTGCCGATGATTGGCTTCCCATAAATCTCTCCAGAAACTCCCAAGATCTGGCTGCAACGCTGCAATGCTTGAACAGACGTTTGCCTGAGTACTGGTCATTCCCTCGCCTGAGGCCGGGCGTGGCGTGGATATTGCCCTGCGTGTAACCGTGGGGTAAAGCTCGCCGCCAGGATCGGTCAGCGGGTTCTGGATAAGATCGCCGAGCACAGTGCGATAAGGGCGCTCGCCGGCGCCGGCGATGATTGACCTTATTTCCTTCAGCGCTTCGGGGTCAGTGTCCTGGACGGAGGGACGGTCTTTTAGCTCCGGCCACAGGTCACGGGTGAGGGCGCGATTTTGATTGGCAGCCTGGAGATTGTATGTACCAGTATCAAGAGCAGGGAAATAGTAGTTGCGATAGTAGTCCTCAACAATGAGGTCATCAAGGTTCTGATCCGGGCGCGTGGGCACTGGCGGGATGTAAAAGCGATAGTCAAGATCACCAATCGGGTTACGAAAGGGACGCGGTGTCACAGAAGGTCGTGGCGTGCGCGTGGGGCGTGGCGTAAATGTGGGATTGGGAGCGGCAGCCTGTCCGCAATGTACGCGAACAATGTGTCGCCCCCCACTCGCTCCATATTCCCACCATTTCCACCCGAATATGCTGGTGGCGCGGCCCAGGCTAACCTCGATGCGATACAGACCGTTAGGCCAGTTTACGCTTCTGGAGTAGTACTGAAGAATATATGGGTCGCCGGTATCGGTGAATGTGTCATCAAAGCGTCCCTGTACACGTAGCGCGTCGCCACTGTCGGGAAGGAAAACATTGACCTGGACCTCTCGTCTATACGCTCCTGAACGTAAAACGGCGAGGTCGCGGGTGCTGCCCGCTTCTCTGGCAATGACGATGTCACAGCCGGTGTTGCTGTCGCGGTAAAACTCCTTCGTTTCCAGCAGCTTGTCCGGCGCACGCGTGGTCAACCAGCCCGCCACCCAGACCAGCTCGCCATCGACCTGCACTTGATACCAGTCGCCCTCGACAGCGTACACCGGCAATTCCGTGCCAGCTTGCACCTGCCCAACCCTGTCACATTCCGTGGTGGCGCAGGCGCGCAGGTTCAGATTGTTGTTCGGGATGACGCGAAACAGCGGCTCGTCCTGAGCGACGGCCATCGCCACCAGCAGCAGCCCGAACACGAACAGCAGCGCCACAATCTGCTTCATCACCACCCCGTCAACGCGACCCGCACAGTGTACCTTGTGCGCGCAGCGCGGCGCCGGGCTTCACTCAATATAGCCGAGGGCGCGCAGGGTGCCGGCCACGCCGGCGTCGATGTCGCTACTGGCTGACTCCGGCTGCGCTGCGGGCAGGGCCGCCAGCATCTGCCGCCGCAGGCTCGCGGCCAGCTGCGGCTGCTGCGACGCCAGGTCCTGCTGCTCGCGCGGGTCGTCCTGCATGTCGTAAAGCGCCTCCACGTCAGCGCCACAGAGCAGCAGCTTGTGGCGGCCGCTGTGCATGGCGCGGCGCACTTCAGCCAGCCGCCGTCGGCGCAGTAACTCCGGGTTGCGCCGGCGCAGTAGCGCCAGCAGCGTCTCCGGCGGCCATGCCTCGCTGAAGACCTGCGCTTCCGTCGCGACTGAATCCCCCGGCTGCAGCAGCGACAGACGCACTACGTCGGCCTCGGGCTCAGCCTCGTCCAGCGGCGCCGACAGACCGGCGGCGGCCAGCGCCGTGTGGAAGATGCGGCGCGTGGAGACGGCGGCGGAGACGCGCTGCCCGGCTGCGCAGCGCCCTGCCGGATCGTGCACCAGCAGCGGCACGTGCACCAGCTCCTGCTGCGCGCCGAAGCTGTGGCCCATGTAGCCGTGGTCGCCCTGCGCCTCGCCGTGGTCGGCCACGATGATGACGAGCGTGTCGGCCAGCGCATTCATCGCTTGCAGCGCGCGCAAGAGCCGCCCCAACTGTGCGTCCTGCTGCAGGATTTCGGCATCGTAGGCGTCCAGCAGCGCCTGCCGCTCTTCATCAGACAGCTCCGGCTCCGGCGGCAGGCTCCAGCGCGCGGCGCGCGCGTTGAAACTCCGCAGGAGCCGGCGCGCCTGCGGCCCGCTGGCGGGCGCGATGCGTTGCAGGCTCGCGCGCGCGGGTTGCCAGGGCAGATGCGCGCCCATCAGGTTGAGGAAGGTGAACTGGCGTTCGCCATTGCCGCCGGCGCGCTGTTGACGCAGGTAGTCGCAGAGGTCGTCGATGGAGGCGGCGCCGTCGCCCTTGAAGCGCAGCAGCCGCGTCCACAGCGGCGCCAGACGCGGACGCAGGGCGGCGCGGAACAGCAGGGTCGAGCGCGCGCCACGCCGCTGGGCGGGTTGCATGAGGGCGCGCCAGGCCCGTGTTGGCGCCGGGGAGCGCAGCGCCGGCCGGCTGCGAACCGCGCCGGCGTAGCTGTAGAAGTTCGTGAAGCCCCGTTGCAGGCCGCTATCGAGCGCGGCCAACAGGGGGTTGTTGCAGAAGGCCGTGGTCTGCCAGCCGGCCGTTTGCAGAATCTCCGCCAGGGTCGGGTGTTGCAGCCCCAGGCGGCTGCCCACCTGGGTGAGTTGATGCGCGGCCGGGTAGCGGCCGGTGAAGAGCGAGGCGTGCGCCGGCAGCGTCCACTGCGCCGGCGAGATGGCGCGCTCGAACAGCGTCGCGCGGGCGGCAAAGTCATTGAGGGCCGGGGCAGTGGAACGCTGGTAGCCGTAGGTGGAGAGGTGGTCGCGGCGCAGGGTGTCGAGTACGACGAGCAGAATGTGCGGGGCGGTCATCGGCAAGGGCGTCTCAGCCCGGCGTTTCGTCAAAGTCGGCGAAGCCAACTGGTACGGCTTGACCGTTCTCCGCCATGGCCTGTCCCCCGGACTCCTGCGCACAGTATAGCGTGGTACGCATCCCCGGTTGCCATGGCGGGCCGCATGCGGCACAATATCCGCAGTTCAACACAATGAATGGAGGCTTGCGATGCGCATCAAGTTTCTCCCCCTGTTCGTGATTGCGCTCTGCCTGCTGTCCCTGCCCTTGCTGGCGCAGGAAGTGGCCGAAGCCACGGCTGAAATCAACTGGCCCCCGCCAGTCTATGTCTTGCGCGGCGAGGCCTCCCTGCGCGGTACGGTCAACCTTGCCGACATGACCGGCTATTTCATCGAGTATCGCGCGCTGGATGAGGACCTCTCCGCGCCCGACACGCGCGACTGGTTGCCCGTTACCCTGCCTTCCACTACTCCGGTCGTGGATGACGTGCTGGGCACCTGGAACACCAGCGGAGTAGACGATGGACTCTACGAGCTGCGCCTTACCGTCATCGTGAGTGGCGCAGCAACGCAGCGCCGCACGCTGGGGCCGCTGCGCGTCGAAAATCCGGTGGCTGCCGCGCCAGAGATGGAAGTGGAAGAAGTGGCTGAGATTGAGACGGTCGTTGAAGAGACGACGCCCGTGCCCGATGAAACGCCACGGGTGACGGCCCGCGTCAACGCCAACGTGCGCGCGGGCGACAGCACCAGTTTCCGGGCCATCAATGCCTTGCTGACCGGCGAGAGCGCGCCCATCCTTGGTGTCAGCAGCAGAGGCACCGCCTGGTACCAGATCGCCCTGCCCAACGGTCGCCGCGGCTGGATTTCGGAAATCGTGGTGATCGTCTCGGGCAATACCGACAACCTGCCCCGAATCGTGCCACCACGCGTGCCGATCCGGCCCACAGCCATACCCGTGCATCCCCCGGCCTTCCAGCCAGATCTTGTCGTGGAAGAAATCCACTTTGCCAATACACCGAAATGCGGCAAGTCATTCGAGATCAGGGCGAGGATGGCCAATCTCGGCCAGGCAGCATCAACGGCCAGTGGCAGCATCGGCGTGCGGGACTGGCACATTGCCTCGGGCACGCCGAACACATCCACCATCGGCGGTTTCCCGCCCCTAGCGCCCCAGGAACGCTTCTGGGCCTTCATGAATCTGACGGTGGATACCTATGTCAAGGAAGGCCACCGGGTGATCGTCACCGTCGATTCAACCAACACGGTGGCGGAGAGCAACGAGGGCAACAACAGCAACGGCCGGGAATACGTGCTGGAGAAGGGCGACTGTTGATCATTTCGTCGATTCCGCTCAGGCGCCTGCGCTCATGTTCGCTCGCGTCTGAGCGGAATCCGGTAACGACGATTTCCGCATGAAGCAGTGGCTCTACCGCATTCAGCCAGTGCGCCTCGAGCTGCTCGTCGCGGGCGGCACGGCGGAGGAAGAAGCCACGCTGGCGCAACACTTCTCCTACCTCCAGCGCCTGACGGAGGCGGGCGTGGTGCAGCTGGCGGGGCGCACGCTGCTGGCGGACTATCACAGCTTCGGCATCGTCATTTTCCACGCGCCGGACGAGGAAGCCGCGCTGGTCATCATGCACAACGACCCCGGCGTGCAGGAACGCCTCTTCCGCGCCGAGCTCTTCCCATGGCGCACTGCATTGCCACAACAAGACCCTGATGACTGATCTGCTCGAAATCTGGGACATCGCCGCGCGCGTCAGCTGTTACGTGCCTGAGGCCATCGAACCGGCCGGGCTGGCCATCCGGCCGGACGCGCGCGCCTGGTCAGTCGGGCAACACTTCGTGCATCTGCACAACAAGCGCTGCGAGTGGCTGGACGCCCGCGTCGCCTGCCGCGGCCAGGTCGCCAGGCTGACGCAAGACCAGGCCGCCGGGCGCGCGCAGCTGCTGAACGCCCTGGACGCCTCCGCGCATGAGGCAGCGCACCTGGGGGAGGTCGGCGTAATCCTCGCCCAGGGCGGACAGCTTCTGCCGCGCGAGATCGCCATGGAAGGGCTCCCGTTTCAAACGAGACAGTGGGGCTGGAGCAGGCACTGACAGGCGCAGCAGGAGGAATCGTGGCAGCAGATTTGCAGGGAAATGTCATCCTCGTCACCGGCGGCGCGCAGGGAATCGGCGCGGCCACGGCCAAGCTCTGCGCATTGCGCGGCGCGCGGGTCGTCATTGCCGACTACAAGAACGACGGCGAGCAACGCGCCGCGGAAATCCGCGCGGCGGGCGGCACAGCCGACTTCCTGCAAACAGACGTGCGCAACGACGAAGAGGTCGCCGAACTCTTCAGGTTCACGCTCGGCTGCCATGGCCGGCTGGACAAGGTGGTCTGTGCCGCGGGAGTGCTGCCCGGCCCCTGGCAATCGCCGGAAGACATGCCGACAGAAGACTTCCGGCGCGCCCTGGACGTCAACATCACCGGCGTCTTCCTCTGCGCCAAACATGCCACGCCGCTGCTGGAAGCCAGTGGTCGCGGCGTCTTCGTCGTCATTGGCTCCGGCGCGGGCGTCTTCGGCCCCAGTTCCTCGCTGGCCTACGCTTCCGGCAAGGGCGGCGTCAACGGCCTCGCAATGACCCTGCAGGCACAGTTGGGCGAACGCGGCATCCGGGTCAACACTATCTACCCCGGCAACATCATCACCGAGATCAAGCTCAGCGTGGATATCGCCGCCGCCCGCCGCGACGGCCGCCCGGAGCAGGATGCGCACGATCATGCGCGCGCCCACTACGGCCTGCCCGAGGGCGTCGCGAAGGTCATCGCGTTCGTCCTCAGCGACGAGGCGGACTATTTGCGCGGCGGTGTTCGTACCCGCTGACCGGCAACCAGGCGCCATCGTCGTGATGCTTGCCCCTCTCCTGCGGGAGAGGGGCTGCTTCGATTCACCTGCCTGGTCGCTCGCCGCCACCAACCGGGGCAGGGCGCGAACCACGCAACCCGCTTCAGCGTAGTCTTCTGTATACTGGGGACAGGGAGTGTTGCCTTGCCCATGCCTCAACTCGCGCCTGACATCGTCTATCTCGGTCTCATCCTCGGCCTGTGGCTGGGGGTGACGGTGACTATCGTGCCCGGCACGGGCCTGCTCGAGCTGCTCGCGCTGGCCGGTATCAGCGGCTCGCTGCTGCTGCTGACCGGCATGCCCGTCAACTGGATCGGGGTGCTGGTGCTGGTGGCAGGCGCGTCGGCTTTCGCGTTGCTGCCCTTCCTGTTGCGGCCGCGCCACGCTGTGCTGACCGTCGTCGGCCTGGCGCTGCAGGTCCTGGGCGGCCTGCTGATGTTCCCCGAAAACACGATCTCGCCCCTCATCCTCGGCCTCAGCGCAGCGCTCTCGCTGCTATACTGGCGCTTCGCCCTGCTGCCCGTGCTACGCCGCGTGCGCAAGGCGCCGCCGCCAGCGGCCCTTGACGACTTTCTCGGCGAAGCGGGCCGCGTCGTGCGCGCGCTGGATCCCGTCGGCACGGTGCAGCTGCGCGGGGAACTGTGGAGCGCGACCAGCGAGCGCCCCCTGGCTGCGGGCGAGGAAGTTGTCGTCGTCGGGCGTGAGGGCCTGAACCTGCGCGTGGCCGAACGCGCGCCGGCCCCGCCCGCCGAAGGCAGCAAGACCTTTGCAGAGTAATTACAACAGAGCGGAGACCAACCCATGTTCGATCCTGGTTCCATCCTCGCAGTGCTCGTACTGCTGGCCGCGGTGCTCGTTATCGTGCGCCACATTCACATCGTGCCGGAATACCAGCGCCTCGTCGTGTTCGCGCTGGGGCGCTACGGGGGCACGCGTGGCCCCGGCATCGTCATCATCATCCCCATCCTGGAGCGCGCCGTCCGCGTCGACATGCGCGAGAAGTTCCTCGATATTCCCGCGCAGACAGCCATCACCCAGGACAACGCGCCCATCGCCATCGACTTCCTCGTTTACTACCGCGTCATCGATCCCAGCCTCTCGGTCATCTCGGTCGACCACGTGGTGCACGCCTCCACCAACATCGCCACCACCACCCTGCGCGCCGTCATCGGCGACATCTCGCTGGACGACGTGCTCTCCAAGCGCGAGCAGATCAACGACACCCTGCGCGTCAAGCTGGACGAGGTGACTGAACGCTGGGGGCTGAAGATCACCAGCGTCGAGATTCGCGAGATTGAACCGCCGCGCGACGTGCAGGACGCCATGAACCGCCAGATGAGCGCCGAACGCGAGCGCCGCGCCGAAGTCACGCGCGCCAGCGGCCAGCGCGAGGCCTCCGTCACCGTGGCGGAGGGCGAGAAGCAGGCCGCTATCCTGCGCGCGGAAGGCGCCAGGCAGTCCGCCATCCTGCAGGCCGAGGGCGAGCGCGAGGCGCGGTTGTTGCGCGCTCAGGGCTATGCGGCGGCGCTGAAGGCCATTGAGGAAGAAGCGCGCCAGGCCGGCGCCAACACCCTGCAGCTGGAGTATCTGAACGCCCTGCGCGAGATCGGCGCCAGCCCCGCCACCAAGCTGGTGCTGCCGATGGAGGTGCTGCGCTTCGCGCAACAATTCACCGGCGGGGAAGCTTAGCAAACGACAGAAAAAAGGACCTGCCAGCTGGCAGGTCCTTGCCTGTGCGCCGGGAACCGCATCGGGATTGACGGGGCGTCCCTGTAACCACGCATTGCCACAGCGTCGAGTATACCCACTTCATCGCAAAATGCGAGGATTTGGCGCCTGAATTTCAGAGTAGTTGCAGCAACAGCCACAAAACCGGCGCCGCCAGCAGGGTGCCGTCCATGCGATCCAGCAATCCGCCGTGGCCCGGCAGCAGCGAGCCGCTGTCATCGGCCTGCCACTGACGCTTGAGCAGGGACTCCAGCAGGTCGCCGGCCGTCGTGGCCAGCGCCACGCCGAGGTTGAGCGGCAACGCCAGCGCGACCGGGATGCCACCGGCCGTCGCCAGCGCAAATCCAGCGCCGACGCCGGCCAGCAGGCCGACCAGCGCGCCCTCCACTGTCTTGCCGGGCGAAATGGCCGGGGCCAGCCGGCGCCGCCCGAAGCGACGTCCGCCAAGCATCGCGAAGCTGTCCGTGCACCAGTTGTTGGCGAAGAGCACCAGCGTCCACAGCCAGCCCTCCTCGATGCGCAGCAGCAGCAGCAGGCCGAGCGCGGCGCCGACGTACAACACGGCGACCAGGCCCAGGGCGGGCATGCGGCGGCCGCGCAGGCCGGCCAGCGCGGGCGCCAGCAGGGCCAGCAACAGCCAGGCTTGTCCCTGCGCCACGGCCAGGCTGATGGCGGGCACCGCCAGCGCGCTGGCGATCATGAGGCCCCGGCCCGCCTGCCCCGGCAAGCGCGCCAACTCGAGGCCGCCCAGCGCGCCGGCCAGCAGCACCGCCAGCAGAAACCAGGGGCCACCTGCCAGGCTCAGCAGCAGGATCAGCGGGCCGACCAGCAGCGCCGTGAGCACGCGGGCGCGCAGGTTGGCGTCCAGGCGCGCGCGCTTCATGGCCGCGGCACAGTGCTGCGCCGACAGGCCGGCAACGCAGCGGCGACAGGGCCGCAGGCTTGCCCCGCGCGCCTCCGCGCCGCTACAATGAAGGCGAACGAGGAGACCCTGTGCGACGCTACTGGCTGCAACTGCTGGGCATTTCGGGCAGCGTCCTGCTCGCCGACCAGGCCAGCAAGGCGCTCGTCGTCGCGCGTATGCAGCCGGGCCAGAGTTTCGTGCCCGTGCCGGCGCTGGCGCCGCTGTTTCGCCTCACCTACAGCCAGAACCGCGGCGCAGCCTTCGGCCTGCTGCCCGTCGCGGCCGATTTCTTCCTGCTCATCGCCTTCGTCTTCGTCATTATTCTGCTGTGGTATTACCCACGCCTCGCCGCCGCCGGCCAGATCACCCGCCTGGCCTGCGGCTTCATCTGTGGCGGCGCGCTGGGCAACGCTGCCGATCGCCTGCAGCACGGCCTCGTGATCGACTTCATCCACTACCAGATCCCCGGCCTCATCTCCAACGTCTCCAACCTGGCGGATCACGCCATCGTGCTGGGGGCGCTGCTGCTGCTGCTCGAAAGCTGGCTGCCAACGCGCCGGAAGCACAAACCACTGCCCGCGGACAAGGGGAGCTGAGCTCGCATGTCTGACCGTCGCCTCCGCATTTTCTGGCTCCTGCCCCTGTTGCTGGCCCTGCTGGCCGCCTGCAGCGACCTTGTGCCGACCGGAACTGACACGGCCGACCAGGCGACCTCCGCGCAGCGCTTCCTGCCCGCGCCGGAGGGCTACATCCGCAACGACGCCGCCAGCCTCACCGACGCTCTCGCCACCCTGGGCGGCGGCGCCTCGCTGCTCAGCGGCAACCCGGCCCTGACGGCCGCAATCAGCGTCATCGACAACATGATCCAGTGCTATCAGGATGTGGGCGCGGTCGCCGCCAGCATCTACACCAAAATTTCGCTGGATACCCTGCTGCAGGGCGATGGAATCAGCCTCGGCGCGCTCGCGATCATCAACCAGGAGCGGCTCAGCCGCAACTTCCTCAACTGCGCCCTGGGCGACACGCAACTCTTCTCCGCCCAGGCGGAGGCACTGCAGATCTGCAGCGGCAAGGGCTCGCTGCTCGTCGCCAACGAGACCATCCACTACCTCTACGCAGCGACCGACTCCCTGCTCTGCCTCGCCTTTCAGAGCCACTTCGACTCACTGTAGCCCCGGCCGGGCGGGCGGCGCTCAGCAGGCGGGGTGGTTGATGTCCCAGCGGTCGAAACTTTCGTCCATATACTCCGGCGCGGCCATGCGCGCGCGCGTGTCATACCACAGCTGCGCCCAGGCGCGGGCATCGCGCAGCTCGCTGGCCGGGTTGCTGCGGCTGCGCGCCACGAAGCCGGGGAACATGTCGCGCCCCGTGGCTTGACCAATCGGGTTGTAGCGCAGGTCAAAACTCCAGCGCATGCTTTCGCTGAGGTTCGGCAGCGAGGCGTGCGGCGTGTAGCGCGTCATGAAGATCACGTCGCCGCGGCGCATGGGCTGCGCCAGCGCCGCCTCGCGCTCGAGCTCGAGCACTGCCTCGATGAGGCGCGGCCCCCCGTAAGACGGGCAGTGCCGCTGCAGCCCGGAGCGGTGGCTGTAGGGGATGACCTCGAGGCAGCCGGATTCGACAGGCGCGTCCCACAGCGAGAACCAGACGGTGAGCATCTCCGTCTCGTCCGCGTCCTCGGTGACGGCGCCGTTGTCCTGGTGCCAGGGGGTGATGCCCAGCTGGATGACGCCCTTGTCCGGGTCCAGCGGGGCGCGGTGCTCGGGCGGCTTCATGCGCACGTGCTGCACCGGGTTGGAATAGATTTCGGGGCCGATGAACTGCTCAACCACGTCCAGCAGATTCTCGTTGCGTATCGTGTTGAAGACCGCCGGCCCCACCCACAGCGGCGTGTCCGGCTTCACCCCGCCCTTGGGCAGCGAGAAGTCGAAGTAGTGCTTGTGCACGTCCTGGCTCTCTTCGCAGATGCGCAGGTAGCGCTCGCTGAAGTCGAGGCCGGCGTAACGCTCGCCGATAACGCCCTGCGCGTAGAGCTCGTCGGCCAGGTTGTCGAGCACAATATGGTACTCGGCAATGATGGGGTCAAGGTCGGCGACCGGGTCCAGCAGGCCTTCCACCACCAGATAACCCTGATCGTAAAACGTGTCCAGTTGCTCATTACTTAAACGGCCCATCCTGCTCTCCCTGTATCCTCCCCGCCAGCGCTGATACGCTACTATAGCACGCAACAGGGCGGCGGCAAGCAATCCATTGGGCCATCGCGCATGGTCATGTTTTTCTCCCCCTCTCCCTGAAGGGCTCCCGTCGTGAGCGACGGAACGGGGCTCCCGCGAAGCGGGAAAGAGGGGGCCAGGACGAGCTGGCAGCCTGGCGGACTAACAGCCCGGGTGATCGCTGTTCCAGCGGTTGTAACTGAAGTCCACGAAGTCCGGTGCGGCCATGCGCGCGCGCGTGTCATACCATAGTTGCGCCCAGGCGCGGGCATCGCGCAGCTCGCTGGCCGGATCCTTGCGGCTGCGCGCCACGAAACCGGGGAAGACTTCGCGCCCGGTGGGCTGGCCGGTCGGGTTATAGCGCAGGTCAAAACTCCAGCGCATGCTGTCACTGCGGTTCGGCAGCGAAGAATGTTGCGTGTAGCGCGTCATGAAGAGCACGTCGCCGCGGCGCATGGGCTGCGCCACCGCCGCCTCCTGCACTATCACCGACTCAAGGAGGCTCGGCCCGCCGCCCGTGGGCGAGGGACAGTGCCGCTGCAGCCCGGCCACGTGACTGAAGGGGATCACCTCGAGGCAGCCGGATTCGACCGGCGCATCCCACAGCGGGAACCAGACGGTGATCATCTCCGTCTCGTCCGCGTCCTCATTCACCACGCCACCATCCTGGTGCCAGGGGGTGGCGCCCACCTGCACGCGACCGGTCTCCTGGTTGAGCGGCGTACGCTGCTCGGGCGGCTTCATGCGCACGTGCTGCACCGGGTTGGAATAGATTTCCGGGCCGATGAACTGCTCGACAGCGTCCAGCAGCCGCTCGTTGCGAATCATGTTGAAGACCGCCGGCCCCACCCACAGCGGCGCATCCGGTTTCACATTGCGCTTGGGCAGCATGAAGTCGAAATACTGGTTGTGCACCTGCTGGCTTTCCTCGCAAATGCGCATGAAGCGCTCGTTGAAGTCGAGATCGCTGTATCGCTCGCTGATCTCGCCCCTTGCGCAGAGCTCGTCGGCCAGGCTGTCGAGCACGCCATGGTACTCGGCAATGACGGGATCAAGGTCGGCGACCGGGTCCAGCAGGCCCTCCGCCACCACATAACCCTGATAATAAAATGCGTCCAGTTGCTCACGGCTCAAGCGGCCCATCTCGTCTCCCTGCATCCTCTGCGCCAGCGCTGATACGCTACTATAGCGCAAACAGGGCGTCGGCATGCAGTCCATTGGGCCGGCGCGCAGGCAGGGGAGATAACCATGGCCACAGCCCACTTCCGGCGTTTGTTCCTGCTGCTGGCCAGCGTCTGGCTCTGCGCCGCGCTCTTGCTGCGCGGCCTGGCGCAGCCCCTCTTCGCCCCGCCGCCCGCGGACGAGCGCCAGCTCTTCCTGCTGATGGGCTTAACCGGCAGCGCCAGCATCCTCATCGCCTGGCTGATCCGCCAGCTTGGCATCATCCAGCGCCTGCGCAGCCTGCGCTACAGCCTGGTGCTGCTCAGCCTGCTGACTATCCTGACGCTCTTCGCCAACTTCTGGCTGCTGGCGCGGCAGATGTTTCTGGATGCCCATGACCTCGGCCTGAGCGCGGTGCTGCTGGTCTTCGGCGCCTGGACGGCGCTCGGCAGCGGCTACTTCATCAGCAACGCCTTCACGCCGCGCATCCGCACGCTGGCCCATGGTGCAGACCGCCTCGCCCACGGCGAACTGACCACGCGCGTGGCCGCCGACGGCCAGGATGAACTGGCCGCGCTGGCGCGCAGTTTCAACATGATGGCCGCGCGCCTCGAGGAAGCCGCCGCGCAGCGCGCGCGCCTCGAACAGGGCCGGCGCGACCTGATCGCCTGGACCAGCCACGACCTGCGCACGCCCCTTGCCTCGCTGCGCCTCGTGATCGAGGCCCTCGTAGATGGCGTCGCCGGCGACGAGGCCACACAGCAGCGCTATCTGGAAACGGCGCAACGGGAAATCCGCAACCTCAGCGAGCTCATCGACGACCTCTTCGAGCTGTCGCAGCTGGAGAGCGGCCACGTCGAGTTGCGCCTGCAACGCAGCTCGCTCAGCGACCTGCTCTCTGACACCCTCGGTGCCCTGCGGCCAGTGGCCCTGCGCCACGAGGTGCGCCTCGAGGGCCAGGTCAGCAGCGCGGTCGACCCGCTGCTGATCGACCCCGAGAAGATCCAGCGCGTGCTCTACAACCTGGTGAGCAACGCCATCCGCCACACGCCCGCCGGCGGCCACGTGCAGCTCGGCGCAGAGCTCAGCGGGCCGGACCAGGTGCGCGTGACCGTGACCGACAGCGGCGAGGGCATCGCCACTGCGGACCTGCCGCAGGTCTTCGAACGCTTCTGGCGCGGCGAGCAGGCGCGCACGCGCGAGCACAGCGGCGAGCGCGGCGCCGGCCTCGGCCTGGCGATCGCGCGCGGCCTCGTCGAGGCGCACGACGGCTTCATCGAGGTGCAGAGCCAACCCGGCGAAGGCGCGCAATTCAGCTTCACGCTGCCGCGCCGCGCCGCCTGAGCGCGCGCCAACATGCTTCATACGTCCCGCTGACGTTCCTCTTGCGCGCAGCCTCTACGCTGTCAGCAGAGTCGCAAGTCAAGCCAAGGGAGCGTTGCGATGGATCTCAAACGCTATACCAACAAGGCTCAGGAAGCGTTGCTGGCCGCCCAGACCCTGTGCGTCGAGCAGCGCCATGCGGAAATCGGGCCGCTGCATCTGCTGGCCACCCTGCTGCGCCAGCGTGAAGGCCTCGTGCCTCGCGTGGTGGCCGGCATCGGCGCGCAGCCTGCCGCCCTGCTGAGCGACGTCGAGCAGCAGCTGGCGCATGAAGCGCGCGTCAATGGCCAGAACGTGCAGGTCGGCGTGGGCCGCGCCCTGCAGGAAAGCCTGATCGCGGCCGAGGCCGAGGCGCAGCGCCTGCGCGATGACTACGTCAGCTGCGAGCATCTGCTGCTGGCGCTGACCCAGGCCCCGTCCGTCAGCGCGCTGCTGGCGCAGCATGAAGTGACTGCCGACGCCATCCTGCAGGCCTTGACCGGCATCCGCGGCAACCAGCGCGTCACCAGCCAGGATCCCGAAGATACCTACAGCAGCCTTGAGCGTTACGGGCGCGACCTGACCGCGCTGGCGCGTCAGGGCAAGCTGGACCCGGTCATCGGCCGCGACGAGGAAATCCGCCGCGTCAGCCAGGTGCTCGGCCGCCGCAGCAAGAACAACCCCGTGCTCATCGGCGAGGCGGGCGTTGGCAAGACGGCCATCGCCGAGGGCCTCGCGCGGCGCATCGTCGATGGCGACGTGCCCGAGGGCCTGCGCGAACGCCAGATCATCGCGCTGGACATGGGCAGTCTGCTGGCCGGCGCGAAGTTCCGCGGCGAGTTCGAGGAGCGCCTGAAGGCCGTGTTGCAGGAGGTGAGCGCCGCGGACGGCCGCATCATCCTCTTCCTCGACGAGCTGCACACCATCGTCGGCGCCGGCGCAGCCGAGGGCGCCCTCGACGCCGGTAACATGCTCAAGCCCATGCTGGCGCGCGGCGAGCTGCACGCCATCGGCGCCACCACGCTCGACGAGTATCGCCAGCACATCGAGAAGGACGCCGCCCTCGAGCGCCGCTTCCAGCCCGTCTTCGTTGACGAGCCGGACGTGGAGGACACCATCAGCATCCTGCGCGGCCTGAAGGAGCGCTACGAGGTGCATCACGGCGTGCGCATCCAGGACAGCGCGGTCATCGCCGCCGCGACTCTCGGTCAGCGTTACCTGCCCGAGCGGCAGCTGCCGGACAAGGCCATCGACCTCGTTGACGAGGCCGCCTCCTTCCTCAAGCTGCAAATCGACTCGCGCCCGCTCGCCCTTGATACGCTCGAGCGGCAGCTGATGCAGCTGGAGATCGAGCGCGAGGCGCTCAAACAGGAGCGCGACCGCTCCTCGCAGCAGCGCCTCGAGGTCATCGAGCAGGAACTGGCCAACCTGCGCGAGCAGCGTGACGCGCTGGCGGCCCGCTGGCAGACGGAGAAGGACGCCATTCAGGCCTTGCGCACCACCCGCGCCGACATCGACAGCGCGCGCGGCGAGCTGGAGCAGGCCGAACGCCGCAGCGACCTCGAGGCCGCGGCCCGCATCCGCTTCGGTCGGATTCCGGAACTGGAGCGCGACCTGGAAGCGGCGGAAGCGCGCCTGGCGCAGCTGCAAGCCGACGGCGCCTTGCTGAAAGAAGAGGTCGACGCCGACGGCATCGCCGCCGTGGTCTCGCGCTGGAGCGGCATCCCGGTCACGCGCCTGCTGGAGAGCGAGAGCGCCAGGCTGCTGCGCATGGAGGACGAGCTGCGCGGACGCGTCATCGGCCAGGACGAGGCCCTGCGCGCGGTCGCGGCGGCCGTGCGCCGTGGCCGCACCGGCCTGCAGGATCCCGCCCGCCCGCTGGGCAGCTTCCTCTTCCCCGGCCCCACCGGCGTCGGCAAGACCGAGCTGGCGCGCGCGCTGGCGGCCTTCCTCTTCGATGACGAGGACGCGCTGCTGCGCTTCGACATGAGCGAGTACGGCGAGCGCCACTCGGTCGCGCGCCTCATCGGGGCGCCGCCCGGCTACGTCGGCTACGAGGCCGGTGGCCAGTTGACCGAGGCGGTGCGACGCCGGCCCTGGTCGGTGCTGCTCTTCGATGAAATCGAAAAGGCGCACCCCGAGGTCTTCAATATCTTCCTGCAGGTCTTTGATGACGGCCGCCTGACCGACGGCCACGGCCGCCGGGTCGATTTCCGCAACACTGTCATCATCATGACCAGCAACATCGGCGGCCAGTTGCTGCGCGACCTGGGCGCGGAGGCGGAGGACGAGACCTTGCGCGTAGCCCTGCAGCGCGAGCTGGACCGTCACTTCCGGCCCGAGTTCCTCAACCGCCTCGACGAGGTCATCCGCTTCCGCCACCTCGCGCCGGAGGACTTGCTGCGCATCGTGGACATTCAACTGCGCGGCCTGCATGCGCGCCTGGCGGCGCAGGGGTTGACCCTGCGCCTCAGCGAGGCCGCGCGCGCCCACCTGGCCGAACAGGGCTACGACCCGGTCTACGGCGCCCGCCCGCTCAAGCGCGTCATCCAGCGCCAGCTTCAGGACCCCCTGGCGTTGCTGCTGCTGCAGGGCCGTGTACAGGAGGGCGACTGCGTCGCGGTCGACGTCGGCGCGGACGGTTTGACGCTGACGCCCGAACCCGCGCCGGAGTCGCTGGCGCAGAGCGCCTAGGTGGTATGGCTCCCCCTCTCCCCAAGGGCTCCCGCGTCGGAGCGGGACAGGGTTCCCGCACAAGTGACAAGTGATTTAAAGCCCCTCTCCCGTCGGGAGAGGGGTTTGGGGTGAGGGCCGACCTGGTCCGGGGGGTGAGGGCGGCCGCACAACTTGCGCCGCCCCTGCCAACTTCGCTACACTCACACAATCGACCGTCCGGCCTGCGCGTGCAGCAGAGAGGAGCTGCGAGCTTCCGAATTACCCGTGCCAAGCCCGTTTTCTGCATCACTCTTTCTTACAAGCGCATTGTGGAGAAATGGTTTCATGAACAAGCTACTGCCCCTCCTGCTCGCTATTCTGCTGCTCTGCCTGGCGGCCGCGCCGCTGACGGCCCAGGACGACGGCCCGCTCGAGCTGACCTACCTGCACTGGGCCGACCCGACTGCCGACCGGGTCTTCCAGGAACTGATCGACCAGTTCAACGCCGAAAACCCGGATATCTTCATCACCCTCCAGGGCGTGCCCTCCGCCGGCTACGTCGACTTCCTGCTCACCTCGATCGCCGGCGGCACCCCGCCGGACATCGCCCTCGTCGCCGATGGCGACTTCGCGGTCTTCGCCCCCAGGGGCGCGCTGATCAGCATCGAGGAATACGTCAACGCCAGCGAGATTATCGATCTCGACGCCGTCTGGCCTTCCGGGCCGGATCGCTATCGCTTCGACGCCGAAACCGGCGCATTCATGACCGGCCCCATCTACGAACTGCCGCGTGACGTCGGCCCCACCGCGCTCACTATCAACGTCGACCTCTTCAACGAACTGGGCGTACCGCTGCCGGACCCCTCGGTGCCCATGACCTGGGACGAGCTGATCGCCACCGGCACCGCGCTGACGACCGACGCCAACGGCCTGCACCCGAACGAAGAAGGCTTTGATCCCGATAATCTGGCGACCGTGGGCCTCGGCACGCTGACCGTGCCCGGCTGGGGCCTGGGGCCGATCTTCTCCAACGGCGGCCACTACGTCTCCGAAGACGGCCGCACCTGGATCGCGCATGAGGACCAGAACACCATCGACGCCCTGCAGTTCCTCTCCGACCTCATTCACGTTCACCGCATCACGCCGCCGCCCACAATGCTGGAAGGCATGAACGTCTGGCAACTCTTCGATACCGGGCGCGTGGGCATGAACTGGGATGGTCGCTGGGCCACCACCGGTTATCGCGAACGCCTCGACTTCGAGTTTGACGTGCGGCCCTTCCCCGTCGGCAACAGCGGCGAGATCCGCGCCTTCGCCGAAGGCTGCAGCATCAGCGGCTGGTCCGGTTCCGTCGGCCTCGGCATCATCGCCGGCTCGAAGGGCGCCGAAAACCCGGAAAAAGCCTACCGCTTCATCGAATTCATCTACGGCCCGGCCGGCCAGCTGGCGCAGGCAGCGCTGGGCTACAACATCCCGGCCCAGATCGAGCTGGCCAACACCGACGCCTTCCTGCAGCCAGGCCAGATGCCCGCCAACGCCCAGATCTTCCTCGAAGCCGCCCGTTGCCAGTTGCCAGGACCCTGGTCCTTCGTGCCGCACTGGTTCGTGTGGCAGCCGGAGCCCTGGGGCCGCATGTGGCAGGATGTGATCGTTGACAACGTCGCCTTTGCCGAAGATGCCCTGCTCGACGTGGCCGGTGATCTGCAGGCCGGTCTGGACGACGCCTGGGCCACCATCGACGAACAGCGCAGCGGTAGCTAGCGCGCGCAAGGCCAGCCAGGCCGGGGCGCGGGCGTCCCTGCCTGGCTGCGCCTTGAGATTCTAAACCCATGAGCCTTTTCCGCCCGCTCTTGCCGCAGGCCAGCAATGCGCGCCGCGAGGCCCTGTGGGGCTGGCTCTTCATCCTGCCGGTCACACTGGGCTTTTTGCTTTTCGTGCTCGGGCCCATGCTGGCCTCCTTCGCGCTCAGCTTCACCGAATGGGACCTGCTCTCCCCGGCGCAGGGGGCCGGCCTGCGCAACTGGCAGAGCATCTTCAGCGTCAGCGTGGTGCACACCCCCCAGGCCATTGACGAGGCCAGCGGCGAGCTGCTGTTCCAGTGCGGCCGTCACCGCAACGTTCCGGCGTCCGAGCTGGCCGACTGGCAGCAGCGCCCCGACGAGCGCAGCGGCCTGCCCTTCGAATGCAATCCGGGCTACCTGCGCGACCGCGAGGTGCTGCCGGATCGCTTCGGCGTGGTGAGCGAGGTATTGCTCTTCGGCCAGCGCTGGCTCATCAGCGCGCGCGATCATTTGCTGTGGATCGCGCTCTTCAACACAATCTACATGCTGCTGGCAGTGCCGGCGGGGATGGCGCTGGCGCTGGGGGTCGCCATCGTGCTCAACCAGCAGTTGCGCGGCCGCCAGATGTTCCGCGCCATCTTCTACCTGCCCAACGTGCTGCCCATCGCCGCTACCTCCGTCATCTGGCTGTGGATCTTCAACCCGGAGTTCGGCATCCTCAATCACCTGCTGGACAGCATCGGCCTGCCGGGCAACGGCCGCTGGCTGAGCGACCAGAGCAGCGTCAAGCCCTCGCTGATGCTGATGGGTATCTGGAGCGCGCTGGGCTTTCAGATGCTCATTTACCTGGCGGCCCTGCAGGCCGTGCCGCGCCAGCTCTACGAGGCGGCCGAAATCGACGGCGCCGACCTTTGGGGCCGCTTCCGCTTCGTCACCTGGCCCAGCCTCAGCCCCACCTCTTTCTTCCTGCTGGTTACCGGCCTGATTTTCGGCTTCCAGAGCTTCGCCCAGCCTTACATCATGACCCGCGGCGGGCCCGCCAACGCCTCGCGCACGGTCGTGATGGAGATCTGGAAGAACGGCTTCGCGGACCTGGAGATGGGCTACGCCTCGGCCCAGGCCTGGCTGCTGGGCGTGATCATCCTGCTCATCACGGTGGCCAACTTCCGCCTTGCCCGCCGCTGGGTCTTCTACGAGCACGATCAGAATGTCTGAGGCGACGCGGGCCTTCGCGCCTGCCCTGCAGCTGGATGCGCGCCACAAGGCGCAGTTGCTGCACGCGCTCTCCTACCTTGCCCTCGGCGCGCTGGCCTTCATCACGCTGATCCCCTTCTTCTGGATGCTGTCCACCTCCTTCAAGCCCGCCAGGGGCCTCTTCGTCATGCCGCCGAAGTGGATCCCCGACCCCCTTGTGCTGGATCACTACATCATCATCTGGCAGAAGACGGCCCTCGCGCGCGGCCTGCTCAACTCCACCTTCATCGCCCTCTCCACCACCGTCGGCGAGATCGCGACCAGCACCCTGGCCGGCTTCGCCTTCGCCCGCATGCGCATCCCCGCCAAGGGCCTGCTATTCAGCCTGCTGCTGCTGACCATGATGATCCCCGGCGTGGTCACGCTGATCCCGACCTTCATCCTCTTCGGCAAGCTGGAGTGGATCGACACCTTCTACCCCGTGATCCTGCCCTACCTGCTGGGAACGCCCTTCGCGCTCTTCCTCAGCCGCCAGTTCTTCTCCGGCCTGCCGCGCGAGCTGGAGGACGCGGCCAAGGTCGATGGCGCCAGCTTCTTCCAGATCTACCGCCGGGTCTTCATGCCCCAGGCCCGGCCCCTGGTCGCCACGCTCTTCGTGCTGGGTTACCTGCACCGCTGGAATGACTTCCTCGGGCCGCTGATCTACCTGCGCTCGCCTGAATACCAGACCGTATCCGTCATGCTGGCGCGCCTGGTCGATACCTACGTGCAGGACTGGTCGGTGCTGATGGCCGGCGCCATGATCGCTCTGCTGCCCATCCTCATCATCTTCGTCGTGCTGCAGCGCTTCATCATCGAAAGCGCCGCCTTCTCGGGATTAAAGGGATGAATCACATCTGGCTCAACCCCCTGCGCACAGCCGGGGCCATCGACCGCAACATCTTCGGCGGCTTCGCCGAGCACATGCACCGCTGCATCTACGGCGGCATTTACGACCCCGGCTCGCCGCAGGCCGACGACCAGGGCCTGCGCCTCGACGTGCTCGACGCGCTGCGCCGCCAGGGCATGCCCATCGTCCGCTATCCCGGTGGCAACTTCGTCTCCGGCTATCGCTGGCGCGACGGCGTCGGCCCCCGCGACGAACGTCCAGCCCGCCTCGACCTCGCCTGGAATACGCTGGAGAGCAACCACTTCGGCACTGACGAGTTCATCCGCTTCTGCCGTCTGCTGGGGGCGGAGCCCTTCCTCGTGGTCAACTGCGGCGACGGCGACCTGCGTGAGGCGCGCGACTGGCTGGAATACTGCAACGGCACGCAGCCCACCGAGCCGGTGAAGCTGCGCCAGGCGCATGGTTTCGCGGAGCCGCACAACGTTCGTTACTGGGGCATCGGCAACGAAGTCGACGGCCCCTGGCAGATCGGCCACAAGACCGCCGCCGAATACGCCCGGGCCTACGCCGAGTTCGCCAAATCCATGAAGCTGGTGGACCCGACCATCAAGCTCGTCGCCGCCGGCACTTCGGACTGGACGGCCGACGTCGTCGAGACGCCACGTCTGCTGCTGCAACAGGCCGGCGACCTCATCGACTACCTCGACATCCACTGGTACATCGGCCTCGGCATGGACGTGGTCGATTTTCCGGCGCTGATGACCACCTCAGAGCTGCTCGAGGAGCGCCTGCGCGCCATGGAAGGCCTCATCCGCATCATGCGCCTCAACCACAACATCCCGCAGGAAATCCACCTCGCCGTCTGCGAATACAACCTGCTCAAGCACATCGACTTTGAGCAGGGCCTCGAGGCCATCTTTAACCTGCAGGACATGCTGATCATCGCGCAGAACCTCAACGCTTTCCTGCGCCACGCGCACAGCGTCAAGATGGCCAACATCTCCGAGATAGTGAACATGGGCGGCCCCATCCGCACCAACCCCGACGGCGAGGGCATCGTGCTGCAGACCACCTGGCACGCGCTGGCGCTCTACAGCCGCCTCAGCGGGGACCTGGCGCTGGACGCCTGGCTGGAAAGCGACGCCAGCTTCAGTGGCGGCGGCTACAGCGGCGTGCCCCTGCTCGATGTCGCCGCCACGCGCGAACAGGCGGGCCAGCAACTCACGCTCTTCGTCATCAACCGCAGCGCGGAAGCCCACAGCGAAGTCACCATCCATCTGGAGGCCGGCCGCTTCGACGGCGCGGCGCGCGCCAACATCCTCAACGGCCCGCAACTCGACTCAGAAAACACCTTCGACACGCCCGACGTGGTGCAACTGCGGACAGAATCGCTGCCGACGCAGGAGCGCACGCTGACCTGCACGCTCGAGCCGCATTCCCTGACCGCGCTGGAGCTGACCATCCGTCGCTGATGCGGCGCCAGGCTATAGTAGTTATTGTGTCAACGCGGCGCTGACAGAAAGGAGCCCGCCATGGCCACTGGATTCCCCGGCGCGGAGCGCGACCTGCGCTTCTTCCCCATCCGCAACGATGCGCCCAAACACCTGACCCAGGCGCAGATCCAGCACTTCAACGAGCGCGGCTATGTCTTCCCGCTGGACGTCTTCAGCGCAGCCGAAATCGCCGCCCACCGCGCCTACTTCGACGAACTGACGACGATAGCCGAGGCCGCCGGCCTCGACAACTATGGCATCAACGCCTGGCACACCAGCTGCGCCGGCATCTATGACCTCGTCACCGACAGTCGCATCCTTGAGTACGTGGCAGACCTGCTGGGCGAGACCGTCATCCTCTGGGGCTCGCACTATTTCAACAAGCTGCCGGGCGACGGCAAGCGCGTCAGCTGGCACCAGGACGCCACCTTCTGGGCCTCAGCCCCAGCAAGACGGTCACCGTCTGGCTGGCACTGGACGACAGCGACGTCGAGAACGGCGCCATGACGCTCATCCCCGGCTCGCATCAGCACGGCGCCATCGAGTACATCGACAGCCGCCCGGAGGAGAACAACGTGCTCTGGCAGACCGTGCCGGGCGCCCCGCAATACGGCGCCGCGCCCGTGCCAGTGGAGCTGCGCGCCGGCCAGATGTCGCTGCACACCGACCTGCTGCTGCACAGCTCGGAGCCCAATCTCTCTGCGCGCCGCCGCTGCGGCCTGACGATGCGCTTCATCCCGGCCGACGTGCAGCGCACCCTGCCCGAATGGAACGCGGAGGCCATCCTCTGCCGCGGCCAGGGCAACGGCCACTTCAGGTACATCGCCCGCCCCGACGGCGACCGCATCCCCGCGCAGCCCTGAGCGCGAGCCAGGGCAAGGCCATCGCGATGGACGGGGAAATGAAAGCGCTGAAGGACAGACGGGCGGAGCAACCAGGCACGAAAGGATGGAGATTATGCTGACCCCCGAAACGGCCCTGGAAAAACGGGAATTCATGCTGCGCGAGGGCTACGTGCTCCTCGAGAACATCCTGCCGGAGGCCTTTCTCAAGGAGTTACGCGCGGAAACCGAAGGGCTCATTGCGGGCCATGTCGAAGCGCCCGAGATGCGCTTTCAGGGTCAGCATATCGACGTGCAGGCGGTGGACAATGCCATCATCGACAAACTGCTGACCTGGAAACCTGCTTCCGAGGCGCTCGCCGCCCTGGGTTTTGGTGATTTCAGTACCGAGGGCAAAGTCATTATTCTCACCAAGGAAGCGGGCGGGCCGCCCCTCTACTGGCATCAGGACTGGATCTTCTGGAACGATCCCCTCAGCCTGTCGCCCTGGCCGCAGATTGTCGCCCTGAACTACTATCTCACTGACACGTCTGTGGAAAACGGCTGCCTGAAGGTCATACCCGGCAGCCACCGCAAACGCTTTCCCATTCACGACCGCATGGTTCCCGCCCACGAACAGGGGGCCCGCTTCGTCAGCGAAGACGACCCGGTCATGTTCAGCGAAGACCCGCACCAGGTGTACGTGCCCGTGAAAGCCGGTGACCTGGTGCTCCTGGATGCCCGCACCCTGCATGCTGCTGACAGAAACCAGACCGACGAACGTCGGACCCTGGTGCTGGCCTGGCACCTGCGCCCGATGGACAGGGTTCCCGACTACTGGCAAGCCAAGATCCCTGAAGCGATCGCGCAACGTGATAGCGGGCTGGATTACGAAGGCTCGCGCATTCCCGGGGAATATCTCCGGGCGTAAGCGCAAGGGATGGGCAACCTGTCGTCTGCGCGCCACGGGAAACGGCCACGTCACCTGCAGCGCCCGCCCCGCCGGCAACCGCATCCCCGTGAATGGCTGAGGGCCACCGGCAAACGAACGCTTCAGCCCGCGCCGGCCGCGCCGGGCAGGCGAGAGGACTCGATCCGGATGGTTGCGAGCGGGATGCTGTCCCCGATGACGGCGCCGCTCTCGTCAGTCACCGTCGGACGGTAGCCATTGCCACACTCGCCCGGTGGCATCAGTTCGCAGGTGTACAAACCGACCACTAGTTGATAGTCGCCAGAGGGCAAGTGCGCCGGCAGTTACAGCGCATAGTTGTCGAGAATGTAACCGGCCGGGCTCCACGTGCTGCTGGCGCGATCGCCAGGTTGCAGCTTGTCGCTCTGCACATGTGGCAGCCCGCCGGTCGAAAGATGCACAAAGCTGGAGAAATTGACATCGCTCTCTTCCAGTGCGTACCAGTAAAGCTGCAGCATCAGGCGTTCGCCAGCCCGCAGCACCCTGGCGTTCAGGTCATGGCCGAGCAACTGAATTCGCCCGTCCAGCGTGAACTCGCGCCACACCTGCGCCGGCAAGGCCTCTCCCGGCGACGAATGGAGCCAGGCGCTTCCTTCGCGGAAGAAGAGCAGGACAGCGAGCAAGGCCAGCGCGCCGCCTGACAGCATTCCTGTCACCTCCCCTGGCGACGTCCTCCGCTTCTGTGCAAGGATGGTGGCAGGCCGGCGGCGGCGCAGCGCGATGGCGCCGGCGGCGACCAGCAGCAGCGACAGCAGCGATATCCAGGCCGCCAGATCGCGCGCGGGAGTCGACCCCAGAAACACGCGCACGCGGTGATTGCCCGCCGGCAGCGCAAATGTGATCAGGCCATGATGTTCAGACGGGCGAATCGCCGCCGCCTGGCCATCGATCTCCGCGCGCCAGCCAGCCCAGTAAAAGCTGTAGACTTCGGCGATGAAGTCGCGGCTCGCGTCAATCTGCCATTCCAGCGCCTGAGGGGAATTGTGAACCAGCCTGGCTGTGCTGCCCGGCGGCAGGCCGTCGTGATTGAGCTTGTCTACCGGATAGCCATCGGCATAATCCGCCAGCAACCCCTCGGTCGGGCCGGGAACAACGTGCACGTCACGCGGCAGAAACTCGCCGGTGGCGGTTGTGTGCAACTGCTCCGGTGCCTTTACCTCGTGCCAGGCCGCAAGCGAGGTATCCACTTCGTTCACCCTCCACCCCTCTGGCATGTAAAACAGCGAGCTCGACGTGGCAATTGGCAAGGCAAGCAGCAGGGCAATCGCGCCGGTTCGCAGCCGCGCTCCCAGGCGCTCCAGCCACAGGCCATTTGCGCCGCCGACAATCGCCAGACAGGCGGCTATCGGCCCCAGCAGACGCCAGGGAAACTGCAGGACATGCAGAAGCGGCAGGCGGTTCCATACCCCCAGCGAGTTCGAGACGGTCAGCGCGATCAACAGGCAGGCCATCAGCGCAAAAAATGCTGCGCCGGCAAGGGCCCGCGGATGCTGCGAACGCGCTCCGCGCAGGTAGAACAGGGCTGTCGTCACCAGACCGGACAGCGCCAGGGCCCACTGCGCGATACCCATAGTCGTCAATATGCGCAGTCCATTGGCGGCACCGGCATCGTGAAGCGGCGCTGCAGCCAGCAAGTCTTCCAGCGGTACAAAGAAATTGCGATAGTCCAGCGAGACGACCGCCGTGAGATTATCCAGATGAACCGAATCGCTCTCCAGCAGAACTGGCAGCCAGAATGTGGCCGCCATGCCCACGCCCAGGAATACCGCCCCGACCGCCAGAGCAGCAGGACGCCAGTTCACCCGCCCCCGTATTAATCGCTGCAGCGCCGTCTCGACGATCAATTGCGCCAGGGCAACAAGGGTCAGGATGAGAGCCATCAGATTGTGGGAATTGATGAGCGCCACCTGAACCAGAACGGCCCCGACCAGATTGACGGGGGTGGGTCGGTCGCGCAGCACATCCAAGCGCCACAGGAGATGGCAAGGGACAGCAATTCGGGATACGCGCCGCGGGCCAGGGCCTCTGTATGCAGGAGCCAGGGGCTGTAGACGTATAACAGGCCGGCAAGTACCGCGCCCGGTACCCCGCTGCGACGCCTGACGAACAGATACATCCCGCTGCTGCAGGCCAGAAACATCAGGGCGATCAGGCTGCGCAGGGCATTCAGAACGTTCAACCCGGCGACGGTCTGCAGGACGCTGGCGAGGTGATAGGTCAGGCCGGCGTAGAAGTGAAACACCGGCGAGCCATAGCCCAGATAGAATCCTTCGCCCTAGGCGGGGAAAAACAGCCCGTGTTGCTGGCTGCGCAACATTTCGGCAGCGCGGTAGGCGTGCAGGAGCGTATCCGCGCCTTCCGGCAGCCCGGCCCCGGCAAACAGCGGCAGGGTCGCAAACAGCGTTAAAACGAGAACCATGGCAAGCCCGGAGCAGGGAAGTTTTGCCTGCCGCTGAAGCAAAAGCGCCGGTTTCATCGCGGCCCGTCCTTCACTGGCGGCCAGGAGACGTCAATAGTATTCCCTTCCATAACAGTTTGTGCGCGGCTTTTCCGCAATTGACGTGGGTCGTCGCCGGCACCCTGGCCGGGAGTGAGCTGATGAAAGGCCTTCGCCGCAGAAGTTAAAGCCCCTCTCCCTGATGGGTTCCCGCCGCAAGCGCGAGAGGGCTCCCGTCGTGAGCGACGGGACAGGGTTTGGGGTGAGGGCCGGTTTGGGGTGAGGGCCGCCCCCCTACACCAGATGCGCCCAGCGCTCCAGCGCCAGCACCTCCGGGTTCACCACGTCCACCGGACGCTTGCCGCTGAGGATGTCCGCCACGTTCTGCGCGGCCAGCACCTCCAGCGCCTGCACCGACTCCTCGGAATAGAAGGCCGTGTGCGGCGTGGCGATGACGTTGGGCAGCGCCAGCAGCGGATGCCCCGCCGGCAGCTGCTCGGGCACGAAGACGTCCAGCCCCGCGCCGGCGATCCAGCCTTCCTGCAGCGCCTGCAGCAGCGCCTCCTGGTCGATCAGCGCGCCGCGCGCCGTGTTGATGACGAAGGCGGTGGGCTTCATGCGCCGCAGCCGCTCCGCGTTCAGGAGATGTTGCGTCCCCTCCGTCAGCGGCGTGTGCAGGCTGAGGAAGTCCGCGCGCGCCAGCGCCTCGTCCAGGTCCACCAGTTCGGCGCCAGCAGCGCGCGCATCCGCCTCAGACACCCAGGGGTCACAGGCCAGCAGCTGCAGGTCCAGCGCCGCCGCCTTGCGCGCCAGCGTGCGCCCGATCTTGCCGAAGCCGATGATGGCCAGCGTACGCCCGGCCACGCGGTAGACCGGCATGCCCGTCCCCAGCGACCAGTCGTCGGCCTGCAGCGCGCGGTCGTAGCGCACGATGCTGCGCGCGCCGGCCAGCAACAGCGCCAGGGCGTGCTCGGCTACCTCGTCGAGGCAGTAGGCCGGCACGTTGGTCACCGGAATGCCGAGGCGTGTCGCCTCCTCAACGGCGATGTTGTCGATGCCGATGCCGTAGCGCCCGATGACCTGCAGCTTCTCGCCCGCGCGCACCACCGAAGCTGGCACCAGATTGAAACAGGTCAGGATCGCGTCCGCCCCCGGCACCAGCCGCAGCAACTCCTCCTCGCTGCCACTTTCCGCCAGCAGCAGGCGCGCGCCGACGCGCGCCAGCACCTCCGCTTCCGGCGCGGTGGAGGGCCAGGTGTAGTCGGTGACCAGCACAATCTTTTCAGTCATGGCAGGGATTTCGTCCTCAGCGTGCCAGGCCGCGGCGCCGCGGCCAGACTTCGGGATTGACCACGTGCGGCGGGCGTTCGCCGCGCAGCACCTGTAGTGCCTGACTGATGGCCAGGGGCCACAGCTGCGCCTTGCTCTCGACCGTGGCGCCGGCCACGTGCGGCGTGGCAACCACCTTCGGATGCAGCACAAGGGGGTGGTCGTGCGGCGGGGGCTCCTGCGCGAAGACGTCGGTCGCCAGGCCGCCCAGCTGACCGCTCTCCAGGGCCGCCAGCAGCGCCTCCTCGTCGACCAGCGTGCCGCGCGCCGAGTTAACCAGCAGCGCGCCCGGTTTCATCTGCGCCAGGCTGTCAGCGTTGATCAGCCCGCGCGTCTGCGCCGTGGAGGGCAGATGTAGCGAGACCACGTCCGCCATGCCCAGCAGCTGCTCCAGGCTGTCTACCCGCTGCACGCCCAGTTCGTCGACGCGCGCCTGGCTGATGTAGGGATCGTACACCGCGACGCGCATCTCGAAGGCCAGCGCGATGCGCGCCACGCGCCCGCCGATGCGCCCCAGGCCCACCAGGCCCAGCTGCTTCCCGGCCAGCTCGGTGCCGTCATGCATGCTGAAGTAGTCCGGCCGCTCCTCCTTCTGCAATTGCTGCGTGCAGCGACCCAGGCGCTTCACGACGAAGAGCATCAACGCAACGGCGAACTCCGACGTGGCAATGCTGGGCACGTCCGGCGTGTTGCAGATGACCACACCGCGTTCGGTGGCCTCGTCCAGCGCCACGCCGTCCACGCCAATGCCGGTGCGCGAGACCACCTGCAGCGCCGGCAACTGGTCGAAGAGCTGCCCGTCATAGCGGACGTAGGCGGAGGCGATGGTGGCCTGAGCGCCGGCCATGCTGCGCAGCAGCGCCGCCATGCCCTCCTCGCCCGGGCCGCGCCAGACCAGTTCGGCGTCGCCCGCCAGGTGCCGGTACTGCTCCGGCAGCGGCCGTTCACACCAGATGCGCCACATAGGTCCTCGCTTTCGATTCAGTCCAGCGCCGGCGCCTTGCCGAAGGCCTGCAGCCCCTCACGAATGGCGCGCATCAGCAGCCCGTAATCCTGACCGTAGCTGATGAAGGTGACGCCCTGCGCCTGCAACGCGCGCAACCCATCCGGCGTGTCGGCCGCATAGCCGATGGACACGCCGGTCTTGCGGCCCACTTCCAGCATCCGCTCCAGCACCGCGTCGATCTCCGGCAGCGGCAGCTCAAGCGGGTTGAGCCCCAGCGACAGGCAGAGATCGAAGGGGCCGAGGAAGAGCACGTCGACGCCCGGTACAGCCGCGATCTCCTCGAGGTTGTCGAGCATCTCGCGCGTTTCCACGATGAGCGCGACCAGCATGTTGTCGTTGGCACGCCCCAGATAGTCGGCGTTGTCCAGCGAGTAGTGCGAGGCGCGCAACGGGCCGAAGCTGCGCCGCCCAACGGGCGGGAAGCGCGTCGCCGCGACGATGGCCTCGGCCTCGGCTACTGTGCGCACCATCGGCACCAGCACGCCCATGGCGCCGGTATCCAGCGCGCGCTGGATGAAGTCCTGCTGCGCCACGGGCACGCGCACAATGGGCATGGCGCCGCTGCCCTGCACGGCCATCAGGACGTGTTCGATCTGGGCCATGTCGAGGTTGTTGTGCTCGGTCTCGATCACCAGCCAGTCGAGGCCGGCGCGTGTCAGCAGCTCGGCGACGTTGGGGCTGCCCAGGCCCATGAAGCAGCCGATGGCCGCCTCGCCGGCGAGCAGTTTGTGGCGTACGTTGTTGGTTTTCATCGGTTCACTCCAGTACGATGTTGTCGACGCGATACAGCGGTTCCAGGCCCTCGGCGATGCGTGCCACGTTGCTGGCCGCCGCGCCCGCGCGCTTGCGCGAGGTGCCGTCGGTGGTGCCCGAGCAGTGCGGCGTGGCGATCACGTTGGGCAGGTGCATGATGGGATCGTCGGGGTCCGGCGGCTCCGTGCTGAAGACGTCGATGCCCGCGCCCGCCAGACTCCCGTTGCGCAGCGCCTCCGCCAGCGCCGCCTCGTCCACCAGCGCCCCGCGCGCCACGTTGATCAGCCAGGCGTGCGGCGGCAGCAGCGCCAGGCGCCGCGCATCGACGCAGTGCCGTGTGGTCGCGTTGAGGTGCAGATGCATCGAGAGCACGTCGGTTTCCGGCAGCAGCCCGTCGAGGTCCTCCGGCGTGCCGGCGAACTCCACACCAAGTTCCTCACGTTCCTCGTCACTGACCTCGCGGATGTCGATGGCGAAGAGGCGCATGCCGAAGCCGCGCGCGCGCTTCGCCAGCTCGATGCCGCTGGCGCCGAAGCCGTAGAGCACCAGGCGCTTTCCTTCCAGTTCCTGCCCGACCGGCTCGTAGAAAACGCCCGTGCGCAGGTTGGTCTGCGAGCGCGGGTACTCCCGCGCCAGCAGCAATATCATCATCATGGCGTGTTCGGCCAGCGCTACCGAGCTGAACTGCCCGGGACAGTTCGCGACCGGTATGCCGCGCGAGCGCCAGACGTCCATCTCGAAGTGGTCGAGGCCGGTGCCGAGAATTTGCCACAGGCGCACCTGACCGGCGCCCAGGTCGGCCATTTCCTCGGTGCCGGCAGAGCCGCCGACGTCGATGACCACGTCCACGCCGGCGAATTGCGGCGCCAGTTCGGCCTTGTAGTCGCAGACCTCAATGTCGTTTCCGGTGGCGCGCACCGCATTCACCACGTCCACGCCCCAAGGGTAAAACATGTCTTCGCGCACCGGGTGCGGCAGAAACAGAACCTTCAGTTTTTCAGGCACAAGCATATCCTTTCCCTGTTATCTCCTGCAGCAGCCAACTGGCTGCCTGCTCCCCGCCCCCGCAGACTTGGCCGGGGTCATTCCGCGTAAACATGCGTGAGCACTTCTTTCACGTCCGGGTAGGGCGCGTCCTGCGCAAAGATCACGGCCGCATCGATCTCCGCGCGCACCTCGGCCTCGATGGCCTCCAGCTCTTCCCGCGTGCAGTGCGCATTCTCCGTCAGCAGGCTGGCGAAGCGCTCGACCGGGTCGCGCTTCTGCCATTCCCGTTCTTCCTCGCGCGTGCGGTAGGGGCGGTCGGGGTCGCTCATGCCGTGCCCCTGGAAACGATAGGTCTCGCAGACCATGAAGCCCGGCCCCTCACCGGCCCGCGCCCGCGCCACCAGCGCGCTGGCCTGACGATAGACGGCCATCACGTCCATGCCGTCCACGTTGACCGAGGGGATGTCGAAGGCCTCGCCGCGGCTGACCAGGTTGCCGGCCGTGACTTGCGCGGTGGGCGTGTACTCGCCGTACTGGTTGTTCTCGCAGACGTAGAGCACCGGCAGCTTCCAGATCGAGGCCATGTTCATCGATTCCAGCAGCAGCCCCTGGTTCAGCGCGCCGTCGCCGAAGAAACAGACGGCCACCTGACCCTCGCCGCGACGTTTGGCGCCCAGCGCCGCGCCCGCCGCAATCGCCAGGCTGCCGCCGACGATGGCGTTGGCGCCCAGGTTGCCCGTCTCGGGGTCAGCGATGTGCATCGAGCCGCCCTTGCCGAGGCAGAAGCCGTCCTCCTTGCCCAGTAGCTCCGCGAACATGCGCTCCGGGCTGGCGCCCTTGGCGAGGGAGTGGCCGTGGCCGCGGTGCGTGCTGGTGATGTAGTCGTCGCGGCGCAACGCGCCACACACGCCCACGGCGACCGCCTCCTGGCCGATCGACACGTGCGCGATGCCGGGGATCAGCGTCTGCATGTACAGCTCCGCCACCTGGCGCTCAAACTCGCGGATGGTGACCAGCTGCTGATAAAAGCGCGGGCCCAGTTCGCTCGCGTATTCGTCCTGCCTCTGTTGCTGCTCGCTCATGGTCTGGTCTTCCTCCTGGTTCAGTCCACCGCGGCCGCAGCCGGCGCGCGCAGTTCGGCAAAATGACAGGCGCTGTCGTGCCCGTGCCCGAAACGATCAATGAGCGCCGGCGTCTCGCTCGCGCAGCGCGCCTCCGCCTTCCAGCAGCGCGTGCGAAAACGGCAGCCGGAGGGTGGGTTTAGCGCGCCAGGCACCTCGCCCTGCAGGATGATGCGCTGCTGCCGCGCCTCACTCTCGGGGTCCGGCACCGGCACCGCCGACAGCAGGGCCTGGGTGTAGGGGTGCGTCGGCTGGTTGTAGATCTGGTCGCGCGTGCCGGTCTCGACGATGCGCCCCATGTACATTACCGCCACGCGATCCGAAATGTGGCGCACGACGGAGAGATCGTGCGCGATGAAGATATAGGCGATGCCGAATTCCTGCTGCAAGTCCTGCAGCAGGTTCACGATCTGCGCCTGGATCGAGACATCCAGCGCGGACACCGGCTCGTCGCAAATGATGAGCTTCGGGCTGAAGGCCAGCGCCCGCGCGATGCCGATGCGCTGCCGCTGCCCGCCGGAAAACTCGTGCGGATAGCGGCGCTCGTCATCGGGGTCCAGGCCCACGCGCTGCAGCAGCTCACGGGCGCGATTGCGCCATTCCGCCTGCGGCACCAGCCCCTTATGCACCGCCCAGGGCTCCGCCACGATGTCGCCGGCCGTCATGCGCGGGTCGAGCGAGGAGTACGGGTCCTGGAAGATCATCTGGATGCGCTGACGGTAACGGCGCAACTCCTGACCCGCCAGCGCGAAAAGGTCCTCGCCGTCGAACCAGGCGCGGCCCGCGCTGGCCCGCTCAAGGCGCAGCAGAACGCGCGCCACGGTGGACTTGCCGCAGCCGGATTCGCCCACCAGCCCCAGCGTCTCGCCACGGTACAGCTCGAAGTCGATGCCATCCACCGCCTTCACGTGGCCAATCGTACGCCGCAGCAGCGAACGGCCGCTCAGCGGGAAGTGCTTGACCAGCCCCTCCACCCGCAGCAGCGGCTCGCCGGTATCCGGCCCGCTCCCCGCAGCAGCGACGCTCGCGCCGGCGCGCTGCCGGCCCGGGATGTCCGCCACAAAGTGACAGGCGCTCAGCCGCAACGGCTCATCCGGCAGCGGCAACAGCGCCGGCGTCTCCTGCTGACAGCGCGCCTGCGCCAGCGCGCAGCGCGGATGAAAGGCGCAGCCGGCGGGAATGCGCATCAGGTTGGGCGGCGAGCCGCGGATGGCCAGCAAACGGCCTTCCTGCTGGTCGACGCGCGGCATCGAGTCCATCAGTCCGACGGTGTAGGGGTGGCCCGGACGCGCGTAGAGGGTAGAGATGGGTCCGGTCTCGACCACCTTGCCGGCGTACATCACGGCCACGCGGTCGGCCACCTCGGCCACCACGCCCAGGTCGTGCGTGATGAGGATCAGCCCCATGCCGCTTTCCGCCTGCAGCGCGGACAGCAGCTGCATCACCTGGGCCTGTATCGTCACGTCCAGCGCCGTGGTCGGCTCGTCAGCGATCAGCACCTCCGGCTCCAGCGCCAGCGCCATGGCAATCATCACGCGCTGCGCCATGCCGCCGGAAAACTGGTGCGGATAGTCGTGGGCGCGGCTGCGCGCATCGGGAATCTGCACGCGCTCCATCAGGTCGATGGCGCGCGCCAGCGCTTCCTCGCGCGCCAGCCCGCGGCCACTGCGCAGCGTCTCGGCAATCTGCTGGCCGACGGTGAAGGCCGGGTCCAGCGCCGCCTGGGCGTCCTGAAAGACCATCGCGATGCGGTTGCCGCGCACGGCCCGCATCGCCTCCGTGTCGAGCTGCAGCAGGTCCTGACCCTGCAACCGCACCGTGCCGCCCGTGATCTTGCCCGGCGGGCTGTCGATGATGCGCATGATGGCCTGTGCGCTGACGCTCTTGCCGGAGCCGGACTCGCCCAGGATGGCCAGCGTTTCGCCGCGCTCCAGCGTGAAGTCCACGCCGTTGACCGCGCGCGTCAGGCCGACGACCGTGCGAAACTCGACGCGCAGGCCGCGCACCGCCAGCAGGGGTTCGTGCCCCTTCGCGCTCACGATGGCTCCTGCCCGTTGCCGCCGCTGTTGAGCCAGCGCTCGCGCTGCACCGGGTCGCTGATGGAGCGCAGCGAGGCGGCCAGCAGGTTCAGGCTCAGCGCCGTCAGGAAGATGGCCAGGCCGGGGAAGGTCGTCAGCCACCAGGCGCTGCTCACGTAGCTCTTGCCGGCCTCGATCATCAGGCCCCAGGAGGGCTCCGGCTTTTGTATGCCGAAGCCGAGGTAGCTCAGCGCGGCCTCACCCAGAATCAGCGCCGCGATTTCCAGCGTGAAAAGGATTACCAGCGGCGACGCCAGGTTGGGCAGCAGATGGCGCCGGATGATGCGCAGGTCGCTGTTGCCGGTGACGCGCGCCGCGTCGATGAAGGGCGAGGTGCGCAGGGCCAGCGTCAGGCCGCGAGCCACGCGCGCGTAGACCATCCAGCGCACCAGTGCCAGCACGAGGATGACGTTGAGAAAGCCCGAACCCAGCGCATACAGCACCAGCAGCGCCAGCAGGAGAAAGGGGAAGCTCATCTGCAGGTCGACGAGGCGCATGATCAGATCGTCGACGCGCCCGCCGTGATAGCCGGCGAGGATGCCCAGCAGCGTGCCCACCGTGCCGGAGAGCAGGGCGCTGCTCAGCCCCACCGCCAGCGACACGCGCGCGCCGTAAATCAGCCGGCTGAGCAGGTCGCGGCCCAGTTCGTCGGTGCCCAGCACGTGCGGGAAGCCGTCCTCGACGGCCGCCGGCGTGCCCGGCGGATGGTTGCGCAGGCGCAGGTTCTGGCGCAGCGGGTCGTAGGGCGCGACGAGCTCGGCGCCCAGCATGGCGATCAGCAACAGCGTCAACACGACGATGGCGAAGACGGCCACCGGGTCTTGCAGCAGGCGCCGCAGAATCAGGCCGAGGCCTACGCTGCGCGGGGCTTCGCTGGCGCTGTCCAGCACCGGAATCGCGGCCATCGTCACGCGCCCTGTGCCTGGAGGCTGGTGGCTCTCATCATCATGCGCCCTGTGGCTGATTAAAACGGATGCGCGGGTTGAGCCAGGTGTAGGCCATGTCCACCAGCAGGTTCGTCAGGATGATGAAGATGGCCACCACGAAGACCGTGGCCTCCACCAGCGGCAGGTCGCGCCGGTTAAGCGCCTGGATGGTCAGGTTGCCGATGCCGGGCCAGCCGAAGACCGTCTCGACAATGATGGCGCCGTTGAGCAGGGCCGCCAGTTCGTCGCCGCTGATGGTCAGCACCGGCACCGCCGCGTTCTTGAGCGCGTGCACGAAGACCACGCGTCGCTCGCGCAGGCCTCTGGCGCGCGCGGCCTTGATGTAGGGCTTGGCCAGCTCGTCGAGCATGGCGCTGCGCGAAATCTGCGCGATGCGCCCCAGCGGCTTGTAGCACAGCGTCAGCGCCGGCAGCACGAAGTATTCGAGCCCGCCGTAGCCGGAGGTCTTGAAGAGCCCCAGGCGTACCGGGAAGATGATGATGAGCATCAGCGCCAGCCAGAACTCGACGATCGAGACGCCGCCCAGCGAAATCACGTTGGTGATGCGGTCCAGCAGCGACCAGGGCCGTAGCGCGGAGAGCGCCCCCAGCGTGATGCCCAGCGGCACGGCCAGCAGCAGCGCCGCCAGCGCCAGATAGAGCGTGGCCGGGATGCGCGCCAGCACCAGTGGCAGCGTGGGCACCTTCTGCCAGAAGGATTTGCTGAACTCGAGGCGCAGGGCGTCGCCGATGAAGTTCGTATACTGCTCGCCCAGCGGCTTGTCGAGATTGAGTTGCTCGCGCACCAGCTGCACGTGCTCCTCCGAAGCCTCGATGCCCACCACCAGACGCACCGGGTCGCCCAGGATGCGACCGGCGAGGAAGACCATCGTCAACACGGCGAAGGTCACCGCCACCGATTGCAGCAGGCGTCTGCCCAGATAGTTGAGTATGTCACATGCTCCTGCATGGCGGCCCCTGGCCGCGCAGGACCAGGGGCCGTTTGCGCTTCGTCAGCGGCGACTAGCCCGCCGGCGACATTTCCTTGGCCTGCAGACGATGATCCAGCTTGACTTCCCAGTCCAGATCGTTGCTTACTGCGTAGGACAGGTCCAGATGCCCGATGTAGCCTGCGGCCACATCATCATGCGCCACCTGGTTGAGCTGCTGCAGCGTTGCGTCGCGCTCGGCGCCAGATAGCGGTGCCGCAGCGTTCCACAGCGCTTCGGCTTCCTCGTTGCAGTACACGGAGAGGATGCCGTCGCAGGAGAAGTAGAAGTTGTAGGAGATGTGATAGTCGAGGAGTTCCTGACCATGCAGATGGATGCCGATGAAGTTGCGCTCCGGCGGCACGTCCTTGATGTTGACCAGCATGACCTGGCCGAAGCTCTCCGGGTCGAAGAATTCGACCGACACGTCCAGGCCGACGTCGGCCCACATGCTGGCGACGGCCTGCAAGGTCTCGTCGATGCCCGGCATCACGGCGATGCGCGCGCCCAGCGTGATGGGCATGTCAATCGGCACGCCGTCCGCGGCCGCGGCTGCCAGCAACGCGCTGGCCTCCTCCGGGTCGTAGGGGTAGGGCGCGATGTCCGGGTTGTGGCCCAGCGCCGTTGCGTTGATGATCTGGCCGGAGGCGGTGGCCGTGCCGCCCAGAATCGTCTCGATGATCAGGTCATTGTCGATGGCCAGCTGCAGGGCGCGGCGCACGCGCACGTCGCTCTGCATCGGGCTGATGGTGTCCAGACGGATGAAGATCGTCTCCACGCTGGCGGCCGACGCACAGCGCGCGTTGTCGCTCATGCTCACTTCGGCGCACTGATCGGGCGTGATGTACTGCGCGATGTGCACTTCGCCGGCCTGTACTGCGGCCGTACGTACCTGATCTTCCGCCAGGAAGCGGTAGACGGCCGTGTCGAAGGAGACTTCGCCCAGGGCCGCTTCCATCATGCCGCTGCCCCACCAGTCCGGGTTGGCCTCGTAGGTGATGGACTCACCGCGGCTCCATTCGGCGAAGAGGTAGGGCCCGGTGCCGATCAGGTTGGTGTGGTAGGAATCCGGGTCATCCATAAGCTGCTGCGCCGAGGAGATCGGCACGAAATACATCTTGCTCAGCAGAATCGGGTCCGGCTCCGCCGTCGAGACGTTGAGCGTGTAGTCGCCCACCGCCTCGGCGCTCATCGAGCCGATGAAGTTGAGTAGATCGAAGGCGTTCTCGGGGTCGAAGGTGTGGTTGATGCTCGCCGCCGCCGCCTCGGCGTTGAAGGCCGAGCCATCGTGGAAGCTGACGCCTTCGCGCAGCGTGAACTGGATGGTGCGGTCGTCAACCAGCTCCCAGGCGGTCGCCAGCAACGGCACCATCTCGCCCGAGGCGAAATCGCGCGTGATCAGCTGCTCAACGACGTTCAGGAAGCCCGGCCCGCCGGTTTCGGCGAAGCCGCGCCACGCATCCATGCTGACCGGCTCGATGCCGACAGCGATGACGAGGGTGTTGTCCTGCGCCTGCAGCGCGCCCGTCGCGGGCAGCAGCAGCAAGAGTAGCAGGCTAATCGTCAGAACGGTTTTTCTCTGCAACATTTCCTGTCCTTTCAGGTAAAATTGTGGCTCACGGAGTTTCCTGCACTGTACATTCACGGTATGTGAATTCTCCTTTCACTTATCCTTCAGGCACCGGTCACCCCGCGTCCTCTCAGACGAGTAGCGACCAGGGGTCTTCGAGCAGATTCTTCAAGTCGCGCAGGAAGGCCGCCGCGACGGCGCCGTCCACCGCGCGGTGGTCGACGTTGATAGTCAGCTGCAGCATCGGCCGCACTACTGCCTGGCCCGCCACCGCCACGACGCGCTCCTGCACCGCGCCCACCGCGAGGATGGCCACCTCGGGCGGGTTGATAATCGCGCTGAAATGCTCAATGCCGTACATCCCCAGGTTGCTCAGCGTGAAGGTGGCGCCGCGCAGTTCCGCCACCGTCAAGGTCCGCGCGCGGGCGCGCTCCGCCAATTGCTGCAGGCTGGCCTGCAGCTGCGCCAGACCCAGCGTATCGCAGTCGCGCATGACCGGCACCAGCAGGCCGTCCGCCAGCGCCACGGCCACGCCCAGATGCACCGGGCGGAATTCGCGAATCTCGTCCTTCAGCAAATGTGCGTTCAGGCGCGAATGCGTCTTCAGCGTCGCGGCGACGGCGCGCGCCAGCAGCGTCGTCAGCGTCAGTTTATGCCCGCTGGCAGCCTGCACCGCCGGGCCCAGCTGCTGCTGCAATCGCAGCGCTTCGCTCATGTCCGCGCTGAGCGCCAATGAAATGTGCGGCGCCGTCCGGGCGCTGGCCTGGGTGCGCGCCGCGATGGCGCCGCGCATGCCCGTCAGCGGCACGACGCGTAACACCTCGTCGTCAGCAACGGCGACGGTGGGCGCCGCCGCAACTTCTGGCGCAGCTGCCTGCACGTCGCCGGCCAGGACGGCCCCCTGCGGCCCGCGGCCCGCCAGCGTCGCCAGCTCAATGCCCTGCTCCGCGGCGAGACGCCGCGCCTTCGGCGAAGCCAGCACACGCTGGTCAGCCGCTGCCGCCTCACGCTGCAGCCAGGCCAGCACGTCCGCCTTCGAGATGCGGCCCGACGTCGCGGGCAGTTCGCTCAGGTCCACGCCGTGCTCGGCGGCCAGGCGCCGCGCCAGCGGACTGGCCGCCACCTGGGTGCTTAAAGCCCCTCTCCCTGAGGGAAGGGTTCCCGTCGTGAGCGACGGGACAGGGTTTGGGGTGAGGGCTCCCGCCAACGGCTCCCGTGACAAACGGGAAAGCGGGACGGGCTTCGGAGCCAGGGACTCCGCCTTCTCACCCTCCGCCAGCAACAGGGCGATCACCTGGCCCACCGGCACCTCGTCGCCAGGCCCGGCGCTGACCTGCGTCAACACCCCGCTGCCGCCGGACTCGATTTCCAGCGTGACCTTGTCGGTCTCGATCTCCATCAGCGGCTCGCCGCGCTGCACCTGCTCGCCCTCGCTTTTCAGCCAGCGCAGCAGCGTGCCAGTATCCTGCGCCATCTCCAGCGCCGGCATTATCACCCGATACATCGCCTCACCCCGCCTGGCCGCGCACAAGTTCCTGCGCGCGCGCGACCACGGTCGCGACATTCGGAATCGTCAAATCCTCGAGCGAGGGGCTGAAGGGCACCGGCACGTCCATCGCGCCGATGCGCTGCACCGGCGCGTCCAGCCAGTAGAAGGCCTGCTCGGCCACCAGCGCGGCCAGCTCGGCCGTGGCGCCGTAGCGCCGGTAGCCCTCGTCAATCACGATGCAGCGCGAGGTCTTGCGCACGGACTCCACCAGCGTCGCCTCGTCCAGCGGCACCAGCGTGCGCGGGTCGATCACCTCGGCGCTGATGCCCTGCACGGCCAGCGCTTCCGCCGCCGCCAGCGCCACGTTGACCATGCTGGAGGTGGCGATCAGGGTGATGTCCTCGCCCTCGCGGCGTACGGCCGCCACGCCCAGCGGGATGCTGTAATCGCCCGCGGGCACCGGCCCGCTCTCACGGTACATCATCTTGTCCTCGAAGAAGATGACCGGGCTGTCATCGCGGATGGCCGATTTCAGCAGGCCCTTGGCGTCATGTGGCGAGGACGGCAACACCACCTTCAGGCCGGGGATGTGACAGTACCAGGCGTGCAGACTCTGCGAGTGTTGCGCGGCGGCGCGTCGACCCGCGCCCATCGTCGTGCGCAGCACCATCGGCACGCGCCACTTGCCGCCCGACATGTAGTGGATCTTGGCGGCCTGGTTGACGATCTGGTCCATCACCAGCGCGGTGAAGTCGCCGAACATGATCTCCACCACCGGCCGTTGCCCGCTCAGGGCCGCGCCCACGCCCACGCCGGTGATGCCGGCCTCGGAGATGGGGCTGTCCAGCACGCGCTCCTCGCCGAATGCCTTGAACAACCCGTCCGTAATCTTGTAAACGCCGCCGGCGCGCCCCACGTCCTCGCCAATGATCAGAATCTCCTCGTCGCGCTGCATTTCCTCGTGCAGCGCCTCGTTGATCGCCTGGCCGAAGGTGATCTCGCGCGTCCCGTTGTTCACGTCATTGCCCGTCATCGCATTGCTCCCCCTGGTCTGGCGCCAAGTTTGCGTTTAATACGGCAGCATGCCGCCGCTCACGTTGAAGGCCTGGCCGGTGCTGTAGCAGGCATCGGCCGAGGCGAGGAAGGCGACCATGTTGGCCACGTCTTCCGGCTGCTGGATGCGCCCCAGCGGGATGCTGTCCACCGCGCGCTGCAACACAGAGCCGACCTCAGCCCCCTCCAGCGCGGCGACGCCGCGGTCGATCAGCGCCCACATCTCCGTGTCGACGATGCCGGCGCAAATACAGTTGACCAGGATCTGATGTTCCGCCAGCTCGGCCCCCAGCTGGCGCGTCAGGCCGACGACGGCGTGTTTGCTGGCCGCGTAGGCGCCGAGCGGCGTGGCCGCGCCAGGCGCAATCTTGCCCGCGCCGGAAGCGTTGTTGATGATGCGCCCGCCCGTCCCCTGGCCGATCATGTAACGCGCCGCCGCCTGCGAGCAGAGCAGCGTGCCCTTCGCGTTGACGTTCATCTGCGCGTCCCAGGCCGCCTCGTCCGTGTCCAGCAACGGCGCGACGATGCCGATGCCGGCGTTGTTGACGAGGATGTCCAGCCGGCCGAAGTGCTGCACTGTCGCGCTCACCATCGCCTCGACCTGTTCACGCTGCGTCACGTCTGCCGTCTGCGCCAGGCTCGCGCCGTCCGCCGCCTGAATCTCCTGCGCGACCGCGGCGGCGTTCGCCCCGTCGATGTCGGCGATCGTCACGCTGACACCCTCGCGCGCCAGGCGCAGCGCAATCGCGCGGCCAATGCCGCGGCCCGCCCCGGTGACGATGGCCGCCTGGCCCTCCAGCCCGTAGCGCGGCTGCGCCTGACTCGTCATCCCGGCGCTTCTGCCCCGTTTTTCAGCTCGATGGGGTCCTGCACCAGCTCCAGCACGAAGCCGTCCGGGTCCTTGAAGAAGACCACGTGCACCACGCCCCAGCCCAGGTCAAAGGTGACCGGTTCCGACACGAATTCGACGCCCCGCTGCTGCCATTCGCGGTAGGTGCCCCACACGTCCGGCACGCCGAAGCAGAAGTGCGCATGCGCCGCGTCGCCCAGCTGCGCGTCGGAGACTCCGCCCTCCGGCTGCAGGTACTGCTGCAAATCGAGCAGCACCCTCGGCGAATCAGGCGCCTTTATCCGCACCACCTGCATGACGACCTCGGGCTTGCCCGCCATCCGCGAAATGGTGTCGCCTTCCAGACGATGGCGCTCGACTTCCTCCATGCCCAGCAGGCCGCAATAGAATTCCAGCGAGCGTTCCATGTCGCTGACCGTGACCGAAATGTGATCGAGAATGGTGACTGCGCCCATCATTACCTCCTGCTGTCAGCGGCCCTGCTATTCGTCCTCGTCTTCGCCCGTTCTCACCTTCATGGTGAGTCGGCGCGGCTCGGGCAACTCGGTGGAGAGGCCCTCCAGCTCCGGCAGCGCCTCACCGCTGATCGAGTGCAGCTCGCGGAAGCGTTCCACCTGCGGGATGAAACGGCTGTTCAATGAGCCAATCGCCTTGTTATAGGCCTTGACGCTGTTGTCCAGCCCCTTGCGGATGCCCGTCAGCCCCTTCACCAGGATATAGGTGCGCCGGTAGAGCTCCTGGCCCTGGCGGCCGATCTCCTCGGCCTCGCGCGCCAGTTCCGCCTCGCGCCAGCCCATGTGCACGGAGCGCAGCAACGCGACAAGGATGGTCGGCGTGGCGATGAGCACGTCGCTCTTCATGCCATGCTCGAAGAGCGTCGGCAGCTGCTCCAGCGCGGCGCTGTAAAAGACCTCGCCGGGGATGAACATGACCACGAAGTCGGGGCTGTCCGCCAGGCTGTCCTGGTAACGCTTCTGCGAGAGGCTGTCGAGGTTGCGCCGCACCTGCTCGGCGTGCTGCTGCAGAAAGGCGCTGCGCTCGCCCTCGTCCTGCGTCTCCCAGGCAGAGATGTAGGCGTCCATCGACGTTTTGGCGTCCACCACGATAAGGCGGTTGTTGGGCAAATGCACGATCATGTCCGGCCGCTGGCCGCCGCCGGGCACGGTCTCCTGCTCCACGAAATCCACATAGGGCTGCATGCCGGCCAGCTCGACGCAGCGCTTCAGCTGCAGCTCGCCCCAGCGCCCGCGCTGTTCCGGGCGCCGCAGCGCGTTCACCAGTTTGCGCGTCTGGTCCTGCAGGTCCGTGGAGTTCTGGCGCAGGTCGTTGATGCGCGAGTCGAGGCTGGAGTGTGATTTCTGCAGTAGCTGCAGCGTTTCGCCAATGGGCTTGACCAGCCCGTCCACCGACTGCTGCGCGTTCGTGTTCTCGCGCCGCAGGTCGGTCAGCAGCTGCTCGCGGTTGCTTTCCAGCGCCTTGCCCGAGAGCGATTCAAAGCTTTCGCGCAGACGATTTTCGGCGTTCTCCAGTTGCTGGCGCAGCTGCTCACCATGTTGCACCTGCGATTCCAGCTCCGTGACTTTGGTGCTCGCCGTCCCCAGCTGCTCGCGTAGCGCGTCCCGCTCCTGCGCGCGCCCGTCGCGCTCGCGCAGCGCCTCGCGCTGCCGCTCGTCCAGCGCGATCTTCTCCGCTTCCAGGCGCGTGCCGAGGTTGCGGGCCTCGCTCAGCTGCTCCTGCGTCGCCTCCTGCGCCGCATGCAGACGATCTGCCTCGGCGCGCGCGCTGATCACCTGATCGCCCAGCGTCTCCTTCTCCACTTCCAGGCGCGCCCGCCGGTCGCGCTCCAGGCTGTGGTCCACGCGCAGCGCGCGCAGCTCGCGGTCGCGCCCGCGCAGCAGAAACAGCACCAGCAGCGCGCCCGCTGCCCCGGCCACCAGCAACACGACCATGGCCGCCGGGTCCTGCAAGAGTTGCTCCACTCCGCTCATTAGTCCTCCGTCCAGTCGAAGTCGTGCGGTTGCTGCTCCCCCGTGCCAATCTCGTTCAGCTCCAGCAGATTGCCGTCGGGGTCGTAGAAGAACAGCACGTGCCAGTCGCCCTCGTCGGCGAAGCGCACGGGCGACGAGACGGTCTCGACGCCGGCCGCACGCAGCTTCTCGTAGGTCGCCGGCACATCCTCCACGCCGAAGCAGATGTGCGCGCCGGGCACGTGATGGATGGGGTTGCGGCCTGTCGGGCTTTCAGGGTGGATCCACTGGATCAGGTCGAAGGTGAAGCCCTGTTCGGCGCTGCGCCGATGGCCGTTGATGCCGCCGGGCGCGCGCAAGCGATATTCGCGCATATGCACGCGCGGGATGGCCACCATCTCGGAAATGGGGCCGTCGTTGTGCTCTTCCGGCGAGACGACCTCCAGCCCCAGCAGGTCGCAGTAGAAGCGCCGCGAGCGCTCAAGGTCGCTGACCATCAGCGCCACGTGGTCGATAGTGATGCTCATTGTGCTGACCTTCCTTGCCCTTCAGGCGCCCATGTGCAATGAGTCGCCGATGCTCAGGATACGGATGTCGAAATCCGGCTTCTGGCTGTGGTACAGCTCGAAGAATTTGACGATGTCGCCGGTGTGGTTGCGCCAGAACTCCCAGTGGAAGGGCAGCAGCGTGCCGGGGCGCAGCTTCGCCGCCACGCGCAACATCTCCGCCTCGTCCATGTACCAGGTGCGGCCAAAGGCCAGCAATGCGTAGTCCGGCGTCTCGCGCGCGCCGATCTCCTCCAGCGCCGGTCCGTCGGAGGTGTCGCCGGAGACGAAGAAAGAGCTGCCGCCGGAGCGCAGCACGAAGGACACGGCCAGCGGCTCGTTGGGGTCGTAGGAGGGATAGACGCGAATGTTCAGGTCACGGAAGTCGACGCTGTCGCCCGGCGCCACCTCGCGGATGCGCCCGTCGGGAATGCCGAAGTCGCGCATCAGCCTGGCGGAGGAGGCGGGCGCGATGCAGAAGGCGTCGGTGTTGGCCAGTATCGGCAGCAGCGAGCCATCGTGACAATGATCGACGTGGTCGTGCGTCGAGAAGATGATGTCGCCCGCGCGCACCTCGTCCGGCTTGATGGAGATGGGCACGGCGCGGTAGGCGTCGGGCACGGCGTCGTCAGGCGTGCCGTAAAAGTAGGGGTCGATCCACGCCAGCACCTGCTCTGTGCGGTAGGCGAAGCTGGGGCCACCCAGGGCATGCAGCAGCGCGCCCTGCGTCACCCTCGCATTTTCCACCTCGTCAAGAAAGTCTTTGGGCCAAAATGCCACGTCGCGCATCGTTAATCCTTTTCTGTAACAGAGATAAGGGTGAGCCCGCGCCGCCAGTGCCGCACCAGGCGCAGACACTCCTTATTGCGCGGTTTCCCCTCCGTCCGCCACATGGATGCTGCCGGTGATGTACGAGGATTCGTCGCTGGCGAGGAACAACACCAGCTGCGCCACCTCGGCGGGGTCGCCGCCGCGCTTGAGCATGTTGGCCTGGGCGGCAGCTGCCAACCTTTCTTCCGGCAGATACGTCAGCATGGGCGTCAGCATCATGCCCGGGCACACCGCGTTGACGCGGATGCCATCCTGCGCGAAATCCAGCGCCATGCAGCGCACCAGGCCGATGACGCCGTGCTTGCTGGCGTTGTAAATCACCTGGTTCGGCTGCGCCATCACGCCGGATATGGAGGAGATACAGACGATGCTGCCGCCGCCCGCCTGCATGTGCGGGATGGCCGCGCGCGAACACAGGAAGACGCCCTTGAGGTTGATGCCGATGATGCGCTCCCAGTCCTCATCGCTGGCAGTCAGCACCGTGCCGTAACCCATGATGCCGGCGTTGTTCACCAGGATGTCCAGGCCGCCGAAGTGCTCCTGCGCGCTCTGCGTGATGCGCTCTGCGTCCGCCGCGCTGCTGACATCAGCCTGCAGCGCCAGCGCCTCGCCGCCCGCATCCGAAATTTCTGCAGTGACGGCCGCGGCCGTGTCTGCGTTGACGTCGCTGACCAGCACGCGCGCGCCCTGCCTGGCGAAGAGCAGCGCGGTCTCACGCCCCAGGCCCTGCCCGGCCCCGGTTACAATCGCGACCTTGCCCGCCAGTCGATCCATAACCCTGCTCCTCCTGCCCGACTTCCCTGGTGAAATGGTAGCCAGTCATGCCCAGGCTGTCAACGAAGGGCCCGCGGGCCTGTGCCGCCTCACCCTGCCGCAAGTGTACAAGCTCCCCCTCTCCCTGAGGGAGAGGGGGTTGGGGGGTGAGGGCTCCCGTCGTGAGCGGCGGGACAGGGCCCACTCATACCGGCTGCCGGGGCAACTCCCGTGGCCGCGGCGCCGCCTTCGTCTCCAGAGTAGCCAGCATTCGCAGCGTCGCCGCCGCCACCTCGTCCAACGCCAGCGCGAAGGCCGCCTCGTTGACGCGCGCGGGCTTGCGATAGCCGCTGACCTTGCGCACGTATTGCAGCGCGGCCAGGCGCGCCGCTTCCTCGTCCGCCGCCGGCACACAGTTGTAGAGCCTGCGAATGTTACGACACATGGATAACCTCCCCGCCGACGCCCTGCTTCGCAGTGAGTATACTGCCCCCATGATCTCGCTCATCCTCACCGTCCGCAACGAGAGCGCCAGCCTGCCCGCGCTGCTGGAGTCGCTGCTGGCGCAGACGCGCCCGCCCGACGAGATTGTCATCGTCGATGGCGGCAGCCAGGATGACAGCGTCGCGCTCCTGCAGGGCTTCAGCGAGCGCCTGCCGCTGCGCCTGCTCAGCGAACCCGGCTGCAACATCAGCCGCGGCCGCAACCTCGCCATCCGCGCCGCCCGTGGCGACCTCATCGCCGTGACTGACGCCGGCGTGCGCCTCACGCCGGACTGGCTGCAACAGCTGACGGAACCGCTGCTGGCGGACGCGCAGGCCCAGGCTGTGGCCGGCTTCTTCTGCGCCGACCCGCAAAGCACTTTCGAGCTGGCCCTGGGCGCCACGACCCTGCCGCTGCGCAGCGAGATCGACGCGCGCAGCTTCCTGCCCAGCAGCCGCAGCGTCGCCTTTCGCAAAAGCGCCTGGCAGGCCGTCGGCGGCTACCCCGAATGGCTCGACCATTGCGAGGACCTGGTCTTCGACCTGCGCCTGCGCGAGCATTGCGGCCCCTTCGTCTTCGCACCGGGGGCCCTGGCGCACTTCCGACCGCGCGCTTCGCTGCCAGCCTTCTTCCGCCAGTACTACAGCTACGCGCGCGGCGACGGCCTCGCCGGCCTGTGGACGCGGCGCCATCTCATCCGCTACGGCACTTACCTCCTGGCGCTGCCATTGCTGCTCGCCGCCGGCTGGCAGCTGCATCCGCTGTGGTGGCTGCCCGGCTTGCTGGCGGGCCTGGCCTACCTGGCGCGCCCGCTGCAGCGCCTGTGGGTCTTGCGGCAGCGGGGCTTGTCCCGTGAGCGGCGCAGCGAACGGGGTCTGTCCCGTGAGCGGCGCAGCGAACGGGGTGTTTGGCTGCTGGCCCTGCCGCTGCTGCCGCTCATCCGCGCGACCGGCGACCTGGCCAAGATGCTCGGCTGGCCGGCAGGCCTGTGGCTGCGACGGCGCAGGCCGCCACCACGCTGGCGTTAGGTCAGGGTCAGGTGGCGAGCTGTACCCTGCGCTGCGCGCGCGTTTGCAGTGCCAGCGTAGCAATGCCGGCCAGCACCACCAGCATCGCGAAGAGGTAGGGGGAGAGCGGGTTCAGGCCGTACATGGCGGTCCCCAGCGCCGGGCCGAAGATGAAGCCATAGCCGGGCATGGCGCTTGCCAGGCCGGCCGCCGCGCCCTGCTCGTGCGGCTCAACGGCGAAGGTGACGGCGCTGCGAAAGCCGGGCTGCGCCATCCCGATCCCCAGGCCCAGCAACACCATCGACAGCATAAACTGTACATAGTCGGCGGCGCCCACCAGCACCAGCAAGGAGCACAGCATCAGTGGCATGCCCAGGCGCATCAGCCATGGCGGCGTCAGGTGGAGCATCTGGATCAGCACCGTCTGCGCGAAGAGCAGGGCGGCGCCGCTGGCCATCACTGCCAGGCCGACCAGGCGCGCCGTCTCGGCGGCATCCAGACCAAGGCGGTCCTGCAAGAGATAGCCGATGGTGAATTGCACCACCGAGAGCGCCAGCATAATGCAGAAGCCGATGATCAGCAGTGGCAGCAGGCGCGCATCAAGGAAGCGCAGTCGCGGCGCGGGCGCCCCTTCCTGCAGGCGCGGACGTATGGCCGGCAGCAGACGCCAGACCAGCAGCAGGCCGAAGAGCGGCGTGATAGCCGAAAGGAAGACGGGCGCGGCCAGGCCGAAGCCCACTACCAGCGCCGCCAGCGCCGGGCCCACGATGCTGCCCAGACCGCTGGCCGCCGACAGGATGCCCATTGCGCTCGTGCGTTGCTGGCCACTGCTGACATCCGCGATATAGGCCTGGGAGGTGGCCCCGGCCGCCGAAAAAATTCCGCCCGTGAGCATGCGCGCGCCCACCAGCAGCAGCCAGGTTACGGTTGCGCTGGCGATAACCTTGTCCAGGCCGGCCTGCATGACGATGGCGAAGGCGGCCACGCCCAGCGCACAACCCGCCAGCCCCAGCATGAAGATCGGCTTGCGGCCCTTCACGTCGCTGCGCCGGCCCCACAGGGGGCTGAAGATGACCCACATGATCGAGGAGCCGGTCATGATCAGGCCGCCCTGCAGTTCGCTGAGGCCCAGCTGGCGCATCAGGGGGGGCAGCACTGGCGCCAGGATGGAATGGCCCAGAAAAACGCTGAACATGGCGCCTGACAAAACCCAGGCGAATCTCACAGGCGCCTCACGTATTGCGGCAGCAGCAGTGGCATGGCAGGAATAATAATGCCGCAGCAAATGCGGCATTAGTACCACTTGTCACGATTGGACTGCAGCGCGCGAGCCCTGGCCCGCCAGCTTCAACGCCGGCGCAGGCGTTAAGTCAGGTTCAGGTCGCGGGCTGCACCACGCGTGTGCCCGGGTGCAGCACCAGCACCGCGATGCCACCCAGCACGACCAGTGCGGTAAGCAGGAAGGGCAAGAAGGGGTCCACGCTGTACAGGCCGGTGCCCAGCGCCGGACCGATGAGGAAACCATAGCCAGGCATGGCGCTCGCCAGACCGGCCGCCGCGCCCTGCTCACGCGGCTCGACGGAGAAGGTAATGGCGCTGCGGAAACCCGGTTGCACCATCCCGATGCCCAGCCCCAGCAACACCATCGCCAGCATCAATTGCGCCAGACTGACGGCGAAGGCCAGCAGCAGCAGCGCGGCCAGCATCAGCGGCATCCCCGCCCACAGCAGCTTCATCGGCGTCGGACGAAACACCTGAATAAGAACCATCCGGGTGAACAACAGGGCGACGCCGCTGCCCATCACCGCCAGCCCCGTCTGACCTGTGGTCTCGATCGCATCCAGCCCGAAGCGGTCCTGCACCAGATAGCCGAGGGTGAACTGCACCATCGAGAGCACCAGCAGGGCGCAGAACCCGACGACCAGAAACGGGAGCAGGCGTCCATCGAACATGCTCAGCTTCGGCGCGCGCTCGCCCTGCACCAGGACGGGGCGTACCGCCGGCAGCAGACGCCAGATCAGCACCACGCCAAGCAGCGGGGTCAGGGCCGCCAGGAAGAGGGGCGCCACCAGGCCCAGACCCATGCTCACCACCAGCGCCCCCAGCGCAGGGCCCAGGATGTTGCCCAGACCAACCGACGAGGTCAGGATACCCATCGCGCTCGTGCGTCGCCGGCCAGTGCTGACGTCGGCGATGTAGGCCTGCGCTGCCGGTACCGCCGCTGAAAACAGCGCGCCCGCGATCAGACGCGCCCCCACCAGCAGCAACCAGATCAACAGCGCGCTGGCGAACGCGCCGTCCAGGCCGGCCTGCATCACCAGGGCGAACAGGCCCGAGCCCAGCGCGTAGCCCGTCAGCCCCAGCATGATGACCGGTTTGCGCCCCGTCCTGTCGCTGTAACGACCCCACCAGGGGCTGAACAGTATCCACGCAATGGAGGACACCGACAGCATCAGACCGCCCTGCAGTTCGCTCAGGCCCAGTTCGCGCAGCAGCGAGGGCAGCACCGGCGCCAGCACGGAGTAGCCCAGATTGGCGCTGAACAGGGCGCTGAACAGGATCCAGGCGTACCTCACAGCCGCCTCACGAACTGTGACAGTAACAATGACATGACCTGAATGATAACTGCTGCGCCTGGGCGGCGTTGGGTCCATTCAGGTTATTGGACTGCCGGTGCAGGGTCAGGTCGCGGGTTGCACCACGCGCATGCGCGGGTACAGGGCCAGCACGGCGAGGCCCGCCAGCATCACCAGGGCAGCAAGTATGTAGGGCGAGATGGGGTTCAGACCGTAAAGGGCGGTGCCCAGCGCCGGGCCAAAGATGTAACCGTAACCGGGGATGGCATTCGCCAGACCGGCCGCCGCGCCCTGCTCATGCGGCTCGACGGCGAAGGTCACGGCGCTGCGGAAGCCTGGCTGTACCATCCCGATGCCCAGCCCCAGTAACACCATCGCCAGCATCAAATGCACGTGAGTGGCAGTAAAGGCCAGCACCAGCAGCGAGACCAGCACCAGTGGCATGCCCAGCCGCAACAGCCTCAGTGGCGTCAGGCGGAATACCTGAATCAATACCATCTGGACCAGGAACAGGGCGGCACCGCTGACCATCACCGCCAGCCCCGTCTGGCGTGTGGTCTCGACGGCATCCAGCCCGAAGCGGTCCTGTACCAGATAGCCGAGGGTGAATTGAACCACCGAGAGCACCAGCAACGCGCAGAAACCGATGACCAGAAACGGTAGCAGGCGCCCATCAAGAACGCCCGGCGCCGGCGCGCGTTCGCCCCGCTCCAGGGCGGGGCGCACAGGTGGCAGCAGGCGCCAGATCAGCAACAGGCCAATCAGCGGGGTGAGGGACGAAAAGAAGATCGGGGCCACTAGGCCCAGGCCCACGACCACCGCCCCCAGCGCCGGGCCCAGGATGTTGCCCAGACCAATGGCCGACATCAGGATGCCCATCGCGCTCGTGCGTTGCTGGCCGCTGCAGACATCCGCGATATAGGCCTGGGAGGCCGGACCGGTCGCTGAAAACAGGGCGCCCACGATCATGCGCGCCCCCACCAGCAGCAGCCAGGTCAGCGTCGCGCTGGCGTAGACCCCGTCCAGACCGGCCTGCATCACGAAGGCAAACACGCCCGCGCCCAGCGCGTAGCCCGTCATCCCCAGCATGAGGATCGGCTTGCGCCCCCGTTCGTCGCTGCGCCGGCCCCACCAGGGGCTGAAGATGACCCACATGACGGCTGACCCCGACAGAATCAGGCCGCCCTGCAGCTCACTCAGGCCCAGTTCACGCATCAGTGGTGGCAGCACCGGCGCAAATACGGAATGGCCCAGATTGGCGCAGAACAGGGCGCTGAACAGAATCCAGGCCTGTCTCACGACCGCCTCACGCGCCGTGGCAGTAGCGTTGACATGCCCTGAATATTAACCGCTCCGCCTGGGCGGCGTTGGGTCCATTCAGGCTATTGGACTGCAGGGCGCAGGGTCAGACCGCAGGCTGAACCACGCGTGTGCTCGGGTGCAGCACCAGCACCACGAGACCGGCCAGCACCACCAGCGCCGCCAGCAGGAAGGGCGAGATGGGGTTAAGGCTGTAAAGCGCCGTGCCCAGCGCCGGGCCAAAGATGAAACCATAGCCGGATACAGCGCTCGCCAGTCCGGCCGCCGTGCCCTGCTCACGCGGCTCGACGACGAAGGTGATGGCGCTGCGGAAGCCCGGCTGCACCATCCCGATGCCCAGCCCCATGAGCACCATCGCCAGCATCAACTGCAACTGACTGGCAGAAAAAGCCAGCAGCAGCAGCGCAACCAGCACCAGCGGCATGCCCAGCCGCAGCAGCTTCATCGGCGTCAGGCGAAACACCTGGATAAATACCATCTGCGTGATTAACAGGGCGATGCCGCTGACCATTACCGCCAGCCCCGTCTGGCGCGTGGTCTCGACGGCATCCAGCCCGAAGCGGTCCTGCACCAGATAGCCGAGGGTGAACTGCACCAGCGAAATGACCAGCAGGGCGCAGAAACCGATGACCAGAAACGGTTGCAGGCGCGCATCAAGGACGTTCAGGCTCGGCGCCCGTTCGTCCTGCTGCAGGGCGGGGCGTACCGGCGGCAGCAGGCGCCAGACCAGCAACAGACCAAAAAACGGTGTGAAGGACGACAGGAACAAGGGGGCCACCAGGCCCAGGCCCAGACTCACGACCAGCGCCCCCAGCGCCGGGCCGAGGATGCTGCCCAGGCCAATGGACGACGACAGGATGCCCAGCGCGCTCGTGCGTTGCTGGCCGCTGCTGACGTCCGCGATGTAGGCCTGCGCACCAGGGACGGCTGCTGAAAACATCGCGCCAATGATCAGACGCGTTCCCACCAGCAACAGCCAGGTCACCAGCGCGCTGGCGTAGACCCCGTCCAGGCCCGCCTGTACCACAAGGGCAAACGCGCCCGTGCCCAGCGCGTAACCCGCCAGCCCCAGCATGACGACCGGCTTGCGCCCCCACCTGTCACTGCGACGACCCCACCAGGGACTGAAGATGACCCACATGACGGCTGACCCGGACAGAATCAGACCGCCCTCCAGTTCGGTCAGGCCCAGTTCCCGCATCAGCGACGGCAGCACCGGCGCCAGCATGGAGAAGCCCAGATTGGCGCAGAACAGGGCGCCAAACAGGATCCAGGCTGGTCTCACGTGAGTTTCTCGTGATGCAAGCGAAACGATGGCATGCCTGGGATGTTAACCGCTCTACCCGGACACAACAGGTACCATTCGGCGCTATTGGACTGCAGGACGGGGTCAGATGGCAGGCTGAACCACGCGTGTGCGCGGGTGCAGCACCAGCACCGCGATACCGGCCAGCATCACCACGGACGCCAGCAGGAAAGGCGAGAGGGGATTCAGGCCATACAGGGCGGTGCCCAGCGCCGGGCCGATGATGTAACTGTAAGCGGGGACGGCGCTCGCCAGGCCGGCCACCGCGCCCTGCTCATGCGGCTCCACGGCAAAGGTGACCGCGCTGCGGAAGCCCGGCTGCACCATCCCGCTGCCCAGGCCCAGCAGCAGCATCGCCAGCATCAGCTGCAAGGGACTGGCGGCGCCGGCCAGCAGCAGCACTGCCCCCAGCATCAGCGGCATGCCCAGCCGCATCAGCTTCAGCGGCGTCAGCCGCAAGACCTGGATCAGCACCATCTGGGCGAGGAACAGGGCCATGCCGCTGACTATCATCGCCAGCCCCGTCAGGCGCGTGGTTTCGACAGCATCCAGACTGAAGCGGTCCTGAATCAGATAGCCGAGGGTGAAATGTACTATCGCGGGCACCATCATCGCGCAGAAGCCGATGATCATCAGGGGCAGTAGCCGTGCGTCATGGACCCGGATTACCGGCGCGCGTTCGCCCTGCTTCCGGGTCGACTGTACCTGCGGCAGCAGCCGCCATACCAGCAACATACCCAGTAGCGGCGTCAGGGCCGAAAGGAAGATCGGCGCGACCAGGCTCATCCCCATACCCACGACCAGCGCCCCCAGCGCCGGACCCAGGATGCTCCCCAGTCCCTTGGACGACGACAGGATGCCCAGCGCGCTCGTGCGCTGCTGCCCGCTGTTGACATCCGCGACGTAGGCCAGCGCGGACGGGGCCGCCGCCGAATACAGGGCGCTCACGATCACGCGCGCGCCTATCAGCAACAGCCAGGTCAGTGTCGCGCTGGCGATTGCTCCGTCAAGACCGGCCTGCATCACGAAGGCAAACAGGCCCACGCCCAGTGCCTGGCCCGCCAGCCCCAACATGATGAGTGGCTTGCGCCCCAGCACGTCGCTGCGCCGGCCCCACCACGGGCAGCAAATGACCCACACAATGGACGCGCCGGTCAGAATCAGTCCGCCCTGCAGCGCGCTCAGACCCAGCTCGCGCATCAGCGGGGGCAGCACCGGCACCAGCACGGAGTGCCCCAGACTGGCGCAGAACATGGCGCAAAACAGAATCCAGGCGGGTTTCACAATAACTTCCGAACTGTCAGGGAAACGATGACATGGTCCATATCATAGTGCCGCATGCCACGCGACATTAGGACCATTCAGCCTATTGGACTGCAGGACAGGCTCAGACCGCGGGCTGCACGGCGCGCATGCGCGGGCTCAGCACCAGCACGGCGAGGCCGGCCAGCATTACCAGCGACGTCAACAGGAAAGGCAAGAAGGGGTTCACGCCGTAAAGCGCGGTCCCCAGCGCCGGGCCAAAGATGTAACTGTAACCGGGGACGGCGCTCGCCAGGCCGGCAGCCGCGCCCTGCTCATGCGCTTCGACGGCGAAGGTGATGGCAGTGCGGAAGCCCGGGTGCACCATGCCGATACCCAGACCCAGCAACACCATCGACAGCATCAGCTGCACCTGGCTGGCAGCGCCGACCAGCAACAGGACTGAGCCCAGCACCAGTGGCATGCCCAGACGCATCAGCGTCAGCGGCGTCAGGCGGAAATATTGAATCAGCACCATCTGGGCGAAGAACACGGCGGCGCCGCTGACCATCACCGCCAGACTCGTCTGGCGCGCGGTTTCGATCGCATCCAGCCCGAAGCGATCCTGAATCAGATAGCCGAGGGTGAATTGCACCACCGAGACCACCAGCATCGCGCAGAAGCCGATGACCAACAGGGGCATCAGGCGCGCGTCAAAAACTTTCAGGCCCGGCGCCCGTTCACCCTGCTTCAGGATCGGCCGTACCGGCGGCAGCATCCGCCAGACCAGCAACATGCCCAGCAACGGCATCAGGGACGAGAGGAAGATAGGCGCAACCAGGCTCATCCCCATGCTCACGACGACTGCCCCGAGCGCCGGGCCCAATATGCTGCCCAGTCCATGGGCCGAAGCCAGGATGCCCATCGCGCTCGTGCGTTGCTGGCCACTGCTGACGTCGGCGATGTAGGCCTGGGTGGCGGGGCTGGCCGCAGAAAACATGAGACCAACGACCATGCGCGCGCCTACCAGCAACAACCAGGTCACCATTGCGCTGGCGATTAACCCGTCCAGACCCGCCTGCACGAAGAAGGCAAACATGACCGCGCCCAGTGCGTAGCCCGCCAGCCCCAGCATGATGACCGGCTTGCGGCCCAGCACGTCGCTGCGCCGCCCCCACCACGGGCAGAAGATGACCCACACAATGGACGCGCCTGTCAGAATCAGTCCGCCCTGCAGCGCGCTCAGACCCAGTTCGCGCATCAGCGGCGGCAGCACCGGCGCCAGTACGGAATGGGCCAGATTGGCGCAGAACATCGCGCCAAACAATATCCAGACGGGTTTCACAGGCGCCTCACACATTGTGACAGAGGCGATGACAACCCGCGTATGTTATCTGCTCTGCCCGGGCGCGGCTTTGGTACCATTCAGCGCGATTGGACTGCAAGGTGCGGGGTCAGGTGGCGGGCTGGATCGCGCGCTCCCGCGCGCGCAGCGTCAGCATGGCGAAGGCAACCACCGTAAACAGGGCCGCGAAAAGGTAGGGCAGGAAGGAATTGACGCCGTAGAGGGCGGTGCCCAGCGCCGGGCCAAAGATGTAACTGTAACCGGTTACAGCGTTCGCCAGGCCCGCAGCAGCGCCCTGCTCATGCGCTTCGACGGCGAAGGTGACGGCTGTGCGAAAGCCCGGATGCACCATGCCGATGCCAGGCCCATCAACACCAGCGCCAGCGTCAGCTGCGCAAAGTCAGCGGCGAACGTCAACACCAGCAGCGCGACCAGCATCAGCGGAATGCCCAGACGCAGCAAGGTCATCGGCGTCAACCTGAAGACCTGAATCAGCACCATCTGCGCAAATAGCAAGGCTGCGCCGCTGGCCATCACCGCCAGACCCACCAGCCTCGTCGTATCAATGGCATTCAGGCCGAGGCGGTCCTGGAAGAGATAGCCCATGGTGAACTGCACCACCGAGAGCACCAGCATCACGCAGAAACCAATGATCAGCAAGGGCAGCAGACGCGCGTCCGTGACGCGCAGCGACGGCGCCCGTTCGCCCCGTTGCAGTTTCGGCGGCACGGCGGGTAGCAGGCGCCACACCAGCAGCATGCCGAAGAGGGGTGTGATGGCGCAAAGGAAGAGGGGTGCGGCCAGGCCCAAACCCACCACCAGCGCCCCCAGCGCCGGGCCCAGAATGCTGCCCAGGCCGTTGGCCGCCGCCAGGATGCCCATCGCACCGGTGCGTTGCTGGCCGCTGCTGACATCGGCGATGTAGGCCTGGGCCGCCGGCCCTGTCGCCGAAAACAGCGAGCCCACGATGAGGCGCGCGCCGATCAGCAACAACCAGTCACGGTCGCGCTGGCGAAGATTCCATTTCCGTCGAGACCAGCCTGCATGACGATGGCGAAGGATGCCACGCCCAGTGTGTAACCGCCCATCCCCAGCAGAATGACCCGCTTGCGTCCCAGCACGTCGCTGCGCCGTCCCCACCAGGGGCTGAACAGGACCCATGCGATGGAAGAGGCGGTCAGGATCAGGCCACCATGCAACTCGCTGAGACCCAGCTGGCGCATCAGGGGAGGTAACACCGGCGCCAGGATGGAGATGCCCAGATACGTACTGAACATGGCACCTGACAAAATCCAGGCGAATTTCACTGGCGCCGCTCCTGGCACGATGGCTGCCTTGACAGGCAGGAATAATAGTCCCCCGGGCGAGCTGCTTTAGTACCACTTGTCAGGATTGGACTGCAGCCCGCGAGTCCAGGCCCGCCAGCTGCAAGGCCGTCGCCAGGTCGCGCACCTGCAGCAGCTCCAGCTCCGCCGGCGCGTCCTGCAGCGGCCGCCGCAAACGCGGCAGCAGCACGCGTTTGAAGCCCAGCCTGGCCGCCTCGCGCAGCCGTGGCCCCGGTTGACTGACCGCGCGCAGCTCGCCGCCCAGGCCCAGCTCGCCGATCAGCGCCAGGTCCGCCGGCACCGGCACCTCATGATAGCTGGAGGCCAGCGCCGCCGCCATCGCCAGGTCCGCCGCCGGTTCGCTGACCTTCAGCCCGCCGATGACGTTGACGAAGACGTCCTGTTCCTGCAGGCGCAGCCCGGCGCGTTTGGCCAGCACCGCGCTGATCAACAGCAGGCGGTTGGCGTCGACGCCGTTGGGCGTGCGGCGCGGGTTGCTGAAGACGCTCGGGCTGGTCAGCGCCTGCAACTCCACCAGCAGCGGCCGCGTGCCTTCCAGCGTGATGGTGATGGCCGAGCCAGGCGCCCGGAAGGCGCGCTCCGCCAGGAAGACCTCGCTGGGGTTGGGCACCTCGATCAGGCCGCGCCCCTGCATCTCGAAGACTCCCACCTCGCTGGTCGCGCCGAAACGATTCTTGACGCAGCGCAGCAGGCGGTATGCCTGAAACGGGTCGCCTTCCATATAGAGCACCGTGTCTACCAGGTGCTCCAGCACGCGCGGGCCGGCGATGCTGCCCTCGCGCGTGACGTGGCCGATCAGAATGACGCAGATGCCGCTGGCCTTGGCGAGCGCTTGCAGCCGCCCGGCGCAGTCGCGCACCTGACTGACGCTGCCGGGCGCGGAGGCGCTGGTCTCGCCCTGCATCGTCTGGATCGAGTCAATCACCAGCAAACGCGGCCCCAGGCGTTCCACCTGCGCCAGCACCGCCTCAAGGCGCGTCTCGGTCAGCAGATACAGCGCTCCGGCCTGCAGCCCGAGCCGGTCGGCGCGCATGCGAATCTGGCGCGCGCTCTCCTCGCCGCTGACGTAGAGCACCGGGCCCATGCTATCCGCCAGCAACGCGCCCAGCTGCAGGATCAGCGTGCTCTTGCCGATGCCCGGTTCGCCGCCGATCAGCGCAATGCTGCCGGGCACGAAACCGCCGCCCAGCACGCGGCTGAACTCCGCCAGCGGCACCGGAATGCGTTCGCCGGCCCCCGTGTCCACCTCGGCCAGGCGCTGCGGCGCGCCGCCGCCCGTCGCGCTCGCGGGCGTCTTCGCGGCAACTGCGCGGCTGTCGGGCTCGGGCTCCTCCGCCATCGTGTTGAATTCGCCGCAGCCCGGGCAGCGCCCGAGATAGGCCGGGCTCTGGCGGCCGCAGTGCGAGCAGACGTAGCGGGTGCGGCTTCTGGCCATGCGCTTCCTGATGTGCCTTTGCTGTGCCGCAGTATACCCGCCATCCCCCACTCGCCTCCTTTCCAGCAGAATTGCTCCCCCTCTCCCTGATAAGGGTTCCCGCGTCGGAGCGAGAAAAGGGGGCCGGGGAGGGCTCCCGTCATGAGCGGCGGGACAGGGCGTCCCCCGGCAAGCGAACGCGCTATACTGCCGCCCTGTCTGCACGACCAGAATGGAGCGCCAGTTCATGCCAGACAGGCTGCGCGTGCTCATCCTCTGCACCGCCAATTCCGCCCGCTCACAGATGGCCGAAGGCCTGCTGCGCAACCTCGCCGGCCAGCGCGTCAGCGTCCACAGCGCCGGCCTGGCTCCTTCGAGTTTGCACCCCCTCGCCATCCGCGCCATGGACGAGATCAACGTCGACATCCGCGCGCAGCGTTCGCAGCACGTGGACGAGTTTCTGGGCAAGCCCTTCGACACCGTCATCACCGTCTGCGACCACGCCGCGCAGAACTGTCCGCATTTCCCGCTTGCGGCGGGAGCCCGTCCCGGCCATATGCAGCGCATCCACTGGAGCCTGCCGGATCCGGCTGCGCAGCAGGGCGATGAGGCGCAACGCCTGATCGCCTTCGGGCGCGTGCGCGACGAGCTTGGCCGTCGGCTGCGCGCCTGGCTGGCGCAGCAGGAAGAGGAGGCCGATGCCACAGCCAGGCACTGAATTGTCGCAACGACTCGCGCTCTGGCGCAAAGTCGCTATACTAAACGCTGTCATTAACGTTCGTCCGAATACACGGGAAAGGAGACACTGTGATGCAGAACGGACATCTGGACATCACGCTTACCTATTGCGGCTCTTGAAACTACACCCCTCAAGCCGTCAGTTTGGCGGCAGAATTGTTGGGTGAACGCGAGTTGCTGGCGCACGTCCGCTCCTGGAAGCTGATTCCGGCCAGTGGCGGTCTGTTCGAGTTCGTCGTGAACGGTACCCTGCTCTACTCCAAGAAGGAAACCGGCCGTCACGCCGAAGAAGGTGAAATCCGCGGCATCTTCGAGAAGTACCTGGCGAGCCAGGCAGTCGCCGCAGGCTAAATCAGGGTTAAGGGCGTATTGCGTCCTTGCGCTGGAACATCTGACAGGGAATTATTAAGGTTCGTGCCAGCGGGTGTTGGTGCATGGACAGGTTATCCTGTCCTGCGCCGGCCCCGGTGCATATCCGTCTAATGAAAGGAAAGGAACTGAACCATGGCAAGAGTGATTGCTGCTGTACTGCTGGTTGCGTTGCTGATCCCCGGTACCACTGTCCTCGCGCAGGACGGCGTGGCCCTGGGCCCGGTTACGCAGACGATCATGGATCGTGGCGAGCTGATCTGTGGCGTCAACGCCAATCTGGCCGGCTTCGGTGTCGTCAATGACGCCGGCGAATTCGAAGGCTTCGACATCGATGTCTGCCGCGCAGTTGCTGCTGCGTTGCTGGGCGATGCCAACGCCGTCTCCTTCCGCCCCCTCACCGCTGCCGAGCGCCAGGCTGCCATCCAGGGTGGCGAGATCGACATGATGTCGCGCAATACCACCTGGACGCTGAGCCGTGACGTCGTCTGGGGCGCCACCTTTGGCCCCACCACCTTCTACGATGGCCAGGGCATCGGCACCCGCGTCGAGCTGGGTGTCTCCACCATCGAGGAACTCGACGGCGCCTCCATCTGCGTGCAGCAGGGGACGACCACCGAGCTGAACATCACCGATGCCATCCTGTCGCGCGGGCTGGATATCACCATCCTGACCTTCCCCGACGCCCCCTCCACCTGGCAGTCCTATCTGGACGGTCGTTGTGAGGCCTGGACGACGGACAAGAGCGGCATCGTCTCCTTCCACGCCATCGCGCCCGACCCGAGCCAGCACATGGTGCTGGATATCACCCTGAGCAAGGAGCCCCTCGGCCCGCTCTCGCCGCAGTCCGACCCGCAGTTCGCCGACATCATCGCCTGGACCGTCTTCGGCCTGATCACCGCCGAGGAGGCGGGCATCACCAGCGAGAACGTCGACGACTTCCTCGACAGCGGCGACCCCGCCCTCCAGCGTCTGCTGGGCCAGAACGATAACGCCTCCGGTTCCTACCTGGGCATCGCCAACGACTTCATGGTCACGGTGATCCGCCAGGTCGGTAACTACGGCGAAATCTACGGTCGTCACCTGGGTGTGGCGCCCTTCAACCTCGGCCGTGGCGTCAACGCGCTGTGGACCGACGGCGGTCTGATCTACGCGCCGCCTTTCCGCTAAATCGCGGTTGAGGTAGCAAGGTGTCAGGCGGAGGGGATGGTGAGCGCTCGAATGCGCGTCTCGCCATCCCCTCCGTAACGCAGATAACAGGTCTTCTCGCATGACCAGTCCTGCTGAATCTTCTGGCCTCATGCTGCGCGGCGGCGTCATGCGTCTGTTCGCGGACCAGCGCGTGCTGCAAGCGCTGGGCCAGGTCGCCTTTGTCTTGCTGGCCATGGGCATCTTCTGGTATCTGGGCTCAACGGCCTCCAACCAGTTGCGCGCTACAGGCCTCGTGCCCACCTTCGGTTTCCTGGAGTTGCGGGCCGGCTTCGCCATCAGCGACAGCCCCGACTGGTACAGTGGCAATTCCACCTACGGCCAGGCCTTCGCCGTTGGCATGATCAACACCCTGCGCATCGTCGCTATCGGCCTGGTGCTGACGACGCTGCTCGGCCTCTTCGTCGGCGTCTTTTTGCTGAGCACCAACTGGCTCTTCCGCAACATCGCCCGCGCCTACGTGGAGTTCCTGCGCAACACGCCGCTGCTGGTGCAAATTTTTACCTGGTATTACATTGTGATGTTTAGTCTGCCCCTGATCCGGGATGCCATCACCATCCCCAATGAAGGGATTGCTTTCATCAGTTTGCGCCTGGCGCTCTGGGCCCTGCTCGGCCTGGTGCTCTGGCGTTACCTCAGCGGCCCCGGGCCCGACCTGGCCCGCCGTGAACTGCTGCGCTATGGCTTCCTCGCCTTGCTGCTGGTCTCGGAACTGGCCGCTTACGGGCACCATGAGCTGGCCGGCTGGGCCTGGCCCTGGGGCGCCGGCTTCACCAGCACCTTCCTCGTCTATGCCCTCCTGAGCCTCGCCCTGGCCTACGCCGCGCGCCGCGCCCTGCCACCCCGCTGGCGCCCGCGTGCCCTCGGGCTGATCCTGGGGCAAGTCCTGGCGGGCCTGATTTTCACCCTCGGCCTCCTGCCCCTGGCGAGTCTGCGCCTGGAGCTGACGCCCGCGATCTACATCAGCAATCGCGGCTTCGTCTTCCCCGACCTGTTGGCCACCGGACGCTTTGCGGCGTGGTTCGCCTACGTGGGTCTGGGCGCCTTGCTGGCCGGCTTCACCTGGCTCTGGCTCGCGCGCCGCACGGAAGCAACTGGCCAACCCTACCCGCGTGTCTCAATGGCCTTTCTGGCCATGCTCGCCACGGCGCTGTTGGGCTGGGTGCTGATCGGCGTGGCGCCGGCGCCGGCGCACGTCGCCGTCGCCAGCGGCGGGGAAGTCCTGCTCCAGCCCCTCGCAGAAGCCCAGGCGCAAGGCCTGCTCGACACAGACGATCTGCTACGCACCAGCACGCAGCCGCTGCTGCTGCAATTGCCGACGCAGAACCGCTTCGGACGCTTTCTGACCGGCCTGGAAATTACGCCGGAGTATATGGCGCTGCTGCTGGCGCTGGTGATCTACACCTCGGCCTTCATTGCCGAAATTGTGCGCGCGGGCATTCAGGCGGTGCCCCAGGGACAGCTGGAGGCCGCGCGCGCGATCGGCCTCACGCGGGCGCAATCGCTGCAACACATCGTCTTCCCGCAGGCCTTGCGCGTCATCATCCCGCCCCTCGGTAACCAGTATCTCAACCTGTCCAAAAACTCGAGCCTGGCCATCGGCATCGCCTATGTCGATACCTTCGGCGCCGCTAATACCATCATGAACCAGTCCGGCCAGACGATTACCGCCTTCCTGATCGTGATGCTTTTCTATCTGACCCTGAGCCTCCTGATCTCCGTCGTCATGAACGCGCTGAACCGCCGCTTCGAGTTAGTGACGCGCTGATGGCTATCATCATGCCGGGGTATACACCTCCCAAACCACCGGTGCGCAGCGCGGCTTATTTCGAGGAACCGCCGGAGCGCAAACCGCCGATCACCGAAATCGGCGCGCTGGCCTGGGTGCGCGCCAATTTCTTCGGCTCGCCGCTGGATACCACCCTGACGCTGCTGGGCGTGCTCTTCGTGCTCGCTGCCGTCTCCTTACTGGTGAGCTGGAGCATCGAGACCGCCAACTGGTACTCGGTGATCTTCAACCTCCGCCTCTTCCTGATCGGGCGCGTAGAGCAGTTCATGAATCTGCGCCTGACCATCCTGATGCTCTGTCTGGCTGCCCTCGCAGGAGTCAGCCTGGCGGCCTGGTCGATGGTGCGCCTGCGCGTCTGGGCGGCGCTGGCGGCGGGCCTGCTGGCGCTCTTCGTCATCCCCTGGCTGCTCGTGGTCGCCATTCCCCTGCCGCCCACCTGGCTGGCGGCCGGACAGCTCCAGGTCTCCATCGGTTCCGTCACGGCCTCGCCGCAGCAACAGGTCGTCTTCATCGCCGCGGCGGATGATGAGATTGTCTTGCGCCTCGAGCCCCAAAGCGACGAATCGCTGGCCCGGCTCTCCAGCTTCGGCGACACCATGTCGAATACCCTGCGCAACGCCGCCGCCAACCGGCTCGCGGCCGGCCAGCGCATCGAGGAAGTCCGCGAGCAGCTGGCCGGCGATCGCCTCACCGACCGCCAGCGCGCCGCCTTCGAGGCCGAGCTGGAGCAGAGCGAGGTCCCGTCGCCCGTCCATGAATCCTGGCGGGTCAGCGCCTACCCGGTGACCCTCACCCTCAGCGCGGGCGCTACCGGCGAACAACTGGCGCAGCAGACGATCGGCCCCGGCGAGGAGTTTCGCCTGACCCTGCCCCAGGATGGCTGGTATCTGCTGGACAAGCAGGTTGCCGGCAGCGACGAGAGCATCGCCTTCCTGGCGGCTACTGGTATCTACCCCATCTTCGACCGCAACTTCATTCGCGACGGCACCCGCGTCTACCAGTATGTGCGCTCGACGGACCGGCTCCTCATCGAGGACGGGCGCCCGCGTGACGCGGACGATGAAAACTTGCCCATGCTCGGCATCATCGAACACCAGTACAAGGGTCGGCGCTCAACGGCCGACTTCCTGCGCCTGATGCTGGCGCCCTTCCTGCAGCAACTGAACCTCGGCCTGACGCTTTTTGTGGCCGTCATGGCTGCGGGCTATTACGGGGCGAAGTGGCTGGAACGCCGTGACCAGGGCATGGCGTCGCCGCGGGCGCGTGTGCGCCGCCTGACGGTCTGGTTCTGGGCAGCCCTGCTGCCGCTGGCCTTCATCCTGATTGCGGGCTTCGGCGCCGGCGGGCCCGTCCAGGCGAGTGACCCGCAGCTCTGGGGTGGTTTCCTGCTGACCATGATCCTCACGGCCGTGGGTATCGTCGGCGCCTTCCCGATTGGCATCCTGCTGGCCCTCGGGCGGCGCAGCAAGCTGCCCGTTGTCAGCCTGGCCAGCACGCTCTACATTGAGGTCGTGCGCGGGGTGCCGCTCATCACCGTGCTCTACATGTCCATGCTGCTGGTGCCCTTCGTGCTGCCGGGCCTCCGCGGGCCGGACAGCGCCCCCTACCGCGCGATGGTCGCCGTCACGCTCTTCAGCGCCGCCTACCTCGCCGAAAATGTGCGCGGCGGCCTGCAAAGCCTCTCCCCCGGCCAGGAGGAAGCGGCCCGGGCGCTCGGCCTGCCTGGCTGGCGCATTACCCTGCATATCTCCCTGCCGCAGGCCCTGCGCGCCGTCATCCCCGCCCTCGTCGGCCAGTTCATCTCGCTCTTCAAGGACACCTCGCTGGTGGCCATCGTCGGCCTGATTGACCTTACCGGCGTCGCTACCCTTATCGCCGCCCAGACCGAGTTCCAGGGTCTTCGCCGCGAAACCTACATCTTCATCTCCATCATTTACTTTATCTTCTGCTCCATCATGTCCGTCGTCAGCCGCCGCGTCGAAGCCAGCGGCTCCGGCGCAGCCCGCGCCTGAGCCATATCCGGAGGAACGCCATGGCCACCACAAGCAACAACCCGCTGGACCAGGGCACCGTTGTGAGTCAGACGGACGCTGACGAGCCGATCATCATTTGCCGCAATATGAACAAGTGGTTTGGCGAGTTTCACGTCCTGCGTGACATCAGCATGACCGTCGCCCCGCGCGAGGTGGTCGTCATCATCGGCCCCTCCGGCTCCGGCAAATCCACTTTCATCCGCTGCATCAACCGCCTTGAGGAACACCAGGAAGGCCAGATCATCGTCGACGGCATGGAGCTGGGCCACGACGTGCGCAACGTCGCCGCTATCCGCCGCGAGATCGGCATGGTCTTCCAGCAGTTCAACCTCTTCCCCCACCTCACCGCCATTCAGAACATCACCCTGGCGCCCATTCGCGTGCGCCATCGCCCGCGCGCCGAGGTGGAAGAGCATGCCATGCAACTGCTGGAGCGCGTCGGCATCCCCGAACAGGCCCACAAGTATCCCGGCCAGCTCTCCGGCGGTCAGCAGCAGCGCGTGGCCATCGCCCGCGCCCTCGCCATGGAGCCGCGCATCATGCTCTTTGACGAGCCGACCTCGGCGCTGGATCCCGAGATGATCAAGGAAGTGCTGGACGTCATGAAGGAGCTGGCGCTGAGCGGCATGACCATGCTGGTCGTCACGCACGAAATGGGCTTCGCGCGTGAAGTGGCCGACCGCGTCATCCTTTTTGACGAGGGCCGCATCGTCGAGGAGGGCAGCCCGGAGCATTTCTTCGAGAACGCCCAGCACCCGCGCACGAAGCTTTTCCTCAGCCAGATTTTGTAGCGCGGCCGGGCGTTTCGTCGTCCCGCTACTGCACGCTCAGCCGCGCATCGCTGGCCGCCATGGTCTGCGCCCGTTGCGCGTCAGTCAAGTTCGCTGATCGTCAGCGTCTCGATCACGTCGCCCTGTTCAATGGCGTTCACGACCGCCTGGCCATCCCCGCTCACGCGGCCGAAGACCGCGTGCTTGCCATCCAGATGCGGCGTGGCGATATGCGTGATGAAGAACTGCGAGCCGTTAGTGTTCGGCCCGGCGTTGGCCATGCTGAGCGTGCCGGGCCCCTCGTGCCGCAGTGCCATCGCGGAAGGTTCGTCGTCAAAGCGATAGCCCGGCCCGCCGCGGCCGGTGCCCGTAGGGTCGCCGCCCTGAATCATAAAAGGTGGATTATTGATAACGCGATGAAAGGGGACACCATCATAAAAACCTTCTCCGGCCAGAAATACGAAGTTGTTCACCGTGAGCGGCGCCTCGCTCGCCAGCAGACTCACGTCGAAGTCGCCGCGGCTGGTGTGGAAGTGCGCCACGTAGGTCTTGCTCACGTCGATCACCATGCCAGGCGCTGCCGGATACTGCTTCCCCATCCTGTTCTCCTCTCGTAATCCCCTGCGTCCCGGCCTTCCTGGCGGACGCGTCTGCCTCACTGTACACTGAAAATCGCCAGCGTAAAGAGGCCACCCGCATGACCCCCATCCACGAACGCCCCGCCGAACTGCTGCAACAACTCCTGCGTTTCGATACCACCAACCCGCCCGGTAACGAGGCCGCCTGCGTGCGTCACATAGCCGACCTGCTGGCCACGCAGGGCATCGAAGCGCAGCTCTTCGCCCGCGACGACGCGCGCCCCAACCTGCTGGCGCGCCTGCCCGGCACGGGTCAGGCGCCGCCGCTGCTGCTCTACGGCCACGTCGACGTCGTTACCACGGTCGACCAGCACTGGACGCATCCGCCCTTCAGCGGCGCCATCGCCGATGGCTTCGTCTGGGGGCGCGGCACGCTGGACATGAAGGGCGGCGTGGCCATGATGATTGCGGCCCTTATGCGCGCCCACGCGCAGGGCATCACGCCCCCCGGCGACGTGCTGCTGCTCGTCGTGGCCGACGAGGAGGCCGGCGGCCGCTACGGCGCCGGTTTCATGATACAGAAGCACCCCGAACTCTTCGCAGGCGTGCGCTACGCCATCGGTGAGGTCGGCGGCTACACCTCATATCTAAACGGCCACAAGTACTACCCCGTCCAGATCGCCGAAAAGTCCGGCTGCGGCACCATGGCCATCTTCCGCGGCCCCGGCGGACACGGCTCCATGCCCCTGCGCGGCGGCGCCATGGCCGGGCTCGGCCGCGCCCTGCAGATTCTCGACCGGAGTCGCCTGCCCGTGCACATTACCCCCGGCGTGCGCCTGATGATCGAGGCCCTCGCCGAGCCCCTGCCCGCCGACGAACGCGAGCAACTGCTGCGCCTGCTCGATCCCGCGCAGACCGACGCCATCCTCGACCAGCTGGGTGACTTCGGCCGCTGGCTCGAGCCCCTGCTGCACAACACCTTCAACGCCACCATCGTCCAGGGCGGCCACAAGAGCAACGTCGTCCCCGCCGAAGTGCGCCTGCGCCTCGACATCCGCATCCTGCCCGGCCAGAACTGTGCCGGCGTCCACGCCGAACTGCGCGCCCTGCTCGGCCCCGACGTAGAGCTGGAACTGCAGCGCATGGGCGGCAAGGGCGTCTCGCCCGAAAACCCCGACATGGGCCTCTTCAACACCCTCGCCGACATCCTGCGCCGCGCCGACCCCGACGCCCTCCCCGTGCCCGCCATCACGCCCGCCGGCACCGACGGCCGCTGGTTCTCCGAACTCGGCATCCAGACCTACGGCTACCTGCCCATGAACCTGCCGCCGGAGATCGAGTTTATGAATTCCCTGCACGCCGCTGACGAGCGCATCCCGCTTGCGTCCATGAACTTCGGCACCGACGTCATGTTCTCGCTGCTGCAACGCTTCGGCGAGGCGCAGTGAGCACGCCCGAGTCCCTGCGCGCCAGCGCGCAAGTCGCCCTCGACCTCGCCGCGCGCCAGCTGCGTCGCCTCGTCACCAACCACCCGGACCACTTCCCGCTCTACACCGAGGGCGGCAAGTGGCTGCACGGCGGCGCGGCCTGGACCAACTGGTGCGAGGGCTTCCTGCCCGGCCAGCTCTGGCTCATCCATCAGCAGACCGGCGATCCCTGGTTCCGCGAGCGCGCCATCCACTACTGCCGCCTCATCGAACATCGTGTGACCGACACCAGCGTCCATGACCTCGGCTTCCTCTTCTGGTCCAGCTGGAAGCGCTGGTACGACCAGGACGGCGACGAGGCCCAGCGCCGCGTCCTCATCAAGGCGGGCCAGACCGCCGGCTCGCGCTTCCGCGAACAGGGCGCCTATCTGCCCTCCTTCGTGGGGCCGCAGAGCCTCTTCATCGACATCATGATGAACATCGGCATCATCTTCTACGCCGCCCGGGAAACCGGCGACAATGACCTGCTGCGCCGCGTGACGCAGCACTGCCTCACCACGCGCCGCTACCTCGTGCGCGGCGATGGCAGCAGCGCCCACGAAGGCATCTTCGATACGGAAACCGGCGAGTTCCTGCGCCAGAGCACCCACCAGGGCTGGCGCGGTGATTCGCTCTGGGCGCGCGGCCTCACCTGGGCGCTCTACGGCTTCGGCACCGCCTGCCGCTTCAGCGGCGACGCCCGCTTCCTGCAGACCGCCGAGGCCTGCGCCGCCTGCTACCTCGAGCACACGCCCGCCCATGGCGTCCCGCCCAACGACTGGCTCGAGCCCGCGCCGCAGCACCCTTACGAAAGCTCCGCCGCCGCCATCGCCGCCAGCGGCTTCCAGCAACTGGCAACGCTCACTGCCGACCCCCTGCGCGCCCGCCTCTACCGCGACAGCGCGCGCCAGATCCTCACCACGCTCTGTGCGCCGCCCTTCCTCATCGACGCCGACGACGGCTACGAGGGCATCCTGCGCTGCGGCATGTACCACGAACGCCACGGCCTCGGCGTCAACCAGAGCGTCATGTGGGGCGATCACTTTTTTTTGGAAGCCTTGTGCCACTACCTGAATGAATGACGGGGCGCCCACGGACCACCGGATCGTATGGCTTGACCGACAATTGGAGACCATCTGCCACCTGCTGAATGAATGAAACGGCAGGCCCCAACACCAGCGAATCTGATTGACCTTCCACCGGAGGCACCATGTCCACTGCTGACACTTCAAACGAACGCGTCGCGCTGGTCACCGGCGGCGGACGCGGCATCGGCCGCGGCATCGCCCTCGCCCTCGGCGCGCGCGGCTGGCGCGTCCTCGTCAACTACCGCGCCGACGCAAAAGCTGCCGCCGACTGCGTCCGCCAGATCGAGGAGTCCGGCTCGGCAGCGCGCAGTATCCAGGCCGACGTCAACTCGTCAGAAGGCCGCGCGTCCCTGCTGCGCGACTCGCTCGCCGCCTGGGGCCGCATCGACCTGCTGGTCAACAACGCCGGCATGGCGCCGCGCCAGCGCCTGGACCTCCTCGAGATGAGCGAGGCCAGCTACGACGAGGTCATGGGCGTCAACCTGCGCGGCCCCTTCTTCCTCACCCAGGCGGTCGCGCGCCACATGCTGGCTGCGCAGCGCCCCGCCACCATCATCAACATCGGCTCGATGAGCGCCGTCGTCTGCAGCATCAGCCGCGGCGAATACTGCATCTCCAAGGCCGGCATGGGCATGATGACCAAACTCTTCGCCGACCGCCTCGGCGACCACGACATCCGCGTCTACGAGCTGCGCCCCGGCGTCATCGAGACCGACATGACCGCCGTCGTGCTGGATCGCTACCGCCGCCTCGTCACCGAGGGCTTCACCCCCATCCCCCGCCTCGGCCAGCCGCAGGACGTGGCCCTCGCCTGCGTCGCCATCGCCGAGGGCGCCTTCCCCTTCAGCACCGGCGAGGTCATCAACATAGACGGCGGCCAGCACCTCCAGCGCCTGTAAAGGATTTCTCCATGACCTCCAACACCCGCTGCTACAGCCACACCCTCACCATCCTCCGCAGTGGACACGCCTCCTGCTGGCGCAGCAACGCAATCAGTGCCAGTCATGAGCGGCCGGCATCGCGATGTGAGTGTTCAGGGCCTGCACCCCCGAGACGATGACGTTGGTGGTGCCGTCCCACCGGTCCACCACACCCCGGGCCAGGATTAAATCGTTGCCCATCGCTCTTCTGTAGCGGGCAAAGACCTGTTGCCAGAGGATGAGCTGGACATCCCCCTCCTCATCCTCGACGGTGACGAACACCGTGCCATCCCTGCCTTTGGGATGCTGCCGCGCGATGGCCCATCCCGCTACCAGGACTTCCTCTCCTTCCTTGACCGTCTCCACGGCCGCAGTGGGCAGCACGTCGGGGCCCAGCGTGGGCCGCAGGAACTCCATCACGTGCCCTCCCGGAAAGATGTTCATGACCTGGTACTCTCCTGCCATGCGCTCGTATTCACTGAAGTCGGTGAGTGCCGGCAGGTCGTCAGTCACTGATAGCGGAAACGTCCGCTGGCCGTTCGCGGCGGGGCGTGTGGCGAGGCCGGCGTTCCAGAGCGCCTGCCTGCGGTTGGGCATGATCGCATCAAGGGCCCCGGCCTGGACCAGCGACAATACGGCCTGCGGCCTGATGCCCGTCCGCCGCACCAGGTCTTCCGAGCCGCTGTAGGCGCCATATCGCTGCCTCTCCCCGACGATGCGCCTGGCTGCCTCGGGGCCGACATCCCTGATGAAGTGCAGACCCAGCAGCACCGCCCCGTTTTCGGGGATACACTTCACCTCGCTGCGGTTCACGCATGGGTTCAGGAAGGGCACACCAAAGCTGCGCGCATCCTGCTTGAGGCTCTCCAGGGGATAAAACCCCATGGGTTGGTTGTTAATCAGGGTGACGAAAAACTCCAGTGGATGGTAGCGCTTCAGCCACGCGGCCTGGTAGGCAGTGATGGCAAAGGCGTGGCTGTGGGATTCCGGGAACATGTAGTGGCCGTTGATCTTGCCGAATATCTTCCGCGCCGTCTCTTCGGGAACGCCCCGGCTGCCAGCGCCTTCAAGAAATTGCTGCCAGTACATGGCAATCAGGTGCTCGTTGCCGTGCCTCGTGAATGCTCGCCGCACTTCGTCGGCTCGCGCGGCGGTCATTCCCGCTACGTCCATGATCAGCTGCACCACCTGCTCCTGCCAGACGATGATGCCGCAGCCGCGCTCCAGGGCCCGCTGCTCCAGCGGATGGTCGTACTCCCACTGGGCCCCGTGACGGTAGCGCTCCACGAAGTCCGACACCGCGCTGCCCTGGACGCCGACACCTGGCCGGATCAGCGCCACCTGATAGGCCAGGTCCAGCAGGTTGCGCGACCGCAGGCGTTTCCCCATCTTCAGCTGGGCGGGCGACTGCAGCAGAAAGACCCCCTTGCACCGGCCGGCATTGATCATGTCGTACACGCCGGCATCTTCGGGGTCGATTCTGGCCAGCTCCGGCCGTTGCCCCTCCCGCTCCTCAATGAGGTCAAGTGCCTCCTCGATCTGGTCGAGCACCGGCAGCGAGAGCAGATCGATCTTGGCGAAGCCGGCATCGGCCACGCTGTCCCGGTTCCAGTCCATGATGTAGCGGCCATTGATGGCTCCGGCACGCACCGGCACCATTCCGGAGATCGGGGCGTCGCTGAGAATCATCCCCCCCACATGCTGGCCCAGGCGCTTTGGCGCGCCCGTCAGCTGGGGGGCCAGCTGCAGCAGGTCGCGCCATCCGGGCGCCTGCACCCGGTCCCTGAAGGCAGGCAGCGCCGCCATCACTTCCCCGAGGCTGGCAGCATCATGCGTGTGAAGCTGTCTGGACAGAAGCGACAGATCCCCGCCAGGCAGCCCGAGGGCCTTGCCGAGGTCCTGGATGATGCCCTTCACCGAGTAGGTAGCGATCGCGCCGGTGAGGACGGCGAACTCCGGGCCGAACTGGCGGTGGACGCGCTGGATGAGCTCGTCGCGGATACTGCGCGGGAAGTCCAGGTCGATGTCGGGAAGTTTGTCTGCGTCTTCGGAGATAAAACGCTCCAGGGTCAGGTCCCATTGCAGCGGATCGATATGGCTGATGCCGATCAGGTAGCCCGCCAGCAAGGCTACCGACGAGCCCCGGCCGCGGCCGGGAGGCCGCTCCTCCAGCGGCGTCCCGACCGGCACCAGCCCCTTCTCCTCCATGATCCTGCGGGCCAGCAGCGCAATTTCCCGATAGAGGAGCAGAAAGCCTGCCAGATTTTGCTGGCGAATTAACCGAAACTCCTCCTCAAGACGTGCACGGATGCGCCCCGTTACACATCCGTAGCGTCGCGCGGCCGCCTCAAGGCACAGCTTTTGCAGATAGCTTTCGGGGCTATGGCCCTCCGGCAAAGCTGGCGCCGGCAGGGTATAGCCCAGATCCTTGCCCAGGTTAAATGTGCACTGCTCCGCCACCTGCAGGGTGTTGTGGATGGCCTCCGGGCAGTCACGAAACAGGCGCGCCATCTGCTGTCCGGACTTCAGGCACAGGTGCTGGTTCGGCCTGATATGTGACAGCGCCCGGTCGATGGTTGTGTTGTGCCTGGCGGCCACCAGCGCGTGCTGCAGTCTGTAGCGCTCCGGGTCGTGGTAGTGCACGTCGTTGGTGGCTACCACAGCTACGCCTGTGTCCCGGGCCAGCGACAGCAGATCGTGGTTGCGGGCCAGGTCTCCGGCCAGGAAGTTGTGCTGAAGCTCCACATACACTGCGCCCGCTCCGAACCACTCCCGGTACGCCCCGAGAAGTGCCACAGCCTGCCGCCCTCGGCCATTCCGCACCAGTCCCGACAGCGGGCCGCCGCGGCCGCCCGTGAGCAGAATCAAGCCTTCCGCATGTGCCGCGAGCTGCCCGGGGTCCAGCCGCGGCTCGCGCCGGTCAACTGCGTTCGCCAGGGTGAACAGCCGGCAGAGGTTGGCGTAGCCCTCACGCGTCCTGGCCAGCAGCGTCAGACGCGATCCGTCCGTCAGCATCAGCTCACCTCCGCTGACAGGCCGGATCCCCAGGCTGTTGGCCAGGCGTGCGAACTCCAGGCCGCCGCAGAGGTTGCTGTCGGTCAGGGCCAGCGCCGGGTAGCCGTATTCCATGGCCCGCGCCAGCAGTTCGTGGCTGTGGGATGCTCCCGTCCCGAAGGAATAAAAACTTTTGGCGTGCAGCTCGACGTACCCCCCGCTCACGGCAGGACTCCGACTCCAGGTCCCTGCCGGTACCAGCCCTTGCCGCGCATGTCCCGGAACAGCGTGCTCGTTCTGCCGTCTTCACTGCAGATGCGATAGTAGCTGCGCGTGAGGGGCTGCGGCAGCCACCAGAGATCGAAGCACCACCGCTCCTCGATCTGCGTGACCCGCGACCAGCGTTTCCCCAGGCGCAGCGCCAGCGGTCGATGGTCCGGCCCCTCCCGCACTGCCACCGGAGTCGGCAACGCCAGCGGTCTGATCTCCCCATTCTCCGCCGCATCGATCGGGATCTGCAGCGCCCGCATCTCCGGCACGGGATGCCACGGAGCCACGTTAAGCGCCCGAAACAAAACCTGCCTGCCCCTGGTCCTCGCCTGCAGGTCCTTCTCCACCTCAACCAGCCGCTGATGCCGGTCCCTGCGCACGTCCGGCAGCAGCTCCAGCTGCACTCCCGTCGCTCCCCGCAGTCCGGCCAGCGTCAGGGTCAGCTCCTCCACCGGGGCCTGCGGGTGATCCATCTCAAGCTGGCTCCTCATGACAAACATGGCCCGCTCGCGCCCCGCCGCGCCCCGCTTGAAGTGCACCGTCTTCTGCCATGCCTGAGCATCGCTGAGGAGGCACTCCAGCTCCGCCTGGCCAGCCTGTCGCCCCCGCATCCGCGGCCGCGACCACGCCCGCCCGATTAACGTCTCCACTGTCGCCAGCAAGTGCTGCAGCGACGCGGCGCTGTAGGGCAGAACGCTATGCTCGACGACGGTCTCCTCGGCGCTGACGGGAACCAGCGGGCTCTCATCAATCCCCTGGCTAAACTCCCAGGCCCGCCTTCCCGCCGGCCCGAACTGGTCGACGACCTGGTGCTTCCGCATCGCGGCCACAGCCCCCATACTGTGCAGACCGAAGCGATGCATGGCCGCCTTCACCTCCGCCGCGAGCGGCAGATGGTCAATGCTGTGCGGCGCCAGGAAGCTGCTCACCTCCGCCGGCACCGTGACCCTGCCGCCATCTTTGGCCAGCCGGGCCGCCACCAGCGTCGGAAATTTGGCGTTCCCGACGCCAATCCGCGGTATCAGGTAGCCAGGCGCACAGCCCGGCAGCGTCACGTCGAGCAGCCGCTCCTCCCCGCCGTATGCCGCTTCCAGGCCATCCAGCCTTACCCACGCTCTGCCCGGCTCCGCTCCCTCCACCAGGTCGCTGACTCCCTGCAGCGCAGTGACTACCTCGTTGAAGGCACGCTCACAGCTCCGCTCGTCGGCGTCCAGCGCCACCGTGTCAGCCTGCTGCGACATGGCCTGCTCCAGCGTCATGCCCGCAGCCACGCCGGTGGCCGCCGCGGAATAGTCGACCACCACCGGTGTTCTTCCAGAGCGGTCGATGATGACGACAGGCCGGCCCTTAAGCAGCGGCTGCCCATGCAGCGCTACCTTGACCCTCAGGTGAGCGATGAGTACGCAGGCGATTCTCACGTCGCTTCCCCCGTCAGACAGGCAGAGAACAACATGAGGTCAATATACAGAACATTTGTTCTGTTGTCAACTGACCCGAGCAACAACAGCCGGCGCTGGCGCGACGCCGACAACCTCACCACCCATGCTATACTCGCGCCCTGACCAGCCGAACTACAAGGATTGCCCAATGCCCCCGGCCGACCGCATCACCATCCTCAGGCCCCAGGTGGGACATGCCCTTCAGGGTGCCGACCCCGCATGACTGACGCTATCATCAACGTCGACGGCGGCCAGCATTTGCAAAGGTTGCAGAGAGCGAGTGAAATCATGCCGGATTTTCCGCTGGTTGATACGCATCTCCATGTTTGGCATCCACAGCTTTTACGCTATCCCTGGCTGGATGACATTCCGCTGCTGAACAAGCCTTGTTTGCTGGAAGACTATGATCGAGCTTGCGGGCCGGTCGCTGTTGAGAAAATGGTGTCCCTGCAGGCGGAGGTGGATTTCGATCTTTTCATGGAAGAAGCGGACTGGGTGGACAGCCTCGCTGATCAGGACAGTCGCCTGGGTGGCATCGTGCCATGGGCGCCGCTGGAACTCGGCGACGGCGCCCGGCCGGCGCTGGAAAAACTGTCCGCTAACCCGCGCATCAAGGGCATCCGGCGCATCATTCAATTCGAGCCGGATATCGAGTTTTGCCTGCGCCCTGATTTCGTCGCGGGGGTTCAGTTATTGCCTCGGTTGGATCTGAGTTTCGACATTTGCATCGTCCATAATTAAGCAGCACAATACTGTCACGAAGGTGTCTAAATCCATGAGTAAGCTCCTTTGTGGTAGAGGACACTTCCTCATATTTAGCACCTTCTCTCAATTCCTGCTTTATCGGACAAGCCTTACAGATTGCGCCTTAGTGCCCTTCGTGCCCTTCGTGTCTTTGTGGTTAAATCTCCCTCGGTGCCCTCGGTGGCCAAACATATACACATCCCCACACGCAAGCCACAGAGCAGCGATTTATCGTCAAGACAAGGAAAAGTTGGTATACTACACATGAACGCGCCTCATTGTAGGCGTAGTGCAACACCTTCGCTTAGAAAGTAAAGTCAGATAATTCTGGGAGAAAAGATCATGGTTAAAGCAAAACATCTTGTCCGCATCCTTATAGTGCTTGCATTCGTGGCGCTCCTTGCTGTGCCGACAGCCGCACAGGAGCCAGTCAAAATCGCGACCGGCTGGGGCGGCGCCGAACTCGCCGCATTCGTCGAGGTGCTGGAAGGCTCTGGCATCGATTATGAAATTCTCAGCCTGTCATCAATTGAGGTGGATCTGGGTCCGCTGGTGGCGGCTGGCAATGCCCCCGATATCGCCCAAATGCCGCGTCCCGGCGTAACCGCCAGCTTCGCCCGCGACGGCGCGCTGATTCCGCTGAGTGGCGGCGATGATCCCTTCTTGTCAGACGAGGTACTGGCTAATACGCCGAACAGCATCCTCGAGATCGGTACGGTTGATGGGGAACTTTACGGCTTGATGGTCAAGGTTTCTTCCAAGGGCACCTTCTGGTACAAGCCGGCTTCGCTGGCTGCGCTGGGTATGGAAGTTCCTACCACATACGAGGAACTTATCGCGCTGGGAGATGCCTACGTCGCCAACGGGCAAGTGCCCTTCATGGTAACGGCGGGCTCGGCCTGGGTCCTGACGGATTGGTTCGAAACCCTCTATGTCAGCGTTGCCGGTTCTGAAATGTATCAGGGTCTATTTGTCACCCACACAGTCGAGTGGACAGATCCGACCGTTGTCGAGACGCTCGAACTCTTCCGCCAAATCTTTGATCCCGCGGATGAAAGAATCAGCGGCGGTGTCGACGGCGCGCTGTCCACTGATTTGCGCTCCGGCATTGATGCCGCCTTCCGCCCGGAAGACCCGGCTGGGGAATTGTTCCTCTCCGGTAGTTTCGTCGGTGGCATCATCTCCGAGACTTTCCCCGACTTGATCTGTGGTGAGGATTTCGATTGGTTCGATTTCCCTGAACCCGGAGATATGCACGGCGATACCTTGATGGGCGGTGGCGATGTCATGATGGTCTTCAATGACAGACCCGAAGTCCGCGCCATGATGCACTGGCTGGCCAGCCCGGAATCGGCAACGATTTGGGCGACCGCCGAACAGGGCGCGATTCTTTCGCCTAATACGGGTGTGCCACTTGAATCCTACGATGCCTGCAAAGCCAAAGAAGCGCAGCAGATTGGCGCGACCGATGTCTTCGTCTTTGATGGTTCGGATCTGGCGCCGGGCGCCGTCGGTGGCGATGCCATGTTTATCGCCTTGCAAGACTACCTGGCGGATCCCGATAGCATGATGGAAATTCTGGAAACCCTTGAAGACGCTGCCGATGCCGCTTATTAGCGCAATCTGACAGCTTCTGTGACGCGGGCAAGCTAACTCAGTTGTCCGCGTCTTTTCACAACTGTCGTTTGCAGCGGTGGCTTCATCGGCTTTGGAAGCCGGTACGGATCATTCGTCGGGCTTTGCCAATTTCGTTGAAGCTGAAGCCTGCACAAAGTGAAATGTCATAATCTTTGTGAGCGTACGGTGTTCATTACGCTACCAGCGAGCGGGCTTTAGCGGTTTCCTCCCACAGGGCGGCAGGTCAGACTGTCCGGTTGCCCAGCGTTAGCAGAGCAGAGAAGCAAAATCAAGCGGCTCAGACGCAATAGGCGAAGTGCTGGGTGCAGCGTTCAACAAGGAGGCTAACTAAGGTAATGACTGGCAGACACAGCAAATGGCTGCCCTTGCTCTTTGTAGGTCCTGCGCTGTTCATACTCGTGGTTTTCCTGGTTTACCCAACTCTTCAGACCATCTATTTCAGTTTTACCAAAGGCACCATGCTGAATCCGGGCAGGGAGCTTGTTGGGCTTGCGAACTTCGAACGCCTGCTGACAGCTGACAAGACTTTCCTGCACTTGAATCAGTGGCCGCCATCCGGGGTGCTGCCCAACACAGCCCTGTGGGTGTTGGTCTTTCCCTCCTTAACTGTTGGTATAGGCTTGCTCATAGCTATATTGTCCGACCGCGTCCGTTATGAAGCGACAATCAAATCGATTATTTTTCTGCCGATGGTGATTTCTTCCACCGCAGCTTCGGTGATCTTCATTTTTGTCTATAGTCCCGATTTAACCAAGGGCGTTCTAAATGCGGCGATGACATCTGTGCTTCCGCAAATGGATCCAATTGCCTGGCTGGGACGAAAGGAGTTGGCGAACATCGCCATCATTCTGGCGGCGACATGGATTTCCGCCGGGCTTCCGACTGTGGTGCTTTCGGCGGCGTACAAGGGTTTGCCGCGGGAAATTCTGGAAGCGGCGAAAGTCGATGGCGGCAACGCATGGCAGGTCTTCTGGCGCGTGAGCCTTCCCATGATGACGCGCCCTTTGACCTTCGTCACCATCATGCTGACGATCAATACTTTGAAGATGGTTGATCTGATTCTGGTCATGACAGAAGGCGGACCGCGTGGCGCGACCCGTGTGATCGGGTTCACCGTTTGGCTGGAAATATTTGGCAATAACCGAGTGGGTTATGGCAGCGCGGTGGCCGTTATTCTGTTCATACTGGTGACGCCTGCGATCATCTATCAAATACGCCAGGTTCGGGGCAGCTTGTCATGACCGCTCCCCAATCAGCTTACAAGCAAGCGCCAGCGAAAACTGTGCCGATACCATCATGGGCGCAAACGTTTATCGCCTTGACGCGGCGCGGTCCCCTTCACGTATTGCTGATTTTTCTGGCAGTGCTGTGGCTGACCCCCTCTTTCGGCATACTCATAACATCCTTCCGCTCGCCGGCGGACATTGCCACTTCCGGCTGGTGGACGGTTTTCGATGAGCTCGGTCGCCTGAACCTGAACAACTATGATGAAGTCATGCGCAACAGTCAGTTAGCGCCGCCGGGGATCACCCAGAATTTCGTGAATACCCTCATTATCACCGTTCCTTCAACCTTCTTGCCGATTTTCTTTGCGGCATTGGCTGCTTATGGCTTTGCCTGGATGCACTTCCCGTTTCGCAATACTCTGTATTTGACGATCATTGCGCTGCTGATCATCCCGCTGCAGACAACCTGGGTGCCGGTGTTACGCATATATAATATCTTCGGATTGGCTGGAACCTGGCCCGGAATCTGGCTGGCGCATACCGCCTATGGCACACCCTTTGCAATATTTCTGCTCTACAACTTCTTTGCGGACTTACCGGGTGAAGTTTTCGATTCGGCTCGCGTAGACGGGGCTTCCGAATTGATGATATTCTTTCGCATCGTGCTGCCGCTCTCGACGCCGGCGCTGGCATCGCTGGCGATATTCCAGTTTGTTTGGGTCTGGAACGATTTGTTGAATGCGCTGATTTTCTTGCAGGACTCCAAAATGATGCCCCTAACCGCCGGCATACGAGAATTGCTTGGTCAATATGGCTCTCAGTGGAATCTGCTGGCGGCCGGCGCCTTTATTTCGATGATCGTGCCATTGATCATCTTCTTCTCTTTACAGCGCTATTTCGTGCACGGAGTGACCGCCGGGGCAGTAAAAGGTTAATCCAGGGTTGATGGCATGGCAGCTTCCCGGCACGGCTCCCCTTGGCATAAATTGAGCAGACGAGCGCCACTCCTTCCCGTGCGAGCCGGGATTACTTTCTATTCCTGGCACTTAATCTTGCTTACACTTCTTGCGCTGATGCTCTCCAATTCGGCAAGCGCTATTAGCCGGATCCTCATCAGCGTCCCGGCAGATTTCGCGACCATTGGCGCCGCCCTGGAGCATGCAAGCGACCATGCCATCACATTCGCCAGCTATGTCATCGCGTCGCTGCCGCTGATCATTATTTTCACCTTTACCTCCAGACGCTTTATGGATGGTTTATCAGGCGGCTTGAGTATCTAGGTCGTCCAACTACCGGCATCCGATTCGGCACAGGAGAATCAGGCATGGCCGTTTTCCCCTTTAACTCCGACGCCCCCAAAAACCAATGGAGTGAGATCCGCGCCGACGGCTTCCCCGGGCCGGTGCCCGGCTGAGTCTATGACGGTCACCGCCTGGATGGCGGCGTGACGATTCAGTTGACCAACCGCGAGCGCTATGCCAGCAAGGCCCTGGCAGGCAAGACGAGTTCAGACTAATTCTGCAAACGCCAGGCAGGCAGCTGCATGGCAAGAGGATGATTTCTTGTTGAAGCTGTTGTCATCTGCAAAATACAACTGGAGGTATTTGCTGGTAAAGCATGGGGGGGGGTATAACCACCCTGACCTGATTCATATAGTAATTGAGAGGTAACGAAATGTTCAGGAAATTGTTACCAGTTCTTGTATTCACCCTGCTCTTTGCCGCATTCGCACCCGTATTGGCACAGGATAGCGGTACTGCAGGTGAGATCGACGTCCTGCTGCGCTGGTATTACCGACCCGTGCAATTCCCGGACGCCGCTGCCATAGTGGAATCCATCGCGGCGGAGTACATGGAAATGAATCCCGACGCCACCATCAACCTCGTGCCCGATTTCCCCGAAACGGGTTCGCCGGCCTGGATAGCCGCGCGCATGGCGGCCGGTGACGCGCCGGATATCACCTTTGATCACTGGTTCCGGCGCAATCTCGAAGGCGGCAACTGGTGGGTCTCTCTGAACGAATTCCTCGAAATGCCGAACCCCTACATTGCCGAGGGCGTCCCGGGCCACGAACGCTGGCTGGATTCCCTCTACGACGTGGGGATGAGTATTTCGCGCGCGCCTGACGGGCACCACTACCAGGTCTCGCTGGACTGGGTAGAATCGGCGATGTTCTACAATGTCGCAATGTTCGAAGAAGCCGGCGTGGAAGCGGACTGGACGAGTTGGTCCGGGTTCATTGCCGATATGCATCACATTCAGGATACCCTCGGTGTGGACGCGCTCGGGACATTTTTCGCTGGTTCTGGCTGGTCCAACTGGTACTGGGCAGATAGCGTCTTTTTGAGCGCCGTCTGGGCCGACATGGCAGCGGAGCTCCAAATGGACAAGTTCTACGATCCGGAAGCGACTTTGGAGTTTCCCGGTTGGCGCATACTCAATACCGAAGAAATCGCCAGGGCGATCATTGACGGGACGCTGGACGCGACCGATGCGCGCATGGATAACTTCCTGCGCATCTCCCGGGAATTCAGCGAAATCCTGCCAATTGACTATATCGGCGGCATGACCAGCCTGGATGACCTCATGCGTCTGTGGTTGAGCGAAGAACTTGCCGTCGTTTGGGCAGGCACCTGGACCACTCCATCGCTCCTTGACAACGCCTTTGAATGGGGAATCATGTATCTGCCGCCCTTCAGCGAAGACGACTTCGCTGGCGCGCCGGGCACGACCTATAGCACCGGCGGTCCCAGCGCAGCCGCGCAATATGGCGTTCCCAATTCCACCGCCGAGGCTGGCAATCTGGAACTTGCCGTTGACTGGCTGATGTGGATGTCCGCCCCGCAAAACTTCGGACCAGTGGCTAACGAGACCGCTGGCTTTCTCACCACCGTGGCTGGCACCGAAGCGAGTCCCGTCTTGCAGGACTTTGAGGCCATCCTCGCCTTGCCCGATCGCCTGTTTACCGACCCCAATGGCCGCCTGACCGCCGTGCACGGTGATGAATGGTCACAGATCATGCAAGGTTACTTGCTGGGCGAGACCGATGAAGCAGCCACCAGGCAACTGCTGCAGGATTCCTGGATGAAAGGCGCCATGGCAGTTTGTGAAAACAATGGCTTCGAGTGGTGTCCATAGGCGGGTATAGAACCCTCTTTGGCGCCTGACGCCAGTGAAACACGAGCCGGGGTCGGGCAGTCGGCCCCGGTTCTCACTTGCGAGGATATGCCTGATGACACGCGAATCGAAGCGGCCAGCCAGCGCCAGAGCCGGTCCCGGGACGGCTTCGCAGCGTCGGGGTTCAAGATCGGGCCTGGTGCCGCTTTATGTGCCCTTCCTGTTTCTGGTTCCGGCGCTGCTGCTGCTGATCGTCTTCCGCTATTATCCGACACTTTCGGCCATCTATCATTCATTCACGATCTGGGAGATTCCCCGGCCCGGGGAATTTGTCGGCCTGCAAAATTATCGCACCCTGATTGACGATCCGGTCTTTTCGAAATCCGTCTCCAATATCCTGAAATTCATGGTGGGGCGCACCTCTTTAACGCTGGTGATGGCGTTCATCGGCGCCGAGCTGGTCTACAACCTGGCCAGCCCCCGCCGGCGCACTTTTTGGCGTGTACTCTTCACCATCCCGATGGTGATCCCCGTCACGGTCAATCTGATGATCTGGCAGCAGGTCTACGCGGGCCGTCAGGGTCTGCTGAATGAATTCCTGGTGGGCATCGGCGCGATGGCGCGCGCCTACCCCTGGCTGGGGCGTCCCGATTCCGCCCTGCTGGCGCTGATCTTCATTGGATTTCCAGCCATAGCGGGATTTGGTTTTCTGGTTTTCCTGGCCGCCTTGCAGAATCTTTCAGGCGAGGTGAAGGATGCCGCGCTCATCGATGGCTGCAGCCGCTTGCGCCGGGTCTTCGCCATTGATCTGCCGGCGATTCGCGGTCCGCTGGCGCTCATTGCTATCTTGAGCATGAATTCGGGCATGCAGGAATTCTCGTCGATGTTCGTGTTAACACAGGGAGGCCCGGCTAATTCGACCATGTCGCCGGCCTTCTATTTGTATCAGCAAGGCTTTTTTTATGGCGAGCAAGGCTATGCCACGGCCATTGGCACGGTGCTGATGCTGATGACCCTGGTCTTCAGCATCATTATCCTGCGAATACGATATCGGAGAGCCTACGATGTCGCAGTCTAAAGCCTGGTACCGCGACTGGCCCCTTGAAGCCGCCCTGGCGGTCCTCGCCATCGTGACCTACGTTCCCTTCGTCTTCACAATCATCAGTTCATTCAAGAGCAATCCTCAGTTCTTCACGGAATTCTGGCTGCCAACCATCCCACTGCATCTGGAAAACTACACTGCCGCCTGGCGCACAATCGGCCGGGCGATTCTCAACAGCTTCAGCTATTCCATACCGACGATGGTGTTGACGCTGGTCATATCCGCTCTCGCCGGTTACGCCTTCGCCCGCTATCGCTTTCCGGGCAAGCAGATCCTCTTCTTCTCGATTCTGGCGCTGATCATGATTCCGGGCATTTTGCTGATGATTCCGATGTTCAGCCTCATTGTTGACCTGAACTGGAATGATACGCTGCAGAGCGTCGTGCTGCCCTGGACAGCCCTTGAAGTCATCGTCGGCATCTTCCTGATGCGTACGTTTTTCGAGACGCTGCCGCAGGAGCTCTTCGAGGCGGCGCGGCTGGATGGCGCCAATGAATTGGCGCTGCTCCTTCGTATCGCTGTGCCGTTGGCGATTCCCGCGTTCAGCACGCTCGCCATCGTGAATCTGCTTTTCACCTGGAACGATTTACTCTGGCCCCTGATCGCCATCAGCACGGCCGAGAACCATCCCGTTGCCATCGCGGTACTGGGGTACGCAGGTCCCTGGCAGACGGACTACGGCATCACATTCGCCGGCTATGTCCTCGCGTCGCTTCCGCTCATCATTATCTTCGGCTTCACCTCCAGACGTTTCATGGATGGCCTGGCCGGAGGCCTGAGCATCTAATCGTATAACGTGCCAGGAGGACCCCGCCGCGTAATAGTGAAGGGGCGACTCTTATGAGTCGCCCACATTCTCGGTTCTGATCCCGCCAATCTTTTGCAGCCAGGAAAAGACATGGTACACTCGCTCACATGGATTGGGTATCGGATGGCCACAATTATGACATCAAATCTTACCCCCCCCCGCCTTAACGCTTAATTGCAATCCCGCTAGTCTGCAACGCCCTTACTGCCCTTCCCGCTGGCTGAGATTATTCATCATACTGTTTCCGCTGCTGTCAGCGCCGCTGGCGCAAGCCGCTTGTTCACCACTTCCAGGTGGGCAGGAAGGCGCGCCTGTGTAAAGAAGGCGGTATTCTCTACCCCGATGGAAGTTCAGAAATGAAAGGCAAGCTGATGTTTAAGAAACTGTCGCTACTTCTCGTATTCGCGTTTCTCTTCACAGCCTTCGGGCCGATATTGGCACAGGATGACGACCGTACCACAGTCCGCTTCTGGCACCGTTGGGGCAACGTCACCTGGTTGCCCGATGTGGTGGAACCCGCCTTTGAAGCCGCCTTCCCGCAGTACGATCTGGAACTGCGTGTGATGGACAATTACAACCACGCTTATGAGATTTACATTCTTGCGCAGGAACAAGGCGATCCGCCCGAGCTTCTACAAGGGACTTCAAGCAACACGCAGGCGCCGCGTGATACCGGATTCTTCAAGCCCCTCCACGAAGCCATTGGCGACCGGACCGAAATCAATGGCATACCCGTGCGGCTCGACGAGATTGTCGGTCCCGCTGCGATCTTCTATCAGCTGGATGGCAAGTACTACGAATTGCCGTGGAATGCCTCGACGCCGATCGTCTTTGCCAACATGGATCTGCTTGTGGAAGCCGGCGTGGCCGAAGCTGTCAACGATTTCGCCGCCATCCCCTCAACCTGGGCGGAAGTCCATGAAGCCTGCGCCCTCATCGTTGACAGCTTTGATGATGTGGACTGCATCAATTTCGGCGCCAGTGGCTGGTACTTTGAAAACGCCCTGGCGATGCAGGGCGCCTTTATGGCGAACAACGAGAATGGTCGCGGCGGCTGTGTCACCGAGGTACTGTTTAACAGTCAGGAGGCGGTAGATTACCTGGCTTGGCACAAGAGCCTCGAGGACGCCGGCTTTTGGGTCGATTACGGCAGGTCCGAATATGATATCACCTGGGCAAACGGCAAATTGGCAATGCATATGACATCCAGCGCCGCTGCCCGCGGACGAGTGGAAATCGGTGAAGGAAACGGCTTCGCCGTGGGCGCGGATCGCATGCCCTTCAATCCGGATGTGGATTACGTCGGCAACACGGTCGGTGGCGGGATGATCCTTTTGACGGACGGCCTCGAGCCGGAAGTTGAAGAAGGCGCCTTGACCTTCCTGATGTTTCTGCTGGAACCTGAGAACATGGCCGCCTGGCACAAGTCAACCGGGTACATCCCCGTTACGCAGTCCGGGTTTGACTACCTGGAAGCGGAAGGCTGGTTCGATGAAAACCCGACCTTTGCCGTTGCTAACCACCAATTGGCGGAATCCGCCCGGGTCCCGCAAACCGCTGGCGCGATCTTCGGCAGCTTTGCCCAGGTCTACCAGATGTATCGGGAAGTCTTTCAAAACATCCTCCGCAACGATGCCGATATACAGGAGTCGCTCGATCGCTTAAAGGCGGAGGCGGACTTGCTCATCGAAGAATACAACCTGCTCGTGCCTTGTGAGGAATAGCCCATAAGGCGGTGATTCAATGGGATGGGGCGATCGCCCCGTCCCCCACCGCATCTTGTTCAACAGAGCTCGCGCATGGCGTTGCTCATACGATGAACTGTGTGAACGCGCCCTGCGGCTTCGCTGTCTTCGAGCGAATTGGCTGAGCGGCTCCAGGGAGTAGCCAGGACGGTGTCCGCATTCCTCTTCACCTGTCTCGCGTCCGCCCTTGGCGCGCTAGTCGTCGGCGCGCTCTTGAGACGCAGCGGGAGCGGATTGCTGGGCGGCATGGCGCTGGGCGCTATTGCCGGGCTCCTCGGCAGCCTGGCGACCATGATCCCCTTACAGTACTGTGTCCTCGATCCAGAGAACCATATGTTCTTCAAGCTCAGCGTTCTGGGCCGGACGGTCACGGTCAACGCCGTCGCGCTTATCGGATTCCTGCTTGTCATTGTTGTCGCATGGGGGTTCGCCCTGGCGATCATCATGCTGCGTCGTAACTGGCTGGCGCGCAGTGATACAGTATGGAAGGTGGACACAGCTCCGGGCACCTTCGTCGGCTACGATTTCTCACCCTGGATATTCCTGGCGCCTACCATCGTCGGGCTCGCCGTTTTTACCTATCTTCCAGCGGCGCAGAACTTCTTCCTGGGTACACAGTTAGCGCGGCGTGGGGTCGCGAATACGATCTTTATTTGTCTGGATAATTTCGCCAGTCTGATTACCAGCCGCTTGCAAGATGCCCACTACTACATCTTGAGCGATGGCTTCATCTGGCATGCGGAAAACGCGCGTTATCTGGCGGTCTTCGGCAATAGCGTCTTCTTCTCGGTGTTCATTGTATTTCTTGCCAATGCGCTGGGTATTGCTATCGCCCTGCTGGCGTCACAAAAGATTCGGGGCGCGTCAATCTATCGCACGCTGATGATCTGGCCGTACGCCATATCTGGTGTGGTGGTCGGCGTTGTTTTCGCTGTGCTGCTGGGCGGTGGCGGATCGGGATTCTTGAATCAGAGTTTACGCTTCTTGGGTTTCGAACCCATACCGTTTCTGTCCGATCCCTGGTGGGCGCGCTTTTCGGTAGTGGCGGCGGCTGCCTGGAACAAGCTCGGATTCAACGTCCTGATATATGTCGCGGCTTTGCAGGCCGTGCCGAGGGTACTGATGGAGGCGGCTTCGATCGATGGCGCAAATGCCTGGAAGCGCTTCCTCTATGTGACCATTCCGATGATTTCCCCCTACATCTTCTTCGTCGTGTTTCTCAATCTGAATTACAGCTTTTTCGATCTTTATGGCGTTATTGACAACCTGACGGAGGGCGGACCCGTGAACGCGACGACAAACCTGGTCGTCGATGTCATTCGGGTCGGTGTAGAGAGCCGCGATATAGGAAAAGCGGCGGCGCAATCCATCGTCTTGTTCGTTGTGGTGATCGGCCTCACGTACATGCAGTTTCGTGTTATGGGTCGGCGCGTCACCTACGGGGCAGACTGAGATGACTGCCGTCACTCACAGAACCTCGGCTGATAGACCGCCGCCACTCTTTCGCGTTCTCCGCGAGCAACTCTCCGCCAAGCGCTGGTATATCCATATCCTCTTGTGGATCGCTGTGTTGTTCATGGGCTTTCCGCTGTTTTACGCGGCTTTGGTCAGCACGCAGAACAATGCCCAGATGTTCAGACTGCAGTTGATTCCAGGCGACTCTTTCAACTTCAATCTGGAAGCGGTGCTGGATCGCCACATTGCGCGACTGATGTTCAATACATTTGCTGTGGCAACCATGGTCACCCTCGGCAAAGTTGTCCTGTCGATCTTCAGTGGCATGGCGCTGGTCTACTTCCGCTTCCCCGGCAAGTCGCTTGTATTTGGTTTTATCCTTGCCGCGCTGATGGTGCCGGGTGAGGTAACCATAATTGCTCTGTTCCGTTTGGTCGCTTTGGAGTTGGGCTGGGGCAACACCTGGACTGCCCTGGTTGTGCCAGCTGTGGCAAGCCCTACCGGCGTATTCCTGTTTCGGCAGCATTTCGCCAGTATTACACCCGAACTATCCGAAGCGGCGCAGTTGGATGGCGCGAATCCCCTGCAATTCTTGTTTCGCGTCCTGTTGCCGCTCAGCCGAAACACCGTAACCGCGCTGGTGGTCATTATGTTCATCGGCGCCTGGAACAGCTATCTGTGGCCCCTGCTGATCGTCACCAACCCGGATTTGCAAGTGATTCAGGTTGGGCTAAGCACGCTGGACGATGGCCTGGAAGTAGGGCGCACTTACGGTCCGATCATGCTGGGCGCGGTTATCGCGAGTATTCCGCCGATCATCATCTTCGTGTTGATGCAAAAGCAGTTTTTGCAGGGCTTTGCCTTAACGCGGCACAAATAAACTGATCGCCAGCGCTCATACCTGCGACCCTCCCGACGATCGCGCACTAGCCTTTCCGTGCGGGCAAAACGGTCGATTGGAAGAATAAGCGAGATTTACGATTGTAGAAAGAAATGCTAATGTTGCGAATCGTCACTCAGAATATCTGGGGCAAGAACAGCCGGTGGCAAGAACGCGCGGATGCGATCGGGCGCAACATGGACGATCTGGAAGTCGATATTGTCTGTATCCAGGAGTCGGCGCCCGACCACTTCGAGTATCTAAAGTCGCACAGCTTTAGTCGCTTTCCGATTGCCTGCTATGCACCGAGCGATGACGGGTCCGTAACGCCTGCGCCGCAGGGACTGGCGATGTTTTCTCGCCTGCCCGTGCTGGACACAGGCAAGGTCGATATTGCGCGGGAGCGTGAGACGCGCAATTGCTGGATGCGCATTGTGCAGTATATGACGGTGAAAACTCCATCGCGTCATTCCCTGACTGTTTTCAATACCCACCTGTTTTTGAGCAGCGGGCAGAAAGAAACCGGTATCAAGTCTTGCCTGGACTTCATGCGGCGCGAGCAATTTGCCGGCTGCCAGCACATTTTGACCGGTGACTTCAACATCAATCTTGATACACAGCCAGATTACTTGGCGCCGCTTGCAAGACACGGCTATGTTGATCTATGGACCGCGAAAAACGGAAGCGAGACCGGATACACTTCTCCCTGGCGCCTTGACCGGCCGCTCGCCGAACGCATCGATGGTCATTTTACGCAGCGCGTCAGCCTTGACAGGGTGGTCAGCGTCTCACTGGTCAATACGGAGCCGATTAATGATGGTAGTCTGCTGCTTTCTGATCACATCGGCGTAATGGCAACAATGGATCTCGACTGAAATCAACTTTAGCTATTCGATACCGACGATGGCGTTGACTCTGGTCATATCCGCCCTCGCCAGTTGAATTGAACGAGGAAAACTGAAATGTCGAACTGGCCCTTTAATGCCGACCTGCCCAGGAACCAGTGGACGGAGATCCAGGCCGACGGCTTCCCCGAGCCGGTGCCCGGTTGCGTCTATGATGGTCACCGCCTGGACGGCGGTATCCCGCTCGGCGGGCTCGGCACCGGTTACTTCACGCTGGAAGGCTCCGGACTAATCGGCCACTGCTCGATCTTCAACGACGTCGTGCCACCCCGCGCGGACTTCTCCGAATGGCTGACCGTCAGGATATCGGGCGCTGAAAGCCTGCCGCTCTCAACCGCGGACATCGCGTACTGGGGGCATCATCCCGTCGCCGACCTGGTCTGTCGCTTTGAAGCGAAGGGTCTTGAACTCGGCATACGGGCGTTTTCTCCGCTAATCCTGGGCAACAGCGTCGACAGCAATATCCCCGCCGCATTATTTGAAATTGAAATACGCAATAACCGCGCCGAAGCCCTGGACCTTGAGCTGCTAGTCGAACCACCAAATGCCTCCGGCAGCCCGACTTATGAGCGTGGTCCGCATGATGTTGCGCTGACGGGTGAGGACGTCAATGTCGTGAATACTGACGGGCAGCTCACAGGGTGCATCGCGCGCACGATAGCGGCCAATGGATCATCCCGCGTTCGCCTTGTCTTTGCCTGGCATTCACCCTGCTGGCGCGACAGCGGCCGTGAACCCCGTATCAACCAGTACAGCCTGCGCTACGAGAGTGCGGCCGCGGCCGCCGAAGATGCGCTGGGGCGCTTTGATTCATTGCTGGGCGGCGTATTGGCCTGGCAGAACGCCATCTACGCCACGGATCTGCCAAACTGGCTGCGCGACGGGCTGGTGCAGAGCCTTTACAGCCTGTCCAAAAATACCGTCTGGATCGCCAAAACACGAAAAGACGAATGGTGGGAGTCGATCGGCTGGTTCACCCATAACGAAAGCCACACCGGCTGTCCCATCACCGAGACCATGGTCTGCCGCATGCACGGCCACCTGCCGATCCTGTTTTTCTTCCCGGAACTGGAGCGGACGACGCTCGACGCGTTCAGGCACTACCAGATATCCGATGGCGAGATTCCCTTTTCCTATGGCATGGAAAGCGCCATGCGCGACCCGCGTTATCATTGCCAGCATCCGCTGAACCCCGGCCAGTATGCCCAGATGATTTATCGCCTCTACCTGCGCACCGCGGACCGCGACCAGCTGGCGCATTTCTACGATTCCGCCAAACGCGCGATTCGCTATCAATTCTCGCTTGATGATGATGATGATGGCCTGGTCAATGAGCAGTCGCACGCGCCACTCGGCGAATTGTCGTCGGCGAATCAGTTCTACGATATCTGGCCCTGGTATGGCACGTCCGCTTACGTCGCCGGCACCTGGCTCGCCACCCTCTCCTGTGGCCATGCCATGGCCGCGCTGATGAATGACGATGACTTTGCCGCTGAATGCGCGGATTGGCTGGAACGCGGGAAAGCCGCCTGCCAGGACAAACTCTGGACCGGCGAGTATTACCGCCTGTGGCACGATCCGGCTAACACCAGCGGCGAAGGACCGGACTGTGATGTCTCGCTCGGCAATCAACTCATGGCGCAGTGGTGTATCAATATCACCGGTTTGCCCGACGTTTTGCCGGCGGAGCACATCCAGTCCGCCCTGGGCGCCGTCAAGCGCCTGAATATGGCCGCCACCGAACACGGTCTCGTGAACGGCGTCAATCCGGATGGTACGCGCCACGTCTCGAAACTCGACCCCGACGCCCATCGCCATATTCTGCCCAACTACGAACACGGGCGGCAGGTCTTCGTCGCCGAAAACCTGTGCGCCGCGATGAACTTCATTTACCACGGTCAGCGTGAAACCGGCCTGGAAATCGCCCGACGGATCTACGAAGCGGTCGCGCTGACGGCGCGCTCTCCATGGAAGCAGTACTGCATGATTGACGCGGATACCGGATTACCGGTTTGGGGAGAAGACTATTACTCAAACATGGTCATCTGGGCCTTGCCGATGGCCTGCTGCAACCAGAACATTGCGGAGTTCGTGGGTGGCGAGCTAATTCGCGAACTGAACGACCCGCCTCGCTGACACAGAATCACCTGATATTCCCTGATACAAGGAGTTGCTCCCGTATACCACACGCTATACTCCCCCGCACTTAACCACCCACCCGCACCCGAGGCCACGCCATACCACCCGCCGAGCGCATCACCCGCGTCGCGTAGCTGCACGGCACCTTCCGCCAGGCCCCCCGCGCCCGCGAAGAACGCGACGAGCAAGACCGCCTGCTGTGATTGGCCGGGTCAAGACCTGGCAGCGAAACGGGGCAGGCTTCCAAAAAACTGTCTCTTGAGGTAAAATGAACTCGCTGACAGGGGGCAAACCCCTGTCTATTATTGTGAGGAAAATAAACATGGTTAAAAGTGACGATCAAAAGCCGGACGAGCCGGCCAGGCAGTCGGAACCCTCCATCGAGAAGGGGCCGCAAGGCGGAGAAGTACTCAAACCCGGAAAGTCACTATGGGCAAGGCTGAAAGACTTCCTCCGACGATAAAACCTGGTCGCACCTGGGAGCCAAACTAACTCTAAAGCATAACGCCAGCCTGTCATCTGACGTACGGGCCAGCACAATAACAACCGCATAGGGCGCACCCGCATCGTTTCATGCTGGCGTCCGCTGCACGCGCTTGTCAAATTTTGCCGGGCGCATTAGTCGCCCGTTCGCCGCGCCGGACGCGATTGGAGACATGCATGGACAACCCGCTCGAACAACCCGCCCCCGACGACCCCATCGACCGCGTCGCCATCGCCGAGGGCGCCTTCCCCTTAAGCACCGGCGCCCTCATCAACATAGACGGCGGCCAGCACCTCCAGCGCCTCTAGCGAGCGCAATCAAGACGCCACTCTGGGCCAATCTGGAGTCAATCAATAGAGAAAGTTTCGGCACCGGGTTGTCGAAATGCTGTTTACCCTGTGGTAACCTCAACCCTATGCCGAATCTTAATGATGCACTAATCCGCCTTCGCAACGAATCCACCAGTGAATATGAGAAGGGGCGCCGCTTTGAGCGACTGATCAAGCGCGCCCTGCAGCAACATTCCTACTTCAGGCAACGCTTTACCAATGTCTGGCTCTGGAATGAATGGCCGCAGCGACCGGGGCGGGACCTGGGCATCGACCTGGTGGCCGAAGAACCTGACGGTGGCCTGTGCGCCATCCAGTGCAAATTTTACGCGCCCAATGCGACTGTGCCCAAAAGCGCCATCGATTCCTTTTTGTCGGCTTCCGGGCCGGAACCCTTCACGTCGCGCATCCTGATCAACACCGGCGCCGAACTGCGGGACAATGCCCTGCGCACACTGGAAGCGAATTCGCGGCACAAGCATTGTCGCGTGCTGGGCGTGGCGGATCTGGATGCCTGGCGGGTGGACTGGCTGCAGCACATCGACGACCCGGAGTCCCTGCGTCTAGACCCGCCTGAGCCTTACACGCCGCATTCCTTTCAGAGTGAGGCGATAGACGCGGTGTTCGCGGGCTTCGAACGCCACGACCGCGGCAAGCTGATCCTGCCCTGCGGCACGGGCAAGACCGTGGTCACACTCTGGATTGCGGAGCGGCAGCTCGGCGTGGGCGGACGCGTGCTCTACCTTGTGCCCTCCATCGCGCTTATGGCGCAGACGATGCGTGAATGGAGCGAGCAAAACAGCCTGCCCATGCACTTTGAGGGCATTTGCTCCGACACGCGCGTCGGCCGCACAGACGAGGACGTCTCCCTGCTGGAACTGGACCACGCGGTGACGACCGACCCCGAACGCATCCTGGCGGGTCTGCAGCAGGCGCGGCCGAATGCCTTGACCGTGGTTTTCTGCACTTACCAGTCGCTGCAACGGGTGGCTGATGCGCAGGTCGCCGGCGCGCCACCTTTCGACCTCGTGATTTGTGACGAGGCGCATCGCACCACGGGCGTGGAAGTGAAGGAGGAGGAGCGCGCCACCTCGCCTTTCCTGCTTGTGCATGACGCGCAACGCATCCGCGCCCGCAAGCGCCTTTACATCACCGCAACGCCGCGCATCTACACAGAAGCCACCCGCAGGAAGGCGCAGGAGGACCAGCGGAAACTGGAAATCTTTTCAATGGACGACGAGGCCGTCTACGGTCCGGAATTTTACCGCATGAGCTTCGCGGATGCCGTCGAGGGCGGCTACCTTAGCGATTACCGCGTCGTCATCCTCCAGCGTCGCGAGCCGGCCGAAGCCCGCGACAATCCGAATGCCGTCGACCGCGAGACCGGCCTGCCTCTGGAAGACGTCGAGAAGTTGCACGGTTGCTGGGACGCGCTCGCGGACCCCGCAGGTATGCTCGCCGACCGGAACCTCACCGGCGACCGACATAACTCCCTGCTGCGCGCCATAGCCTTCATGAACACCATCAAGCGCTCGAAGCTGGTTCAAGAGCACTGGGGCACACTGATTGAAAACTCCCGACGGCGGACGGCGGCCGTGCATCATCCCAACCTGCTGCCGCTGGACGTGCAGCACGTCGACGGCACGCAGCATTCGCTCGACCGTCAGAAGAAGCTGACCTGGCTGCGCGAAGCTAACGCCCCAGGCGCTGAAGTTTGCCGCGTGCTTACCAATGCCCGCTGCCTGAGCGAGGGCGTCGACGTGCCGGCCCTCGACGCCGTGCTCTTCCTGGAACCGCGCAAGTCGCAGGTCGACGTGGTGCAGGCCGTGGGCCGCGTCATGCGCAAGGCGCCCGGCAAACAGCTGGGCTACATCATCCTGCCAGTCGTCATCAGCCCCGGCCAGGACCCCGAACAGGCCCTCAACGACAACAAGACCTTCCAGGTCGTCTGGAGTGTGTTGCGCGCTTTACGCAGCCACGACGAGCGCCTGGATCTGGAAATCAATTCACTGGACCTCAACGACAAGCCGCCGGAACACATTATCGTCCATCCTCCTGGCGGGGACGACCCGGACGACCCGGACGACCTGCCCGGCCTTGAGCAACTGAAACTGGATTTACAGGACATCCCGCCCGGCGACATCTACGCCCGCATCGTCGAAAAGTGCGGCGACCGCAAGTACTGGCCGCAGTGGGCCGAGGACGTCGCCGGCATCGCGGACTCCATCCGCGGCCGTATCGACGACCTGCTGGCCGACTCGCAGGCGCTGGACGCGGACCTGCTGGACGAACAGGACGGCGTAAGCGGCGAGGCGCGCGCCCTGCTCGACCAGCGCTTCCGCCGCTTCCTCGCCGACCTGCAGCGCACGCTGAACCCGGAACTGCGCCAGGCCGACGCCGTGGCCATGCTGGCCCAGCATCTCATCACCGCGCCCGTCTTCCAGGCGCTCTTTAGCGACTATGACTTCGTGCAGCGCAACCCGGTCTCGCAGGCCATGAGCCGCATCCTCATCCACCTCGAAAACGCCGGCCTGACGCACGAACTGCGCGAGCTCGAGCCCTTCTACGACAGCGTGCGCCGCCGCGCCCAGGCCCTCGACAATGCCGAGGCGCGCCAGACGGTGCTGCTGGAACTTTACGAACGCTTCTTCAAGGTCGCGCTGCGCAAGGACGCGGAGCGGCTCGGCATCGTCTACACGCCGGTGGAGGTAGTTGACTTCATCCTGAAGTCCGCCGACCACGCCCTGCAGACGCACTTCGGACGCCGGCTGACTGACGAGAACGTACACATCCTCGACCCCTTCACCGGCACCGGCACCTTCATCCTGCGCCTGCTGCAAAACCCGGACCTGATTCGAAACGAGGACCTGATTCGCAAGTTCACTAACGAGTTACACGCCAACGAGATCGTGCTGCTGGCCTACTACATCGCCGCCGTCAACATCGAGGAGACCTTTCACGGCCGCTTGGGCATGGACGCGGCCTACCAGCCTTTTGCGGGCATCGCCTTCAGCGACACCTTTCAGCAATTCGAGCGGGCGCAGGCGCAACGGGAAGAGGAGGAGCGGAAGCGTTTGGGTAACGACTTTAACGAGACCCTGCCGGTCAACAGCGCGCGGGTGCAACGGCAAGAGGCGCAGGACATAACGGTCATCGTGGGCAACCCGCCTTGGTCCGCCGGCCAGCGCAACGAATTGGATGACAATCCAAACGTGACGTATCCGGAGCTGAACGTGCGCATCGCCGAGACCTTCGCCGCGCGCAGTACGGCACCCCACAAACGCGTTCTTTACGACAGCTACAAGCTGGCACTGCGCTGGGCCAGCGAACGGATCGGAAACGAGGGCGTGGTCGCCTTCGTGACCAACGGTTCCTTCATCGACGGCAATTCTGATGATGGCCTGCGCACATGTCTGATGGAGGAGTTCTCCCAGGTCTACATCGTCAATCTTCGCGGCAATCAGCGAACGCAGGGCGAACTCTCCCGACGCGAAGGCGGCAAGGTTTTCGGCTCCGGCTCGCGCGCGCCGATCACCATCCTCGTGCTGGTGCGTGACGCGCAGCACGCCGGCCCCTGCGAAATCCGTTACCGTGATATCGGCGACTATTTGTCGCGCGAGGTCAAACTGGGTTGGCTTGAGGAGCGTGGCTCCATCACCGGCGTCGAGGACTGGCAGATAATTGTTCCGGATGAGCACAACGACTGGCTGGACCAGCGCGACCCGGCCTTCCAGGCGTATCTCCCCTTGGGCAGCATGGAGTCGAAACGGAAACACTCTCAGAGTGGCATGGCTTTCTTCAACCTGTATTCCACCGGAACGCAAACAAACAAGGATTCTTGGTTGTATGCCTATGACCACTTGGAACTAATCAAACGTGTCCAAGGGATGATCGACTTCTACGAGAGTCGGCGGCTGAAAGTGGAAGCCGGGAAACTCAGCTATGAGGATGCAGTACGCAACGATGCACCAGTTCGCTTCAAGTGGGGTGATAATCAACGTAGCAGGTTTCGCAGAAACCAACCCTTGGTCTACCTGCCGGAGCAAGTTCGCCTTTGCCACTACCGCCTGTTTCACAAGCAGATTCTTTATTTTGACCCCGTACTGACGCACTCAAGGACCAAGATGCCCGACTTCTTCCCCACGCGGGATGCGCAAAACATGGCCATCGGCGTGCCGGGGAAAGGAGCAAAAGCCGCATTTTCCACATTGATGGTGAATGTCACGCCAGATTACGGACTTAGCGGCCAATGGTTCGCGCGCTACCGCTACGAACGCAGCGACAGCGACCAGTCGACCCTGTTGCCGGATGACGCGGGCGGCGATGCGGACGCCGTGCCCGGCTACCGACGCGTGGACAACCTGACTGATTGGGGGCTGCAACAATTCCGCAGTTACTATCCCGCGCTGACCATCACGAAGGACAATATCTGGAATTATCTCTACGGCCTGCTCCATGCGCCGGACTACCGTGAGAAGTATCGCAACGACCTGTCCAAGGACCTGCCCCGCATTCCCTTCGCTCCCGACTTTGAGGCATTTTGCTCGGCCGGTGAACAACTTGCCGCGCTCCACCTCGGCTACGAGACCTGCACTGAATACGAACTGCAGGAGGTGGTCAGCGAAAACGCGGCCAGCCCCTACCGCCTCGACAACAAGGGGATGAAGTGGGGCGGGACAAGAAAGGAGCCGGACCGCACCATCCTGCACGTCACCCCGCAGGTGACGCTGCGCGGTATCCCGGCGGAGGCCCAAGACTATGTGGTGAACGGGCGCACCCCGCTGGCATGGGCCATCGACCGCCTGAAAGTCACCACGGACAAGGAAAGCGGCATCGTCAGCGACCCCAACGCCTGGTTCGCGGACGACCCCGCCGAACTGGTCGCCCACCTGAAGCGTCTGACGTACGTGTCGGTCGAGACCACCAAAATCGTGCGCAACCTGCCCCCGGCGCTTGAGTAAGCGTACATCCCACACGCTATACTCCCCCGCACTTAACCGCCCACCCGCACCCGAGGCCCGCCCATGCCCGCCGAGCGCATCACCCGCGTCGCGCGCCTGCGCACCATCGACCAGTTCCGCGCCCACCTCCAGGCCATCGGCGCCGACCTGCCGCTCGACGATACGCTGCTCCCCGCGCCCGCGTCGCCCCTCGCCCGGCCCCTCCACACCGACCTCGGCCCCATAGGCAACCGCTGGTGCATCCTGCCCATGGAGGGCTGGGACGGCGAACTCGACGGCCAGCCCTCGGCGCTCACTGCCCGCCGCTGGCAGCGCTTCGGCCTCAGCGGCGCCAAGCTCATCTGGGGCGGCGAGGCCGTCGCCGTCCGCCACGATGGCCGCGCCAACCCCAACCAGCTCCTGCTCAACGAAGCCACGCTGCCCGCCATCGCCGGCCTGCGCCAGACCCTCGTCGCGGCCCACCGCCAACGCTTCGGCAACACCGACGACCTGAGCGTCGGCCTCCAGCTCACCCACTCCGGCCGCTTCTGCCGCCCCGATCCCGGCGCGCCCCTCCAGCCCCGCACCCTCTACCGCCATCCCCTGCTGGATGCGAAGTTCGGCATCCACGACGACGACGTCCTCTTCCACGACGACGAGATCGCCCGCCTCATCGAGGATTTCGTCACGGCGGCGCGCCTGGCGCAGCAGGCCGGCTTCGCCTGGGTCGATATCAAGCACTGCCACGGCTATCTCGGCCACGAGTTCCTCAGCGCCTGGCGTCGCCCCGGGCGCTACGGCGGCAGCTTCGAGAACCGCACCCGCTTCCTGCGCGAGATCGTCGCCGGCATCCGCGCCGCAGCGCCCGGCCTCGGCGTCGGCGTGCGCCTCAGCGCCTTCGACATGCTTCCCTGGAAGCCCGGCCCGGACGGCGTTGGCGTGCCGGAGCAATGGCCCGCGGATGATTCCTGGCCACAATTTTTTGGCGCTTTTGACGCAGATGGAACAGCAAGTGGAACGGGTGGAACGGCAGATGGAACGGCAGATGGAACAGCAGATGGAACAAAACTGGCTGAACCAAACCGCTTTCTCGACCTCCTGACTCAACTGGGAATCCAGCTCGTCTGCATCACCGCCGGCAGCCCCTATTACGTGCCCCACATCCAGCGCCCCGCGCTCTTCCCGCCCTCGGATGGCTACCTGCCGCCCGAAGATCCGCTGCTGGGCGTCGCGCGTCAGCTGCAGGCCACGGCGCAGCTCAAGGCCTCGCATCCGCAACTCCTCTTCACAGGCTCCGGCTATTCCTACTTGCAGGAGTGGCTGCCGCAGGTCGCGCAGGCCGCCGTCGCCCAGGGCATGGTCGATTTCGTCGGCCTCGGCCGTATGGCGCTGGCCTGCCCGGAGCTGCCGGCCGATGTGCTCGCCGGGCGCCCGCTGCAGCGCAAGCTGCTCTGCCGCACCTTCAGCGATTGCACCACCGCGCCGCGCCACAACCTCGTCTCCGGCTGCTACCCGCTCGACGAGTTCTACAGCCAGCGCGCCGAAGCCACGACTCTGGCGGAAATCAAGGGGGCGGCGCGCTGACCGCGGCTCCCGCATTCACTCGATAAACAGCGTGCTCAGGTAGAGCCAGGCGTCGCCGGTGCTGCCATCCGCGCCCATCAGCGGCAGCGGCCCGCGCTCGTTCAGCGTCTTCGGGTCGTAGACGCTGAGCACCAGCGCGTAGTCGCCGGGCGCTGCGTCACAGGGCAATTGCAGGCGCGCCACGTCGAGGAACCAGACATCCTGGCTCCAGGCGCCGCTGTTGACCGTGCCCAACGCTGCGTTGCTGCCGCCCACGGCCTCGCCCGCGCTGTCAATGATGGCGATCTGCAGGCTGTAGTTCGGCAGCGGCGTGCGCAGCGCCTGCCACCAGCTTTCGACAATCACGCGCTGACAGGCTTGCACCTGTACGCTGTCACGCAGCTGCCAGCCCCCCAGCGCCAGCTCGTGGCCGAAGTCCAGCGGCTCCGCGATGCTCGTTGGCAGATAGCGCGTCTCGAAATCCGCAGTGTCGAAAAGATGTGCCACGCTGTTCTCCGGCGTCAGCGAGCGCGACAGCAGCCGCAGGCCTGCCTCGTCGTCCGGCGCCAGGTAGGGGCGCGAGAGGTACAGGGGCCGGTCTGACAGCAGGTAGTCCGCGTTCACCAGCTTTCTGGCAATGTAATTATCCCCCAGATAGAAGCCCAGCGTGTGACACCAGTCCCGATGTATGGGGCAATAACGCGGCTGGAAAGTGTCGTAAATCCGGCGTCCCCTGCCGACGATTTGCTGCCTGACGCGCTCGTATTCTTCCGTGTAGCTGGCGGCGTCCTGAACCGTCGCGGCGTTTGCGCTGTAGACCTCCTGGCTCGATAGCGCGAACAGGCCGGCGGCTGGCAGCAGCAGGATGAGCAGCGCGCGCGGGAAGCGCCGCAGCCAGCCCAGCGCGGCCAGCCAGAAGACGAGCGCGAAGCCCAGCCCGTACATCATCGTGTAATCGTGCTGCAGCGTGAGATTGGCCATGAAGATGATCCACGCCGGCCCGGAGAGGGCCGTCAGCAGCAGCAGCATCCGGCGCGCCGGCGCCTGGCGCAGGCTGTGAAGCAGGATTGTCGCCAGCGCCAGGGCGAGCAGCGGCCAGGTCAGGGCGCCAGGGTTAAAATCACGGCTGGCGGACCACGGCGCGGCGAACCAGCGCAGCAGACGCTTCGCGCTCACCGACGCAAACTCTACCCACGAGGAGACGTAATTGAGGGTGTTTTCAGCCAGGCCGCCCTCCTGCGTCAGGGGTTGCCGCCGCAGCACGCTGTCAACGATGCTCGTCCCCTGCAAGGGGACGTTGCGCCGCAGCGCCTCGACGCTGATGTTGTAGCCCAGCATCAGCGCGATCCAGGCCACGCCAATCAGCAACATACGCGTCGCGTCATGCAGGAGGATGGCGCGCAGTCGCTGTCGCAGTGGCCGTTCGCGCTGCCACAGCAGGCCAACCGCCTCGAAAGCTGCCCATAAGCCCAACACGCTTAAGGATGCAATGCTTCTGCCCAGACTGACGGCCACCAGCGTGGCGACCGTCAGCCAGCGCCAGCGCACCCGCTGCTCCAGCTTTACCCGCGCGATGGTATGGAGCAGCACCAGCATGCCCAGTAATGCAGGCTGGTCGTAGTGAATCATGTCGCGGTAATAGAGCAGCCAGTAACCGGAGCCGGCCAGGGCGATGACGGCGAGCGCCAACAGGCGCTGCCCGCCAAGGCGCAGCAGCAGCAGCCAGGCGAAAAGCAGTGTCAGCACAAAGATGGCGTTCATCACTTGACGCGCGATGAACACCCTGGTTGGCAGGTCCTCCGCCAGGTTGATGAGCGCGCCCATCAGCGCGCTGAAAAATACCGGGTAGCGGTCGAAGTACTCGGGGCGAAGGCTGTCGTCTGCATTAATGAGCGTGCGCGAATTGCCCACGAAGGCGTTGGCGGGCGTGGCCCGGCTCATGATCGCCAGGCCGTGCACGGAAACGCCGCCGTGAAACTTGTACCAGAAGCCGGTGCCGCCGCTCTGGGTGGCAAAGACGACCCAGGCGAACAGGCACATCAGCGCCGCTGCCGCCACTTGCTGTCTCGTCACGCAGGCGCCTTGCCGGAGCGATCCGGAACTGTGGCGAACATCAGGCAGGCAACGCGCCGGGGTCGGCTACTCGAGTTCCCAGGTGATGCGCAGCTCTACCCGCACGCTCAGCTGACCCTCTTCCACGCTCGCGCCGCCGCCGAGCGATTCCGCCATCACGGCGAAGGCACGCAACTCAGCCTGTGGCCGCGGCTGATAGGATGACTCGTCGATGTTGAGCACACGGCCCAGTTGCGTACCGGTGAGCGCGGCCAGGTGTTCGGCGCGATTGCGGGCGTCGGCGACCGCCAGTTCACGCGCGCTGTCCTCAAGCGCCGTGGGGTCGGTTATGCCGTAGGAAAGGCCGTCGATGGAGTTGGCGCCGGCCTGCACGCTGGCTCCCAGGGCCTCGCCGACCAGCGAAATGTCGCGCAGGGTCACACTCAGCGAGTTCTGCGCCCAGAAAATGATCGTGCCATCCTCGATGTCGCTGTAGGGATCGTAGGGCCGGTCCTGATACAGCGAGAGGCCGCTGGTCTGGATGTCCTTGCGCTCAACACCCAGCGCCAGCAGGGCCTCGATGATGTGCGCGGTGATGTCGTTGCTGCGCGTGAAGGCGGCGAGTACGTCCTCGTCGCTGGTCTGTACGCCGAGGCGCACCAGCGCCAGATCGGGCGCGCCGGTGGCGCTGCCGCGGCCGGTCACGCTCAACGTGCCGGGATTGTCCTGCGCCTGCGCAGCGGTGACAAGGGTCAGGAGCAGAACCAGCGTGAGCAGAATTCGTTTCATGGGGTTTCCTCCATGTCCAGGGCGCTGGCAGACAGCGCGGTCGCGTTTACCGGCCGCAAGCCCTCGGCCAGCAGGTCGGCGATATGACGCAGCCGTTGCGGCTGGCGCTGGCGGGCGAGGCCGCCGTTGATGTGCGTCAGGCAGCTGCAGTCGCCGGTGAGGAAGACGTCGGCCGGCGTGCTGGTGATGGCCTGGATCTTCTCCTGCAGCATGGCGTTGCTGATGTCGGCCATCTTGATGGCGAAGAGGCCGCCGAAGCCGCAGCACTGCTGCGCGCCCTCCAGCTCCTGCAGCGTCACGCCTTCGATGTTGCGCGCCAGCGCGCGCGCCTGATCCTGCAGGCCCAGGCCGCGCAGCCCGTGGCAGGCGTCGTGGAAGGCTGCGCGCGTCGGCTTCAGGCGGGCGCCCAGGTCGCAGCAGCCGAGGCCATCGACGAGGAACTCGCTGAACTCCCAGGTGATGCTGGCGGCCTGACAGGCGCGTTCGTGCCAGACGGGGTCTTCGGCGAAGAGCTGTGGGTAATAGTGGCGCAGCATGGCCGCGCAACTGCCGGAGGGCGTGACGATCACTTCGGCATCGGCGAAGGCGCGCAGAAACTGGCGCGCGACGCGGCGCGCATCGTCATGAAAGCCGGAATTGAAGCCGGGCTGGCCGCAGCAGGTCTGCGCCTGCGGAAAGCGCACTGCCAGGCCCAGGTGCTCGAGCACCTCGACGACAGCCACGCCGGTGCGCGGGTAAAGCGCATCGACGATGCAGGTCACGAAGAGCGAGACGGGTTTGTTACGCGGCGAGGGGCGCTGCAGTTCGTCCATGGGCGGCACCTGTCCTGCAGGCGATGACGGCGCCAGTATAGCACATGCGCTAGGCCGGGCAGGGCCTGCGCCTGCTTGACAAGGGCCCGCCTTGCGGGGTAGCTTCCGCAACATGCAGCCCTCCGACCGTCCAGCTTTGCCCGCAGCCCGCCACATGGAGCGACCCTGGGGCTGCTTCCAGCAGTACGCGCACAACGAGCCCGTCACCGTCAGCCTGATGACCGTCCGTCCTGGCCAGCGTCTCAGCCTGCAGAGCCATTCCCGCCGCGCCGGGCTGTGGACCGTGCTTGATGACGGCGCCGTGCTGCAGGTCGGTGAGCAGATGCTGTATCCGCAGCCGGGCGCCGGGATCCGTATCCCCGCCGGCGTAAAACATCGCCTGGGCAGCAGCGGCCCCGCCCTGCGCGTACTGGAAGTCGCTTTTGGCGACTGGCAGCAGGACGATATTGTGCGCCATGCTGACGACTTCGGTCCGCTGCAGGAACGGGGTTGACGCCTGTGATATGAGCGCAATGCCTGAACTCCCCGTGACCCTGTTCTTCTGTGGCATTCCGGCAGACGTGGCTTGTGAAATGCGCGGCTACGGACCGCGCAGCAAACCATGGCCGAACATCCCGACGTCACCATCCACTACAGCGCCTGCGACGCCGGCGACCTGCCTGTCTCCACACCGCTGGTGCTAATCTTCATCTTCCCCGGGCGCGTCCAAATCGAGGGCCTGACGCAAGCGGGCCGCAGGATCTGACGATGCGGCCGCGAGTATTCATCACCGGCAGCTTCGTCGTCGGCCTGACCATGCGCGTGCCGCGCCTACCGGTGCCGGGTGAAAGCCTGATCGGCGACTCCTTTCACATGGGTCCGGGCGGCAAAGGCAGCAACCAGGCCGTCGGCGCCGCGCGCCTGGGCGCCGATGTGGACCTGCTGGCCTGCGTCGGCGACGACCGCTTCGCAGACATGGCCACAGACCTCTATACGCGTGAAGGCCTGGCCATGCGGCACATCCACCGCGTCGCCGACAGCTACACCGCCATGGGCTTCGTGAGCCTGTTGCCCTCCGGCGAGAACTGGATCACGCTCGACATGGGCGCCAACCTGCATACCTTGCCCGCCCACGTGGAGGCCGCCAGCGCGCAGATCGCCGCCAGCGACATCGTCATGACCCAGTTCGAGGTGCCGCCCGACGCGGTGGCGCGCACCCTGCAGCTGGGCCGCGCGCATGGCGCCCTGACCATTCTCAACCCCGCGCCCGCGCGCCCCATCAGCGCCGGCGCGCTCGCGGATGTAGACCTGCTGACGCCCAACGAGACCGAAGCGCGTATCCTGCTCGGCCTGGCGCCGGATGACCCTGCGCCGACCGCCGCGCTGGCGCAGGAACTGCTGGGCCTCGGCGTCGGGCGCGTCGTCGTCACGCTGGGCGCACGCGGCGCGCTGATCGTCGGCGCGGACGGCGTCGAGCCGGTGCCGACTGTCGCCTTGCGCCCGCTCGACAGCACCGGCGCCGGCGACAGCTTCAACGCGGCACTGGCCACAGGGCTGGGCGAGGGCCTGCCGCTGCGGGCGGCAGTGGAGCGCGCCTGTCATGCCGGCGCCTGGACGACGCAACACGCGGGCGTCATCGACGGCCTGCCCACACGCGCCGAACTCGCGGACTTCATCAACGCCCGTCAGACTGCGGCGGACGACCGGTAGGCAGTCCACTACCGGCGCTGTTCTTCCGCTCCGCCGCGGTCCGGCGCCCTGGCCGCCGGGACTGCATCTGCCGGACGGGACGCGGACGTCAACTGACGAAGAGCGTGGTCAGGTAGAGCCAGGTGTCGCCGGCGCTGCCGTCGGCCTGAATCAGCGGCAGCGGGCCCTGCTCCTGCAACAGCAGCGGATCGTAGATGCTCAGCACCAGCGGATACTCGCCGGACAGGGCGTCACAGGGGATTTGCAGCGGGCGCATATCGAGGAACCAGACATCCGGGCCCCAGACGCCCGTGTTGACCGTCGTCAGCCGGTCGTTGCTGGCGCCGACGGACTCGCCCGCCAGGTTCACCAGCGCCAGCTGGATGCTGTAGTTGGCTGCGGGCGGGTTGGCAGCCTGCCACCAGCTCTCGATGTTGATGCGCTGACAGGGCTGCACCTGCACGCTGTCACGCATGCTCCAGTGACCCAGCGCGAGCTCGCCGCCAAAGACCTGCTGCGCTGCGATGCCCTCCGGCAGGACGCGCGGCTCGAAGTCGGCGACATCAAAGATATGGTAGGTGCCATTTTCCGGCGTCAGGCTCTGCGCGAGCAGCTTCAGGCCTTTTTCGTCCCCCTCCGCCAGCCAGGGTTTGTTCGGATAGAAGCGAAAGTCGCTGAGCACGAAGTCCGCATCTTCCAACTCCTCCGCGATGGCATGATCCGCCAGATAGAATCCCGGCGCAAAGCATTTGGAATGATGAATGGGGCAGTGGTTGATGAAAGTGTCGAAGATTCTGGCCTGCCCGACGCCTCTGGCCTCAAGCGCCAGGCGGATGCGATTGTAGTCATCTGTGTAGCGCGCATACACCGCGAAGATCTCCCGGTTCTCCGCTTCAACAACCAGGCTGGACCGCAGGAACAGGGCCAGGGCTGACAGGAGCAGGATGGCGACCAGGCGCGGGTGACGCTGCAGCGGACGCAGCAGCGCCCGCCAGAACACCAGCGTGAAGCCCAGAGCATACATGGTCGTGTAATCGTGATGGGCAGTGAGGTTGATCATGGCGATGATGAAGAGCAGGCCGGAGCAACTGGTCAACAGCAGCAGCAGGCGCAGGGGCGGCGCCTGACGCAGCGCATACCACAGGACCGTCGCCAGCGCCAGCAGAAACAGGGGCCAGCTGGCCGCGGCCGGCGCGTCGTCACTGCTTTCGTATTTGACGGGCGCGTACCAGCGCAATATGCGGTCCGTCTTTAGCGTTGCAAACTCATCCCAGGGCGGGGCCGGATTCTTCCCCGTGATGACGTTGCGACCGCCCTCGTGACCCACCGGTAGCCGGCGTTGTATGCTGCTGACTATGCTCACGTCGTGGAGCGGCACCTCGCGGCGCAGCAGCTCCATCGTGATGTTGTAGCCCAGCATCAGCGCGGTCCACGCCACGCCCAGCAACAGCATGCGCATCGCATCATGCACGAGGGTGGCGCGCAGACGTTGCGCCGGCGTCAGGCCGCGTCGCGCCAGGATACCCGCCGCCTCCAGCACGAGCCACAGCCCCGGCACACTCAATGAAACGAAGCCTCTGCCCATGCTGACCGCCACCAGCGTCGCAATGGTGAGCCAGCGCCAGCGTTCCCGTCGCTCCAGCTTCACGCGCGCGATGGCGAAAAGCAGAATAAGCATGCCCAGCAGCGCAGGGTGATCGAAGTGCACCGCGTCTCGATAATAGAGCAGCCCGTAGCCGGAGAAGGCCAGCGTCACGCCAACCAACGCCGCAAGCCGCGACAGGCCCAGACGCCGCAGAAACAGCCATGCTACCAGGATCGTCAGCATAAAGATGACGTGCATCAACTGACGCGCAATGAACACCTGCGTCGCCAGGTCATCCGTCTGACGGATGAGCACGCCCAGAAAAACGGTGAAAAAAACCGGGTAGCGATCGAAGTAAAAGTAGTCGAGCTCGCCGTCCTTCTCCACGAAGGTGAGTGCATGACCGACGAAGGCGTTGGCTGCCGTGGCATGGTCCGCGAGGGCCAGCCCGTGCGCGGTGATCCAGCCATGATGCTTGTCGTAGAAGCCGGCGTAGCTGAACTGCGTGGCGAAGACGATGACCGCCAGCAGGCAGAAATATGCCGGGAGCAGCAGTCGTTTGCCCGCTGTACGCATGCTCAGGGTCTGCTTCCCCGCCTCCAGGCCGGGAGCTCGAGAATCCCCGGTCGCAGCACCGTCTGGCCCGCGACCTCGACGGCGATCATCGGCCAGTCCGCGCCGGCGTCGCTGACAATCTCGAAGCCGTCGTCGCCCACCAGGATCGTATCCTCGGACTTGCAACCCACGACCGAGGGGTTCCAGGCGTAGGCGCTGCCAGCCTGCACCAGCGATTCATCATCGGGCGTGACGATGAATTCGCGCGCGTTGTAGCCGGCGGGCCCGCCCTGGTGGTGGAAGCGCCACTGTTCGGCTTCCCCCTGCGCGGCATAGGCGGCCTGCAACTCCTGGAAGACGGCCGCGTGGCTGCGCTCCGGGCGCGTGGCGACCATGACGGCCGCGTCGATCTCCGCGACTTTCTGCGCCTTCGCGAGCAGGTCGGCGGGCAGCGGCCCGGCATGCGCCAGGCGGGTGGCGGATACGACCAGGCCCCACTTGCGGTTGCAGACCACGATCATGACGAGGCGGTCCATGCGCCGCTGCGTGGCCAGGGGATGGCGAAACTGCGCGATGCGCTCGTCGGTCGCGACCAGGTTGACCACGGCCAGGCCGCCCCGTTTGCGACAGGCAGCATCCAGGCGCGCGGCAATTTCAAACTCGCTGTCACCGGTGCGCGCAGCGCGAATGGCTTCATCTATCGCTGCGGCGGTCTCTACACCGAGGCGGCGACAGCGCTCCTGTTCGGCGGCATCAAGCACCAGCCGCAGCTGCAAGAGCGCGGCGGCCACTTGCGGCTCCGTGTCCACCATGGTTTTAGGCGGGGTCGCGGGCAGGGCAGCATGCCAGGGGTATTCCACGTAGCCGAAGCCCAGGCGCTCGAACCCTTCCTCGGCGCGCAGGCGCGTCAACTCGATGTTGGTCGTCACAATGTCGCGGCGCCCGGCCGTGACCAACGCGCTCCAGGCGCCGGCGTCGCTGTCGACCGGGATGCTGGCGTCGGCGCCGGCGGTGAACCAGGCGAGGTTGCGCGTCTGCGTCAACAGCAGGGCCTGGGCGCCATGGCTGGCCAGCAGCGCGCGCAGGCGTTCGTGCTTGCGGTTGATTTCCTCGCTGCGCTGCATCATGTGTCTCTCCGGCTTCGCGGCCTTCCCGGCGCGTGATTGTACGCGCCGGGCCAGCGCGGCGCCATGCCGGGCCACGATGTGCTATGCTGGGCGCGAAGGCTGTGAGGCGGAGCGCACATGGCAAGTCGCCGGGGACTGATGCAATCCGAGTCGGTGCAGAACTTTCTCAAGTCACTGCTCACGCTGCAGCAGGGCAGCGAGCTGGTTTCGACCAGCTCAATGGCCGAAATCCTGCAGATCTCCGCGCCTTCCGTTACAGACATGACGCAGCGCCTGGAAGAAGCCGGCCTCGTCACCTGGCGCAAATGGCGCGGCTTTCGGCTGACGGCCAGCGGCGAAACCGAGGCGCTCATGATTCTGCGGCGCCATCGCCTCATCGAGCTCTTCCTGGTGGAGGAGCTGGGCTACGAGCTGCCGGAGGTGCACGCCGAGGCCGAGCGCCTGGAGCACGCCGTTTCAGATCGCTTCATCGAGGCGATTGCCAGGCGCATGCACGAACCCGGCCTCGATCCGCACGGCGACCCCATCCCGGCACCGGACGGCACCATCCTGCGCCGCCGCCTCGAGCCATTGAGCGAGTGGCCCGCGCACAAGCCCGCCATCGTCTCGCGCATTCTTACGCGCAGCGAGGAAACGCTGCGCGACATCGTCGGCTACGGCATCACGCTCAATGCCCGCATCGAGATCCTGCGGCGCTGCCGGGAAGCAGGCCCGCTTACGCTGAGTGTGAATGGCCGGCAGCACCGCATCGCATATCAGGCGGCAGATTGCATCCTCGTCGAGGACCGGGGTTCCTAACCTTGCGCCTCCTCTTCGTCGCCTCGCTGCATCACGTACAGCAACTGCAAACGACCATCGCCAACACAGCGCCTGGCGAGCCGCCGCCACTGTTTCCGCCCGGCATGATGCAGCATCGCTACGACCAGCGCGTCGACGCACTGGAAACGCTGCTGGCAGCGCTCTAGCCGGCGCCGGACTCGCGCCAGTCGCGCCTGGCCGCTACAATGCGTCCGTTCGCCACAGCAATTACCCGGAGTTCTCATGTCCAAAACCATCATTTCCGCGACGGACGCGCCCGCCGCGCTGGGCCCCTATTCGCACGCCGTCAGCGCCAACGGCCTGGTCTTCACTGCCGGTCAGGTCGGCATCGTGCCCGGCAGCGGCGCGCTGGCCGAAGGCGGCATCGAGGCGCAGACGCGCCAGGTGCTCGAAAACATCAGCGCCGTGCTGCGGGCCGCCGGCACCAACCTGGAGCGAGTCGTCAAAACCACCGTCTTCCTCGCGGATATGGATGATTTCGCGACCGTCAACGGCATCTACGCACAGTACTTCACCCACGAGCCGCCGGCCCGTTCTGCCGTCGAGGTGGCCCGGCTGCCGCTGGGCGCCCTCGTCGAGATCGAGACCGTGGCGCTGCAGTGAAGCGGCCGGGAGCCAGCGCGTGAAACTCCTCTCCGTCAACGTCGGGCGGCCGGTCACGATTCCATGGCGCGGCGAGCTGCTGCGCACCGGCATCTACAAGCGGCCGGTCACCGGACGGGTGCGCCTCGGCCAGCACAACCTTGAAGGCGATGGCCAGGCGGATTTGCAGCACCATGGCGGGCCGCAACAGGCCATCTACGCCTACGCGCAGGAGCATTACGCCTGGTGGGCGCAGCAGCTGGGCCGCGACGACCTGAGCCCTGGTCAGTTCGGCGAGAACCTCACCATCAGCGGCCTGCTGGAAGACGAAGTCTGCATCGGCGACGTCTGGCGCGTGGGCGAGGCCCTGCTGCAGGTCAGCCAGCCGCGCATCCCCTGCTACAAGCTGGCGCACCGGATGGGCCTGCCGGACTTCGTCAAAACCTTCACACTATCCGAACGCTGCGGTTGCTACCTGCGCGTGCTGCAGACGGGCCTGCTGGGCGCCGGCGACTGCGTGACGCTCGTCGAGCAGGAGGCGCGGCCCATGAGCGTGCGCGCCATCTTCCACCTGCGGCTGTTACAGCCCGATGATCCTGTAGCCACGGAACGCGCCAGCCAGCTGGCAACGCTTTCGCCTGAATGGCGCGAGTATTTCGCCAAACGCCGGCGCGCAGTCGCCGACGCCTGAAGGAGGAGAACATGAACCGCAAACGTCTCTTCATTTCCGCGATTGTGCTGGCGGTCGCCATCGTGGCGGTCGCCTCGCCACTCTGGCTTCCCTTCTTCACCAACGACGTCGTCGACGAAGCCTTCCCCGCGCTGAGCGTTGCCGAGCGCGAAAGCCTGCGCAACATGCCCGAAGAGCAGCGTGAGGTCTTGCTCGAGATGAGCAAGACCGGGGATGGCGCCGCCATGGCCGCCGACACGGCCAAAGCCATGATGGAAGCGGACAGCGCAATGCAGGATGACATGCCCCGCAGCGCGCCGGAGCCGAGCCCGCTGCTCAGCGGCACATGGATCGAGATCGACCCCGTGCACCGCGCCGAAGGCAGCGCCACCATCTGGCTTGCCGAAGATGAGCGCATCCTGCGCTTCGAGGATTTCCGCGTCACCAACGGCCCGCAGCTGCATGTGCTGCTGGCCAAAAACGTGCCGACCAGCATCTTCGCCGGCGTGGGCGAGAGCGGCGACTACGTCGATCTGGGGCCGCTCAAGGGCAATGTCGGCAACCAGAATTACGACATTCCGGCCGAGGTTGACCTGACGGAATACAAGAGCGCAGTCATCTACTGCGTGCCCTTCCACGTGGTCTTCAGCTCGGCAGAACTGGGCTAGACGCGCCAGCCGCTGCGGCTAACGCAACAGGAAACCGTCGCGCAGCGGGTCATCGGGGTCGATCAGGAAAGTGTGGGTGCCGGTGATGGAGGCGCTGCCCGTGACCTCCGGGATGACGGCCGGCAGCGGTCCCTCATGCGTGCAGGCCACCACGCGCACGGAAAAGCGCGTGCCGATGAGGCTCTCGATGTGCAGCGTCTCACCCTGGGCCAGTTCGCCACGCGCGTGGTACAGGGCCGCGCGCGCGCTGACGCCGGTGCCGGTCGGGCTGCGGTCCAGCTCGCCCTCGGCGAAGACGCAGGCGTTGCGGCTGTGAACGCCGCTGTCCGCCGGCTGCAACTGCGTGAAGATCGTGCCGTAGAGGAAGTTGAGATCAGGGTCGCCGGAGGGGTGCTCGATGCGCAGCGTCGCCATGATGGCGCGCGTGATGGCCCTGCCGGCCGTGATTAACGCGTCGCTCTGCTGCGGCTCCAGCGCCAGACCGGTCTGTGCCACATCCACAAAGGCATAGAAGGCGCCGCCAAAGGCGATGTCGCAGCAGATTTCGCCCAGGCCGGGCACCGCCACGCGCAAATCCTGCAGCAGTACAAACGATGGCACGTTGCGGAAGCTGACTGCCGCCACGCGCCAGTCCTGCATATGCGGCGTGGCCAGTACGCGCCCGGCGGGCGTATCGATGCGCAGTTCCGCGCGGCCCACCGGCATGTTAAAGAGGCCGCACTCAAGGCCGACCGTAACCAGGCCGATGATGCCGTGGCCGCACATGGTGCTGAAGCCCTCATTGTGCAGAAACAGCACGCCCAGATCGCCGTCCTCCGTGGCGGGCGGCGTCAGCAAACAGCCGTACATGTCGGCGTGGCCGCGCGGTTCCCACATCAGGCTGCGGCGTAGATGGTCGTATTGCTGGCGGGCCTGTTCCCGGCGGGCGAGGATGGTCGCGCCTGTGGGCATGGGAAAGCCGCTGCAGATGACGCGCAGCGGCTCACCGGCGGCGTGCGCATCGATAGTCGTGATGCGCTGCCAGTGCGCGGGCGCTTCCCAGGCGACCATGATTCAGCCGACTCCCGGCCAGCGGCGCGCGGGCGCCAGGAAGCCCATGTGATCCTTTACCGTCTGCAGGGTGCGCTCGGAGACCGCGGAGGCGCGTTCGGCGCCATCGGCCAGCACCTGTTCCAGCCAGCCCTTTTCGGCGACGATTTCGCTGTAGCGCTGCTGTAGCGGCGCCAGCGTGTCGGTCACGGCCGCAACGGCCGCCTTCTTCAGGTCGCCATAGCCCTTGCCGGCGAATTCCGCCTCAATGGCCGCGCGCTCGCCGTGCGTCAGCGCCTGGTAGATGGTCAGCAAATTGTTGACGCCGGCCTTCTCAGGGTCGCTGCTGAAGCGAATTTCGCGGCCGGAATCGGTGGTGGCGCGCATGATCTTGCGGCGGATCAGGTTGGGCGGGTCGAGCAGGAAAATGGCGTGATTCTCGCCGGTGGCGCTCTTGCTCATCTTGCCGGTGGGCTCGTCGAGGCCCATCACGCGCGCGCCGGTCTCCGGATTGACCACGGCGGGAAGGGTGAAAGTTTCGCCGAACAGGCTGTTGAAGCGCTGCGCGAGGTCACGCGTCAGCTCGACATGCTGGCGCTGGTCATCGCCGACGGGGACAAAGTGCGCCTGGTAGAGCAGGATGTCGCCGGCCATCAGCACGGGGTAGCCCAGCAGGCCGGCATTGACGGCGTCTACTTGCTGCTTCGCCGCCTTGTCCTTGTACTGCGTCATGCGGTTCAGCCAGCCCAGCGGCGTCAGGCAGGTCAGCAGCCAGGCCATTTCAGCGTGGGCCGGGTTGTGCGATTGCACGAAGATTGTCGCCCGCTGCGGGTCGAGGCCGGCCGCGAGGTAGAGCGCGGTGACCTCGAGCGTGTGTGCGCGCAGCAGGGCGGCGTCATGCGGGACGGTGATGGCGTGCAAATCCACCACGCAGTAGTAGGCATCGTACTGTTCCTGAAAGCGCACCCATTGCAGCAGGGCGCCAAGGTAATTGCCGATATGCAGGTTGCCGGTCGGCTGGATGCCGGAGAGCACCCGTTTGCTCTTGTCCGCTGTCCCCATGGCTGGCGTCGACACCCTCCTGTTGCCCTGACCGCGCCCAGTATACCCCCGCCCCTTTGCAGGGGAGCAGGGCCAAATGCCATCCACACCAATGTCACTGGCGCGACAGGCAGCGCGCCTTGTTTCAGGTCATAATCCGGTGCTTGGCACTCCAGGGATAAATCGCCCGGCTTTTGCGGGCCGAAGGAGAGGGCTATGCGAACCCGACTGTTACTCGTCCTGTGTTTGCTCTTTGTCACCGCGGCAGCCCACGCCCAGGAAGCCGAACCTGCCTTGCTTGAGGTCGCCGGCGTCACCCTGCGCCTGCGCAGCGGCCCCTCCACCGACGACGCCATCATCGGCCAGTTGGCTGCCCGCTCTACTGTCGAGCTGCTGCAGCGCGGCGAACAGTGGAGCCAGGTGCGGCGCCCGGACGGCCTTACCGGCTGGGCCCACAACGACTACCTGCTCCCCTGGAACGAACGCAACCGCCTCGACACCTCGCGGCGCATTGGCGACCGGCGTCTGTTCCGAATTCATGACAAGGCAAACGAGAGACTGGCCACCGTCAACGCCGAACTGCGCGCCATAAGCGACCACAGCTATATCTATACCATCTCACAAAACAATCACTTTCTGCCCCTGGACCGGGCCCTGCAAGGACTTGGCGAACTCTTTGACGAACAGGTCTACTGGCAATCCTTGGAACTCTGGAACATCAGGGAAGCGCCGGCCATCGAAGGTGATGAACGGGTCGTCATCCTGATTGCGGCCGGCTACAGCGACGGCTTCCAAACTATTGGCAACTACGCCGGCCGCGATGCGATGCCGGGAGAGAAAAACCCTGACCCGCGGGCTATCGGCTTGATCAGAATGAAGCTGTCAGGCAATGGAGCGGATTTGTTTTCTGCCAGTAACGCAGATAAACATCTTGGGCTTCTGGCCCACGAATTCCGCCACATGTTGCACCACCTCGTGAACAGGAATCGGGTTGCCTGGGTCGATGAGGGCCTCGCCGGGTTCTCGGCGGCTGCGCTCGGGTTCACAGAAGGAGCAAAGGGGAACGTAACATCTTTCCTTAGCCTGCCGCGCACCCGGCTGAATACATTTGACGGGCAGTCCTTCGCGTATGGCGCAAGTCATCTCTTCATGACGTACCTGAATGAACGCCTTGGTTTGGAAGCGCTGCGCAACTTCGCCGAACGGCAGGAGAAGGGCCTGGCCGCCCTTGATACCTTGCTGGCAGATCGCGAATCCGGGCTGGACGCCGACGACTTCTTCGCAGACTGGGTTATCGCCAACTATCTGCTCGACGATCGGCGCGAGGGCGGACGCTTCGGCTATCCCTCCCTGGATGGTCTCGGCCTGCTCGCGCCGTCCCCGCGCAGCCAGATCAGCAGACTGCCGGCCGGAATACGCGAAGCCACTCTTCCCTACACCGCCGACTATTACGAAGTATCGCCGCCGAATGATGGCGAGACGGACCAGCTGCTGCTGGATTTCCGCCTGAAAGCGCCGGCACCCCAGGATGCGTGGTTGCAACTCGTCCAGGTCCTGCCTGAACATGTCGATGTCCAGCGTTTCCGCGCCAGCGACTACCGCGGCCAGCCTGTTGTGGCGTCACTTGCAGATCAACCGGAGCGCATCGTCGTCATCATCTCGCCATTCACCACCAACGCACGGCAGCGCTCGCAGCCGGTCTCGTACTCGCTGGCCCTGCGCGAACACGCCGTCGCCAGGATGGATCAGGCCCAGGTCACCACCACCCTGCGCGTTCGCAGCGCACCTGAAATCGCCGACAACATCCTCGGAAATTTGCAGCGCTGCAGTGTCGTCCAGGTGCTGCAGCGTGGCGAGGAGTGGAGCCAGATCCTGGGTGCCGATGATCTGATTGGCTGGTCACATAGCAACTTCCTGATCCACCGGAACGCGCCTGACGCCCGCGCTGACGACGGATCCTGCGCCGTGCTTGCACGCGCTGCCCATGACGGCGACCTGGCGGCCGTGCAGCGGCTGCTGGCCAGTGGCGCCCCCGTCAACGGCGCGGACGCCTTCGGCCGCACCGCCCTGCACGAGGCCGCCATGTGGGACCATGACGCCATTCTCGCCCGCCTGCTGCGGGCCGGCGCCGATGTCCACGCGCAGGATGCCGCCGGTCGTACAGCGCTGGATGAAGCCTTGCAGACCGGCAACGTCAGCAGCCTCTTGCTACTGGGCGAGGCCGGCGCCGACCTTGATCTGTCCGGCCGCGCCAGCCTGCCGCTGATGATTGAAGCCGCCGCGCGGGACAACACGACCCTGCTGGAACTGATCCTTGCCGAAGGCCATGACGTCAACTGGCAGGACGAGAGTGGCCAGACGGCTCTGGCAGCCGCCGCCGGCAATGGCCAGGCCAGGTCCCTCAAACTGCTGCTGGCCGCCGGTGCCGACGCAGAGTGGCAGGACGAACTGGGCCGTTCATCCCTGATGCTGGCCGTCACCAGCGACGATATCGGGACGCTCGGCCTGCTTCACGACGCGGGCGGCGACGTGAACCATCAGGACCAGTCAGGCCACAGTGCCCTGACCCTCGCCGCCGCCAACGGGAATATAAACACCGTCGCCTGGTTGCTCCTCAGCGACCTGGCAGACGCCAGTCTGGTGGTTCCACCGGACAGTCATAACGTCCTGCACTTTGCCGCCGCCTCGGGTCACGACGCTATCGTCGCGTTGCTGCTGCTCGCCGGTATGGATGTCGACGTCGAAGATGCAGCAGGTCACACGGCCCTTCATCTGGCAATGGCTGCAGGTCACCACAAGGTAGTGGAGTTGCTGCAGGAAGCAACAGCGAGTAGCGCTGGCGATACGACAGGCCCGATGTTGACGAAGGCAGATGCTGTCGCCTTCCTCGCAGCCGCCCGCAACGGAAACCTGGCGGAAGTCAACAGATATATTGTGGCCGGAATGAAACCCGATACCCGCGACGACCAGCAGCGGACGGCCCTGATGCTCGCCGCAGCTGAAGGCCAGCGGGCCATGGTCCTTCGTCTCTTGCTGGCGGGTGCGGCGCCCAACGCCCGTCAAAAAGGCTTTCAGCACCACCAGACAGCCCTGTACCATTCTATCCAGGGCGGGCACGACGATGTCAGCGCCATGCTGCTCCTTGCCGGCGGCAATCCCGAAGGGTACGACTACAAGGTCCCGGGGCCGTTGCACTGGGCGACGGAATTCGGGCGTCCCGATATGATTCGTCTGCTACTCAACCTGCCCGGTAACAAACGCGTCCATGTAGACGCCAGGAGTTATGGTGACAAAACTCCCCTTCACGAAGCTGCGCGCATTGGACGCAGGGAGATCGTCGACCTGCTGCTGGCCGCCGGCGCCGACCCCAACGCACGCGACAACGGCCCCGCGGTACCGCTGAGTTTCGCAATCCTGTGGGAACATGTCGACATCGTGGAACGTCTGCTGGCTGCCGGCGCCGACCCCAACGGGGTCGTGGGCAGTCGCAATTCACCGCTGGGCCTCGCCAGAGATTTCGTTGGCAACAACACCATAGCCAGAATGCTGATCGAAGCCGGCGCGCAGGCCTGAGGCATACGCCGCTGACCGACTGCGCTCAGGCGCAGGCCAGACCCTGCGGCGTGCTGGCCTCGTCCCAACGCCGCGCGAACTCCGCCGCGTAGGGGGTAACCAGCGCCGGGTCCTCGATGATCAGCAGGTTCTCGTCGTTGCTGGCCGTCCCGTTGGCGGAAAAGTTGGCCGAGCCGGTCACGACTGTATGGTCATCGACAAGGATGACCTTGTGGTGCAGCAGGAAGGGGTTGCCATCCTGCCGCACCGCCAGCCCGGCGCAGTACAACGGCCCCAGCTCGCTCCAGACAGATTCACTGCCGGTGCGCTCGAAGATCCCCTGAACTGTCACGCCCGCCGCGGCCCGCCCCAGCAGCGCCGCGCCCAGATCGTCCAGCGTGAAGGAAAAGGCCATGAAGCGGATGCTTTCCCGCGCCCCGGCCAGCGCGTCGCCGAGGGCCGCCGCGAGGTCATCCTCCGGCCCGAAGTAAATGGCGATGCGCCCCGTCTCCGTCTCAACAGGAGCCGTCTCGCCCTGTGGCGAGCGCGGCCCGAAACGCCCCTGCGCGAACATCTCGTCAAACTCTGCCTGGAAGCGACGGGCCGCCTCTGCCGAGCGCAATTCCAGCAGGTTATTGTTGTGGCGCCCGGCGCCGTTCACCGTCAGGTTCATCGAGCCGCTCCAGACGCTGACCTGTCCAGCGAACGGCGAAGTGAGCAGGGCGCCGTCGATGAGGACGAACTTGTTATGCATCAACGCGCTGCGGCCGTCAGCCACGACCGGGATGCCCGCCGCCTGCAGCTGACCCAGGCTGCTGTCCCCGGCGCGCAGGCCGTGCTCGTCATCGGTGACAACGCGCACCCGCAGGCCGCGCAATGCGGCCGCCAGAATGGCTTCGGTCAACAAGGGATTGTTCAACTCAAAGGCGGCGATGTCGAGTGAAACGCTGGCTGCGTCCATGGCCGCCGCCAGCGGGCCGTCGATGCCGCCGCTGTAGTCCACGCTGTCGTAGCTGTCATCGGGCCTGCCGCCGGAGCGGCGCAGCGCAGGGGGCGCGCTGAAATACACCGACCAGTAGTCCCCGATCGCGCCGAAGCCGCGCGGCAGACGCACGGTCCCCGTGGAAGGGCTCCCGTCGTGAGCGGCGGGAAAGGGCAGGCCCTCCCTGGGCGCAGCGTCCTGCAGTCCGGGTGGTGGCGGGACCGGCACCAGCGCCAACTGCAAGGCCAGCGCGAGCACCAGCGCGGCGAGGAAGAGGCCCGCCAGATGCCGCGGCGCAGCGCTCATGCGCAATACCTGCCGGGACGCGGCGTGTTACACTGCAGCCGCCACCGCGAAGCTGTGAGACTCACACCGTTATGAAACTGATGCCGATCGTCTACGTTGCGCAAATGTCCCGCTCGCTCGATTTCTACCTCGCGCTGGGGCTGGAGCCGGATTATGTCGAACGCGAGGGCGTGTGGTCCTCGCTGAAGCTGGGCGACGCCGTGCTGGGCCTGCACGAACTCAAGCCGCTGCCGCCCGCGCAGGAGGTCGGCCGCGTCGCGCTGGCCCTCGTCAGCGCAGAGCCGCTGGAAACGCTGGTCGCGCGCCTGGCGGCGCAGGGCATCGCGCCCGCGCGCGCCATCCGCAGCGAGCCTTTTGGCCGTTCGCTGCTGCTGCGCGACCCGGACGGCCTGCTCATCCAGGTCAACCAGCACGCGCACTGAGCCTGGCCGTGAGCGCCTCCCAGGCCGCGCTCACCTGCTGTTGCAGCTCCGCGAGTGAACCGTCGTTGCGAATGACGAGGTCGGCGCGCGCCAGCTTTTCCGCCTGGGGGTTCTGCGCACGGACGCGCTGACGGGCGGCCGCGGCCGTCATGCCGCGCTGCGTCGTCAGGCGCGCCAGCTGCGTTTCCGACGCGGCGTCCACCACCCAGACCGCGTCCACCGCGTCCACGAGGGGGCCTTCCAGCAGCTTGATAGCCTCGATGACCACCACATCCTGCGGCGCTGCGGCCACGAGTGAGTCGATCTGGCGCCGGACGGCGGGGTGCGTCAGCGCCTCCAGCCGGGCGAGCGCCGCCGCGTCCGCGAAGACGATGCGTCCCAGCGCCGCGCGGTCGATGTGACCCTGTGCGTCCAGCAGCGACTCGCCGAAAACAGCCAGCACCGCAGCGAAGGCCGCGCCCTCCGGCTGCAGCACCTGACGCGCGACGCGGTCGGCATCAATGACGCCGGCGCCCAGCGCCTCCAGCTGTTGCAATACCTGGCTTTTGCCGACGGCGATATTGCCCGTCAGGCCGATGGCGGTCTTACCTGGCCAGCACCCCACCGCGTCCTCCGCCGCGCTCAACCTGCTGGCAGCGCGTCTTCCAGCTCCGCGACTCGTCCCGGCTCGACGTCTTCGTACTGGATCGTCAGCGTCTCCTCAAGGATGTCGCTGGAGCTGCTGTCAAAGTCCGAGTAGCCCACCTCCGAAATCCAGGCGTCGTAGACGGTCCAGCGCTGTGTTTCCACGCCCTTGTCGAGCGCCAGCAGGCAGAGCGAGCGCGCGGGGCGCACGATGTCCTCGCCGGCGTCGAAGGTCTCGCGCACCCAGACGTTGCAGGGGTGCTGCGGATCGAGCTGCACCATCCGGGTGATCTTGAATGGCTCCTGCAGCTTGCGGATGGCGGTCGTGGTGCGCACGTCCAGGCGGAAGGCGACCAGGCCGCGTATGGCGAGGATGCCAGTCACGCGCTGGCCGTCAATCTCAAGCGCGAACTCCCTGGCCAGCTGGCCATCGATGCCGTCGACGCTGAGGACGTCTGCGGCGGCCGTCTCGTCTGCCATGGTCTTCTCTCCTCCTGCCTTGCGCCAGTATAGCCTGAACGCCGTATACGGCTGCGCCACAACCCGTTACAATCGCGACAGTCGCGCCATTCATCATAAACCATAGCGGTGCGGGAGTGCCCCCGCGGAAGTGAGCGCATCGTGAATATCCGGACGGGCGTGGCCCTGCTGCTCATGGCCGGTCTCGTGGCCTGCAGCGCCATCAACGAGCCGCCGCGCCCCACCGCGCCCCCGCCCACGCTCACCCCGGAAGGCCAGACGCCGGAACAGGCCGAGCGCATCGCGCGGCTTTTCCTGCAGGCATGGCAGGACGGCGACCTGGCCGGCATGCACAGCCTGCTCACCTTCGGCGGCCAGGAAGCCACCACGCTGCCAGCCTTCAGCGATTTCTACCGGCGCAGCCAGACGACCATGACGCTGCGCGCGCTGGAGACCCACGTCACCAGCCAGCTGCCGGGCGCCGGCGGCCTGATGACTTTCGGCTACGACGTCACCTTTCACACCAACCAGGTGGGCAGCTTCCTCGATAGCGGCCGCACCCTGCGCCTGACCTGGGACCCACGGCTGCGCGACTGGCGCGTGGTCTGGTCGCCCGGCGACCTGCTGACGGCAATGGCGGAGGGCGGTACGCTGCGCCTTGATGCGCGCCTGCCCAGCCGCGCCAACATTTACGACCGCAACGGCCGGGCGCTCGCCTCGCGCAACAACCGCATCGTCACCGTCAACGTCATCAAGGGCGAGATTCCGCACATCGCCAACTGCAACCGGCGCCTCGCCAGAGCGCTCAACCTCGATGTCGCCCTCATCGAGCATATTCTCGCCGCGCGCGCGGCGGACTGGCTCAGCGAGATCGGCACCGTCGACCCGGTCACCTGGCTGGAAGTGCGCGCGGGGCTCGAGCAGGACTGCAACGCGCGCTTCATCGAACGCCCGGCGCGCCAGTACGAAACGGGCGCGGCGACCGCGCACAGCGTCGGTTATGTAGGCTGGCCGGACGATAGCCAGGTCGCAGCGCTGGCAGCGGCCGGCTTCCCGCAGGACAGCATCATTGGCCGCAGCGGCGTCGAGGCCAGCCAGGACGAGGCCCTGCGCGGCATTCCCGGCGGCCGCCTCTACGTGGCTGAATCCGGCGGCCGCGAGACCCTCATCGCCGAGAGTGCCGCGCGCCCCTCGCAGAGCGTGTGGCTGACACTCGACGTGGAGTTGCAAGCCTTCATCGTGAAGGCCCTGCAGCGCGCCCGCACAGAGGCTGAAACGACCTGGGCGCCGGGCTCGCAGGGGGCGGCCGCGGTCGTGCTGGACGTCCACAGCGGCGCCATCCTGGCGCTGGTGAGCGAGCCCTCCTACGACAACAACGTCTTCGCGCCCTTCCCGGCCATGGGGCGCGAGGCTGCGCGCGAGCTCTCCGCCCAGGTGCGGGCTGACGCGCGCCTGCCACTGCTGAACCGCGCCACGCTCGGTATCTACCCCGCTGGCTCCATCTTCAAGGCCGTGCCCGCCATCGCCGCGGCCGACAGCGGCGTCTACGCGCTGAACGAGAAGTATTTCTCGGATGGCAGCTGGAACCGCGACCTGCCGCGCCGGGACTGGCTCGCCGGCGGCCATGGCCTGCTAACCTTGCCGGAGTTTCTGAAATACAGCTGCAATTCCTGCTTCTTCGAGACTGCCTGGGATCTCAACGCGGCCGACCCCTGGTTGCTGCCGACCTATGCGCGGCGCCTGGGCCTGGGCGCGGTCACTGGCCTGCGCGACCTGCCGGAGGCCGAAGGCACGATCATCGATCCGGATACGCTACGGACGCGCGGCTTCAACTGGACGGCCTCCGAGGCGGTTAACATGGCCGTCGGTCAGGGTGAGGTGCACGTCACGCCGCTGCAGATCGCGCGCCTCTACGCCACCATCGCCAACGGCGGCACCATCTACCGGCCGCAACTGGTGCAGCAGGTCGGCATGCTCGGCGAAGCGCCCGCCTTCACACTTCAGCCCGAAGTCATGGCGGAGAGCGCTATCAAACCCGAAGTGATGGCGCTGGTGCAAAACGCGCTCTGCACCGTGGTCAGCGAGCCGGGCGGCACGGCCGAGCACGTGTTCCGCGGCTCGGCGCTGCTGGCGCAGGGCGTCTGTGGCAAGACCGGCACCGCCGAGGCGCCCGGCGAGGACTCTCTGCCACACGCCTGGTTCGCGGCCTGGACGCCCGCCGCGCAGCCAGAGATCGCCATCGCGCTGCTGGTGGAAAACGCGGGCGACGGGTCGGCCGTGGCGGCGCCGCTGGTGCGCGAGATTCTGGAGTTCTGGTATTTTGGCCGGGAAGCGGCTGCCGCCTGATGCCTGGCGAGACCGCCCCGTGAACAGGAGAAGAGCATGATCAGACTGTTTTCATGGAACGTCAACGGCGTGCGCGCGGCGCAGCGCAAGGGTTTTCTGGACTGGCTGCACAGCGAGCAGCCGGACGTCCTGGGCCTTTCGGAGACGAAGGCTGCGCCAGAACAGCTGGATGACGTGCTGCGCGAGCCGCCGGGCTACCACAGTTACTGGGCCAGCGCGCAGCGCAAGGGCTACAGCGGCACGGCGCTGCTCAGCCGCGTCGAACCCCGCAGCGTAACCCTCGGCCTGGGCATTGAGGAATTTGACGTGGAGGGGCGCAGCATCGTCGCCGACTACGGGGATTTCGTCCTGATCAACGCCTACTTTCCCAATGGCGGTGCCAAACCGCAGCACCCGCGCCTGGACTACAAAATGCGCTATTACGCCGAATTCCTGCGCTACTGCGAAGCGCTGCGCGCGAACGGCAGGCGCGTCATCTTCTGCGGCGATGTCAACACCTCGCACCAGCCCATCGACCTCGCCCGCCCGCGCGCGAACGAGAAGAACACCGGCTTCCTGCCCATCGAGCGCGCCTGGCTCGACGAGGTCATCGCCGCCGGCTACATCGATATCTTCCGCGCGCGCAACCCGCAGCTGGAAGGCGCCTACAGCTGGTGGTCCATGCGCAGCGGCGCGCGCGAGCGCAACGTCGGCTGGCGCCTGGATTACTTCTTCATCTCGCCCGACCTGCTCGGGCACGTCGTTGACGCCGCCATCCACCCCGAAGTCGAGGGTTCCGACCACTGTCCGGTCAGCCTGACGCTGGACTTCGGGGCCTGAGGCAGCGGCCAGGCAGCGCATGCTCCGACTGTTTGCGTGGAACGTCAACGGCGTGCGCGCCGCGCAACGCAAGGGTCTGCTGGACTGGCTGCACAGCGAACAGCCGGACATCCTCTGCCTTTCGGAAACGAAGGCCGCGCCCGCACAGCTGGATGACGCGCTGCTCGCGCCGCCAGGCTATCACAGCTACTGGGCCAGCGCGCAGCGCAAGGGCTACAGCGGCACGGCGCTGCTCAGCCGCGTCCGGCCCCGCAGCGTGCAAATCGGCCTGGGCATCGAGGAGTTTGACGTGGAGGGGCGCACGCTCGTCGCCGACTACGGGGAATTCGTCCTGATCGTCGCCTATTGTCCCATCGCTGTGAAACCGGGTCACCCGCGCCAACGCTACAAGATGCGCTACTACGCCGCCCTTCTGCGCTACTGCGAGGGGCTGCGCGCGGCGGGCCGGCACGTCATCTTCTGTGGCGATATCAACACCGCGCACCGGCCCGTTGACCTCGCTCGCCCGCGCCACCACGAAAACAGCACCGGCTTCCTGCCCATCGAGCGTGCCTGGCTGGACGAGGTCGTCGCCGCCGGCTACATCGATACCTTCCGTCTGCGTCATCCGCAGCTGGCGGGCGCCTACACTTTCTGGAGCTACCGCACCAGGGCGCGCGACAGAAACATCGGCTGGCGCTTCGATTACTTCTTCATCTCGCCCGATCTGCGCAAGCACGTCGTCGACGCCGCCATCCACAGTGAGATCCACGGCTCGGACCACTGCCCGGTCAGCCTGACGCTGGACTTCGGGGCCTGAAGCAGCGCGGCTCAGTCCCCGCGCCGCAGCCGCAGTGCGATGAGCATCAGGTCGCCGAGCGTACCGGCCGCCGCCGGTAACAGCAGGGCAGCGCAGACCAGCCAGAACAACGCCGCGCCCAGGCCCTGCGCCGCCAGCAGCTGCTGCGCGGCGATCCCGGTCAGCGGCCAGAAGACCAGCGCGGGCAGCCCGGCCACGAAGACGAACTCGCCGCGGCCGAGGTCCGCCGGAATGTCCACGTGCGTGTGCGTGATGGCCTGTTCACGCCGGCCAATCAGGCGCAGGGCCAGCAGATGCAGCATTTCATGCGGCCAGCCGTAGAGTTGCGCCAGCGTCACTGCGAATCGCGGCGCATCAGGCTGAAGCTCTGCCCGGTGGGGCCGCTCAGGGGCTGCGTCGCCAGGAAGATCGCCAGCGGCATCACATCCTCCGGCTGCTTGTGCCACTCGGCGGCCGAGGGCTGGCCCGCGCCAAGCGGGTTCATGGGGGTGTCGACCGGGCCGGGAATCAGTTCATTGATGCAGATGCGCTCCTGCGCCAGCTCCTCGGCCATGGTGCGCACCAGCATCCAGGCGCCGGCCTTGGAGCAGGCGTAGGCGGAATCGTCGGGCATGGCGCGGTGCCCCTTGCCGGAGCCGATGAGAATGATGTGGCCGCCCGCCTGGCGCATAGGTGGCACGGCAGCCTTCACACAATAGTAAGCGCCGGTCAGGTTGACGGCGATGGTGTCGGCCCAGTCCTGCGGCACGCTGTCAAAGATCGAACGGCCGCCGTCCGGGCAGATGCCGGCGTTGATGACGACCACGTCGAGCCGGCCCCATTCGGCCACGGTCGCCGCCACCATGGCCTCCACCGCCGCCAGGTCGGTTACGTCAGTCGGCAGCGCCAGGGCCGCGCCGCCCGCCGCAGTAATCTCCGCGACTGCGTCATCAAGCTTCGCCCCGGTGCGCGCCGCACAGGCGACCGCGGCGCCCTGCGCGGCAAAGCCGGTCGCCAGTCCCCGCCCGATACCCTGTCCCGCGCCCGTGACGATCGCGACCTTTCCCTTCAGTTGCATGTTGTCCTCCTGTCTCTCCCGCTCAGCCGTCCAGCGCCGCGCCCGGGTCAATCACGTCCAGCGCGAAGGGTAACCGCGGCTGCAGCAGCCCGACGACCAGCGAAAAGGAATCGAAATTGGTGGCGTAAATGCGCCCCGCCGACCAGGCCACGTCGCTGATGCCGCGAAACACCCCCGCCAGATAGCGCAGCTCGCCCGCTTCCAGCACAGCCAGCCCGTTCTGGCCCTGGGCCGCGACCAGGATATGTCCCCGCGGGCTGACCGTGACCCCGTCCAGGCCCGGCGCATGTTCCGCCTTGCCATGCTCATAGAGCGTCTCGGTCGTGCCATCAGCGGCGGACACGCGGTAAATCGCGTCGCGGCTGCTGTCGGTGATGATCAGCGCCTGGCGCGACGCGTCCCACGCGAGGCCGGTCGGCGCGGCGAGTTTCTCGCCCGCCGGCGCCCGCCACCAGGGCCCGCTCTCGCCTCTTGGCGTCAGACGCCAGACCTGGCCCGCGCCGCGGTCGCTGACGTAGAGGTTGCCCGCGTCGTCGCGCGTCACGTCGTCCGGCTGCGTGAAGTCCGCGGCCAGCTGCTGCAGGCTGCCGTCCGCGTCGCGTCGCAGCAACGCGCCGCCCGTGCTCAGCGGGCTGGCATCCCACTGGTCGATGAGATAAAGGACGCCTTCCGGCGCGGCCTGCAGGCCGGCCACCGCGCCCAGCCCGTCGCGCGTCCCCGGCAGCTCGCTGACCTGGCCCGCGGGCGACACCTGCCAGACGGCGCCGCTGACGAAGCTGGCGCTGTAGAGGCCCCCGTCCGGCGCGGCGCTGATACTGGCGGGATAGGCGTCGTCATCCGGCAGAACGGCGAATTCGCGCACGCTGACGCCCTCAACGAGCGCAATGGAGCGGTCGCGACGGCTGCCGGTGTTGAGTGTGAGCAGGATCAGGAGGAGGGTGACGAGTACGATGGCCAGCAGGCCGGCGGCGAAGAGCAGGGCGGCGGCGAGGCGACGTTCGCGCAGGGGCAGCGCCTGCAGGCGGCGGATCACAGGACGCGCTGCCAGGCCGCTGCTGCGCGTAGCAGCACCCGCGCGGGAGCCCTTCCGTCCTTCAGCGGCATGTTACCCCCTGTCCGCGGGCACGTAGCGGAGAGGGTGGGATTCGAACCCACGACGGCTTTAACACCGTACTCGCGTTCCAGGCGAGCGCATTAGGCCAGACTATGCTACCCCTCCGGTGCGCCCAGTATACCAAAATAATGAAAAAGGGGACGCCCTGACCGCGGCGCCCGGAGTACAATCGCGCGCATGACTGCCCCACGCACACGCGACCCTGTTCAATCCGACGCGCCCTGGCCCCTGCCACGCGCGCTGCTGGCCGCCTTGAGCCTGCTGGCCGCGCTGGCCCTCGGCGCGCTGCTCGCGCTCACATTGAGCAACTGGGCGCCCTGGGCGGCGCTGGGCGGCTGGAGCGCGGGCGCGCTGCTCACCAGTCTCGCGTTGCGAGCCCGCTTCCGGCGCAAGCGCGCGGCCCTGCCCCTGGGCCCAGGCGGGACGCCGCCCCTGCTGGCGCTGCTGACCGGCTTCGGCGCGGCCCTGCTCCTTGATACCCTGGTGCTGGCGCCGGGCGGCAGCAGCGCGCCGACGCCGGAACTGGCCGCCCTCGCCGGGCGGACGCAGGGGCCGGCGCCCTGGCTGCTGGCCGCGCTGTTCATGCTGCTGCTACAGCCGCTGGTGGAGGGACTGGTCTTTCGCGGGCTGCTGCAACCCGCATTGCAGGCCCGCAGCAGCAAGCGCACTGGCCTGCTGACGGGCGCGCTCGCCTGGGCCCTCTTTCACCTGCTCGCCTACGCCGGCGCGCCCGACGGCCTCGGCGCACTCTTCGCCACGCGCCTGGCGGGTGGCCTGCTGCTGGGGCTGCTGCGCCTGCGCAGCGGCTCGGCGCGCGCCAGCATCTTCGCCCACGCGGGACTGAACCTTTTCGCGCTGCTACGTCTGCTGATCGTGGGCCTTTAGGCGCCCCCGGCCGTCGGCCCGATAACCTCACCGCCCAGGCGAATGACCGGTTGATCCAGCGGCGTCAGCCAGCGATCCCAGCTATCCGTCTGCATGAAGCGCGTCACCTGCCTGCCATCGCTATAGCGGACTTCCAGCGGAAAGCGCCCGACGAACTCCTCCACCATGCCCCAGGGCATGAAGAGCAGCGGGTTGAGGACGTAGCTGTCCTTGTAGCGGACCTCAAGGTGCAGATGGAACAGGGTGTCCTCGAGGCGGCCCATCACCGTCTGCGGCGTGACCGGCGCCTTGCGCGGCAGGTTGGAGGGGCTGCCCAGGTGGCCGTAGATGATGCGGTAGGGGCCCACCCGCACGTCGAGCCGGTTGGGGCCATACTTCTGGCCCCGGCCGTCGGACACCCCCTCGATGGCGGCGAAGACCCTGGGGCCGGGCCGGACGTCGGTGTAGCAACCGTAATCGATGCCGCTGTGCAAGCCCTGGGCGTAGCGGTGATAACTGAAATCGCGGCCGCGCTTCCAGGCGAAGCTGGTGTTGCCGTAGTACTGCGCCCAGTTCACCTCCTTCAACGTGACCGGAAAGCGCTGCAACAGCGACCCCAGCAACGGCAGCGCGTCCAGGTTCAGCAGGAAGTCCTTGCGCCCGTCCAGCCGGCGCACCGCGCTCCAGCCTTGCCCGTGCCGCAGCCACAAATAATCGTCCGCCTCGACCAGGCGCTCGGGGTCGTCGGCCACGAGCAGCACGTCGCCCTGCTGCAGCCGACCCGAACGCACCGCGGTGGCGCCGGGCGCATCGACCACGGGCAGGGTGAGCGCGAGCACCTGCCAGCGGTTGCGCTCGTCCCGCCGCGGCGGCGCCCCGGGGTAGGTGACCGGGCGGCCCCTCGCCCCGTCGGCGCTGCGGCCAATCTCCGGCGTCAGATCCCCGAGGAAGCGCTGCTGCTCGTTGAGGCTGCGCTCCACGCTCCAGCCCGGCCCATGCAGCCACCAGACATAGCCGTCTTGCTCGACCCAGGCGTCGGCGCTGACCTCGATCTCTTCCCCTTCCAGCAGCCGGGTCTCGTTGGCCGAACCGGCCAGCGCCGGATGGCTGCGGATACTGAGGCGCGGCACCAGCACGCGAAAGCGCTTGGGCAGCAGTTCCGCCGCTTCGTCGTCCGGCGGCGACTCTTCCGCCGCCCCGCCTCCCGGGTCCAGCAGGGCGCGCGAGCCGTTGCTTTGGGCGCTGAATTGCGCCAACTGCGGGCGCGCGGCGCGCATACGGGCCACTTCGGGCGTCAGGTCCTCGAGGAAGCGCAGGCCGCTCCCCGGCGCAAGCTCCGCGCTCCAGCCCGCGCCATGAAACCACCAGCGGAAGCCATCTTGCTCCGCCCAGGCGTCCGCCTCGACGAGCAGTTCATCGCCGCGCTGCAGGCGCGTCTCACGCAGGAATTCGCGCTGTTGCTGCGGCCGGCTGCGCACCCCCAGCCCCCTGGCGATGACGCGGAAGCGCTTCAGCGGAACCTGCGGGGCTTCGTGGTCAAGCACTGGACGCTCGCGCGTGGCCATCAGCGCCAGGCCCTGGGGCGGCATGGCGGGCGTGACCTCGATCATCAGCGTATGACGATGGTCGCTGCGTCCCTGGGGCAGCCAGCCCTGCGCGCTGCGCCACCACACGTAGCCCTCCGCCTCCGTGCGCGAGTTGCCGCTGACTTCCACAACCGTGCCGCGCGTCACGTACGCCAGCATCGGAGAGTTGCGCCGCGGCAAACGACGCGCGCGCAGGCGCGTCCCGCTCACGCGAAAGACGCGCCGTTCGGGCACGGCCTGCCAGTCTGCCTCGACCTCGGCGGCCTGCAGGCTGATGTTGCGCACGGCGGCCAGAATCGGCTCGGTGGAGCAATCGCCGCCGTAGCGAAAGATGCTCAGGCCGCTGGCGCCCTTGCGCCAGGCGCTGGCCGCGGCGCGCTGGACCTGCGCCGCCGGCACGGGCCCGGGCCGCGGATAAGTCTGCAGCATGGGGACGAGCGGCAAGCCATAACGCTCCAGCGTGCCGAAGGCCTGGTCCAGCCAGAACTCCGGGCCGCGCTGGCCGCCGCCGAATTCGTAGTGAAAGATCATGGGGTGCAGGCTCTGCACGAAGGGCAGCCACTGGCGCAGGCGGATGCTGGCCGGATGGTTGCCGCGCGCGTCGAGGTTCAGCCCCAGGTGAAAGTCCGGCGCGATGCCGGCCCGGATGCGCGTGATCAGCTCGCGCGCCGTGGCGGCGCTGCCGCCGCTGAAATAGCTGGCGCCCGGCTCCGCCTCGAAGGACAGCAGCATGGAGCGCACGCCGGGCACGTTGCAGGCCTGGGTGACGAGACGCGTTTCGGCGCGCACGTCGGCGCCGCGCAGCACGCACCACAGATGCGTCTCCAGCCCGCTTTTGCCGAGGGTCTGCACCCAGCGGCGGATGGCGCCCGGCCCCTCGATGGCCAGCCTGGGCCGGCTGTCGCGCAGGCCCTGCCATTCCGCGCCGTGGCTGGTCTTGAGCAGCAGGCCGGCCACGTTGGGCGTGGCGCTGCTGATGTTGCCCGCCAGCGCGGCGACGTCCGTCTCCAGGACGCTGTCGCCGCCCTGGTAAACCCAGAGGAGGCGCTGGTCAAAGACTGTGCTCACAGGGCCTTTCCTGCCCGCTGGCGGCCGTCAACCGGCGCGGGCTACAATGTCAGGCAATACAGGATCAGCGCATGACCTTGAACGTTGCCATCGTCCAGGCGCGCCCCGTCTACTATAACCTGGACGCATCACTGCAAAAGGCACGCCAGTTAACTTCTGAGGCCGCCCGCAATGGCGCGCAACTGGTCGCCTTCGGCGAGACCTGGCTGCCCGGCTATCCCGCCTGGCTGGACGTCTGCCCCGGCGCCGCGCTCTGGGATAATGCCGGCACGAAAGCCGTCTTCGCCGAACTCTACGCCAACAGCCTGACCGTGCCCGGCCCGCAGACGGAGGCCCTGGCGCGGCAGGCGCGCGAGTCCGGCGTCGTGCTGCTGATGGGCGTCAACGAGCGCTGCGGCAACACGCTCTACAACAGCCTGCTCACCTTCGACGCCGACGGCGCGCTGTGCAACCATCACCGCAAGCTGCGCCCGACCTTCACCGAACGGCTGGTCTGGGGCCCCGGCGACGGGGCCGGCCTGCGTGCGCCACAGACCGCCGCCGGTAAAGTCGGCGCGCTGGTCTGCTGGGAGCACTGGATGCCGCTGCCGCGCCAGGCGCTGCACGACGCGGGCGAGCAGATTCACGTGGCCGCCTGGCCCACCGTGCGCGACATCCACCAGCTCGCCAGCCGTCATTACGCCTTCGAGGGCCGCTGCTTTGTGCTGGCCGCCGGCAGCATCCTGCGCGTCAGCGACCTGCCGGAGCAGCTGGCAACGCTACCTGACCTGGCGCCGGACGATCTACTGCTGCGCGGCGGCAGCGCCATCTACGCGCCCGACGGCGCGGCGCTGGCCGGGCCCTGTTTCGGGGAGGAGACCATCCTGCACGCGCAGCTGGACTTCACGCAGATCGCACGAGAGAGCATGACGCTGGACGTCAGCGGCCACTACGCCCGCCCCGACGTCTTCACGCTTAGCGTGAATCGCAGTCGCCCGGGTGGGGCTGACGAATGACCGCCACCCTGCTCAGGAACCCGTAATTCCGATTCGCTTTAGTTCGGCCCTGAACTCGGCCTGCGAACGCGTACCTTTCATCGAGTTACACGCGTTGCACAGCAGTTGCAGGTTGTCGAGGTGGTCCGTCCCGCCACGCGACTGCGCGACGATATGGTCGATGGTGAAGTTGCGGAAGGGGAAGGGGTGGCAGCAGCCCGCGCACAGGCCTTCCTGCTCGCCGAAGAGCGTGTGCTTGTGTGTGCGATAGTTCGATAATTTGCCGAGGTCGGTGCGTCGCGGGATGTCCGTGCGATGGATGATGCGGTTGGCCAGCAGGGTCAGTTGTTTCGTGCCTGTGAAACGCTGGATGACCAGCTCGGCAGCCTTGGGCGAGAGGTCGATGCCGACCCACTGACGTTTCAGGTCTTCGGCGGCCACGCAGGCGGTGGCGCAGCCGCAAAAAGGATCGAGTACGACGTCACCTTGTTTGCTGCTGACGCGTATGATGCGCTCCAGTAAAGCCAGTGGCTTTTGTGTCGGGTAGCCAAGGCGCTCGTTTGATCGAGCGCCAGGTGGTGAAATGTCCGTCCATACATCTACAAGGGGGATGCCCCTCTGTTCGTCAAGGTAACGTTTGTAGCGCGGCACTCTGCCCGGCGCAGCCTGGGCGATTAGCCCTTCTTCCCAAGCTTTATGCATCCTTTCCCTTGTCCAGCGCCATACTCGCGTTACACCCAGAAACTCGTAGGTCAGATTAGGGCGATTCCTGTTGGGATTGGCGAGATTGTCCAAAGTGTAACGACGACCGTCATCATCCACATACTTGTATTGCCTAAGCGTCTTTTCATCCAAGTTGCCGTAGTCATATGGGATAAAGGCTTCGTTTCTATTCCACTGTGCATCACCAGAACGAGAATAGCTGAGCAGTAAATCATGGTTTCTAGGAAACCGCTGACTGGCAAGTCCCTTCGTTTCTGTTCTTTTCCATACAACCTGGTTACGAAAGTTCTCACTTCCGAACAATGCATCCATCAGCAATTTCAGATAGTGCCCGGCGGTCGTGTCGCAATGTAAATATATGCTGCCTGTCAGATTCAGCAGCCGACGCATCTCCAGCAGCCGTACGCCCATCATGATTAGATAGGCCATCATTGGTTTGCCGTGTGCCGCGCCAGCCGCGTCGATGACCTTGTACAGGGCCGGGTTGCGGTCAGCGACCTCGCCGTGCTCGGCAGCCCTCACATCATCCATCGTCCAGGCGTCCTTGAAGGCCGCGCCCGCCGCCTCGCTGCCCACGGGAGCCGAGTAGTTGCGATTTGAGTTGAAGGGCGGGTCGAGGTAGATGAGGTCGACGCTCTCCGAGTTCATGCCGCGCATGACGTCGAGGTTGTCGCCAGTGAAGATTGTGCGGTTGGCCCAGTTGGGCTCGCCCATGCCTGTTTCCCTGCGTGTGCCTGCCGTCCCCCAATTCTACACCGGCCCGCGCCCGTTTACGCTGTCGATGAGTCGCGGCCAAGGGGATGAAGGGACGCGTTAGCCAGCAAGAGCCCGTTCAAGAATTAACGCTGCTACTGCACCGAGCGAAGCAATGATCACTGCCGACCCAACTCTTACAGCGTTTGCCAGTAAAAAGTGTCCTACCTGCCACGCCCGCGTTTGCCAAGTGTGGGCAATGTCGTCTGGCACCAAAAGCCTGTACGTCTCTTCTGCATCAATGTCTCTCATCGGAGACAGAATCCACGGCCCGATATCTTCCCTGGAAACATTTCCTTCGATCCTGAATCCGTATCCTGCGTACATTCGATGAAGTTCGACCCAAAACTGGATGCCGTTAATTTGACGATGTTTCCAGATCACACCGTGCCAAGCCGCACGACAGACCCACTCCCAAAACTCTGGCTCCGTCATATCTGAATATGGCCCAATCGTGAGATTAGGATTTGCCCCTGATACTCTTCCTGCAAACGCATGCATTTTCTTCCGTTCGACAGATGTATTGCTGTGTGCCATGCCACTGGAATAGGTCAAACCTTGTCCAAACAGTTCGCGCATAACGCGTCTCTGGGCATCCGTTCCCTTGTGATACTCACGTTGCAGCGTGCGCCGCTCCGGCTGTGTCAACTCGTCGCGTTGCATCTTCACTATTCCTCTGGCGGAGGCCCAGATGTTGGACGGGGCAATTCGGCATGGGCATTCATGTGCAGTCAGTCGGTAAGTTTGTCACCCCACTCCAATATGCCGCTCTTCGTCGTAAGCATAATCACGTGCAACGCTGGTTCAGCTTTATAACAAACCTCCAGCCATCTAAAGTAAGAGACGTATCCTCGCCCGATTATCAGACTGCCGCTACTTACTCCGTCAGTTGGCTCTCCTCAGGCAGCCAGTTCGAACATGTCTGGCTTGTCCGACACTATCTGGCGTACATTTTGCTCATCGCGCAGCAAAACTTCGACCCCTTGAATTATCGAGTCTTTTACTCCCTCATATTCCCCTGACCTATGCGCCACAGCACTGCTTTCACGAAACTTTGCTCCGTGAAACAGTTCACTGGGGACTTCAAATGGCGTGTTCGCTTTGTAAAGCTTTAGCCTTATTTCTCTGGTCATCCAAGCAACCATATTTCACCTCCATCGAAATAGCAGAGCCGCACCTAAAGGCGCGGCCAGCCAGTTTACTCTTGTACAACTCATTTAGTTTACGTACGTGGTACGGAAAGAGAAAGAGGCAAGGCGTACACACCACCACCCCGCCCTTGACTCCCCGCCCCACACCGCTATGATGGCCGTCGGCAACATAAGTGAACGCCGCAGACCGCAGGTGCGCCGAGGCGCTTAATTCCCTGCCGAGGCAAGGAACATCCCTTGGCGAACCGTACCGGGCGGCCCTTGCGCATGCAGGTCGCCCTTTTTTTGCCGTTTTTTTGGCCGCTTTTGGCCGCTTTTTGCGCTTTTGGCCGTTTTTTGGCCGCGCACCGGATAGCGAAAGGAGCCTCGCTTGGCCATCACCAGAGAACGCAAGGTAGCGCTCGTGGCAGACTATGGCCAGCTGCTGCAAAACACGAGCGGCTTTATCCTCACCGGCTACAGCGGCCTGAGCGTCCCGCAGCTGCATGATCTGCGCCAGCGCCTGCGCGAGAACAACGCCACCTACGTGGTCACGCGCAACAACCTGTTCAAACGGGCGCTGCTGGCCAACGACTGGCCCGTGCCGGAAGCGCTGCTGCAGGGCCCGGTGGCGACGGCCTTCGCCAATGGCGATATGTCCGGTATGGCCAAAACGCTGCTGGCCTTCCGCAGGGAGCACGAAGAGTTCTTCGTCGTCAAGGGCGGCGTCATGGATGGTGAGTTGCTCGGCCCGGAAGCGCTCGAGGCGCTCTCGCGCCTGCCGTCGCTGGACGAGCTGCGCGCCACGCTGGCCGGCCTCGTTGTACAGCCCGCTGCCGGCATCGCCGGCGTGCTCAACGCAGCCACCGTCGACATCGTCAACGTCCTGCAGGCCTACCTGCAGGAAAATACCGAATCTGAAGAGGAAGCTGCCTGAGGCAGCCCACAGGAAAGGACATCTGTAATGGCTGAACTGGAAAAGATTGTCGAGGAGCTCAGCGCGCTCACCATCCTGGAGGCCGCCGAGCTGAAGACTATGCTGGAGGAGAAGTGGGGCGTGACCGCCGCTTCCGGCATGCCGATGATGATGGCCGCCGCCAGCAACGGCGACGCCGCGGAAGCCGAAGAAGAGCAGACCGAGTTCGACGTCATGCTCGCCGATATCGGCCCCAAGAAGATCAACGTCATCAAGGCCGTGCGCGCCCTCACCAGCCTCGGCCTGAGAGAAGCCAAGGAACTGGTCGAAAGCGCGCCCTCGGCCGTGCTGGAGCAGGTGAGCAAGGAAGCTGCCGGCGAGGCGAAGAGCAAGCTCGAGGCCGAAGGCGCGAAGGTCGACCTGAAGTAAGCCCGCGCCAGTCCCTCGTTCACAGCGGGCGGCCCTGTGAGGGTCGTCCGTTTTCTGTTTAACGTGGGAACTCTTGTTCAGGCACCGGTCGGCTGTTGCAACCTGGCGGCCAGCGCTTCCCGCAGCGTCCCCTGCGTCTCAAGAATCGAGCGGCGCGCATCCACGCAGAGCCAGCGCTGCGGCTCCGCGGCCGCCAGCGCCTGGTAACCGGCGTAGACGCGCTGGTGGAAGGCGAGCTCCAGGTCATCGAGCCGGTTCCACTCCTCGCCAAAGAGCGAGGCCATGCGCCGCCGCTCCAGCGCAGCCTGCGGCGCAATATCGAGGAAGATGGTCACATCCGGCTGCAGGCCGCCCGTGGCCGCGTCAATGACGCTGCGCAGCCGCTCGAGGTCCTGGCCGTGGCCATAGCCCTGATAGGCCAGGGTGGAGTCCGCGTAGCGATCGCAGAGCGCGATGCCGCCGCTTTCCAGCTGCGGGCGCAACTCCTCGGCCACCAGCTGCGCGCGTGAGGCGTTGTAGAGCAGCAGCTCGGTGGCGGGCTGCATGGCCGTGTTGTCCAGATCGTGCAGCAGCGCGCGGATCTGTTCGCCGATGGGCGTGCCGCCCGGCTCGCGCGTCAGCAGCACATCGTGGCCGCGCAGGCGCAGCCAGTCGTACAAACGTTGCGCCTGGGTGGTCTTGCCGCTGCCGTCGAGACCCTCAATGCTGATGAACATCCCTACTCCTCGCGGTGGATTTGCACATGACGCCGGGGTTCGCGGCCGAAGCTGCGTGAGAGCAAATGCGCCTGTTGCGCCATCTCGTGCTGGCGGCGGCGAATCTCCACCGGCCGCGCGCTCAGGTCAACCGCATCTTCGCCGGCGCGCACGCGCAGGATGGCCTGCTCGGCCTCGTTCATCGCATCGCCGAAGGAACGATGGCGCGGCTCCGACGTCTCCAGCAGAAAGAGATCGTGCAGGAAATTCTCCATCTGTGTGACCGTGTTGGCGCGCAGTACGTAGATGGGCGTGCCGCGGCGCTCGGCGTCCACAATCAGGCGCGGGCGACGCCGGTAGTAATTCTTGAGCGTGACGATGGCCGCGGCATGGCTGACCTCGTCGGTCAGCAGCACCGGCAGGCGCAAGCGTCGCGCGGCCTGCTGCAGCCGGTTGCGCGCCACCCCGTAGGCGTAGACCTGCACCGGGCTGCGCGCATCATCGGCCCGGGCCGGCTCATGCTGCGGGGCGGCGGACGCGCGCGCGCGGCGGCCGTTGCGCGTGGGGCGCTGACGGTCGGCGCGCTGCTGTTCGGCGATCACGCTGATTTCCGGCTGCTGCGTCTCGACCTCGACGTCGCCGGCCGCGTCGCGCGCGCGCAGCTCGACGGGCATCAGGTTGCCGCGCAGAATGCCATCGACCGCGGCGGCCACGTCCTCGCGCACGATCAGGCGGTTGCGCGTCTGAATCTCGATGAGCACGTCGAAGGTGGGCGGCGCGCGCCGTTCCAGCACCGTCTTTTGCGTGCCGCGTCGGCGCGCCTCGTCGTCCGAGAGCGTGACCGACTGGATGCCACCCACGAGATCGGAGAGGGTGGGGTTGAGCATCAGGTTCTCAAGGGCGTTGCCGTGCGCGGTGCCGATCAGCTGCACGCCGCGCTCGGCGATGGTGCGCGCCGCCATGGCCTCCAGTTCGCGCCCGATTTCGTCGATGACGATGACTTCCGGGTTGTGGTTCTCGACCGCCTCAATCATCACCTCGTGCTGCTGCTCGGGGCGCGAGACCTGCATGCGACGCGCCCGTCCGATGGCGGGGTGCGGCACGTCGCCGTCGCCGCCGATCTCGTTGGAGGTATCGACGATGACCACGCGCCGGCTTTCCGCCAGCACCCGCGCCGCCTCGCGCAGCATGGTGGTCTTGCCCACGCCGGGCGGGCCCAGCAGCAGCACGCTCTGGCCGGATTCGACGAGGTCCTGGATGATGTCGATGGTGCCGTAGACCGCGCGCCCCACGCGGCAGGTGAGGCCCACGATGGTGCCGCGGCGGTTGCGAATGGCCGAGATGCGATGCAGCGTACGCTCCATGCCGGCGCGGTTGTCCGCGTCGAAGTCGCCGATTACGGAGTCGATGGAGTCGATGTCCGCGCGCGTGATTTCGCGTTCCAGCAGGCGCTCCTCGCTGTCCGTGAAGCGGGCCGCGGGCACGCGCCCGAGGTCCAGCACGATTTCGATCAGGTTGTGGATGGCGCCCAGGCCGTCAAAGGCTTGCTGCAGCTCCGGCGGCAGAATCTCGCGCAGTTTATCGATGTCGTCGGTGATGCGGCGTTCCCGGGTGATCTTTACTCCTCCTTGGCGAAGGGGTCGAACGCCCCGTCCTGCACAGCCGGCGTGGCGGGCGGCTTGAGCGAGCCGGGCACGGCTTCCAGGCCGCGCGCGAGCGGTGCGAAGGCGGGCTGGCGTACGCCGGCCGCAATGTGGCGCAACATCACGGCCTGGCGCGTCCAGGGCACGAAGCCGAGATCGACCAGCGCATCTTCCAGCCAGTCCTGATAGCGGCGCACCGCCACGTAGACCGGCACCCGCGCGCTGGAGCGCCGGGCATGGTCGATGGCGGCGGCGAGGATTGCGGCGGCCTCGCTGAATACGTCCGGGTGCAGGCAGGGCGACAGGTAGATGCCCTTGCGCCCTTCCGAGACGGCGACATGTCCCTCCACGCGCTCCTGCTTGCGATACACCAGGCCGACGCTGTGCGCGGGCGGCTCCGCCACCGGCTGCACCAGGCGCGGCACGATGTTGCCATACAGCAGCTGGATGCCCTGCGTGTCCCGCTCCTGCGCCACGGTCAGTTCCACGGCATCCATCATCAGGCGCGGCACTTCCTCCGGCCGCCGCTGCCAGATCTCCTGGCGCGCGTAGATCGAGAAGCCGGCGATGCGCATGGTCTCAAAGAGCGCCTGATGCTCGTCAACCTCGGCGCTGAGCAGATGCGCGCCGCGCTGGCCGGCGGCGGCAGTCATCGCGTCCAGCAGGGCCAGCCAGGCGCTGTTGTCGGCGCGCGGCTCAAGGCCCGGCGCGACGGCGACGATGCGCGCGCGCTGCGGCTGCTGGCCCACGCGGAACTGGCCGACGACCTGCGTCTCGCTGCGCCGCGCCAGCAGGGTGCAGACGCTGCGCTGCGGCAGCAGGAAGCGCGAGACCAGCGCCGCCGTCCCCAGGTCCAGGGTGCCGGTGCAGGCCATCTCGCTGTCCAGCGGCACGGTGCGCTCCAGCAGGCGCGAGACCAGCGGGAGATCGACCAGCTTGACGGTGCGGGCCTCATCGGCCATTCAGGCTCTTTCATGTACGCGCCGGTCCGCAGGGCAGACCGGCGGCGGGCTGTCAGCGTGCACAGGCGCGTCGGATTCCATTTCTATCAGTGTAACACCGGCGCGCGGCATGACAAGACATCCCGCCGCGCCGGGCGTCTGCGCGCCAGGGGCGAGTCTTGATTCTGCGCGCGCGCCTTGCTAGAGTATGCGACGCTCAGGCGGCCCTGTAGCTCAATTGGCAGAGCAGTTGACTCTTAATCAATTTGTTGAAGGTTCGAGTCCTTCCAGGGTCACAATAATCAAGCACCGCTGAATTCCCGGACACACTCTCTCAAGACACGGCGCGCTTGCGGTTACGGTCACCGTCACCGGTTGTCGCGCGGGTCGTGACAGGCGCCAGCCTCACTACTCCGGCGCGCGCGATTCCCCGGCGCCGGCAGCCCGCTGTTGCACAGGACAGCGCGTGAATCCGTACGCCAGCCGTCGAGGCGCAAAGTTCCCGATTCCTCAGTGCTGCAGAATGAGGTTCTGGTCAATTCCGATGATATGCGTTTGAGGGATAGCGGAGAATCGACGCTCAGCGCAGGAAACGCGGCTCCAGGAAGCGCGCGGCGCCCTCCTGCACAAACAAGCCGAAAGCGCAGTCGCCGCGCTCGTAGATCCGGTAGCTGGCCACCACCTGCTCCGCGACGAAGCACTCGACCAGCCCGCCCTTGCGCAGCAGCTGCAGCCGGTAGCGCCCGTCAGCCGGCGTGAAAGCCAGCGGCCGCGTAACCAGCGGCGAGTCGATTTCCTGGCGCACCTGGACGCCGTGGCGCTCGCCAAGAACCAGGCTGTCCCACAGCGGGTCCATGGGTGTGGGCCAGCGGTCAAGGATCACACGCTCCTGCAGTGGCTCGATCCCGAGATAGCAGCCCGCCTCCAGCTCCGCGCCCTGCACCTCGAGCAGCACGCCGGCGGACCCGGTACCCGCCGCGATCTCGATGGTCGTATCCAGCAGCACCTCGCCGCCCGGCTCGACCTCCAGCGCGCACCAGGCGTAACTGTCGCCCGCGTCGCAGACGAGATCCGCGCCCTCGCGGCGCCAGGCTCCCTGCCGGCCGCCACATTCCCAGGGGATCGACTCGCGGTAACTGGCAGCGATTTCCGGCGCCAGGCGCGAGACCAGCGTGCCGTCCGCCAGCGCCAGTAATTCGCGCGGCGAACCCAGTTGCCCGCCCCAGACCCAGTCGCCGCTGGCTTCGTGATGCTTGCGGTAGGGGATCCAGGCGAAGCTGAAGCGGCGGCGGCCATCGCCGGCAGACTTGGCGGCATAAAAGCGGCGGCCGTCAAGGGTGTCCAGGCGGCGCGCGCTCCATGGCCCCCGTGGCGTCGGCGCCACACGATAGAAGGTCTGCGCCTGTCCGTCATAACGCGACCGCAGCAGATACCACCAGTCGCCCAGCTGGAAGAGCTCCGGACATTCCGGGCAGTGGGTCAGCATGGGGCTGGCGAAGGGGGCGCGCACTTCCCAGTTCTCGAGGTCCTCCGATACGGCCAGCGCGATGCAGCCGCGCCGGAAGAGCGGGCCATCCTTCAGCCGCGCGGAGATCAGCATCATGAAACGATCCTGCTCCGCGTCGCGGAAGACGAAGGGATCGCGCCAGTCCACGCTCTCGTACCAGCGCGGGTCGGGGCCAAAAAGCGGATTGCTCTCGATCTTTTCCCAGTGGATGAGGTCGGTGCTGACGGCCTTGCAGATGCTTTGTGGCGAGTCCGCATGGCGATTGTAGCCGGTGTAAAAGAAGTGGAAGACGCCTTCGTGCTCGATGAGCGAACCGGTCCAGATGCCGTTGCCATCGCAGCTGCCGTCCAAGCCGGGGCCGAAACTGTCGGGCAGAACCTCCCAGTTCACCAGGTCGTCAGAGACCAGGTGCGCGGTCGAGACGCGCGCCCGCTCGACATACTCCCAGGCGTCGCGGGGCGGCTGCGAGAAGAACAAGTGCCAGCGACCCTCGTGCCAGAAGGGCATGGTATCCCCGGCAGCGGCGCCGTTCTGCGGTGCATAACCGAACAGTCTCATCCCGTCCTCCCTGCAGCCCCTGTGAGTCGGCGCGCAAGTCCCGGGTGGGCCTCACCCCGGCACGGTGCCAGGGCCGGGGCCACTGACCAGCAGTGGCCCCGACCGTGTGCGTTCTGGCGCTTACCCGTCCCCTTCTTCCTCCTCGTCGTCGCCCATGTCCTCTTCCATATCCTCATCCATCATGTCCGCAGTGACGAATTCCTCCCAGTTCTTCGAGAACTCGTCGATGAAGCCGGGCAGATCGGCATCCGGATTGTGGACCCGCGAAAGGTTGAGCACCTGCTCGTCATTGAGGATGCAGCCCTGCAGCAGCCCGTCCGCGTAGGTGTCGACATTGCTGGCATCGACCGCAATCAGACTGAAGAGCGGCTGGGTGTTCTCAACCGGGAAGCCGTGCAGGTAGTCGTAGAGTTGAACCAGGCCGAAGCCGCCGACCATCCAGTGGCCGCCGATGCTGAACCCCAGCTTGCCCTCGCTGATGAACTGCGCGACCTGTTCGTCGATGTCCGTGGTGATGATGGAGATATCGTCGCGCCCGGCCTGCTCGACCGCGAACTGGCTGCCCAGCCCGGCTACCGCGCCCAGCACGATGATGGCGTCGATCTCGCCCGGCTGGAAGCGCGCGATGTACTGCTCGGCATACAGAAGGCCGTTCTCGCGGTTCAGGCGGTCCCAGCTCTCCGCAATCAGCTCGATGTCCTCATGCATCTCGAGGACGCTCAGCACGCCATTCCAGATCTCCTCGGCGCTGGTGACGCCCTTCTGGTTCCAGATCATCGCGACCTTCTTGTGGCCGGCGTCGACCGTGGCCTGGCCAATCTGCTGGCCCCAGGTATCGTTGTTCTGCGTCACCTGGGCAATGAAATGCTCGCCCTCATAGTCGGTATCGTAGTTGCTGACGACCAGACGCCCGACAGCCACGCCGGGAATCCCGCTTTCCTCCAGCAGGCGCGCCACCTGAGTACCGGCCGGCGAGGTCAGGGGGTTGAAGATCAGACCGTCCGGCTCGCGCGCGATAATGGACTCCGCCTGGCTGACGTGCTTCTCTTCGGAATTCTCATCGTCGAACTCGTCCAGCGTTACGCCCAGCGATGCGGCCACGCAACGCTCGAAGCGGTGCCGGTTGATCACCCAGGGGTTGGTCTCCGGCTGGCCGAGGTCGGCGATGACCAGGTCCATGCGCGGCTCGACCATATCCTGCGCCGCAACGCCGACGCCCGTCAGGATCAAAAGTACGCCCAGCAGAACAATTGTGCGTTTCATTCCTTACTCCTTTTGTCTCACTCCCTGTCCCCGGCCGGTCACCGACCAGGGCCGCGCGTGAGCTCTCAGGTCATGCGCGCCTCCTTGCCCGTCCGACAGCCGCAGGTACTCATTTAACCACTCCGATCCGGCGCCGGTTAAGCGAGATGGCGATGGCGCTGATTAACAGGACGCCGCGCGCAACGCGACTCCACGAGGGATCGACCCCGGCGATGGTCAAGCCGTTGGCAACCACCGTCAGGGTCAGCGCGCCCACCATGGTCCTGAGCACGCTGCCATGACCGCCGGTAAGCGGCGTGCCGCCCAGCGCGACCGCGGCAATCGCGTCCAGCTCGAATTGCTCGCCGGCGCGCGGGGTGCCCGCCCCGGAGCGGCCGAGACTGATCAGCGTGGCCAGACCCACCATAAAGCCGGCCGCCGCGAAGACCTGTATCTTGAACCAGGTTACCGAAACGCCGAACAGGGTGAGTACGCGCTCGCTGCCGCCCAGCGCCTTCAGTTGCTGGCCAAATATCGTCTTTTCGTAGAAGACCCACATCAACGCGGTGATGATCAGTGCGAAGATGAGGATGTTCGGGAAACGCCCCAGCGCGAGAAGCCAGGGCGCCGCAACCGAATCGACGTAGGTGCCGGTGGCGGCCTGCCCGGTGATGTAAATCGAGCCCCCGTCGGAGATGATATTCAGCAGGGCGCGCACGATGATCAGCATGGCCAGGGTGGTGACGAAGGAAGAGATCTTCAGCAGTGAGAAGATGCTCCCGTTGATGAAGCCGATCAGCGTGGCGGAGAGGATGCCGAGGGCGATGCCCGCCGGCCCCAGCCAGAGCATGCCCAGCGCGGCCATGTACATGCTGAAACCCAGGTTCGAGCCGACCGAAATGTCAATCGAGCCGGTCGTTACCACGATCAGCTGGGCGTAGGCCAGCAACAACAGCACCGGCGTCTGCTGCGCGATGAAGGTCCAGTTGCGCAGCGAGAGAAAACGGCTGCCGCTCACGATGCTGAACAACAGGATGACCAGCGCGATGGCGATGTAGGGCACGTTGTTGCGCAGCAACTCGCTGCGGCTGGCGCGCGCCTCACCCGACGCGTCCAACCCGCGCCCCGGCTCCGGCCCGCTCAAGCGACCTGCTCCCCCAGGGTGATGGCCCGCACCAGCTGATCGCTCGTCACGCCGGACTTCGGGAAGGCGCGCGAGGTCAGACCGTGGTGGACGACCAGGATGCGGTCCGCCAGGCGAAAAACCTGTTCCAGATTGTGGCTGATGAGGATGACGGCAGTGCCCCGGTCACGGATTTCGTGCATGAGCCGCTCGACCTCGCCGGTCTCGGTCGGCCCCAGGGCAGCCGTCGGTTCGTCGAGGATGACGATCTCGCGGCCCCAGGCGATTGCGCGGCCAATTGCAACGCTCTGCTGTTGTCCGCCGGACATTGCCGAGATGGGCTGCCGCAGTGATTGCACGGTCTTCACCTTCAGGTCGTCCAGGATTGCCCGCGTTCTCAGGCGCATGGCGCCTTCGTCCACAAAGATCCCGAAGCGCCGCGGGATGCGCCCGAGAAAGAGATTGTAGGGCGCGCTCATATTGGGCACGATGGCCAGGTCCTGGTAGACCACCTCGATCCCCAACTGGCGCATGTGGCTGACATTGTGGTTGCGCAGCGCGACCGGCTCGCCGCGCACGAGCAGGCGACCGCTGTCCTGGCGGAATACACCGGCGACGATCTTGATCAGGGTGGATTTGCCGGCGCCGTTCGCGCCCACGATGGCGATGATCTCGCCGCGCGAAAGCGTGAAGGAGCCGCTGCGCAGGGCCTGCACGCCGCCAAAGGACTTCGAGACCTCCTCCACCTGCAGCAGCGCGCTGCCATTATCAGACAAGCGCTTCCTCCACGGGAACCGAGAGGGAGAACATACCCCCCCCACGATCCCTGTCAAGGCGCGTGCACAGTTCCTGTTGACCGTGGCGGGTTGCCTGGCCTCGCGGCGGCGACTGCTACCTTACTCCCGGCCCACGCCGGTGTCGCTGACCTCCTCATCGGGGTCCGGCGTGCGCTCCAGGCCGCCGCTCTCCACCCAGGCCAGCAGCTGCGCCAACGTGTCCTCGATCGACCTTTCGGGTACGAAGCCCATGCGCTCGCGCGCCTTGCGCATGTCGAATTCGATCACGTCGCCCTGGGCCATGCTCCAGGGGAAGCCGGTGACCACCTCGATGCCCGGCCGCAGGCGTTGCAGGGCCGCCGCAAACTCCGCGCCCGAGGTCGACTCTGCGCCGCAGCAGTTGAAGATCTCGCCGACCGCGCCGGGCGCTTCGGCAGCGACGATGTGCATGCGCGCGGCATCGCGCAGGTCGATGAAGTGGCAGATCTCCTCCAGCGAGAAGAAGGGAATTTCCACCCGTTCGCCCTCCGCCAGCATGCGCGCGAAGGCGCGCCAGCTGCGGCCGCCGCCGCTGCCCTCGGGGCCGATCACCGCGGTCAGACGCAGGACCGTGACCGGCAGCCGGTCCTGATGCCAGAAGGTCATGGCGATCAGCTCCTGGGCCCGCTTGGTCACGGAGTACATGTCCTCCGGCCGCGTCGGGTGCTGCTCGTCGACCGGCTGGTAGGCCGGCACGCGGAATTTCGTCGCCGGATACCATTCGTAGGCGGAAATGCTGCTGGAGAGCACGAAGCGCTGCAGCCCCGGCAGCTCCCGCGCGATCTCCAGCACATGCGTCAGCCCCAGCAGGTTGACCGTGACCATCTGCAGCGGATCGCCGGTGTCGCCCGGCAGCGAGGCGAGGTGATAGATGACGTCGTATTCCTGGCCGGCGAGGGCGACGCGCAGGGACTCGCGCTGCGTGATGTCCGCCGGCAGCCAGGTCGCCGGCAGCTCCGGCGCCGGCTGCGAGCGCCCCAGCAGATGCACCTCGTCACCCGGGCGCGCGCCCAGTTGCCGTACCAGTTCGCGGCCCACGTAGCCGGAGCCGCCGATCACCAGACTGCGCGTCATGGCTCTTCTCCCCTGTTTTTTTAGTCCTCGGCCGGAACGGGCCGGTAATGCGGCGGGGTGATGCGCTCGCCCGGCGGCAAGGGCAACTCGACCCAGGCGTCGGTTTCCATCGACTTGAACACCGCGCACATCACCTCCACGGCGCGTGCGCCGTCCTCACCGGAGACTAGCGGCTCGCGGTCCTCGAGGATGCATTGCACAAAGTGTTGCGTCATGCGCTCGTAGTTGCCCGGTCGGCGCGGCGGCATGATGGGCATCCAGCGTTTGGGCACATGCTCGTGGATGTGGTCCTCGACCCAGAAATGCTGCGGCCAGCGATAGTTCTTCAGAATCTCCGGCAGCTCATCGAAGGAATAGTCGCGGTTGGTGTAGACGGCCATGGGCGAGCTCTGGAAGGGGTTGGTGGCGTCCGTCGCCGTGAAGATCGTGCCTTCTGTGCCGTAGAGCTCGGTGGCCTGCGAGACCACCGGCGAAAAGCGGTTGCAGCTGACGCAGCCGTAACTGCCGTTCTCGTATTCCAGCAACAGCCAGACGGTGTCGTCGTTGAGCGTGTAGCTGGCGGGCATCGCCAGGCGTTTGGCGATGCCCACGGTGCGCCGCACGCGGCTGCCCGTCAGCCAGGTCAGCAGGTCGATGGCGTGCGCGCCGGTGTCCGTCAGCGCGGCGCCGCCGGAGACCGCGGCGTCGAGGCGGAAGCCAGTATGCGCGACGTGATTCTGGTAGAGGTGCCAGTGCTCGTGCAAGGAGGCGCGCGCCATCAGCACGTCGCCAATGACGCCATCCTCGATCAGCTGCTTCGCCCACTGGTTGTGCGTCCAGAAGCGCCGGTCGCAGCCCACCATCAGCTTGACCCCCTGCTCGCGGCAGACGCGGACGATATCCCAGGCCTCGTAGTTGGTCGCCGCCAGCGGCTTTTCGACCACGACGTGCAACCCGGCGCGCGCCGCCGCCACCGCTTGGTTGCGATGCACGTTGTTGGGCGTGGCGATGATCACCGCGTCCAGGTCGTCGCGCTCGTCCAGCATCCGTCGGTAATCGCTGAACCAGGCTGCAGCGCCCCACTTTTGCGCGGCCTTCTGCGCGGAGTCAGCGTTGATATCGCAACAGGCGACCAGCTCCGCAGCCGGCTCCGCTGCCAGCGAGGGAAAGTGCGCGATCTCCGCAATACTGCCACAGCCGATGATGGCAAACCTGACCCTGTCCATGTGCGTCCCCCTTGTCCGGACCTTCAGCTGCCCAGGCGCGCCAATACGTCGGCCTGCTGCGGAAAGCGTTGCAAATGAGCGCCGCCGCTGCGCCCGATCATGTGCATGACGGCGGCGGCCGCGAAACGTCCCGCTTCCTCCACGCTGCCACTGCTGCGCAGATACTGCAGCAGGAAGGCGCTGAAAAAGGCATCTCCCGCCCCGGTTGTATCGATCACCTCTCCAGACTGCGCCGGGATCTGCTGAAAGCCCTCCTGCGTGGCGACGAGGCAACCGCGCTCGCCCAGCGTGATCATGGCAATGGCCGGCCCCTGCGCCAGCAAGGTCGCCAGCGTCGCGCGCAGGGCCGCATCATCGGCGACCGCCGCCGCGCCCAGCTGCAGCGCACAATCTTCCACACTGGCGCGCACGATGTCAAAACAGGCGACCAGTTCCAGCAGCGCGCGCGGCTCCCGCTGCGCCGCCGCGTCGGGATGGACGCGCGAATGCGCCCCGCCATAGCCCCCCAGATCGACCGCCAGCTGGCCCGGCAGGCTGCGCATCTGGCGGATGGTTTCCACTGGCACGTCATGGTCCATCGTGACGACGGCGAAGACGGCCGCATCGCGAAAACGCTGCGGGATGTGTTCGGGGCGGATCGGCGGCGCCTGCTGCGGGTAACGGATCTGCTTGTGGCCTTCTGCGCTGTAGATCAGCTCCGAGCGGGTCGTGTGCTCACCTTCCAGCACCTGCAACCCGGCCAGGTCGACGCCCGCCTCACGCAGGGGCTGCAGCAACTCCGGCGGCATGTCCGTCCCGACGAGCGAGACGATGCCGGCCTGCCCGCCCAGACGGCTGGCCGTCAGTGAGCCATAGGCCACCGGGCTGCCCAGCACCGGCCCCAGGCTGCGCTCCGGATAGTGAATCATCTCGCGCACCAGATGTCCGGTGAATACGAGCTCTGGCGTGCCCCTTGCCATGGCTGCCCCCGCGCCCGCTCAACGCTCGCGGCTGCCCTGCACGAATTCCACAACCTGTTGCAGGGCCTCCGCGTCCGCGAGCATCTGCGGTGGATGTTTGCAGTACAGGGCCGAGGCCGAATCCAGCACGCCGCCAATGCCGCGATCCAGCGCGATGCGGCAGCAGCGGATGGCGTCGACGGCCGTGCCGCCGAAGTTGGCGCTGTCCTCGACCTCCAGCGTGGCATCGACGTGCAGGGGCGCGCCGCTGAAATTGACGACATCAAAGAAGAAACGGGTGGTCTTGCGGTCCCCCATCACCGGCACGTGCGCGAAGGCGGCCGAGACCCCGGTCTCGTAGGGGATGAGCGCCTCGACGGCCTCGCGCTTGGTCTGCTCCTTGCTTTCGCCGCGGTGCACGAGGTTATCGAAATCCGTGTTGCCGGCGTAGTTGAGTTGATAGGTGCGCCGGATGTGGATGCCGCGCGCCTGCATCGCCTCCACCATGGCGCGGTGCAAAATGGTGCCTCCCAGCTGGCTCTTCACGTCGTCGCCGACTACGGGCACCTTGCGCGCCCGCGCCTCGCGCGCGTAGGCATCATCACAGACGATGAGTTCCGGCATGCCGTTAATGAAGGCCACGCCCGCCTCCAGCGCCGCCTGCGCGTAGTGACGCGCCGCGTGCGCCGAGCCGGTGGGTAACATGTTGAGCAGGACTTCCGCGCCGGAGTCACGCAGCGCCTGTACGACGTCCACAGGCGGCACATCGCTCAGCTGCGCGTATTTGGCCAGGTGCGGCGGCATGCCGTCCCCGACCGGGCCTGACAGCACCTCGACACCGGTCGCTGCGACGCGCACGTCCGGCACCTGCCAGGCGCAGTTGGGCGGCGCCATGATGGCTTCCGCCAGGTCGCGCCCGACTTTCTGCGCACTGACGTCGAAGGCCAGCACCGGCGTGATGTCGCACACGTCGTAACCACCGAGGATCCGTTGCGTCAGGCCGACGTCCTCGCCCGTCTGTTCGTACCAGGCCAGGCCCTGCAGCAACGCGCTGGCGCAGTTCCCCACGCCCGCCAGTGCCAGTCGGATTTTCCCGGGCATGATCCTTTCCTCTCCTTCTTTTCCCGCCTGTCGCGGGAGCCTTCTGCAAACGCCCCGGCGGCCAGCGTTCAGGCCCCGCGGGTCGATTCGCGGATGTTCAGCCGGTGCGCTACGCGCACGACGCGCGGCGCGCGGCCGTTCTGGCCCCGCTCGATCTGGTCGAGCAGGAGCCGGGCGACCTGCTGCCCGAATTCCTGCAGCGAGGTTCCCACCGCCGTGATGGAAGGTGTGATGTCCTCGTAGTATTCCATGTCATCGAAGGTCGCCAGCGCCAGGTCATCGGGGACGCGCAGCCCGCGCTCGCGCAGCAGATGCAGCACGCCGCGCATCAGGCGGTTGTTGCTGACGAACAGCGCCGTCGGCGGGTCCGCCCGTTCCAGTAGTGCGGCGGCCAGCAGCCGGCCTTCAGAGCGCCTGCCGGGGCAGTCGCCGCCGCCCTTGAAGCCCCCCTCGCGGATGAGCGCCGGGTCGCTGCGGATACCGGCTGCGGCCAGCGCATCCAGATAGCCATCCCGCCGCTCGCGACCAGGCGTCAGGGCAGCGGGCAGGTTGATGAGGCCGATGCGCCGGTGCCCCAGTTCAATCAGGTGGTCGACGGCCGCGCGCGTGCCCTCCCGGTTCTCAAAAAGAACGCAGTCCGCCGGCAGGCCCTCGATCTGGCGGTCGAGCAGCACCAGCGGCCGGCCTGCTTCGTGCAGCGCGAAGAGCGCGCCAGGGTTGCCACCGCCGGGCGCCAGCGCGACACCATCCACGCCCTTGCCGTGGAAGGCGCGCAGGTAGGCCAGTTCGCGCTGCGGGTCTTCATCGCTGTTGCCCAGCGTGAGGCTGTAATCCGCGCCCCAGAGCGCGTCGCCCAGCGCGCGGGTGATGGCGGTGTGCGCCGGGTTCAGGATGTCCGGTACGATGAAGCCGATAGTGCGCGTGCGCTTGGTGACCAGGCTGCGGGCGACTCCGTCCGGCTCGTAACCCAGTTTGCGGATCGCTTCCTGGACGCTCTTCTGCTTGTCCCTGGCCACGGGGCGCGGCCCGTTGTTGATGACGTAGGACACGGTGGCGGTGGAAACGCCGGCCAGTCTGGCGACATCGTCCCGCGTGACTTTTCCGGCCAATTCCGGTACCCCCGGCCTGCTGCGGCAACGGTCTACGCCCGTAGATTCAGGCCAGCGAGTGTACTGGTCCGACGTTACCTTGTCAACCGGAGCAGGCAGCATCCGGTCGGCTCCGCAGCCTTGAAAAGGCGCCACCATGCGGCCGGAGCGATCAGAATTTGCTGGCTGCACATGGCCAATATTTGACAAGCTTATGGGGCACTGCATACAATTGGCGCACTCTACGCGTGTAGATAGTATGCGCTGGAACGATGGGGTCGCAGCTCCGGGCAAGACGGAATTAATGTTAGGGAACGGGTTTGCATATGGCTCGCCAGGATGTCTTGACACCCCCGGAAGAGATGGTAACCAGCACCTGGGCCGGGGGGCAGCAACGCAGTACCACGCGCCTCCTGCTCTACTTCGCGCTCTTCGTCTTCGGCCTGTTTTCCTTCCTGCCTTTCTACTTCCTGCTGACCACCAGCATCAAGGACGCCGCCGAAGCCAAGCGCGTGCCGCTGACTTTTATACCGCAGAGCTTCTCGCTTGAGCATTTCGAGAGTGTGCTCAATGAAGGCGCCCCGCGCGCCATGGCCAACGGCCTGTTCTACGCCGGCGTCGGCACGCTACTGGCGGTCACCGTCAGCGCGCTGATCGGCTACGTGGTCGTCAAGCATCGCTCCAAAGTGGGTGACATCCTCTTCTGGACTATCGTCGCCTCCTCGCTGATGCCGCTGGCTTCCTATGTCGTCACCCTGGTGGGCCTGATGGCGCGCATTACCAAGATCACCGGCATCCCCATGCTCGATACCTTCCAGGGCCTGCTCTTGCCAAGGATCGTTTACGCCTTCGGGGTCTTTCTGATGCGGCAGGCGATGCTCAGCGTGCCGGACGAGTTGCTCGACGCGGCGAAGGTGGATGGCGCCGGCTTCCTGCGCTCCTTCTGGCAAATTGCCCTGCCGGTGGTGCGGCCGCAGACGATCACTCTCGCCATCCTGATCTTCATGGGCCTCTACGGCGAGTTCCTGTGGCCGCTGGTGGCCACCAGTTCCAACGAGATGCGGGTCGCCAGCGTCTGGCTGGCCGGGCGCTCCTTCGGCTACGGCGTCAACCCCGGGATGCTCTCCGCGGGCGCACTGCTGATCATCGCCCCGATGCTCATCATCTTCCTGGCCGGCCAGCGCTACATCACCGCCGGCCTCGGCATGACCGGGTTCAAGTAGGCATTCGCGAGAGGAGGGCCCTTACGCAAAACCCGCTGGCAATTACATCCCTGTGAAATGGAGGTTATGAGAATGAACAAGGCAACCCAAAAACTTAGCCGGCGTGACATGCTCAAGCTGGTCGGCAGCGGCGCGGCCGCGTCCGTCGGCCTCGCTGCCAGCCTGCCCCTGCCGGCCCAGGACGAGATCACCCTCACGTTCTGGCGCCCGCCCTTCGATACCCGGGGCCCATTGGGCGTGGAAGCCCTTGGCAACTTCTACGACAACCTGTTGCCGGAGATGTTGCCGGGCAACGTCACGCTCGAGACGCTCGACTCCACGGGCGATACCTTCACCAGGCTGACGGCCTCGGTCGCCGCCGGCAACCCGCCCGACATCAGTAACGTGGACCAGACCCAGGTGCCGCCGATGCTGGATCTGATGGCCATCAACGCGATGCCGGATGGCCTGGTCGACGTGGTGGGCTCCTTCGGCAGCTTCGCCAATGACTTTATGACGATCGATGACGCTATTTACATCCTGCCCTGGGGCTGGTGGGAGCGCGGCGTCTTCTACAACATCGACCTGCTCGAGGCCGCCGGCATCGACCATACCTCGCTGCCCCAGAAAATCTCCGACATGATCCCCTTCGTCAAGGAACTGACCGTCTGGCCCGACGGTGCCGAGGAGCCGACGCTCTCGGCCTGGCCACTGGCGGGCGGCACAACCTTCGACCTCTACACCGCGCTGGTCGACAACCTCGGCGGCTTCTGGTGGAATGATGACACGACCTCCGGCTTCGACAGCGACGAATGGGAAGAAGCGTGGCAAATTACGCTCTCAATGTTCGACGACTTCAACCTGGACGCCCGCTTTGGCCTGAGCGCGCTGGACAAATTCTACAGTGGCAACGCCTACTTCCTCTCGCAGCAACTCTGGGTCGGCTTCGTGCTGCGCCGCGATCATCCGGATATCAACTGGGGCGTCATGACCCACCCGACGCCCAGTGGCGGCCCGCCCTACGGCTGGAAGGAAGTCCACCTCGGCTGGGGCAACACCTCCAGCAAGACCGGCGAGGGCCTCGCTGCTGCCTGGGAGCTGTGGAAGGCGCTCTACTCCGTCGAATGGACCCACGCCAACGCCATCGCCCTCAACTACCTGCCTGGCCGTCTCGAGGCCGTGGGCCTGGATCCCATCACCGCCGACAACCCGCAGTGGGCCGGCGCCTTCAAGAAGCACCAGCCCGGCAACTCGGTCTCACCCGGCTACTGGAGCCCGGAAATGTGGACCGCCACCAACACCGCCTGGAGCCGCGTCTACGACAACAACGAGCCCGTGCGCCAGGTGCTCGGCGAACTCCAGCAGGAGGCCGATTCCATCCTCGCGTTCTCGCCAAGCCTGTGGGGCACGATCCTCACGAAGGCCGACTACGAGGCGCATCCGGAATGGACCGATGGCCTTGTACCGGCAGAGGACTGGTGGGACAACGTGCACGCCAGTTACCTGACCGAAGAGCAGGCCATGCTGGCCCAGCTACGCTAGCCAGCTACAGCTGCTGCTGTAGTGAGTTTCACTCGCGCCCGGCCCTGCCCCTGACAGGGGCAGGGCTGGTCGCAGACGACAAGCGGGAGGGACGTCAGCATGACAAGCCTGATACCGAAATCGCGACTGGCGCTGCTCGTCATCGTCGTCGTCTTCGTCTTCTACGGCATCATGCTCTGGTATCCCATCCTCGACCAGTTCAGCCTGTCCTTTCATCGCGGCCTTACCCTGCGCCGCATGTGGGTGGGCGACATGCAGTTCCAGCGTTTGGCACAGGACAGGGCCTTCCGCAACGCCGTCGGCGTCACCCTGCGTTACGTGCTGATGGTGGTGCCGATCACCACCGTGCTGGGGTTGCTGCTGGCCTCGGTGCTGAACAGCTTCAAGAACGTCGCCACCCGCACCGTGCTGGTCGCCCTCTTCTTCCTGCCGCACATCGTGCCCATCGCGGCCACCGCCACCTTCTGGAAGTTTCTGCTGGCGCCCACCAGCAACGGCGTCCTGAACGGCATCCTCAGCGTGTTCGGTGTGCCCACCAGTCGCTGGCTGCTCTCTACGGAAACCTCGCTGATGTCGCTGGCGCTGGTGGCCGTCTGGGGCAGCATCGGCTACGCCATGTTACTCATGCTGGCCGGCATGCAGACCATCCCCCAGATGTTCTACGAGGCCGCCGCCATCGACGGCGCCAGCGCCTGGGACCGACTGCGCAAGATCACCGTGCCCCTGCTGTCGCCAACCATCGCCTTCGTGGCGGTGATTCTCACCTTCGGCGGCCTGATGATGTTCGAGCCGGTCTACATCATGACCGGCGGCCAGGTCTCGCATGAGGACAAGGGCGGCCCGGCCGGCAGCACCTCGACGGTCGTGTGGCTGATTTACCAGCAAGGTTTCCAGAACTTCAAGCAAGGCTACGCCGCGTCCATCGCGGTTGTGTGGTTCTTCGTCATGCTGTCGCTGGGCCTGGCCCAGTTCTGGTTCTTATCGCGCCGCTCCTACCGCTACTGAGCCGCAGCGTCCCGGAGGGCCTCTTGCCCGCTCTCATCCCGTTACGGCTCCTGCATCGCTTTTGCTTCCCCTACAGTTTCACAGCGTCCGGGAGGGCGCCCTAAAATGCTTGATCATAACCCCATGCAGCGCTGCCTCGAGGGCGAGCGCTACAACACCGGCGTCCCGGACACCCTGAACCTCGCCGACCGGATGGGACTGGCCATCAACGCGATGACCAACGCCTGGGTGCCGGAAGAGCGCTGGGCCCTGCAGTTCGACGTCAGCATCGCCCACCAGCCGCCGGTCATCTGGATCAACCATTTGACCGACGCCTACCTGAACATCCCCGCCAAGTTCCTTGAGGCCCTGGTGGTCTGCCGCAGCGTTTCCGGCAGCGACCAGAACATCGACATCGACCTCGCCGTGTTGCGCAACCAACTGGAACTGCTGGGCGAGGACGGCCTCACCTACACCCCCGAAGACACCCTGCCCCACCTGGACGAGGCGCTGCGGCCCTTCGCCGAAATCTGGGGCGAGGGTCGCCTGATCCTCGCGCTCTGCTTCCTCGGGCAACTCGATGACGATCCGATCTGGTTCGAGACCGCCAAACGCAAGGTCGACCGCCTGCTCGAGCTCTCCGTCGAGCGCGAGGACTTCCGTTTCTTCTGGCGCGGTCGCTGGCCCAGGGGCGCCTCGCCGCCGCCCGACGCCGACGAACCCAGTGGCCCGATCCCCGATGGCTCGCTGGGCGACCGCTATGACTGGGACCTGAGCCTGATCTACTCGGTCGGCTCCTCGGGCCACGGTTCCGCGCTGCTCTATCGCCTCACCGGCTACGAGCCGGCGCTGGAACTCGCGCGCGGCCTGGCGCGCTGGGCCCTCAAGCGCATCTTCAAAAACGAGGATGGCCACTACGACTTCTACCACTTCCATCACGGCCTCTACTCCCTGATGGCCGTCTGTGAATACGGCGTGGCTGCCCAGGACCGCGAGGTGCTGGAGCGCGTCGACGCCTGTTACCGCTGGGCGCGCGAAATGGGCGATCCCCTGATCGGCTTCTACGCGGAAATCATGCCGGGCGCCGAGCTTTATCTGGAGCGCCAGGGCAACACGGTCGAGATCTGCGAGGTCGCCGACATGGTCTGGCTGGCGCTGACCCTGACCCGCGAGGGCTTCGGCGACTACATGGACGACGTCGACCGCTGGGTGCGCAACATGTACAGCGAAGGCCAGGTGCTGGATGCGGAATTCATCCACGACATCCCGCATTCCTGCTTCGTCGAAGGCCAGTATGACACGCCCTACCCGGATACCGACAACGTACTCGAGCGCTCGGTCGGCTCCTTCCTTGGCTGGATGCGCGCCAACGAGGGCTTCGTGCGGGAACGGAATGAAGACGGCGAGATGAAACTGACCCGTAAAGGCATCATGCATTGCTGCACCGCCAACGGCGCGCGCACCCTCTACTGCGTCTGGGACAGCATCGTGCAGCGCTGCGATGATGGCAGCACGACCGTCAACTTCCTGCTCAACCGCGCCTCGCCCTGGCTGGACGTGGCCAGCTGGTTGCCAGTCGATGGCCACGTGCAACTGACCATCAAGGACGCGCCGAAAGTCTACGTGCGCATGTCCGAATGGGTCGATCTGCAGGCGGTTACGGCCACTGTTAATGGTGAAGCCGCCGACTTCAGCCTGGACGGCCCGATGGTGTGCCTCGAGGGCCTCGCGCCTGGCGACGTCGTCGATATCCGCTTCCCCGTGCTGGAGCGTACGCTCCATCGCGTCATCGGCGAGATTCCCTTCCGCCTGGACATGCGCGGCGCCAACGTGGTCGCCATCGAACCGCGCGGTATCACCTACCCGCTCTTCGACCGGCCCGCCAGCGGCGAGGTTGGCGAGCGGGAAGTCTTCGTGCCGACCAAAACCTTCACCTGGTAGGCGCGTATGTCTCTGCTTGAGAACGGCGCTGCGCTGCGCCAGAAACTCGGCGACGGCGACTCAGCCCTCGGCGCCTGGGTGACGCTCAACGATCCGGCCGTGACGGAAGTCATGGCCGGGTCCGGCCTGGACTGGGTGCTGGTCGATACCGAACACGCGCCCTTTTCGCCGGAAAGCCTCGCGAGCATCGTCATGGCCTACGAGGGGACGTCGGCAGTCTCACTCGTCCGCGTCGGCTGGAACGACCAGACGCTCATCAAGACCTGCCTCGACGTTGGCTTCGGCGGCGTGCTGGTGCCACAGATCGGCTCGGTTGAGGAGGCGCAACGCGCCGTCGCGGCCTGCCGCTACCCGCCGCAGGGGACGCGCGGCTTCGGGCCGCGGCGCGCCAGCTACTACGGCCGCACGATCGAAGACTACGTTCGCACGGCCAACAGTACCATCCTCGCCGGCCTGCAGATCGAGCACATCCAGGCCGTCAATGACGTCGAGAACATCCTCGGCGTCGAGGGTGTCGACTTCGCCTTCCTCGGGCCGATGGACCTGTCGGCCTCAATGGGCCTGCTGGAGACGCCCGACCACCCGGACGTGATCCAGGCGATGGAGCACGTCATCGCGGTCGCCGTGGCGCTGAAGATCCCCATCGGCGTGCCATTGCCTTCCGATGCCCCGCCGGAGACCGTCCTCGCCTGGGCGAACAAGGGCAGTCGGCTGGTCTCGATCGGCCTCGACCTGGGCTTCATGACGGGCGCGTTGATGCAATCGCTGGAGCAGGTCCGCGGCGGCATGGCGGATTGAGGTCGGGAACGACACGACGGCTTTAGCGCTGACCGTGGAAGTGATGGTGCAGCGGGGGATCCGCCGCTGTAATCGAAACCTGAACCCCCTAAAGGTTTCGATTACAGCACGTCTCATTCGGGCACGCCATGAAACCGTTGTCCTTGTTCTCAGGGACTGTACGCTCGCGTTACCTGGCTGTTGCTAATGATTACCCTGCACCTCCAGAAGGGGTTTCCCGCTGAAAACCGCGTCGCTTGCAGTACTGCTGTCAGTGTTTGTTCTGTGCAGTGTGGCATCGGCGCAGGACTATCAGATTCGCACAGATGCCAATGTTAATTTGCGGGCTACCTACAGTCTCGAGGGTGAGATTGTTGAAGCTGTACCAGCAGGCACCCTCCTGCAGGTCGTCGGTATGTTCAACAGATGGCTGAAGATCAACAGAAACGGTAACGAAGTGTGGCTGGCGGACTGGGTCAGTTACACCCGCGTTGCTGACGGCGGCCAGACACAATCTCAAATCGATAACTGCTGTTTCGTTGATCGGCAATGCCATAGCGACGCGGACTGGACAAGCGGGTACTGGGCCTTTCAGAACAATCAGTGCGCGGCGCCCTTGCAATCCCGGCTACAAATCTCATCGCAGCCCGCGAACAGCAGCACCGGCACCATTGACAATTGTTGTTCCTTGATTGGCAATGCAATAGCGACGAGGAGTGGGCCAGAGGCTATATTGCCTTTCAGATTGATCACTGCGATGTGCCAGCGGGGTTGATCATCGAGGGGCCGGAAAACTTTCTCGCCAGGGTAAAAGAAGTTCTTCGTTTCCTGGAGAACCAGGCTCCGGAGTGGTATGCGTACGCGCTCAGCGGACTGGACAAGATCAGACTGCTTGAGGAGCCGAATGTTTTGGCCATACGTGCCAGGACCAAGACATGGAGAACGTCCCCGAACCGTTTTTTTAATGAGTCCATAATCTCCCTAGCCAGCGGGATGGTGCACGAGGCCTAGCCACGTGCACCGCTATCAATCCGGGTTGAAGACTGGAGGCTATGAAGGGGAAACCGCCTGTCTGCAAATACAAATTGAAGCGACTGAAGTATTCGATCCTCGCGGTGGTCTTGTTTCGGGGCTTCGATGGTTGCTCGAAAATATCGACGATCCCGAAAATCAGTGGTGGCATTAGCGCCGCTGCGTGCGAACCAGGTGAGTGAACCACACTCTGCGTGGAGCGTAGCGCAGGCCGCCCCCGGCGTCCGCCTGGCGAAGTTGTCGGCGGGCTACCACGCCCGTGCCGCAGGGGAAGGCGTGGACTTCGACCACTTCGCCATCGGAATAGCTGGTGTCGGCATCGCCACCGAAACGGAACGTCGCCTGATTGATTTACATACCCGACAGGAGTATGTCAGTGAAAACCACGTCGCTTGCAGCACTGCTGTCAGTGTTTGTCCTGTGCAATATGGCATCGGCGCAGGATTATTCCATTCGTGTAACTTACAACACCAATTTGCGGGATGCGTCCAGTCTCCAGGGCAGCATTGTTGAAACTGTACCAGCAGGCACAATCCTGCAGGTCGTCGGTATGTTCAACAGATGGCTGAAGATCAACAGAAACGGTAACGAAGTGTGGCTGGCGGACTGGGTCAGTTTTTCCCGCGTTACTGACGGCGGCCAGACACAATCTCAAATCGATAACTGCTGTTTCGTTGATCGACAATGCCATAGCGACGCGGACTGGACAAGCGGCTATTGGGCCTTTCAGAACAATCAATGCGCGGCGCCCTTGCAATCCCGGCTACAAATCTCATCGCAACCCGCGAACAGCAGCACCGGCACCATTGACAATTGTTGTTTCCTTGATTGGCAATGCAATACCGACGAGGATTGGGCCAGAGGCTATATTGCCTTTCAGATTGATCACTGCGATGTGCCAGCGGGGTTGATCATCGAGGGGCCGGAAAACTTTCTCGCCAGGGTGAAAGAAGCGCTTCGTTTCCTGGAGAACCGGGCTCCGGAGTGGTATGCGTACGCGGTCAGCGGACTGGACAAGATCAGACTGGTTGAGGGGCCGAATGTTTCGGCCATACGTGCCAGGACCAGGACATGGAGAGTGTCCCCGGACCGTTTTATATTTATTTCCAGTGAAGAGGCCGACATTTGGGTAGCCAGCATGATGGTTCACGAGGCCTGCCATGTGTACCGCTATCAATCCGGGTTGAAGACTGGAGGCTATGAAGGGGAAAAAGCCTGCGTGCAAGTAGAACTTGAAGCAGCGGAATCATTCGATACTGTCGGTGATCTTGTTTCGTGGCTTCGACACGTGCTCGCAAACTTCGACAATCCAGAATATCAGTGGTGGAATTAGTACCGCTGCGTGCGAACCGGGTGGGTGAACCGCATTCTGCTGCCTGCACCTGAAGCGCGGCGCTGCTACAATGGGGGCGCAGCGCAGGCTCAAATCTCACAGGGACGGGCGCGACATCTGCGCGGGCAGCGGGCAGAACCGGAGTAGCCATGGCTGGACGACTCGAGGGCAAGGTCGCGATCGTCACCGGTGGCGGCACCGGCATCGGCAAGGCGATCGCCATCCGCTTCGCCGCCGAGGGCGCCCGCGTCAGCATCTGCGGGCGTACGTTGCAGACCCTGCAGGAGACAGCGTGGGAGATCACCCGCGCCGGCGGTGAGGTGCTGGTCGTGCCGACGGACGTGAGCGACGCGGCGGCTGTCGACGATATGACGCAACAGACCCTGCAGCGCTTCGGGCAGATCGACATCCTCATCAACAACGCCGGCGTGCGCGCCAGCATCGGCACCATCCTCGAGCTCGACGACGAGGAGTGGCAGCGCACCTTCGACATCGACGCCCGCGGCAGCTGGTACTGCGCCCGCGCGGTCATCCCGGAGATGCGCAAACGCGGCGGCGGCTCCATCATCGCCATCAGCTCCATCTCCGCCTACGTGGGGCAGCCCAAGCAGGGCGCCTACAATGCCGCCAAGGCCGCTCAGGAGCTGCTGACGAAGTGCATGGCGCTGGATTTCGCCGCGGACGGCATCCGTGTCAACTCGGTCTGTCCCGCCTGGGTGCTCACCGAACTCAACCGCGACCAGGTCATGGAAATGCAGGCCGAACCGGAGCGCGAGTTCCCGCCCGGCCTTAGTTGGCAGGACCTGTTGCGCCTGCACCCCCTGGGCCGCATCGGCGTCTCCGAGGACGTGGCCTGGGCGGCTCTGTACCTCGCCTCGGATGAGTCGCGCTGGGTGACGGGCATCTCCCTCTTTGTGGATGGCGGCTACACGTGCCAGTAGCGCGGTGAGCGCCCGTGCTGTTTAACCAGGCGCGCGCCCGCGCTTGCATGGACGCGGCGGGCCTCGACGCGCTGATCGCCTGCACGCCGGTCAACACCACCGCCTTCAGCGATTTCACCCTCTGGCTGGACCCGCTGTTCCGCGAATACATGGTGCAGCCGGGCGCCCCCGGTCACCGCATGCAACGCTACGCCCTTTTCCCGCGCGCGGGGCCGCCCGCCCTGGTCGTCGAAGCCATGATGGCCGTCAACGCAGCCGACCTGTGGGTGCGCGAACTGGTCGCCTTCGGCGCGCCAACTATCGAGGAGCGCGAGCCGCCGGCCGACCCGCAGACCTGGCGCGACGTCCGTCAGGTACAGGCGCGCGCGGCGCAAGCTGCCAGCCCCACCGATGCCCTGCTGCAGCTCCTGCGGGGTCGCGGTCTGCAATCGGCCCGCCTGGGCGTGGAGCTGGAGGAGTTGCCGGCTGCACATCTGCGGGCCCTGCGCGCCGGCCTGCCGGGGGCGCAAGTGCTGGATTGCAGCAACCTGCTACGCTACATCCGCGCCGTCAAGACCGCTGACGAGATCGGGCGGCTGCGGCGCGCGGCGCAAATCAGCGAGGCGGCTGCCACGGCCAGCCTGGCGAGGGCAGCGCCCGGCGTCAGCCTGGCGCAGCTGTCCCGGGCCTACCGCGCGCATGCAGCGCAGATGGGTGCGGACTTCGACCACTTCGCACTGGGCATCGACGGCGTCGGCATCGCCACCGAACCGGCGCATCAACTGGCCGACGGCGCCGTGATGTATGTGGATTTCGGCTGCCGCTGGCGCAGCTGCTATTCGGACAGCGGCCTGACCCTGGCGCTCGGCCCACTTCCTGCAGAACTGCAACGCCGTTACGACGCGTTGCGCGCCTGCATCGACGCGGGCGTGGCCTTGCTGCGGCCGGGACGGCTCGCCTCGCAGGCGCATGCCGCCATGCAACGCGTGATCGACGACAGCGAGATTCGCGTCGCCGCGCCCCATGGCCACGGCCTCGGCCTTGAAGTGCGTGACTATCCGGTTATCGTGGCGGATAATGGCCTGCACTTGCGGGACGACTGCATCGACGTGCCCGCCGACCTGCCGGTGGAGGCCAGCATGGTGGTCAACCTCGAAGCCAGCAGTTTTCTCGCCGGCGAGGCCTCGCTGCATATCGAGGAGACCTTCCTCATCACGGCGGGCGGGCCGGAAGCGCTGTCGCCCAGGCGCAGCGCGCCCTTCCGACCGGACGCGGACTGAAGGCGCGCCGGGGAAACGGGAACGAGAACGAGAACAGGAGCAGTAATGGCCAGCGCGGTCCTGTTGCCGAAACTGGGCAACTCGGTGGAAAGCTCGATCATCCTCGCCTGGCACAAGGCCGTCGGCGATCCGGTTGCGACGGGCGACCTCCTGGCAGAAATCGAGACCGACAAGGCGACGCTGGAGGTCGAGAGCCCCGCCGACGGCCTGCTGCTGGCGCGTTTCTACGAAGCCGGCGCCGAGGTCACGGTCATGGCGCCCATCGGGGCCATTGGTGCGGCCGGCGAGGACGTCACTGACCTGCAGTTGCAGGCAGCGGGACCGGCAACACATGAGGTGGCCTCGCAGGAGGCGCAGGCGCCACAGTCGTCACAGCCACTGCAGACGGCCCGCGGTCGCCCGGCCAGCTCACCCCGCGCGCGCCGGCTGGCTGCGGCGCGCGGTCTGCCGCTTGACGGGTTGACGGGCAGCGGGCCTGGCGGCCGCATTCTTGAGCGCGACGTGCAGGCCGCGCTGGCGCAGGGGCCGCGTCTGACTCCCGTGGCGCGCGCGATACTTCAACAGGGCGGGTACAGCGCGCCGGACCGGGGGAGCGGACCCGGCGGCCGCATCCGCCGCAGCGACCTTGTCCCTGCACCCGGACCGCAGGCCGCAGAGCGGGTGCCACTGCGTGGCGCGCGCAGGGTCACCGCCCGCCGCATGCTGGAATCGCTGCAGACCACGGCCCAGCTCACCCTGCACGCCCCGGCCGACGCGCGCGCGCTGCTGGCCCTGCGGCGGCGGCTGAAGTCCGGCGAAATCAGCCCTGCGTTACGCGCAGTCACCATCAATGACCTGCTGCACGTCGCGGTGGCGCGCACGCTGCCCGCGCACCCCTCATTGAACGCGCAGCTGGTGGATGACCACATCCTGCAGCAGCGCGCCGTGCACCTTGGCTTCGCGGTCGACAGTCCGCGCGGCCTCTACGTGCCGGTCATTCACGATGCCGACCGGCTCGGCCTGCAGCAACTGGCAAGTGAGGCGCGGCGTCTGGCCCAGGCCTGCCGCGAGGGTCGGGTCCGGCCGGAGGAACTGGAGGGGGGCACTTTTACCGTGAGCAACCTCGGCGCCTACGGCATCGAAAGCTTCACGCCCGTTCTTAACCCGCCCCAGGCGGGCATCCTCGGCGCCGGCGCGATTCACCTGAAGGCTGTGGCGGACGATGGCGGCGTGGCTTTCCGGCCGCACATCAGCCTGTCGCTGACCATCGACCACCAGGTGCTGGATGGCGCGCCCGCGGCCCGTTTCCTGCAGGATCTCGCCCAGGTTCTGGCGCGCATCGATCAGGTCCTTGCCACCGCTGACGGCATCGGAGCAGACGAGACATCATGACCAAACTCATCACGATTGACCCGGCGGAAGCGCGGCGCCAGACGACGATTACGGCGCCGGCGTTGCCGGCCAACGCCTGGGTATCCGACCCGCAGGCGGACGCGGCCCGCCATGGCAGCGATGGCCTGCTGCGCATCTATCGCGACATGCTGCTCATTCGCCAGTTCGAGACCATGCTGGAGCACATCAAGCGCGAGGGCGCCTGGCAGGGCATCGAGTGCCAGCACGGCGGCCCGGCGCACCTCTCGATCGGGCAGGAAGCGGCGGTGGTGGGGCAGTGTCTCCACCTCGGGCCGCAGGATTTCATCTTCGGCTCGCACCGCAGCCACGGCGAGATCCTGGCCAAATCCTTCTCCGCCATCGACAAGCTGCCGGAGCGCGACCTGCTGCGCATCATGGAAACCTGCATGGAAGGTGCGGTGCTGCGCGTCGTCGAGGGCTTCGCGCGGGACACCGGTGACACAGGGCAGCTGGCGCTGGCCTTCACGCTCTACGGCACCCTGGCCGAGATTCTCGGTCGCGAGACCGGCTTTAACAAGGGCATGGGCGGCTCGATGCACGCCTTCTTCCCGCCCTTCGGCGTCATGCCCAACAACGCCATCGTCGGCGCCTCGGCGGATATCGCGGTCGGTTCGGCCCTCTTCAAGCTGATCAACCGCCGGGCCGGCATCGTCATCGCCAACATCGGCGATGCGGCCGCGGGCTGTGGCCCGGTGTGGGAAGCGATGATGTTCGCCGCCATGGACCAGTACCACACCCTGTGGGACGAGGCCCTGGGCGGCGCGCCACGCATCATCTTCAATTTCATGAACAACTTCTACGGCATGGGCGGCCAGCCCCAGGGGGAAACCATGGGCTTCGGCATGCTGGCGCGCATGGCCATGGGCGTGAACCCGGACGCCATGCACGCCGAGCGCGTCGATGGCTTCAACCCCCTCGCGGTCGCCGATGCCATCGAGCGCAAGCGCGCGACCCTGGCAGCAGGCCGCGGCCCGGTGCTGCTGGATACCGTCACCTACCGTTTCGCCGGCCACAGCCCCTCCGATGCCTCCGCCTATCGCACGCGTGAGGAGATCGAGCTGTGGCGCGCGCAGGATCCCCTGGCCAGCCACGGTGCATACCTGCTCGACCACGGCCACTGCGACCAGGCCGCGCTCGATGACCTGCATGAAAGCACGCTTGCGCAACTGCGCGCGGTGCTGCAGGCCGCCAGCTCAACCGATCGCTCGCCACGCATCCACGCCACAGGCGACATCGAGGCCCTGATGTTCTCCGGCGCGAGCCGCGCGCGCATGGCGGCAGGCGAGCCGGAGGTGCTGCTGCCCCTGGCGGAGACGCGCCTGCGCGTCACACGTGACAAGTATCGCTTCGGCCTCGACGAGGACGGGAAGCCCCGTTCGTCGCTGCGCGCGCTGACCTTCGCCGAGGCGCTCTTCGAGGCGTTGCTGTTGCGCTTTTATGAAGACCCGACGCTGGTCGCCTGGGGCGAGGAGAACCGCGACTGGGGCGGCGCCTTCGGCGTGTATCGCGGCCTGACGGAGTGTCTGCCGCATCATCGCCTGTTCAACAGCCCCATCTCCGAGGCCGCGATCGTGGGCACGGCAGTTGGCTATGCGCTCAGCGGCGGCCGCGTCGTGGCCGAGCTGATGTACTGCGACTTCATGGGCCGCGCCGGCGACGAGATCTTCAACCAGATGGCCAAGTGGCAGGCGATGTCCGCCGGCCTGCTGCAAATGCCGCTGGTGCTGCGCGTGTCGGTCGGCATGAAGTACGGCGCGCAACATTCACAGGACTGGTCCTCGCTGGTCGCGCACATTCCCGGCCTGCAGGTAATGTTCCCCGCCACGCCGCATGACGCGAAGGGCATGCTCTCCCTCGCCCTGCGCGGCACAGACCCGGTGGTCTTCTTCGAGAGCCAGCGCCTCTATACCATGACGGAGACCCTTGCGCCCGACGGTGTGCCGCTGGAGGAATACCAGATACCTTTGGGCGAACCGGCCCTGCGGCGCGCGGGCGGCGACCTCACCATTCTCAGCGTGGGCGCGACGCTCTACCGCGCCCTGGAAGCGGCACAGCAGCTGCAGGAGCGTCACGACCTCGCGGCAGAGGTCATCGACGCCCGCTTCATCAACCCACTCAACTACGATCCCATCCTGCGCTCCCTGCGCAAGACGGGCCGCATCGTCCTCGTTTCCGACGCCTGCGAGCGCGGCTCTTTCCTGCACACCATGGCCAGCAACATCACCCAGCTGGCCTTCGACGAGCTGGACGGGCCGGCCGTGGTGGTCGGCGCGCGCAACTGGATCACGCCGCCGGCAGAGCTGGAGGACCTGTTCTTCCCGCAGGCCGACTGGATCCTCGACACCATTCACGAGCGCCTGCTGCCCCTGCCCGGCCATCAGCCGCAGACCTGCCAGGCCAGCGGGGAACTCCTGCGCCGTAACCGTCTCGGCGTCTGAGACCCCGATGATGTCCGCCCCCGGAGCAGAGTCGCCCCTCGAAGCCGACTTCATCGTGGTCGGCGCCGGCTCGGCCGGCTGCGCCCTGGCCGCGCGTCTGAGCGAAAGCGGTCGCTGGCGCGTGCTGCTGCTGGAGGCCGGCGGCCCGGATGACCACGAGGACGTGCACATCCCGGCGCGCTTCCCCAACCTGCTGCACAGCGCCATGGACTGGGACTACCGGACCGTGCCGCAGCCGGGTCTGAACGGGCGCCGCGTTCCCGTCCCGCGCGGCAAGCTTTTCGGCGGCAGCAGCTCCATCAACTCCATGGTCTACCAGCGCGGCAACCCGGTCAACTACGACCGCTGGGCGGCCCAGGGCAATGCAGGCTGGCGCTACGCCGACCTTCTGCCCTTCTTCCGCAAGACGCAGCACCAGCAGCGCGGCGCCTCTGCCCATCACGGCACGGGCGGCCCCGTGCACGTCTCCGACCTGCGCGACCCCAATCCGCTCAGCCTGGCCTTCGTCGCTGCCGCGCAGCAGGCGGGCTTGCGCCCCAACCCGGATTTCAACGACGGCGAGCAGGAAGGTTGCGGTCTGTTACAGGTGACCCAGCGCGATGGCGCGCGCAGCAGCGCTGCATCCTGCCTGCAGCCCGCCTTCGCCCGGCCCAACTTCCGCGCCATCCCCTTCGCCCATGTGACCGCGCTGGAGTTTGCGGGCCGGCGCTGCAGCGGCCTGCGTTTTGTGCGCGCGGGTCAGCAGCAACATGCCTGCGCCGCCTTCGAGGTCATCCTCTGCGGCGGCGCCATCAATTCACCGCAATTGCTGCTCTGTTCCGGCGTCGGACCGGCGCCACAGCTTGCCGACCTGGGCATCCCCGTCGTCCACGACCTGCCCGGCGTCGGTCAACATCTTGTGGACCACGTGGAGATTCCGGTCGCCTGGCACTGCACACAGCCAGTCAGCCTGGCCGCGAAGGACGACCCGCAGCAGGTCGCCCGTTACCGGCGCGAGCGTATGGGCCTGTTGAGCTCGAGCAACGCCGAGGCGGGCGCCTTCGTGCGCCTGCATGAAGGGGCGGAGGCGCCGGAACTGCAACTGCACTTCGCGCCCGGCTGGCCCGCCTGCGAAGACATGGAGCAGCCCGGGGGGCACGGCTTCACCATCCATCCTGCCCTGGTCGCCCCGCGCAGCGTGGGGCAACTGCGCCTGCAGTCCGCCGACCCCTTCGCGCCGCCCCGGATCGACCCCGCCTGTCTGCAGGACGAACGTGACCTGCCGGTGTTGCTGGCCGGCTTGCGCCTGGCTCGGCGCATCGCGTCCATGCCGGCCTTCGCTGCCTGGCGCGGCGATGAATTCCTGCCCGGCCCTGACGTCCACTCCACAAGCGACATGATCGCCTGGATTCGCATCCAGGCCTCCACCGTCTATCACCCCGTGGGCACCTGCCGCATGGGCCAAGACGCGCTGGCCGTCGTTGACGAGCGCCTGCGCCTGCGCGGCCTGCAGGGCCTGCGCGTGGCCGATGCGTCCATCATTCCCGCCATCATCAACGCCAACACCAATGCTGCTTGCATCATGATCGGTGAGAAGGCGGCCGCCATGATCCTCGCGGACCACGCCTGAGCCGCAGCCGGGCCGGGCGCAAGCGCTGCGCCGTCCGCCTGCTTGCCCGTCAACGCACCCGCCTGCTACACTCGCGGCAGTCCATACACAGGAGATCCGCCCATCATGCCCACCGGCCCGCCCTGGCAACCGCCCGACGGCATGAACTCCCCGCGCTACAGCGGCCTGCGCAGCTTCATGCGTCTGCCGCACGTGACGCAGCTGGAGGGGGTCGACTTCGCCGTGGCGGGCGTGCCTTTCGATACGGGCGCGACCTACCGGGTCGGCGCGCGCTTCGGCCCGGAGGCCATCCGTGCGGGATCGCTCCTGCTGCGCCCCTACCATCCGGACCAGGAGGTGGCGCTGTTCCCGACGCTTTCGGGCATCGACTATGGCGACCTGCCCACCATACCGGGCTATCTGCCGCAGTCGCACAAGGCAATCGCTGCTGCCGCCAGGCAGCTTTTCAGCGCCGGGGTCACACCGATTTTCCTCGGCGGCGACCATTCCGTCTCCCTGCCGCTGCTGCGCGCCGCCGCCGCCGCCCACAGCGGGCCGCTCGCGCTGTTGCACTTCGACTCGCACGGCGACGTCTGGAGCGGCTACTACGGCGGGCTGGATACGCACGGCACGCCCTTTCGCCGCGCGCTGGAGGAAGACCTGATCGACGTCAGCCACTCGATCCAGATCGGCCTGCGCGGGCCGGTCTATGACGAGCACGACATCCCCCTCTCACGCGAGCTGGGCTTTCAGGTGGTGACGGCGCGCGAGCTGCACCGCCGCGGCGTGGATGACGTGTTGCAGCAGGTGCAGGACCTGCTGCGCGGGCGAGCGAGTTACCTCAGCTTCGACATCGACTTTGTGGACCCGGCCTTCGCGCCCGGCACCGGCACGCCCGAGACCGGTGGCTTCAGCAGCGCGACCTGTCACGAGTTACTGCGCGGGCTGCGCGGCCTCCACTTCGTCGCCTTCGACATGGTGGAGGTGCTGCCCTCCTACGACCCGGCCGGTATCACGGCGCTGCTGGCAGCCAACCTGGTCTACGAATTTATCGCCCTGCTGGCCCTGCAGAAGCGCGATGCGGCGACAGGCTAAACCTTAAGTGCTGCGTGAAACGCAGGCGGACTTCAGCCCGCCCGCAGCGCGCGGATACGCGACACGAGGCCGCTGTGGCGCTCGGCCACCTGGTTGTTGCGCAGCGCCATGACGATGGCCGCGCGCGTGCCCGGCAACACCACCAGGCGTCGCGCCCGCGTGATGGCCGTGTAAAGCAGGTTGCGCTGCAGCATCATGTAATGCTGCGTCAGCAGCGGCATCACCACCGCCGGATACTCCGAGCCCTGGCTGCGGTGCGTGCTGATGCACCAGGCGTGCAGCAGCTCCTCCGCCTCCGCCCATTCGTAGAACAGGAAGCGCCCGTCCATCACCAGCTCGAAGCCGCCGGCCGTTTCGTCGACGGCGTGGATGAAGCCGATGTCGCCGTTGAACACCTCTTTCTCGTAATTGTTGCGCGTCTGCATCACCTTGTCGCCGACGCGGAACGTGCGCGACCCGATCTGTTTGGCGGCCATGCGCGCGTCGCCGTTCAGGGCCTGTTGCAACGCCTCGTTCAGACTGTTGATGCCGGCCGCGCCGCGATACATGGGCGCGATCACCTGGATGTCGCGCAGGGGGTCGAGGCCATAGCGTCGCGGCAGCCGCGTCTTGACCAAGCCAACCACCTCCTCGACAATTTGCGCATCCTCCGTTTCCAGAAAGAAGAAGTCGCCCGCAGGCCGGTTGTCGAGCAGCGGCATCTCGCCCTGGTTGATGCGATGCGCATTGGTGACGATGCCGCTGTCCGCGCCCTGGCGGAAGATGACCGACAGGCGCGTCACCTGCGCCAGACCACTGGCGATGACGTCGCGCAGGACGTTGCCGGCGCCCACGCTGGGCAGCTGGTCAACGTCGCCCACCAGCAGCAGCTGCGCCTCGGGCGGCAGGGCGCGCAACAGGTAGTGAAAAAGCTGCAGGTCGATCATCGAGGCCTCGTCGACGATCAGGATGTCCAGCTTCAGCGGGTTGTCCTCGTCGTGGTCGAAGCCTCCGGCGGGGCTGTAGCCCAGCAGGCGGTGAATGGTGCTGGCGCTGCGTCCGGTGGCCTCCGCCAGGCGCCGCGCCGCGCGCCCGGTCGGCGAGCAGAGCGCGACGCGGGCCCGCAGCGAGGCCAGCGCAGCAATGACCAGCTTCAGCGTGGTCGTCTTGCCGGTGCCGGGGCCGCCGGTGAGCACGCTGAGCTTGTGCGCGCAGGCCGCTTCCACCGCCCCTTGTTGCTGCTGCGTCAGTTCGTCCGCGCTGTGCGCCGCCAGCGCCTGCAGGAAGCGCGGCCAGTCCTGCGCGCGGGCCCTGGCGCCCAGCGGCGAGGGCGTTTGCGCCAGGGCGCAGAGGCGCCGGGCGGAGTCGCGTTCCGCGCGCTGCCAGCGCGGCAGGTAGATGGCCTCCTGCCCGTCGGCGCTGATGCCTGCATCACGGCGCAGCTCGTCCGCCTGCAACTCCTGCTCCAGCACCGCCTCCAGCGCGACGTCCTCCTCGAGGCCCAGCAACCTGGCCGCATTTTCCAGCAGCTGGTCGCGCGGCGCGAAGACGTGACCCTCCTTCGTCATCTCGCCCAGCGCAAAGCGCAGGCCGGCGCTCATGCGGCCGGGCGCGTCCGCCGGCCGGCCCATGTTGAGCGCGATCTCGTCCGCGCGCCGGAAGCCAATGCCGAAGACCTCGTCCGCCAGCGTCCAGGGGTTCTCCTGCACGGTGGGGATGGTCTCCATACCGAAGCGTTCGTGGATGCGCTGCGCCATGCGGCTGCTGACGCCGAAGTCCTGCAGGAAGATGAGGGCGTGGCGGCTGGCCTGCTGTTCCTGCCAGGCCGCTGCCAGGGCCCGCGCCAGCAGCGGCTTCAGCACTTCCGTCAGGCGCTCCGGCTCCTGTTCAAGGATGGTCAGCGTGTCGGCGCCGAAGTGCTCGACGATGCGCTCGGCGGTGCGCGGGCCGATGCCCTTGACGAGGCCGCTGCTCAGATAGCTGGTGATGCCGCGCTCGCCAACTGGCGGCAGCGGCGCGACGGTCTCCGCGCGGAACTGCGTCCCGTAGCGCGCGTCCTCGATCCACTCGCCGTCGAAGGCCACCTCTTCGCCCGGGTTGAGCGCCGGCATGACGCCCACGACCGTCACGCGTCCCTCGCGGTTGCGCGCGCCCGGCAGCGTCTTGCCGCGCGCTTCAAGGCGCAGCACGCAGTAACCGTTTTCCTGGTTGCGGAAGGTGACGCGCGCCACCCTGCCGCGCAGAGTCGTCATCTGTGGGGGCCTTCGCGCGCCTGGGGATGGCTATCAGTATACCCCGCGCCGCCCCCGGCCCGGTATACTCGGGCCCGGTGAGGAGGACGCGCATGCGACTGGCCGTACTGGGAGACATCCACGGCAACCTGACCGCCCTCGAAGCGGCCTGGGTGGACGTGCAGGGCCGCGGCGAGTTCGACGAGGTCTGGGTGCCTGGCGACCTGGCGGCCTTCGGGCCGCAGCCGGCGGCCTGCGTGCGCCGCGTCCTCGAGCTGCGAGCCGCGCTCGGCGAGGAGAAGCTGCGCGTCATCGGCGGCAACACGGATCGCTACCTGGTGCATGGCACCCGCCCGGCCTGGACGTCCGCGGCTGGCGACGAGGCCGCCCTGCGCGGGCTGGCCCCCGCCTGGCAGGCCCGCGACCGGGCGCTCAACTGGGCTGTTGAACAGCTGGGTTGGGAGGAGTACGACTTTCTGCGCAGCATCCTCGGGCGCGAGCTGCGCCTGCAGGCCCCGGGCTACGGCCCGGTCATCGGCTATCACGCCATCCCCGGCGATGACGAATCCTTGGCCCTGCGCCCCGATTCGCCCGCCGAGGAGGCGCTGGACGCCCTGCTGGACCGCGAGGGACGCCTCGGCATCGGCGGCCACACGCACTTGCAGATGGATCGCGACCTGGGGCACTGGCGCGCGGTCAACGTCGGCAGCGTCGGCTGGTCCTTCGGCGCGCCCGGCATGGCCGAATGGGGCCTGTTCACCTTTGACGATGACGTCGCGACCGTCGAGTTGCGCCGCGTCCCCTGGGATGTGTCCGCCGTGTTGGCCGCTTTTGTGACCGTCGGTCATCCGGCGCCGGAGCCCTTCATTCGCCAGGGCCGCCTGCGCTGAGCAGCGCCTTCACAGCTGCACAATCCGCCCTTCCGCAGCGCGCAGCAGCCGGTCATTGATGGTCGCGCCCAGGCCGGCCGGCGCCAGCGTGTGCGCAAGGATGACGTCCACCCCGCGCGCGTCCAGCTCGCGCAGCGCCGCGAAGAGCCCGCGCCCCGTCGCCTCCGGGTCAGCGCCGGGCGACACCTGCTCGCAGCCCTCAAAGCCCGCCGCGCAGCCGAGCAGGCCCACGCGCCGCCCGGCCGCCTGGTGCGCGCGCGCGGCCTCCTGCATGGCCGCCAGCACGGCCGCTTCTGCACCGCTGTAGAGCAGTAGCTGCGCGCGCGGTGAATAGTGGCGCATATGCTGGCCCGGCGCGTCCGGCAGCGCGTCTGCAGCGTTCAGGTCCAGCATGGCGCCGCCGAATTGCAGCTCGGGCAGCTGTGCGCGCAACATCTCCAGCGTGATGGCGCCGGGCCGCAGCACCACGGGCGGCGTCGCGGTCAGGTCGAGCACGGTCGATTCGAGGCCGATGCGCGTTGGCCCGCCATCCAGCAGCAGGTCGACGCGCCCGTCCAGGTCGGCCAGCACATGCTGCGCGCTGGTGGCGCTGGGCCGCGTGAAGCGGTTGGCGCTGGGGGCCACCAGCGGCAGGCCCGCCGCCGCGATCAGCGCGCGCGCAACCGGGTGCGCCGGCAGGCGCAGTGCCACCGTGTCACGCGCGGGCGCGATGACGTCCGGCAGCGCGGGATGGCGTTTGAGCACCAGCGTGAGCGGGCCCGGCCAGAAGCTGCGCGCCAGGCGCAGCGCCAGCGGCGGCAGCTCAGCGACCAGCTCCGCCAGCTGCGCCGTGTTGGCGATGTGCACGATGAGCGGATTATGCGCGGGGCGCTCCTTGGCCTGGTAGATGCGGCGGATGGCAGCCTCGTCCAGCGCGCTGGCGCCGAGGCCGTAAACGGTCTCGGTCGGGAAGGCCACCAGGCCGCCCTCCTGCAGTACGCGCGCGGCGCGGGCGATGACCCCGGCCTGGGGCTGCTCAGCGTTGACGCGCAGGACTTCGGTGTTCACCAATGAGCGTTTTCCACATACAGGACTGTTGGGCAGAATACTAACAGAATGTAAACGAAGTTCTTGCGCCGGGCGGGGTATGCTTGCACTGGTGTGATGATGACAACATCATCAGGGCCGTACGTTCATCAATGCTGGAGATCCGCCCATGATGCGCTTTGAACGCTTCACGGAACGCGCGCAGGATGCCGCCGCCCGTGCCTACGAAATCCTGCAGCGCTACGGCCAAAATCAGGTCGATACCGAGCATATCCTGCTGGCCCTGCTGGAGCAGGAGGACGGCGCCATCCCGCAGCTGCTGGCGCAGCTCAACGTGGACAGCAATGCCATCCGCACGCGCCTCGACGAGGTGCTGCGCGCCAGCCCCAGGGCCGCCATCTACGGCGGCGGCACCGGCCAGGTCTTCATCACGCCGCGCGTCAAGCGCATCATCGACCTCGCCACCGAAGAGGCCAACCAGCTGCGCGACGAGTACATCTCCACCGAGCACATCTTCCTCGCCATCCTCAAGGAACGCAATACCAGCGTCGCACAGGTGCTGGCCGGACACAACATCACGCGCGAGCGCGTGACCGGCGCCATCCGCGAGCTGCGCGGTGGCCAGCGCGTGACCGACCCCCAGGCCGAGAGCCGCTGGCGCACGCTCGAAAAGTACAGCCGTGACCTGACGCGCCTGGCGGCCGAGGGCAAGCTTGACCCCGTCATCGGGCGCGACGCCGAGATTCTGCGCGTCGTCCAGATCCTCAGCCGCCGCACCAAGAACAACCCGGTGCTGATCGGCGAGGCCGGCGTGGGCAAGACCGCCATCGTCGAGGGCCTGGCGCAGCAAATCCACAGCGGCGATGTGCCGGAGCTCTTGCTGGGGCGCAAGGTCGTCAGCCTGGATCTGGGGGCGATGCTGGCCGGCAGCCGCTTCCGTGGCGAATTCGAGGAGCGCCTCAAGACCTCGATTGAGGAAGTGCAGCGCTCGCAGGGCGAGATCATCCTCTTCATCGACGAACTGCACCAGGTGGTGGGCGCGGGCGCGGCCCAGGGCGCCCTCGACGCCGGCAACCTGATGAAGCCCGCCCTGGCGCGCGGCGAACTCAACGCCATCGGCGCCACCACCCTCGACGAGTATCGCCAGTTCATCGAAAAAGACAGCGCGCTCGACCGGCGCTTTGCACCCGTCTTCGTCGAGGAGCCCGGTGTCGAAGAAACCATCGAGATGCTGCGCGGTCTGCGCGACCGCTACGAGGCGCATCACAAGGTCAACATCGCCGATAACGCCGTCATCGCTGCCGCGCGCCTCTCTAACCGCTACGTCACCGACCGGCGCCTGCCCGACAAGGCCATCGACCTGCTGGACGAGGCGGCGGCCAAACTACGCGTGGCGCTCTTTTCGCTGCCGCAGGAACTGAAGGATGCGAAGGGCGAGATCGACCGCCTCGCCGTCGAGGAGGAGGCCGCCAGCCTGGCGCGCGATTACGAAAGCGCCGCTCAGTTCAAGGTGCGCCGCCTGCAGCTGGAAGAGGAATTCGGGCAGCAGCGGGAGCGCTGGCAGCAGGAGAACACTCTAGACGAGGTGGTCGAGGCCGAGGACATCGCCGAGGTCATCGCCCAGTGGACCGGCATCCCCGTGCAGCAGATGCTGGAGACCGAGAGCGAGAAGTTGCTGCGCATGGAAGACGCGCTGCACGAGCACATCATCGGCCAGGACGAGGCCGTCTCCGCCCTGGCGGACGCCATCCGCCGTTCCCGCAGCGGCCTCAAGGACCCGCGCCGTCCCATCGGCTCCTTCATCTTTCTCGGCGCCAGCGGCGTCGGCAAGACCGAGCTGGCGCGCGCGCTGGCGGGCTTCCTCTTCGATGACGAGGAGTCGCTGGTGCGCATCGACATGAGCGAATACCGTGAGCAGCATACGGTCAGCCGCCTCTTTGGCGCGCCGCCCGGCTACGTCGGCTATGAGGAAGGCGGCCAGCTGACCGAAGCCCTGCGCCGCCGCCCCTACCGCGTCGTGCTCTTCGACGAGATCGAAAAGGCCCACCCCGACGTCTGGAACGCGCTGCTGCAAATCCTGGAAGACGGGCGCCTGACCGATGGCCAGGGGCGCGTGGTGGATTTCCGCAACGCCGTCATCATCATGACCAGCAACCTGGGGACGGACTTCGTGCGCCGGGGTGGCGCGCTCGGCTTCGTGCAACCCACCGACGAGCTCGCCGCCGCCGACCACGACCGCATCGAGAAGGCCGTGCGCGATACCTTCCGCCCCGAGTTCCTGAACCGCATCGACGAAGTCATCATCTTCGCCACACTGTCCACGGCCGATGTGGAGCGAATCGTCGACCTGCAGCTGCTGGGCCTAGCCGAACGTCTGCAGGAAATGGGCATTGACGTGCAGCTGAGCGCGGCGGCGCGGCACTGGCTGGCGCGGCGCGGCTACGACCCGCAGTTCGGCGCCAGGCCGCTGCGGCGCGCGCTGCAACGCTTCGTCGAGAATCCGCTGAGCATCCGCCTGCTGCGCGGGGATTTCGATCCGGGTGACCTGGTGCACATCGACGAGCAGGATGGCGAACTGATCTTCGAGCGCCAGGCCGGCGCCGGCGCGGACTGGCTGACCCTGCCACAGCCCCGCGTCGACCAGGACCTGGAGCAGGGTCAGGCCTGAGCGCTCACGCTACACTCAACGCCCCCGGTCCCTGCCGGGGATATTGTGTGTCCGGGCGTCTCCCCGATTAAAAACGACAGCCCCCCCACGATCCTGCCTGCTCTGCTGACGCTGAATTGCGCTGGCAGTGCTTTTCATGTATAAACACGGCGCGATCGCAGCGGCGGGGTGCGCAATTAACCGCCAGGAGTTCAGAAGGGGTTAACCTCATGGCTGAGAAGTTCTACGACGTGAAGAACCGCGAGAGCGTCGAGATCGACGAGAGCAGCATCAAACGCACCAGCTACGAAGGCAAGAACGGCCAGGTGCGCTACGCCATCCGCGCGAAGACGGCGGACGGCCGCAACCTCACCAAATTCGTCAGCAAGAGCGACTGGGAAGGCAAGTTCGCCAGCCTGGGCATGGAGTAGCGCCAGGCTCCATCATCGGCGGGACTGCGCCGACGGAGTGAGCTGAAGGTCGTCCTGGTCAGCGTGGTCGGCCAGCGCGCTCCATTCCGTCAGCGCAGCTTCCAGCGCAGCATCCGCCTCGGCCCACGTCGCACCCAGCTCTGCCACACGCTCGCCCTGTCCGGCCTGGCTCGCCTGCTCTATCGCCTCCGTCAACCGGCCTTGCTGCTGCTCCAGTTCATGGATGCACGCTTCCAGTTCGCGCGCGCGCCGTTCCTGCTGCGGGCGGGCCCGGGCGTTGCCACGCGGCGCCGGGTCGCGCGGGGCCGACGCGGGTTGAGTGGTGGCGTCCGCCTGCTGCGCCCGGATGTATTCGGCCCAGGTGCCGTCAAACAGGCGCATCACGCCCGGCTGCGCGATCCAGAGTTGTGAGGCCAGCGCGTCGATCAGCCAGCGATCGTGACTGACGAGCAGCACCGTCCCCGGGAACTGCTCCAGCATCTGCTGCAACACCTCCTGGCTGTCGATGTCGAGGTGATTGGTCGGCTCGTCCAGCAGCAGCAGGTTCGCGCCCATCAACGCCAGCAGGGCCAGCGCCAGTCGTCCGCGCTCGCCGCCACTGAGCGTGCTGACAGAGCGAAAGACATCATCGCCGCTGAAGAGATACTGCCCCAGCAGGTCGCGCGCCTCGCTGACCTTCATGGGGCGCCGCTCCACAATTTCCTCAAGGATTGTGCGCTCCTCACGCAGGTTCTCATGCGCCTGCGCGAAATAGCCGGGCTGCACCGCGGCGCCGAGGCGCACTGCGCCCGCCAGCGGCGCCAGTTGACCTGTGATGGTCTTGAGGAAGGCGCTCTTACCCACGCCGTTGGGGCCGATCAGCGCCGCCACCTCGCCGCGTCGCAGCGTGATGTCCGGCACCTGCAGCAGCGGCAGCCCGTCGTCGACATAGCCCAGCACGAGGCCGCGCGTCAGCAGCACCTCGTCGCCGCTGCGCTGCGTAGTCCCCATGTCCAGCCCCATGCGCCGCCGCCGGCCGCGCGGCCGCGCCCGCATCAGGCCGCGCTTTTGCAGGGTCGCCAGGCGCTTCTGGCGCCCCTTCGCCTGGGCGGTGAGGCGGCTGCCCATATGTTTGCGGATGAAGGCCTCATCCTTTGTGATGCGCACCTGCTGCGCCTCATATTCGAGCCGGAGGCGCTCGTGGCGCTCGTCGCGCTGTCGCACGTAGTGGCTGTAGTCGCCGCGGTACGCGCTCAGGCTGCCATGGTCCAGCTCCCAGATCTGCCGCGCGAAGTGATCCATGAACCAACGGTCGTGGCTGACGACCACAACAGCGCCCGGAAAGGAGCCGAGCCAGTTTTCAAGCCAGGCGATCGCCTCGATGTCGAGGTGGTTGGTCGGTTCGTCCAGCAGCAGCAGGTCCGGCGCCTGCAAAAGCAGACGCGCGAGCAGGGCGCGCGTCTGCTCGCCGCCGGACAGTTGCGTCAGGGGACGGGTGAAGTCCACCTCGACGAAGCCCAGGCCCGTCAGCACCATGCGGATGCGTGCTTGCCGTGTATAGCCGCCTGCGCGCTCAAAGCGTTCCTGCAGCGGACCGTACTGCGCCAGCGCGGCCGCGCGCTGCGCCGGGTCCGCCATCGCCGCTTCCAGCTGCGTCAGGCGTGCTTCCTGCCGTTCCAGTTCACGAAAGGCGCGGCGCACTTCCTCGTGCAGACTGTGCGCGCCGTCCAGTTCGGGGCGTTGCGGCAGGAAGCCAATCCTCGTTCCGCCCGCGCGCCGCACATGGCCCGCTTCCGGTTGCTCCGCGCCGATGAGCAGACGCAACAGCGATGTCTTGCCCGCGCCGTTGGGCCCTACCAGCGCGATGCGGGCGTCGAGCGCGATGTCCACGCTGACCCCGGCGAAGATTTCATCAGCGCCGTAGGAACAGGCCAGCCCGGAGACGCTCAACAGGGACATGAGATGCCGCAAATCCTCAACTGCACAAGGAGACAGGCTGCGCAGTATAGCATGGCGACCGGAGCGCATATCCCAATTTGTCACAGGGGTTTCGCCACTTATCGCAGGCTGCCTGTGCACAACCTGTCGATAACCTGCCAAAAAACTGTGTATACCTGTGTATAAGTCCTGTTATCGCCTGTGCATTACGAAGCGCCTGTGCACAGCCAACAGGCCAGATATGCACAGTGTCGAAAACAGAAAGACTTGTGCACAAGGAATTGTACACAGCGGCGCCCGGCAGGGTCTGCAATACGCTGTGGATATATTGGGATACCGGCAGACCATCTTTGGATATGAGGTCAAAATCTGCGAAATACGCCCGACACACCAGCACTCTCAACCTCGTTTTCTACAGTTTCGACAGGCCCTGCTGTTACGATTACCTTAAGAAGAAAGACCAGACTGGAAACATCATTGTAGACAGCCTGTCGCCACTGGCGCGCACTCCCGAAGCGCGTTACAAAGCAGGTAGCGCCGCTCACTGTTCACAAGGAGGCACAGGCATGAGCGTTTCCTTCACCTGGATAGGCCACGGCACCTTCGTGTTTCACTTTGATGGACATGAAACGCTTGTTGATCCCTTCATCACGGATAACCCTGTCACGAACGTGGCTGCCGACAGCCTCAATCCCGAGCTCATCTTCATCACGCACGCGCATTTTGACCACGTCGCCGACATGGAGTCGATTGCAGCGCGCACAGGCGCTACCGTGGTGTCCAACGTCGAGATCGCCAACCGGGCGGCGTCGCAGGGCTTGAAAGCGCACCCGCTCAACTCCGGCGGCGGCCGTGACTTTGGCTGTGTGCACGCGCGCCAGACCATAGCCTTCCACAGCTCGTCCTTCCCGGATGGCAGCTATGGTGGCAATCCCAACGGCTTCATCTTCACCTCCCCGGCCGGCAAGCGCATCTACTTCGCCGGCGACACGGCGCTCTTCTCTGACATGCAGCTCATTGGCGCAGCCGGGATCGACGTCGCCTTTCTGCCCATTGGCGACAACTTCACGATGGGGCCGGAAGATGCTGTGCAGGCCGTGCGTTTCATAAAGCCGTGTCTGGTGGTGCCCATGCACTACAATACCTTCGAGCTCATCGCTGTGGACGTGGACGCCTGGGCCGAACGCGTGCGCAGTGAAACCGACTCGGAGCCGCTCGTGCTGCAGCCGGGCGGGACGCACACGCTCTAACTACTGGCCAGCACCTGCTCGTAGACCCCGAGGGTTTGCTGTGCGGTCTTGCGCCAGCTGAAGTGCGTGGCGCGCGCCAACCCGGCGTTGATCTGTGCCTGACGCAGGGGCTCTTGGTTGAGCAGGGCGATGATGGCGCCGGCCATGGCGCGCGCGTTCCCCGGCTCGACGAGGAAGGCGCCGTCGGCCACCAGCTCCGGCATGCAGGAGACCTCGTTGGCCACCACCGGTGTGCCGCAGGCCATGGCCTCCAGCACGGGCAGGCCGAAGCCTTCGTAGCGACTGGGGAAGACGAAGACCTGGGCCATGCGGTAAAGAGCGGGCTTGTCCGCCTCAGAGACCTCACCCAGCCAGCAGATGTGCTCGCTGATGCCCAGTTCCTGCGCGTAGGCGCGCAGATCCGGGAAGAGCGGTGAGTGCCATGCTGGCTCGCGCCCGGCGATGACCAGCGTAACGTCCGCGCCCTCGGCCCGCGCCACCCAGCTCCAGGCCAGCAGCAGCTGTTTGAACTGTTTGCGCAGGTCGAAGCCGCCGATGGCGAAGACGTAGCGTTCCGGCAGCCCGTAGCGACTGCGCACTGCCGCGTCGCGCTCTGCGCCCATGCGTGGGTGACAGGTATTATCCGGCGCCAGCCAGGTCACCGTGATCCTGTCCGCCGGGATTTCCAACAGTTCCGCAATGTCGAGTTTTGAGGCCTGTGAGAGCGTGATCACCTGTGCCGAGCCGCGCGCCGACGCGCCGACCAGCGCCGTGTAGAGCCGTGCCGGCAGGCTGCGCGCATACTCCGGGATGACCAGCGCGACGACGTCGAGCACGGAGGTGACCAGCGGCGCCGGCGAGCGCAGCGGCGCGCCGTGATAGGGTACGTGCGCGATGTCGGCGCCGCAGGCAGCGACGGCGCGCGGGAAGCTGTGTTGCTCAAAGATCAGCTTGCCCAGGCGGCCGCCACTACCGCGCGTGCGCAAGGTCTGTACGCCCTCGGGCAGTTCGGGGCCGGCGTCAGCGTCGGGGGGCAGCACCAGGGTGAGTTGGGGTGGGGACGGCAGTTGCGTCAGCGCACGCAGCAGCTGGCGCAGATACTGGCCACTGCCGCTGTGCGGCTGCTGCCAGAACCAGCCATTCAGGCCGATGTGCATACGTGTGCTCAGCCGCCCGCCCGGTCAGCGCAGGCGGGGTGATGCGCTGGCATGGGTGGCCTCCGCATGACTGTCGCGCCCGCATTGTACCCGAAGCCGGCCTAGCCGTGCGGCGCGATTGCCACATCACTTTGCGCGCGTTCTGTGGTACAAGAAACGCAAGTTTGCAATCAGCAACCAGGAGCGGCGACCATGGCTGAACCCCGCGCATTTCAGGCGGAAATCCGACAACTGCTCGACATCCTCGTGCATTCGCTCTACACCGAGCGCGAGATCTTCCTGCGCGAACTGATCTCCAACGCCTCGGACGCGCTCAACATCGCACAGTTCGAGCAGCTGACGCAGCACGACATGCTCGACGCCGACGCCGAACTGAAGGTCCAGCTCCGGGCGGACGAGGCGGCCGGCACACTGACCGTCAGCGACAGCGGCATCGGCATGACGCGCGCGGACATGGAGCAGAACCTGGGCGTCATCGCCCACAGTGGCGCAAAAGCCTTCATCGCCGCGATGCAAGAGGACAACGTTGCGGCGCAGGACGTCATCGGCCAGTTCGGCGTTGGCTTCTACTCGGTCTTCATGGTCGCGCAGCACGTGCGCGTCGTGTCGCGTTCGCACCTGGCGGAGGAGGGCGCCTGGGTCTGGGAATCCGCCGGCGACGAGACCTGGACGATCGAGCCGGGCGAGCGCGAGCAACGCGGCACGGACATCATCATCACGCTCAAGGAGGACGCGCAGGAGTTCCTGAAGCCCTTCCGGCTGAAGGACATCATCCGCCGCTACTCGGACTACATCGCCTTTCCCATCTTCATCGATGAGGAGAGCGAGCCGACCAATCGCCAGACTGCGCTCTGGCGCCAGAGCCCCGGCGAGATCAGCGCGGAACAGTACGCGGAGTTCTACCGCACGCTGACACTGGACTTCGGCGAACCGCGCCAGCAGTTGCACATCCGCGCCGACGTGCCGCTGCAGTTTTACGCGCTGCTCTACATCCCGCAGGACAACGGCCCCAACCCCTTCGGCATGCAGCGCGACCCGGGCCTCAAACTCTACGCGCGCAAGGTGCTCATCGAGGAAGCCACCACCGACTTGCTGCCGGAATGGCTGCAGTTCGTCGTGGGCGTGGTCGACAGCGAGGACCTGCCGCTGAGCGTCAGCCGCGAGAGCGTGCAGGCCACGCGCGTCATGGCGCGCCTGAAGCAGACGCTGACCCGGCGCCTGCTGGGCGAGCTGAAGCGCATGGCGGAGCAGGAAAGCGAGCGCTACCTCGGCGTCTTCCAGAGCTTCGGCCGCTATCTCAAGCAGGGCCTGGCAATCAGCGCGGAGGAGCGCGAGGCGCTGGAGCCGCTGCTGCGCTTCAACAGCACGCTGGATGACGACGCGGAAAGCTGGCACAGCCTGCAGGAGTATGTGGCACGCCTCGCGCAGGGGCAGGAGGACATCTATTACATCCTCGGCGAGGACAGCCACAGCGCGCGCCGCAGCCCGCACCTGGACAGCTTCCGCCAGCGCGGCATTGAGGTGCTGTACTTCACTGACCCCGTCGACCCCTTCATGCTCATGGGCCTGGAGTCCTGCGACGGGCATCGCCTGCGCAACGTGGACGAGGCCGACATCGATCTGCAGGGCATCGGCGAGCTGCGTGAAGAAGCGGAAGAAGAACAGCGCGAGCCCCTCGCCGGGGATGACTTCGGTGTGGTGCAGGCGCGCTTCCGCGCAGTGCTGGGCGAACGGGTGCAGGAGGTGCGCGCCAGCCAGGCGCTGGTGGACAGCCCGGCGCGCCTGGTCAGCGTGGAGGGCGCCCAGGAGCGCAACCTGTTCCGCATCAATCGCCTGCTGGACCGTGAGTACGAACTGCCGGTGCGCACGCTGGAGCTGAATCCGCGCCACGCGCTGCTGCACAATCTGGGCCACATGCTGGCTGCGCGGCCGCAGGACCCGGTGATCGACGCGGCCATCGAGCAACTCTTCGAGACGGCGCTGCTGCAGGATGGTCTGCACCCGGACCCGGCCTCCATGGCGGACCGCCTGCTGATGCTGCTGGAGGCGGCGACGGGCGGCGTGTCGGCGGCAGACCTTGCGAGAGAGGCAGACGCAGACGACCCCGCGGCTGAAACGTCTGACGAGGCGCGTAACGGCCCGGCAGAAACGGGACAGGGTACCATGCTACAGTAGCTCGCAAGCGCAGACCATCATACGCAGCGTCTATTCGTAGATACTTCTCATCTGCCAGCAATCGAGCGAAAGCAGTTCCGCTTCCTGGCCCTGGGACAGCAGCGAGATGCCCCTGCTGTCCTCGCGTCCCGGATAGACCCGGACCGCGACGCATTGCCGCTCGTTCACAAAAACCTCGACGACGCTGCGATCGACGAAGATACGCAAGCGGACCGGCTCATCGTCTTCAATGAGGACCGGCGCCGACTCGGGTGGCCGCGACAGCGCATCGGGCAGCGTCGACGCGTGGGAGGTATCAATCGTGATGATGCTCTCGTAGCGAACCGGGTTGGAGAGCATCGTCGACATGGTCAGGTTGGAACGCACGTCGTTGGCGAAGGGTTCCCGGTACTTGTAGCCGCGCTTGTTGAAGAAGCAGATCCGCGTGCATTCCTCCCTGTTCGCGGAACGCAGGACATCGACTTCGAACATCGACGCGTGTTTCGGGTCCAGTGTGATCTGCAACTCGATCGCGTTGCCCCTGATGTCATCGAGCACGATCTCCCGGTTCGCGGGCAGGACAGTGCGGCCGACCTGCCGGTGGTCGTACCTCAGGGACTCGACGTCTCCGGCAGGTTCGATATTCAGGTCATGGCTGTTGCGCAGCGTCAGGTGCCGCGGCAGCGTCAGAATCTGGTCCCAGTAACGTGCATGGCGGGAAGGGTCGTCTTCCGCTGCACCGCCCGCGCTATGGTCTCCGAAGAATTCGCCCAGGTAGTTATCCGTCCTGTACGTGGGTTTGCCCGGGTTCATGTTGAAGAGAACGATGACGCCGCCTTTACCGTCGGGTGCAGCCGTGGGCGCGTGGACGCCACCCGGGAACGAGGCGCCGAAATTGAACAGGCCGTGCGCATTGACGACGAACTTTTCACGTATCGGGTCATGGTCGCCGAGCCAGTACTGGCCGCCGCTCATGTGACTGAAGAACAGCAGGATGTGTCGATCGCCGATCGGCCAGAAATACGGGCAGGCACCATCATCCCCCAACACCGTGAAGCGGTCACCTTCGATGAAGGGATGGAGGTACTCCCAGTCTTCCAGGTTCTGCGAGCGAAACAGGTATTCGGCAGCGACGTGTTTGCCCCCGGGTCTGCAGGGAATGATCCCCGCGGACAGGGCGTAGTACACGCCGTCACGGGACCAGATGCAGGGATCAAAGACCGCGTGGGGCAGTGGCGCAGCGCCCTCTTCACCGAAGGGGATCACGGGGTTGCCCGCCAGCTTCTCCCAGTTCAGCAGCAGGGGATCGCGGGCGACGGCGATCATGTTGCCGAGCTCGACGCCATGATAGAGGGCGATGACCCGGTCCCTTTCGACGAGCGTGGTGCCAGAATAACAGCGGTCCTCCGGCCCGGGACAGAGCGCATAGGGCAGGTCGCGCCAGTGGACCAGATCGTCGCTGACCGCGTGTCCCCAGTGCTGTCGCGTATCTTCAGGCGGGCGCGCCTGATAGAAAAGGTGCCAGCGCCCCTGCCAGTAACACAGTCCGTTCGGATCGTTGAGCGTGTTTTCCGGGTTAACGTAGTGATAGAGCGGGCGCCAGGGGTCTGCCGCCTTCTCCCTGCGCGCAGCGCTCATCCGCAGCATCAGGGGATTCGTCGCCAGTTGTTGTTCCTGCTCCGCCAGCGTAGCGGCGAAGCTGTAGCCCGGGACCCGCGAGGGCGGAAATACTTTCCTTGCCACGCTGCACACTCCTTCAGTCGCACTTCAGATTCGCCTGTACGATCAAACATTCTATCTGTTAACGCATTCGAACAAGCGGTGGTACGCTGTTGCCAGCGATGCTTCTCTCCCGGACGGCCGGAATGAATACCAACCCCGCAGCAGATACAGGAAACACCACCGTCTTCTCCGCCTCCCGCGACGCGGCGGCGCCGCCATTCGCGCTGCCGGACGGGTTGCAATTTGACACACGACTCAAAATGGACGGGCTGGAGCTGCTGTCCCGGCTGCCGGACGCGGCCGTCCCGCTCGCCTTCCTCGACCCGCAGTACCGCGGCGTGCTCGACAAGCTGGCCTATGGCAATGAGGGCGTCAAGCGGGGCCGCGCCCGCGCCGCCCTGCGGCAGATGGACGAGCAGACCATCGTCGCCTTCATCCAGGCCATCGAGCGCGTCCTGACGCCGGGAGGACATCTCTTCCTGTGGATGGACAAGTTCCATCTCTGCAGCGGCATCATACCCTGGCTGACCGGGACGCAGCTGGCCGTGGTGGATCTGATCACCTGGGACAAGGGGCGCATGGGCATGGGCTACCGCAGCCGGCGCCAGGGCGAGTACCTGGTCGTGCTGCAGAAGGCGCCGCGCCGCGCGAAAGGCGTCTGGACCGCGCACGACATCCCCGACGTGTGGCGCGAGCGCGTCGAGCGCGGCAGGCACGCCCACCGCAAGCCGGTCGGGTTGCAGGCGAAGTTGATCGGGGCGGTCAGCAACCCGGGTGACGTCGTGATCGACCCCGCAGCCGGCAGCTTTTCCGTGCTGGAGGCCTGTCAGCAGCAGGGACGTCGCTTCCTCGGCTGCGATATCGAGGGCTAGTCTTCTGCGTCCTCGTCGCCGCCTTCCGCGAAGTCCTTGAAGCGTTGCATGGTCTTCATCGTCTGCTTGCGGAAGGCGCCGCGCATGAAAATCGGCATCAGGCGCATGAAGCCGCTGAAGCGGAACTCGCTGTCCATCACCCAGCGCGTCTGATCGCCCTCGGTGAGGAACTGGTTACTGATCTCGTTCCAGACGCCCTTCGCCTCGTAGGTGGCGGAGAAGCTTTCCGGCAAGTCCCGTGCAATGATGGTCTCGATCATTTCGATCTTGCGCCCGCCCTCGTCGTAGAGCATGCGGGACTTCGCGCCCGGCTGGCCCGCTTCGCCGCTGATGTGCTCGAAGCTCTGCAGGGCCGGCTGCCATTTGCTCAGGTTGTCCGGGTCGTCGAACAGGGCGATGACTTCATCGCGCGGCAGGTTGAGCGTCAACTCACAGCTGTACTTCATCGTTTTTCCTCCCTGATGCAGGGTTTCTGTGTAATCGGGGCTGGCGCTCAGCCGCCCCAGGTTTCGCGGTGCACCACCTCGGCATAGCGGCGCCGGCCGGCGCCGCCCAGGCCAGGGCGCGTCTGCTGCGTGGTGGGGTAGCCGAAGGAGATGAGCAGGCGCGCCTGCCACTCCGGCGGGAAGCCGAGAATCTCGCGCAGGGCGTCCGGCTCGTAGACGGTGCCGAGGCAGGAGCCGACGCCCAGCTCCTGGCCCGCCAGCTGCATGTAGGCCGCGGCCTGGCCGGTATCGAAGTAGTGCCAGATGGTGCGCTCGTTATCCTGCGGAATGACGATGACCACGCAGAGCGCCGACCCTGCCGCGTGGCCCAGATTGGCGCCCAGCGCGGCGATGGCCTCCAGGCGTGAGCGCTCCTGCACGGCGATGAAGTGCCAGGGCTGGCTGTTCTTCGAGCTTTGCGAACGGCGGCCCGCGTCCAGAATGGCGCGCAGGTGATCCTCCGCCAGTGCCTCGTCGCGGAAATTGCGAATGGCCCGTTTGCTGCGAATGGCTTCGCTAACGTTCATGGAAACCTCATGACTCTCTGCCTGGCGCCTGATTGTACAGCATCTCGCCGGGGTTGCGCCTTTTTGCTACACTGAAGTTGTCGGGAACAGGGACAGACCATTGGACAGCATCGCAGAACCGGCCTACCGGGTCGTTTTTGTCCCTTCGCTGGATCGACGCCTGCCCCATTGGGCGCGTCGCTCCAATCCTGTCGTGCGCCGTCACCTCGGCATTCACTGGAAAATGTTGCCGCTAGAATCCGGCGTGCTGGCGCGCATCCTGCTCATCCAGGGGGCGCTGCTGGCGCTCTCGTTGCTGGTACCGCTGCTGCTGCCGCTGATCTTCGCGCTGCTGCCGGTGGCGCTGGTGCTGTTGCCCGTCGTCTTCGCGCTCTACGCGCGCCTGCTGCTGCGCATCGGCTTTTTCACCGTGCGCCTGGTTGTCGAGGAGCAGCGCGACAACACCATGACCCTGCTGCGCACCACGCCCATGTCGCTGCGGCAGATCCTCTACAGCAAGGCCGCCGCCGGCGTGTGGCGCCAGGTCGAGGATCTGGGCCTGGTCATCATGGCCGCCTCCCTGCTCACCCTGCCGGTCATCGGCCTGCTCTACGCGCAGTATTGGGCCTTCGAGGAGAACACGCTCGTCTCGCGCCTGACCCTGATGCTGGGCCTGCTGTCCTCGTTACTGCGCCTGATGCTGGAGCCGCTGATGATCGCGGCCCTCGCGCTCGCCACCGGCGCGCTGGTGCCCGTGCGCATCCACGCCAACGTCGCGCTGGGCGGCCTGTTCTTCTTCTACTTCCTGCTTCTCAACATGCCGCGCCTGCTGGAACTGCCGCCGGCCCTGCGCATCCTGCTCGAATTCGCGCTACCGCTCGCCCTGCCCGTGCTGATCGCCCTCGGCGCGCTGCAGCTGGCGCAGCGCCTGATCACCCGGGACGGGGCGCCATGAGCGCAAACCGGCCCGTCGTCGAACTGCGCGGCCTCTGCCGTTCTTTCGGCGAGGGCGAGCGCCGCCGCCGCGTGCTCAACCAGGTCGAACTGGAGGTGGCCGCGGGCGAGTTCCTCGTCTTCCTCGGCAAGAGTGGCAGCGGCAAGAGCACGCTGCTCAACATGCTGAGCGGCATCGACCGGCCCGACGCCGGCATCGTCCGCGTCGATGGCCGCGAACTCGGCGCCATGAGCGAGCGCGAACTCACGCGCTTCCGTCGTGACCACATCGGCATCGTCTTCCAGTTCTTCAACCTCATTCCCATCCTGACCGTGCTGGAGAACGTCATTCTGCCCGCCGAACTGGCCGGCGAAAGCGGGACGGAGCTGCGCGCGCGTGGCCGGGAGCTGCTGGCGCGCACCGGGCTGGAGGCCCTGGCCGACAACTACCCGGACCTGCTCAGCGCCGGCGAGCAGCAGCGCGTCGCCATCGCGCGCGCCCTCATTCGCGAGCCCGCGCTCGTGCTGGCCGACGAGCCCACCGGCAACCTTGATACCGACAGCGCCGCCCGCGTGATGACGCTCCTGCTCTCATTGACGCGCGCGGCCGGCAAAACTCTGGTGATGGCCACCCATGACCGGGACTCCCTGCCGCTGGCCGACCGCGTCGGCCGCATTGAGGACGGCGCCCTGAGCGTCGTGGCGGGCATGTGCCGGCGGCAGGCAACAGGCGCGCGTAATGGACACGCGGACAAGGGGGCAGCCTCATGAACGGGTCGAACCCGGTGAACATCCGCCAGTACCTGAGCGAGTTGCGCGATTACAACAAGGATCGGCGCCGCACGGCCGTCATGAAGCTGGGCCTGGCCGGCGGCGACGAGGCCGTCAAGGCGCTCATCATGGCGCTGCAGAATCGCAACGAGGACCTCATCGTGCGCGGCCGCGCCGCGCTCATGCTGGGCCGGCTGGGGGATACGCGCGCCGTGCAGCCGCTCATCAACGCGCTGGACGCGCCCGGCATGCAGACGCCGCTGCACGCCGCGCAGTCGCTGGGCCGGCTGGGCGACGACCGCGCCATCGAGCCGCTGCTGCTGATCGCCGGTTCCGCCGAAGGCAAGCTGCGCGCGGCGGCGCTGGAGGCCCTGCGCTGCCTCGGCAGTTTCGACGCAGCGCAGGCCGACCCGGAGGGTTGAACCCGATAGCGCCCCCACGCCGCCCCCGTTTCGCACAATACCCGACGCAGGAGCCGGCACCATGGTGATTCTGCGCTTCGTGCGTCGCTCGCTGGCGCAGCGCTTTCTGCAATCCACCCTCCTGCTGGTCGGCGTGGCCCTGGGCGTGGCCATGGTCATCGCCATCGACCTCGCCAACAGCGCCGCCAGCCAGGCCTTCTCGCTCAGCGCGCGCAGCGTCCGCGGCCGCGCCAGTCACAGCATCACGGGCGGACCGGGCGGCCTGCCGACCGCGCTCTACACGCAGCTGCGCCGCGAAGCCGGCCTGCGCAAGGCGGCGCCGGTCATCAGCGAGCAGGTGCGCGTTGACGGCCTCGGCGAACGTTCGCTGCGCCTGCTGGGCGTCGATCCCTTCGCGGAGGCGCCCTTCCGCGATTACCTCTCGGACGGTGAGAACGCCGACTACCAGGCCTTCGCGCGTCTCCTCGGCGAGCCCGGCCTGGTGCTACTCAGCCAGCCCATGGCCGCGCGTTTCGGCGTTGATCCGGGCGACAGGCTGACCTTGCGCAGTGGCGACCGGCTCGCCACGATTCAGGTTGCCGGCCTGCTGCAGCCCTCCAGCCGCGTCAGCGCCCAGGCGCTGGATGACCTGCTGTTGACCGACATCGCCACGGCCCAGGAGCTCCTCGGCCGGCCGGGCACCATCACCCGCATTGACCTGCTGCTGCCGCCGGACCAGGAGCTCGCGCCCCTGCGCGCGCTGTTGCCGCCCGGCGTCATGCTGCGCGCGGCGCAGGAAGACGGCGACAGCCTGTCACAGATGTCCGACGCTTTCGAGATCAGCCTCGAATCGCTGAGCCTGATGGCGCTGGTGGTCGGCGTCTTCCTCATCTACAACACGGTGGTCTTCAGCGTGGTGCAGCGGCGTCCGCTCATCGCCACGTTGCGCGCCCTGGGCGCCAGCCGCCGCCAGATCTTCGCCTTCATCCTCGGCGAGGCCCTGTTCGCCGGGGCCGTGGGGACGCTGGCCGGCCTCGGTCTGGGGCTCATCTTCGGCCGCGTGACGGTGGCCCTCGTCACGCAGACCATCAGCGATCTTTACTTCACGGTGAATGTGCAGGGCCTGCCGGTGGCGCCGCAGACCCTGCTGCGGGGCGTCGTGGCGGGCCTGCTGGCCAGCGTCGGTGCGGCCTGCCTGCCGGCCCTTGAGGCCACGCGCACGCCGCCGGCGGGGGCCATGTTGCGCTCCGGCCTGGAGCAGCGCGCGCGCTGGTTGCTGCCCAGGGCCAGCGCGGCCGCCATCGCGCTGGCCGTCCTGGGCTACGCGCTGCTGCGCCTGCCCGGCGACAACATCCGCCTCGCCTTCATCGCGCTCACCGCCTTCATTATCGGCGGCGCGCTGCTTGCGCCGCTGGCGCTGAACCTGCTGCTGCGGGGCCTGACGCCGCTGACCGGGCGGCTCTTCGGCGTGAGCGGACGCATGGCGCCGCGCGCCGTCCTGCGCTCGCTCAGCCGCAGCGCCGTGGCCGTGGCCGCGCTCACGGTCGCCGTCAGCGTCATCGTCGGCGTTGGCATGATGATCGGCAGCTTCCGCAGCGCCGTCGCCAACTGGCTGGACGTCACGCTCGGCGCGGACATCTACGTCTCGACGACCCTGTTCGCCGGTAACCGCTCCAGCGGCAATACCCAGGACATCGACCCGGCCATCCTCGACGAGCTGCGGGCCCTGCCGGGCGTCGCGCGCACGGCCTGGGTGCGTTCGGTTGCCGTGGCGGCGCCGGACTATCCACAGCTGCCGCTGGTGAACCTGGACGTCGTCTCCGACGATGTCACTCAGGGCAAGCGGCGCTACGCCTGGCTGCAGGTGGCGGACGCCTGGCAGGCCCTGGGCGCGGGCAAGCTGCTGGTCTCCGAGTCCTTCGCCTTCCGCCGCGGCATCGGCCCCGCCAGCGACCGCCTGACGCTGCTGACGGATCGGGGCCCGCAGAGCTTCCCGGTCGCGGGCGTCTACTACGATTACTCCACGGATCAGGGCGCGGTGCTGATGGACGCCGCTGTCTATCGCGCGTACTACGACGACCCCTGGATCTCCTCGGCCGCCCTCTTCCTGGTAGCGGGCGCCTCCCCGGACGCCCTGCTCAACCGGCTGCGCGAGGAAACCCTGGTCGGCAAGAATCTGCTCGCCCGCGCCAACAGCGAGTTGCGCGCTGACGTCTTCGAACTCTTCGAGCGCACCTTCCTCATCACCGGCGCGCTGCAACTGCTGGCGACGGGGGTGGCCTTCATCGGTATCCTCAGCGCGCTGCTGGCGCTGCAGCTGGAACATACGCGCCAGTACGGCGTGCTGCGCGCCTGTGGCATGTCGCCCGCCCAGCTCTGGCGCTACACTCTGCTGCAGACCGGCCTGATGGGCGCGACGGCCGGCGCGCTGTCGCTGCCCGTCGGTATGCTGGTGGCGCTGGTGCTGGTCACGGTCGTCAACCTGCGCTCCTTCGGCTGGGCGCTGGCAGTGACGTTGCAGCCGGAAACCCTGGCGACGGCCTTTGCGGTGGCGCTGGGGGCGGCCCTGCTGGCGGGGATCTATCCGGCCTGGCGCCTGGGGCGCCTGGCCACGGCGCTGGCGCTGCGCAGCGAGTGAGCGCTGGCGACGGCGAAGACCTCGCGCTCGAAGAACCAGCGGAAGGGCGGTACATCGAAGGCCAGGCGGCGCAGCAGCGCCAGCGGCAAGGTCTCGTCGCGGTTCTGTGGCGGGCTGTCCAGCCACACCCGGCCGCGAAAACCGGCCCGCCGCAGCGCCAAATGCATGCTCAGCAGGGACTGTTCGTTGACGTGCACGTGCTCGTTGGCGTCGACGAGGAACTGACGCGGGTCTTGCGGATAGTGTGCGCCCTGGCCCATCAGGCGGCGTAGCAGGCGCACCAGGGGGTAGGCGTAGCGGTCGTACCAGACGTTGGGCGCGGTGTGAATGACGAGGCGGCCCTCCGGCTTCAGCACGCGCCGCACCTCCAGCAGCGCCGCCTGCAGCTCCCAGGGGTGCAGATGCTCCACCACGTCGAAGAGCAGGACGCGGTTGAAGCTGGCGCCGGCGAAGGGTAGCTGCCTGGCGTTCGCCTGGCCCAGCGCAATGTGGCCCTGCAGCGGGTCAAGGGCTGTCACCACCCGGCGCGCCAGCTGCATGGCCACCGGCGCGTAATCCACGCCGCAGGCGAAGGCGCCCAACTGCGCGCATTGGCGCAGGATTTCGCCGCGGCCGCAGCCGACGTCCAGCACGCGCATGCCCGGCAGCACCTCGGCCAGCTCGAAGGCCGCCCGCAGCCGCCGCGACAGTTGCTCGCCCTCGCTGGCGTTGAATTCGTCAAAGCCCTCGCAGGCCGTGCGGAAGTATTCCTCGGTGTACAACCTGGCGGAGACGGGCGGCTCATGGTCCATGCGTACGGTCACGGCTGTCGGGGGCGGACGGGAGGAGTATACAGGGAGGCGCGGGCCTCGCAAGCGCGCAGACGGCGCCCGCTCAGGCCTGCCAGAAGGATTCGGAGAGGTACTTGTGGGCGCTGTCCGGCAAAATCGTCACGATGACTGCCGGCTGCCCGAGGTCGGCCTGCTCCTGCGCCACCTGCAGCGCCGCGACCAGGGCCGCGGCCGCGCTGATGCCCACCAGCCAGCCTTCCTCGCGCGCCAGCCGCCGAGCCAGCGCATGCGCCGCCTCGGTGTTCACGCGCAGCGCGCGGTCGGCCAGGGCCGCGTCATAGATGCCGGGGCGGATGGCCGTGTCCATGTGCTTGAGGCCCTCCAGGCCGTGAAAGGGCGAATCCGGCTGCACCGAGACGAGCTGCACCTGCGGCTCATAATCGCGCAGCCGGCGCCCGACACCGATGAAGGTGCCGCTGGTGCCCAGGCCCGCCACCAGGTGGGTGACCGCGCCGCCGGTCTGCTGCCAGATCTCGACGCCGGTCGTTTCGTAGTGCGCCGCCACGTTGGCCGGGTTGTTGTACTGGTCGGCATAAAACCAACGGCCCGGCTCGCGCGTCATCAACTCGCGCACTGCCAGCAGGGCGCCGTCGCTGCCCTCGAGTGGGTCGGTGAGCATAAGCTCCGCGCCATGGGCGCGCAGGATGGCGCTGCGCTCCGGGCTGACGTTGGCGGGCAGGTAGAGGCGCACGCGATAGCCCAGGGCCGCGCCAATCATGGCGTAGGCGATGCCGGTGTTGCCGCTGGTGCTGTCGACCAGCGGGATGTCCGGCGTCAGCGCGCCGCTGGCGATCGCCTCGCGCATAATGTACCAGGCGGGGCGGTCCTTGACGCTGCCACCCGGGTTGTACCACTCGGCCTTGGCCAGCAGTTGCACGGAATCCGGCAGGCGCGCACCGGGCAGGCGCAGTCGCAGCAGCGGCGTCTGGCCGATCTGCTGCGCCAGGTTGCCGGCGCTGATGCGGGGCGCGCTCATGGTCAGGGTCATGGGGATCCCGTCTCTGCCGGACAAAAAATTGTCAGGGTCATGGCCATCCCGTTTGTGCCAAACAAAAACAGACCGTCCACAAACAAAAAAAGGCGCAAACATCTCGTTTCCGCGCGGGCGATGGGGTGCAAGGCCATCGCTCAGGGACGTTTGCTGCCTTTCAGTCGGCGGCGGTCTGCCGGAGTGACTGTCGTCTGAAGCGGCGCTAACGACCCTGCTTCAGACAGACACAATGTGTGTACACGATTTTGAGCCTTCGTTACGGCTTTCTGATTCAGTGAGTATAATTCGGGGCAGGCGTGGAGTCAAGCGCGCCGGGGGCGGGGGATGAAATACGAAGCGCTGTATGACCGGTATCACGATTCGGTGCGCGATGCCCTGATCCGGCGGGCCTGCGCGCGCCGCACCATCACCTACAGCGAGCTGGCGCAGCGGGCCGGCCTCCCGCTGCATCCCTACATCCTGAGCCGGCACCTCCCCGGGTTGCTGAACGTCATCAGCATGGCCGAACACGAGGAAGGCTGGCCTCTGCTCGGCGTGCTGGTGCTGCGCAAGGCGGATGGCCTGCCGGGCGTCGGCTTCTTCAAACTCGTGCGCACGATCGGCCGTCTGCCGCCGAACGTGGGCAAGGTAGGTGAGCGGGCCTACTTCAGGAAAGAGCTGCAGCGCGTGCACTCGGCCTGGGCGGATTAGGAAAGAACAGCAATGTCTTTCAATGAATATTGCGGCAAATATTATGATCCGGTGCGTCAGGCGCTAATTCAGGTTGCGCGAGAACGACGCACTGTCGGTTACAAGGAATTGCTGGAGATGCAAGAAGTCGGGTTACCGAAGGAACAGTTGAAACCCTACATGTGGCTGAGATTTCTGCCTTGGATGCTGGACGAAATCAATGTACAGGAAGACGCCGCCGGGATGCCACTATTGAGTTCTGTTGTAGTGAGCAAGGATTCCGGATTGCTAGGTAATGGATTCTTTTTCAATCTCACGGCGAGACCTTATCTGGTACCGGCAGGAGCGACAAGGGAAGAGAAAAAGGCTGTCCACGAGGAAGAACTGCAGTGCGTCTACGCTGCCTACGCGGAGTAAAGAAGGGCCACCAAGAGTAGAGGAGCGCGAACCATGACGGACAACACGACCTGGATACTCGTCGCGGTCATCAGCTACCTGCTGGGCTCCATTCCGACGGCCTGGGTCATCGCGCGCCTGCACGGCGTCAACATCTTCACGGTGGGCAGCGGCAACATGGGTGGCACCAACGTCGCCCGCGCCGTGGGGACGCGCGCCGGTCAGATCGTGGGCCTGCTGGACATGGCCAAGGGCATCGTCGCCATCCTGCTCGCGCGCGCGCTGGCGCCAGAGCAGATCCACGAGGCGACCGTGCTGGCCGCGCTCGCCTGCATGCTCGGCCACAACTGGTCGCTGTTCGTCCTGCTGCTGACCCGGCAGCTGCGTGGCGGCAAGGGCGCCGCCATCGTCTTCGGCTCGCTGCTGCTGATCGCGCCGCTGCAGTTCCTCGTCTGCGCCCTTGTCGGCTTCCTCATCCTGCGGCAGACCCGCTACGTCTCGCTGGCAGTGCTGACCGGCCTCGGCCTGATGATGCTGTGGATCCTCTTGCTGGTCAACGCGGGCGAACTGGCGCCGGTCTACAACTGGTACGCCGTGCTGGTTGCGCTGCTCATTTTCCTGCGCTTCCTAGGTAACATACGGCGTCTGCTGGCCGGCGCCGAGCGTCGCTACGGTGAGCCCGCCTGACACTTTTAACGAGCCTAAACACACAGGAGAACGCAATGATCGTCGTCGCAGGTGACATCTTCATCCACGAAGGCACGCGCGCGCAGGCCATCGCCGACATGATCGCGGTGGCGCATGGCACGCAACAGGAAGCCGGTTGCATCCGTTACAATTTCTACGCCGACCTTGAGGACGAGCATCACTTCATCGTCTACGAGGAATGGGAGAGCCAGGAACACCTCAACGTGCACCTCTCCTCCGACAATCCGCCCGCGCACATGGCCGCCTTCCGCAAGGCCAGCGAGGGCGTGCGCAAGTCCTCAAACGTCAAGTTCATGAGCGCCAGCGTCAACTCGTGACAGGTATTTTTTTGCGCTATTCTGCGATCGCGCTATACTGGTTCCATCTGATGGCGCAGACAAAGGAGGTGATCTTGTGATTGATCAAGGTACGGTGGAGGTACGGCTCCGCTAGTGGTACTCACCTCTTGGGGTGAGTAGACACCGCGGAGCGGTGTCGACCACCCGACCTTAGAAGACTGCGGCCCAGGCTAACCCCCTGGGCCGCACCTTTTAACGCGGCAGGCGCTCCGGCCCGGACGCTCAGAAGGGGTAGATGATGATGCCCAGCGCTTCGGCCAGCGCCACCAGCAGCGGCGCGATAACCAGCGCCGGCAGGAAGTTCGCCACCCGCAGCGGCCGCAATTCCAGCAGCACCAGCGCCAGGCCCAGCAATATCAGGCCGCCGACCGCCGTCATCTCCGCGATCATGGCGGTGCTCATCACCTCGCCCAGGGTGCTGCCCAGCAGCGCCAGGCCGCCCTGCAGCACCAGGATGGTGAGCACGCTGAAGAGCACGCCCGGCCCCATGCTGGCCGCGAAGGCCGCCGCCGTAATCATGTCCAGCACGCTCTTGATGGCCAGCTGCTGAAAGCCGATCGGCAGACCCATACCGTCCTGCAGCGAACCCGCAAAGGTCAGCGGCCCCACGCAGAAGACGAGGCTGGCCGAAAGGTAGCCGTTGATGAAGCGCAGGCGCGCCTGGCTGTCCGTCGCGTCGCCGACGCGCGCCTGAATCGAGGCCGCGAAGCCCTGCAGGCGCCCGTCGATGTCCAGCAGCTCGCCAAGGATGACGCCGCTGACGATGCTCACCAGGGGGATGATGATGTTGCCAGTCTGGCTGGCGTTGCTGATGCCGACGGCGAAGGTCACCAGGCCGATGCCGCTCACCACCGCCTCGCGCAGGCGCGCGGTCAGGCGCTGGCCGAGGACCAGGCCGGCGAGCCCGCCGCAGAGGACGGCGATGGCGTTGAGTAAGGTGCCGCCCAGGTCATGCTCCTCTCGTGCCATACAGCGAGCGCCGATTGTAGGCGTCGCGCTGCGCCGTGACAACGGTGGTATCGGGCTCACGGTATGAACATGAGATGCTGTTGCGTATGATGGTGCTGGGAAAATGAGGAGATGGAAGTGAAGGGATTGTTTGCTGAGCGGGAAGGCTATGAACCTGCAAAGGCTATTCAGTTCGAAAGCATGGACCGAGAGTTAACAGTCGGATTGTGGAACGATATATACACCTGTTACTTTGAAAAGAGTGATAATCGTTACCACTCGATAAACAGGTTAGAAAACCCACTTTTTTTCGCAGTATGGGATAAACATTTATTACTCGAACTCGACCAAATCCCTACAGATGGCGCAACGTATGTTTATGAACTGAAAAAGCATTATCGGAATTACGATTGGAAGGGCGTTTTTGACCTTATAGAGGCTATCTTGAGACTTTCTCAAGATACAGAGGAAGCTAAGAAGCTTAGAAAACGCTGTAAAGAAACACTTGAATCCCAAAATGCTGGTTATCGCTTAATCAACGATCTTATTACTCCCATCACTTCCAATGTAGAAATAGAAACGATTGAAAGTGCACTAAATTCAGGCCCTAGCCTAGTAAGAGTTCATCTTGCACAAGCCCTTGAACACTTATCAGATCGCGAAGAACCCGTCTATCGCACTTCCATCAAAGAATCCATCAGTGCGGTTGAGACACTGTGTTGTCTAATTGCGGACAAGCCGAACGCTTCTTTGGGTGAAGCCGTGAACTTGATCAGCAAGAGTGAAGTTGTCAATTTTCATCTTGCCTTTGCCGAAGCCCTTAAGAAGTTGTACGGCTGGACAAGTGATGAGGAAGGCATTCGTCACAGTTTGATGGATGAGTCCAACCTGTCTCAAGAAGATGCACGCTTCATGTTAGTAGCCTGTTCTACCTTCACCAACTACCTCATTGTGAAAGCGGACAAGGCGGGCATACCACTCAGCCAGTAAGGCGGGGCCTCCCGTGAACTTCCCACTAACTCGCGCACTGTGCTGTCTGCTCCTGCTGCTGCTGACCGCCGCCACGCCGCTGTCGGCGCAGCCACCGGACACCCTGGACGCGCTGGCCGCGGCGCAGGTGCCCGAACGTGACCGGGTTGATATCGCGCAGCGCGTCTTCGGCCTGCAGGCGCCGCCCGCGCCGCCCGCTGCCGCGCCGCAGTGGCAGCCTGGCGATATCCAGACTTTCATGGTCACCAACAACGACGAGGATCGCGTCTTCTCGGTCGAGGCCAGCCTGCGCGCCAGCGGCGAGCACATCTGGCTGTGGGTCGAGCAGGGCGTCGACGTCGACGCGGCGCGCCTGCAAGAGCTGGCGCAGCTTTTCGACGAGCAGGTCTACGGCCCGTTGCGCGCGCTCTTCGGCAGCGAGAACCGCCCCGGCGTGGATGGCGACCCGCGCGTTTACGGCCTTTTCACCCACGGCCTGGGGTCAAGCGTGGCCGGCTACTTCTCCAGCGAGCACACCTGGCCGGCGGAAGTGGTCGCCAGCAGCAACGAGCACGAGATGTTCCTCTTCAACCTCGACGTGCTGGGCACTGCCTTCGATGCGGGCAGCATCGCCGGCCTCGCTGCGCACGAGTTCCAGCACATGATCCAGGCGCATCTGGACCGCAACGAAAACGTCTGGCTCAACGAGGGCTTCTCCGGCTTTGCCGAGCTCTACACCGGGCTGAGCTTCGGCACCACGGGCGAGGCCCAGGCCTTTCTGGCGCGGCCGCAGACGCAGCTGAACACCTGGCCGGAGGCGGGGAACACCTTCCCGCACTACGGCGCCGGCCTGCTCTTCGTGACCTACCTCCATGACCGTTACGGCGAGGAAGCGCTGCGCCGCCTCGCACAGCATCCGGCGCCCGGCCTCGCCTCGCTCGACGCGCTGCTGGCTGACATGGGCGAGCAGGGTGCGGACGAGTTCTTCGCGGACTGGGTGCTGGCGAATTTGTTGCAGGATGCGCAACTGCTGGACGGCCGCTACGGTTACCGCAGCCTGCCGCAGCTCCGTTCTCCGACTCTGGCCGAGGTCGTCAGCGACTACCCCTTCGCGCGCGCGGCCAGCCTGGCGCAATACGCGACTGACTATCTGCAGCTGGAAAATCTGCAGGGCGCGGAGGCGCTGGAACTCACGCTCGAGCTGCCATCGCAGGCGCGCCTGGTGCCGACGGGGGCCGCCAGCGGCCGGCGTATGTGGTACAGCAACCGCCAGGACAACAGCGACACCACGCTCACGCGGCGCTTCGACCTGCGCGGGCTGACGCGCGCCACCTTGCAGTTCAGCCTCTGGTATCACACCGAGCGGCTCTGGGATTATGGCCACGTGCTGCTCAGCGCGGACGGGGGCCGCAGCTGGCAGGTGCTCGAGAGCGCTGCGCAGACGCGCGAGAACCCGCACCACAACGCCCTCGGCCCCGGCTACACCGGCCGCAGCGAAGGCTGGCTGCGCGAGACAATTGCGCTGGATGCCTGGGCCGGCCAGGAAATCCTGCTGCGTTTCGAGATGCTCACTGATGACGCCGTCAATCAACCCGGCATGTTAATCGACGACGTCAGCATCCCGGAGCTGGGCTACAGCAGCGATTTCGAGGCGGATGACGGCGGCTGGCAGGCGCAGGGCTGGGTCTGGAGCGACAATCTGGTGCCGCAGCGCCTGTGGCTGCAGGCCCTGCAACAGGGCACTGACGGCCCGCAACTCCAGCGCTGGCTGGTCGCGGGGTCGGGCGCCTGGACGCTGCCCTTGTTGCCGGACGCGACGCAGGTGACGCTGGCGCTCTCGCCGCTGGCCGCGTTGACGACCGGGCCGGCGCCGTATCAATTGCGGCTGGCGCTGCGCGCTGCGGGCGGTTCCGGTAGCTAGAAGGGGATCTCGCCGACGTCGGCGGGGGGCGGGGCGAAGTCGTCGTTGCGCTCGCCGCCGCCGCCTCCGCCACGCTGACGCGGCGCCTGCTGCCCTCCGCCAGCATCATCCTGGCGCCCGCCAATAAAACGCACGTTCTGCGCGCGCATATCGAGGCTGGCCGCCGCTTCGCCGGCGTTGTTGGTGTAGGCGCGCGCGCTGACGGTGCCTGTCACCAGCACCTGGCGCCCACGGCTCAGGTACTGGTTGCAGGTTTCGGCCTGCGCGCCCCACACCGAGACGCGATACCAGGTCGTCTTCTCGCGGCGCTCGCCGCTTTGGCGGTCGTTCCAGCTTTCGCTGACGGCCACGTTCAGATTACAGACTGCCGTGCCGCTCTGCAGGTACCGCAGTTCGGGGTCACGCCCCAGGTTGCCGACGATGATAGTTTGATGCCAGGACATGAGCGGTTCTCCTTACGCAATTCACCAGCGCAGTATAGCATTTTGGCCGCGCAAACGCAGCGTTCGCCTGCATCCATTTTCGGGCTTTGCGTCATGCATCTTCAACGGGCTGTGTGCCCTTCCTGCGCAGCCGCGTCAGCAGCCACTGCAGACCACAGGCGGCCGCGATGGCTAGGAATGGGATCAGGATGCGGCTTTCGCGCCCGTTCAGCGCGGCGACCTTGACGGCCAGCGTGCCCGCCGTGAAGTAGCCGACGAAGAGGAACACGCACCAGAAAATGAGCCAGCGTCTTTCGCGCGCCATGCGCCACAGGCCGGCGAGCGCCGCCAGCAGCAGGGCCCAGTTCCAGAGCAGGCGGGGATAGTGCGCGGGGTTCAATAGCTCGCTGCGCGGCGCCAGCGGCGGCACGAGGTCATAGAAGCGCAGCAGGCCCGTCGGGAAGGTCGCCAGCCAGGCGAGCGGGTAGTCGCGGAAGGTCTCCAGGCTGACGCTGTTCAGCGCCTGCTCCATCTCCGGGCTGGCGGCGAACCAGCTGTGCCTGTCCGCCGTTTCAGGGTCCTCGCCGAGCCGTGTCGCCACGGCCGCGGTGATCTGCGCCTCACTTTGCGCCACGCTCATGCCCGTCGCCAGGCGCAACACCGGCATGGCGCGATACCAGGGCATGGTCCAGGTGCCGATGGTGGAAAGGGTCGCGTTGCCGAAGGTTGCCGCGTTGTGGTTCACCCACAGCTGCATGCCCACCAGGCTGATGAGCACGAAGGCCAGCAGCGCGGGCCAGCGTCGCCGGTTGAGCGCCAGCAGCCAGAGCGCCAGTCCGCTCCAGAGCAGGTAGCTGGCAGGGCGCGCGTAGACCGAGAGCAGCAACATCAGGGCAGCAGCAATGCCCCGGAGGATGGCGCGCTGTTGTGTGCGTGCCTGCACCAGCGCCAGCAGGCAGAGCATCAGCGCCAGCGTGCCGACGAAGGCCAGCGCCTCCGGCCCGAGAAAGGCCGTGAAGCGCACGCTCAGCGGATCGATGGCGACGAGCAGCGCGGCCAGCAGGGCGCTACCTGCCCGCAACCCCAGGCGCCGCGCCAGCAGCCATGTCAGTGGGGCCAGCAACGCCCCCGCCAGCGCGTTCAGCGCTATGACCACGGCGTCGTTCAGCCCGGCCAGCGCGATCAGCAGCGGGAAGGCCGGTGGCCGCACCAGGAAGAGGCGGTGGTTGAAATCGCCATGCTCCAGAAAATGCTGCGCAGGGAGTTTGTAGGAGGCGTAGTCGCCCTGATCGACGAGCGCGATGTCGCTGGCCAGCGCAAGCAGGCCCCAGGCGAGGCGCAACGCCAGCGCCAGCAGGGTCAGCGCTGCCAGCAGGGTGCCGGGTCTTTCCTCCAGCAAGCGCGCCGGCGACAGACGCTTTATCTTCTCCACAGGGATTATGAGTCCGGGATGCGCAGCCGGGTCACTTCCCAGGCGTCCCCGAGAAGCGCGCCCTGCGCATCCTGCAGCGGCAGCCGCGCGCCGGTCTCAAAGTTGTAGAGACCGAACAGGATGCGATAATCGCCGGGCGCCAGGTCGGGCGGCAGGGTCAGCGTGAAGCGCGGACTGATGAGCGTTTCGTCAGCCCTGTCCCAGGTCTGGGTCAGGCGTTCAGGTACGGCCGGGTTGCCATCGACCTGGGCGAAGGGGCTTGTCCCCTCCCCGGCGACCAGATGCAGGAAGAGCGAGTAATTCTCCGGTGGGCGCGTCGGCGCGTTCCAGTAGAAGGTGAAGGCCACTGGCTCACCAGGGAGGGGGTCAGGGTCATGCAGGTCGTAACCGACGAGGCGGATGTGGTCGCCGAAGCGGACGTCGCTTTCCTGTTGCATGCGCCACAGGCGGTAGAGGACAGTCTCGTGTTCGCGGCGTTGGGGCGGGGCGGTGAAGGAACGCAACAGCAGCATCTGGTCGAGCATGAAGCGGCCTTCCGCGCTGCGCTGCAGTTCGTCATGCTCCAGAGCGGGCAGCAGCGCCCAGGTGATGCGATGCGTCTCGCGCAGCTCGCGCAGGGAATGATCGGGAAGCGTGTCGGTAGGCCACCAGTCGAACCACTGGCGGTGCTGGTAGTCGTGCCACAAGGGATTGAACCAGCGTTCGTTCTTGTGATAGACGAGGATGGTGCCCGGCTCGACGTTGTCGTCCAGCCACTGGCGCACAATGATGGGCCACGACAGGACACGGTAGTCCTTTACCATGGCCCAGGTGCGACTGAGTTGATAGGGCAGCAGAACGGCGAGCAGGCCGACTGCCACTAGGGTTCGCAGACGGCGACGCGGAATGGATGCCAGAATACGTATCAGCGCTGCGGACGTCAGCACGTAGAGCATGCTAACCGCCGGCAGAAGATGTCGTTCCCATAGCCGGTCAGGGCTCGCCGAATGGAAATAGGGGTGGATCGAGCTGACTGCCCACAGCGAGAGCAGCATGATCGCGCCGGTCAGGAGCAGCGCAGGCCACCTGCGAGACAGCGCTTTCGGGTCTACGCTGCCGCCAGGGAAGAGAAAGACCAGTACGAGGAATGCAGGCAGGAGCCCTGCAGGCAGGCTCTCGTATCCCTCTTCAAAGTGATGCAGGAAGCTCTTCAGGTCCCACAGATGGTTGCCAAGGGTGCTGGCAGCAATGTCCGCGAAGCGTTGCGGCAGGATTGTGAGCATGAAGAGCGTTGCCAGCGTGAGCAGAAGCACACCCGCACTGGCCCACAAGGCAGCGCGCCGCCAGCCGGGGCGGTAACGCTGCCAGGCATACCAGACCAGCGCGGCCGCTCCCGGCAGTACCGCGACCGCCAGTCGATATTCCGCCAGCAGGCACACCAGGCCCGTGATGATACTGCCCGACGCCAGCAGCCACCGGCGCCGACCAGGCTCCAGTGCCTGGAGCGCCAGTAACAGGCTCAGGATGAGCAGGGGCGCGGCGATGGCCTCGCCGATGGCGAATACCGTGGTCCTGAGCATGAATCGATCGAAGGCCCACATGGCTGCGGCCAGGATGCCCGCTGTCGCCCCGCCGACGCGGCGTGCCAGCATGGCGATCCACAGGATACCGAGCAGATTAAGGGCCAGTATGAAGCGGCGCAGGTCCACAATGGTGTCCGAGGCGAGCATGCGTCCCTGCGCCTCGGCCCAGGGCTGCGCCAGCCGGTGCAACCAGGTGATCGCTGGCGGGTAGTAGCCCACGTATTCGCCCAGCGGAACGTGACGCTCCGGCACGCCACGCAGCTGGCGCCCGATGTAATAAATGCGCAACTCATCGATTTCCTCGTACCAGGGCAGGCCGTAATCATGGATCAGCACGCGTAGCGCCGCACCACCTAGGATGATGAGACCGATGGCCAGCCAGAAGCGCCGCTGCGAAGGCAGCGTTGCCTGCACCCGTTCACGTGCGCTACGGAGGCCGTCAGCGCGCATCCAGGCTCCCTGCGCGCCAGCCGGGGGCATCGACGACCTCGCCGTCGATGTAGGCCAGGTGCTCCTCGATGAGGGCGGGCGGCACCAGCGAACGGAAGAGGCGCATGCTGCCCAGCAGCACCGCCAGGTCATCCAGCTGGCCCACCACCGGAATCACGTCCGGGATCAGGTCCAGCGGCGAGACGAGATAAACTGCCGCCGCGACCGGGATCGCCTTCTGCCACAGGGGCACGCGCTCGTCCAGCAGCAGGCGCCGCATCAGCTTCAGCTCACGCACCTGCCTGCTGTCCTGCAGCTGCGGCAGCGACCGGGCCAGTTCCACTGCCAGCCCGCCCATGCGTTGCTGCAGCGCACCGTCACGCAGCAGGCGCCACAGGGCCTGCCGCAGGCGCGCATCGCCCAGCCTGCGCAGAAGTTGCAACAGCCGCAATCGTTCGCCTGCTCGCATGGTCCAGTCTCCACTCCCTGTCCAGTATACGCGCCAGGCGCGCTTCCGTCACAGGAGAGCATTCGTTCAGGTTACGCTCATACAATCTCGCTATACTGTGGCCTGGAGGGATGCCCCACTGGCAGAGCGAGGGTGAGCCATGGCCGGCGAACGCATTCTGGTGATCGAGGATGAAGTGGCGATCGCTCGCTTCATCGAGCGCGGTCTGATATTCGAAAACTACCGGCCGGTCGTGGCCTACGACGGCCACAGCGGGCTGGAGCTGGCGCGCGACGACCCGCCGGATCTGGTCATCCTGGACTGGATGCTGCCCGGCCTGGACGGACTGGAAGTCTGCAAACGTCTGCGCAACGCCGGCGAGGTGCCCGTGCTGATGTTGACCGCGCGTGACGATGTGCGCGACCGCGTGCAGGGCCTGGATGCCGGCGCAGACGACTACCTCGTCAAGCCCTTCTCCTTTCAGGAGCTGCTGGCCCGCATCCGCGCGCTCTTCCGGCGCAACGCGCCTGCCAGCCGTCCCGAAGTCCTGCACTTCGCCGACCTCACGCTCGATACCGGCACGCGCCGGGCGCAACGCGGCGAGCGCATAATCGACCTGACGGCCAAGGAGTACGAGTTGCTCGAACTCTTCCTGCGCAACCCGCGCCAGGTGCTGACGCGTGACGTCATCTTCGACCGTGTGTGGGATTATGACTTTGGCGGCGCCAGCAACATCATCGAGGTCTACGTGCGCTACCTGCGGCAAAAGAGCGAGGCCGACGCCGAGCCGCGCCTCATCCACACCGTGCGTGGTGTGGGCTACGTGCTGCGGGAAGCGTAGCCCGCCTTGCCATGACCTTCCGCAAGCGACTCATCCTGTACTTCTCTGGCCTGCTGGCCATCTTCATCGTGGTCTTCGGTGTCCTCGTCTTCACAGTGCTGGACAACGCCCTGTTGCAAAACGTCGACCGCCTGCTGGAGGAGACGGCCACGCTGGTAATCAACAACAGCCGCGGGCTGTCCCTCTCGCAGGAGGGCAGCCACCGCGTGATCGTGCTGCCACGCCTCGACATCTTCAGCTTCCCCGGCGTCGGTGTGCAGGTGTGGTCCGTCGACCGCGAGCCGCCGCAGCTGGAGGCCTCCTCCAACAACATTGCCGCCTGGGAGTTGCCGCTGAACGAGAGCGCGCTGGGCGCGGCTGAGCCGGTCTACGCCAGCGTCATGCTGGAAGACTACGCGATGCGCGTGCTGACCAGCCCGATGATCGCGGGCGGCGAGCTGCTGGCCAACGTACAGCTGGTCATGTCGCTGCAGGCCGTGCATGACACGCGCGAGCACATGATTCTCGTCATGGGGCTGGGCGGCGGCCTGGTCGTGCTGGCCTCGATCGCCGGCGGCCTGTGGCTCGCGCAGCGCGCGCTGCGCCCCATCAGCCGCATCACGGCGGCGGCGGCCTCCATCGCGCGGACGGACGACCTCGATACGCGCTTGGCGTGGCGCGGCCCGCGCGACGACCTGGGGCGCCTCGTCTCGGTCTTCAACGACATGATGGCGCGCCTGCAGGGTCTCTTCAGCGTGCAGCAACGTTTCGTCGCCGATGTCTCGCACGAGTTGCGCACCCCGCTGACCGCCATCCGCGGTAACCTCGACCTCATTCGCCGCTACGGCATGGACGAACAGTCGCTGGCGGCCATTGAGGGCGAGACCGGACGTATGGCGCGCATGGTCGATGATTTGCTGCTGCTGGCGCGTGCGGACTATGGCGGCCTGGCGCTGGAACTGGCGCCGCTCGACCTGGACACGATCCTGCTTGAGGCCAGCCGCGAGGCGCGCGTGCTCGCCGGACAGCGCGAGCTGGACATCGAGTTGCGCCGCCTTGAGCCCCTGCGCGCCAGGGGCAACGCGGATCGCATCAAGCAGCTCCTGCTCAACCTGCTGGACAACGCGATCAAGTTCACGCCCGACGGCGGCCGCATCACGCTGGGCCTCTACCGCGACGGCCACGAGGCTGTGCTCGAGGTGGCGGACAGCGGCATCGGCATTGCGCCCGAGGACCGGCAGCGCATCTACGATCGTTTCTGGCAGGCCGATCCCTCGCGGCGGCGCGCGCAGCAGAGCGGCCAGGACGCCGGCCTCGGCCTCTCGATCGTGAAGTGGATCGTGGATGCGCACCACGGCAGCATCGACCTGGTCAGCGAGCCGGGCGCGGGCACGACCTTCCGCGTGCGCCTCCCGCTGACGCAGGAAACTCCGGCCCTGCCGCCACAGACCGAACCCGCCCGTGGCGTTCGCCTGCGTCAAGCCTGGTTGCGCATGCGCCGCAATGGGGAGGTCGCGCCGCAACAGTTGGGTGACGGTTCGTAGAAGCGGCGACGGGGGGAATGGCATGGCACACGCGCTTGTTGAGCAACTGCGCTTCACACGCGGCGAGTGGTTACGCGGCCTGCAGGACGTTGACGCGGAGGGGGCGCGCCAGCGTTTCGGCCGCATCAACTCCATTAGCTGGATGATCGGCCACCTGGCCTGGCACGAACAGTTTTACTGGTTTCGTCTGGCGCAGCAGAAAATCCCGCTTCCGGAGCTGGGGGCCTACGGCTTCGGTAAGCCCGCCAGCGAACCGCCGCTGGATGAGGTGTGGGACGCCTGGCGGCGCATCACGGCCTTGGCCGACCCCTGGCTGGATGAACTCACGGCAGCCAGCATGAGCGATTATCTGGCTGGTGACGCCAGCCGCCAGGAAAACATTGGCACACGCCTGCTGCGCATCAACTATCACTACTGGTTCCACCTGGGCGAGGCCCTGGCGGTACGTCAGTTGCTGGCTGGTGAGTCGCAGCATCCCTTGCCGGAGTTCGTCGGGTCGATGGAAGCGGTTCCCTGGCTTTCGCCCGACTGACGCGCGGACGTTCAGCCGGCACAGTTTGATGAACGGCGTGCCCGGCGGCGGCGTACCCCTGCCGCAGACCGACTGCGCGCCGTCTGCCCCGACCCGGAAGGCATCCCTTCGACGGCATTCGCGCGGTACTGACGCCTGCTGGCGGCGGGTTGGGGCGCCTGCGGAGCGGATGATTTACACTTGACCTGATTGAGGGCGAAGACAGTCGCGAGGATACAGGGAGGAAGACATGGCACACGTGCTCGTTGAACAGTTACGCTTCACACGCAGTCACTGGCAGCGTGGCTTGACGGATGTTACTGCAGGGGAAGCGCTGCAGCGCCACGGGCGTATCAACCCAATCAGCTGGATGATTGGCCACCTGGCCAGCCACGAGCAGTACCTGTGGTTCCTGGAGGGTCAACAGCAGCCCGGCCCGGCGCCGCAGGTGCATGCTTGCGGCTACGGCCAGCCCGCCAGCGCGCCGCCGCTGGACGAGATGTGGGACGCCTGGCAGCGTATCACCCGGGAGTCCGACCCCTGGCTGGACTCACTGACGGCAGCGCAGATGGAAGAATACCTGCCCGGCGACGAGGAACAGGTGGAGAACATTGGCTCCAGTCTGCTGCATGTGATTTATCATTACTGGTATCACCTGGGCGAGGCCATGGCTGCCCGACAACTGCTGGCCGGTGACTCGCAGCACGCCCTCCCGGAGTTCCCCGGGCCCCTCTTCGGGGCTTTCTGGCGTTCGCCCGGCTGAAGCCCTGACGCCTAACCGGCGGCTTCTGGCGTCGCCGCGGCGGTCAACGTTGCCTCCGCCGTCAGGGTTGCCAGCACGGCGCCGAGTTCCGCGGTAGAGCTTGCCTGGGCGGCGGCGGCGGCCGTCGCCATCTCGACCTCGCTGAGCGGGTTGAGCGTGGCAGTGGCCATGGGCGTCGCGGTCGGCAGCGGCTGCCAGGGCGGCTCGTCGAGCAGGTCGAGTACGTCCTCCAGGGGCCGGCTGTTGACCAGCTGCACCAGCGAACCCTGCGCCAGTTCGGGCGCGTCGGCGCTGACGTCCAGTTGGCGCGTCATGACGTAATGACGCGTGCCCTGCGGATTTTTCCTGCCGACGAAAACAACCTCGAGCGGGCCCTCGCCGCGGTCGACTTCGAAGGTGAAAGCTGGTTCAATCAGGCCGAAGGCGGCCAGGTCATCAATTTCGAAGCTGCTGTTGATGGCCAGCTCCAGCAGACTGTTGACGGCCAACTGCGCCGCCGCCTGATCGACTGTGCGCAGGCCCTCGTCCGCCGGGCCGCTGACGGCCCAGTTCTCACCTTCGCGCGTCAGCAGGATGAAGTCGCCGCTCGCGTTGTCCTGCAGCGCCACGCTGGCCACGTCCTGCTCCGCCAGCCCGGGCAGCAACGGGCCGCTCGTTTCGTCGACGACAGGAGTGACGACGGCCGGCTCCTGCGCCTCGTCGCGGCTGAGGAACAGCACAGTGGCGATGACGAGTACGCTGACGAGCAGGAGCAGCAGGGTGCTCCGGTTGAGACGCATGAGTCTACTTCCCTCCCGGTTGCGCGCTTTCGCGGTTGTTCAGCCAGACCAGCGCCCCGAGCGCCAGCACGCCGAAGGGCAGGAGCAGGGAAGTGATGACGTTGATCAGGGCGACGCTCTGCGCATCGGCGAAGATGGGCGCGTCCTGCGGGCGCGCGGCGCTCTGGATGTTGACCTGCGAGAACCAGTCCTCGAAGTCCGTGGCCCAGAAGATGCTGCCCGTGGCCACGTCGAAGTTGGCCACGCCGTTGATGTTGTTGAAGCCGTTGGCGAGTAGCGAGGTGCTGCCCAGGAGCACCACTCGCGCGCCGGTCGCGCTGTTTTCGGCGGCGGCAGCCAGCACCAGCGGCCCGGTCAGACCCTCCGCGTCAGGCTCCAGCGCGCCCTCCATGATGGCGCTGAAATCCGTCTTGCTGTAGGAGTCCGGCGAGGAAGAGGCGAGCGCAGTCACGCTGACCGCGTCCGGCAAGTCCTCCGCGATCTCGATGCTGTGCGGCGCCTCAAAGATCAGCGCGAAGCGCCTGGCGTAGGACTGCGTGATGCTGTGGCCGGAGTCGAGTTCCGTGCTGACCGGATAGATCGGCGACTGGAACGCCTGGTTCTGGTCGAGCACCATGTCGTTGCGGAAGCGCAGGCCGAAGTGGTCATGGAGCCAGTCGCCGAGCGCCTCATCCGCGGCGAGGGGCACGCTGCCGGTTTCGAGGCCGGGCGCGGCCAGCAGGATCAGCTTGCCGCCGCCGTCGAGATAGTCGGTCAGCACCGCCAGCTCGGGTGCGGAAAGCGCCTGGCTGCCCCCGGCGATGATCATGATTTCACCATCGATGGCGGGGTCGTTCAGGCGCAGCGTGCTGCCCGGCGCGGTGAAATCCAGCAGCGGCACCTCGCGGTTGGTCCAGTCCAGCTGCTGCTCCAGGGCGATGCTGAGCGTGGAGAGGCCCTCCGGGCCGGAGGCGTTCATGCCCCGGCCATCCTCTACCTCGATGAACCAGGTGCGGAAATCTCCGGCGACGGCGTTTCTGAGGATGGCGTTGGTGAGCGTGTCCTGGCTGAAAAAGCGCAGCAGCTCGCCTTCTTCTGTGTCCGGCTCACCGGCCTCGTTGAGGCGCGTGACGTAGAGCTGGTTAGGGTTGGTGGCGCCCAGTTGCTCGGCGCGCAGGGGGTTGCGGTCGAGGTCGACGAATTCGTTGCGCACCTTGCCCTGGCTGACGTCCTCGTATTCCGCCATCAGCAGTTCGATCTGGTCGCGGAAGCCGGCCTGCGAGGCGCTAATAAAGGTGGTTACCTGCACCTGTGGCAGCGTGGGGTCATTGCCGATGGCGGCGATGGCGGCGCGGCCTTCGGCCGAGAGCGCGAACTCGCTGCCCTCGCCCAGGGTGACGCTGAGGTTCGCTTGGCGGATGAGGGTGTAGAGCGCGATGAGGGCGGCCAGCATGACGACGGTGACCAGCAGGCTGGTGCCGCCGAAGCGCAGCGTGCGCCCGGTAAGCACGGCGCGGGCCTGCTGCGGCGCGGTAATGGCCCAGCCCGCCAGGGCGAGCAGCGCAATGCCCAGCGCGCCCCAGGCGACCACGGCGTCAGCGCCCATGGCGAAGGCCACGAGCGCCACCAGCGCGCCGGCCAGGGCCAGGCCCAGCAGGCTGCGCGGCGGCAGAAAAGGCTGATCGTCAGGATGCGTGTCTTGCATGCTCAGGCTCTCCAGCGACGGGTTTCGATCAGGCGGGTGGTGATGAAGAGGGCGCCGATAATCACGAAGACGAAGTAGGCGATATCCTCCGCGCGTACCACGCCCTGCGCCAGGGTGACGGAAAAGTGGGCCTGCAGGCCCAGCTCGCGCACGAAGTCGGCCACGATGCTGGAGCTGCCCTGACCGGCGATCCAGATGGCGGCGATCTCCGCCAGATACAGCACGAGGATGGTGGCCGAGCCGAGAAAGGCCGCGACGATCTGGTCCTCGGTCACGGCCGACCAGATCATGGTGATGGCCAGCACGGCGCCGCCGTAGAGCCAGGCGCCGCCGTAGGCGCCGAGGGCCACGCCCGCGTCCGGTGTGCCGACGAAGGTCTGCAGGATGTAGAAAACGAGCGAGAGCAGCAGCAGCGCAGTGTAGTAGGCCCAGGCGGCGAGGAACTTGCCGATGATGAAGCTGCTCTCGTGCATCGGTAAGGTCATCAGCACCTCCAGCGTGCCCTCGCGGCTTTCCTCGGCCAGCAAACGCATGGTCAGCAGGGGCGCGATGAGAAACATGAGGAAGGTCAGCAGGTTAGGCGCGAAGCCGGCGTCGGCGGGGATGCCGTTGCCGAAGGAGAGCGAGGCGTTGGCCTGGGCGATGAAGCCGTTGAAGAGTACGCCCAGGAAGAGCAGCAGCGCGAAGGCGATGGCGTAGGCCACCGGCGAGCGGAAATAGAGCGCCAGTTCGCGCCGGAACACGGCCAGGGTGCTATGCATGGCTCACCTCGTCTTCCTCCGGCGCTGCGTCCGCTGCCACTTCCATCTGCTCCTCCGCTACGTTCATTGCGGGCGCCTGGCTGCCGGCGACCTCAAGGAAGATGTCTTCCAGCGTGACGGCCACCGAGCGCAGCTCGTTGAGCGCCCAGCCGCGCTCCATGATCGCCCTGGCGATGGCCGGACGCGGATCCTGCGCCGGGTCAGCCGGGGTGGCGGTGATGCCGTCCGCGCTAATGCTGGCCTGGGCGACCTCGGGCAGGGCGCTGACGAGCGCCAGAGCCTCGTCCAGCGGCGCGTCGGCGCGCACGATCACCGGTCGCCCGCTCTCCAGCTCGTTGCGCAGCGCCTGGGGCGAGCCCTCGGCCATGATTTCACCGCGGTCGATGATGATCACCTGGTCACAGATCTGCTCGGCCTCGGAGAGGATGTGCGTGCTGAAGAGCACGGTGTGGTCGCGCCCCAGCACGCGCACCAGATCGCGCAGCTCCAGCACCTGGAAAGGGTCGAGGCCGATGGTAGGTTCGTCGAGGATGAGTACCTCGGGGTCGTGAATGAGCGCCTGGGCGACACCCACGCGCTGGCGCATGCCCTTGGAGAGGGTGCGAATGCGGCTGTCGGCGCGGCCCAGCAGGTCAACGCGCCCCAGCACCTCGCGCGCGCGGCGCTCGCCATCGCGCAGGCCACGCACCGCGGCGATGAACTTCAGGTAGCCGAGGGCCGTCATGTCGCGGTAGAGGGGGACGTTCTCCGGCAGATAGCCGACGCGCCGGCGCACCTCCATGCTGTCCGTGAAGACATCGTAGCCGGCGACGATGGCGCGGCCGGAAGTGGGCGGCATGAAGCCGGTGAGGATGCGCATGGTGGTGGTTTTGCCGGCGCCATTTGGGCCCAGAAACCCGGTCACCTGGCCGGGCCGGGCCTGAAAGGAGATGTCCCGGATGGCGCTCACGTCGCCATAGCGCTTGCTCAGGTTTTCAACTTCGATCATGGATTCGTTTTCCTTCGCCGCGCTCTGCAGCGGGTTGCGGGCGGCCAGTATAGCAATGGCCAGGCGGCCTGTGCAGGCGAAAAACAAAGAATCGCATTAAAAATATCCGGCTTCCTGCCAGCCGCGTGCGGGAGCTGCGCAAAAAAGAGCGACGGCCACTCATAGTGACCGCCGCCCGGATTGTTTCCGCTTACGCTGCCTTCATCAGCCGAAGAGGTTCACGGGCGCCACTTCCAGACGCGGGGCGTAGAGATAGCGCGTGTTGACCCAGCCGATAAAGCCCTCGCCCTCATAGTCAATGTTGACTTCCGCCCAGCTGCTGTCCACGTTGCGCCCCAGCACGGAGACGATGTGGCCGCGCGGGATCTGCGTCAGGATCTCACCCGCAGGGTGGAGGGGCAAGGCACGGACATTGAGCATGCCTGTGTCCACGCGCGCGAAGAGAACGTCCTCTGTGGCGAAGGCATCCAGGCTGAGCGGCGCAAGTTCCAGCCTGGGCGAATCGATGTAGCGCGCGTTGACCCAGGCGGTCGTGCCGTCGATGTCCAGTTGGGCCCAGCTCGAATCGAAGTTGCGGCCCAGCACGGGGTAGGTGTCCCCGCGCCAGATTTTCGTCACCACCTCACCGCCAAGGAAGTTCGGAATGTGGCGCGCGTTGAGCCTGCCGGTACGCACCTGGGCGTGAACGGGCAGTTCCTCCGCGGACAACTCAACTTCCGGCGTCTCCTCCAGCGCGGGCGCCAGCAGGTAGCGCGCGTTGACCCAGCCGGTCACGCCGCCGAAATCCAGTTGCGCCCAGGTGGCGTCCGCGTTCCGGCCAATGACGGGCCAGATTGTATTCTTGCGGATCTTCGTCAGCACAAGGCCGAACTGGTGGTGCGGGAAATCGCGCACATTGAGCATGCCCGTCTGCACACGGGCGTTGACGATGCCCGCCGCCGCCGCATTTGCGCTGAAGGGCGCGTCATCCAGGCCGGGTGCGTTTACGTAACGCGCATTCACCCAGCCGCTCTCGCCATCAATGTCAAGCTGTGCCCAGGTGCCTTCGAGGTTGCGACCGATGACGGGGTAGGTTTCGCCCCGGACGATCTTCGTCAGAACACGTCCCAGCAGGAAGTCAGGCGTGTCACGCACGTTCAACCTGCCGGTTGCTACTACCGCTGTGCTCTCCTCCTGGGCAGCCAGCGGCCCCGTTGCGAGGACAACCAGCAGCAACGCAACAGGTAATGCGAGCCAGAATGAACGTTTCATATAATTCCCCCCTCCGCTCACCTTGCCGGGCGGGCAGTATACTCACATTTCCATTTCGCAACTGGCAACGGACTTAACGGACTTAATGGTATTAACCAGTCACGGGCAACCCGGACAGTTCGGGCCCTACCTCGACCCATTCGCTGCTCACCCAGCCGATTGTTCCTTCCGCGTCGATCTGCACCCAGCTGCTGTCCGCGTTACGGCCGAGGGCGGGGTGGCTGCTGCCACCAACGACAATCTGTACCACCCTGGTGCCCCGGGCCGGTTGGCTGCGTACGTTGACGTAGTCGCCCAGCACTGTGGCCGTGGCGGGTGTCTGTGGCGCTGGCACGGCTGCCTGCTCTGGCGCTGATTCCTGCCCGGTCGGCGCTTGCGCAGCGGGCAGGGTATCGTCGTCGCCGGAATCTTCCTCCGCCTCTTCCTCAACGGGCGTCTACCGGCTGTCGTCGATCACAGGGACATCCTCCAGGTCGGGCAGGACGTTGATCCAGGCGCAGCTCACCCAGCCGGCGATGCCATCGACATTGAGTTGCGCCCAGCTGCCATCGGCATTGCGGCCAATAACGGCGTACACGCCGCCTTCGCTGACGACGTGCAGGATACGCGCCTCGAGCGAGGGGCCGGCGCGCACGTTCAGGTAATCCGCGATAATGATGGCGTTGGAAAGCACAGCGTCGCGGTTGAGAAAGGGAACCGTCTCAAGGCCGGGCTGAACTTCCAGCCAGTTACTGTGCGCCCAGCCGTTGGTGCCGTCCACGTGTAGCCACAGCCACTGCTCGTCGAGGGTGCGCCCCAGCACGGGGTAGCGTTCGTCCTTGTTGATTATCAACAGCCGCCGGCCTTCGTCCGCGTCCGGCAGATCGCGCACGTTGAGCGTGGCCGCGGTTACGATGGCGGTGACGCTGGTGACCGGGGCGGGGCTGCCATCCGTGATCGGCACGTTGACGAGGTTTTCCGCCTCGACGTAGCTCGCGTTCACCCAGGCGTTCACATCGCCAAAGGCCAGCTCCAGCCAGGTGCCGAGGCCGTTGCGGCCGACCACCGGCAGCACCTGGTTCATGCTGACGATCTCGATGATGTCGCCGTGTACGCCGGACTGGTTACGCATGTTCAGGAAACGCGCCATGATACGCGCGCGCGGCGCATCCGCCGGTGGTGGCGGCAGGAGCGGGTCCATGTTGAAGATGATGTTGGCCTGGCCTTCCCGCTCAAGATACTCCACGACCACCCTGTGGCTGCCGGCCGTCAGGGGCAGCTCCAGCTGAAAGAGATCGCCATCGGTCGCGCGCCACTCGTCAATGACCACTTCGCCATCCACCAGCACGCGCACCCCGTCATCGGCCTGCGCGCTCAGCTGGTAGGTGTCTTCTTCCAGCGACAGGTTGGTCGTCCAGCGCGCGGCGAAGAAGTCGACCGGGACGCCCTTGTGGGGCGAGCCGGTCCCCCAGCTGCCGCGCGGGCTTTCCTCGTTGCGGATCACCACCGGCTGTCCGGCCAGTTCCGGGTTGTTGTAGTACTCGGCCGTCCAGCTGCCGACCTGCGCGGTCGCCGGCAGCGCGAACATTGTCAACAGCAGCGCCAGCGTGATGTGGATTCCCTTAACGCGCATGACAACCTCCCGCAGGATGAAACCTGACCGACAAAGGATGATAACAGATTGTGACAATGTCGCAGCCAGGGCTCAGGGCAACCAGGGCTCGTCGTCGCGGCCGGCCACGTGGTTTTCATGGCGCGCGAGGGTGAAGAGCAGGTCGGAGAGGCGGTTGATACAAGGCAGCAGCTGCGGGCCGACCGGCTCCTGTTGCTGCAGGGCGACGACGAGGCGTTCGGCGCGCCGACAGACCGTGCGCGCCACGTGCAGCGCGGCCGCCGCGGGTACCCCGCCCGGCAGGATAAAGTTGGTCAGGGGCGGTAGCGTTTCCTCGCGGCAGTCGATCTGCGCTTCCAGCCAGCTCACCTCTTCCGTCCCGATGCGCCGGACATGCCCGCTGCGGGCGTCCTGCGGCGTCGCCAGGTCCGCGCCCGCGCGCAGCAGCAGCGCCTGCAACTGCGCGAGGCAGTCGTCGTTGTGCGCGCCCATGCTGCGCGCCACACCCAGTTGCGCGTTTAATTCATCCAGCGTGCCGCAGGCCGCGACGCGCAAATGCGTCTTGGCGACGCGCCCGCCCGCGAAGAGCATGGTCATGCCATCGTCGCCAGTGCGAGTGTAGAGCTTCATTGTGGCCAGTAACCCTTGCCGCTTCCGAACACCTGTGCTATGCTGTCCCGCATCGGTGTGGTGTGGCAATTTCCGCTCGTCAGACTACACTGGGCACTGTCTGATTACCAGCGGGAGCGAGCGATGGCCAGCCGGAAAGCGAACAATGACGACAAGCAGGAGACGGCCAGGCTGAAGGCGCTGGACGCTGCTGTCCAGGACCTCACCAGAAGATTCGGGGATGGCTCCATCATCCGCCTCGGCGAGGCCACGGGCCTGACTGTCGACGTGATCCCCACCGGCTCGCTGGGGCTGGACATCGCCCTGGGCGTGGGCGGCCTTCCGCGCGGACGCGTGGTGGAAATCTACGGCCCGGAATCCAGCGGCAAGACCACGCTCTGCCTGCACGTCATCGCCGAGGCGCAGCGTCTCGGCGGGCTGGCGGCCTTCATCGACATGGAACACGCGCTCGACGCCATCTACGCTGAACGCCTCGGTGTGGACGTCGACAAGCTTTACATCTCGCAGCCCGACACCGGCGAGCAGGCGCTGGAAATCACGGAGGCGCTGGTGCGTTCAGGCGCGCTCGACGTGGTGGTGGTGGACAGCGTGGCGGCGCTGGTGCCGCGCGCGGAGATTGAGGGCGAGATGGGTGACAGCCACGTGGGCCTGCAGGCGCGGCTGATGAGCCAGGCGCTGCGCAAGCTCAGCGGCGCCATCAAGCAGTCCAACACGGCCGTGCTCTTCACCAACCAGATCCGCGAAAAAGTGGGCGTGATGTACGGCTCGCCCGAGACGCAGCCCGGCGGCCGCGCCCTCAAGTTCTACGCCAGCGTGCGCCTCGATATTCGTCGCATCCAGGGCATCAAGCAGAGCGGCAGCACCATCGGCAATCGCACGCGCGTGCGCGTCACCAAGAACAAGGTCGCACCACCCTTCCGCGAGACCGAGTTCGACATCATGTTCTACGAGCGTGGTATCAGCAAGATGGGCGAGATTCTGGACCTGGGCACCGGCCTGGAGATCATCGAGAAACGCGGCGCCTTCTTCCGCTACAACGATGGTCTGATCGGCCAGGGCCGTGAAAATGCGCGCAAGTTCCTGCAGGAGAACCCTGCTGTCCAGGCAGCAATCGAGGATGCCGTGCGCGCGCACTATGGCCTGCCGCCTCTGGTTGCTGCTGCCAGCGATATAAAAGGCTGAACGCCGCCCGTCCCGCCCTGCAATGCGCTATCATCGCGCAGTTGCCGCTGCGGACAGGCGGGCCATGCGCATCCAGCGACGATCCTCTCAGCCGAGCTTTCGCAGGCGACGGCGGCCGGGCTGCCGCTCGCTCTGGTTGTTGCTGTGCCTGCTGCCAGGCGTCCTCGTGGCCGCTTCCTGGCACTGGTTCGGCCGCTGGTCTGCCGCCCCGCCACAGACGCACAACGAGAGTTTGCGCGCCGCGTTGCAGGCCTTCCAGGATGGAGACCTCGACGCCGCTGTCGCCCGGGCGCGGCTGCGGCTGGCGACCAACCCGGAGGATGACCAGGCGCTCGCCCTGCTGACGCGCGCGCTCATCTACCGCAGCTACAGCGACCACCATCGCGCGGAAGACCGCGTCACCGCGCTGCAGCTGACCGAAACGGCGCTGGTGCAGGGGGCAGCGGCGGACGATGTGCTCGCCCTGCACGCCTTCGCCCTGCAGGTTAACGATCAGCTGCGTGCCGCGCGCGATGTTGCCAGCGAGGTGCTGAAGCGCAGCCCGCAGCATGCCCTCGCGCGCATGGCGCTGGCCTTGGCCTACAGCAGCGCCGGCAATCACGAGGCCGCCCTGCACCAAAGTCTGCTGGCCGTCGCCGCGCCCGGCTGGCGCCTGGATACGCAGCGCGCGCTGGCCATCAGCTACAGTGGCGTGGGCGACTACGAGCGCGCTGTCGCCAGTGTGGAGCACTCTCTCAAGCTCAATGGTCGCCTGCTGCCCCTGCTCTTCAGAACGCGCGCGCTACGCCCGTCAGCTGGGCGATGACGGTGCCGCCAGCGTGGCCTGGTTTCGCGTCCTCGTCATCGATCCCGGCAACGTCAAGGCGCGGCTGCGCCTCTGCGAACTCTCCAGCATCCTGCGCGAGCGGGAGCAGGCCATCACCTGGTGCCGCCAGGTCACAGCACGCGCCCCCGCCTGGGCGGAGGGTTGGTACCGACTCGGCTACGAGAACTTCCTGCAGGGGGACTTCCATACGGCCCAGGCCAGCTTCAAACAATGTGCGGCGCTGCAGCAGGAGCAGGAGGTGCCGCTGCTGCAGCGCCGTCTGGAGTGCTGGGTGTTGCAGGGTCAGGCGGCCGAGCTGACGGGGGACTGCATCGGGCTGTTGCGGGCCTGGCGTGAGTTTCGCGCCATGGTGCGCATGGCGGACCTGGGCCAGACCTGGATCTATCCGCCCGAGGGGCCCGCCACCTGCCTCACGCCGCCGCCATGAGCGCCCCGGTTGACAGCCCCGGGTCGGCGTATACAATCCGCTCCCTGTCCACGGGAAAGAAATCACATTGACCGGAACCTTGCAGCGCGCTCGCGGCGGCCAGCCCTGTCTGTCGGGCGGCCAGGCTGTGGCCCTGCGCATGTCGGGGCTGCTGCTCATTGCGGCGCTGGCGCTGGCGGCCTGCAGCGATCTCGTTCCGGCCGCCACGCCCGCTGTCGTGCTGACTGTCGGCGCGCCCGCAGCGACCAGGCCGGACGCGGCCGCCCTGCTGACGCAGGCTTTCAGCAACATCCGCGCCAGCGCGACCCTGCGCATGGAGGTGCGGCACAGCGGCGATCCCTGGCTCATCACCACGGATTTCGGCAACCTGGAGTTCAGGAGGGTGCAGGCCAGCTTTGTGGCGCCGGACACGCTGCAGGCCGTCGCTCAGGTGGGTTTCCTCGGTCTGCCGGCGGAGGTCGACCTCTTCGCCAGGGGCGAGCAGCAGTGGTACCGCAACCCCCTGCTCACGGCCGGCCGCTGGCAGGGCGGCATCCTCCTGCAAGACTTCAACCCGCGGCAGTTGATCACGGCGGGCAGCGGCTTCGACCAGGCGTCGAACGCGCTGCTCGGCCTGGAGTGGCAGGGCCTGGTCGCGCTGGAGGATAGCCGGCCGGCGCATTATTTGCGCGGCCCGGCGCGCGGCGAGGAAATCAGCGCGCTGCTGGTCAACCTGGTGCAGCTGAGTGGCGAGGTGCAAACGGAAGTCTATATTGACCGCGACAGCGTGCTGCCCCGGCGCTTTGTTCTACGCCAGCCCGACCTTGCCAGCTGGGAGGTGGCCGTCACGGAGGTCAACGCCGCCGTCCAGCTGGACGTCCCGCCGCAGGCCGGCGGCTGAGCACAACCATACAAGGGAGCAGAGCAATGATGAATGCAGCAATCAGACAGGCACTGGCCAAGGACCTCGTCATCGACATCACTACCACCGGACGCCGCAGCGGCCAGGCGCGCCGCCTGGAAATCTGGTTTCATGAGCTTGAAGGCCGCTGGTATATCACCGGCTCACCAGGCAAGCGCGGCTGGCACGCCAACCTGCTGGCCACGCCAGAGTTCACCTTTCACCTCAAGGAGAGCCTGCAGGCGGACCTTGCGGCCCGCGCCATCCCGGTGCGCGACGAGGCGGAGCGCCGCCGCATTCTGACCGCCATATTCGGAGCAAAGGATACGGAATCGGAGCTGGCGCGCCGCGTCTCCGGCAGCCCGCTGGTTGAGGTGATCTTCGAGACGTAGCGCGTCTGACTAGCGCGCGCAGCCGCCCTCGCCGTCGGGGCGCACCGAGGGCCGCGCGATGTCCGTCACGCCCTTCCACGCGTAGGGGTCCTTCCCGGCGACCAGGACGATATCGCGATAGTCGGCGGTGGCGGCGCGGGTCCCCGCGTCGAAGGCCATCCAGGGCAGCAACGACTGCGCGCTCATGTAATGGTTGACCAGCGCGCGGCGGTGGCCGCTGCGGGCGCGGTTGGGCAGCGAGCGATGCAGCAGATAGCCGTTGAAGAAGACGATCGAGCCGGCCGGCACCTCCACCGGGATGGCGTCCTCGTCGCGCCAGGGAAAGCCGTGGCTCTCGTTGGTGCAATCGAAACGCGGATCGTCCTGCTCGCCCAGCGGCCATAACACGCCCTGCCGCTGCGAGCCGGGTAATACCCACAGACAGCCATTTTCCAGCGTGGCATCGTCCAGCGCCATCCACGCGCCGGTCAGGCTGCGGTCGCGCGTGGGGATGAAGTCCTCGTCCTGGTGCCAGGCCTGGCCGGGCTTGCCGGCGGACTTGACGAAGAGCATGGACTGCATGCACTTGACGTCCGGCCCGATGATTTGTGTCAGAACGTCGACGATGACCGGGTGCGTCAGTTGCGCGACCATCAGCGGCGAAATCTTGTGCGGGAAGTGGATACACAGATACTGGCGGATGACTTCCTCGTCGCTTTCCGCCGCGCTGTGCGTCAGACCGTTACGCAGCGCGCCGCGCTCACCACGGCAGATGCGCACGGTCTCGGCATGCAACTGCGCGATCTCTTCCGGCTGCAGCGCCCCGGTGACAACGAGAGAGCCGTTTTCGCGATACGAGGCGACCTGGTCCGCCGTCAGGGGCGCAGGGGCGCAGGAGACATCAGCAGTTCGCAGGAGCGTCGCAATCTCATGCACGGGGAAGCCTTTCGTCCTTAAGGAAAAGGTTCCCGCCCCGGCTGGCGGAACGGGAACCCCTGTGTGTGATGGTCAGGATCAACCGCCGGAGTCGTCGTCCGACATTTCTTCGTCGTCGTCCATCATGTCGTCCTCTTCCATCATCATGTCGACGACCATCAGGTCATCCGCCGAGGGCGCGACCTCGACCCACTCGGCGCTCACCCAGCCGACCGTCCCGTCCACGTCAATCTCCACCCAGCTGCCGTCCTCATTGCGGCCGAGAGCGGGGTAGCTGCTGTCCCTGGAAACGACGGCCAGGACGTCATAGTCGAGGCCAGGCCCGCTGCGCACGTTCAGGTTGGCCGCTGTCACCGTGGCTGTGGCCGACATCATCATGTCGTCGTCCATGTCGTCCATCAGCATCTCGCCCGTAATGGGGTCAACACCGGTGCTGATGCTGCCATCCTGCAGGCCGGTGAAGATCTCGTCCAGCTGCGCCAGGACTTCGTCGGGCACGTCCGCGTCATGCGGCGGCGCCAGGCCGACGCCATCGTTCGCGGCGGAAAGAACGTTGTTGCCGCCGAAGGTCATGGCGTCGCCTTCGGCCAGCTCCTTCAGCGAAAGGTACACGCCCTGGTCCACGCGCTTCATGGCGCTGGAGATCACCATATCGGCGCCCGGGCTTTCGCCGTTGCCGAAGGTCGTTACATACTCATCCTGGTCAACGCCGATGACGAAGACGCCTTCCGCGGCCGCGGCCTGGATGCCGCCGGAGCCGGTGGGGCCGCCCGCGCCAAAGATCACGTCCGCACCCTCGGCGATGAACTGCAGCGCAGTTTCGGCGCCGGTCGCCGGGTCAATGAAGCTGGGGATGTAAACGCCCAGCGCCTGGGCATCCATGTTGGTGAAGTGGACGCCGTTCTCAAAGCCGTGGCGGAACCGGATCACGGGCGGGATATCGATACCGTAGACGCCGGCCACGATATCGCTCATGGTCATCAGCCCGGCCAGCGCGCCGGCCATGAAGCCGGACTGATCCTCGCGGAACAGGACTCCCACCAGGTTGGAGGGAGCATCCATATAGAAATGATCCACGCCGATGAAGTAGACCTCCGGGTTCGCCTGCGCGGCCGCCAGGGTCGCGTCCGTGATCAGGAAGCCCACCGTGATGATTGCGCCATAGCCCGAGTCGACGCAGGTCTGGATATTGGTCGCGTAGTCGACCTGGCCGGTCGTCTCGATGTAGGTCGAATCGAGGTCGAAGTCCTCCACCGCGTCAACCATGCCCTTGTAGGCGAACTGGTTGAAGGTGCCGTCATTCACGCGACCGACATCTGTGACCAGACATACGGACTCGATCAGCGGATCCTGCGCGAGCGTCGGCAAGGCCGGCATCAGCCCCACCAGCAGTACCAACGTCAACAAAAGAGCAACTTTTCTGTTCACTGTAAGCGATCCTCTCGTCCTTATCTTCGAATTGTGCACATTCCTGACCTAGTCTACCGCATCTGACGGGGCTGTAACAGACAGGAAGCGGCGTTCAGCCGTCGCCCGCCAACAGAAACGCTGCTTGCCTGTTCATCGCGCGAGTCGCCCCCCTCCTCAATGCCAGTTTCCCCTTAGTCTACTCTGGCGCGGCAGCGACCGGCGCGCAGGGGCGCTCAGCCAAACAGGCTGGGGAGCGTGAGGGTGATTTCGAGGTCGTGGCGGCCCGCGGCCGACGCATGGCTGCGGAGGCCCAGCTGGCGGATTTGCTGAAGCTGCGGCCCGGCCGCCTCCGGCAGGAGCGTGGCGTAGAGGGGCGCGATGTCGAGGTAGAGCTGCGGCGGGGCCTCCTGTGCCAGGGCCTGCCAGCGCGATCGATCGATCAGGCGGTCATCGCCAATGCGCGCCAGGCGCATGGCCTCGGGCGCAGCCCCCGTGCCCAGCAGCAGCAGGCCGTCCGCGCTCCAGGCCTGCAGCAGCGGGCCACTGAAACCGTCGCCGGGCAGCAGGCGCAGCTGCGTCCCGTCGGCCGTACGCCGCTCCAGCCCGCGCGCATCCAGGGTGAGCGCGACCAGCTGCTCGAGGGCGTCGAGCGCGGCCTGGCCGTCGGCTACCTCGGCCACCAGCAGCAGGTCCAGGGGGATGTTCAGCGGCGGCAGCGGGTCGTTGGGACGTGGCAACAGCGCCAGGCTGAAGCTGCCGTTCAGGCGCCGCAACAGATCATGCTCCAGGTCGAAACCCGCCTGGTCCCACAGCGCCGCCAGCCAGTTGCTGATGGTCTGTTCGATCGTGTCTGCGTCCGGCGGCGCCAGCAGGCCGCTGTCCGCGCCGGCGGATTGCTGCGTGCCGAAGGGGCCCAGCAACTGCCCGCCGAAGTTGGAGAGCGGCATGGCCGCCAGCAGGTTGAAGATGAGGCTGCGCGCTTCTGTGCCGCTGACGACGAGCATGGCGTTACGCGGCACCGCTTCCAGCACGGCCGGGTTGAAGGCCGCGGGCGTTACGGACGCTGCCGCGCCGTCGTGGTGCAGCTGCAGCGTCAGACGCAGCACGTTGAGGCGCAGCGCGTCGGTCGTCAGGGAGAAGGTCAGCGCCTGCGCCGCGTCCTCCAGCACGAGCTGTTGCAGCAGCGACTGGCTGTCGAAGGTCGCCAGCGCCTGGCCGAAGGCGGCCAGCAGCGGCGCGGACTGCTCGCTGCCGGAGAGCAGCGCGGCGAGGGCGCGCAGGGTCCTTTCCCCGCGCAGCCAGCCGGAGAGGATCTGTCCGGCCGGAGCAGTGTCGCTGTCGCTCTCCGTCATGCCGGCTGCAGCATCCAGCAGGCGCGGCGCGGCAGCGGCCTGAACGTCCAGCGCGGCGCGCACCAGCGCCTCCGGCCCGATGAGCACGGCTCCGGGCGCGAAAGCGATGCTGCTGCGGTCTGCCAGCCACAGCGTCTGGCCCTGATGCAGCTCGCGCCGCAACAGGCCTCCGCTCCTCCGATGAGCACGGCTCCGGGCGCGAAAGCGATGCTGCTGCGGTCTGCCAGCCACAGCGTCTGGCCCTGATGCAGCTCGCGCCGCAACAGGTCCTGCTCCTCCAGGATCGCGCGTGGGCAGGATGAGGAGGGGGTTCGGCGCTGCGGGGCCGGGCGCGCGCCAGGCCAGCAACACCTGTTCTTCCACCCAGGGCCCGAAGTCGCGCGCGAAGACCGGCAGTGCTTCGGTGTTGAGCTGCTGCAGCGGCAGCGCCTGCTCCAGGCCCTGCAGCGGCTGCAGCCCGGCGCGCTCCGGCTGCAACAGCGCGGCCGAGCGGGCGGCCACGTTCAGCGCGTTGATAATGCCGGAGTCGCGGATGTCCAGGCTGAGCCAGGCGTCGACATCGGCGGGCAGAAAGGCGCGCGGGTCAAGATCATCCGTCCCGGCTGGCGCCTGCGCGAAGACGGGCGCGACCATGGCCAGCAGGACGAATATGCAGGGCAACGCGCGCCGCAGGATGACGCTCAGCATGGATGGCTCCCGGATGTGCGGCAGGGCCTCAACAGGCAGAGGATAACGCTGACGGCGCCTGGCGCACGCATACCTTCATCAAACGCTGATGTAGCGTGGACTACAGGCCCACGTCGCGGCGCCGGAAGGCCCACACGGCGCCCAGGGCCATCAGCGCGGCCAGCGCGCTGATGAACAGGGTCTTGCCCTGGTTCAGGCCGTGCTGCACGATGCCACCGGGATCGTAGTAGCTGAAGAAGGAGATCGCGCGCAAGGTCTGCGACAGTCCCTCGCCGGCGATGCCGGCCACGGTGTCGAGCATGAAGCTGGCGACCACGAAGGCGGTCGTCACGGCCAGCGCACGCTGGCGCCGCCTTAGCAGGGCCGCCATCAATGCGGTGAAGGCCAGCACGAAGATCAGCACCGGCACCGCGTTGAAGACCACCGCCGCCATGCGCGCCATGTCCAGCTGCACATCGACGAGCGTGACGCCCAGCCACAGCCCGGCATAGACCAGCGCGCCCATGCCAACGACCGTCAGGCTGTAGGCCAGGAAGCGCTCGGTGATGACCTGCCAGCGCGGCAGCGGCAGGGTGAGCACCACCTCCATGACGCCACTGTCCTCATCGTTGGCGCTGACGCGCATACCCATCACCACTGGATAGGCGGCGAAGATGAGCGCGAACTTGCCGAAGAAACCGACCGTGATGATGCCCTCCGGCGTGGCCAGCACCTGCAGGTCGGCGTCCAGGCCGGCAGCCGCCAGCAGGATGGGCGGCAGGCCCTGCAGCAACTCGACCATCTTCATGGAGTCGAAGAAGGGCACCATGGCCGCGGTGAACAGGGCCATCAGGCCGAGCCCGGCGCCCCAGTAGACCATCTGCAGCCAGGTGTGGCGCAGCGTATTCAGAAAGATCACTCCACTCATTGTGCTCGCTCCCGCAGCCCGCAGCTAAAGGCCGATGTCCCGTCGTTCGAAGAACCACAGCGCAATGCCCAGCAGCAGGGCCGTCACGCCCAGCAGCAGGGCCAGGTTTTCCACGGGCATGAAGCTGCCCGGCGCTGTCCCGGCGCTGCTCCAGCGATAGAAGGAAAGCTGTCCGAGCTGGTTGAGCGGCCCCTCGCTGATGGCGGCGGCCAGAAAGTCCAGAAAGTAGCTGCCGATGACGAAGAAGATCGCCAGGCCGGTCGCAACCATGTGGCGGCGCAGCGCGGCCGCCACCAGGGCCGTGAAGGCCATGACCAGCAAGGTACCGGGCACCAGGTTGAAGGCCGTGGCGAAGAGCGCGCCGGTCGCCAGCGGCAGTTCCGTGCCGGCGCTGCCCAGCAGCAGGCCGAGCGCGCTGAGCAGGGCGATCAGCAGGGTCAGCAGGGCGAAGGCCGCGAAGCGCTCCAGCATGAAACGCCGGCGCGAGAGCGGCAGGCTGAGCAGGACGTCGAGGATGCCGGCCTCTTCTTCGTTGGCGCAGAGGTTCAGCCCGGCCAGCAGGCCGTAGACGGCCAGCATCAGCTGCGCCCAGGTGGCGAAGCCGTACTGGATGAAGCCCTCCGGCGTACGCAGCAACAGGGTGTCGCCGGCGCCCATGGCGTCCAGCAGGGGCTGCGGCATGGAGGCGATCAGGCCGACGTAGTTGTCGAGCGCCTCGGCAGTGGGGATGACGGCGACGACGTAGATACCCAGCAGCGCCAGCCCGCCGCTCCAGTAGAGCGTCGGGCGCCAGTTCTGGCGCAGCGTAGTGCGCAGCAGCACTCCGCTCATGCGCCGCCTCCGTCCCCGTAGTAGGCGAGGAAGATTTCCTCCAGCGAGGGCTCGTGCACGTGCAGCTCCTCGACGTAGCATTCCTGCAGCGCGCGCAGCAGCGGGTCGAAATCGCCGCTGAGGCGCAGGCGCAGGCTGTTGTCCTCGACGCTGACGTCGCTGACGCCGTCGATGGCGTCAAGACGACCGGGCAGCGCGCCGACCTCGCGCACTTGCAGGCTGACCCAGCGGAAGCCGACCTGCGTCAGGCGGCTGACCTGCTCGACGGTGCTCAGCCGGCCCTGGTTCAGAATGCCGACGCGGTCGCAGATGGCCTGCACCTCGGCCAGCAGGTGCGAGGAGAGGAAGACGCTGCGGCCTTCGGCGCGCGTCTCGCGCATCAGTTCATAGAAGATCTGTTGCATCAGGGGGTCGAGGCCGCCGGTGGGCTCGTCAAGGATGAGCAGATCGGGCTTGTTCATCAGGGCCAGCACGAGGCCCAGCTTGCGCCGGTTGCCGCTGGAGTAGTTGCGCACCTTGATGCCGAGATCAAGCTGCAGGCGTTCGCACAGCTGGCGCAGATACGCTTCGTCCACGCCGCCGCGCACGTCAGCCACGAAGCGCACGACCTGCGCGCCGGTCTGCCCCTTCCACAGGGCCAGCTCGCCGGGCAGGAAGCCGATGCGGCGGTGCAGGGCCACGCTGTCCGCCTGGGCGTCCAGGCCCAGCACAGTGGCGCTGCCGGCGCTGGGGCGGATGAGGTCGAGCAGCAGGCGGATGGTGGTGGTCTTGCCGGCGCCGTTGGGCCCCAGGTAGCCGAAGATCTCGCCCGGCTGCACCTGCAAATTGAGCTGGTCCAGCGCGCGCAGCTCGTCGCGGCCGGTCTTGTAAATCTTCGTTAGCTCACGAGTCTCGATGACGGCCATGGCGTTGTCCTGTCACGTGAACATCACGTGGCAGTATAGCACAGGGGGCAGGCGTCCATGACTTTCGCCGTCTCGCCGCGGACGCTACAATTGGCTGGTCATGAACCAGGACCAGGGCACCAGCCGCAACTGGAACCACGTCGCCCGCCGCAGCCTCGTCACACTGCTGAGCGCTGTCCTGTTCGTGCTGGGGCTGGCGCTGGGCGTGCTGGCGCTGATGGCGCTGGTGCGCGTGGTGGAGTTCGGCTCGGCGCTGCTGATCGCGCGCTATAATCTGGTCGCCCCCGCCAACGCGCGCGGCGTGACGACGGTGTTGCGCAATCTGGCCGCCATCGTCGGCGGTCTGCTGCTGCTGGCCGTGGCGGTAATGGGCATCGAGATTCACTTCAAACACTTGGGCCAGCGTCGTTCGCTGCGCCTCTTCGCCCTGACCTTCAGCGTCGAGCTGGCCCTGCTGGCGCTTGAGCGCCTCGTCTTCCTCTCCTGAGCGCAGCGCAGCGGCGCCATGGTCTGCTTGGTCGCAGGTGGGTCCGCTAGAGCGGAAAGAGCAAACTCCGGTCCAGGGCCAGGAAGAGAAAGACCAGCGCCAGGTAAAGCATTGAGAACTTGTACAGGGACAGGGAATCCTCGCGCGTTACCTCCTGCGCCGGCCCCACCTTGCGATACAGGCGCAGCATCTTCGAGAGTAACAGCACGTTGAGCAATGTGGCCGTTCCCCCATAGAGCCAGCCTGCTTCATCAAGGACAAGCGGGACCAGTGAGGTCAGGACGGTCAACAGCGTATACAGGAGCATCTGCCGCAAGGTGCCCTGCGTCCCCAGTACCGAGGGGGCCATGGGCACCCCCACAGCGGCATACTGGTCCTTTACCAGAAACGCGAGGGCCCAGAAGTGTACGGGCGTCCACATAAAGATCAGGGCAAACAGGGTCCACGCCATCGGGGCCAGTTCCCCTGTGACCGCTGCCCAGCCCAGAAGTGGCAGCGCGGCGCCGGCCACACCGCCAATTACGATGTTTTGCCAGGTGCTGCGCTTAAGCCACAAGGTATAGACAAGGACATAAAAGGCCAGCCCGCCCATCCCGATCGCTGCCGTCAACAGATTGGTGGTCAGCCATAGCACGACAAAGGCGCCGACGCCGAGCACAGACCCGAAAAGGGTGGCGCGACGCACGGAAACACGCCCCGTCACCAGGGGTCTGCGGGCGGTGCGCTTCATCCGCGCATCGATGTCGCGATCCAGGATCATGTTAAAGACGCCGGCTCCCCCGGTGCACATGTAGCCACCGGCCAGCACACCTGCCAGGGGCAACCATCCTGGTATGCCACGTACCGCAATGCACATGGCGCCCACCGCCGTAAAGAGCAACAAGAACACCACTTTAGGTTTGGTCAGGGCCAGATAATCGCGCCATGTGGCAACCGGGGCCGTCGATACCGCATTACTCATAGTGTTTGTCTACCTCAGGGGTAACCATTGCCCGGGGCTTCCGGCCTTCGCGGGCAGAGGTGAATTCAGGGTCGTCCATGTAACCAGGGTCCACAGCATAAATGCCAGCAGGGCCAGACCCAGGTGCAGCAGCTGAAGCAGAACTGGCCCCAGCAGCGCCAGATTGGTGGCGCCAACAATCAGCTGCAAGCCGAAAACCCAAACAAGCATCTTGCGAAAGCGGCTGGCCTGCGCCACGGGACGTGTCAGGCTCGTCCAGCCCAGAGTCAGCCACAGCCAGCCGCCAACAGCAATGGCGATGAAAGGGTGCAGGAGGCGCAGGCGGATCAGGGGATGTGACTGCGCGCTGAAGTCCTCGACCAGGCCCGCCTGCAGCGATTGCGGCGGGAACATGGTGTTCCCCATGGCCGCAATGCCACCGGAAAACATGAGCACGAGCATCCCCAGTAACCCCAGGCCCATGAGCAACTTCAATCCGGTTTTCCCCTTCCAGGCCGAAGGCCAGGGCTGGCCCGGACGGGAATAGAGGGTTGCCAGGGCCAGAACGCCCATCAACCCCAGGGAATTCAGGAGATGAAAGGCGACCAGCAAGCCGCGGGCGGTGGACACGTTATCCCCGGTAAGGCCGGCCAGCACCGTGCCAGCCCCGATCAGCGCCTCCACCAGCAGGAAAACGATAGAGAGCGCCGCCATGCGCATAAAGCCTGGCATGGTGTGCCGCAGCCGCATGGCTCTGAAGAGCAACCATACTCCCAGCAGCAGGGTGAGGCCGGACAGGGCGCGATGGGAAAACTCGATCCAGGTGGCAAGGCCATGGGTCAGCGGCAACAGCTCGCCCTGACAGCGGGGCCAGTCACGGCCACAGCCGGCCCCAGAGCCTGTCACCCTGACAACGGCTCCCTGCATAATTACGACCACGTTTAATGAGCAGCGTGGCCCAGGCAATTTGCTGTGTTTTAACTTTGGCGAAGCGGTTCACATGCGTTGCCACGGTCTCGTTTGCCGGCGGGACTTTACACGATACAGTCGTGGTACTGAAGGCTGGAAGCATGGCCAAGATCTGGCCAAGATCTGGCCATAAACAGGTCAAGGTCAATGTTGGATGGCCATAAACATGGCCAGGGCCCAGCCGGAGGAGCACAAGCTGCGCTACGTGGGGGAGTAGCCCCGGCGCGGACGGGGGGGGGGGCGGCTGACCTGGCGGTCCCTCTGACTTAGGAGCATTTGACACAATACCCCTCAGACGCTACTTTCGTTAAATCCAGGTTAGCCCTGTTTGTCGGGGATGGCCGGTAATTGCCGGGAGGGACGCTCACCTTAAACCGGCCGGGAAGAATCGGTAACAGGTGTGCACCATAGTTGTGCCGATCCTGGAGATCATTATCAAGGAATGGAGAACAACATGACTCAGCGCAAGTCCCTTTCAATACTCGTTTTGTTGTTGCTGGCGGCCATGACGCTGCTGGCGCCCGTGCAGGCGCAAGGCTGCAGCGCCGACGCGCCCTGCGAAATCGACGCCCTGATCGGCTTCACCGATCATCGTTTTGACTGGGCAGTGGAACGCGCCGCGGAATTCAGCGCGCTGTTCCCGCAATACCAGGTGAACCTCGAATCCTTCGGCGACTATGAGATCCTGCTGGATTCCTACATCCTGTCGCAGGAACAGGGCAACCCGCCCGAGATCATGCAACTCTTCGAGGTCGGCACGCAGTTCGCCATCGACAGCGGCTACTTCAAGGCGGCCAGCCAGATCATCGCCGGCCGCGACGAGGTGCTGGGTCAGGCGGTGGACTTCGACGACATCATCCCGGTGGTCTCCAGTTACTACACCATCGGCGGCGACTGGTCGTCGGTGGCCTGGAACACCTCCACGCCCATCCTCTACGCCAATCTGAACATCCTTGGCGAGGCCGGCGTCGACGCGCTGCCGGGCACCTGGGCGGAAGTCGAGGCAGTCTGCGCGCAGCTGCAGCCGATGGTGGACTCGGGCGCGATCAATGGCTGTATCGTCTGGCCCAACCACGGCTGGTTCTTCGAGCAGTGGCTGGCGCAGCAGAACACCGAGCTGGTCAACAACGGCAACGGCCGCGATGCGCGCCCCAATGAAGTCCTGCTGAGCAGCGACGCCTCGATCAACATCGTGCAGTGGCACAAGGACATGTATAACGCGGGCTACTATGCCTACAGTGGCGTACAGCGCGACTGGTCGGGCGCGGTGCAGGCCTTCAACAGCCAGCAGCTGCCCATGATCATGACCAGCAGCGCCAGCGCGGGCGGCATCGTACGCAACGCGAACGAGAATGGCGTCGAGGTCGGCACCGGCATGATGGTGCATGACTCCGAAGTCGGCTGGACCGGCAATATCCTCGGTGGCGCCACGATGTGGATCACCGACGGACTGGAGCCGGAAATCGAGGAAGGCGCGATGGCCTTCCTGCTCTTCTTCTCCAACACGGAGAACTCCGCCTCCTGGCATCAGACCAGCGGCTACGTGCCCGTGCGCAACAGCTCGATCGAGCTGCTGGAGAGTCAGGGCTGGTACGAAGCGAACCCCAACTTCCTCACCGCCAGCATCCAGTTGGGCGAATCGCAGGTGACGATCGCGACGCAGGGCGCCGTCTTCGGCACCTTCGTCGAGACGCGCAACATCATCACCCAGGCGATTGAGGATGCCATGCTGACCGACGGCGACGTCGGCGAGATCATGGCCAGGGCGGAAGCAGAAGCCAACGTTCTGCTTGAGGAGTACAATCTGCTCTACGTGGATGAGTAGACCCTAGCACGAACCGGCGGGGCAGTGCCTGGCGCTGTCCCGCCCGACAGCAGAGGAGCAGGACGCATGTACGTTGTCTCGCCGCTGATTCTGCTGGCGCTGGTCGCCCTGGCCGGTGGTGGCTGGAGCGCATGGCGGGCGCGGGCGCAGGGCGCAGACCCCGAGATCCGGCGCCGGCCGCAACTGTGGGGGCTGCTCGGCGCGGCCAGCGCGGGGCTGGGCGCCATGATCCTGCTGGCGCCGCTCAACTTTTGTCCCTTCGAACTGGACGGCGACGGCAATGCCGACCAGCTGAACGTGCTCATTGGCGTCGTGCTGCTGGTCGGCGGCGCTTACCTGTTGCATCGCGTGGTGATGCTGCTGGTCGGGCGCTGGCTACGCGGCGAGGGTCTGCCCGGCGCCGGCGAAACGCGCCCGGGCACGTTCCGCGGGCCAGTTGCGCGCCTGTTCGCGCTGCTCTGCCTGGCGCCCACGCTGACCATTCTCGCCGTCTTTCTCTACTACCCCATGTTCGATACCTTTCAGCTGTCGACGCAGCTGGCGCGTCTGGGGGCGCCGCGCACGATTTTTGTCTGCATGCGCAACTTCAACCATCTGCTCAGCGATCCTGACTATGGCAGGACCTTGCTGGTGAGCTTCTTCCTGGCGGTGTTCATCGTGGTCTTCTCGCTGACCTTCTCGCTGCTGATCGCGCAGATGGCCTACCGCCCCATCACCGGCGGGCGCATTTACCGCGCGCTGCTGGTCTGGCCCTACGCGCTCTCGCCCGTCATCGCCGGCATCATCTTCCAGTTGCTCTTTCACAACACGGCGGGCGTGCTCAACCACATCCTCGACACGACCTTCGGCTTCGAGGTGTCCTGGTTGCTGGATCCTGCTATCGCGCCGTGGACGGTCATCATCGCCTCCATCTGGAACGTACTGGGATTTTGCATCCTCTTCTACATCGCCGGCCTGCAGAACGTGCCCAATGACTTGCTGGAAGCGGCCTCCATCGACGGCGCCGGGCCCATGCAGCGCTTCTTCAGCATCACCTTCCCGCTGCTCGCGCCCATCACCTTCTTCCTCGTGGTGACCACCACCACCTACGCTTTTTTTGATACCTATGGCCTTATTGATTTTCTCACCGCCGGCGGCCCGGTCGAATCCACCACCACCATGATGTACGAGGTCTTCGAGGTCGGCGTGGTGGCGCGTAACCTGGGCAGCGCGGCGGCGCGCTCGCTGTTGCTCTTCGGCATTGTGATCGGCGTGACCATCGTGCAGTTCCGCTTTAGCCGTGGCCGCGTGATGTACGGGGGTTGACGATGGACGTGAAGCGCGAAGGCGCGCGCATTTCGCTGGCTGCGGCAGCCGCGCTACCCTTGCGGCGGCGCCTGCCCAAACGCTGGTATGCGCACGTCATCCTGATCGTGGCCATTCTGATCACGGGCTTCCCGGTCTACTACGCTGCGGTCGTCGCCACGCAATCCAACACCCAGATCTTCAACTACCAGCTGACGCCCAGCACCTACCTCGCGCGCAACTGGGACCTGGTGATCAACGAGCGCCATCTGCCGCGCTACATGGTCAATTCGGTCATCGTGGCGCTGGTCATGACGACGGGCAAGGCGATACTGTCGCTGCTGGCGGGCATGGCTTTTGTTTTCTTCCGCTTTCCCGGCAAGTGGCTCATCTTTGGCTTCGTGCTCATCACACTGATGATGCCGACGGAGGTGATGGCCATCGCCCTCTTCCGCCTCGTGGGTATCCGGCTGCAGTGGGGCGGCTATGATGCGATGGTCGTGCCCTTCATCGCCAGCGCGACCGGCACCTTCCTGTTTCGCCAGCACTTTTCCAGCATTCCGGCCGAGCTGAGCGAGGCGGCGCAGATTGACGGCGCCAACCCGCTGCAGTTCCTGTGGCGCGTGCTGATTCCCATCAGCTGGAACGCCATCGCCGCGCTCTTCGTAATCCAGTTTCTCTACGCCTGGAACCAGTACCTGTGGCCGCTGATGGTGGTGCAGGAGTCGACGCTAAGACCGGTGCAGGTCGGCCTGCGCACCTTGCGCAGCGGCACCGAGACCGGCGACAGCTTCGGCCCGCTGATGCTGGGCGCGGTGCTGGTCAGCCTGCCGCCGCTGATCGTCTTCATCGCGTTGCAGAAGCAGTTTATGAGCGGCTTCGCGCTGACGCGCGACAAGTAGCGCTCAGCCGGCCAGTTCCCCGGCCAGGGTCGGCAGCAGCTGGAAGGAACGCATCATCGCGTCCAGTTCCGGCTCGGCGGCGGCACCTGCTTCGCTGTTGAGATCCACCTGACCGGGGAAGCGCAGGCTGGCCAGGTGCAGTTGGCCGTCGGGGCCGTTGAGCAGCACGTCGAGGCCGCTGAGGCTGTCGCCATCCGCGTTGCGGCCGCTCCAGGAGACGGCGTAGCCCGCAGCCTCCGCCTGCTCCAGCGCGCTCACGTTCAGGATTTCGGCGCCCGTGTGGCGCGCGGCGACGCTGGCGCCGGCGGCCGCCTCGTCACTAATCTGCTGCGCGTCGGTCTCGATGCGCAGCGAGGCGCCGGCGCCGCTGATGCTGGTGGGGCGGCCGGGCGCGCTGTCACTCAGCGCCCAGCTGTCCGGGTAGCGGATGAAGTGCGCGTACTGCGGGTCGAACCAGGCGTTCCAGTGGAAGGGCGTGTCGGCCAGTTCCTTCAGGGGGTGCAATGAGTCGGCGACGCCGCCCAGCAAATGCAGCAGGGCGCCGGTCGCGTTTTCGGGCGTGACGACGCGCACGGAGTAGATCCACTCGCCGTCGGTCCAGGCCTGCTGGCGCGCGACGAAGGTCTGGCCGCCGAAGCCCAGCGTGAAGTCGATGATCAGCTGGTCGTCTTCGCTGCGCTTGCGGCTGCTCTCCTCCCAGCTGCGGTATTCGCGCCAGCTGCCGCCCAGCCAGGCCTGGTTGAAGCGCGCGTCGATGTCATCCAGCGTCAGGGCGCCGGCTGCCAGGCTGCGGGGCGGCCGGTCGACATCCACCTGAATCAGGCTCTGCGCGGCCTTGTTAGCCAGCACGGCGCGCAGGCCCTCACGGGTGTTCAGCGACTCTGAAACCTGCCAGCCGCCAGGCACGGCGAGGGTGAAAAGGCCGCCGGGGTGCAGGTAGCGCTGCGCGAAGTCGATCGTCTCGACGGCGGGCGGCGGCGGGAAGGTGGGTACGGGAGCGACAGTCGGTGCCGGGGGCTGGCTGGTCCGGCCCACTGCCGAGAGCAGCGTGGTCAGGGCCAGAATAAGGGCCATCGAGATACCGAAAATGATGGTGATGCGCTTCATCAACATGCGAAGGCGGGACTCCGGTTATCAGCTGGCGGGCACCGACCCGGCATAATACAGCAAAAGGCGGGCGCGGTACAGTTGGCAGGCGGGCGGGGATGCGCCTACAGTTGACGGGGACACAGCGCTGGCAAGGAGCGACGGATGAGCGTGGTCAGTCTGGGGGAATTGTTGATCGACTTTGTCGCGCTGGAGAGCGGCGTGACGGTGGGCGAGGCCAGCGGCTTCATCAAGGCGCCGGGCGGCGCGCCGGCCAACGTGGTGGTCGCGCTGGCGCGCCTGGGCCACGCCAGCGCCTTCCTGACGCAGGTCGGCGACGACCCCTTCGGCCACCATCTGGCGCAGGTGCTGGCGGACGAGGGCGTTGACGTGCGCGGCATCCGCTTCTCGCAGGAGGCGCGCACGACGCTGGCCTTCGTCTCGCTGGCGGAGGGCGGCGAGCGCAGCTTCGTTTTCTACCGCCACCCTGGCGCGGACATGCTGATGACCCCCGCCGACGTCGACATGGCGCGCATCGACGAGCAGCGCATCTTTCACTACGGCTCGATCACCATGATCGCCGACTCCTCGCGCGCGGCGCTGCAGGCGGCCATCGAGCGGGCCCTGGCGCGCGGTCTGACGCTCTCCTACGATCCGAACCTGCGCCTGGCCCTGTGGCCGGATGCGGCCAGCGCGCGGCACTGGATGCTGGCCGGCCTGGAGTACGCGCAGGTGGTCAAGGTCAGCGACGAAGAGGTGGACTTCCTCAGCGAGGGCGCGGTGGAGACCCTGTGGCGCGAGCGCACGCAGCTGCTCATCGTGACGCACGGGCCGGGCGGCGCCACCCTGTACACGCGCGATGAGCGCCTGCACATGCCCGGCTTCGCGGTGGATTCCGTGGATACCACCGGCGCTGGCGACGGCTTCGTGGCGGCGGTGCTGGCCAGCCTGCTGGAGCACGGCGACGACTGGCGTGGCGAGCTGCGCGGCATGTTGCGCTTCGCCAACGCGGTCGGCGCCCTGACGACCACCGTGCGCGGCGCCATCCCCGGCCTGCCGCGCCGCGCTGCCGTCGAGGCCTTTTTAATGGACCGGGGGGAGGCCGAATGAAGCGCGCGGGCGTTTTAATGGAGCGGGGGGAGGCCGTATGAAGCGCGGGCGGAGCGTCGTGGCGCTTGTCGGAGACTGCGTGGAAAGCTTGCTGCGCGAACGGGACGCGGCGTCATGAAACGGCGGCGCCGCATTCTGGTGGTCGATGACGAGCCGACCGTGCGCGAGGTGCTGCGGCGCTATCTGGAGCGCGAAGGCTGGCAGGTGAGCGAGGCGGCGGATGGCCGCAGCGCGCTGCAGCTGCTGCGCGAGGACCCGCCCGATCTGCTGATTCTGGACCTGATGTTGCCGGGCGTGGACGGACTCAGCATCACGCGCCGCTTGCGCGGCGACGTCAGCGTGCTCAGCACAGAGCGGATGGTGCCGATCATCATGTTGACCGCGCGGCGCAACGAGCAGGACCGCGTCCACGGGCTGGAGCTGGGCGCCGATGACTACCTGACCAAGCCCTTCAGCCCGCGCGAACTGGTGGCCCGCGTGCGCGCCGTGCTGCGCCGCAGCGACCCCGCCAGCCAGGCTGACGGCCGCCCGCTGCAGATCGGGTCGCTGACGCTGGATGCGCGGGCGCGCGAAGTACGGCGCGATGGCGCGCCGGTCGCGCTTACGGCGCGCGAATTCGATTTACTGTGGCATCTGGCCAGCAACCCGCGCCAGGTTTTTAGCCGCGAACAGCTGCTCGACGAGGTGTGGGGCTATAACTTCGAGGGCGACGACAGCACGGTGACCGTGCACGTGCGGCGCCTGCGCGAGAAAATCGAACCCGACCCGGCCAGGCCGGTTTTCATCCGCACGGTGTGGAGCGTCGGCTATATCTTCGAGCCCGAGCAGGATGCCGCCGAAGACTGATTTCCGCGTCGATTTGCGCGGACGCGCGGCCATCGTCACCGGCGGCGGCGGCGGTTGCGGGCGCAGCATCGCCCTCGCGCTGGCGGCGGCCGGCGCTGCTGTGGTGGTCAACGACCTTAATCCGGACCGCGCCGAGGCGGTGCGCGCGGAAATCGTGGCGGGCGGCGGCAGCGCGCTGGCCTGCCCCGGCGATGTCTCGAACCGCTTTCAGGCGGCCAACCTGATCGAGCGGGCGCGCGACCAGTTCGGCCGGATTTCGCTGCTGGTCAACGCGGCCAGCGCGGGCCCGCTGGAGCGCCCCTTGCTGCGGCTGGACGAGTGGGACTGGCGCCGCTTGCTGGACGTCAATCTGACGGGCGCCTTCTTCTGCACGCAGCTACTGGGCCGCGTGATGGCAGAGGAGGGCGGCGGGGTGATTCTGAACGTGGTTTTCAGCACCATCCCGGACCTCATCCCGGGCACTGACAGGCCTGACAATTCCGGCAGGGGCGGCGGTGGCGATGCGGCGGCGGGCGATGCCGCCACGGCTGCCGCGTGGGCCGGGCTGCTCGGCCTGACGCAGCAAAGCGCGCGCGAACTGGCGCCGCCGGGCATCCGCGTCAACGCGCTCTGCGCCGCCACGGACGCCGACCCGGCGGAGGTGGCCGCGCTCGCGCTGTTTCTCTGCTCGGAGGCGGCCGCCACGCTCAACGGCCAGAGTCTGCAGGTCGGCGCCGGGGCGTGACTCAGGCCACGCTGAAGGAAATTTCGAAGGGCCGCTGCAGTACGTCGCCGGTGGGGGTGATCAGCACCAGGCGCAGGTGATACCAGCCGGGCGCCAGCGACGGGACGTAGAGGGTTTCCAGCTGGCCGTTGGGCACGCTGTTGCTGTGGGTGCTGCCCAGCGTGACCCACTCGCTGAAATCGCCGCCGATGAGTTCGAGCTTGTAGAACTGCGCCTGCTCCGGCGTGAAGATGACGCTGCCGAGGATGGGCGTGGTGCGCGTCAGCACGCTGCCGTTCTGCGGCGAGGTGATGACGGCGGTGGCGACCGTCGGGTCGTAGTGTTGCGCGGGCTGCAACAGCGCGGCGTTGCACTGGATGGTGGGCAGGAAGGCGAGGTTGCGGCTGCGCGCGAAGAGCTCGGCCTCTATCGCTTCCTGCGGGAAGGCGGAGGCGGGCGGGGCGATGAAGAGCTGCTGGCGCGCGCCAAGGGAGACAGCCGCTGCGGCCAGCGCCTGCGGCACCTGGCAGTAAAGCGGCGGCGGCGGCGGCACGCGGCTGTCCGGCTCCTGGAAGCGGATGGCGCCGGACACTTCCGTCGGAATGCGCCAGGCCAGCACGCGGAAGACGCCGGGTTCGATCTCGTCCAGCGCGACGTCGCTGCCGGACTGAAGGCCCGGGCTGCCCGGCGTTGGCGGGGGATAGTAGAGGCCGCTGTCCTGGGCCGGGATGCCGGCCGGGCTGGTCAGCAGCCACTCTTCGCTGCGGCGCGGGCAGTCGGTGGCCGGGTCCACCAGCGCGGACAGGCTGCACAAGTTGACGCGCCCGAGGCCGCCGGGCGGCTGCAGCGTGTCGTTGAGCAACTGGCCATCGCGGGCGAAGCTGGCCAACATGCCCTGGTCGCCGTAGATGCCGCTCATAATGGCGTTCCAGATGGGCGCGGCGCCGGTGAGGCCGGAGGAATCCACCATTGGCTGGCCGTCGCTGTTGCCGACCCAGACGCCCACGACCACGTTGCGCGTGTAGCCGACGGTCCAGTTGTCGCGGACGTCGTCGGTGGTGCCGGTCTTGACGGCGCTGGTGAGGTCGGGGACGCGCAGCGGGCTGCTGGCGCCCATGGCCGGGCTGCGGGCGGCGTTGTCGGCGAGGATGTCGCTGATGAGGAAGGCGATGCGCGGATCCAGCACCTGTTCGCCGAGGGGGCGCTGGATGATGCTGAGGCCGGTCTGGCGGCCATGCGGGCAGCCCTCGCCGAGCTGGTAGAGGACGTCATCATTGCTGTCGAGCACGCAGCGAATGGACTGCAGGGGCACGCGGGCGCCCTCGTTGGCGAAGACGCCGTAGGCCTGCGTCAGCTCCAGCAGCGTGATATCGCCGCCGCCGAGGGTCAGCGAGAGGCCGTAGCGCCCGGCGTCGGTGCCGAGGCTGTCCACGCCGAAGCGCTGCATGATCTCCAGCAGGCGCGGGACGCCGATTCGGCGCAGCGTGATCACGGCCGGGATGTTGTAGCTGTTGGCGAGGGCCTGGCGCATGCGCTGCGGGCCGTGGTAGCGCTCGTCGTAATTGCGCGGCCAGTCCGGCGGGACGCCCGGGCCGCGGACATCCAGCGGCGTGTCCCACAGGATTTCGGCCGGCGACATACCCAGCTCCAGCGCTGCGGCGTAGGTCATGGGCTTCACGGTGCTGCCGGGCTGGCGCAGCGCCGTGGTCACGTTGACGCGGCCGTCGATATTGTCGTCGTGGTAGTCGGCGCTGCCGACCATCGCCAGGATTTCGCCGCTGTCGGGCCGGGTGACGAGCACGGCGCCATTGCGCACGTTGTTGCCGGCGAGGCGGACGAGCTGCTGCTGGATGGAGGCCTGCGCCAGGTCATTGATGCGCAGGTCAAGCGTGGTGTAGACTTTCAGCCCGCCGCCGGCGAGCAACTCGGGGCCATAGCCGAGGCCGCGCAAGAGCTGCTCCAGCTCTGCCTGCACGTACACGGTGAAGTGGGGGGCGCGGAAGGGCACGTCGGGCGTATCGAAGGCGAGGCCGGCGACGAAGGCGTGGTTGCGCTGCGCCTCGTCGATGAAGCCCTCGGTCAGCATGCGATCCAGCACAATGCGCCAGCGGAGATCAACCGCTTCCTGCACCTCGCTTTCCGGGTTGAGGGGGTCGAGGCTGGCGGGCGCCTGCGGCAGGCCGGCCAGCATGGCCGCCTCGCCGAGGGTGATGCGGCTGACGTCCTTGTTGAAAAAGGTGCTGGCCGCGGCCTGGGCGCCGTAGGCCAGGTTGCCGTAGTAGATCTCGTTCAGATACAGCTCAAGGATGTCTTCCTTGCTCTTGCGCTGCGTCAGCACCAGCGCGAGGGCGATCTCCTCCAGCTTGCGCCCTATGCTGCGCTCGGTGCGGCGTTCGGGCGTGAAGAGCAGGTTGCGCACGACCTGCTGCGTGATGGTGCTGCCGCCACTCCAGCCCCGCACGAAGCCGGTGTATTGCAGGAAGGCGCGCAGCGTCGCCGCCACGTCGATGCCCGGATTGCTGAAGAAGGTGTCGTCCTCGGTGGCCAGGGTGGCGTCGATCAGCGACTGCGGGATGTCTTGCAGCGCGACGTAGGTGCGCCGCCCCTCGCTGAAGGACTCGTAGAGCACTTCGCCGTAGCGGTCGTAGATGAAGCTGCTCTCGAAGTTGTGCCAGTCATCGACCTGGGCCACGCGCTCGCCGAGCTGCTCCTCGATGCGCGCGCCCAGCAGCGCGCCGGCCAGCAACACGAAGAGCGTCAGGCCGCCACAGACGAAACCTAAGGCGCCGATGATGGCGAAGAGGCAACTGCGCGGCAGAAGACTGCGGCGGCGCGAGCGTCGTGGGGGGCGTGGACGCGGGGCTGGCCTGGCGGCGGGCGGGGTCGGGCTGCCTGGCGCGGGCGGGGCGAAGGGGCGTTGGCTGCGGGTACGCCGGCCGCGCGCAGCCGGGCCCGGGCGCGGCGGGCCGGAGGATGGCGCTTCAGGCGGGGGCAGGCGGAAGGGAACATCGTCCTCTGCGCGCTCCGGCCTGCGTTCCTCATCCATGCCGGCTTTACTCCCCTGGCCGGTCAGGCTGGTCAGCGGATGGCGATATTGAGTTGCGCCAGCCGGCCGACGACGAAATCGCGCGCCTGCTGCACGTCTTCGAGGCGCGAGAGGTGCTCGATGAGCCCGAAGCCATCAGGCAGCAGGGCCTCGAAGCGCCGGAAAAAGTGGTCCCAGTCGAAGAAACCAGTGCCGGGCACGGTCTCGTTGATGTGCAACACGAGCTGCTCCCCGACGGTGACGTCCTTGAGGTGTGCGGCGCGGATGAAGGGGCCGAGCTCGTCAAAATAGTTGTCGATGACGGCCGCCGTGTTGTAGACGCTGCCTAAATCGCAGACGAAGTTGACGAGGTCCGCGTTCACGCCGATCCAGTCCGGGTTGCTGCGCTCGATGATGCGCCGGATTTTGGCGGGCTCGCCCAGCGTGGTGGTGAGGTGACATTCGAGCGCGACCGGCATCTTCAGCTGCGCGGCCGTCTCGCCGATTTCGGCGAGGCTGCGCACGAGACGCTCTTCGGTTTCGGGCAGGAAATTATCCGGGTGCGGCGCCCACTGGTAACCGGGATACATGCTGGTAGGGCGCAGCGAGGCCATGTGGGCGCCCAGCTCGCTGGCGCGGCGTATGATGTTGCGGCAGATGCGCAGGCCTGCCTGGCGCTCGCTTTCGTCGCGGCTGATGATGGCGGGATAGGAGCCCCAGAACTGCACGAGCTCAATGCCGTGGTCATCCAGCAGGCGCTTCGTGCGCAGCGCCCCGGTCAGCGGCTGATCGAAGGGATCGCCGTGGAAATGCATCCCCATGCCGCTGAAGCCGAGGGCGTTGAGCTTTTCGACGACGCTTTCGTCGACGCTATGCCAGCCGGCGAACCAGTCATCCACGCCACCCAGTCGCATCACAGCCTCCGTTTGTTGCCGGCAGGTTGTTGCCGGCCCGTGACCGGCTCAGATTTGAAAGTGCCCTGAAACGCGCACGATCTTCTGCTCGTAGTTGATGACGAAATCCAGCAGTTGCTCGTGCAGGCGCAACCAGGTGTCGCTGTCGAGGATGGCCTTCATGGCCGGGAGGTCGCTGGCGATGCCCTCGGTCATAATCTGGGCGGCATTGCCGAGGCTGTAGGTGGTCATCCAGGCGCCGGTGTGGCGCAGGCCGAGGTTCTGGGTGCCGGGAATCCAGTCGCGCACGAGGTACTCGAAGTACTCCTGGTCGCGCCCGGGGCGAATGTCCCAGGTCATGATCAGCTTGACGTCCATGCCCGTTCGCTCGTCCGGCACGATTACTCTGGCAGGAGCCGGGGCCGCAGCAGCACCACGCGGGACTGCTCGGGCAGGTTGCTGGCGGTGATGCGCAGGAATTCCTCTTCACGCGGCGGGCTGAGGCCCATGGCGCCGAGGAAGCGTTCGAGCGGGTCTGGCGCGTCGGCGGGCGGGCGATCAGGCAGGGGCAGGATGGCCCGCGGCTCCAGCAGGGCGACGAGCCCGGCGGCAGCCTCCGCATCAAGTCCATCGGCGCCCAGGAGGATCATCAGGACATGTACCTCGCCGAGGGTCTCGAGCTGCTCCTGCTCCGGCACGTGGGCCAGGGCTCCCAGATGCAGCAGGTTCAGCTCGCCAAAGTGAAAGAGCCAGGCGACGTTGCGGCGCGTTGCGCCGTTTTCCTGCGCGTGCATGGCGATGCCGCGCATGAAGACGCCGCCGACCTCGTATTCGCCGGGTCGCTCGAAGCGCAGCGGGGCATCCGGCCCGTCGGGCTGCGGCGCAGCGTCGCCATTGGCGTGGCTGACGCAGACGACGTCGGCCTTCAGGCCGCGGCCGCTGCGCTGCACCGGCACGCAGGGGTCGGTCACGACCGTGATCTCGCCGCGGCCGCTGATGCGCAAGCAACTCTGTCCGTACCAGCTGATGTCCAGTGCTCACCCCTTGCAACTTCCGCGCGCTGCGCCCACAGTATAGCCTGGCGAGCGGGGTCTGAACAGAGCATGAAGGCAGCAGTGGACGCAGCGGCGGGCCTGTGCATCGCGGTGGTGGGGGCGCCGGCGTGGCTGGCCGGGCTGCATGCGCGCGCAGGGCCGGGGCTGCGCATCGTTCCGCTGGGGGCAGGCAGCGGCTTCGTGCCGCGTCTGACGGACCTGGGGCCGGCGCTGCTGCTGGCCGACGCCGCTGACGCGGCGGCGCGGCGCTGGATCAGCGCGGCGCGGGCCAACAACGCCACGCGCCGCATCCCGCTGCTGGCCATCGCGAAGGAGGCGCAGCAAGCTGCCGCGCTGCGGGCCGGCGCGGACGCGGTTGTGACGGCGGCAGTCTTGCTGGCGGCGCCGGAAGCAACGTTGCGGCAGCATGTCCGTCAGCCCGACGCCGCGCGGCTGGCGCTTCTGGAATGCGAATGCGGGGCGCAGTTACCGCCGCTGGCGCGCGAGGGCATGGCGCTGTTCAACGCGGGCGAATACTACGCGCAGCACGACGCCTTTGAGGCGCTGTGGATGGAGACGAAGGGCCCGGTGCGCGAACTGTACCGCGCGCTGCTGCAGGTAGGCGTGGCGCTGTATCAGGTGGGGCGCGGCAACCGGCGTGGGGCGCTGAAGTTGCTGCTGCGCAGCGCGCAGTGGTTGCGCGAGCTGCCGGATGAATGTCAGGGGCTGGACGTGGCGCGGTTGCGCGCGGACGTGCAGGTGTTGCGCGCGGAGCTGGTGGCGGAAGGCGGGGAGGTTAGGCCGGTGAGGTTGTGGGAGGTGGGGGACGAAGTTTAAAGGAACGGACGGAGAAGAGTAGAAAATCGATTAATAGCGTGGTCCAAGACTTCAAACTTCAATTCCTTGCGGAACTTCGGCTTGTGGATAGGCTGATCGACTTTTCGTTCACCTCCAAGCAATGTAACTACGTCGATTTCCACTTCTGAAAAGAATGACATCAGAGTGTGAGTGGGCTTACTTCCGAATTGAGGGTTTGCCAGAGGACGATAATATTCTCCTCCAAGCTGGCTTTCAAGTTGAAGCAGGCAACAAACCATATCCGGGTACAGCGACTTTAGTAAACGGAAGTCAACAAGGATTCGTTTGAGCATGGCATTTTCTGTATACGACTTGCATTCGATGCCAATGGTCAAACGATCATCTATGAACACATGACGATCTACTTTCGCTTTGTAGAAATATGAATCCTCTCTTTTGCGAACGTATCGCTTGATTGTTGGAGGTAATTCATCAACATAATCTGGTCGAATATTTACCGGAAAGGTTTTTATGTTTCCAATGGACAAACGCTTGACCGAACCACCTGCTTCTCGCCATGCAAGTCTCACAATGTTCTCGGCAAGCGACTCTAAAAGCTTTCCTTTTTCAGCCCGGACGGACCCTAGCTTGTTTTGACTCGCCAAGATCTCCATCTGACTCATGCGCAAGTTATAGTCGCGTATCAAGTCTTCGCGTATCGCCAAGGCCATATGTGGAGATCATCGCTCCGGAATTAGGAACTACAGGCGGTACTGCGCGTCTCCGAGTCTCGCGCTCGCGATCCTGCAGTACTCTTCGGAAATATCAATCCCGATGAAGCGACGATGGTTGCGAAGCGCCGTGACACAGGTCGTACCTGCGCCGGCGAACGGGTCTAGCACTGTATCACCGCGGAAGCTGAAAAGCAATTGTGCCCGGCGGGCCAGCTCTTCGGGGAACATCGCGGGGTGGTCAAACTCTTTCATACGCCGTTCGGGAGCGATTGACCATTTGGCAATCACCCACTTTTTAAATTCCTCCGGGTCGATGTCGGCGTTGCTGGAATCTCCCGGCAATTTCAGGTCACCCTTGCAGAATATCTCGAGGAATTCCCAAGTGTATTTCAGATAGGGGCTGGACGGGCTTGCGTAACTTCCCCATGCGGTGTACTTACAGTTGTAGTTGTTCTTCTCCCACAGGATTTCACCTTTCCAAATCAATTTCTTTGTCATGAAGTAGTTGGAAATGATGTGGTGGCTCGGAATGTAATCCGAGAAAATAGGCTGCACATTGACGATAATGCGGCCGCCATACCTGAGCACCCTGACACACTCGTCGAAAACACGAAACAGTTTCGCGAAATAGTTTTTCCACACGGAAGCATCGTCGGCCCCCGAGTAGTCCAGACCAAAGTTATAGGGCGGGGAGGTTAGGACGAGGTCAACGCAGTTGTCCGGCATCTGCCTGAGTACTTCCTCACTGTCGCCGCAAATGATCTTGTCTAGAAATTCTGAAGGAATGGAATTGTGCTCAGGGGTAAAATTATTATCCTGTGCATAGAAGTACTTGCCGCGATGTCTTTCCTTCTCCTTGCGACGGGAAACCTTTCTTTCCTTGTTGTAATCGACATAAAGTCGTTTGCTGCCGTTGATGCCGTAGCTTTTGACGCCTTCAACGGCCTGATAGACGCTGGACAAGGACCCGGCGTGGGTCAGGTAGTTTCGTGAGGCACGAGAAACAGCACTGTGGAGTTCGTCCAGGTCTATCTGCCGGAGCCAGATCTCCAGACTCTCGCCATTAAGGATGACGTGAAAGTCATCCGGGTTGAATTCTTCGTTCAGGAGAGCAAATGCCGCTACAGCCCGGTCGTCCAGGTCAGAGTTCAGGGCGAGCTCTATTCGTTTGTATTTTTTTGCGATGCTCATATTTGTATTCTACCAGCGGACTCTCTCAACAGCCCGCTCAATCCACGAAGCGGTACTTAATCAGAGTCCACATGACCGGCAGCGCGTCGCCGGCGCGGATCTTCTTGCCCTCGCCCCACTCGCGGCCGTTGTAGGAGATCGGCACCTCGTAGATGTGGATGCCGCGCTTCAGCACCTTCGCCGTAAGCTCCGGCTCGAAGTCAAAGCCGTTGGTGCGCAGCGTCATGTCCGCCAGCAGCTCGCGGCGGAAGACCTTGTAGCAGGTCATCATGTCGCTGAGGATGGCGTCGTAGAGGATGTTGGTCAGTAGGGTCAGGCACTTGTTGGCGATCATGTTCCAGAAGTACATGGCCTTGCGCGGGCCGCCCAGAAAGCGCGAGCCGTAGACCACGGTGGCGATGCCCTCCTGCAGCGGCTTCAGCAGCACCGGATAGTCGCGCGGGTCGTACTCCATGTCCGCATCCTGGACCAGCAGCAGGTCCGTGCTGGCGGCCGCGAAGCCCCGGCGCAGCGCGGCGCCCTTGCCCTGGTTGCGCTCCAGCAGCAGCAGCTGCAGGCCAGGGTGCCCGGCGTCAACGATGCGCGCCAGAATCTCGCGCGTGCCATCGGTCGAGCCGTCGTCGACGACGATGATTTCGTCCGCCAGGCCTATGTCCAGCACGCGTTGCAAGGCCTGCTCAATGCTGCTGCGCTCGTTGTAGCAGGGGATGATCACCGCCAGCGTGAGCCGGCGCGCGGTGTCGTTCGCCACAGTCACAGTCTCCTGTCCCTCTAAACGGGCGTGCGCAATTGCGCAGGCGGCGCAGACTATAGCACAGGCCCCTTGCTATACTGGCAAGGATGCGTTGAGAAAAGGTGGACAGGGCCATGGCACAGGGTCTCGCGGAACCCGATATCGAGCGGCTGGTAGAGGAGACGAGGGGCCAGTTGCTGGCGCTGGTGGAAGAGGGCGACGCTGGCGCGCAAGGTGGCGTCGGGCGCGCAGCTGCCGACCAGGGCCTGGCGCGGCTCATCGATCACACGCTGCTCAAACCCGAGGCCAGCGCAGCACAGATCACGCAACTCTGCCACGAGGCGCGCGACTATCACTTCGCCACGGTCTGCGTCAACAGCTGGCGGGTGCCGCTGGCGGCGGAGTTGCTGCGCAGCAGCGACGTCGCGGTGTGCACGGTGGTCGGCTTTCCGCTGGGCGCTTGCCTGGCGGAGGTGAAGACCTGTGAGGCGCGGCTGGCCATTGAAGCGGGCGCCGGCGAGATCGACATGGTACTGAACATCGGCGCGCTCAAGGACCGCGACCTGGGCGCGCTGCTGCGCGACATCCGCGCGGTGGTCGCGGCCTGCCACGCGCAGGAGGTGCCCTGCAAGGTGATTCTGGAGACGGCCCTGCTGAGTGAGGAGGAGAAGGTCATCGCCTGCGAGGTGTGCCGCCTGGCGGGCGCGGACTTCGTGAAGACCAGCACCGGCTTCAACGGCGGCGGCGCGACTGTGGCGGACATCGCGCTGATGCGGCGCGTGGTTGGGCCGGCAATGGGCGTGAAGGCTTCGGGCGGGGTGCGTACGCTGGCGGACGCGCAGGCGATGGTGGCGGCCGGCGCGACGCGCATCGGCGCCAGCGCGGGCGTGGCGATTGTGCGCGGGGAGCGGGGTGAGGAGGGGTATTGATGGGTGAGATTCGGTTGTTTCATCAAGTCTACGGGCGGGTCTTCCCGCTTGAAAGCAATCCGTTTCCACTAGAGGAACCGCTGCATGAGCAGATCGAGAAACATTTGCTGGAGTACCTTGGCGTGTGCTTTCTGGATCATGAGGTGGTGATAGGCGCCAGCGAGCTTGACTCTGATGAAGAGGGGCGCATCGATACGCTTGGCATCGATTCAGAAGGGCGACCGGTCATCGTTGAGTACAAACGGGACAAGAAGCAGGACGTGGTGCAGCAGGTACTCGACTATCGGGACTGGTTGCTGAAAAACAGACCGATGTTCCGGGAACTCGTCAGGGAGACAGACCAGGACTGCACGGACAAAGTCGTCTGGCAGCCGCGCCTCATCGTCATTGCCGGAGAAATTACACAGAAAAACTTGCGTGAAGCAAAACGTAACAAAGACAACACCATCATTGAACTCGTTCGCTACAGGCGCTTTGGTGATGATTTCCTGACGCTGGAATGGGTGTATGGCGAGAGCAAACTGCCCAGCCCCAAACAGGATGTAGTGCCTGTGCCTGAACCCGTCCCTGCGCCGCCTGAACCGATCCCTGTCAACTGGGATTTGGTCGAAGGACGTGAAGAGTTGTGCGGGTTCATCACAACTCTTGGCAGTGATGTTACGGTAACAGAACTGGAGACTTACACCAGATTTAATCGCCATGGACGGGATGCCTTTGCAACAGTGAGGCGTCAATCAACCAGAACGAGGCTGGTGGCTCATGCCGGGCTGGATCCGAGGCGGATGCGCCTTGAAGACGGGTTCACGCGTGATGTGGCAAGAAAGGGCAAACATGGTATTGGCGACCTTGAAATTCGAATTGGCAGTCGCACCGATCTGGAAAAGGCCAGGCCGCTGCTGCGTGAAGCGTACGAACGCACGTAAGTGACGCGTGGGCTGCGCTATAATGAGCAGGGACTTTTGAGCGGGAGCGGAACGATATGGACCCTGTAGTTCTGCTGGAGATTCACTCCGGGCTGCGCTGGCTGCTGATCGCCGTGACGGTCATCGCGCTCATCGTGACGCTGCGCAGTTTCCGCGGCGGCGGCGGGGCGCTCAACCGCATCGCGATGCTGCTCTTCCGCATCGTGATCACCCTGCAGTGGCTGGTGGGGGCCTTCCTGCTGGTGGTGAAGTACCCGCTGGCAGAGTGGCCGGGGCGCCTTGAGCACATTGTGACGATGACGCTGGCGATGGTCCTGACGCACATCTTCGGCGGGCGACGGGCGTCGCGTCCGCTCGTCAGCCTGATCCTCATCGTGGTCGTGCTGGCGCTGGTGATCTACGGGATCGTGCAGGTGGAGCAGGCCGGGGCTTCTGTCGCCTCCGCCTGAGCGTCTTCAGTCCGGGCGGCTGAGCAGCGCGGTCAGCCAGTAGAGCGGCCGCGTGAAGAGCCACAGCAGGGCGGCCCGCGCCGGACCGTGTTGCTTGCGGGTGTAGAGCAGCAGGTCGCGCCAATAGGTCCGCCGCGCGAAGCTGGTGCGCGTGACCGACTTCTCGAAATGGGTGATGTAGCTGCCGCTCAGGAAGCGGAAGCGCGCGCCCGCGAAACGATGCCCGAGCGTGTCCTCCGGGAAGTAGAGCAGCAGCTCGTCGTCCAACCACAGATCTTCGCGACGCATTAACAGGCAGGAGCCGGGCAGCACCGCGACGTCGCGGTCGCTGTCGCGCCCCCAATCCGCGTACCACTGGCGCGCGTTGATGCGGCGGCGCCAGGGGAGAGGCAGCTGGACGGGCAGCGCGTGGGTCAGCAGCAGGTAGGGCCAGGTGGAGATGCGCGGATGCCGATATTGTTGCCGCCGCAGAAGAAGCGGTTTTGCGTCTGCGGCAGCAGCCGGATGTGCGGGAACTCGCGCGCGAGCGGGGCCGCGCTGCCGTCGTTGTCGACCACGATGAACTCCGGCTGCAGCGTGCTGTGCGCCAGCGCGCGCAGGCAGGCGCGCAGGTAGTCCAGCGTGCCGTAGTTGACGCTGACCACGGAAAGCCGCGGCGCCGGCGCATTTCCTGTCATGCCGGCTTGCGCGCGATGAGCAGCGTGGAGAAGTTGAAGGCCCAGGGCAGCAGCCGCGCCAGCACCCCGGCCAGCGTTTCGGCCAGGCTGCTGGAGCGGAAGTAGCCGGGCGCGCGGAAAGGGCCACCGAGGCTCCACAGCGTATAGGAATGGCTGGTCGGGCGCAGATCGCAGAGCGTGAAGCCCGCGTCGACGACGGCCGACACCAGCGCGCGCCGGCCGTAGGCGCTCTCGTAGAAGTCGTCGGCGGCCAGGGGATTCTGGCGCAGCAGGCGGCGCTTGCCCAGCACCAGGCGGTACACAAGGCTGGGGAAGGGGATGGTCAGCACGAGGATGCCGCCCGGCCGCAACACCCGCCAGGCCTCCGCCAGGCCTGGGCCCATGCCATGCTCAAAGTGCTCGAGCACGCCGAAGGAGAGGTAGGCGCCGATTGAAGCGGCGGCGCAGGGGATGGCGTGGAGGTCGCCGGCGAAGAGCGGCAGCCCGGAGGTATGACGGCGCGCGGCCTGCAGCGCATTTTGCGCGTAGTCCATACCGACCACGTTGCTGTAGCCCGCTTCGCGCAGCGCAATGACGGGACCGCCGAGGCCGCAGCCCGCCTCAAGGATGAGGCCCTCGCGTGGCAGCCAGGGCATGTAGGCACGCATGATGGCCTGTGTGCGCGGATAGTACATGGTGGCCAGTTCGTCCTCGACCGTGGCGCCGTCCCACATGTCGACCCAGCCCTGGCGCGTGCTCTCGTAGCGGTCTTTCATGGGGCGTCATCCTTGTCTGTTGGCTTGCGGCCTGAGAGCTGAAGCTGGCGGATGATGAAAGTGCAATCCGGGCTGCCGACGTCCCGTGGGTCGGCCCAGAGCGCGGCCTGCGGCGGCGCGTTGCGCAGCAGGGACTCGAGGCGCGCGATGGCAGCGTCGTCGTTGCCCTGACGCCGCGCCCAGTCGTGCAGGTTGTGACGCTTGATGGACTGTGCATTCTGTTCCACGCGCAGCCCGTCGCGCGCGAACATTGCGCGCCAGGTCGTCTCGCTGAAGGCGCAATTGTGCGAGGGGTCGCGCAGTCGTTCGAAGTTGTCAATCCAGATGGCGCTCGGCCGGTGCGCGGGCAGCATCTGGTCCTGCAGCAGCAGCAGCCCGCCCGGGCGCAGCACGCGCGCGCTCTCGTGCACGAAGCGCTGCGCATCCGGGAAGTGGTGCGCGGCGATGCGGCAAGTGACCAGCTCGAAGGACTCGTCGGCGAAGGGTAGTTCGGTGGCCGCCGCCTCACGATAGCTCACGTTGTGCAGGTTCTGCGCGTGGATGTGGGCCGCGGCCTGCTCCAGCATGGCGGGCGTCAGGTCGCTGGCAACCACGCTGGCGACAAAGGGCGCGAAGGTCAGCGCGGTGTGGCCGCCGCCGGTGGCGATGTCGAGGACCTGCCAGTGCGCTTCGGGCTGCGCCATCTGCAGCAGATGTGCGAGGTCGGGGCCGCTGGCGTGGGTCTTGCTGTGCACATAGGCCGCGGCGAAACGGCCGTAGCGCTCACGCGAGAGGGACTGCGGGTCACTGGCGGACATTCCGGCTCCTGAATCGTCACGTTGCGCCGCCCAGTGTAGCGCAAACAGCGCCGCGACTCTGCGTTGACGTATCGCGTTCGTCGGTCACAATGGACGGCATGAAGCTGGATCAGCTGAACGAACAGCAGCGCGCGGCGGTGACTGCCGGCTCCGGCCCGGTGATCGTCTATGCCGGCCCTGGCAGCGGCAAGACGCGCGTGCTGACGCAGCGCCTGGCGTGGCTGGTGCGCGAGCAGGGGGTGTATCCGGGCGCGATCATGGCCGTGACCTTCACCAACCGCGCCGCCGCGGAGATGCGCAGCCGCGCCGAGGCGCTGCTGGGTGGAGGGCTGCGGGGCGCCACGGTGGGCACCTTTCACAGCATCTGCGCGCGCCTGCTGCGCATCGAGGCCGAGCATCATGCCTGGACTTCCAACTATCTGATCTTCGATTCGAATGACCAGCTCGAGGTCGTCAAGCATGTGCTGGGCGAGATTGGGATGAAGGCCGGCCGGCGCGCGGCGCGCGACATCCTGGGCAAGATCTCCAACGCCAAGTGCGAGCTCGTCACGCCGGAAAGCTACGTCGCGCCTTCCTACGAGCACGTGCTCGTGGAGCGCGTCTACCCGCGCTATCAGAATCTGCTGCTGGCCGCCAACGCCATGGACTTCGGCGACCTGTTGATGCAGACCGTGTTCCTGTTGCGGGAGAACGAGGCCCTGCGCGTGAAGTACGGGCGGGTCGTCGAGCATTTGCTGGTGGACGAGTTTCAGGACACGAACCTGGCGCAGTATCGCCTCGTGCGGCTCTTCGCGCAGCCACAGGAGAACGTCTACGTGGTCGGCGACGAGGACCAGGCGATTTACTCCTGGCGCGGCGCGGACTGGCGCAACGTGGCCAGCTTCCACAAGGATTTCCCGCAGGCGCAAACGTACCGGCTGGAGCGCAACTACCGCTCCACGCAGGTTGTGCTGGACGCGGCGCAGGCCGTCATCCGCAGGAATACGCAGCGCCAGGACAAGGCGCTGTTCACCACGCGCGAACGCGGCGCGAAGGTCCAGCTTTTCGCCGCCTACGACGATATTGAGGAAGCCGATCACGTCCTGCAGAAGCTGGGCGAGAGGCTGCGGGTCGACGGCCGGAACTGGCGCGATTTCGCCGTGATGTACCGCAGTCATTTTCAGTCGCGGGCGCTGGAGGAAGCCTTCATCAACGCCGGCGTGCCCTATCGGCTGGTGCGCGGCATCGCTTTCTACAACCGCATGGAAGTGCGCGACCTGATGGCCTTCCTGCGGCTGGCGCACAACCCGAACGACCAGATGAGCCTGCTGCGCGTGGTCAACGTGCCGCGGCGCGGCATCGGCAGCAAGAGCCTGGCGGCATTCGAGACCTGGCGGAAGGGGGCCGCGCTGGGCTGTGGCGAGGCGCTGGCCCTGCTGGCGGGCGGGGCGGAGACCGGGTTGCCCGCCCGCGTCGCGGCAAAGTTGCAGGGCTTCGCGCTACTCTGTGAGGAATGGCAGCGCGTCGCCGCGACGGGCGATCTGCCGCTGCTCTTCGACCGCATCCTGCGCAGCACGGCGTACGTCCGCTGGCTGGGGGAGGTCAGCGACGACGCGGACCAGGCGGAAGAGCGCGAGGAGAACCTGGCGGAACTGCGCGGCCAGCTGGAGCAGGCCATGGAAGCGTCGCAGTCGCTGGGCGAGTTCCTGGCCGAGAAGGCCCTGTTCGCGGACGCGGACGTGCAGGACCCGGAGCTGGACGCGGTGTTGCTGATGACGCTGCACGCGACCAAGGGCACGGAGTTTCCGGTGGTCTTCATCGCCGGCGTCGAGGAAGGCCTGCTGCCGCACGTGCGCGCGCTGTATGACCCCGAGCAGCTGGCCGAGGAACGGCGCCTGTTCTACGTCGGCATCACGCGCGCCATGGACGAACTCTTCTTGTCCTGGTCCTTCCGGCGGCGCCGGGGCTATTCGGTGCAGGATCCCTCGCGCTTCCTGGAGGACATCCCCGAGGAACTGCTGGACAGCAGCGCCTCACCGGCCCTGCGCACAGAATATGTGTCGCAGGCCAGCGCGAGCGACACGAGCTGGGCGCCAGGCCCGGCCATCTCCGCGCCGAAGCCCGCGCTGCAGTTCCGCACCGGCATGCGCGTCATGCACAGTCACTTTGGCGAGGGCATGGTGATCGAAAGCCAGGTCGTGCGCGACGACGAGGAGGTCACGGTGGCCTTCGGCAGGCACGGCATCAAGACGCTGTCAGCAGGGATCGCCGGCCTGCGCGAGCTGGTCTAGCCCCGCCGCTAGCTGCGCCACCACGGCCTCGCCCACCGCGGCCTTGCTCATCAGCGGCAGCGCCTGTGGCTCGCGGCCCGGCGCCAGCAGCGTGACGCGGTTGTCCGCCACAGCGAAGCCGGCGTCCGTCGCGCTGATGTCGTTGGCGACCAGCAGGTCGAGGCCCTTGCGCGTCAGCTTCTCCGCCGCACGCGTCAACAACTGTTCGCTCTCGGCCGCGAAGCCGACCAGGAAGCGCGGCCGGCCGCATTGCTCGCGTTGCGCGGCCACGGCTGCCAGCACGTCCTGCGTGCGCGTCAAGGTTAGCTGCAGGCCGGCGTCATGGTCGCGCTTGCGCAACTTGTGCGCGCTGCGCTGCGCCGGGCGAAAGTCCGCCACCGCCGCGACCATGACCAGCGCGTCCGCCGAGCGCGCCGCCGCCAGCGTCGCCTCCAGCATTTCCTGCGCCGTGTTGACCGCGATGCGCGTCGCGCCGACGGGCGTGGGCAGTTCCGGCGCGCTGCTGATGAGCGCCACGTCGGCGCCGGCATCCAGCGCGGCCTGGGCCAGGGCGTGGCCCTGGCGGCCGCTGGAGCGATTACCGAGGTAGCGCACGGGGTCCAGCGCTTCGCGCGTTGGCCCCGCCGTGACCACCACGCTGCGTCCCGCCAGCGCGCCGGCGCGCCCCAGCGCGCGCCGCACGTGGCCCAGCAGGACGGGCGGCTCCGGCAGACGACCCTGGCCGCCGAGGCCGGAGGCGAAGCGACCTGCGTCGGGCGCGATGAGCGTCACGCCGCGTTCGCTCAGGGTCTGCAAATTGGCCTGGGTGGCCGGGTGCTCGTACATACCGCCGTCCATGGCCGGCGCCAGCAGCAGCGGGCAACGCGCGGCCATGGCCGTCACCGTCAACAGGTTGTCGGCGAGGCCATGGGCCAGTTTGGCGAGGGTGTGGGCTGTGGCCGGGGCGATGAGCATCAGGTCGGCCTGTTCGCCGAGGCGCACGTGGGCGACGTGGCCGTCGGCGCCGGAGTCCGTGGCCCAGAGCTCGCTGTGCACATTGCGGCCGGTGAGCGCGGCGAAGGTCAGCGGCGTCACGAAACGCTGTGCGCCGGACGTCAGGATGACGTCAACCTGCGCGCCCGCCTGGGTCAGCTTGCTGGCGAGGTCGGCGGCCTTGAAGGCGGCGATGCTGCCCGTCACGCCAAGGACGATACGCCTGTCGCGCAGCAGCGTGATGGCCATGCGGCTCAGCTCGCGGGCGGGTAGCCGAGGGCGTCAACGCGCTCCGCGGCGTCAAAGTCCTTGTGGCTGAGGCGATTGCCGGCGTCGTGCGTGCAGTAGCTGACGTTGACGCGGCGCCAGCCGATGGTCAGCTCCGGGTGATGGTCGAGCCCTTCGCTGATGACGCCGACGGCCGTCGCCAGCGCGATGCCGGCCAGGTAGCTGTCGGTGCGCCAGGTCTTCTGGATGGTGTCACCCGCGCGTTCCCAGCCGTCCAGGCGGGCGAGGCGCTCGTTAATCTCTGCGTCGTTCAGGGCCGGGGTCATGGCATCGCTCCCACATCGCTTGCTGTCAGTATAGCGGATACGGGACGGAGCGCCTGCCCGCGCCGCCGCGGTTGTAGCCAGGCCAGGCAGGGCGGAGTTGCGGGGAGGGGGCGGCGCCCAACCCCGTACAGGTCCGGTTAGCCACGCCTCATGCAGGGGAGATGGGGCCTTCTGCCGCCAATGCCGGTACGATCGATGGCAGCGACGTGTTTCGTTTACTGGCGCAGGGGAAGAGCAATGATGAAGAAGATGGTATTGAGCAATGCGCGCGTGCTGGATACGCGCGGCGGCAAGCTGCTGGACAAGCGCCATGTCTTGATCGAAGACGGCAAGATCGCCTCGGTCAGCGAGGCGCTGCCAGCGGCCGAGGCGGAGAGGATCGACGTCGGCGGGCGCGTGGTGATGCCGGGCCTGTGCGATGCGCACGTGCACGTCACCGCCGCCACGGCGGACCTTGCGGCCATGCGACACTGGTCGCCGGCCTATGTGACCGCCCAGGCCGCGCAGGAACTCGAAGAGACGCTGATGCGCGGCTTCACGACGGTACGCGATGGCGCTGGCGCGGACTGGGGCCTGGCCAAAGCCGTGGAGGAAGGGCTCCTCGTCGGACCGCGGCTGTTTTTCTGTGGGCACGCCCTGTCGCCGACGGGCGGCCATGGCGACATGCGCAGTTCCGGCGATGACGGCCGCGGCTACAGTTGGCTGGCGCCGGCCGCGGGCTGGATCTGTGATGGCGTCAGCGAGGTGCGCCGCGCCTGCCGTGAGGAGATCCGCCGCGGCGCGCATCACATCAAGCTGATGGTCTCCGGCGGCGTCGCCTCGCCCACCGACCGCATCGACAGCTTGCAGTTCTCCGAAGAAGAGATCCACGCGGCGGTGGAAGAAGCCGAAAACGCCAACCTCTACGTCATGGTGCATGCCTACACCGCCCGCGCCATCAATCGCTCCCTGCGCTGTGGCGTGCGTTCGGTGGAACACGGCAACCTGCTTGACGAGAGCAGTGTCGAGCTCTTGCTGGAAAAGGACGCCTTTCTGGTGCCGACCCTGTCTACCTATCAGGCGCTGGCGGAGGAGGGCGTCGCGGCCGGCCTGCCGCAGGAATCGTACAGGAAGGTCTTCGACGTGCTGGATGCCGGCAAACGCGCGCTGGACATGGCGTACCGCGGCGGCGTGAAGATGGTCTATGGCACGGACCTGCTGGGGACGATGCGGCGGCGGCAGCTGGACGAGTTCGCCATCCGCGGCGAGATCATCCCGGCCATCGACGTGCTGCGCGCGGCCACCTGCAACGGGGCGGATATGCTGGGGCGCAGCGGCGAACTGGGCGAGGTGATCGCCGGGGCGCATGCCGACCTGCTGGTCATGGATGGCGATCCGCTGGCCGATCCGGGCGTGATGAGTGAGCCAGAATCGAACCTGCGCATCATCATGAAGGGCGGCGTGATTTACAAGAACAGCCTGACCTGAACGCTGTCTTTTTTGCGCGCCCGGCGCCAGCTCGTCCGGTAGATGGCGTGCGGCCGACGCTTCCGGCGGGCGCGCTTGTCGGCTACGATAGGCAGACTGATCGCAACCCGCACATGGAGCGCAGAACATGACCGAGGCACCATCGCAGCCGACAACCGGCGCCGAGACCATCGTCTGGGACCTGTCCATCTTCTACAGCGGGCCCGAGGACCCGGCCATCGAGGCCGACATGGCGGCGCTGGACGCGGACATCGAAGCCTTCGCGCAGGACTATCGCGGCAGGGTCGGGCAGCTGGAGACCGCGGACCTGCTGGCCGCCATGGAGCGCGTCGAGGCGCTGCTGGACCGCGTCTATCGCCTCGAACTCTTCGCCAACCTGCTCTACACAACCGACACCAACAACCCGGCCTTCGGCGCGTTGCTGCAGAAGATCACCGAGCACGGCGCGCGCGTGCAGCAGGGCCTGCTGTTCTTCGAGCTGGAATGGACGGCGCTGGACGATGAGGCGGCGGCAGCGCTGCTGGCGCAGCCCGCGCTGGCGAGGTTCCGTCACTATCTGGAGGCCGAGCGGCGCTACAAGCCGCATCTGCTCAGCGAGCCGGAGGAAAAGCTGCTGGTCGAGAAGGCGGTGACCGGGCGCGAGGCCTGGGGGCGCTTCTTCAGCCAGTTGATGGGCGCGGCGCGCTATACATTGCACGGCGAGGAACTGACGCAATCGCAGGTGCTCAGCAAGCTGCACGACGTCGACCGCGAACTGCGCCGCGAGGCTGCGGCGGCCGTCACCGCCGGGCTGCAGGAACAGGCCATGCCGCTGACCTACATCTTCAACGTGCTGGCGGCGGACAAGGCCTCCGAGGACCGTCAGCGCAGCCACGCCACCTGGGTCTCCTCGCGCAACCTGGCCAACAAGGTCGCGGACGAGGTGGTGGAGGCGCTGGTGCAGGCCGTCACCGCCAGCTACGACATCGTCGCCGCGCATTACGAGCTCAAGCGCGTACTGCTGGGCTGCGACGAGCTGCAGGATTACGATCGCTACGCCCCGCTGCCGGTGGCCGGCAGCGACCGGCTCTACCGCTGGGAGGAGGCGCGCGACATCGTGCAGCAGGCCTACCAGGGGTTCAGCCCACGCATGGCCGATATTTCGCAGCGCTTCTTCGACGAGGGCTGGATCCACGCGGCGCTCGCGCCGGGCAAGACGGGCGGAGCGTTTTCGGCATCAGGTCCTCCTTCGGCGCATCCCTTCATCCTGATGAACTTCACCGGCCGCGAGCGCGACGTCGCCACGCTGGCGCACGAACTGGGGCACGGCGTGCACCAGTTGCTGGCCACGGAGCACCAGGGCCTGCTCAACGCCAACACGCCGCTGACGACCGCCGAGATGGCCTCCACCTTCGGCGAGATGCTGGTCTTCAACGACCTGATGGAGCGCGAGCCGGAGGCGGAGGCGCGCCTGGCGATGCTGGCGGCGAAGATCGAGGACAGCCTCGCCACCATCTTCCGCCAGATCGCCATGAACCGCTTCGAGCACGGCTATCACAACGCGCGCCGCGAGTCGGGCGAACTGACGGCCGAGCGGCTCGGCGAGATCTGGCTGGAGACGCAGCAGGCCATGTTCCAGGGCAGCGTGACGCTGGGCGCGGACTACGGCCACTGGTGGAGCTACGTGCCGCATTTCCTGCAGGTGCCCGGCTACGTCTACGCCTACTCCTTCGGCGAGTTGCTGGTGCTGGCGCTCTTCCGCCTCTATCAGCAGCGCGGCGCGGACTTCGTGCCGGACTATCTGGAGGTGCTGGCGGCAGGCGGCTCGGACTGGCCGCACAACATTCTGGCGCGCATGGGCGTGGACCTGACCGACCCGGCGTTCTGGAACGAGGGCCTGGCCATTCTGCGCGACATGGTGGGGCGCGAGCAGCAGCTGGCGCGCGAGGTCTACCCGGAGAAGTTCAGCGACTGAGCAGCAGTGCAGGCGGGAGGCCTGTGATCAGCAGACTGGAGATCAGCGCGGCCACGCTCTGCGTCACCGTTTCCGGCTGGGTGCTGCTGGGGCGGGTCGTGCCGCTGCCGATCATGCTCTTCGTCTGCGTTGGTCTGGTGCTGCTGCCCCTGCTGATGAGCGAGGATTCGCACAGCAGCGGCTCGCTGTGAGGAGTCGGCCTCAGCGCGTCCTGCGTTTGGCCGAAGTGAAGACGAAGAAAAACATCAGCGCGGCGAACACGCCGCAGGCGCCCCAGAAGAGGAAGGGCAGGCCGGCGCCATGGACGGCGAGGCTGTTACCCAGCGGTGGCGAGAAGGCGATGCCCAGGTTGCGAATGGTCGTGACCATGCCCAGCGCGCTGCCGCTGAGCGAGTTGTCCACGCCATCCACCTCCATTATGGTGGCCTGTTGCAGGGCCATGAGGGAGTCGAAGGCGGAGCCGGTGAGCGCCGCCACCAGCAGAATCAGCGCACCGGCGACGAGGCCCAGTGTGCCGACGCCCGCCCCCAGCACGAGCGCCAGCGTGATCAGGAAGCCACGTCGAATGCGCAGGCGGTCCGAGAGGGTGGACAGCGGCACCACAAAGATCAGACTGGTGACGAAGAAAACGGACAGGGCGCGGTCGGCGTCCAGATTCGCCCAGCCGATGTTTTTGAGGTAGGTGGGCAGATAGCCGGTAAAGCCGCTGAAGCAGGCGCCCACGCCCAGGCCGCCGAGGCCCATCAGCCACAGGCTGCGCAGGCGGGCGGCCTTGCGCAGGCCGGCGAGCAGGCCGGGCGCCTGCCCGTCGTCGCCGACCGCGGTCTTGCCGGCCGGGTGCAGCAGCAGCCACAAGAGGCTGACGACGATGGCGATCAGGCCGTAGAGCAGCAGCACCTGGCGCCAGCCGCCCAGGGCCGGCAGGATGACGCTGGTGCTCAGCAGCGGCCCGAGCATGAGGCCGGTGGCGAAGCCGGCAGACACGATGCCGCTGGCCATGCCCAGGTTTTCGCGCGGGATCCACTGACGGATGGCCTTGAAGATGAGCACCGGGACCGGGCCCTGCGCGAAGCCGTAGAGCAGTGAAGTGAAGAGCAGGCTGCCGAAGTCGGTTGAGAAGGCGCGCAGCATGCCGAAGAGGCCGCTGAGCAAGCAGAGGGCGAAGAGCGTGCGGCGCGCGCCGAAGCGGTCGCCGATGCTGCCGCCGATGATGGCGAAGAAGATGCCGCTGAAGCCCACCATTCCCCACACGCCGCCGATCTGCACCAGCGAGAGGCCCAGCTCATCGCTGATGATGGAGAACATGGGCGGCATCGACAGGCTGGGCAGGGTCACGACGCTGAAGGGCGTTAGTACGCAGAGCGCGAGGATGACGTTGCGCCAGGAGCTGCTGCTGTCCGGGGACTGTGCTCTGCTGATGATCACGGGCCGACCGTCCTTCGCGAAGCGTCGTCGCAAGACGCACCAGTGTACGCGGCAGCGGCGCAATTGCCATACCACCCGTTATGGCGCTGTCACGCTCTGCTATACTGGCGCCCCCGCCCGGGGAGGGCAGCAGTTGATGAGCAGTGTGCAGGAAGATACGCGTCCCCTGGTGCCGCTGGAGGAGCCCCCGCAGCCCCGGCCGCCGCAAGCGCCACGGCCGCCGGCCCGGCGCGATAACAGCGGCTGCCTGTATCAGGGGCTGGGCGCGCTGGCAATCGTCGCGCTGGCGCTGCTGATCGTGGCGCTGGCCGGCCTGGCGGGCTGGACGATCGGGCGGCAGGAGGCACAGGAGATCGTCGCGGTCACGCAGGCGGCGCGGGTACGCGACCAGATAGCCCGCATTCCCGGCGACGTGGCCGCGGGCAACCGGCAGTTGCTGGCGGCGCGGCTCGACTTTCTCGCTGAGCTGACGCCGGCCGTCGCCGATCTGCCGCGACTGTGGCTGACCGCGACCGCGCTTGGTCAGCCGACGGCCACCATGACGGCGGGCCCCAGCGCCACGCCCACCATCACCGCGACCGTGGTCGCGCCGCAGACCGTCCAGTGGCAGCCTGACGCGCTGCTGCGACAGGCGCGCGCAGCCATCGGCAGCGGCGAATATCAGGAAGGCGTGGACCTGCTGCAGGCGCTGGAGGCGCTGGCACCGGAATACGAAAGCGCGAGCGTGCGCGAGCTCATACTCTCCGCCCTGACGAAGCAGGCGCAGCGGCTGTATCGCAGTGACGACAGCTTGGCCGAGGCCATCCTGGTGACCGACGAGGCCATCCGTTACGGGCTGTCGCGCGACAGCGGCCTGCGCTACGAGCGCCACGTGGCCAGCCTGTATCTGGAGGCGCGCAACCAGCTCAGCCGCGGCCCGGCCGCGGCCGTCCCGGCCCTGCGCGCGCTGCATGACGTGGCGCCGGGCTATCAAGACGGGGCTGCGCAGCGGCTGCTGGTCGAACAGCATACGGTCTGGGCAGAATTGTTGCTGGCACAGGGGGATGCCTGCGCCGCGCAGGAACAGTTGCAGCAGGCGCTGACGCTGGGGGCCGACGCTGCGCTGGCGCAGCGCAACGCCGAGGCCGGCCAGATCTGTCAGCAGGGGGCGCTGCCGCCCACCGCCGCTGCGCTGCCCGCGCAGCAGCCGCCGGTCGGCGCGACGCTGGACGTGGGCGCGTATTTCACGGCGCCTAGCAGCGGCGGCTGAGGGGGCTCTCACACAGCGCTCATAGTTGACTCACAGGATTCTTACGCGCCGGCCCCAGGATTGGCAGCAAGACGAATTTGGCTGACGTGCAAGCAGGATCCTCCTTCCTCCTTACGTGGTGAGACCGTGGAAGGCCAAATTCGCGGGCGAGCGGACGACCGCCGTCGGTAGCGAAGCAGATCGTGTGTACGTGTGTCCCCCCGCACAGCGCGCGGTCTGTTTTTGTTTTTTAACGGTCAGGTCTGCCGGCCAAACCAGCCCCTGGTGTTAACGGTCAGGCCTGCCGGCCAAACCAGCCCCCTGGTGTGTCGCCGCCGGGCGCAGCTGTTATATTCGCGGGCGGGCGGGAAGGAGCGCCCCAGGCATGCGCTACTATGAAGATCTGCAAGCGGGCCAGCGCATCCGTCACCGCCTGGCGCGCACGCTCACCGAAACGGACAACGTGCTCTTCTGCAGCCTGACGCTCAACCCGCAGCCGCTGCACCTCGACGAGACCTTCGCGCGCGAAACGCAGTACGGCCGCCGCATCATGAACGGCCTCTTCACGCTGGGGCTGGTGGTCGGCATCAGCGTGCCGGAGCTCAGCCAGGGCACGATCGTCGCCAACCTCGGCTATGAAAAGGTCGCGCACCCGCACCCGCTCTTCCCGGGCGACACGCTCTCGGTTGAGACGGAGGTGCTGGCCAAACGCGAGAGTCGCTCACGCCCCGGCGAGGGGCTCGTGACCCTGCGCCATTTCGGCCATAACCAGGACGGGGTGCTGTGCGTCGAGGTGACGCGCACGGCGCTCTTCCTCATGCGGCCACGGTGAGCGCGCGTCTCGCAGCCCTGCGCTACCGCGACTTTCGTCTGCTGTGGAGCGGCGAACTGCTGTCCACCACCGGCTCGCAGATGCAGACCTTTGCCATCAACTGGCACGTCTTTCAGCTGCTTAGCGGCCGCACGCTGACGCTGGAGCTGGCGGGGCAGGAGCTGGTGCTGGGGGCGGAGGCGCTGGGGCTGGGCGGGCTGGGGCTGGTGCGCATCCTGCCGATCATCCTTTTCTCGCTGCTGGGCGGCATGGCCGCCGACGCCTGGGACCGGCGGCGGCTGATGGTCATCACGCGCGTGCTGGCGGCCCTGCTCTCGCTGTGGCTGGCGCTGCTGACGCTGGGCGGCGGGGCGACGCTGGCGCTGATTTATCTGCCCGGGGCGCTGGCGGCCGGCCTGATGGCCTTTGACATGCCCGCGCGCCAGTCGCTGGTGCCGCATCTGGTGCGGCGCGAGCATCTGAGCAACGCCATCAGCCTCGAGATGCTGATCTGGCACATGGCCAACATCCTGGGGCCGGCGCTGGCGGGCGTGCTCATCGGCCTCAGCCAGGCGCAGGGCGCGCATTACAACGGACCCATCGGCATGGTCTACGCGCTGACCGCGGCCGGGATGCTGCTGGCGGCCGTCGCCATGGCGCTGCTGCGGCAGCGCACTGCGTCGCAAGGCCGCAAGAGCATGAACCGCGGTGCCTTCATGGAGGGGCTGCGCTTCACCTTCCGCACGCGCATCATCCGCGGCACGATGCTGCTCGACTTCCTGGCGGTGTTCTTCGGCTCGGCGCGCACGCTGCTGCCGCTGATCGCGGCCAACGTGCTGGGCCTGAATGCGACCGGCTACGGCCTGCTGGCGGCGGCCCAGCCGGTCGGCGCCTTCCTGGCCGGGGGCGTGCTGGCGCTGACGCGCGAGATCCGGCGTCAGGGGCTGGTGTTGCTGGCCAGCGTGGCGCTGTATGGCGTGGCGACCACGCTCTTCGGCCTCTCCACCAACCTGGCGCTCTCGTGGCTGCTGTTCGCGCTGACCGGCGCCGGCGATACTGTCTCGTCGGTCATCCGCAACACCATCCGCCAGATGAACACGCCCGACCGCATGCGCGGCCGCATGTCGGGCGTGAACATGGCCTTCGCGACTGGCGGCCCGCAGCTGGGCGAGATCGAGGCCGGCCTGGTGGCGGCAGTGTTCGGCGCGCCCATCGCCATCGTCTCCGGCGGCCTGGCGGCGCTGGCGCTGACCGCCGTGATCGCCCTGCGCTACCCGCGTCTGCGGCGCTACACCAGCGCCAGCGCCAGTGCCTGAGCGCCCTGCGACTGGCATCGCGGCGCCTGCGGCAGTATGATGGCGTCATGACAGCCGTGGCGGCCGACGGAAGCCCGGAAACTCATCCGGCAGGAAAGTCCATGTCCGCCTTTAACATCCGAAGCGTCGAACGGGACGATCGAAACTGGGTTCTCGAGTTCCTCGAGCAAAGCCGTGGCTCGACGCGCGTCATCAGCCGGGGCCAGATCTGGCTGGCGCATTTGTTACCGGGCTTCGCGGCCTTCGTCGGGGAGGAGCCGGTCGGCCTCGTCACCTGGCAGACAGAGGGAGCGGTTTGCGAAATCATGACCATCAACAGCCTGCGCGAGGGCATGGGCATTGGCACTGGTCTGCTGGGGGCGGTGCGCGCGGCCGCCGTGGCGGAGGAGTGCACGACGCTGCGGATGGTGCTGACCAACGACAACCTGCATGCGCTGCACTTTTGCCAGAAACGCGGCTTTCGGCTGGCCGCGCTCTACCCGGGCTCGCTGGAGCAAGCGCGCAAGATCAAGCCCGACATCCCGCTTTTCGGCCAGAACGGTATCCCCCTGCGCGACGAGCTCGCGCTGGAACTTGTGTTGCAGGCCGGCGGGAAGGCCTGATACGGGTGTATGAGCGCTACAAGACGCGGAGCGGGGATGGGGCCAGGCGAGGCATTGAAGTTCAACGAGGCGGAGCTGCGCGCCAACCGGGAAGGCCGCCTGGGCGTGCGCCAGCGCAACCGGGTCTTCGCGCGTCGGCGCCGGCTAATTTTCGCCCTGTTGCTGCTGACGCTGCTGATCGGGTTGCTGGCGGCCAGCGTCATCCTGGGCCTGTTGCCTGGCGCCACAGCGGAGGGCATCGTGCTGGCCCTGGGCGCCGAAGTCCTGACGGTGGGCCTCGCCTTCCTGGCGTGGAGCCTGTGGCAACGCTTTCGCGCGCGCCTCGCACCCGGCTTCGTATTGAGCGTCAGCGGGCCGGTGACCTGTTACGTGCTGCGGGAACGCCAGACGGACGCGCTCGGCGGCGCGCCGGGCACGCGCACCGGCTACTATCTGGGCGTGGCGGAGCTGGAGTTCGCGGTGTCGGAGGCGGTGCTGGCCGCCTTTGAGGACGGCGCGGTGTATACCTTTTACTATGTGGCGCGGCCCTTCACGCTGCTCAGCGCGGAGCCGGCGCCGGATGACGGGAGCCCATGAGCGACGAAACTGCGCTACAGACGAGGGCGGACAACAGTGACGGTGAGCCGCGGGAATTCGTGCGCGTAGAGGGGCTGAGCTACAAGTACGGCTCCTTCCACGCGCTGAGCGAGGTGTCCTTCAGCGCGTGCGCGGGCGAACTGATTGCCCTCGTCGGGCGCAACGGCGCCGGCAAGTCCACCCTGCTGCGCTGCATTGCCGGCTGGACGCGCGCCAGCGAGGGCGAGGTGCAGATCATGGGCGCGGCGCTGGCGGAGAACGAGCGCCAGGCGCGCGAGCACGTGGTGCTGCTGCCGGACACGCCGCCCTTCTACGACGAGCTGACCGCCTGGGAACATTTGCAGTTCGCGGCGCAGTCACATGGCTGGCGCGACTGGGAGGACGAGGGCGAGGACCTGCTGGAGCGCTACGGCCTGTACAACAACCGCGAGGCCTTCCCCTTCACCTTCTCGCGCGGCATGCGCTACAAGCTGGCGCTGTGCATGGCGCTGCTGGTCGAGCCCAAAATCCTGCTGATGGACGAGCCGCTCGGCCCGCTGGACCCGGTCTCCGCCGACGAACTGTGGATCGAACTCAACCGCCACCGCAACGAGGGCATGACCATCCTGCTCAGCAGCCACCAGCTGCCGCAGGAGGCCTGGCCCGACCGCTACCTGATCATGGAGCAGGGTGAGCTCATCAGCCAGGGCACGCCGGACGAGCTGCGCGCTTCGCTGGGGCTGGGCAAAGACGCTCCATTGACTCTGGACAGTATGCTACGCGCAGCCCTGCGCCGGCGCAAACCCCCGCGGAAGGCCGATGACGCCGCTGCCACTGACTGATCTGCGCATTCTTTTCGGCCTGCGCTGGCGCCAGTTTCGCTCCGGCGCGGTCTACTGGTTGCGCCTGCTGGGCTACGACTCGCAGGCGCGCTCGTGGATGCAGCGCGTCTACGTGCTGTATCTGCTGGGCATCGGCTCGATCTGGTTTTTCGCCATGTGGGCCTGGGGCTACGAAGGCGCCAGCGCCCTCGGGCAATCGCTCGAGCGGCAGGGCCTGGCGGACTTTCTGCAGCGCATCCCGCTGGCCGTGTTGTTGCTGCAGGTGTGGGCCATGATGGCCTCGCTGCGCAGCACGCCGCTCAAGCTCAGCTTCGCCGACATGGCCTGGATCGTGGGCTCGCCGCTGGCGCGTTCGGTGCCGGTGCTGCCGGGCTTCATCCGCCAGGTGGTGACGCGCAGCATCGTCTTCGGCGCCATCTGGGGCTTGCTGACCGTGCTGCTGCGCGGCCCGGTCGCGCCTGCCAGGGCGGCGGACAGCCTGCGCGTGGTACTGGTGGTCGCGCTGCTGGTGGTGCTGACCTGGTCGCTGGCGTGGTTGCTGGGCATCCTGCGCCTGGTGTATCCGCGGGTCAGCGGCTGGCCGGGGCTGTGGCTGACGCCGCTGCTGCTGGTAGGGCTGGCGCAAGTGGCGCCGGACCAGCTGCTGTGGCCGGGGCGCCTGCTGGTGTTGAGTCTCTATGACATGGCGCCGCTCTGGGCGCTGGCGGCGATTGCCTTGATGGCGGCGGGGCTGGTGTCCACCTTCGTGCTGTTCGGCGCGCGCATCAACATGATGCAGGCGGCGGACGAGAGCGCGGTGTACGCGCGCCTGGCCGCGCTGGGTCTGCTCGCCTGGCGCATGCCGGATTTGCAGCTGCGCATCCGCATGCAGGAGGCGCGCGCCGGTCAGCGGCCGCGTTTGCGCATGCCGCGCGTTTACGGCCGGCGCGCCATGTTCATCCGCTCGGCCATTGCCGGCCTGCGCCACCCCTCGCTGATGCTGATCAACGCGCTGTGGGGTGCAGGCATGACCTGGGCGGCGGCGTTGATCCTGGTCAACGAGTTGCCTGCCCCGCTGTGGATTGGCTGGTTGTTGATCGCCGGCATCGCGCCGCCGGTGGGCCTGCACTACACCTTCCGCCGCGACGTGCAGGAGCCCTTCCTGCGCCAGTTCCTGCCGCTCGACGGCTTTCAGATCTTCTTCGCTGACGTGCTGTTGCCGCTGGGCTTCCTGGTGGTCGGCGCGCTGATCAGCTGGTTCCTGCAGCCCCTGCCGCCCCTGCTGCTGCTGACGGGCGCCGTCTACATCCCGCTGCTGGGCCTGCTGCTGGCGCTGTGCGGCGCGGCGGCGATGACTGCCACGCGCGAGCTGCAGACGCGGCTGCTGGGCACCGCGGCCAGTTTCGGCATCGCACTGGTGGCCTCGATGCTGCTGGGCACGCCGCTGGCCGGCCTGGTGGTGGTCTGTGTCTCGATTGCGCTGCTGGGCGGCATCCTGATGCAGCACGCCTGACAATTTACGTTGCGCGGCGGCGCAGCCAGAGGGCGACGAGCAATGCCCCGCCCGCGTTGAGCGCCAGATCCAGCGCCGAGAGGCCACGGTCCGGCACGAAGGTCTGGGCCAGCTCGGTCAGCAGCCCGCAGGCCAGGGCGATGCGCAGCGCGGGCCGGATCTGCGCGAGCGCGCGCCACCACAACCAGGTCATCACGGCGAAGCAGACGAAGTGGCCGAGGTTGAGCAGCAGGACGACGGACGGGCTGTGGTCGCCCGCGGCGGCGGGACCGATGAGCGGGTCCCTGCCGGGTTGCAGGAGGAGCAGGCAGACGAGGAGAGTCCAGGCGACGGCCAGAACACTGCGCCAGGAGGAAAGCAGCGGGTAGCGGGTCAGCATGGAGCCACTATACCCATTGGTCAGTTTGCAAAACGAGGGGGGGAGGTTAAGATATTGTTGCGCATGTGACGACCAGGGGAGGTGCAGCGACAGCAATGCGGTCCGTTCCGTAGCAGTAGTCATAGATCTACGCGATCGAATAGAGATTGGGGAGAGAAGAAAAATGAACCAGAAATTGAGTCGTCGTGACATGCTGAAGGGCACGGCCGCCGGCGCGGTCGGGCTGGCTGCGGGACTCGCGCCTGGCGCGGTGCCCGCGCAGGATGATGTCGTGACACTGCGTTTCCATCAGCGGATAAAGGCCTGGACGCCGGTAGTTGAGAACTTCAAGGAGCTGTTCCCCGGCACCGAGGTCGAGTTCATCAACGTCAGCGGCATCGACGATGAAGAGGTCGCCAGCAAGACCCTGACGCTGCTGGCCTCCGGGCAGCCGCTGGACGCGGGCAAGGCCTCGACCGAGGTGACCGCGCTCTACGCCGGCGAGGGCATCGCCGCCCCGCTCAGCGAGCGCGTGCTGGATGCGAAGGACGAACTGGCCGAGTACTTCTCGGACATGGCGCCGATCCTGCCCGAGACCATGCTGTGGGAAGGCGACCTCTACGAGTTGCCGGATGGTTGCAACGCGCCCAACATGTTCATAAACGTGAACATGCTGAACAAGGCGGGCCTGGACATGCCGCCGGCGGACTGGACCAAGGACGACTTCGTTGAGTATGCCAAGGCCACGACCAACGTCGGTGGCGAGGAGACCTTCGGCTACGGCTGGCCCATCCGCATCTGGGGCAGCTGGGGCCCGTGGCACTACGTCAACGATACCAACTTCCTGACCGAGGAACGCGCGCCGGGTGGCGAGTGGCTCTGGGAGACTTTCTACGCGGACAACGACGACGTGGGTCACCGCGGCGGCGGCTTCCGCTGGCCCGAGGCCAACGCCAACGACCCCTTGATGGTCGAGGCGCTGGAGTTCGTCGTCTCGCTGACCGCCGACGGCCTGGCGCCGGGCATCGAACTGGGCGGCGGTCAGTCGCTGAGTGGCCTCTTCCTCTCCGACAGGATTGCCATGACGCCGGCCGGCGGCTTCTGGGCCGGTGGCTTGCACAACAACGGGATGGAGAAGGGCGAATTTGACGTGCAGTACTGGCCGAAGTGGAAGTCGCAGCGGCACCAGCTGGGCGTCGGCGGCAACTGGCTCTCCAGCTTCAGCACCGGCAATGGCCGTCGACCGCATGTGGGAACTGCTCAAGTTCTCCGTCAGGACAGAACAGATGCTCTCCCTTAAGGGCCGCTACCGTCCGGTGATGTCGACCACACCGGTGCGTCGCTCGATGGTCGAGGAGTCGGCCTATGAGCCCAGCGGCCCGGCCAACTGGAAGGTCTTCTACGACACGATCGACCGGCCGGACACCTACCCGATCCCGTCGCCGCCGGAAGCCAGTGGCATGACCGGCATCCACAATCGCGCCATCGGTCTGGCCATGTCCGGCGAGATATCGCCGCAGGCCGCGCTGGACCAGGCGCAGGTGGAGCTGGAAGCGCTCTTGGCCCGCAGCCGCGGCTCGTAAGCACAGTCGCTGCGGCGGATCGTGTAGCAACAGGGGGAGCCGCTCATGGCTCCCCCTTCACATTAACCAGCCAGATCAATCGATAGCCGGCAGGACCAGCGCAAGGAACGAGTCAGGTCCGCGCTGCGGCGAGAGTGCACGCGCAGGTGAATGCAGCGGGATGCGCGACAGCATGTAGACAACCATGCACGCAGGAGAGTTGGTATAATATGAGGGGGGGTGTTACACTGGGTTGCACATGTGAGAACAGGGGAGGTGCGCCGACAGCAAAGCGGCACGGAAAGTAGTAATAGAACCACACGATCGAAATAGAGTTTGAGGAGAGGGAAAATGAACCACAATCTGAGTCGTCGTGACATGCTGAAGGGCACGGCCGCCGGCGCAGTCGGGCTGGCAGCGGGACTCGCGCCTGGCGCGGCCCTGGCCTCGGCGCCATCGCAGGATGTCGTGCAACTGCGCTTCTCGGAGAACGAGGCGCGCTGGACGCCGGTGGTTGAAGCCTTTGCCGAACTGTTCCCCGGCACGGAGGTTGAGTTCCTCAACATCAGCGGTATCGACCATGAAGAGGTCGCCGCCAAGATCCTGTCGCTGCTGGCCTCCGGGCAGCCGCTGGACGCGGGCTACGCCGCGACCGAGGCGACCGTGCTTTACGCCGGCCAGGGCGTCGCCTCGTCGCTCACCGAGCGCGTGCTGGATGCGCAAGACGAGCTGGCCGAATACTTCTCGGACATGGCGCCGATCCTGCCCGAGACCATGCTGTGGGAAGGCAACATCTACGAGTTGCCCGCGCGTTTCAATGCACCCAACATGTACTTCAACACAAACCTGCTGGAGAAGGCGGGCCTTGAAATGCCGGGGGCGGACTGGACCAGGGATGACTTCGACGAGATGTGCACGGCCCTGACCAACGTCGGTGGCGAGGAGACCTTCGGCTATTCCTGGGTCAACCGCCTCTGGGGCAGCTGGGGCCCGTGGTACTTCGTCAACGACACCAACTTCCTGACCGAGGAACGCTCGCCCGGCGGCGAATGGTTCTGGGAGACCTTCTACGCGGATAGCGACAACGTGGCGCATCGCGGCGGCGGTTTCCGCTGGCCGGCGCCCAACGCCAATCACCCCAACATGGTCGAGGCGCTGGAGTACGTCGTGTCGCTGACCGAACAGGGCAAGGCGCCGGGCATTTCGATGGGCGGTGGTGCCGAGCTGCAAGGCATCTTCGTCGGCGACAAACTGGGCATGACGCCGGCCGGCGGCTTCTGGGCCGGTGGCCTGATCAACGCCGGCATGGAAAAGGGCATGTTCGACGTGCAGTTCTGGCCGGTATGGAAGTCGCAGCGGCACCAGCTGGGCGTCGGCGGCCGCTGGATTTTCACCGGCAGCCAGAACCCCGACCGCATGTGGGAACTGCTCAAGTTCTCGATCAGGACCGAGTCCATGCTCATGTTCAAGGACATGTTCCGTCCCCTGATGCGGACCACACCGGTGCGTCGTTCGATGGCCAACGCGGAGGCCTACGCGCCCAGCGGCCCGGCCAACTGGCATGTCTTCTATGACACGGTGGACCGGCCGGACACGGGCCCGATCCCGGCGCCGCCGGAAGCCAACGCCGTCACCGGCATCCACACGCGTTACACCGGACTGGCCCTCTCCGGCGAGCTCTCGCCGCAGGAAGCCATGGACCAGGCACAGGCGGAGCTGGTAACGCTCTTCGCCCGCACCCGCGGCTCGTAAGCGCAGCCGCTGCAGCGGATCGTGCAGCAACAGGGGGAGCCAGTCATGGCTCCCCCTTCACTTTAAACCAACCAGATCAATCGATAGCCGGCAGGGCCGGCGCAAGGAACGGTCAGTGTCCTTGCGCTGGCGAGAGTCGCGCGCGGGTGAGTGCAGCGGGATGCGCGACAGCATGCAGTCCAATATGCCCGCTGGCAAACTTGCGCAACGGGGGCGAGCTTGTTATGCTACGCTTCGCAATTGTGAAGAACTATCGGGGAGGTGCGCCGGACGAGAGCGAAGAAACACAGTGGTTTGGCCGTACCTGTGTCGCAAGAAAGGTTATAGAGGAGAGAAAATGAGTAACAATCTGAGTCGTCGTGACATGCTGAAGGGCACGGCCGCCGGCGCGGTCGGGCTGGTGGCTGGCCTGACGCCTGCCGCGGTACCCGCGCAGGATGCCATCCAGATCCGCTGGTCGCAGAACGAGGAGCGCTGGGCGCCGGTCGTCGACAATTACAACGAGATCGCCGATGTACCGGTGGAAATTGAGTTCCTCAGCATCACCGGCATCGACCACGAGGAAACGGCCTCGAAGATCCTCTCGCTGCTGGCCGCCGGTCAGCCGCTGGACGCGGGCTACGCCGCGACCGAGGCCACGGTGCTTTACGCCGGCCAGGGGGTGGCCGCGGTGCTCACCGATCGCGTCAAGGACGCGGCCGACGAACTGGCCGAGTACTTCGATGACATGGCGCCGATCCTGCCCGAGACCATGCTGTGGGAGGGCGACCTCTACCAGTTGCCCGATGGCTGCAACGCGCCCAACATGTACTTCAACCTGAACGTGCTGGAGAAGGCGGGCCTGGAAGTGCCGCCGGCGGACTGGACCAAGGACGACTTCCACGAGTACGCCGTGGCCACCACCAACGTCGGTGGCGAGGAGACCTTCGGCTACGCCTGGACGAACCGTCTGTGGGGCAGCTGGGGCCCGTGGTACTTCGTCAACGACAGCAACTTCCTGACCGAGGAGCGCGCGCCAGGTGGTGAATGGTTCTGGGAGACCTTCTATTCGGACAACGACACGGTGTCGCATCGCGGCGGCGGTTTCCGCTGGCCGGAGCCCAACGCCAACCACCCCAACGTTGTCGAGGCGCTGGAGTACGTCGTCTCGCTGACCGCCGACGGGCTGGCGCCTGGCATTGAGATGGGCGGCGGTTCCTCGCTGCAGGGTCTCTATGTCTCTGACAAACTGGCGATGACGCCCGCGGGCGGTTTCTGGGCCGGTGGTCTGATCAACGCCGGCATGGAGAAGGGCACCTTCGACGTGCAGTTCTGGCCGCAGTGGAAATCGCAGCGGCACCAGCTGGGCGTCGGCGGCAACTGGATTTTCACCGGCAGCCCCAACCCCGATGCCATGTGGAACCTGCTCAAGTTCTCCGTCAAGCGGGAGCAGATGCTCAGCCTCAAGGACCGTTACCGCCCCTTGATGAGGACCACGCCGGTGCGTCGTTCGATGGCCAGCGAAGAGTCCTACGCGCCCAGCGGCCCGGCCAACTGGCGTGTCTTCTACGACACGCTGGATCGTCCCGATACGGGCCCGATCCCGGCGCCGCCGGAAGCCAACGCCGTCACCAACATTCATACCCGTTTCACTGGTCTGGCCGTTTCCGGCGAGATGTCGGCGCAGGAAGCGATGGACCAGGCGCAGGCGGAGCTGGTAACGCTCTTCGCCCGCACCCGCTAGTTCTCACGTCCGCTACGGCGGATCGTGCAACAACAGGGGGAGCCGCTTATGGCTCCCCCTCACACAAACCAACAGGATATATTTATGGCCAGCGAGAGCATTGAAACCAGAGAGCGACGGGGCAGCCTGCTCGGCTGGTTCCGGGCGGACACCTTTAAGGGGGTGCAGCGCCAGCGCGCCATCCTCGGTTATTTGTTTTTGCTACCGACTTTCATCGGCCTGGCAGTCTTCGTCGTCGGCCCGATGCTTGTTTCCTTTGGCCTCAGCTTTTATCGCTGGAACATTTTCAAACCGCCGGATCCCACCGGCATCGCCAACTTCCAGCGCCTGCTGACGGATTCACGCCTGCCCGGCATTTATGGCAACACCATGATGCTGGTGGTGGGCACGGTAGTCATCACCCAGGTGCTGGCCGTGGCGCTGGCGCTGGGCGTCACCAATATACGCAGCCGTAAACTCGCCTACTTCCTGCGCACCTCCTGGTTCCTGCCGGTGCTGATGTCCGGCGCGGCCGTCGGGGTAACGCTGTCCTATCTCTTCCAGCGCGAGTTCGGCCCCATCAACTATTACCTGGGCCTGATCGGCATCGAGCGCGTGCCCTGGATGACGTCCGCCAAAACGGTGATGTGGACCATCATCATCACCGCCGTCTGGAAGCATCTGGGCTTTACTTTCATCATTTATCTCGGCGGGGTCACCAATCTCCCGCGGGAAATTCTGGACGCGGCCGACGTGGACGGAGCGCAGGGCTGGCGCCGCCTGTGGACGGTGACGCTGCCATTGATCAGCCCAACCATCCTTTTCGCCACGGTGACCGACGTCATCCGCGCCATGCAGATCTTCGACGAACCCCAGATCATGACGCGCGGCGGACCGGGCGATGGCAGCCGCACGGCCGTGATGTACATGTACGAGGTGGCCTTCAAGGAACAGGAGTTCGGCTACGGCTCCTCGATCGCCATCACCCTGTTCACCGCCATCCTGATCGTCACCGGTCTCCAGTTTCTGCTCAGCCGGCGCTGGGTCTTCTACGGGTAGGGGCAGCCAATGACCAGCACATCCACGACTCCCGTCATAGAACGGCACACCGTCAACCCGCTGGACAGGCCATGGGGCCACTGGCTCCAGATGGCCTTCCTGATTGCCATCGGCATTTTGACGCTGATGCCGCTGATGTGGGTGATCGCGACCTCCTTCCGCACGCTGCGGGATTCCTTCACCGTGCCGCCGGTGTGGATACATTTCGACTTTGATTTCAGCAACTATCAGGACGTCTTCGATTCCATCCCCTTCCTGAACATGACCAAGAACAGCTTCGTCTACGCCGGTGGCGCCGTGCTGGGCACTGCGGTGACGGCCGCGCTGGCGGGCTACGCCTTCGCGCGCCTGCAGTTCCGCGGCCGCGACGCGCTGTTCTGGGTGGTGCTCTCGACGATGATGGTGCCGGGTCAGATGACCATCATCCCGGTCTACATCCTGATGGGCGTCAAATACCTGAACCTGGTCAACACCATCTGGTCGCTGGTCGTCCCCTCGCTGTTCACGGCCTTCGGCACTTTCCTGCTGCGCCAGTACTTCCGCCAGATTCCGGCTGATTATGAGGAGTCGGCGATTATTGATGGCGCCAACCAGTGGCAGATCTTCCGCCGCATCTACCTGCCGCTGGCCGCGCCGGGCATCGCCATCCTCAGCATCCTGACCTTCAACGGCCGCTGGAACGATTACTTCACGCCGCTGGTCTTCATCAACTCGCAGCACGCCATGCCGATCACCATGGGCATCGTCGAGTTGCAGGGCGAATGGAGCACCGGCAGCATTTCGGTCGTCTTCGCCGGCATTGTGCTGAGCGTGATCCCGGTCATCGTGATTTACATCTTCGGCCAGCGCTATCTGCTGGAAGGCCTGATGATGGGCGGCATCAAGGGCTGAGCTGAAGCCAGGGAGCGCGACATGAGTATGTTCCATCGACCCGCCGACGGCATCGTCGGCGATGTCATCCCGTTTTACTGGCAGGGGCTGTACCACGCCTTCTACCTGAAGGCGCCGCTGCCGCCGCGGCGCGAGGGCGCCTTCCACACGCCATGGGCGCATCTGGTCTCGCGCGATCTGGCGCACTGGGAGGAATGGCCGGAGGCTATCGGCCCTGGCGGCAGGCCCGGCGACGCCGACGAAATCAGCTGCTTCACCGGCTCGCTCATCGAGAAGGACGGCCTGTTCTACATGTTTTATACGGGCTTCGCCGGCCGGGACAAGCCGCAGACCGTCTGCCTGGCCACCAGTGAGGACCTGCGCAGCTGGCACAAGGACGAGCGCAACCCGCTCATCGTGGCCGACCCGCGCTGGTACGAGGCGCTTGACTGGCGCGATCCCTTCCCCTTCTGGAACGAGGAGGCCGGCGAGTACTGGATGTTGCTGGCGGCGCGCGAACTGGAGGGGCCGGTGAACCGGCGCGGCTGTCTGGCGCTGATGACCTCGCCCGATTTACTGGAGTGGACGGTGCAGCCGCCCTTCTGGGCGCCGCGCCTCTACTTCACGCACGAATGCCCCGATCTCTTCCGCCACAACGGCCAGTGGGTGCTGGTCTATTCCACCTTCAGCGAGCGTAACATCACCCACTTCCGCGTCAGCGATTCGCTGGCCGGCCCGTGGCGCGCGCCGCACAACGACGGCTTCGATGGCCGCGCCTACTACGCCGCCAAGACCGCCGGTGATGGAACACGCCGCTTCGTCTTCGCCTGGGACCCCACGCGCGAAGGCAACGCGGACAGCGGCAAGTGGGAATGGGGCGGCGACATGGTCGTGCACGAGGTCACGGACCAGCTGGGCGTGAAGCCCGTGCCGGCCCTGCTGGAGCGCTTCAGCGAGCCGCGCGCGACGAGCTTCGAGCCATTGTTCGGTACCTGGAATCTGGCCGACGGCAAGTACCGCGCGGCCTACGGCGACGGCTTCTCCGCGGCCACGCTGGGCCAGCTGCCGCCGGTCGCAGCGCTGTCCGCTAGCATTTGCTGCGACGCGCAGACGCGTTCCTGCGGCCTGCTGCTGCGCACGGACGTGGCGCTTGAGAATTACTATCAGGTGCGCTGGGAACCGGCGGCGCGCCGCCTGGTGTTTGACCGCTGGCCGCGCCCGGGCGACGAGCCCTTCATACTGGAGCGGCCGCTGGGCAAATGCGAGCAACTGGACTTGCGCGTGCTGATCGAGGGCAGCGTGGTGGTCATCTATGCCAACGACGAGGTGGCGCTGACCTGCCGCATGTACGATCATGAGGCGGGCGCCTGGGGCCTCTTCGTCAACGAGGGCCAGGCGACTTTCAGTGACGTCAGCTGTGCGGCCGGCTGAAATTTCTTGCAGGGGGACGGAGGATTGATGCGAACGAAAGGGAGCGGCACCTGATGGACAACGCCATGAGCATCATGCAGGGCAAGAAAGGCGAGGGCCTGAAAGGCAAGGGCACGCCGCGCGTGATCTTTCAACCGCACACCAGCAACGCCCTGCGCGACGGTATCAGCCAGCTGGCCGGCGCGATCCGCCCCACGCTGGGCCCTTCCGCCGGCACGGTCGCCATCGATTACATCACGAAGGAGAAGGGCCGGCCGGAGTTGCTGGACAGCGGCGGCGTGATCGCGCGGCGCATCATCGAGCTGAAGAACAGCAGCGAGGACATGGGCGCCATGTTGTTGCGCGCCATGGTTTGCCGGCAGCATGACGCGATCGGCGACGGCACGGCCACGGCCACGGTGCTTTTCGAGGCCATTTACAAGGCCGGCCTGCGCTACATCGCCGCGGGCGGCAATGGCATGCGCCTGCGTTATCACCTCGAAAAGCTGCTGCCGCTGGTGCTGGCTGAACTGGAGCGCCAGACTTTCGCCATCGAGAGCCGCGAAGACTACGCGCGGATCGCCGAGTCGCTGTCGCATGACCCGCCGATGGCCGAGATGATGGGCGAAATCTTCGACGTCATTGGCGAATACGGCCAGCTGGACATCCGCAAGGACAATACACGCGGGCTGCGTCGCGAGTACGTCGAGGGGATTTACTTCAACAGCGGCCTGTTCTCGCGCGTACTGATGAACGACCAGGTGGTGAAGCGCGCCGAATTGCTGGACCCCCATGTCTTCATCTGCGATTTCACCATTGAGGACCCGCGCGAACTGTTCCCGGTGATCGAGACCGCGGTGGACGCAAAGATCAAGTCACTGGTGATCTTTGCGCGGGGCATGAACGAGGCGGCCATGTCGCTGGTGCATGCGGCCAACCGGCCAGGCAAGTTCCAGGCGCTGGCTATCAAGATTCCCGACCCCAACCCCGATCTCCGCAACGCCGCCATCGAGGACCTGGCGGTGCTCACCGACGCGAAGCCCATGCTCAAGGTGATGGGCGACAGGCTCGCCGCGGTGACGCCGGCGCATTTCGGCCGCGTACGCCGCCTGTGGGCCACGGCGCACCAGTTCGGTCTGCACGGCCCGCGCGGCAATCCACGTCAGTTACGCACCCATTTGCTGCGACTGGAAGAGCGTTTCCGCAGCGAGGAAGACAAGGAAGAGCGCGAGCGTCTGGAGGCGCGTATCGGCAAGCTGATGGGCGGCTCGGCCACGCTGTGGGTTGGCGGCTCGACCGAGCCGGAGATCGAGATCCGCAAGAGCCTGGCGGAGCGCGCGGCCAGCTCCGTGCGCATGGCGCTGCGCGAGGGTGTGCTGCCGGGTTGCGGCCTGGCGCTGATAAACGCGCGCCCCATGCTGGAGGAACGTCTGGCTGCGGCGACGGAAGCGGACGAACGCGCGGCCATCGGCATCCTGCTGACGGCGCTGGCGACGCCGACGCGCACCATCTACGAGAACGCGGGCCATGATGCCAGCGAGGTGATGGCCAAACTGTCCTTTGCCCCGCCGGGTTCAGGATTTGACGTACTGGCCGGAGAGGTGGTGGACCTGAAGGAGGTCGGCATTCTGGATTGTGCGGCCGTGGTCAAGCGTTCCACGCGCAACGCCATCGCCACCGCCGCCCTGGCGCTGACGATCGACGTGCTGGTGCATCACCGCGCGCCGGAGCTGATCGGGGAGCCGGTATGATGGACATGGCAGAAACGACACTGGAAAACCAGACGACCTTCGCGCTGGCCGCAAGCGACGGGAAACTCTTCGCCGGGCGCGCCGGCGGCCTCTACCGCTCGCCGGACGGCGGCGTCAGCTGGGAAGAAGCCGGTACGGAACTGGATGCAGAAGGGCCGGTGGCGACCACGTCGCTGGCCGCCCAGGGCCGCAGCGTCTTCGCCGGCATCAACGGCGGCGTGCTGCGTTCCAGCGATGGTGGCGGGGCCTGGTTCGCCGCCGCGCTGAGCAATCCGCCGCCGCTGGTGGTGGCGCTGGCGCTCTCGCCGGCCTTTGAAGAGGACGGCGCCTTGCTGGCCGCCAGCGCCGAGGACGGCATTTTCGCCTCCACCGACCGCGGCGTCTCGTGGCGCGGGTGGAACTTTGGCCTCATCGACCTCAACGTCAACGCCCTCGCCTGGGCCACGCCGGAGCTGGCCTTCGCCGGCACGGAGAGCGGCATCTTCCGCAGCCGCAACGGCGGCCGCGCCTGGCGCGCGCTGCCCTTCCCGATGGATCTCGCGCCGGTCATCAGTTTGCAACTCTCGCCGGACTTCGCGTCTGACCAGACGCTCTACGCCGGCACCGAGGAGCATGGCCTGCAGGTGACCCGCGACGGTGGCGCAAGCTGGCAGGCCGTGGCGCTGCCGGTTGATGGCGAGGCAGTGAACGCCATGGCCAGCACGGCGCAAGGCCTGGCGCTGGTGCTGGACGAACATCTGCTGCTTTCTGGCGACGGGGGCGCATCGTGGCAGACGCTGCGCCACTTCCCGGGTCAGACCGGCCTGGCGCTGCTGGCGCAGGGCGCGCAGCTGCACGTGGCGCTCTCCGACGGCGAAGTGCTCGCACTGGAGCTGGACGTGGCGACGGGCTGAAGCAGGCCCGCGCCGCTTTTTTTATTTTGCACACAAGACAGGATTAGCCACATGGCCGGCCCGCGACAGTTCCCTGATTCACTGGAAGCGCAACTCAAGGCCATGGAGAGCGACGGGGAGGTGCTGGGCTACATCGCCGGGCGCGAGCGCCTGGCCGCCGACCCGGCGCGTCCACTCTATCATTTCTCGCCGCCCCTCCACTTCATGAACGATCCCAACGGCCTCTGCGAATGGCAGGGACGATTCCATCTCTTCTTCCAGTACCTGCCCGGCGGCGAGCTACTGACCGCGGATCGCAAACAGGGCGTTTGCTGGGGCCACGCGGTCAGCGACGACCTGGTCAACTGGCGCGACCTGCCGATCGCGCTGCACCCGGACGTGGAGCGCGACTGCTACAGCGGCCAGACCCTGGTCGAGGACGATCGCGTGATCGCCATCTATCACGGCACGCGCGCCGGCAACGGCATCGCCACGGCCTCCGATCCGCTGCTGATCAACTGGCAGAAGCACCCGGACAACCCGGTCATCCCCGGCGATCCGCAGGGGCTTGGTGGCGGTGGCGGTGACGAGGTGGTCGCCGAAAACGGCAAATACCGCGTCTTCGATCCCTGCATCTGGAAGGAAGCCGACGGCTACTATTCCATCTCCGGTACCTACATGGACGGGCCCTTCGGTGGCACGCGCAGCGTCAACGCCCTGGGTGTGGACCATTTGTTTCATTCGAAGGACCTGGGCAACTGGACCTACCTGGGGCCGCTGGTGACCGATGACCAACTGGCCGAACCGGGCGAGGACATGGCCGTGCCCAACTTCTGGCCCATCAGTGACGACAAGCACATGTTGCTGCTCTTCAGCCACAAGCGCGCCGGCCGCTACTATATCGGCACTTACGACCAGACGACGCATCGCTTCACACCCGAGACGCATGGCCGCATGAACTACGGCCCGTGGACGGTCGGCAGCCTGCACGCGCCCTCGGCCACCGTCGACGCCTCGGGTCGCTACCTCGGCATTTTCAACATCAAGGAAGGCCGCGATTTCCGCGGCTGGAATGACATCATGTCGCTGCCGCGCCATTACTGGCTGGCGGAAGACAACACGCTGCGCATGGCGCCGGTGCCCGAACTTGAAGGGCAGCGCTTCGACGAAGAGCAGGTCGCGGCGCAGGAAATCCCGGCCAACAGCGAGCAGTTGCTGGAGAAGGTCAGCGGCCAGGCCATCGAGATTGAGGCCGTCATTGAGCCGGGCGAGGCGCGCGAGGTCGGCTTCAGCGTGCTGCGCTCGCCGGATGGCGCGGAGCAGACGCGCATCTCCTTCTTCACGGCGCTGCAGGGCCGCCGCGCCAACCCCGGCTGGCTGCAGATCGACACGTCGCAGTCCTCGCTGGGGAGCGACGTACACGGCCGGCCGCCGGAGCAGGGGCCGCTGGAACTGGCGGCGGACGAGGCGCTGCATTTACGCATCTTTATCGACCGCAGCATCATCGAAGTCTTCGCCAACGACAAACAGTGTCTGACCCTGCGCGTCTATCCCTCGCGCGCGGACAGCGCAGGCGTGACGCTGTTCGCCCGCGGTGGCGCGGCGCAGTTGCGTTCGCTCAGCGCCTGGCAGATGCGCAGCGTCTGGCCGGAGTTAAAGCAGTTCGAGGGTCGCTGAACGCGACGACGGGCCGAAGCGGGTCCTCGCCACTTTTATTATTTACTCATAGAGAGGATTAGCCTGATGACCGGCCCGCGACAGTTCCCGGATTCGCTGGAAGAACAACTCAAGGCCCTGCAGAGCGACGAGGAGGTGCTGGGCTACGTCGCCGGGCGCGAGCGCCTGGCCGACGATCCGGCGCGCCCGCTCTACCACTTCTCGCCGCCCTGCAACCTGTTGAACGACCCCAACGGCCTGTGCCAGTGGCAGGGGCGCTTCCATCTCTTCTACCAGTTCGTGCCGCGGGGTAGTATCGAACCCGGACTGCGTGAACCCGTTTGCTGGGGCCACGCGGTCAGTGACGACCTGGTCAACTGGCGCGACCTGCCGATCGCGCTGTACCCGGACGTCGAGCGCGACTGTTACAGCGGCCAGACCCTGGTCGAGGATGACCGGGTCATCGCCATGTATCATGGCACCTACGCCGGCAACGGCATCGCCACGACCTCCGACCCGCTGCTGCTCAACTGGAAAATGCACCCCGATAACCCGGTCATCCCCGGCGAACTGCGCGAACGCCCTGGCGGTGGTCGCGTCGACGTGGTTGGCGGAAACGGCAAATATCGCATCTTCGACCCCTGCATCTGGAAGGAAGACGACGGCTACTATTCCGTCTCGGGCACCTTCATGGACGGCGCCTTTGGCGGCACGCGCGGCGTCGACGCCCTGGGTGTGGACCATCTCTTTCATTCGAAGGACCTGGGCGACTGGACCTACCTGGGGCCGCTGGTGACCGACGATCAACTGGCCGAGCCGGGCGAGGACATGGCCGTGCCCAACTTCTGGCCGATCAGCGATGACAAACACATGTTGCTGCTCTTCAGCCACAAACGCGCCGGCCGCTACTACATCGGTACCTATGACCAGGAGACGCACCGCTTCACGCCCGAGACGCACGGGCGCATGAACTACGGTCCCATAAGAATCGGCAGCCTGCACGCGCCCTCGGCCACCATCGACGCGTCGGGCCGTTATCTGGGCATCTTCAACGTCAAGGAGGGCCGGGACCGGCGCGGCTGGAACGACATCATGTCGCTGCCGCGCCATTACTGGCTGGCGGAAGACAACAGCCTGCGTATGGCGCCGGTGCCCGAGCTGGAGGGCCAGCGTTTCGACGAAACGCAGGTCGCTGCGCAGGAGATTGCGGCCAACAGCGAACAAGTGCTAGAGAACGTCAGCGGCACGGCCATCGAGATCGAGGCCGTCATCAAGCCGGGCGAGGCGCGCGAGGTCGGCTTCACGGTGCTGCGCTCGCCGGATGGCGCGGAGCAGACGCGCATCTCCTTCTATGCGCCACTACATGACCGCCGCGCCAACCCCGGCTGGCTGCAGATCGACACCTCGCAATCCTCGCTGGGGAGCGACGTACACGGCCGGCCACCGGAGCAGGGGCCGCTGGAGCTGGCGGCGGACGAGGCGCTGCATTTACGCATCTTCATCGACCGCAGCATCATCGAGGTCTTCGCCAACGACAAACAGTGCCTGACCCTGCGCGTTTATCCCTCGCGCGTGGACAGCGCGGGCGTGACACTCTTTGCGCGCGGCGGCGCGGCGCAGTTACGTTCGCTCAGCGCCTGGCAGATGCGCAGCGTCTGGCCGGAGCTGAAGCAGTTCGAGGGTTGCTGAGACCTGCGAACGCAAGAAGGAGGTCCGCGATGGCCACAGGCGCGCAGTACCCCTTGACGCTGGAGGCGCAGGAGCAGGCCCTGGCGACGGACGGGGAGCTGCTGGGCTACACTGCCGCGCGCGAGCGCCTGGCGGATGACCCGGCGCGCCCGCTCTACCACTTCTCGCCGCCGGGCAAGTACATGAACGACCCCAACGGCCTGTGCCAGTGGCAGGGTCGCTATCATCTCTTCTACCAGTATCTGCCTGTCGGCCTGCCGCCGGGGGGCTTCCAGCCGCAGGACCCAGGCATATGCTGGGGCCACACGGTCAGCGACGACCTGGTCAACTGGCGCGACCTGCCGATCGCGCTCCATCCGGCGGAGGGCGAGTACCATTGCTGTAGCGGCCAGACCCTGGTCGAGGACGATCGTGTGATCGCCATCTACCACGGTCGCTTCGCCGGCAACGCCGTCGCCATGGCCAGCGACCCGCTGCTGCTCAACTGGGAACGCCACCCGAACAACCCGGTCATCCCCGGTGTAACCGACCCCGACAACAGCGGCGACTCCCTCGGGCTTGACGGCGACTACCTCATCTTCGATCCCTGCATCTGGAAGGAAGACGACGGCTACTATTCGCTCTCCGGCGTCTACATGGACGGCTCGCGCGGCGTCGATTGCCGCGGCGTCGACCACATCTTTTACTCAAAGGACCTGGCCGAATGGGAGTGGCTGGGGCCAATGGTGGCCGACGACGTGCTGGCCGAACCAGGCGAAGACATGGCCGTGCCCAACTTCTGGCCGATCGGCAACGACCGTCACATGCTGCTGCTCTTCAGCCACAAGCGCGCCGGCCGCTACTACATCGGCCATTATGACAAGACGACGCATCGCTTCACGCCCGAGACGCATGGCCGCATGAACTACGGCCCCTGGACCATCGGCAGCCTGCACGCGCCCACCGCCACCATCGATACCTCCGGGCGTTACCTGGGACTGTTCAACGTCAAGGAAGCCCGCGAGCACCGCGACTGGAACGACGTCATGACCCTGCCGCGGCATTACTGGCTGGCGGAGGACAACACGCTGCGCATGGCGCCGGTGCCCGAGCTGAATGCGCTGCGTTTCGACGAACAGCAACGCGGGCCGCTGGAGATTCCAGTCAATGAAGAGTTGCTGCTGGATGGCATCGGCGGCCAGGCCATCGAGATCGAGGCCGTCATCGAGCCGGGCGACGCGCTGGAGTTCGGCCTGAAGGTGCTGCGCTCGCCGGACGGCGCGGAAGAGACGCGCGTCTCCTGGTACCCCTGGCAGTATGGCCGCCACGCCAACCCGGGCTGGCTGCAGATCGACCCGGCGCGCAGCTCGCTGGCGGCGGACGTGCATCCGCGCCCGCCGGAGACCGGGCCGCTGACGCTGGCGGCGGACGAGGCGCTGCATCTGCGCATCTTCATCGACCGCAGCATCATCGAGGTCTTCGCCAACGACAGACAGTGTCTGACCCTGCGCGTCTATCCCGAACGGGAGGACAGCCGCGGCCTCGCGCTCTTCTCGCGTGGCCGGCCCGCGCAGCTGCGTTCGCTGAAGGTCTGGCAGATGCGCAGCATATGGCCGGAACTTAAGCAGTTCGAGAGTCGTTGACTGCGACGTACCGGCCGGGAGGAGGCCATCAATGAGGTCTGATGCGCAGTTTCCGCTGACGCTGGAAGCTCAGTTGCAGGCCCTGGCGATGGACGGGGAAGTGCTGGGCTACACTGCCGCGCGCGAGGCGCTGGCCGGTGACCCGGCGCGCCCGCTCTATCATTTTTCACCGCCCGGCAAGGAAATGAACGACCCCAACGGCCTGTGCCAGTGGCAGGGACGCTACCATCTCTTCTACCAGTATATGCCGGTCAGGCAGGAGCCGATTGGCTCCCCGCGGCAACACCGCGGCATCAGCTGGGGTCACACGGTCAGCGACGACCTGGTCAACTGGCGCGATTTGCCGATCGCGCTGCATCCGGCGGAGGGCGAACTCGGCTGCTACAGCGGCCAGACCCTGGTCGACGAGGACCGGGTGATCGCGACCTATCACGCCCCTTTCGCCGGCAACGTGATCACCATCGCCAGCGACCCGCTGCTGCTCAACTGGGAACACCCGCCCTACAATCCCGCCATCCCCGGCGACTCCGACCCCGAAAACGTCGGCGTCTGTCATGGCCCCGACGGGGACTACCTCCTCTTCGATCCCTGCATCTGGAAAGAGGAGGACGGCTACTACTCGCTCTCCGGCACCTACACGCAGGGCTCTCGCGGCGGCACCCGCAGCGCCGACTGCCTCGGCGTCGTTCACATCTTTTACTCGCCGGACCTGACCGAATGGCAGTGGCTGGGACCGATGGTGTCCGACGAGGTGCTGGCCGAGCCAGGCGAGGACATGGCCGTGCCCAACTTCTGGCCGATCGGCAACGACCGTCACATGCTGCTGCTCTTCAGCCACAAGCGCGCGGGTCGCTACTACATCGGCCATTATGACAAGACGACGCACCGCTTCACGCCCGAGACGCACGGCCGCATGAATTACGGCCCCTGGACCATCGGCAGCCTGCACGCGCCCTCGGCCACCATTGATGCCGCCAACCGCTACCTCGGCATCTTCAACATCAAGGAAGGTCGTGACCGGCGCGGCTGGAACGACGTCATGACCCTGCCGCGGCATTACTGGCTGGCGGAGGACAACACGCTGCGCATGGCGCCGGTGCCCGAGCTGAATGTGCTGCGCCATGACGAACAGCAGCGCGGCCCGCTGGAGATTCCGGCCAACGAGGAGTTGCTGCCGGAGGGAATCGGCGGCCAGGCCATCGAAATCGAGGCCGTCATTGAGCCGGGCGAGGCGCGCGAGGTCGGCTTCACGGTGCTGCGCTCGCCGGATGGCGCGGAACAGACGCGCATCTCCTTCTACGCGCCACTACATGACCGGCGCGCCAACCCCGGCTGGCTGCAAATCGACACTTCGCAGTCCTCGCTGGCGGGCGACGTGCACGGCCGCCCGCCGGAGCAGGGGCCGCTGGCGCTGGCGCCGGACGAGGCGCTGCATTTGCGCATCTTCGTCGACCGCAGCATCATTGAGGTCTTCGCCAACGAGCGTCAGTGCCTGACCCTGCGCGTCTATCCAGAGCGCGAGGACAGCCGCGGCATCTCACTCTTTTCGCGCGGTCGCCCGGTGCACTTGCGCTCGCTGAAGGTGTGGCAGATGCGCAGCGTCTGGCCGGAACTAAAAGGCTGTGAAGGTCAGTAGTCGTAACCCTGCATCTGAAGGAATGCCCGTAATGACACAAGCGCCCAATATCCTTTTCATCCTGGTGGACCAGGTGCGCGCCTGCTCGCTGCCGACCTGGGGCGAGACGCAGATCGAGACGCCACATCTGCAGCGTCTGGCCGGCGAGAGCGTGCTGCTGGACAACATGATCGCGACCGCGCCGGTGTGCACGCCCTACCGCGCCATGTTGACCACCGGCCGGCACCCGCAGACCACCGGCCACATCATGAACTTCATCAACACGCGCCACGACGAGATCGGCCTCGGCGACGTCTTCGCGCGCGGCGGCTACCGCACGGCCTGGGTGGGCAAGTGGCATCTGCACCGCGGCTCTTTCCCGGAGATCGGCGGCGGCGACTACGTGCCCGAGGGTCGCGACCGGCTCGGCTTCGAACACTGGCGCGGCTACAACTTCCACACCGACTATTTCGGCGGCAAGGTCAACACAGAGGACTGGCACAACGAGCGCTGGGAGGGCTACGAGACCGACGCGCTGGCGCGCCATTCAATCGAGTTCATGGAGGGCGTCGCTGCGGACGAGCGCTTCTGCCTCTTCGTCTCGCCGCACCAGGCGCACTACACACCCTATCAGTATGCGCCGGAGAAATACTACGAGCGCCTGCCGGACGAATTGACGCTGCCGGTCAACGTGCCGCCGCAGATGGTGGAAGCGTTGCAGGGCCCGCTGCGCGACTATCTGGCCATGATTCTGGCGATCGACGACATGGTGGGCGAGTTGATGGACTACCTCGAGCGCAGCGGCCGCGCACAGGACACGCTGCTCATCTTCACCTCCGACCACGGCACGCAGATGGGCTCGCAGGGCGGCCATGCCTGGGAGAAGAAACAGCCCTGGGAGGAATCGCTGCACGTGCCCTGGATGATGCGCTGGCCCGGCGTCTTCGAGGGCGGGCAGCGCCGCGACGTGCTGACCGCGCCGGTCGATATCTTCCCGACGCTCTGCGGTCTCTGCGATCTGCCTGCCCCGCGCACGGTCGAGGGCCACAACCTGGCCGACGCCTGGCGCGGACTGCCCGGCGCGTTTGAGCAGGAGGCCGTGCTGACCATGAACTTCAGCGCCTCGCACGACTGGCTGGCCGACGGCCACGACTGGCGCGGCGTACGTACGAAGACGCATTCTTTCGCGCGTCGGCTGGCGGGCGCGGACGAACTCTACGACCTGGCCGCGGACCCGCTGCAAATGAACAACCTAGCGGGCGCGGCGGATTCAGCTGAGGTGAAGGCGGGGCTGGAGGCGCAACTGGACGCGCTCATGGAAGCGCGCAACGACAGCTTTCGGCCCTGCAGGGAGTATTCGGACTGGTTCGACTATCAGCGGCGCGTGGTGCGCAACATGCACGGCCCGCTGGGCGACCCCGAGGACGAGCCGGACTGGTCGTTGCTGCGCTGAGGGGGCAGTCTGCTCCGGGTGCGCGCCCTCACCCTCCGGCCCCCTTTTCCCGTCCTGGGGGACGGGAGCCCCTTCCCGTTTGCGACGGGAGCCCTTCAGGGAGAGGGGGAGAAAAATGTTCGAATTCTACGTGGGTTTAAAGCCCCTCTCCAGACCGGGAGAGGGGCTTTAGTGTGAGAGCCGCTTGTCTCAGGTCTCGCCGAGGGCCTCCAGCGCGCGCTGTGCCATCTCCGGCTCGCGCGACATGCGCACAATGCGGCGCAGATGCAACCGCGCGTGTTCGTCGCCGCTGCGCGCCAGGTCCAGCGCTTCCGCGAAACCGCGCTCGCCGAAGGTGCGGTCAGCCGCCCGCACCGGGAATTCGTGCTGCTTCCAGTAGTACTGGAACTCGTCGGATTCCCATCCCTGGTAAACATCTTCCCAGGTGTGGTTGGGCGTCACGTGCTCCTGCAGGTGGGGGGTCATCATGCCCTCGCTGACCGGATTGCCGACAGCGAAGTAGCGGTTGTCGAGCGAGACGCGCATGCGGTCGTCGGTGACGTTGGGCAGGGCGCGGTGGATCATCAGCGCTTCGAAGATGAGCGTGTCGCCGGCCTCGTAGTTGGTGGTGTGCCAGGCGCCGTCCATGTGCTCCGTCTCGACGCTCAGGGCGCCGGCGCCCAGCGAGAAGTGATGGTCGAGCACGCGGTTGACCTTGTGCGACCCGGGGATGATGGCCAGGCCGCCAAGCTCGATCGGGCAGTCGCCGACGGGCGCCCAGGCCGTCCAGGTATCGAAGCTGCCCTGGAAGTGGACGTAGTCCTGATGGGTGGGCGTGGTGTGCTCGGTGTATTGCGGGAACCACAGGCGCGCGATCTTCTGCGGATGCGGCAACGCCGGACGCCCGGCGATGCGCGCGATCACGTCCATGATCTCCGGCAAGTGGGCGGAGCGGTGGAAGGACTCCAGGGCGTAGACCTTGTGGTAGACGTCGGTGTAACCCTCGTCGCCCTCGGTGCAGGTGCGCGTCACGTCGGCGATGCCGTCCATCGGGTCGGTGTCCGGCAGCAGCCAGCCGCCTTCCTGCATCACCGTCAACATCTCGCGCCGCAGTTCCATCATCTTGTCCGGGTCCTGCAGGCGCTTGAAAAAGAGATAGCCTTCGTCGGCGAGCCGTCGGCGCAACTCGTCCCCGTCCAGCATGGCGTCGTTGGAGACGCGCAGTTCCTTCAGTTCGCCGTCCATTAGATTTCTCCTCAAAAAAATAGCCAATCGCAGCATCGGGGAGTATAACACAGGTCTGCCTGGCACAACGAAAGGAATTGGTATGAACCCGCCCGATAACAGCGTTCTGCTGGACAAGGTACGAGGCTGCCTTTACGGTGGCGCGATCGGCGACGCCCTCGGCGCGCCCGCCGAAGGCTATACGCCCGCAAGGATTCGCGAACTTTACGGCCAGATCACTGACTTCGTCCCGACCCTGGACGACAGCCCCAGGCGCCGCCATCGTACTGAAGGGCGCTACACGGACGACAGCCACATGGTGCAGGCCCTGAGCCAGGCCTACATCGATGAAGGCGGGCACCTTGACGCGCACAGCTTCGCGCGCCGCATCGTGCCGCTGATTCTCGAGCCGCGCTGGATTCCTGACCTGGAACGCGAGATGCCGATTGTGGAGCGGCTCTTCTACCCCGAGAAGTGGCTCTACATTCGTAATGGTCTGGCCAACGCCGATCCGCGTATTGGCGGCGTCGGCAACATGGTCAACTGCGGCGCGGCCATGTATGCGGCGCCGATCGGCATCGTCAACGCCGGCGATCCGGTCAGCGCCTACCACGAGGCGGTCGACGTCCTCAGCGCGCACCAGTACAGCTACGGTCTGGAGGCCGCTGCAGTGCAGGCCACCGCCGTGGCCGAGGCCTTCCGGCCCGGCGCCAGCGTCGACAGCATCATCGACGTGGTGCTGTCGCTGGCCAAGGATGGCACGTGCAAGGCCATCGAGGCGGTGGTCGAGTGCGCGCGGCGTTACGACGACTGGGCCGAGGCCATCGGCCCGCTGCGCGATGCCATGCGCCCCTGGGATGGCGCCCCTGATGTCCTGGGCGACCACGGCAAGGGCAATAATGACAACACGCCCAGCCGCGAGCACAGCATCGAGGAGGTGCCGATCGCACTGGCCTTCCTCGTCGTCGCCAAAGGTGACTTCGCAGGCAGCATCTGCGGCGGCACCAACTACGGCCGCGACAATGACTCGATCGCGGGCAAGGCTGGCGCCATCGCCGGCGCGCTGCACGGCGCCTCGGCCATTCGTCAGGACTGGATCGAGACTGTGCGCAGCGCCAACGACATCGACCTGGACCCCATGGCGACAGATCTGACGGCGCTGATCTGCAAGTTGCAGCGGGAACAACTGGCGGCTGCTGAGGCCCGTCAGGCGGATTTTGCGACGTTGCTGGCCGCGCGCTGATGCGCCAGTCAGGACGATCCGCCTGGCTCAAGGAAAGGAACCGGCATGGAACCGTATGAGAACAGTGTTCTGCTGGACAAGGTGCGCGGCTGCCTCTACGGTGGCGCGATAGGCGACGCCATGGGCGCGCCTGTCGAATGGTATACGCCCGCAAGGATGCGGGAGTTGTACGGCAAGATCACCGACTTCGTCCCGACCGTGGAGGACAATGACCTTCGTCGCCACCGCAGGGAAGGGCGTTTCACGGACGACAGCCACATGGTGCAGGCGCTGAGCCAGGCCTACATCGATGAAGGCGGCCATCTGGACGCGCACAGTTTCGCGCGCCGCATTATTCCAATCATTCTGGAGCCGCGCTGGGTTTCCATCCTTGATCGCGAGATGCCCATCGTGGAGCTGCTCTTCTACCCCGAGAAGTGGCTCTACATTCGCAATGGCTTGGCCAACGCCGACCCGCGCATCGGCGGTGTTGGCAACATGGTCAACTGCGGCGCGGCCATGTATGCGGCGCCGGTCGGCATCGTCAACGCCGGCGATCCTGTCAGCGCCTACCATGAGGCGGTCGACGTCCTCAGCGCGCACCAGTACAGCTTTGGTCTGGAGGCCGCGGCGGTGCTGGCCACGGCCGTGGCCGAGGCCTTTCGGCCTGGTGCCAGCGTCGACAGCATCATCGACGTCGTGCTGTCGCTGGCGAAGGAAGGCACGCGCTGCGCCATTGAGGCGGTGGTCGAGTGCGCGCGCGCTTACGACGACTGGGCCGATGCGATCGGGCCGCTGCGCGACACCATACGCCCCTGGGATGGCGCGGCCGAGGACAGGAGCCAGCGCGGCAAGGGCGACAACGCTTCGCATCCAAGCCGCATGCACAGCATTGAGGAAACGCCGATCGCGCTTGCTTTTCTCGTCGTGGCCGGCGGCGACTTCGCGGGCAGCATCTGCGGCGGCACCAACTACGGCCGCGACAACGACACGATCGCGGGCATGGTCGGCGCCATCGCCGGCGCGCTGAACGGCGCGTCCGCGATTCGTCAGGACTGGATCGAGACCGTGCGCCGCGCCAACGACATCGACCTCGATCCCATGGCCGGGGAACTGACGGCGCTGATCTGCAAGTTGCAGCAGGAACAGCTGGCGGTTGCGCAGACCCGCGAGGCGGATTTCGCGACGTTGCTGGCCACGAACTGAGGAATCAGGTCGCCGGGGGACCGGGCTGCAATTCCAGCAGGGTGATTTCCGGGCGACAGTTGAAGCGCAGCCAGGGGCGAATCATCCCCAGGCCGCGGTTGGTATAGACGCTCAGGCCGCCGGCGCGGGCCAGGCCGCCGGAGTAGTGCTGGCCCCAGGAAGGCAGCACGTGGGCGCGGTTCAGCAGGGGCAGGCGCACCTGACCGCCATGGGTATGCCCCGAAAGCTGCAGCACGAAACGCTCACTGGCTGCCGCCAGGTCGGCGACGTCCGGCTCGTGCGCCAGCAGGATGGCGCAGCCCTGCGCTGGCAACTGTTCCAGCAGCGCGTCGAAATCATCATCATGCCACGCCTGGTCGCCGAGGCCGGCGAAGTGCAGTTGCGCCCCGTCGCACTGCAGGGTGTAGACTTCGTTGCGCAGCACGCGGATGCCGCAGGCCGTCAGCGCCTGGCGCACCTGGGCCGCGCCGCGGCGACGGTCATGGTTGCCGAGCACGGCGAGGGTCGGCGGCTGCAGCGTCCGCAGGCAGGCCAGGAGCTCGTCCGTGGACTGGTCGGCCCATTCCTCGACGAAATCGCCGGTGATGATCACCAGATCCGGCTGCAGGTCATTGATGCGCGCCAGCCAGCCAGTCAGGCGCGTCGACGTTAGCCAGCCGCCGAGATGCAGGTCGCTGATGTGGGCGATGCACAGGCCGGAGAATTCCGTTGGAAGTTGCGGCAGTTGCAGCCGGACCTGCCGCAGCTGCAGGCGTCGCGGCTCCACGAAGCGCGCGTAGAGGAACAGGCCGGACAGCAGCAGAATCAGCGCGCTCACGCATCGGCCTCCGCGCGCAGGGGGTAGCGCTGCAGAATGCGGTAGCGAGCGCCTGCCGGCGCAAGCTCGCTGGAGTAGAGGCAGAATTCGCGCAGGTGGACGGGCGGCGTGCGCAGATTGCGCTGCGTTCGCAGCCAGGCGTCGAGCCCGGCCGGAGGCCTGCGCGCCGGGAAGCGGCCGAGCGTGACGTGTGGGTGGAAGGGTCGGGGGTCCGGCTCAAGGTCGCAACTGGCGAGGGCGTGGGTTACGCGTTGCTGCAAGTCGGTCAACACCGGGTCCAGTTTCACGCCGGCCCAGAGCACGCCGGTCCAGCGGCCTGTACGCTTCAGGGCCAGTGTCACGGGAGGCGCGTGCAGCTCTGTCAACGCAGCGCGGACGTCAGCGGCCGGCGCGCGGTCGCCGATGAAGTAGAGGGTGAGGTGCAGCTGGTCTGGCGCCAGGCGGCGCAGCCCGGGCAGTTCCATGGGCAGGCCGGCAAGGCGCTGCTGCAGCGTCGGCGGCAGCTCCAGCGCGACGAAGAGGCGGTGGGGTGCTGATGATCGCTCTGGTTCGGTCAGGGTGCAATTCCTACAAGAACCAGTGGCACAGCCGGCACTCCCCGACCTTGCCGGAGCACATTGAGGAGGTCACGTTCGTAGTAGGGAACGCCGGATGACATTTCCTGCTCCAGTTCCTTCATTGGCAGGATTTCTATCCCTACATCGATTACACTTGAGACATAGAAGCTGAGATGTTTGACAAACAGGTCATGCGCGACAAAGGCATACTTGCCGAACTGAACCTCAACAGCAACCCGTTCCTTTACAAAGTCAGTCTGGTTGTATGACATGATCGGCGTTTGACCAGCATTCTCTATTGCCAGCTTTTGTTGTTCCTCCGGCAACGTGTAAATACTACGCATAAGTCTTTCGTCAGCGGACAGCCAGAAACTTCTCCGGCGCTCACTCCAGCCGAGAGCCGTGAGGCCCTCGCGGAAGGCCCTGTTCATGTCAATTGGAGAATACAGTAGTCTACCGGACCTGGTTTTCTCTTTTGACTTCTTTGTTCGGCACGCAGTCGCATCAACGCCTTCGATAACATCCTGGACTTCCTGCCACAATTGCCTCCGATGGACGAGCAGGTACTCTTCACCATTCAGGTGAGAGTAGCGAGCCTTGATCTGCATCAATGACCGCCGTTTGGTTTGGTCGGGTCATACACAGGCTTGCCCATTGGCCGCGTACGCAAGGTCCTGGCGCGTAGCTGACGCACCCGATCACGCGCAATCTCCACATATTCAGGAACAATGTCGCAACCATAGCCCATGCGTCCGTGCATCATTGCCGCAATCACGGACGACCCGACCCCCATGTAGGGGTCAAACACCGCGTCCCCCTCGTTTGTCATTGAGAGTACCAGGCGCTCCACCAGCTCGACGGGGAACTGGCAGGGATGAATCGTTTTCTCGACGTGATTGCTTTTAACGTTCGGAAACTCCCAGACATCACTTGGATTCTTGCCCTTCGGGTTTCCGGAAAGTTGACCGATATTCGGCCCCTTGAAATGTCTTTTGTCGGGATACTTTGATGGTACACGGATCGGGTCCAGGTTCCAGGTGTAGTCGTCGCCCTTCGTCCACCAGTTGATCGTTTCGTAGCGTCCCGAAAGGCGTTTGGAAGCATGCAGGCCATGCCCGAAATGCCAGACAATGCGATTGCGCAGCCGCAGGCCCATGTCCCGAAACATCGGGTAGAGGACCGAATCAAGCGGAACGATTTCCCCATCCCTGACGTAGTTGCCTACCTGCCAGCAAATCGAACCTTGCGGATGCAGCAGACGGACGCATTCGCGTATGACGCGCTGCTGGGCCTCCAGGTAAGCATTCAGCGGACTGCGCGTCTCGTATTCCTTCCCCAGGTTGTAAGGTGGGGAGGTGACGATTAGCCCGAAAATCTCGTCAGGGAGATTGCACATAAAGTCCAGATTGTCCTCGCAGGCAAGGACAGGTTCACCGACTGCAGCAGGCATGTGGCGCGAGTCTTGAGACGGAACGACGACACTTTCCTCTTCAAACAGTTGCAACGTGGCCAGATTTTTCGTTGCGTGCCCGAGGCTCACTTGCCAGTCTCCGTCCTGCCTGTGACCAGTCTAACACGACCAGGGGTTGCAACGGCCTGTTTTTTCACTCCGGCAGCACCTCGCGTGGCTTGCTGCCATCCTGGGCCGGGCCGACGACGCCCTCGTCCTCCATCATGTCGATGAGGCGCGCGGCGCGGGTGTAGCCGATGCGCATACGTCGCTGCAGCAGCGAGACGGAGGCCTTGTTCAGGCGCCGCACCATCTCCACCGCCTGCTCGTAAAGTTCGTCGCGCTCGTCAGTCACCCGTTCGTGCAGCTCGATGCCCTTTTCCGCTTCCCAGGCGCTGAAATCCGGGAAGGCCAGGTGCGCCTGTTGCGGGGTCGGCACTTGCTGTTCGGTCTTCTGCGCCCGCAAGGGCGGGGTGTCAGGCAGGGCCGGCGGCTGCGATGTCTCTCCGGCGGGCTCCGGCGCGGAATCGGGCAGCGGCTTCGGCGGGGGCTCATCCAGCGCCTGGCGTTTCCAGTAGCGCGTGACGTTGTCGACCTCTGCGGGCGAGACGAGGACACCCTGCAGACGGGCGGCCGCCGGCGCGCTGCCGCTGAGGTAGAGCATGTCGCCCTTGCCCAGCAGGCGCTCGGCGCCCGGCTGATCGAGGATGACGCGGCTGTCCACGCCGCCGGCCACGGCGAAGGCGATGCGCGCCGGGAAGTTGGCCTTGATGAGACCGGTGACGACGTCCACCGAGGGGCGTTGGGTGGCGATGACGAGGTGAATGCCGGTGGCGCGCGCGAGGGCCGCGATGCGCGTGATAACGCGCTCGGTCTCGTCCGGCGCCAGCATCATCAGGTCTGCCAGCTCGTCAATGACGACGACGATGTAGGGCATGCGCTCCAGATCGTCGCCCAGATGACGGTTGTAATCCTCGATGTTGCGCGCGCCGGCCTCGCTGAACTTGCGGTAACGATCGTCCATCTCGCGCGTGACCCACTTGAGCACGCCGAGGGTGCGCTCCAGGTCGACGACGACCGGCGCCACCAGGTGCGGCACGCCGTTGTAGCGGGTCAGCTCCACGCGCTTGGGGTCGACCATGATGAAGCGCAGCTGGTCGGGGCGGTTGTTGACCAGCAGACTGACGATGATTGCGTTGACCAGCACGGACTTGCCGGAGCCGGTGGTGCCGGCGATGAGCAAATGCGGCATGCTCGCCAGGTCCGCGGCGACGGGCGTGCCGTCCACGCTCTGGCCGAGGCCGATGGCCAGCGGCGCGTCGACCCTGAGCGCGCGGAACAGTTCGGATTCCATGACATCGCGCAGGCTGACGACCGCCGCCTTGGCGTTGGGCACCTCGATGCCGACGTAGCCCTTGCCGGGCACCGGCGCCTCGATGCGGATGGTTTTGGCGCCCAGCGCCAGCTGCAGGTCCTTGTCCAGTTGGGCGATGGCGCTCACCTTGACGCGCGTCTTCTTGCCGGAGCGCGTCAGCAGATAGTCCGGCTCGACGCCGAACTGGGTGATGACCGGGCCGGTATTGACCTCGACGACGCGCCCGGGCGCGCCGAAGCTCTGCAGCGTTTCCTCGATGGTGCGCGCGCGACCGAGCAGAATCTCGCGGTCGAGGTCGGATTCCGAGCCGACGTTGAGCAGGTTGCGGATGTCCGGCAGCTGCCAGTCACGGCGTTTGCGGCGCGGCGCGGCGGCGAGCGTGGGGCGCATGGAGGTTGGCGACGGCGGGATGTCGGTGGCGGGCGCCTCCCCGGCATCGGGTTGCGGCGGCGGCGAGGCAGCTGTGGCAGCGATGAGCTCCGCGGCGGCGGGATGCTGCGCGGGCAGGGACGGGACTGTGTCGGGAGTCGCGTCCGCGTCCGCCAGCGTCGGCGCGCTTTCTGGCGCAGTCGTGCGTTCGGGAGCGCCCTCAGGCGGGACGGGCTGCGGCGCTGCCAGGGATGGCATGGCGGGCGCCGGTGCGGACGTGGCCGGCGGTATGGCTGGCGCGGCGTCGGCTGCGGGCGGCGGGGCTGTGGCGGACGCAGCGGTCTCGGCCGCGGCGCTGCGTCTGGCCAGGGCAGCCTCGACGCCGGCGCGCAGGTTCGGCGACAGATTGCGCAGCCCCTTCCTGCGCGGCTGGCCCGGCTGCTCCGCCTGCTCCTCGTCGCCCACCCAGGCCGTGACGGTGCGCCCGCCCATGGTGATGGGGATGGGACGCGGCTCGTCGTCTTTTGCCGCGCCGCCGGGCAGGGCCGATGCGCGCCGCTCAGCTGATGCCGCGCCGGACCGTCTGCGGGCGACCCGCTCGCGGGTGTGGCGGGCGCGCAGCACGCCGGCGCGCCGCCACAGACTGCCGGAGACGGTGGCGAGGTCAGCGGCTGAAATCTGCAGCGCCAGCATGGCGCCGATTAGCAGCAGCCCCGCTATCGTGACCAGCATACCCACCTCGCCGAGGCTGGTCACCAGAAAATAGTAGAGGCCTGCGCCGGCAGAGCCGCCGCCGCGCCCCGCGTTCCACGAGAGCTCGAGCTGCAGCCGCAGCCGCACGGGATCCGAAAGGTCGATGCTGGTGTAGTTCGGGTTGAAGCTGTCCACGAACTGGAAGAACAGCAACAGGCCGACGTAGGCGAGCACGATGCCGGTCAGGCGCAGGGGGTCGATGACGGGCGCGTCCGCGCCGAAGTGGCGCACGATCAGCCAGACGCCGATGGCGAAGAGCGCCAGCGGCACGGCGATGGCGCCCCAGCCGAAGAGGTTACCGAGCAGGGTATTGACGAGCTGCGTCACTTCGCCGCGCATGCTGGAGAGGCTGCTGAGGAAGAGCGCCAGCGAGCCCAGCAAGAGCAATACGCCGAGGATGTCCAGCTTGTTGTCCAGCGTCAGGCCGCGGCCGCCGAGACGGGGCGCCTTGCTGGCGCCGCGACGTCGTTTGCGGGCCGCGCCGGAAGCGCTCGCAGCAGCGTCAGTGCGCCGGCGCAGGACAGGCAGGCGCAGCGCAGACAGCGCCCGTTGCGCGGGGCCGGAGTTGGGACGGGTGCCCGCAGGGCTTCCAGGCAGTCGCGCCCGCAGGGCCTGCAGACCCTGCAAGGGGTTGCGCCGTGGCGGCGCGCTGCGTCGCTCCTTGCGCGGCTGTCGGCGCAACAGGCGGGAGAAGCGGGAGAGACGGCCTGGTTTTTGCGCTGCGCGCGCGGGACGTTGCGGCGCTTGGGCGCTGCCGTCGGGCCCGGCGGGACGTCGACCCGGGGAGCGGGGCGGCCGCTGCGCGGGCGGGCGCGCTGAACTGGCGGGCGGGCGCTGTGGCGGACGTGGCGGGGTGCGCGCGGGACGGTTGGCTGGCGGGCGTTCGGGTCGCCGGGGCTGTGTCGGCGCGCTGCCAGCCGGCGGCTGCTCCTCGGGTTTGGGCGCAGGGCGGCCCTGTTGGTGCGGAACGGGAGCATCGCGGCCAGGCGTGGCCGGTGGCCGGCGCTGCGCAGGCCGCGGGGGATATGCCGGTGGCCGGGCGGCGGGCTGGCGTGACGAGGTCTGCAGCGGCCTTACCGGCGGACGCTGCGGCTGGGCCGCTTCCCCGTTCTCCCCGGCCTCATCGTCGTCGGGGATTTGGTCGCGGATGTCATCGTCGTCGTAATATTCGAGTTCGTCATTGTCAGCCATGGCGGGGCTCGCAGCTTTCGGGGGGGCGAGTGCATGAACTATAACATATGCGGCCCGCGGCGCGCCTGAGGCCCGGCCAGCAACTCGCGGTAGACTGCCTCGTAGCGCAAGGCGATGGCATCCCAGTTGAAGGACTCGCGCACGAGGGCGCGTCCCTGGCGACCCATTTGCGCCCGAAGCGGCGCATCCGCCAGCAGGCGCTGTAGCGCATCCGCCAGCGGACGGGGTTGTGGCGGCACTTCCAGCGCGGCGCCGCGCGCGGTCGCCTGCGGCAGGTTGCAGCCCGGCGCGAGGATCAGCGGCAGGCCGGCGCCCATGGCTTCCAGCGCGACCATGGGCAGACCCTCGCCGCGGGCGGGCAGCGCGAGCAGGTCCGCGGCGGCCAGCGCAGCCAGGCGCTCGCGCCCGGCCAGCAGGCCCGTGAACCGCATGCGTTCGTCCAGCAGTGGCTTGAGGCGCGTGCGCATGCCCTCGTCGGGGCCGGCGATGATTAGCCTGGCATCCGCGCATTGCGTCAAGCGGAAGGCCTCGACCAGGGCCTGCAGGCCCTTGCGTTCGTGCAGGCGTCCCATAAAGAGGCAGAGCGGCCCCGCACCCACCTGCCAACGCGCGCGAAAGGCCGCGCCATCGCCGAGGTCGGCGTAGTCCGCCGGATCGATGCCGTTCGGGATGACGCTGAAGGGCGTGTCGGCGGGCCAGTGCGCGCGCAGATCGGCGACTTCCGCCTCCGTCAGCCCGATGACGTGGCTGAAGCGGCGCGCCAGGCGGGGGCCGGCAGCGCGATCCCAGAGCATTTTGAGCGCAGCGCGCCCGGTCGCGTGGGTGAGCGTGCCATGCGGCGAGAGCAGCAGCGGCAGCCCCGCCGCAAGGGCCTGGGGCGTGACCAGCAGGTTCTCCAGCGTGCGCAGCTCGTGGCAATGGACGACATCCTGCTGTGGCAGCAGCTCGTGCGCCACAGCGCCCATGCGCAGCGGCGTGGAAAGGTTGAGGCGGCTGCGCAGCCAGGGCGCGAGGTTGGCGACGCGCAGCACCCGCACGCCGTCGCGCAGGTCCTCCGCCGGGTCTGCAGTACCGGCGTCGGTCGTCAGCACGGTGACCTGGTGGCCGCGGCGCGTTAGCGCGCGCGCCAGGCCCTCCACTGCGCGCGGGACGCCGCCGAAGGCCCAGGCGGGGGCGTAGTAGGGAGTCAGGTGCAGGATGTTCATCGTCTGAACCGCCAGGGATGGTGGGCGCTGGCGCGGCTGACGCTGCATTGCCGCTCATCCGCGACTGTATTATACTGAATTCGCAGCCCGGTGGAGCGATTGTACCGGCCGCCGACCTCAGGGATGGAGTGCACACGATGCGGCGAGTGACGCCCGTTTTGCTCTTGCTGTGCCTGTGCGCAATGTACGCGCTGGTGCTCGGCGCCCAGGGACAACTACTGCGCAATCCCGGTATGCAGGGAAATTATTACAGCGTTCGTGAGGGCGACAAGCCGATCCGGTTGCCCGAAGGCTGGCAAGTCTGGCTGGCCGCCTCAACTGGCGAATACCTGAATCGCAGCGACCGGGTCGACATCCAGCCGCATCCTGGACCTGGTCCCGATCCAACAGAAGGCACCCACGCGATCAACGTCGATTGCGGCTATGTGACCTGCACGGTCGCGGTGTATCAGCAGGTCGGGGTGGCGGCGGGCAGCAACGTCACCGCCAGCGCCTGGACGCAGGTCAAGGCCTGTAACCCGGGTAGTAGCGGGAATTGCGGCTCGGCCATCGAATCCGGCTCGCAGACACGCATCGGCATCGACCCCAATGGCGGCAGCAATCCCAACGACGGGGATGTGGTCTGGTCCAACTGGTCACAGCCGCATGATGAGTGGAAGCAGCTTTCGGTCAGCGCGACCACGACCGGCAGCACTGCGACACTCTTTCTCTATTCGACCCAGAGCAGCACAGCCGTGCTCAACAAGAGCTACTGGGATGCCGTCTCGCTCACCGGTGGTGGCCCGGGCGGCAGCGTCGCCGGCGGCGGTGAGGCAGCCGCCGTGGCGGCTCCGCTACCCGCAGTTGCCCCCGAGGTGCCCTTCGTGGCGCCCCAGCGAGCGGAAGATGATGGCTCGATCGTGCACGTCGTGCGCCCGGGCAACACCATCGACAGCATCGCCGTGGCCTACGACCTGACGCGGTCCCAGCTGCTCGCGCTCAACCCCGACATCACGAACCCGCGCATCATCAGCATCGGGCAGGAAATCATCGTGCGCCGGGCCGGGGGTGGCGCCGGGCGCGAAGAGCGCCAGCCCGAAGCCGCACCGCCCGACGAGGAACTTGCGCCGGAGACGGAAACCGGGACCGTGGCTGAGACTGTGGTCAGGTCAGCCGGGCCGGTTTCGCGCCGGGCCGTCGCCTCGGAGGTGGGCGCGGATCATGCGCCGGCGCCCGTCTCGGTTGCGGCGCTGCCCGCCCACGATCCTCTGGCCATGAGCGCCAGCATCTGCGTGACCCTCTTCGAAGACGCCAACAGCAACCGTCTGCGCGAGCCGAACGAGACTGCGCTGGCGAACGGTCTGCTGCTGCTCAGCGGCGGCGGCGGCGATACCCGCATGGCGACTGGCAGCGAGGCCAGCTGTTTTGAGGAGCTGGCGGCCGGCGCCTACCTGCTGGAGATCGAGGCGCCCGCAGGCTACGGTCTCACGGCGCCGGGGCAGCTGCAGCTGAGCGCCGCGCACGGCGCGCGCCTGGACATCGCAGTCGGCGCGGCCGCAGGTCTGCAGCCGCTTGAGCCCCCGCCGCCGGACGAGGTTCACGTATTCAGCGGGGATATCACGCAGGATACGTCGGCCCCGCTGCTGGAGATGCTCCTCGGGAACATCGGCTACGCTGTCTTCGCCCTGGCCGGGCTGGTGCTGCTGGCCGGCGGCGCATTGACGCTGACGCTCTGGCGTCGTTGACGTGCGCGGTCTGCTGCTGCTGCTGGCGTCGGCCCTGCTGCTGACAACGCCGGCCACGCTGACGCTGGCGCAGGGCGGCGGCCAGTTTTGCCTGCGCGCCTTTGAAGATCGCAACGGCAACGGCAGCCTCGAGCCAGGCGAACCGCTGTTGACGGTGGGGGTCAGTGCCGAGTTGCGCGACGCTGCCGGGCTCGTGGTCGCCAGCGGCCTGCTGGACAGTTCGCCGATGGCGGCGCAGGGCGTGATCTGCTTCCAGTTTCTGCAGCCGGGCGAATACACGATGGTGGTGAGCAGCGCTGCGCGCGCGGCCACCGGCGATACCAGCTTCACCCAACGCATCGACGAAGGCGCGTTGCCGATCCTGGTCGACTATGGCGCGCGGCAGTTGCCCGCAGCGGCCCCGTCCGCGCCGGCCAGAGCGACCACAGACCTGGCGCAGTTTCTGCCCAGAGTTGGCCTGTCGCTGCTGGGCGCGCTGCTGGTGATGGCTGGCATGCTCGTCACGGGCGCGCTCATCTGGTTCTTCGCGTTGCGCCGGCGCGGGCCGAAGCACGCGACCCCGGGCAGACCGCAGGCGGAGCGCCGTCGTGAGCGCCTTCGCGAGCGAGGCTGAGGCCCTCACCTGGGTCTTCCGCTCGCTGCGCAAGCTGCGCGGTCTGAAGCGTTTGCCCGATGAGCTGGGGCGCGACCCGGCGCCCACCCGCCAATTGCTGCAAGCCCTGGGCCTGCCCGCCGTCGTGCGCGAGTACGTGGTCGTCACCGGCAGCAAGGGCAAGGGCTCGACGACGGCCATGACGGCGCGTTTGTTACAGAGGCCGGGCCGTCGCGTGGGCATGCTCACCAGCCCGCACCTCGTCTCCTGGCGCGAACGCGTGCGCGTGGACGGCCGAGCAATCCCCGAAGCGGACTTCCTGCGCATTCTCGGCTGGCTGGCGCCGGCGGCGGACCGCATCGAGGCGCAGCTGGGGCCGCGCGAGGTTTTCAGCCCCACCGGCCTCTTCCTCGCGCTGGCGCTGCGCTGGTTCGATGAGCAGGCGGTGGCAGCGGCGGTGCTGGAGGTGGGGCGCGGCGGCCGCTTCGACGACGTCGCGCTGGTACCCAACGCGCTGTCGCTGTTCACGCCCGTCGTCAGGGAGCACGACTACTGGCTGGGGCCGGGGCTGGCGCGCATCGCCTGGCACAAGGCCGGCATCATCAAGGCGGGCAGTCGCGCTATCAGCCTGCCGCAGGCCGCGCCGGTCGTGGAAGCGCTGGCGCAGGAGGCGCAACGGCTGGACGCGCAGTTCGATCTGCTCACAAACGAACAGCTGGCGCAGCCGCTCGGCAGGACGGCGCAGGGACAGCGTCTCTGCCTGCCATCCTGCGGCAGCTTCAGCCTGCCGATGCGTGGGCGCCACCAGGCCGCCAACGCCACGCTGGCGCTGCAGGCCGCCATGGACCTGAACGCGCGTCTGGGGGACGCGGCTGAGCCCCCCGCCCTGGCCGCGCGCCTGGCGACGCTGCGCTGGCCCGGTCGCCTCGAGCAGCTGCAGGACGCGCCGGCGCTTTACGTGGACGGCGCCGTGCAGCGCCAGTCCGCGCGCTATGCGCTCGAAGCGTTGGGCACGCAGGTCTTCCGGCCGCTGCAGGTCATTCTCGCGGTGCCGCAGGACAAGGACTATGCGGGCGTGATCGATGCCCTGGCGCCGGCCTGTGACGGCCTGCTTTTCTGCGAGACGCCACGCAACCCCATTCTGAGCTTCGCGCCGGCCGACGAGCTGCTCGGCTTGGGGCGGGCGAGTGTGGCGCAGGGGGCGCAGGTCAGACATGTTCCGCAACTGGAGCAGGCCCTCGCGCTGGCGCAGAGGGCGGCGGGCCGCGACGGCACGATCCTGCTGTGCGGCACGCACTCCATCCTCGCGGACGTCATGCTGTTATTGGGACGTTCCTTCGAAAGGCTGTGGGACTGAGCGTCAGGAGGGGCGTTCGCCCAAGGTCAGCGGCAGGGTGAGCGGCGCGCCATCGCGCCAGACGGAGAGCGTGACCTGGTCGCCGGGGCGCGTGTTGCTGGCCAGCCAGGAGACCAGCGTATTCATGTCATTGACCGGGACGTCGTTGATCGCGGTGATGATGTCGGCTGAAGTGGGCACCAGCTGGCCGCGGACGCGCACCGGATCGCCGGGGGTGCGCAGGCCGGCGCGGTTGGCCGGACCGCCCGACCTCACGCTGCCGATGACCACGCCGCGCAGGTTATTGGGCAGGTTGAGCGTTTCAATCAGGGTGAGGTTAATGGACAGGTCGACGGCCGGCTGGCGGGGGCCGAGTAGCCAGGTGCTGCCGATGCCGAGGTAGCTGTAGCGCACCTCGCCGTCGCGGATGAGCTCAGCGACGACGCGCCGCACGAGGTTGCCGGGGATGGCGAAGCCGATGCCGGAATTGACGCGCGAGTTGCTGGCAATCTGCGAGTTCACGCCAATGACCTCGCCCTTGAGGTTGAAGAGCGGGCCGCCACTGTTGCCTGGGTTGATGGCCGCATCGGTCTGGATGACCGAGCCGATGGTGAATTTCGTCATCCCCTGGATGGTGCGGTCGAGCGCGCTGATGACGCCACTGGTCAGCGTCCAGCGCTGGCCGAAGGGGCTGCCCACTGCCAGCGCGGTCTGGCCAATGACGAGGGTGTCGGAATCCGCCAGGCTCAGCGGCTGCAGTTGTTCCGGCGGCAGCGAGACCTGCAGCACCGCGAGGTCGGAGTCCGGGTCAACGCCGACGATGCTGGCGCGGACGATGGTGCCATCCACGAAATTAACCTCGATGCCGTCGCGCATCGCGTTCTCGACCACGTGGTAGTTGGTGACGACGTGGCCCTCGTCGCTGATGACGAAGCCGGAGCCGGAGGAGCCGCTCAGGCGGCCGAACTGGCGGTTGGTCACGTTGATGGAAACGACCGAGGGGCTGACCTGGTTGTAGATGTGCGCGATCCGGCTTTCGTGCGCGGACAGGCCCAGCGCGTCAATGTCAGGCGTGGGGAGGGGAATGCCGGCTTGTGGCAGCGGCGCGGCCCTGCCTGGCGTCATCAGCGTGCCCAGCACAAAGCCGAAGCTGATGAGCAGCAGGGGCAGCAGCAGAAGCAAGAGGCGCCGCAGCGCCGAGAGGTTCACGAGGTTGGCTGTCCCGGAATCGCGGACGTTAGCCTAAATATAGCCGCTTGCCGCGTGTTGCGAATGAGAATCGTCTAAGTCAGGCGGGCGCCCGGGGCGGGGTATACTGCGACGCTGCGCACTGTCGCAATGACGGAGGAGGAACATGGCCGCTTACCTGCTCGCCCAGGTCGAGGTGAGTGACATGCAGCAGTATCGCAAGTACACGGCGCAGACGCCGGGCATCATCGCGAAGTATGGCGGCCGCTTTCTCACACGTGGCGGCGAGGTGGTCACGCTGGAGGGCGCGGCGACGACGAACCGAATCGTGCTGATCGAATTCCCGTCGCTGGAACGGGTGCAGGAGTTCTACGCCTCAGCGGAGTATCAGGCGGCGAAGGGGCTGCGGCTCGAGGCGGCTGACGCAAGCTTCCTCGCCCTGGATGGCGTGGATTAAGGGCGCTCAGGGGCAGGGGCTGCGGTGGGCCAGTTCGCAGAAGAAGTACTGTGTCGTGTCGCTCATGGCGTAGCGCACAAGCTGCTGCGCGCTGTAGACGAAGTCGTTGCGCGCGTTGGCCTGGTGGCAGTTGAAGCAGGCCGTCAGGTTCTCGTCGATGTGCGCGCCGCTCTCGCGCTCGAAGGAGCCGAAGTTCCAGTTGCCGGCGCGCGCCGCGCTGCCGAAGTCCTCTGAACTCCAGTCCATGCGCTTGTGCGCCACGTGCAGCGCGGGTTGCATTTCCGCCTTGTGATAGCGCCCGTCCGCATCCAGCAGGGGCTCACCACTTTCGTCCAGGGCGGCCTGCCACAAGTCGATGACCAGCACGCTGTCATGCGGCAGGCGACCGGTGCTGCGCAGGCCCTGCAGCGCGTGCGGACTGATGAAAAGATCGCGAATGGTCGCGTCGCCGCGGTCAATCGTGGCGTAGTGGGAGAAGGTCGTGGCGTAATCCGCCGGGTAGCTCACGCCCGCGTAGGACTGCTCCTGCACGCTGCAGGCAGTCAGCAACAACAGCGTGATGACGATCCACTTCCTCATGGTGCTCCCGCTCTCATGCGCCCTGCGACCCTCTTTGTACCACGCGGTTCTTGCAAATTTGTGACGCGGGCAGGCTCCATTGTACAACGCGCGCAGAGGCGCAGAGTCACCCTGCTTGACATATTGATGACTATCAATATAATGCAGGCATGACTGAAACGTCACTGCAATTCGCGAAAGCCTTGGCCGACGGCACGCGCCAGGAAATATTGCGGCAGCTGTGTTGCCGCTGGCTGACGGTCAACGAACTGGTGCTCGCGCTGGCGGGTCAGGTGCAGCAGTCGACGGTCAGCCATCATTTACGCCTGCTGGAGGAAGCCGACCTGGTATGGGTGCGGCAGCAGGGACGCCATCGTCACTACACGCTCAACCAGGCGCAGCTGACGACCTGCTGCGGCGAGTTGATGCGCGTCTTTGCGCCGGATTTCGCCCTCGCGCCGGCCGGGGTCAGTGAAGCGGAAAGGGAGACAGCATGAGCGAGACGATCCACGAGGTGGTGCGCGAGCGTTACGGCGCGCTGGCGGAGCAGAGTCAGAGTTGCTGCGCGCCGACGTTCTATGACGAGGCGTTGCTGATGGAATTGCCGGCGGAGGTAACCGAACTGTCGCTGGGCTGCGGCAATCCACTGGAGAGCGCCGACCTGCGCCCGGGCGAGACGGTGCTGGACCTGGGCAGCGGCGCGGGCATCGACTGTTTCCTGGCTGCGCGCGCAGTGGGGCCGCAGGGGCGCGTCATTGGCGTCGACATGACGCCGGCCATGCTGGCGCGCGCCGAAGTCGCGCGGGAGCGCATGGGCCTGGCGCAGGTCGAGTTCCGCGAAGGGCAGATCGAGGCGCTGCCGGTGGACTCCGGTTCGGTCGACGTCGTCCTCTCCAACTGCGTCATCAACCTCGCGCCGGACAAGGCAATGGTCTTCCGCGAGGCCTGGCGCGCCCTGAAGCCAGGCGGCCGCATCGCCGTCAGCGACATCGTCAGCGCGGGCGAATTTGCGCCGGAGTTGCGCGCGGACCAGGAGAAGTGGGCGGAGTGCGTGACGGGCGCGATTCCGCTGGATGACTACGTTGCGCTGATGCGAGAAGCGGGATTCGTGGAGATTGAGGTGGCCGGGCTGCAGGATGCCTGCGGGATCGTGCCGCTGCAGCCAGGCATGCCGCCGCTTTTCAGCGCGCGCATCGCTGCCAGAAAGCCGGTCTGAGCGCGCAATCCTGGCTCCCGCGCCCGGCTGATGGTTTACCGGGGTGCGGGAGCGACAGGTCGATGCGACTTACTGCATTTCCGATTCGTAGAAGCCGGCGCCGATCGAAACGTGTTCGTCGTTGAGTGACGAGCCGATGATGTGGGAATTCTTGGTCTCGAGCGAATCGCTGGCCGGGTTCAGCCAAACGTAATTAACCCAGCCCGCGCCCGCTTCGCGGGTCGACATGTCGAGGATGTCCTGGTTCGGCAGGTTGCCGACGGAGTCCTCGAAGGCGCAGGTCTGGGATTCATCGTAGAGATAGTCGAGTGGATAGAAGATGTTGCGGCAGTCCGAACCCGAAACGAAGAGGTAGGTCGAGCCGCCGACCCATTGCGGATGATAGCGCAGGAGATCGAAGGCCAGTTCGCCGCGTTCCTCGATCAGCCGGGTGCCACAGCGCACAAACAGTTGCAACTCATCACGAGTGTTGATGTCGCGGGCCAGCGGCAGGGCGCGGCACTCGTCAGAGGGGATGTAGAGGCCGGAGCCGAGGAAGTAGGCGCGACCATCGATGAGCAGCTTTTGCACGTAACTGCCCTTGTAGCCTTCCTCATTTGTGATCGGATTGCGGAAGGAGTAATACATGAAGCCGTCGTCATGGCTGGCGAGAATGCGCTGCATCTCCTGGACGATTTTCACACCATCGGGATCTGTAATGTTGGTGCCGTCGGTACCGATGAGTTGCGGTTGCCCAGGGTGGGCCACGATTAAGGCGGTTTGAAGGTCGAGCAGGAACAGATAGGTGGGGCCTGCGTGCCAACGCGGGTCATGCTCGAAGTCGTGCAGAGCCTGCAAGCCGTTCTGATGCAGGTGATGGGCGGCGCAATCGACGAAGCGCTCGACGTCGCGCTGGCCTGTAGACGAGGGAGGCGCGCACCGTGTCCGGCGAGCAGGTGGCGTGCGTGTTCTGCGGATAGTAGCCTGAGCCGACCAGGGCCGGTTCGCCGTCGCGCTCCATCAGCTTGACGTAGGCCAGCTTGGGCTCTTCCTGGCCGGAGACGCGGTTCACAAAGCGATAGTAGACAAAGCCCTCGCCAAAGTTCAGGACGATGCGCTCCATCTCTTGCGTGATCCAGACTCCGTCCGAATCCTGCAGCCCGGTCAGGTCGGTGTTGGCGGGAATATCCGAGCCGACGATGAAGAAGGCTGCGCCATCGGCGCCGGCGAGGAGGTAGACCGGCTCATCGTACCATTCGGCCCCCTCAAAGTCCAGCGCGGCCTGTTGCCAGCCGACGGCCGCGACGTGCGCGGCGGCGCAGTGGACGAATTGCTTAAGTTGCTCGCGAGTGTTGATGTCGGCGAGCCGGCCGGCGTGACCGTCTCAGGGCGTCTGCGCCGCGACTGGCAGGGCCAGCATCGTCAACAGCAGGGCCAACAACAGGGCCATCAGCCAGGCAATGTTCATCCGGAATCGCATGATCTGTTCTTCCCGTTTGACATTGAGCGTCGGGGCCAGGCGCAGCTCACGCCCTCCTGACGCGAAATAATTCAGGAAGAATATAGCAGAAATTGTCGCTGGTGATGCGAGTCGCTTCAGTCCTGTGGCGCGGCTGCGGCCCGGCGCTGTGACCAGGCGACGGCCTTGTGGATGCCTTCGCGCAGCGAGGTTTGCGGCGCGTAGTCCAGCAGCTCGCGCGCCTTGTCGATGTTGGCCACGTAGTGCGTCACTTCGCCCGTGCGGCTGGGCTCGATGCACACTTCGGGTTCGACGTCGAGCGCCTCGCCGATGTAGCGCACCATGTCCAGCAGGTTGTGGCCCTCGCCGCAGGCCAGGTTGATGGTCTGGTCGCGCAGGGCGCCGCCGAGCAGGCGCTCAATCCCGGCGCTGACGCCGCGCACGCAGTCATCGACGTAGGTGAAATCGAGCACCTTGTCGCGCCCGTAGACCGTGACCGGCCGGCCGGCGCCGATCTCGCGGATGAAGAGCGGGATGACGCGCTCCATGCGCCCGAGGTCGTTGTCATAGCGCCCGTAGACGTTGCTGAAGCGAAAGACGAGGTAGGGCAGGTCGTAGCACTGCGCGAAGGAGTAGATCAGCGCCTCGCCCGAGACCTTGCTGGCGGCGTAGGGGCTTTCCATGAAGGAGAAGTCGGCGTGGGCCTCGTCGGTGATGTAGCGGTGAATGTCGCCGTAGATTTCGCGCGAACTGCTGAAGATGATGGGCAGGCAGTTCTGGCGGCAGAACTCGAGCACGTTGAAGGTGATGGCGATGTTGTCCAGCGCGCGCAGGGGCTGCTCGACCAGCTCGTGCACCTTGGCGTGGGCGGCCAGATGCACCACCAGATCCAGCGCCTGCGGCCAGTCATTGCCGCCGATGCCGCCCGCGAAGCGCGTGGTCGGCTCGCCCAGATCCTGCAGCAGCGTCGGGATGCGCGTCGTCCAGCGGTTGGGGCGGATGTCGACGCCGAAGACCTCGTGGCCCAGCGCCAGCAAGTGCAGGCCGAGGTTGCTGCCGATTTGTCCGCTCGAGCCGGTGATGAGTACGCGCATGGCCGCTCCTGTCCCGCGTCGCCATTCACTATAACGCGGGCGGGGCGCAGGTTGCAGGTGCGGGAATCTTTTGCAGGCTTTCGAGCATGCCTGGGTCTGGCCCTCACCCCATGTACGCGAAGGCATGCTTCGCGTCCCTCAGGGAGAGGGGGAGAAACGTAGCCGGGAAAGGGCCTGGCAAATACCCTTCTCAGGGATAGGGGAAACACGCCTGGCCATGATTCATCCATGAAATGTCAAGTTAAAGCCCCTCTCCCTGAGAAGGGCTCCCGCCGCAAGCGGGAAAGGGGGTTTGGGGTGAGGGCGGGCAGCCCCGCCTGGCGCGCGCCGCCGCAACTGCGCTATGCTGCGCGGCACTGTGTACTCAATGAAAACCATGACTCCTGACATCGTCCGTACGCTCCTCGACTATCACTATGCCGAACAGCACAAGGTATGGCAGGATTGCATCCTGCAGCTGGAAGAGGTGCAGTACATCTACGAAATGGACTATTCGCATGGCAGCATCCGCGAGTGCCTCGTGCACGTGCTGAACGCGGAATGGTGGTGGCTGGAGCGGGCCCGGGGGCGCTCGCCCGTGACGCGCCAGCCCGCCAGCGACTTCCCCGACCGCGTGGCCGTGGGCGCGCGCATGGACGAGATCGAGGCGGAAGTGCGCGCTTTCGCCGGCGGGCTGGATGCGGCGGACCTGGCCGCGCCGGTGCAATACACCACGCCGGCGGGCGCGCTCATCGACAACCGGGTGTGGCACATCCTGTTGCACATCGCCAACCACGGCCTCATCCACCGCGCCGAAATCATGGCCATGTCGGCCAGAATGGGCGGCCCGTCCTTCGATCTCAGCCTGATGCGCTGGCTTTACAACGGGCGTTACTGAGGAGCAGAGCATGATCGACACACAGTATGTGGAACGCTTTGAGCAAGAGGGCTACGTGGTCGTGCCCTCCCTGTTCCCGCTGGCGGAAGTGGAGACGATCAAGGCGCATTTCATGCGCCTGCACGCGCGCAAGATCGGCTTCCATGACGACGGCATCTCCGACGAGCATGATCCGCTCTTCCGCTATCCGCGCATGATTCACCCGCACCGTTACGATGGCCTCAGCCGCGACTGGCTACTGGATCCACGCCTGCGCGCCCTGACGATGGCCCTGCTGGGGCGCGAGCCGCTGGCCGCCCAGACCATGTTCTACTTCAAGCCGCCCGGCGCCCGCAGCCAGGCCCTGCATCAGGACCAGCGTTCGCTGGAAGTACGGCCGGGCACCTGTCTCGCGGCCTGGATGGCCGTCGACCCCTGTGACGAGGACAACGGCTGCATGAAGATCGTGCCGCACAGCCAGGACCTGGCCAGGCTCTGTCTGATCGATGCGGACCGGCGCAAGTTCTTCAGCGGCACCACCATCGAGCTGGCAGACTGGATGGAACTGCGCTCCCTGCCCATGCAGCCGGGCGACGTGCTCTTCTTCAATGGCCAGGTCATCCACGGCAGCTGGCCCAACACGACCGAAGACCGCTTTCGCCGCGCCATGATCGCGCACTTCGTGGTCGGTGAGGCGCAGAAGGTTGCGAAGTTCTATCAGCCGCTGCTGACCTTCGACGGCGAGGAAGTCGAAATCGACCTCAGCGACAAGGGCGGGCCCTGCGGCGTGTGGGTGCCGGCCGCCGGCAGCGAGGCGGGCCGCGAGGAACTGGAGCTCGTCGAGCGCGCCTGACGCGGTAGCCACCCATGGAAGCGCTACATGCAGTGCATCAGTCTTGACCACGTCACGCTGTCCTATGCCGCCCGCGAGATATTCGCAGACCTCGCCTGGAGTATTGACAGCCGCGCGCGCAGCGGCCTGATCGGCCCCAACGGCGTCGGCAAGTCCAGCCTGTTGCGCATCATCAGCGGCGCGCTGACGCCGGACAGCGGTCTGGTGCAGCGCCTGCTAGGGACGCGGGTCGGCTATCTGCCGCAGCAGGTCACGCTGCCCGCGGGCCGCAGCCTGCTGCAGACGGCGCTGGAGTTGCCGCCCGCACTGGCGGCCGTCGAACAGCGCCTGACCAAACTGGAAGGGCGCCTTGGCGAGTCGGCGGTCTACAACGACGAACGGTGTTTGACGCGTGTGCTGGCTCAGCAGGAGCGCGCCCTGGCCGAATACGAACGCCTGGGCGGGGCGCAGCATCACAGCCGCGTGCGTTCGCTGCTGGCGCATCTGGGCCTGGACGAGGCTGATCATGACCTGCCCTGCGAGGCGCTCAGCGGCGGCCAGAAGAAGTTGGTGGCCCTGACGCGCCTGGCCGTCGCCCGGCCGGAAGTGCTGCTGCTGGACGAGCCGGACAATCACCTTGATCTGGTCGCCCGGCGCCGCCTTGAGGACTTCATCCGCAGCTACGAAGGCGCGGTCATCATCGTCTCGCACGACCGTTGGCTGCTGGACGAGGTGGTCACGGAAATCGTCGAACTGGAAGCGGGCAAGCTGAAGATCTGGGCCGGCAACTACAGCTGGTACGCCACGGAACGCGAACTGGCGCGGCTGCGGCAGCAGCAGCTCTTCACGGCGCAGCAGAAGCGCATCCGTCAGATCGAGGAGGCCATCAAACGCTTTGAACACTGGGCCCGCATCACCGAGGACCCGCGTCACGCCCGCAAGGCCCGTCATCGGCGCCGCATGCTGGAGCGCATGGAGGAAAAGGGCGAGATGGTCGAAAAGGTCGTCGAGCGGCGCCAGCTGGACGCGGAGTTCACCGGCTGGCGCGGCAGCACGAAGGCGTTGGAGATCACGCAGCTGGCGATGGGCTTCGGCGACGAGCTGCTCTTTGTGGACCTGGCGCTGCTGCTGCGCCACGGCGAGCGCGTCGGCCTGATCGGCCCCAACGGCGCGGGCAAGTCGGTGCTGTTCCGCCTCGTGCTGGGCGAGGAGACGCCCCTTGACGGCCGCATCCGGGTCGGGCCGGGCACCCGGCTCGGCTACTACGCGCAGGATCACGAAACGCTGGGCGCATGGTTACAGCGCACGCCGCTGGAGCGCATCCGCGACATCCGGCCCATGCCCGAGAACGAGGCGGTCGCCTTTCTGCTGAAGTATCAGTTTCAGTACGAGCAGCTGCGCCTGCCGGTATCCACGCTCAGCGGCGGCGAGCGCAGCCGTCTGCAACTGGCCACGCTGGTGCTGGAGCGGCCCAACCTGCTGCTGCTGGACGAGCCGACCAATAACCTCGACATCCCCACTGCCGAAGTGCTCGAGACGGCGCTGGCGGATTTCGACGGCGCCATCCTGACCATCTCGCACGACCGCTACTTCCTTGAGCGCACGGTGGACCGTATTGTCGAGTTGCGTGACGGGACGCTGACGAGTTGGACGGGCGGCTACAGCGACTGGCTGGAACGTCAGGCGTAGGCGCGCGCCTCGTCATCCAGTGCCTCGCCGAAGCGCAGGGACGCGACGCGTTCCCGCGCAATCTCGCAGTAGTCGCGCACGTTGTCGATGCCGATGTAGTGGCGTCCCAGGCCCTTCGCAGCGACGGCTGTGGAGCCCGAACCGATGAAGGGATCCAGCACGACATCGCCGGGCCTGGTGAAAAGCTGGATGAACCAGGCCGGCAGGGGCACCGGGAAGGCCGCGCTGTGGCCGACGTTGTTGCACTCGGTAGCCATGTGCAGCACGTTGGTCGGATAGGCCTGCGCGCGCCCCTCCCAGTTGGAGACGTTCTTGCCGAAGTCGCTCTGCACCCGCGATTCATCGCGCAGCCGGTCTGTCTCGCTGAGAGACTTCAGGCGCGATTTGGTCCAGTCGCCCATCGGAACCATCACGGCTTCCTGATACATGGCGAACTTGCGCTGCCGGTTGAACTGCAGACAGCGTTCCCAGGAATCGCGGAAGCGGTTGGGCCACTTGCCGGGGTAGCAGTTTTTCTTGTGCCAGCAGAACTCCTCGGTCCAGAGCCAGCCCTGTTGCCGCAACGCAAGGATGAGTTCCAGCACGTAGGTGTGGCGCTCGCCCTGCACCACGCGCTCCTTGATGTTCAGTACGAAAGAGCCTTGTGGCCGCAGCACGCGTTGCAGCTCGGCTGCCACGGGCAGGAACCACGCGACGTAGTCATCGGGCGCGATGCCGCCATAGGTGTTTTTGCGCTGGTCAGCGTAGGGCGGCGAGGTGAATACCAGGTCCACTGAATCCGGTGCGAGGGCCGACAGGACTTCCAGCGCGTCGCCGTGGTGAATCTGGTCTGCGCCAGGCGGCACGACAGTCGGGCGCGTTGCCGCCAGTGGCGTTTCGAAGCCGGGCAGTTCGGCATTGGAGGAGGTTGGGTTCATGGGGTTGCGGTCCACTCCCTGACCCCCACAGCATAGCAGGGCTGGCCAGTCAGGCAAGGCGCGGGCGGGCGCATCAGGTTGCGGTGGGCTTGTCCGCTGGCGGCTCCGGCGCAGTGGGGAAGGACTCGATGTAGAGCGAGCGACTGGGGAAGGCGACGCTGAGGCCCAGCTCCTCGACGATGTCCATTATTGTCAGCAGGATAGCATGCTGCTCGGCCATGAAATCCGCCCAGGCGGGCTCAGTCACGTTGCATCGGATCAGGATGTTGAGCGAACTGTCGCCGAAGCCGGAAAAGAAGACCGAGACGCTGTCGGAATCCACCTTTTCGTGCGCGCGCAGCATGGCGCGCAGGCGCGCGACAAGGGCGCGGAGGTCACTGCTGGTCGCATCGTAGGTGACGCCGAGGGTGACGTCGAGACGGCGCTTTTCCATGCGCGAAAAGTTGATGACCGGCGCGCCGGTCAGCATCGAGTTGGGCACGGTGACCAGCGCCTGGTCCAGCTGGCGGATGCGCACAGCGCGCGCACCGACCTCCTCGACGATACCGGTGACCTGTGGCGTGCGGATGAACTCGCCTTCACGCAGGGGCTTGTCGCTGATGATGGTGGCGAAGGAGAAAAGGTTGGCGACAGTGTCCTGGGCAGCCAGTGAGATGGCCAGGCCGCCCAGGCCGATGCCGGCAATGAGGCCGTTGACGTCGTAGTGCCACTCCTGCAACAGGGTGACGAGCGCCAGCGCGAGGACGAGGACGCGCAGCGCGGTACGCAGGAAGGGCAGCAGCTGCTCGTCAAGCGTGATACCGGTGATGCTATGCAGACGCGGCGAGGAAGCCACGATGATGCCGATGCTGTTGTAGAGTGCGGCGAAGAGCGCCAGGATGACGAAACTGCGCGCCAGTTGCGTGAAGAACTGCACGGTGGAGCCGTCGCCAGGCAGCAGGGCGCCGGCGATGAGCAGCCCCGGCGCGATGACCAGCAGGCGCACCGGATTCTCGACGATGCCGAGGACGATGTCGTCCAGGTCCGAGTGGCGCCGCTCGAGGAAGTGGCCCAGCGGCCGCAGCACGAGCCAGGACAGCAGGTGACGCAGCAGCCAGACGACGAGCAGCGCCAGCAGCGCCAGCGCCACGCGCAGGACAACGTTGCGGAGCTGTGGGTCCAGCTGGTCGAGGAAGGCGATCTCAGGCATCGGGCGCTCCTCAGCTGCGCGCGGCCTGGCGCGCCTGGGCGTCCATGACGGCGATGGCGGTCATGGCCACGATGTCGGCGACGTCATCGCCGGCCTGCAGGACGTGCACCGGCGCGCCCATACCGAGCAGGATGGGACCGATGGCCTCGACGCCGGCGAGGCGGTTCAGCAGCTTGTAGGCGATGTTGGCCGAACCCAGGTCCGGGAAGACCAGCACGTTGGCGTCGCGCACCTCGCTGAAGGGGTAGCGCTCGTTGACGATGGCGTCGACGACGGCCGTGTCCGCCTGCATCTCGCCATCGATCATCAGGTCCGGGCGGCGCGCGCTCACCAGCGCCACGGCGTCACGCACCTTGCGCGAGAAGGGATGTGGCGTACTGCCGAAGTTGGAGAAGGAGAGCATGGCCACGCGCGGCTCGATGTCGAGCGTTTTGGCGAAGTCCGCGCCGAGCATGGCGATGTCGGCCAGGGTCTCTGCGTCGGGATCGATATTGACGGTGGTGTCGGTGAAGAAGTAGCTGCGGTCCTCGACGATCATCAGGTAGAGGCCGCTGGCGACGCGGGCGCCGGGCGCGGTGCCGAAGATCTGCAGCGCGGGGCGCATGATGGCGGGGTACTCCTGCGTCAGGCCGCTGATGAAGGCCTCGGCCGCGCCCATGTGCACCATCATCAGGCCATAATGGGTGTTCTGCTGCAGCAGGGCGGCGGCGCGCACGGGTGTCATGCCGCGGCGCCGGCGCAGATTAACCAGCGCCTGCGCCCAGTCCGCCCGTTGCTCCTGATGCGGCGTGACGATGCGGGGCGCGAAATCCAGCCCCAGATCGCGAATCGTCGCCTCGATCGCGTCGCGATCGCCGAGCAGGACGGGCGTGCCGATGCCCTCCTCGCGCATCTGGTAGGCGGCGCGGATGATGCGCGGGTGTTCGCCCTCGCCGTAGACGACGCGCGTTTGCGCCCCGCCGGCGCGGGCCTTGTTCATGATGCTGGCGCGCACGGTCTGGCCGTGGCCCTGACGCCGCAGCATCTCCATGCGATATTCGTCGAGGTCGATCTGGCGCCGGGCGGCGCCGCTGACCATAGCGGCCCGGGCCACCTCCGGCGCTACCCACAGCAGCACGCGTGGGTCGAGCGGCTTGGGGATGAGGTAGTCGCGGCCGAACTTCAGCGAGGACAGGCCGTAGGCCGTGAGCACGCTGTCGGGCACGTCCTCGCGCGCCAGCGCCGCCAGGGCGTGGGCGGCAGCCAGTTTCATTTCCTCGTTGATGCTGCGCGCATAGACATCCAGCGCGCCGCGGAAGAGGAAGGGGAAGCCGAGCACGTTGTTGACCTGGTTGGGGTAGTCGCTGCGGCCGGTGCCGACGATGGCGTCGGGGCGCACGGCCAGCGCGTCCTCGGGCATGATTTCGGGGTCCGGGTTGGCCATGGCGAGGATGATGGGATCGCGCGCCATTTTCTTCACCATTTCCGCTGTGAGCACACCGGGGGCGGAGAGGCCGAGGAAGACGTCCGCGCCGACGATGGCATCATCCAGCGTGCGCGCGTCGGTGTAGTTGGCGAAGCGCACCTTGTATTCGTTCAAATGTTCCTCGCGCCCGGCGTAAATCACGCCGCGCGAATCGAGCATGAGGACGTGCTCGCGCGCGACGCCCAGCTGCACGCAAAATTCACCGGAGGCGATGGCGCTGGCGCCGGCGCCGGAGATCACCACGCGCATGTCGGCCAGCGACTTGCCCACCAGCTCGGCGGCGTTGAGCAGGGCCGCGCCGGCAATGATGGCAGTGCCGTGCTGGTCATCGTGAAACACCGGGATGTCCAGCTCGGCCTTGAGGCGCGTCTCGATCTCGAAGGCCTCGGGCGCCTTGATGTCCTCAAGGTTGATGCCGCCGAAGGTGGGCGCGAGGGCCTTGCAGATGGCGATGAATTCCTCGGGGTCGTCGGTATCGAGTTCGATATCGAAGACGTCGATATCGGCGAAGCGCTTGAAGAGCACGCCCTTGCCTTCCATGACGGCCTTGGCGGGCAGGGGCCCCAGGTTGCCGAGGCCGAGGATGGCGCTGCCGTTGGTGATCACGGCGACCAGGTTGGCGCGCGCAGTAAGCTCCCAGCCGGCCATGCTGTCGCGGTCGATCTCCAGCACGGCCTCGGCCACGCCCGGCGAATAAGCCAGCGAGAGATCCTGCTGGGTGACCAGGGGTTTGGTGGCGCGCACCTCGATCTTGCCCGGGCGTCCGCGGCGATGATATTCCAGCACGTCCTGCCTTGTGATTGCCATCAATCCTCCGACGTCGACTGTCGCTATCCTAACCTGAATTAACGCGCCTTGCCCCGTGCCACTATAACGATAGCGGCGCGCGCCAGGCTTCGTGGAAGTTGTGACGCGGGCCCTGGGGCGCCAGCAGGCCGCTGCGCGCGGGATGCTCGTATTGTGCGAAGAAGGCGTCCAGTTGCGCGCCCAGCGCCGCGGCCAGTGCCGGCTCGGCGGCGCGCAGGTCGCGCGTCTCGCGCGGGTCGGCCGCCAGGTCGAAGAGCAGTTCGCGTTCCCCTTGCGGGGATGTCCGCGTCGTCGTCGCTGCACTCCGCGACGCTTCCACCCCTGGCGCCTGCCGCAGCAGCTTGTGCCGCTGCGTGCGCCACATACGCGTCGGGCCGTATTCGCCGGCCTGTGCCTGGCGCCAGTCCGGCAGCGTCTGCGCGTCCGTGAGCAGGGCCGCGAAGCTGCGCCCGGGCCCGGCGGTCGCGGTCGCGTCCAGCCCGGCCAGGTCGATCAGGGTAGCGTAGAGGTCACAGTGATCGACGAAATGCTCGCTGGTCTGACCGGCGCACACATGACCGGGCCGGTTGAGCAGCAACGGCACGCGGATCGATTCCTCGAGCATGTTGGGCGGGCGCGTGGCGTTGCCCTTGCCCCACAGGCCGTGATGGCTGCAGTTCAGACCGTGGTCGGCCGTGTAGACCACGAGGGTGTCCTCGCGCAGCCCTTGCGCCTCCAGCTCGTCCAGCAGACGGCCCACGCCCTCGTCGATGTGCGTGACCGCGGCGTAATACTGCGCCAGCGCCTCGCGCCGGTCGCGCACCTTCACGCCCTCACCGGTGAAGTTTCCGTGTGGCCAGGGCTCGTCCTGCGGGATGTCGGCGAAGCTGGCGTCACGGTAGCGCTCGACGAGGCGTTGCGGGTGGCCGCGCCAGGGGCTGTGCGTACCGATGTAGCCAACGAAGAGGAAAAAGGGCTGGTCAGACTGGCGCTGGCGCAGAAAGCGCAGCGCGCCATCGGTGATAATGTCGCTGTGCCAGCCGCTGCGCTCGATGAGCTGACCGTCAACGCTGTAGTCGCCATCGCGCGGCACGGTGTTCCGGCGCAGGGCGTCCCAATACGCGAAGCCCGGCTGCGGCAGATCGTCGCCGCCGCAATGCCACTTGCCGCTCAGGCCGCAATGATAGCCCGCCGCGCTCAGGCGCTGCGCCAGGGTCTGCTGGCCGTCCAGCGAGGGTTGCTGCGCCAGCGCCGCGCGTTGTTCCTCGCTGCGTGCGTTGCCGTTGTACCAGAGCCAGTCGTGGATGCCGTGCTGCGAGGGCAGCAGGCCGGTGAAGAAAGAAGCGCGCGCCGGCGAGCAGACAGGCGAGGGCGTGAAGGCGTTGGCAATGCGCAGGCCACCGGCTGCCAGGTGATCCAGCGCGGGCGTGTGTAGCTCGCGATTGCCGTAGCAGTTGGCGGCCCACTGCGCGTGATCGTCGCTCATGATGACCAGCAGGTTCGGGCGTATCATGGGGGCTCCCGGGCCGGTTGCTGCACTGCGCAGCATCATACAGCGACACCGGGCCGCATGGTACACTGCGCTGGCAGGCGGTAGCGAAGGGCTCCCGCTGCCAGCGGGACGGGGCTCCCGTCGTGAGCTACGGGATATGGCCATGGGCGTGCTCTACATCGTGCCGACCCCCATCGGCAACCTGGAGGACATCACCCTGCGCGCGCTGCGCGTGCTGCGCGAGGCCTCGCTGATCGCTGCCGAGGACACGCGCCGGGCGCGCGTGCTGCTGCAGCATTACGACATTCGCACGCCCCTGCTGAGCTATCATGATCACAACGAACGGCAGCGCGTGGCGCCCCTGCTGGAGGCGCTGACGCAGGGCGACGTGGCGCTGATCAGCGACGCCGGCATGCCCGCCATCGCTGACCCTGGCTACGAGCTGCTGCGCGCCGCGCTGGCGGCGGGCCTGCGCGTCGAGGCGCTGCCCGGCCCGAGCGCGTTGACCACTGCGCTGGTGGGTTCCGGCCTGCCGACTGACAGTTTCATCTGGCTGGGCTTCCTGCCGAAGCAGGCCCAGGCGCGCATGGCGCTGCTGGAGAGCCTGCGGCATGAGCGGCGCACCCTGCTGGCCTGCGAGAGTCCGCACCGGCTGCTGGCCGCGTTGGCGGCCATCCGCGCGACGCTGGGCGAGCGGCCGCTGGCCGTGGCGCGCGAGCTGAGCAAGCTGCATGAGGAGTACGTGCGCGGGACGACGGGCGAGCTGCTGGCGCACTTTGAAGCGCAGGCGCCGCGCGGCGAGATCATGCTGGTCATCGGCGGGGCGGAGGCGGAGGCGGCCTGGGATGTGGCGCAGGTGCGCGCGGAACTGGCGGCCCGTCAGGCGGCGGGCGAGCCCCTGGGCAGTGCGGCCAGGGCCGTGGCCGAACTGGCCGGCTGGAAGCGCCGCGCGGTCTACGCCCTGGGCCTGGAGGCGCGCGACGGATGAAGGTGATTGACCTCTTCGCCGGCATTGGCGGCATGCGCCTGGCCTTCGAGCGCAAAGGCGCGGCGTGCGTATTCTCATCGGAGTGGGATCGCTTTGCGCAGCGAACCTACAGCGCAAATTTCGGTGAAGTCCCCGCCGGTGACATTCGCGCGATCGATGCGGCGGACATCCCCGACCACGATATTCTGTTGGCCGGTTTTCCCTGCCAGCCCTTCTCGATCGCCGGCGTCTCAAAAAAGAACAGCCTGGGTCACGCGCACGGCTTTGCCGACCGCAAGCAGGGCAACCTCTTCTTCGAAATTACGCGCATCCTCGAGGCGAAGCGGCCGCCGATGCTGCTGCTGGAGAACGTGCGCAACCTGAAGACACACGACCGCGGCCGCACCTTCAAGGTCATTCAGGGCGAGCTGCAGCGCCTGGGTTACTGCGTCAATTACCAGATTCTGGACGCACAGTTTTACGTCCCGCAGCACCGCAAACGCATCTTCATTGTGGGGTTTAACCGGGACAGTTGGCCGGACTGGGGATTCACGTTCCCGCAACCTCCGACGCATGGACCGCACCTGGCTGACATCCTGGAGCCGCATGTCGATAACAAGTACACGCTGAGCGACCGGCTTTGGGGCTACCTGCAAGCCTACGCCGAGAAGCACCGGCGTCGCGGCAACGGCTTCGGCTTCGGCCTGGTCGACCCGGCGCGCGACCGCATCACGCGTACGCTCAGCGCGCGCTATCACAAGGACGGCTCGGAGATCCTCATCAGGCAGGCGGGCCGCAACCCCAGGCGCCTGACGCCGCGTGAGTGCGCGCGTCTGATGGGCTTCCCGGACGACTTCGGCATCCCGGTCTCGGACACGCAGGCCTACCGCCAGTTCGGTAACTCGGTGGTCGTGCCGCTGGTCGAGGAGGTGGCCCGCGCCATGCTGGACAGGCAGGAATCGGCCGTCGGCTTGAATGGCGCCGCGGCCAATCCGGGACAGCTCGCCCCGGCATTACAGCCGAATGGCGCGCAGGAACAGGTCAGCGCAGGGTATGTCGTAGCGCAGCCGCGTTAATTCACGCTGGCAATTGCGCGCGGGGCCTGTACAATGGGCCTCCGTTCCGATTGAACAGTCCATGTCCGGGCGTACACGGCCCGCAAGGCAGAGGGAAGAGACAGATGGCATCCTATCACGGGCCCAAGGCGAAAGTGCAGCGCCGCTTCGGTGAGGTGCTGGTGCCGCGTCCGAAGTATCAGCGCATCCTCGAGAAGCGCCCCTATCCGCCCGGCGAGCACGGGCGCGACCGCCAGTACCGTTCCGGCCGTCGCAGCAACTACAGCCTGCAGCTGGCCGAAAAGCAGAAGCTGGCCTTCATCTTCAACGTGCGCGACCGCCAGATGCGGCGTTACTTCGTGCGCGCGCGGCAGCAAAGCGGCAACACCGGCACCAACATGCTGGTGCTGCTGGAGCGCCGCCTCGACAACCTCGTCTTTCGCGCCGGCTTCGCGCCCACCATCTGGGCCGCGCGTCAGCTGGTCGGCCACGGCCACATCCTGGTTGACGGCCGCCGCCTCGACATTGCCTCCGCCAGCGTGCGCACCGGCCAGGTCATCTCCGTCCACGAGCGTATGCGCAAGAACGGACATATCGCCGAGTCGCTGGAATCGATGGGCGCCGTGCCGGAATACATGTCGCTTGACAAGGACAACTTCGCCGCCACCTTCGAGCGCGTGCCCGAGCGCAACGAGATGCCCATCCCCATCGATGAGCAGCAGATCGTGGAGTGGTATACACGCCTGACCTGAGGCGCGGCGGGCTCAATGGCCATGCAGGCCAGACGGCTCTTCGGCAAGGCGATCATCACGGCGGCCACGCCCGGCGCCGATCCAATGATGCAACAGAACATCAACGGGCCCAGCCTGTTGCGCGTGCCCGACTGGGTGCCGGCGCCGCTGGGCCGTTACTATCTCTACTTCGCGCATCACGCCGGCGACCATATCCGCATGGCCTGGGCGGACGAGCTCGCTGGCCCCTGGCACGTCCATGAAGGCGGCGTGCTGCAACTGGCAGACAGTTACTTCGAGCGTCACATCGCCTCGCCGCACGTCTACGTCGACCAGCAGCGCCGCCGTATCCGCCTCTACTATCACGGCGTGATGACGGCCGCGGACCGCGTCGGCATCGTCCCGGAGATCGACGAGCGCTTCTTCCGCACCCAGCGCAGCCGCGTCGCGCTTTCGGGCGACGGCCTGCACTTCGAGGCGCAGCAACAGCTGATCGCGCCGGCCTACCTGCGCGTGGTCGCGCTGCGCGGCATGCTCTACGGCATCAGCATGCCGGGCCTGCTGTGCCGCTCCGCTGACGGCCGCGGCGTCTTCGAAAGCGGGCCGCTGCTGCTCGGTGACGATGCGCTGCGCGAGGACTTCTTCTTCCCGCCCGGCAAGCCTTCCGTGCGCCACCTCGCGCTGCACGTGGATGGTGACACGCTCTACGTCTTCTGTTCGCGCCAGGGCGACGCGCCCGAGCACGTCATGATGACCACGGTCGACGTCAGCGAGCCGGACTGGCAGCGCTGGCGGCCGGAGCCGCTGCGCAGCCTGCTGCTGCCGGAAATGGCCTGGGAGGGCGGCGGGCTGCCGGTTGCGCCCTCCGACCGCGGGGCGGTGCATGTGCCGGTCTGCCAGCTGCGCGATCCCTGCCCCTTCCAGGACGACGACGGCCGTCTCTACCTGCTCTACACGGTGCAGGGCGAGCAGGGCATCGCAATGGCGGAGTTGCGCGCCTGAGAAACAGGGGGCTTTGGCCAGAGTCTCCAGCCATGCTACATTGACACAAAATATTCTTGAGGGTATCCCAATGTTTGATCGTTCGCGCGGAACGCAATACAAACGCAAGCTGGCTGAGGCGCATGCTGCCGATGTCAGGCGTGCTGTGAAACGTGAACAGCAAGCCGAGGCTATTGCACAGCCGGGCAAGGGTCGCACACGGTCGCTTCTGAAGCTTTTTCTGCTGCTGCTCGTCGCGGTGATCGTGCTTGCGTTCGTGAAGAGCACGGATGCCTCGATCGGAGCATTTTGACAGTCTGCCAGAATACAGGCCGGGATACAGACGGCTGCCATTATCCGCTCTGCACGGTACAGGGCGAGCAAGGCATCGCAATGGCGGAACTGGTTCAGGTGTTCTCACCCTAAAGCGCCCTCCCGCCTTAAACTCCCGACTATGTCGCACTTTTCCCGCCCGTTCCGCCGCCTGTTGTACACTGCTGCCACGGACGAAAGCGGGAGATAACCATGCCCATCCTCGACAACTACAGCGAGTTCGCCGGCCGCCACCATGAGACCGGCACCCTGCGCGATGCCCTCGCCTGGGCGGGCGTGCGCGCGCCGCACACAGGCGAGCCGCTAAGCGAGGCGCTACTGTTGGGCATCAGCGGCGGTATCGCCTTCGGCTACTTCACCTTTCATTACCAGGGCTATCCGCCGCACCTGGTGCTGCTCACGCGTAATACCTTCGACCCGCTGCAGACCATCTACGAGCGCCTCGCCATCCCGCGCGATGTACGCCAGACGGCCAGCGCGGACAGGGGCGCGGCCAATCTTCGCATTGCCCTGGAAGAAGGGCACGCCGCCATCGTCCAGGCGGATGCCTTCAGCCTGCCCTGGACGCTGCTGCCGCCCGACGAGCGCAACTGGGGCATGGCGCCGCTGTTGGTCTACGGCCTCGATGAGGAGCGCGCCTGGATCGCCGGGCCTTCGTCACAGCCGCTGGTCATCCCCGCCGCGACGCTCGCCAGGGCGCGCGGGCGTGTGAAGAAGGTGAAGTTCCGCGTGACCACGCTCGGCGCGCCGGACTTCAGCCGCCTGCCGGACGCGGTTGAGGCGGGTATCCGCCAGTGCCTGGCGCTGTTCACGGAGCCGCCGCCGCGCGGTAGCAAACACAATTTCGGCCTTGCTGCGCTGGAGCGCTGGGCGCAGCTGTTGACCAACACGCGCAACAAGCAGTCGTGGGCGCGTTACTTCGCGCCGGGCCGCGACCTGATGATGGCGCTGGCCGGCAATCACACGCAGCCCGGCGCCTTCAGCTGGATCGAGACCTGGGGCTTCGATGGTATGGAGCGCGCGGCCTGCGCCGACTTCCTCGACGAGGCCGCCGTCATTCTTGACAAGCCCGCGCTACGGGAGGCGGCGGCAGGCTTTCGTCGTAGCCACGCGCAGTGGCGTCAACTGGCGCACATGCTGCTGCCGGAGGCGGTGCCGGCGCTGGCCGAGACCCGTCAGCTGCTGCAGCGACGCTACGCCTTGCTCGACGAACAGGGCATGGACGCGCTGCCGGAGATGCGCCGTTGTCACGCGCGCCAGGCGGAACTGTTTGAACAGTTGAGCGAGGACTTCCCCATGACGGAGGCGGAACTGGTGAGCTTCCGCGAGGGCCTGGCAGCACAGGTATTGGCTATCCGCGCGACCGAGGGCGAGGCGCTGGCGCAGTTGGCTGAAGTCCTCGGCAGCTAGAGGGCCGAAGTCCTCGGCAGCTAGAGGGCCGAAGTCCTCGGCGTGTAGAGGGGGGATGCGCTGGATTAGCGGCAGCGCAGGATGTTGGCAAATGTGTCGCGTCCTGATGTTTATCCACATTCTGGAAAACCAGGAGTTCAAGAAGTGATGCTGTTTGTTGAAACACGAATCGCTGCAGAGGGTTTCTTGAAACCGCCTTGCAAGTGTCGGCTACAGTAACTATCAAACCCTGGCAGCACCCCGTCGCGCCTGCACCCTGCGCTGCACGAATGCCAATGTCGATCTCGCGCCGATTATCATTGTGGCAGCGAGAGCGTTGAACAAGACATCAATATTGTCATAGACGCGGTTGGGCAAAAGTGATTGTATACCCTCATCGAGCCAGCCCAAAAGTATGGAAATGATTAAGGCGAGGATGGCAGGTACAGGAACGCGACGACCATTTTCCCGACGCTCCAGAAGCGCTTCGTGAACCAGCGCCGCCACCAGGCTGTATTCAAACAGGTGGGTACGTTCCTCTGGTGTCGCAACCCCAATTCTGATCCATGCCAACAGATAGACAATCAGGATGCCTGCCCCTGCTGCAATCCCGGCGCGACCCGGTCGCCGTCTAATAAATAGTACTGAGATCACCACCAGTGCCACAAGGAATACGACAAACGTCGCACCTGTGAGGCTTTTACGCTCACGGAGCATTGCGGCTATCTCAGGCACGTTCCCCAGGGTGGCATAAATCGCCACCAGGACGATGGCAAGCGCTGACCAGAGCCGACGCTCCCGCCTGGAACTGAAGAAAGACATCATGATCACCAAAGTATTAATTTATCAAAGTCTAAAAGCACTGAATTGAATACGTAGAGTGGAACAAATTGTTGCAAGCCCAAACAGGAACCCCGATTAATTGGGGGGGCTTTTTAAACAGGCTGCATAGCGTGTACGATCTGTTCTGCTGGTTCAATCCAGCGCCAGCGGCGCGGCACCGTAGCGCTCGACCTTGATCTGGTCGGCCCACTTGCGCATCTGCGCGATGTCCCAGGCCGCCTGCATGCGAATCCACAGCTCGCGGTTAGTGTCAAAGGCCTTGCCCAGGCGCACCGCCATCTCCGGGGAGAGCGAGGCGCGCCCGTTTACCAGACTGGAGAGCGCCTGGCGGCTGACTCCCAACACCCTGGCGCCTGCGGTCACGCTGAGCCCGAGCGGCTCGAGGTAGCCACTGCGCACGATTCTGCCGGGGTGGGGCGGATTGTACACGGGCATTGTGTTGCTCCTGCAATGGAAGTCGACGGCGATTGCCCGGTGAATTATTCAGTATCAATATACCTTGCTCACGGCAGCGGAAAGTCGCCGATGACCTCGTCGATCTCGCGCATCAGGCGCCGCGTTTCGCGCAGGGAGCGTACGACGCGCTGGTAGTGCGTGATGTCATCGCTGGTGAGCGCCCGCCCCTTGCGGTCCTGCAGCCACTTCTTCAGCACCTGGTAGCCGCCGACCATGTGCGCCCACAGTTCCGGCGGGACACCCTCAAAGTACTGGGTCTTGTTGATGCAGACGCGCTGTCTGGCCTCGTTGTACTTGGGGTAACCCTTGTCGACGCGGTTGTCGCCGCTTTCAGGGAAACGGGTGATGTAGCCACTGATCCCTTCCAGTTCCTCATGCTGCAACAGATGCCAGGCGACCAGCTCGCCGCCGAGGGCGCCCAGTTGCCGGAAGAGTGGCACGCTGGTCGTCAGCGGCACGCGCGGGAAGTCGATTCTGAGGAATTCGGCGTAACGCTCGCGGTAGAGTGGGCTGTGGAAGATGGCGTAAATGTAGTTAAAGACGTCCTCGGGCGAAAAGCTGTCGGCACCTTCGTGAAGACCGCCAGTAGCCTCTGCGACGAAGCGCAGGCCGAGTTTCGCCTCGCAATCGCGGATGAATTCCAGCGCCAGGTTGGGCGTGCGCGTCGGTGGCTGTAGCGTCGGAAGCGGCTCGGCGTTCATGTTTGCTCAGGCATAGAGGTAAAGGGGAAAGAGCACCTGCCCGCCGCGACGAAACAGATTAACGTCGGTGAGCGTGTTAGTGTACAGCACGATATTCCATTCGCCGGCATCGATTACCTGTCCTGCGCGTCCGACAGTGAGGCCGAGGTTGGTGCCTGGTCGTAGAGGTAAAGCGGGAAGAGGTAATTCACTTCCTTGACAGATAGCGAATGGTGGGTCGCTATCGCTTGGGTGCAGATGGCCTGATCCCAGACCCACTCCCGTTCTAGGGCGCGTGCCAAGATCCGAATCAGTCGGCATATGCCGCATAACAGAAAAACGTGGCCAATCTATCAATTTGTCGTGGTAGAACAAAAAACGCGAATCGAATGGTCGGTAAAGACAGGGCTGGATGAATTCTATCCGGTTGGCGACCTTGCCCAAGGCTTCCCGGCTGTGCCGCAGTTGCCATTCGCGGTTATCCCGCAAGCCATAGCGATGGCGAATTTCCTCATCAGAATTGCCCGGATCGCAAAAGTCCTTGATGCGCCGGAGCAGGTCATTTTCGTCGAAATCCAGGACAAAGTGATCGCGATGCGTTTTGATACCGGTTGCGTGGTGCGGAAAGATGTCGGTGATCTTCCAGCCCTTTTCATAATCGCGCCAGCCTTCGTAATCAAAGGGCATGAAGAAATATGACGGCGACTGCGGCGCGATTTCCTGCTAGTCCGTACTCCCGATGTCGCCCGCGTTGAGCGCCGCGTATTTCTCGCGGCGCAGGCCCCACAATTCGCCGTGGAACACACGCGCCGGGCCGCTGTGGTCGCGGTGCTTGATGAAGAAGGCGATGCTGACGCCCTGCTGGATGTCAAAGACGTTCTCGTCCTTGTTGCCTTCTGGCGTCACCTCTTTCTTTCTGCTGTTGCCGTGCAGGTCAAGCACGTAAATCTCGCTGAAGCTGTTCAGCAGCGACTGGCGCATGCCGCGGAAAGTCGGGTTGTCCAGCCAGCTGTGGTTGGTGATGAAGGCCAGCACGCCTTCGCCGTTCTGTTCAATACGCCACTGCCCAAAGCGGATGAACTTGACATAGTCGTCACGCAATAATTTCGAATTTCTCTCTTTCAGCGGTGCTCCGTCCACGAGAAAGTAATCGCGTTGCAACTCGCGGATCCAGTCGCCCTTGTTGGCGCTGTGGCCACTGTAGGGCGGGTTGCCGAGCACGACCATGATGGGTTTGTCGTTCTTGACCTCGGCCGCGGCGTTGGCTTCCGCCACGATGTGGTCTTCCCAAAGTTGCTCCTCTTTCTTCACGCCGCGGTCCAGCGAGTTGGTGAGCAGGATGTTCAGGCGGTCATCCTCACCGAGCGGGCAGCCTTTCTCGCCCAGGTAGAGGCCGAGGCGCATGTGCGCCAAGGTGTAGGGCGCCATCAGCAACTCAAAGCCGTGCAGGCGCGGCAGCAACTGTCGACGCACGTAATCCGGCCAGATGCCGCGCTGGCCGCGCAGCGTTTCATGGATTTGCTCCACCACGGCCAGCAGGAAGCTGCCGGTGCCCGTCGCCGGATCGAGGATATGTACGCTGTCGCTGGCCAGGCCGTCGCGGCGGCCAAAGTGGCTGCGCAGCAGCGAGTCCACGCTGCGCACGATGTAGCCGACGACCGGCTCCGGCGTGAAGTAGACGCCGCGCTGCTCGCGTAGGACCGGGTCGTGCGTGGCCAGGCAGTCTTCATAGAAATGGACGATGGCGTCGCGCTGGCGGGTGCCGCCGCGGAAGTCGCGCATGACCTCTGAGATTTGCGTGTTGGCCAGGCGCGTCGTCAACTGCTCAACGGCCCACTTCACCTCGCGCTCCAGGTCCTGAAAGATTTGTCCGAACTCGCGATGCAGGAAGCGGTTCGTGCGCGGCATGTCGGCGAAGGCGCGCGCCAGCGTGAAGTCGCGCGCGGGCAGGTGCTGAAGTTCCATGCGCGCGGCGAAGAGCGCGTAGGCCAGGGTCTGCGCGTACATGTCGGCGAATTCACCGTTGTCAAGCGTCGGCAGCAGCTCGATTTCTAGGTCGTGTTTGTGTTTGTGCAGGAAGCTGCGAAGGTTGGGAGTATTCAGGGTCTCGTTGATGAGGACGGCGATCTCGCGCGTGAGGTCAGCCATGACATTGGCCAGCTCCTCTGGCGAGGTGATGTCTGCCGGCGACGTGCGCTGGAAGCGCTCCAGCAGCGTGCGCAGCCCGTTGTACTGTCTGCGCTGGGGCGACAGCCCGCTCCCCGTCAGCCGCGCGACCGTCACGGACTGCCCGGTCGCTTCTCCGCCACGATACCAGCGAAACTCGCGGTAATTGATGAGGATGAGATTGTCACAGGCCTTGCGGTAACGTTTCAGTTGCGGGGAGTTTTCCACTACATCCAGCGCGACGCGTACATCCTTGCACTCGACGTAGCCAACAGGCTGGCCGGCCAGTTGCAACACCATGTCTGGCGCCCCGAAGTCCAGGTGGCGCGGCTCATTGATCACCTGAACGCTTTCGTCAAACGCCTTGAGCAGGCCTTCCAGCGTGGAACGGTAGCTGTGCTCGGTGGCCACGCCGCTGCCGTACATGCTGCTTATTTCATTGACGTAGCTGGTCACCGGGTTCATGCGCAAAAGCGTAGCGGGCGAGTCCTGCCAGCGCAATACGCAGCCGCGCTATACTGCGCGTGGCACCTGCGTGAAGACATCAGGAGGGCGCATGGACGGCGGGCCGCTGCTGCTGCAGCCGGCGCTGAAGGTCAAGGTCTGGGGCGGGCGACGGCTGGCGACGGTTGGCGTGGCGCTGCCGGACGCTCAGCCCTATGGCGAGGCCTGGCTGCTGCACGACAGCGCCACCGTGGCCGAGGGGCCGCTGGCGGGGCGCAGCCTGGGCGAGCTGCTGCCGCAGCACGGCGCTGCGCTGGCCGGGCCGGAGGTCGACCCGGCCGCGGGCTGGCCGCTGCTGACCAAGCTGCTGGATGCCTCCGCGTGGCTGTCAGTGCAGGTGCACCCGGACGACGCCTGGGCGCAGCGGCTGGAGGGGGAACCCAGAGGCAAGACTGAAGGCTGGTACGTCGTCGCGGCGGAGCCGGGCGCGCGTCTGGTGCACGGGGTGCGGCCGGGCTGCACGCGCGCGCAGCTGGCGGCGGCCATCCGCAACGACGCGCTGGAGTCGCTGCTGCTGGACGTGCCGGTGACGGCGGGCGACGCGCTGCTGCTGCGCGCCGGGACGGTGCACGCGCTGGGGCCGGGCCTGCTGGTCTACGAGCTGCAGCAGACGTCGGACCGCACCTATCGCCTCTACGACTGGGGCCGCCGCGGGCTGGACGGGCAGCCGCGGCCGCTGCACGTCGAGCGCGGCCTGCAGGTGGCCCGGCTGGACGTGCCCGCGCCGCTGCATCATACGGCCGGGCGGGCGGAACAGGTCGTCGAAATCGCGCGTTGTGACCATTTTATGACCGAGTTGTTGCAGCTCAATGACCGCGCCGGCCGGCGCATCACACGCGACACGGGCGGCCGCCGTTTCCAGGCGCTGACCTGCATCGCGGGCGGCGCCACGCTGGCCTGCGGTCCTGGCCAACTGGCGCTGCGGGCGGGGCAGACGGCGCTGGTGCCGGCCTGCGCCGGTGAGTGGCGCCTGGCGGGCGAGGCGCAGTTGCTGCTGGCGCGTCAGCCCTGATCCACGGCCACGTCGGGCACGATCAGCAAGTCACAGCCGCTCATGAGGAACTCGTACTCCCCGACCAGCACCTCGTTGCCGTCTGCCTGGGCGAGGCGATAGCCGCTCTGCAGCCAGGGGATGGCCGCCACGCAGTTGCCCTGCAGCGCCTCAGAGTTGGCTGCCCACCAGTAGTGATAGGCGTTGTCGGGGCCGATTTCGATGGCCTTGCGGAATGAGGCGGAGGCGATGGTGTACTGCTCTCTGCGCATCTGCGCGCGGCCCAGCAGGTAGTGACAGCTCTGATGGCGCGGGTTGCTTTCGATGCAGCGCGCGAGGTAGTCGCTCGCCTGGCCGGGGTCGCCGAGCACGCGCAGGTAGAACCGGCCCAGCTCGTAGAGCGCGGCGGTGTTGTGCGGGTTGAGCTCGATGATGTCGGCCAGCAGGGCCACGCCCGTGTCCACGTCGCCGAAGCGGTAGTTGTGCAGGCGCGCCAGGTCGATGGTGATGTAGGGCAGATGCGGCGCCAGTTCGCGCGCGCGCTGCAGGTCCGCCAGCGCGGCATCGAAGTCGAAGCGCGCATTTTCGTGGATGAGGGCGCGCACGCGCAGGGCTTCGGGGCTGTCGGGGTACACCTGCAGGGCGCTGTTGACCGTGCTGAAGGCGCGTTCGCCGTGGCCCAGGTCGAAGAGCGCCTCGGCCAGCCAGGCGCCCGCGCGCGCGGCGGCTTGCGGCTGCGCTGTGCCAGCCAGTTCGAGCGCGTGACGGGCGCTGGCAAGGGCCGCGCCAAAGTCTGCGTTGCGGTCCAGGGCGAGGGCGCGCACTGCCCAGGCGTCGGCGCTGAAGGGGTCGGCGGTGACGGCGTTTTCGGCAGCGGCGAGGGCCGCTGCGGGGCGATTGTCCATGATCATGGCCAGCGCCAGGCGCTGGTGCAGATAGACTGAATTAGGCAGGGCCGAGATCAGATCCGCATAGAGCGCAGCGGATTCCCCGATGGCGCCGCGCTGCCAGGCGGCGTCGGCGAGGCTGCGACGTACAGAGGGGTCTTCGGTCGGCGGCGGTGTGGGCGCCAGCGCGGTGGACAGGACGCGTTCGGCATTGTCGACAAACTCGTCGAAACGCTGCTCGACGGCGGGGGCGTATTGCTCACGGTTCTGCAGGATTTGCAGGCCGAAGTAGACGACCAGCGGCGTCAGTAGCCAGAGCCACAGCCAGCGCAGGGAGAAGATGCTGCGGCGCTGGCCGCTGCGATAGCGTTTGGGGATACGCAGGTTCATGCGCGCTCAGCCGCCGATGGGCGTCGGCGGCACCGGCGTGGGCGGGATGCTGGTGGGCAGCGCCGCGCCGAGGTAGTCCAGGCAGGAGAGGGTCGTCAGGCTCAGGCCCTCGCGGATGTTGGCGACGATTGGCCCGGGTTCGGCGAGTTGCTGCGCCAGGGGCAGTGCCTCGTTCAGGATGCTCCAGGCCTGGTCGCAGTGGCCGAGATAGTAGTGCGCCAGGCCGCGCAGATACCAGCACTCGATGGAGCTCGAGCCGTACTCGATGCATTTTTCGAAGGCATCGATCGAGCCCTCGTAGTTGCGGCGCGTGTAGCGTGCGCGGCCGACCTCGGTCCAGGCGTCGGAATATTCCGGATCGATGTCCAGCGCGTCCTCACAGTAGCCCTGCGCCTGGTCGTTCTGGCCCACGCGCGCCCAGGACTGGCACAGGCGCAGGTAGGCGCGTTTGTCGTTCCGGTCGAGCGAGAGGATGTGCTCGTAGGCGGCGATGGCCAGCTCGTCCTGGCCGGTAGCCAGATACTGGGCGGCCAGCTCGAAGTAGAGGGCCTTCAGTTGTGGCTGCAGGGAGAGCGCGTCCTCCAGATGGCGAATGGCCTCGTAACGCTCGCCGACCCAGATCAGCGCGTAGGCATAACTGCGCCGCGCCTCGGCGTCCAGCGGGTCCAGCTCCACGGCCTGGCGGGCGAAATCGAGGCCCTGCCGGTAGCGACCGATGCGCGTATAGGCGCGCCCTAGGGCAGCGTAGAGCGGGGCGGAGCGGTTGTTCTGCTCCAGCCCGGCCATGCCCACCGGTATGGCGTCGGCCGCCTCGTCGATCCAGACGAGCGCGCGCGCCTTGAGCGCATAGCCGCGCACGTCCTGGCTGTTGAGCTCGATGCTGCGGTCGGCCAGCGACAGACCGCCGTAGAGTGGCTGCGGCGTCAGCACTGCTTCAGCCTGGTCGAGCTCAATCAGCAGCTGGCCGTATTCGTAGAGATAGTCGAGGCTGTCCGGTCGTTGTTGCACCGCGCGCTGGAACTGCGCGGCGGCGGCGGCCAGATCACCGTCCAGCGCGAGTGCGGCGCCGCGGGTGGCCCTTTCGCTGGCGAAGGGTGTGGGCGTGGGCGCCCTGCCGACGAGATCAAGGGCGAAGAACTGCAGGTTGTCGCGCCGCGTCCAGGCCAGCGCCAGCAGGCTCGCCAGCAGCAGCACGGTGAGCAGCAGGTTGCGCAGGGGAAGCCGGCGCCGGCGGGTGCCGAAAAAGGATCGCGAGTAGTCGCGCTTGATTTGCATGGTCGCGCCTGTGGGTTGCTACCTGGCAGGGTAGCCTGGGGGCTGCGCGCGTGTCAAGAGACCACGCCAGCGGTCGCCAGCGGCCGCGAGGCGATGATGAGTGTCATCGAGCCGGATTGCACGGCGCGGCCCTCCTGGTTGAGGATGCGCACGGCGGCCGTGATGGAACCGCCGCCGAGGCGGCGCGAGGGGCGCTTGTCCGTGATGCGCATGACGCTGTGCAGCGTGTCGCCGATGAAGACCGGCAGGCTGAACTTCATCTCCACGCTGCGGAAGGCGATGACCGTGCGTTCCATGAAGCCCAGCTGGTAGATCTGGCCGACGGCGTAGCTGAGCGTGAGCATGCCGTGCGCCACGCGCTGGCCCATGGGGTGCGTCTGCATGTAGCGTTCGTCCGTGTGCATGGGGTTGTAGTCGCCGGTGAGCGCGGCGAACTGGACGAGATCGGCTTCGGTGATGGTGCGGCCGCGGGTGACGAACTGTGCGTCTGGCTCGATCTCCTCGAAGTAGAGGCCCTGGGGGCCTGAGGCCGTATGGCGCATGGGCGAATCCTCCGGCTAGTCGCGACCAGGGGCATTGTAGCGCAGGCTAGGTTCCGCCTGCTGCGCGACGGCCACGGCCGCCGCCTGGCCATCGGTGTGTGTCAGGCTGACGTCCCACTGCGTCAGGCCGAGGCTGGCGGCAATGTTCGCGGCCGCGCCGTGCAGACGCAGCTCGGGGCGGCCCTGCGGGCCATCACAGCGCACCTCGATATCGCGCCAGCGCACGGCGCCGATGCCCGTGCCGAGGGCCTTGGCGACGGCCTCCTTGGCGGCGAGGCGCGCGGCCAGGCGTTGCGGCCGGTCCTCACAGTCCGCGCGTTCGCCGGGCGTGAAGAAGCGCTGCAGAAAGCGCTCGCCATGGCGCTCGATGCCCGCTGCCACGCGCGGTATTTCGATGAGGTCGATGCCGCAGCGCACCATGGCCGGCTCCCCTTGCTGTACAAGGCGGCATTGTAACGGCCGGACGCCGGGGTTCACAGTAGCCGTCAGGCGCGGCCATCGTCTACAATCGCCTTACTTTCAGGCATGGAGTATTCATGCGTCTGGTGCTGAGGCTGATCGCGGCCGTCCTGCTCTGCGCCGCTGCGGGCCCGGTCGTGGCCCAGGAGACGGCGTTGCGCGCGCTGGAGATGGCCATTGTGCTACGGTCCGACGCCTGGGGGCAGGAACAGGCCTACATCGAGGGCCGGCTGCACAACGACGGCCCGCTCGCCTGGGCGGTGGCGCAACTCGTCGCCGAGGTCAGCGACGCGGAAGAGACGCTGATCGGCGAGGGCTTCGGCTTTCTGACGGGCGTATGTGGCGAGGCGCTGCCGCTCAACCATGCGTTGCAACCGGGCGAGAGCGCGCCCTTCGCGCTACAACTCGACCTCTTCGGCGCGCCGGAGGCGCCGCCCGACGCGCGCATCGAGATTCTGCCGCAAGCCAGCTCGCGCGAGCCCGCGCCCCAGGCCAGCGCGCCGGCGCAGCCGGGCATCACGCAGATCGACGGGCGGGAAATCGTCGAGCTCGAGTGGATGGATACGCAGTACCTGCGCTACAGCAGTGGCTGCTGGCGCGACGTGTTCACCATGCGCGCCTGGCACGAACTGAATCTGCTGTCGGGCGAGACCAGCGAGTTGGCGGCCCATCCGGACGCGGAGGACGTGACGCCGGACCTGCTGAAAGCCATCGACCAGACGGATCCACTGGACTTTCGCCGCTCCTTCTTCAGCTTCGCGCCCGGCCAGCGCCGGGCCCTGTACCAGAACGCGCTCAACTCGCTGGTCACCGTCGAACCGAACGGCAGCTTCCCGCGGGTGCTCTTCGACAAGCTGTACAATATCTCCCTGCAGGGCATCAGCTGGCAGGGCCAGAGCGGAAACTTCATCGCCTGGTACCACGCCGGCCCCGGCAAGGAAGTGCGCTACGCCGTCGGCAACTCCGAGGGCCGCCCGCTCAGCCAGCACCCGAATCGGGCCTTCGCCTCCCATACCGTGCCGGGCGTCTCCGCCAGCGGCCGCGGCGTGGTTATCAACGCGACTCTCAACGGCGTCACCGGCTATTTCCTCAAGGACACTGCCAGCGACTTCACCCTGCCCATGTTCGCGGCCGAGCCGCCCGGCAATCACTGGCCCGCGCCCTGGTACGCGCACAGCCCTGGCGGCCGCCGCATCTATATCGCGCGCCCGGTGGACGGCATGGCGCGGTTGCAATGCTACAACCCGGATACGAAATCCCTGCAAGACCTGGTGGCGCTGCCCTTCCTGCAGCTGGCGCCAGACGAGCGCAGCCGCATGGCGCTATCGCCGGACTTCACCACGCTGGCGCTGGCCGCGAACGGCATTCACGGCGGGCTCTGGCTCATCGACCTGCAGCGTTTCGCTTTCTGTATCTGAGGCCCGGGCGCGGCGCGTTCAGCCGTCCAGCGGCGGACAGTCAATCGAGCGCACCACGTCGCTGCGCACCCAGCCCCGAATGCTGGCGCTGGGGCCGGGCTCATCCTGCACCAGGAACCACAACAGCCCGTCGGTTTCGCTGATCTGCTGACCGCCGACCTGCATCGCCCCGCCCTGTTCCAGCAACCCGACCCGGCTCGCCGAGGTGGACTTGTCCGAGCGGATGTTGATGGCTGTGTCGCCGTCGTTGAAGACAAGACAGAGCACGACGGGCGTGGGCGTGATGGTCGGGGTGGCCGTGATGGTCGGGGTCGCGGTGATGGTCGGCGTGGCGCTGGGCGTGAAGGTGTGGGTAGGCGACGGCGTGGCAGTGGGCGTGCTGGAAGGTGTCACGGTCCAGGAGGGCGTGACGGTGGGGGTGCCGGTGGCGGTGGCGGTGGGGGTGCTGCTGGCCGTCGGCGTGTTGCTGGGGGTGGGCGTCGGCGGCGGATAAAGCACCGGGAACCACACTGGCTGCGCCAGCAGGACGACGCTGATGCCACCGATGAAGATCAGGCCGAGGAAGAGTAACAGCCGCGTACGCCGGCGGTTGCGCCCTCTTTGCAGGGACCTTTCCAGGCGTTGCAACTCGGTGCGGCGGCCGGCCAGGTTGAAGGGGGACTCGCTGGTGGCTTCCAGCCAGGTTTCGGCGGTATCCAGGTCGCCCGCTTCCAGCGCATCCTCGGCGCGCTCGACGTAGCGCGCCAGCAGTTCGTTGACCACGCTGCGCCAGCGAGCATCCTGGGAGTATTCCTCGAGACCAGCGAGCATACTGCGCGCCTGGGCGAGCTCGTTCTCGAAGTTCTGGGCCACGAGGGCGGCGGCGCGCTCGATGGCCTGGCGCGCGTTTTCCATATCGTTGATCTGGCCGCGCGCGGCCATCAGCGCGGCGGAGAGCTCGCTGTCGCCGGGGTCCAGCCTGGCGGCCAGCTCGAGCAGGGCGGCGGCCTCGCCCGCCAGTTGCAGCCGCTCCTCCAGCGAACTGGCGTTATCGTTGCGACTGAGGGCGATGCGCGCCTGGTCGAAAAGGCGGTTGCGGATGGCGGCCTGACGCTGGCCGGTGGAATCCATCAGCTGGCGCAGGCGCTGGCTGCTTGGCAGGCGCTGGCGCGCGCGCTGGATGATGGCCATGATGCTTTCCAGCTGGCCGGCCTGCTCCTGCAGCGACCCGCTGAGCATGCCCAGCTGCGTGTTGGCCTGGTCAGCATCCTGCTGCACGCGGCTCAGGTTCTCGATGCGCTCCTCGGCCTGGGGGTCGTTGGCGACCACGCGCAGTGCGCCCTCGTACTTGCGCAGCGCCTCGCCCCAGTTGTCGCTCTCCATCAGGCGGTCGCCCTCGGTGAGCAGCTCGCGCGCCAGCGCCAGGTCCTGGATTTCGAGCATGGCCTGCTCGGCATCCTTCCAGCTGAGGATGCCGCTGCGTTCGGCCAGGTCGCGCGCCTCGCGGTAGAGGCGTTCGGCCTCGTCGTAGTTGCCGGCGCGCACCAGCGAGTTGGCGCGGTTGTAGGCCACGCGCGCGTCGAAGGGGATACGGTGATCGGGAACCACGCCACGAATGAGGTTGTCTTCGGCCTTCTGGCGATACTCGAGCGCGGTGGGGTTGCCGGGTTGCATGGTCAGGGCGCGGTTGGCGAGGTCCACAGTCTGCTGATATTCGCCGGCGTAGTAGGCCTGGGTCAGGCGGGAAAGCGTATCTTCGATGTCCGGCCCGAACCAGGTCCCGCTTTCCGTCGCCGGCGGCTCTGCTTCCCCGTCCCGCGGCGACAAGGCTTCGGGCGTGAAGCCGGGCGACTGTGGTGCCCGCTCCTCCGCGAAGTCCGGGGCCTTGTCCGCTGCCGGGGACGCGCTTTCTCCGGCGGCCTCGACAGCCGCCTCGGCCTCGACGTTGTGGCGCGCGAAGAGGTCGCTGACGCGCTGGCGGGTCTGCCCGCTCCAGGCGCCGGCCTGCTGCAGCATGACGATGGTTTCGGGAGCTTCGGTATCGAGGGCCAGCGCCTCGGCGAGGATGTCGATAGCCTCGTCGATGTCGTCGTCGTCGCCGGCGATCTCGATGCGGATGCGCGCGCGGCGCAGCAAACCGCGCACTGTGGCGGCGGTGGGTGAGGTGGGGTTGCTGATGCGCGCCAGCTCGGCGAAGAGCGCCTGGGCGGCGGCCTCGTGCGCGGTATTGCGCGCGTCGGCCAGCAAGGCCCGCGCCTCGGCTTCCAGCTGCGCCAGGGCGGCCGCATCGTCGCTTGCCGTCAGCAAGCGTCGGCGCAGCTCTTCGAGGCGCTCCTGCAGATGGCTCATTTATGGCTCCCGGGGCAGTCAGGCAGCGGAATCGTAGCGCATCCAGGCGGTCGCGACAAGCGTGGTGCGCGTCGCCGCTGTTGCCATGCCAGAATAATTGCAGGGTTCAGCCATACGCCGGAACTCCGGGGCATCCAGGCAGACGCGACTGGCGCAGGGCGCGCCACTATCCCTGCCGTGCTAATATAGTGGCAGGGTTCAGCCATGGACGTTGTCATGCCGAGAACCATCACCCCCGGATACAAACTGATGCTGACCTACGACATTCGCCCCGACCAGGTGGAGAAGTATTATCATTACGTGCTGAAGGAGTTCGTGCCGGAGCTGGAGACGATGGGGCTGTATCTCTTCCGCGTCTGGCACATCGCGTGGGGCGACTATCCCGTGCGGCAACTGGAATTCGTGGCCGAGAGCCGCGAGGCCCTGCTCAAACTGTCGAACAGCCGGCGCTTCGATGACATGGAAATGAGGCTGCAAGAACTGACGAGCACCTACGAGCGCAAGATGCTGCGCTTTCGCAAGGGCTTTCAATTCTAGTTGATTCAGCGCCTGGTCAGGATGCGGCCGGGAGCACGCGGAAGGTACAGCTGCCCGTTTCCTGCATATTGTCGGTGCCTGGGCCGAAACGCCGGTAGCCGTCGCTGATGGCGGCGCGCCAGGTCAGCTCGTAGGTGACGCGATGTTCACCGGCCGCGAGCGGCCCGTAGGGCACATACCAGTCTACATAGGTGTTGCCGTCATGGCGGTAGGGCGGCAGACGGTAGTCCTTCCAGTCGTTAAGTGGCTCGCCATCCACCGTGACGTTGTAGACTGCGTTGGCCAGGTGCGCCGCGATCTGCGCTTCCGTGCGCGCGTACCAGTTCCACCAGACGTCGATGGTCGAGCCGGCGACCAGATCGGGCGGCGGCGGGAAGCCGTGTTTAGCGGCATCACAGTAGGCCAGCAGGTCCACACCCGTGCGTATTGTACCGCCGCCGGCTTGCTCAACCGGGCCTTCACCCGCCTGGGCACCGCCCTGCGCAACTGGCGCGACGACCGGGCCGGCGCCCCCGGCAAGGGCGGTGGCCGTCGCCTGAACAGACTCCACGTCGATGACCGGCAGGTCGCTTGCCGGCGCCGGCGCGTCTTCCTCGATGATCAGGCTGGCGGCGACCCAGCCTTCACGGCCGTCCGCGAGCTGCACCTGGTGCCAGCTGTCGTCCGCGTCCTGCGCCAGCAGCGTTACCCGTTCGCCGGGTTGCAAGGCCGCCAGGGGCGCGTAGCCCACGCCCGGGCCGGCGCGCAGGTTGACCGAGCGCACGGCGTCAATCAGCCCGCTGCGGGCCGGGGTGGCGCTGGGAGGAGATGTCGCGCTGGGGGGCAGCGTAACGGTTGCGCTGGCGACCGGCGTGAGGGAGGCGAGTGGCGTGGCAGTCGGCAAGGGCGTGGCGCTGGCGACCGGCACCAGGGTGACTGTCGGCGGCGCAGCCGCTTGCTGTCCAATGGCGCTGCAGGCGCTCAGGCAGACCAGAGCCACAATTATCAGCCAGAATCGACGCATCGCACGCTCCTGTGTTGCGGCCAGCATAGCAAGTTCGCGCGCCCCCCGCAACGAAATACAGCGCCAGCCGGCGCCAGTTGACAGGGTTGGCCCGGCGCAATACACTGACGGCGTTGCCAGTCCGCTGCATGAGTTTCCCGGGAGCCAGTATGATGCGTCGTATCGCTTTATTCACGATTCTGCTGCTGGTGCTGACGGGCGCTGCGCTGGCCCAGGCCCAGGTGGCGATTGGGGACCTGAGCGACGCTGACCTGGCCCTGCTGACCAGCGCCAGCGAAGGCATGGACGCAGATTCACTCCATTTCGACATGACGCTGGACGTGAGCGTGGATGGCGCTGCTGAACTGGACATGCAGGTCTCTCTGGGCGGTCCGGCGGCCTTTGGCGCGGACGATGATGACCAGCCGCTCATGACGATGGACCTCGAGGGCACGACGTCCACTGGCAGCGACGAGGAAACGCCGCTGTTCGTGCGGCTGCGTCTGGTGGAGGGTGTGCTCTACCTGCGCACGGGCGAAGGGGAAGCCTGGCAGGGCATGGCCTTTGATGACAGCCTCTCTGCCTCCGGCCTGGACCTGACGCAGGTGGCCGGCGCCCAGGCGCTGGACTTTCTCGGCTGGCTGGAATCCGCCGGCCTGGACGAGTTCAGCAGCGGCGAACGGCTTGAGGACGAGGATGGTCGGGCGTATTTCCACATTGAGGTGGATCTGGGCGCCTGGCTGAGCTCGCCAGCCTTCGCGGACCTGTTGACCCTGGTCGTGGATACGACCGGCGATGAGTCGCTGACCTCGGTGGGGCCGCTGCTGGGCCTGTTGCTGGATGACCTGCTGCTGGAACTGGAGCCGGGAATCGAGATCGACGGTGGCCTGCTGCGCCAGATCACGCTGGAGCTTGGCATGAATGTAAATTCGGCCGTGCTGGGTGGCAGCAACGATGCCGACCCGACCGCGATCTCCCTGACGCTTGGCGTGACCGACATGCGCTACGATGAGCCGCTTGAGGTCGCTGTGCCGGAGGGGGAGATCACCTTTAATGAAGACTGACGCCGGGCGCCTTGTGGCTTGACAGTCCGCGCCGCCTGTGCGACGATTGGCACCGGGTGCCTGTAGCTCAGCGGATTAGAGCGATGGTCTACGGAACCATAGGTCGGGGGTTCGAGTCCCTCCAGGCACGCAAGCGACGGCCGGCCCTGGCGCCGGCCGTCCTGCTTTCTGCATGACGCGCTGAGTCACCCCTTGTCTACCGAACTCATCTTGCTCGGCACTGGCACGCCCAACGCCGAGGCCGATCGTCACGGGTCGGCGCTGGCCGTCGTGGTGGACGGCCGCTCCTACCTCGTGGACTTCGGGCCGGGCGTGACGCGTCGCGCGCTCGCCGCCTGGCGCGAGCAGGGCATCGCTGCGCTGGCGCCGCCGAACCTGTGCCTGGCCTTCCTCACGCACCTGCACCATGATCACACGGCCGGCCTGCCCGATTTGCTGCTGACCCCCTGGACGCTGGGGCGCCGCGCGCCGCTCACGGTCTATGGGCCTGCCGGCCTGGAGGCCCTGGCGCAGGGCGTGCGCGCGGCCTGGAGCGAGGACATTCGTGAGCGTTTGCAGGGGCTGGAACCGGCCAATGATGGCGGCCAGCAGTTGATCACGCAGGAGATCACGGCGCCTGGCCTGGTTTACGAAGACGCGCTGGTGCAGGTCACGGCCTTCCGCGTCAGTCACGGTTCCTGGCCCGCCTGGGCCTTCCGCTGCGACACGCCTGCCGGCCGCATCGTCATCTCCGGCGACACGGCGCCCTGCGCGGGCATCGAGGAAGCCGCGCGCGACTGCGACATCTTGGTGCACGAGGTCTACTCGGCGCGGGCCTTCGCCGGTCTGACGCCGGACTGGCAGCGCTATCACGGCAGCGTGCACAGCTCCACGCGCGAGCTGGCGGCGCTGGCCGGGCGTGTGCAGCCGGGGCTGCTGGTGCTGGTGCATCAACTGTGCTGGGGCGGCAAGGTGGAGTCGCTGCCGGCGGAAGTCCGTGAGAGCTGGGATGGCCCGGTTATTGGCGGCCGCGACCTGCTGCGCATCCCCCTGCCGCGCTAAGCGCGGGGCATTTGCTATACTCGCAGTTGCGCTTCCGTAGCCCCTGACAGGATAGCCCATGAGTGAAATCAGATCGTTGTTGCCGGCCGCGCGCCAGGCGGCTGCCCTGTGCCAGGCGGTGCAGCGCGCGCACATCCGGCCCGCGCAACAGGATGAAGCCGTCAAACGCAAGGCCGGCGCGGAGCCCGTCACCATCGCCGACTACGGCGCGCAGGCCATCCTCTGCCGCTGGATCAGCCGGCTGCACCCGCAGGACGCGGTCATCGCCGAGGAGGGGGGCGAACAATTCCTGCAGCTGATCAACGCGGCGGAGCGCGAAGAAGTGCTGCGCCAGGTCAGCGCCGCGCTGGGCGAGCCGGTGAGCGAAGCGCAGCTCTGCGCCTGGCTGGACCATGGCCAGGGCCGTGAGTCCGCGCGCACCTGGGTCATCGACCCCATCGACGGCACAAAAGGCTTCATCGCGCTGCGCCACTACGTGGTCGCCGTCGGCCTGCTGGATGCGCGGCGTCAGGTGGTCGCGGGCCTGCTGGCCGCGCCAGGCTGGCCGGGCGGCGGGCAGCTGCTCTACACGCAGGGGGGCGCCGCGCTGATGGAGCCGTTGGAGGGCGGCGCGGCGCGACGGCTGCAGGTCTCGCAGCGCAGCGAACCGGCGCAGATGCTGCTGATGGAAAGCTACGAGCCGGCGCACTCAAGCCGCTCGCGCACGGAGCGCGTGCGCGAAGGGGCCGGTCTGGGCGCGGCGCGCCTGGGGCGCATCGACAGCCAGGAGAAGTACGGGCGCGTGGCAGCGGGCGAGGCCGACCTGTATCTGCGGCTGCCGCGGCCAGGCGGCGCCTCGGCACATCGCATCTGGGATCACGCGGCGGGCACGGCGCTGGTACAGGCCGCCGGAGGCATCGTCAGCGACCTGGACGGCTCCGCGCTGGACTTCGCGCAGGGCGACACGCTGGCGCGCAACGAGGGCGTCATCGCCGCCAACCCGCGCATCCACGAGCGCGTGGTGGCCGCGACCACGGCCGTCATGGCCCAGGATCAACAGGCAGCAGCAGCCGGGAGTGACTGACATGCAGGACTTCGAGGGCAAGGTCGCGGTCATCACCGGCGGCGCCAGCGGCATCGGTCTGGGGCTGGCGCGCAAGGCGGCCAGTGAGGGCATGCGGCTGGTGCTGGCCGACATCGAGCAGGGAGCGCTGGAGGCGGCGGCCGCGGAGCTGCGTGCCGGTGGCGCGGAGGTGTTGGCGGTGCGCACGGACGTTTCGCAGCTGGCCGACGTGGAGGCGCTGGCGCAGCAGGCCTTCGCGCATTTCGGCGGCGTGCATCTGCTCTGCAACAACGCCGGCGTCGGCTCGTCGGTGGGGGGCAGCGTGCTGACTGGCACCATCGCCAACTGGCAGTGGCTGCTGGGCGTGAACCTGTGGGGCGTGATCCACGGCGTGCACGTCTTCGCGCCGCTGCTGCTGGAGCAGAACGAGGCGGCGCACATCGTCAACACGGCCTCGGTCGCCGGGCTCATCGCCGGCCACCTGGGCATCTATACCGTCAGCAAGCACGCGGTGGTGGCGTTGAGCGAGTCGCTGTATGAAGAACTGGCGCGCATCGGCACGCCGCTGCAGGCGCACGTGCTGTGTCCGGGGACGGTGGCCACGGCGCTGACCGGCGCGCGGCGCAACCGGCCGGCGAGCATTGCGCAGGAGCCGGACGAGCGCGATATAGAGATTCCGGGCCGGCGCGAGTGGCTGGCCGGGCATTCAGCCAGGATCGACGCGGGCATGGACCCGGCGCCGGTGGCGGCGCACGTTTTTGATGCGTTGCGCGCGGGCCGCTTCTACATTTACACGCATCCCTGGGACGACGCGCACATGGTCCAAATCGGGCAGCGTTGCGAGAATTTGCTGGCGGGCCGGAATCCGGTAGTGGCGCCTTATGACGCTGGTTGAGGCGGCTGCACGACGCTGCCGCAGGTCACGGCGTTGCTCAGGGCGCGGTTTGGGTAGGGGGTGAGTAGCCTGCCCTTTAGGTCCTTGCTGCCGGCAACGCCCGTAACGTGTTAGTGAGCAGCCGGGGTCTTAATTCCGGTTACTTTCCAATCGACGTAGCAATTGCCGTCAGATTCACTATCAATATAGCAGGATGGTCGACCACGAAACGCATGCAATAGCCTTCGTGAGAGGCTGCCCCGTGCATCTGTTGACAAAGCGTCCCACCAATGTGGCGAAAAATATATCTCTTTCACATGGTGGAAAAGAAATCGAACAATCGTGTCGGGAATATCACCATATGCTAATGATTGTAGTGACTCTATAAACTTTTCATTTACTGTACTGTTTCCATGTCAGGCAAAAACTGCAACTCCTTTTCCGCCGGAATACGGCAAGAGCGACACGGAAATCGTGTCCAGTAGATATCCTTGAAACGGAGCTTGCAACTCTTTTCCGTGAACATCTATTGTGGGTGTGATAGATGCACAAGCCAGAATGTCTGGGGCGCGATCAAACTCAATGGCAAAAAAGGATGTTTGACTAAAGCTGCTGTCTGATATTGCTTCTCTCATTTCGCTCATCTGCCTGTAGTCCGTAAACCAGCAGTGAGTGCCAGTTTGTAAATGGAAAAACACTCCCAAACGCGCATAGTATGTTGGGTCATCAACGTCCTTGTCTACAAAGTGCCGTTTGTAGTTTGCAAGCAATTGGACCATCATGTAAGCCTCTCTGCTTAAGCTTCGATAGTTGAGGAGAAGTGCATGTTTTTTATTCAATTGCAGCGGATAGTCTTCAATTGGCGCGAAGAGTTCCTTGTCGTGGCGTGCACAAAACCCTCGAAACGTAGAAGCAATGTTTATCCCTGTTAACTCCATCCTGACAATATCGCTTGGCGAACTGAGACTCGTGTGTTGCGTATAGACTTGACCACGATCATTGGAGATTTGGCGCAGGAATGCTTTTTGTACTACATGAGACTTGATCGTTTCGCCACACTGATTGTGAGGCGATTCGGGGTGCAAGCAGAAACAGGAACCACTGGTAAAGCGCACAAGTATCGTGCGTAATGCCTGTCTCAATTCTTGAGGAATCGCATTGATTAGCATGTCAATACAGTGTCTGTTGAATCTGCTGGCATTCCGTACACGTGTTACAGAAACCTTGAGTTGTAGAACACGCCCAACGTTCCCGGCCGCTCAACTCGCACAGCGCACGTACATTATTCTACAACAACTTTCGCACAAATGTACGGTGCAAAACGCTCCGGGACTGCCCCGTTGCCCTGAGTTCAGGCGCGGGGTATAGTTGCGCGGTCGCGCGCCGCGCCAGGCGGGCGCGGCGTCAGGATTCTGTACATCTGACAGATTGTTCGTTTACGACAACCATAGAGAAAGGAAGTACTGATGTCCCGTAAGCTCTTGAGTGTGCTGCTGCTGGTTACCATGCTGATGTCCTTCACGCTGGTGGCCCAGGCGCAGAACCCGGATTGCCAGGGCGATATCACCCTGACCTACTGGCACCACTGGGGCGGCAACCGCATCCCCATCATGCAATCGGCCATCGCGGCCTTCGAGGTGGCCAACCCGGGCATTTGCGTCAACAACATCTTCCTGCCCTGGGACAACCGGCTGCCCAACCTGCTGACCGCCGTCGCCGCCGGCTCGCCGCCGGACGTGACGATGTTCGGCCGCCAGGACCTGCCCTTCTTCGCCGCCACCGATTCAATCATCGCGCTGGATGACTACATGGCGGCGGACGGCATCACGATCGACATGTTCGTGCCCGCCGAGTTTGGCGGCAACCAGTATGACGGCAAGACCTGGATGCTGCCCAACCCCACGGGCGGCGCGCTGGGCATCGCCTGGTACAACATGAAGCACCTGGCCGACGCCGGCTTCGATTCCTTCCCGGAGACCTGGGAAGAGCTGGCGGAAGCCGGTATGGCGCTGCGCATCGGCGCGGACGGCTTCCTTGACCGCGTCGGCGTGAACGTTAATGCCCAAGGTTTCCTGTACTGGCTCAACGCCAACGGCCAGGACTGGATCAGCGCGGACCTGCGCACGGTCACCATCAACAACCAGGCCGGCTACGAGACCCTGGATTTCATCCAGTCCTTCACCGATGACATCAACTTCGGCATCGAGGAGGTCAGTTCCTTCTACGAGATGACCGGCGAGTTCGACCAGACGCCGCTCATCCTGGGCTTTGACTCGATCCAGATCAGCGGCTCGTGGCAGCTCTTCCAGCTGGAGAGCCACGGCACCACCGAGGTGTTCGGCGATGATGGCGAAGGCAACCTGGGCTTCGCCGTGGCGCCTATGCCCTACGGGCCCAGCGGCAACCCGGGCCGGCGCGGTCCGGTCTTCGGCGGCTGGGGCTTCATGATCCCCAGGAATGCGCCGCACCCGGACGAGGCCTGGCAGCTGGTCAAGTGGATGACGGCCCAGGTCGAGTCGAACGTTGAACTGGAGCTGGACTTCGACGAGGCTGGCGCCCTGCTGGGTGTCGGCGACGTCAATGGCGACGGTGTGACAACCACCAGCATGGTCGGTGGCGCCTGCTGGTTCCTGCAGCAGCAGCAGCGGCCCTCGCCGCTGGCCGGTTGTGACGGCTACGCCAGGGAAGGCGTGTCGCACCGCATGGCCGAAGACATCCTCGGCGTGGCGGTGCTGGACAGCGTGGTAACGGTGTCGCCGGTGCAGCCGGAAGCAAACGAAATTCTCCGTCGCATGTCGGACGAGGTGCTCTTCGGCGAGAAGTCGATCGAGGATGCCCTCGCTGACGCCGAGGCGGAGATTCAGGAGCTGCTGGACACCTTCTGGGCCCAGTACGGCTAAAGCGAAGTTACATAACGTAGCGGGGAGGAGCGCTCGCGTTTCTCTCCGCCAGTGCAGGCCGGACAGCAGGAGGCGGGCATGACGGCAGCATTCGGCACACAGCTGCGCAGCGTGCGCGGCAAACGCGAGCGCTGGCGCGATTTGACGCCCATGCGCCGCCGCGAGGCGCTGACCGGTCTGGCCTTCATCAGCCCCTGGATCATCGGCCTGCTGCTCTTTTCCTTCTTTCCCTTCGTCGCCTCCTTCGTGCTGAGCTTCACGCGCTATGACGTCATCAACCCGCCCGCGTGGATCGGCCTCGACAACTACGCCGAAATCTTCAGCGGCGACTCGCTTTTCCTGAAGTCGCTGCGCAACACCGTGCTCTACGTGGTCGGTTCAGTCACCATCCGCATCTCGCTGGCTTTTTCGCTGGCGATGCTGCTGAACTCGAAGGTACGCTTCCTCGGCCTGTGGCGCACGCTGTTCTACATCCCCTCGACGGTGCCCATCGTGGCCATCTCGATGGTGTGGATCTACATCCTGAACGCGCGCTACGGCCTGCTGAACTGGTTCCTGGGGCTCTTCGGCCAGGAGCGCATCCGCTGGCTGAGCAGCCCGAGCTACGCCATGAGCGGCCTGCTGGTGATGAGCACCACCTGGGTCGGCGTGACCATGATCATCTTCCTCGCCGGCCTGCAGAACATCCCGGAGGAATACTACGACGCGGCGCGCATCGACGGCGCCAGCTGGTTGCAGCGCCTGCGCCGCGTGACGCTGCCGCTGTTGACGCCCACCATCTTCCTCAACATTCTCATCAACATCATCGGCGCCTTCCAGGTCTTCAATCAGGTCTTCATCATGACCAGCGGCGGCCCGCGCGACGCCACGCGCACCTACATGCTGCACCTCTACAATCACGCTTTCGAGTTTCTGCCGCCGCAGATGGGCTACGCCTCGGCGCTGGCCTGGATCCTGTTCATGATCCTCTTCGTTTTCACCGCCACCATCGTCCTGACATCCGACCGCTGGGTGTTCTACAACAACTGAGCAGCGGAGAGGAGACGTCCGCACCATGGCCACCACAGGCGAGAGCAGCGCAATCCTGGCGAGCGGCGTTCCCGCGGCGCAGGTGCAGAAGCCGCTGTCGCAGCGGCTGGCCCGCGCGCTGCTGTATCTGCTGCTGATCGCCTGCAGCCTGTGGTTCATCGCGCCGCTGATCTGGATGTTGATGACTTCCTTCATGCCGCTGTCGCAGGTGGGCATCTTCCCGCCCGAGTGGATCCCGCGCATCTGGCAGCCGGAGAACTACACGGAGGCGCTGCGCTTCTGGAACTTCGGCGTGACCTTCCGTAACACGATGATCATCACCATCTTCTCGCTGGTCGGCAGCCTGATCTCCTCCACCATCGTGGCCTATGGTTTCGCGCGCTTCCGCTTCCCCTTTCGCGACGTGCTCTTCCTCATCCTGCTGGCGACGCTGATGCTGCCCTTCGCGGTGCGCCTGATCCCGGTCTACATCGTCTACAACGAGATCGGCTGGGTGAACACCTTCTACCCGCTGGTCGTGCCGGAATGGTTCGGCAACGCCTTCTTCATCTTCCTCGGGCGCCAGTTCTTCCTCGGCATCCCGCAGGATTTCCTTGATTCGGCCAAGATCGACGGCGCCAGCGCGATTCGCATCTTCACGCGCATCATGGTGCCGCTGGCCAAGCCGGCCATCGTGGTGATGGGCATCCTCAGCGTGCAGGGCAGCTGGAACGAGTTCCTCGGGCCGCTGATCTACCTCAAGGACGAGAACCTGCACACCCTGGCGATCGGCCTTTACAAGTTCACCTCGCTGCCCGGCCAGGGCGGCATGCAGCACCAGCAGATGGCGGCCACCGTGATGATGGTCCTCCCCGTGCTGGTGGTCTTCTTCCTCTTCCAGAAGCAGTTCATCCAGGGCGCCAACCTCTCCGGCATCAAGGGCTGAGCGCAGGGTGTCGGCGACCAGCCCGCCCAACCTGCTCTTTCTCTTCGCGGACCAGCTGGGCGCGCGCTGGACGGCGCTGGACGGCCATCCGCTCGTCCACACGCCGCGGCTGCTGGAACTGGCGCAGGAGAGCACGGTTTTTACGCAGGCCTGCAGCAGTTCGCCGCTGTGCACGCCCTGGCGCGCCTGTCTGCTGACCGGGCGCTGGCCATCGCAGACCGGCGTCACGCACAACGGCCAGGCGCTGCCGGCCGGCATGCCCACCCTGGCGCAACATCTGAACGCCGCCGGTTACCACACGGCATGGCTGGGCAAGTGGCATTTGAGCGGCGCGCCGCAGGCCAACCGGCGCGTGCTGCCAGACGAGCGCAGCGGCTTTCAGCGCTTCGCCGGCTGGGAGAGCCATCACGTCGATCACTGGCGCGGTCGGCTGTGGACGGATGAGTCTGACGAGGCGCAGCTGCTGGCCGGCCACGAGACCGATGGCCTGACCGCCATTGCGCAGGAGTGGCTGACGCAATTGCCGCAGCCCTTCTGCCTCTTCGTCTCGTATCAGGCGCCACATCCGCCCTGCGCGCCGCCGCCGGAGTTTCAGGCGCAATACGCGGGCCGCGACCTGATGTGCGAGCCCAACGTCGACCCAGGCGCCTGGTACCATATGCCGCAGTGGGATGCGGACTACGATTTGCAGACCTTTCGCGAGCGCTACTACGGCGAGATCACGCATCTGGACGCGGCCATCGGGCGTCTTCTGGATACCCTGGCGGAGAGTGACCTGGCGCGCAACACGGCGCTGTGCTTCACTTCAGACCACGGCGAGATGAACGGGGCACACGGCCGCTTCAGCAAGGGCGTGATGTACGATGAATCGCTGCGCGTGCCGCTGCTGCTGCGCCTGCCGGGACAGACGCAGGGCCGGCGCTGCGTGACGCCGGTTGGCACCGTAGACCTGCTGCCCACGCTGCTCGAGCTGGCCGGCGCCGCGCCCGACCCCGGGGCGCCGGGGCGCTCGCTGCTGCCGGCGCTGCGCGGCGAAGCACTGCCGGAGCGGCCGCTCTTCAGCGAATGCGGCGAGTTGCTCTGTGTGCTGGCCGAGGGCTGGAAGCTGGTGGCGTGGCGCGAACCGCTGCAGCCGCTGCAACTCTTCGACATGCAGCGCGACCCCTGGGAGCTGGAGAACGCGCTGGAGCAGCAGCCGCAACGCGCGGCGGAAATGCTGAAAGTACTGGAGAACTGGCTGGAGCAGATGGGGCTTTAGCCGGGTGTGCGGGTATAGTGCACCCCCTCTCCCTGAGAGGCTCCCGCGTCGGAGCGGGACAGGGCTCTCGTCGTGAGCGTTGGGACAGGGGGACGGGGGATGAGTGCGGCCCGGCGCCCAGGTGGGAAGCGAGTGGGGCCCTCACCCTAAATCCCTTTGTCCCGCTCATCGCGTGAGCCCTTCTCAGGGAGAGGGACAGAGGGATTTAGGGTGAGGGCAACCTGACAGAAAGCGGGGGAATATGAGCCATCCACTGCAAATCAGCGGCGTGCTGCCTTCGCTGGCGCTGGGCGCGCGGCCCGGCCCGCCGCGCACCGAATGCGGCGTGGGCGCACTATTCGCCTGGGCGGACCGGCTGTGGGCCATCACCTACGTTTCGCACAAGTCGGCCTCCGGCGTGGGCACCGGCCTCTACGAAATCGACGAGGACCTGCGCATGGTGCAGCATCCGCAGAGCCGCGTGGGCACCTACACCAACCGCATGCTGCACTGGCAGTCCAACCAGCTCTTCATCGGCCCGCACGTGATTGACGCGGAACGCCGCGTGCGCACCATCGAGAGCCTGGTTGAGGTGCGCCTCTGCGCGACCATGCGCCACCTGCGCGACCCGGAGAACAAGGTCTACATGCTGGGCATGGAGGGCGAGTTCTACGAGCTGGACGTGCATACGCTGCAGGCCACTTTCCTCTGCGACCTGACGCACGAGCTGGGCGTGCCCGACCACAAGTACGCGCACTTCAAGGCCGGCTACAGCAACTTTGGCCGCGTCGTGGTCGTCAACAACAGCTACGACGAACGCGACTTCCGCGGCGACGGCATGGCCGGGCGCCTGGCGGAATGGGACGGCGAGCGCTGGCGCATCCTTGAGCGCGCGCCCTTTATCGAGGTCAACGGCCGCGGCGACTTCAGCGGCACGATGTTCGCCATGGGCTGGGACCGCGCCTCTGCCATCCTCAAGGTCTACACGCACAGCGACGGCCAGTGGCGTCGTTACCGCCTGCCCAAGGGCAGCCACTGCTTCGACCACATGTGGCAGACCGAGTGGCCGCGCATCCGCGAGGTGGATCACGAGCGCTTCCTGATGGACTGTCACGGCATCTTCTACGAGCTATCGCCCTGGGCCTACAACAATCGTATCTGGGGCCTGCGCCCGGTCTCGACGCATTTGTGGGTGCTGGGCGATTTCTGCGCCTGGCGCGGCCTGCTGGTGCTGGGCTCGGACAACGCCAGCGCGCATGGCGGCGCCAACCAGCTCGCCGGCGAGCCACAGTCCGGCCTGTGGTTCGGCAAGACTGACGACCTCTGGGGCTTTGGCAAGCCGGCCGGCTGGGGCGGCCCCTGGTGGCGGGCACAGATACAGGCCGATGAACCCTCTGATCCCTATCTGATGACCGGCTTCGAACACAAGACGCTGCACCTGCGCCACGGTGCAGACGCCAGCGTGCGCTTCCGCGTGGAAGTTGACTTTCTGGGAGATGGCGAATGGGCGGGATATACTGAACTCGATGTCGCGCCCGGCGCCTATGTGCCGCATGTGTTCCCGACGGGCTACAGTGCGCACTGGGTGCGCGTAAGCGCCGACCGCGACTGCCAGGCGACCGCGTATTTCACTTATACCTGATGCAGAAGAGGGATTGCCGACATGCTCGAATATCATCCGGTAAGCGAAGAAGATCGACGCCAGTTTTACGATAATGGCTACCTGATCGTCCGCAACGCGCTGGACGGCGATACCGTCGGGCGTCTGATCGAGGCCGGCGACCGCCTGATCGCCTCCGACGAGACGCTGGGCCGCCAGACAAGCAACGAACTGTACGACGGCTTCCGCAACGTCGTTTCTCATGACGACGCCTTCATCCCGCTGATCACGCACCCCACCATTCTGCCGCTGGTGATGCAGCTCTTCGGCTCCAACCTGCAGCTGTCCACCAGCCACATGATTTACAGCAAGCCGGAATTGCCAGGCACCAGCCCGGACAAGCGCGCGCCTGGCTGGCACCGCGACAATGGCCGCACCACGCTCGACCTCGGCCACTTCCAGTACCCGCGCATGGGCCTCAAGTGCGCCTATTACCTCAGCGACCAGAGCCAGCCAAAGTCCGGCGTGACCATGTTCCTGCCGGGCAGCAACAACCAGAAAGAGCGTATCGAGATTCCGGAAGGCCAGCCGGACCCGGTTGGTGCCATCGAGCCCTCGCTGAACCCGGGCGACTGCGTGCTATTCGAATATCGCACCTGGCATGCCGGCGCGCCCAACTTCAGCCCCAACACGCGCAAGGCCGTCATGGTCGGCTACTGCTACCAGTGGCTGCGGCCGATGGACTATCTGGTGCAGCCGCGCGAGCTGGTCGAAAAGCTGGACGACATGCAGCGCTTCCTCATCGGCGAGCGTATGGAAGAGACGGAAACCTTCAAGCCCACGGGCTATCACAATCCGATCAACGAATGGTGCGAGCAGCACGATATCGAGACCGACCGTCACGGTCGCTGAAATCCTCACAGGAGCGAACATGCCCGAAACCTGGCCCCGGATGCTGAGCGAGCCCTTCAGCCCGGAATTACGCGAACTGAAGACGAAACGCCTTGAGGTCGGCCTGGTGGTGGTGGGCGGCGGCTTGGCGGGCACCTGCGCCGCGCTGACCGCGGCGCGCGCCGGCGTGCAGGTGGTGCTGGTGCAGGACCGGCCGGTGCTGGGCGGCAACGCCTCCAGCGAGGTGCGGCTGTGGGGCCTGGGCGCGACCTCGCACATGGGCAACAACAACCGCTGGGCGCGCGAGGGCGGCGTCATTAACGAGATTCTCGTCGAGAACATGTATCGCAACCCGGAGGGCAACGCCCTCATCTTCGACACGGTGCTGCTGGAAAAGGTGCTGGACGAGCCCAACATCACGCTGCTGCTGAACACCAGCGCGCACGTGGTGCGCAAGCGGGGCTCCGACAGCATCGAGAGTGTGCACGCCTTCTGCAGCCAGAACTCGACCATGTATGAATTGCAGGCGCCGCTCTTCTGCGACTCCTCGGGCGACGGCGTGGTCGCCTTTCAGGCGGGCGCGGCCTTCCGCATGGGCGCGGAGGCCAGCGATGAGTTCGGCGAGAAGTTCGCGCCGAGCGATGAATATGGCTACCTGCTGGGCCACTCCATCTACTTCTACAGCAAGGACGTGGGCCGGCCGGTGCGCTTCGTGCCGCCGCGCTACGCCCTGGATGACATCTCCGAGATTCCGCGCTTCCGCAGCTTCAACACGAAGACTGATGGCTGCCGACTGTGGTGGATCGAATACGGCGGGCGCCTCGATACGGTGCACGAGACCGAGACCATCAAGTGGCAGCTGTGGCGCGTGGTCTACGGCGTGTGGAACTACATCAAGAACTCGGGCGAATTCCCGGACGCCGAAAACCTGACGCTGGAATGGGTCGGCCACATCCCCGGCAAGCGCGAGAGCCGCCGCTTCGAGGGCGACACGATGATGATCCAGCAGGACATCATCGAGCAGCGCCAGCATGAGGACGCCATCGCCTTCGGCGGCTGGTCAATCGACCTGCATCCGGCGGACGGCGTATTCAGCGAAATGCCCGGTTGCGACCAGTGGCACGCGCCCGGCGTCTACCAGATTCCCTACCGCACACTCTACGCACGCAACATCAACAATCTCTTCCTCGGCGGGCGCATCATGAGCGTCTCGCACGTGGCCTTCGGTTCCACGCGCGTCATGCTGACGCTGGCGAACGCGGCCCAGGCCATCGGCATGGCCGCCGCGCACTGCCTGCGCGAGGGCCTGCTGCCGCGCGACATCAGCGAGCCGGGGCGCATGGCGCTGTTGCAGCGCGACCTGATGCGCGCGGGCCAGCACATCCCCGGCCTGCGCCTGCAGGATGGCGCGGACCTGGTGCAGCAGGCGCGCATCGGCGCCAGCAGCAAGTATTGCCTCGAGGGGCTGCCGGATGACGGGCCGCTGCAAGCGCTGGAGCTCTCCATCGCGCAGATGCTGCCGGTGACGGCCGGGCCTGCGCCGGAGGTGGACTTCGTGGTCGACGTCGATGAGCCGACCACGCTGCGCCTCGAGCTGCGCGCCAGCGAGCGCCTCGGCAACTACACGCCCAACATCACCCTGGGCGCGCTCGAGTTCGCGCTGCCCGCCGGCCCCAACCAGAGGGTCACGGCTGATTTCGGCGTTAGCGTGGCGGAGGACCAGTATCTCTTCTACTGCCTGATGGCCAACGAGGACGTGCAGGCGCACTTGAGCAGCCAGCGACTCAGCGGCGTGCTGCCGCTGCAGCACCGCCGCACGCAAACGCCGCCGGCGGACATCGGCGTGGACACGTTTGAATTCTGGGCGCCGCCGCGTCGGCCCGCCGGGCAGAACCTGGCCATGGCCATCCGCCCGGTGGTCGATGCCTTCGACCCTGGCAACGTCAGCAATGGCCTCGGCCGGCCCACCACGGGCGTCAACGCCTGGGTGGCCGACCCCGATGACCCGCGGCCGACGCTGCGTCTGGCATGGGACGCGCCACGCAGCATCCGCGAGATCGTACTGGTCTTCGATTCCGACGCGGACCACCCGATGGAAACCACGCTGATGGGCCACCCGGAGAGCGTGGTGCCCTTCACCGTGCGGCGCTGGCGCATCCTCGATGGCAATGGCGCGCTGGTTGCTGAATGCAACGACAACCACCAGACCATCAACCGCGTCCGCCTGGACGAGCCGCTGTGCACTGACCGGCTGCAGGTTGAATTGCTGGAGACCGAGGGGGAGGTGCCGGCGGCGCTCTTCGAGTTGCGCTGCTACGAGTAGGCGGTGGGCGCGTTCAGCGCAGCGCGTCCAGCCCGCCGAACTCCGCCAGGGCCGCCTGCAGCATTTCCAGCGGCAGGCCAACCACATTGCTGTAGCTGCCTTCAATGCGCGCGACCGGCGCGAAGACCGGGTGCTGGATAGCGTAGGCGCCGGCCTTGTCGAAGGGGTCGCCGCTGGCGATGTAGGCCTCCTGCTCGGCGCCGGACCAGGCGCGCATGTGCACGCGCGTGCAGCAAAGGCGCGTCACGCGCGGCGCTTCCTCGCCCGGACGCTGAAGGGTGAAGGCCGTGCAGACCTCGTGCGCGCGACCGCGCAGCTGGCACAGCATGCGCCGGGCGTCGGCGGCGTCGGCGGGCTTGCCGAGCGCCTGCTGGCCATCGATGACCAGCGTGTCGGCGGCCAGGATGAGCGCGGGCGCTGCGCTGCGCGCGGCGACGAGGGCCGCCTTCGCCTGGCTGAGACGGGAGGCCCAGGCGCGCGGATCCTCGTCAGGCAGGCGCGCTTCGTCCAGCTGCGGCGCGTCAACCGTGAAGCTCAGCCCGAGCGAGGCCAGCAATTCGCGCCGCCGCGGTGAGGCGGAAGCCAGCACCAGACGGGGGTGCGGGTCGTCGGCCCGTTGTTCCCGGTTCAAGGCGGATGTTACTCCTGTTGCTGCTCCTGGCCGTAGTATAGAAGTGGGGCGGCGGCGTGGGTAGCGTCGTGAGCGGCCGGTGGGAATATGCTAGAGTGGGGGACATTGAAGCCAAAGGAGCAGTATGACTCGCACGGAACGCATTGAGGCCGGCCAGGGCATGGCAGCCCGCCGGGCGCGGCGGCAGGGTTACCCGGCGGCCACGCGCAGCTTCGACCTCATCGCCTTGGCGCTGGCGGCCTGGGTGCTGCTGGGCGGCTATGTGGACGGCATCGCCCACGTGAACGGCGCCACCGACGACACCTTCTTCACGCCCTTCCACCTGCTGCTCTACACGGGCATGCTGGCCAAGGGGCTCTTCCTGGTGGGCGCACAGTTGCGCAACATCAACCGTGGCCATAGCTGGCTGCAGGCGTTGCCGCGCGGCTATCTGACCTCGCTGGTCGGTGTGGCGCTGATGGCCATCAGCGGCAGCCTCGACTTCCTTTGGCACACGGCCTTCGGCATCGAGGCCAACATAGAAGCCTCGTTCAGCCCGCCGCATCTCATGGGCGCGCTCAGCACGCTGATTTTCATGAGCGGCCCGTTGCGCGCCCTGTGGGGGCGTATTGAGGTGAAACGCGGCTGGGCGCAACTGTTCCCGGCCATCGCCTCGGCGCTGCTGGTGTATTCGATGTTCAGCCTGTTCACGCAGTTCGCCCACGCGATCTCCTGGGCGGGCCTCTACACGCTGCCAGGGGCGCCGGGCGGCCTTTTCATATGGGACCACGCGCTGACGGCCATGGTGATCGTGCCGACCCTGCTGATGAGCGCCACGCTCCTGCTGCTCTTGCGGCGCTGGGCGCTGCCTTTCGGCGCGGTGAGCTTCCTGCTGCTGGGCAACAGCACACTGATGTACCTGCTGCGCGCCGCCGACTATGGCGGCGCGCAAGGACCGGTGATCCTGCTGGCCGCGCTGTTCGCCGGGCTGGTCGGTGACCTGCTGCTGCGGCGTCTGCAACGGCCGCGCATCGGCGCCGGGGCGCTGCATTTCTTCGCCTTCCTCGTGCCTTTCAGCTACTTCATCGCCTTCTTCGTTATCCTGCAGCTGTCCGGCGGCATCTGGTGGAGCGTCCACATGTGGACGGGCGTGAGCGTGCTGGCGGGCGCCTTCAGCCTGGGACTGAGCTTTGTGGCCGTGCCGCCCTCACTGCCGGAAGAAGCGTAACCGGCGAACGAGATGGCAGGGAAGGTGTGAACAACGCGGGAAGCTGAAATGGCTTTTGGCGAACGACTCGTCTCCGCACTGAAACCGGCAAGGACGGCGCGCCGGGAAGGGCACCCGGCGGTCACGCCCGCCTTCACCTGGACGGCGATGGTGCTGGGCCTTTGGGTGCTGCTGGGCAGGATGGTGGATGTCCATGCCCACGGCCATGGTCTTGTGGACGAGAGCTTCTTCACACCCGCCCACTTCCCGCAGATCACCGGCGTGGTGGCCAATGGTCTCTTCTACGCCAGCGCCCAGTATCGTAACGTCGGCCGCGGCTACAGTCTGTGGCAGGCGCTGCCAGGACAGTATCTGCTGTCCTTCGCCGGCGTGTTGTTCTACGGCATCGGCGGCGTCCTGGATCTCATCTGGCATGAATTCTTCGGCGTCGAGCAAGGCATTGAAGAGGTCATCAGTCCCACACACCTCCTGCTGATCACCAGTGGCATGATTCTCGCAAGCGGCCCGCTGCGCTCATTCCTGGCGCAGGACAGCATGCCGCGCGGCTGGAAGCAGCTCTTCCCGCCGATCACTTCGGCCCTGATGGCGCTCAGCGGCGCGACCCTCTTCACGCGCTTTGTCAACGTTTGGGCCCTGACTGATCGCTACGTGCCACACGACATCGTCGGCAGCCGGACGGCAGTCGAAGCCTGGACGGTGGCCGGCGTGTTGATTCCTGCCGCACTGACGACCGGCACCCTGCTTTTCCTGCGCCAGCGGATGGTGCTGCCCTTCGGCGCGGTGACCTGGGTGTTGCTGGCCAACGCGCTGATCATGCTCATCGTACGCATCGAATGGACCGGCAAGCATGCACTCGTGCTGCTGGCCGCGTTCAGCGCCGGGCTGCTGGGCGACTGGCTGCTCACGCGCGCGTCCGGGAGCTCAGAGATCGTGGCGCTGCGCCGCTTCGCATTCCTGACACCTTGCGTGTGCATGTTATTATTCTTTGTCATGCTGCAGTTGAGTGCCGGCCTGTGGTGGAGCATCCACATGTGGCTGGGCGCCAGCTTCATGGCCGGTGCAGTCGGTCTGGGCATGAGCGCGCTGCTGATGAAGAAGGCCATACCGGAGGCGACCTGAAGCGGGAGGCGTTGACGGGCCCGGATTAACACTTGCAGCCGTGCCACCGTCGCCAGGGCGGCCGTGTACGGGGAAGACACAGACAAGAGTATTGGGGGATTGCCATGGCTGTTGCAGAGAGCACCGGTTCGACAGGCAAGACGGCGGGAACAGCGCGCCGGGAAGGGTATCCGGAACTGACACCGGCCTTTACCTGGGTCACGCTGTTTCTGGGGATCTGGGGCTTTCTGGGCTCGGTGGTCGACATCAATGCCCACAATCACGGCTTTGTGGACGAGACCTTCCTCACGCCCTTCCACTTCCTGATGTACTCCGGGGTAGCGGCCAACGGCCTGTTCTACGTCATCATGCAATATCGCAACGTCGGCCGCGGCCACAGCCTGATGAAGGCGCTGCCGAAGGAGTATTTGCTCTCCTTCGCCGGCGTGCTGATCTTTGGCGTCGGCGGCGTCTTCGATCTCTTCTGGCACGAGATCTTCGGCTTCGAGGCCGGCGTCGACGCGTTGGTCAGCCCCTCGCACCTGGTGCTGTTGGTCGGCGGCATGCTGTTCATCAGCGGGCCGTTGCGCTCTTTTCTGTCGCAGGGCAGGAGCGAAGGCAGCTGGTCGGAGCTCTTCCCGCCGATCGCCTCGGCGCTGCAGTTGTTCACCATTGGCACGCTCTTCACGCTCTACACCAACGTCTGGACGCAGCTGGACCGTTACGTGGTGCCCGAAGTCATCCTCGACAGCCAGCGACCGCTGCATGCCTACACCGTGGCCGGCGTGCTGATTCCCGCAGCGCTGATGGTTGGCACGCTGCTCTTCCTGCGCCAGCGCATGGTGCTGCCCTTTGGGACAGTGACCCTCATGTTGTTGGTCAACGCGTTGATCATGCTTTACGTTCGCTGGCAGTGGAACAACGTGCATCTGGTCGTGCTGCTGGCTCCGCTGCTCGCCGGCCTGCCGGGCGACTGGTTACTCACGCGTTCGCCGGGCAACCTGCGAATCGTGGATCTGCGGCGTTTCGCCTTCCTGGTGCCCTTCGTGTACATGATCAGCCTGTTCGTCATCCTGCAGCTGAACGCCGGCGGCATCTGGTGGACGGAACACATGTGGCTGGGCGTCAGTTTCATGGCCGGCGCAGTCGGCCTGGGTATGAGCGCGCTGTTAACGCCGGAAGCCCTGCCGCAGGCGTCCTGAAGCGGACTGTAGCGCTGAAGCGGCGGGGAGGCTGAAGTGACACTTGCTGAACGACTGCTCTCTCTGGCAAAACCGGCTGGAGTGACGCGCCGGGAAGGGTATCCTGCGCTGACGCCGGCCTTCACCTGGACGGCGCTGGCGCTGGGCGTCTGTGTGCTGCTGGGCGCGGTGGTGGACATCAACGCCCATAATCACGACGCGGTGGATGAGACCTTCTTCACGCCCTGGCACCTGCTGATGTATTCCGGGGTGGCGGCCAACGGCCTCTTCTACGTCATCATGCAGTATCGCAACGTCGGCCGCGGCCACAGCCTGATGAAGGCCTTGCCCAGGGAATACCTGCTCTCCTTCGCCGGCGTGCTGCTCTTCGGCCTCGGCGGCGTCTTCGACCTCATCTGGCACAAACTCTTCGGCTTCGAATCCGGCATCGACGCGCTCGTCAGCCCCTCGCACCTCCTGCTGGTGCTCAGCGGCATCATGTTCAAGAGCGGGCCGCTGCGCTCCTTCATGACGCAGGGCAGGACAGGGGGCGGCTGGACGCAGCTCTTCCCGCCGGTTACCGCGACCCTGGCCGTGCTGACCCTTGCCACGCTCTTCACGGGCTTCGCCAACGTCTGGAGCCAGGTCGACCGCTACGTGACGATCGACCCCGACAGCAGCCAGAAGCTGGCCGAGGCCTGGACGGTGGCTGCTGTGCTGGTTCCCGCGGCGCTGATGACCGGCGCGCTGCTCTACCTGCGGCAACGCATGGTGCTGCCCTTCGGCGCGGTGACTTTCGTGTTGTCGGGCAACGCGCTGATCATGTTCTACATCCGCTTCGAGGATACCAGCCCGCACCTGGTCGTTCTGCTGGCCCCGCTGCTCGCCGGTCTGCTCGGTGACTGGCTGCTGGCGCGCCCGCCCGGCGGCTCGCAGATCGTGGCGCTGCGGCGCTTCGCCTTCCTGGTGCCTTTTGTGATGATGTTCAGCCTGTTCGCCATCCTGCAACTGAGCGCCAGCATCTGGTGGACGACTCATATGTGGCTGGGCGTCAGCTGCATGGCCGGCGCAGTCGGCCTGGGCCTGAGCGCGCTGCTGTCGAAGAAGGATATCCCGACAGTGCTCAGCCCGGCAGGGTGAGCGGAAAGCGACCGACGGGCACGGGCGTCAGCAGGTACACGTCCACCCATTTTGACCAGGGACGGTAGTCCGCGTCGCTGTAGCCGAGGTCAATGAACAGGGGTTGCTGCTGCACATACCAGGCGGCGGCGGTGTCCTCCATGCTGCCGACGCCGTAGCCCGCCACATAGACCTCGGTGCCGTAGGGGATGACCCGCGGGTTGGAAGCGATGATGCCCTTGCGCAGCATGGCGCCGGTGGCGGTGGCGGTGCTGTTGCCCTGTGAGCCGGGGTGATAGCTGGTGGCCTTCATGCGCAGCACGCGCCAGTATTGCCGCGGCCCCAGCGGCGTATTCACGCTGCGCAGCACGATCTTGCTGCCGAGGCCGATAATGTGGTCGCGCGGTTCCTGCAGCACCTGTTCCGCGCCGACTTCGCGGCTGACTTCCACGCCGTTCTCGTAGCGGATGCGTTGCGGCACGCCGCGAATGCCGTCCTGCCCCTGCTGCAGCACACGCCGGTGGTCGAGCTCCAGGTCGGCATCGGCCTGCGTGAGGGTCCTGTGCGGCACATTTTCCTGCTCGTACTCGATCTCCTCGTGCACACGAATGACGCGCACCAGCATCCCCGGTTGCAGCGGCGCGTCCTCGCGCGGGATGCTGTAATCAAGGCCGGACAGCAGCAGGCCGGCGGCGTCAAGCGCGTCTGCCACGCGCGTGCCGCGGGCGCGGGTCTTCAGCGAGACGCCGTCCGCGACGATGGTGAGCGGCTGCGCGCGCGTGAGCTGCACCTGCATGCCCGCGGCCAGCGCTGTGTCCGGCGGCGGCTGCAGGTCGTCCGCCAGGTAGAGCGTAAGGCCAGCCTCGAAGAGCGCCTCGCCCACAGTGCGGCCGCTGCTGCGCAGGGTAAGCGTCGTCGCGCCCTCGCGCAGCTGGAAGGTTTGCTGGCGCTGCAGGCCGAGCTGCGTGACGGGCGCCGCCAGTGCGCTGGCTTGCGCCGGATCAAGGCGCTGGCCGTTGACGATGAGCGCGTCTCCGGCTGCGAGCTGCAGGCCGGCGCCGGCGAGGATGGCGGCGGGGTCGCTGTGCAGGGTGCGCAGGACGCGTGTCGCGCCGTCGACGCCCAGCAGGACGCTGCGGGCGCGGCTGACCCGCACCTGCTGGCCGCTACGCAGCAGGCTGGCCGGGCCTGGCTCAACGAGGTCGCCCGCCTGCAGCGCGATCGCCTGTTCGCGCAGCAGCTGGCCGACCAGGCCGGCGCGGCTGCGCAACTGTCGCGTCTGGCCGTCAGTGATGAGCGTGACCTCTTTTTCCACGACGAACTGCGCCAGCAGCAAGGTGGCGGGCAGCAGCATGAGCAGCAACAGGATTGGCAGAAGAAGGATGATGTGCCAGCGACGAAGCGGCAAGCGGATCACCTGCAGCGGCGAGCGGGGGATGTTGTCACGGGGATACCCGGCCCAGGCTTGGCTGCGACACCCGGGAAGAACCCCTTAGTGCTGCTCCCGTCAAGGCCTGACACGGTTCGGAGGACCCGCCGCGCAGGGCCTGGGCCGGGTATCCCCGTGACAACCAGTACCGCTCCATACTAGCCTGCATCCCGGGCGGGGGCAAGCGCGGATGGTGTGCCCCGCTTAACCTGCTCTGCGCAGCAGGCCGATGGCGTCCTGCCAGGCGGGCGAGGCAATTGGCCCCTGCAGCAGCGGGTCGCCCGTCGCTTCCATCCAGTGGTACAGGCGCCCCAGCAGCGCCCCTTCGCGGGCGGCATGTTGCGGCTGACCGGCCAGGTTGTCCTGCTCGAGCGGGTCGGCGACCAGGTCATAGAGCTCGACGCGCGGCCGGCGCGCGGTGATGGCCTCGATCATTTGCGGGTAGATCGGGCTGAGCTGGATGTCGCCCGGCACGTTGATGGCGATGTCCTGACAGAGATTCAGGATGAGCTTGTGGCGTTCCGTGCGCAGGCCGCGCATGGGCTCCCAGGCGGTGTGGAAAGTCTTGCCGCAGAAGACGACGTCGCGATCCTCATGGTCTGCGCCCTGCAGCAGCGGCCAAAAGCTGCGGCCATGCAGGCGTTGCGGGCGCGGCAGGCCGAGCGCCTCGAGCACGGTGGGGACGACGTCCACGTGGCTGACCATGTACGAGATGCGCCGTCCGCCCGCAAGCCCGCCGCCAGGCCAGTGCATCAGCAGCGAGGTGCCGATGCCGGGGTCGTAAAGCGTGCACTTGGCGCGCGGCAGCGCCAGGCCGTGGTCGGTCACGAAGATGAACCAGGTGTTGTCCACCAGATTCTGCGCCTCAAGCGCGGTGACGATCTTGTCGACGCCCGCGTCCAGCGCGGCGATGGCGCCCTGCAGTTCGGCGACTTCGGCGCGCGCCTCGCTGGTCTGCGGCAGATACGGTGGCACTTCGGTGCCGAGCTGGTCGTCGGGCGCGACTCCGCCATGGTCGAAGGGGCGGTGCGGTTCGAAGAAGCCGACCTCAAGATAGAAGGGCTGCGCGTTGTCTCCCCGCGCAGACAGCCACGCGGCCGCGTCCTGACCCAGCGTGGCAGCCGGCGAGCGTTCGTGGGCCTCGTCGTAGCCCAGCGCGGTAGCGTCATCGACGTCGGTCAAGTGCTGGATACCAAAGAGCGCGCTGGCATAGCCGGCCTCGCGCAGGTAGTCCACCAGATGACGTTCGTTCGCGTGCATGCGCCAGTGAAACGGGCCATGCGCCAGGCCGTGCATGCCGTTGGCGTGGGCGTGGCGGCCGGTGTGCAGCGCGGCGCGCGAGGGGCTGCACTGCGGCGCGGTGCAGAAGCTGCGCTCGAACAGCAGGCCGCGGTCGGCGATGGCGTCCAGCGCGGGCGAAGCCACCGTGCGCTGTCCGTAACAGCCCAGATGGCGTCCCAGATCGTGGCAGGTGATGAAGACGATGTTGGGTTGCATGTGGATCTCCGTAAATTCGCCAGCCCGTTGGCACGGGCAGAGCGTAGCACGACAGAACCCGCTGCGCCCGCGGCAACCAGGCTATACTTGGGGCAGCAGTACGGCAGGAGGATAGCCATGGCCGTCGCCATCAGTGAAAAGAAGCTCAGCTTGCACGAGTTCATCGGTCTGGTTGAGCAATATCCCGATCGCAAGTTCAAACTCAACGCCGCGGGAGACGCTGTCGAAATGTCGCCGAGCTGGACGCACAGCAAGCTTCAGTTGAAAATCGGAAAGTTGCTGGATAACTGGCTGGAAGACGGCGGGTTGCCTGGCTATGCAGCCGGCACGGAACCCACACACGATCTGGGGGGCTGGTTGTGCATTCCGGATGTGGCCATCCAGCTTGACACAGCAGACTCGTTTCCGCGCGAGGCACCGCTGGTGGCGGTTGAGATTCGCAGTGAGAGCAACACGCGCAGCGAAATGCGCGCGAAGGCCCGGCGCTATCTGGAACAGGGCACGCAGATGGTGTGGCTGGTCTACTCGGAGACTCGCAGGATTGAGCTCTATCGCGCGGACGCGGCCATGCAGACGCTGTCCGGCGATGACGTCATCGAGGACGGCACGACGCTGCCCGGCTTCCAGGTCAGTGTGAGCGAGATTTTCCCGCTGCCAGGGACGGACTGAACCCGGAGGCGGCAGTAACGATCGGCCCGGTGTCATAACGAATATACCGGGAGATTATGAGCCACAGGAGGGTAGCCATGGCCGTCGCCATCAGCGAAAAGAAGCTCAGCTTGCACGAGTTCATCGGGCTGGTTGAGCAATATCCCGATCGCAAGTTCAAACTCAATGCCGCGGGAGACGCTATCGAAATGTCGCCGAGCCGTAGTCACGGGTTTCTGCAGGGGTGGATTTGTGGGTTGCTCCAGGGCTGGTTGAGCCCCGGCGTCTTGCCAGGCTACTGGGCTGGCACGGAGATCACGCACGACCTCGACGGCTGGCTCTGCATACCGGATGTGGCTGTGCTGCCTTTGGCAGGCGAGCCCTATCCGCGTGAGGCGCCGCTGTTGGCGGTGGAAGTGCGCAGTGAGAGCAACACGCGCAGCGAAATGCGCGCGATGGCCCGGCGCTATCTGGAACAGGGCACGCAAATGGCGTGGCTGGTCTACCCGGAGTCGCGCACAGTCGAGCTCTACCGCGCGGACACGGCCATGCAGACGCTGTCCGGCGACGACGTCATCGAGGGCAGCGCGACGCTGCCGGGCCTGCGCGTCGCTGTGAGCGAGATCTTCCAGCCGCCGCCAGGGACGGACTGAACTCAGAGGCGGCCATATCGGCGCAACAGCGCGCGCAGCCGCTCTTCTGGCAGCGCCGGCACCAGCAGCCCGTCGCGGCCGGTCATGGTCTCGGCGGCCAGCAGCGCGTTGAGGATGGCCTCCTCCACCGCCTCCACCGTCGCCAGGAAGAAGGCATCGAGCGTGGCGCTGCGGTCGTGCAGGCGCGGCGTCTGATGCAGCATGTCAGCCGGGTCATGCGGGATGCGCGTGCCGGTGGCGAAGGCGATGATGAAGTCGCCGCTCTGGTCGTGGCTGATGGTGCCCGTACGCGCCAGGCCGAGGGCCGCGCGTTTCGCCAGGCGCGTCAGTTGCAGCGCATCCAGCGGCGCGTCGGTCGCCAGCACGATCATGATCGAGCCGGGGTTGTGACGCGGCATGTACTCTTGGGACAGCGCCAGCCCTGCCGGCACGCCCAGCACCATCAGCTCCTCGCGCTTGCCATGGTTGGCCTGCACCAGCGCGCCCAGGGTGTAGTCCCCCTCGGGCAGGCGGCGCGAGGCCGTGCCGATGCCGCCCTTGAACTGATAGCAGGTGGTGCCCGTGCCGCCGCCCACGTTGCCTTCCATCACCGGGCCCGTCGACGCGCTATCGATGGCCGCCCACACATCTTCCGGCTGAATGTGACGGCCGCGCGCGTCGCTGAGCATGCCGTCGTTGCATTCGCCCACCACGCAGTTGACCGTGCCGGTCGTCAGGGCGATGTCGGGGTTTTGCCGCAGCATGTAGCTCATCAGGGCGTCGCCGACGCGTGCCACGCTCAGGTTGCTGGTGAGCAGGACGGGTGTCTCCAGGCTGCCGCGCTCGCGAATCTGCTCGAAGCCCAGCACCTTGCCGTAGCCGTTGAAGGAGTAGACGGCCGCCGCGACCTTGTCGCGATAGATGTTGCCCGCGTGCGGCAGCACGGCCGTCACGCCCGTGCGCACCGGCCCGACGCCCTCCTGCAGCGCGCCCTCGCCGCGGATGAGCGTCGTGTGGCCCACGCACACGCCGGGCACGTCCGTGATGGCATTGTGGCTGCCCGCCGGCAGTCGCCCCACCTCAACGCCGAAGTCGCGCAGGCGGCTCATGCAGTGGCGGCCGCGGCGCGGGCGGCGAAGTCCTGCGCCAGGTCATCCGGCAGCAGGCCGCGCGTCAGCGACTCAACGTAGATACATTGCTGCCAGGGGATGGCCACGTCTGTGACTGAGACCGGCGCGTCGTCAAGGACAACGCCGCTGCCGCGCACGATGGCCAGCGGCGTGGCCTCGTCGCGCTCGCCCATCACCAACTGCGTTGCGCTGCTGATAGTATCGGCCAGGCCACGCTGCGTGACCGCCATGGGGTTGCCGAAGAGGTCCTGTTTGCCGCGTTCGTCCTGCACGGGCCGGAAGCCGGCCGTCGCCAGCGCCACGCCACTCGTGCCCAGGCGTCCGGGCACGAGCCAGCTGTCGGTCAGCACCACGCCGACGTCCACCTTGCAGCGCCGGCGCAGGCCCGCCCGGATGCGCGCGGCGGTCGCGTAGGGCTGCGCGGGGAAGAGCACGACATGGCCTTCGGGGATGTTGGAGCGGTCGAGGCCGGCGTTGGGCGAGAGGATGCCGGTTTTAGCGGTAAGCAGGAAGCCCATCTCGATGCCGCCGAAGATGTGGTCGGCTTCCTGCAGCACCAGCTGCGCCATCACCGGTTGCATGTGATAACGCCGCGCCAGCGCTGCGGCCTGTTCTGTGACCACGACCTCCGCCATGCGCAGCACGCGACCCTCGCTGATGGCCGCGTATTTGCTGGAAACGGCCAGCACGTCGCCATCACGCAGGCCGTCGGGCGCAGCCTTCAGCGCCTCGCTGATGACGGCCAGCAGGTCAAAGGCGGCCTGCTGCACCGGCGCCCCCAGCGGCCAGATGATCAGGGGAGTCACGGAGCGTTCCGGGCTGTGCCATCCATGGCGCCGGATTATCGCAGCCCGCGCAGCCGAATCACAGGGGCAGCCGGCTGACGGGGGCCGCGGAATGTGGATAATGGGGCGGGACTTGTATGGGAAAGGGATGATGCGATGCTCGCCTACATAGCCGGACCGCTGTTCAACGAAGGGGAGCGCTGGTTCGACGAGCAAATCAACGATCTGGCCGAGGCGGCGGGTTTTGTGACCTTCCTGCCGCATCGTGACGGGCCGCCGGAACTGGCCGGCAAGCGGGACCCGGAAGGGATCTTTCGCATGGATCTCGAGAATCTCGAGCGCGCAGATGTCGTGATCGCCAACCTCAACGGGGTGACCAGCGACGACGGCACCGCCTGGGAACTGGGCTACGCCTACGCGCGCGGCAAGCACCTCGTCGGCATCTACACGGATATGCGTCTGACCTTCCCTGGCGAGGTCGTCAATCTGATGCTGGGCTGCTCGCTGAACCGCATGACGCGCTCGCTTGAGGAGCTGGAGGCCTATCTGCAACAGTACGGCCGCGAAATGGGGCTGCAGCCGCGCTGAGCGGGCCGCAGAGTCTGGCAGGCGCCCGCCTGGGGGTGGGGTATACTGGGAGCTGGCAAGTTGCAGGAGGTCGCCATGGTAATCGCTGGGCACAACCTGGAGGTCGCCGAGGGCGCGCTCATCGTGCGTTACGCCGACATCACGATGGACGAGTTCGTCACGCTGGTCGAAGAAAATCCCGACATCCATTTCAAATTCAACGCCGCGGGAAACGTCATCAGCATGTCGCCGATGAACATTCACGCCACTGTCCAAAGTCTTATCGCCACGCACTTCAACATCTGGCTGTTTACAGGAGCGCTGCCTGGATACGGGGCTCCGACGGACGGCGCATTCGAGCTGGAAGGCTGGCGCAGCCGCCCGGACGTCGCCATCTGCCCACATGTCGGGAAGGCCGTCCCGCGGGAGGCGCCGCTGGTGGCCGTCGAGGTGCGCAGCGACAGCAATCCCTGGCATGAGCTGCGCGCGAAAGCGGCTCGCTATTTGGCGCAAGGCACGCACATGGTGTGGCTGGTTGACACGGACGAGCGCAGGGTTGAAATTCACCGCGCGGGTGCGCAGCCACTGAGCCTGACCGGTGACGACATCATCGAGGGCGGCGACACACTACCTGGCTTCCGCGCAGCCGTCCACGACCTCTTCCCCGAGTAACAGGCAAGACTGCGCGGACTCCCTGCTGCCGGCGTGGGCGAATGATGAACAGGGGCTGCGTTGCGCAGCCCCTGCCGGCGCGTCCTTACAGACCGTAGACGCGCGTTTCGGGACGGAAGGCCGCCCAGGCGAACCAGAAGTGCGGGAAGGCGAGGTGCTGGCGCAGCTGGCTGCCGGCCAGTTCACCTTCAAGCGCGGTGCCGAACACATTCCACTGCGAGCCCGTCTGCTCGTCGACAATGCGCCCCTCAGCATCCTGCGCGAAGCTGAGCAGCTGGCCGTCCAGTTCGCGGTCATAGAGCGCAGCCATGCCAACATCGCGCGAGTTGTCGATGTCGCGGCCATCAAGCGCGCTGGTCTGGCCCGGCTGCCAGAGGGCGACGACCTCGAAGTCGCCGACGCTGTCGTTGATGACCGGGGTTTCCATCAGCGCCGGGAAGGGCCAGGCGACCGCCTCGCCGCCCAGCAGCGCGCCCAGCACGCGCTCGGTCGCGAAAAGCCGTTCGTCCGGCTCGCCGAAGAAGAGGAAGGGCTGCGGGCTGCTGTCATAGCCGACGTAGGGGTTGGAGCCGTAGCCGCGGAAACCGGGGGAGAGCACCTCGCCCTGCGGGTACTGCTGCGCGAATTCGCCGAAGCTGACCAGCAGCGACGGCAGAATCTCCAGCTGCTGGCCGGCGTGGACGCCGACGATGCCCTCGCCGGTGAACTGCTGCCACCAGCTCTTGCTCAGGTCATCCCACATCACCAGGTCGCTGTGGCGCAGGTTGCCGGAGACGCCGAAGCGCAGCGTTTCGCCGTCCAGGCGCGCGTCGAAGACCACGGCCGAGTTGCAGAGCGGGCAGAAGGTCACGGCTACGGGCTGCTCGCCGATGACGTCGTTCACGATTTCGTGGCGCGTCAGGATCGCCAGCGGATAGGCGCGCGCCACGTCGTTCAACTCCAGCGCAAGGACGGGCGATTGCGGCTGCAGCCATTGTCCGGCGATCTCGAGCGAATCGAAGGCCGGATCGTCGATGGGCGGGATGCCGTCCGGTGGCACGCCGCCGGAGAAGATCTCCTCAAGCGGCACCGTGTGCATGCAAAAGTCCGTCGTATCCCAGAAACTGAGGAAACGGACGAAGGCTGGCGCAGCGCAATCCGCGTGTTCCGGCGCTGGTGCCGCCTGCAGGCCGGGCGCCGTGGCGCCGAGGATGAGCGCAAGCAACAGCACGCGCGTGATGCGTCTGCCGGTAGCGAGGATCATGGTCTGGCTTTTCCCTGTGTGCTGCGTGCTCTTCTGATGCGACGGGCGCTGCAGAACTTACCGCCGTTGCCCATCGCAGTCCAATGGGGTTGCAGGCCGGCTGCGGCCGCGGCATGATTGATGTCGACCCGACGCCACCCCGGCCCGCAACGAGACCCGATTGAATGTACTTCCCGCGCACCCGGCAATTCTGGGCCGTCTCCCTCGCACACTTCGCGCTCGACACGGTCATGAGCTCAATTCCGGTGCTGCTGGCCTTCATCAGCCTTTACGTGCTGCCGTTGAGCGCGATCCAGTTCGGCCTGATCATCGGCGTGATGCAGCTGGTGGGCGCGGTGACGCAGCCACTTTTTGGCTGGCTGACGGACCGCGTCGGCGGGCGCTGGACCGGAGCCATCGGCCTGGGCTGGACGGCGAGCATGCTGTTGCTGGCCCTGCTGGCGTCGGAAAGCGGCCTGCTGTTGCTGATGGCCTTCATCTTCATCATCAGCGCGCTGGGCAGCGGCGCCTTTCATCCGACGGGGATGAAGTACGCGGCGGAGAGCCATCCCCCGCGCGAGGCCAGCAACATGGCCTGGTTTTTCCTGGCCGGGCAGCTGGGCCTGGCCTTCGGGCCGGCGCTGGTGGGGCAGTTGCTGAACAATGCGGTGCCGGTCAGCATTGTGTTCGGCGCGACGCTGGGGCCGGGCATGGCGGGCCTGCTGCAGGGGCAGGGGACGGCCCTGCCGGCTGCCTGGGCGGCGCTGCTGTCCCTGCCCTGTATTTTCCTGTTGCTGCTGTACCTGCCCGGCCGCCGCGCCCACAAGGCTGCCGCGGCTGCCGTCAGCAAGGCGACGAATGCCGCCAACGGCAAACGCGCGCCCCTGTCGCTGTTCGTCGTCCTGCTCTTCCTCGTCATGGTCAGCCTGCGCAGCCTGGGCTCGCCGGGCGTCGTCTCCTTCATCCCGCTGCTCTTCCAGCAGAAGGGCTGGACGCCGGCGGAATATGGCCTGATCGCCAGCTCCTTCTGGGTCGGTTCGGGGCTGGCCGGCGTGTTTTTAGGCGGCCTGGCAGACCGTTATGACCGCCGCCTGGTGATCGCCATCAGTATGCTGTGCTCGGCGCCGACCTTTTTCCTGCTGCCGGTGGTGGATGGCGCGCTGGCCTTCGGGCTGGCGATTCTGGCGGGCGCGCTGAGCGGCGCCTCGCACGGCCTCATCGTGGTGCTGGCGCAGGGCTTTCTGCCTGCCAGCCGGGCCATGGCCTCCGGCGCCGCGCTGGGGCTGGTCTTTGGCACCGGCGCGCTCGGCAGCGCCTTCATCGGCTGGCTGGCTGGCAACATTGGCCTGGGGGCGTCCTTCCAGCTGGTGTCCGGCGCGATCGTGCTGGCCGGGCTGTTGACGCTGCTGCTGCCGGCGCAGCCGCGTCCCGTCGCGCAGCCGGCGCAAGTCGTGACTGCGCGTAATTAAGGCCACAAAGGCGACTTTTTGTATTCTTGCGCAGGGTGGTGTAGAGTTTCTTTGCTGGGGGGTTTATGCCCCGTTGCAGCTGCGTACCACAGACACTCCCTGAAAACGGGACAGGCTGTGAGCACAAGGCCATTCTCGTTTATTATTGATGATAATGCAGGGAGTGTAAAAGATGGCCGACCGCATTAAGGGCGTGGTCAAGTGGTTCAATGCGGACAAGGGCTACGGGTTTATCACCCAGGAGGGTGGCCCGGATGTTTTTGTTCACTATTCGGCGATTCAGGGCGGCGGTTTCCGCAGCCTTGATGAGGGAGATACTGTGGAGTTCGAAGTCGTTGAGGGCCAGAAGGGCAAGCAGGCCAGCAACGTCACCCGCGTCTGACCATCGGGCGAACGCTACAACAGATGCAAGTCGACAGCGGGCTGCGGCCCGCTGTTTGCATTTCCGGCGCCTGGCGTGCGCGTAGCGCTCTTCAGCGAGACCTTTCTGCCGCGCGCGGACGGCATCGTTACGGTGCTTTGCCGCCTGCTCGACCAGCTGGCATTGCGGGGCGTTGAGTCGGCGCTCTTCACGCCACGCCTGGGCCCGGTCGACCGCTACGCCAGTACACGGGTCTACAGCGCGCCGGGGCTGGCCTTCCCCGCCTACCCGGATCTGCGTATGGCCCTGCCTGGCGCGCAGTTGCGCCGCGTCCTGCGCGACTTTGCGCCGCATGCCACGCACTTCCTGCACCCCTCTGTCTTCGGCCTGGCGGCCTGGCTGCTGGCGCGCCGCGCCGGCCTGCCCACGCTGGTCTCCTGGCACCTGGACTACGGCCGCATCGCCCGCCACTGGCGCATGGGACCCTTTCACGCCGGCGCCATCGAGCCGGGCATCAATCTGCTCACGCGCCATATCCTGAACCGCGCCGACTGCGCCCTGGCGCCCTCGCGCAGCGCGCAGCAGCATTTGCGTGACATCGGCGTCACGGCGCCAGTGCAGCTTTGGCGGCGCGGCGTGGATGCCGACCGCTTCCACCCGCGCCACGCCGACGCGGCCATGCGGCGCCGGCTGGCTGCGCGCGCGCCGGAAGATCTGCTGCTGCTCTGCGTGGGTCGCCTCTCCGCCGAGAAGGGGCCGGGCCAGTTGCGCGCGGTGCTGCAGGCCCTGCCCGGGGCGCAACTGGCGCTGGTCGGTGAAGGCCCGGCGCGGCGGCAGCTGGAAGCGCACTTCGCCGGCCTGCCGGTGCGCTTCACGGGCGCGCTGCGCGGCGCAGAGCTCAGCCGCGCCTACGCCAGCGCGGACCTCTTCGTCTTCCCCTCAATGGCCGAGTCCTTTGGCCTGGTGGTGCTGGAGGCCATGGCCTCGGGCCTGCCGGTGGTCGCGGCGCGCACGGGCGGCGTGCCGGAGCTGCTGCGCGAGGGCCACAATGGCTACAGCTTCACGCCAGGCGATGAGGCCGGCCTCATCGCAGGTGTGCAACGCCTGGCTGCGGACGAGAAACAACGCCGGCGGCTGGGCCGCGCGGCGCGCCTTGACGCCGAAGCGCGCAGCTGGCCGGCCGCGATGGACGAGGTCATCGAACATTACGAGCGTCTGGCGCGCCTGGGCCGGCCTTGAGCCTGCCTGTGGTATAGTCGGCCTCACGCTGAATCGCGGGAGCCTGCGTCCTTGTCTTTCAGGGGCTTGACCAGCAACGAAGTCGCCGGGCGTGTGGCACGTGGACAGAGCAACGCCTGGCAGCCACGTGTGGGCCGTAGCTATCTCGACATCCTGCGCGACAATCTCTTCAACGTCTTCAACCTGGTGCTCTTCCCGCTGCTGGGCGTCATCGTCCACTTTCGCGAATATGCCGTGGCCATCTTCGCGGGCTTCAGCGTGGTCAGCAACGCCGTGCTGGGCACAACGCAGGAGATGGTGGCCAAGCGCCGCCTCGATCGGCTGGTGGCGCTGTCGGAGCGCAAGGTACGCGTCTACCGCGACGGCGCGCTGACCGAGGTCGGCATCCGCGAACTGGTGCGCGACGACGTCATCCCCGTGCAGCCGGGCGAGCGGCTGGTGGTGGACGGGCGCGTGCTGGCCAGCGACGCGCTCGAGCTGAACGAATCTCAGCTGACCGGCGAGTCCGACTCGGTGCTGAAGGAAGTCGATGCCCCGGTGTTCTCCGGCTCCTGGTGCATCGCCGGGACGGGTGTGATGGTCGCCACGGCGGTGGGCGCGGAAAGCATGATCAACCGCATCGCGCAGTCGGCCAAAAGTTGGAAGCAGCCGCTGACGCCCACGCAGCGCAAGGTGATGGTCATCGTCGACATCGCCATCCTGCTGATGCTCATCCTCGCGCCCATGCTGTGGCTGGCCGGCAGCCTGACCGGGCTGAGCCTGCTGGAACGCGTGAAGGAGAGCGTCGTCTTCATCACCAGCCTGGTGCCCTATGGCCTGCTGCTGGTGGTTATGATCTCGCTCAGCATTGGCGCGCTCAGCATCTCCCGCCACCAGACGCTGATCCGGCGCGTGAACGCGGTGGAGTCGCTGGCCAACGCGACGGTGTTGTGCTTCGACAAGACGGGCACCATCACCGAGAACCGTCTGGCCGTCGCTGACATCCTGCCGCTCAACGGGGCATCGCCGGAGGAAATCCGGCGTCAGCTGCATTGCTACACCGCCAACCTGGCGCACCACAACGGCACCGTCGCGGCCGTCGCGGAGCATTTGCGCGCAGCGCTGCCGGCGTCGGAACCGGAAGTAGAGAAGCTGCGTGAAATCCCCTTCAGTTCCGGCCGGCAGTGGGGTGCGGTCATCCTGCCGCAGGAGACGCTCATCCTGGGCGCGCCGGAACGCGTCCTCAACGGCGCGCAGCAGGAACTGCGGCAGCGCGCGCAAACGCTCTCCGCCCAGGGCTTGCGCGTGCTGACCTTCGCGCGCAGCGCAGCGCCGCCGCAGGACGATCAGCTCACGGAGGATGCCGAGCCGCTCGCCCTGGTCACGCTCAGCGACCGCATCCGCCCTGACATCCACGAGACGCTGCAGGCCTTCCGCGAGCAGGGGGTGGGGCTGAAGGTCATCTCCGGCGACAACATGGAGACGGTGCGGGCCATCGCGGCCGCGGCTGGCATGGAGACGGAACCGGCCTGGACGGGGCCGCAGCTGGAGGCCATGAGCGCGCCGGAATTAACTGCGGCGGCGCAGCAGGGGGCTATCTTCGCGCGCGTGGCGCCCGATACCAAGCGCCGCATCGTGCAGGCCCTGCAGCTGGACGGCCACGTGGCCATGGTCGGCGACGGCGTCAACGACGTGCCGGCGCTGAAAGCGGCGGACCTGGCCATCGTGATGAACGACGGCGCCCGTATCGCGCGCGAAATCGGCGACATTCTGCTGCTCAACAATGCCATGTCCACGCTGCCGCGCGCCTTCGCCGAAGGCCGCGAAATCACGCAGACGATCTACGGCACGGTGCGCCTCTTCCTGACCAAGACCTTCTACAACGTGCTGCTCTTCGTCTACCTGGGCTTCATGGCGCTGCCCTTCGCCATCACGCCCATTCAGATCAACTGGGTCACTTTCGGCACGGTCAACATCATCGCGACGCTGGTGGCGCTCAAGCTGCTGCGGCCGGCCCACATGGCCAACTTCCGCGACGACGTGCTGGATTACGTGGTCACGGGCGCCTTCATCGGCTCGGCCATGATGGCGCTGCTCTTCGCGGTGACCTGGCTCGCCACAGGCCGTGACACGGCCGCGGCGCGCAGCGCGCTCGCCATCTTCGCGACCTTCTTCGGCATCCTCATCTTCTGGAACACCTTCGGCATCGACTTCGCGCGGCCGCGCACGCTGTGGCAGCGGCGCCGGGCCACCTTCATCGGACTCGGCTTCCTGCTGCTGGTGATTGTTGGCTTCTATGCGCAGCCAGCGCTCTTCGAGTTCGTGCGCCCGGACGGGGGCATCATCGCGCTTATCGTCGCGCTGCTGCTGCTGACCATCGCGCTGCTCAGCCTGGCCATGCGCCAGCGCGGCCTGCTGCACCGGCTGTGGATGTTGTTCGAGCGCTGAGCCGCGGTTGCAGCACTGGCGCGCTACAATGCAGGCGCGAAGACGAAGCGGGAGTGAAGGCATGAATCGGGTGGCCAACGCGCCCTGTTCCTGGGGCGTAATCGAGAACATTGAGGGCGAGCGCTACGACTACGTGCGTGTGCTGGACGAAATCGCGGCGACGGGCTATGGCGGCACCGAGCTGGGCGACTGGGGCTTCATGCCCACCGACCCCGCGCAGCTGGCGCAGGAACTGGCCGCGCGTGAGTTGCGTCTGCTCGGCTCCTGGGTCAACAACTGGCTGCACGATGCCGCGCGCCTGCAGGAGGACATCGAGACCTGCGTGCGCACTGCGAAACTGCTGGCCGCGGTCGGCGGGCCGGAGTGTTTCATCGTGCTCGGCAACAACCCCTATGGCGACCCGCTGCGCTCGCTGCACAGCGGCCGCATCACGCCAGAGATGGGCATGGACGACGCTCAGTGGGAGTCCTTCGCCCGCGGCGCGGAGGAGATCGCGCGTCAGGTACGCGCCGCAAGCGGCTTGCGCACTGTCGTACACCCGCACATCGGCACCTGGGTGGAGACGCCGGCCGAGACCGAACGGCTGCTGGCGCTGACCGACCCGGAGCTGCTGGGCATCGTCTTCGATACCGGCCACTGGCGCTTCGGTGGAGGCGATTCAGTGGCCGACCTGCGCCGCTTCGCCGACCGCGTCTGGTACGTGCACTTCAAGGATCACGACCCGCAGGTCGCGCAACAGTCGCGCGAGCAGGGCTGGGACGGGCCGCGCTCGGTCGGCGAGGGCGTCTTCCCGGAGCTGGGGCGCGGCGACATCGACTTCCCGGCGGTGCGGCAGGTGCTGGAAGAGATTGGCTACGAGGGCTGGATCGTGGTCGAGCAGGACGTGTTGCCGGGCCTGGGCACGCCGAAGGAGAGCGCGCGCCGCAACCGCGAGTACCTGGCCAGCATCGGGCTGTAGTCGACGCTGCGCGCCAGGCTACGTGCTACACTGAATGAAACCTGTTGCAGGGGGCTCTCGTGGCCGTAAGAACCCGCTACACCATCGAAGACTACATCGCGCTGGAAGGGGAATACCCCGACCGCAAGTTCAAGCCGGATTCTACGGGAGCCCCTGTCGAGATGTCGCCGGATATGGATCACAGTTTTGTACAGGGTGAAACCCTCTTAATATTAAAGCTTTGGCTGAGAAGTGGCGCGCTGCCGGGCTATATGGTTGGCCCGGAACTCATGCATCGACTTGAGAATTGGGTGTGTCAGCCTGACCTGGCGCTGGCGCGCGCGGCGGACGGACCTTACCCGGGCCGGGCGCCCCTGCTGGCGGTCGAGGTGCGGAGCAAGCGCAATACTTGGCCAGAGATGCGCGCGAAAGCGGCGCGCTACCTGGAGTCTGGCACAGCGATGGTCTGGCTGATCGACCCGGAGACGCGCTCGCTCGAGTTGCACCAGGCGGACGCTGCGCCGCAGACTCTCACCAGCGCGGAGCTCATCGAGGGCGGCGCGACGCTGCTTGGCTTCCGCGTCACTGTGAACGAGTTCTTCCCCGAATAGCCAACGGTTCAACTGCTATCGGCTTCGATTTACACTTCAATTCACTGAACTGCAGGAGGCCAGAGCATGGCAGTTGAGACCCGCATGACTATGGAGGCGTTCGTCGCTCTGGTTGAGAGTTGTCCTGAACGCTACTTCCAATTCGACTCCACGGGAGCAGTGGTTGAAATCGTCCCAACGTTTAGTCGGGGCGTCGTTCAGGCGTGGATCGGGAGCCTGCTGGGAGACTGGCTTAAACGTTGTCCCATGTCAGGGTACTGGCTCGCCTTTGGTGTTGCGCACGAGCTTGGTAGCTGGCACTGTCGCCCGGATGTCGTCCTGCAACGCACAGACGCCGACCCCATCCCGCGGCTGGCGCCGCTGTTGGCAGTCGAAATCCGCAGCGAAAGCAACACGCGCCACGAGCTGCGCCGGAAGGCAGCGCGCTACCTGGAGTCTGGCACAGCGATGGTCTGGCTGGTCGACCCGGAGACGCGCACGGTCGAGCTGCACCGGGCGGACGCTGCGCCGCAGACTCTCACCGGCGCGGAGCTCATCGAGGGCGGCGCGGCGCTGCCCGGCTTCCGCGTCGCTGCCAGCGAACTCTTCCCCGACTGATAAATGCGCAGTGCGTCTGCACAACGTGCTACACTTGAGTCACCCGAGCCGCAGGAGGCCACCATGGCCGTCACAACCCGCATGACCATGGAGGAGTTCGTCGCCCTGGTTGAAAGTTGCCCCGAACGCTACTTCAAATTCGACTCCGCGGGAGCAGTCGTCGAAATGTCACCGAAAGCGATTCATGGTCTTTGCCAGGCGGATATCTGTATTCTGCTGGGTGATTGGTTAAGGCGGGGCTGGCTTCCTGGCTACAGACCCGCTACAGAGGTTGCGCACGAGCTGGATGGCTGGGCCTGTCGCCCGGATGTCGTGCTGATGCGTGCCGACGTTGACCCCATTCCACAGGTGGCGCCGCTGTTGGCGGTCGAGATCCGCAGTGACAGCAACACGCGCCGCGAGCTGCGCCGCAAGGCAGCGCGCTACCTGGAGTCTGGCACAGCGATGGTCTGGCTGGTCGACCCGGAGACGCGCACGGTCGAGCTGCACTAGGCGGACGCGGCGCCACAGACGCTCACCGGCGCGGAGCTCATCGAGGGCGGTGCGACGCTGCCCGGCTTCCGCGTCGCTGCCAGCGAGTTCTTCCCCGCGTAATTTTCTCTACGTCCGCTTCAGCCGACAGCGTTCAACATGGTGGAGAGCGACACGGGCTGCAGTCCGCGCCGTTTAAGCAGCTCGATCGTGGGATCAATGGCGAGATATGAAGACTGGATCGTGTGCTTCAGGATGATGCTGCCGGGCACCAGGTATTTCCGCAGGGTCACGAGCATCTCGCTGCAACAGACCAACGCACTCTTGATCTTGTTCGCGGCGCAAATCGTATCGCCCGTGTCTAGGTTCCACAGCACCAGCGGGATGTCATACTGCAGGGAGAGATCCTTCATGGCCTGCGTCACGATGCCGTAGGGCGGGCGAATGGCGACCGGTACGAAACTGCTGCCAAGGGCGCGCCGCAAAGTGTTAAGCGCCGGGTTCATCTCACGGTCAATGAGTTCCTGCAGGGTCAGGTTGCGCAGGTCGCCGTGCGTGAACAGGTGGGTGCCGAATTCATGCCCCATATCCCGTAGACGTGGGTAGAGATTTTCAAAGCCTTCGTTGGGCCGCTCCAGGTTGTTAAACAAGGCAATGCCGGTGGGGAAGAAGGTCACGCTGATGTCGCGCCGGGCGTACTCACGGCCGATGCGCAGCGCATGGTACTCGTACCACATGTCGTCAAAAGTCAGGGCGATCTGGCGCTGGCCGGTATCGAGGGAGCGGATCGGGACGCCACGCGCGACGGCAGGCTCCACGCCGGTTGCTGGATACCCATGGGCGCTCGCAACCCTGCTGACGCCAAATCCGGCGCCCAGCGCCGCGCCGGCGCCCAGTCTCAGCAGGTCGCGCCGCGATAGCGCCCCGTTTTTCACGCCCCTGCTGCTCCGTTCTGCGCAGCAGCGCGTTCGAACCAGACGTTCATTTCGCCGACGCCGCGGTGGCCCCAGGCGTAGTAGGGGATGGCCGTGAAGCCCGCGCCACGCAGGACGGTCACGCCGCCCGTCAGCTCCGGCCGCATTTCCGGGCGCAGCGCCAGATCGTCCGGCAGCGTCAGCCCCAGCGCGCGGCCGTCGTTGTCGATGCCCTCCGCCGCGTAGACCAGCGTCCCGCGCTCGAGGGCGACCTGGCCTGCCAACTCCGCGACCTGGGGGTGCGCCACGACGCGCCGCAGCGGCAACTCCAGCTCCAGCTCGACCACGTCGCCGGGCTGCCACGCGCGCTTCAGCGAGAGGTAGCCGCCGGATACCTGCGCCTCCTGCGCCGCGCCGTTGACGCGCAGCCGCAACGCGCCCGGGCTGTCGTCCAGGTAGCGATAGAGATCACCCGGCAGCGGCTGGCCCAGCAGCGGGCCCGGCACGCGCAATTTCAGCTCGAAGCGCAACACGCGCGCCGGCTGCAGCTGCAGGCGCACGCTGCCCGCCCAGGGCCAGGTCGTGTCCAGCTGCAGGCCGACGGCAACGCCGTCGATCTCCATGCTGGTCTCGTTTCCAATGAACAGGTTGACAAAAAGCTGGTCGTCGCGCTGAGCGTAGATGGCGCCGCCCAGCGCCGGCAACAGGCGGATCACGTTGGTCGGGCAGCAGGAGCAACTGAACCAGGGCTGGCGTTCGAAGGAGTCGTCGCGGTTGAAGTTCGTGACGCTGTCGGCGGCCAGGGGGTTGACGTAGAAGAAGCGGTCGCCGCTGAGGTCGATGCCGGCGAGGAAGCCGTTGTAGAGCGTGCGCTCCAGCACGTCGAAGTAGCGCGGGTCGCCATCCAGCTGAAACAGGCGCTGGTTCCAGAAAATGTTGCCGATGGCGGCGCAGGTCTCGTTGTAGGCGCTCTGGTTGGGCAGTTCGTAATCGTCGCCGAAGGACTCGCCGTGGTGGCGGGCGCCGATGCCGCCGGTGAGCGCCAGCTTGCGCTCGCAGACGTTGTGCCAGAGTGCGCGGCTGGCCTCGGCCAGCGCATCATCGCCGGTCAGCGCGGCCACGTCGGTCATGGCGGCGTACATGTAGGTGGCGCGCACGGCGTGACCAACGGCCTCGCGCTGCTCGCGCACCGGCAGATGGTCCTGCGTGTAGTCAGGAAGGCCGAAGTTTCTGTGCAATGCGCGTCCGTTGGCGTGGCCGCGCTCGTCGAGGAAGAAGCGGGCCTGGTCGAGGAAGCGCTGCTCGCCGGTGAGGCGATACAGCTTGACCAGGCCGAGCTCGATCTCCTGGTGGCCCGGCACCTCGCGCAAGGCGTCGGGGCCGAAAGTTGCGTCGATGAGTTCGAAACTGCGCAGCGCAACGTCAAGCAGGATGCGGCTGTCGCTGGCCTCGTACCAGGCGACAGCGGCCTCGTAGAGGTGGCCGAGATTGTAGAGCTCGTGGCTGGCGAACAGTTCCGACCAGCGCTTCGGCCCGGCATGCTCATGTGGCTGCGCCGGGTTAATGGTGCGCGCGGTGAAAAGGTAGCCATCCGCTTCCTGGGCCGCGGCGATGTGGCCGATAATCGTTTCGACTTCCGCCTGAAGCGCCGGATCTGGCTGCAATTGCAAATCGAGGGCCACGCCCTCGATCACCTTGAAGACGTCGGAGTCGTTGAACTGGATTCCCTTATGCGTGCCGGGCAGTTCGCCGGCGGCCTTGCGAAAGTTGTCGATGCGACCGGTATCCGCGCACTTGTCCAGGTTGACTCGCAGGGTGACCTGTCGGTTGGTCTCCAGGCGCGGCCCCCAGAAGCCGTCGTTGATCTGCACTGCGCTGAAGGGCAGCGGCCGGTAAGGATATTCAGTCATGGGCATTTCCAGGTGTCCTCCCGGGGGCGTTCAGCCGGGAAAGCCGTCCAACCGCTCCGCCACAGCGTTCTCGTCCAGATAGCCAAACCACCTGAATTGCGTCGCGCCAGCCGCGTCTGCCAATATATATTGCGAGCGTGCGACGATGTCATATTGCTGGCGCAGGGGCAGGCTGGCTGAATCGTCTACATTCAGGCTGACGAATTCGATCTGCTCTCCGAAACGTGCTTTCAGCCTGTCCACGACAGGCGCATTCCGCTGTCAGGTCGGTCACCAGCTGGCGTAGGAATAGAGAAAGCGCGGGCGCAGCTGTTCGGCCAGCGCGCTTTCCGGCACCGCCGCATCCACGCCAGCCTCGTCCGGCACCGGTGCAACTTGCTGGCCAGAATTATCCACTTGCCCGGACGAGGTCGCACTGCAGGCGGCCAGCAGCAGCCCGCAGAACAGCAGCGCCAGCGAACGCAACAGGCCGCTGGTGGCAGGATACATCACAGCTCTCTTCCCTGTGTCCCTCCGGTCACAGCGTGGCCGGAAGGGACTCCCGATTTCGAATGCGAGCGGAGCGCAACCCCTGTCGGGCACGCTCAGCCGGGAACGCCGTCGAAGGCGCCGGCAATCTCATTCTCGTCAATGTAGCCAAACCATTTCTGCAGCGGCGCGCCGTCTGCATCCGCCAGCACGTACTGGGCCTGCGCGACGAGACCATACTGATCGCGCATGGGGCGGCTGGCCGGGTCATCCACGTCCAGCTCAATAAATTCGACCTGTCCATCGTAACTTGCTCTCAGCCTGTTCACGACAGGCGCATTCCGCCGGCAGGTCGGTCACCAGTCCGCGTGGGAGTAGATGAATTGCGCGCGCGGGCCGGAGACCATTACATCCCCCCCCGCGGCCGAGCCCTGCCTGGCCTCCAGGAACTCCTGCACGTTCATGTTGCAGGCGGACGCCAGCAGGCCGAAAAGTACCAGCGCCAGTACTCGCGCCAGGTTACTCACTTTCAGGTTCATCAACACCTCCTGCCACCAGGGGCGAGAAAGCCGCACACAGTCGCAGTATAACGCGAATGCGGCGAATCTGGCCGGCGAATTGTCATTTCCGTCGGCGCGGCCGGCTGCTGCTCCCGGCGTTTCCTGGGCGCTACGTCGGGAAGATGTCGCGCACGCGTACGCGGAAGCCGGGCAGCAGCGCGTCGCCCTCAATGATGTCGTCGCTGCGCAGCGTCTGTGATGCCTCATCCACGCGGTGAATCTCGACCTGGCGCTCGTCCGTGTCGACCAGCCACACGACCTGCGTACCGTGTGCCAGATAGCGCCTTGCCTTCTCCCGCAGCTCGGGCCAGGTGTTGCTGTCACTGCGCACTTCCACGGCGACGAGCGGGGCTTCCTGAGGGATGACCTTGCCACGCTGGAGGTCGATGGCCACGTCTGGCTGGCAACGCCAGTCGCCGAGATCGTAGGTTGGCTCCGTGCCCGCCCGGTAGCCGGGCAGCGCGCCCTGCCACAACCAGATGTTGAAATGTGTCACGATGGCGCCCTGGACATCTGCGTGGATAAACGTTGGCGACATTTGGATGACGTCTCCCGCGGCGTTGAATCTGTAGTGGATGTCGGGATTAGCCTCAACCAGCGCGATGAACTCGTCTAGGCTTATGTCGGAGAACATTGCGACGACTTTATTTTCCGCGGTCTTCGTGCTGCGCACCGAGGATTCCATGATGCCTCCTGCGAACTGTCCCCCTTCAGTATACTCCGCACCCTGTTTGGGCAGGATGTTGCGTGCACAGGGTAATCGGGCGAACCCGCGCGCGCCTCACAACACCTTCGTCACACTTCCGGGCAGATCAGCGCGTTCCGCGCCGGCCGCCTCAAGCGCCGCGGCAGCGCCCAGCACGACGATGTCGCCATGGTCGCGCACGGTCGCCAGCGCGTCGGCGAAGCGGCGTAGGTCCGCGCCGGTAGTGGCCAGCACCTGCTCGCGATTCTCTTGCCGCAGCTCGTCACTGAGGCCGACGAGGTGGCGCATCAGCGAGGTGTAGCCCTGCGCGTCCGGCAGTTGATAGCTGTCCAGCGAGCCGATGGCGCCGATGATGGCGCGCGTCACCTCGTCACGGCCTGGCCGGTACGCTGCCAGCGCGGCCGCGGCCGCGTCGCAGGCGGCCAGCGTGCGCAGCAGATGCGGGTCGCGGTAGGAGAGGAAGTTGAAGACGCCAGAGAGGCGGTCGTGGACGGCGAAGCCGCCATAGGCGCCGCCCTGCACGCGCAGCTTCTCCCAGAGGTAGGCCGTGTTTAGCCAGCCGCGTGCGACCATGGCCGAGCCCTGCCATTCATGGCCGAAGTCGCTCAGGCGCGCGCCCTTGCCGACGTAGTTCACCTGTGCCGGGATACTGAGCCCCTCGCGCGGCGGCAGCGACTCGCGGCCCCAGGTGTGTCGCTGCGGCGTGGCGGCGGGCAAGGTCTCAAAGAAGGCGCCCAGCTGCGGCCAGAAGACGGCCATATTGGCTTCATCCAGCGTCACGTTGGCCAACATGTTGTTGCGGTTGACGAGGCGGCGGCGCATGTCTTCAAGTATGGCACCGGCCTCCGCTTCTCCCGCTTCGCTCTGGCGGATGCGTTCGCGCAGGAAGAAGAGGTTGCTGACGCCGCCCATCTGTTCACCGATCCAGCCGGCCTCGGTGAAGTGGGCGCCGAGGCGCGCGTTGACGACCGCGTGTCCGCCGGGGATGAGGCTGCTTTCGGCGCCGGCCTTCTCCTCCAGCGCCAGCTGCAGGAAGCGGCCGGGATTGTCGAAGTCGACGTCCAGCAACACGTCGCGCAGGATGTCGAGCATGTCCTGCGCCTGGGCGAGGGTGCCCTTGGCGCGCAGCACCAGCCAGGCGCTGCATTCCTCGCTGCCATGCACGGAGGAGAGCAGCGTGCCGGCGCGGATGCCGCCGGTCCTGCGGCCTATTCGTTGAGAAAGGCGGACGTAATCCTCGTGGCGCGTGCCCATCTCCAGCAGCGCAGCGCTGAAGAGCGGCAGCCAGGGCAGCAGCTCGCGCGGTAGCGCGCGCAGGTTCAGCCCCAGGTCGAGGTAGACGATGCCGTTGGTGAAGAGGTCGTGCGTCAGCAGTTTGACGCCCTGCAGCTCTTCCAGCGCCAGCGGGATGACGCGGCTCGCGCGTTCAAGGTCCTCGAGCCGCAGCAGCGGGATGCTGGCCTGGGCCTCCGGCGTGTCGGGCGTCTCCTGGGCCAGGCGCAGCGCCTCCGCTTCCGCTTTCAGATCCTCCAGCTGCGCTGCGCTCATGGCATCGCGGGCGGCATCCAGGCGCGCACGCTCGGCAGCACTGCGGATTTCGTCGGCCGCGGGGTCGGGCTCCAGCAACACCGTGGCGCGGTGCTGGTTCTCGAGCAGCCAGTGGCGGATGAGCGCTTCAAACCAGGGCTCGCCGCGCGCGAGGCGCGCCTTGATGGAGGCCAGCGGCGCCTCGAAGGCCAGCGGCGCGAGGGGGTCCTGGTCGTAGAGCCAGGTGGTCAGCGAGCGCAGCATCAGCGCCAGGCCGCGCGGAAAGCCGCCGGTGTTGTTCTCGCGCAGACGGAACTCGACGGTGTTGATGGCGGCCTCGATCATCTCCGCCTCGATGCCCTCCGTCGCCAGCGTCTCCAGGGTCTCTAGGATGAGGCGCTCGACCACGTCGGCGTCGGCCACGTCGATGCCCTTCATGCCGGCGGAGAAGGTCAACTGGCGCTGGTGATGCGAAATGCCGCCGCCGGCGACGTCCTCGCCCAGGCCGGAATCGATGAGCGCCTTGCGCAGCGGCGAGGCGGGCGTATCCAGCAGGATGTGATCGAGGATGCCGAGGCCCAGCGCCAGCTCCGCGTCGCTGTTCTCGTCCAGCAGCCAGTTGAGCGTCATCATGCCCTTCTGCTGCGCTTCGTCGGTCGCGGCGTCGTAGCCGACGCGGACGCTGCGCGGCGCCGACCAGCGCGCCTGCAGCGGGATGGGCGGCGAGCCTGGCTGCGGCCCGAAGTCGCGGATGAAGTCGTCGATCAGGCGCAGGCGCTCCTCCGGCGCGTCATCGCCGTAGAACCAGATGCGCGCGTTGGCGGGGTGATAGCAGGTCTCGTGGAAGCTGCGGAACTGCTCCCAGGTGATGTCCGGAATGTATTGCGGGTCGCCGCCGGAGTCGCGGCCGTAGACGGTGTCGGGGAAGAGCGCCTGTTCCGATTCGCGGCCGAGCAGGCTGTCCGGCGAGGACCAGGCGCCCTTCATCTCGTTGAAGACAACGCCCTGAAAGTGGAGTTGGCCCTCCGCGTCCGGCTCGAAGCGCCAGCCTTCCTGCGCCAGCACGCGCGGCGTGATGCGCGGGTAGAAGACCGCGTCCAGGTAGACATCGACCAGGTTGTAAAAATCCTGCAAATTCTGGCTGGCGACGGGATAGGTGGTCTTGTCCGGGTAGGTCATGGCGTTGAGGAAGGTGTTGAGCGAGCCGCGCGCCAGCTGGATGAAGGGGTCCTTGACCGGGTACTTGCGCGAGCCGCAGAGCACGGAATGTTCGAGGATGTGCGGCAGGCCGCTGGAGTCCGGCGGCGGCGTGGTGAAGGTGATGCCGAAGACCTTGTTGCTGTCCTCGTTTTCGAGCGAGATGAGCTGCGCGCCGGTGCGTTGGTGGCGGAAGATGCGCGCGTGACTGTTGACTTCGGGGATGTCCTGCGCGTGGACGCGCTCGAAGCCGTGCAGGAGGGTCATCGCAACTCCATGCTGTCGGGTCGGGCCGCGATTGTAGCAGTTGCGTCGCATGGCGGGCAGGCCGGACGCTTGTCAGGCAAGGCAGCGGCATGCTATGCTGAAGCACCCTGAAGCATTTGAGTCAACAGGGAAGCGAGGAGAATCATGGCATATCAACAAACTCCGGCCATTCAGGAAGTGGGTGGCCTGCCGGGCGTACCGCGCATTGCAATGCAGCCGCTGCTGCGCCAGGTGTACATGTGGATGACGCTGGCCATGCTGGTCACGACCGCCAGCGCGGTGTTCATCAGCACGGTCGCCCTGGAGCTGCTGCTCGGCAACCCGACGCTGGTGCTGGGCGCGATCATCCTCCAGTTCGCCCTGGTGCTGGGCCTCTCCTGGGGTATGCAGCGCATGTCGGTGGGGCTGGCGCAGCTGCTCTTCTTCGTTTACGCGGCCAGCGTGGGCGTGACCATTTCACTGGTCGTGCTGATCTACGAAGGCTCGACCGTAATCGCGGCCTTCGCCACGACGGCCGTGCTCTTCTTCGTGATGACGATGCTGGGCCTCACCACCCGCGTCGACCTGACGCGCTACCGCAGCTACTTCTTCATGGGCCTGATCGGCCTGCTGATCGCCATGGTCATCAACATGTTCATCGGCAGTTCGATGCTGGAGTTGCTGATCAGCTTTGCGGGCGTGGTGATCTTCACGGCGCTCACCGCCTACGACACGCAGCGGATCCAGCGCCTGGCTGCAGACCCGCGTCTGGCGGGCGAGGGCACGGCCACGATGACGCGCCTGGCCATCATGGGTGCGCTGGGCCTCTACCTCAACTTCCTGAACCTCTTCCTCTTCCTGCTGCGCCTCTTCGCCGGCGGACGGCGCTAGCGCAGAGACAGACCTACAGCGCCCGTCGGCAACGGCGGGCGTTGTTGACGTCACGCAGCGTCGGCGAGTGACCCTCACAGGCCTGCAGCCGGGCTCGATGACAAAACGGCTATAATGGAAGGAACAGACCACAGGAGCACGTCATGGCAGCCGCAACACCCCGTCCAGTAGTCACTGACAGCCCGTTCGTCGCGAAATTCTCTGACATCAGCATGGATGATTTTGTCGCTCTGGTCGAGCGCAACCCCGACACCTACTTCAAATTCAACGCCGCAGGGGATGTTGTCGAAATGACGCCAATGTACGTGCACGGCTGGGTCCAGAGCACAATCGCAACGCACCTCAACATCTGGTTGTGGACGGGAGCGCTACCAGGGTTTGGTGCGCCTGCAGACATCGCTTTTGACCTTGGCGACTGGCGTTGCCGCCCGGATGTGGCCCTCAGCCATGTGCGCGGAAAGGTCATCCCGCGCGAGGCGCCGCTGCTGGCGGTGGAGATCCGCAGTGACAGCAACACCTGGCGTGAGTTGCGCGCGAAAGCCGCCCGTTACCTGGCGCACGGTACACAGATGGTCTGGCTGGTCGACACGGACGCGCGTTCGCTGGAACTGCATCGCGCTGATGCGCCACCGCAAACTCTGCGCGACGACGACCACATCGACGGCGCTGAAGTGCTGCCAGGCTTCCGCCTCCCTGTGAGCGACCTCTTCCCGGACCCGTCGCCCTGAGGCACACGAGTAAACTTTCGACGCGCGCAATGCGCATTTCCATCCGACGGTATCGAAACCTTTAACCGGGTTCCGAACAGCAATCAGGCGTGCCGGGCGCCAGACAGCGGCATGTGCAGCGCCTACCCGTAATCGCGCAGCGTCAACTCGAATCCGCCCTGCGCCACCGCGGCGCGAAAGACGCTCTCTTCCAGCGCCAGCCCGAAGCCAGGCGCCTCGGGGATGATCACCTGTCCCTGCTCGACGCGGTAGGCGGAGGCATCCAGCCCCGGCGTCGTCACTTCGTCCCACTCGACAAAGGTGTAGCGCTCGATGCCAGCGGCCAGGTGGCCCGAGACATAATTACCCACGTGGCGGCCATAATGATGCGGCGCGCTGCGCGCTCCCCAAACATCGAGTTGCGCGCCGGTGCGCAGCCAGTTGCTGAAGCCGTGCCTGAAAATGTCGTACTGGATCACATCCACCAGGCCCTGGCGCGCCCAGTCCATGAGCTCCGGCGGCGCCCACACCTCGCCATCGGCGATCAACACCGCAAGGCGCTCCTGCTCCATCCAGGCGCGCAGGTGCTCATACAGGACCGGATCTTCCTGAAAGGCCTCCTCCAGCCAAAAGAGCTGGCAATCTGCTGTCTCTGCCAGCACGCGTTTGGCGAGGTTGAGGTTGTAGCCGTTGTTGGCGTCAATCATGATGCGCGCGTCGGCGCCGACGGCCTCGCGCACCGCCCGGATCACGGCGATATCGCGTCTTGTACCCTGCTCCAGCGGCATGTGAAGCGCGCCGCGCCCGACCTTGATCTTGAAAGAGCGGTGGTTGTGCGCATGGCCATAGCGCGCTTCTTCGGCGATGAGGGCGGCCGCCGCTGCATCGTCATCCAGGTGCAGGTCGTCGATCAGGAGCGTTGTATCGTAGCAGGGTACGCGCAGGAGCCCTGTTACCGGTCTGCCTGTCCGCCCCGCCACGAGCTGGTAGACCGGCACACCCGTCACTTGCCCGAGTAGATCCCAGAGCGGGAACTCAAGGGCGTCCGCCCCGTCGGCTACACCCCGCTCTGCCGTGATCAGCGCATCGAGAGGCGCGCCCAGGGCCGCGCCCGCCTGCCCCGCATCAAGGCGGGCGGGACCAAAGCCGCTGGCGCCGTCCTCCGTGCTCAGGCGGAGCAAGGGCACATGGACCTCCCGCCCGTGCGCTCCAAGGCGCGCATTGCCGCCGGCTTCACGTGGCCGGCGCCCTACCAACGTCCCCGCCTCGATTCTGGTAATACGAGAACCTGCCATGGTACTCGCTCCCTTACACTGTCCCAAAGACGATGCCGTTGGGGATCACGTCGGTCGCTTCGCCGCGGCGGATGGCTTCGGCCGTCGCCAGTATGCTGTCGAAGTCGTGCTGCGGACGGAAGCCCAGCACCTCCCTGATCTTGCTCAGGTCCAGCTCGTAATAATTGGCGTATGGCAGGCGCGCCTCGACGACGGGCAACTGGTAACGCTCCGCCAGCCGGGGCACCAGCTCGGCCCAGTCGAGGTAGGCAGCGCCGGCGAGGTTGAATACCTGGCCGATCGCTTCATCGATCTTGATGCTCAATTCCAGCCCCTGCACGATGTCGCGCACGTCGCTGAAATGCTCGTAGTAGGGCACGCCGTTGGGGTTGAGGCTCAGCAAGAGTTTCTCCAGGCCATCCCAGCCAGCCAGCAGCGCATCAATCATCGCCTGTTCAGCGGGATCATCGCGGGTCTGTGACTTGTAGCGCTCGTATGCGGTGCTGTAGAGAAAGAGCCTGGGCCAGCCTTCCTCGTTGAGGAACTCGCTCGGTTCGAAGACCGTGGAGAAGCGCAGCGCCGTGACCGGCACAGCGTACTGAAGCTGATACGCGACGGCCAGTTCCTCGCCCAGCCACTTGGTCAACAGGTAGGGCATGTCCGGATAGCGCCCCACCATGTCCTCGCTGATGGGCGTTTCAAAATAACGTCCGTATTCCCGCAGGCTCCAGTACACGCCAGCGGTGCTGGCATATACAAAACGATGCAGGCCGGGGCAAAGTTCGCGGACGCTTTCCAGGAGATTGAGCGTACCCATGACGTTGATATCGAGGAACTGGCGGTTGTCGAAAGGTCCCTGAAAGGCCGCCGCCAGATGATAAACGACATCGACGCCTGCCACCGCGTTCCGCACATCCTGCAGGTTGCGCAGGTCGCCCCATACCGTTTCCACATCGGCACAGGCATCCAGTTTGCTGGCGCGGCTGGCATCGGCGGGATAGACAAAACTCCGTATCGTGTGCCCTTGCTCCAGCAGGCGCATGACCAGGTTGGCGCCGATACGGCCCGTGGCGCCGGTGACCAGAATCTTCATCGCCCTTCCCCTGCTTCTGCCATACCCGACCAGACCATTATGACGGCGCGTCAATCAACGTGCCGCTGCCCGGTGATATGACGGGGCGGGCGGGCCTGCGGGTTCGCCTTTGCTATCGCCAGGCATTACCTCTATCATGGCTGGCCGCCAGATGCATGCCTTCAGCGCGCCCAGGAGATTGACATGTTGCACATCCCCCGCAGCGAATACCCGCGTCCGCAGTTTGTGCGCAGCGACTGGCTCTGCCTCAATGGCGAATGGCAGTTTGAGCTCGACCAGGGGGACAGCGGCCTTGAGCGCGGCCTGCTGCAGCGTGAGCTGAGCGACCGCATTCTCGTGCCCTTCTGCCCGGAATCGGAGCTCTCGGGCATCGGCAACCACGACTTCCTGGAAGCCGTCTGGTACCGGCGCGAAGTGACCATCCCGGCGGCCTGGGCCGGGCGACGCACGCTGCTGCACTTCCAGGCGGTGGATCATGACGCGACGGTGTGGGTGAACGGCGTCGAGGTGGGACGCCACCGCGGCGGCTTCGCGCCCTTCAGCTGCGACCTGGGCGACGTGGCCGCGCCTGGCGACACGGTGACCCTGGTCCTGCGCGCGCGCGACACGCATCACGGCGCCCAGCCGCGCGGCAAGCAGGCGACGACCTTTGGCCCCCATGGCGCCATCTACGTCCGCACCACCGGCATCTGGCAGAGCGTCTGGCTGGAGCCGGTGCCGGACATCGCGCTGCGGCGTCCGCGCCTGACGCCCGACCTGGCCAACAGCGTCATCCGCCTCGAACAGCCAATCAGCCGCAACCGGCCCGGCCTGCGTCTGCGGGCGACCCTGCGAGACGACGCGGGCGTGGTCAGCACGGCGGAGTGCGCGGCCGACCTTGACCTGGCGCCGCGCCTCGACCTGCCCGTCCCCGCCGACCGGCGCCGCCTGTGGGCGCCTGGAGATCCACAGCTCTACGACGTCGACATCCAGCTGCTGGCTGCAGACGGGAGCGTCATCGATGAGGCGCGCAGCTACACCGGCCTGCGCAGCGTGGCCATCGTCGGCAAGGCCATCCTCATCAACGGCGAGTCGGTCTTCCAGCGCCTGGTGCTGGACCAGGGCTACTATCCCGACGGCATCATGACCGCGCCCGACGACGACGCGCTGCGGGCAGACATTGAGCTGAGCATGGCGGCCGGCTTCAACGGCGCGCGCCTGCACCAGAAGGTCTTCGAGGAGCGCTTCCTCTATCACGCCGACCGCCTCGGCTACCTCGTCTGGGGTGAATTCGGCGACTGGGGCTGCCGCAACATGGGGCCGCTGGACGGCGAGCACCAGCAGCCCGGCCCGGACTACATCACGCAGTGGCTGGAGGTGCTGGAGCGCGATTACTCACATCCCGCCATCGTGGGCTGGTGCCCGCTGAACGAGACCTGGCAAGCTCACGGCGACCGTATCACGCTGCTGGATGACGTGACGCAGGGTATGTACCTGGCGACCAAGGCCATGGATACGACGCGCCCGGTGCTGGATTCCTCCGGCTATGCGCACCGCGTGCGCGGCGCCGACGTCTACGACAGCCACGATTACAGCCAGGACCCCGACGAACTGGCGCGGCGCCATGCCGGTCTGGCGCAGGGCAAGCCCTACGAGAACAGTTTTGAGGGGCGCGGCATCCCGGAGCGCTACCGCGGCAACGCGCGCTGGTCGATTCCCTACGCCGGCCAGCCCTACTTCGTCAGCGAATTCGGCGGCATCTGGTGGAACCCGGCGGTCGGCGAGGACGAGGACTCCTGGGGCTATGGCGAGCGGCCGCGCACGATCGAGGAGTTTTACGAGCGCTTCGAGAGGCTCTGCGCGGTGCTGCTGGATGACGTCAACATGTTCGGCTACTGCTACACGCAGCTGACGGACATCTATCAGGAGCAGAATGGCATCTACGGCTTCGACCGCGCGCTCAAATTCGACATGGCGCGCATCCGTGCCGCGCAGCAGCGCCCGGCAGCAATTGAGCAGGGGTAGGCGAAGCTGCGCGGTCAGGCGTGCTACAATGGCCGTGAGCGGACAGGAGCGCGCCATGGCCAGCACAATTGACAAGGAGACCTTTCAGCGGCTCACGCTGCTGTATCTCATCGGACAGTTTCCGAACGGCGTGTTCAGCAGCTTCCGCCTGCAAAAGGTGCTCTACTTCGCCACGCGTGACGTCGAGCCAAAACCCTTCTCTTACTATCACCTGCCGGTTGGTGCCTTCAGCAAGGATGCCGCTGTCCAGCTTCTTCAAATGCTGGAGAGTGAAATCCTGAAACGAGAGGTATCGAACGGCGAGTTTGGTGGCGCCCTGTGGCAGGCAGGCAACGATCTGAACACGGAAGAACTTGACGCGGCATTTGAACTTTGTTTCCCGGATCTGGCCAACTCCATTGCGGAGTACGTCGCGGAAACCGGGTTCCTCTCGCCCATTGAACTCGAGGAACGCATGCGTGCCGATCCGCTTCTGACAGGGAGCCCACAGGGCTGCATGTTGCTGCAGGGCTATCAGCAAAACAGCCTTGTCGTCGCGCTGGATGAGGACATGGCGGAAGATTTTGCGATGCTGTTGAGCTCTCACTTCATCAGCATGATGAACCACTTGCCGGATTTGAAGAAGGCCCACGGCGTGCTCCCGGCCGAGTGGGCACCACTTTGAGAGTTCGTTACGAAATCCTGATCCATCATTCCCTGCGGCTTGAAATCGAGCGCCTTTGTCTGCAACGCAAAGGGTTTCGAGATGCGCTTGAGCAGGCCATGCGCGAGCTTTCCCTTGGAGCTGACCGGCCGTGGTTAAGAAGGATGAGCGGGATACGCGATCCGCACTGGCGGAGATCCGTCCGTCGCATTCGGGTTGGTGGCAGACGGGGTTACCGCATGATCTTTTGTAATGTTGCAGAAGACGAGCGCGTGATCCCGGTGTTTGTCTCACCAATCACCAGAGGTGAAGGCTTCGAATACGCTCCGGTACAGTGGCACGGACGTTTTCACACGATTTTCGGACATTATCAGGCAGACACACACGAATTCGGCCAGGATTCCAGTCGCTACCGTTACTTCACCCCCTGGTCAGTTGACGACTAGATCTGCCCTACCACCAGCCTTGTCCCTGACCTGCGCACGCGCTAGATTAAGGCCCGTCCGCAACGCCCCCATCCGAAAGAGGGGCCCCGTGAAACACCCCCTGCAGACCCAGGAGAGCATGAGCAAGAACGTCATGCGCTTCGACGACATGAAGCAACATGGCATGACCCTGATGTTTATCGACTGTATTTTGCCGGAGCACTGGCGCATGAACTTCGCCGTCATCGGCGACACCGCCAGCGAAAATCCGGACTTTCAGCAGCAGCGCATGATCACCACGCCGCACCGTTACCAGCTCGGCATGGTCTGGGCGCCGCCCGGTTGCGGCCCGGCCTGGCACACCCACTATTACATCGAGAGCTTCTTCATCCTGCGCGGCCAATTGCGTTTCTACTGGGGCAACAGCGACAATCCCGCCGAGGCGGAGGGTCACTTCGACCTCAACGAGTGGGACCTGATTTCGTTGCCGGCCGGCATGTCCCGCAGCTTCGAAAACTGTGGTGACGAAATCGGCTGGTTCTTCGCCGTGCTGGAGACGCACGAGGTCTACGAGGGCAAGGACCCCTACTGGTCGCCGCAGGTCGAGCAGCAGGCCGCGGCCCTCGGCTTCCACGCCGATGAACCTGGCAAATTGGTATGCCCGCCGGACTACGAAAATCTGAAGCAGCAGCAGGAGCGGATGCTTTCAATCTTCAGAGAGATGACCGGCGGCAGCCTTGAGAATTGGCGGCCGGACGCGCAAGGGAACGGCGGCGCATGAAGCATAGCAGCGAGCGCATCCTCACCACGCACGTCGGCAGTCTGCCGCGCCCGCAAAACGTCGTCGATCAGCTCTTCGCGCAGGACAGCGGCGCCGACTATGACGAGGATGCCTTCGACGCGACCATGACGCGCGCCGTGCGTGATGTCGTGGCGCAGCAGGTGGCAGCCGGCGTGGATGTCATCAGCGACGGCGAGATGAGCAAGATCAGCTTTGCGACCTACATGCGGCACCGTCTGACCGGCTTCGAGATCACCGAAACGCCGCCGCCACGCAACACCCCGCGCGACATTGCAGACTATCCGGCATTCAAAGATCGTCTGGCGCAGCAGGGCGGCACGCCGCAGTATCTCCGGCCGGTGGTGCGCGGCCCCATCGCAGTGCGCGACATGGCGCCGCTGGAGAAGGACATCGCCAATCTGCAGGCGGCTGCGGCCGCGGTCGGCGCGACCGAGGTCTTCATGAATGCCGCCTCGCCGGGCGTCATCGCCGACTTCCAGCCCAACGAGTACTACCGCAGCGAAGAAAACTACCTCGAGGCGCTGGCGGCGGTGATGAAGGTGGAGTATGAAAGCATCACCAACGCCGGCCTGCTGCTGCAGGTCGATTGCCCGGATCTGGCGATGGCCCGGCACATCCGCTACAGCGACGCGGATACTGCCACCTTCCGCCGCGCCGCCGAGTTACACGTCGAGGCCCTGAACGCCGCCCTCGAAAACGTGCCGGCGGAGCGCGTGCGCATGCATCTCTGCTGGGGCAACTACGAGGGGCCACACACGCACGACGTCGACCTGCGCGAAATCATCGACATTGTGCTGCGCGCGAAGCCCCAGGCCATCCAGTTCGAGGGCGCCAACCCGCGGCACGCGCATGAGTGGCAGGTCTGGGCCGGGGCGGAGCTGGGCGACGAGCGCATCCTCATCCCCGGCGTGCTCGATACCACCACCAACTTCGTCGAACATCCGCAACTGGTCGCCGAACGCATCGAACGCTACACGGCCATCGTGGGTCGCGAGCGCGTACTGGCCGGCACGGACTGCGGCTTTGGCACCTTCGCCGGCTTCGGCGCCGTGCACCCGGACATCGCCTGGGCCAAGCTGCGCTCGTTGACGGAGGGCGCGCACATCGCCAGCGAACGCCTGTGGGCCTGACGAAGGTGTGGCGCTGGTGAGGGTCTCCAATCTGAACTGGCGCCAGCTGCGCCTTCAGCTACAACGTCATTTGTCCCCAGTGCTGGGTGCCACAGCCCTGTGGCTGGTCTGGGCGCTGCTGGCCCTGGCGCTGCGGGGTACAGAGGACGGCCAGTTCCTCGCGCTGCTGCTGCTGGGGCTTTTCGTGCTCGGCGGCGGGACGCTGGCTGCGCTGTGGGCCTTCGTTGCGCTGCGCCGGGAGCGTCTGCGGGACGCCGCGCAGCAGGGGCAGCTTGCCTGGTTGACACAGACCATCCAGCCACGGCGTCCACTCCCTCCGTCCGGCACCTACACGGCTGATGCTGAAGTCCTCGTCGCTCTCTGGCTGTGCATCCGTGAGCGGCGCCCGCGACGCATCCTGGAACTCGGCAGCGGCATTTCGACCCTGATCATGGCCTACGCGCTGGAGGCCAACGGCCAGGGGGAACTCTGGTCGCTGGAGGATGGCGCGCAATACGCGGAGGTCGTCCGCCGGCAGCTGGACGATCACGGCCTGCGCGAGCGCGCGACACTGCTGACGGCGCCGCTGCGGTCCTGGCAACTCGATGGCGCGACGTATCAATGGTATGACCTGGCTGCGCTGCCCGCAGAGCTGGAGTTCGACCTGCTCCTCGTGGACGGGCCCGCCGGATTCCTTGGTTCGCTGGCGCGCTATCCGGCTTTGCCCCTGCTGCGTAAGTTTCTTGCGGACTGGGCCTTCATTTTTCTGGATGATTACAAGCGTCAGGACGAAACTGCCAGTGTGCAGCGCTGGCTGCAGGAGTTTCCGCAACTGTCGCTGGAAACGCAGGAGACGCAGAGGACGCAAGGGGGCGCGGCCGTCCTGCGCCTGGGCGGCAGAACGTCAACGGGCGCCTGAAAGGGGAAACGTGATGGCCCTTCGCTATATCAAACGTGGGCGCGCGCAACAGGAACGCGCTGCGGCCAGCGCGCAGATTGAGGCCACGGTGCGCGGGCTGCTGGCGGACCTTGAAGCGCGCGGCGACGAAGCCGTGCGCGAGCTTTCGCAGCGCTTCGACAACTGGTCGCCAGCGGACTTTCGCCTCACGTCCGAGCAGATCGAGGCCGCAATCGGGACGCTGCTGCAACAGGTCTGCGACGACATTCGCTTCGCGCAGGCGCAGGTGCGCAACTTCGCCCAGGCGCAGCGCGCTTCCCTGCGCGATATCGAGGTCGAGACGCTGCCGGGCGTGATCCTCGGCCAGCGCAACATCCCGGTGGCGCGCGTGGGCTGCTACGTGCCCGGCGGACGTTACCCGATGGTCGCCTCGGCGCACATGAGCGTGGTGACGGCGAAGGCGGCCGGCGTGCCTCACGTGGTCGCCTGCACGCCGCCCATCCATGGCGAGCTGCCGGCAGCGACCATCGCCGCCATTCACTTCGGCGGCGCGGACGAAATTTACCTGCTCGGCGGGGTGCAGGCCCTGGCGGCCATGGCGCTCGGCGCGCTCGGCATCGAGCCGGTCGACATGTTGGTCGGCCCGGGCAACGCCTTCGTGGCCGAGGCCAGGCGCCAGCTCTTCGGTCGTGTGGGCATCGACCTGCTGGCCGGCCCCACCGAGGTGCTGCTCATCGCCGACGACAGCAGCGACGCGCAGCTCTGCGCCACCGACCTGCTGGGTCAGGCCGAGCACGGCCCCACCTCGCCGGCCGTCCTGCTCACCACCAGTCGCGCGCTGGCAGAAGCGGTCGAGGTCGAGATCGGGCGCCAGCTGGAGACCCTGGCCACGGCCGATCTGGCCGGCGTCGCCTGGCGCGACTATGGCGAGATCATTCTGGCAGACAACGATGGGGACATGCTGCAGGCCGCCGACGAGATCGCCAGCGAGCACGTCGAGGTGCTCACGCGCGACCCCGCCTGGTTCCTTGAGCGCCTTAGCAACTACGGCGCGCTCTTCTTCGGGCCGCGCACCAACGTGGCCTTCGGCGACAAGGTCATCGGCACCAACCACACGCTGCCGACCAAAGGCGCGGCGCGTTATACCGGCGGCCTGTGGGTCGGCAAGTTCCTCAAGACCGTTACCTACCAGCGCGTCACCAGCGACGCGGCCAGCGCCCGCCTGGGCGAAGTGGGCGCGCGCCTCTGCGCCATCGAGGGCTTCAGCGGCCACCAGGCGCAATGTGAGCTGCGCGCCGAGCGCTACGGCGCGAAAGTCTGATGGGGGCGCAGCCGCTCGCAGGCCAGGTCGCGCTGGTTATCGGTGGCGGCGGCGGCATCGGCAGTGCCATCTGTCGCGGCCTGGCGGCGGCGGGCGCGACGCTGGTCATCACCTGTCGGCAGAACCTGGCGCGCGCGGAGTCACTTGCCGCGGAGTTGCCGGGCGCTGGTCATCTCGTCTCGCGCACGCCGGTGGAGGACAGTGCCGCCCTGGCGGGCCTGGCGCAGCGCATTCAGGCCGGCCCCGGCCGGCTCGACCTGCTGGTCAACAACGCCGGCATCACGCGCTCCGTGCCGCACAGCGAGCTGGACGCGCTCGATGACGCGCTCATCGATGACATCTTCCGCATCAATGTGCGCGGCGCCATTGCCACAGTGCGCGCCATGCGGTCGCTGCTGGCGGCCGGTGAGGGCGGCCTGGTGGTCAACGTCAGCTCGGTGGCGGGGCGCACGGCGCTGGGCAGCAACATCGCCTACTGCGCCAGCAAGGCCGCGCTGGACAACGTCACGATGAGCCTCGCGCGGGCGCTGGCGCCGCAGATCCGTGTGGTCAGCGTGTCGCCGGGCTGGGTAGAGGGCGAATACGCGCTGCGCATGCCGCCTGCGCTGATTCAGGAGCAGCGCGACAGAACGCCGCTGGCGCGCATCGCCAGCGCGGAGGACGTGGCCGATGCGGTGCTGGCGCTGGCGACGCAGCTGCGCTTCACGACCGGCGCGGTGATCCCGGTGGATGGGGGCCGCCCGCTGCTGTAGCAGAATTGTCTTTCCATTGTTCATTCATTAGGATGCTGATCCGGTTTGATGAGCAGTGTACTGGAGTCCGCGTGAACGAGTCTACGATTACATGCCCAAACTGTGGTAACGAATTCCCGCTGGATGCAGCGTTTCGTGAGCATTTTGAAAAGGAAAAACATCAGGCTGTTGCAGTTGCAACGGAAAATGCCCGTAAGCAAGGGAAGAAGGAAGCTGAAGAAAGCTTGCGAGAAGAGTTTGACAAGCAGGGAGAAGAACTGAAACAGTCGAAGGAAGCATTGGCATTCGAGAGACAGGGCAGAGAGGAAGCCGTTAAGTCTGCTCAAGAAAAAGCAGAATCAGAAGCAGAAAAGCGATACCGTCTTGAGTTACAGGGCAAGGACGAGGAGATCCGGCGTCTGGGCGAGAAAGCGGCGGAGATGGAAAGGCGCACGCGCCAGGGATCGATGGAACTTCAGGGTGAGGCACTGGAAGTCTGGCTGAAAGATACATTGCAATCCACCTTCCCGATGGACAGTATCGAAGATGTGAAGAAAGGCCATCATGGCGCTGACCTTGTTCAGAGAGTGAATAATCCCCGTGGACAACGCTGTGGTGTAATCGTTTGGGAGACCAAGAACGCGCAGAGTTGGAACAAGCTGTGGATTGACAAGATTCACGGTGATGCCGAGCGCGTAAACGCAGATCTGAAAGTTATCGTGTCGGCAGCTACACCTGAGGGAATAAAGTCCTTTGGCCTCGAAGATGATGTTTGGGTCAGCAATATTGAAAGCGCACCGGCTCTGGCTTTGGTGCTGCGCCAACACATGTTTCAACTCTACAATTTGCGACGCGCCAATGTTGGTCGTGAAGGGAAAATGGAAGCGGTCTACGACTATCTCGTCAGTGATCGCTTTGCAGACCGGGTGCAACGCATTGTTGGAACTTGGAAGGCACTTAAAGACCAAATTGACACAGAAGAGCGTGCCATGCGGCGGCAATGGAAGGAACGACATAAACAACTAGACGCCATGATAGATGTCACCACTGATATGTACACAGACATCTCCGCTGTAATCGGCGCTGACGAGATGCCGCAAGTGGACGGGCTGACATTGGCAGCATTGCCATTTGGTGAGGAGGGTTGAGTACTCTCATCTAACCTCCCAGCACCCACGCCGCGCAGCGTTCGGCCAGCATGGCGATGGTCAAATTGGGGTTGACGCCGGTCTGCAGCGGGAAGACCGAGGCGTCCGCCACGCGCAGGTTGCGCAGGCCGCGCAGACGCAACTGCGGGTCAACTGCCGCACCCTCGTTGTCCGCCGCGCCCATGCGGCAGCTGCCAACCGTGTGATAGCTGGTGCCCGAGGATCGGCGCGCGTATTCGCCCAGCGCCGCGGCGCTCTGAACATTCGGACCGGGAAAGACTTCCCGCGCGATCCAGGGCTGTAAGGCCGGCTGGTAGCCGAGCTCGCGCACGGCTTGCATCACACGCTCCCTGGTCTCCGGAGAGACATCCACGCGGTCGTTGAGCGCCTTCGAGACGGTCGAGCGGGAGACCCCCAGTCTGTTCGAGAGGTCTTCAATCGTTACTGGCACAAATGGAGTCGGTTGCAGGTCACTGGTTAAGCGCTCTTCAAGTTCTCGAAATCGATTTCGTAGCCGCGTGTTGGCATAACATCAATTTGAGCACGTTTCAAGTGGATGAGCAGATTTGCCGTCGCGGACCTTCAGAGGCTCAGAAGCACAGTAACCCTCACCACACATCGACTTGAGTCGTACGGTCTCCGGCGGGAGACAGTTCGGTCGTCGTATTCGCGCTCTGAAACTGTTGAGTATCGGCAAATGCATCAAGGACGGAGATTCATGATGGCACTGCCGGTAATCAGGCCAGTCATGATTGGTATGAAGGAAGTGGCGGTGGAAATGTTTGTTAATTCTTGCTGCAGAGTGTCGCACTTGCCGTGGCATTGGACGATCTACTGCGCGAATTCGCTCAATCCCATCGCGTCGCTGGAGTCGTCCTGCCTGAAGCGGCAGAACGTCGCCGTCAATATGCCGGTCCAGGATCTGTCAAACATCGATTTACCTGGCGCGGCGCGCGCAAGCTAGTTTATGCGGAATCGCTCAAGGAATTCAAAATCCGGCGTGACCGCCAAACCCGGGCGATCGGGAACGGTCAAACAGCCGTCTTCATCCAGTGTCATTTGTTCCTGGAAAATCTTGCCGCGGTTGGCATCGACGGTTTCTCGATAGAATTCGACGATGAGACCGTTGGGAATAGCGCCGACCAGATGCAGATGGATCTCCTGGTCGCCATGTGGCGCGATCTGCAGATCATGGGCGGCCGCCAGGGCGGCGACATTCATGAATTCCGTAATGCCACCGAGAACCTGTGCATCCGCATTGTATATCGCCGCGGCGTCGGCGGCGATCAGGTCACGGAAACCATAGCGCGTATATTCGTTTTCGCCTGTTGCGATCGGGATCGTGGTGGCCTCCGCCAGTTTGCCGTGCCCGCGGTAGTCGTCCGGCGCGATCGGTTCTTCAAACCAGAATACGTCGTAAGGCTCTATCTTGCGGGCGATGCTGATCGCCTCGTGCACGCTGTAGGCGCAATTGGCATCCACCATCAGCTTGACCCCGTCGCCGATAGTCTCGCGAACGACGCGAACGCGCTCGACATCTTCATTGATTGTGACGCCGCCGATTTTCATTTTGACGGCTTTGGCGCCGAGCGCCAGGTTCTCCTCCATTTCCACGGCCAGGCCGGCAAGTCCCTTACCCTCTTCGTAATAGCCGCCCGCGATGTAAGCGGGCACGCGAGCGCGAAAGCCGCCGAGAAGTTTATGGACTGATTTGCCCGTCGCCTTGCCCATCAGATCCCAGAGAGCGATGTCCAAACCGCTGATGAATCGCGTCGTGATGCCGCGGCGCCCGACCAATTTAGGTTCCCACAGCGTCTCCCAGATGCGCCGGTAATTGAACGGGTCCTGGCCGATCACAAGCGGTTTGAAATGCTCCAGCAATCCCTGCGCCACCTTGGCCATGCCGGTCGTCTGCGGCTTGTGCGCCCAGCCGATGCCACTGACGCCCGCATCCGTATGGACGCAAATCAGATTCAGACCGCTATGGGTATAGGTGTGTTTGCCGTTGCGGATGGGCGTGCCCCGCTCCCAACGGTACTGTCGCAGTTCAATGTCGATGATCTTCATGTCGCCACCTTCTCAAGTCATGGATATACCGTCAACGCATCCTCTGGCGCCGCCGGAAAATGTAGTGTGCCACACGTTTGCCGCGCTGTCGACGGGATGGCGCCGCGCCACATCCGCCAGCAATTCGTATTTGCGCTGCGCCAGCATCGGTAGCGAGTAGTTCTCGACGGCGAATTTCCGCGCGTTTTCGCCCAGCCTGCGCATCAGGTCCGGCTGCGCCAGAACGGTCTCGATAGCCGTGGCGATACGGTCGGTGCGGCCGCGGCGCAGATCACGCGCGGCGCTGCCGCCGCCGATGACGAGGTGATCATAACGCAGGGACATCAGTTGCGCAGCAGGAAGTCGCTTGCGCTGATGGCTCCGGCCTGGCGATGCTGGTGGCGCATACGTCCGAAGACGTCCACGCCCATCTGGAGCAGGACGTGCGGGATGTCGATCGGCACCCAGTTCTCGCGCAGCATGTCGCCTTCGCGGCGCCAGAAGTCCATGACGTTCAGGCGCATCTCGCGGCCGCTGGCGGGCCAGTCCAGAAAGTCGCCGATCATGGTGCCGACCGACGCAGGCCAGCCGGTGGAGGCGGCGAAATGGCCCTCGGCGATGCGTACTTGATGTCCGACGCCCTTCCGGTTCGGCGTCATGCGCAGGAAGGGGGCCTGGGCCAGGTTGCGGAACTCGTCGAGGTCCAGCGATGAGCTTGTGCCACGCGGACCGAGCCAGGTCATCTGCGGGTGCCAGTACAGCACCAGGTCCTGGCTGTCGGGGTCCGCGCCATCGTATTGGTTGAGGCCGGTGAAAATCATGGATTCAACCAGCGCCAGGGTCCTGGCCGAATCGGCCGGGTCGCGCTCCTCACGACGCAGGCCGTCGCCGGTGGCCGGGCCGGGCGGCCAGACCGGGTGGGCGGCGCCGGGCGGGATGAGATCGATGCCGGCCTGCAGCAGCAGCGCCGGCAGGTCCATCAGATAGCGCATTTCGACGATGCGGCCGCCTTCCACGCGGCAGAAATCGCCGTAGCGCGTGCGCAGGCTGAAGCCCGTGGGTGAGATGCACAGGTCATCCGACAATTGCCAGTCATTGACGAAACTTCCGATGGCATCGCCCATACTGGCGAGCCAGAAGTTGTCTTCGAATTCACCGCCAGGGAAAAGACAGGGGCGGCGTTGCCAGTCCGGGAAGGCGTGATACAGCGGATGCAGGAAGCACTCGAGGAAGGCGTCGCGGCCCTGCAGCAGACGCAGGGGCTGGATGCCGTGCCATTCCAGGTCTGGCGCGAGGAAGCGGGCGAGGCTGCGGCGCGCGTCCGGACCCTGCTCGCGCGCGTGGGCGAACTCCCACGCCAGCTGTTTGGCCGCCAGCAGTTGGGCAGTCACTGCGCGTTCATCCTTTCACGGCGCCTGCCGCCAGGCCCTTCACCAGTTGCTTCTGAAAGAAGAGGATGACGATCACGATCGGGACGGTGGCCGACACAGAAGCCGCCGCAGCCAGCGTCGGGTGGCGCGGGTCTTCGCCACCCGTGAAGCGCGAAATGGCCACCGGTAGCGTCCAGTTGGTCTGCGTCAGGATGCGCACCAGCAGGAACTCGTTGTAGGCCAGCAACAGGGTGAAGAGCGCGGTGGCGACGATGCCGGGACACATGACCGGGATGATGACGCGCAAAAATGACACGAGGCGACTGGCGCCATCCACCATGGCGGATTCTTCAAGGTCCTTCGGAATCTCCATAAAGAAGCTGCGCAACATCCAGATGGTAAAAGGCTGGTTGACGGCGACCAGCGTGATAATGACGAGGATGTGGGAATCAATAAGGTTAAGGAAGCTGCCAATCCATTAGTAGGGCAGGATGTAGGCCAGACGCGGCAGGGCGCGAAAGGCCAGCGCCGCGACCAGTACCAGCACGCACAGCATGCCGGTGTAGCGGGCCAACGCATAACCCGCCAGGCAGCCGATGCTGATGGAGACCAGGATCATCCCGGCAGTGACGACAAGGGTATCGATGAAGTAATCGTAAAAGCGCGCCGTATCCAGCAGCTGCGGAATTAGCCAGAGCAAGGCCACGAAGCCCAGGGAAACAGCGCCATACACCTGGCTGCGCCGCAGAGGGATGTGCTGCGCGAACAACAGCAGGCAGATCAGCAAAAGCAAAGCCAGGAGCAGGAAGAAGGCAAGCGCTTCCGGGTTGTCCGGCGTCGAAGGTAACCAGAGTTCTTCGTAGTTTTCCAGCGAGGGTGTGAAGAGAAACTTCGGAGTACGCGAACTCGCATCTTTCAGTTTCTTGATGGATTGCAGGGTCGTCCACGTGAAGGGAACGATGCTGTAGATGGCAAAAAGAATCAGCAACAGGTGGATCAGGATGCGGCCGAAGCGACTGTCAACGCGATCCATCGCTCAGCGCTCCGCGATCTGTTCTTTCCAGGAGAGGTACAGATTGGGGACGAGGACCACCATGATTCCAATGACCGTAAGTACGGCCATGGCATTGGCCTTGCCGAGTCGCTGCAGTTGCGTCGCCGTCTGAAAGGTATAGGTCATGAGGGTGTTCGCCTTGTAGAGCGGGTTCAGCTCCGTCAATACGAAGACACTGTCAAAGACGCGACAGGAATCCATGATGCTAAAGAGCAGGCTAAAGAGCGTGAGCGTGAGCGAGTACAGGTGCGGGATGACGATGTGACGAATCTTCTGCAGACGACTGGCACCGTCGATACCGGCGGCCTCCAGCAGGTCCTGCGGCAGGGTTTGCAGGCCGGCGAAATAGACGACCAGGGTGAAGGGCGTGACGTGCCAGATGCCGTGCAGCAGGATGAGCGATTTCACGGTCTGTTCCGTGTAACGAAAGCGCTCGTTCAGGAGTTCCTGATAAACTCGGCGCAACAGGCCCGAGGGTTCGAACAACTGGAGAAACATGAGCGTACCGACGACGGGCACGATAATGAACGGCAACAAGAAAATGGAGAGATAGACACCCCTCGCCTGCCCGGTCACCTGATCCAGCAGGAGCGCCATCACGAAGCCGATGAGGATCCAGGCCGGAACGACGACGACGATGTAGAGCGCAGTGAAGCTGAAAGACTGTCAGAAGCGCGAATCTCCGAGCACTTCGCTGTAGTTGCGCAGGCCGACCCATTGCGGATCAAGCACGTTGTCATAGGTCATGAAGTGCAGGCCAAGCCAGATGGCCATGGCCATTGGAATGACCATGAGCAGGGTCATGATCACGATGCTGGGCGCCGCGAAACCGAGAAAGACCTTGCGTTCCATAGACCTGGGCTGCGCTTTCCTGCCGGATGCGGGTGAGGAAAGTCAGCGCTTTCCCCACCCGCAAGTCATACTTTACCCGCCCGTGATGAAACCTTGGGCAGTCGCTTCCTCGATGTAGGCTGCTGAAGCGGCATCCAGCGCCTCGGCCGGCGTCATTTCACCGGTGGCCGTGAACGGCAGGAATTCACTCAGCTTGGTGATGGCGATGTTGACGGCCGGGTTCCTGGCGTAGTTGCCGACGCTTTCAGCCAGGGTCGCGTTGGCCGCAGGCAGGTACTTACCACCGAAATCGGAAGCCGACACGCGCGAGGGGATGCCCAGCACTGCCGCCTGCTGCTGTGAGGCGGCGTCAGCCGCTTCCATGATGATGCGGAAGATCAGGTCCGGGTCATTGGTGGTGTTGGCCGAAATGAAGAAAAAGTCATTCTAGGCAGAACCGGCGCGCGGTCCGCCTTCCACCACGCGCGGCGCCGGCGCGAAGTCGATGACGTCTGTCAGGTCGGTGTTGTCCGGGTTGCTCATGCCGGCAGCGCGGCTTGCCCAGAGCTTGACCATGGGCAGAACACCCTGGTGCATGCCGGTTTCCATGCCGTTGTTGCTCAGGGAGGAGGCAGCCTCACCCAGGCAGGAATTGTACACATCGACCATCAGTTCAACGGCCTGAACGCCTTCGGGCCCGTTGAGGGCGGGCTGGCTACCTTCACCGATGTAGGTGCCACCCAGGGCGCCCAGCACCATGAAGAATTCCAGTTCCCGGCCGCGGGCGCGGGAAAGGTCCATGCCGAAGGGCGCATCCCAGTCCATGTTGTCCATGCCGACGGCGTCGCAGAAGGCGATGACATCGGCATAGGTCTCGGGAGCTTCCATGCCCATCTCTGCCAGCACGTCGCTGCGATAGAAGAGGTGGAGCGTGTTACCGATGATGGGCACGCCATAGATGTTGCCGTCCAACGTACCGCCTTCCCAGATCACTTCCGGGATGTCGCCGCGGTCGTATTGGTCCCAATACTGCTCGACGAGGTCATTCAGCGGCATAAGCCAGCCCTTGCCACCCCAGTCGGAAACCTGGCCGTTGGCCGCGTGCATAATGTCATAGGGCGAATCACCACCGGTCGAGAGCGCGAGATTCACCTGTTCCTGCACGTCCGATGAGGAGAGCAGGTTGGTGTTGACGGTGAGGTTTTCCACGGCGCTGCAGCCTTCCAGTTCAGCAGCGTAGAAATCGGCGATCGGGAAGCTCCAGCCAATCATGTTCAATTCGACAGCTTCAGCCGGTGACTCGACGTTGCAAACGCCGCCGTCCTGGGCGATGGTGGGGAGGCCGCTGAGAGCCAGCCCCGGTATTGCGAGCAGTAGTACGCACTTCTTCATGTGAGATCCCTCTCTGACAGAACGAAAACGGTCAATGGAGCAAAAGGCGCGTTCCCGGGGGAACGGTCATCATAGTGCACAAAGGGGTGGCCGAGCTTCATGCCTGTGGCCGGTGCAGTTGCTTGAGCAGCGAGAACTCGTCGAAGAGCGTCCATTCCTGCTGGATGCGCTCCTCCTGGATGAGCAAGTGACTGATGCCGAGGATGTTGATGCTCTGACCGGTCGGCTCGCCGTAGATACCAAGGCCGGTATGCGTGCCGGTCATGCGCCAGCGCAGGGCCACGCGCCAGCCGGCAGCGGCGCTGCCGCAACAAGTGCTGCGTTCGATGGTGACGGCCAGGTCCGGGAAGGGCGCGAGCAGCGCCAGCACGAAGCCCTGGTAGTCAGTGTGGCTGTTCATGCGGCGTAGCGAAGGCCCTTCGGCATGCAGGGGTTCGGCGTAGTACTCGCGCACCTTGTTTAGCAGGCGCCAGTTCCAGATCTCGTGCCGGGCGCGCCGGGCGAAGTCCTCCGGGTCGAAGGGGCCGTCCGGCGGCGGCGCCATGACGGGCGGCGGCAACTGGCCCACGCCGCGCTTGATGTCGCCGTCCGGCTGGCCGGAGGGGTTGGCCTGCGCTTCGCGGCGCGCCATGTCGCGCGCGGTCTGCACGGGGTCCAGGCCCAGCTGATGCACCAGCGCCAGTTCGTCGCGCACCAGTCACTCCTCAATCACCATGTTATTGTGGCAGATGCAGTCGGCGATGGCGTAGTAGCGCACCTTGTTGTGCGTCGGCGGGCCGTAGAGCGACCAGCCGCGGTTGGTGCCGCTGTGCACGAGGCGGTGCGAGGAGTAGTAGCCTTGTTGGTCATCGCCTCTTCACTTTCGTTCATGGCTGCTCCTTCTTTCTGCATGATCACGCGGAACCGCGCAGCACAAGGCGCACCGGCAGGGTCTCCCGCACTGGCGGCGTTGCGGGGTCGACCAGCTGACGATTGATGAGCGTGACGACGCGCTCGCCGATGTGTTCCAGTGGCTGCTGCACGGTGCTGATGTGCGGCACGGTGCGGAAGCCCGCGCGCAGGCCGTCAAAGCCCATGACGGCCATATCGCGTGGCACCTGCAGGCCTGCCTGCTGCACTACATTGATGACATCCACCGCCACCAGATCATGAAAGGCGAAGATGGCTGTGGGCCGCTGTGGCAGCGCCAGCAGCTGACGCGTGGCCGCGACGCCGCTTTCCGGCTGTATCCGCGTTTCGACGATGAGTTGCTCGTCGGGCGTGATGTCGGCCGCGGCGAGCGCGTCCAGATAGCCGCGCAGACGTGCCTCGTTGGCTGTGGTCAGCTCCGGCCGGGTCATCAGGGCGATACGTCGGTGGCCCTGCGCGAGCAGATGATTCATTGCCTGCAGCGTACCGTCGTAATAGTCCGGCACGACGCAGGAGACTCGCTCATAGGGTATCTGGCGGCTCATCACGACGAAGGGAAAGTTCTCCGCCAGCAGGGGCTCGATGGTGTGGCTGTCATAATGGGTGGAGAAGAGGATGACGCCGTCGATTTCGCCGACGCGGCAGACCTGCAGCAACTGACCGGGGTCGTTGTCGGTCAGCGTGTAGATGAGCAGCCGCTTGTCGCAGCGCTGCGAGTGGCGCACGGCGCCTGGAATGATGCCGGAGAGGTAATCGACGACGTATTCGATGGAGGTGTTGAGGAAGAGGCCAATGCGGTCCGTGCGGCCACGGCGCAGGTTGCGCGCAGCGCTGGCGCAGCGCAGCCAGGAACAGATATTGGCGGGCGGGCAGCGTGAGACGCAGGGGGCGGAGAGACAGGACAGCCGTCTCACGAACCCGCTCACAGGTTGCGTAACATTTTGCAATTCGACGCAGCGGGTTTATATTCCGTTGGCCGCGCCAACGACCGCAGGTTTTTCGGTGGGTGGGATGTGTCTGAACCGGACCGTCATCCGCGTGTTCGCTGATGACAGTTAGCCTGTGTCACCTTCCCGCCGGGGAATAGCCAGACAGGCGGTGGATGGGTCTTTCCGTGGAGTGCAAGAAAGTGAGGGGTCTCATGAAATCCGGTTTGTGCCGCTACGTCCTGTGCCTGTTCCTGCTGCTGCCCCTTCTGGCTGTCGGTCATGTGCTGGCGCAGACGCCGGAAGAGGAAAGGACCGAGTTGCCCCTGCCCCTGGCCCCGGTTGTCACCCTTAACTCTGACATTGATGAAAATGACGTGGAGCAAGGCAGCTTTACGATCACCTCGCCCCACACGACTCAATTCGACGACGCTGAATCGGTCGACTGGCTGGTGATCAATGCCAACACCCGGGACCAGCAGGAAGACAGCCTCACGCCAGCCAATGCCGGTACGATCACCATCAACGCCACGGACCTGGGTTACGCCGATGGCCACATTGTCTCCTTCTCCATGGTTCAGGTGGCCGCCCTCGATGATGAGGACTACATCAACAGCCAGCGGCTGGTCTTCTGCTACCCGGTGCACGAGGACTGCGCGGACCCCGAAACCCTGGTGCGCGCGCTGCCGCCGCCACTGGATGCAACTGTCACCCTGGTGCCTGCCGACGAGGCAATATCGCAGGCAGAGGCCCAGACGTCGGATGATGGCGGCACCTTCGAGATTAATGTTTCCCTGAGCGGTTCGGTCATCAACAACGCCGACGGCTTCGGCTGGACGGCTGAAAACTCGGACGGGACGTCGGGTTTCGGTATGGAAAACCTGGATGATCCCGATGCCCAGGTCCAGGCCCAGACTGTTGACCCAACCGAAACCATCCGCTTCGGTACAGACCTGATCGACTTCCATCCGGAAGAGGTCCTTCGCATCACCCTGACCACGCTGGCCGTAGATGATGACAGTAACTATGTGGACAGTCATCCGGTGATCTACTACTACTGTGAGGACCCGGATGACCCGACGCCGGATTGTGAAGCGGCCTGGCATGAAGCAACCAGCGGAAATACTGGCGGCAGTGGTGGCAACGGCGGTGGTGGCGACAGCAGCAGTGGCGGCGGTGGTATCACCGGCACTTGCCTGAATACCGATGCGGCTGCGCCCATCATGGTCTGCGCCAACGAGGATTACACGTCCTACACGCTCTACGGGATCATCGACGCTGACAACAGCGTGTCCCTCAGCAGCGTGTCCAGCAGCTCTGTGCTGTTTGACGCGGGCGCTGCCGCAAACAGCAACCTGGCCAGTGACATGAACAGCGCCGCCGACCAGCCCTACACCGTCAGCTACGACGGAGCCGGCATCATGACGCTCAGCACCTTCTACGCCGACAAGGGACCGGATGTCGACAAGCCTTACATCATTACCATCGACACGCACAACACGGTGAGGTACGTGCAGTGGTAGACAGTAACACCCGGTAACCGGGAGAGTCGGTCCCGCTCGGGGCCGGCTCTTTTTTGTCGCATACTGTCTTGCCGCTCATAGCACGTCAGACGTGGGCGGGCTTTTCGCAGTAGCTGTTGCCGATGACGAGCACGTCCATGCGCGTACGCAGGAAGCAGTCGATGGCCTCCTGCGGCGTGCAGACGATGGGCTCGTTCTCGTTGAAGCTGGTGTTGACGAGGACGGGCAGGCCGGTGCGCCGCTCGAATGCGAGCAGCAGGTCGTAATAGCGCGGGTTATGCGGGCGCACGACGGTTTGCAGGCGGCCGGTCTGGTCCACGTGCGTCACCGCGCAGAGCCGCTCGCGCCATTCATCGCGGATGCGATGGACGTGCAGCATGTGCGGCGAGGGCTGTCCGCTCTCGAAGACCCGTGTTTGCGCCTCCGCCAGCACGGCCGGCGCGAAGGGCCGGAACCACTCGCGGCGCTTGATGCGGTCGTTGAGCGTCTGCTTCATGTGCGCCAGGCCCGGATGGGCGAGGATGGAACGGTTGCCGAGCGCGCGCGGCCCCCACTCCATGCGCCCCTGGAACCAGCCGACAACCTTTCCCGCCTCAAGCGCCTCCGCCGTGCGCTCCAGCAGCAATGCCTCCGGCAGTTCCTGCGCATCGACCTGCTGCCGTACAAGGGCATTGCGGATTTGCAGCTGCGTATATTCCGGGCCGAGGCCGGCGCTGCCCATCACGTAGCGCTCGCGCTTGCCGGGCAGGGTCTGGCTGGCGTAAAGCGCGGCGCCCAGCGAAAGGCCTTCGTCGCCGGCGGCGGGGTGAATCCAGGTGTCGTGGAAGGGCGTTTGCGCGGTGACGAGGCCGTTGGCGACGCTGTTGAGCGCGCAGCCGCCGGCCATGACCACCTGATCGCCAGGCGCGAGCTGGTGCAGGCGCCGCAGCAGGTGAAGCCAGACGCGCTCGAAGGTCGCCTGCAGCCCGCGCGCCAGGTCCATGTCGCGCTGCGTGATGTCGCTGCCCGGCTGCCGCGGCGCGCAGAAGGTATCCACCATGTGGTCGGAGAAGTGACGGCCGATCTCCATCTCGCCGCGGGCGTTAATGCTGATGGACTGCTCTGCGCCGAAGGGCAGGAACCAGCGACTGTTGAGGCGGAAGCCGTCGTCAGTGAGGCGCAGCATGTCGTCGAAGTGCTCGCGGTAGGCATCTTCGCCATAGGGCGCCAGGCCCATCACCTTGCCCTCGTCACCGTAGCGGCCGTAGCCGATGAACTGGCACAACATGGTGTAGAGCGAGCCTAGCGAATGCGGCACATGGATGCGCTGCAGCACCTCGATGTCATTGCCGCGGCAACTGGCCAGCATACAGGTGACGAAATCGCCGGAGCCGTCCACGCTGAAGCCGGCGGCCTGCTCATAAGGTGAGCTGAAGTACGCGCTGGCGACATGCGCCAGATGGTGCTCGACGCGTAGCTGACGGAAGTTAAGCGCGGCGGGATCCAGTCCGAAATCAGCGGCCAGTTGAGACTTCACGTCCAGCTGCCTCACCTGGCCGGCGCCAGTTTTCAGCAGAGCCGGTAGCCGCGTCGGGTTGCCGAAGAGAAAGGCGGCCTTGCGCGTCAGGTTGGCAGCCGGGTCACGCGGGATGGCGACGCAGTCGATGTCCTGCGGGTCGAGGCCGGCCATGTCCAGCACCGTGCGCACCGCCAGGCGCGGGAAGCCGGCGTAGTACTTGACGCGATTCAGGCGCTCCTCGGCGATGGCCGCGACCGGCTGGCCGTCCACGACGAGAGCGGCCGAGGCGCCGGCGTGTTCGCTGTTAATACCCAGGATGACGCTCATGAGGCCTGGTTCGCTCCTGTCTGCGGATGCTGGGCGGCGCCAGCCAGCGCATCACCGACCGGGGCCGCGGCGATTGTACAGGAAAATCTGCGAATTCTGTTGTTCGGGCCAGGACCCCGGGAAACCCGGGTCACGCGCGCCATGCCAGAAGGACAGAATCTATCTCAAACCCTCCGGCGCCAGGTCCCCGATCGAGCTCTCCAGTTCGATTTCATCCGGCTCCTCGCTACGGACGCTGCGGGCCGTCGCTGGCAAGGGCGTATCGAACTCGTAGTCCGGGTCTTCCTTTTGTTTCCACCAGACCATACGCATCTCGCGCCAGGCACCGATCAACGTGCGCGGCGCGGGCATGTCGTCGGCGATCTCCTCGTAGAGTTTGCCGAGGTTGTAGCAGGGCACGCCGGCGTACATGTGGTGCTCGGTGTGCCATTCCATGCGCCAGTAGAGGAAGGAGAAGAGCGGATTGAGGCGCATCGACCGCACGCTCTTGCGGAAGTCGTTGACGTTGTCCTGCAGCCCACAGTGCTGTGGCAGGGCGACGAAGTAGCGAATCCAGTTGGCGGTGAAAGTCGCTGTGCTGAAGATCAGCGGCAGCACCCACAGGCCGCTGACGATGGCGACCAGCAGTATGCCTCCGTGGAAGAGGATCAGGATACGCGACCAGCGGACCGACTTGCGAAACTCCTCCGGCTGGTCGACGTGCAGGGCGCGAATCCATTCGAAGACCGGCACCCTGGCCGGGCCGACGACGCCGAAAGCGCCCTTCAGCGTGACCAGCAGGGTCGAGATCAGGCCGCCCTTGTCGAAGACGCGCCGTGGCTTCGTCACCAGGTTGATGGTGAAGAGTTGCAGCATGAAGAAAGAGGCCAGCGAGGGTTCCAGCGGCAGCAGCACCTCGCGGTCGCCCTCGGGGTGCAGGGTGTAGCGGTGGTGGTAGGTGTGACTGCTGCCGTAATCGTAGAAGTCCCACCAGCCGATCAGGCTGAAGGGATAGAGGAAGACCTTGTTGAGCCATTTGCTGCGAAAGACGGTGCCGTGTCCCAGTTCGTGCGCAGCGACGCCCCTCATAAAACTGGTGACCGTGCCGTGGCAGAAGAGCGCCACCAGAAAGGCGCCCCAGAGCTGCAGCGACCAGAAGTGAAAGACCAGCACGCCGGTCAGCAGGAAGAGAGCGAAGTGGCCGCCGGCCTGGAACCAGGCCTGACGGTCGCTGCGGCGCGAGAACTCGCGCAGTTTCGCGCCCGGGATCGGGCTACGGTACCACTCCACCCGCAGCGTCTTGCGCACGTCAGCAAGCGGTGGATAACTCATCTCTCAAACTCCTGACACAGATGCCACCTGCGCCGGAGTATAGCCAGGGAGGTGACGGTCTGCCTGGCTAACGCAGGCCCTCCGGCGCCAGATCTCCGATCGAGCTCTCCAGTTCGATTTCCTCCGGGGCTTCGCTGCGTACGCTGCGGGCCGTCGGCGGCAGCGGTGTATCGAACTGGTAGTCCGGGTCTTCCTTTTGTTTCCGCCAGACCATGCGCATCTCGCGCCAGGCGCCGATCAGGGTTCGCGGCTCGGGCATGTCGTCGGCGATTTCCTCGTAGAGCTCGCCGAGGTTGTAGCAGGGCACACCGGCGTACATGTGGTGCTCGGTGTGCCATTCCATGCGCCAGTAGAGGAAGGAGAAGAGCGGGTTGAGGCGCATCGAGCGCACACTCTTGCGGAAGTCATCGACGTTGTCCTGCAGGCCGCAATGCTGTGGCAGGGCGACGAAGTAGCGAAGCCAGTTGGCGATGAAGACCGAGGCGCTGAAGATCAGCGGCAGCACCCAGAGGCCGGTGACGATGGCGATCAGCAGCACGGTTCCGTGAAAGAGGATCAGGATGCGCGACCAGCGCACAGACTTGCGGTACTCCTCCGGCTGGTCGGCATGCAGGGCGCGCGCCCAGCTGTCCCCAGGCGCGCCCCCGGTCTCGCCGCGGCCAAGGGCCATGTTCAGGTTCGCCAGCACCGTCCCGATGAGTCCGCCCTGGCTGAAGGTGCGTCCGCGTCGCGTGAGCAAATTGACCGTGAAGAGTTGCAACACGAAGGTCGAGGCCAGTGACGGTTCTATTGGCAGTAATACCTCGCGATCACCCTCGGGATGCAGGGTGTAGCGGTGGTGGTAGGTGTGGCTCATGTTGTAGTCGAAGGTGTCGAACCAGGAGATCAGGCTGTACAGGTAAAGGAAGGCCTTGTTGAGCCATTTGGTGCGGAAGACGGTGCCGTGCCCCAGTTCGTGCGGGGCAATGCCCTTGAAAAAGCTGGTGACCGTGCCGTGGCAGAAGAGCGCCACCAGAAAGGCGCCCCAGAGTTGCAGCGACCAGAAGTGAAAGACCAGCGCGCCGGTCAGCAGGAAGAGAACGAAATGGCCACCGGCCTGGAACCAGCCCTGCGCGTCGCTGCGCCGCGAGAGCTCGCGCAGTTTCGCGCCCGGGATCGGGCTGCGGTACCACTCTACCCGCAGCGTCTTGCGCACCTCGGCAAGCGGTTGGTAGCTCATCTCGAGTTCTCCTTTCCCGGTTGCCATGTTTGGCGGGTAGTATAGCCGGGTGAGCGAGAGACTGCCTGGGTTGGCTCTCACCCTCAATCTTACTGTCCTGCCGATTCCTGGGTGAGCGGGAGAGAAATCCTGGCAAAGGCGTCCTGGGCATGCTGCTCGGCCCTCGCCTCCCTTTTCCCGCCGCTCACGACGGGAGCCCTTCTCAGGGAGAGGGGGAGGACAATTCTGACGAGCCGCTATAATCCTATTGCAGAAAAGTAATATAGATGACCGGGACCATTACATCCCATTGCGTTGAATCGGAATTCATCAAATTGAAGTCTCCCCCTCTCCCTGAGGGAGAGGGGGCCGGGGGGTGAGGGCGCCAGACTAGGCCCCCAGGTTACCTGCCTGCCTGCAAGCGAAGTGGAAAGCGGACGTGGCTATGGACCGACCCATCCGGCCAGGGCTGGCCCGCTGATGTCCGCGCGACGCCGGCGCCATTTTCTCATACGGCTGCTGCAGTACGCGCTGCTGGCGCTGGTGTTGCTCGTGCTGGTCTTCCCCGTGTTCTTCATGCTGCTCACTTCCTTCAAGACGTCCAGTGAGTTCCTGCGCCTGCCACCGACCCTGTTCCCGCGTCAAGTGACCCTGGCCAACTACCCCTACCTGTTCCGCCAGATGAGATACTTCACGGCGCTGCGCAACACCATCCTGATCGCGGGCCTGTCCGCGTTGGGCGCCACGCTGCTGGGCGGCATGGCGGCCTACAGCTTCAGCCGCGCTACCTTCGTTGGCAAGGCGCTGATGTACGGTCTGCTGGTGGCCAGCATCGCCGTACCGGCCATGGTGACCCTGGGGCCCGTCTTCATCACCTACACCGATATCGGGCTGCTGGATACGCTGCACGGCCTGGTGCTCGTCAACCTCGCCACCGGTCTGCCGCTGGCGGTGCTGGTGCTCTTCGCCTACTACAACGCCGTCCCGCGCGAGCTGGACGACGCGGCGGCCATCGACGGTTGCGGCTGGTTCAGCACCCTCTTTCGCGTCATCCTGCCGATCGCCATGCCCGGCGCCTTCGTCACCTTCCTGCTGCTGCTGATCGCCGGCTGGAACGAGTTTCTCTTCGCCTTCGTGCTGACGGTGGGGCCGGAGACGCGCCTGCTCACCGTGCGTCTGCTGGAGGCCGGGGGCCGCTCCTACGTCCTGCGCTCAGCTGGTGGCGTGTTGATCCTGCTGCCGCTCGTGCCTCTGCTGCTGCTGGTGCAGAAGCAACTGGTCAGGGGCATCACCTTCGGCGTTGTCGAGGACCAGTAAGGGCGCCCTCACCCCCCGGCCCCCTCTCCCTCAGGGAGAGGGGGAGAAATCAGGATGCACACAAGCAGTTAAAGTCCCTCTCCCTGAGAAGGGCTCCCGTCAGGGAAAGGGGAACCCTTCGGGGAGAGCAAGTACCCGGCGTACACCACCAGCTCCTAAAAGTCCCTCTCCCTCAGGGAGAGGGATTTAGGGTGAGGGCGTCCTCGCCCTGATACCTCACGGCAGCGTCGCCAGTGACTGGCGGCACAGGACCCATTGGACTCACGACAGTTTGCAAGTCTGCCCGGCCCGCGTTAAATTTCTGGAGCCTTGTCTTTATTGACAGAAAAATAGTTGAGGTGCATCATGAGCAATTCACAGAAACTTTCTCGCAGGGATTTCCTCAGAACGGCTGCGGCGGCCGGCGCCGGCCTCGGCCTGTCAGCGACGTCAACCTTTGGCGTGGCGCAGGAGGACAAGGTCGTCAACATGGTCGGCTGGGGCGGCGACGTCCCGCCGGAGTTTATGGCGGCGGTCTCGGAGGAGACCGGCATCCAGATTAACTACGACGCGCTGCCGCCGGTCTGGAACGACGTGATGGCGAAGATCACGCTCTGGGGCCAGACGGGCTTTGACGGCATCGACGTGCTCTGGGCCGACGACCTCATCGGCGGTCTGTGGGGCATGAACGGCTGGGCCGAGGACATGACCAACACCAACGCCTGGCAGGACAACAAGGATGACGTGGTCGACAACGTTCACGTGCTGAACGAGGCCGTCGGCGGCGTCTTCCGCCTCTTTTACTTCCTGGGCCTTGAACCTTTCATGTACAACAAGGACCTGGTGCCAGAGCCGCCCACGACCTGGGAGGAGCTCTTCAGCATCGGCGAGGCCGTCACCGACCAGGAGAACGGCGTCTGGGGCTGGCACCCGCGCACGGAGGGCGGCCACGCCTTCAACACGGTGCTGCTGGCGCTCAATCACGCCGGCGGTGACCTGTCCACCCTGGCGGACGAGAATAGCCTGACGGCCTTCCAGTTTATGCAGGACTGGATCAAGCGCGGCATCAGCTCACCCACCATCATCTCCGAGAACAACTTTGGCCTCGCCGCCGCCGGCAAGGTCGGCATGTGGTGGAACTACGAGGGCAACTACAACAGTCTCCTGACCGTCGAGGACACGGTGTTTACCGAGGAGAATCTGGGTCTGGCGCGCTTCCCGGCCGGCCCGGGCAGCGACGTCGGTCTGGTGCATGGCTGGGGCTATTCGGTGCCGTCGGCCGGCAAGAACAAGGCCACCGCGCTGGAATTGATGGATGTGCTGGCCACCCGCGACAAGATGAAGGATATCAGCGTCCGCTACAACGGCCTGGTGCCGGCCATGAAGTCGCTCATCGAGGACGAGGAAATCCTTGAGCTGGCCAAGGTCCTGAGCGCCGGCCCCGGCTGGGCCGAGCTGCTGCGCGGCGCGAAGTTCCGCGAGCCGATCGTCAACAGCCCGCAGACGACCCAGCTGTGGCAGATGTTCGAGCTATTGGGCCAACAGACGCTTTCGCTCGAGCTGACTCCGGAAGAGGTGCAGGAGTGGGCCGTCGCCGAATACGACATCATCAACATGGGCATATAGCCCGCAGGGACGGGTGACCGGGACCATACCCGGCATCACCAGTAAAGCGGGTCCACGGCAGTGCCCACACTGCCGTGGACCGGCCCACGCCAATCGGGACGGAAGCACATGACCACAGGCAGCGCCGCGCCAGTCGCCAGGCAGCACGGGCGCCCGCGCATATTCGCAAGCAAATACGCCATCATCTATCTCTTCGTGCTGCCGGCCTTTCTGCTGCGCATGCTCTACAGCTTCATCCCCCTGGCGCAGACCTTTTACCTCAGCCTGACCAACCGTTCCCTCGTTAACCCGGGCGCCTTCGTGGGCCTGCAGAACTACCAGTTCGCCCTGACGCGCGACAGGACGCTGCTGAACTCCCTGGGCTATACTCTGCTGTACACGGCGGCCAGCACGGCGTTGGAGACGGTGCTGGGACTGGGTATCGCCGTGCTGCTGATGCAGAAGTTGCGCGGACGCGGGCTGAGTAATTTCGTCATGCTGCTGCCCTGGGTCATGGCGCCGCTGCTGGCCGGCGTCGTCTGGCGCGTGCTCTACTGGGAGCAGTCCGGCCTGCTGAACTACATCCTGCTGGAAACGGGTCTGATTAGCGAACTGGTGCGCTGGACCAGCAACCCCGCCATGGCGCGCGTCTCCGTGATCGTACTGACCGTCTGGAAGAACGTGTCCTGGGTCGCGCTGATTTTCATGGCGGCGCTCGGTTCCCTGTCAAGGGAAGTGCTTGAGGCCGCCGCCGTCGATGGCGCCAACGCCCTGCAGCGCTTCTGGCACGTGACCCTGCCGCTGCTGCGGCCGAGTATCTACCTCGTGCTCATGCTGCGCGGCATGGCCGAGGTGCAGACCTTCGAGCAGATTCTGGGCCTGACTCAGGGCGGCCCCGGCAACGCCACACGCACCCTCGCGCTCTACTCCTACCAGCGTTTCTTCGTCGAGTTGCGCTACGGCTACGGCTCTGCCATCAATGTCCTGCTATTGCTGATGACGGTGGCCATTGGCGGCGTTTTCGCCTGGCTGCTGTATCGCTCCAGCACCCGCGTGGCGCGCTGATGTCTGCGCAAGCCACGCACAGCACGCGTCCTGTCCCGTTTGTAACGAGAGCCCTGTTGCTGCGGCTGGGGCAATACGCCCTGCTGCTCGCCATTCTGGTGGTCCTGCTCTTTCCCATTTACTACATGGTGGCCACATCCGTCATGCCTCTGGACGAGTTCCTGCGCGTCCCGCCACGCCTCGTCCCGGGGAGTGTCAACCTGGACAACTATCCCTTCATGTTCCGCCGCTGGAGCTACATCCCGGGGCTGATCAACACCATCGTGATCGCGGGCCTGTCCGCGCTGGGCGCCACGCTGCTGGGCGGCATGGCGGCCTACAGCTTCAGCCGCGCGACCTTTGCGGGCAAGGCGCTGATGTACAGCCTGCTGGTGGCCAGCATCGCCGTGCCGGCCATGGTGACCCTCGGGCCCATCTTCATCACCTATTTCGAAATCGGCCTGCTGGATACACGCCACGGCATAATCCTCGTGTATCTCGCCGGGGGCTTGCCGCTGGCCGTGCTGGTGCTCTTCACCTACTACAACGCGGTCCCGCGCGAACTGGATGACGCGGCGGCCATCGACGGCTGCGGCTGGTTCGGCACGCTCTTTCGCGTCATCCTGCCGATCGCTCTGCCTGGCGCCTTCGTCACCTTTCTGCTGCTGCTGATCGCCGGCTGGAACGAGTTCCTCTTCGCCTTCGTGCTGACGGTGGGGCCGGATATTCGGGTGCTCACCCTGCGACTGCTTGAGGTGCCCACGGGCACGAACATCATGCAGGTGCCCTATGACCTCTACGCGGTCGGCGGCGTGTTGATCCTGCTGCCGCTGGTGCCGCTGCTCTTCCGCGTGCAGAAGCAACTGGTGACGGGCATCACCTTCGGCGCCGTCAAGGAATAGCGCGGCGGCAACACATTGTCGGTCTGCGGAAAGAACAACCGGTGATTTACTATTCGGACTGGCAGCCCTCACCCCCCAACCCCCTTTTCCCACCTTCAGTGGGAGTCCTTCTCAGGGAGAGGGGGAGGTACAATTTTCATTTCCTCTCCAGGTCTTGAAAAGACAGAGCGAATCCGAATCGCCAGGTGAGTTAAAGTCCCTCTCCCTGAGGGAGAGGGATTTAGGGTGAGGGCCACCAGACTGACCAGGTCTCTCATTCAGATTCTTTACGCGGCAAATAGTGCGGAAGGTGCAAGTGACCATGGACCGTAACATCAGGGTAGGTCTGGCCGGGCTGGGCTTTGGCGCGGAGTTCGTACCCATTTACCTGCATCATCCGCGGGTGGAGCAGCTGATCATCTGCGATTCGGACCCGGCGGTGTTGCAGAAGGTCGGCGATCGCTTCGAGGTCCGGGACCGCACCACCGATCTTGACGACCTGATCAACAACGACGCCCTCGACGCCATCCACCTGGTGTCGCCCATCCCTCTGCACGCTGAACAGACCCTCGCCGTGCTGGCCGTCGGCAAACACTGCGCCTGCACCGTGCCCATGGCCACCACTCTGGAGAACCTGCAGGCCATCATTGACGCGCAGCAGGCGGGCGGCAAGGTCTACATGGGCATGGAGACGGCCGTCTACACCAAACGCTTCATTTATGCCCGTGAGATGCAGCGGACGGGCGAATTCGGCCGCATCCAGTTTCTGCGCGGCGCCCATTACCAGGACATGGAACACTGGCCGTCTTACTGGCTGGGCCTGCCACCCATGCATTACGCCACCCATGCGGTCTCACCCGTGCTGGCCGTGGCTGGCATGCAGGCGAAGGCGGTGCATTGCTTCGGCTCCGGCGTTATGCGCGACGAACTGCACGAGCAGTACGGCAATCCCTTCCCGATCGAGACCGCCATCTACGAACTGCAGGACGATCCGCCGCTGGCCGCCGAGGTCACGCGCAGCCTCTTCCACACCGCGCACGGCTACGTGGAGAGCTTCAACGTCTACGGCGAGCAGGCCACCTTTGAGTGGGAGCAGGTCGAGGGCGAGCAGCCGGTCGTCTTCCGCATGCGCCCGGTCGTCGAACGCTGGGGTCGCGGCAACGAGATCCGCCACGAGCTGCTGGACGTGCCCGATCGCCAGGACCTGCTGCCGCCGGAAATCGCGCGCTTCACACAACGCGGCGTCTACGACGAGGAGCACGCGCATTTGTCCTTTATTCAGGGTGGCGGTCATGACGGCTCGCACCCGCACATGGTGCACGAGTTCGTCAGCAGCATCGTGGAAGAGCGTCTGCCCTGGCCGGACGCGGTGCGGACGGCCGGCTGGACGGCCGCCGGCATCTGCGCCCACCAGTCCGCCATGCAGGGCGGCGCTCGCGTGGAAATCCCGCAGTACCACCACGACAAGCCATTCAAATTCAGGGTCTGACCGGGGAGTGGACCTGAAGGGACTCGAACCCTTGGCCTCCACAGTGCGATTGTGGCGCTCTCCCAACTGAGCTACAGGCCCGACTGCGGCGCATTCTACAGGAGCGGGCGGCGCAGCGTCAAGCCAGGGCGCCGTTACCGGACACTCAAATGTCCTCGTGTGGTGTCTCCGGTCGTTAGGTTATACTGAAGCGGGATGGCATCAGGAGAACAGCATGGCTGTCACCGTTCGTAATCCGGCCGAGCATACGCTGGAGCGGTATTTTCGGCTGCTCAGGCAGCACCCGGGCAGGAAATTCGGGTTTAACTCCAGGGGAGAAATCGTCGAGATGGCACCGGTTCGGGCCCACAGCTTCCTCCAGCTGGATATTGGCTGGCTTTTGAAGAACTGGTTGCTAAGCGGCGCTCTGCCTGGCTATCGGGCTGGCACTGAACTCCTGCACAATCTCGATGGCTGGCTCTGTCAGCCGGATGTGGTCATTTGTCGTGCGGAAGGCCCGCCTGTCTCGACCGAAGCCCCGTTGCTGGCTGTGGAAGTGCACAGCAGGAGCAATACCCGCAGCGAACTGGAAGCAAAAGCGGCACGCTACCTGGAGCACGGTACGCAAATGGTTTGGCTCATCTACCCACGGACGCAATCACTCGAGCTTCACGTTGCGGACGGTCCGCCACAGACCTTGCGCGGCGACGACATCATTGATGGCGCTGCGGTGCTGCCGGGGTTCCGCATCCGCGTGCGCGATATCTTCTCCGCAGTGACATAAGTAACCATTGCAGAGACGCTGCCAACCGTTCCTGCCCTGAGCCGGAGTCTGCCGCGCACACAGTCCGGGCGGCATTGCGGGGCCCCGACCGCGCTGCTATACTGCGCCACTGCCACCCAAAACCATGAGGGATGATCCTTGACGTCGCTGGTCATCACAGTCACGGAGACCCTGCGCTACCGGGGCGCCATCGGGCAGTGGAGTTGGGCGTTGCACCGCCTGAGCGGGCTGGGAGTGGTGCTCTTCCTGGTGCTGCACGTCATCGACACCTCCTGGGCCGTCTTCTGGCCGGAGCTCTACGTCGAGGCGATCGCCGCCTACCAGTCGCCGCTGTTTACCGTCGGCGAGTTCGGCCTGGTGGCGGCGGTGGTCTACCACGCCATCAATGGCCTGCGCATCACCTTCTTCGATTACAAGCCGCATCTGTGGCGGCATCAGCAGCGGGCGGCGCACATCGTGCTGGCCGTCGTGCTGGTCATCCTGGCGCCGGTCTTCCTGCTGATGTTCGGCCACGTGCTGGATTTCTACAACTCGGCGCCGTCGGTGCTGCCGCTGACGGATGTGCTGCGCGCGCAGCTGGTTTTCCTGCCAGGCTTCGTGGCGGCCATCGTCGCGGCGCTGCTGCTTTCCGGCCTGCACGGACTCATCACCGGTGGCGGCGGGACTGCAACACGCGCCAGCGACCGCCAGGGCAGCGGCAGCGAGCGCTTCTGGTGGTCTTTCATGCGCATCAGTGCGCTGCTGATCGTGCCACTGGTTTTCGGCCACCTGGCCATGATGCACATCCTGCAGGGCGTCTTCGACCTCACGGCGCAGGGGCATTCGGTGGTGGGCACGGGCGGCCTGATCAATGAGAGCGGCACGGCAGTCGAGTTTGTGGCCAGCCGCTGGAACCTGCTGGTGGGCGGCGTGGCCATCTGGCGCGTCTACGATTTCGCGCTGCTGGCGCTGGTAGTTGCGCATGGCTTCAACGGCCTGCGCTACGTGCTCACCGACTACACCTCGCACAGCCCGCTGCTGCGGCGCGCCAGCGTCTACCTGTGCCTGCTGGGCGCGTTGACGCTGCTGTTGCTGGGCGTGGGTGCCCTGCTGGGCACCATCGACGAAACCGCCATTGAAATGGGCGTGGCGGCCATGGAGCGCCTGCACGCTGCATCCTGAGCTGCGAGAAGGGCTCCCGCATTGGAGCGGAAGGGCTCCCGCAGTTAAGCGGGAAAAGGGAGAAGATGCAGACCCACCAGTTTGACGCGCTGATTGTGGGGGCCGGCGGCGCCGGGTTGATGGCGGCGCTCTACGCCAGCCAGGGCGGCGCGAAGGTCGCCGTGGTCAGCAAACTCTACCCCACGCGCAGCCACACCGGCGCGGCCCTCGGCGGCATCGGCGCGGCCCTCGGCAACCTTGAGGAAGACCGCCCGCTGTGGCACATGTACGACACCGTCAAGGGCGGCGACTACCTCGCCGACCAGGACGCGGTCAAGGTGCTGGCCGAAGAGGCCGTCGACTCGGTCATTGAGCTGGAGCACATGGGCCTGCCCTTCGACCGCACCTCCGAAGGGCGCATCAGCCAGCGGCGCTTTGGCGGCCACACCAGCAACTTCGGCGAAAAGGCCGTGCGCCGCGCCTGCCATTCGGCGGACCGCACCGGCCACATGATCCTGCAGACGCTCTATCAGCAGTGCCTGCGCAACGAAGTACGTTTCTTCGACGAGTACCAGGTGGTCGACCTGCTGCTCAACGAAGGCGTGGCCTGCGGCGCAGTGGCCATCCGCCTCGGCAGCGGCGACTTTCACTGCTTCCACGCCAGGGCCACGCTCTTCGCCACGGGCGGCTGGGGCCGCGTGTGGCAGGTGACCAGCAACGCGCACAGCCTGACCGGCGACGGCGCGGCCATCCTGCTGCGGCGCGGCCTGCCCTTGCAGGACATGGAGTTCTACCAGTTTCATCCCACCGGGCTTTACGGCCTGGGCGTGCTGCTGACCGAGGGCATTCGTGGCGAGGGCGGCGTGCTGCTCAACCGCAACGGCGAACGCTTCATGGAGCGCTACGCGCCGACGATCAAGGACCTCGCCAGCCGCGACGTGGTCAGCCGCTCGATTTACCTTGAGTTGCGCGAAGGGCGCGGCATCGGCGGCCGCGACTACATGCACCTCGACATCCGCCCGGAGACGGTGAACCGCTATCTGGCGGAGGCCGGCGAAACGCGGCGCATCGACGAGAATTACATCGCGCGCAACCTGGCCGAGACGCTGGAGGTCTGCCGCACCTACTCCGGCGTGGACCCGCTGCAGGAGCCGATGCCGGTGCAGCCGACGGCGCACTACGCCATGGGCGGCATCCCTACCAACGTGAACGCTGAAGTAACCATCGACGCGGCGGGCACGGTGTTGCCCGGTCTGTATTCTGCGGGCGAGATGGCCTGCGTCAGTTGTCACGGCGCCAACCGCCTCGGCACCAATTCGCTGGTCGACCTCGTCGTCTTCGGACGCCGCGGCGGCAAGCGCATCGCCGACTTCGTGCGCGGGGCCGAGCTGGTGCCGCTGCCGATGGACGCGGGCGAAGAGGTGCGCGCGGAGTTCGAGCGCATCCGCAACAGCGCGGGCGACAGCCGTCCGGGGCAGTTGCGCGCCACCATGCAGGACGAGATGATGAGTCAGGTCGGCGTCTTCCGCACCGGGGAAGGCATGCGCGCGGGCCGTGATGCGGTGCTGGAACTGCGGCAGCGTTTCCTGCAGGACCTCGGCATCGACGACCGCGGCCACATCTTCAACACCGACCTCATGGAAGCCTGGGAGCTGGGTTGCCTGCTGGATACGGCCCTGGCGACGGCGGAAAGCGCGTTGCAACGCACGGAGAGCCGCGGCGCCCACAGCCGCGAGGACTTCCGCGGGCGCGATGACGTCAACTGGCTGGTGCACTCGCTCGTCAGCAGCCACGAGAGCAGCCTCGTGTCGGCGCAGCTGAAGCTGTCGCTAAACCATGACAAGCCGGTCGACCGCTCGCTGGAAGCGGAAGACGAACGCTTCGCGCCGAAAGAGCGCGTTTACTGAAGGCAGGATGTGCGTCTCCGGACGCGCGCCTGTCAGGGCCTCAGGAAGCAGGGAGCCGCATGGACATCACTTTTCGCATCCGGCGCTACAACCCGGAAGCCGGGCACCCGAAGCCTTACTGGCAGGAGTTCGCGCTCGCTGACGTCGAACCCACGCAGCGCGTGCTGGAGCTGCTGCACCGCGTCAAGTGGGAACAGGACGGCACGCTGGCCTTCCGCCGCTCCTGCTCCAGCGGCATCTGCGGCTCGGACGCCATGCGTATCAACGGGCGCAACGCGCTGGCCTGCAAGCTGCTGGCGCGCGATGTGGGCGACAGAATCCAGGTGGAGCCGATCCTGGGGTTGCGTGTCATCAAGGACCTCATCGTGGACATGGAGCCCTTCCTCGCGCACTATCGCCAGGTGCTGCCCTGGTTCGTCAACGACGGGCCGCTGCCGGCGGACGGGCGCGAGCGCCTGCAATCGCAGGAGGACAAGGACCTCATCACCGACACGACCAACTGCATCCTCTGCGCGGCCTGCACCACTTCCTGCCCCAGCTTCTGGGCCAATGGCGAGTACGTCGGCCCGGCGGCCATCGTGCAGGCGCATCGCTTTCTCTTCGACACGCGCGACACGGGTGATGAGGCGCGCCTCGACGCCCTGGGCGCGCCGGACGGCGTCTGGCGCTGCCGCACGATCTTCAACTGCACGCCGGCCTGCCCGCGCGGCATCGAGGTTACGCGCGCGATCGGCGAGGTCAAGCTGGCTGTGCGCAATGGCAGTTCCGCGGGCATCATCGACCCGGCGACCATCAAGCAACAGCACTGAGTTCGCGTCTCAGCCGAGCGGCACGGGGCCGTCGTCATCCCCGCCCAGACTCCAGGGATTCAGGTTACCCGTGGCGCGCAGGGCCTTCGCACGCTCCTCGTTCAGGAATTGTTCCAGTTGCGCCGGCACGCGCACGGACTGGCCCCACTGCGCTGATTCATCGCTCATCACCTGCAGCGTGTTCTCCACGTAGGCGCGCAGGGCGGCGCGATAGGTCAGCGTGTCCATGTCATCCAGCGGCGACTGCGAATCGGCCACTTCCAGATTCTCGAGCGCACTTTCGTAGACGCTGGCCGAGCGATCCCACTGATAGAGGCTGGCGAGGGTGGTGAAGGCGCCGCCGATGGCGGGCGCGACCACGGCGATGAGCATCAGCGCGTGCACGAGGGCCTGCACATTGGCGCATTGCTCGCTGTCGAGGCTGGTCATGCTGATCACGGCGTCGGTCAGGGTTTCGTCGTCCACGCGTGACTGCGCGAGGGGCGAATCGGCCAGCAACACACCCACCGTGATGACGTCTTCTTCCTGGGTGATGAGGCCCAGTTGCTGCATGCTGCGCACCAGGCCCTGGCTGTCCGCCAGCTGGGCGCAGGCGCCGTTGTTGGCGAAGGAGCCAGGCACCAGCCAGGCGGAGACCAGCAGGCCGGCGAGGGCGGCGGAGAAGCCGGTGAGGAAGGCGAAGATGGCCACGATGAAGTTGACCTGGCCGCCGGCGCGGCGATACTGGCCGGAGGCGCGCTGCCAGTAGCTGCGCTGGTCCTCCAGCGAGAACCACTGAAAGACGCGGAAGGCGGCGCGCATGCGCATGCGCTCAAGCTGCTCGGGCGACATCAGTCCAGCGTCCCCACTGTGATTTCCTGCGGCTGCATGCCGCGGTTGATTTCGGCCGCGCGCTGCGCGAGCAACATCCGTCGCTGGTAACCTGCGATATCGTCATAGGGCGGCACGCGCGTGAGGAAGCGGAAGTACTCGCGGCGCAGCTGTTCGGCGCGGCGCCGGTTGAGCAGCCACTGCTCCTGCGGCTGCTCGCGCCCGCCGAGGGCCGCGAGGAAGGCCGTCATCAGCGCGATGACCGTCTCGAGGAAGGCGAAGACGGGCATGATTTCCGGCTGGTTGCCGAACGTGATGAGCTGCAGCGAGCCAATCAGGGTGGCGATGATGGCCAGCATGAGGAAGTTGAGCTGCTGGCGCCGGTAGCGATTCTGCTGCACCTTGGCGCGGTGGTCGCGCTCGCGAAAGAGGCGCAGCACCTCGTATTCGAGGAAGTCGATGTCCTCGTAGATTTCCTGACGCACCGCGATGGGCACGCCCTGCAGCACTTCTTCCAGCAGGTCGGGGTTCAGCAGGGTGAAATTCGGGTCTGGCTCGGAGGGGCGAAAGGCGCCGAAGCGTGGCATTTCCTGGACCCAGACGGGCATGCGCCGGCGAAAGCCTCCCCCGCCCTGGTTGCTGGGGGGGCGCCCTTCTGCAACCTGGCGGGGCCCGATGTTCATCGCGATGACTTCTCCTTCTGGCTGCGGGCTACCCCGTCATTATAGCCCCCGCCTGGGCCTGTGGTAGAATGTATGTCATGTTTCGACGCTGCCTGCTGCTTGCGGCGCTGCTGCTGTGGCCTGCGCCCCTGCAGGCCCAGGACGCAGGCGCGGACCTGGTCAGGCGCGTCAACAGCCTGCGCGCTTCGCTGGGTTTGCCGGGCATGCGCCTCAACAACACCTTGGGCGTGGCGGCGCGCAGCCAGGCGCGCTGGATGGCAGAATCCGGCCTGATACGGCACACTCGTCCCGACGGCACTGATTTGCGCGCACGCACCCGCAACGCCGGTTATCCCTCCACCTGGGTCGCCGAAATCATCTATATGGGCAGCGGCGTCGAGAACGCCTGGAACTTCTGGCTCGGCTCACGCATTCACTACGAAACCATCACCGGCCCCTCGCTGCAGGAGCTGGGCGTGGGTTATGCCAGCGCCGGACGTCGCACGGCCTACGTGATCGTCTTCGGCAATCCGGGAGGCGCTGCCGTCACCGCCGGTAACAGTGGCAGCGTCGCCGGGCCGCCGTCGTACGTGCGCGGCCGTGATGCGCGCGGCTTCATCATGCACGAGATTCAGCCCGGAGACACCCTGGGCCTGATCGCGCTGATCTACGGCTACTCCTGGGATGACCTGCCCTACATGCGCACGGTCAACGGCCTCGAGGGCGATCTGCTGCAGCCGGGCGAGATCTTCCTCGTGCCGCCCGCCGACGGCACCTACACGCCCACGGCGGGCACGCCGGCCACGGCCACACTCGCGGCGGCCACGGCTACAGCCGCGTCGACGGCCACAGCGACCCCGCGCCCCGTCGCCACCAGCGCGAGTCTGCCGCCCGCACTGGCCCTGGCCGCGCGCGCTCCAGTGAGCAGCGCCACGCCCGTCCCGCAGGCGGCGAACGTGGTGGCGGGCGGCGGCGCGCCGCTGTGGGTGATACTGGCGTTGGCCGCGCAGGCCGCGCTGCTGGGCCTGGCCGCCATCCTCTTTGCGCTGCGCGGCCGCCGTCGCAGATGAGTATGTTGCGCCTGCTGCGCGCCTTCGGCCTCGCGCTGTGGCGCACGCTGCGCGGCGACCTGCCGCCGCCGGACGAGTTCGAAATCTGGCTGCAGACGGCCCGCGATCAGCTGGCAGAACTCGAAGGCCAGGTCGCGCGCGAAGCAGTCGTGCCGGAGACGCTGCGGCTGCGCATCGACCGGCACGAGATGAGCCTGCAGCTCATCCTGGCAGCGCTGCACTTTCATCTTGACGAGGAGTTCCCGCAGCTACGGCGGCGTTTCGGCGACGAGTGCCTGACCGTCCTGCGTGCGACCTGCCTCGACGACAGCTTCCGCCTGCAGAAGCTGGCGGCTCTGCCTCAGCTTTCACCCGCGCTGCAGGAAGGTCTGCAAGCCCTGGCACAGCATCTGCTGCAGCTGCCGGAGGGCGGCGCGCGCTGACAGTCATGCCGGCGCTCGCTATACTGGACGCCATGAATGCGCCGAACAAACCCCGGTTGCCGGCCGACCACATCGGCGCCCTGATCGCCGCCGCGCTGATGATTCCGCTCGGCTGGGGCGGACTGTACCTGCTGGTCATCAGCACGACGCCGCGCGTAGGGCCGCGCTGGGTGTTCTTCATGTTACTGCAGGTCGCCGTCACTGGCACGGCACTGCCGCTGGTGCGCATCCTCAACGCGCGCTTCACGCCGCGTCATCAGGCACATGCGCCGGCCGTGGTGCTGGTGCGCCAGAGCGTCTGGATCGGGTTGTTTGCCGTCATCTGCGTCTGGCTGCAGATTCCGCGCGCGCTGCAGGCCCACGTCGTGCTGCTGGTGGCGCTGGTCTTCACCGTCCTCGAGGTCATTCTGCGCAGTCGGGAGCTCGTCAGTGAGCGCCGCTGAGATGTTGCGCAGCTTGCCGGCGGTGGACGCCCTGCTGGGCGACGCGGATGGCCAGGCGCTCTGCGCGCAGTACGGCCGCGCGGCTACCCTGGAGGCCCTGCGCGCGACCCTGCAGCAAACGCGCGGCGCCATCCACAGTGGCGCGGCGACGGCGCCGTCGCGGGCCGCGCTGCTGGAGCGGGCTGCGGCAGAGTTGGCGCAGCGCTTCCGCCCCGGCCTGCGCCGGGTCATCAACGCCAGCGGCGTGATTCTGCACACCAATCTGGGGCGGGCGCCGCTGGCAACGGCGGCCGTTCAGGCCATGGCGGAGGTCGGTGCGCACTACAACACGCTGGAATATGATCTTGAGCGTGGCGCCCGTGGCGGACGGCTGAAGCATTGCGAGGCGGCCCTGTGCACGCTGACCGGGGCCGAAGCCGCGCTGGTGGTCAACAACAACGCCGCCGCGTTGGTGCTCTTGCTGGCGACGCTGGCGCAAGGGCGCGAGGTGATCATCAGCCGCGGCCAGCTGATCGAGATCGGCGGCGGTTTTCGCGTGCCGGAGGTGATGAGCAGCGCCGGCGCGCGCCTGGTCGAGGTCGGCACCACCAACCGCACGCGTTTCGCCGACTACGAGCGCGCCATCGGCCCTGACACGGCGCTGCTGCTGCGCGCCCATGCCTCCAACTTCCGCATGACCGGCTTCATTGAGGAAGCGCCGCTGGCGCAACTGGCGCAGCTGGCCCATACGCGCGGCCTCCTGCTGGTCGACGACCTCGGCAGCGGCGCGCTGCTGGACACCGCGCAGTTCGGCCTGCTGCATGAACCGACCGTCGCGGAGAGCATGGCGGCGGGCGCGGACCTTGTGGCCTTCAGCGGCGACAAGCTGACCGGCGGGCCGCAGGCGGGCATCATCGTGGGCCGGGCGGAGCCGCTGGACGCATTGAAGCGTCATCCGCTGGCGCGGGCCCTGCGCGCGGACAAGCTCTGTCTGGCCGGCCTGGCCGCCACGCTCGATCTCTGGCGGCGCGGCACAGCGCTGACCCAGATCCCGATTTGGCGCATGATCGCGCGCGAAGCGGAAGAGCTGCATGCCGTCGCCGCGACCTGGGCGCAGCGTCTGGGCGGCTCGGTCGTGGCCGGCGAGTCGGCCGTGGGCGGCGGCTCGCTGCCCGGCGCGACACTGCCGACCTGGTTGTTGGCGCTGGATGCAGCGCGACCGGACGAATTTCTGGCGCAGCTGCGCGCGGCGGAACCGCCGGTCATCGCGCGCATCGCCGCTGGCCGCGTCCTGCTGGACCCGCGCACGGTGCTGCCGGGCGAGGAAGCAGAATTACTGGCCGTGCTGGAAGGGCTGCTGTAGCAGCACTGAAATTTTGGCTCAGGCGCGGGCGTAAGCTGCGGCCATGCGCTCCAGAATCTCCGTCAGGGTGGCGCGCGGACAGCCGAAGTTAAGGCGCGCCAGTTGCGGGTAGCCCTGCGGGCCGAAGTTGCCGCTGAGCGCGACGCGCGCCTCGTCGAGGAAGAACTGCACAGGGTCGGCGGCAAAGGGCGTATCCGCGCAATCGAGCAGCAAAAGGTAGGTCGCCTCGGGGCAGGTGGGTTTCAGCGCCGGCATTTCGCTCTGCACGAAGTCGATGGCGTAGTCGCGGTTGGCTTGCAGGTACGCCATCAAGGCATCCAGCCAGGGCTGCCCCTGGCGGAAGGCCGCCTCGGCCGCCACCAGACTCAGCGACGACACTGAGTGGAGCCCCTGGCGCCTGTACCAGCCGCTCAGCCAGCCCAGCAGTTCGTGATTGCTGGAAATGGCCACGCCCAGCTTGAAACCCGCCAGGTTGTAGGACTTGGTCGCGGCGTTCAGCGTGACGCAGCTGTTGGCCACCTCGGGGTCGACGCCGGCGATGGTGAGGTGCTGCTGGCCGGGGTAGGTCAGGCCGGCGTGGATTTCGTCGGAGCAGATGAGCAGGCGGTGGCGCAGACAGAGTTCGGCGATGCGCTCCAGCTCGTCGCGGGTGTAGACGCGGCCGACCGGATTGTGCGGGTTGCAAAAGAGCAGCAGGCGCGTCTGCGGCTGGATGGCCGCCTCGAGGGCGTCGAAATCAATCTCGTAACGCTCGACATTGCCGTCCTGGCGCGCGACCAGCGGCGCGCTGTGTGTGGCGCGCGGGGCATTATCGGCGGCGCTGAAGAAGGGCCAGTAGTTGGGCGTCTGGATGAGGATGCTTTCGTCAGACTTTATGAAATGGCAAACGGCGTAGAGCCCACTGACCACGCCGGGCACAATCAGGACGTCTTCGGGCGCGGTGGCCATGCCGTAAAGTTGGCTGTAGCGCGTGCTGACCGCCTCCTGCACGCCGCCTCCGGTCGAGAAGCCGCCCGCCATGCTGTAGCCGAAAATGCCGTGAGCGACGCGCTTTTGCAGCGCCTCGGCTACCGCCGGCGGCGAGAGGAAGTCCATGTCCGCCGTCCAGCAGGGGATGACGTCCGCGTCGTAGCGATTCCACTTGGCACTGTCCGTGCTGCGGCGGTCGATAATTTGGTCAAAGTTGAAGGTGGTCATACCTGCTCCCTGCGTCAGCGCTTGCGCGTATTGTAGTCCTCAATCGGTGCTGCGGGTAGCCTGCGTCCCGGCCGCGCGCAGCAGCTCGCGCGCGGTGACGCTGCCGCTGTCGCCGGCCGCGCCCAGCATCGCCGCCAGCTCGCCGACGCGCTCCGCCTCGTCCTGCAGCAACTGTACTGTGGCGCGAGCGTGGCGATCGTCCGGGTCCTTGTCGACGCGGAAGTGATGGTCGGCGCAGGCGGCCAGCTGGGCGAGGTGGGTGACGGCCAGCACCTGATGCTCCTTGCCGAGCGAATGCAGCTTGTGGCCCGCCACCGCGCCCACGCGCCCGCCGATTCCCTGGTCGATCTCGTCGAAAATCAGGGTGGGCGTGCGGTCAGCCTGGGCCAGCACGTGTTTGAGCGCCAGCATGAGGCGCGCGGCCTCGCCGCCGGAAGCGACCCTGGCCAGCGGCCGCAGCGGCTCGCCGGGGTTGGCGCTCAGCAGGAACTGGACCTGATCGATGCCATCGGGGCCGAAGCGCAGACGTCGCCCCGCCACCGGGCAGCCGTCCTCATGTTCCTGCTGCGCGATTTGCAGCTCGAAGCGCGTGGCGCCCATGCGCAGATCGCCCAGCTCGACGACGACCTGCTGCGCCAGGCGTTGACCGGCCGCCTGCCGCGCTGCGCTGAGCGCCGCCGCGGCCTTGCCCAGCGCAGCCAGCAGACGCGTTTCCTCCGCCTGGCAGGCCTGCACTTGCTCCTCGTTGTGCTCCAGCGCATCGAGCTGCGCGCGCGCCGCGTCAGCGTGTTGCAGCACGGCCTCGATGCTGGCGCCGTAACGCCGCCGCAGCGTGTTGATGGCCTCGAGGCGCCCCTCCACTTCTGCCAGGCGCTGCGGGTTGTGTTCCACGCGCTCGCCATAGTCCTGCAGCGTGCCTGAGATTTCCTGCACCTGCTGCGCGAGCGCGTCGGCCAGTTCCTGCTCCTGCTGCAGCTGCGGGTCGATACGTGCCAACCGCGCCAGCAACTGCTCGGCCTGCATGAGCAGACCCAGCGCGCCGGGCGTCTCCGGGCCGCTGTCCTCGCCGGCCAGCGCCAGCAGCGCCTGGGCGCCGAGCTGCGCCAGTTGCTCGCTGTTGCCCAGGCGACTGCGCTCGTTGCGCAGGCGCTCGTCCTCGCCGGGCTGCAGGGCCGCGGCGTCGATCTCTGCAATTTCGCGGCGCAACTGTTCGGCGCGGCGTTCGCGCTCGCCCTCGTCCTGCAGCAGCTGCCGCAGTTGCGCGCGCGTCGCCTGCAGCTGCGCAACCAGGTCGGCCAGGGCGGGACGCCTGTCCAGCAGCCCGGCGTGTCGATCCAGCAGGTCGATGTGAGTGGCGGGGCGCAGCAGCGAAAGATGATCGGACTGGCCGTGGATGTCCACCAGCATTTCGCCGATGGCCTGCAGCAGCCCGCTGCGCACGGCGATCCCGTTGACGCGCGCGGTAGAGCGGCCGTTGCGCCGCAGTTCGCGCGTCAGCAGCAGCGAGCTGCCGACCTCGTCCTCCAGTTCCTCGCGCTGCAGCAGGGGCGCCAGTCGTTTACGCGCAGCCTCGTCGAGGCTGAAATAGCCCTCGACGCTGGCGCGCTCTGCGCCGGCGCGGACGAAGACGGGGTCCGCGCGGGCGCCCAGCACCAGGCCCAGGGCATCGACCAGCAGCGACTTGCCGGCCCCGGTCTCACCGGTGATGACGTTGAAGCCGGGCCCGAAGCCCAGCGTCAGATCCTCAATGACGGCCAGGTTGCGGATCTGCAGTTCCTCGAGCATGTGCCTTCCGCTCAGATTCTCACGCGGTAGCGGCCGTAGACCGTGGCCGCCAGGATGCCGGCGAGCAGCAGTGTGCGGATCCCCAGGCCCCCCAGGACGAGTGCGAAGAGCAGGCTGCCGGCCAGCACGCCCGCCGCCGCGACTGCGCCGGACCAGCGTCCGCGGCGGCGTCCGCTCAACTGCAGGGCCAGGGTGGCGATGGCTCCGCCGACCGGAATAGCCAGCAGGATGAGGAACAGCAATGGCAGAAAGCCGCTCAGCAGCCGGGCCAGCGCCGCGCCAATTGCGCAAATGGCGAAGACCAGGACGTAATCCAGCTGCGTACCGCTGAAGAAGCGGTCCTCGTGGGCGCGCACGCACTCGCGGCAGCGATAGCCCACTGGCGTCGGTACGGCGCAGGCGGGACACATCAGCCGGTCGCAACGGTTGCAACGCAGGTTGGTCTCGCGCTGCGGATGCTGCGCGCAATAGGTCGTTTCGGGCACAGCGCTCATCGGGCGGCGAGTCTGCGTCGGAGCAGGGCCGGGCGCTGCCGCGCATCGATGCGCGGCTCCAGCCGGTCCAGTAGCGAGCGATAGAAATAGTTGCGGTCGCGCATGCGCACAAAGCGGCTGGTGTGCGTGCTGGCCTGTACCCGTAGCTGCTCGCCCTGCTCCAGCGAGCGTACCACGCGCCCGTCAACGCTCAATAACGCCGGACTCTGGTCCAGGGACGCCGGCAAGACGTCGACGACGGAGCCCTGGGAGAGCACGAGCGGGCGGCCCATACTGAGGTGTGGCGCGACCGGGATCACGAGGATGTTGAGCAGTTCCGGCGGCAGGATGGGCCCGCCCGCGGCCAGGGCATAGGCGGTGGAGCCGGTGGCGGTGGCGATGACGAGTGCGTCGGCGGTGTAGGTCGTGGCCCAGTCGCGGTCGATGTACATCTCAAGGCGCACCGTCGTCGTGACGCGGTTGCGGCTGAGCACCACGTCGTTGAGGCCGTCCGCGCCGGCCACGACCGAGCCATCGCGCAGCACCTGGGCGCGGATCATCATGCGCTGCTCGAGCCAGTAATCTCCCGCCAGCAGCTGGTCAATGTGGTCGGCACAGTTGTCGGGGTCGTCGATCTCGGTCAGGAAGCCGAGGTTGCCCATGTTCACGCCCAGCACCGGCACCTGCGGCGCCGCGCAGACCCGCGCCGCGTGCAGCATGGCGCCATCGCCGCCGATGGCGACCACGAGGTCCGAGTCGGACACCTGCGCGCGCACGTCCTCTTCCGTCCACGTGTCGCGCACCCAGGTGTCGAGGCCGCGCGCGCGCAGCAAGGCGGCGATGTCCCTGGCGACGGGCGCGGTCTGCGGGCGGCGCGGGTGCGCCAGAATGCCTGTTTTGTGGATGCCTGTTTTTTGGAAGCTCATCGTGTCCCGGGCTCCTGTACCCGCCCATTATAGTGCAGCCAGGCGCAGCTGCGCAGCCCACGCGCCCGTACCATGTTATGTTCAGGTGCAGACAGGGCAGTTTCCTTCGGACAGCCCGGGCGAACTGAGCCTGTGAATCTGACGCAGCGTGAGGCTGGCGCAACGGGGAGCGGGAACATGAAGCAGCGCTGCAGCTTCCTCTTCCTGATCGCTGTGCTGGCCTCCTCTCTGGCAGCTGTGCGCTCCGCGGACGAGAGTCTTGCCGACCTGATCGCCGCTGACGGACAGTTCTCCACCTTGCAGATGCTGGCCAGCGCAGTCGGGCTGCGGGACATGCTCGCCGCCGAGGGGCCCATGACGCTGTTCGCGCCGGTTGATGAGGCCTTCGCCGAACTGCCGGGCTTTGTGCTGGCCTGGCTGCAGGACAATCCCGCAGCGCTGGGTGAGCTGCTGCTGCTGCATGTGGTGGAGGGCGCCTGGGGCAGCGCCGATCTGGCTGCAAGGGAGCGGGTCGGCGCGCTGGACATCAGCGCCAGCGAGGCCGGCCTGATGGTCAATGACGCCAACGTCGTCGCCGCCGACATGCGCGCCGGCAACGGCCTGTTGCACGCCATCGACCGCGTGCTGCTGCCGCAACAGGAACTGGAGGTGGTCGTCCCCGCCTTTATGGAGGGGAGCATCGTCAGCGCCGGCAGCTCGACCGTCTTTTTGCTCAGCGCGGCCATCGCCGCGCGCTTCCATCATGAGGGCTATCGCGGTGGCAACGTCACCGTCTACAGCATCGGCACCGGCGCCGGCTTCGAACGCTTCTGCGGGGAGGGCATCACCGACATTGCCAACGCCAGCCGCCCCATCAAGGATTCCGAGCGGGAGAATTGCCAGGCCATCGGCCGCGATGTCTTCCCGCTACGCGTGGGCATGGATGTGCTGGTCGTGATCGTCAACAGCGACAACGCATTTGTCAACAACCTGACCAGGGAGCAGCTGGCGCGCCTTTTCAGCACGGCGGATACCTGGCAGGATGTGAACCCGGACTGGCCCGCGGCGCCGATCGAGCGCTTCATCCCGGGCACCGACAGCGGCACCTTCGAATACTTTGTGGAAGAACTCTTCGACAAGGACCAGGCGCCCATCCTGGACGCGGCGCGCACCAACCTGAGTAAAGATAACAACCTGCTGCTGCGCGCTGTGGCGAACTCTCCCAATGCGGTCGGCTTTCTCGGCTACGCTTTCTTCGCCGCCAACCGGGACCGGCTGAACGCGGTCCCGCTCGAGGGCGTGGTGCCGCAGGGCAGCAGCGTGCACGATGGCAGCTACCCCCTGTCGCGGCCGCTCTACCTCTACACCGCGCCCGAAGTCATCGCGCAGCGGCCGCAAGTGGGCGAATTTCTGAGCTACTACTTCACTGTAGTCAACGAGGAAGTTGCGGCGGTCGGCTACTTCGCCATGAATGCCCACGAGCTCAACCGCTCGCGCCTGCTGCTGAAGGCGGCTGGCGCGAGCTGACACAAGTCTGAAGTCGCTGAGCCGCGTTATCCCGGGAATAAGGAGAACCTCGACGAGTCTTAACAAGAGGGCAGTCTGTACTTAAAACGCTCGTGCGACCATGCGCAGCGGACGCATGGTGTCATACGCACAAGGAGCGTAATAGTATGGTGGAACTCCGCAGCATCCTCTTGCTGATCGTCGTATTGGCCCTGCCGCTGGCAAGCGTACAGGCGGACAGTCACAACCTTGCCGACCTGATCGCCGCTGACGGGCAATTCTCCACCCTGCTGGAGCTGGCCGGCGCTGCCGGAATTGCTGACGCGCTTGCCGCCGGGGGCCCCATGACCCTGTTCGCGCCGGTCAACGAAGCCTTCGCCGAGCTGCCGGGCTTTGCAATGGAGTGGCTGCCGGGAAACCCCGAGGTGCTGACCGAGCTGCTACTGCTGCATGTGGTGGAGGGCGCTTTCGGCAGCGCCGACCTGAGCAGCATGGATATGGTGGGCGAGCTGAGCGTCTTCGCGAGCGCAACGGGCGTGATGGTCAATGACGCCAACGTCGTCGCCGCCGACATGAGCGCCGCCAACGGCGTGCTGCACGCCATCGACCGCGTGTTGCTGCCCGAGCTGGAACTGATGGAGGTTGTGCCCGCCTTCGTGGATGGCGACCTCATCGCCGCCGGCAGCTCGACCGTCTTCCCGCTCAGCGACGTCATCGCCACGCGCTTCCGTGACGAGGGCTACGCGGGCAACATCACCGTCGACAGTATCGGCTCCGGCGCCGGCTTCGAGCGCTTCTGCGCGGAAGGCGTGACCGACATCTCCAACGCCAGCCGTCCCATCAAGGACGCCGAAGTGGAGAACTGCCACGCTATCGGCCGCAGCGTCTTCCCGCTGCGCGTGGGCACGGATGCGCTGGCCGTGGTCATCAACAGTGAAAACGACTTCGTCGACAACCTTAGCCTGGAGCAGCTGGCGCGCCTCTTCAGCACGGCTAACACCTGGCAGGATGTCAACGCAGACTGGCCCGCGGAGCCGATCGAGCGTTTCATTCCGGGCACCGACAGCGGCACTTTCGACTACTTCGTGGAAGAGGTCTTCAACAAGGACCAGGCGCCCATCCTGAACGCGGCGCGCACCAGCCTGAGCGAGGATGACAACGTGCTGGTGAACGGCGTTTCGGGCAACCCCTACGCCGTGGGCTTCTTCGGCTACGCTTATTACGAGGCCAACCGCGATATCCTGGGCGCGGTCCCGATCGAGGGCGTGGCGCCGGCCGGCAGCAGCGTGGACGATGGTAGCTACCCGCTGGCGCGCCCGCTCTTCCTGTACGCAGCGCCCGAGATCATCGCGCAGCGGCCGCAGGTGGGTGACTTCCTGACCTACTTTCTGGATGTGGTCAACGAGGAGGTTGAGTCGGCCGGTTACTTCCCGGCGGACGCCTGGGGGCTGAACCGTTCGCGCCTGCTGGTGAAGGCTGCCACCGGCGGCTGACCCGGCCGAACTTCAGACAATACGAAGGCGGCGGGCCATCACCCGCCGCCTGTATTGCGGACAGGAGACACTGTGCAGTTGATTCAACCCTGCAGCGCCCGCGCCGCAGAGCCGGCCCAGGCCGCAGGGCGATTTAATCAGCATTTAACATAACCGGGCATTTCTTTAACCTGCGGGCTACTATAATTCCGCCCGAAGACAGATCCCCGCAATCACGACAGGCAGGAATATGGCGCAATATCAGGCCACGCGGCGGCTCCCAACGCCGAAGGCTGCCTCCCTCGAAAAGGTGCTGCGCACGCGCAGCCTCAAGCGTCGGGCGCGTCCGGTCGAGAGCATCTTCCGCATCATGCTGCTGTTCTGCGGTCTGGTCTCCATCCTCTCCACCGCCGGCATCCTCTACACCCTCGGCGAAAACTCACTGCTGTTCTTCAGACAGCGTTCCTGGCAACAGGTGAAGTTCGACACGGTGGAGCGCGCCGAGGTGAGCAATCTGGGGCAGGAGGTCACGCTGGCCGCGGCGCTGACTGCGCAGGACCAGCGCCTGCTGCTCAACCTGGACGAACGCGCCACCTTGCCTTTCCATGAAGGCCAGGTGATTGAGCTGGGCGGCGAGCAGATGCGCGTGCTCGCGGCCAGCCGCGCCGGCCTGGAGGTGGAGCGCGGCATCAACGGCAGCCTGGCGGCCAACTACGGGGCCGACGCGCCGGTGTTCGTGCACAACGCGCGGACGGTGCTGTTGGGCGTGTCTGTGGCGCCCGGGGACAATGTGATCCAGCTGGTGGAGGGCGCCACTGCTGCTTTCAAGGCTGACAGCCTGCTGCGCGCGGACGAGGAAGTCATGCGCGTCCGGAGTGTCTCGCGGATTTCCGACACCCTGATTGTGGAGCGCGGCATGGATGGCAGCAGGCCGGCCCGTCACGACGCCGGCCTGCCGCTCTTCAGCACTGGCGCGGTGACCCTGGGCGAGTTTCTGGGCGGGACGCGCTGGAACCCGCAACTGGGGCAGCTGGGCATCTGGCCGCTGCTGAATGCCACGCTGATGACGACTTTCTTCGCGCTGCTGGTGGCGCTGCCGCTGGGCCTGGGCGTGGCGGTCTACCTTAGCGAATACGCCAGCCTGCGCGTGCGTTCCCTGGTCAAGCCCGTGCTGGAGTTGCTGGTGGGCGTGCCGACGGTGGTGTTCGGCTACTTCGCGCTCACCTGGATGACGCCGCTGCTACAGCAAATAATCGGGCCGCAGGTGAAGCAGTTCAACACGCTCTCGGCCGGGCTGGTGATGGGCATCATGATCGTGCCCACCATCGCTTCCATCAGTGAGGACGCGCTGGCCGCGGTGCCGCGCGCGCTGCGCGAGGCGTCCTACGCGCTGGGCGCCACGCGCCAGGAAACCGTGCGCCGCGCTGTGCTGCCGGCGGCTATCTCCGGCATCATGGCGGCCTTTCTACTGGGCATCTCGCGCGCGGTGGGGGAGACTATGATTGTGGCGCTGGCGGCGGGCGCCGGCCCCAACTTCACCTTCAATCCGCTGGAAGGCGCGGAGACAATGACCGGGCATATCGTGCGCATTTCCGGCGGCGACATCAGCTACAACACCATCGACTACAACAGCCTCTTCGCCATCGGCCTGCTGCTCTTCCTGCTGACGCTCATCGTCAACGTCATCAGCGGCGCCATCACGCGTCGCTATCGTGAGGCGACCTGAGGTGGCCGGCGTGACGGGACGTGACAAGGCCGGCACCCTGCAGCGCCGTCAGCGCGTCAGCGGCATCTGGAAGTGGCTGTATCAGGCCTGCGTGGCGCTGGCGGCCCTGGCGCTGGTCATCCTGCTGCTCAAAATCGTCGATGACGCCTTCGGCACCGTCGCCGTCGTCAACGTCGTCGACCCTGCCAGCCTGGTCAGCGCGGACGGGCGGAGCCTGGAACAGCAGAGTGCAGCCGAACTGGCGGGCCTCGCCCGCGACCTGCAGGATGAGGATGGTCGCCATTACGTCAGCACCGACCGCCTGCTGACGCTCTTCCTCGACGAGGTCGCGCAGGCCACGCTGGCGCCTTCGGCCCTGCGCAACCTGACCGTCGGCCAGGCCCTGGCGAGCGGCCAGGCGTTCCCCGAGGCATGGCAGGACCGCACGCTCTTCGAGCTGCGGCTGCCGGACGTGGCGCGCGCCGACCGGGACGCAAGGGCCCGGGCGGACCTCGCCCTGCTGCTCGAGCTGAATGTGGAGCCCGCGCGCCTGCTGCAGCTGGTCTACTCGGACATCGTACAGGTTGAGCTGCTGGAGAGCTGGAACCTGATCGACTCGCTGCTGCGCCAGGAGGAGATACGGGCCCGGGCCGCCGTGGACTTCCCGCAGGCGCGCCTGGAGTTCCGCTCCTGGCTGAATGCCGATTTCCTGCGCACGCCCGGCTCCAGCCGGGCCCTGACCAGCGGCATCCGCGTGGCGCTGCTGGGGACGCTGTGGATGCTGGTAATCGCGACTGGCGTAGCGCTGCCGCTGGGCCTGGGCGCGGCCATCTACCTCGAGGAGTACGCGCGCGACGTCGGTGACCGGCGTTACCTGCGCCTGCTCAACGGCTTCATCGAGACCAACATCCGCAACCTGGCCGGCGTGCCCTCCATCATCTACGGCATCCTCGGCCTGGCCGTTTTCGTGCGCGCGCTGGAGCCACTGACCAGCGGGCGCCTGGTCGGTGTGGAGGCGACGGACGGGCGCACCGTGCTCTCCGCCGGCCTGACCATGGCGCTGCTGATTCTGCCAATCATCATCATCAACGCCCAGGAAGCCATCCGCGCCGTGCCTCAGTCTTTGCGCGAAGGCAGCTACGGTCTGGGCGCCACCCGGCTGCAGACGATCGCGCGCCAGGTGCTGCCGGTGGCCATGCCTGGCATGTTGACCGGCGTCATCCTTTCCGTCTCGCGCGCGATTGGCGAAACGGCGCCGCTGGTCGTGGTCGGCGCGGCGACGACCATTTTCATCGACCCGGACAGCCCCTTCTCCCGCTTCACCGTGCTGCCGATCCAGATCTTCCGCTGGACCGCCGACCCGCGCGAGGGCTTTCAGGACGTCGCGGCGGCCACCATCATCGTGTTGCTGGCGTTGCTGCTGACGCTCAATGCGACCGCAATCATCCTGCGTAACCGCTACAGCGCGAGGGCGCGCAGAACCCTGTGAGCGAGACGATGACTACCCGGCAGGACGAACTCGGCATTGATGATATGAGCGTCTGGTACGGCGAGACCTGCGCCGTGCGGGGCGTGTCGCTGCGCATTCATCCGCGGCGGATTACCGCCTTCATCGGGCCTTCGGGCTGCGGCAAAAGCAGCGTGCTGCGCGCCATCAATCGCATGAACGACCTTGTGCCAGGCGCGCGCGTGCAGGGCAGTATTTTCTACCATGGGCAGAACCTCTACGACGAGGACATCGACCCGGTCGAGCTGCGGCGACGCATCGGCATGGTCTTCCAGAAGCCCAACCCTTTCCCAAAGTCCATCTTCGACAACGTCGCCTACGGGCCGCGCCTGCTGGGCATCCGCGACCGCAGGTCGCTGACGACCATCGTCGAGCATAGCCTGCAGCAGGCCGCGCTGTGGGACGAGGTCAGGAACGACCTCCACAAGCGCTCCGGCCTTGAGCTGTCAGGCGGGCAGCAGCAGCGCCTCTGCATCGCGCGCGCTCTCGCCGTCGAGCCCGAGGTCATCCTGATGGACGAGCCCTGCTCGGCGCTGGACCCCATCGCCACGCAGCACATCGAAGACCTGATGCGTGAGCTGGTGCATGACTACACCATCATCATCGTCACGCACAACATGCAGCAGGCCGTCCGCGTCTCGGATTACACGGCCTTCTTCAACATCCGCAAGAGTGAACTGGATGGCGCGGAACTGCGCTGGGGCGAGCTGGTCGAATTCGGGCCGACGAAGCAGTTGTTTGACGAGCCGGACAGCCAGGAAACCGCGGACTACATCTCCGGCCGCTTTGGCTGAGCCGGAGCTCAGTGCGGGCCGGCGGTCTCTGTCCCTGCCGCTGCCACCGGGGCCTCGCTCACTTCCTCGCTGATATCGCCTTCCCACAGACGCCGCATTTCGCGGCAATGCAACAGCAGATTGTCCAGGCTGCCCTGGGCGTGGATCTGCCCGTCCTTCATCACGATAATCTGGTCGGCGCGGCGCAGGGCGGCCTTGCGGTGCGAAACGGCGAGGCAGGTGGCGCCGTCGCGCGCGAAGACGCGGTTCCAGAGCATCTGCTCGGTCTCCACGTCCAGCGCGCTGGAGAGATCGTCGAAGATCAGCAGCTCAGGCTGGCGCACGAACATGCGCGAGGCGGCGGTGCGCTGCATCTGGCCGCCGCTGAGGCGCACGCCGCGCGGCCCCACGAACGTGTCCAGGCCCTCGTCGAGCTCTTTCAGGTCGCGCTCCATCACGGCGGAACGAATCGCGTTCGGAATGTCGGCTTCCGTTTCAGGGATGCCCATCAGGATGTTGTCGCGCAGCGGGTCGCTGAAGAGGCGCGGCACCTGGGGCGTGTAGGCCGTGTGCGGCGGGACGAAGAAATCGGCCAGATGCTCGATCGGCTCGCCGTTCCAGCGAATTTCGCCGCGGTCCGGCGGCAGCAGGCCCTGCAGTGTGCGCAACAGCGTGGTCTTGCCGGAGCCGATGCGCCCGGTAACCACGGTGAAGGTGCCACGCTCAAGGCGCAGGCTGATGTTGTCGATGCCGTTCTTGCTGCCCGGGTGCTGATAACCCAGGCCGTCGATTTCGAGCGCGTGAAGGCGGTCCTGCTCGCTCATCGAAAAGCGCGGGATTCCCGGCAGCGAGCCATCGAGCCAGACCGGGTTGTGCTCGACCATGATCTCGCGCGGCGCCCCGCCCAGCAGCCACTCCACGCGGTCGATGGAGATGCCAATCTGCTTGTAGCGCGACATTGACATGCCGAAGATGCGCATGAACTGGGTGATGCGCTCCAGGTAGAAAATGAAGAGCGCGAAGTCGCCCAGGGTGAAAGAACCCTCGCGCATGACGCCGGCGGAGAGGATCAGGACGATGCCGGTGCCGATGTTGACGGCGTTGTAATAGGTGGAGCGCTGGATCTCCTCGAAGACGCGATCCTTGAGCGCGGCCGCGCGGCGAATCTCGTTCAGGCGCTCGAATTCGCGGACAACCTGCTCCTCGCTGCCGGCCACCTTGACGCTCTGGGCGGCGCCGAAGGTCTCGGCCACGAAGCCGACCACGCGCGCTGCGGCGCTGCGGCGTATCCTGCGGTAGTGCTGGACGCGCTGGTGCGTCAGGTTGGCGATGAGCGCGACCAGCACCAGGGGCGTGAAGGCCACCAGGGCGATGAGCGGATTGATGCTCACCATGAAGTAGACGGCCACCAGCGAGGCGATGCTGAAGCCGATCAGCATCTCCAGCAAGCGGAAGAACATCCCGATTTCTTCGAGGTCGCCGCCGAAGCGACTGATCGATTCGCCGGGCGAGGTGGGCATGGGGCGCGCGCCTGGCTGGCGCAGCACGTGGCGGAAGATGTTCTGGCGCATCAAGGCCAGCGCGGTGAACTGGAAGGTGACGCGGGTCCAGGTCACGCCGAAGCGCACCATGATCTCGGCCAGGCCGGACATTGCCAGCAGGGCGACAAGCGCCCAGAGGTCGAACTGAACCTGGGCGCTGCCCGTCAGGAAATTGAAAAATTCGCGCGTGATCAGCGCCGGCGCCTGCTGCGCCAGCTGCCCGAGGGTGGCGAAGATCACGGTGGCGCCGAAGAGGCCGGGCCGGAAGCGCACCAGTTGCCAAATAATCTGCCAGTCTTTCATGCCAGCGCTTCCTCCAGGCCGGTGCGCAGGAGCTGCGCGAAGCGCGAATTCGGATCTGCGGCGAGGCGGGCGCGGCTGTCATGCTCGACGATTTTGCCGCGGTCGATCACCATGATTTCGTCCGTGCGCTGCACGGTGGCGAGGCGGTGGGCCACGATGATGCCGCTGCGCTGGTGCAGCAGCTTGTCGATGGCGCGCTCGATGCGGTGCTCGGTCACCGGGTCCAGGCGCGAGGAGGCTTCGTCGAGGATGACGAGGCCGGGGTCCTTGAGGAAGACGCGCGTGAAGGCCAGCAGCTGCGCCTCGCCGGCGGAGAGGCCGCGGCCGCCGGAATCGATGCGCGTGTCCAGGCCCTCTGGCAGCTGTGCCAGCCAGGGGCCGAGGCCCAGATCATGGATTGCCTCGAGGATGCGCTCGTCGGGAATGCTGTCGTCGAAGAAGGTCAGGTTGTCGCGCACGGAGGCGCGGAAGAGCTGCACGTCCTGGGTGACGATGCCGATGCGCTGGCGCAACTGATACAGCGAGGCGTCGCGCAGGTCGGTGCCGCCCAGGCGGATGCTGCCATGGACGGGGTCGTAGAGGCGGAAGAGCAGGCGACTGATGGTCGTCTTGCCGCTGCCGGTGCGCCCCAGCAGGCCCAGCACCTTGCCCGGCGCGAGCCGGAAGTCCACGTTCTGCAGCACCACCTCTTCGTCGTTGTAGGAGAAGATGACGTTGTCGAACTCGACGTTGAGCGGGCCCGACGGCACCGGCACGCCGGCCCCGTCCTCGATTTTGGTCTGGATGGCGAGCAATTCGTTGACGCGGCCGATGCCAGCGCCGGCCTTTTGCAGCTCCTGGACCTGCATGGTCAGCTCGCGCATGGGGCGCACGAGGATGTGCGTATAGGTTGCGAAGAGGAACACTGTGCCCAGCGTGATGACCCCCTGCCTGTAGAGCAGGTAGCCTGACACCAGCGAGATGCCGGTGCCCAGGACAGCGCAGAAAGCAACCACACCGAAGATGCCCGCATTCATCATGCCGGCCTTCTGCTCGCTCTTCAGGCGAAAATTCATCAGGCGCGCGAAATTGCGCAGCGTCCAGGGAACGGCGCCGCTGCTGCGCGTGTCCTCGGTGCCGGAGAGTTGCTCCTCGAGGAAGCCGTAGAAACTGGCGCTGGCCTCGCGCGCGGAGCCCCAGGCGGGGATGGCGAAGCTGCGCACGCGGTTAAGCGCCCACAGGGTGAAGAGGGCGTAGATGCCCATGACCACGCCGACCAGCGCATTCTCGCGAAAGATCATCGTGACCACGCCCGCCAGCAGCAGGACGTGGGCGATGATGATGATGACGAACTGCGAGAAAAAGTTGGCAATCTGGGTCACGTCGCTGTCGACGCGTTCGATCATCTCGCCGGGCGTGCGCTGGTTATGAAAGCTCATGTCCAGCCGCAGGCAGTGCGCGGCCAGGTCCGAGCGCAACTTGTTGGTGGCCTTCCAGCCGACGTCCTCGCCGTAGAAAACGGCGCCGACGGCGACCACCTGCTGCAGCACCGCGATCACCATGAAGAGCAGCGCAGTCATGAGCAGTTGAGTAAGGGTCGTGTCGGGCGCGGGCCAGTACAGGCCGGGCAGCGCCGGGCTGCCGCTATCGATGGCGGTGTCGATGAAGCGGCGCAGAATAAGCGGGTTCACCAGCTGCAGGCCGATGCTGGTGAAGAGCATCAGCGCCAGCAGCAGCACGCGATTCCGCCAGGGGAACATGTAGTTGACGAGGACGTGGCGGTACTGTTCGAGGCGGGGGACGATCATCTGTGGCAAAGGTCCCGCGCTGACAGATGTTGCGGCGTACAGGGTAAGTCTGTGGACATGGCGCCGGTCAGCCGTGCAGTGGGGCTGACGCTGGCTTCTCCTTCCCGGTGACGGGGTATGTCTGGTGAGCGACGTTTATTCTAAACAGAGGCTGCGCGGCAGGTCAAGCGCGAATGGCCTGCGATGGATATGGCGTTAACCGTTGCCGGACGTTGTGCGCTCCAGCTGGCTGCTGTGGATAAAGGCGTGGGCCCGCCCCTCCGGGATGAGCGTCAGGTCCCACACCAGCGCCGCCGAACGCATCTCACTCAACCCCATGCCCGAAGAGATTCCGGAGGCGGCGATGCGCCTGCCGTCGGGTGACCAGTCCACATGCTCAATCAGGTAGATTGCTTCTTCCCGTTCTCCGGAGTACGGTTTCAACTCGGGAATCAGACTGGCGACGATATGCCCGTCGGCCGCATCAAGCACCTGGACCCCGCCGCGAATTGAGGCCACCAGGAAGCGACTGCCCGGCGACCAGTCCAGATCGGAGATCCAGTCCTGCGATTCGAACAGGGGCACAGGGGGATTCCGGTCGGATCCGTCCCAGATGTTCAGGGCGCTGCCGGTGATGAGGCCGCTGTCATTCTCCCTCTCGATCACGTTGAAGATGGTGTAGGCGATGCGCGTGCCGTCCGGCGACCAGGCCACATCCGAGATGTGGTCGAAATCGTCTCCGCCCAGGGAGTTGAGCAATTTCCCGCTGGCGGCATCCCAGACTCGCAGCCCGCCTTCATGGCTGCTCGTTACGAGGCGCGTGTCGTCAGGCGACCAGTCCACAATCGAGGCGGACACATCAATGGTAACCAGCGACGCACCCTGCTGCGCGTCCCAAATGCGCAGCTCGTCGCCGGCAGCAGCGATGCGCGTCCCGTCGTGCGACCAGGCTACATGCCAGACTCCCTTGTCCTGCCCGGTCAGGGGCGCAGGGAAGCGTCCATCGGCGCCCACGACCAGCAAGTTGCGCTCCGGCTCGTAGCGGGGCTCGTTGCCCTCCTCAAATTGAACGCCCCCTCCTGCAACGATACGCGTGCCATCGGGTGACCAGGCCATGTGGTTCGAATGGAAGAAGTCCAGCGGTTCCTTGACCAGGCGCTCACCACTGATCGCGTCCCAGACATACAGGTCGATGACATCGACGGTGGCAATGCGGGTGCTGTCGGGCGACCAGTGGGGATGCCAACTTCGCCATGTTGTTATGGATGATGTTCCAGGCTCTTTGGTGTAGGGAGGATCCTCCAGTTCCCGGCGCTCGTAATCGAAGCAGGGGCAATCCAGCAACACCTCGTACCACAGACTGCTGCCCTCGCGCTCACGGCCCTCCACCTCGCCAAGAATCGCGACGCCGGCGCCGGCGGGCAGCAAGGCTAGGCGTTCGCAGTCTTCCTCCGCGCAGGCGAAGCCGGGCGCCGCTTCGCCCGGGCGCACACTCATCATTTCCGCTTTCTGCAGCAGCGCAACTTCCTGCGCGACGAGCGGCAGCCCCGACAGTAACAGCAACAAAATCAGCAGCAGCAATCCGGTGAGTCTGGTGTACATGCGTGCCGCCTCTCCTTGCTGCGTCTCTGTTAAGACATTCTATATTAAGAATTGGGGGCATTGCGCCCGCGCCCGGATCACCTGGCCTGCGCTGGATATGGCGTCAGCCGACGGCGGCGGCATCAGGGATGAGCTGGCTGCTGTGGATGAAGGCGTGCGTCTGCCCCTCCGGGATGAGCGTCAGGTCCCACACCCAGGCCGACGTGCCCACTCCATCCCCAATCCCGGCAGCTGCGATTTGATTTCCGCCCGGCGACCAGGCCACATGGCCCAGGAACCCGCCGACGAAATCACGCTCCGTCGTCAGACTGGCGAGCACCCTGCCGTCTGCGGGGTCCAGAATCCAGACCACGCTGTCGACAGTGGACACGAGGAACCTGCCGTCGGGCGACCACGAAGCGTCAAGTCCCCAGGATGACTCGGCCAGGGAGTCGGGACGGCCCTGGCTGGTTCTGTCCCAAACGTACAGGGCGCCGTAGGGACGATCTCCCTTGTGGCCGGTGTAGGCGATACGCAAACCGTCGGGCGACCAGGCCACATGCCCCACAGGGCCGGTTCTGCCCAGGGAGTTGAGCAACGCGCCGCTGGCCGCATCCCGCACCTGAAGTTCCACCTCCATGCCACCGCCTGCGACGATGCGTGAGTCATCAGGCGACCAGGCCACAGTTCCGGCGGAGGACTCAACAATGACCAGCGAGACACCCCGCTGTACGTCCCAAATGCGCAATTCTGTACCAACGGCAGCGATGCGCGTCCCGTCGCGCGACCAGGCCACACCCCGGATCATCCCGTCCTGCCCGTCCAGGGTCGTGCGCAACTGTCCGTCGGCGCCCAGGATTAGCAGGTTTTGTTCAGGCACATCATCGGAGTAAACATAGCCTCCGATGACGATGCGCGAGCCGTCAGGCGACCATGCCAAATCGTGCGGGCTGAAAGGTTCCAGTCCTTCCTTCACCAGGCGTTCGCCGCTCTGTACATCCCAGACATACAGGTCGCCGGTGACAACGGTGGCGATGCGGGTACCGTCGGGTGACCAGTAGGGGTTCCACGAACTCATCACCCCTTCCTCATCCGCAGGAGGAGCGCCTGACAGTTTCCTGCTTTCGTAATCGAAGCAGGGGCAGTCCAGCTGCACCTCGTACCATAAAGGACTTCTCTTGAGCTCCCGACCTTCCACTCCGCCGATGACCGTGACGCCGGCGCCGGCGGGCAGCAGGGCCAGGCGTTCACAATCTTCCTCTGCGCAGGCGAAGGCCGGCGCCGTGTTGTCCGGCCTCACTGCCATCGTCTCTTGCGCGGCGAGCGGCAGCCCTGACAGTAACAGCAACAAAATCAGCAGTAACGACAACAGTCTGGCGTACATGTGTGCCACCTTTCCTTGCTGCGTCTCTGTAAAGACATTCTATATCAAGAATTGGGGGGCACTGCGCCCGCGCTCAGAACAGGCTGAGCTGGGTGGGCGTTTCGTCCGCGTCCTGCTGCTCGGCGCGCCGCTTGCGCACCTCGGCGGCGATTTCGGGCAGGCGCCGGATGTCCGCTTCCATGTCGCGGCGCAGGCCGGGGTTGCGCAGCGCGGCCGCCGGGTGGAAGAGGGGGTAGTAAGCCAACAGGGGCTTGCCGCTGAAGCGCGCCTGGCCGTGGATGCGGCTGATGCGTTCATTGGGGAAGTAGCGCGCCATGCTGAAGCGGCCCAGCGTGGCGATAACAGTGGGCTGGATGATGGCCAGCTGCTCGTCCAACCAGGCCTTGCAGGCGAAGATTTCGTCGGGGCGCGGGTCGCGGTTGTCGGGCGGGCGGTGCTTGACGACGTTGGTGATGAAGACCTGGTCGCGTTGCATGTCGATCAGGCCCAGCAGGTATTCGAGGTAATCGCCGGAGCGCCCGACGAAGGGCAGGCCGCGCCGGTCTTCGTGGAAGCCGGGGCCCTCGCCGATGAAGACGATTTCGGCGGAGGCGCTGCCGCTGCCGGGCACGGCGTTGTTCGTGCCCTCATACAGGCTGCATTCGCGACAGGCGCGGATCTGTTCGGCGATGCCGGCCAGGCCCCCTGTGCGTGAATCACTCATGGCTCCCTCCCGCATGACGCGCCTATCCTACCCGCGGCGAAGGCCCGCGCGCCACTTGTTGCCGGGCGGGCGCTGTGCTATAGTTTTCGCGGCGCCAGGGTAGCTCAGCTGGTAGAGTACCTCACTGAAAATGAGGGTGTCCCCGGTTCGAGTCCGGGCCCTGGCACAGAGGCCTGACAGGCGTTGTCGGGCCTTTGTCTTACCTCATCACGCTACAGTGCGGAGGGTATCGTGAGCGAAAATATCGGCGAACGTTTCTCTCTTGCCGGGCAGAGCGCCCTGGTGACCGGCGGCGGCAGCGGCATCGGCGCCTCCCTGGCCGGCGCGCTGGCGGAGGCCGGTGCCCGCGTGGCCCTGGCGGACAGCAACCTGGCAGGGGCGCAGGACATGGCGCAGCAGCTGGCGGCAACTGGCACGACGACGCTGGCCATTGAGGTGGACGTGACGCAGGCCGACCAGGTGCAGCGGATGGTCGACCAGGTGCTGGCCGCCTGGGGCCAGCTGGACGTGGCCGTCAACAGCGCGGGCATCGCCCGGCGCAGCCGCGCCGAGGAGCTGGCAGAGTCCGACTGGGACGCGGTGGTGGGCGTCGATCTGAAGGGTATCTACCTCAGCACGCGCGCGGAAGGCCGCGCCATGCTGGCGCGCGGCAGCGGCTCGATCATCAACATCGCCTCGATGTCCGGGCGCATCGTCAACCGTCCGCAGCTGCATTCGCACTACAACGCGGCCAAGGCCGGCGTCATCCAGTATTCGCGCTCCTGCGCGGCGGAATGGGCCGCGCGCGGCGTGCGCGTCAACTGCATTAGCCCTGGCCACACCGTCACGCCCATGACGGAATTTGCCATACCAATCATGGGTGATGAGTGGGTCTCCAACACGCCCATGGGCCGCGTGGGCCGGCCGGAAGACTTGCAGGGCGCTGCCCTCTTCCTCGCCTCGGCGGCCTCCGCCTACGTCACCGGGCACGACCTGGTGGTGGACGGCGGCTACACGCTCTGGTAGCATCCCTCCGGCTTACAGCAGGATACGCAACAGGTTGACCGAGGCGGGCGCAAAGCGCTGCGTCCAGGCGCTGCCGCTCGCCGCCAGCGTTTCTGTGCGCGGCTGCACCAGATCGGGCGCCTCGAAGCGGTTGTGCGCGTGGATGCCCGGGCCCGTCAGCGTGCTGAGCGCAACCTCGCGCGCCCCCGCCCCGATGAGTTCGATCTCTGCCTCGACAGCCGTATCGGTGTGACAGTTGACGACGCTGAGCGTGAGCTCGCGCCCCTTCAGCGAGGCGGAGCCGGCCAGCGCAGGCAGCTCCTGCTGCGCGCCGGCGCTGGTGAAGGTCAGCGACTCGCTCTCGAAACTGGTATGCAGGCTCTGGCCGCCCTGGTGCGCGCGGTACATGGCGTAAACGTGGCCGCTGGGCGTGACCAGCATGCGCTCGCCGTCGGTGAGCACCATGGCCTGCAGCACGTTGATGGTCTGGGCGATGTTGGCCATCACCACCTTGTCCGCGTGGCGGTTGAAGATGTCCAGCGTGGTGGCGGCGACCACGGCGTCGCGCATGGTGTTCTGCTGCCAGAGATGGCGCGGATGGTGGCCCGGCGACGGCGGATGCCAGGTGCCCCATTCGTCGACGATGAGGCCTATGCGGCGCTCGGGGTCGAAGCTGTCCATGGCGGCGCGTTGCTGCATCACCAGGCGCTCCATTTGCAGGCCCAGCTGCACCTGGGTGTACCACTGCGCTTCGTCGTACTCGGTGGCCGTGCCGGTCAGGGCCGACCAGGGATTCCCGGCGTTGTGGTCGCGGGCGCGGGCGTAGTAGTGGGCGGCGAAGGCGTCGATGCGCGGGCGCAGGGCGCGACCCAGCTTTTCGAAGAAGCGCAGCGTCCAGTCGACGTCGTTGCCGCTCGGGCCGCAGGCAATGAGGAAGGGTTCGTCGCCGCCGAAGCTGCGCAGGTAAGTGCTGAAGCGGCGGTAGGCGACGGCGTAATCCTCGGGGTCCATGTCGCCGCCGCATCCCCAGTTCTCGTTGCCGACGCCCCAGTAGCGCACGCCGAAGGGCTCAGCCGCGCCGTTGGCGGCCCGCTCATGGCTGAGCGAACTGTCGCCGCCGAAGTTGCAGTATTCGACCCAGTCGCGCAGCTCGGCCGGCGTGCCGCTGCCCACGTTGCCGACGATGTAGGGCTGCGCGCCGGTCTGGCGGCAGAGCTCGATGAACTCGTGCGTGCCGAAATGATTGGTCTCGATGTCCTCGCCCCACCAGATGTTGATGCGCCGTGGCCGCGATTCGCGCGGGCCGATGCCGTCGCGCCAGTGATAGTCATCGGCGAAGCAGCCGCCGGGCCAGCGAATGACCGGTGGCGCGAGGCGGCGCAGGGCCGCGACCACGTCGTTGCGCAGGCCGTTGGTGTTGGGGATGCTCGAGTCCTCGCCCACCCACAGGCCCTCGTAGATGCAGGCGCCCAGATGCTCGGCGAAGTGGCCATAGATGTCGGGGTTGATGCGGCCGAGCGTCTGCTCGGGTGTGATGCGGATACTGGCCATCGAGTTTCCTCCCCAGGTTCCCGCTGCTGGCCAATGTCATACCATACAACGACAAACCGCGCAGTGCATCACGGCGCGGTCGGTTCCAGAGATATTTCTACAAAATTCTATTTCCAGAGAAAGCACATGAGAAAGGCGAGTGCCAACCCCCAAATGATGAGTTCCCGACGCATGAGCATCGCTTCGTAACGGATACCTTCGATATTGTTTCTTCCTTTCTGTCGGGACAACTTGCTTTCCAGTTCCCACACCCTGTTTTGAAGAAATCCTGTGTTCGTTTCTCTCGTCATGGCTCTGTGCTCCGACGTACGCTGCGATGGGTCCATTATGAATTGTGTCCGACCGGTAAGGTCAAAAGAACGCCGGCCAGCTAGCGCAGCACAAACATCAGGGCGCCCAGACCAACACCCAGGAGTGAGATGGCCCAGGTCATCGTCCAGCGTAGGGACTTGATCTCGACGCGATTTTCTCCAATCTCGACGCGCATTTTGCCCATCTCGCCACGCATTGCGCTCATCTCGCCGCGCAGCGAGCCGATCTCTTTGTCCATCTTGCCGCCCAGCGTGCCGATGTCGCCCTGTAATTCACTCCGCAGCGAGCCGATTTCACTGCGCAATTCGCCACGAAGATCGCTGATGTCTTCTTTGGTGGCAAGATACGGCAAGGCGCCTTCAACCCTTGCCATCCGCACGTCCAGGGATTCCAGGATTGATGTTTCAGTTGCCATGGATGCTTGCTCCGGTGTCGGGCTGCGATGATGTCCTGAGCATACTGCAGGCAGGCAGAGGGGTAAAGCAGGCTCAGGTGAGACTAACCCCGTCTTTCCTACCGGTAGGGCGACCAGTAGTTGCGCGGGTCGGACTTGAACTGGTAGCGGCGGCGCGGATGCGGCAGGGGGTCCTGGGCGCGCAGGGTCCAGGCCAGCAGTTCGGCCAGCAACTCGCCCTGGACGGCGGCGCAGGCGGGGTCGCCATAGAGGTTGTTCAACTCGACCGGGTCCTGCGCCAGGTTGTAGAGCTGGCCGCGCCCCTGCATGTCGAAGAGCAGTTTCCAGTCGTCGCGGCGCAGCATGCGCAGATTGCCGCTCTGCGACCAGCCATTCAGCTCATCGAAGCTGACCGTGGCGTTGAGGCCGTCCTCGCAGGGATCGTAATCGTCATGCGCCGTGTAGTGCAGACCGCCAAAGCCCTGCTCGGCATAGGCGCTGGCGAACTCCTCGCGCGGCCAGTCGGCGCCGGTGAGCATGGGCCACAGGCTGCGGCCCTGCACGCCGGGCGGCATGTCTGTGCCGGTCGCCTCGCAGATGGTGGGCAGGATGTCGACGATGTTGATGTGCGCCAGATGGGGTTCGGGGCTCGCCTGGATGCCCGGCCCGCAGACCTGGAAGGGGATGCGCACCAGCACTTCCGGCAGCTCCGCGCCCTTGCGCACGAGGCCGTACTCGCCGACGTAGTCGCCGTGGTCGGAGAGGAAGAAGAGGATGGTGTTCTCGCGCAGGCCGCGCGCATCAAGGTGTTCCACGAAGCGGCGCACCTGGTCATCGATGAGGCGCAATATGCCGAAGTAGTTGCTGCGCGCCCGCGGCAGCTGCTCCGCGTAATCGGGAAAGGCGGTCTCGCCGATGTGCCGCAGCCACTGGTACTTGAAGCCCTTTGCTGCCAGCGCGGAGGCGTCGGACAGGGTGGGCGGCAGCGTCTCGGGCGGGAAGAGCGAAAAGTAGGGCTCCGGCGCCTGGTAGGGGTTGTGCGGCTCCGGGAATGAAAGCCACAGGAAGAAGGGCTCGTCACCCGCTTCGTCAACGAAATCGATGGCTGAAGAGACGGCGCGGAAGGGGCACTGTACCTCGAGCCCGCCGGGCGCCGGGTTGAAGTCCGCGCGATGGCGCAGGCCGGTCAGGTAGTCGTCAAAGGCCATTTCCTTCGGCGTGCGGTCCGGGCCGAAGCCGCCGTGATGGCCCAGCGGATGGTAACAGTCCATGTCGTCAGGGCCGATGTGACTGTGGTTCTTGCCGCAGAGCGCCGTGCGATAGCCCTCTGCGCGCAGCAGCTGGTAAAGGTCGCGCTCGTATGTGGCGTCCTCTTCATTGTGGTTGGTGCGGGCGCGCGTGGCGTCGGGGTAACGCCCGGTCAACATGCTGACGCGCGCGGGCAGGCAGGCATGGAGGTGTAGGCGCGCGTGAACCAGGTGCCTTCGGTCGCCAGGGCGTCGAGGAAGGGCGTGGTATCCAGCGCAAAGCCCTCGCGCGCCGAGACGTCGGCGCGCTGCTGGTCGCTCATGATGATGACGATGTTGGGCCGCTCGCTCACGGCTGCCTCCTGGTTTACGCGGCTGAATCAAACGAAGGTGCGCAGGCTCTGTCGGTTGGTGAAAGGGAGGGAGGCCCGGCGCGCGGGCCTCCCCGAAGCGTGCGAACTAGAGCAGGTCGTTGATCTGCTCGACGATGCTGTCGGCCACTTCCTGGACGGCCGCTCCGCAGCCCCCTCGCCTGGTGCCTGAGTGGAGTATAGCGCACGCTGTGCGCAACCTGCCCGGTGGCCTGAAGCGGGCGCTGACAGCCGCGCCCGGTCTGCGCTAGAATGGCCCCTGGTTGACGAGGTGAGGAGAGAGCGCTCCATGGCACTGCAGCTGTTCAACGTGCTCGGCCGCAGCAAACAGCCCTTTGAAGCGCTGACCGCGGGCCAGGTCAACATGTACGTCTGTGGCCCCACCGTCTACGACGACGCGCATATCGGCCACGCCCGCACCTACGTCTCCTTCGACGTAATGGTTCGCTGGCTGCGTTACAGCGAGCATGATGTGCTCTACGTCCAGAACCTGACCGACGTCGGCCATCTGCTGGACAGCGGCGAGGATCGCATTCTGCGCAAGGCGCGCCAGCTGCAGGCCGGTCCCATGCAGGTCGTCGAGACCTATGCGCGCAGTTACTTCGCGGACATGGACGCGCTGGGCGTTGTCCGGCCGGACATCTCGCCGCGCGCCAGTGCGCATATCCCCGAACAGATCGCCATGATCGAGGAGCTCATCCGCGGCGGCCATGCCTACGCCGTCGCGGGCAACGTCTACTTCGACGTCACCACCCATGAGGGCTATGGCAAACTCTCCAACCGCGTGCTGGAGGAACAGGAGGCCGGCAGCCGCGAGGCCGTGCGCGACGAGAAACGCAATCCGGCGGATTTCGCCCTGTGGAAGCAGGCCGGGCCGGAACACATCCTGCAGTGGGACAGCCCCTGGGGCGTCGGCTTTCCCGGCTGGCACATCGAATGCTCGGCGATGGCGCGCAAGTACCTGGGGCCGACCTTCGACATCCACGGCGGCGGCATCGACAATATCTATCCGCACAACGAGAACGAGATTGCGCAGAGCGAATGCGCCAACCATGCTGCCTTCGCGCGCTACTGGCTGCTGGTGGGCAGCCTGATGGTGCTCGATGAGGAGGGCATCGCAGTCAAGATGTCCAAGAGTCTGGGCAACTTCATCACTATCCACGAGATGCTGACGCGGGCGCGACCGGAAGCCCTGCGCGCCTTCATCCTCGGCGCCCACTACAGCAACCCGGTCACCTGGAGCGAGGACTCGCTGACGGCCGCGAGCGCCGGGCAGGAGCGGCTCCATGGCGCGGTGCGGCAGACGCGGCAGCGCCTGAACACGGCGGTGGAGAGCGCGGACGGGAATGGCTTCCTGCCGCGCCTGGAGCGCGCGCGCGCAGAATTCGCTACGGCGATGGACGATGACTTCAACGCGCCGCGGGCGTTGGCCGTGCTGCACGAGCTGACGCGCGAGGTCAACACGCTGCTCAATTCGCCGACGCAGCCCGGCCTGGACGTGCTGGGTGCCATCAACGCGCTCTACAGCGACCTGGGCGGCGCGGTGCTGGGCATCATCCCCTCGGCGGAGCAGGAGAGCGGCGGCGACGGCCGGCGCGAGGGCGGCCTCATCGAGCTGCTCGTCGCGCTGCGCGCCGAAGCCCGCCTCAACCGCGACTACGCTGCCAGCGACCGCATCCGCGATGAACTGGCCTGCCTCGGCGTCCTGCTTGAGGACGGGCCCAACGGCACGGTCTGGCGCCTGGAGGGAGCATGAGCGACTTTCTCTACGGTCACTGGGCCGTGATGGAAGCCCTGCGCGCGAACCGGCGCCGCTGCGAGCAGCTGCTGCTGGCCGATGCGGCCGACGAGCGCGGGCGCAGTGGCGAGATCATCGCGCTGGTGGAGCAACGTAACCTGCCCCTGCGCCGCGTGCCGCGCCGCATCCTGGACGACCTGGCTGATGGCGCCAATCACCAAAACGTCATCATGCGCGTCAGCAATTATCCCTACGCCGAAACGGAAGACGCCTTTGCCCTGGCGCAGGAGCGCGGCGAGCGGCCCTTCTTCCTGCTGCTGGACCTGCTCAAGGACCCGCAGAACGTCGGCAGCCTGTTGCGCGTGGCGGACGCGGTGGGCGTGCACGGCGTCTTCCTGCCGCAGCGCAACGCGGTGACCATCACGCCCGCCGTGGTCAACGCCTCGGCCGGCGCCATCGAGCATCTGAACATCATCCGCGTGTCCAACCTGGTGAACGTGATGAAGGCGCTGAAGGCGCAGGATGTGTGGCTGGTAGGGCTGGAGATCGGGGCGGAGATCCCGCCCCTGGGTCACACAGACCTGAACATGGCGCTGGGACTGGTGCTGGGCAGCGAGGGCGAGGGCATGCGCCGGCTGGTGCGCGACAACTGTGATATGCTGTTATCATTGCCGATGCGCGGCCAGGTCGCCAGCCTGAACGTGGCCACGGTCGGCTCCATCGCGCTGTACAGCGCCTGGCAGGCGCGCGGCTGGGAAGGACGGGAGCAGGCAGTGGCCGGCCGCGGCACAGGAGGACGGGCATGATCGACGACATTATGGCCGAGGCCAGGGAGAAGATGCGCTCGACGCTTTCCTTCCTCAGCGAGGACCTGTCGGGCCTGCGCAGCGGACGCGCCAGCACCGCGCTGGTGGACCGGCTCAAGGTCGAATATTACGGTCAGGAATCGGAACTGCGCCAGCTGGCCAATATCTCGACGCCGGAAGCCCTGCAGATTCTCATCCGCCCCTACGACAAGGCGGCCATCAAGGGCATCGAGCGCGCCATCATGCAGGCCAACGTGGGCGCCACGCCCGGCACGGATGGCGACGTCATCCGCCTGAACATGCCGCCCCTCACGCGCGAGCGGCGCCTGGAGCTGGTGAAAGTGCTCAACCGGCGCCTTGAGGATGCGCGCGTGTCCGTGCGCAACATCCGCCGCTCGGCCAACGACGACCTGAAGGAGTTTGAGCACGAGAAGCTGATCTCCGAGGACGAGATGAAACAGGGCCAGACGGAGGTGCAGCAGCTCACGGATGACAGCATCGCCAAAATCGATGCGCTGGGCAAGGTCAAGGAGACGGAAATCCTGGAGGTCTGAGCCCTCGCGGGCCCGGCATGACGGAAACCATGGTCGCTTCTTCCCACAACGGCAAACTCCCGAAACACATTCCGCGGCACGTCGCCATTATCATGGACGGCAACGGGCGCTGGGCCGGCGCCAGAGGGCTGCCACGCGCTGTCGGGCACCGTCAGGGCACCGAAAACCTGCGCGAAATCCTGCGCGCCGCGGTCGAGTTCGGCATCGAGGTATTGACGCTCTTCGCCTTCTCCACTGAAAACTGGAAGCGGCCGCGTACCGAGGTGCGCGTGCTGATGGACACGCTCGAACTGGTCATCGACCGCGAGCTGCGCGAGCTGGACGAGCAGGGCGTGCAGATCCGCCACATCGGTGAGCTGGATGGCATTCCACCCTCGCTGCAGCGCAAGATCCGCAAGGCCGTTGCCCTGACGCGCCACAACCGGCGCATCATCCTCAACGTGGCCCTCAACTACGGTGGACGGGACGAGATCGTGCGCGCCATGCGCCGCATCGTCGCCGACGGCATCCCGCCCGAAGCCATTGACGAGGCGCTGATTGACCGCTACATGTACACCAGTTCCCTGCCGGACCCCGACCTCATCATTCGCACCAGCGGCGAGCAGCGCCTGAGCAACTTCCTCGTGTGGCAGGGTAGCTACGCCGAATATCACTTCACGCCGGTCTACTGGCCGGACTTTGGCCGCGACCACCTGCTGGCCGCGCTGGACGAATACAGCCGGCGCACGCGACGCTTCGGCAAGACCGACGAGCAGTTGCGCCTGAAGCTCCCCGACTCGCATGTCTGACGACTGCGCCGCCCTGGGTTCGGCACTGGGCGCGCAGGGCTATATCGCCAGCGAAGAGCTCACGACGGTTCTATTCCTTGCACAGGAACTGCAGCGCCCCCTGCTGGCCGAAGGGCCGGCCGGCGTAGGCAAAACTGCGCTGGCCGGTGCCTGGGCCGCCGCCAGCGGCCGCCGGCTCATTCGCCTGCAATGTTACGAAGGCCTGGACGAGAGCCGCGCGCTCTACGAATGGGAGTACGCGCGGCAGATGCTCTACACCCAGCTGCTGCGCGACAAGCTGGGCGAGATGCTGGCCGCGGCCGGCAGCCTGGCGGAAGCCGCCGACCAGCTCGCCGACCAGGAGGAGGTCTTTTTCTCCGAACGCTTCCTGCTGGCGCGGCCCCTGCTGCAGGCCATCACCAGCGACGAGCCGGCGCTGCTGCTGATCGACGAGATCGACCGCGCCGACTCCGAGTTCGAGGCCTTCCTGCTGGAGGTGCTGAGCGAGTTTCAGGTCAGCGTGCCGGAGTTGGGCACCATCCACGCGCGCCATCGCCCCGCCGTCGTGCTCACCAGCAACCACACGCGCGAGCTCTCCGAGGCCCTGCGCCGCCGCTGCCTCTACATCTTTATCGATTACCCCACCCAGGAAGCCGAGCTCGAGATTCTGCGCCTGCACGTGCCGCAGCTGAACGAGCGCCTGGCCGCCAGGGCCGTGGCGCTGGTGCAGGGTCTGCGCGAGCTGGACCTGCGCAAGAATCCCGGCATCTCCGAGACCATCGACTGGGCCAGGGCGCTGGTGGCGCTGCAGGCCGAAACGCTCGACCGGCGCACGCTGGAGCGCACGCTGTCGGTGCTGCTCAAGCACGAGCAGGACCTGCAACGCGCCCGCCGCCGCCTGTCGCGCCCTGCCAATGGCAGCACCGCGCGCGGGGAACCAGGCCCGCATTCCGACTGAGCGGGTCAGGTCCGCTCGCGACCAATTCTGCCTGTGCTACAATCAGTTTGTCGGAAAGACAAGGTGTGAATCATGGAACGCGTTGGCGATATGACACGCGAGGAACTTAAGCAACTGGTCGGCGAGGTGGTCGAGGAGCAGGTCACCCGCGCGTTGCGTGAGAATGGTGTTGCGCGCAATTCACAGGACAGCGGGAGGAACGGGCGAAGTCGCAAGGAACGCCTGGCGGCAATTCAGAGAAACAGCAGGAAGCTTAACTACACCTCCAAATCGTGGTCAAATTCGGTAGTTGAGGAACGGGAAGCGGTCCGCGTCCGGCTGACCGGGCAACAGCTCCAGCGCCGCAACGTTTAGTCGGATTCGTATGGTCCGAGGAACCGCTCGCCATCAAAGTGAATCAGATGTTCGGGCGCATCGGCGACCCAAACTTCGGTCTCCCAGTCAATTTCTGGCAAGTATTCGCGCATCACTGAGCGATCGAGAAACGCTGTTACGAAAACTAGGCCAGCGCTCGATCCTGCAAAGAGGTCCTTGAGTTGATTGTGGCGTAAAGTGTTTACTGGCCCATGTGAAGTGACAGCCTCGATGATAATCAGCCAGTTTTGTTTCAGGTGGTGGATGATCACGTCCGGTATTTTCCCGTGAGGGTCAATCTCGACGCCGAGCCGTTTGAGATAGCCGACATCATAAAACTTGTCTTTCTCTTCGGTATCACCCAGGTAGAGTAGGTTTCCGCCGGGTGTGAAGCGCGGGGCGAATTGCTCGACAATCTCCCTGACAAGCACATTTTGTCCGCCAGCGGAAAGCAAAAGTGTCTGGCCGTCCGGTAGCGCAACCGGTATACGCTCCATTTGGCGCGCCTTCTCGAGAAGGCGGTTATTGTCCTCAACTGATGCCAGGTAAGCAGCCAATGCGGTGTCCCATTCCGTTGTGCCAAAAAGCCGAATTAGATCAAGTGCAGACGGCTTGATTTGGTAGACGGTCAAGGGACTATTGGTCGCGCGAAGCGGTTTATCCGGATTGCGAATTACCAGACCCATTTCAATGAACTGGTGCAGCGTGGAACGGCGAATCGTTTCACGCGTGTTAGGCATGTAATCCTTGTCATAATTCGCCCTCATCCAGTTCATCAACTGCGTTACTCCGAAAAGAGGCTCTCCGGCTGCTGACCAAGGGTCCATTGGGGAAAGATCGAGCAGACCGAGCAGCGTGAGTGCCGACCGCTCGTTGCGTTGGCCCGCTGGTGCCCTCAGGGATTGTAGAATGTCTTCCGCGCCCTGAACTTTCCTCTGCGCTGCTATCGAGCCACTGACTTTCTTCATGGCAGGGATAACCTCTTCAGCCAATATGTTTATCTCGTCTTCTGCTGGCATTTTGTCGCCGACAAAACGCCCCAGATATTCGAGTTCGTCAAAACTCGGAAAACACAGCGAACGCAGGTCTGCCGCGTTGACCTGGGTGTGGCCGCTGAACTGGCGGAAATACATATCGACCGCTGTACTGTTTAGGAAAGCCGCAAGACCTTTGGCTAGTCCTTCAGAGAGCCCCGCGTTTTGACGATGCAGGACGTTCAGTTTGTTGTCGAAAGCGACTCTCTTGGAATCGATTCGGGCTGGATCGTAGAGCGCGGCGACAACACGCCGCCGCGCTTCTTTTGCAGTGAAGCGGTTTACAAGGACATACCACCCTCTGGGCAACAGGAGGTGGTCGGCATGAATTGATTTCGTCAGGGCATTGGGTTTTGTTCCTGAATATTTTGGCCAGGACACGAATCCATTGGCGAAATGTCGGGGGAAAACAAGAGGAATATCATCCACCCCGGCTTCGGCCCGCAGGCGTTCCTTGGCTCTGAACGAAACTACGCGACCAGTGGAAACAATGACTCCAAGATCGGCCAGTGTATAAGGGAGGTCTTGTAATGCTTTGGCAATCCGGGCATTCGTTTCGTCTGGAACGAGCCGCAACACATATTCCGAATCGTGAGGCAAGATGAGCTCGACCGGGTCGACGATTCTCTCGGTTAGACCAGTGTCGGCGGGGCTGGCCGAGGTTGTGACTTTAATATTTTCGTGTTCTCCGTTACGGATGCCATGAAAGATAACATTCTCTTGAAGGACGTCTTCACTCGCGAAAGCGGTGTTGCGAGTGTCGTAGACATGAACGTGCCGGAAAGCAAGGTTTTGGGTGAGCGCGCGACGGAATGGGCGGAAATATGAGCCATTCATAAAGCTGCGCGGCGTAATCGCCACGAGCTCGCCACTATCTTTGAGGAGTTTGAGAGCAAGCCAGACAAAGGCCGAGTAGAGGTTACTTGTTTCTATACCGACGGAACGCAGCCGCGAACGCTCTACGCTGTCCCCTCTGAGTTTCCGGTAGGGTGGGTTTAGAATTGCTACGTTGAAGTGAGCGGGGTCCACGGGAGCAAAAAGGCTCTTACCGTGAATCAGGTTGACGGCGTCGAGAATAAAATTCCCCTGGTGAAGTTCGCCGGCGAACTCAATTCCCGCTTGGTTGCAAATGGTGTGACAATGCCCCAAGGTTCGCGCAATATCTGTGGTGAACTGCTCGTCGATTTCCCATATCGTAGCGTGTAGTTTTTTCGGTCGGTTAAGCTGCGATCTGGTACAGAGTTCCGCGATGGTAGCGGCGGTGAGGATGCCACTACCTCCACCTGCGTCCAGAATGTGAATTGTGTCTGTGGGAATATCGACCTGGAGCATTCCTGCCATAAAGCGGGCCACAGTCTCCGGCGTGAAATATTGCCCAAGTTCTGCACGCCGCTTTGGATCAGCAGCCAGGCGGTTTGAGGTCCCCAGCCGCTCAAGATCAAGTCGCTCAAGGAGATTGACCGCGTCGACAGAATCCATCAACTGCGACAATTTACCTGTCCTTGCGAAGGGCCTTGCGACCGTTAAAGTCAATTTTCTAAACCACAGTAAGGGAGGGGAAAGTCTTCAAGGTACCTTTTGGAGCACACTTGAGCTGGTAACGCGAAACTAGTTTACGATGTGCACTGGATGCTTGCAAACCCTCAATCGCGCTGCCCTTGCCGCTGACGCAGCCAGGCCTGTAGTTCCGCGTCCGGCTGACCGGGCAGCAATTCCAGCGCCGCGAGGAAGTGCTGACGGTGCGGCGGTGGACTGAGGCGGGCCAGCGCCAGCAGACGCCGCTCCAGCTCCGGTTCACGCGAACCGGCCAGCAGCACCACGATATAGTTGTGCAGTTCGTCGTGGCGCGTGCGCGTCAGTATCGTCTCCAGTCCATCGTAGAGCGACTGCGCGCGGCTCTCGACGACGTGCGTCGCCAGGCCCATGCTCACCAGCGCCCGGTCGCGCCCGGCGAATTGCTCCAGCAGCGGACGATAGAGCCCGGGCGGGAAGTCCGCGCCCAGCGATTCCAGCGCCCGGCCCACCAGCTCGTCGAGCGCGAGCTCCAGCGCTTCTGCGGCGCTGGCCAGCAGCCAGCCATAGATCACCAGCGGCTGCTTCTGTTGCGCCAGCAGGTTGAGCGCGGTCAGCGCCGGTTCGCTGTTGAAACGCGAGGCGGACTCGAGTTCGTGCAGCAGGCGCGTCGCGTGCAGCTGCGCCAGTTCGGGCGCGTGTTCGGCCAGGCCGACGAGGCCGATGGCGCGCAGATTCTGCGTGACCTCGCCCATCATGGGCTCGATTTCGTAGCAGTGCAGCGCGCGCAGCCAGAGGTCCTGCTCGTCGGGATGGCCGATCTGCAGCAGCAGGCGCAAGAGCTGCTCGCGGATGAGGGCGCCGTTATCCCGCTGCGTTTCTTCGAAGTAGTACAGTGCGCGTTCGCGCAGCAGCGGCCGCGTCTCGTCGCCGGGGTCGCTGCCCTCCAGCGCCCGCAGGGCCGCGTCGACCAGCTCGCGCCGGCGGCTGCGCGCCAGCAACTCCAGCGCCAGTTGCTGTCGTTCGGCATTGTCTTCCGCTTCCCCGAGTTGTCGCGCGAGGACGGCCAGGCTCATATGCGTCGCTCCGGCTGTGATGCGCGCTATATTGCCCTGGCGGGCTCTGCTGCGCTATACCTGCGGCGGGACAGGGAGCGAAACACATGGACGCAGCGTTCTGGGACGAAATCTGGCGCAGTGACGCCGACCAGGTGATGGTGGCTGAGCGCGTGCTGCAGCGCGAAGTGGCGACGCTGGGGCCGGGGCGCGTCCTGGACCTTGGCTGCGGCAACGGCGCCAACGCGCTGGCGCTGGCCGCAGCCGGCTGGCAGGTCACCGGCGTTGATTGCGCCGCGAGCGCCATCGCGCTGGCCAGAGCGGCGGCGCGCAGCCAGGGCCTCGACGCCCGCTTCCTCTGCGCCGATTTCAGCGACTGGCAACCGGACGCGCGCTACGATCTGGTCATCAGCACCTACGCCCTGCCTGCCGGCGCAGCGGGCCAGGGCATGCTGCGCAAGGCCGCCCAGGCGCTTCGTCCCGGCGGCATTCTGCTCGTCGCCGAATGGGACCGCTCGATGAGCGCAGTCTGGGGCATTGAGGCGGAGGAACTGACCACAGCGGCGGAGCTTGCCGCGGCGCTGCCGGAGCTGATCATTGAGCAGGCGGAACTGCGCCGCATCCCCAACATGTTCAGTGATCCGGCGGACCCGCGCGCCCGGGCCGGCGCCGCGGCCAGCATCGCCTTCCTGCGCGCGCGCAAGCCAGGCCGCGCCTGACAGGGCCCAGGCGCAGGTGTATAGTCCCCGCATGCCTGTTGACCCCCTGAACGTCGCCTTGGCGGCGGCGCCGCCCCTGACCGTGCTGGTGCTGATGACTGGCCTGCGCATGGGCGGTGCGAAGGCTGGTCCGGCTGGCTGGCTGGTCGCGCTGCTGATTGCCGTGCTGCGCTTCGGCGCGGGTGGCGAGCTGCTGCTTTACGCACATCTGCGCGCCCTCGTGCTGACGATCGACGTGGTGTTCATCGTGTGGGCCGCGCTGGCGCTCTATCAGGTGGTGCATGCGGCCGGCGCGCTTAACGTGATTGCCGCAGGGTTCGGCGGCCTGACCGGTGACAGAGTGCTGCGTGTGCTGCTGACGGGCTGGGTTTTCGCCTCCTTCCTGCAGGGCGTGGGCGGCTTCGGCGTACCCATCGCGGTTACTGCGCCGCTGCTGGTCGGCCTCGGCCTGTCGCCGCTGACGGCGGTGATCGTGCCCTTCATCGGCCACGCCTGGGCGGTGACCTTTGGCTCGCTGGGCTCCTCCTTCATCGCATTGATCGGCGTAACCGGGCAGCCGTCAGCCTTGCTGGCGCCGCCCACGGCGATTCTGCTGGGCCTGGCCGCGCCGGGCTGCGGCGCGTTGGCGGCGCACGCGGCGGGCGGCCTGCGCGGACTGTGGCGGGCGCTGCCGGCGGTGCTGGTCATCGGCCTGGTGATGGCTGTGGTGCAGTATCTGGTGGCGGTCGCCGGCCTGTGGAACATCGCTTCGGCCTGCGCCGGCATGGCGGGCCTGTTGACCGGGCTGTGGGTCACGCGCTGGCGCCGCTGGCGCGGCGTGGGCAGCGTCGCCGCTTCCGGCCAGGCTGTCGGGCCGCCGCTGCGTCTGGCGATCGCGCCCTACGTCATCCTGATCGTCCTCGCTGTGGGGCTGATTGGTGTGCAGCCGGTAAAGGCCTTCCTCGGTCAGCTGCGTCCTTCCATCCATATCCCGCAGCTGGAGACCACGCTGGGCTGGGTGACGCCCGCGACGCCGGCGCCGGGCGTCGGCATCCCGCTGCTGGTTCATACGGGCTCGGTGCTGCTCTACAGCACGCTGCTGGCCTTCTGGCTCTTTCGCGCGCGCGGCTGGCTGGGGCGCGGCGCGGCGCGCGCAGTGCTGGGGGGCGTGCGTCAGAAGGGCATGCGGCCGGCCATCGGTATCCTCGCGATGGTGGCCATGGCGACCGTGATGCAGAACGCCGGCATGACGCGTACCCTGGCCGAGTGGCTGAGCCGCGCGGTCGCGCCCGACTGGTACGCCGTCGTCGGTACGCTGATTGGCGCGCTGGGCGCCTTCATGACCGGCAGCAACACCAATTCCAACGCGGTTTTCGCCGGCCTGCAGCTGGACAGCGCGCAGTTGATGGGGTTGAGCGTGTCGCTGGTACTGGCCTTGCAGACGGCGTCGGCGGCCATTGCCAGCATGATGGCGCCGGCCAAGATACTGGTGGGGGCCAGCACGGTCGGCATCGGTCGCGGCGACGAGGGGCGCGTACTGCGCAGCCTGCTGCTCTACGGCGCCGTGTTGCTGGCGGGTATGACGGCGGTCGCCTGGTTGCTGTTGCGCGCGGGCTACTGAGAAACAGCTACTCCGCGTCGAGGCGGGCCTGCAGCGCCGCGCGCACGGCGGCCGGATTGCCCTGGCCGCGCAGGGCCTTCATCGCCAGGCCCATCAGCGCGCCCATCAGCTTCGTTTCACCCGCCTGATAGCGCGCCACCAGTTGCGCTTGCTGCGCCAGCACCTGGTCGACGGTGTCTTCGATGACGTTGCTGTCAGAGATTTGCGCCAGGCCACGTTCGCGCACGATCTGCTGCGGCTCCGCGCCAGTGTCCCACATGGTTTCCAGCACCGTCGTCGCCGTGCCGCGGTTGAGCGCGCCCTCGCTCACCATGCGCAGCAGGGCAGCGAAGTGCGCGGCGCTGAAACGCAGCTGGCCGATGTCCTCGCGCGGAGTTTCGCGGGCGTTCATCAGCGCGAAGAGTGCGCCGCAAATCCACCTTGCGCAGGTCTGCGGCTCTGCGCCGGATTGCAGCGCCGCCTCATAGAAGTCCGCGACAGCCCGCTCCGTCACCAGCTGCTGCGCGTCGGTCGCCGCGAGGCCGTGCTCTGCCATCAAGCGTTGACTGCGCGCTTCCGGCAACTCGGGGATGCGCGCGCGTATCTCATCGACCCAGGCCGCGCTGACCTCAACGACGGGCAGGTCCGGCTCCGGGAAGTAACGATACTCGTCGGCGCGTTCCTTGTAACGCTGCACGACGATGCGCTGCGCGTCCTCGTCCCAGCCGAGCGTAGCCTGGCGCACGGTGTCGCCCTGTTCGTAAAGTCGCTGCTGACGCTTCAGCTCGCTCTCGATGGCGCGCGTCATGTGGCGGATGCTGTTGAGGTTCTTGATTTCGGTACGCGTGCGCAGTTCGGCGTCGCCGCTTTGGCGCAGGCTGACGTTGGCCTCGAAGCGCAGCACGCCCTTCGACATGTCGCCGCTGTTGACACCCAGCCAGCGCAGGATGCCGCTCAGGCTGCGCGCGTAGGCCTCGGCTTCGGCCGCGCTGGCCAGGTCGGGCTCGGTCACGATTTCCAGCAGCGGCACGCCGGCGCGATTGTAATCGACAAGGCTGAAGCCGCCCGCGACGTGCGTCAACTTGCCGGTGTCCTCTTCCATGTGGGCGCGGCGCACGCGGATGCGCTTGCGCGTGCCGTCCCCCAGCTGGATATCGACGTGGCCGTTGATGGCCAGCGGATGCTCGTACTGGCTGATCTGGTAGCCCTTGGGCAGGTCGGGATAGAAGTAACTTTTGCGGTCGAAGCGGTTGAAGGGCGGGATTTCGCAGTTGAGCGCGAGGCCGACCATCATGCCGTACTCCATGGCGCGACGGTTGATGACCGGCAGGGTGCCCGGCAGGCCCAGCGAGACGGCGTCCACGGCGCTGTTGGGTGCCGCCTCGACGCTGTCCACCACCGGGCAATCGCTGAACATCTTGCTGGCGGTCTGCAGCTCGGCGTGCACTTCCAGGCCGATGACGGGCGTCCAGTCGTTCATGGCTTCACTCGCTGTTAGCGTCTGCGCCATCGTGCGTATTCGTCCAGATTGCGATAGGGCTGGGAGGAGTCTATGGCCCGAGCCATATCCAGTGTCAAATAGTTTGTCCAGTAGTCGTCAAAGACATCAGCTCCGTAGTGAGAGAAGGGGCCTGCACCATTCTGCAGATCGTCGATTCGTTTGACGGAGCCAATGTTTTTTGTGTTGCCACTTCCCGGTTTATCGTTGGCGATACGCCATTTTTCATGCAGCAGGAAAGCGAAATCGCTCGTTACAGATGAAATATTCTCAAGGTCATCTATGGTGTAAATCTCGCGCTCATTAGCAACCGTGCTGCTTCGGCTGTAAATCACACCCAGGACGAGATGTTTTTCGTAAGACCCATAGGGGAAAGCGATGTTCTTCTTCGTCTCGCGCTGGCGGAAATAGCCTGTAAATGACCCGAGTGTAAAGCCGCTGACGGTTCTTGAATTCACTCGATAAGTACTTTTTATATCTAGCGCGACCAGGGTGTTGTCGGGAGCAATGAAAGTGATGTCGGGATAGTGATTTTGGTGTTCGCTCAACAGCATCCGAAGCTGGTTTTGGTGAGCGAATCGGGCGATGATAGGAAACAACATGATCTCAATGATTTTTGAGATGACCTTGGTGTCAGTCGAAATCGTGAATATGTTGCGATACACGTCGATGAAGCCCTTGACCGCCCATTCTCCATTCGGTGTGGAGAGGGTCGAATGGAACTCATCCACAAGATGGGCAAGGTTCTCCTGAAAGTCTGTCATTGCGCAATGAGCAGCATTTCGCCGGAGTTCCTGTTTGTTGAAAGTGCATACTGATACAGGCCATAGTCAGCGACCCGGACGTCTGACTTGTACTTCCCGAGCATCTGAATGAGCTGCGGCTTTGAGGGAATACCATCCGTCCGGTAGGAGACCACGAGGATGCAATCCTGAAAACGGTCAAAGATGCTCTCAAAGGCTTCATGGATGCGGTTCTTGTCTGACCAGATATCGGGAATCCGCCGCAGGCGCCGATGCCCCGACCTGTGGTCGATGTGTTCCGACCAATGATCATACATCGTCAAGCCCTCCAGAAAGTGATAAAAGTCCCGATAGTCTGTTCCAGTTCCCTTTCCTGAAATGTAGGGCGGGTCCAGGTACACGAGGTCATACTCGGGTTCCAGCATCAACGCGTCACAGTTGAGTGCCCGATTCTCCAGCTGGTTGTCAAAAACAGCGTCGTTGGCTTCCCGTGCGAAGATCTGGAACCAATCGTCAAATGGTCTGTCCCAACTGGTTTTGTTCCCGAAGGAACGCTCGACGTCCGCGAACCGAAGATACAGGTTTTTCCGATGGAAGAGGTTGTAGGGTCGTTTGACTATGCAGGCCTGGGCCAGTGAGAAAAAAGCCAGTGCAAATTTGTAGGGATTCCGGAGGTAGTGGATATTGGTGATGGTGCGATCAATCCACGCATTTTCCTCATCCGTGAAGTAGATATTCGCGAAGGTGTTTTGCACGAATGTCGGATAGTTGCGATTGTGACAAGGTGTCAGAATTTCTTCAACATCCTCGTCCGAAAGTCGGATGCTGCAATTCTCGACCAGTGCCTGGCCGATGTGGTAGTTGAAGCGCAACAAATCGTTGCAGGTTACCTGTTTCCCGGCTTGCTTAAATTGCCATGCGATAGAACTCGTGCCGCCGAAAGCATCCAGACAGGTCTCGAACTCAAGCTGGTCAACTTGTTCCAGTATCCATCTGGCAAGACGAGCCTTGCTTCCCTGGTAGCGGGTGGAAGGGAAACGGGCTATGTGATTCGTGAACAGTGGTAGTTGATCGAGCATGGGAAACCGGTACGTCTCGTCCGCTACGAGTTGAGCATGGTGAGTGTACCACAGGGTCGCCGGAGGACGTGCTGCGTGTCATACTTCCCGCAGTGGAGGAGGTGCCCATGGATGAGGAACGGAAATTCCTGACGGAAGACCAGGTTGTCGAGATGATGACGCTGTTCTTAAGTTGTTCGCTGCTGCTCCTGCGCGAGCCGGCGCTTTACGGGCCGTTGCGCCAGTTGACCGCCGCCGAGCGCCTGGCCGCCATGGTGATTGATGACGTCTCGCCGGAGCTGCGCACGCTGCTGGAAGTGGCCCTCGAGCGCATCCCGGTCTCGCACACGCTCACCACGAGACGGGACCAGTACAAGGCGATCGTGGTCGAGCTGAACGAGGCGCTGGGCGAGTGCCTGGTCGCGCGCGCCGGACTGACGACGGGAGATGAGGCATGAGCAACCCGGTGCTGGACAACATCAAAACGCGTCGCGTCGTGCGCGAAATGACCGATGAACAGGTCTCGGAAGCGGACCTGGAAATCATCCTCGAGGCTGCCCGCTGGTCGCCGACCGGCAGCAACCACCTGCCCAACCGCTTTCTGGTGGTGCAAGACCCGGAACTGATTGAGTTAATTCGCCGCGTCTCGCCGGGCATCTATTCGAACGCGCCGACATACATTTTCGCGTGTGTGGACCGGCGCGACTTCCCCACCTATATCGACGAGCAGGCGGATGACCCCGTCTTCCTGATGGACGTGGGCCAGGCGGCGCAGACCATGGCGCTGGCGGCGCATTCGCTGGGCCTGGCGTCCGGGCCGGTGACCTCCTTCAACGTGCCCGCCCTGCGCAAGATCCTCAACCTGCCGGACCGCTTCACGCCCTGGATGGTGCTCTGCGTGGGGCATCCACAGCCGAACCCGTCCTTTGTGATGAAGCCAGGCAAGCGTCGCTACTGGCAGGACCTCGTCTATCGCGAGCGCTTCATTCCCTGGCGCGAATACGGGGAGGGCTGACGCTCGTCCCTACAGCGGCAGCGTGCTCTGCAGGACGGCGCGCTTGCCGTTGACGCGCCAGTCCGCGTCGAGCGCGTCCAGCTGCTCTGCCAGTCCCGGCGCCAGGCCTACGACCGGATCGCTCTTGAGCGCGCGCAGGGCCAGCAGTGGGCAGGGGAAGTGGCCGGCGACGTCGCGCAGCGGAGTCTCTGTCGGCCAGATGCTGTCGTAGACCATGCGCCGGTAGTTGGCGTCGCCCTTGATGATGGCCAGACGCGCGTTGGCGAACTGCAACTGCAGGCGCGGCGGCAGCGCGTAGAGGAAGGCCGTGCTGTTCCACCAGGCGTCGGGCGCCAGGCGCAGCCGCCCCTGTTCCAGCAATGACTCCAGTTGCGCGCCGAACTGGCGGGCGTCGCGCTCCTGTGTCCCTGCGCGCAACATGGCGAGGAAGCCCAGCACGTCAGTGACGGTGGCGTCGCTTACGAAGGTGGGATGCAGTTTGAGGTGCAGGACGACCTGCGGCGCCAGGTCTTCAGTCAGCAGCAGTGCCGCCAGTGCCAGGTCCATGCTCAGCTCGCTGCCGGCGTTGTCGGCGATGATGTGCACCTCACCCGGCTCGCGCAGCAGATGCGCGATGACGCGCGCGCGCTCATCGACGAGCAGGTCTTCGGCGCCGGCCTGGCTGCCATGCGCGGAGGAGACCGCGTAGCTGAGGTCGATGCGGTTGCCCCAGACGGCCAGCTCCAGCAGCGTCGCCAGCCGTTCCTCACGTGAGCCCTCCGCCGCCACGGCGCGCGCCAGCAACTCCCGGTGGGCAGCGCCGGCGTATTCTTCAGCCTTCTTCGGCGCGAAGGGATCACGGCCCGTTTCCCACCAGCGCACAGCCTCCATCAACAGACGATAGTGATAGACCTCGGCGAAGAACCACTGGCAGCGCTGCCAGGTCGCTTCGCGGAACGGGAACCAGGCCGCCTGCCAGTCGTCGTAATCGGGCGCGGGCGTTTCGATCAGGCGAATTTTCGTGTCACCCACCAGCTCGTCGTGCAGGCGCTGAATGGCGTCGTGAATACGCGGTGAATAGTCGGGATTGAGCGCCCGCGTCTCGCGCAGGATGGCGGGCAGGCGCTCGCGCAGGGTGCGGTTGGCAAAGGGATTGCTGGCGTCAGTCAGGATGGGTTGTGGGCGCTTAATCATGGCGCCCAGCCTACTGGAGCGGCGTGGACGCGGCAAGTGTTGGAACGCCGTAAGAACGCCGAAAAACGTCGTGGATGGACTGCTTGGACTCTTGAACCGGACTGCTATCTGTCGCGTAATGAAGACAGGACGTATGAGAAATGGAGGCAACAAAATGGCAACGGTCAGTCTGCTGCGCGGAAACTGGATATCGCACCGGACACGCGCGCAGGGTCTGGTCCGACGGGCGACGGGCGAAGCGCCCGCCGCGACGCAACACGACACGTTGCTGGCAAGTGGCAGCGGCCCCGGCAGCGCCTGGCGCTGGCAGCAACAGCTGGACGCGCACTGGATGCGCGCGCGGGGGTGAGCACAGCTATTCGGTTGATAACTTGCGTTTGACTGTTAAGTCAGACGTCGGAATCCGGGGCTGACGACGAGTCGTTGTCGTCAGCCTCATGATTCAATAGGGTAAGGATTCTGTCTGAAATTTCTCTGCGATCCAATATGTAGCTTGAAGGATTATTCTTGTCTGTTATCACATCTGTTACCAGCCATTGTTGAGAGCCCTGAAATTTGTTAATTCCAGTTGAAAGATTGGCAGAGCGGCGGGGATCATCGGAAGAGTAGAAAGAAACTGTTTCACCATCCGGGAATATTTTCATGTGCATTTCAACTGTTTGTTTTTGATGTTTCGGAAATTCATGTTTCCCTAACGGGATTCGGATCAGTCGAAGGTGAAATGCTAATGTTATAATCTCTTCATTGATTTCTACTTCCATCTTCTTCCAGCGTGCAATAAGCACTCTTACGATTTCGTAAGCATTGCATACCCACACATTTGACAGTTCTGACAATATATGAAGACCAATTTGCGCATTGTCAGAAGTTCTATCTTCTATTGAAATATAATTCTCCTCCATCTCTTGCAAAATCATGTCAAGCCATCCAAGACTTTGGATGGTGGACGGAATTGAAGAATCAGGAAGAGAAAAACCAACTTGGCGTGAGGTAACGACCCATTTCTCGAACACATCGTCATGTGATGTTGCGGCAAGGTTATGTGCCCACACCATTGCTTGTAGGGTAGTTGGTATTGGCAGTTGTCCTGCCACTACAAATGACCCCGCATGATGCCCAGCAGCTGGCGGGCGCGGTGGCGCATGGTGTGCTCGGCCAGCACGCGCTGCCGCGCCGCCGCGCCCAGGCGCTGCCGCTCCGTATCATGCGTCAGCAGCCAGCGATAGCGCTCCAGCGCTTCCTCGCCCGAATTGACCACGATGATTTCGCGCTCCGGCTCGAACCACAGCTCCAGCCCCTCGTAGGGGCTGGCCACGATGCAGGCGCCCATGCCGCCCAGCTCGAAGGGCCGTGAGCTGGAGGAGCCGTACACGCTGGCGTGCGCGCGCCGCGTGATGCACAGATTGACGCGGCTGCGCCCCACGTATTCGCGCAGCTTGCTGAAGCTGAGGTAGGGCAGTAGCTCCGTCCGCCCGAGCTCGCCGAGGTTGGTGCCGCGCACCGCGAAGCGCGCGTCGGGCATGGCCAGCGCCGGCCGGGCGATCATTTCGTCGATCCATAGCGAGCGATACTCGCGGCCGTGGCCGTAGAAGAAGAAGTCGATGTCCTGCGTCGGCACGCGCGCCGGGCTGAATACCATCTCGTCCACGCCGTAGTAGACTGTGTAGGCCGCGCGCGCGCCCAGCTTGCGCAGCTCCACCGCGCCGCCCAGGCTGTTGCAGATGAAGGCCGTGTATTCCTCCGGCTGCGCCCCCTGATAGATGCGGAAGCCGCTGGCGAAGCCGCCCATCTGCGGCAGGCTGGCCGGTACGTCGCCGTCGTAGTAGAAGACCGGCACGTCGAATTGCTTTGTCAGTTCGCGCGGCACGCCCGTAAGCTGGTTGAGCGGCACGGTCAGGAAGAGCAGCGCGTCGATGTCTGGCTGCTCGCTCAGGATGCGCTCCAGATGCGCGTGCCACAGCGGCGCGATCGTCGCGTGCGCGAACTGGCGCAGCAGCCGCGAGGACCAGAGCTCGCGCGCGACGCGGGACGGCGGCGCGTCATCCTCGTCCAGCTGCAGCTGCGGCGGCGCGCCCGCGAAGCGGCGCCACAGGTTACGTGCCGCCAGCCAGACGTCGCCCTGCCACTGCGCGGGATTGGCCGCGGCTCGCCACCACAGCGACTCGATGGGCGGCCCCTGCCAGGGGCAGGCGATGACTTCGGTGCCTTCCTCGTGCAGCGCCTTGAGCAGCTGCCACCAGGCCGGTGTGGCGCTGAAGGGCTGGCGCAGGTCCAGCGAGGCCGGGACGACGAGCAGTTTCACGGGTCTGCGCTCTCTTCCGCCGCCGGCAGCGTGTAGCGAAAGTCGCAGTGAGTGGCGCCCTGCATGATGGTCTGCGTGCGCTCCAGTTGGACATCTGCGTTGAAGCCCTCGATGAGCGCGAAGTCGCGGTTGCAGGAGAGCAGCGAGCCCAGTTCCGGGATGCCCAGCGCGTGATAAAGCTCGGCGTAGCGGCAGCGCGTGACGTTGAAGTGTAAGGCGCTGTCGTCCTGGCGCAGCGTCTCTATGCGCAGCGCGTCGTCCTGCTGCCAGGCGGGCAGCGTGTCGGCAAAGGCCTGCATGTCGTCGCTGCCCATCTGCTGCGCCATGGCCGCGCCTTGTTCCTGCGCAATCTTGATGATGGTCTCGCGCAGGACTTTGAGCACGCGCTCCCGTCCAAATTCCTCGCCCAGCGCCTCGATCAGCGGCGCGAGGATGCGCGCCTCGGTCTCGCGGCGCGTGAGCACGCCGATGCGCTGGTTCAGTTCGTCTTGTGCGGGCATGGGCGGCCTCCGGCAACTGGCTCAGGGCTGGATTGTAGCACGGCGCGCCCTGCGTGGTTTCCCAGCCTGGTGGGCAGGTTGTTGCTGACCCTGAGGTGCCGGGACCGGCGGGCACCACACCAGGGCGCCCTGTGAGGAGCGCCCTGGTGAATGCCGCCGCGGGCTGCAGCCCGCCAGCGGGTGCCTAGCCCATGGCGGCGGCGAGGCTGCCGCAGGCGGAGCAATCGTCGCCAGGGCGCACGATGGCATAGCCAGCTTGGGGGTCGGAGTCGTAGCGGATGGCGTCGACGTTCCAGACGATGAGCAGGCGGACGCGGCCGCTGTTACGGGCGAGGGTGACGACGCGCCCGAGCCAGTTGGCCTGGTCGGCGACGGTGACGTTGCCCGCCCAGGCGAAGCCAACGGGGAGGGGTCCGAAGCCCTCGCCACTGAGGTACCCGAGTTCGGTGAAGCAGAGGGGCTTGCCGGGGAAGGTGGCGGCGTAGGTTTCGAACATGCGAGGGTAGTAGCGGGTGTAGTGGCCGCTGTTGCCGCGCGGGTCGCCACTGCGGGCGTCCGGGCTGAGGATACCCTCGTTGTAGTGGACGCCGACGCAGTCCATGTAGCTGGCGGCACCGGCCGCGGCCATGCCGCGGATGAAGGGCAGGTCATCGCAGCCGGAACCGCCACAGCCACCGCCGAAGAAGCCGGTGGGGGCGGGGGCGCCGCTGATGACCATGACGTTGGGGTTGGCGGCCTTGATGGCATTCCAGGCGGCGCTGAGCATGGAGGTATAGGCCCGGGGGCTGATCTGACCGTTGGGCCACTCGCGGCTGATGTTCTGCTCGTTCCAGACCTCTATGGCATTGGGGCCGAGAGAGGCGACGCCGCCGAGGAAGTTGACGAAGTCCCGGGTATAGCCGGTGGGGTCAGGCGCCATCTGATCGGGCTCGCCGACGATACTGAGGAGGACGCGGAAGCCGGCGCCATGGGCCTGGCCGATGACGCCCCCGACGTTGGCAGCGTCATCGCCGCGGTGATAGCGGACCTGGCGTTTGACCCAGGTCATGCGCGCGGCGTGCATGTGATTGGGGAAGGCAAAGCTGAGGGCCTGGCCGCCGAGCGCAAAGCTGCCGCCGATAGCCGGCGCGCTGACCCGGGCCGGTTGCTCTGCCGGGGCCGCCTGTTGTGGACGGGGTTGTGGCGCCGGCGCCACCGGGGCCGGCTCGCTGCGCGACAGCAGAGGGGCGTGGACGAAGACCACGTCGTCGTCGTGTTTCACCGCCTGCCAGTTCGCGTCACCGTTTACGGACTCGCCGGAGACGCGCTGCAGGACGTCCACCGCCGTGCCGCGCGCGAGACCGGTGATCACAGCGCAATTCGTGTCCGGGCAAGCGCGCGCGTTGGCATAACGCTGAGCGACGACAAAGAACGGGATGGTTACCTGATCGGGGTCGACGACCGGCGCCTGGCTGACCGTCCCCGTGGCTGTCGTGTCAATCTGATGCGGCGTCACTGATGATGTGGTCGTACCGGCAAGGGAGGCGTGTACGAAGACCTCGCTCCCTGCGTGGCGTACCTTCAGCCAGCGCGCATCGCCGCGCCAGGCCGTGCCGGCCACTTGCCCGGTCACGTCCAGCGCCTGACCGCTGCGGAAGCTGGTGACGATCGCGCAACTTGTGGCAGGGCAGGCCCGCGCGTTCACCCTGCCGCTGCTGACGACGAAGTACCCGACCCCCGCTGACACGTTACCTTCAGAAATACAGCCCGTCAGCACCTCGATGAGCGCATCCACTTCGCTCAGGTCGATGGTCAGGCCGTAAGCCTTCCGCACCCTGACGATGGTTTCGGCGAACCAGCAGCGGTTCTGCGGCGGCAGCCAGTCATTGGCGTCTCCGTCAACCTTTTGCTCGTGTACCAGTCGGGGAGCGGCGAGGGTCAGGTTGCGCAGGTCCGCGGCGAAGGCGCTTCTGGTCGCGCTGTCGGCAGCGCAAAGGCCGCTGTCATGCGCCTCGGAGAGGGCGATGACGTGATCGACCACCGTTTCCTGGTCCGTATTAAAGCACTCGTTGGTGTAGGGACTGCAAATCGTTCCGCCCCGATTGTCAATCACCTGCGACTTAATGGAGCGGGGGACGGGATAGTCAGCAGGGTTGAAAGGCGCGCAACGCGCTTCAGGGGCGACGGTCAGGTCAAGCCAGCGGTCCTGCGCCTGCAGCGCGCCGGTGCCGGCCAGTGCCAGCAGCAGGATTGCGAATGAGCGAATCACGGAATTCTCCCTGTACTTTACACCGACAGACGCTGCGCCAGATTGCCCGAAGCGGCGCAATCGTTTGAGCGAGTTGCAGGTCGAGTGGGGCAGCGGGCCTTGCGGGCGGGTCGCCGCAGGTGTCGCGTATGCGCCGCTTCCGTTCATCGGACATGAGGCGAGCTTGCCGCGGTCGGCCTGCGGCAACTGGCTTCCCGCCAGATTGTAGCACGGCGGGAGAGGAGGGGGCTCCTCTCCCGCGTCAGCAGTTACAACTCACAGGCGACTCCGTCATTGTTGCCGTCTCTTCTGTTGCTGTAGGCAGGATGATCACGGGTAAAGTTACCGTCGCCATTCAGTTCACGAATCTGCCCGCAGTTCAAACCAGGATAGGCAGAACGTGCATCGGATGCAGGCTGCTGTGGCGTCGGCTGTGCCGGAGGTGGCTGATTGCGGGAAAGCAGGGAGTCGTGGATGTAGACCACAGCGCTGCTGTGTTTGACCGCCTGCCAGAAGGCGTTGCCACTGACAGATTCGCCTGTGACTCGTTGCAACACGTTGACCGCCGCTCCGCGCGCAAAGCTGGTGATCACATCGCAACTGGTACGCGGGCAACTGCGCGCGTTGGCACGGACTGACGCAATCACGTAGTAAGTGGTGGTCGTCTGGTTTAAGTTGACATTGGGCGCACGGCCGACCGACCGTGAGACAGTCGTGGCTGTTGGCCGCGCTGTGGTCGACGGTCGAATGCGGCTGACCAACGCGCTGTGGACAAATGCCTCATTGTTGTTCAGCAGAATCCGCGTCCATTTGCTGCTGCCCAGGACGAATTCGCCCTCGACCTGCCCGGTAGATGTGATTCTGGTTCCGCTCGCGAGGGATTGCACCGCTGCGCAACTGGTTCGCGGACAGGAACGAACGTTGGCATTTGACCCGGCGGAAATGTATTGCGTTGTAGTAGTCCCGGATTGTGAGCGTGCGGACGTGGAAGCGGATGAGCTTCTGACGTTTACTGCGGAACGTCGCGTGGTGACAGATGTTGAATTGGATGTACGTGATGAGGAAGAAAACAGCATCACAAGCAGAATTGCGCCAAGTGCCATGAGCACCACACAACCGCATCTGGACATCACCCGACGATCACCTTGCCAGCTGGAAAACGCATCATCCCGGCTTCATCACTGCCTCGTTCAGCCGCCTCCGCAGATGCTTTCGCAGGGCACGCCGTCGTTGTCCCCGTCACGTCTGCCACAGCCGCACTGATTCAACTGGAAGTAGGCTTCTGCGCAGGAGGCCATCTGAGTGCAGGTCTTTGAACAGTTGCAGCTGAACTGCGGGCCCGGCACAGTGGTTGGCGGCGCGCTGACCTGAGCCGGTTGAGCTTGTTGTGGTTGTGCTGCTGCAGGCTGCGCAGCTTGAGCTTGCTGAGGTAGTGGTCGCGTCCGGGAGAGTAGGGGCGCGTGGATGTAGACCACCGCATTGTTGTGCTTCACCGCCTGCCAGCTCGAATTGCCGCTGACTGAATCGCCGGAAACGCCCTGCAGGACGTTGACCGCCGCGCCGCGCGCGAAGCTGGTGACCACGTTGCAGCTTGTGCGCGGACAACTGCGCACGTTGACACGGCCGGGCGCGACGATGAGGTAACGGGTGGTCGCCTGGTTCAGGTTTACGGCAGGCGCGCTGCTGACTACCCGCGTGGCGGTCGGTCGTGGCGTGGAAGTTGGCCTGGGTGTTGGTGTCGCTGTCGACTGGGGCGTCGAAGTTGGCCGTGATGTGGCCGTTGGCTCGGGTGTCAATGTCCCCGTGGCCGCGATGTGGCCGCGATGTGGCCGTTGGCTCAGTTGAGAATGTTGTTGCGGTCGATGACGATGGCCTGGATGCCACGGTCTGTGCAGGAGCGACAGCTTCCGAATTCAGGAAAATGATGTGCACTTCAGTAGCCAGGGCAGCAACGGTCGCCACAATATGCCGGGGTGCGAATCGCTCTGCTGCGCTAGTTAGCGCAGGGGGAGCAAACAACGTCGCAGGTGACAGTCTGTCTGTGGTGGGCTGTGAAGTCGCAACCAAAAACAGAATCAGAAGGACCAAACCGGTATTGCTGAGTAGCAGGCAGCCGCAGCCAGCGAAAGCACTTTGGCGCGCCGTGAAATGTGCATCACAAGCATCTCCTCTTTCGGATCATCTCAGCCGCCCGGGCAGATGCTTTCGCAGGGCACGCCGTCACTGTCGGAGTCGCGGCGTGAACAGCCGCACTGGTTCAGCTGAAAGTAGGCTTCCTGGCAGGAGGCCATGGCGCCGCAGGTTTTTGAGCAGTTGCAGCTGAACTGCGGACCGGGCACGGTGGTCGGTAACACGCTGACCTGGGCTGGTTGTTGCTGCTGTTGCTGTGGCGCCGGTTGCTGCGAACGCGTTACCGGGCGCGGCGCCGGCGTACTGGTCGGGCGCGGCCGGGTCTGCGACAGCAGGGGCGCGTGGACGTAGATCACCGCATTGTTGTGCTTCACCGCCTGCCAGTTCGAATTGCCGCTGACTGAATCGCCGGCGACGCGTTGCAACACGTTGACCTCCGCGCCGCGCGCGAAGCTGGTGACCACGTTGCAAGTGGTGCGCGGGCAACTGCGCGCGTTGGCGCTGACCGGCGCGATCACGTAGTAAGTGGTCGTCGCCTGATTGATGTTGACCGTTGGCGCGCTGCCGCTCGAAGGCGTGGCCGTTGGTACAGGCGTCGGCGTTGGCGTGACCATGCCCGCGAGTGATGCGTGGACAAATACTTCGGCGTCCCCGTGGCGGACCTGCAGCCAGCGCGTGTCGTCGTTCCAGGCCGCGCCCTCCACCTGCTCGATGACGTCCAGCGCCTGGCCGCTGCTGAAGGTGGTGACAATGGCGCAGACTGTGTTGTCAGTGTCCGCGCAGGCACGCGCGTTCACCGTGCTACTGTGGGTGACGACCCAGACCGTTTCGGTCGGCTGATCCACGGTCGTATCCGCGGGAACAGTCGCACCACAGGTGGCGAGTACGCGGTCCAGCGCATTGGCTTCGCGCTGGTCGATGGTCAGGTTGTAGGCGCGGCGCACGGTGACGATCTGGTTGGCGAACTAGCAGCGATTTTGGGCGGGCATCCAGTCGGCCGCGTCTTTCGCCCGCTTCTGGTTGCGGTTCAACCCGGGAGAGGCCAGGGTCAGGTTGCGCAGGTCGGAGGAGAACTGCCGCTTGATGGCGGCGCTGGCGGCGCAGAGACCGCTGTCGTGCGCCTCTGACACGGCGACGATGTGCTCAATATCCGTATCAAATCGTGAGTCGAAGCACTCGTTGGTATAGGGGCTGCAAGTGTTGCCGCCCTCGCGCGCGATGATGTCCAGCTCGAGGGACTGGGAGTAGGGGTAGTCATCGCGATCGTAGGGCGCGCAGCGGTTCTCGGCCGCCACGCGAATGCCACGCCATTCCTCCTGTGCCAGTGAAGCGTTCTGCGTGCCCGTGACGTGCAGGACAGCGGCAGCCAGGGCGACCAGCAGCGCGGCATACAGAAAACGACTCCTGGATTCGCCTCCTCGCGATGCAAAAAACACGCCCGCCGGACGCGGTGTCGGGGGGTGCGAGGAGGCCACAATGATGAAACCACGCCCCGAAGGGCGACCTTAACACTGGGTCAAGGCAGGCGGCCAGTGTACCTCAACACTGTGTTCTATGACGCTAATGCATTTAGCCTGATGTGGCGGTCACAGCGCAGCAGCCCTGGCGCGCGCCTGGTCAGCGCAATGTCGCTGAATTGCTGCCTGGATTCAGGTCCCGGAATCCATGGTCGCCGGGCAGCCATGGCGCGTCAGGTACAGGGTAGGCGATTTTGACCAGATGCGAACAAAATCGGGACATAACGTTCGCAAGTGCTTGTTGGTCAAGCAAAGGGCAACACCAGCGCACGGCGGCGACGCAGCTGTCTCAATGCTGTGTAACGGGTTGGGCTGGCTTTAGCCGAAGAGGCGCAGCTGTTTGAGCGCGAGCTGCAGGTCGAGCCGGGCGGCAGGCTCGCTGAGCGGGTCGCCGCAGATGCTGCGGATGCGTTGCAGGCGATAGTTGAGCGTGCTGCGGTGGATGTGCAGCGCGCGGGCCGTGCGGGCGCCGTTGCCGCCGGCGTCCAGCCAGGTCTCGAGCGTGTGGAACAGGTCCGCCTGCTCCTCCTGCTGCAGCTGGCGCAGCGCCTCCCGATGCGGGCTGTGCGCCAGTTCCTGGGGCCCGGCCTGCCATAACGTGAGCAGGTAACCGAGGCCCGCGTATTCAGTCACCAGGGGCAGCTCAAGGCGGCGCGCGATCTGCAGCGCCTGCTGACACTGGCTGTGGGCGAGCGGCACGTTGGCGGCGTCGCGCTGCGCCGGACTGACGCAGATGCGCAGGCCCTTGCCCAGACGCAGGCGTCGCAACTGCGCGCTGATGTCCTCATGCGGCCTGTCCGCCGGCGTCAGCAGCAGCACCTGGCCGGCGAACTGGCCGACGACCGCCTGCCAGGCTTCGCGCGCCGCCAGCTGATGGATGCGGCGCTGTACGTGTAGCAGCTGCTGACGTTCCGGCGGCGCCACCAGCAAGAGGCGGTAGGGCGCGGCGAGGTCGATGCCGAAGCGCAGGGCCTGGTCGGCCAGCAGGGCATTCTGCCCGTCGCCACCCTCGATCAGGCGCGCGAAGAAGCTGCCTTTCAATGACATCTCGGCGCCTTGCACAGCTTCCTGGTGCAACATCATCAGAGCGGCGATGGTGGCGCCGCTTTCGATGGCCATGTGGTCGATGTCGGTCAGCGGTCGGTCGTCGGCGATGATCCAGACGTAGCCGTAGATGTCCCCATGGACGACGACGGGCGCGAGGATGCGCTCCATCTCGAGGCCGACTGCGGGCAGCGCCGGCAGCGCCAGTGGACGCAGGGTGCTGCGAATGGTGGCAAGGTCGCCGCGTTCGCGCAGGGCGCGCACGAGGCGCGGATCGGTACGGCCCTCGCGCAGGGTGTAGCGGCGTGCCTCGTCGAAAATGCTGATGTTGGCGCTGGCGAGCGCCTCGAAGCGTTCGTTCTCGATGCTGACCGACTGATCGATGAGGCCGGCGAGGGTGTTGGCCAGTTGCTGCAGGTCACCGCCATCCAGCACCAGCTGCGTCAGCACCCGCTGGATGTTGAGCGCGCGCTCCAGCAGCGCCATGTGTTCCTGGGCGATGAGCTCGTTGGCGCTGCGGGTGATATCGACGAAGCGCAGGCGCGAGGGCAGCTCGATGAGCGGAAAGTGGTGATGCTCCGCGGCTGCGCGCAAGGCCTCGGGCGCGCAGTCGATGGTGTTGCCGACGGCCAGGCCCATGCCGGCCACGCCCTTGTCAACGAGGGCCTCCAACCAGGCGCACTGGGCGTCAGCGTCGGCCGGCAGGTTGATGGCGGTGGTCAGGATGAACTCGCCGCCGTTGAGCCAGTTGGCGGCGTCCGGCACGCTGACCGGGTGGACCTGGCGGATGGGCCGGTGGCAGCCCGCCGCGCCGGCGACCAGTCTGGCGCCGGCGAAGGCCGGCAATTGCAGGGCGTCCGCGACCGTGAGCACGGGCGCTCAGGACCGCAGGGTGGTCAGGGAGGCGGGGCCTGCATGGCTCATGATTCGCGATCCGGCCCCGGCGCGGCGGCGGGGGCCTGCTTCAGCAGCTGACGCAGGGCCGCCATGCGCGGGTCCAGCTCCTCGTCAGCGCAGTTACAGTCCGTCTGGTTGCGGTTGGCGCCACAATCGGGACAGAGGCCGCGGCACTCCGCCTGGCAGAGCAGGCCCTGCTCACTGGCGATGAGCACCTCGGCGCGTAGCAGCGGCGCCAGGTCGAGCATGCCGTCCTCGCCGACGCTGAACTCCACGCCGGTGGCGACCGGATAGCTGAAGAGTTCTTCCAGCTGCAACGAAAGTTCCGCCATGGCCGGCGTCAGACAGCGGTCGCAATCGCCGCTCAGGCCCGCCTGCAGCTGTCCCTGCAGCAACACGCCTTCGCGCGTGCGGCTGAGGCGAAAGGGGCCGCGCAGGTATTCCAGCGTCAGGTCTGCGGCGACTCGCAGGGCGGGGAGGTTCAGCCTCGCGTCCTGGCTGTAGCCGGGCCCGGCGCCGGTGATGTCGCCGACGTTGAGCCGCAACACGCGCTTGCTGAGGAAATGTGTCGATGCGCTCATGGTAACTGTCGTCACAGGAATGACCGTGCTGTGATGATAGGAGAGAGTCGCGCGCACTGTCAAGCGCGCCGCGCCGCCAGCACCTGCTCCAGAGTACGCTCGAAGCTGCGCGCGCTGGCGGCGGCAGTGAAGTTGCGCAGGACGTGTTCGCGGCCGGCCGTGCCCATGCGCTGGCGCAAGGCCGGATCGCGCAGCAGTTGCAGCACGCGTTCGGCCAGGGCGGCCGGGTCGCCTGGCGGGACGAGAAAGCCGGTCTCGCCATCCAGAACGGTTTCAGACGGGCCGCCGCGGTTGGTGCTGACCACCGGCCGGGCGCTGGCCATGGCCTCCAGATTGACCATCCCGAAGCTTTCGAAGTGCGAGCTGCAGACGACGACGTCGGCGGCCGCGAGGATGCGCTCCGTGTCCGCGCGGAAGCCGAGATAGCGCAGGCGTTCGCGCAGCAGCGGGTCGTCCTCCGCGCTGCTCAGGATGCGCTCACGATACTGCGCGCCGGCGCGCGTTTGCGGGTTGTCACCGGCGACGAGGAAGCGCGCCTGCGGCAGTGCCTGGGCGACCAGTCGCGCCATCGCCTGGAAGATGTCGTGCCCCTTTACGTTCTGGAAGCGCGCGAGCAGGACGACCAGCGGGGTTTCCGGCGCGATCTCCATTTCGGCACGTAGCTGGGCGACATCCGCGCGCGGGCGAAAACGCTCGCAATCCACGCCGAGGTGAAGCAGTTCAATTTTCTGTGGCGGCATGAAGGGCGGCTGGCCGAGAAAGCCGTCGCGGATCGCGCGCGAAGAGGCAAACGTAGCCGCCGGGCGCCGGAAGAATTTTCGCTGCCAGGCACGAGGCCGGAACCACCAGCCCGAGCAGGTCCACAGAACCGGCACGCCAGCACGTTCGGCAGCGGGCAGCAGCAGAGGCAGGCTGTGATACTCGCAGTGCACAGCGACAAAGTTCGCCGAGCGTAGCACGCGCTCCATGCGCCGCGAGCCGGGCAGCCGCGCCCACAACTCCGGCACGAACCAGACGCTGGCGCCGCGCCAGGGGGCGATGTGCACGGGCCAGCCCCGCGCCTGCCAGGCAGCGCTGAACTGGCCCGCGCCCGGCACCAGCAGATGCGGGCGCCAGTGCGCCGAGTCGAGCTGCTGTGCCAGCGCGAGCAAGGTGGTCTCACCGCCGCCGAGGTCCTTATAGCTACTGGCGAAGAGCAGGTCGCGGGGCATGGGCTGCATCACTGCATGGAAGCTGGCGGCAATTATGCGGGCTGGCAGCGCTGAATGCTAGCTGGCGTCTGATGTTGTGGCGTATGCGGCTGTGCTATACTGGCGCGCATGACCGGGCAGGACTGGATACGCGAGTTGCAGGCGCGTGGTCTGGGCGGCCCACTGCGGCTTCTGCTGGACGTTATCGAGCCGCTGGGCGTTCCAGGGGCGCAGCTGCTGTGGGTCGCCCAGCCACTCTTCGGCCTGTTCGGCGCGGCAGCGGTGACAGGACGCCTGGCCGCGTTGTTGCAGGAACCGGACGGCATCGCGCGCCTGCGCGACATGCTGGAAAGCGACTGCTGATGGCCGTGCTCGAACCTCTGCTAACCTGGCTGGAACAAAATGGCAGTCTGGTGCTGCCCCTGCTGGTCGCGCTCGGCTTTGGCATGTCTTCATTTGCTGTCAGCCGCCGCGGCGCGCGCAGCCTGCGCCGCGTTGCCGCCTGGGAGGCTCTGCCCTACATGCTGGAAGAGAGCGCCGGGCAAGGGCGTCCGGTGCATCTGTCCACCGGCGGCGCCGGCTTGCAGGGCAGCGATACCCTGCTGGCGCTGGCGGGCGCGGAAGCCATGTATCAGGCTGCGCGCCAGGCGCAGGGCCCGGTCATCCTGACCACCAGCGCGGCCACGATGATTCCGCTCGGCTACGAAACCTTGCGGCGGGCCCAACGGGCGCGCGGCTTCGCCGGCAGTATGTTGCCCGGCACCTTGCGCTGGTTCCCGGACGGGCCGCGTTCGCTGGCCTGGGCCGGCGCGACGAGCGTGCTGATGGGCAATGAGAATGTCGGCACCAACCTGCTGGTCGGCGCGTTTGGGCCGGAGCTGGCGCTGGTCAGCCAGGCAGCCGCGCGGCACGGACAGCATTTTCTGGCCGCCAGCGACCAGCTGGATGGCCAGGCGGTGGCCTGGGCGACCGGCAGCGAGCCGCTCATCGGCGAGGAAATCTTCTTCGCCGGCGCCTACCTGAACCCGACGCCGGGCAACCAGGCGGCGCTGGTCATGCAGGACACGCTGCGCTGGCTGCTGATTGCGGCGCTGGTCGCGCTGGCGTTCCTCGCCTACACAGAAGGGGCCAGCACGGCATGACGCGCGGCTTCTTCACGATGATTGCGGTGCTGGTCGCGCTGGCCACCGCGCTACTCACGCTGACCGGTCTGTTGCTGGAGCAACAGCCACTGGTGCTCGGCGGCGCGCTGGCAGCCTGGGAGCCGTTCATCCGCGAGTGGAGCGCCACGCTGCTGCAAGTGTTCTCGATCAGCGTCGCCGTAACCATCATCATCGGTATCTTCAACCTCTTGCTGGTGCATTCGCGGCGTGTCGGCCGGCGCGAAACCGGCTGCGGCTACAGCTTCATCCTTTTTCTCAGCGCTGCGACCGTCATCGCGCTGACCTACCTGGAGCGCGAGAATCTGATCAGCACCGGGGCGGAATGGCGCGACCTGTTGCTGGAGCAGGTGCAGGTCACGGTCGAATCCTCGCTGGCCGGGCTCTTGCTGGTCGCGCTGGTGTATGGCGCATCGCGCGTCATGTCCCTGCGCGTCAGCGGCTGGGGCACGCTCTTCGTGGGCACCGTGCTCGTCGTGCTGGCGGCCGCGCTGCCGCTGCCGCTACTCGCGGTGCTGATCCCGATACGCGACTGGCTGTTGGCAGTGCCGGTCAACGCGGGCGCGCGCGGCATCCTGCTGGGCATCGCGCTGGCCACCATTGTTGCCGGTGCCCGCGTCCTCATAGGTCAGGATCGCAGCCTGCGGAGCGAGCGCGATGACTGACGCCTACGGCCAGGGATCGGGCGACGATGCCTGGCCGTCCGGCGGCGGAGATCCCCCCCTTGCCTGGTCCGGAGACCCTTCCACCACCTCCCCCCTGCACGCCCTGCTCGGCCAGCTGACCGATCGCCCGCTCGGTCGCCTGACCAGGCGGCTGCGCCGGCTGCGTACGCGTAGCGAACAGCTGGCCCGCCGCGATCCCTCGTCCGTGCCCAACGTCTTTGCGCCCGAGGTCGGGGCCGTCGCCAGCAGCGCGCCGGGCCGCCGTCCGCGGCGCCGGCGCCGGCTGAGCCTGAGTGGCGACCGCTTCCTCATCTCGCTGGTGCTGGCGGGCGGCATGTTGCTGCCTTTCTACAGCGCGCAAACGCGTCTGGGCGAGAGCGCCCCGCTCGAATTCGCTGCCGACAGCCCGCAGCAGACGCTCTACGAGGCGCTTGATGCGCTGCAACCTGGCGATCTGGTGCTGGTCGGGATGGAATACGGCCCGACCGCCGCCGGCGAACTGGACACGGTCGCCAGCGTGCTCTTGCGCCATATCCTGCTGCGGCGCGCGCTGCCGGTCGTCGTCAGCCGCTACCCGGTTACGCTTCTGCGCGCGGAGCATATGTTACTGGAGCTGGGCGCTGCCGCTGCGCCGCTGCTGCTGCAGCTGGAACGCGAGGACCCCCTGCTCGCCAACGGTGACTGGTTTGTGACGCGCTTCCTGGCCGGCGACATGGCGGGGCTGCGCTCGCTGACGATGAATATTGAGAAGCAGCTGGCCAAAGACCTGCGCGGCGCCCCGACCGGCCTGGCGGTGGATGAACTGGCGGATTTCGCGCGCGTCCTCGTCGTCGCCGAACGGCCCGGGGACCTGCGGCAATGGGCGGAGCAGATTGCGCCGCTGGCCGACAGCAATTTACTGGCCGCAGTGGGTCAGGCCGCTGCGCCGCTGACCCGGCCCTGGCTGGAGGTGGCGCTGGCGGGCATGATGAGCGGCTTCCGCGACGCGCTGACCTATGACTCGCAGCTGCAGGGCCTCGAGGTGACTGTCGGGCCGCCGTCGCCTCCCAGGAATGTTATGGCGCTGAGTCGCGATAGCAGTATCGAGTTGACCTGGGACCTGCCCCTGTCCGACGGCGGCGCGTCCATCACCGGCTATACCATACGCCACCTGTCTACGCCCTACCTGACGTGGGTGGAAGTCGCCGCCACGGGCACAAGTCACACGCTGACAAGTCTCGATAACGGCACGCCCTACGATATCGAGGTGCGCGCCAGCAACAGCGAAGGCGACAGCGACTGGAGCGACCAGATAACCGCCACCCCGCGGACAGTGCCGTCGCGGCCCCGCTCGCTTGACCTGACTGCCGGCGACATGAGCGTTGTGGCCAGCTGGCGCGCGCCTGCCAACAATGGCGGCTCGACCGTAACCGGGTACAGGCTGCGCTGGCGCACAGGCAGCGGGGACTGGCAAAACGCCGACACGACCGCGACGGAATACACCGCGACGGGACTCACCAACGGCGACTCATACGAGTTTCAGGTGCGCGCCAGCAACTTCGCCGGAGATGGCAGGTGGAGCGCGTTGGAGACGATCACGCCGGTGGCAGGCGCGCAAGCGCTGGCCGCTGGCGCGGCAGCCAGCCAGGATACACCGGCCGCAACCGCGACTGCCGGCATCATCCTCGGTCTCATTCCTGACGGAGCCGCAGTCCTCTCCCTCTACAGCGCCCCGGATTCCGGATCAGCGCTGGTTGGTCAGGTGAGCCCGGGCGACGCAGTGCTGGTACTGCTGCGCAACCGGGCGGGGGACTGGCTCTTCGTGCAGACCAACGGCGGCCTGCGTGGCTGGCTGACGGGCGCGAGTGTGGACCTGGGCCCGGCCAGCGTGGCCGATGTGCCGCAGCAAGAGACGCCTGACCCCGCCACGCCGGTGCCAACGCCCTTGCCGCCGCCCACGCCAACGGTCGCGGGGCCGCCTGAGGCTGCCCAGGCGCCGGAGGAAGCAGGGGATGAAGTGAGGTCGTCGACGATTCTGCAGGCGGAGGAACGCGAAGCCTCCATCCACGTCGGCCTGGCGCTCAGCATCGTGTTAATCGCGCTGGGCGCCTTCGGCAATACGGGCCGGGCCGTGGTGAACAGACGCAGGAGGCGCCGCGATGCTTGACCTGGAGACGATTGGTCTGTGGGCGTCCTTCATCCTCACGCTGATGATTTTCAGCTACTTGCTGGGCGACAACCTGCTGTACCGCCTGGCGGTGTACGTCTTCGCGGGCCTGGCCGCCGGCTACAGCGCCATCGTGACCTGGGACGGCGTGATCGTGCCCTGGCTGCAGGACACCCTGTTGCAGCCGAACGCGACCCTGGATCAGCTGGTACTGGGCGTGGCGCCCCTGCTGGTCGGCCTGCTCTTGCTGGCCAGGTCCTGGTCACCGCGCGGCGACGGACTGAGCAGACTGGCGCTGGCCTTTCTCATCGGGGTGGGGACGGCGGTGGCGCTCAACGGCGCCGTCCACGGCACCCTGCTGCCCATGTTGCGCGCCACTGGCGAAGGAGTCGTTCCGGGCGACCTCAACAGCATCCTGCTGGCGGCCGGTGTGGTCTGCACCCTGGCCTATTTTCAGTATCAGGCGCGACGTCGGCCGGAAGGGCCGGACCGGCGGCGGCCCCACGTCCAGCTGCTGGCGGTAGTGGGACAGGGCATCATCGTCGTCACCCTGGGCGCGATTTACGCGGCGGCCATCCTCACCAGCCTGACCATCTTCAGCGAACGGCTCGGCTTCCTGGTGCGCCAGGCGCTGACCCTGCTGGCCTCGAACACGCCTCCCGCCTCCGGCTGACAATTCAACGACGCGCCCGGGCAGACAGCATGACAGCATCCACATAGTCAGAGACGCTGTGGGATGGAGCAGATGTCAGAGCCCGCCTTTGATCAGCGACTGTACCTCTGTTCGCTCATCATCGTCTTTGCTGCCGGCCATGTGGTGATCGGGATGCTGCGGGGGGCGCGCAGCAGGCGCTCCATCTTTCTCATTCTGCTGGCTCTGGTCATCCTGTTCTCGTTGCTGGCCAGGCGTAGCTGAACGCCTGGGAGCCCCTGGTTAACCGAACAGGGCGCCCCGCACGGAGCGCCCTGCCAGATTGTCGGCCCGGGCCGCAGCCCGGGCTCTGTTGCTTCAGGCCATGGCTGCTGCCAGCGGGCCACAGGCGGGACAATTCCCGCCGGGGCGCACGATGGCGTAGCCGGCCTGCGGATCCGCGTCGAAGCGCGTAGCGTCAACGTTCCAGACGATCAACAGGCGCACGCGACCACTGTTGCGCGCGAGGGTTACCGCGCGACCCAGCCAGGCCGCCTGGTTGGCGACAGTGACGTTGCCCGCCCAGGAGAAGGAGGACGGCAGCGCGCCGTAGCCTTCAGGGCTGAGGTAGCCGAGCTCGGTGAAGCAGAGCGGCTTGCCAGGGAAGGTCGCGGCGTAGGTCTCGAACATCGTTGCGTAGTAACGCGTGTAGTGTCCGCTGTTGCCGCGCGGATCACCGCTGCGGGCGTCGGGGCTGAGGATGCCCTCGTTGTAGTGTACGCCGACACAGTCCATGTAGTTGGCGGCGCCGGCGGCAGCCATGCCCCGGATGAAGGCCAGGTCGTCACAGCCGGAGCCCGTGCAGCCGCCACCAAAGAAGCCGGTGGGCGCTGGTGCGCCGCTGATGACCATCACGTTGCCGTTGGCGGTCTTGATGGCGTTCCAGGCCGAGCTGAGCATGGCCGTGTAGGACTGCGGGCTGATCTGCCCGTTGGGCCACTCACGATCGATGTTTTGCTCGTTCCAGACCTCAATGGCATCCGGGCCCAGCGAAGCCACGCCGCCCAGGAAGCTGACGAATTCCTGGGTGTAGCCCGTGGGGTTGGGCGCCATCTGGCCTGGCTCGCCGACGATGCTGAGCAGCACGCGGAAGCCCGCGCCATGCGCCTGGTCGATCACGCCGCGCACGTTCGCGGCGTTGTCTCCCTGGTGATAGCGCACCTGGCGCTTGACCCAGGTCATGCGCGCCGCGTGCATGTGATGTGGCCAGGCGAAGCTGAGCGCCTGCCCGCCGAGCGCAAAGCCACCGCCGACTGCGGGCGCGCTAACGGGCGGCGGCGCGTCCGGCGCCGGCGCCGGGGCAGGCGCTGCAGGAGCCACGCCCGGGATGATGAGCATGGTGCCAGGATAGACAAGATCCGGGTTGGAGATGTTGTTGCGGCGCAGGATGTCAGCGACGAGCACGTCGTAACGCTCGGCGATCAGGCCCAGATATTCGCCGCGCGCGACCGTATGCTGAACCTCGCCGGCCGGTTGCGGCGCCTGTCCCGGCGCTGGCACGGCAGGTACGGGGTCGGCTGCGACAGTCACGCCCGGGATGATGAGCACGGTGCCAGGGTAGACAAGATCCGGGTTGGAGATGCTGTTGCGGCGCAGGATGTCAGCGACGAGCACGTCGTAGCGTTCGGCGATCAGGCCCAGATACTCGCCCGGGGCAACGCTGTGCTGGACCTCGGTGCTTGGCTGTCCGGGCTGAGGGGCCGGGGCCGGAGCCGGGGCCGGCTGGCCAGGCACCGGGATAACCAGCTGATTGCCCGAGTGGATGACGTTCGGATTAAGCGAGGGGTTGGCCGCAAGAATCTCTGCCACAGTAACCCCGTAGCGCATCCCGATGGAATAAAGTGTCTGGCCGGGCTGGACGGTGTGAATGGTTTGCGCGGTCACAGCCGCGACCGGCAACAGCAAGGCCAGTACGATGGCCAAAAACAGTAAACGACGCATACTTCCTCCTGGTTTTCCTGCAAAGCCCTGTAACATGACCACCGCGGCTGGTCTGTTGCCCACAGGGCCCCGCCGCTCTCTGGTGTGAACCGCGGCCACAGTCTACCATGATTCGTGCCGCGTCGCGCAGGACAGGAAATTGCCTATTAATTGGGCATAGTTAACAGTGCGAACACCCTGATTTTGTCGGGATTTCGGCTAACGATGACCAAACCCTTGCCTATACTTGTGCAGTCTCTTAAAGTCTATGCAAATTTACCAGCAGGGGAGCAGAGTGATGATGGACTTTACAGTGCCCGCAGAAGCCAGGGAGTCAGCCGAGGCGCTGCTGGCCTGGGCCGGCGCGAACGAGGTGGAGGCCCTTGACATCCGCTTTACTGACATTCGGGGAATGACGCAGCATTTCAGCATGCCCATTGGTGGGGCAGACGCGGCCCTGTTTGCGGAAGGCTTTGGCTTTGACGGTTCCTCGGTGCGCGGCTTCCAGAGCATCGACCAGTCCGACCTCATTCTCAAGGCGGATCTGAACACTGCGCTGGTCGACCCCTTCTTCACGCGCAAGACGCTGGCTTTCGTCTGCGATATTTATGATCCTGTCACACGTGAGCCCTATGGCCGGGACCCGCGCGGAGTCGCCCGGCGGGCCGAGGCCTACCTCGCCGGCCTGGATCTTGCGGACACGGCCTACTTCGGCCCGGAGCTGGAATTTTTTATGTTCAGCAACGTGCGCTACCAGGTCAATGCGCACAAAAGCTACTACGAGATCGACTCGCACGAGGGGTTCTGGAACAGCGCTGACCAGGACCCGCGCATGAGTTACCTGAACCCCATCAAGCAGGGCTACTTCCCCCTGCCGCCGCTGGACAAGACCCAGGACGTGCGCGCGGACATGGTCGCGACAATGCTGGCGCTGGGCATCGACGTCGAGGTGCATCACCACGAGGTGGGCGGTGGCGCCCAGGCGGAAATTGACCTGAAGTACAAGCCGCTGCTTGAGATGTGCGACGCGGTAGGCGTCTACAAATACGTCGTCAAGAATGTCGCGCAGCAGCACGGCCTGATCGCCACTTTCATGCCCAAGCCCCTGTTTCAGGAGAACGGCTCCGGCATGCACGTGCACCAGAGCCTGTGGAAGGATGGCACGCCGCTCTTCTTCGGCGATGGCTACGCCAACCTGAGCCAGATGGCCATGTGGTACATGGGCGGCATCCTGAAGCATGCGTCGGCGCTGCTGGCCTTCACCAACCCCATCACCAACAGTTATCGTCGGCTTGTGCCGGGCTACGAGGCGCCGGTCAACCTCGTCTACTCCAACCGTAACCGCTCGGCCGCCATCCGCATCCCGGTCTATAGCAACAACCCGAAGGCCAAGCGCGTCGAGGTCCGTTTCCCGGATCCGGCCGCCAACTGCTACTACGCCCTGCCGGCTCTGCTGCTCGCCGGCCTCGACGGCATCGCCAACAGGATTGATCCAGGTGACGCTGTGGATGTCGACCTCTACGAGGAAGACGTCGATACGCCGGTGGTGCCGGGAAGTCTCCATGCCGTGCTGGATGCGCTGGAGGCCGACCACGACTTCCTGCTGCAGGGCGACGTCTTCACGGAGGACATCGTCGAGTCCTTCATCGACTACAAGCGCGTCGAGGAAGCCGACGCGGTCGCCATGCGCCCGCATCCCTATGAGTTCGAGCTTTACCTCGGCTGCTGATCCGGCTGCAGCGCGAAACGAGAGGGGCGTCCAGTACGGGCGCCCCTTCCTTTTTGTATAGTCTGGGGGATACTTCTCCTGCGATTGACACTTCCTGCCTGACGCGGAGGGTATTACACTGCCGATGGAGGACTCCGTCTCTTCGATCGGTGACATTTCGCGATATGGCTCATGGAGTTCCGTTCCCTTGTCGTAATAGCCCGGTTGAGGCGTCGGGGGCGACAGGCAATTCGCCTGGATGCCCGCCGGTCTTCCGTTACCCAACAGACGAGCAAGCATGTTATAGAAGGAGAGTGTAAATGACTCGCAAATCCCTTACTTTCGTCCTTGCCCTGGTCCTGGTCACCGGCCTGCTGGCCGGTAGCCTGGTCAGCGCCGACGGACACCTTCTCTTTCCGGTCGGGGAAGGCCCCTTCCACTGGGAGGATCTGGATGCCTTTTCGGCTATGGATCTGAGCGGTGAGGAAATCCGGGTCTTCGGCCCCTGGCTGGGTGGTGACCGCGAAATTGTTGAATCCGTGCTGGCCTATTTCGAGGACGTCACCGGCGCCGACGTCGTTTACGCCGGCTCGGATGCCTTTGAGCAGCAAATCATCGTCGATATCGAGGCCGGCAGCCCGCCCAACATCGCGGTCTTCCCGCAGCCCGGCCTTGCCGCCAACGTGGCCAGCGATGGCGGTCTGGTGCCCCTGGGTGACAACCTGCGTGACGCCGTGCTGGAGAATTATGCCGCCGGCCAGTCCTGGGTCGACCTGGGCACCTATGCCGACGCGATGGGTGACCTGCAGTACTACGGCTTTTTCTACAAGGTCGATCTCAAGAGTCTGGTGTGGTACTCGCCGGACGCCTTCGACGAGGGTGGCTACGAAATCCCGGCCACGATGGAAGATCTGATCGCCCTGAGTGAGCAGATCGTGGTCGATGGTGGTGTACCCTGGTGCATCGGCCTCGGCAGCGGTTCTGCCACCGGCTGGCCGGCGACCGACTGGATCGAGGACATCTTGCTGCGCACGCAGTCGCCCGAGGTCTACGACGGCTGGGTCACCAACGAGATTCCCTTCACCGACGAGCGTATCGTCAACGCCCTTGAGGTCTTCGGCATGTTTGCCAGGAACGACGCCTGGGTAGATGGCGGCGCCTCGGCCGTGGCCGGCACCGACTTCCGTGAGAGCCCGGCCGGCATGTTCACCGTGCCGCCGAAGTGCTACATGCACCGTCAGGCCAGCTTCATCCCGGTCTTCTTCCCTGAGGGCACCGAGCTGGGGCTGGACGCGGACTTCTTCTACTTCCCGCCCTTCGCCGGCGAGGACCTTGGTAACCCGGTGCTGGGCGCCGGCACGCTCTGGGCCATCACCGAGGACAGCGATGGAGCTCGTGTGCTGCTGGACTTTCTGTCGACGGCGCTGGCCAATGAGCTGTGGATGGCGCAGAGCGGCTTCCTGACCCCGCACAGGGGCGTGAACGTCGAGGCCTACGCCAATGACACGCTGCGCGGCCAGGGCGAAATTCTGCTGGCGGCGACCACCTTCCGCTTCGATGGCTCCGACCTGATGCCTGGCGCGATTGGCGCCGGCGCCTTCTGGACGGGCATGGTGGACTTCGTCAGTGGCGCTTCCGCCGAGGATGTTGCGGCGGAAATCCAGGCTGCCTGGGACGCCATCAAGTAACGCAGTTACGCGCGACCCGCTACCTGCGGGCGCACAAAAGGGTCGGGGTGACTGCGCGTCGCCCCGACCTGTATCCCATGTTTTCGCCTCCAGACCCCGGAGGATTTCCCTGTGGAAAGACTAATCAATGCGATAGTGGCCATCGTCCTTGGCGTTGGCGCGATGGCGCTTTATTTTTATGGCTCCAACTGGCTGCTGGATGCCCTCGTGCCGGACCGCGGTCTGGTCGATGGTGTCTTCATGAGCCGCGAAAAGCAGCGCGAGCGCATCCGTCCCTGGCTGTTCATAGCGCCGGCGCTGACGATTCTCGGCCTCTACCTCGTCTACCCGGCGATACAAACCCTGATCCTGAGTTTTTACGACAGCGATGGTGATATCTTCGTCGGCCTCAAGAACTATGCGCGGGCACTCGGCGACAGCCGCTTTCTGGAATCCGTCCGCAACAACATCCTGTGGCTCCTGTTCGTGCCCTCCTTCAGCGTGATCTTCGGTCTGATGATCGCCGTGCTGGCGGACCGCGTGAGTTGGGGCAACATCGCCAAGTCGCTTATCTTCATGCCGATGGCCATCTCCTTCGTGGGCGCCAGCGTCATCTGGAAGTTTGTCTACGCCATCAACCCGGACATCGGCCTGCTCAACGCGCTCTACACCAGTTTTGGCAACGAGCCGATTGATGTGCTGCAAATCCCCTTCTGGAACAGCTTCTTTCTGATGGTCATCCTCGTCTGGATCCAGACTGGCTTCGCAATGGTGCTGCTTTCGGCGGCGCTGCGCGGGGTGCCGGAGGAAACGCTGGAGGCCGCGCGCATCGACGGCGCCAACGAGGTGCAGACCTTCTTCCGTATCATGGTGCCGCAGATCATGGGCACCATCTTTGTGGTCTGGACGACGATCATCATCACGGTGCTCAAGGTGTTTGACATCGTGCTGGCGATGACCAACGGCAACTGGGACACCCAGGTCATGGCCAACTTCATGTTCGACCAGATGTTTCGCGCCTTCGACACAGGCTACGCCAGTTTCCTCGCGCTGATAATCATGGTGGCCGTGGTTCCCATCATGGTGATCAACATCCGGCGCATGAACCGTGAGGAGGCCCTGCGATGAGCGCCCGCATGGATAATGTTGGTTCCACCGCGCGAAAGCTGCCCCTGGTCAACATGACGGCGGGCGCCCTGCTGGCGCGCCTGGCCCTGTTGCTGATCGTGGTTGCCTGGACGGTGCCGACCTTCGGCCTGTTTATCAGCTCCTTCCGTGACAAGGACCTGCTGGCCGTCTCCGGCTGGTGGACCGCGCTGAGCATCACCGAGCGCGGGGCAGCGGCGCGCACCGGCACGGCCGCCGACCAGGTTGAGGAAGACGGCGCCTGGGTCATCCGCGGCGAGGCTTTCGTCGCGGGTGACATGGAGTTGCTGGCCTTTGGCATCCGCTCGACCGACCCGGAGGCCTACACGCCAGGCGAGAGCGTGGATCTCGGGGATGACGTGACCCTGACGGTCGACGTGGACGGGCGCTACGAAATGCGCTCACCCATCCCCTTCGATATCACTCGGGGTCGGCGTTTCTACTACCAGGCCGCCGTGCCGCCGAAGTTCTCGCTGGCGAATTACGAGGAGATTCTGGGCACCGAGGGCGTCGACCAGTCCTTCATCAACACCTTCACGGTGACCATCCCGGCCACCATCATCCCGATCGCCATCGCGGCCTTCGCCGCCTACGCCTTCTCGTGGATCGAGTTCCCCGGGCGCAAACTCCTGTTCGCGCTGGTGGTGGGGCTGCTGGTCGTGCCGCTGCAGATGTCGCTGATCCCCTTGCTGCGCATGTACAATCAGGTCTCCAATGTGCTGCCCTTCTTCGAGGCCAAGTCCTACGCCGGCATCTGGCTGGCGCACACCGGCTTCGGCCTGCCGCTGGCGATCTTCCTGTTGCGCAACTACATTGCCGGTCTGCCGAAAGAGATCATCGAGTCCGCCCGCATCGACGGCGCCTCACACTTCCAGACCTTCATTCGCCTGATTCTGCCGCTGTCGATGCCGGCGCTGGCGTCCTTCGCCATCTTCCAGTTCCTGTGGGTCTGGAACGACCTGCTGGTGGCGCTGGTGTTTCTCAGCAAGGACCCGGACCAGATCGTGATGACCTCGCTGCTACGCGAGTTGTTGGGGTCGCGCGGCGACAACTGGGAGATTCTGACCAGCAGCGCCTTCGTGTCGATCCTGGTGCCCTTGCTGGTGTTTTTCGCGCTGCAGCGTTACTTCGTGCGCGGCCTGCTGGCGGGTTCGGTGAAGGGTGGCTGAGCGACGGGAGCGGGCAAGTGCCGGGCAGGGAAGCCGAAATGAACGAGGAGCTGAAAGCGCCGCAGGACAGTTGAGCGGAAAAATTCGGGCAGTCATGACCGACAGCTTGCGCCCGGCAGGAACTGCTGCAACGGGATGTCCGTCGGCCAGGCAGATGCGAGGAGAAACATCGTGCTGACCCCCGAAAAGGCCCTCGAAAAGCGGGAATTCATGCTGCGCGAGGGCTACGTTCTCCTCGAGAACATCCTGCCGGATGCATTTCTCGAGGAGTTGCGCGCGGAAACCGAACGGCTCATTGCGGGCCATGTCGAAGCGCCCGAGCTGCGCTTTCAGGGCCAGCACATCCCGGTGAAGGCGGTGGACAATGCCATCATCGACAAACTGCTGACCTGGAAACCCGCTTATCAGGCGCTCGCCGCCCTGGGCTTTGGTGATTTCAACCCCCACGGCGCGATCATCATTCTCACCAAGGAAGCGGGCGGGCCGCCCCTTTACTGGCACCAGGACTGGATGCAGTGGAACGATCCCCTCAGTTTGTCGCCCTGGTCGCAGAAGTTCGGCCTGAACTACTACCTGACTGACACGTCTGTGGCAAACGGCTGTCTGAAGGTTATTCCCGGCAGCCATCTGAAACGATTCGCCATTCACGACCGGCTCGTGCCCGCCCACGAACAGGGGGCCCGCTTCATCGACGACGACGATCCGGTCATGTTCAGCGACGACCCCGACCAGGTCCATGTGCCCGTGAAGGCCGGTGACCTGGTCCTGCTGGATGCCCGCATCCTGCACGCGGCCGACAGGAACCAGACCGACGAACGCCGCACCCTGGTGCTGGCCTGGCACCGGCGCCCCGAAAACACGGTTCCCGACTACTGGGAAGGCGAGATCCCCGAGGCGATCGCGCAGCGCGATGCGGAGTCCGGATACGAAGGCTCGCGCATTCCCGGAGAATATCTCCGGGCGTAGCAATGTTTGGCAACCTGCCAGCTGAGTCCTTGCCAGGAGAGTTTGTTGCCAGCGCGCCGGTCTGACCTGATATCAACCCGGCTACGGCCAGGCCGCGTCAGGCTCTGGCGCCGGGGCTGAGATCCACGTAGACCATGCCGTCTTCCACGCTCGTCGGGAAGCGGCGCAGCCGGCGCCGGTCGGTCAGGCAGTTGCCGCTCAGCAGTTCAAACTCCCAGCCGTGCCAGGGACAACGCAGGATCTCGCCTACGCGCCCCCAGTTGAACTGACCCGGCAGGGATGGTGTCGTCGTGCCGCTCCAGCGGCCCAGGCAGACGGGCGCCAGTTCATGCGGGCAGACGTTCAACACGGCGATGAATTGACCATGCACGTTGAACAGACCGATTGAACGGTCCTCGATGCTGATGAGCTTGCGTGAGCCGGGGGGCAACTCGCTGACCTGCGCCACGGCGTGACGACTGCGCTCAGGCATGTTCGGGCACCGGCAGCTTGTAGAGCTGGCAGGCCGTTTCCCACATGACCGGGTTGCGCAGTTCTGATGGCAGCATACGCATGGCGAAATCCGGCGTATCGCCATCCCAGTGCGGGTAGTCCGTGGAGAACATCAGCATCTTGTCTGCCGGCAGCATGGCGAGCATGGCGTGCAACCAGGCCCGGTTGTCCGGTTCCTCGATCGGCTGGGTGGTGAGCAGAATATGCTCGAAGGCATACTCGCTGGGGGGACGTTCCAGCCAGGGGGTGGTCATGCGCAGCGATTTCCAGTTCTTGTCAAAGCGCCACAGGACGGGCGGCAGCCAGGACACGCCGCCCTCGATGAGGACGAACCTGAGGCGGGGAAACTTGCAAAAGACCCCCTCGGCGATGAGGCTGACGAGATGGGCGATATAGCTGCCCACCAGGTTGGTATGCCACTCGAAGTAGCTGCCGGGGTAACCGGCCGAGGACGGGGCGCCGGATACGCCGCGGCCTTCCGAGCCTGGGTGGATGGCCACCGGCAAGTCGTGCTCCTCGGCCGCCTGATAGATGGGGTGATAGAAGCGGTGGCCGTAGCCGTACTGTGCGCCGCTGGGCATGAGCACCTGCGCCACGCCGGGATGATCGCCGAGGCGATGGATTTCCTCGGCGGCCAGGAATGGGTCTGCGGGCGACACGATCAGGGAATAGCGGAAGCGCGCGTCCGCTGGCAGCCAGTCGCTGACGAAGACGTCATTCATCGCGCTGCAATAGGCGGCGGCGAAATCCGGCTCCGGCGACAGCCCGACGTGCACGCCGCCGGCGTTGAGGATGCCGAAGTCGATGTTGTTGAGGTCGAAATGGTAGTGACCCAGGGTGTCGGGAGCGCCTTCAATGCGGCGTCCGTCAGGCGTCACCGCGTCGCGCCGGTTGACGCCGTTGGGGTTCCAGTAGCCCAGGTGGCCTGGGCCGTCGCTGCCGTCAGCGACGCGCGTGCGCCAGGGCTCGGGCAGGAAGTCCATTATTCGCTGGCGGCTGGCTCCGCAGTGCACGTCGGTGTCAACGATCATGTTCATCGACTACGATTCCCCTTCGCGCTATTATCGCAGGCATGACCGTGCGCGAGCATAACGCCCCTTGTGCCAGGCCGCCACTCCGAAGCTGGCGAGGGAGTCCTGACTGTGGCAGAAGTTTCTGATGAGCGGCGCGCCCGCAACGCCAGCCATCTGACGCAGCCCCTGCATGATATTGATCGGCCAACCTTTCACTATCTGCCGGCGGAGGGGCTGCTCTGGGATCCCTGTGCGGCCCTCAAGTGGCAGGGGCGCTACCATCTGTTCTACCTCCACAGCTCCTGGGAGGGATCGGGACCACCCCGCCGCTCCGATGGCTACGTCTACAAGGCCTGGGCGCACATCTCATCATCCGACCTGATTCACTGGGAGCGGCATCCCGACGCGATCGAGCGGGGACAGACGGGCGGCCTCCTTGTCTTCAACGGGACTCCGACCATCATCTTCCCCCATCCCGACGGAGGCGGGGCCTGCTGCATCGCCACCAATCCCGCAGGCGATCTCATGTCGTGGCGCTTTGACCCCCGGCATCCCGTCCTCCGCCACCCGGTCCAGGGTGACGGGCTGTATACCCCGTACAACGACGTGACAGCCTGGCAGGAGGGCGAATGGTGTTATGCGCTCACCGGTCAGCGGGATCTCACGGAAGGGGGCGACACCCAGTATCTCTTCCGCTCGCGCGACCTGAAAAGCTGGGAGTTCATGGGCAGGTTCTACAAGTCGGAGAGGCGCTGGACCGATGAGAGCGACGACGGCGCCTGTCCCCAGCTATTCGCGCTCGGTGACCGGCAGATGCTGCTGCATTTCTGCCACCGAAAGCCACAGGGAAGCATGAGGCCGGCGGGCAGCCGCTACTATCTCGGGCAATACCGGAATCATCACTTCTATCCGGAGGATTTTGATAACATCAACTGGCCCTGCGGTAACCTGCACGCACCACGAGCCCTGCTCGATGACGACGGGCGACGTATTCTCTTTGCCAATCTCAACGAAGGGCGCAGTCAGGCCGCTTGCGAGCAGTCGGGCTGGTCCGGTGCGCTGAGCCTGCCAGTGGTCATCTCGCTCGCCCCGAATAATGACGCCCTCCACTATGAACCGGTTGCCGGGCTGGAAGCGCTTCGTCAGGAGGCCCGGGAGGGGAGTTCACTTCTCGTGGCAGCGGACACGGAGCTCGAGTTGCCGGAGATTCGTGGCGATTGTCTCGAGCTCGACCTTGAGTTCCAGACGACGAATGCTACGGAGTTCGGGCTGATCCTGCGCCGCTCGCCCGACGGCGCGGAGCAGACCCGCGTCTCTTTCACCCGTGACCCGTCCAGCGTCCGGATTGACTTTGGCAAGTCCAGCAGGCGCAGCGATCTGGACTACCTGCAGGGGCGGACTGTTCAGGAGGCGCCATTCCGCCAGGATCTGGAGACGCCGCTGCGCCTGAGGGTGTTCCTCGACCGCTCCGTGATGGAGGTGTTCGCCGGTCGCCAGCGCTATCTGGCGCAGCGGATCTACCCCGGCCCGGATGCGACGGGTGTGAGACTTTTCAGCCGGGGTGGCAGCACGTCTGTCCGGCGTTTAAGAGCATGGCGCATGGGACGGGCCCGTTGACCGACCGACGGCCCAACATTCTGCTCATCGTCACGGACCAGCAGAGCGCCTTTATGCTGGGCTGCGCCGGGAACCGCCATGTCCGTACGCCGGCCATGGACCGGATTGCGGCGCGCGGCGTGCGTTTTGCGCGTACCTGGTGCAGCAACCCGATGTGCCTGCCGTCGCGCTTCAGCCTGGTGACTGGCCGCCTCGGTAGCGACTTCGGCATCCGCCACAACAATGACGGGCAGCGCGCAGACATCCCCGCCGCAGTAAGGCAGTCAGCAGCGGGCTGGTTGCTGCGGCGCGCTGGCTACGAGACGGTCTGGGGCGGCAAGGTGCATTTGCCGGCGGGCTGGACGCCGGAGGCGCTGGGCTTTGAGACCATCACCCGGGACGAGCGCGACGGCCTGGCCGCTGTCTGCGCGGACTTTGTGGGCCGCAAGCGGGAGCGGCCGTTTTTCCTGATGGCCTCGTTTATCAACCCCCACGACATCTGCTTCATGGCCATCCGCGATTATGCGGAAGAGGAGCGACGCCGGCAACTCGAACAGCGCAACGCGGATGAACTGCGCGAGCTGGATGCGGCCCTGCAGCTGCCGCCGGGCGTGGGGCGGGATGCCTTTTTCGCCTGGCATTGTCCACCGCTGCCGGACAATTATGGCATCCAGGAGGGCGAGCCGGAAGCCATCCGCCGGATGCAGGCCCGCAGCCCCTTCAAGCGCATGGCGCGCGAACAGAACGACGAGGAGCGCTGGCGCATGCATCGATGGGCCTACGCCCGCCTGACGGAGCGGGTGGACGGGCAGGTCGGCCGCATTCTGGACGCGCTGGAGGCCAGCGGCGCGGCGGACAACACCCTGGTCCTCTTCACCAGCGACCACGGCGACATGGATGCCAGCCACCGCATGGAGCACAAGTCGGCGTTTTACGAGGAGGCTACGCGCGTGCCCCTGTTGATCGCGGGCGCGGGCGTTGAGCGACGCGGCGCGGTAGACTCCTGCCCAGTCTCCAACGGCCTGGACCTGCTGCCGACGCTCTGCGATTTTGCCGGCGCGGAGGCGGCGCCAGGGTTGCCGGGTTCAAGCCTGCGCCCGCTGCTGGCAGGGCAGGACGCTGTGGCCTGGCGCGACCTGCTACCGGTGGAAAGTGAGCTGGGGCGCATGGTGACGGGCGGGCGCTACAAGTACATGCAGTATGATGAAGGGGCGCAGGGCGAACAACTCATCGACCTGCTGGCCGACCCGGGCGAAATGCGAAACGCAGTTGCTGATCCGCAAAACAGGGAGGTGCTGGCGCGCATGCGCGTCAGCCTGGAGGAGGTATTTGCCGGGCGAGGAAGGTTGGACTGATTGAGACCGCAGCACCATATTGTATCTGTTTAAGACAAGGGATAGGTAATGAACATGTCTCGTAATCTGATCGTGTTACTCGTAGTGACGCTGGCCTTCATCATCTCCGGCGGCGCAGCGCTGGCGCAGGACGCCGGGCTGGATCCCTTCCAGGCTCAGGTGGACGCCGGGACGCTGCCGCCGCTGGCGGAACGGCTGCCGGCCAACCCGCTGGTCATCGGCCCCGGCATGCTCGTCTCCTCGGAAGACCAGCCGGACTGGGAGCCGGGCGTGCATGGCGGCACCCTGCGTACCGCCTTCACCAGCGCTTTCGGTTTTTCCGGCGAGATGTATGTCATGAATCTGGAGCCCATCATTGCCGCGCCTGGCATTGATGTGGAGGGCTTCTACGGCAATCTGGCCGAGAGTTTTGCGGTGAACGAGGACGCCACCGTCTTCACCTTCACCCTGCGCGCGGGGCTGCGCTGGTCGGATGGCGAGCCGGTCTCGACCGCCGACGTGGCCTTCGTCTTCAACGACCTCTACGCCAACGAGGAGTACGGTGCCTTCCCCAACAAGTTCAAGTCGGCCAGCGGCACGCCGGCGCAACTGGAGGTTATTGACGATCTCACCTTCAGCCTGACCTTCGACACGCCTTCCGGCGGTATCCTGCGCGACCTGGCGATCACCGGCTGGACCTCCTACAACGACATGATGAAGCCGCAGCATTATCTGGCGGACTTTCACCCGGCCTACGCGGACGCTGACGCGCTGCAGGCCAAACTGGATGCCGAGGGCCTGGGGGCCGGGGAGTGGACCATCCTGTTCAATAATGTGGACTGCCCGCGCAACCATATGATGCGCGAGAAGTGCATCGGCTTCCCGCAGCTGACTCCCTGGCTGGTTTCAGAGCTTTCCGAATCGGGCACGATCATGGAACGCAACCCTTACTACTGGAAGGTTGACACCGAGGGCAAACAGTTGCCTTACCTGGATCGCCTGGTCGCGCAGGTCTTCGGCGATGGCGAGATGGTCAACCTGGGCGCCATTGCGGGCGACATCGACTTCCTCTACGGCACCCAGTACAGCAACTATCCGCTCTACAAGGAAAACGAGGCGGCCGGAAACTTCGTGACCATCCCCTTGATCCTGCACGCGGACCCGACGGCGCTCTACGTGCAGACCTGTAATTCCGATCCGGCCTATGCTGCTGTGGCCGGCGATGTCCGCTTCCGCCGGGCCCTGAGCCACGCGATCGACCGCGAGGAAATCATCGACGTGGTCTATCTGGGGCTGGGTGACGTGCCCACCTGGATTCCTGCGGCGTTCGACCCGGAGACGGCCAACGCGCTGCTGGACGAGATGGGCATGGACCAGCGTGATGCCAACGGTATGCGCATGGCTCCCGATGGCAGCGAGTTCGGCTTCTTCATCGAGGTGTCGCCCGTCCGGCCGGACATGATTCCGGTTGGCGAGCTCATCATCGACCACCTTAAGACCTTTGCTGACGTTCGCGCCGAGCTGCGCCAGGAAGACCCCAACGTCAAGAACGAGCGCATCCGCAACAACGAAACCCAGGCCTCCATTTTCTGGATTCAAACCTATCAGTGGCGTCCCGGCATGAATCAGGAATACGCGGGCAGCAGCCAGTGGTGCGCATCCTGGCGGCAGTGGCTGGACACGGGTGGCGCAGCGGGCACCGAGCCTCCGCAAGAGGTGAAGCGCCTCTACGAGATCGTGGTGGCGCGCAAGGCGACCATCCCGTACTCGGCGGAGGATCTGGCGCTGGTTGACGAGCTGTTCCAGCTGCACTACGACAACGTGTGGATTCTGCCGATGATTGAGAATGTGCTGCGGCCGACGATCTTCAACGCCGACTTCGGCAACATTGCGACCGGCGGCACCCAGATGGGCGCTTCACGCGCGGGCGAGCAATTCTTCTACCGCACGGCGCCATAGGTAACTGCTTCAACTCTGGCGGGTCGCTGCCCTCTTGACAGGGCAGCGACCCTGCCTCCTGTCGCGCGTGGCGATGCGTTGCGCCGGCAGCTGAACCGGAGACAGACTGTTGGAAATCTATATTGTCAAGCGGCTTCTGACGATGATTCCGCTCTGGTTGCTGCTGTCCCTGATCACCTTCTTTCTGATCGAGCTGCCGCCCGGCGACATCGTGACCAACGAGGTCATCGCTCTGCGGGCGCAGAATCTGGAAATCGACGATGAAGTGATTGCCCGTATGCGGGCTCGCTGGCGGCTGGACGACCCCTTCCTGTCGCGCTATTCGCGCTGGCTCGAAAACATTGTGCTACGTGGCGACCTGGGGAGCACGGTCGATGGCCGCGACAATCTGGATGTGCTGCTGGAAACCATCCCCTACACCGTGATTATTGGCGCGGCGGCCCTCGGCATTGCGCTGGGCCTCGCCATCCCGCTGGGGATCTATTCGGCGACGCACCAGTATTCCATCATCGATTACATCACGACCTTTCTGGCCTTTATCGGCCTGGGCGCGCCGGGGTGGCTGCTGGCCATCATTGTGGCCTGGGGCGCGCTCTACTTTTTTGATTTCGTCCCGCTCGGCATCAATTCACTGGAGTTTTTTGGCGCGCCCTGGAGCCAGGCGAAACTCATTGACACGGCCAAACATTTGTGGGCGCCCATCCTGCTGACGGCCCTGCCGGCGGTGGGCGCCATCATCCGCGTCGTGCGCAACAATCTGCTGGACCAGCTGGGGCAGCAGTATGTCGTTACCGGGCGCGCCAAGGGGCTCACCGAGCGCCGCCTGGTGACCAAATATCCGGTGCGTATCGCCCTCAATCCCCTGGTCAGCGACCTCGGCCAGCTCGTCTACGGCATCGTGGCGCAGCAGGGCCTCATCGGCATCGTGCTTGGCCTGCCGACCCTCGGGCCGCTCTTGCTGAACTCCCTGATGGCCCAGGACATGATCCTGGCGGGCACGATTCTGCTGATTTACGCAACCCTGATCTGGGTGACCACGCTGGTTTCCGACGTGGTGCTGGCCTGGTTCGACCCGCGTATTCGCTTTGAGGCGCGCGCCTGATGGCCACACACCTCGACCTGCAGGCGCGGCGTGAGCGCGTCCGGGCCCGCCATGGCATCACGGGGCCGGAGGAAGCCATCGACCTGACGCCGGATGCGCTGCCGGAGGGGGAGGCGGACTCGCGTCTTTACTATGCGGGCCAGTGGCGCCTGATGTGGTGGCGTTTTCGCCGCCACCGCATGGCCCTGATCTCCGCCTTCCTGCTCATCCTGCTCTATCTGGTCGCCGCCCTGGCAGAGTTCATCGCCCCCTACGAGGCGACCCAGCGTTTCCGGCGCTACCAGCAGGCGCCGCCCTCCACGATTTATTGGTCCGATGAGAACGGCTTCCGCGGCCCCTTCGTCTACGGCCTGGATCAGGAACGCCACCCCGTTACCCTGCGTCTGTCCTTTTTGGAAGACCGTGAAGTCATCCTGCCCTTGCAGTTCTTCGTAGAGACGGAACCCTACAAGCTGGCGGGGCTGGTGGAGGTGCGGCACCGGCTCTTTGGCCTCGGCGCCGCCGGAGACCAGGCCCGCATCGGCATCTGGCTTTTCGGGCTGGATTCGCTGGCGCGCGACGTCTTTTCGCGCACGGTGCACGGCGCCCGCATTTCGCTCACGATCGGCCTGGTGAGCGTGGCGCTGACCTTCTTTCTGGGCGCGCTGCTGGGGGGCATGTCCGGCTACTTTGGCGGGGTTGTGGATTACGTGATTCAGCGCGTGATCGAGTTCCTGCGGGCGATTCCGCAACTGCCCCTGTGGATGACCCTGGCGGCGGTGGTGCCAAAGCACTGGCCCCCGCTGAATGTCTACTTCGCCATCACGCTGATTCTGGCGCTCTTGAACTGGGTCGGGCTGGCGCGCGTCGTCCGCGGGCGGCTGCTTTCCCTGCGCGAGGAAGATTACGCGCTGGCCGCGCGCGCCTCCGGCGCAGGCGACCTGCGCATCATCTTCACGCACTTGCTGCCCGGCTTCACCAGCCACCTGATCCTGTCCGTGACGCTGATGATCCCGCAAATGATTCTCTACGAAACCGCGCTGAGCTTCCTCGGCCTGGGAATGCAGCCACCGGCGGTCAGCTGGGGCGTGCTGCTGCAGGACTTCCGCGACATCCTGGCGATCTTTCACATCCCCTGGTTGCTGTGGCCGGCCGTCTGCGTGCTGGTCACGGTATTGTTGTTTAACTTCATCGGCGATGGCCTGCGGGATGCGGCGGATCCCTATTCCAATGTCTGATGGCGACGCAAGGCAGCAGCGGAGCGACCTGCAGGGGGAAGGGCAGCGCCCGTCACAGCAGAGCCGCGCGGCGGCGGATGACACGCTGCTGGAGCTTCGCAACCTGAGGGTCAACTTCCCGCTGCGTGAGGGAACCATCCGGGCTGTGGATGGCGTCAGCCTGGAGGTGCGCCGGGGCCGCACCCTGGGGGTGATTGGCGAGAGCGGCAGCGGCAAATCGGTGATGGCGCAGGCCGTGTTGCGCCTGACCCCGCCGCCAGGCGTCATCACGGACGGGGAAATCCTGCTCCACGGCGCTGCCGGCATGCAGCAGGATGTCGTTGATCTGGCGCAGGTTGCTCCCTCTGGCCCGGAGATTCGCGCCGTTCGCTGGAATGACATCAGCATGATCTTCCAGGAGCCGATGACCTCGTTCAGCCCGGTGCACACCATTGGCGACCAGATCACCGAAGCCATCCTCTTGCACTTCGAGGGCACCAGCCAGGCGGAGGCGCGCCGCCAGGCTGTGGCGCTGCTCACTCGCGTGGGCATCCCGAATGCAGAGAACCTCGTTGATACCTGGTCCTTTCAGCTAAGCGGCGGCATGCGACAGCGGGCGATGATCGCCATGGCGCTGGCCTGCAACCCGCAACTGTTGATCGCCGACGAGCCGACGACGGCGCTGGACGTCACCATCGAGGCGCAAATTCTGGCCCTCATCAAGGCGCTGCAGGCCGATTTCAACATGGCGGTCATGTTCATCACCCACGACCTGGCTGTCATCGGCGAAATGTCGGACGAGGTGGTGGTGATGTATCTGGGCCTGGTGATGGAGCGCGGCCCGGTAGAGCGCATCTTTGAGGAGCCCCTGCATCCCTACACCCGCGCCCTGTGGCATTCCATTCCCACCGTGGATGGTGAGCTCGTACGGCTGGAGTCCATTGCCGGCGTGCTGCCGGACCCCTATGCCCCGCGCCGGGGGTGCCCGTTTTTCTCGCGTTGTGGCCTGCGCATTGCCGGCGTTTGCGATCAGGCGCTGCCGCCGCTGATCGAGGTTGAGCCCGGGCACGAGGTGCGCTGCGTACTGTATGAGGAAGAGGCGGGCGGGGCGTGAGTCAACAGGAGACGTCGATGGCAGCACAGCCGGAGAACATCCTTGAGGTGCGCGGGCTCAAAAAATACTTCCCCCTGCGCAGCAAAGGCTTTCTGCGCCGCACCATCGGCTATATCCGGGCGGTCGACGACGTCAGCTTCGTGATGAAAAAGGGCGAAACGCTGGGCGTCATTGGCGAGAGCGGCTGCGGCAAGACGACCCTCGGCCGCTGCGTCTCCTGGCTTTACGAACCCGACGGCGGCGAAATCGTGGTGCGCAGCGGCGACCGTGAATTTCGTCCTGGCCACATTAACCGGGAAGACAACAGCGAATTTCGCAAGATTGTGCAGGTGATCTTTCAGGACCCGTTTTCGTCTCTGAACCCGCGCATGAGTGTGCTGCGCAGCGTGGGCGAGCCCTTGCGCGTCAACAAGCTCGCCAGCGGCCGCGAACTTGAGGAGCGCGTGGCAGCCATCCTGCAGCGGGTGGGCCTGGATGTCGGTCATTTACAGCGCTTCCCGCACAGCTTCAGCGGCGGGCAGCGCCAACGCATCTCCATTGCGCGGGCCCTCGTGATTAACCCGCAACTGGTCGTCGCCGACGAGCCGGTTTCGGCGCTGGATGTCTCGATTCAGGCGCAAACGCTCAACCTGCTCAAGGACCTGCAGCAGGAGTTCGGCCTGTCCTATCTGTTCATCTCGCACAGCATGAGCGTCATCCGCTACATGAGCGACCGCATCCTGGTCATGTATGCTGGCAAGGTCGTCGAAACCGGCCTGCGCGACGAGCTGTTGCAGCAGCCGCTGCACCCCTACACCGAGATGCTGCTCAAGGCGGTGCCGCGGGTTACGCGTCGCCAGGGCGCGCGCTTGCAGGACGTGACCGCCGGCGAACCCCCGGACCTGCTGACGCTGCCGACCGGCTGTGTGTTCCATCCCCGCTGTCCTTACGCCCGCGACATCTGCCGCGAAGAGCGCCCGCAGTTGCGTCCGCTGGGGGACGGGCGCCAGGTGAGTTGCCACCTGGCGGAGGAACTCACGCTGGCGGGTGTGTTTGACTGACACGTTCGCTACTCATTGAAGAGTTCACGCAAGGGCAGGCGGAAGTCGGGTAGCAACGCTGGCCCTGCGAGGGTGTCGTCGGGGCCCAGTGTGAGGGGACCACGGTCCGGGTCATTATCAGGTGCATGCACTTCTACGCGCTGCGCCTTGGGCAGCACGACCCAGACGGTGACGCCGGCCGCGCGATAGTGGCACAGCTTCTTCGCCAGCCCGTCCAGCTCGCTGCGCTCACTCTCGTCTGAAACGACCTCGACGGCGAGGTCGGGCGGGTCGGGCTGGTCAGCATAGAAGTCAAAATGTTAGTCCGGTGCGTGGTAGACGACCGCAGGAAGGAGACGATCTCCATTCATCAGATATCCACGATAGGATGAGGAGACATTTCCACCTGAACCTGACTGGCGCAGATGCAACCAGATAGTGGCGTACAAGTATCCGGCTTATTCTGTTGCCCATGGGTGACCTGGGAACTTTTCTGTAAATTCACCGTTGACGAGCTCGTAAATTCCGTCGCCAGGAAAACGATCAACAAACACGTCGAATTCTTCTGCTGTCATTTGGATTTGTTCGAGCGCGAGCGGAATCATGTGCCCAATTCAATTTGTCTGCCCAAATCGTAACCTGGTTCAGGCTATTTAAGTCTGGCACGAACTAGCCCAGCAGGCAGTCCTGCATGGCGTCGCCGCCGAGCACCCAGCCATCCAGCGTGACCAACGACAGGAAGCCGCTGCTGACCTGGATGCGTTCGTCCACGTCCACCTGCAGCAGGCGCGCCAGCGGGCTGCCGTTGCGGTCGCCGCCGGCGTAGAGTTCGATGCGCCGCAGCAGGCTGCCATCCGCCGTGTCGATCAGGCTGAGGCCGCCGCGCGCATCCAGCGCGTAGAGCAGACAGCCGCTGCCATTGTCCAGCAGAGGCGGCAGGGCCGAGCGCGCCCCGGGCCAGTCGACGCGCCAGCGCAGGCTGCCCTGCGCGTCCAGCGAGAGCAGACTTCTGGCGCCGCCGCCCAGGTAGAGGTAACTGTTGCCCGCCATGTCCATCGTGATTGCGGCGGCGCTGCCGACCCACCCGGCGAGCGTCGCCAGCTCCTGACGCTGCCCATCGGCGATGCGGAAGAAGCGATGGCCGTCGAGGCCGAGCCAGGTGCCGTCCCCCGCGGGCGCAAGCAGGGAACGCTGTGCCATGTTCGCCTGATAGCGGACAACGCCTTCTGCGTCGACGAGGCGCCAGAGGATGCCATTGCCCGGATCGCGCAGCCCGATCGCCAGCAGCGTCCCGTCGCTGACCAGGTCGCTCAACTGCAGCGAGGCGGGGAAGGGCGGCAGTTGCCAGAGGCGCTCGCCGGTGCTGTTGAAGGCGTCCAGCGCGCCGCCCTGCAGGGCAAAGACGAGGGTCTCCCCCAGCGCGTGGAAGGGCGCGTCCGGTTCCGGTACCTGCCACTGGGTTTCGTAACGCCCCTGCGCCAGAGTCATGGCCTGGCCAGCGCGTGTATGCGCCACGACGCGGCCGTCAGACAATGTGGCGAGGCCCTGCACATTGCTGCCGGCCTCAACCTGCCACTGCGCGCTGTCCTGCCCCAGGGCGCCGGCCATGATGAGCTCGCCGCTGGCCAGGACGTAGCCGCCCGCGCCCGTCAGGCGAACTGGCAGGGTGGGGACGGCGCTGAAGCTCGTCGAGGCGAGGTAGCCAGGCCCCAGGCGCAATTGCCACAGGGAGGTGAAGGCGAGCGGGTGATACCAGCCGGCTGCCAGCGGGTCGCCGTCGATATAGCCGGGGCCACCCTCGTCCGGCAGGATGTTGCGGATTTCGTAATGCAGATGCGCCCGCCCGCGCGAGGGCCAGCCGATGCCGCCCAGCACTGTTTGCTCCGTGACACAGTCGCCAACGGCGGGGAAGCGCAGCCCGTCGAACTCCTCCATGTGGCCGTAGAGCGTGTAGACCAGGCTGTTGTCTGGCATACGGTGGGCGACGATGACCACGCCCTTTTCGCTGTCCCAGCCCGCTACGTCGGAGTAGGTGACGATGCCGCGCATGGCGGCGCGCACCGGGTCGCCCCGGCGGTCAAAGGCGAGGTCAATGCCGACGTGGTTGCCGCCGAAGCGCGCGCGGTGCCGGCCGAAGTCGTCGTAACCCGCTGCCAGCCCGTCGACGGGATAGCCGATGGTATCGACGACGCCACAGGGCGCGTCAGCCTGGGCCTGGGCGAAGGGGCCCGTCAGCAACAGGCAGAGCGTGAGCAGCAGGACGCTGCGGGCGGGCATGCGCTTCCGCGTAGTCAGGCGAGACTGGTATCAAAGACGATCACGTTGCGCAGCGCCTCGCCGCGCTCCATCGATTCGATGGCTTCGTTGATCTGCTCCAGCGGCCAGGTTTTGGTGATGAGCTCCTCCAGTTGCAGATTGCCGTGCTCGTAGTGCGCAATCAGGCGCGGGATGTCGATCTGCAGGCGCGTGGAGCCCATGAAGCTGCCCAGCATACGCAGGCCGCGGAATACCAGATCGCGCGCGGCCAGATTGACAGTCAGGCTCTCCGGCGGCATACCCACCAGCACGATCGTGCCGGATTTACGCGTCATCTGCAGGCCCTGCAGCATGGCCCGCTCGCTGCCCACAGTGACGAAGACGTAGTCGGCCATGCGTCCGCCGGTCAGTTCGCTCACCGCCTCTACCGGGTCAACTTCGGCGGCGTTGACCAGGTCGCTGGCGCCGAACTGCTGCGCCGCGGCCAGCTTGTTCGGCAGAAGGTCGATGGCAATCAGCTGGCCGGCGCCGGAGAGCGCCGCGCCCTGCACGCTGTTCAGGCCCACGCCGCCCGTGCCGATGACGACCACCGTGCTGCCCGCGGTGACCTGCGCCGTGTTGACGACCGCGCCGAAGCCGGTAATCACGCCACAGGCCAGCAGCGAGGCCGCCTGCAGACTCATCGAATCCGGCACGCGCGCCAGCTGCGACTGGTCGACGATGGCGTATTCCGCGAAGCCGCCCACGCGCACGCCATGGCGCACCGGCTCGCCGGCGGCGTTGCGGATGCGGCTCTCCGTATCCAGCGGCCACACGGCGGAGCAATGGTTTGGCGTGCCCGCGAGACAAAAGTCGCAGCGGCCGCAGGAGCGCAGCAGCGAGACCACGACGCGGTCGCCGGGCTGCACCAGGCTCACGCCCGGGCCGGTCTCGACGACCACGCCGGCGGACTCGTGACCGGCGATGAAGGGCCGCGGGATGGCCCACTCGCCGCGCAGGTAGTGCACGTCGGAATGGCAGATGGCGGTGGCGGCGAGCTGCACCTTCACCTCACCCTGCTCGGGTGGCGCGAGCGACACTTCCTCAATGACGAGAGGCTGATCCGTTTCGTAGCAGATGGCGGCTTTCATGGCGCTTCTCCCAGATTATCAGGCCGGAGCGCTGCCCCGGCGCGCTGGAGGCTCAGCCGAGCAGCCTGCTGTACAGGCGCTGCTGGCGTTCGATGGCCCCCTGATAGATACGATGATACTCCGGTCGCGGCTGGCAACCGGGCCCGGTCGCGGGCAGCGCTTCCTGTTGCATGGCCAGCAGGGCGGCGCCGCGAATGGTCGCCTCGCCCTGCGCGCAAAGATACACGGGCGCGCCCAGCACGTCAGCCATGATCTGCAACCACAGGGGTGAATTGCGCAAGGCGGCGCCGTTGGCGATGAAGCGCGCGTCCGGCGGCAGCAGCGGGCGCAGCCGTTGCAGGATCTGCGCGAAACGGCAGGCGACGGCCTCCAGCGCGGCGCGCAACAGATGCTCCTGCGTCGTGTCGAAGCTCATGCCCGCGAAGACCGCGCGCGCCTCGTCGCGCCAGCCGGGCGCGCGCTCGCCGGCGAGGAAGGGCAACACGGTCAGGCCATGGCCGTCCGGCGCCAGGGCTGCGAGCGCGTTCTCGTCGATGTTCGCCAGCACGCGGCGCAGCCAGGCGTAGAGGTTGCCGGCGTTGCTGAGCGCGCCGCCCACCAGCGAACGCGCAGCATCGATGCGATAGACGAAGAGGCCGGGCGGCGTCTGCTTTGGCGTGCCGGGCAGCACCACGCGCATGGCGCCGCTGGTGCCCAGGCTCAGCGCCACGTGGTCCGGCTGCGCGCAACCGGCGCCGATGTTGGCGGCTGCGCCGTCAGCGACGGCGGGCGACCACAGTGCATCCTTCAGCGCGGGCCAGCGCGCTGCCCAGGGCGCAGCGAGCCCCTGCAGCGGCTCGTTGCTGATGGCGGAGAGCTGCGTCGCTTCCAGCGGCAACTGACGCAGCATGGGTTCGTCCCAGGCCAGGCTGTGGCGGTCGAGCAGGCCGCTCCAGGAGGCGACGCTGTGGCTGATGCGACGCTCGCCGAAGAGGCGCAGGAGCAGGTATTCGCCCAGCGAAAGCCAGTAGCGCACGCGCCGGAACAGTTGCGGCCGCTCCGTCTGTAGCCACAGGAGGCGCAGTGGCCAGTAACTGGTATGCAGGCGGCAGCCGCTGCGCCGCGCATAGTCGCGCGCGTCAAGGCGCTCGGCCAGGTCGGCGCCGCGCGTATCGGCCCAGGTGTAGAGTGGCGTGACCGGCTGCCCCTCTGCGTCAATGCCCAGCAGGTTGGCCACCAGGGTGTCCATGGCCACGCGCGTGATTTTGCGCGGGCCGGCCTGTTGCAGCGCCTCGTCGATGCAGGCGAATGCCAGTCGGGTCAGCAGCTCCGGGTCCAGCGTGACGCCGCCGTCGGGCGTGGTGTCCGCCCTGCAGGGCAGCTGCACAAAGACCTTCGGCACTGCCGCGCCCTGCGCGTCGAAGAGCATGGCGCGCAGGGAGGACGAGCCGATGTCGAGGGCGAGAGTGTGCGTCATCTCGGCGCAGCAGGCGCGTCACGTTTGCAGCGCAGGGCGGCCGGGTTCAGGCCTCCGCCAGGCGGGCGACGAGCGTGATTTCCTTCACGGCGGCCAGCGCGCCGGAGACCGGGCAACCGGTCTTGGTGGCGGTGGCCAGCTCCTGGAACTGCGCCTCGTCGATGCCTGGCACGACGGCCTCGCACTCCAGTTCGATTTTGTCGATGGCGAAGCCGCCGGGCACCTGGTTGATGTGCACGCTGGCGCTGGTGCTCACGCGCTGCGGCTCGAAGCCGGCCCGGCCGAGGCCGGCGCTGAGGGCCATCGAGAAGCAGCCGGCGTGCGCGGCGGCGATGAGTTCTTCGGGGTTGGTGCCCGCGTCCTCGCCGAAGCGCGAGCCGACCGAATACTTGCCCGAGTATGCGCCGCTGGCCATGTTCATGACCCCGCTGCCCTCGCCCAGGCTACCACTCCAGGTTGCGTCTGCCTTGCGTACCGCCATGGGTCTCTCCTTTGTTTACAAGTCTTGCACCACGCTAACAGGGATCATCCAGCGATGTAAGGCCAGCGCGCGCTCCATTTGATCCATGCGCCTTTAGCCGGCTCGCACCTGCATCCGCGCCAGTCCAACTTCGTTGCCGGCCGCCGCGATCTGCTCCTCGTCGTCCTTGCGTTGCGCCTGCCACCAGGCTTCAAGCGCCCCGTAGTGCCGCTCGCAGAGCTCCTGAAACTCTTCGAGTGTGACCGGCTCATTCAGCAGTCGCGAACTGGGCGAGACGAATCCTTTCCGGTCGCTCAGGCGCACTCGCTCTGCGGTCATTATTCCGCTTCCTTTCTCGGTAGCAGCAGTCCGGGGAATGGCTGCCTCGACTTCCAGCTCTGCCACTGCAACGTCCAGCTCGTCGGCGAACCATTCCGCCACCATCTGCCGGTGACACCAGTTGTCCGCCGTGAGCGGCGGCTTCTCGAAGCACAGCAGCACCGGCTCCTGACCGGGCACCAGCGCGTGCAGCTCGTCCCACACCTGCTGCGCGTCCAGGGCCTGCAGCCGCTCGAAATACAGCGGGCGGTATTCGTCATAGGGCAGGCCCAGCCAACACCGTTCCGGCGCCAGCTGCGGGTAAACTTCGTACTCCGCCCGTTTAATCTTGCGCGGCCGACCGACAGAAATACCAATCCGGCCCGTCCCCCTGTAGCTGTAGTAGCTCGCCGTCTTCATGGCCACACCCACTGTTGAATACGATGCCGCTTCCCCCGGCCGGGCGCAGCCGGCGCAGCCTGCCACGGCGCCCGACTCTAGCGTGAGGCGCGACCCTGGGCAAGAGAGCGTAACGGTTGTGCTTGTTTTTGACTCGTCCACAGGTATAATCGCGCAGCAGGGCAGGTAGCGATCAGGTTAGACAGGGTTTTTATGGACTCGAAAGACGCAGGGGTTGAGGCGGAGCCGATGGCACAGCCGGACGCCCAGCCGCAATCCGACGGAGCAATGGCACCGGCCGCAGCAGACGCAAGCCCCGCAAACGGGGTGGAGGCTGTGGTAGAGGAAGTGGCGACGGAAGCTCCGGCTCCCGTGGCCGGGGCAGAGGCCGCAGCAGCTGAGGCGGACACGCCAGCAGCAACGGCCGCTGACGAGGCAGAGTCCGCGGCAGACGAAGCGGCTCCTGCAGCCGCGGCTGGGGAAGCGGTTGCCGCAGAGCCAGCGCCTGCGGCAGAAGTAATGGCCGCTGACGAGGCAGAGTCCGCAGCGGACGAAGCGGTAGTCGCAGCGGCAGCTCCCGAGGCCGAAACAGAATCAGCAGGTGAAATGGCAGCGGCCGCTCCCGCAGAGGCTGCCGAAGCAGCAGCGGAAGAACCGGCTGCAGAAGTAGCGGCCCCTGAGGCTGAAGCAGAAGCAGCGGGCGACGTGGCAACGGTTGCTCCCGCAGATGCAGCATCAGAACCGGCTGCAGAAGTAGCGGCCCCTGACAGTGCAGAGTCCGCAGCGGAAGAAGTAGCGGAAGAAGTGGCAGCTCCCGAGGCCGAAACAGAATCAGCAGGTGAAATGGCAGCGGCCGCTCCCGCAGAGGCTGCCGAAGCAGCAGCGGAAGAACCGGCTGCAGAAGTAGCGGCCCCTGTGGCTGAAGCAGAAGCAGCTGGCGAAGTGGCAACGGTTGCTCCCGCAGATGCAGCAGCGGAAGAACCGGCTGCAGAAGTAGCGGCCCCTGTGGCTGAAGCAGAAGCAGCCGGCGAAGTGGCAACGGTTGCTCCCGCAGATGCAGCATCAGAACCGGCTGCAGCAGCACCGGCTCCGGCAGCCGAAGCGGCCCCGGCGCACCCTGCCTCGCCCTTCCGGCGCGGCCAGGTCGTTGATGGCACGGTGTTGACGACTGCGCCGACCGAGGTGCGCATGGACCTCGGCGACGGGCACGAGGGCATCATCCCCGGGCGCGAGCTGGAGCGTATGCCGCGCGAGCAGATCGAGCAGCTGCAACCCGGCGCGGTCATCCCGGTGTACGTCGTCAATCCGCATGACCACCAGGGCAACATTCGCCTGTCGGTCACGCACGCCCAGGAAGAGCTGGACTGGCGCAAGGCCGAAGCCTGTCACAAGAGCCAGGAAGTCTTTCAAAGCATGATCGCCGGCTACAACAAGGGCGGCCTGATTGTGCGCTTCGGGCGCGTACGAGGCTTCGTGCCACAGAGCCAGATCGGTGGCGCGCGCCGCAGCGCGAGCGGCGGGACGCCTGAAGAGCGCTGGAGCGGCATGGTCAACCAGCCGATCGCCGTCAAGGTCATCGAGGTCGATCGCAGCCGCAACCGGCTCATCCTTTCCGAGCGGGCCGCCGCGCGCGAGCAACGCGAGGAAAGCAAGGAGCGCCTCATCAGCGAGCTGCAGGTGGGCGAGGTGCGCCAGGGACGTGTCGTCAGCCTGGTCGATTTCGGCGCTTTCGTCGACATCGGCGGCGCCGAGGGCCTCGTGCATCTGACCGAAGTCTCCTGGCAGCACGTCACGCACCCGCGCGACGCCCTGAAAATCGGCGCCGAGGTGCGCGTCGAGGTCATCAGCGTGGACCCGCGCCGCAAGCGCATCGGCCTCAGTATCCGGCGTCAGGCGGCGGACCCCTGGGACACGGTGGCCATCGATTACAAGGTCGGCCAGCTGGTGCAGGGCCTGATTACCAAACTGACCAACTTCGGCGCCTTTGCGCGCCTGGTGGCTGCGCCCGAGATCGAGGGCCTGATCCACATCTCCGAGCTGGCCGAGCAGCGCGTCACGCATCCGCGCGAAGTCGTCAACGAAGGCGAGACGCTGACCCTGCGCGTGGTCAAGATGGACGTGGCCGAACGCCGTCTGGGGCTCAGCCTCAAGGCCGTCAACTCGGCCGAATATCTCGACCAGGACTGGCTTGCCTGAACCCGGGCCCGTAACGTCCTGCCTGCACCACGTTGAAATCCAGCCTTATCCTCGCCAGCAGCGGTGGTATACTGTTCGTGGCCGATGCTGCCCCGGAACCCAATTCGTCCGGGCCGGCAGCGTTGCAGCGACTGGCGTGTACGTGCGACCGGAACTGGCGGAGGGAGGCCGACGTGCCAAACAAAATGGAACGCTTCACCCAGCGGGCGCGACGCGTGCTCAGCCTGGCGCAGGAAGAAGCGGAGCGCTTCCGGCACAACACCATCGGCACCGAACATCTGCTGCTGGGCCTGATGCGCGAGGAAGGCGGCGTGGCCGGGCGCGTGCTGCGCGACCTTGGCCTGGAGCAACGGCGCATTGAGGAGCTGGTCGAACGCCTGACGCGCGCCAGTTCGCGCAGCGGCACAGGCCAGATCGACCTCTCGCCGGGCACCAAGCGCGTGCTCGAGCTGGCCGTCGATGAGGCGCGCCGTCTGGGACACCACTACATCGGCACCGAGCATCTGCTGCTGGGCCTGGTGCGCCAGACCGAAGGCGTGGCCATCGAGGTGCTGAAGCGCCTGGGAGTCAGCCCGGAGGAAGTGCGGCGCCAGACGCGTCGCGTGCTGCAGGAAAGCCCCTTGCAACCCCGTCAGGCGCCGCAGGAAGAACGGCGTACGCGCACGCGCGAAGGCAGCAAGACGCAGCTGGTCGATCAGCTGGCGACGGACCTGACAGCCGCAGCCCAGGAAGGCAAGCTGGACCCGGTTGTGGGCCGCGAGATCGAGATTGAGCGCGTGATTCAGGTGCTCAGCCGGCGGCGCAAGAACAACCCGGCGCTGATTGGCGAGCCGGGCGTAGGCAAGACGGCCATCGTCGAGGGTCTGGCGCAGCGTATCGTCAGCGGCGACACGCCGCGTCCGCTGCTGAACAAGCGCGTGCTGCAGCTGGACGTCGGCTCGCTGGTGGCGGGCACGATGTACCGCGGCCAGTTCGAGGAACGGCTGAAGCGCGTCATCGAGGAACTGAAATCCTCGGACAGCATCCTCTTCATCGACGAGGTGCACATGCTGGTGGGCGCCGGCTCGGCCGGCAGCAGCGTGGACGCGGCCAACATCCTCAAGCCGGCGCTGTCCCGCGGTGAGCTGCAGTGCATCGGCGCAACCACGCTGGACGAGTATCGCAAGCACATTGAGAACGATGCCGCGCTGGAACGTCGCTTCCAGCAGATTCAGGTGGACGAGCCGGGCATCGAGGAGACGATCGAGATCCTGCAGGGGATTCGCGTCCCCTATCAGGAACACCACAATGTGGAAATCACCAACGACGCTATCGTGCAGGCCGCGCACCTCTCGGCGCGCTACGTGCCGGATCGCTTTCTGCCGGACAAGGCCATCGACCTGATCGACGAGGCCTCTGCGCGCCTGCGCATGTACAAAAGCCCGGAAGCGGCACGCGTACGCACCATGGAACAGGAACTGCGGCGCGCACGCGAGGACATTGCGCTGCTGGATGCCGAAGTGGAACAGGGGCCAGACGAAGCCCGCGAGGAGCGCCTGGGTCATCTGCATCAGCAACGGGACACGCTGCAGGAGGCGCTGGCCGGGCTGAAGGCCAACTGGAATACGGAGAACAACCAGCCGCGGCTGACGGCCGAAGACATCGCCGAGGTCGTGTCCATGTGGACCGGCATTCCGGTGATGCGTATCGCAGGTGAGGAGAGCGAGCGTTTGATGCAGATGGAAGCGGCCCTGCATCAGCGCATCGTCGGCCAGAACGAGGCCATTGACGCCATCAGCAAGGCGGTGCGCCGTGCCCGCGCCGGCCTGAAAGACCCGCGCCGGCCGATCGGCTCCTTTATGTTCCTTGGCCCCACAGGGGTCGGCAAGACCGAGTTGACCAAGGCCCTCGCCGAATTTCTCTTCGGCAGCGAGGACGCGCTGGTGCAGCTGGACATGTCAGAGTTTATGGAACGCCATTCGGTGGCGCGCCTGGTGGGCGCCCCGCCCGGCTACGTGGGCTACGAAGACGCCGGCCAGCTGACCGAGGCCATCCGCCGCCGCCCCTACAGCATCGTCGTCTTCGACGAGATCGAGAAGGCGCACCCGGAAGCCTTCAACATGCTGCTGCAGGTGATGGAAGAGGGGCAGCTGAGCGACGCGCGCGGCCGCAACGTCAACTTCCGCAACGCCATCATCGTCATGACCAGCAACGTTGGTGCCGACACCATCAAGCGCAATACCAGCCTCGGCTTCGACCTGAACCGCGACGAGGTCGAAACCGAGCAGGAAGCCTACAGCGACATGCGCCGCAACGTGATGGACCAGTTGCGCCGCGCCTTCCGCCCGGAATTCCTCAACCGCGTCGACGCCACCGTCGTCTTCCGCTCCCTGACGCGCGGCGAAATCCGCGACATCGTTGAACTGGAACTGGAGAAGGTGCGCGAGCGCCTGCTGGAGCACGCCATCACACTCGAGGCTACGGATGCGGCGCGCACCTGGCTGGCCGACCACGGCTACGATCCCGAGTTCGGCGCCCGCCCGCTGCGCCGGCTGATTCAGAACGAGGTCGAGGATGTGCTCTCCGACGGCATCCTCTCCGGCCGCTTCAAGCTGGCCAGCATTGTGCAGGTCGACGCAGTCGACGATGGCCGCTTGCTGCTTGAGGCCGTTGACGCCGTCGATGCTGATGAGGCCGTTGACGCCGTCGAGGAAGCGCAGGAGCCGGCAGCGCCCGCCTGAGCGCCCGTCAGACAATCACGACTCGCTGATTGACAGTCCCGACCCGCGTGTCGGCGACAGGAGCCATGATGACCGCCCGTCTTAACAGGGTTGCCGCGGTGCTCGCTTCGCTGGACATCGGGCGCACCGTCGCCTTCTGCGAGCAGCGCCTCGGCTTCACCACCGACGCGCAATATGACGATTACGTCGTCTTCCACCGCGACGACGTCGGCGTGCACTACTGGCTCTGCACGGAACGTCACATCGCGGAGAACACCAGTTGCTATGTTTACGTCAGCGATGCGCGCTCGCTTTACGCGGAGTATCAGGCGCAGGGGGTGATTCACCCCAATGGGCCGCTGGCGCAACAGCCCTGGGGCCTGGAGTTCGCCGTGCTGGATGTGGACGGCAACCTCTACAAGTTTTGTGGGCCCGCGGACGGGGACTGAGCGTTACTCAGGTTCCTCGCCGCCGGGCGTCAGGGTTGACTGAAAGGCGCGCAGCCAGGCCATGTTGCCGCCAGCGGCGATTTGGGCTTGTTTGATCCAGGAACGCAGCGACGCCGCAGATGGCGAAACCGCGCCAACGTCCTCCAGCATGCGCCCCAGCTCGGATTCGCTGAGCCGCGCCAGATCGCTGTAACGGGGACAGCCCGCCTGTGCCAGGGTGCGCGCCCGCTGCGGGCCGATGCCCTTGATGAGTGTCAGGTCATCCGCAGCCACTTGTGGCATACGGGATGGCTCCCCGGTGACGGGCACGGGACTGGACATGGCAGCCGCGCGTTCCGGCAGCAGCGCCAGCACGAGTCCGACGAGCGCCAGAATAAATGGCAGCGGCCAGTCAAACGCGACGGCGTCGGAGGTAACCAGCTGCCGGACGACCAGGAATCCGGCCAGCGTCAGCAACAAGGTAGCGACCAGGTTACGAAATTCGCGCGACACGATACTCTCCCTGCTTGACCGTGGGCAGGCGCCAGTGTACTCTGCCTGTCCCTTCCCCGCCAGAGTAACCGCCCCGCCTGGCAGTGACACCTCTGTATGTCAGTTGACAAGGGAGCCCCATGCGTCTGGGAATCGACTTCGGCACCACCAACTCCGCCATCGCTTTCTATGAAGACGGACGCTTCATCACCGTGCGCACCAACCCGGGCAACGAGAATCCTTTCGTACTCCCTTCGCTGATCTATATCGACCGTGAGCAGCACAGCACCGTCGGCATCGAAGCCGCCTTCGCCTACCTGGAGCATGACACCGGCCGCCCGGTGCGCTGGCGCAGCCAGGCCGTCGGCTCGGCCGAAATCATCGTGGCCGGCCGCGACGCCGACGCCATCCGCTACGAGCAGGAACTGGCGGCGCTGGTCGATGTGGCCGCGCACGGGCGCCTGCTGCAGTCCGTCAAGACCATCCTGCGCAACCCGGAATACGAGGGCACGCGCATTTTCGAGCGCTTCCACACGGTCGACCAGCTCATCTCTCTGCTGCTGACAGCCCTGCGCGACTGCGCGCAGGCGCGCTTCGGCGCCGACTGCGAGGAAGTGGTCATCGGGCGGCCGGTGCGCTTCGCGGAGGACGAGCGCGTCGACGCCCGCGCCGAGGAGATTCTCTACACGGCGGCCTGGATGGCCGGCTTCCGCGACATTCGCTTCGCGACCGAGCCGTTGGCCGTCACCTGGTTGCACCACGTGCGCAGCGAATCGCGCAACACCAGCCTGGTCTTCGACTTCGGCGGCGGCACGCTGGACCTCACCCTGGCGCGCGTGGGTGGCGCGCAGCCGCCGGAGATCCTCGCCAACCGCGGCGTGCTGGTCGGCGGCGACGACCTCGACCGTGCCCTCATGCGCTCCCTGACGCGGCACTTCGGACGCGGCGTCACGGACAGGGCCGGGCGACTCTTCCCGGCGGATTGGCTGGAGATGTTGACCAGCTGGCAGACCATGTCGGACCTGTCGCGGCCGCACAACCTGGAACGCATCCGTGAGTTTCAGCATGACAGCAGCAACCCCCCGGCGCTGCGGGCGCTCGAGGCCCTGGTCACGCGCAACCTGGGCTACCAGCTCTTTCGCACCATTGAGAGGGCCAAGCGCGAGCTTTCCGACCTCATGGAGACCACCCTGGTCTTCGAACACGGGCCGATCCAGATCAGCGAACAGATCACGCGCAAGCGCTTCGAGCGCATGATTGCGCGCGAACTGGCCGCCGTCGATGAGGGCCTGCAGCAGGTGGTAGCGGATGCCGGCCTGCAGCCCGCCGACATCGACGTCGTGCTGCGCACCGGCGGTTCCTCGGCGGTGCCGGCGCTCGTGGAGATGCTGGCGCAGCGCTTCGGCGCGGAACGCCTGACTGAGCTGGAGCCGCTGGTCTCGGTGGTGGGCGGCATGGCGGTCATCGCCAGCACAGCCGAGCGCCCGCTGCCGCCCTGCGCCATCCGCTACGAAACGCCGGGACGGGTCATCCTGGCCGCGGCCGAGGTCAGCAGCGGCGCTGCCTGCGAACATTACGCGCTGCGCGTGGGCGCGCCGGCTTACCTCGAAGACAGCTTTACGCTCGACCGCATGCCGGCGGAGCTGAGCGGGCTGCCCGCGCTGCGCCTGTCCGCCGCCGACCGCGACTGTCGCGATGAAGATTATCTGCGCCTGCGCATCACGCGGCGCGCGCGCATCTACGTCGCCTGTGACAGCGGGGTGCTGGAGCGGCCGCGCTGGCTGCGCAGCTGGCAGCGCGACCGGCAGCGCATTGAGCTGCGCGATGAATGGCGCAGCCCGCGTTCGCTGCAACTCTACAGCAAGGTCTGCCCGCCTGGCGAACATGTACTCGGCGGCAACCGGGCGCGCGGCCACGCCGGCGAGTTGCCGCTCAACTATCTCGTCATCGTCAAGGCCCTGGACTGAGCGCACGCGCTATACTGCGGCGGCGAGGGCCACCTCACTTTTTTTGTGCAGAAGGGACAGGAAACAAGATGAACACACGCACCGGCAATTTTCCAATCGGCTGGCGCCGGGTCAGGTTCGCCTGGGAGCGGGACCTGGAGGGCATGATTGCCTGGGCCCGGGCCAACGACCTGAACGTCATCGATCTGGCGCCCTACAACCTCGATGACACCGCTGCGTTGCACCAGGCCGGCTTCAGGATTGGCTCGGTGGATTTCCCCGTCTTCCACCCGCTGGTCTCGGCCGACCGCGCTGAGCGCGCGGATGCCGTCGCCCTCTGCGCCGAGACCATCCGCAAGCTTTCGCCGCTGGGCGCGAAAAACTATTTCATCGTGGTGCTGCCGAAAGACCCCTCGCTGCCGCGAATCGAAAATTTCGGCTACGCGGTCGAGAGCTTCGGCGAACTGGCGCCGACTCTCGAGGAATGCGGCTCGCATATCGTCATCGAGGGCTGGCCCGGGCCAAGCTCGGTGGTCTGTACGCCGGAGACCTACGGGGCCATGTTCCGCGAAGTGCCTTCGCCGGCCATGGGCGTCAACTACGACCCCTCGCATCTGCTGCGCATGGGCATTGACCCGATGCGCTTCCTGCGCGAGTTCGTCGGGCGCGTGTATCACGTGCATGGCAAGGACTGCATGATCATGGCCGAGAACCTGTATCAATACGGCCACGAACAGGATGCGACCTTCGCCAAACCCTTCGCCTACGGCAGCTATCAGTGGCGCTACACGATCCCCGGCCACGGCCTGTCGGACTGGATCGAGATCTGCACGATTTTGCGCGACAATGACTACGCCGGCGCGATCTCCGTCGAGCTGGAAGATCACTACTTCAACGTCACGGACGAGGCCACGCAGCTGGGCGTGTTGCAGGGCGCCCGCTTCCTCGCCGGCTGCTGAAATCAGCCGCCGGCCGCTGCGCTGTTGCTGATAACGATGAAGGCTTCACGCTGCGCGTAACCGCCGCCGGCAGCATGGGCGGTCAGGCGCAGCGTGTATTGCCCGTCCGGCACGACGCCCGTGTTCCACTGCACCAGGGTTTCGGGGTTGGGGCGTTGCTGCTCCCAGCTGCCCAGTTGCTGGATGAGCGCCCCCTGGGTCGTGAACAGCGTGAGCTCGAAACGCGCCAGGTTTTCGGCGGCGACGCTGCCGATGACCGGGATGCTGCCCTGCACCACCGAGTTGTGCGGTGGATTCTGCAGCAGCAGCGACGGCTGCCGCGTGGACACGTCGCAGGCAATGGTCGGCAGGGCTGTGGCTGTCGGGCTTGCCAGCCCGGCCGCTTTCATGAAGCCCTGGCCCGCCGGCGAGCCCAGCCAGGCAGTGACCAGCGGGTCCTCCGGCTCCAGCCGCAGGAAAGTCTGTTCGCGCCGGTTGTCCGGGCAAAACTCGTTGGCGAGCAGGCCGCTCCAGCTGTCGATGCTGCGCGTCAGGATGACGCCCAGCTCCGGCGGCGGCGGCGGATAGCCCGGCACGAAGAGCTCGCTGCGCGCGCCGCCCGGGCAGACGGGGCCAGGCCTTGCGCCCGTCATGGCGCAGACCGGCGCCGCCGCCAGCGTGGCCTGCGGGCCGGCGAAGCGCGTCGGTTGCGGCAGCCCCTGTAACGCCGCCTGCATGACGCGTCGGAAGACTGGCGCGGCCTCCAGCAGGCCGCTGGAGCTGGTGGGCTGGTCGTCATTTCGGCCCAGCCACACGCCCACCACGGCGTTGTTACTGTAGCCCATGGCCCACAGGTCGCGCGCGCCGATGTTGGTGTTGGCGATGGCGGCGATGGCGCCCTCCATGCCCGCCAGGGTGAGCGGGCCGCCCGCGCCGATGATCGTGCGCGCGCTGTCCTCCGCCATCAGGTTGCCCAGCAGCAGCGCCACGCCAGGCTGCAACACGTCCCCGGACTCGCGCGCCTGGAGCAGCGGGAGTTCGCTGCCGTCTGCCGCCGTCACCGCGTGGATGGCGCGCAGGGGCTGGTAGCGCCCGAAATTGGCCAGGGTGCTGTAGGCCTGCATCAGTTCCGTCAGGCGCACGCTGGTCTCGCCGGCGGCATTGCCCAGACCGGCGCCACTAACCGTCTGGAAGCTGCGCAGGCCGAGGCGCTCAGCCGTTTCGAGGAAGCGCTCCTGCGTCACAAAGTCCCACACCTTGCCCGCGGGGATGTAAAGCGCGTTGGCCAGCGCGCTGCGCAGCGAGACCGGCCCGCGTGCCTGGTTGGCGTGGGGCAGCGGCGGGAAGAAGGGATTGGCCGCCTGGCCCGGCACGTCCCACAGGATGGAGGCCGCGGTCAGATATTCGTTGTAATCGAGCTGGCCGTTGCCATTGCGGTCGCCTACGCCCTCGAGCGCGGCGGCGTAGAGCACGGGCATGATGGCCGCGCCCGGCGCCTGGAAACCGGGCACGGCCTCGGGCGCGCCGTCGCCGCCCACCAGCGCCAGCACGTCGCCGCTGGCAGGATTCACCACGCTGACCGCGCCGGTCAGCACGTTGCGGACCATCCCGCTGCCGAGCAGCTGCTCGCGCAGGGCAGTTTCTGCTGCCTGCTGGATGAAGGGGTCGAGCGTGGTGAGCACGGTCGCGCCGCTGCGGAAGGCCATTTCGCCATACTCCGCGCGCAGTTGCTCGACTACGTAAGCCGTGAACTGCGGCCAGCGCACTACAGTCGCCGGCGCGGCGAAGCTGCGCGTTCCCAGCATGGCGCGCTGCAGGTTGATGGCCGGGCTGAAGTTCCCCTGGCCGTCGAGAATCTGCTCGCGATGCGCGCAGAAGGGCGTTGTGAAATCCGGATGGGCGGACTGGTGCTGCAGGTTGAGGCAGTGGAGCGCGGCCAGCTCGCGCAGCAACGTATCCGTGTTGGCGAAGGCCTCGGCGCGGGCATTGCCGTCCAGCGGCGTCACCTCCGGGCTGACGAGGATGCTGGCCAGCAGGGCCGAGTCTACCGGCTGCATCTCGCTTGCGTCCACGCCGAACCAGAACTTCGCGGCCGCCTGCACACCGAAGACGCGCGGGCCGAAAGCGACCTCGTTCAGATAGCGTTCGAGGATGGTGTTGCGGTCGTAACGGCGGGCGATCTCTGCGGCGACGATGTTGCGGTGGCGCGCCTGGGCGCCCGCGCCGACGCCTTCGTTGTTGATGCTCAGCGCAGCCAGACGCTGCGCAATGGTTTGGGGCTCGCCCGGCGCGCTGCCGAAAAGGTCGCTGACCAGGCCGGGCAGGTTGAAGTCGCTGCCGCCGTAGAAATGCGCTTCCTGCGCGCCGACGACGGCGGCAATCAGCCAGGGCGAGATCTCGCCGAGCGGGCGCGGCTCGCGACGGCCGTCCTCGCTGTCAAGCTCCGTCAGTAACTCGCCGCTGGCGTCGAGGATGCGCAGGCTCTGGAAGCCGGGCTGTACCTGCGCCAGCGCGTCGATCTCTGCGCCGTAGCGCGCGACGATGTTGTTGTAGCGCAGCAGCACGGCCAGCGCGCCCAGCGCGAAGAGCAGCAGGCAGCCCGCGCCGAGCAGGATCGCCGCCAGCAGCAGGCGCTGCGGGATGATGTTGCGGCCGGCAACGCGTGCGGCAGCCAGCCGTGGTGGCGGCACATTGGCGCGGGGCGCCAGGCGCGCGCCCAGCTGCGCGGTCGGCAGTGCCGCGCCCGCGGCCTCGTCTTCATCGCTGAGGCGCAGTGTGGCCTGATTGATGGCCGCCATGCCGGCGATGGTCGCTTCCTGGTCGTAGAGCGGCGTGTCGGTGCGCGGCAGCTCGTCCTCGTCGAGCGCGAAGCCGGGCGGCAGGGTGCCGGACAGGGTCTCTTCCGGCGCTGCCAGAGCCTCGCTGAATTCGATGCCCGCGGCGGCGGGGATGCCCGCCCCGGCCGGCGGCTGCGCGATGACCCAGCCCCCGGCGAGCTCGTCATAGCGATACCAGGTGTCGGTCTCGACGCCCAGCATCCACCACACGCCCCCATCCTCGATCATGTGGCGCCGCAGCTCTTCCTGCAGCTGAGTGTGCGTGATCAGGCCGGAGCGCTTGCGTTGACGCAGGCTGCGTACCTCGGTCGCGGTGGCGTGAAAGCGGGCGGCGCGCTCCTCCCCTGCGGCGGCGGGCTCTGGCGCGTCCGCTTCCGGCGGCAACGCGGGTCTGCCGGCCAGGGAATCCTCGGGCGCCAGTGGCGCCTCCGCAGCGTCCGCGCCGCCTTCGAGCGCGTCGACCAGCGCGGCCAGTTCCTCGACACCGGCGTCCGGCCCAGGCCTGTCCTGCGCCTCTTCGGGCAGGAAATCCTCCGGGCGTGGCCCGGCAGAGGAAGACTCCGCATCGGGACGGGGCGGATCGCCGCCGGCGTTTTCCTTGTCAGACATGACCGTGACCGGGCACTTTGCAGGGAGCCGTATTGTACGCCAGGGCGACCAGATTGCAACCAGGGCCAGCTCACCATGTGAGGAATGCGCCAAAGCGGATAGACTTGCCCCCATGAGCGACTCCCTCGCCGCACGCTATCGCATTGGCAACTTCAACGACACCTTTGCGCTCGGCCATTACGCGCGCGTGATGGACGCGCAGGACCGCCACACCGGCGAAACGGTGGCCTTCAAGGTGATGCGTAGCGAGCATCTGGCCTCCGGCGGCGAGTTGCGCTGGGAGTACCGCGCCTTCGGTAACGAGGCGCAGATCCTGCAGAAGCTGGCGGAAAGCCCGCAGGCCGTCGAGCTGCTGGATTGCGGCTTCGTCGAGAGTCGCAGCGATCACCCGCACAATGGCGCCATCATCGCGCACGGCCTCAACGTCGAGGCCTATGTGGAGGAACTTGAGCAGCGCTCGCGCCAGCGCTGGCGCCCCTACCTGACGCTGCGCAACCTGCCGCGCACGCGCAACCTGCTCTACCTGATGAAGCCCAACCAGCCGGGCCAGCGCCGGCGCCTGCCGAGCGAAGAGGGCATCGCGCTGGCGTTGCAGTTCGCCAACCTGTTGCGCCTGTCGCATCAGCAGGGCATCGTTTACATGGATCACAAGCTGGAGCACGTCTACTGGGACGGGACGCGCCTGCAGGTGATCGACTTCAACAGCTCGCGTCAGCTGGAGGGCCAGAACAACGCCGGACAGCATTTCCGCACGGACTTGCACAACCTTTGCGTCGGCATCCTCTATCCGATCTTCACCGGCCTGTCGCCGCAAAAGGGCTCGCTGCGGCCCCAGCCCGGCACCCTCAGCGATGTGGCCGGCCGCTACAGCGATATCAACGAACTGGACTTCGGCGTGGAGCCGACCCTGAGCCCGGGCATCCGCGCGCTCTTGCAGCGCGGCGCCGCCCAGGAACTGCCGGACGTGGAGGTCTTCCTCGCCGCCGTGCAGGAAGCCGGCGCCATGTTGGGGCGCGACTTCCCGGAGGCCTACGCCAGCGTGGCCAGCCGCGAAGCGCGCGACCGGCTCTGCGAGGGCCTCAGCGAGCTGCGCAGTGGCCAGGAACAGTTGCGCAATGCGCGCGAACACTTCCGCGAGGCGGCCATCCTGGAAGGCATCAGCGAAGACCTGGAACTGGAGTTGCGACGTCTCGTCAAGAACGTGAGCGACATGCTCAACCGGCGCGTCATCCCCTGAAGCGCGCCAACTTACGATTACGGGGAGGAGGACAAATGGCCACTATCGTCAGTATCGTCTACCGGCCCGCGGATGTGCCGCCGTCGCCTGCCGACCATTACGCGCGCGTGGAGCTGGAGCGCGCCGAGCTCGTCTCTGGCAAGGGCATCCGCGGCGACCGCAAGGGCCGGCATCCGAAACGCCAGCTGAACATCATGGGCCAGGCCACGCTGGCAACCCTGAACGCCGAAGGCCTGCGCACCGGGCCCGGCGAAATGGGCGAGCAATTGGTCATTGACGGCTTTGACGAGCCACTGGAAAGCATGGCCGCGGGCACCCGCCTGCAGCTCGGCGCGCAGGCCGTGGTCGAGCTGGTGGAGCCCCGCACCGGCTGCGAGCGCTTCGAGAGCATCCAGGGGTATTCGCCGTCGTTGCTGGCCGGGCGCCTGGGCATGATGGCGCGCGTGGTGCAGGACGGCAGCATCGCCCGGGGAGATGACGTCCGGGTTCTGTAAACGTGTCCGAGTACGTAACCGTCGAGAGCGAGCCGGGCGATGACCCGCAACTCATCGAGATCTATACCAACCAGCGCCTGACTGCGGCCGGGAGCGAGCGCTACGCCGATGTGACCGAGGGCGAGTGCGGCTCCACCGTCGCGCAGATGCTCTACGACAACGTGCCCGGCATCGGCGCACTGACCATCACAGACGACAGCCTGCTCATCCGGCGCCTGCCGGATTACACGCACGAGGAGATCGTGGACGCGGTGCGCGCGGCCCTGCGCGACTTTTTCCTCTAGCCGCGTTCGTCAACCGGCGCAGAACTCCTCGCGCAGGATGCCGTAGTACACCAGATCATGCGCCACGTCCTGGCGCACAACGTGCTGGCGCAGACAGCCTTCGTAGCTCATGCCGGCCTTTTGCATGACGCGCCCCGAGGCGAGGTTGCTGGCGAAATGCGAGGCATACACCCGCTGCAGACCCAGGTCGCAGAAGGCGTGGCGAATGATGGCCAGCAGCGCCTCGCTCATGTAGCCCCGGCCCCAAAAGGGGACGCCCGTCCAGTAGCCAACCTCCGCGCTGTGCCCCTGCTGCGGGCGCAAACCGAAGACGCCGATGAGCTGTCGCTGCGGCTTGCGCGTCATGGCGAAGGTGAAGCTGTCGCCCGCGGCCGCGGCCTGGCGCGTGCCCGCGATGAACTGATGCGCCATGTCAATGCTGTAGGGGTGCGGGATGTTGAGCGTGGTGGCGGCGACGCGCCGGTCGCCGGCGTATTGTGTGATGGCCGCCGCATCGCCGGGCTCCAGCAAGCGCAGCCACAGCCGTTCCGTTTCCAGTGTAGTGCTGGTCATCAGGACGCCAGGCAATCCGGCGGCGCCGACTCATCGCGGTCGCGCGGGCGCGCGCCCGGAACCAGCGGCAACTCGAGCGTCTCCTCGCTGCGCACGACCAGCAAAATCACCTGGTCGCCTGGCCGGCCGTAACTGATCAGCCAGGCGAGCAGTTCGTCGAGGTTGTTCACGAAGTGGCCGTTGATGGCCACGATGATGTCGCCGCCGGCGCAGACCTCGACGCCGCGATGCGTGACCAGTTGCGAACCGCCGTGCAGGCCGGCCAGCTGCGCTGGCGAACCCGTACTGACGCGATCGATGAGCACGCCCTTGTTGGCCGTCAGGCCCAGGGGCTCGGCCAGCGCGGCCACGTTGAAGCCGTCTTCTTCACGCAGGGTCGAGATGCCCAGCCAGGCGTAGCTGACGCGGCCATCCTGGATGAGCTCGGGCGCGACGCGGCGCAGGGTGTTGGCCGGGATGGCGAAGCCCACGCCCTGGAAGGCGTTGCCGGCGCTGCGGATGGCCGTGGTGACGCCGATGACCTCGCCCCGCGTATTAAGCAGCGGGCCGCCGGAACTGCCGACGTTGATCAATGCGTCCACCTGCAGGATGGCGGGGTTGCTGAAGCCCGGCGGCAGCCCGGCATTCAGCAAGTGCAGCGGCGGCAGCTGGCGCCCGGTGGCGCTGATGATGCCCTGGGTCATCGAGCTGTTCAGGCCGAAGGGGTTGCCGATGGCGATGGCGCGCTGGCCCACGCGCACCACGTCCGAATCCGCCAGCGACAGTGGCGCCAGTCCCGCCGCGGCTTCGCCGATGTGCAAAACGGCCAGGTCGCTGAAGGTGTCGGCGCCCCGCAGCGTCGCGTTGACGATCCGGCCATCGTGCAGGGTCACCTCGATGCTGCTCGCGCCGCGGATGACGTGCGCGTTGGTGACGATGTGGCCCGCGTCATCGATAAGGAAGCCGGAGCCGCGCCCCTGCGACGGGTCGCCGCCTTGCGAGTCGGCAGCGATGGCGACGACGGCGGGCGCGACGCGCTCGTAGAGTTCGCTCAGCAGGCGATATTCGGCGTCGGCCGCGTCGATCAGGGCCTGCTGTAGCGGCTCGTCAGTGACGGGTACGCCGGTCAGCAGCGTTAACCTGGCAGGCGTGCTGGTGGGCAGCGGCGTCACGATGGACTGGCAGGCGCTGGCCGCGAGTAGCAGGGCGACCAGGCCGTGTCGTACAAGGCTCACAGGCTGTCGCGCAGTTGCTCGGCGAGGCGACGCTGTTCGGCGTTCAGCCGCGAGGGCACGGTGATGAGGACGCGCGCCAGCAGGTCGCCAAACTCGCTGGAATCGCGCAGCTGCGGCATGCCGCGGCCGCTCAGGCGGAAGCGGCGGCCGGATTGCGTGCCCGGCGGAATCTTGAGGCGTACGCTGCCGGAGAGCGTGGGCACCTCCACCTCGCCGCCCAGCAGCGCGGTGAACATGTCAAGCAACACGTCGACCTTCAGGTTGTCGCCCTCGCGCGTGAAGCGCGTATCCGTCAGCACGTCAATAATGAGGTAGAGATCGCCAGGCGGGCCGCCGAAGGGGTCCTGCTCGCCCTCGCCGCTGAGGCGCACCCTGGTGCCATCGCGCGCGCCGCGCGGGATATTGACGTTGATGTTGCGATCGCCGCGGCGGATCTGACGCGTGGCTCCGCCCCAGGCTTCCTGCAGGCTGATGCGCAGTGGCTGCTCGATGTCCTGGCCGCGCGACGGCCGGCTGCGCCCGCGTCCGCGCCCGCCGAAGAAGCCCTCGAAAATATCGTTCAGGTTGGCGTCGTCGAAGTCGCGGGCAGGCCCGCCGCGCGCGCCGCGCGCGCCGTTGCCGCCGAAGTCGGCGTAACGATGGCCGTAGCGGTCGAACTGACGCCGCTTTTCGGGGTCTTCGAGGATTTCGTAGGCGCTGCTGACTTCCTTGAAGCGCGCCTCGGCCTCGGGGTTATCCGGGTTGGTGTCCGGGTGCCAGCGTTTGGCCTGCTTGCGAAAGGCCTTCTTGATGTCTTCCTCGCTGGCGGAGCGGCTGACGCCGAGCACCTGGTAGGGATCGCGATCCATATTTCATCCCCGGGGTCCGCTGTGGCGGCTGCGCGGGACGGGCCGGGTTGCGGCCCGTCCCGCGCGCGAAACGGTCTCTGTTAGCTACCGGCGCCTGATGGTACTTCTGGTGGCACGAAGCTGGAGTTGGCTGCGGCCAGGCTGTCGAAATCGAAGAGGAAGGGGCTGCTGGAAGGCACCAGCGCCAGAGTGATGTTGTCCGCCAGCTTCTGAATGTATTCGTACTGGATGAGCGTCGGGTTGGCGGCCAGCTGTTCGCTGACGAGTCGCAATGCCTGGGCCTCGGCCTCGGCGCGCAGGACAATGGACCGGGCTTGACCTTCTGCCGCGGCGATCTCTGCATCGCGCGCGCCAGCTGCCCGGACGCGTATGCGCTCGGCCTCGTCATTTTCGCGCAGCAGACTTTGCTCGGCGATCTCACGCATCTCGATGGCGTTGGCGAACTCGGAGGAGAAGGAGACGTTGCGCACGATCAGGTCGCTGAGTTCGAGGCCTTCAGCCAACATGCGGATGCCCAGAATGTTCTTGATTCCATCACGGACCTCGGTGCGGCGTACGCCATAGATGTTCTCGGCACGGTAGTTCGAGATGACGTCACGGGCCAGACCGCGCACGGTCGGTCGCACGAACTGCTCCTGATAGCGGTTGCGCCAGCGCTCATGCACGAGGTTGGCCTGCAGCGGGTCGATGCTGTAAATGACCGTCATGTCGAGGAAAACCACCTGACCATCCAGCGAGCGGCCCTCCACCGAGTCGTCCTGGGCGGAACGCTGACCTTCGCCACTGGTGCTGGACATCGTGTATTCCTGCTGCTCGATCGGGTAGATCGTCGCAGTCTGCATCACCGGGATGACGATGGATGTACCGGAGCGCCGCGGCGGGGTTTCCAGCTCGCCGTTGATGGTGTTGAAAACGACGGCGACTTCCTGTGGCGCGACGATCAGGATGCCCTGGCTGATGACGCTGAAGACCAGGCCGAGGACCAGGCCGATGCCGGCCAGTGAGACGCCGCTGCGGAAGTTGCGCCCCTGCGAGGCCGCCACTACCACCAGACCGACGCCGCCCAGAAAGACCAGGAAGCCGACGAGGGCCACCGCACCCAGCAGTGAACTAATACCACCCATGTGTTTTCTCCTAATAGGGTTGCCGCACCGGCGCGCACTTGCGCGGCTGACAGGGCTGACAACGCGCTCTGGCGCGCTGCCTCCGGTGAACGGACAAACGAGACTGATGCTACAATCCGCCTGATTATAGCACGGGCCGCGCCCTTGTGTCGCGCGCCAGTGCCGTCCACAGTGATTCTTGCGCCGTTTTAACGCGCGGCCGTCGGAGTCGCCTGCCCGCAGCGCACAGGACTTCCGCCATGACCAGCATCGGCCCCCTGCAGCTGCAGACCTTCAGCCTGGCGCTGGCGCTGGCCATCCTCCTGTCCGCCGCCGTCGCGCTGCGGCAACGGCCCGGCCCGCCGGGCGCGGTCATCGACGTTTGCCTGCTGGCGCTGGCGACGGGCCTGCTGGCGGCGCGCAGCGGCCACATCCTGCTGCACGCGGCACATTTCAGCGTCGTGCCGGAAGACATCTGGCGCCTGGGCAGCGGCGGTCTCGAATGGCACAGTGCCTTGGCGGGCGCGCTGGGCGGGCTGTGGCTCGGCGCGCGCTGGCGCCGCGTCGACCGGCGCGCCCTGCTGGACGCGCTGGCGCCAGCGCTGCCGCTGCTGACCCTCGGCGCCTGGCGCGGCTGCGCGGCGGCCGGTTGCGCCTACGGCCGCGAGGTCGACACCCTGGCGAACTATTCAGCGCTGCTGGTGGCCGAGCTGCCTGATATCTACGCCATTCACGCGCCGCGCTACAATACGCCGCTTATGGGGCTGCTGCTGGCCCTGGCCGTGCTGCTGCTGACGGGCCTGCTCTTCCGCCGCGGCTGGCTGCGCGGACGCCGCTTCTGGCTGACCCTGCTGCTGCTGGCCGCCGGCATGTTCCTCATCGGCTTCCTGCGCGCGGACAGCGTGCCCCTGTGGGCCGGGCTGCGCAGCGACCAGTGGCTGGACCTGGCAGTGATGCTGGCTTGCGCTCGGCCGCTCTGCCGCGGGTGAAGGAGATGACCATGACGATGGACTGTGAACTGCTGTTGCGTGGCGGCATGCTCTACGATGGCAGCGGCGACCCGCCCCGGCGCGCCGACCTGGCGCTGGGCGGCGACCGCATCCTCGCAATGACGGCGCCCGACGCGCAGGTCTCGGCAAAGCGCGTGCTGGACGTAGACGGCCTGGCCGTCGCCCCCGGCTTCATCAACATGCTCAGCTGGTCTAATGAGTCGCTCATCGAGGATGGCCGCTCGCAAAGTGAAATTCGCCAGGGCGTTACGCTGGAAGTGATGGGTGAGGGCGAATCCATGGGCCCGCTCAACGCGGCCATGAAGGCCGAGGGTCCGGGCTCTTACATGTTCCAGGGGGACATCCGCTATCCGCTCGAGTGGACGACGCTGGGCGAGTACCTGGAGTGGCTGACAGCGCGCGGTGTCGCCCCCAATATCGCCTCCTTCGTGGGCAGCAGCACGCTGCGCATCCACACCTTGGGCCGCGCCAACCGTGCGCCCACGGCGGAGGAACTGGCGCAGATGAAGCAGTTGCTGCGCCAGGCGCTGCGCGAAGGCGCCATGGGCCTCTCCGCCGCGCTGATCTACGCGCCGGCTTGCTTCGCGCAGACCGACGAACTGATCGAGCTCGCGCGCGTGGTGGCCGAACACGACGCCATGTTCATCTCGCACATCCGTAACGAAGGCGCGCAGCTGGTCGCGGCGGTGGAGGAGTTGATCGCCATTGCGCGGGCGAGCGGCGCGGCGGCGGAGATCTATCACCTGAAGGCCAGCGGCGCGGCCAACTGGCACAGGATGGAGGCGGCCATCGCCGCCATCGAGGCGGCGCGCGCGGAAGGCCTGCCGCTCACCGCCGACATGTATACCTATCCCTTCTCCGGCACCGGGCTCGATGTCTGTATTCCGCCCTGGGCCCACGAGGGCGGCATTACGGCGTTGGTCGAACGCCTGCGCGACCCGGCTACGCGCGCGCGCCTCGTCGACGAGATGACGCGGCCGGGCGAGGGCTGGGAGAATCGCGGCCTGATGATGCCGCCGCAGAATATCCTGCTGGCCGGCCTGCGCAAGCCGCAGCTGCAATCGCTGCAGGGCAAGACGCTCGCCGAAATCATGCAGCAACGTGGCAGCGACTCCGCCGCCGACACGCTGATCGACCTCATCATCGAGGACGAGAGCCGCATCGCCACCATGTACTTCTCCATGACGGAGGATAACCTGCGCCGCCAGCTGCAGCTGCCCTGGGTCAGCTTCTGCTCGGACGCCGAATCGCAGGCGCCGGAGGGCGTCTTCCTCAGGCGCATCCCGCATCCGCGCGCCTACGGCTCCTTCGCGCGCGTGCTCGGCAAGTACGTGCGCGACGAGAGCCTGCTCTCGCTGGAAGAAGCTGTGCGGCGCCTGAGCGCCCTGCCGGCGCAGAACCTGAAGCTGCGCGAGCGCGGCATGTTGCGCCCCGGCTATTTCGCCGACGTCGTCGTCTTCGATCCGGCGGGGGTGCAGGATTATGCCACGCCGCAAGACCCGCACCGCTACGCTACTGGCATGCAGCACGTCTTCGTCAACGGCGCCCAGGTGCTGCGCGACGGTGAACACACGGGCGCGCTGCCCGGGCAGGTAGTGCGCGGGCCGGGCTGGACGGGCCACGCCTGAGCGACTCGCGCGGGCTTTCTGGTATGATGCGCGCCACGGATGGGGAGTGAGCCGATGCGGGTGACCGTGGGCCTGGCGCAGATGGCCCCCAAACTCGGCGATCTGCGCAGTAATCTCGACCAGCACCTGGCGCTGGCGGAACAGGCGCGCGCCCAGGGCGCCGACCTGCTGGTCTTCCCCGAACTCTCGTTGACGGGCTACCAGGTCATGGACCTCGTGCCGGAACTGGCCATGCGCGCCAGCAGCGAAGACGCGACTTTCCGCGCGCTGCTGCAGGCCAGCCACGGCCTCGACCTGGTCGTCGGCTTCGTGCACGTGGACCGGCGCCACCGCTTCACCATCGCCCAGGCCTGGCTCTCCGGCGGTGCATGCCTGCACGTGCATCACAAGCTTTACCTGCCCACCTACACCATGTTCGATGACGGCCGTTACTTCGCCCGCGGCGACAGCGTGCGCGCCTTCGAGACGCGCTTCGGGCGCGTCGGCATGCTCATCTGCGAAGACTTCTGGCACCTCTCCGCGCCCTGGCTGCTGTGGCTGGACGGCGCCGACCTGCTGGTCTTCGCCAACAGCAGCCCGACGCGCGGCATCAGCAGCAGCGAGGGCGGCCGCCTGACCGTGGCGCGCTGGGTCGAGTTGATGAACCAGGCCTGCGCCAGCACCTTCACCAACTACGTGCTGATGTGCAACCGCGTCGGCTACGAGGATGGCAAGAACTTCTGGGGCGGCTCGCTCATCGCCAACCCGGAAGGCGAGCTGCTGGCCCAGGCGCCCTACTTCGAGGAGACCCTGTTGCTGCAGGAGATCGACCTCAACCAGTTGCGGCGCACCCGCGCCCACATGCCGCTGCTGCGCGACGAGCGGCCGCATCTGGTGCAGCGCGAACTGGCGCGCATCCTGCGCCAGGACGAAAGCTGAGCGTGTGGTCAATCTCGCGGGCAGCAACGCCGGCATGCGCCTGATCGCGCAGTGCAGCCTGCTCAAACGCGGCGACGAAGCGCGCCTGCGCGACTTTCTGCGCAACGGCTACACGGAAGCCGCGCTGCAACACTGTCCGGCGGCCCAGCGCCTGGCCGACTTGCAGGCGGCGCAGGCGCAGTACGGGAGTTTGAAGCCGACGCAGGTGCTGGCGCTGGAGAAACATCGCGCGTTGGTGCTGCTGCAGGCGCAGCAAGATGAGACCTTCCTGCTCTGCGAGCTGACAGTCGAGGAGGACTATCCCCACCGTATCACCGCCTTCAGCCAGCAGGTGATGGGGGAGGAAACAAAATGAGGGCAATCGCCTACGTCATTTTCCAGCGGCAAATCACGCTGGCGGTCATGGTGACCGGTTTTGGTGGGCGTCAGGCAGGCGCGTATCAGAGGCGCCCGAGCTGAGGACCTGCCAAATTCAACTCCTCTAATTGGATGGAAACTCCGCCAGCCAAATCCATCCTGCGTTTGTCGGAGCTCAAGGGCTGCGATAGGCTATTGACAAAGGCAGTGAAAGAGACCGTTGGTTTTCCGTATAGCAGGTGCGCCATGTCCTTCATCGATAGAATCGATCCCGAAGTCGTCCACGCTATCAATGACATCCCGGCCGAGCGATATATCGCCATTGGCGAAGACCCTCCCAAAGCGCGCGAAATGACCAGGACGATGAACCTCGAAATGCGCGCCAGTCTCCCGCCCACCGATGTGACGATCGAAGAAATGACGATTCCCGGATCGGATTGCGATATTCCCGTTGTGATTTACCAGCCACCAGGTCCCGCGCCGCGCGGGGGACTGCTCTGGATGCATGGTGGCGGCTATATCGTGGGATTGGCTCGTGATGATGCCCGTTGCATTGAGTTCGCCGAATTTGTCGGCTGCAAGGTTGTCTCGGTCGATTATCGTCTTGCGCCCGAATCGACTTACAAGGAAAGCATCGCCGATTGTTTTGCCGCTCTAAACTGGATGGTCGACAATGCCGACGATTTGGGAATTGATGCGGGGCGTATCGCCATCGGCGGAGGGAGCGCGGGCGGTGGCCTGACCGCTGGCCTGGCGCTCTTCAACCGCGACAACAAGGGTCCGGATGTCGCTTTCCAAATGATGATCTATCCCATGATCGACGACACGCATGACACGCCTTCCGGGCATGCGGATACGTATCCAACCGTTTGGAATCGGGACGTGTCTTTCAAAGCCTGGAAAATGTACCTGGGCGATGAATATGGAACTGCTGACGTCTCGCCCTATGCGGCAGCGACACGTGCTAGGGACCTGACGGGATTGCCGCCCGCTTTGGTTACGGTTGGCACGATGGATTTGTTCCGCGATGAGAATATTGACTACGCTCAACGATTGATGGCCGCTGGCGTACCGACCGACCTGCTTGTATATGAAGGATTGTTTCACGGCGTAGAGATGCAGGTACCAGATGCAGTAGCCAGCAAGCGAATGAGAACGGGTTATCTCTCAGGCTTAAAGCGCGCAATTGGCTGAACTTTCGCTTTTCGGATTGCTCGCCTGAAGCTGAATTGCCCCTGCATTGAGGTGAGACAAACGACATGAAAACAGGTGCGGTATTTCCCCAGACAGAAAGCGGCACGGACATCGCTGCAATACGCGACTATCTCCAGTCGCTCGAAACGATGGGCTGCGACTACCTGCTTTGTTTCGACCACGTGCTGGGACACAATCCGCCTGACTCGGCGACCTGGCCCGGCCCCTATACCAACCAGCATTCCTTCCACGAAATCCTCACCTTCTTCGCCTGGGTCGCCGCCATCACCGAACGCATCGAACTCTTCACCGGCATCGTCATCCTGCCGCAGCGCCAGGCAACCCTGGTCGCCAAGCAGGCCGCCGAGATCGACCTGCTCTCCGGCGGACGCCTGCGCCTGGGCATCGGCATCGGCTGGAATCAGGTCGAGCTGGAAGGCATGGGCATGCGCTTCAACAATCGCGGCCGCCGCTCCGAGGAGCAAATCAACCTGCTGCGCGCCCTGTGGACGCAGGAGCTGGTCGACTTTGACGGCCAGTACCACCAGCTGCGCCAGACGGGTATCAACCCGCTGCCGCTGCAGCGCCCCATCCCCATCTGGCTCGGCGGCTACGCCGACGTCACGCTGCGCCGCGCCGCGCGCCTGGCCGACGGCATGTTGCCCGGCTCCGACCTGGTTGAAGGACGCACGCGCATCCCGCTCCTGCGCCAGTACCTGGCCGATGAAGGCCGCGATCCCGACGACTTCGGCATCAACGTCTGGCTCAACGCCGGCGAAATGGAGCGGGCGCAGTGGGCCGACTTTGTCGCTGAGTGGCGCGAACTGGGCGCCACCCACATCGCGCTCGACACCATGAACGCCGGTTGCGCTTCGCTGTCTGACCATCTGCGCCAGGTTGAGCACTTCGTGTCAGACTTCGGAGGCATGTGAGCGCGATGACTCAGCAGGGTCTGGCCCGCCTGGCAATCGACACGCAGCTGGCCACCGACATCATCTGCGGCTTCATCCGTGACCAGACGCGGAAAGCGGGCCTGCCGCGCGCCGTCATCGCGCTTTCCGGCGGCATCGACTCGGCGCTGGCGGCGGCGCTGGCCGCGCGCGCGCTGGGGCCGGACAATGTGCTGGCCATACGCATGCCCTGGCGCGACTCCTCGGCCAACAGCCTGAGCGACGCCGACCTGCTCATTGAGGCCCTGGGTCTGCCCGCGCTGACCGTCGAGATCACGCCCATGGTCTCGCCGCTCTTCGAACGCTTCCCGGACATGGACGCGCGCCGCCGCGGCAACATCATGGCGCGCCAGCGCATGATCGTGTCCTACGACCAGTCAGTCGCCTGGGGCGGCCTGGTCATGGGCACCAGCAACAAGACCGAGTTCCTGCTGGGCTATTCGACCATCTATGGCGACAGCGGCTCGGCCATGCAGCCCATCGCCGACCTCTACAAGGCGCAGGTGCGACAGCTCTCCGCCGCGCTGGACCTGCCAAAGTCCATCCTCGACAAGGCGCCCTCGGCCGACCTGTGGGAGGGCCAGACCGACGAGCAGGAGCTGGGCTTCCGCTACGAGGACGTCGACCAGGTACTGTACCTGCTGGTGGACGAGCGCTACGTGGTGGACGAGGTGGTGGAGGAGGGCTTCGCGCGCGAGTTCGTGGAGGATGTGTGGCGGCGCGTCAAGGCCAACCACTACAAGCGCACCATGCCGAACGTCGCCCGCGTCAGCAAGCGCGCGCTGGGCCACGACTTCCTCTATCTGCGCGACTGGGTCGGCTGAGGCTTGCGCGCCCTCACCCCCCGGCCCTTGTCCCGTTGCTGACGACGGGAGCCCTTATCAGGGAAGGGACCTGAACTGCGCCTGAATGGAAGAATTCATTCACTGCGTTGTTCCCCCTCTCCCTGAGGGAGAGGGGGTCAGGGGGTGAGGGCCGCCTCACTGGCATCATCTCTCTCTGAAGGGCTCCCCGGGGGCTCCCGTCGCAAACGGGAGAGCGGGACAAAGGGGTTTGGGGTGAGGGCCGCCCTCCCTGACCCCGCATATCTGGCAGTTGCATAAGAACTTTGCCAGAAATCTCACAACAGTGCCTCATGTATTGACGCTCGTGGCGCATCCTGTTACGATGTGGTCAGTAAACTGGCACTCTACGCCTTGAGTGCCAAAGTCGGGATTTAGGAGTGGAGGAGCCATGAGTATCAATCTTCGTCCCCTGGGCGACCGCCTGCTGATCGAACCGGTCGAGCAGGAGGAAACCTTCGCCGGCGGGCAGCTCGTGCTGCCGGAGACGGCCAAGGAAAAACCGCAGCAGGGCAAGGTACTGGCAGCGGGCGCAGGTCTGCGCGATGACGACGGCAAGCGCATCGATATGGACGTGGCGGTGGATGACCTCGTGCTGTTTGCGAAGTACGCCGGCACCGAGATCAAGCTGGATGGCCAGAAGCTGCTCATCATGAAGGAAAGCGACATTCTGGGCGTGCTCGAAAGCTGAGCGGACGTCCGTCACGAACGACCTGATGCATTGACCTTGAGGGAGAACACTAATGGCAAAACAGCTGGTATTCGAGGAAAACGCCCGCGCCAGCCTGAAGCACGGCGTGGACAAACTGGCCAACGCGGTCAGCACCACCCTGGGGCCCAAGGGCCGTAACGTGGCGCTGGACAAGAAGTTCGGCGCGCCGACCGTGACCCACGACGGCGTGACGGTGGCCAAGGAAATCGAGCTGGAAGACCCCTACGAGAACATGGGCGCCCAGCTGCTGAAGGAAGCCGCGACCAAGACCAATGACATCGCCGGTGACGGCACTACCACCGCCACCGTGCTGGCCCAGGCCATCGTCAACGAAGGCCTGCGCAACGTGGCCGCCGGCGCCAACCCCATGCTGCTCAAGCGCGGCATTGAGGCCGCCACCGAGGCCGTCGCCGCCAACATCCGCGAGCAGGCCACCCCCATCAACACGCGCGAGGAAATCGCCAACGTCGCCAGCACCTCCGCCCAGGACACCGAGATCGGCGACCTCATCGCCGAGGTGATGGACAAGGTCGGCAAGGACGGCGTGGTCACGGTTGAGGAAAGCCGCGGCCTCGAGTTCGAAACCGAGTACGTCGAGGGTATGCAGTTCGACCGCGGCTTCATCAGCCCCTACTTCATCAGCAACCCGGACACGATGGAAGCCAACATCGACGAGCCCTACGTCCTCATTCACGACAAGAAGGTCAGCGCGGCGCAGGACGTCGTGCCGCTGCTCGAGAAAATCGTCCAGTTGGGCAAGCGCGACCTCGTCGTCATCGCCGAGGACGTGGATGGCGAGGCCCTGGCCACGCTCGTGCTCAACAAGCTGCGCGGCATGCTCAACGTGCTGGCCGTCAAGGCCCCTGGCTTCGGTGACCGGCGCAAGGCCATGCTGCAGGACATCGCAGTCCTCACCGGCGGCACCGTCATCAGTGAAGAAACCGGCCGCAAGCTGGACAGCGCCACGCTCGAGGACCTCGGGCGCGCAGCGCGCGTCGTCAGTGGCAAGGATGACACCACCATCATCGACGGCGCCGGCGAGCAGTCCGCCATCCGCGGCCGCATCGAGGAGATCCGCCGCGAGATCGACAGCAGCACCAGCGACTACGACAGCGAGAAGCTGCAGGAGCGTCTGGCCAAGCTCAGTGGTGGCGTGGCCGTCATCCGTGTAGGCGCGGCGACCGAGACCGAGCTGAAGGAAAAGAAGCATCGTGTCGAGGATGCGCTGAGCGCGACGCGCGCGGCCGTCGAGGAAGGTATCGTGCCTGGCGGTGGCGTGACGCTCATCAACGCGGTGAGCTCGCTGGACAGCATCGAGATGAACAGTAACAGCGACATCAACACCGGCGTGGCCATCATGCGCAAGGCGCTTGAGATGCCGATGCGCAAGATCGCTTCCAACGCTGGCGACGATGGCGCCGTCATCATCGAGAACGTGCGTCGGCAGCAGAAGGCCAGCGGCAACCCGCGTCTTGGCTACAACGTCATGACCGGCGAGTACGTCGACACCATCGAGGCCGGCTTCCCCGACCCCGCCAAGGTAACCCGCGGCGCGGTCGAGAACGCGGCGTCCATCGCCGCCATGATCCTGACGACCGAGGCGCTGGTCACGGATCTGCCGGAACCGACCCCGCCGATGATGCCGGGTGGTGACCCGGGCATGGGCGGCATGGGCGGCATGATGTAGGACGGGTCGGCGGCTGCGCCCGAGGCGTAGCCCTCACCCCAAACCCCTCTCTTGAAGAGAGGGGTTTTTGTTTAACGCAATTGTGGCCGGCGACAATCAGATGGAGGGCATGGGCCTGGCGGTCGATGGCCTGTTTTGTTCGTTCGGTTCTGGCGCGTGGTTTTTTTGCCCTTTTGCGACGCATGACGGGTTGCTTTCGCCCTGTTCAAGGGTGAGTTGTCGAATGACTCCGCGCAGCATGGTGCGCTGCGGGTCGTGAATGGCAGTTTTCATGTTGGTGGCCCGTTTCTGGACCCTGTGCCATGCGTCCTGTGACAGCTGGTAGTGTGGCATGTTTCTGCCCTCCCGCACGTGCAGGAAGGCGCTGGGGATGCCGCATATATCGACGCCCAGGGCTGTCAGGTGGTGGCGGACGGTCGCTGGCGTGCTGCCGGTGTGAGTCTCGTTGTGTCGGGTGGTGTAAGTCATGACCATCGCTGCAGCCGTCAGGCTGCCGGAAAGCAGATACTCGCGTATCACGGCTTTCGGGTTGTTGAGGGACAGGACCCACTCTTTGGTGATGTTGCGTCCCTGCTCCTCGCAGAACTCTTGCAGGTACGGCGATTTCTGGATGCGTTTGTAGACGGTCGTGAGGTTGTAGTCCAGGGATCGCGCCGTTTCCGATATATCGAAATCTGCGGTTTGAAGCGCCTGGGCAATGTCGTCGTCAGTGTGGCGAATGGGTGGGGTCATATTGGCCATTGTACTGAAAAAGTCCCGGGTCTGTGCAGGGGCAGGTCGGTATCAGGCGTGCGCTGATTGCCTTGACGGTGCCCGTCGTTGTGGCCTGTGGGGTAGAATCTGACCATGGTGGGTGTTGGTCCGCGGGGAGGCTGGAGATGTCTCGACGTTATGTGCCGCTGAACGAGCGGAAGCGAAAGCCGTTGCACGAGCGCCTGCATGACCCGGCGCAGCTGACGCGCGAGGAGAAGCGAAAGTTGCTGGGCGATCACGTGAAGGCTGCCATCGGCATCACGTTGTTCGTGCTGCTGTTGATTGGTCATGGGCCTGCCTTATGTCGTGCGCTCCGTGTGGCGCGGGGCCTGTGCTAGCTGGCCATTAGCGCCGGCAGCCTTGCCGCCACTGAAGAGACGCCCTCTATACTATGTATGGAGATTGTCTTTATTGTCGCACCCCTTCATCAACTGCTCCTGTGTTCAATGCCTGGTTGATGTCGTGGATGCAACCGGGCGGGTCGTCCATGATCTCGCTGCTGGTGAAGCGCAGCACGCGCCAGCCCAGCAGCACCGCCTGGCGCAGCTTGCGGTAATCAGAGGGAAAAGCGTGGCGCCCGCCGCCCGGCTTCCAGCGGCCACCATCGACCTCTACAGCGAGCATGACGTCCGGCCACGCAAGGTCGAAGCGTTGCTTCCTGTTATCAGGGTTGAAGCGCAGCTCGCGTATGCAGTCTGGCAGCAGTTGAGGGCATAGTATGCGGATGTAGTTGTGCAGTGTGTCGGCGTGGTCGGTTTGGGGCAACAAAGCGACGGCTAACAAGCGCAGATGAATGGTAGTTCAATAGGGCGGCACTCACTCCCGCAGGGCCGCCCCTCACCCCTCCCGCTCGTAGCGCGCCTCAACCGTGAGGCCAATACCCCCGCGAACATTAAATACGCCGCGCACCTCGCACTCCAGCGGCTGCAGCGCGGCCACCAGGTCGTCGAGGATCTGGTTGGTGACGTGTTCGTGAAAGACGCCCAGGTCGCGATACTGCCACAGGTACAGCTTGAGCGACTTGGATTCGACGATGCGCTCATCCGGCACGTAACGAATGTGCAGCGTGGCGAAGTCCGGCTGGCCGGTCATGGGGCAGACGCAGGTAAACTCGCTGGTCTCCAGCGTAACCGTGTAGCGGCGCCCGGGATGCCGGTTGGGGAAGGTCTCCAGCGTGCCGGCGGCCTCGCTGGCGCTGCTGCCAAGAATGGTGAGGCCCTCGGTGGCCCCTGCCGAAATGCTGCTTTCAGTCATGTCTGTTCTCCTCTTCCTGCGCAAGCAGTGTACAGTTTGCTGACCGGCATTCAACTGGGAGCCGACTGGCCATGTCCATAGAAGCCCTGCTGCGGCAGCTGGTCGACGAACTCGTCGATACGAATACGGAGGCGCTGGGGCTGACCGGCAGCCATGCCCGTGGCGACGCCGGCGCGCACAGCGACGTCGACCTGTGGCATTTCGTGCATCAGTTGCCGGATGATCCCTTCGCCGCGTACACACTGCGCATGCTGCAGGGCCACCTCGTCAGCATCTCCCTTCGACGCCTGGCGGAGGAGGCGGCCCTGATGCGCGCCCCCGTCACGGCCATCGCCGTCGTGCCCGGCTTCCGCCAGATGCGCCTGCTCCATGATCCACAGCATGCGCTACAGCGGGTGATCGGACAGGCGCAGGCTTTCGAGTGGGCTATGCTGCAGCCTGTCGCTGCCGCATACGCCAGTTACGATCTTTACGGCAACGCCGAAGAGGTCGGCAAGCTGATCAGCGCGCTGGCGCAGCGCGACGAGAGCATGGCGCTCTTCTGGCTGAACGCGCTCTTGCCGGGGATGATGCGCGCAATGAGCCTGGGGATGGGCCTGCTGATGGACAGCGAAAACCGCCATTGTCAGCAATTGCAGGCCGCCATCGGCGCAGACAGTGAATGGAGCCAGGCCCTGCGCGCAGCCCTGGGCCAGCCGCCCGCCGCTGCCGAGGTCCGCGTGCGCGCCGGGCTGCGCCTCTATCGCGCGACGGCCGCGCTGCTCGCGCCGCAAATTCTGCCCGCACACCGGACCGTCGTGGCGGCGACCCTGGCACGCATCGAGGCGGCGCTCAGTTGATGTCGCTTTCCTCGCGCGCGGCGCCGAGGTAGGCCCGTTCGCTGTCAACGATCTCCGGCTCCAGCCGGGTGAATAGCGGTTGCGGCTGACGCAGCTTCTGGCCCGGCGCCAGCGCGCTCTTGCGCCAGGCCCCGGTCGCGCCTGCCACGTTGTAGATCAGCGCCTCGTGCGCGCGCGTCTCTTCCTGAAAAGTCTCAATCTCCAGCGTGCCGAAGAGCTGACCGTCATGGCCGAGCATCTCGTGCAGCTCCTGCGCGCTGAAAGGCAGGAAGGGCGCCAGCAGAATTTTCAGGTTGTCGATAACGCGCAGCACGCAGAAGACGCTTGTCGCCGCGTCCTCGCGGTCGCTGCGGATGCTTATCCAGGGTTCGCGCTCGCTGAGGTGGGCGTTGGCCGCGCGCACGATTTCCATCGCCGACTGCAACGCCTCGCGCAGGCGCACCTGCTCCAGCAGCGCGCCGATCTCGTCGAAGCCGGCCTCGGCGCGGACGATCATCGCCTGGTCGCTGTCCGTCAGCGCGCCCGGCTGCGGCACCTGGCCATCGAAGCTGCGCCAGGCGAAGTTGAGCGCGCGGTTAACCAGGTTGCCCCAGGCGGCCACCAGCTCGTTGTTGACGCGCGCCAGGAAGCCGTCCCAGGCGAAGTCTGAGTCGTGCGTTTCCGGGAAGGTCATGGCGACGTAGTAGCGGATGGCGTCGGCCTGGTAGCGTTCGAGGATGTCCGGCAGCCAGATGGCCCAGTTGCGGCTCTTGGAAAACTGGCGCCCCTCAATGTTCATGAACTCGTTCGCCGGCACGTCGTGCGGCAGGTTCAGCGCCGCTGTGCCGGCCTCGTGATAGATGCCGTCAATGCCCAGCAGCATCGCGGGCCAGATCACGGTGTGGAAAGGGATGTTGTCCTTGCCGATGAAATTGTAGATTTTGGCGTTCGGGTTGTACCACCAGTCCTTCCAGGCCTCGGGCCGGCCCTGGTTCTGCGCCCATTCCACGCTGGCGGTGAAATAGCCGTTGACCGCCTCGAACCATACGTAGATGCACTTGTCCTCCCAGCCAGGCAGCGGCACGCGTATGCCCCAGTCCAGGTCACGCGTGTAGGCGCGGCCGCGCAGGCCTTCCGCCTCGCCGCGCAGGATGAGGTTGCGCGTGAAGCTGTGCACGTTGCTGCGCCAGTGCGACTGGTTGCGCGCCAGATAGTCCAGCAGCGCCGCGGAAGTCTGGCTCAGGTCGAGAAAGTAATGTTCGCTGCGGCGCACCACGAGGCGGTCGTCGGGGTGGGCGCGGTTGCGCGGATTGATCAGCTTCGTGGCGTCTAGCAGCTGGCTGCAATTGTCGCACTGGTCGCCACGCGCGCCCTCGAAACCACAGAGGTAGCATTCGCCCTCGACGTAGCGATCGGGCAGAAAGCGATTCTCCGGCTCACTGTAGAGCAGCGCCTGCTCCTCGCAGTAGAGGTAATCGCGCTCCAGCAGCAGCGAAAAAATGTCCTGTGCGATGCGGTGATGGGTCTCGGTGTCGGTGTGGGTGAAGAGGTCGTAGCTAATGCCCAGCTTCTGCTGCGTACGCAGGAAGCGACGGTGATAGTGCTCAAAGACGGCTTCAGCGGGCAGTCCGCGCTGGTCGGCCTCGACTGAAATGGGGGTACCATGCGCATCCGAGCCGGAGACCATGAGCACGTGGTTGCCGCGCAGGCGGTGATAGCGCGCGAAGATGTCCGCCGGCAGATAAACGCCGGCCAGATGGCCCACGTGCAGGTCGCCGTTGGCGTAGGGCCAGGCGACGGATACATGGATGTACTCGGCTGTGTGACTCATGGATGCTCCTTTTCTCCGGCGCCATGATAGCACAGGCGGCCTGGCTGTTTCAGGTTGTGTAAGCGCCACCTGGCCGCTATACTGCGCCTCAGATTTAGGCAGAAGAACGGGGCCTGACCATGCGGGTGAGTGTGAGACAGGAAAATCTGGCGCGCGGGCTGGGAATCGTCGGCCGGGCGGTGGAAAGCCGGCCCACGCTGCCGGTGTTGGGCAATGTGTTGCTGCACACCGGCGACGAGGGCGACGCCCGCCTGCGCCTGGCCGCGATGGACATGAGCCTCGGCCTCAGCATCACCTGCTGGATCGGCGCCCAGGTTGGCGAGACCGGCGGCATCACCCTGCCGCGCAGCACCTTCACCGACCTCGTCAACAACCTCTCGCCCGAACGGGTCGACCTCAGCCTCGACGACGCGACGCGCAGCATGACCGTGCGCTGCGGCGCCAACGTCTCCACCGTGCGCGGCATCGACGCCGAAGAGTTCCCCCTGCTGCCCTCCGGCAGCGACAGCGACGTGACCCTGCCCGCGGACATGCTGCGTAGCATGATTCAGCAGACCGTCTTCGCCACGGCGCGCGAGGACAATCGCCCGGTGCTGACCGGCGTCTTCACCGAGTTCAAGGGCAACACCCTGACCATGGCCGCCGCCGATGGCTATCGCCTGGCGGTGCGCACCGGCCCGCTGGAGCAGGAGTTCAGCGAGCCGCGCAGCATGGTCATCCCTGGCCGCGCCCTGGCCGAAGTCGCGCGCATCATCAGCGATTCCGACGACGAGGTGCGCATCACTTTCCCCGACGAGCGCGAGATCGTGCTCTTCCATCTCAACCAGGTGCTGGTCTCCTCGCAGCTGCTTGAAGACCGCTTCCCGGATTTCAGCGCCGTCATCCCGAAGGACTTCACGACCTCGACTGTCGTCTACACCCTCGATCTGCTGCGCGCCTGCAAGCGTGCCGCCATCTTCGCGCGCGATGCCAGCGGCAGCGCCCGCATTCAGGTGCGCCCGGCCGACAACCCCAATGACCCGGGCGAGGTCGAAATTGTCGGCAAGAGCAACGAGCGCGGCGACAACATCGACATGGTCGATGCCAGTGTCGAGGGCGGTGAACTGGACATCTCGCTCAACGTGGAATATCTGATCGACGTGCTCAACGTCATCCCCGAATATGTCGAAGACGGAGCCGGACGCCCTGTCATAGACGAAGATGGAAACAGAGTGCCGAGCCGCGTCGTGCTGGAGAGTAGCGGCCCGCCCGGGCCCGGCGTGCTGCGCCCCGAAAATCGCGACGATTTCGTCCACGTCATCATGCCCATGGCGCGCACCGGCTGATTGCCGCGCCGTCACAACCCGCTTGCCAGCTTTCAGGATGCTTCAGCGCGCCCCGGGGTAGTCGCCGGGCGGATGCTTGAGCAGCTCTTCCTCGATCAGGTCCGCGCCGAGGCCGGGCCGCTCTGGCAGCTGCAGCATCCCGTCGTTCAGTTCCAGTGGGTGGCTGAGCAGGTCGTCGCGCCAGGGCGCGTCATCAACGTCGAATTCGAGGATGTAGAAGTTGGGCACCGTCGCGCAGACCTGGGCCGCCACCAGCGTGGCCAGCGGACTGTGGCAGTTGTGCGGCGCGAAAAGCGTGTCGTGGGCGTGGGCGAGGTCGGCCAGCTTCTTGCCCATGGTGATGCCGTTCCAGGCGAGGTCGGGCATGATGACGTCCTGGGCGCGGCGCTTCAGGAAGGGCAGGAAGCCCTGCTGGCCGTACAGGCTTTCGCCGGTACAGATCGGCGTGCGCGTCGAGTTGCGGATGCGCAGCAGGGCGTCGGGGTCGAAGGTCTCCACCTCCAGCCACATCAGGGCGTAGGGCTCCAGCGCCTGCGCCAGCTTGATGGCGCCGCCCAGACGGAACCAGAAGGCCACGTCCAGCGCGATGTCGACGTCCGGCCCCATTGTCTCGCGCAGGGTGCCGATGATGGCGCTGGCGTTGCGCAGCACCTGCGGCGGGGCATCGCCGCTGGCGTGGCTGAAGCGGCTCAGGTCCGCGCTGGCGTCCGGCAGGTCGCGCAGGGGCATCAGGTTGGTCTTGACAGCCGTGTAGCCGCGCTCCTGCACCTCTTCGGCCAGCCGTCGCAGGTCATCCGTCGTCTGGCAGGCGGGCAGGCCCAGCCGCTCGGCGTGGCGGTTGCGCGTTGAGCCACAATGCGACCAGTAGAGGCGCAACTCGTCGCGCATTTTGCCGCCCAACAGCTGCCATACGGGCGCATTTAACGCCTTGCCGCGGATGTCCCACAGCGCGGAGTCGATGCCAGACATGGCCTTCGAGGCCAGCCCGCCGCTGTGGCGGATGGAAGCCGCCGCCAGGTCCCACCAGATGGCCTCCACCTGTAGCGGGTCGCGCCCGATGATGAGTTCGGCCAGGCGCGCGACGGTCGCCGTCACCGGGCCGGGCGCGCCCCAGTCGCTGCAGTCGCCCCAGCCGATGAGCCCCGGCTCGCTGGTCTCGATCCTGACGAAGGTCCAGGGCCGGAAGCCGCCGTCGACAATGTAGGTCTTCACCTTCGTGATCTTCATGTGCTCTCCTTGCGCAGGCTGAGGCCGAAGGCCAGCAGCCACACGATCCAGGCGCCCAGGCCGGCCAGCAGCGCGCCCGGCAGCCAGGCCGGCTGATAGCGCAGGGTCACGGCGCTGTCGCCCGCCGGCAGCGGCAGACTGCGGAACATCAGGTTGGCGCGCTCAAGCGGCAGGTTTGCGCCGTTGACGCTCGCGACCCAGCCCGGATACCAGGCATCGCTCAACACCAGCCAGACCGGCGCGCTGCTCGCCACTTCCAGACCGATCTCCGTCGCAGTGTAGCGCGTGAAGCGCAACGTACCCGGCGCTGCGTCCGCGTCCGGCGCCGGGATGGGGACTGCAGTCCGCGCCGGCGCATGGATGAGAACTGTGCGCCCGGGGTCGAAGTTCGGGTCACGCATGTGGGCCAGCGCGGCCTCGTCGTCGGGCTCGAAGCGCGCCTGCGGCACGAGGAAGGCGCGCGGCAGGACTGCGTCGTTGCGGTAGACCAGAATGTCGCTGGACAGCAGGCGCCGCCAGGGCTCCGGCGTGAGCTGCAGGAAGCTGCCGTCGCGCGTGTCCACCAACGTCGCCGCGACGATGCGCGCCGCAGTGTCGCTGCCCAGCTCGATGCGCTGCGGCGTGAGCGCCGCTTCCGGCCGCAGGCGCAGGTGCAGCAGGTCGTAGACGGGCACGGGCTCGCTGACTACTGTGAGCGGCGCGCGCCGGCCCGCCGCCGTAATGAAGCTCGCCTGCGGCGCGGCGCCCGGCTCGACCAGCAGGTCGAGCGCGTCGGCCGTGAACGCGCGCGGATTGGCGCTGCTGATCGCAGTATCGGGCCCCTGTAACTGCGCCAGCCGGGTGTCAAAGGCGACGTCCTCGTGCCACAGTGTCTGGGTCTTGTCGGTGATGAGATAGCGTGTGTTGCTCAGCTTGAGCCAGCGCATGTCCGGCACGCAGGCCCTGCGGCAGGCAGCGTCCGCCAGCGACAGGAACAGGCGCCCGTCCGCCAACGCTTCCGTCGGCAACAGGCTGCTGAAGGCCGTGAACCAGCGCGTGGGCAGCAGGCCGCCGCCGAAGCCGTCCACGCCCGGCAGTCCCTGCGCCAGCGCCAGATTGGGCGCCAGAATCTCCTGGCGCTTGGTCGCCACCAGACCCCAGCGCACGGCTCGTGGCGCAAGCCCGAAGCGGGCATAGCGGGCCTCCAGCGCGTCCTTGTCGCCGGGGTCGAAGAGCAGCTCGCTAATCGACAGGAAGCGACCGGGCGGCGTCTCGTCCGCATTCCAGGCGCGCAGCTGGCTGACCGTGAAGCGCTGCCCGCTCCAGGTTTCGGGCGGCAGCAACAGGTTGAAGGGCAGCACGCGCCCGGCGAGAAAGAGCTCCGCGCCCAGTGCGACGAGAGCCAGCAGGCCGCCGCGCGCGGGGTTCATGCGCGTCAGGCTGCGCAGCAAGAGCAGCAGAATGGCCAGCGCCAGTCCCCAGGCGAGCCAGGTGCGCGCGCCCGGCGCTACCGGGCCAATCACCGCGCCTGGCTGTCGCGTGATGAGCGTGCTGGCGGCCATCAGCGCGGCCAGCGCCGCTGTGATGAAGAATAAGTGCCGGGCGCGCGGGCGCAAATCGCCGTAAAGCAGACTCTGCAGGCCGATGCCGCCCAGCATGGCGCTGCCAACCGCGAAGAGCAGCAGCCAGCGCGCCGGCACGCGAAAGAGGTTGAAGCCCGGCAGCTGCGCCAACAGCTTCCAGGCTGGATTGAACTCGCCGAGGGCCAGCAGCAGGCCGCAAAGCGCCAGCGCGCCCCACAGCAGTCGCTCGCCCTTGTGCGCAGCCCGCCGCGGCAACAGCAGCGTAAGCAACGCCAGGCCAAGGCCGATGACGCCGCTGTAGGCCACGAATTCGCCGAAGAGCAACCCTTCGTAGCCAGGCAACAGGCCGCGCCCGGCCACCAGCGGACTGAAGGAGAAGGACAGCACGTCGCTCACCGGGAGGCCGCCGCTGCGCTGCGACTGGCTGCTGAGCTCGAGCGTCGGCAGCATCTGCGGCAGCGTCAGCAGCAGCGCCATGGACGCCGCCAGCAGCAGCAGCAACAGGGCGCGCAGCGCACGGCGCGCGCGATCGGGCGCGGCCGAAAACAGGATTGTGAGCAACGCGACCAGCACCAGCCCGACGCCGCTGATGAAGCTCGTTTGCGTGTGACCGCTGAGGAACTGCAGCGCCAGCCCCCCAGCCAGCAGCAACAGACTGCGCCGCTCGCCGCGCAAAGCCCTCGTCAGCCACAGCAGCAGCCAGGGCAGCCAGGCCATGCCCTGCAACTGGTTGATCTGCTCGACGTGCGCGCCAACGAAGCCGCCCAGGCCGAAGAGCAGCGCGGCCGCCAGCGCCGGGATGGCAGTCAGGCGGCGCCGCGCCAGGCAGTACATGCCCCACAGCGCGAGGAAGACGTGCAGCAGCACGCTGAGGCGGATGCCCTCCGGCGCGGGGAGCGGCAGCAGCGGCCAGTTGAGCGGGTAGAAGGTGCCGGGCTGCGGGTTGGCCAGCAGCGGCACGCCCATGAAGATGTCGGGCGACCACAGCGGCAGCTGACCGGCCATCAGGGCCGCGTTGCGCGCCGTCCACCAGGGGTAGAAGTAGTTGAAGGTGTCGCCACGCGCGAGGATGAGCCCGCTGAAGGCCAGTGGCGCAAGGTGCAGCAGCGTCAACGCCAGCAGCAGCAGCGGCACGCCCGCGGCGCGCAGGCGCGGTGAGATGCGCATCGGCGCTCCGGATTGGGTACAATGCGCGCCGAGTTTACAGGTTCGCGTCGGTAACGGCGAACGAAGGCGGAAGCGGCCATGTTGCGCGGCATTTCCCCGTTAATCTCACCGGAGTTGGTGGATGTGCTGTATCGCATGGGCCACGGCGACGAGCTGGTGCTGGCCGACGCGCACTTCCCGGGTGAATCAATGGGGCGGCGCGTCCTGCGCGCGGATGGGCTGCGCACCGCCGCGCTGCTGGATGCCATCCTGCCCCTGCTGGTGCTGGATGACTACGTCGAGACGCCCGTGCTGATGATGGCGCCCGTGCCTGGCGACGACCATGACCTGGCCGTCGAGCGTAGCTACCGGGCGGCCATCGACCGCCACGCGCCGTACACTGCGCCTGTCGCTCGTCTGGAACGCTTCCACTTCTACGAGCGTGCAAAGGGCGCCTACGCGGTGGTGATGACCGGCGAGACGGCCAAATATGGCAACAAGGGCGTGACGCCTGTGCCGGACAGATTAGGAGTGCATAATGCGATTTGCGGACAAGGTGGTGGTGGTCACCGGTGGCAGCACCGGCATCGGCCGGGCCTGCGCCCAGGAATTCGCGGCGGAGGGCGCGGCGGTCGTCATCGCCGACGTCAACCTGCAGCAGGGTCTGGAACTGGTCGCCGCCATCAAGGCAGACGGTGGCCGCGTGCTGTTCCAGCATACGGACGTTTCCCGGGACATTGCGGTGGAGCGCATGGTCGGCATGGCCTGCGAGCGCTTCGGCGGCATCGATTACCTGGTCAACAGCGCCGCCATTCAGAGCTACGGCTCGGTTGTCACGACCGACGAGGACACCTGGAACCGCACCATCGACATCAACCTGAAGGGCATCTACCTGGCGGCGAAGCACTGCATCCCGCGCATCGCGCAGCGCGGCGGCGGCGCGGTGACCAGCATCGCCTCCGTGCAGGGCCTGACCACCCAGCCGGGCGTGGCCGCCTACACCGCCACCAAGGGCGCCGTCATCGCCATGACGCGTACCATGGCGCTGGATCACGCCGACGAGGGAGTGCGCGTCAACGCCGTCTCGCCCGGCTCGATCGACACGCCCATGCTGCGCGAGTCGGCGCAGCTCTTCAACCCGGACGCGGTCGAGGAAACGGTGGCGTCCTGGGGCGCGCTGCATCCTCTGGGGCGCGTGGGTCAGCCGCGCGAGGTGGCGCGCGTGGTACTCTTCCTCAGCAGCGACGACGCCTCCTTCATGACCGGCGCCAACGTCGTCGTCGATGGTGGCCTGACGATCGGCCTCTTCAGTCCCGGGGGCGACTAGCCGCCCGGGTCACCCGCGCTGGTCTTGCGGCTGAGCAGTACGGCGTCCTCATGCAGGCCGAGCAGCCAGTCCGCCAGGGCGTTGGTGGCCGCGTGGATGCCGGCGGTCGGGCGCGGATGCCCGAACATCCCCAGTTGCAATGTGTATTCGCCAGGCCGGTTCTGGCGCTCCAGCAGCAGCAGGGCGACGTGCTGGTCGATGCCCGGCTCCTTCACGTAGACGTCAAAGAGCAGCGAACGCTCGCCCAGAAAGACGTGGCCGCAATTGATGTGCGTCCCCTCGCTGTGCAGCTGCAGCGGCTGAAAGCGCGCGCGCATTTCCTGCAGGGAGAGCGGGCTGCTGAAGACGACGTGCGGCATGGGGAACTCCTTCGCAGCGGGTGCCGGCGGCGGCGGCAGCGCGTTGCGCCGCCAGACGAAGAAATAGCAGGGGTGGCCTTCCGCACGCGCGACCCGTTCGTAGCGGGTCACGACGCGGCCGGGCAGTTCTTCCGTCCAGGGCGCGGCCAGCTGGTTGTCCAGCCCAGGCGTGGCGTCCAGCAGCGCGTGGCTCATCTCCGCGTATTCACGGATGTCCGTGGCCAGATAAAGGTCGGCGCCGGCCTGCATGCGGTTGACCAGCAGGTCGAGCGTGTCGCGCTGCAACAGGCGGCGATGGCCGTGGCGTTTGCGGAACCACGGGTCGGGGAAGTTGATGTGCACCTCGCTGAGCGAGGCCGGCATGAAGAGGAAGCGCAGCGCGGTCTCCGCGCTGCTGTGGATGACGCGCACCTGCGTCAGGCCCTGCCGCTCAAGGGCGCGCTCGACGCGCGTGAGGCAGCGGTTGGAAATCTCGAGGCCGACGAGATTCGCCTCGGGGTGCTGCCGCGCCAGATGCAGCAGAAAATGTCCCTGGCCGAAGCCGATTTCAAGGATGAGCGGCCGCTGCGCGCCGAAGAGCGCCGCCCAGTCCGGCGGCCAGGGCAGGGAGCGGCTGTTCAGCCGTTGCAGCTGGCTCATGCCAGTTGCGGGCGCTGCAGCAGGCTGAAGCGGTTGGCGGCGTTGTCCGGGCCGTCGGCGCACCAGCTGGCGATCTCGACCAGACCAGTGGCGCGCACCAGCTTATCGTGCTCCGCAAGCTCGAAATGATGGCAGTAACGCAGGGCGTAAGCGCCGCGGCGCCAGTCCAGCAGAAAGTCATTCGGCTCCACCTTGTCGGCCAGGTCAACTGGCCAGGGGACGATACGCTGGCTGAGACGCTCGAAATCGGCAAAGCGCCAGGTGACGAAGGTCAGCAGACCGCCCGGCGCGATGGCCTGTGCCAGCGCGCGCACCAGTTCCAGCCGCTGCGCGGCGCCGGGGATGTGGTGCAGAAAGCCGAAGCAGACCACCAGATCGAAGGGGCCGGCGGGCGGCGCCTCGTTGACGAGGTCGCGCGACAGCAACTGCGCGTCAGGCAGTCGCTCGCCGGCCATCTGCAGCATTTCCGGGCTGTAGTCCACGCCGGTATATTGTATGGTGCCCAGATGCTGCTGCAGGTAGCGTCCGAAACGCCCGTTGCCGCAGCCGACGTCGAGCATGCGCGGCTCAGGCGGCAGCATGGCGAGGTGGGGCAGCAGGGGCTGCCAGCCGGCCCAGGGCCGCGCGCGGCTGCGGTCGAATTCCTCCGCCACCGTGCTGTAGAATTCGTGGTTGATGGCGCCAAGTCGCTGGCGCGTTGCGTCGTTCATGGCAGAATTATAGCGTGGGCGGGAATCTGTATGGCGAGCAATGCACTTGAGGGAGTATAAAGGAGTCTCTGCGAAAACAGGTGCGGCATGATCAGCGAAAAGGTCACCATCAGACGCATCGGGCCGACCTCGGCGCTGAAGGCCGGCGCGGCAGTCGGGCTGGTGCTCGGCGTGCTTTACGCGGTCCTTGGCAACCTGTTCATTGATGACTCCGCCGGCCGCCTGGCGCTGCTCTGCGGCGTGGTGATCGGTGGCGCAGTCGGTGGCGGTGTATCTGTGCTGGTCGCCGCCTGGGTATACAACATCGCGCTCAACCTGACCGGCGGCCTGCAACTGGAGATCAGCTTCGAGAACGACGGGGCAGCGGCCTCCAAAGGCAAGCACGGGCCGCACTCCCTCGACGACCTCATGCAGGACGACGCATGAGCCGCAAGCGACCGCGCCTGCTCGAGCTGGACGCGGCCCAGCGCGCGCAACTCGTGCCGTTGCTGCGAGAAGTCGTCGCGTCTGACGGCCTCTCCCCGAAGCGACTCAATCGCCTGCAGCGCCGTTACCCCAAACCGGGTGGCGGCCTCTTCAGCCGCAGCGACCTGATTCATGCCTGGCGCCAGCTGGCCGGCACGCAGGGCCTGCCGCGCTGCGAAGAGCGCGAGGACGTGCTGCTGCGCCTGCGCCGCAAACCGCAGCGCAGCGCTTCCGGCGTAACGCCCGTCAGCATCCTGACGCGGCCGCATCCCTGCCCGGGCGAATGCATCTTCTGCCCCGCCGACCTGCGCATGCCCAAAAGCTACCTGGCCGACGAACCCGGCGCGCAGCGCGCCGAGCAGAACGCCTTCGATCCCTACCTGCAGACCTGGACGCGCCTGCAAACCTACTGGCACACCGCTCATCCCACCGACAAGATCGAGCTCATCATCCTTGGCGGCACCTGGTCCTTCTACCCGGAGCATTACCAGATCTGGTTCATCAAACGCGCCTTCGACGCGTTGCACGACTTTGGCCGTGGCATCGACCGGCGCGCGCAAGTGCTGGAGGCCCTGCGCGCGGAGACCGCGCTGCACCCGGATGCGCCGCGCGTGACGGCCCAGGTGGATGGCCGCCTCATGCAGCGCAACTACAACCAGGTCGTGCATGAGGTCTGGCGCGGCGAACTGCAGCGCTCGCCAGTGAGCGAGGTGGCTACCTGGGAGGAACTGGAAGCCGCCCAACGCGAGAACGAAACGGCCCCCTGCCGCTGCGTCGGCCTGGTGATTGAGACGCGGCCCGATCACATCAGCGAGGCCGAGGTGCTGCGCATACGGCGACTGGGCTGCACCAAGGTGCAGATTGGTATCCAGAGCCTGAACGACGAAGTGCTGGCGCGCAACCGGCGCGGCCACGATGTGGCGGCGACCCGCCGCGCCCTGCGCCTGTTGCGCCGGGCCGGCTTCAAGATTCACGCGCACTGGATGCCCAACCTCTACGGCTCCACGCCTGAAGCCGACATCCTCGACTACGCGCGCCTCTTCGACGAGCCGGACTTCCGCCCCGACGAGCTCAAGATCTATCCCTGCTCGCTGATCGAGAGCGCGGAACTGATGCAGCGTTACGAGGACGGCAGCTGGCGGCCCTACAGTCACGACGAGCTGCTGGCGGTGCTGATGGCCAGTCTGCGGCGCACGCCGGAATACTGCCGCCTGACGCGCATCATCCGCGACATTCCTTCCACCGACATCGTGGTCGGCAACCAGCTGACCAACTTCCGCCAGATCGTCGAGGAGGAACTGGCGCAGCAGGGCGAGCGCAGCCGCGACATCCGCGCGCGCGAAATCCGGCACCGACATGTTCAGGCGGATGACCTGCAGCTCGATGAACAGCGTTACCGCACATCCTGCAGCGAAGAGGTCTTCCTGCAATTCATTACGCCACAGCGCGACATCGTGGCTTTCCTGCGTCTGTCGCTGCCGACCGATGAGCCGCTCACGGAAGAATTGCGCGACGCGGCCATGGTGCGTGAGGTGCACGTCTACGGCCAGTCGCTGCGCCTGGGCGAGGCCGCCGCCGGCAGCGCGCAGCATCTGGGGCTGGGCACGCAATTGCTCGAGCGCGCAGTTGAACTGGCCAGCGCCGCCGGCTTTGCGCGCCTCGCCGTCATCTCTGCCACGGGCACGCGCGACTACTATCGCCGTCGCGGCTTCGTGGATGGCGAACTCTATCAACTGCGCGATCTGGCGGACTGAACGCGTCAGGCTCTGACTGGCCGGTTGCGCGGCGCTCCCCTATACTACGCCTGCACCCGGATAGACGCCCGCCAGCACGGAGCCGCGCGTTTGGCCACCCATGCGGCTCCGCCGGAGCCACCCGCAGCCAGCGAATCCCAGGAAGAGACCGAGCTCGGGGTGGCGCGCGCCACCGGCCTGCTGGCGCTGGGCAACGTCGCCAGCCGTGCGCTGGGCCTGGCGCGCGAGATCACGCTGGCCAACCTCTTTGGCGCCTCGGCCGCCATCGATGCCTTCAACGTGGCCATCATCGCGCCGCGCGCCCTCTACGACCTGCTCATCGCCGGCCATGTCAACAGCGCCATCATCCCCGTGCTGAGCGAGGTGGCGGAGCGCGATGGCCAACGCGAACTGTGGCGCCTCTTCGTGGCCTTGCTGAGCGTGGCCACGGTGCTGCTGGCATTGCTGGTGCTGCTGCTGGAACTGTTTGCGCCGCAGGTGGCGCTGCTCTTCGGCGGCGGCGGGCTGGAACCGCAGACCTTTGCACTGGCGACGTCTCTGCTGCGGCTGACGGCGCCGGCGCTCATCTTTCTCGGCTGGTTCAGCCTCTTCGCCGGCGCGCTCTATGCCTTGCGGCGTTTCGTTTGGCCGGCCTTCGCCGGCGTAGTCTTCAATGCCGGTATCGTGCTGGTGACGCTGGCTCTTGTACCGCCACTGCAGCTGGTGACCATCCTTGAGCCCGGCGGCGTAGCCTGGAGCCTGGCGCGACCGCAGGAGGCCATCACGGCGGCGGCACTGGGCTGGCTGGCTGGTGCGCTGCTGCAGATGGCGCTGCAGTTGCCCGGCCTGTGGCAGGCGCGTATCCGTCTGCGTCTCGCCTGGCGGCATCCGGCACTGCGCAAGATCGCGCGACTTTACGCGCCGGTGATGTTTTCGTTGCTGCTGGATGCGCTGGTCATCCGCAGTTTCAGTTACAACCTGGCCACGCGCAGCACCCAGGGTGAGGGCGCGCTGGGTTACATGAACTGGGCCACGACCCTGACGCAGTTTCCGCAGGGCCTGGTGGCGACGGCCATCAGCATCGCTATCCTGCCCACGCTCTCGCGCCAGGCGGCCCTGATGACGGCCGCTGCCCGCGCGGCCTTCCGCGATACCCTCGGCCTGGGTTTGCGCCTGGCCATCACGCTGATCCTGCCGGCGACTGCCGTGCTCTTCGTGCTGGCGACGCCGGTCATCGCGCTGCTCTTCGAGCACGGCGCCTTCACCGCCACCGACACGCAAATTACGGCTACAGCGCTGCGGCTCTACCTGCCAGGGCTGCCTTTCGCCGCGCTGGACCTGCTGCTGGTCTACGCCTTTTACGCGCGCCAGGATACGCTCACGCCCGCGCTGGTGGGCGCGCTCAGCCTGCTGGTCTACATCCTCATCGCCATCGCCCTGTTTCCGGCCCTGGGGCTCTTCAGCCTGATGATCGCCGACAGCGCCAAGCACATCATTCACGCCACACTTTGTGGCATCATTCTGGCGCGCCGCGTGGAGGGCCTCGGCCAACAGCGCTTCTGGCTCACCCTCGGCAAGTCCGGCCTGGCGTCGCTGGTGACGGGCCTGGTCGTCTGGCTGCTGCTGCCGGCGCTGGCGCAGCTGACCGGCACAGGGAATACGCTTGCGGAGTTGCTGCTGGTGCTAATCGCCGGCGGCCTCAGCGCGCTGAGCTTCGCGCTCATGGCATGGGCGCTGCGTCTGCACGAGCTGCGCTGGCTGTGGGGCCTGGTGACGCAACGCTTGCGGTCCTGAGGGAGTGACGAGATGAAGCGACGCTTGTGCCGGTTACTGGCTGTGATCCTGTTGCTGTCTGTGGCCGGCGTGCTGCGTGCCACGGAGGAAGCTGAGCCCTGGACCCTGTTGCAGCCCGAGGTGCTGGCGGAGTATCCGCATGACCCCGCGGCCTTCACCCAGGGTCTGCTATGGCACGCGGGCCTGCTCTACGAGAGCATTGGCCTGTACGAACAATCCGCACTGCGCCAGGTCGAACTGGCGACGGGCGAAGTCGTGCAGGATGCGGAAACTGGCCAACTCTACGAAATCTCGCTGCGGCATCTGCCGGTCTTCGCTGAAGGCCTGGCGCTGGCAGAGGGGCAACTCTATCAGCTCACCTGGCGCCAGCAAACCGCCTTGCGCTACAACCTCGATTTATTCACCGAGAATGCGCCATTTGAATACGCCACCTTTGCCTACGAAGGGGAAGGCTGGGGCCTCTGTTATGACGGCGCGGCGCTGGTAATGAGCAACGGCAGCGACCGCCTCGCCCTGCGCGACCCGCAGGACTTCACGCTGCTGGAGGAGCGGCCGGTCACGCTGGACGGCGCGCCGCTGGCCGAACTCGTCTGGGACGGGACGCAGGTCTTGCCGCTGGCTACTTTCGATGAGGAGCAGCAGCACTGGCGCCTGGAACTACTCAACGAGCTGGAATGCGTCGACGACCTGGTCTACGCCAACGTCTGGCTCAGCGACGTCATCCTCGTCATCGACGGCGCCAGCGGCGCCGTGCGCTCCCTGATTGACGCCGCCGGCCTGCTGACGGAGGAAGAGCGCCTCGACGCGGACGTGCTCAACGGCATCGCCTGGCTGCCGGAAAGCGAGACCTTTTTGCTGACCGGCAAGCTCTGGCCGAAGCTCTTCGAAGTGCGCTTCGTGGCGTCCCTGCCCGACGACGAGGCCTGAGTTCGCGTAAGCCTTTGTTCACATCCGTTTGCCATACTACGCTCGCAGACAGTTTCCCGGAGTGGGGAGGAATATCATGCGCATACGAAGATGGATCGGTCTTCTGTTGCTGGTTGCGCTGGTGACTGGCGGCGCAGGGACGCTGGCCCAGGAGCCGGAGACGCAAGGCGGTCGCTATGTCGGCAGTGCGGCCTATCCCGCCCCGGATTTCCCCGGCGGGCTGGACTGGCTGAACGTGCCCGCGCCGCTGAACTGGTCGGCCCTGCGCGGCAAGATTGTTCTGCTCGACTTCTGGACTTATGGCTGCATCAACTGCATCCACATGATCCCGGTGCTGGAGCGCCTCGAGCAGGAATACGCCGACGAACTGGTCGTCATCGGCGTGCATTCGGCCAAGTTCGCCAACGAGGGCGAGACGGAGAACATCCGCCAAATCGTGCAGCGCTACGAGTTGCATCACCCGGTCATCAACGACCACGAATTTGCCGTCTGGGGGCAGTGGCGTCCCTATGGCGTGAACGCCTGGCCGACCTTCGCCGTCGTCGATCCGCGCGGCAACATCCTCGCCGTGCAGCCCGGCGAAATTCCCTACGAGGCCTTCGTCAACGTGCTCGACGGCATGGTTGCTTACTTCGACAGCCAGGACGAACTCAGGCGCGAACCCCTGAAGCTGGCGCTCGAGGCGGACCAGCTGGCGGCCACGGCCTTGGCCTTCCCGGGCAAGGTGCTGGCGGATGAGGCAGGCGGACGCCTCTTCATCAGCGACAGCAACAACAACCGCATCGTCATCGCCGACCTGGCCAGCCATGAGGTGCTGCAGGTCATCGGCAGCGGCGAGCGCGGCCTGCTGAACGGTGACTTCGCGGATGCGCGCTTCAACAAGCCCCAGGGCATGACGCTGGTGGACGAAATACTCTACGTCGCCGACGTCAACAACCACGCCATCCGCGCCCTGGATCTGGCGGCGGGCAGCGTCACGACCGCGGCCGGTACCGGCGCCCAGTCGCGCATTTATCCGGCCGTCGGTGGGCCGGTGGCCACCACGCCGCTGGCCAGCCCCTGGGACGTCGAGGCTGGCTCGGCCGGCACGCTCTACATCGCGATGGCGGGCCGCCACCAGCTGTGGTCGCTGGAGCTGAACGCGGGCCGGGTGGCGCCGCTGGTGGGCAGCGGCCGCGAGGGCTTGCTCGACGGCGCCTTCGCCGATGCCCGGTTGGCGCAGCCCAGCGGCCTGCACTACGAGGACGGCCAACTCTACTTCGCCGATAGTGAATCGAGCAGCATCCGCGTGGCGGACACGCTCATGGGCCAGGTGCGCACCCTGGCCGGCCCGGATCAAAACAACCTGTTCATCTACGGCGACGTGGAAGGCGCAGTGGGCACGTCGCGGCTGCAGCACGCGCTGGGCGTGAGCAGCGACGGCGCCGGCAGCCTCTTCGTGGCGGACACCTACAACAGCCGCATTCGCCAGATTAACCTGCAGGACAGCACGCTGGCCAACCGCTTTGGCCTGGGCGGGGCGGGCGGCTACCGTGACGGCGATGCCGCCATCGCCGCCTTCGATGAGCCCGGCGGACTCAGCTATGCGGACGGGAAGCTCTACGTCGCGGATACCAACAACCACAGCATCCGCATCATCAAGCTGGACAGCGGCGTTGTAAGCACGCTGAACTTCGCCAACCCGGAGCGTTTGCAGATCGCCGGGCGTCCGACGGTGGTGGCTGGCAACGCCGCTGCCGGCTTGCAGCTGCGCCTGCCGGAGCAGACCCTGGCGCCTGGCGCTGGCGAAATCGCGCTGCACATCAATCTGCCGGAGGGCCACAAGCTCAACGGCCTGGCGCCCTTCAGCAGCGAGTGGAGCACTACGGGCGAGGCCGTTCAGATTGCGCAGAATCAGCTGCAACAGCGCCTGCTGGCGCCGGAGCTGCCGCTGCGCGTGCCGGTCACGCTGCAGCCGGGCACGGACCTGCTGCGCGGCGAGCTCACCATCTACTATTGTGAAGCGATCCGTGACAGCCTGTGCTTTATCGAGCGCGTGACGCTGGAGGCGCCGCTGACAGTAGCGGACGACGCCAGTGGCACCAGCATCCTGCTGCAACATGACATCGTGCCGCCGCAACTGGCGACGGGCGGATTCTAGACTGAAAGCAACTCGGACGGCGGCGGCTACTCGTTGGTGAGGCCGCCGCTGTCATGTTCTACGAAGTTCACGTCGAGGCCCAGATCCGCCAGTTCGGGGAAGGGCAGTTCGTTGCCCAGCACGTGCGCGGCTGCCACTTCGCCGCCGGCCGGCGCGGACATGATGCCGTGGCCGACGTGCGCAACCGAGATCACCAGGCCCTCAAGGCCCGGCCAGGCGTCGATGATGGCGCGCTGGCTGGCGACGGGCACACGCTCGCCGTTCTCCTCGCGCCAGGCGCTGCTGGCATCGCGCGAGACGTAGTAGCCGACGCGGTGGTCCACGCCGCGCAGATAGCGCGGGCTGGCGAAGCCCTCGCCAGGGCGGTGGCCAAATTGCCGTGCCAGCAGCAGCAGCGTTACCGAAGGGAAGCGCGGATCGCGGCAGCGTGCGGGCGGCACCGGCTCGATCAACTGCTCGCGCGCTGGTTCGTCCGGGAAGAGTTGGCGCGAGTTCCAGCGATACTCGAAGCCGAAGAGCGCGCCGTGCTGCGCTTCCGGGCGCACGTGGGCGTAGGGCGCTGCGCTGATAAGCAGGGGCGCGTCGGCGGGAAAGGCCTCGTGACGCCAGGGCGTGGTGAAGCTCTGGCGCGGGGTCAGGTGAACCGGAATCTCGATGCCTGCGCTGTGCCCCAGGGCGCGCGACCACGCGCCGGCGGCGATGACGACGCGCGGCGCGTCGATCCGACCGCCTGCGTGCCGCACGCCGCGCACGCGCCCGCCCGCCGTTTCGATCTGCACGTCATGGCAGTCGAACACAACCTCAAGATTTGCCGCGCCGCGCGCGAAGGCCTGAATCATCGAGTGCGAATCCAGCCAGCCGGCACGCGGGTCGAACTTGGCGGCGCGCACCTTCGGCCCCACCCAGGGGAAGCGCTGCGCCACCGTCGCTGCGTTCAGCCATTCGATGTGCGACAGGCCGAGGTGGTGCAGATGAGCGACGTCCGTGCGCAGGGCCTCGGCGTCGCGCTCCGTAAAGCCCACATACAGGTAGCCCGGCTGGCGCATGCCGAGCGCATCACGAACGCCAGGCGCGATCAGGTCGTCGGCGTTCTCGAAAATCTCGAGGCTGCGGGTCATCAACCGCATGAGGCAGATTGCGGGCCAGGCAGTTCGGTAGTTCTCGAGCGAGGCGTTGCTGGCGCCGGCGCCCAGTTGACCGGCGCGCTCCAGCAGCAGGATGCGCAGGCCTGGCTCGCTGCGGCCCAGGGCCCAGGCCGTCGCCGTTCCCGCCGGCCCACCGCCAATGATGATGACATCCGCTGTGCGCGGGGCCTCGCTCCCGCCGGAAAATGTCGCCATGGCGCACATTGTAGACAGCAGGGTGCGACGCGTAAAGACGGGCGTTGCATGATTGACCACAGTGCGTGCTTCCGCTACACTTCGGGCGGCTGAGCCCCTGACCATGCCTCCCCGGGTGCACGTGCATCGGCAGGACGACGCTGCGCTCCCGGCGTGTACGGTGGAGACTGGAATGGCAAACGCAAACGGTACAGCGCTTCCCGACATTGAAACCCTGCTGGACTGGTACCGGCAGATGGTGTTGATTCGCGAATTCGAGGAAGCCTGTTACGAACTCTATCAGCAGAAACGCATCACCGGCGTCTACCTGCATCTCTACAGCGGTCAGGAAGCGGTGGGCGTGGGCTCGCTGGCCGCCATCGACAGCCGCGACCACGTCATCACGGCCTATCGCGACCATGGCATTGCGCTGGCGCGCGGCGTCGCTCCCGCCCCGCTGATGGCGGAGATGATGGGCAAGCGCACTGGCGTCAGCGGCGGCAAGGGCGGTTCGATGCATCTGGCCAGCCGCGAACACAACTTCTGGGGCGGCTTCGCCATCGTCGGTGGGCATCTGCCACTGGCGGCGGGCATCGCGCTGGAGGCGCAGTACAGCGGCCGCGACGAGGTGGTGCTCTCCTTCGTGGGCGATGGCGCGACCAACAACGGCTACTTTCACGAGTCGCTCAACCTCTCCGCCGTGTGGCAGCTACCGGTCGTGTGGCTGATCGAGAACAATCGCTACGGCATGGGCACGCTCATTGAGGAAGCAGCCGGCCAGCCGCTGCTGCACAAACGCGCGCAGGCCTACGGCATGCGGGATGGCGGCCGCGTTGACGGCCAGGATGTGGTGGCAGTGCACGAGACCCTGACTGCGGCGGTGGCGCATGCGCGCAGCGAGGGGCCCGTGCTGGTCGAGGCCGTCACCTATCGCTACCGCGGTCACGGCGTCTCGGACCGCCAGTACAACGAGCGCCTGAAGGTCGAGCTTGACGAATGGAAGCGCGACCGCGACCCCCTCACGCTGCTCGGCGCTCGCCTCAAGCAGGCCTGTGCGGACAGCCGGCCGATCATGTGCGCGCTGGAACAGGAAGCGCGCGACCAGGTGGCGGCCGCGGTGCAGTTCGCCGAGGAGAGCCCGCCGCCCGACGCCGCCGACCTCGTCCGCAACGTCTACGTGGAGTAGCGTCAATGGCAGCCAGAAACCAGCCGATGCGCGAGGCGCTGCGCAAGGCCCTGCGTGAGGAGATGCTGCGCGACGAGCGTGTCTTCGTGATGGGCGAGGAAGTGGGCAAGTGGCAAGGCACGCACCGCGTCACGCGCGGCCTCTACGAGGAATTTGGCGCCAGACGGGTGCGCGACACGCCCATCTCCGAGATGGCGATCTGCGGCGCGGCGGTCGGCGCCGCCATGGCCGGCCTGCGCCCGGTCGCGGAGATGATGACCATCAACTTCGCCTTCCTGGCGCTGGACGCCATCGTCAACCACGCGGCCAAGATTCGCTACATGTTTGATGGTCAGTTCACAGTGCCGCTGGTGATCCGCGCGGCCAGCGGCTGGGGCGACCAGGCCACGGCCTCGCACTCGCACGCGCCGGAGCCAATCTTCGCGCACTTCCCCGGCCTCTACGTCGCGGCCCCAGCCACGCCCGGCGACGCCTATGGCATGCTCAAGACCGCCATCCGCGACGAGAATCCGGTGCTCTTCAGCGAGAGCATCGCGCTCTATCCCCGGCCCGGCCCGGTGCCCGATGACGAGGACTACCTGGTGCCGGTGGGGGTGGGCGCTGTACGCCGCGAGGGCGCGGATGTGACGCTGGTGGCCTGGGCGCGCGGCGTGGAATGGGCGCTGCAGGCGGCGCGCAAGCTGGAACGCGAGGGCGTCGACTGCGAGGTCGTTGACATGCGCTGGCTGCGGCCGCTGGATATGGAGCTGGTCTACCAAAGCTTCCGCAAGACCAACCGCTGCGTGATCGTCGAGGAATCGCTGCCTATGTACAGCTTCGGCAGCGAGATCGCTGCGCGCATCCAGGAGGACATGTTCGATTACATGGATGCTCCGGTCAAGCGCGTTTCGGCCATGGATGTGCCGCTGCCCTACGCGCGCGAGATTGAGTTGATGGCCCTGCCGGATGCCGACAAGGTCGTCGCGGCAGTGAAGGAGATCGTCTGATGGCCCAGGCTATTACCGCCACCATGGATGGCACCCTGCTCAACTGGCTTGTGGAAGTCGGCGAGGCGGTGAACAGCGGTGAGATCATCGCCGAGATGGACGCGGACAAGGCCACGCTTGAGATCGAGGCGCCGGCCTCGGGCGTGCTACTGGCGCGCAGCGCGGAAGTCGGCGACAGCATCAGCGAGGGTGATGTACTCGGTCAGCTGGGCGAGCCGGAAGAATCCGTCGCCAGCGACGGTGCGGAGGCGAGCGCCGCGGTGGAAGCGCCCGCGGCAGCCAATGGTGCTGCTGCCGCAGCGACCCCCACAGTAGCAGAAGAACTGCCGGAGGGACGCGCGCGCATCTCGCCGGTCGCCCGCCGTCTGGCGCGCGAGCGCGGCATCGACCTGGCGCGGCTGCGCGGCAGCGGCCCGGGCGGACGCATCGTGCGCGCGGATGTCGAGAACTACCGGGAAGCAGCGCCCGCTCCGGCGCCGGCCGCGGCGGCCATTCCGGCTGCAGTACAGCGCACGCCGCCGCCGGAAAGCGAGGACGTGGAGCATGTCCGGCCCGACAGCATGCGCCGCCGCATCGCGGCCACCACCATCGAGAGTCAGCAGACCGTCCCGCACTTCTACATCACGATGGAGATCGACGCCGCGCCCCTGCAGTCCTTCCGGCGCCAGCTGAACGCCAGTCTGCCCGAGGGCGGGACGCGCGTCACGGTCAACGACCTGGTCGTCAAGGCGACGGCGCTGACCTTGCGCGACTTCCCCAATTTGAATTCGCACTGGTATGGCGACCGCATCGTGCGTTTCCGGCGCATCAACGTCGGCATCGCGGTGGCGCTGACCGGCGGTGGGCTGATGTATGTGGTGGCGCAGGACGCGGACAAGACGTCGCTGGCCGAGCTGGCCGCCGGCAATCGCGCCATGGCGCTGCGCGCGCGCGAGGGTCGCGTGAAGCTGGGCGACCTGACCGGCGCGACCTTCTCGACCAGCAACCTGGGCGCCTGGGGCGTGGCACACTTCGCCGCGGTCATCAATCCGCCGGAAGCCGGCGTGCTGGCCTTCGGCGCAGCGACCAAAACGCCGGTGGTTACCGAAGACGGCCGCCTGGCGGTGGGTGAGCGCATGAGCGCGACCATCAGCATTGATCATCGTGTCAGCGATGGCGCCGAGGGTGCGGCCTTCATGCAGGCCTTCCGCCAGCGCCTGGAGGCCCCGCTGGCTCTGCTGGGCTGGCCGGACGGTTCCTGAGACAGTGCCGCACATGACCTTCACGCGTACAGAATTGCTGGACGCCCTGGACACTGTCATCAGTATCCCGCTGATCCCCTTTGATGCTGGCCGCATTGACTACGAGGGCCAGCGCCGCAACGTCGACTACCTGATGCGTAACAACCACCTTTCGGGCGGTCGTCCGCGCGTCATTGCCCTGGCCGGTACCAGCCTCATTAACCATATTCGGCCGCAGGAGCAGTTGCGCCTGCTGGACATCACCGGGCAGCAGATGGGCGGCGAGGGCCTGCTAATGGCTGCGCTGGTGCCCAATCCCCTGGCTGTGGCCGGCGACCTCATCGACGAGCTGGCTCAGCTGTCGCGTCCGCCAGATGTCTATTTGCTGATGCCGCTGGCCGGCACTTTCAGCCCCAAGGGCCTGTACCAGCAGTTGCTGGCATTCACAGCCTGTTACGGGGAACGCCACGGCGCCCGCTTTCTCTATTACTATCGCAGTCCGCGCGACTGCGACCAGATTCTGCGTCTGCTGCGCGACTCGCCGCACATGGTGGGCGTCAAGATCGGCACGGACGTGGCGGATGTGCCGACCTTTGTCGCGGGTGTCGGCGCGGAACGCATTGTCATCTGGGGCGTGGGCGACCGTTCAACGGCGGCGGCGGAACTTGGCGCGCAAGGCCACACCTCCGGCATCAACATCGTCTTCGCGCGCGCCTCGGACGCCATCAACAACGCGCAACGCAGCGGTGATTACCAGGCGGCGCGCGAGATCGAGGCGCTCATCGACCCGCTGGAGCAGCTACGCTTCGTGAACGGCCGCGCCTGGAATTACGCCGCGGTCGCCGAGGCGATCCGGCTGGGCGACTTCGGCGACGTGGTCGCCGGCTGCGGCGCCCCATTCAACCCACGCGTGCCGGCGGAAGTTTCTGCGCAAATCGGGCAGATTGTGGCGGACTTGCGCGCCTGGCACTAGACTTTATCGTCTGATGGCAGTGGCCGACTGACCGAAAGTCTTTGTTGTGAGCACTTGTGTCTGCCAGTCCGCTTGAGGAAACGCCCGGCGAATCCGGCCTGATGGACGGGATTCCGGCGGACCGCCAGGACGGCGGCGCCATCGACGGTAGCATCTACCATGTGCCCGGCTTCATGTTCGTAGACTGGATGTGCTACCGCGCGGGCGGGTTCGAGGAGGCCGGGCTGGATCCGCCCACGCGCTTCCCCGGCAGCTCTGGCCGGGAGCGCAACGTCGTCTTGCCTAACTTCCAGTGCGTGCTGCTCGGCGAGATTGCGCCCGGGGACGCCGTCGAACTGATGATGGCAGGTCTTGAAGAAGCCGTAAACGGCTAAACTCCCTTTGTCGGGCGGGAGCCAGCCTCCCGCCCGGCACAGCTCTGCGAAACGGAACGGAACGAAACGGAACGGGAAAGTGGAACGCATGTCGGAACGCGCGCGGCCCAATCTGCTCTACATCCATTCGGACCAACACAACGCGGCGGTGGCGGGCTGCTATGGCGACCCGCACGTGCACACGCCGCATCTGGATCGCCTGGCAAACGCTGGCGCGCTGTTCACCAGCAACTACTGCTGCTCGCCGATTTGCGTGCCCTCGCGCATGGCCATGCTCACCGGCCGTCACCCCTGGCAGAACGAGGTCTGGACCAACAGACACGTGCTCAATTCCGGCATACCCACGCTGGCGCACAGCATGGGCGCCGCCGGCTACCGGCCCGCACTAATCGGGCGCATGCACTCGGTCGGCCCGGACCAGCTGCACGGCTACTGCGAGCGCCTGGTCGGCGACCATTCGCCCAACTTCCCCGCCTTCCCGAATGTCAGCTCCATCCTGGGCCAGCTGCACGGCACGGCCGGGCCAGAACGCACCAGTCTGCGCCTGGCCGGGGCCGGGCAGTCCGGCTACCAGGTACATGACGAGGTCGTCACGGCGGCCGCGGTGGACTGGCTGAATCGCCTCGGCGTGCGCCGCCGCGCGAGCACAGACGACGAACCCTTCTCGTTAAGTGTGGGCTTCATGCTGCCTCATCCGCCCTACGTGGCGCGCCGCGCCGACTACGACCGCCACGCCCACAGCCTGCCGCCGCCGCGCAAGCCGCGCGAATATGAGCAGGAGATACACCCCTTCCTGCAGCGCTGGCGTGTGACCACCGGCCTGACCGACACGGACGCCGACGAAACGCGGCGCGCACGCGCGGCCTACTGGGGCCTGGTCGAGCGCGTGGATGCCATGATCGGCGAGATTCTCGACGCGCTGGCGGTCAACGACCTCGAGCGCGACACCCTGGTGGTCTACACCTCCGACCATGGTGACATGGTCGGCGAGCACGGCCTGTGGTGGAAGCACGTGTTTTACGAGGAGGCCGTGCGCGTGCCGCTCATCATGGCCTGGCCGGGACGCATCGCCGCCGGCCAACGCTGCCAGCGAGTGGTCAGCGCGCTTGACGTGACCGCAACCATGCTCGACGCGCTGGAAGCGCCCGCGCTGCCGGGGTCGCCCGGCCGCAGCCTGCTGCCGCTGCTGCAGCCGGGGGTGGGGTCAGTCGCCTGGCGCGACGAGGCCTTCAGCGAATACTGCGCCGACCAGTACGCACCTGATGGTGGTGAGAGTTACCTGCGCATGCTGCGTCAGGATGAATGGAAGCTGATTTACTACCATGGCCTGCCGCCACAGCTCTTCAATCTTGCCGAAGACCCCGACGAGCTGGTCGACCGGGCGGCTGACCCAAGATGTCAAACGCTGCTGGGCGACATGCGGGCGCGCGTGCTGCGCGACTGGCAGCCGCAGCGCATCCAGGCGCGTATGGCACAACTGCGCGCGGGAAGGGACCTGCAGGCGCAGTGGGCGGGCGCGACCCTGCCACAGGAGTCCATCCGCTGGCGTATGCAGCCGGAGATGAACCGCCTCGACGACGATTGAGTGCTTATAGTCGGATTATGGCCGAATTATGGCCGGGCTATAGTCGGGTTATAGCCGGGCGCTGTGGCGGGCGATATAGTTCGCTGCAAGGATGGAGGACGAGATGGCTCTCCTGATTTACGACCACGGACGCCGTGATGAGAACAAGGTCGCCCTGACCTTCGACGACGGCCCCAATCCGCCACGCACTGACCAGATCCTGCAAATCCTCGAATCGCGCGGTGCCCGCGGCACCTTCTTCGTGCTGGGCAAATGGGTTGAGCGCTGGCCGGAAGCCTTCATGCGTATCGTTTCCGGCGGGCACACTGTGGCCAACCACAGCCATTTGCATCAGGCGCACCTGGGCGACTTCGACCACGCCGAGGCCGTGCTCGGCAACCTCATGGGTCGCCCGACGCGCCACTTGCGCGCGCACTACTTCAACTACTTCACCTGCCTCGTGTCGCCGCTGGCCATGTCGCAGTACATGCAGGTCGTTGACTCGGACGTGAACCCCGCGGACTGGAACAAGAGCGACCCGCAGGAGATCATCGATGCCACGCTGAGTCACCCTGTGCTGGCGCCAGGCTCGATCATCGACCTGCACGACAGCTCCGAGACGGAAGACGACGGGCTGCGCCTGGCGCGGCCACTGCCGCTGATCGAGGCGCTGCCGGCCATCGTCGATGGGCTGCAGGCGCGCGGCTATGAACTTGTCGGCCTGGACGACATGACTATGGTGGAGCCGACGCTCTGGCAGCCTGACGACCGGGCCATGTACGCCTCGCAGGAGGTGCGTGACGCTATTTTCTCCCTGGGCTCCACGCAGGAGTAACTGCGCCGGCAGCACAGGTTATTTTGACAGGTAAAGAAGGGGAATTGACTGTGAAACGTCCGTTGCTGTTACATCTTTTGCTCGCGCTCCTGCTGCTGGCCATGCTGCCTGGCGGCCTGGCGCTGGCGCAGGAAGAAAACGTGCTCGTGATCGCCATTTCCGGCGACATCGAGACGCTGGATCCGCCTTTTTCACAAAACCAGCGCTCGAACGAGACCAACCTGAACGTCTATGACCAGTTCTTCCGCTATGGTCGCATCGATTCTGGCGAGGGCTACAGAATCGCCGACACCGGCACCATCGAGGGCGCGGCCGTCGAATCCTGGACCTGGTCGGATGACCTGAGTTCGATCGTGCTCAAGATTCGTGAAGGCGCGACCTTCCCGAAGACCGGGCGCGACCTGACGGCTGACGACTTCATTTTCTGGTTCGAGCGCGCCATTGGCACGGCAGCCGGCACTGCCTGGAACGTTAACACTGCCGGCATTACCTCCTGGGAGAAGACCGGTTCGCACGAGGTGACCTTGCAATTCTCGAGGCCCAGCCCCTGGCTCTTCTTCCTCTTCCGCGATCAGTCGCAGGGCCCCATGGATGCCATCGAGGCCCAGGCGAACGCGACAGATGACGACCCCTGGGCGAGGCTCTGGCTGGCGAAGAACGATATCGGCTCAGGCGAGTATTACGTGGAAAGCTGGGAGCCGGGCGTGGCCATGGTGCTGCGCGCCAACCCGGATTACTGGGCTGGCAAGGCCTTCTTCGATCAGGTCGTGCTGCAGATCGTGCCCAACTCGGCGGATCGCGCCCTGCTGCTGCGCGAGGGCGAGGTCGACATCGCCACCGGGCTGAGCACCGATGAGCTGGCGTCGCTGGAAGGCTCGGAGGGCGTGAATGTGCTCTCGGTGCCGACGCGCAACCAGATGATGCTCGGCCTGAATACGACGATGGGGCCGACGGCCGATGTACGCGTGCGCCAGGCGCTCTCCTACGCCGTGCCTTATGAAGACATCATCGAGGGTATCTTCGCTGGCAAGTCACGCGTCTCCGCCGGGCCAGTCCCGCTCGACGGCCAGTTTCACGACAGCTCGCTCTGGCCCTTCAGTTATGATCCGGACGCGGCGCGGGCCCTGCTGGCCGAGGCCGGTTATGCGGATGGCTTCGAGATCACGCTCGATATCGCCTCCGGCGTGTCGACAACCGAACAGATCGCAGTTGTGCTGCAAAGCGCCTGGAGAGATATTGGCGTCACGATGAATATCAACCTGCAGCCCGCCGCGATTTTCGCCGATCAGATGGGCACCCTGGAGCACGAGGCCTGGATGCGCGACCTGCTCTGGTACGTCGATGACGCCGGCTATACCGGTGACATTTTCTTCAAGACGGGCGCGGTCATCAACTGGACGGGCTACAGTAATGCGGCGCTGGATGCCGTCATTGACGAGCTAAACGTCACGCTGGATCCGATGAAAAAGGCAGAGCTGGCGGCAGAGTACCAGCGCATCCTGAACAATGATGCGCCGGCGCTTTACTTGGCAGAGATGCCCTTCGAAATCGCCATGCGCGCTGACATCCACGGCTACGTGCAACTGCCTGACAATCTGCTGTGGTACTGGCCGCTCTACCGCGAGTAGGGTAGCTGCAGGAACGCGGACGGGGCGTGACCGGAACCGGTTACGTCCCGTCCTTGCCTATGCGGCGGACAACCTGAAGGCAGGCGCGGGAGCGAGACATGCTGGACTCGATGCGCGAGTGGGGCCTGTTCCTGCTAAGGCGGCTGGCCTTTTTCCTCGTTGCGCTCTTCGGCGTGTCTGTCATCACCTTCACCGTAACGCACAAAATCGGCAACCCCGTCTACCTGATCGTCGGCACGCGCTACTCGCAGGAGACGCTGGACAACGTCACGCGTGAGTTAGGGCTGGACCTGCCACTGCACGAGCAATATCTGAACTACGCGGGCAACCTGCTGCAGGGTGACCTGGGCATCTCGCGCTTCACCTACAATCCCGTGCTGGAGGACATCAGCCGGCGCCTGCCGGCCACGCTGGAGCTTTCGACCTGGGCGCTGGCCATGGGAGTGCTGTGGGCGGTGCCGGCGGGCGTGCTGGCCGCCATACGCCCGGCGGGGTTGCTGGCGCGCGCGGCGGATCTGCTGGCGCGCACGGGCGTTTCCATGCCCGGCTTCTGGCTGGGCCTGTTGTTTATTTTCATCTTTTACGCGGAGCTGCACTGGTTTCCGGCGCCGCTGGGCCGCATCGCGCGCAGCCTGGGGCCGCCGGTGACAATCACCGGCTGGTACACCCTGGATTCGCTGCTGGCCGGCGACCGCGAGGCCTTCATTTCCAGTGTGCGTCACCTCATCCTGCCAGCGCTGACCCTGGCCATCACCACCAGCCCCAGCACGCTGCAAATCACGCGCAAGCGCATGCAGGAAGTGCTGCAGAGCGACTACATCCGCAGCGCGCGCGCCTTCGGCCTGCCGGCGGGCACGGTCTACCGCTACGCCCTGCGCAACACCCTGGGCCCGGTCATCACCATGATCGCCATGACCTACGGTTATCTGTTGAGCGGGACGGTGCTGGTGGAGGTGGTCTTCACCTGGCCCGGCCTCGGGCTCTACGCGGTGGACGCCATGAACAATTCTGATTACGAGCCCATCATAGGCGTGGTGCTGCTGAGCGCCGGCTTCTACCTGCTGGTGTATATGGTCACGGACGTGATCAACGCGCTGCTCGATCCGCGCCCGCGGGCGGAGGGCTGAGCGTGCTGGTCGGAGAGCAGGCCGTACCCGAACGCCCCACGCTGTTGCAGCGGCTGCTGCGCAGCAACGGGCCGCTGCGCGTGCGGTTGAACCTGGGCCTGCTATTGCTCTTCATCCTGGCGGGCCTGCTGGCGCCGCTGCTGCCGCTGCACGACCCGGTGACGCCCTACCCGCTCAACCGGCTGAAGCCGCCCTCTGCCGAGCACCCCTTCGGCACCGACGGCAACGGCATGGACGTGCTGTCGCGCACCATCTTTGCCATTCGCACCGACTTCGCGCTGGCGTTGAGTTCGGTTGCCCTGGGTATCGTGGTCGGCGCGCCGTTGGGCGCGCTCTCCGGCTACTTCGGCGGCAAGCTGGACAGCGCCATCACGCGCGTCACGGAGGTGTTTCAGGGCTTCCCGCAAATCCTCTTCGGCATGGCGGTGCTGGCCGCGGCCGGTAACACCATGGTCAACCTGGTGCTGATCATCGCCTTCTACAACGTGCCCGTCTATAGCAAGATGGTGCGCAGCGTGACCCTGCCGCTGCGCCAGGCGGACTTCGTGCTGGCGGCACGGGTGGCCGGCAACAGTCCGCTCTCGGTCGTTTTCCGCCACGTGCTGCCCAACACCCTGGTGCCGGTCTTTTCCCAGCTACCGCTCAGTTGCGCCTACGCCGTGCAGATGATCGCCGGGCTGAGCTTCATCGGCCTGGGCGTGTCGATCCCGACGCCGGAGTGGGGCTCAATGATCCAGCTGGGCGCCAACCAGATGGTCTTTGGCAAGTGGTGGGCCTCGGTCTTCCCCGGCCTGGCGCTCTTCTTCTCGGTGTGGCTGTTGAACAACGTGAGCGACCTCTTCGGCACGCTGGTCGTGCGGCGGAGTTGAGCGTGTCCCTGCTGCGGGTGAGCGGGCTGCAGCTGCAGTTCCGCGTGGAGCGTGAGACGGTGTATGCCCTGCGCGACGTGGCGCTGACGATTGGCGCGGGCACGCGCACAGCCATCGTCGGCGAGAGCGGCTCCGGCAAGACGGCGCTGACGCTGGCGCTGCTGCGTCTCTTGCCGCCCAACGCGCAGCTGAGCGGCAGCATCCGCTTCCGCGAGCAGGAGTTGCTGACGCTGTCTGAAGCGGACATGCAGCAGATCCGCGGCGCGCAGATCGCGATGATCTTCCAGCACGCGCAGGCGGCGCTAAACCCACTGATTCCGGTTGGACGCCAGATTGCCGAAGTCTGTCGCCAGCACAGCGGCGTCAGCCGGCAGCAGGCCTGGGAGCGGGCGGTGGAGGTGCTGGCGGCCACCGGCATCCAGCAGGCTGCCGCGCGCGCCCGCGACTACCCGCACCAGTACAGCGGCGGCATGGCGCAGCGCGCCTTGATCGCCATGGCGCTGGTCTGCGAGCCGCAGCTGCTGATTGCTGATGAGCCCACCAGCGGCCTCGACGTAGCGGTGCAGCAGCAGGTGCTGGCTCTGGTGGAGCAGGTCGTCGCGCAGCTGGACGCCACGCTGCTGCTCATCACGCACGACCTGGCCGTGGTCGCGGCCACTTGCGATCACATCATCGTGATGTACGCCGGCGAGGTGATGGAGACAGGGACGACTGACCAGGTGATGGAGCGCCCGGCCAACCCCTACACGGCGGCGCTGCTGGCATGCTTCGTGCAGACGGACGACGTGCGCATGCCCTTCATCCCCGGTCGCACGCCAGACATGCGCCAGCCGCTGACGGGCTGTAGCTTCGCCGCACGCTGTCCCATGGTCCGCGAGCGCTGCCGCCAGGAACGCCCCCTGCTCACTGAGGTCGAGCCCGGACACTTCTCCGCCTGCCACTTCGCGCAGGAGCTTGTCACGCCATGAACGCGCCGCAGGAGGGCGCGGCGCTGCTGCGCATCGAGGAGGCGACCAGGAGCTTTAGCCTGCGGCAGCGCGGTTGGCGCCGGCAGCGGGTAGTCGCGCTGGACGGCGTGTCCATGACGCTGCGGCGCGGCGAGACGGTCGGTCTGGTGGGTGAGAGCGGCTCCGGCAAGTCGACACTGGGGCGCTGCGTGCTGAATCTGACGCGCCTGGACAGCGGCCGCATTCTCTATCAGGGTCGCGAAATCCAGGCCCTTGGCGAGCGCGAGTGGCGCCCGTTGCGGCGCCGCCTGCAGATGGTGTTCCAGAATCCGGTCAGTTCCTTCAACCCGATGATGACGCTGGAGGAGACGCTGCTGGACGCCCTGCGGCAGCTGCCCGAACTGGACAATGCCGGTCGGCGCCGTCGCGTCAGCGAGCTGCTGGAACAGGTGCAGCTGGGCGCGCGCTTCGCCCCCCTGCACCCCTACGAGATGAGCGGCGGCCAGCTGCAGCGCGCGGCCATTGCGCGGGCGCTGGCGCCGGGGCCGGACTTCATCTTCCTCGACGAACCCACCGCCGCGCTGGATATGTCGATTCGCGGCCAGATCATTAATCTGTTGCTGGATTTGCAGCAGCAGGAGGGTGGGCCGGGCTTCGTTATCGTCACCCATGATTTGCGCGTGTTGCGCTATGTGGCGGAGCGCATTTACGTCATCACCCAGGGGCAGATCGTCGAATCCGGCAGTCGCGACCAGATTTTCAACTCGCCGCGCCACCCCTGGACGCGCGCCCTGCTGGACGCCGCGCAGATTGGCTGCAAACGCCAGGCCAATGCCGCCCGTCCCGCCGACGGCGCGCAGCTCTCGCTCGCCACCGGTGCCTCCGGCGGCTGCAAGCTGCTGGCGCGTTGTCCCCACGCCCGCGAGCGTTGCGCGCGCGAATCGCAGGTCCTGCGCGAGATTGAGCCGGGACAGTTTGTGCGTTGCTGGCGCGCTGAAGAGATCGACTGAGCGAGCGAGCTAGTTCTGTCGGCTGCGGCCGTGACAGCGCTTGAACTTGCGGCCGCTGCCGCAGGGGCAGGGGTCGTTGCGGCCGGCCCCTGCCAGCAGCTCCTCGAAGGTCAACTGCTCGCGCGCCAGCGTGAGCATCACGTTGGCGGGCGGACGCCCGGCGTGCAGCTCGGCCGTCATCAGCTCCATGGGATGCCGGATATGGTTGAAAAAGTGACGGTAACCGGCGCAGAGGTAATTTAGTCCCTCTTCCCCGTCGGGCGTCTGGATGAAGCGGTTTTTAGGGCAGCCGCCGTTACAGACGAAGCGCACCTCGCAGTCGAGGCAGTACTGTGGCAGGCTGTCGCGTTTGTGCTGGCCAAATTCGAATTGCTGCTGTGAACCGACCATTTCCTCCAGCGGCACGAGGTTGATGTTGCCGAGGCGGTAGTCCGGCTCGACGTAGTGATCGCAGGAGAAGACGTCGCCGTTGTGCTCCATGGCCAGCGCCGCGCCGCAAGTCTCCTCGAAGATGCAGAGGCCGGGCCGGTTGCCGCTCCAGGCGGCCAGGGCCACGTCGAAGATCTGTACGAAGACGCGCCCCACGTCGTGGCGTACCCAGTCATCGAAGATGTCGCTCAGGAAGCGGCCATACTGCTCCGCGCCGACCGAGCGATCCTTCACGCTGTCGCCTTCCTGATAACCGCTGTCGTTGTCACGCTCCACGATCGGGATGAACTGCATGAACGACACCTTCAGCTCGTCGCGGAAGAAGCGATAGACCTCCAGCGGGTGGTCGGCGTTGGCGGCGTGCACGGTGCAGAGGATGTTGAAATCAACCTTGTTGCGGTCCAGTATCTCGCGCCCGCGCATGACGCGCGCGAAGGTGGGCTGGCCGCCCTTGTCGACGCGAAAGGCGTCATGCAACGGCGCGGGCCCGTCCACGCTGAGGCCGATGAGGAAGTCGTTCTCGCGAAAGAAGCTCGCCCATTCGTCGTTGAGCAGCACGCCATTGGTCTGGAAGCTGTTGAAGATGCGCATGCCCGGTTTCTTGTGCTTCTGCTGGGCGGCAACCGCCTCGCGGAAGAAGTCGAGGCCCATCAACGTCGGCTCGCCGCCCTGCCAGGCGAAGGTGACTTCGGGCACCTGCTGCGCCTCAATGTACTGGCGCGTGTACTCTTCGAGCAGGGTTTCGCTCATGCGAAAGTTGCTGCCGGGGTAGAGTTTCTCCTTGGAGAGGAAGTAGCAATACTTGCAGTCGAGGTTGCAGATGGCGCCGCTGGGCTTGGTCATCAGGTGGAAGGAGGGCGGCATGGGCCCCGCTTCCAGCACGGGAATGTCGTTGATCTGAATGGGAGCTACGGGCATGGGCACACCTGCGGGCCGCGACCAATGTACTGATTATGCCGCCTTCGCACAGAGTTGCAAAGACCAGCGCTCAGCCGGTGAGGATGTTGCGCAGCAAAATGCCGGTCAGCAGCCCGAAACCCCAGATATAACTGCCCATGGCCGGCCGCTTGCGCGCGGTCAATTCCACGAAGATGAAGAAAGGCAGGGCCAGCACCGCCGCCATGCCGTAGATGAGGTGCACCTCCTGCGAGGGACGCAGGCCGCGCGCGTAGAGCAGCAGGCCCAGCAGCGCCTGCAGCAACATCGTGCTGAAAATGACGTAGGTCGCAGCTCGGAAGAGCGGCGTCACGTCGCCCTTGCGCAGCAGACCGACGCGCGCCGCCTGGGCCGTCATCAGCAGGGCCAGCGCCAGCCCGGCGCGTCCGAGCTGATTGTGCAGCGCGCGTCCTTGCAGCCAGATCGTGAGCGTCGCGTTGGCGGCCAGCACCAGCGCGCAGAAGAGCAGCAGGGCCAGCGCCAGGCCGGCGACGAGCCGGCGCTCGCGCTGCGTGAGGGCCTTGGTCCAGCCGCGTGTGGGCCGCGGCTTCACGGCTCCTGCGGCGCCGGTCTGGTGGCCAGCAGAAAGCCGGCGAAGATCAGCACCACCCCGGAAAGTTCAGCCAGATACTTGAAGGAGGGGTAGTCGAGGCGAATGAGTGTGCCGCCCGTGGCCGGCAGCAAACCGCCCGCCGCGATCAGCCAGTTGCCGTAGACGCGGTCGCGCATAATCTGTTTCCTGCGGAAGAGGCGCGCGGACCAGATGGCGCCGCCGACAAGCGCGATGGTGCCCCATACGTTCATCACCGGCGAGAAGCCGCGCACCGTGCCGCTGCCGGGCGGCATGATGTTGCGATAGAGCGCGGTCATGTCCGCGTCCGGCTGCCAGGCGCTGCTGTCGAAGGGCGTCAGCCACAGCGCCCAGGGCAGGGTCATGACGGCCACCAGCAGCAGGGCCATCTGCAGGTTGCGCGCGATGTTGCCCCGGCGCAGCAGCAGGTAGACCGTCCCCTGGCCCAGCCAGGGCGCCACCATCAATGCGCCGCACCAGTACCACAGGGCGAAGAAGACGGGGCTCCAGACCTGCGTCAGCACCACCTGGCTGAGCGCGCCGGTAAAGTAAAAGACCATGCCGAGGCCCCAGGCCAGTTGATGCGCGCGGCGCCCTTGCCACCAGCGCCTCAGGATGGTGAGCGCGAAGACGCCGGTGACCAGCGTTGTCAGCAGCGACGTGCCGAGGGCCAGGCTCATGGCCGCGGCCCGGGCCTCATTGCGTTAGCACGCGCCGCGCGCTGATGCGATAGGTGACGCGCCGCGTGCGCGTGTCGACCGGCGCGAAGTCGCCGAAGTAGCTTTTGGCGCCGACGTAGAGCCGCGCCAGTTCGTCAATCGTGGCCTCGTCGTCCTCGTTGATGGCGCTCACCTCGCCGCGCACCTCGATGTAGTTGTAGGGGTTCTGGAGATTGAGGGCCAGCACGGTGACCTTGTTGTTGGCGCGGATGTTCAGGTCCTTGCGCCGGCCGGGCTGGCTGTTGACGAGGATGTCGTCGCCGTCCAGCTTGCACCAGACCGGCGTGGCCTGGGGCTGGCCGTCGGGCATCATTGTGACGAGGGTGACCACGGTGGGGCCAGCCAGCAGTTCACGGTGAGAATCCGGGATTGTTGCGCTCATTGGGGCTCCTTTGGTTGTGGGAAATACGGGTCACGGGTGCGCGCTGGTGGCGACCCCGCTTCTGCATCCCCCGCTTTGCGTTCTCAACTCATCCGTCATTGTGAAGGCGCAGGCAGGGCGTGTCAATGGCCTGCGCCGGCTACCAGGCGACAGTCTTGCCTTCATGGTCGAAGTATGTCCCGTTGCGCGCGGGCGTAAGGCCGTCGATGAGCGCGAGCATGTCGCGCACGGACTCGGCCGGGGTGATGGCCGCGTTCCGGCCGCCCATTTCGGTGCGCACCCAGCCAGGATGCAGGGAACAAACGGTCACGCCAGCTGGCCCCAGATCCGCGGCCAGGCCGCGCATGACCATGTTGAGGGCGGCCTTGCTGCTGCAGTATGCGTACTGGCCGCCCGTCTGTTTGCGCGTCAGCGAGCCGAGGCCGGAGGAGATGTTGACGATGCGGGGCCGCGTGCCGCGGCGCAGCAGGGGAGCGCAGGCCTGGGCCACCAGCAGCGGCCCTAGGCTGTTGATGCGCAGCGCCTGCAACATGCTGTCCGCATCCAGCGTCGCGAGTTCCTGCTCGCCGGCGGGCGGCTTGACCGCCGCGTTGTTCACGAGCAGCTCCAGTCCGTCGACACTATTGGTCACGGCAGCGCCGGCCGCACGGATGGAGGCGGGCGCGCTGACATCCATGGGCAGAATCGTCAGTTGCGGGCAAGCCAGCGCGTTGAGTTGATCGGACTGCTGCGGCCGGCGCGTGGTCGCGAAGACCCGGACGTCGCCGCGCTGCAGCCACTGGCGCACGAATTCGAGGCCGATGCCGCGGTTGGCGCCGCTGATAAACACGCGTTCCATGTTCTCTCCTGCCTGAATGCTGTGATAGGATAGATGCCCAGCATAGCGTCCGGTTTCACAGGTAACCACTCCGCAATTCTCACCGACGCTGGCTGTTCACTGCTGCGGAGAAGGTGTTTCGCATGTATCGTGTCGCGTTACTCATAGTGTTTCTGATGCTGTTGACTGCTGTTGGCGCAGCACAGGCGCTGCCGCTGCCGATATGCGAAGGGCCGGACCTGAGCACCTGTGCGCTGGGCGACGAAGTCCTGGCGAACTACCGCTGGCCGGCTGTAACCCCGCTGAAAATCGATGCCGACCTGCTGACAGATCGCGACTACCGACGCGTTTCGGGCATTCTGCCGATCTACAGGGAGCCGTCTGGCGAGCTGATCGAAACGACCGGTGAAGGCTACAGTTTTGTCACCGTCTCGAAAATAGAGGAGGACTGGGCGGAGATCGGCGAGGAGCAGTGGGTGCCGGCTGATGTGCTCAGCGAGGAAATTGAAGTCTCCCGCTATGCGGGGGTGGAGCTGCCGCAGGATGGACTGGAATATCCGATGGCCTGGACGCTGCGCCATCTGCGCGCAGCCACAGAACCGGGCGGGCCGGATTCGCCAATAAACCCCTTCCTCTATCGCTACACGCGCGTGACCATCTTCAGCTGTGTGCGCATTGACGGCAAATGCTGGTACCAGATTGGCAAGGACCAGTGGGTGCACCAGTACAGGCTCGCCATGTTCAAACCGGTCGAGCGACCGGAAGACGTGAACACAGAGAAGTGGATCGGCATCGATCTCTACGAGCAGGTGCTGACGGCCTATGAAGGCGCGACGCCGGTATTCACCACGCTCATCTCCTCCGGCTTGCCGGACTGGTCAACCCGCGAGGGGCTATTCAACGTCTGGCTACGGCGTCAGCGCGGTGACATGAGCGGCGCCTTCCAGCTGCCGGACTTCTACTCACTGCAGGAAGTGCCCTGGACGCAGTATTTCGATGGCGGCATCGCGCTGCATGGCGCCTACTGGCACGACGGCTTCGGCTTCCGGCGCAGCCACGGCTGCGTGAACGCCTCCCTCACCGACGCCAACTGGCTCTACTCCTGGTCCAATGACTTCTGGGACCGGGAAGAGGGCCACGGCATCGCGGTATATGTCTACAGCACCGGCGATTACGAGTCCGATTAAGCTGCGCCACGCTTGACGGCGCGTACTTTCCACTCCCGGCGCACCGGCTGCCCGTTCACGGGGAAGCCCGAATTCACTCCTGGAAGTTCTGCGGTAGTATGAACGACAACATGACGTTCGGTTTTACGAGGAACCACTCCATAATCTTTTCGGGCTGATTGTTGCGTAGAAAGAGATAGACATGCGTTGTGCCACCTTCCTCGTTATGTTGCTGCTTATAGTCGGCAGTGGCGGGATGACACAGGCGATCGAGGTTTGCGCGGGGCCGGACGCGGACATATGCGAGTCGAGCGGCGATATCCTGACGGAATTTCGCTGGCCCGGAGTGATTCCGCTGCGCATCTACGCCGACGTGGTTTCTGCTCGCGATTATCGACGGGTGGCGGGCGAACTGCCGATCTACGACGTGCCGGCTGGCCAACTGGTCGACACGACCGGCGAGGGCTTCAGCTTCGTCACTGTTTTGCAGATTCAGGGCGACTGGGCGCAGATCGATGATGCGCAATGGGTTCCGCTGGAGTCGCTCGGCGAACCGGTCAGGGCCTCCTGGTTTGCAGGCGTGGAGTTGCCGACGGACGGTCTGCCCTTTCCGATGGCCTGGACGCTGCGGCATCTGCACGCGGCGCGCGAGCCTGGCGGCAACCAGGCACCCTCCAATCCCTTTCTCCACCGCTACACGCGCGTGAGTGTCTTTGGCTGTATGCGCGTCGACGACAATTGCTGGTACCTGATCGGACCCGATGAGTGGGTACACCAGTACAACGTCGCCATGTTCAACCCCATCTCGCGTCCGCAAGAAGTGGACACGGAGAAGTGGATCGGCATCGATCTCTACGAGCAGGTGTTGACGGCCTATGAAGGGTCATCGCCGGTCTTCACCACGCTGATCTCCTCCGGTTTGCCGCAATGGCCAACCAACGAGGGGCTGCACCACGTCTGGCTGCGGCGACAGCTCGGTGACATGAGCGGCGCCTTTCAGCTGCCGGACTTCTACTCCCTGCAGGAAGTCCCCTGGACGCAGTACTTCGATGGCGGCATCGCGCTGCACGGCGCCTACTGGCACGATGGCTTCGGCCTCCGCCGCAGCCACGGCTGCGTCAACGCCTCACTCACTGATGCGAAGTGGCTCTACGAGTGGTCCGCAGACGTCTGGGACCGGGAAGAAGGCCACGGCATCGCGGTTTACGTCTACAGCACCAGCGATTACGAGTCCGATTAACCTGCGCCGCGCTCGACGGTGCGTACTTTCCGCTCCCGGCGAGCCCTCCGTCTGAACTGCGAGTGGGTCAGGGCTGCGCCGGGCATTGCCACGTTGGCGTTGCTTACAGGGTGATATCCCAGGCAGCCAGGTCGGCCAGGAAGCGATGGGCGGTCAGGTCCAGGTGGATGGGCGTCACGCTGGCATAGCCATTGTGCACCGCCCACAGGTCCGTGCCCTCCTCATCGGTCATGCCGCCAGGCTCGGGCCCGACGATGCGATAGACGCTGCCGTTGCTGGCCAGCTCGTCGTTGTAGATGCGGATGCCCTGGCGCGTAAGGCGGATCTCGCTGATTTCATCGCCGGCGGGCAGGTTGACGTTGAGGATGGTGAAAGGCGGCAGGCTGCGCTTTAACAGATATTCACCAACGATGCGCACAGCGATGGACGCGGCGGCAGTATAATCGGCGACGTCGTTGGCCCCCTGGTCAGCCAGTGAAAAGGCGATGGCCGGGATGCCGTGGATGGTGGCTTCCAGCGCCGCGCTGACCGTGCCGCTGTAGGTGATGTCCTGGCCCATGTTTGCGCCCCGGTTGATGCCGGAAACGACGACGCGCGCCGGCCACTCTGACATGCCCAGCGCGGTCAGCGCGATGCAGTCCGCCGGCGAGCCGCTCACGGCCAGCGCGGGCGAGCCGTCCGGCATCAGCGTCTCGGCAACCGGGATGTCCTGGAACAGGGTTTTCTTGTGGCCGCTGGCGCTCTGGTTGGTCGCCGGCGCGATGACGCGGACCTCGCCGAGCGCGCGCATGGCGCTGGCCAGGGCCACGATACCGGGTGCGCGCACGCCATCATCGTTGGTGACGAGAATGTAACTCACTCAGTTTCTACTCCCCTGTTATTCGGATTCCCCATGCCCTGCATTGTACGCGAGCATATCAAGAGCCGGGTTTAATCCGATTAAGGTAGGGTGAATTGTGTACGGGTGACGCGCCTGAAGCGTCTCACCCCTCGATGAGAATGGTCCCCAGTGGGATGCGGGCATCGGCCGGCTGCGTGCCATCGGCAAGGGTTACGTCCAGGCGTTGCATGTCAGACAGGCGATACAGACCGCTGTAGATGGAATACTGTCCTGGCTGAAGGTCGGCTGGAAGAGTGAAGCGCCACGCTTCGCTGGCTTGCAACCCGGCGTACCAGAGGCGCGTTGGCAGACGCAGGCCCAGCGGCATCTGGTCCACGACCTGATACACTCCGCTTTCTATGTGGAAGAAATGCAGGAACTGGATCAGGTCTTCACTGCCGTCGCGCTCCGCGCCCCAAGTGAAGCTGACGGCCAGTTCGCCGCCCGCCTGTGCCCGCCCGGGAAAGGACGCGGCTTGAAGGACAAAGCCGTTGGCAAACCTGCCTGGCACATCCTCCTGGCTGGCGCTCGCCACTGTTTCCGGGAACACCACTTCGTCGAGGATGACGTGGGTTTCACCCAGGAGCGGGTAGTCGCTGGAATCAACGGGCAGGGGGTGGATCGCTACATTGCCCTCGTACTCCCAGAAGGAGAGGGTTAACCAGAAAGCGTGGTTGACGGGAAGATCCGCAGGAAGCGTCAGCTCCACTGCCTGGCTGCGCATGAACTGACGACCAGGCTTCCATTTTTCGGTATTGCGGCCATTCCAGCTCATCTTGTCGGCGGCAGCGATCACCGCCTCGCTCTCCTGGTCAAGGAGCTGGATCGCAATACCAAAGCCGTCCTCCAGCGAACTGCTGGCATGCAACCACAAGCGCATTGTGGACGACTCGCCGGCCTTGGGGAAGTTAAACTGCCAGCCGGTCAGCGTCAGCGCGTGGTCGTCAATGTCGGCCAGAATTCGTCTGGCAAACAACCGTTCCTCCACCATTGTCCTGTAGCGATATACCAGCTTCTCGATCTCTGCTCCGTAGTGCACGTTGATCACATCGCCGGACATCAGGAACAAGAGAAGTATGCCAGTCACAATGACGAACCGGCTTGTTCGAGCGGAGGAGATGACCGCTGCTGCGTACCCCGCCACACCGGCCAGGGCGACGAGGATTCCAAGCGTTTCCAGTGTCTCTTCCAGGGACACAATTACTCTGATGGAATTGTTGAAACGAATATTGTCGACGACGAGTGCTCCCAGGCCCCATACCCCCAATCCGCCCAGCAGCAGAGACAGGAACAAACGTCGTTTGCCATCGCTGTTGCGCAAGATCATGGACAGGGTTGCCGCAGCCACGAACAGGCCGGACGGGATGTACATTTCCCGGTGAAAGAGCTGGAACAAACGTCTGGGTATCATTTGGTATTCGATCAGGGCAATGATGGTGATGCCGAGGCAAAGGACGAGCCAGTACAATCGCTCGGCCCAGGAAATCTTCCCTGAATTGATGCCAGTGGCAAGACACAGGGTGCCCAGAAGCAGCAATAATATTGTAGAAAGAATCGACGGGATGTTTCTCTCATAGTCGAGGTGCCAGAGATCAACCGGAAACAGACTGGTTCCGGTTTGTTCGAGGACGATGTTGATCACAATCAGAAGAATCTGAATTACGAGGAACAGGTAAATCAGTCGCAAGGCCCATGCGGGAACCAGCGTCCTCAGCCTGTGCCTCTTGATCCGCGCCAGATACACGAGAAACACACAGAGCCCAAGCGACAGAATCTGAAAGATCAGTTTGAGCTGACTATTGTTCATCAGGGCAGTGAATCCCGACATGACATGCAGGCTGCCGCAAGGGGAAGCCCGGCAACCCGCAAACGCTTCATGCTGCGCAAGGCTGCGCCAGGATTATACTTGCTTCTGTCACCGGCATTCTGTGTTTCGGCAACCGGAATGTCCTGGAACAAGGATTACTTGTGGCCGCTGGCGCTCTGGTTAGCCGCTGGGGCGATGATGCGGGCCTCGCCATGCGCACGCACGCCGTCATCGTCCTGCGCCGGGAATACAAAACCCTCCGGCCGCAGCCAAAGGGTGTGATGTTGCTTGGAATTGCTTGCAAAAAAACGCTCAGGCGATGCCGCCGACCCGGATGCCTGGCCCCATGGTGGAAGTGAGCACGACGCGCCGCACGTAGCTACCTTTCACCGCACCAGGGCGGGCGCTCGTGATGGCGTCGATGACCGTGCTGACGTTCTCCAGCAGGCGTTCCTGGTCAAAGCTGGCCTTGCCGACCGGCACGTGCAGGTTGCCGGTCTTGTCATTGCGGAACTCGACGCGGCCGGCCTTGCGCTCCTGAATGGCCTGCGGCAGGTCGGCGGGCTGCACGACGGTGCCGGCGCGCGGGTTAGGCATCATGCCGCGCGGGCCGAGGATGCGCCCGAGGCGGCCGACGCGGGACATCATGGAGGGTACAGCCAGCGCTGCATCGAACTCCAGCCAGCCCTCGTTCTGGATGCGCGCGACCACGGCGTCGTCGGCGATGACGTCGGCGCCGGCCTCTTCGGCGGCGCGGGCGTCCTCGCCCTCGGCAAAGACCAGCACCCGCACCGAGCGCCCGAGGCCATGCGGCAACAGCACGGTGCTGCGTACCTGCTGGTCGCTGTGGCGCGGGTCGATGCCGAGCCGCATGTGCAACTCGACGGTTTCGTCAAATTTGGCAGTTGCCAGCTGGCGCACCAGACTGACGGCCTCTTCCAGCGGGTAATCCTGCTTGCGATCGTAGCTCTTCAGCGCTGCGTCGCGTCGTTTGCCATTTTTTGCCATTTGGTCCTCCCTGTGGTGCTTACGGGCGCTGCCCTCCCACAGTGTTGTAACGATCAGTCAACGATGATGATGCCCATCTGGCGCGCGGTTCCCTCGACCTGCCGCATGGCCGCAGCGATTTCCGAGGTATTGAGGTCCGGCATTTTCACCTCGGCGATCTCCTTCACCTGCCGGCGATTGAGCTGGCCGACCTTTTCCGCGAGGGGATTGGAGGCGCCCTTTTCGACGCCGGCAGCCTTGCGAATGAGGAAGGCAGTCGGCGGGCTCTTGAGCTCGAAGCGGAAGGAACTGTCGCTGAAGATGGTGATTTCGGCGGGGATGATGTCGCCCATGCGGTTGCTGGTGCGGGCGTTGTATTCCTTGCAGAAGCCCATGAGGTTGATGCCGTGCTGGGCCAGGGCCGGGCCGATGGGCGGGGCCGGGTTGGCCTTGCCGGCGGGGATCTGCAGGGTAAGGATGGCCTTGATTTTCTTTGCCATTAACGTTCGTCCTCAGGCTTTCTCGACTTCCAGGAAATCCAGTTCGACCGGCGTATCGCGCCCGAAGAAATTGACCATGACGCGCACCCGGGTCCTGTCGATGTCGATGTTGTCGACCGTGCCGATGAAGTCGTTGAAGGGGCCATCAATGATGCGCACCTTGTCGCCGACGCTGAAGTTGACGACGATGGTCGGCGTCTCCTGCGACATGCGGTCCATAATCTTGTCGACTTCTTCTTCACGCAAGGGCGTGGGGTCGTTGCCCATGCCCACGAAACCCGTCACGCCGGGAGTGTTGCGCACCACATACCAGGAGTCCTCGTCCATCACCATCTCGACCAGCAGGTAGCCAGGAAAGACGCGGCGCTCGACCGGGCGGTGCTTGCCATCGCGAATCTCGATCTCTTCCTCGGTGGGGATGATGACGTCGAAGATCTTGTCACGCATGCCCATGGTCTCGATGCGCTGCTCGATAGCGTGGCGCACCTTGTTCTCGTAGCCGGAATAGCAGTGGATGACGAACCACTGTTTGTCAATTTCGGGCGTCTCGCTGCCGTCCTCGAGGACAATGTTGATGCCATCCTCGTCATCATCCAGCCAGACTGGTTCGGGGTCGAACCTTTCGTGGGCCACCTTGGTCTCCCGTTCCCGTTACCAGGACGTAGATTTACTGCGGTTGGCGCGAATGTAAAAGAAGGCGCCCAGGCCCACCACCACGACGAAGAAGCCGAGGAAGATCAGGGGCTGGCTCAGGCCAATACTGAAGAGTTCGCTGTAGCCCAGCGTGATGAGCCCCAGCACAAGCGCCGCCAGCAGCGTCGATATCAACACGATCACACTCAGGCGCCGCGCTTCCTCGCGCGTGGGCCAGCTGACCTTTTTGACCTCGTCGCGCACGCCTTCGAAATAGCCAAACAGGCTGACGAAGGGCCGTGTGAGGCGGTTGCCGCTTTCCTGAACTACCGGCTGGGTGCGCCGGCCAGGCGTGGCGCGCCCCTTGCGCGTGGTGACGCCGAACTCCAGCGCCTGTTCCGACTCCGCGTCGGCGCGGCCGCCAAAGGGCCACCAGCTACGTCGCGTTCTGGTGCCTGTCGTCTTTTCGGTTGACATACGTACTCCTTGTGTCAGCACAGGGCACCACTATCGTGGAGAGCCCCCGGGCCGGTGCAGGGGAGGCAGGAATCGAACCCACAACCTACGGATTTGGAGACCGTTGCTCTGCCAATTGAGCTACTCCCCTATCAAGGCGAGCCCGCGTTTTAGCGGGTCTCGCGGTACAGCACGTGACGCCGCACATGCGGGTCGTACTTCTTCAGTTCCAGGCGGGCGGTGGTGGTGCGCCGATTCTTGGAGGTGATGTACATGTGCCCGCTCTCGGTGCTCTTGAGCTTGACGATGACGCGATTTCCCTTTTTGGCCATCCCGGATCCTGTTCTCCTGGCGCGCTCACCCCTGGATGAGACACGCATTCCCCTGCGGTTGGATAAAAGCCTCTGATGGGATTTGAACCCATGACCTCATTCTTACCAAGAATGCGCTCTACCCCTGAGCTACAGAGGCACTGTGGGCCGGGCTGGATTCGAACCAGCGTAGGCTCTCGCCAATGAATTTACAGTCCATTCCCATTAGCCACTCGGGCACCGACCCGTACTCGCGCCCCTGCATTACGCCCTGCGCGCGAAGCCACCGACGGGATTCGAACCCGTAACCGCTCGCTTACAAGGCGAAAGCTCTGCCGATTGAGCTACGGTGGCAGCATTGCCAGCGCAGTATAGCAGGCCGCCAGGGTGCGACAAGGCGCGGCTCGCGTGCGGCGCATTCTAGTCGCGGGCCTGGGTGCTGTCAATGCCAGGCCTGGCCAGGCCCGCGGGGGCGAGCAGGCCGTTGCGCTGCAGCCAGGCGCTCAGCTGCGCCATGCCAGGCTCGCTGATCATGGAGCCGCGGTCGATGCCGCGCGGGCTGATGCCCGTTGCCAGAGCGGCCGGTTCCTCCAGCGGCAGGTCGCTGCCGCGTTCGGCGACGATGAGTGTGGGCACGGAAAGGAAGCCGACCCAGGTCAGCAAGCGGCTGTGGGCATCCTCGTCCTCGTCGATCAGCAGCTCGCGCCAGGCCACGCCATGCAGTTGCAAGGTCTGCTTTGCCAGGGTGACCCAGGGGCAGGGCTGGCGGCGGCTGTACATGACCAGTTCGTGCGTCACAGGCCGCCGCTCCTTGCGGGCAGGTCGCTGCGCGCATCAAGGAAACAGAGGATGCCGTTGGTCACGCCTTCGGCGACGACGTCAGAGCGTTCGGTGAGCAGCTCGCGATCCGCCAGCATAAAGCCCGTTTCAATAATGACCGCCGGCGTCCAGAGATTGATCTCGCGGAAGGTGTGGTAGCTGGTCATGTCTTCGGTGACTCCCTCGTGGCGCTCAAGGCCGGTCCCGCGCGCGTAGTGACGCGCGATGCAATCGACGAGAATATCATCGCGACTGCGCGCCGCAACCCGCGCCGCGGCGGCCGCAACCAGAAAGCCGGAAACCCGCTCGGTGAAGGGCAGGCAGGTGTTGGCATGGATGGAGACCAGCGCCGTGGCCTGATACTCCTCAAGGCGCGGGTCAAATTCGTCGAGCAGGTCGACTGTATAGCCGCGTACGCGCAGCTTGCGCACGATGAGCTGCGCAACGTCGAAGTTGATGTCAGCCTCGGCCATGCCATCGAGGCAGACGGCGCCCGGGTCCGGGTCCGCTGCCGGGTTGTCTGGGTTGGGGCCGCGATGTCCGGCGACGATGCCGATTCGTTGCAGCCAGTTGGGCGTTGGCATGCCCGTTGCGCGCGGCTGCACTTCGGCGACCAGTTCCGCCATGCCCAGCTCGCGGCGCAGGGACGCGGCGATGAACTCCGGCGGCGTCAACCACACCAGGATGGTCGCGATTAATCCGCTGGCGACGGAGACCACGAAAAAGGCGCGCACGAAACCGCCCAGCAAACTGACCGCGCTGCGCTGGCGATCGCTGCGCCGGCGCTGCAGGCGTCGGTCGCGCTCCTGGGCCAATGCGGCCGCCCGGCGCTGTCGGCGCTGCTCCGGCGCAGGCGGCTGCTGGCTGCGCGCGTGCGCCGCCGCGCGCATCATCTCTTCGAATTCCTGCGCGGCGGGTCCTTGCGGCGGCTGCGGCTGGTCGCCGCCGGCCGCTGGCTCAGGCGTATCGGACATGGCTCGGCTGGCTGTACGGGCTGTCTGATTCGATTGTAGTCGGCGGCGGCAAGGGGAACAAGCGCTCAGGCCAGGCCGTTCAGCAACTGGCCGGCCGACTCAATGTATTCCAGTGACTGGTGGCGGAAGTAGGTGTTGTAGAGCTCGGCGTAGTGGCCCCCCTGCGCCAGCAGCTGTTCGTGGTTGCCTTCCTCGATGATTTCGCCGTTGCGCAGGGCGATGATGCGGTCGGCGTGGCGGATTGTGGAGAGGCGGTGAGCGATCACAATGCTGGTGCGGTCCTTCAGCACAAGGTCCAGGCCCTCCTGGATGAGCGTCTCGGTCAGCGGGTCCACGCTGGCGGTGGCTTCGTCCAGAATGAAGATGGAAGGATTCTGCAGCAGCACGCGCGCCAGCGCAACCAGCTGGCGCTGGCCCATCGAGAGCCCGCTGCCGCGCTCGCCCACATTCGTGTCGAGGCCCTCGGGCAGGGCGCGCAGCCAGTCCCCCTGGCCGACCATGCGCGCGCTGCGCGCCACTTCCTCGTCGCTGGCATCGGGCCGGCCGTAGCGGATGTTTTCGCGCACGCTGCCGTCGAAGAGGAAGGGCGTCTGCGCCACCATGCCCAGCCTTGTGTGATAGTCCTGCAGGTCGAGGGCGCGGATGTCCACGCCATCGATGCGGATCTGGCCGCCCTGGAACTCGTAGAAGCGCGCGATGAGCTTGCCGATGCTGGACTTGCCAGAGCCGGTGTGGCCGACCAGCGCCAGCGTCTCGCCCGGGTGAATGGTGAGCGAGAAGTCCTGCAGCACCTGCTCCTTGTCCGTGTAGCGGAAGTCGACGCGGTCGAAGCAGATTTCGCCGGCGATAGCGGATAGCGCGCGCGCATCCTGCTGAATGACCTTTGGCTCGTCGTCGATGAGGGCAAAGACCCGCTCGCCGGCGGCAAGGCCCAGCTGGAACTGGCTCCAGAAGGAGGCGATGCTGGTCAGCGGGAACCAGAACATCTGGATGCCCTGGATGAAGAGAAACCAGGTGCCGGCGCTGATGCCGCCCGCCTGGGCGTCGAGGACGCCGAAGTAGACCAGGGCGGTGGTGCCGAAACCGGCCAGCAGGCCGAGGATGGGGAAGATGCTGCTGAAGGTATAGCCCGTCAGCAGGTTGATGCGATAGGAACGCGCGTTGACGCCGAGGAACTCACTGTAGACGCTGTGCTCCTGGCGAAAGGTCTTGGCGATGCGGATGCCGCTGACCGTCTCCTGGATGTGCGCGTAGACCTCGGCGTTGATGCGGCGCGACTGCGTAACGGTCTTGCGCGCGAGGTGGCGAAAGGCGAGCGCCGTGACGATGATGAGCGGTGCAAGTAGCAAGAGGACAAGCGTCAGCCGCGCGCTGACGGTGAAGAGATAGCCGACCAGCAGGATGACCAGCAGAAACTGGCTCATCAGGTCCGTCGTCAGCGTGACTACCGCGGAAAAGGCCTGGGTATCCGAGGTGACGCGGCTGACGATCCTGCCGGAGGAGTAGCTGTCGTAGAAGGAGAGATCGCGGCGCAGCACGGCATCCATGGCGTCCTCGCGCAGGCGCAGCGTGACGTTGCCGATGGCCGTGGCCGACTGCCACTGGCGCAGCGCGTTGAACACCCAGGCCACCGCGCCGAGCAGGACGGTGCCCACCAGCGCCAGGATCAGGTTGCGCTCGGTGGGGTCTGCCGCGATGCGGTCAATCGAGATCGAGATGAAGACGGGCAGGCCGGTGTTGAGCAGCGACACGCAGAGGATGGCGCCGGCGACCAGCAGCATGCGCTTGCCCTCGGGACGGAAGTAGCCGAGGATGCGGCCTACGAGCTCGCGGTCGTTGTACTGGCGGTCGTACTCTTCGGCATCGAGGCCATCCATGATGAATCCCACGGATCAAGGCTCCCTGTGATTGTCGTGCATTGCTTCAGGCGACCGGAAGGGCGACATCGTAGCGCGCGAAAATGCGGCGGTAGGGGTCGGAGCTTTGCAGCAACTGCTCATGGCTGCCGCTGGCGACCACCTGGCCATCGTCAAGCACGAGGATGTGGTCGGCCCAGCGAATCTGTGAGAGGCGGTGGGTGATAAGCAGGGTGGTGCGACCCTGCTGCGCGCGCGTGATGGCTTTCTGGATGTCGTCCTCGGTGGCGCTGTCGATGGCGCTGGTGGAGTCATCGAGAATGAGGATGCGCGGGTCGCTGAGGAAGGCGCGCGCCAGGGCGAGGCGCTGACGCTGCCCGCCGGAGAGCATGACGCCGCGTTCGCCAATTTCCGTTTCGTAGCCTTGGGCGAAAGACTGGATGAAGTCGTGCGCCTGGGCTTCCTGCGCCACCTGCTCGATGCGCTCCTGGGTGGCGTCGGGCGTGCCGAAGGCAATGTTCTCGGCGACGCTGCGGGAGAAGAGGAAGACGTCCTGCTCGATGCGCGAAATCTGCGAGCGCACTGAGTCCAGCTGCCAGTCGCGGATGTCAACGCCGTCGATGAGGATGCGGCCGGAAGTGACGTCGTAGGTGCGGTTGATGAGTTCAGTCAGCGTGCTCTTGCCGGAGCCGGTCTGGCCGACGATGGCGACAGTCTCGCCGGGACGCACGTGGAAGGAGATGTCCTGCAGCACCATGCCGTCTTCGTAGCCGAAGCTCACGTTCTCGAAGACAATGTCTCCGGCCACACGGCTGCTGTGGCCGCTGGCGTTCTCGTCCATGTCGGCGCTGGCCTTGATGAGCTCGAGGATGCGCTCGCCGCCCGCAATGCCCATTTGCACCATGGAGAAGGCGAAGACCGAGATGAACACCGGGAAACGCATGGCGCCTACCAGGCCGGTCACAGCGACGACGGCGCCGATGTCGAGGCTGCCCTCGCCGAAGAGGATCATGGTATGCAGGAAGGTCAGGCCCAGCGCGAAGCCGAAAAAGAGGTAGGGCAGATAGCGCGCCTCGATCGTGCCCTGCTGCACCAGATAATTGCGTACGGCCTGGGCATGACGCCGGAACTTGCGCCGCTCGAAGGCTTCCTGGGCGCTGGCCTTGACGATTTCGATGCCGGAGATGGTCTCCTCGAGGCCGGCGTTCATGATGCCGAAGGCCCGGCGTTGGGCGCCAATCACCGGGCTGAGGCGCCTGAAGTAACTGCGCACGGTCACGACATAGATAAGCACGAAGAGCAACGGTACCAGAATCAGCTGCCAGTGAATGGCAGCGATGTAGAGCATGGGCAGGGCCATGCCGAGCACGATCTCGATGATGAAGAAGATGCCCGGGTGGATCATGTGGGTGAGAAAGCTCACGTCGTCGTTGGCGCGCGCCATGATGTCGCCGACGCGCTGCCGGTCATGGAAGGTTTGGCTCTTGCCCAGCAAACTGACGTAGAGTTCCTCGCGTGAGTCGCGCGCCAGGCGCTGGGCAATGATCGTGATGGAGAGGCTGCCGCCGAGGTGGCTGAGGCTGTCGATGATGGAGACCAGCAGCACCGCGAGCGCGGCGAGCAGCACGCCGTCGGGCCGGCTGGGGCTGGTGATCTCGCGGGCCGCTTCGCCGATCAGCACGCGCACCCAGGCCATGGCGCTCCAGCCGACCAGGAAGAGCAGCACGGAGCGCAGGAAGAGGAAGCGATAGCGCAGGACGTGCGACAGGATCCAGCGGCGCACCCCGATGTTATTGTAGTTGTAGGAATCGGCAACGGTGAACTCGCCGCGTTTGCTGGACACGCACGCTCCTGCTCGCTGGCTGGGTGAGCGGACATTGTAGCACAGGGCCGCGCAAAGGGAATACCTGTTCTACAGAATTGCTGGTCTGGCAGCAATACTTGTGAACCCCAATGGAACGTTAAGAACCACTTGCTGGAAGGCCCGCTGCCGCGTCGGAAGACTGATGCCGCGTCGGGCGCGGAGGGGGTATACTGGCGCGGGGTTTGCTGGAAGGAGTTGTTGAATGCGTAGTGAATCAATTTCAGAATTGCTTTCGGACATTGAACGAGGGAAGTTGAGTCTCCCCGAGTTTCAAAGAGAATATGTCTGGAACAAACCAAGAATTCAGGATTTCTTTCAATCACTATTATAAGGGATACCCCGTAGGTGGCATATTGCTTTGGGAAACTGACTCCGTCCAACCAGTCCACCGGGGACAACAACCCCCTCATAAAGGGCTGAAGACATTTATCGTAGATGGTCAACAAAGGTTGACCACACTGTTTGGTGTGATGAAGGGTAAAGCCCCTACATTTTTCCCGGAAGATGGAGACGAAGACGTTTTTGCGGGTCTTTTTTTCAATGTATTGAAAGAAGAGTTTACTTATTCAACAGACGATACTTCCGTAATAAATGTGTCGAAGCTCTTTTCCCAAGGCTCATCTTGGTCATCTTGGATATTAGGACAAACACAATTTCAACCAGGCGGTCAGGAATTCAACCTTCTTTGGGAACGAATTGTCAGGCTAGTTGCCCTTAAGGAAACAGATTTACACATTGAAGAAATCTCGGAAGAACATGACCTTGATACGGTCGTGGAAATATTTGACAAGGTGAACAGTAGCGGCACGCTAATTAATCGTGCTGACCTTGCACTTGCAGTGATCAGTACACGATGGCCTGAAGTTCGACATGAAATGAAAAGCGCAATTGACCACTGGCACCCATTCCATTGGCAGAATCATCATTAGTTACGATGCATGACTGTTCGAATGACCAGCAAGGCAGACTATTCGGCCTTACACGATAAGAAATATGAAAGAAAGGAACTCAGCATAGGGCTGTCAGATACGGTCAAGAGCTTGGGCAAACTGCTGGATGAGACTCAGAATTTCTTGGGGCTGGATCACGCATACGTATTGAGAAGTCGAAACTCTTTTCCCCTCATGGTCCATTATCTGAGCCGGTGGAGTCGATCTTGCAATGGGCAGTCTGCAGTGCTCAGGCTGCTGTGCTGGTATGTCCAAACGATTGTTTGGCGTCATTATGCCGGTGCCGGAGTCAGCCGCTTGCAAGTTGACATCGATGAGGTCACTGAGGCAAAGACTTGGGACGATTGTTTGAAGGCATTGATGCATAACCTGAGACAGGCACGAGGAACACTTGAGGTTGGCCCTTGGCATTTTGATGTTTCGCAGGTCAATAGTACCTATTATCCATTAATGTATCTGTTGGCTCGGTCAACAGGATCTAGGGATTTTGGAACTGGAGAGCGGCTTTCAAGAAACATGAACCAGAAGTTGCATCTTCACCATCTCTTTCCAAAAAACTTTTTGAAACAGAAGTACATTAGCCGCGCTGAAGTCAATGCACTGGCGAACTATTCATTCCTGACATCCAGCACAAATCTGCAAATCAGCGATAAGAGTCCTGAAGACTACTTCCCGGAAGTCGAGGGAAAGTGCCCCGGTGCGCTTGAGTCGCAATGGGTGCCCAAAGAATCTGATCTCTGGAAACTGGAAAACTATCCTGACTTTTTAGCCGAGCGGCGCAAACTACTCGCGTGTGCTGCCAACAAACTCTTGGGCAGCCTTGAAGCTGGGCGTCTACCAGACGCATAAGTCCGCCCTGCCGACAGCGCGCAACAGGTGTATACTGGCGCTGCTATCCACCTGCACGGGACAGGAGCCATGACGAAGCGCGCGCCGGTCTACCCCTTCACCGCCATCGTGGGTCAGGAGCGTATGAAACGCGCCCTCATCCTCAACGCCATCGACATGCGTATTGGCGGCGTGCTCATCCGCGGCGAACGCGGCACCGGCAAGTCCACCGCCGCGCGCGCGCTGGCGGCCCTCTTGCCTGAAGTTAATGTCGTGGCGGACTCGCCCTTCAACGATGATCCTGACCAGCCCGGCACCTGGTCCGACATGGTGCGCGAGCGCTACGAGCGCGGCGAACAGCTGCCGGTAACGCAGCGGCGCATCCGCTTTGTGGACCTGCCCGTCAGCGCCACCGAAGACCGCGTGGTCGGCACCCTGGACATCGAAAAGGCCATCCAGCGCGGCGAGCGCCACTTCGACCCCGGCGTGCTGGCCACCGCCAACCGCGGCATCCTCTACGTGGACGAGGTCAACCTGCTCGATGACCACGTGGTCGATCTGTTGCTGGACTCGGCGGCCATGGGCATCAACGTGGTCGAGCGCGAGGGCATCAGCTTCTCGCACCCGGCGCGCTTCATCCTGGTGGGCACGATGAACCCCGAAGAGGGCGACCTGCGGCCGCAGTTGTTGGACCGTTTCGCGCTCTCGGTGGACGTAACCAGCATCGACGCGGCGCTCGCGCGCATGGACATCCTGGAGCGCCACATCGCCAGTGAAACCAACGCCGAGGCCTTCGGCGAGCAGTGGGCGCCCAGGGAGCAGGAGCTCTCGCAGCGCATCGCTGCCGCGCGCGAGTTGGTCGACGAGGTGGAGTACGACCGGCGCGACCTCTACGCCATCGCCACCATGTCCAGCAGCCTGAAAATCGACGGCCATCGCGCCGACCTCGTAATCCTCAAGGCGGCGCGCGCCCATGCCGCCTTCCAGGGGCGCCGGCGCATTACGCAGGAGGACATCCTGCTGGCCGCCGAGCTGGCCATCCCGCATCGCCTCAAGCGCGGCCCCTTCGCCGACGCAACCATGAGCATGGATGCCATGGGCGACCAGCTGGAGCAGGTCATGTCCGAGTGGAGCGAAGGCGACGACGCCTCCGAGGCCAGCGCGGACAGCGAGGAACAGGCGGCTAAAAAAAAAGCCAGTCCCTGAGCGACAGCAGCAATGAAGAGCTACCAGACCTCGGTCAGGCAGAACCGACCCCGCAGAACGTCTTTGACCAGCAGGACGCCTACTGGTGGGAGGGCGGCAAGCAGGTCGAAAGCAAGTCCGAGTTCACGCCGCGCAAACTGGATACGCCGCTCGACCGCCTGACGCGCCAGCGCGCCGGGCGCCGCTCGCGCACCAAGACCGAGCGCAAGCGCGGTCGCTACATCCAGGCGCGGCCCGCCAACGGCCGCACCGACGATATCGCCTTCGACGCCACGCTGCGCGCCGCCGCGCCGTATCAGCAGGAGCGCGAGGCGGAGCGCGCCGGGAGCAACGTGGCCTGGTCGCTACGCAAGGACGATTTGCAGCGCAAGGTGCGCGTACGGCGCGCCTCCAACCTCATCCTCTTCGCGGTGGACGCCTCGTGGAGCATGGCCGTTTCGGAGCGCATGCAGGCCACCAAGGGCGCCATCATGTCGCTGCTGACGGATGCCTACCAGCGGCGTGACCGGGTTGGGCTGGTGGTCTTCCAGAAGGACCGCGCCTCGCTGGTGCTGTCGCCCACCAACTCCGTGCTGTTGGCAAAGAAGGCATTGGCCAACATCCCCGTCGGCGGCAAGACGCCGCTCTCGGCCGGGCTGTTGCTTTCCTACGAAACGATACGGCGCGAGCAGACGCTCAACCCCGACATCGAGCCCATGATCATCCTGCTCACGGATGGCGCCGGCAATGTCTCCATCAGCGAGCAGGCGCCGCAGGATGAGGCGCACCGCATCGCCACCATGATCCGCGAGCATGACATCAAGGCCGTCACCATCAACATGGAACACGTGGCTTTCGACCGCGGCCTGGCGAGCCGGCTGGCGGAGAATCTGGGCGGCCCTTGCTATTCCCTGGGCCAGCTGCACGCCGAGCTGCTCTACCAGACCGTGCGTCAGGAGATCGACACGCCGCGCTGAGCGCGGGGAGAACCCTGTGACCGACACAAACCATGATGAAGCGCGCGTGCCGCAATTCGAGTTGCCGCCGCTGCTGCAGCTGGCGGATGGCAGCCCGGTGCGCGATGCTGCCATGTGGACGCAGCAACGGCGCCCGCGACTGCTCGCGCTCTTCGCGCAGCAGGTCTACGGCCAGACGCCGGTGCAGACCCTGCCGCTGCACGTCGAGACGCTCGAACGGACGATGCTGCCGGGCGGTGCCGAACGCCGTCAGCTGCGCATCCTCATTGGCGACGACGCCCGTGCGCTGAATCTGCTGCTGTGGCTGCCACGCGCGCGGCCGGCGCCGACCTTTCTCGGCCTCAACTTCAACGGCAACCACAGCACACACGCGGACCCGGCCATCCTGCGGCCGACGGGCGCGGCTGTCGCGCGCGGCGCCAACGCCAGTCGCTGGTTGGTGACGCGCATCCTCGAACGCGGCTATGCACTGGCGACGCTGTGGAGCGGTGAACTCTTCCCGGACCGCAGTGATGGCCGCGCTGATAGCGTACAAGGTCTCTTCGCGGCGCCAGAGGCGGGCGACGGGGCTGCCTGGGGCGCGGTGGCGACCTGGGCCTGGGGGCTCAGCCGCGCGCTGGACGCGCTGCTGCAGGAAGAGGTCTGCGGGCCGGTCGCGCTAATCGGGCATTCGCGCCTGGGCAAGACGGCGCTGTGGGCGGGCGCGCGCGACCAACGCTTCGCGCTGGTGGTCAGCAACAACAGCGGCTGCTGCGGCGCGGCGCTCTCGCGGCGGCGCTTCGGCGAGACGCTGGCGGCCATCAACACACGCTTCCCGCACTGGTTCTGCCGTAACTTCCATGCGTACAACGGGCGCGAAGACTCCCTGCCCCTCGATCAACACATGCTGCTGGCGCTCATCGCGCCGCGACCGCTCTACGTGGCCAGTGCGACCGAGGACCTGTGGGCCGACCCGCGCGGAGAGTTCCTGGCGACCGTGCAGGCCGACCCGGCCTGGCGCCTGTTCGGGCAGGAGGGCCTGCCTGTGCGCGAGCAGCCGGCGCCGGATACGCCCGTGTCAGGCAGGATCGGCTACCATCTGCGCAGCGGTGGACATGATGTCACTGCCTGGGACTGGGAACGTTACCTCGATTTTGCCGACGCACAGCTGCGCTGACGATCAATTGTCCTGCCAGGCCTCCGCGCCGCGGAAGGCCATCGTCTGCCCCGGCACATAACGCGGTCGATCGGCATAGAGATTGCCGTTGTGCGGGTCGGGCCGACCGCGCACGAGGATGTTGCGCCAGCCATCGGCCTTGACGCGCGTGCTGGTGGGGATGTAGCGCAGGGTGAGGCCGATACGCCAGCTGTCGGAGCTGTTGCCTTCGGAGCCGTGGATGATGCGCGGGTTGTGGATGGAGAGGTCGCCGGCCTCCAGCTCAAGGTCAACAACATCGGAATCGTCGATGAGCGAGGGATGGACCTGCGAATTCAGAACGAACTGTTCTTCATCGACATCGACCATCTCGCGCCGCGAGAGCAGACGCATGTTTTGCGTGCCAGGCAGAACACGCATGCAGCCATTTGCGCGCGTCGAGGCTGTCCCGGCCAGCCATACTGTAATGACCTCCATCGGCTCCAGCGGCCAGTAATAGCCGTCCTGGTGCCAGAGCACGGCCTTGCCGTCGCCGGGCGGCTTGGCGATGTAGTGCGGCGCGTAGAGCGCAATGTCGGGCCCGATGAAGGGCTCGATGATGTCGAGGATGCGCTCGTCGCTGACGAGTCGATGCATGAAGGGGTCGTCCATCAGGAAGTTGTGGAAGAACTTTTCAGGGCGCACGCCGGGATATTTGCGCGTCAGCCAGCGGACGTGCGCCGCGGTCTCGGCGGCCAGCTCCGCGTCGACGGCGCCACGCACGATGGCGTAGCCCTGCGCTTCATACTGCTGCCGCAGTTCATCCATGGTGCTCTCCTCACTTGCTGACCTGTTGGAGTGTAGCGGCCGTCTGGGCCGGGGGCCAGCGGCCGCAAACCTGGTCGCGTTTGCCGCAACCTTCCATCCTGGGCTATATTGCTGTCAACGCGGCGCATGGCGCACGTGATTGGCAGGTGGAGGCGACGAAATGAACAGGATACGTTCTGGCTTGCCATTGCTGCTGGCAGGGGCCATTCTGATGACAGCGCCCGGCGCAGTGGCGCAGACAGGCACTGCCGGTGAGAAACAGCAAAAGGCACTTGAACTAAAGCACCCGTCGCAGGTCTGGATGACCGACAAGGGTCTGGTCAGCTGGAGCTCCGGAGACAGCCGGGCGGGGTCTTACCGTCTGAACTATCGTGTGGAACGCGACAATTTCGTGCCGACGCAGATCACACTGACCACATCGACGAGGTCGTATCAGATTCCTAACTTCGACGATGTCAATTACATTGAGGTCGTTGTGGAGTCGCGGGTCGCGCAGAACAGCGCGCTTGCCAGAAACCCCTACGCTGTCTTCTACACTTGGTACCGGTCCGCGGCAGACAGGGTCGCACGCCTCCCGGCGCCGGCCAATGTCCAGGTAGACAACACCGGGCAGGTTTCATGGGATGCGGTAACCGGCGCAGCGGGCTATCTTGGCATCCACCTCGTGGACAGCCGCGAGTTTCGCTATTGTCGCCCGGACCCTCTGACGGCCACCAGCTGCCAGATCAACAACTACGTCACTACCGAGACCTATGAGGTCACCGTGCTCGCATTCAGTGGGCAGGACTTCCGCCATGACAGTTTCGGCAGCGAGTTCGTTTGCAGCGGCAATTGCACAGATTATATGCAACTCCAGTCGGTCCGGCGCGAATTGCAGCCGCCTCCTCCAGCGAAAGTGAGAACGGAGCAAAGGATCAGCATGAAGGGCACGGATGGTCGGCTGGACGAGCATGCAGCTGCGCCGGTCGCGGTCTACGGCGTCCAGGACAGCCTGGCGCTCTACGCAGTCGTCTCGGCGACGGAAGGCCTGCCCCTGGGGGTCATCCCGTCCGTGGCCGCGCTGAGGGCTGGCGGCCATGGCGGCGGTGAACTGGCGCGAATGATGCATCCGACATCCGGCAAGCCGATTGTGGTGCACTATCTGGCAGCGGAACAACTCGTGGAAATTGGCACCTTCTATGAAGACGTGCCACCGTATCAGGTGGACAAGCCCTACATCTTTCGCATCGACGAGAGCAACAGCGTCACAATCATGGCATGGTAGCCACGGGGGGTTGGCCGCTGGAAATGGCGGCCACGGCCCGCTCGGCAGGGGCGTTTTGTGTCGCTGCAAGGACGCGGCACGCAGCACGCCTTCGAACAGCAGGGTAGCGAAGGCGTCACCCTGCGCCTCGCAAGCGGGGTTGCGTTTATCCGTCGGCAGCGCGACCGGCGAACTGCGTGCGCGGGTCGATCGTGGCCACATCCTGCGAGCGTTCACGCTTGCCATTGAGCAGCGTCCCGAACCAGGTGAAGCGCACTTCACGGATCCAGGCGACATACAGGATGCCGGTGACGAGCAACAGCAGCAGCAGGTAATGCAGGTGCGGGTTGCCCACGCGCGCCAAAATGGGCCCGCTCAACACCTCCATCAGGAGCTCGTGCATCAGGTAAATCCAGTAGGCAGAGTCCGCGAGCAGACGCACCCAGGGGCGCTCGCGCAGGGCGATGGAGTGGAAGAGGCCCAGCATGTCAAAGCACATGAGCCAGGCGAAGGTGGTCTCCAGCAGGCTTGCCTGCAGCTGCGAAGCCTCGCGGAACCGTGCCGGCACGAAGAGCAGGCCTGTGGCGAGCGGGTAGATCAGCGTGGCGGCGGGCAGGATGGCGAGCATCCAGCGGCGCCGCACTGCGAAGCCGCGCTGATAGAAAAAGACGCCGAAGAAGAAGAAGGTTGCATAAAAGCCCGGCACCGGCGCCTCCACGGCGACGGCCACTGACGTTTGGGGGCCGAAGACGAGAAAGGTCTGATCCATCAGGGCCATGGGTAGCCAGGAGGCGGGGATCAGCAGCTACCACAAGGGATGACGAAAGCGCAGGCCGAGGCGCGCGGCGATCAGCAAGAGGCCGCAGAGCAGCAGCAGTTCCCAGAGAAACCACAGATTGCTGAGGTCGCGGACCATGGCAGCCGCCCATTCGGCGCTTGTTGCGTCGTAGCCCCAATCGAGCAGGTTGAGGATGTACTCCATGCTGCGCACAGTCGGGATGCAGATTAGCAGGGGCAGGGCGATGCGCAGGATGCGATTCTGCAACAGACCGCGCAGGCCGCGGCGCTGCCAGAGCAGGGCACAGAAGAAGCCGCTGAGCAGGAAGAACACCGGCATGCGGAAGCCGTGCACGAGCTGCACCAGGTGGAAGTAGGGCAGGGCCCAGGCGTTGGAGGCGCCGGGCAGCACATGGTGGCGAAAGTAGCGGAAGGGGATGGTGTAGAAGACGGCGTGCAGCAGGACGCCCAGAAACATGGCGCAGGCGCGCAGGGCGTCAAGGGCGTGCAGGCGTTTCATGGTGGAGCTTCCTCAGGCAGGGGCGAGCGCGCGCGCCTGCTCCACGAGCTCGGCGGCGAGGTCGTAGCGGCCGAAGGCCGGGATGATGTAGGCGCCCTGCACCTGGTCACGCATGGCGGCCAGTAACTCGCCGGCGATGCGCAGCCCCTCGCGCGGGGCGTCCGCGCCGGCGTCGGCCAGGCGTTCGATAAGCCGCGGCGGGATGTCTATGCCGGGCACCTCGTTGTGCAGGAATTGCGCGTGCTTGACGCTGTAGAGCGGTATCAGGCCCATCAGCACGGGCAGGCGCAGCGCTTCACCCGTGGCTGCCTGGTAGCGCTCGTAAAAACTGGCGATGCGTTCCGGCTCGAAGATGGCCTGGCCGAGCGCGAAGCTGGCGCCGCCTTCCAGCTTGCGCTGCAGCACGCGAATCTCGCGCTCCGGGTTCACAGCGCACATGTTGAGCGCGCAGCCGACGGTGAAGGAGGTGGGCTGGCCGATGGAATTGCCGGCCTGGTCCATACCGCGGTTCATGCGCTGGTGGATGAGATGGATGAGGGCCGAGGGCGCCACGTCATAATGGTCCATGGCCTCCGGGTAATCACCGACCTGGGTGGGGTCACCCATGACGACGAAGAGATTGCGCAGGCCCAGCGCGTGTGCCGCCAGCAGATCGCCCTGCACGCGCAGCAGATTGCGGCCGCGCGTGGGGAAGTGCAGCACGGTCTCCAGGCCGAGGCGCGACTGCAGCAGGTGACCAATGGCCCAGGGGCTCATGCGCATGCGCGCGGCCGGGCTGTCGGCCACGTTGATGATGTCGGCGCCGGCCTCCTGCAGGGTGTGCGCGGCGTTGAGCAGGCGCTGCGGCGTGTAGCTGCGCGGCGGCGTCATTTCGACGCTGATGATGAATTCGCCGCGGGCCAACTGGTCGGCGAGGCGGGTGGGACGCTCCGGCGCGACAGCTTCCTCCTCATCGTCAAACAGGACCACGGGCAAATTTGGCGCCTGGCTGGCCGGATCGTCGAGGGCCTTGCGCATGGCGTCGATGTGCTCGGGCCGGGTGCCGCAGCAGCCGCCGATAAGGACGGCGCCCAGCGCGCGGAAGGTGAGCGCGTATTCGGCAAAATAGTCCACCGTGGCCGGGTACATCACGCGACCGCCCACGGCTTCCGGGAAGCCGGCGTTGGGTTGGGCGGAGCGAGGCAGGTCGGGCGCGCTGTGGCGCATGGACTGCAGCAGGCGCGCGATCTGGGCCGGCCCGCTGCTGCAGTTGATGCCGATGACGTCCGCGCCGGCCTCCGCCAGTCCGCGCGCGACGGCGCCCGGCAGCCAGCCCAGCTGCGTGCGGTCATCGGGTTCGAAGGTCATCTGGCAGACTGCGGGCAGCGCGCTGTCCAGTTCACGCAGGGCGGCCAGCGCCTCCAGCAGCTCGCTCAGGTCGCTGAAGGTTTCCAGCATGATCAGGTCCACGCCCTCCGCGAGCAGCGCCTCTGCCTGTTCGCGGAAAGCGCTGCGGGCGTCGGCCGGCGAGATGCGGCCGTAGGGCTGCAGGCGCACGCCCAGCGGCCCGATCGAACCGGCCAGATATAGGTTCGGGTTTTCGCTGGCGCGCATGACTGCGCGCGCCAGGCGCACGCCGGCGCGGTTGATGGCGGCCAGCTGTGACGCCAGACCATGCGCGCCGAGCTTGTAGCGGTTGGCACTGAAGGTATTGGTCTCCAGCAATTCCGCGCCGGCATCGAGAAAGTCGCGATGCACCTGCGCCACCCGCTCCGGGTCACTCAGGCAGAGCTCGTCGAAACAGGCGCTGATTGGCGAGCCCTGCTCGTGCAGCATGGTGCCCATGGCGCCATCCACCAGCAGGGGCGCGCCCTGGCGGATGCGTTGCGCGAAGGGCATGGTGAGCATCAGTTTCCCGTCCTGCTCTGCTCCGGCGCCTTATACACCGCAGCTGCTAATGTAAACGAGCCGGCCTTCGGGCACGCCTTCACGTACCGGGTGCACGCCCCAGTTTAGCGCGGCCAGGCCGCGGAAGCGGTTGGCGCGCAGCAGCTCGAGGTTGCGCTCGCGGATCCACTGTCTCAGCGTCTCCTCGTCCTCGTCGGTCTGCAGCACGAGGGTTGTCATACCCATGGCGCGGGGGCGGATGAGGTCATACTCCTCGGTAACGATCCTGGCGCCCGGGTACATCGCCTGGCGGTCAGTGATGTCCATGTAACAGACCTGGTCAAAAAGCAGCACAATCAGCGCGATGAGAATGATTGCGCCCAGCACCATGGTTATTACGGTGCGCCACAGCGGCGGCGCCTTGTGAAAGATCATGGCGTTTGCCCGGAGTGCAATAGTGTTGCGATGATTACGGGTCGGGCCCGCCGGGGCAGGTGAGGCACGCTGTTCCTCCGAATGCTACGATTCTGCGCTGACATCAGCCCTGGTCGAGGATCATGGCTGAACGATCGAGATTGCCCACGCTGAAGTAGCGCGCGGCGGGATGATGCACGACGATGGCGGCCGTGCTCTGTTCCGGTATCCACTGGTACGCACTGGTCAGTTGCAGGCCCAGCGCCTGCGCGCCCGGCAACAGCCGCATCACAGTCTCATGCTCGGCCAGATCGGGGCAGGCCGGATAGCCCCAACTGTAGCGTTTGCCCTGCTGCGTCGGAATGCCCAGTTCGCGCGCGATGTGCTGGTGCGCGTAGATGGCCGTGGCCTCGGCCGCCTGCACCGCCAGACCGTGGAAGAACCAGGCTTCACTGTATTCGTCGGCCGCCTGCAGGGCGTCGACCGTCTCGGTGGCGACTGTACCCACGGTCACGATCTGCAGCGCGACGGTATCGACTTTGCCCGCCGCCGCTGGCGCGAAATAGTCGGCGAGGCAGAGCTGGTCGCCGCCCGGCTGGCGCGGGAAGTGGAAGCGCGCCACTTCGCGCCGCGTTCCCTGGTTCAGGGTTTCGTGTTCCCAGACGATCAGGTCGTCGCCGTCGCTGTTGGCCGGGAAGTAGCCATAGACGGCCTGGGGGAGCAAAGTGCGCTCGCGCAGGGCCTGGCGGCTCATGGCCTCCAGCCTCGCCGTGAACTCCGCCTCCAGCTGCGTCCACTCCTCGCCGCGGGTGTTCTTCGCGCCCCAGGAGAGGCGGAACAGTTCAGGCCGGTGGATGTGCTGCAGCACGATCTCAAGCGGCAGAACCTCGATGGTCTTCGGCCCGTAGAAGGGTGGCTGTGGGATGGCTGGCGCCGGCGCCACAGTTTTGGCGCGGGCCGGAGCGACGCGCCCGCGGCGCGCGGCGGGACGATCGCGTTCGGCCCTGGCCCCGGCCAGCAGCTGCGTGACGAGCTGCGCGCGGCGCTCCGGGTCCACCAGACCTTCGACGACCTCGAGGCCCTCGAAGGCATCCTTGCAGTAGAAGACGCCGGGGGCGTAAGGCTGGCCGTCGTCCTCAAGGAACAGGATGCGCCGGCCGAAGCGGCGGTTGATGGCCGCGCCGCCGATGAGCACGGGGTACGCCAGATCTCGTCGCGCCAGCTCGTTGACAATCAGCGGCATCTGCTTCGAGGTGCTGACGAGCAGGGCGCTCAGGCCGATGGCGTCCGCCTTGAGCGCCTGCGCCTGGTCGATAATGGTGTTGGCCGGCACCTGCTTGCCCAGGTCGTGCACTGTGTAGCCGTTGTTGCCAAGGATGGTCTTGACCAGGTTCTTGCCGATGTCGTGCACGTCGCCGTAAACCGTGGCCAGCACGACCGTACCCTTGCTGGCGCCATCCAGTCGTTCCATGAACTGCTCGAGGTAGGCAACGGCGCGCTTCATGGCTTCGGCGCTCTGCAGCACGAAGGGCAGGATCAGCTCGCCGGCGCCAAACTTGTCGCCGACCTCTTTCATGGCCGGTAGCAGCACGTTGTTGAGCACGCCGACCGCGTCCTGGCGCAGCAGGCAGTCGTCGACCAGCGCTTCGAGGCCATCCTTTTTGCGATGCACAATCTGCCAGTGCAGGGCCTCTTCGCTGCTCATGTCTGCCGTGGGGTCTTCCACTTCCTGGCCGGCGAGGCGCACCTCGTTCTGCTCGTAGAACTGGATGAAGGTCGCCAGGGCGTCCTCGTCGCGGTTGAAAATCAGGTCCTCGGCCAGTTGACGCTGCTGCTGCGGAATCTCCGCCAGGGGCGTGATGTGCGCCGGGTTGACGATGGCCATGTCGAGGCCGGCCTGCACCGCATGGGACAGGAAGACGCTGTTGAGCACGCCGCGCGCCGCCGCGCCCACGCCGAAGCTGACGTTGCTGATGCCCAGCGCGGTCATCACGCCGGGGATCTGCTGCTTGATGAGCCGCAGCCCCTCAATGGTCTCCACCGCGCTGTCGCGCAGCTCTGCCTGGCCAGTGGTCAGAGGGAAGGTGAGCGTATCGAAGATGAGGTCTTCCGGGCTCATCCCGTAGTCGTCGCAGGCGATCTGCGTGATGCGCTGCGCGACGGCCAGCTTGCGCTCGCGCTCGTGGGCCATGCCCTCTTCATCGATAGTCATGGAGAGTACGCCGGCGCCGTGCTCCTGCGCGATGGGCAGGATGCGGTCGATGCGTTCGCGGCCGTTCTCGAGGTTGTTGCCGTTGATGATGGCGCGGCCCGGGTACTGCTCCAGCGCAGCCGCGGCGACCTCGGCCTCGGTCGTGTCGATGATGAGCGGCGCCGGCACGGTCATTGCCAGCTTTTTGACGAGCTGCTGCATCTGTTCCAGCTCGTCGTCTCGCTCGGTCAGCGCCACGCAAACGTCCAGCATGTGCGCGCCGCGTTCAACCTGGTCGACGGCGATCTGCACCACACCGTCATAGTCGTCGTCCAGTAACAGCCTTTTCACCTTGCGGCTGCCGAGGCTGCTGACGCGCTCGCCGATCATGGTAGGGCCAGGCTGCTGCACCATGGGTGTGGCCGTCATGGCGCTGGAAGCCTTCGCCTCGTGCTCCGGCTGACGCGCAGCCGGCGGTCGCAAGAACAGTGGCCGGCCGTCGCGCAGTTCGCCGTGCACCCGGCTGGCCAGTTGCGCCAGATGCTCCGGCGTCGTGCCGCAGCAGCCACCGACCACGTTGACGCCGCGCGCCGCGAAGTCCGCCACCATCTCGCTGAAGGGGCCGGGCTCCATCGGGTAGACGGCCTCGCCCTCCACGTTGACGGGCAGGCCGGCGTTGGGCAGCACGCTGAGCGGCAGGCGACTCTGCTCGAGGAGATGCTGAACGGGCGCGCGCATGTACTCGGGGCCGGTGGAGCAGTTCAAGCCAATGACGTCGACCGGCAGCGCCTCAAGCGTGGTCAGTGCGCTGTCGATGTCCGTGCCGAAGAGCATGCGGCCGCTGGTATCGAGCGTGACCTGCACCTGCAGCGGGATGCGCACGCCGGCCGCTGCGAAGTAGCGTTGCACGCCGTGCACGGCGGCCTTGACTTCCAGAATGTCCTGGCTGGTCTCCAGTAGCAGCAGGTCGGCACCGCCTTCGCAGAGGCCGCGGGCCTGCTCTTCAAAGAGGGTGGCGAGCTCCTCCCAGGTGATGTCGCTCAGGTCAGGGTCGTTGCCGCCCGGCAGCTTGCCGGAGGGGCCCATGCTGCCGGCGACGAAGCGGGGCAGACCGCTGCTGCGTTCGTGACGGTCGCAGGCGCGACGCGCTAGGCGGGCGGCAGCGCGGTTGATCTCCAGTGTTCGCTCGCCGAGGCCGTATTCGCCGAGCGTGAGGCGATTGCCGCGGAAGGTGTTGGTCTCGACGACTTCGCAGCCGACGGCGAGGAAGGAGTCGTGGATGGCCTCGATCATGTCCGGGCGGGTGATGGAGAGGTAGTCGACGCAGCCCAAGTACTGCTCGCCGCCGAAATCGGCCGCGACCGGGGCCTGCGCCTGGATGCTGGTGCCCATCGCGCCGTCGAAGAGGACGACGTGATCGGCAATGGCATCGAGGTAGCGTCGGTTGGTATATGTCCGCTGCGCCCTGCTCATCGCTTCTCCGCGCCTGTGAGAACCTTGTCAGAAGGAACCCCGTTGGTGTGACAAATTCGCCGAAACATGTCCGACAATACGATTTGTGTGACAGATTCTCGAAAATGTGTCAGACAAAGTGTTTTGTGTGTCAAAAGTGTCACACAAGTCAATTAGTGTGACACTTTAAGTGAGAAAGTGTCAGGCAAATCTGTTTGTGTATCAAAAGTGTCAAACAAACTCATTAATCCCTCCCTCCGGCAATCTCCAGCAAGTCAGTAAACACATACAGGGACGGGTTTTGCCCCCTGCCCGGAATGATTTCGGCCAGAATGCCGCTGTCCTCAAATCTGGACAGAATTCTACGTGCAGCACTGCCCGGGATTCCGCTATCGGCCAATAAGTCGGAGGTAGTGAAGATTGGTCGTCTGAATACCCAGTCCAAGACATTGATACCGTACTGTGACCTGCTTAATTTGGGTATACGGTCTTTCATGTCGCTGTAAAGACTCATGACAGCCCGAACTTGCTTTAAATTGTTATTGGCCTGCGACTCAACAGCCTGAAAGAAGAATAGACACCATCCTGTCCAATCGTCGTGGCTGGAAACAGCCAGCAGGCGATCGTAGTATTCATCCCGATTGGCTTCCAGCCAGGCACTGATGTAGAACATGGGCCCCGGGATTAGCCCGTAGCGCCACATCATCAGAGGTATCAGTATCCGCCCAAGCCGTCCGTTGCCGTCGCTAAAGGGATGGATTGCTTCGAACTCGGCATGCAACAAGGCGATTTTCATCAAGGGTATGGTTACATCCTGCAGAGCGTAGTTGACCAGGGTGTCCATGTAACGCAACAGTCTGTCAGGATGAACAGGAATAAAGGTCGCGTCAACTATCAGGCAGTCTTTCGGCCCAATCCAGTTCTGGCCAACCCTGAATGATCCAGGGGTTGCGTTCACTCCGCGGGCGCCGGCCAGTAAGGTACTGTGCACCTCCAACAATACTTGGTTGGACAGAGGTTGGTTTTCAAGCAGTTCTTGTGCCTGCTGGAGGGCACGACGATAGTTGACGATTTCCTGAATGTCATCTTCCTGACGTTTGGAAGCTGGTTCCTGTCCGGCCTCGTAGCGCATAACGTCTTCGACGCTTGCCTGCGTTCCTTCGATTCGAGATGAAAGTACGGCTTCCTCACGAATAAGGGGAGAAAGCAGAACGCTTTTGTTGGGGATTGCATCCAAAGCACCGGCATAGCGTCCCAGCGCGTGGGATGCCTTTTCCTGTAACGGGGCTAACTTCTCCCATTTGAGGCGCCCGTCCGGAGGAAATGCACCTTGTTGGTAATGCACCGGTGCCATCTGACCAATCTCCACAGAACAAAAGACCCCCGTCGCAGCGGGAGCCTGGCTTCGCCATGCGCATCAGCCGGGCAGGCCCGCCGCTGATGGCACCTTCCCGACGCTTCGGAGGTTGCCGCAGGCCCGGCCGACCATGCCACGCCCGCTGTAGATGAGACTGTCGCCAGTCTGGCAGAGATTCAGGTGGCTGTCAAGATGGTCTCAGGCCAGCCAGGGTGAAACCATGTCGGCCTCGAGGCGCAGACCGGCCCATTCGTCGTCATCGGGGCCATCGTAGATGAGTGTGTAGGGGCCGGAGAAGTTGCCGGCGTCGCAAACCTGCAGGCAACGCTCGAAGTCCCCGGTATTGGCCTGCAGCGGCGCAGTGAAGCTGCACTTGGCGTGGGTTGATTCGGCGAAGGTCATCACCTGCGCGAAGCCCTCATACTTGTCCGCGCCCTTCCAGTTGCCGAAGTCCACGCACAGGCCCACCTGCTCGCGCAGCGGCTCCAGCAGCGAACACACCTGTTCGGGCGTGTCAGTTACGGCGAACCAGTTCTCGGTCATCAGACGCACATTGTGCTTCCCGGCGGTCTCGGCCAGGGCAGTCAGGGCCGCGCGGCTGCGCTCGACGGCGCCATCATCGAGCGTCTTGCCGGCGATGACGCGCGCGCAGTCCGCGCCAAGACGTCCAGCCACCGCCAGCCAGCCCTCGATCCAGGCCATGTCACGCGCCTGGTGTTGCGGGCAGGTGATGTCGCCGTCGTCGATGAGCAGCGAGAAGAGCGAGACGCCGGCCGAGTCGAGCGTGTCGCGTACTTGCTCCAGATAGGCATCGTCCAGCCGCGGCAGGTGAAAGTGGCAGATTTCGAGCGTGTGGACGCCGAAGTCCGCCAGGCGCGCGGGCAGCTCCAGCAGGGTCAGTGCCCCGGGGCCCCAGGGCTCGCTGTAGATTTTCTCAGGCTGCTGCGGGCTGTCCCACCAGCTGGGCCCAAGTTGCCGGTGCAGGCTCCAGGTCGATACCGAGAGACGCCTTCCCTTGTCAGCCATGACAGTTTCCCTTCTGCAGCTTCAACCGGCGCGGCGGGCGTCCACGTCAGCGACGGGAGATGCCAACATCCGCGCGCACACACCTTCATCATATCCACTGAGCTGCGCCGCGGCCAGGCGTTACAGCAGGTCGACCGGGTCGAGGTCGATGAGCCAGTCGCGGCCCGGGCTCAGGCCGTCCAGCGCGAGCGCGGGATCCGGGCTGCGCAACAGCAGATGCCAGCGATACTGCTTGCGGATGCGCGTGAAGAAGCAGGGCGCGGGGCCAATCAACTCCGTGGCGCGCAGGTCGCGCTCGTGGATGATCCGGCGCAGTTGTTGCGCAGCGTTGCCGGCTTCCTGTTGCGCCCGGGCGTCGTTCTCGTGCTGGATGAGGATGCGCGCCAGACGACGAAACGGCGGATGCCCCAGCTCGCGGCGCCAGGCGATCTCCTGCGCGTAGAAGGCCTCATAATCCTGGGCGGCGGCAGTCTGGATGGCGTAGTGTTCTGGCTGGTAGGTCTGCAGGATGGCGCGCCCGCCCGCCAGGCCGCGTCCGGCACGTCCGGCAACCTGGGTCAGCAGCTGAAAGCTGCGCTCGCCGGCGCGGAAGTCCGGCAGGTTGAGGCCGTGGTCGGCGCTAACTACGCCCGCCAGGGTGACCAGTGGCAGGTCGAGGCCCTTGGCGATCATCTGCGTGCCGACCAACACATCGGCCTCGTGGTCGGCGAAGCGCTGCAGCAAGCGGTCATGGGCGCTGGCGTTGCGGGCGCTGTCGGCATCCCAGCGCAGGACGTGTGCGCGCGGAAAGTGTCGCTGCATCTCCTGCTCGACCTGCTGGGTGCCGGCGCCGAAGTAGCGGATGCGGCGCGAACGACACTCGGGACAGTTGCGCGGCGCCTCCCGCTCGTGGTTGCAGAGGTGACAGCGCAGGCGACCATCATGGCGGTGCCAGGTGAGCGCGCTGTCGCAATGTGGGCAACGCTCCACGTGGCCGCAGTCGCGGCAGAAGACCCAGGTGTTGGCGCCGCGCCGGTTCAGGAAGAGCAGCGCCTGCTGCTGGCTGGCCAGCACCTCGCGCAGCGCAGCCAGCAGCTTGCGGCTGAAGATGTCGGTGTTGCCCGTGCGCAGTTCGCTGCGCATGTCAACCAACTGCACCTGCGCCAGCTCGATCATCAGCGCCAGCCCGGCGGGCGCCGGCACATAGCGCGCTTCCAGGCCCCGCTCGTCGGCCAGCTGCCGGATGCGGCGGCGGTGGCCCATGATGCGCTGCGGAAGTTGCAGCAAACGCAGGTCGCCGCGCTGCGCGTGATAGTAAGTCTCGACATCCGGCGTGGCACTTCCCAGCAACAGGATGCCCTTGTTGGCGCGCATCATCTCGCCGGCAACGCTGCGCGCGTGATAGTAGGGGATGGCGGCGTCCGTGCCCTGGCGGTAGCTGGCGTCGTGCTCTTCGTCGAGGACGACGAGGCCGACATCGGGCAAGGGCGTATAGAGCGCAGAACGCGTGCCCACCACCACCTGGATTTCGCCCGCCCGCGCGCGGCGCCAGAGATGATGTCGTTCGCCGTCGCCGAGGCCGCTGTGCGACACGGCGACCTGGCCAGGGAAGCGGGCGGCGACGCGGCGCAGCGTTTGTGCGGTGAGCGCGATTTCCGGGACGAGGAAGAGTGCCTGCCGTCCCTGCGCCAGCGTGAGTTCGATGGCGCGCAGGTAGATTTCGGTCTTGCCACTGCCGGTTACGCCGTGCAGCAAGAAGCGGCGCCGGGCGGCTTCGCTGTCCTGTGGCCAGCGGCGCAGTTCTGCCTCGATCTCCTGCCAGACGGCATGCTGCCCGGGAGTGAGCGGCGGCGCGGAGTCGGGCACGAAATCGCGCGCGACGCGGGCGTCGTGCCAGCTCTCGCTCTCGCCCAGGTGAATCAGACCCAATTCTTCGAGGCGCTCCAACTGGTCGCGCGTGACGCCGGTCTCCGCCCGCAGCTCTGTCAGGGCCACGGGCGCGTCGGCGCGGGCGAGCAGACGCAAGGCGCGTAGTGGGCGCTCGGCTTGGCGCAGCGCGATGAGTCTGTCCTCGAGCGCGTCGGCGGCGACCGCGCTGACGACCCGTTCGCCATCCTCGTGCGGGGTACGCCGCAGCAAGCCCTCCTGCTCCGCCCGGCGCAGGGTTGAGCGTGTCGTTTCAGCGCGGGCCAGGGCCTCGTTGACGGGCAGTCCCTCCGGCCCGGCAGCCGCGATCCCCTGCAGCAACGCCGCGCGGCGTGACCTGCGGCCAAGCTGGCGCGAGACATCGTCGATTTGTGGCCGGGAAATGGCCAGTGCGGCTGTGCGCGCCAGTTGCGGCCGGGGCGGCGGCAAGAGCGTCGGCTCGCTGCGCAGCAGGCCGGCAGCTTCCAGCCGCTCAACCGTCTCGCGCCAGTTTGAGCGCGGCAGGGCGCCGCTGAGTTGCCGGTTCGTCAGCGGGCCACGGCGGCGCAACAGGGCCAGCAGTTGCGCCGCCTGCGCGTCAGCGGGGAGCTGCTCGTCCGCGATCGCCGCCTCGCGGAGCGAGACGCGCAGTCCGCGCCGGCTGCCCACGCCAGGGGGCAGGAAGAGCCACAGGCAGGGCCCGGGCGGCATGCGGTAACGGCGGCTGATCCACTGCGCCAGCGCGATCTGCTGCGCGTTCAGCAGCGGCTCGGGGTCGAACAGGGACTGCAGCGGCAACGTTTCAGCGATCTCGCTGCTGTCCTTCAGTTCGACGATGAGGCCGGGTTGCAGCGCGGTGCGGAAGCGTACCTGCACCAGCTGGCCGGGACTGACCAACGCCAGCAGCTTTGGCGGGACGTGCCAGGTGAAGGTGCCGGGAAGCGGTGCGTTGAGGGCAACTTCGGCGAAGCGCTTCGGTTTGGTGATCATGGCAGGCGGCCTGCGGCGGACCAGGCCAGTATAGCAAAGGTGACGCGGACGCTCAGCGGATGGGAAAGACTTCGGAGAGCGGGCCCATCAGGCCGTTGCTGTCACGAGCCGCGATGGCGAGGCTGGCGAAGTTCTGCGGCACGAAGCCTTCCCAGGTGATGCTGGTGGCGCCAGCGAGCTCGAACTGCTCGTAACGACTGGCGCCCGGCCGCCGCAGGGCCACGACGTAGCCGCTGGCACCCGGCACCGGCTCCCAGACCAGGGTGCGCGCGCCGTCACCGGCCTCGCGCAGGGCGATGTTGCGTGGCGGTCGCGGGCCGTCGGCCAGGGCGGTGACGATGCCCAGCACGGCGCGCGTCACGCGGGCTAGGTAGTCGGCCTGGACGATGTCGATGGTGTCGCGGTCGTTGTTCTGGCGCGTGGCATCTTCAAGGCTCTGGATGAGGCGGAAGGCGGGATAGCCGGCCTCGCTGAAGGAGATGTGGTCGCTGAAGCGGCCGGCGCGGTCCTCGCTGTCCTGCAACGTGAGCACCAGGTCGGGCACATGGTTGAGCGCGACGAGTTCGACGGTGCGGGCGGCCTCGCGCGAGGGCGACTCTTCAGGGCCGGCGGAGAATATGCGCAGGGAGCCGGTGTCCACATTACCCTGGGCATCGCGCGGACTGCCGATGCTGTCCATGTTGATCATGAGACGGATGTCGATGCCACTGGGTTGCAGATAGTTGCGGACGAAGGCGATGCTGCCCTGGCGGCCTACCTCCTCGGCCGAGAAGGCGACGAACATGATCGCGCTGCGATGCGGACGCGTGCTCAGCACCCGCGCAAGTTCAATCAGCGCGGCCACGCCGCTGGCATTGTCGTTGGCGCCGGGCGCGGGCGCTTCCCCGTTGCGCTGGTCGTTGCCGGTGCTGTCGTAGTGCGCGCCAATGAGCAGGGTGCCGGCCGCCGGTTCGCTGCCGCTCAGGAAGGCGACGATGTTGCGCGCCTCACTTTTGACGTCAGCCCACTCCAGCTGGAAGGGCTGTGGAAAGACGACGAGGCGTCCCTGAGAGTCTGCGCGGATGCCTTCGAACTGACGTAGGAGCCAGTCCGCCGCCGCGCCGATGCCGCGACCGCTGTGGTCGTAGCCGGAGTTTACGTGTCGGGTCGTGAAGCCCTGCAGGGTCGCGACATGCGCCAGCAGCCGGTCCGATTCAATCTGGTTGCCATAGTTGAGTAGCAGCGAGGTTGCGTCGGGGGCGCCGGTGGCAACGGTCTGCGGCAATTGCTGCGGGCTGAGCGTGGCGTAGCCGATAGTGGGTGGTGGAGTGACAGTCGGCCGCGGCGCCAGGGTCGCCGGGCCGCTGCGGGTACCCAGGTCGCAGGCGAGCGCCGCCAGCGCCAGCGCCGCAATGAAAAGAGTGCCCCTGGCGACCGGTTTCATGGCCGGAATACTACCACAGGCGGCTGCGGCCAGGCTCAGTTTTTACGCACGATTTCCCAGGCGAGGTGGTTAAGCTCCGGGAACAGGAGCTTCTCGCAGGCCAGACGCACGGCGCCACTGCTGCCTGGCAAGGAGACGACCAAAGTGCTGCGGAAGACGCCGGCGGTCGCGCGGCTGAACATGGCGGCCGGGCCAATCTCCTCGTAGCTGAGCATTCGAAAGAGCTCGCCGAAGCCGGGCAGCGTTTTCTCCAGCTGGCGGCTGAGGACGTCGTAGGTGGTGTCGCGCGGGCTAATGCCGGTGCCGCCGTTGAAGAGGATAATCTGGACATCGGGCATGGCCGCCAGCTCCTGCAGCGCAGCAGCAACCTGGTCGGGTTCGTCGCGGATGAGGCGATACGCGCCGACGCGATGGCCCAACTCCTCGAGTTGCGCCTCAAGCCAGGCGCGGTTGCGGTCCGTCTGCGTTGTGCGGCTGTCGCTAACAGTGACGATGGCGAGGGTGACGGGTTCGTTGCCGGCCAGCTCGTGATGATCAGTTACGCTCATGGTGATGTTCCGCATTTCCTGATAGTAAATGAAGCACATTTTCCCGAGATTGACGCCAGTGATCGCATTCAGGAATCCTGCAGACGGCGGGCCGCGCGCTGTTCCTCAAGCAGTTCTTCCAGCGTGACGATGTCTTCCTCCTCAAGTTCCTCTTCCGCCAGGCGTTGCACCAGGCGCTCGCTGCGTTTGGCTTTCGTGCGCGCTTCGGCCTCCGCGACCGTATCCGCCTGTTTGCCGGCATGCTGCCAGACGATTCCCATGCTGGCGATGGCGCCCATTACCAGGAAAAAGGCGACCGCTGACAGTTCATCGTTGCCGGCGATGGTCAGGAACACCAAGATCGTGCCTAGGGTCAGCCAGATAACGACGGTGGAAATCAGCCGGGCGATGTCATTCATCGATCTGCCTTCTCCAGTGCGTCGAAGACGCGCGGCGCAATCAGCCACTCCAGGTAACCGGCGGGCTCCCCGGGATCCAGCCTGATGCGCGCTAGGCCGCCGGGCTTCATGGTGACGAAGGCGCCGCAGAGCTCATGGATGACCATGGGCAGGTAGGGGTTGTGCCCCACGCAGAGCATGTCGGAGCCGGGCGGCAGGGCAGTGAGCAGCGCAGGCAGGTCGGCCGCGCCGAAACCATAGTCCAGCGCCGCGTGCACCTCCACCTTGCAGTCCAGCGCAGCGGCGACGATGTTCGCTGTCTGACGTGCGCGCACGCGTGGACTGCTGAAAATGCGGGCGGGGCGCATGTTGAGGCTGGCCATGACCCGGGCGGCAGTCTGCATGCGTAGGACTCCGGCGGGCGTCAGTTGGCGCTGCGCATCGCTGCCGCTGCCGATTTCTGCCTTGCCGTGGCGCAAAAGATAAAGACGCATGGTAGGTCGCTGCCGTCAAATAACACCGGGGCCAAAGGCCCCGGACGTCTCAAACGATGGTTGCGGTGAGCGGGAGATGAGATTCGAACTCACGACATCTTCCTTGGCAAGGAAGCATTCTACCGCTGAATTACTCCCGCATGGTACAAATAGTCTAGCATAATTTCTGCGTGGCGCAAGTCTCTTGGAAATCGAGGTGTTGTTTGAACTCAGGAGAACGGCGCGCCTGGCGCGCCTGGTTGCTGTTGAGCGGCGGGCGCTCTTTGCTGTTTTCGATGGCCTTCACCGCGTCCATGATTTACCGCATCACGGAAGTCGGGATGTCGCCGCTGGAGCTGGTGCTGGTAGGCACGGCGATGGAGCTGGCGGCCTTCGTCTTCGAAATCCCGACGGGCGTGGTGGCGGATGTCTACAGCCGGCGCCTCTCCATCCTCATCGGCAGCGTGACCATCGGGCTGGCGTTTTTGCTTGAGGGTCTCGTGCCACTGTTCGGCGCAGTGCTGCTGTCTCAGGTGATCTGGGGCCTGGGTTACACCTTCACCAGTGGCGCCAGCGAGGCCTGGATCTCGGACGAAATCGGCGAGGAAGCCGCGGCGCAGGCCTTCGTGCGCGGCGCGCAACTGGGCACTGCCGGCGGCCTGCTGGGCATCGTCGTCGGCATCGCGCTGGCCAGCGTCCAGCTCAACCTGCCCATCGTGCTGGGCGGCGCGTTGATGATCGCCCTCGCCGCATTGCTGGCGCTGTGGATGCCGGAAAGGGGCTTCAAGCCACTCCAGCGTGAGGAACGCAGCAGCTGGTCCGCCATGGCTACCACCCTTCGTGCCGGGATCGCGCTGCTGCGGCAACGGCCGGTGCTGCGAATCGTTTTGTTGGTGGAACTCGTCAGCGGCCTCTACAGTGAAGGCTTCGACCGCCTGTGGCAGAAGCACATCCTCGAGAGCTACACCTTGCCGACCCTGCGCGGCATCGAGCTGCAGCCAGTGGTGTGGTTCGGCCTCTTCGATCTGGTGGGCGGGCTCTGCGCCATCGGGCTTACGGAATTACTGAGCCGGCGCGTGCGTTTGACGCGGCACAGCCCGGCAGTGCGCGCGCTGCTGCTGCTCAACGCGGCCATCGTGGCGGGCATGCTGGTCTTCAGTCTGGCGGGCGGGCTCGGTCTGGCCGTGCTTGCGCTGTGGTGTGTGGCGGCAGCGCGCGCGGCCAGCGCCCCGGTCAGCAGTGCTTGGCTGAACCAGAGCGTTGCGCCGGGGATTCGCGCCACGATGTTCTCGATGAGCGGCCAGGTCAACGCTGTCGGGCAGATCGCGGGCGGGCCGCCGGCCGGGCTCATCGGTCAGCGTTCGCTGCGGGCGGCGCTGCTGACCAGCGGCCTGGTGCAGGCCTGTTCGCTGCCGCTGCTGGGTCTCTCGCTGCGACGGCCGCCCACTGACGCTGGCGTCGCGGATCAGGTGGGCGACTGAGTGAAGCTGCCGGGCGACCCCTGGTTGCCTTCCGTGCCATCGGGCCAGACGGTGTTGTGGTTGAAGCGCACGCCGTCGACGTTGGCGCCGCGCAAACTGGCGCGCAGAAGGTTGGCGTCGTTGAGGTTGGCGCTCTTGAGGTTGGCGCCGGTCAGGTTGGCATCCTGCAGGTTGGAGCCGCTCAGGTCGGCGCCCTGCAGCACCGCGCCCTGCAGGTCCGCGCCCGGTAGCTGGGCCAACGACAGGTTCGCGTAGTAGAGGTTGGCCGAGCGCAGCGTGGCCTCGCGCAGGCGCGCGGCAGACATGGAAGCCTGTTTCAGGTTGGCGCCGTTCAGATCCAGGCGGGTCATATCCAGTTCCTGCAGATTCACGCCCGCCAGACGTGGGTTGGGGCCGGCAGCAATGAGCATGAGTACGAGCTGCTGCCGGGTTATTTCAGGCATGGTCATGGCTCCGGCTGACCGCGACGGAACAGTCACCAGTGTACCGCCCCGGGCCCGTTGCGGCCAGTTGTGGCACCATCGACTTGCCGCAGTTGGCATTATGGTTAGAATCGGGTTTGAGAGAGCAGCCAGGGTGGAACGCCGTGGCCCGCAAGTTGCTGGTCATCAACGCGAATGTAAACTTCCTGCGCGCGGACGCCAATCTGCTGGAGCGCGCCGGCTACGAGGTTGCGCGCGCGCTGGACGCCCACGAGGGTCTGCTCAAGGCGCAGCACCGTCAGCCGGAGCTGGTGCTGCTTGAAGTGGATCTGCCGGGCATGGACGGCTGGGAGGTTTGTCGCCGCCTGCGCGCCAGCTCGGACCTGGCGATCCTCTTCTACACCTGGCGCCAGGGGGCAGGGGACGCAGCGCGCGGGCTCGACCTGGGCGCAGACGACTATATCCGGCGGCCCTGCGAGGACGAGGAGTTACTGGCGCGGGTGAGCGCGGCCCTGCGCCGCACGCCTCTGGGCGGGCCAGACACCAGTGGTGAACAACGCTTCCATGATGACGAGCTGCGCGTCAATTTCCGGCAGCGCGAACTGTGGCTGCGCGGGGAACGCTGTGAACTGACGCCGATCGAGTTTAACCTGTTGTCCGTTCTGCTGCGCAATGCCGGTCGCGTAGTGCCGCGCGCGCAACTGGTGAACGAAGTCTGGGGCGACAGTTACGAAGGCACCACGGACAGCCTGAAGCTTTATATTCACTACCTGCGGCGCAAGCTGGAACGCGATCTGGCGCGCCCCGTTTTAATCCAGACCATGCGCGGCGTCGGCTATCGTTTCGGCGATCCCTGAGCCGCGCTCACTGCATACGAAGGCGGCTGCCCTCCGCAGTTTTCTCGACCAGGATGTGCAGCGGGAAACGCTCGCGCAGCTCCTCGATGTGGGTGATGACGAGGATGAGGTCGAAGTCGTCCTGGATGGCGGCGATGGCCTCGACCAGGCGCTCGCGGCCGTCGGCATCCTGGGTGCCGAAGCCCTCGTCAATGAAAAGGGTGCGCAGCTGCGCACCGGCCCGCCGCGCCAGCATGCGCGAAAGCGCGATGCGCAAGGCGAAGTTTATGCGAAAGGCCTCGCCGCCGCTGAAGAGCTCGTAGTCGCGCAGACCCAGCTCGTCGGCGATGCGGATGTCCAGCGTTTCAATCTCGCCGCCGCGCTTGCGCTCGCGCGTTGTGCTCAATTGCAGGCTGAGGCGGCCGTCAGTCATGCGCAGCAGCAGCTCGTTGGCCGCGGCCTCCAGTTCCGGGATGGCACTTTCGATGAGCATGGCGGGCACGCCGTCGCGACCGAAGGCCCGGCGCAGCTCGCGGTACAGTTCCGCCTCATGCCGGACGGCGGCGGCGCGCTGCTGCAAATCGCCCTGACGCGCGCGCATGCTCTCCAGCGCGGCCAGTTCCTGCTGCGCGCTGACCAGCGCCTGGGCCGTCTGCTGCGTCTCCGCGCGCAACTGCGCCACTTTCTGCTGCTGCGCGCGGTGCTCGTCAAGTTCGGCTTCCAGACTTGCGATGTCGCTTTCCAGCTGCGCTACCAGCTGCTGCGCGGCGACCTGCGCGGCCAGGTTGCGTTCGCTGCGCGCGCTGGCCGCCGCCAGCGCCTGTTGCGCCTCGGGCAAACCGTTGAGCGCGACCTGCAGCGCGGTTTGACGCTGCTCGAAAGCCTCGAACTGCGCCAGCTGCTGGCGTGTAGCGTCGTGCTGCGCGCTGTCGTAGCCGAGGGCCTGGCGGCTGCGCTCCAGCGCGGCCAGTTGCGCGCGCAGCTCCTGGCCGAAGTCGCCGGCATCAAGGCGCTGCTGGACGGCAGTCAGTTCAGCGCGCTCCGTGTGCAGGCGCTCCACGGCCTCCGCGGCGGAGTCGGCGCGAGCCTGCAATTCGCCGGCGCGCGCCTGCAGCGGCTGCAACTGACGCAGCTCGTCGTCCAGCTGCGCGACGCGTGCGCGGCGCTGTTCACCCTCTTCGTCCAGCGCGCGCATGCGTTGCTCATTGCCGCGCCAGCGATCGCCCTGGGCGCCGCCTTCCTGCTGCAGACTTGCGATCAGTGCCGTGCGGCCGGCCTCATTGAGGGGCTGGCCGCAGAGCGGGCAAGTGACGCCGCTGGTCCGTTCGAGGCGGTCGATGCGCGCGCGTAATTCCACCATCGTCTCGCGCAGGCCGCGGTTGACGCCCTGCAGCCCGGCGTGTTCGGCCCGACTCACATTCGCGGCGGCCTGCAGTTGCGCGCGTTCGCGCTCCAGCGCGCGCAGTGCCGCGATGCGCTCCCTGGTCTGTGCCAGCGCCGCACCCGGCTCCGCGCTGACTTCGCGCTCCAGGCCCTCGATGCGCACGCGCAGGGCGGTGGCCTGGGCGTTGAGTTCCTCGCGCGCGTCGCGCAGACGGTTTTGTAGCGTCTGTTCGCGGGCGCGGAAGTCGCCGAGGCGGCGCAGACTCTCGCCCAGCTGCTGGCTGCTCTGGCGCGCGCTTTGCAACGCGTCCCAGCCTTCCTCGATCTCCGCCTGTTGCGCCTGGATGGTCTCGAAGGCGGCGATGCGTTCCCGTTGCCGCACGCAATCCGCGGCGGCGGCTTCGCAGTCAGCGACGGCCTGTTGCAGGCTGGCGCGCGTTTCCACCAGGCGCTCGCGGGCGTGGCGCAGATCGTGTGGCACGTGTTCGCTGGCGCTGGCGCTTGCCTCGGCGGCGGCCAGCTTTTGCTGCGAGGCCTCATGCGCCACCCGGGTCTCTTGCAGCGCGGCCGCCAGCGCGTCCTGCTGCGCCAGGCCTTCCTCGATTTCCGCGCCGCGCGCTGCCAGCAAGGTGAGCTGCGTCTCCAGCCCGGAGAGGCGCGTTTTTGCAGACTCCTCGTAGTCCCCCCACTGCGAGAGGTCGAGGATGCTGGCCAGCAGTTGTTTGCGCCCGGCGGGCGGCAGGGTCGTGAAGGCGTCGGCGCGACCCTGCTGCAGCCAGGCGGAATTGACGAAGGTCTCAAAGTCGAGCCGCAGCAGCTGCGTGATGCGCCGCTGGGCAGCGCGCATGGTCGGCTCGCTGATACGGCTGAAGTCACCTTGCGCGTTCTGTGCGAAGAGCGCCAGCGTGCCTTCGCCGCGCTGGCTGCGCCGACGCTGCCGCAGCACGCGGTAGATTTGCCCCTCCTGCTCGAAATCGAGCTGGACGCGCATCTCCTGGCTGCCTTCGCGCACCAGTTCCTCGGCGCGGCGGCCGCGCGCCCGGCCCCACAGCGCCCAGCTGATGGCGTCCAGCAGGGCGGACTTGCCGGCGCCGTTGGGGCCGCTCAGGCAGGCGAGGTGGACGCCCTCGAGGCGCAGGGCGTCGAGCTCGCGCCAGGCCATGAAGTTGTGCAGTTCCAGGCGCAGCGGCAGCATCAGTCCGGCCCGCCCGTCACGGCTTCGTCACGCAGGATGTCGGCGGCCATGGTCAGCAATTCGGCCTGACGATCCGGCGCCAAATCCTGCGCCTGCAGGTAGCGTTTCAGCAGTTGCAGCGCGTCAAGGTCGTTTACATTGCCTGCCGAAGCCCGCGCCGGGCGCTCGACCAGGCGCTGCAGGCTGGCCAGGTGCCAGACGCCGGCCCGGCGCAGTGTCTCGCGCAGGGCGCTCACGTTCAGGGCCGCCTCGTTCTCCGCTGACTGCTGCAACTGCAGGCGCAGGATGACCTGCTCCAGCGCCTGCCCGGCGAGGAGCGATTGCAGGGCCTCATCTGGCGCCGGGCTGTCGCGCAGGTCCAGGCGCAGCGTGCGCAGCGGACGCGCCGGCAGCGGCAGGAAGCGCCATGTCGTGGCATTACGCGCCAACTGCACCAGGCAGGCGCCGCGCGGCTCGTCCTCCTCACTGAAGTCGATGCGCTCCAGGCCGCCGCTGTACACCACGGGCGGGCAGTCCGCGCGTGATTCCGTCAGGTTCTGGTGAATGTGGTGGTGGCCCAGCGCGACGTAGTCCCAACGCGGGTCGGCGAGAACAGCCAGGGGCACGGTCGGCGTTGCGCCGGGCATGAAGCCGGCCTCACTGCCGACTTTGGCGCCGCTGACGGCGAAGTGGCCGACGAGCAGGCGCGGCATGGCATGGCCATCAGCTGCCGCGGCCAGCTGCTCCAGGCGAGCCGTCAGGGCCTCCGCGAGCGCTGCTTCGTCCGTGGCTCCGCCAGCATCGGGCAGCAGACGAGCGCGCTGCGGCCAAGGTGCCGTCACGAGGACCAGCGGACCGCGCTTTGTTTCCAGCTGGACCACTTCGTAGTCGCTGGCGACATGGACGCCCGGGACGGCCAGGGTCGCGAAGATGTCCAGGCTGCTGGCGCGACGCGGATGCGGCGGCATGTCGTGGCGGCCTGGCAGCAGTAGCAGTGGTGCCAGCCCGGCGAAAGCCTGCACGCGCAGCGCGAATTCGCGCTGCAGGGTGGGGTTGGGAGCGCGGCTGTGGAAGGCGTCGCCGGCGAAGACTGTGAGGTCAACTTCCTGCTCCCGCGCCAACGCGATGAGCTCGTCGAGGCGCTGCAAAAAGTCTTGCACACGTCCGGCCACGCCGCTCTGGGGGTCGACGGGTCCGTAACCCGCGACGCCAAGGTGCAGGTCGGCGCAGTGCAGTACGCGCAGGGGTTCGTCCATAGGCCCATTTTAGCATGGGCAGCGCCTACGATCCCTGGTCCTTTGTGGCCCGTTTCCGTCCCTCAGGCGGCTGTCCGCCGCTGCATTTCCCGCCTGCCACGTGTATACTGCCCGCGGAGGCGAGAGGACAGGCCCGCATGAACGCAAAGGCGCTGCAGGCGCTGGAACTGCACAAGGTGCTGGATCAGCTGGCGGAACACTGTTCCTTCTCCGCCGGCGCGCAGCTGGCGCGCGAGCAGGTGCCGACGGGCGATTTCGACGAGGCGACGCAGTGGCAGCGCGAGACTGCCGAGGCGCGCGTCCTGCTGGAGCAGCGCGAAGTCTCGCTGGGCGGCGCGCGCGATGTGCGCGACGCGGCCCTGCTGGCGACGCGCGGCATCCTCTGCGACCCCGCCACCTTGCTGGACATCCGCCAGACGCTACGCCGCGCCACGACCCTGCGCCGCACCATTGGTCGCATGCGCGCGCAGTATCCGCTGCTGGTCGAGCTCATCAACGAAGCGCAGGAGTGCAACGAGCTGCAGACGGCCATCGGAACGACGCTGACGGAGAATGGCGATGTGCGCGACCACGCCAGCCCGCGCCTGGCGATTCTGCGCCGCGACCTCAAGCTGGCACACGAACGCCTGGTCTCGCGACTGGAGCGAATCGTCGCCAGCAGCGAGCATCGCCCCTTCCTGCAGGAGCCGCTGGTGACCTCGCGCGGCGGGCGCTACGTCATCCCGCTGAAGGCCGGCTTCAAGGGACGTATACCGGGCATCGTGCACGACTCATCGTCCAGCGGCGCCACCCTTTTCATCGAGCCGTTGGCGACCATCGAGCTGAACAACGACTGGCGCGAACTGCAGCTGGAAGAGGAGAAGGAGGTGCGCCGCATCCTCGCGGCACTGAGCGCGCAGGTGGGCGAGGAAGCGGAGGCCATCGTGCGCACGGTCGAGGTGCTGGCCCAGGTCGATCTGGTGATTGCACGGGCGCGCTATGCCGAGCAGTTGAACGCCGTCGAGCCAATTTTCGTGCCCTTCCGCCCCACCGGGGATACGCCGGGCAGCATGATGCACATCCAGGGCGCGCGCCATCCGCTGCTGGGCAGCCCGGTCGTGCCCATCGACATCATCTTCGATGCCGACACCTGGGTGCTGGTCATCACCGGGCCCAACACCGGTGGCAAGACCGTTTCGCTGAAGACGGCCGGCCTGATGGCGCTGATGGCGCAGTGCGGCTTGCAGCTGCCGGCAGAAGATGCGCGTTTGAGCGTGTTCACCGGCATCTACGCCGACATCGGCGACGAGCAAAGCATCGAGCAATCGTTGAGCACCTTCTCGTCGCACATGACCAACACCATCCACATACTGGAGGTGGCGGATGCGCACGCGCTGGTGTTGCTCGACGAGGTGGGCGCCGGCACGGACCCGGCCGAAGGCTCGGCGCTGGCACGCGCACTGCTGACGCATCTGCGCGATCGCGGCGTGACGACCATCGTGACGACGCATCACCCGGAGCTGAAGATTTATGGCGTGGAGACGCCCGGCGTGCGCAACGCCAGCGTCGAATTCGACCCGCAGACGCTGCGCCCGACCTATCGGCTCATCATTGGGCTGCCCGGCCGCTCCAACGCACTGGCCATCGCCGCGCGCCTGGGCCTGGACGCGGGCATCATCGCCGCGGCGCGCGGCATGGTCGCCACCGAGGAACTGGTGGCGGATGACTTGCTCGACGAGATTCAGCGCACGCGCGAGGAGATTCGCAAGCAGAACACGGCCCTGCGCGCCACGCTGGAAGACGCCGAGGAGCAGCGCGAGGCCTTGCAGTCACGCCTGGACAAACTCGACGACGAACGCAGCGACGTCATTAACGCGGCGCGGCGCCAGGCGGAGGAAGAACTGAAGTCCTTTCACCGCGAGTTGCGCCGGTTGCGCAAGGAACTGCACGCGGCCGGTCAGCCGCTGGCTGAGTTAAGCGCGCTGCAGGAAACGGCGGAAGGTCTGGCGGGGTATATTTCGCCGCAGCAGCAGACGGAGATCGCAGCGCCGGAGCTGGACTGGGTGCCGCAGGCAGGGCAGCGCGTCTGGCTGCGCACGCTGAATAGCGAGGGCACCATCAGTGAGCTGGACGGCGACGAGGCGTTGGTCCAGCTGGGCGCGCTGCGCGTGCGCGCGGGCGTGCATGAGTTGCGGCGCCGGCCGCGCAGCGAGGGGCCCGCCATGCAACGCGGCGGTCAGCGCAAGTATGAAGCCTCGCCCGACCCCGTGGCGCCGAAAGGCAAGTCACCCGGGCTGGAACTGGACCTGCGCGGCGAGCGCGTGGAAGAGGCGCTCAAGCGTTTCGAGACCTGGCTGGACGCCGCCTGGACGTCCGGCCTGCCTTTTGGTCGGATCATTCATGGCAAGGGCACCGGCGCGCTGCGCCAGGCGGTGCGGGAACGCGCGCGCGAGCACCCGCTCATCTCGAAGGTGATCGAGGCCCACCCCAACGAGGGTGGCAGTGGCGTGACGGTCATTCACATGGTGCCCATTACATAAGCCTGTTCAGCCCAGACCGGGCCGAAGTATACGCAGATCCTCCGGCGCGAAGTCAGCGCAGGACAGTCCCTCAAGCAGGCCCCAGCCGCTGATTTCGTCCACTTGTAGATGCAGCCAGGCGCCGGAAGGGTCGCGGCCGTCCACTTCGACATTACGCTCTGGTTCCAATTGCGCCAGCGACGCTGCATCGGCCTGCGGGTCGGCACGCAAGGGCAGTGCTGTCTGCGTCACCGTGCAGGTCGCGGCGCGCGCGGGAATGGTCAGCGTCTGTTCCAGCACCGTGCCGTAGCCATCCGCGGCGATCAGCGTCAGGGTCAGCGAGCCATCGACGAGCACCGGCAGTCCTTCCACGCCGTCGCTACTGCTGTCGACCTCGATCTGATGATTGGTGGCCTGCGCCAGCCCGTCAATGTGCACCTGTTGCGCGCCCGGCACTTCCCAGCGCAGCGCGAGCGTCTGCACGACGTGGCGCAGCAAGGTCGCCGGGGTCACGCTGAAAGAGTCCACCCGCAGCGGCTCGTGTACCGTGATCGTCAGGCTCTTGCTGGCACTGAGTTCCCCGTTGTGCGCCTCCAGCTGCAGCGTGACCTCGCCGGCGAGCAAAGTGGTATCGAGGCTGTGACCCGTCAGCGGCGCGTCAGCGGGCAGCTCGAGCGGCTGGCCGTCCAGACTGAGCTGAAGCGATTCGGCATCGCTGACCTGCCAGCCCAGATCCAGCGTTTCGCCGCGCGCCAGCACAGAATTACTGGCGTGGAAATCCAGGATGACGGGCGTGACGGGCTGCGCCGCGAAGAGCGCCAGAATCAGCGCCAGCAGCAGGGCGAATGCGAGCGGGAGGATGCGCCAGTCCAGGCGCGGCACGATGGCGAGGCGGGCCGGCAGGGCGACCATGAAGCCGGCTTCATCCAGCGAATTGGCCTCGACCGTGAACTCCAGCGTCCGGCGCCGCCCGAAGAGCGGTCGATTGCCGGCGCGCAGGCGCAGCGGGATGCTGCGCTGCTCCCCCGCGGCCAGGGTGAGCGGCTCGGACGGGAGCGCCGGCGCTACTGCCTGCGCCGGTGCGAGCGCGCCGAGCTGGATGGGCAACGGGGCGTTGCCGTGATTTCGCAGCAGGAGCTGCAGCGCATCCCCGTCCTGCGCCAGCGCCATGCCGAAGCCGCTACCCGGCAGCAGCTGCAGCGTGAATTCCTGCTCGTGGGCGGCCTGCGGCGTGCGCTGTGGTTCCACGCGCAGGTAGAGCGTGTGGGGGCCGGGCGGAAAATCGGGATGCCGGTCCGGGTGCAGCAGGATGACCAGCGAGCAAGACGCGCCGGGCGCGACCTGCTCCGTCAGCGGGTTGAACAGCGCCCAGCCGGCGGGGAAACCGTCCAGCGTCAGCCGGTAGCGGGCAGGCATGTCATCGATGTTGCGAATGCGCAGCCGAACGTTGGCGTGGCCGCCGGGCGCGACGGGCTCGCGCGGCGCCTGCAGGAAGAGCTCCAGGCGCGGGCGCAGGGCGGCGACGGGCCGGGTCGACTCGTCTACATTATCTGCCTCCCGGCGTTCACCGGCAGCAGGGTCGTCGGGTTCTATGGCGGTCACGTGCGGGGTGGAGGCTAGCCCACCCGGTGGCAGGCGACGAAGTGACCTGGCGAGGCCTCGATAAGGCCTGGATCGGGCGCATCGTAGCAGAGGCCAAAACGCACCGGGCAGCGCGTGTTGAAGTTGCAGCCTTCGGGCGGGTTGGACGGGCTGGGCACGTCACCGGTGAGGATGATGCGCTGCGCCTGTTTTTCTCGCATGGGGTCCGGCACCGGCACGGCGGAGAGCAGCGACTGGGTGTATGGGTGCAGCGGATTCTCGTAGAGTTCGTTGGCGGGCGCCAGTTCGACGATCTTGCCGAGGTACATCACGGCGACGCGGTCGCAGATGTGGCGCACCATGCTCAGGTCATGGGCGATGAACAGGTAGGTGAGGTTCAGCTCTTCCTGCAGGTCTTCGAGCAGGTTGACGACCTGGGCCTGGATGGAGACATCCAGCGCGGAAATCGGCTCGTCGGCAACGATGAACTTCGGCTCCAGCGCCAGGGCGCGGGCGATGCCGATGCGCTGTCGCTGGCCGCCCGAGAACTCGTGCGGATAGCGATTGACGTAGTAGGGGTTCAGGCCTACCCGTTCCAGCAGCTGTTCGACGTAGCCTTCCTGCTCGCTGCGGCCCATGGTCTTGTGGATGCGCAGCGGTTCGCTGACGATGCGGCCTACTGACATGCGCGGGTTGAGCGAGGCATAGGGATCCTGGAAGATCATCTGCATACGACGTCGCATGCGCCGCAGATCCTCGCCCTTCATCTCGGTCAGCTCATGCATAACGCCTTCATCGCGCAGCCGCACCGAGCCGGCCGTCGGTTCGTAGAGCTGCAGCACGGTACGGCCGGTCGTGCTCTTGCCGCAGCCGGATTCGCCCACGAGACCGAGCGTTTCGCCCTCGATGATATCGAAACTGATGCCATCGACAGCCTTGACCGCGCCTACCTGGCGCTGAAAGACGATGCCGGAGGTGATGGGGAAGTGCTTCTTCAGTCCACGCACACTTACCAGCACGCGCTCGTCAAGTGCCTCGTCATTTTTCATCATGGTCTGTCCGGCCATTGCGCTCATGACTGCATCGCTCCTTCGCTCGCGGCCACCATGTCCAGCTCCCGCACATCAACCCAGCAGGCCATCATATGGTCCTGCGCGCCGCCCTGCACCTGCTCCAGCACGGGCGTATCGGTCGCGCAACGCTCAATGCGGACGGGACAGCGCTGAACAAAGGGGCAGCCGCTGATCGGGTTGCGCATGTCCGGCGGCGAGCCCTCGATGGAAATGAGGCGCTGCGAGCGGCGGTCCATGCGCGGCAGCGACTGCAACAGACCGAGTGTGTAGGGGTGGCGCGTGTCGGCGAAGACCTCCTCGACGAGGCCGCGCTCGACGATGGTGCCGGCGTACATCACGATGATGCGGTCGGCGATGCCGGCCACAACGCCCAGGTCATGGCTGATCCAGATGATCGCCATGTCGAATTCTTCGCGCAGGCGCTTGACCAGGTCGATGATCTGCGCCTGGATGGTGACATCAAGCGCGGTGGTGGGCTCGTCGGCGATGAGCAGCTTGGGGTTGCAGGACAGGCCCATGGCGATCATTACGCGCTGGCGCATGCCACCGGAGAACTGGTGCGGGTAGTTGTTGAGGCGGCTGGCCGCGTCGGGGATGCCGACCAGGGTGAGCAACTCGGCGGCGCGCGCGTTGGCCTCCTTGTTGTTCATGCCCATGTGCAGCTTCAGCGCTTCGGTGATCTGCGAGCCGATGGTGAGCACCGGGTTGAGCGAGGTCATGGGATCCTGAAAGATCATCGCGATCTCGGCGCCGCGCACCAGACGCATCTGCTCGGCCGGCAGCTGGAGCAGATCGCGGCCGCGGAAGATGACCTCGCCGCTTTCCACCTTGCCGGGCGGGCTGGGGATGAGCCCCATGATTGAGAGGGAATGCACACTTTTGCCGCTGCCACTCTCGCCCACAACGCCGAGGGTTTCGCCCTCCTCCAGCTTGTAGGAGATGTCGTTAACGGCGTAGACCGTACCTTCCTGGGTATAGAACCTCGTTACGAGGTTGTTGACCTCCATCAATACAGCCAAGTCCGCACTCCTCCCGGGCGCCCGGTGACCCTGCTGCCACGAGCCGTCATGTTCCGTCGGCCGCCGTCACCCTGTGTCGACTGAAGCATAGAGACTCTGGCAGGTGCGGGCGCGCTTGTCAAATACTCACGCGGTTGTTTCGTCTTCGGCATGGATCATACCCTTCAGCAGGCGCTCCATGGCGATGGTATGGCTGGAGACGCCGCGCAGGCGAAAGGAGTCGCTGTCGCAGCGCCAGTTGCCCTCGCCGTAGCTGACGCTGTGGTCGCTGTTGAGGCCGCGCAGGGTCGCTTCGAAGGCGTGGACGCTGACCCGGTCGCTCTCCTGGGCATAGCGACTGGCCTTCTCGACGTCGCTGACGACGTTCTGGCCGGGCGCGTAGGGCAGGGGCGCCAGCGGCAGCATGGGCCGCAGCAGACGCTCCAGGGCCATGATGTGCGGGCAGATGCGATGGGCCTCAAAGCCCTGGCAGCTGCAATGCCAACCCTGGTCGTCGAGTGCAATCTGGTAATCGCTGTTATCGCCGTGGAAGTGAATCTTCAGTGCGCGGAAGGTCACGCGCTCCGGTTCATCGGCGTAGAGGCGCGCCTTTTCGAGTTGACTGATCATGCCGTTGTCCATGGACTGCTCCCCGGCCCGGCGCAGCTGGCGCCGGAATCAAAACACGCGCCGGGCGGGTTGCCATGCACGTGTCGTCGGACACTGCGAATGCTGCTGCAAACAACAGGTTTCCATTGAGAGATTTTAGGTTGGCGCGACCAGATTGTCAAAAAAAGTGCCAGATCCCTCATTGCCCTCGCTGACGGCGGCCGCGCTGACGACCAGGTTGTCGAAGCTGATTTCGGCGCCGAGGCGATTGAAGGCGCTGGCAGCAAGGCCGACCTGGCCGCTGGCGAAGCTGTTGTCCTCCACCGCCGCCACGAACTGCTCGTTGATGTAGAGCGCGAGGTAATCGTCCGCGCAGACCGCGCGCAGGTGGTTGCGTCCGCCGCGGCCGCGCTTGATGAGCTCCGACGGGGCCCAGTCGTGCAGCGGGAAGAGATCCCGGCCGCGCGAGCGGAAGATGCCCCAGGAGCCGCCGCCCTGGATGAGGAAGAGGTAACCGTCGCCGTTGGCGATGGCCGCCGCCGCGGGTGCCTTCAGCGCAATGCCCGCGGAGTCGTCGTCAGCCGCATCGCCGGCAACGAGTGCCTCGAACAGCGGGTCGGGCGCCAGCTGCTGGCCGACCTGACCGCGCAGGCGACAGGCCACGCCGTAGGCAGCCTCCTCGCGCTCGCTGAGCTGCTCGATGTCAACGTCGATGACCACGTCGCTGTGCGTCGCGCCCCACTGCCCCCACCAGACTTCGCTGTCACCGCTGTCAACCTTGATCAGGTAACTGCCGTCATCGACGCGCAGGGTGGCAGAGGTATAGGCGCCTTCCTCAAAGCTGCCCGGCTCGGAGAAATCCTGCACGATCAGCTCCTCGCCGATGGTGAGTTCGCGCTGCGGGCCACTGCTGCAGGCGGCGAGCAAGATAGTCACGGCCAGCAGGGCCAGCATGGATGAAAGGAGTCGGGTCACGCGGGGTGCTCCTGCGCATCAGGAAGACAAGGCTATCATACCAGCCCCGCTGCGGGCTGTGCAGGTTGTTCATAAAGCGTTTATATGTCACGGGGCGGCGCCCGCGCGCATGCTACAATATCGTGCGCAAGACGCTGGCGCGGGAGCGTGTGCATGAGTGTGGAACAGGCGATTCGGGCGCAGCGGGCATCCCAGGGCGACCTGTTGCGCCGCGCCAACGTCGTCGGTGTGGCGGTCGGGAACAAGGGCAGCAAAACCGAGGTCGAGGGCGAGAAGGCCGTTGTGGTGCTGGTGGAGCGCAAGCTGCCGCTCACGGCCCTGTCGCGGCGAGACCGCGTGCCCGGCGCGATTGACGGCATTCGCACCGACGTTTACGAGGTAGGCTATCTGCGCGCGCTGGCCACGCCGCGTGACCGCTTTCGGCCGACCATGCCGGGCGGCGTCAGCCTGGGCCACTACCAGATCACCGCGGGTACTCTGGGCGCGCTGGTCACCGACCGGCTCACTGGCGAGCGACTTATCCTCTCCAACAACCACGTGCTGGCCAACGTCAATGATGCCAGCGCGGGGGACCCGGTGTTACAGCCCGCACCCAGAGACGGCGGCCGCAACCCCGCCGATGTCGTGGCACATCTGGAGCGCTTCATTCCCCTGCAATTCATTGGCGAGCCGGCGCCAGTGCAGCAGCCGACGGGCCGCATCCGGCCGGCGCCCGACGCCGGCAGGATCCTGCGGCTGCTGGTGAACATGATCAACCTGATGAACGAGCTGTCTGGCTCGGACTGGCGCGTGCAGACTGCGCCCGTGCCGGGTTCGGCCCTGGCGGCGCAGCGCGCGGCCCAGGCCAGTGGCAACAACTTCGATGCCGCGCTGGCGCGACCGGTCAACCAGGGTATGTTTACAGGCGAGATTCGCGGCATGGGGCGCGTGCAGGGTACACGCTCGCCGGCGCTTGGCATGGACGTGCGCAAGACGGGGCGCACTACAGACCAGACCAGCGGCAAGATCGTGTTGCTGAACGCCACAGTCAACGTCGCCTACGGCAAGAAGACGGCGCGTTTCACCGGCCAGGTGATTACTTCGCCGATGAGCCTCGGGGGCGATTCCGGCTCGCTGATCGTCCACCGGCACGACGATGTGGCAGTGGGCCTGCTCTTCGCCGGCTCCACCCAGGCGACGATCTTTACGCCAATTCAGGCGGTACTGGAAGCGCTGGATGTGACCCTCTAGAGGTGGCGCGATGGACCAGGATGAATTGACCAACCGGGCCAAACGGGTACAGGAAAAGTACAACGGGCAACTGATGGCACTGCCACGGGTCGTGGGCACGGCCGTCGGCCTCAGGAAACGCCAGGGGCAATACACGAACCAGGTGGCGGTGGTCGTCATGGTCGAGCGCAAGGTGCCGGCCGCCCAGCTTGCGCCGGGAGAGGCAGTGCCCAGGGAACTGGAAGGCGTACCGGTCGATGTGATGGAGACGGGCCGCTTTCACAGCGCCTGATAGCCGCTCCCCTTGCGCTGTCCTCCAAATTGCGGCAGGATTGGTAATGGGAAGCGCGCGCCCGGGCGCAGGAGAGGTACACATGAGGTGGGACGCAAAACCCCTGGCAGCCTTGTCCGGCCTGGTGCTGCTGCTCCTGCTGGCTGCCTGCAATCTGTCCACCCAGCCGGATCCCGCGAGCCAGGCGTTGGCCGGCGTGCCGGCGGTGCAGATAGTTGTGCCGCTGCCCAACGCGACGTACCTCGAAGGCGTGACGGTAAACATACAGGCGCAGATACAGAACGCCGGCCCGGACCTGGCCCGTGTTGACTTTGCCGTCGATAATCAGGTCTTCGCTTCCCTGACAGACCCCAACAGCACCGGCGCGCCCGTTCTCAACGTCTCCGAAAGCTGGGTTTCCTCCGGCACCGGCGCGCACAACCTGAGCGTAAGCGCCGTGCGTGGCGATGGCAGCTTCAGCGTCCCCGTCAGCGTAACAGTCACGGTCGTCGGCCAGGTCGCACAGCCGTTTCAGGGCGAATCCGGCACGACCTTCGGGGGCGGCGCGGGCAGTGGCGATGCCGGTCAGCAGCCACCGGAACAGTCGCAGGAACCGGACCGCCCGGCACCGGAGCCCGAGCCCACGTCTGACAAGCCCATGGCGCGTTTTCTGCGCGGGGCGAACGTGCGCAGTGGCCCGGACACGCGCTTTGCGCCGCCCATCGGCAGCATCGCCGCCGGCGACCAGGCCGAATTGCTGGCCATCAACATTCACAAGACTTGGTACAAGATCAAGTACTACAACGGCGAAGGCTGGGTCTTCGGCAGTTTGCTGGAAGTGAGTGGCAAAGTGGATGATCTGCCCGTCGTTTACGGGCCGCCGCTGCCCGCGCCCACAGCCATCCCGGTCACCGCCGTGCCGCCCACCGCCGTGCTTAATGTGGACCTGGTTGCCGGTAAAATGCGCCACAACTCGCCAGGGGGAGAGATTGTGTGCAACAGAGGGTTCAGGATTGAAGTGGATGTTGCCAATAAAGGCACGACGCGTTCACCTGGTGGCAACGTCCGCTTTGTGGATTACGCGACCAAGTCGGACGGCAGCAAACTGGATAATATCGGGCAGGAGGAGATCGGCAACTTCCCGCCGATCGAGCCTGGCCAGACGGTGGGCGCGAGCGCGCATATTACCATCAACCGCCATTACAATGAACGCCACATCACCTACGCCTACATCAACCATGACAATGCGATCCCGGAGGGCAACCGGGACAACAACACCGCTGTGTTGGGTGTCGGGTACACCCTGAAGCGGGGGGATTGCTAAAACTGCACACACAACACACGGTCGAGCCCGGCCAGGTCCTGCAGCACCCGGACCTGGCGCGGCCGCAGCGCCTTGGCCAGGCTGAGAGCCGCCGCGCCGTGGTTCGTGCCGATCTCCAGCAGCAGCAACGCATGTGGCTGGCAAACCTGAGTCAGCTCCCGCAGTAGCCGGCGCTGCAACGCCATACCGTCCGCGCCGCCGTCCAGCGCGACGCGCGGCTCATGGCGGCTGACCTCCAGCTGAGGCAAATCTCCGCGTTTGACATAGGGCAGATTGGCCATAAGCAGGTCCACGCGCTGCCCGCGCGCCAGCAAGGGTTGCAGCAGATCTCCCAGAAGAAACTTCGGCTGTACATGGTGACGGGCCGCGTTGATGCGTGTGACGGCCAGCGCCGCCGCGCTGACGTCCGTGACGAAGACGCGACTGCGCGGGCGCAGGGCCGCGAAGGTGAGCCCCAGCGCGCCGCTGCCGCTGCCGACATCCGCGACAGTTCCGCTGAAATCTGGCGCGGCGAATTCGAGCGCCAGCTCGAGCAACTGTTCGGTCTCCGGGCGCGGGATGAGCACCGCCGGCGAGACGTGAAAGTCACGATCGAAGAAGGCCTGGCGACGGCGGATGTAGGCCAACGGCTCGCCGTCAGCGCGGCGCGCGACCAGGGCCGCGAAGCGCAGCGCCTGCGACCGGGTGAGCGACGTGTCGCCGTGGGCCAGCAGCCAGGAGCGTCCTTTGCCGGTGACCTGAGCCAGCAGCAGTTGCGCGTCCAGCGCGGGCGTGTCGCTGCTGTGCAGGCGCTGCGTCGCCGTGCGCAGGGCCACAGCAATGTTGCTCATGGACTCTGGAAGTTGAGGCCGGCGTTGCGCAGGGGGATGAGCGCGAGCAGCACGGCCTGCGCGTAGTATTCAGAGCGTGTGAGCGCGTCGCCGCTGAGGATTCCGACCGAGCCGCTGCCCTGTTTGGAGTTGCTGCGCCCAAAGACGTGGTCGTTGGCGCTACCCAGTTCGTGCCCCGCGCGCACCAGCCTGGCGACCTCGTCGGGCAGGTCGTGAGTCGCCGTGCGGCTGCGACCCGCGCAATCCGGGGCGAGCATCTGTACCCATGCGAAGCAGCGCAGGACCTCGCCGACAGGCTCCAGTCCGCCCTCGATGCCGAGCCAGAGTTGCGCCTCAGGCGCGGCATTGCGTGCGTTGCGGGCCCGGTTCAGCGCGCCCTGCAGCGTCTCCGCGTCGGACATGGGCTGGTTGGGCACGCCGGAGGGCAGGTCGCACCCGCAGACCGTCCAGGCCTGCTGCGGAAACATGCGCGCCAGCCCAAGACGGGCCCCCTCGATTTTGACCGGGTTGGTGGAAGCGACGATGGCCTGGGGCACGGAAACTGTCCTGGTTGTCAACGATTGGCCCAGTTTCTGCGGGAGTCTGGCCGCTGTCAACGGGGAAGCGCTGGCCAGGCGTGAATGCGCAAGAAAAGCGGGCGAACCGTAGTCCGCCCGCTTCGGGGTTCTGTATGGTGGAAGGCGCGTTACGAGGCGCGCTTCCAGTTCTCGACATTCCACATCTCGGAGTGCCAGCCGTTAACCCACACACCCTCGAGCGTGTTGACGTGGGCCGAGACACTGCCGCGGAAGACGAGCGGGATGATGGCGCCGTTGCTGATCAGCATGTCATTCATCTGAATGGTAAGCTCGGAACGCTTGGCCAGACTGCCGGTCTGCTTCAGCTCATCGAAGAGCACGTCGTAGTCCGCATTGCACCAGCGCGGCACGTTGCGCCCCAGCCAGCCGGAGTCCGGGCTGGGCTCGTTGCCGCAGGTCCAGCGCACGAGGAAGCCTTCGGCGTCCGGCGAGCCGGTGCCACTGGTGAACATCTCGATGTCGGCGTAGAACTTGTGGTAGGTATCCGGGCTGGCCGGGTCGCCACCGAAGAAGACGGCGGCGTCGATGTTGCGCAGTTCGGTGTCCACGCCGATTTCTGCCCACCACTGCTTGATGAGCGCCTGGGTGCTCTGGCGCACAGCGTTGGTGGAGGTCTGGTAGGTGATGTTCAGGGGCGTGCCATCCAGCTCGCGGATGCCGTCGCCGTCGCTGTCAACGATGCCGGCTTCATCAAGCAGGGCGTTGGCGCCGGCGATATCCTGCATCAGGCAGCCGGCGGTGTTGGGTGAGACGTTGCCAGGCGGGCCGTTGACGACGTTGCAGGCCGGCTGGCCACCGGCGCCGTAGAGCTGGCCGGCGATGATGTTGCGGTCAATCGCCATGGAGAGCGCCTGGCTGACGGCGTCATTGGTCAGGAAGGGGTGTGGGTTGTTGACGGCGTCGATGGAGCGGACGTCGGCGGGCAGGTCCGGGCTGGGGTTCGTCTGGTTGAGCATGAGGCGCTCAACGTTGGAGGAGAAGGCCACCACGACCGTGCCGTTGCCGGCAGCTTCCATGGCGCCCAGCACGGCGGGCGAGATCTGCAGGTTCCAGGCGTAATCCGCTTCGCCGGTCTCGAGCACGGCGCGCGCCGCAGATTCGGCGTCACCGCCGCCCTTGAAGACGACGCGCTGGAAGTAGGGCTTTCCTTCTTCACGGTAGCTCGGGTTGGCATTGTAGGTCACCACGTCGTTGGCGCGGAATTCGTCCACGACGTAGGGGCCCGTGCCGATGGGGCCGAAGTTCTGCTCGGTGCAGGCTGCCGCGGCGCTACCGACGCAGTCCGCGAACTGACCGCTGTGCAGAATGGGCGAAACATCGCCGACCAGCGGACCGTAGGGGAAGGGCTTGGGAACGTCATAGGTGATCTTGATCGTGAGGTCATCGACAGCCTCGATGCTGGCGACATCCTCAAACCACTGCAGGCCGGAGCAGCCTGTCTCCTCGTGCGTGCAGTACTGCCAGGTGAACACCGCATCTTCGGCAGTCAGCGGTTTGCCGTCCGAGAAGACGATGCCTTCCTGCAGGGTCCAGGTGATGCTGGTCAGGTCCTCGGAGACGCCACCGTTTTCCAGAGTGGGGATGTCTGTTGCGAGTACGGGCACGAGGACCCCGTCGGGATCAAAGTAAGCCAGGGGCTCAAGCACCAGTGCGGCTGCATCGAGGTCCTTGGTGCCGCCGGAACGATAGGGGTTGAGGATTGAGACGGCCTGCCAGTAAAGGATGTTGAGCGTATCCATATCATCCTGGGCAGCGACCGCGCCGAAGGAACCCACGGCGATCATCAGGGCCAGTAGGAGAAAAGCAAAGCGGAATAGTGAGCGTTTCATAGAGTTACCTCCCTTGGTCAACTGCGCCAGCATAGCACATCCATGACTGGGTACCAGACCCGACCCTGCGGGCGCTCGTGTATACTGTCGCGGATGATTCCGCTCTCGATCATGTTCATCTCTGGTAGCGTGCTGCTGGGGGCCGGCGCGTTGCTGGCACCGGCGCTGCCCGGCAGGCAGGTGCGCATCGGCCTGGGCGCGGCGCTGGCGCTGGCCGTGGTGCTCTGCGGCGCGACTGGCTGGACGATGCTCTTCGGCTGGGACACGCTGGTCATCGACTATCTGCTCTTCGCGCTCGTTACAGTGGTGCTGCTGGGCGGGACGCTGGGCCACGGCCAGCTGCGCGCAGCGCGGCAGGGCGCCGAGGTTGCAGATGCGGACATGGGCTGGCCTGGCGCGCTGGACCTGGCCTTTTTCGCGTTGGTAGCCACGCTCTTCGCCCTCCCGACGCTCATCCTGCCCGTGCCGCTGGACACCGACGCGCAGGGTTTCGGCTACCTCGCGCTGATGACGCGCCTGGGCGGCAGCCTCGATACCCTGGCGCCCTTTCACCCGGAGATCAGCTACCTCTACGCACCAGGCTTCCCTCTGCTGGGCGCCTGGCTGAGTTCGCAGCTGGGCCAGCCCCTGCACCAGGTACAATTTGCCCTGGCGGCCGTGCTGGGTCTGCTCAACGTCTGGCTGGCGCATGACCTGGGTTCCGAGCTGGGCGGGCGGCGCCTGGGGCGCGCCGTAGCGCTGGCGCTGACGGGCGGCCTTGGCCTGTTCCTCGCCTACATGGACTCCCATTTTACGACTCTGCTGGCGCTGGTCTTCGCGCAGGGCTTCGTGCTTTGCGCGCTGCGCTATCAGCGCGATGGCCAACGCGCGGACCTGCTCGCTGCCGCGCTGCTGCTGGCCGCCGTCGTCCTGTCACATCCGGACACGACCATTATCCTCGCGCTCGGCTATGGCCCCTGGTTGATCACGATGTGGTCCGGCGAGCCGCGGCCGTCGTTACGGCGCTGGTTGCTGCTGCTGGCCGGCGTGCCGCTGCTGGCCCTGCTCATCATCAGCCCCTGGCTGCTGCGCAGTCTGCCGCTGCTGGGCGGGGAGATCGTCTCGCCCTTTGCGCGCGACCCCGGTCACGCGCTTGTGATGCTCAGCTTTCACGGCCTGTGGAGTTGGCCGCTGGCGCTGTTTGGAGCGCGCATGGGGCTGCGCCGGCGCGATCAGGCGACGCTGCTGGCGCTCGGCTGGCTGCTGTTCTGCGCGGACTTCGCCTTTCTCGGCATCAGCGAGCGCATCGTCCCCTGGCTGCCGCTTTTCCGCTACGACTATCCCTTCAGCATCGCCTGGCACGGCCCGCTCATCCCACTCAGTCTGTTGGCGGGTCAGGGCCTGCTGCGTCTGTGGCAATGGCTTGCTCCGCGCTGGCCAGAGCGAAAATGGCGACGGGCGGCCTGGTCGTTGCTGACTGCCGGCTTTGCGCTGGCTGCGCTGGCGCTGGCGTTGCAGCCGCAGCTGCTGGTCTTGAGCAAGGAACATTTCGGCATTCACGGCGCTTTCGCCTCGCACGCCGACGTGGCAGCCATGACCTGGCTGCGCGAGAACTCACCCGAAACGGCCCGCGTGCTCAATTTCCCGGGCAGCGCGGTGGACAGCTCATGGGAGGGCGACTGGGCCGGGGTGATCAGCGAGCGCGACAGCGTCTACTATCGCTGGCAACCCTTCTTCCGCGGCAACGAGGCCAGCGTGGCCGAGCAGGAACGCCTGCGCAATTTCTGGCTGGACCCCGCCAGGCCAGAGCACGCGCTATTACTGGCCGAGGCCGGCATCGACTATGTGCTCGTGCCGCAGATCGTGGCGGCGCCTGAGAGCTTCGCCCAGGCCTGGCGCTGGCACGAACCCGACGCCTGGTCGCTGCCCATGGCCTCGACGGTGGCGGACGCCTCCTGGCTGACGCTGGTGTTCGAGCAGGATGGCGCGCAGGTCTACGCCCTACGTGCGGAGGCTGGCAATGGCTGAAGTCAGCGCAACGGACTTCACGGAGGCCCTGCGCCATAACGCGCGCGAGATGCTCGGCGCCTTCCTGCCGCGCTTCCCGGAGGCCGCCCTGCCACTGGTGCGCGGCCCTGCGCGGGACATCACGCGCCTCGTCTTTCATTACGAACGTCTGGTTGGCGAGACGGACCTGGTGCAGGCCTCGCACTGGCTGCTGCCGCACTTCACGCGCAGCGTGCAGCCGGTCGATCTGCCCGCCATCCCGCCCGGCACCCCGCTGCTGGTGGTCAGCAACCATCCCGGCGTGATGGACGCGATGGCGCTCTTCGCCTGGCTGCAACGGCCCGACCTGAAGGTCATCACGGCCGAGCGCCCGATTCTGACGTTGCTGCCCAACATCGCGCAGCATCTCATCCTGCTGCCGGACGCAGACGCCGGCGAACGCCGCATCCGCGTGTTACGCGCGGCCCTGGCGCATCTGCGCGCAGGCGGCGCGCTGCTGCACTTCCCGGCCGGTGAAATCGAGCCGGATCCAGCGTACTACGCCAGCGCATTGCAGTCGCTGGCGGACTGGTCGGCGAGCATCGCGCTCTTCGCACGCCAGGTGCCGCAGCTGACCATTCTGCCGGTGGCTGTCAGCGGCGTAATTTCATTGCGCGCGCTGCGTTCGCCGCTGGTGCAGCTCTACCGTGAGGGGCGGCGGCGTTCCTGGGTAGCGGCGACGTTGCAGGTGATGTTCACGCGCTGGCGCGATTGCGAGGTGATGCTGCGTTTCGGCGCGCCGCTGGCGGCCGGCCCGAGGGTCGCCGCGCAGGTGCAGGAGTCGATGGCGGGGCTGCTGCGCGCGTCGCTGCTGGAAGGAGAGGCGGGCCGGCAGGGAACGTGGCAAAGCAGTCCATGAAGAAAGCTGCGGTAAACCGCAATCGTCTGTTGGCAAGTGGCTTGTCCGACCCGCCCGACTGGAGCAGAGTCAACTCATGCAGCCCCTGACCTTCGTCCACATCAGCGATTCGCACGTAATGACTGACCCCGGCAGGAAAGGGTCGGAACGCGGTCCCACGCTTCCGGGCGCTGAAGCCCTGATACGCGAGATTGACGCGCTTCCCGCGCCGATTGAATTCTTGCTCCATACGGGCGATGTCATCCACGACCCGGAATGTGAAGAGGAGTATCAGCTGGCGCTGGAAATGTACCGCCAGTTGAGCGTGCCTGTGCACTACCTGCCCGGCAACCACGACCGGGGCGACTGGCTGCAGCGCGTATTGCTGGGGCGCGCGGAACCCGCCCGCCATGCGGACCAGGAGTTTGAACTGGGGGGCGTGCAATTCCTGTTACTGGACAGCAGCGTCCCCGCCGTCGGTGAGCATTACGGCCAGCTGGAGCCGGAGCAACTGGCCTGGCTGGAGCAGCGTTGCGCGGCAGATGACCCGCGGCCGCTGGTGGTCGCGCTGCATCACAACCCGCTGTCGTTGATCGTCCCCTGGTTTGAGGGCATCGTGCTGCGCGACGGCGAGGCGCTGCATCGCATTTTGCTGCTTGCGCGCCAGCGCTTGCGCTGCGTCTTCTACGGCCACATCCACGAGAGCGTGCTGACCCTGCGCGACGGGATCCCTTACCAGAGCGTGCGCAGCAGCTGGGTCCAGCTGCGGACCTGGTTCGGCCAGGAGCATCTTTTCAAGGAGCCACTCCAGTGGCCGGGCTACAATCTCGTCACGTTGACTGAACGCGACACCTTTGTGCGTCACTGCCGGGTGCGCATAATAGACAAGGCCGGCTTCGGCACAACCTGATGCTTCTGTCGTATTAACGCGCAGCATCTCATCCTGTTGCCGGACGGTCCGGGCGCCGCCGCGCCGGTGCAGGAGTCGATGGACGCGCTGCTGCGCGCCTCCGCTGCGCGCGGAGGGGTCTGTAAGGGTGGGGGTGTGGTGAAGGGACATGCTGACAGCAATGTTGTCAGCGTCTTGTCCGGTATGCCCGTCTCTTGTAGAGTAAACGCATGCAACCCCTGACCTTCGTCCACATCAGCGACTCGCACGTAATGACAGACCCCGACAGGAAAGGGTCGGAACGCGGTCCTACGCTCCCGGGCGCTGAAGCCCTGATACGCGAGATTGACGCGCTTCCCGCGCCGATTGAATTCGTGCTCCATACAGGCGATGTCAACCACGACCCGGAATGTGAAGAGGAGTATCAGCTGGCGCTGGAAATGTACCGCCAGTTGAGCGTGCCTGTGCACTATCTGCCTGGCAATCACGACCGTAGCCTGTGGCTGCAGCGCGTTCTGCTGTTCCGTGAAGATCCCGGACCCCATGCCGACCAGGAGTTTGAGGCCGGCGGCGTACAATTCCTCCTGCTGGACAGCAGCGTCCCGAACCTGGACGGGGGCCACGGGCGCCTTGCGCCGAAGCAGCTGGCCTGGCTGGAACAACGTTGTGCTGCACAGGACGCCCGTCCCCTGGTGGTGGCGCTGCATCACCAACCTCTGGTCTTGTCGGTGGCCTGGCGGGATCGCTACATGTTGCGCAACGGCGAGGCGCTGCATGAGGTGCTGTTGCTGGCGCGGCAGCGTCTGCGCTGCGTCCTCTACGGCCACATTCATGAAAGCCTGCTGACCTTGCGCGACGGGATCCCTTACCAGAGCGTGCGCAGCAGCTGGTTCCAGACGCAGACCTGGTTCGACCAGGAGCATTCCTTCCCGGAGCCACTCCAGTGGCCGGGTTACAATCTCGTCACGTTGACTGAACGCGACACCTTTGTGCGTCACTGCCGGGTTCGCCTGAAAGGCAAGGCCGGCTTCGGCACAACCTGATGCTTCTGTCCTATTGACGCACAGCATTTCATCCTGTTACCGGACGGTCCGGGCGCCGCCGCGCTGGTGGATGGAGCGGTGGATGATCAGTTGCGTGACTCCCTGCGTGAAGAGTCGGACAGGGTGGGGGTGTGGAGAAGTCACCAGGATCCCTGGCAATTTGTGAGCGTCTTGTCCGGTATGGCTGTCTCCTGTAGAGTAGACACATGCAGCCCCTGACCTTCGTTCACATCAGCGACTCGCACCTGGCGACGGACCCTGGCTGGAGCGGGCATCTGACCGACATCCTGCCGCGGCCGGGCGCCGAAGCCCTCGTGCGCGAGATCAATGCGCTGCCCTGCCACGTCGACTTCGTGCTGCACACTGGCGACGTCCACAGCTACCCGGAGCAGGAAGACGATTACCAGCAGGCTGCCGAGCTCTATGCCCGGCTGCCCATGCCGGTGCGCTACCTGCCAGGCAACCACGACCGGGGCGACTGGCTGCAGCGCGTTTTGCTGGGGCGCGAGGAACCTGCCCGCCATGCGGACCAGGAGTTCGAGCTGGGCGGCGTGCAGTTTCTCCTGCTCGACAGCAGCGCGCCTGCCGTGGACGAACATTACGGCCAGCTGCAGCCCGAGCAGCTGGCCTGGCTGGAGCAACGCTGCGCAGCGGATGAACCGCGGCCGCTGGTAGTCGCCGTGCATCACAGCCCGCTGCCACTGGTCGTATCCTGGCTGGACGGCATCGTCCTGCGCAACGGCGAGGCGCTGCACGAGGTTCTGCTGTTGGCCAGGGATCGTTTGCGTTGTGTCTTCTACGGCCACATCCACGAGAGCGTGCTCACCCTGCGCGACGGCATCCCCTATCAAAGCGTGCGCAGCAGCTGGTTCCAGACGCGCACCTGGTACGGGCAACGCGACCCCTTCAAGGAGCCCCTGCACTGGCCCGGCTTCAACCTCGTCACGCTCACCGAACGTGACACATTTGTGCGTCACTGCCGGGTACGCTTGTGAGCCGGGGGTGGCCCCGGCACAATCTGTCCCTGCTGCTGCTTGCCATCCTGCTGCTGGTCAGCGTCGTCGCGCCCGCGCAGGCACAGGCCATCACGCTGGAAGTTGAAGCGGGCTTCGACAGCCTCTTCCGCGAACACCACTGGTTCCCGCTGCGGGTTCGCGTCACCAACGCGGGCGGCGACCAGCGCGGCCGCCTGGTGGTGCGGCCGGAGACCTCCGGCAAGGCCTTCAGCAATACCTTCAGTACAGCGGTGGAGTTGCCCGCCGGGGCGCGCAAGAGCGTCTTCCTGTATGTAACCGCGCGCAGCTTCGCCAACAATGTGCGCGTCGAGTTCCTCACTGATGACAACCTGGTGCTGGCAGCGCAGGAAGCGCCGCTGCGGCATGTGCCGGCGCAGGACAATCTGCACGTCCTGCTGAGCGATGCGGCCAGCGGACGGCTCGATCTTGCGGCGCTGGCGCCCGGCGAGCGGCAATCCTGGCGAGCCGCCTGGGAGCTTGCCAGTCTGCCGCCGCTGGCGGCCTCCCTGCAGTCAGTCGACACCTTCTTCTTCAACGACATTGACACTGGCGCGCTGGGTACGGCACAACGTCAGGCGCTGGCCGACCGCGTGCTGGCCGGCGCCCACCTGATCGTCACCGGCGGCGCCGGCTGGCAGGCCACCGCCGCCGGACTCGCCGAGCTGTTGCCGCTGCAGCCCTCAGGCAGCCTGTCCACAGCGGACCTGGCGCAACTGGCCGCGTTGGCCGGTGACCCGAACGCCAGCTTTGGCCGCGAAACCCTGGTCGCGACCGGCGCCCTGCACGCGGACGCGCGTGTGCTGGCGGCAACGGTGGATGGCGTGCCGCTGCTGCTGCGCCGCGAATACGGTCTGGGTACGGTGGACTATTTCGCTGCCGACCCGCTGGCGGCCCCGCTGAACGACTGGGCGGGGCTGGATGCGCTGTGGTTCACGCTGGCCGCCACGCGTCGGCCGCTGCCCGGCTGGTCGCAGGGGATTACCAACCTTGAGCGCGCAGCCATCGCCAGCGAAATCCTGCCTGGCCTGGACCTCTTGCCGGATTTGCTGCCGCTGTGCGGCTTTCTGCTGTTCTACGTCGCGTTGATCGGCCCGCTGAACTACCTCGTGCTGCGACGCATCAACCGGCGCGCCTGGGCCTGGGTGACCATCCCGTTCTTCATCCTGCTGTTCAGCGCGCTGTCCTGGTCGGTGGGCATTGGCCTGCGCGGCAGCACGGCCACGCTCAGCCGCCTGGCGCTGGTGCAATCCTGGCCGCAGAGTGAGCGCGCCCAGGTGACCGGGCTGGTCGGCGTGCTCTCGCCGCGGCGCGCCAGCTACGACCTGACTACGGCTGAAGGCAGCACCTTGCGGCCGCTGGCGCGCGATATCCCGGCCAACCCTTTCGCGGCCGGCATTCAGGCCCGCACCGACATCCGTCAGGCGGAGCAGTTCAACGCCCTGAACTTCAACGTGGACGCCAGCTTCATCGCGACCTTCCACAGTACGGCCATCGTGCCGGCGCCGGCCATCAACGGCACGGCCACGCTGCACTACCGCCAGGGCGAAGCCAACCTGGTGACCGGTGAGCCCACCTGGCACTGGCTGCTGCGCGGCACGGTGCACAACGAAGGCGACTTCGCGCTCAGCCGGCCGGTCATCCTCGCGCGCGCGTCGAGCCAGGCCCTGCCCGCAACGCTGCTGCCTGGCGAGAGCGCCAGCTTCGAGTTGCCGTTGATCGCTGACACCATGCAGCCGGCCGCACCGGCGCCGCTGGAACGTCATGGCGAGCTGCAGCTCACACAATTGCGCTTCAGTCGCTTTTCGCGCAGCCTCGCCTCGCGCGAGCAGAGCGTGATGGACATCATGGACGTGCGCTACAACAGCCGCGCCTACCGTCAGGGGCCCGGCTCCAACGTCAGCGACCAGGAAAATCATCGGCGTCAGTTGCTGCTCTCCGCCGCCATGGTCGACCCCTTCCTCTCCACCGCGCGCAGCGACCAGGTGTTCCTGGCCGGCTGGGGCGCCATGCCGCTGGAGATTGCACCGGGCGAGGCGCAGTGGGAGCCGAATGACGCCGCGCTCTACCTCATCGGCCTGGAGGTGACACAGGAACCGCCGGCTGACCTGGTGCGCATCGAGGCCGACCAGTTCACCTGGGTCGCGCAGGAGCGTAACAGCCTTTCGGGTAATTCCTCGCCGGTCAACACTGATCTGCAGCCCGGCGACCAGGTGGTCTACCGCTTCACGCCCCAGCCGCTGGCGCAGCTGGCGCAGGTGGAGGCGTTGCACGTCATCCTCAACCTGAGAACCACCGGCCCCGACGAAATCTTCCCGGAGCTGTGGGATTGGCGAACGGGCCGCTGGCGTCCCGTCACCTTGCGCCGGCCGACAGTGCGCAGCACCACGCGCTCGGTAGTCATCCAGGCGCCCCAGGCCCTGCTGGGCGCGCAGAATGCTGTCCTGCTGCGTCTTGTCCTGGACGGGACTGGCGGTTCGCTGCGTATGGACCGCCTCGCGATCGAGCAGGAGGGCTATTTCAGGTATACTGACGCCATGGCGACGGGGCAGGGCGCATGAACCTGATTATTGAAACCAGGGAGCTGGTCAAACGTTACGCGCGCTTCACGGCGGTCAGCGGGCTTTCGCTGGCAGTGCCCGAGGGCGCGATCTACGGCTTCGTCGGCCCCAATGGCGCGGGCAAGACGACCACCATGCGCGTGCTGACCACGCTGACGCGGCCCAGCGAGGGCCAGGCCCACGTGGCCGGCTACTCCGTCACGGCGCATCCGCGCGCGGTGCGGCGCGCCATCGGCTACATGCCGGACGAGTTCGGCGTCTATGACGACATGCGCGTCTGGGAATACCTCGATTTCTTCGCGGCCTGCTATGACATCCCCGAGAACGAGCGCCGCCGCCTCATCGATGATCTGCTGGAGTTGGTGGACCTGACGCATCGTCGCGATGACATGGTCGACAAACTCAGCCGGGGCATGAAGCAGCGCCTCTCGTTGGCGCGCACGCTGGCGCACGACCCCGAGGTGCTCATCCTCGACGAGCCCGCCTCAGGCCTCGACCCGCGCGCCCGCGTCGAAATCCGCGAGCTGCTGGTCGAACTGGCGGGCATGGGCAAGACCATTTTCTTCTCCTCGCACATCCTGGCGGACGTCAGCGAGATCTGCACCCACATCGGCATCATCGAGGCCGGCCAGATGGTCATCCAGGGCAGCGTGGCGGATATGCGCGCACAGCTGACGCCCTGGCGCGAGATCGTCGTGACCCTGGCCGACAGCGCTGCGGTCGGGACGGTGCGCGGCCTGCTGCAGGGCTTGCCGCAGGTGCTGGAGATTAACCTGCTGGAACCGCGCGACGACCGGACGCGCCTGGCCGTCCATTACGAGGGCGATGACGTCGGCGTGGCGGGCCTCAACCGCGCGCTGGCCTTGGCGGACGTCGGCGTGCTTGGCTTCCAGGAGGAGACGAAGGACCTGGAGTCGCTCTTCATGAATGTGACCCGGGGCGTCGTCAGCTGAGCATGACCGATTCCGGCGTCCAGCTGATCGACGAACCGGAGGAAGCGCTGGACCCGCGCGAGCGGGCGCTGTTGCGTATCGCGCGCGTGCTGCTGGGTGGCGCGTTGGCCAACGGCGCCGTGCTCGCCTTTCTTTTGTTGCTGGCGCTGGCGGGCGGCCTGCGCCTCTTGCCAGGCGTTTTCGCCACGGCGCAGAATCTGCTGGCCGGCGGCCTGGAGCTGGCGCCGGCCAGCGCGCTGGCCATCGTCATATTGTTGTTGCTGGTGAACTGCGGCCTGCTGCTGGTGCTGATGACGGGCGTGCTGGCGCGAGAGTTCTGGGCGCTGCCGGGCATCGCGCTGCTGCTGGCGATAAATCTGGTTGGCCTGCTGTTGGCTGGCCTGGCGCTGGGCATTGTGACCCTGGTGCCGGGGGCCTGGGCGCTGGCGCTGGCCCTGCGCGAGGCCCGCAGCTTCCGCGTCAACCCGGTCATGCGCAAGGAGCTACGCGGGCGTATGCGCGGCCCGCGCTCCTTCATCGTGCTCACGGTCTACCTCGGCCTGATGAGCGCCTTCACCGCGCTGCTCTACCTCGTCTTCAGCGCGGGCACGATACAGAGCAGCGGGTCGGCTTCCATCGGCGCGATCGGGCGCGTGCTCTTTCTCGGTCTGGTGAGCATCGAACTGCTGCTGATTCTCTTCATCGCGCCAGCCTTCACTTCTGGCGCCATAACCGGCGAGCGCGAATACGGCACCTGGGATCTGCTGCAGACCACGCTGCTGGTGCGGCCGGCGCTGGTCATCGGCAAGCTGGAGTCGGCGCTGGGCTACATCCTGCTGCTGCTCTTCTCGTCGATTCCGCTGCAAAGCATCGCCTTCCTCTTCGGCGGCGTGACCCTGGCGGAGCTGGTCATTTCATTCGTGGTGCTGGCGGTGACGGCCATCGCCCTGGGCACGCTGGGCATCTACTTCTCGGCCTACACGCCGCGCACCCTCACAGCCAGCATACGTTCCTATACGGTCGCGCTGGGCCTGCTCTTCGGCATTCCGCTGCTGCTGGGCCTGCCGCTGTTCAACGCCTTCGTCAACGCGTCTTCCGGCTTCGGCTCCGGCATCCTCGCCTCGCCGGTGGTGGAGGCGATCTTCATCTACCTCGGCTTCCTGCTCGTCAGTCTGAATCCGGTGGCCACCGCCCTGGTGAGCCAGCAGTTGCTGGCGGACCGCAACGTGGCCGGCCTGTGGACGCTGGTGCTCAGCAGCGACGGCAGCACCATCCCGCTGGTATCGCCCTGGATCAGCCTCGTGGTCTTCTACCTGCTGATCGCGACCGTGCTGGTCGCGCTGGCGGTGCGCCGCATGCGCAAGGTCGAGGCCTGATGGCCCGCCTGGCCACCGGCCCTGGCGGAAACGAGCAGCTCTCGGCCCTCACGCAGTTGCTGCAACGCTGGGAACGCCGCCAGCGCCTGCAACGCACCTGGCTCTGGCTGCCGCGCAGCCTGTTGCCCGGCCTGGCGACGGGGGTCGCGCTGGCGCTGTGGACGCGGCTGCGCTTCGCTGCGCCGGCCGACGAGCTGTTGCTGCCAGGCGGGCTGCTGGTCGGGACGGGGTTGCTGCTGCTGCTGGCGCACATCTGGCTACGGCCGCGGCCCTCACTGCCGCTGGCGCGCAAGTTTGAGCAGAAATTTTCGTTGAACGAGCGGCTTTCGACGGCGCTGGAACTGATCGAGGGCCGCATTCACAGCAGCGCCGAACTGGCCGCGCGCCAGATCGCCGATGCCCGCGCCCGCGCCCAGACCGTGGACGCGCGCGCGCATTTGCCGCTGCGCAGTGACCGGCGCGCCTGGGCGCTGGTGCTACTGGCGCTGCTCGCCTTCGGGCTTATGTTGCGCCTGCCCGTCACGGGAGTCTCGACTGCCGGCCAGACAGACGCGCAGGAGGCCGCCATTGACGAAGCGGCCGCCACGGTCGAGCGCATCAGCGAAGAGCTGGAGCGTGACAGCGCCTTGCCCGAGGAATTGCGCCAGCAACTGTCGCGTGAATTGGAACGCACGGCTGCGGTGCTGGGCCAGCAAGCCCTGTCGCCGGAGGAAGCGTTTGCTGCGCTGGCTGAGAGCGCAGAGCAGCTTGAACAGCAGGCCCTGAGCCTGAGCGAGAGCATTCGCCAGCAAATGCAGGCGCTGGCAAGCGCGCAGGCGGCGACGGGTGCGGAGTTGGCGGCTGCGCTGCAGCAGTTGCAGGACGCGCTGCCATCGCTGCCGGACGGCGAAGACACGGCGTCCAGACTGGAGCGCGCGGCGGCGGCGCTGGAGGAGAGTAACCCGCTGCTGGCGGAAGCCCTGCGCCAGGCGGCGCAGGCCTTGCGCGACAGCCAGTTTCAGGCTGCCAGCAACAGCGCGCAACTGGCCAGCCAGCTGCTCTCGCAGCAGCAGCAACAGTTGACGCGCGACATGGGTTCGGAGCAACGGCTGCAGGCGGCTTCGCAGCAGATGCGCGGCAGCGCGGAGCAGATCGCGCGCCAGATGCAGCGGTCAGGCTCTCGCCCGCCCAGCCTGTCACAGCAGTCGCCCGCCATGAATGAGCTCTCGCAAAGTGGAGACATCGCCCAGCCTGGCCAGGCGCGTGGCGAGCAGGGCAGTCAGCAATCTGACCAGGGCGCGCAGCCTGCTGCCCTGCCGGGCAGCAGCGCGCAGCCCGGTAACCAGGATAACGGGCAGGCTGGCGCGCAGCAGGGCAGTCAGCCCAGTGGTGATCTGGGCGGTGTGGGCGAGAGCGAAGAGAGTGTGCCGGGCGTGGGCGGCCAGGCCGGTGACTCCCCCGGCGATGAAGGCAGCGACGAGAGCAGCATGGGCCAGCTGGGCGCGCCGCCGGCGCAAAACAACAACCCCGACGGCCTGGGCGAGGGCGAATTTGCGCCGGTCTACGCGCCGCGCCGCATCGGGGCAGCGGAAGGCCCGCAGCTCTTCCTCGAGACTGACCCGGGCGATGCCCCCCTGGTGGAAGGCGACTTCGCGCCTAATCCCTCCGGCGAGGCGCTGGTGCCCTGGAACCAGATCTTCGGCGACTATCGCGATGCGGCCAGCCGGGCGCTGGAAAGCGACTACATTCCGCTGGGGCTGCGCGACGTGGTACACGATTATTTCAGCGCGCTTGAGCCGGGACAGTAACGCTACGAACAAGGAGCGGACATGGCGGATGATTTGAACCTCGAGGCTTTTGGCGCGCTCGCGCAGTCGATCGAGGCTGAAGTAGGCCGCGTGATCGTTGGCCAGCGCGAGGTGGTGCGCAGCGTGCTGATTTGCATCCTCAGTGGCCGTCACGCGCTGCTGGAAGGCGTGCCCGGCCTCGGCAAGACCATGCTCATCCGTACCCTGGGTGCGGCGCTGGATTTGAAGTTCACGCGCATCCAGTTCACGCCCGATTTGATGCCGGCGGACATCACTGGCACGGACATCATGGAGGAGGCCGAGGATGGCAGCCGCCTCTTCCGCTTCCACCGGGGGCCGGTCTTCGCCAACCTGGTGCTGGCCGACGAAATCAACCGCGCCACACCCAAGACCCAGTCCGCCCTGCTGGAAGCCATGCAGGAGAAGACGGTAACCGTGGCCGGGCATAGCTACCAGCTGCAGGACCCCTTCTTTGTGCTGGCCACACAGAACCCGCTGGAGATGGAAGGCACCTATCCGCTGCCGGAAGCGCAACTGGATCGCTTCATGTTCAAGGTGCGCGTCGACTTCCCGCGGCCGGAGGAGCTGGTCGACATCCTCGAGCGCACCACCGGCGCGGAGGAGGCGCAGGCGGGGCGTGTGGCGACCGGCGAACAGGTCTTGCAGATGGGGCGCCTGGCCCTGCAGACGCCGGTGGCCAGCCATCTGATAGAACGCGTGGCGCGCCTCATCGTCGGGACGCATCCGCAGGAAGCCTGGGCCACGGAACAGGTGCGGCAGTACGTGCGCTACGGCTCCAGCCCGCGCGGCGCCCAGGCGCTGATCATCGGCGCCAGGGTCAACGCCCTGCTGGAAGGCCGTTTCAACGTCGCCTGGGAGGACATCGAGGCGGTCGCGCCGGCGGCCTTGCGCCACCGGCTGCTGCTGAACTTCGAGGGCCTCGCCGAGGGCGCGGACCCGGACGAGATCGTGCGCGAAGTGCTGCAGTCCGTCAGCCGCCAGCCCGCCTGAGCGCCGGCAGATGGCCGAACCGCGCGTATTCGACGAACGCACGCTGCGCAAGCTGGAGCAGGTCATGCTCTGGTCGCAGCGCGCCCGCGCCGGCGCCATGAAGGGCGAACGGCGCTCAACGCGGCGCGGTACCAGCATCGAGTTCGCGGACTACCGTAACTACGCTCGCGGCGACGACCTGCGCCGCCTCGACTGGAACATCTACGCCCGCCTGCAGCGGCCCTACATTAAGCTGCTGGAAGACGAGGAAGACTTGGCGCTGCATATCCTCATCGATGCCTCCGCCAGCATGGACTGGCCGCAGGGGGCGGAGGACACTGACCGGCACAAGTTTCGCCATGCGCAGCGTCTGGCGGCCGGGCTGGCCTGGTGTGCGCTGGCCAGCAACGACCGCACGCGGCTGAGTAGCGTCAGCGCTGCGGGCAACGCGACCTTCGGCCCCCTGCGCGGCCGCGGCCACAGCCTGCGCATGTTGACCTTCATCGAGGGCCTGCAGCCGGCGGGCGCGGTCGATCTCGACGCGGCCCTGCGCGAACAGGCGCTGCGCAGCCGGCGTCCGGGGCTGTTTGTGTTGATCAGCGACATGCTCACGACGGTCAGCCTGACGGAGGCGCTCAACGAGCTGGCCGCGGCGGGCCACGAACTGCTGCTGCTGCATCTGCTGGCGCCCGACGAGATCGAGCCGCCCGTGACCGGTGACCTGCGGCTCATCGACGTCGAGAGCGGCACGGCGCGCGAGGTGACGATCGACGCGGCCATGCGCACGCGCTACGCGCAGCGCCTTGATGACTGGCGCACGCAGTTGCGGCGCACGTTGTTGCAGGGCGGCGGACACTATCTCTCCGTCAGCAGCGAAGAGCCCTGGGAGCGCATCATCCTGCGCGACCTGCGGCGCCTGGGTGTGATCCGGTGAGCGCGACGGGCTGCGCGGGAGGCTGACGCATGCAACTGCTGACGCCGCTCGCACTGGCCGGCGGCCTGCTGGCCCTGCCGGTCATCCTGCTCTACATGCTGCGTCTGCGTCGCCAGGAGATCGAGGTCTCCAGCATCATGCTGTGGCAGCAGCTGCTGCAGGACACCGAGGCCAACACGCCCTGGCAGCGCCTGCGCCGCAACCTGTTGCTACTGCTGCAACTGCTGATTCTGGCGGCGCTGGTCTTCGCGCTGGCGCGGCCCTTCATCACTGTGCCGGCCTCGGGCAGCGGCCAGATCGTGCTGCTGCTGGATGCCTCGGCCAGCATGAACGCGGGCGACGTGGCGGCCGGCACGCGCTTTCGCGCGGCGCAGCAGGAGGCGCAGGCGGTGGTGTCTGCCCTGGCAGCCGACGACCGCCTGACGCTCATCCGTGTGGCAGAACAGCCGCAACTGCTGGCCGCGGCCAGCAACGACCGGCTCGCCCTGCAGACGGCCATCAGCAACGCGCAGCCAGGCCGGGGCAGCGCCGACTGGCCCGCCGCGCTCACCCTGGCGCTGGGCGGCATGGCCGAGGCCAGCGAATTCAGCCTCGTCATCGTCAGCGATGGCGGCCTGGGCGATGCGGCGTTGCTGCCTGAGCTGCCGGCCAGGGTGACCTGGTTGCCGGTAGGGACGTCGGGCGAAAACCTGGCCATCACCGCTCTGGCCACGCGTCGTCGCGCGGCGCAGCCGCCACAGCTCTTCGCACGTGTGACGAACTACGGCGCGCAGGACGCCGAGGTGGTGCTGAGCCTGCGGGTCGACGGCGAGTTGGTCGCCTCGGCCTATCACGAGGTCGCGGCCGGCGCGGACCTGCCGCTGGTGGTCGATGCCCTGCCGTCAGGCTTCCGCGAGATCGAGGCCAGCCTTACCGTGCCGGTCGCCTCCGACATTCCCGATCACCTGCAGCAGGATGACCGCGCCTGGGCGCTGGTCGATAGTGGTGAGAGCAGCCGCGTCCTGCTGTTGACGCAGGGCAACCGCTTCGTCGAGGAGGTGCTGCGCAGTCTGCCGGGCGTGCAGGCCTTTCGCGGCGACCTGGGGGCCGGACTGCCGCGCGAGCCCTACGACCTGACTATCCTGGATCGCTGGCAACCGGCGCAGCTGCCGCCCGGCGATCTCTTGTTCATCAATCCGCAACGGGGCAACGCGCTTTTCAGGCTGGGCGAAATGCAGGAAAACGCGCAGGACATCCGCCTTGCGCCTGGCGACGCGCGCACCCGTTTCGTCGATCTCGACGACGTCAGCGTGCAGCGCTGGTTGCCGGTGAACGCGCCCTGGGCGCAGACGTTAATCGAGGCGGACGGCAGCCCGCTGCTGCTGGCCGGTGATATCGACGGGCGCCAGGTCGCCATCTTCACCTTCGATGTCCACCGCAGCGACCTCGCGCTGCAGATCGCCTGGCCGGTGCTGATGGCCAATCTGCTCGACTGGTTCGCGCCGCAGAGCCTGCTGGCCGCGCGCGAAAGCCTGGCTGTCGGCGACGCCCTGCAACTGCGCCCGCCGCCCGGCGCGGAGGCCCTGCGCGTGCGGCTGCCGGACGGGGCGCTGCAGGAGCTGTCGCTGGCGCGGCGGCCCTTGCTCTTCGCCGGGACGCAGCAGCCGGGAATTTACACGCTTGAGGTCATCGAAGGCGGCGCGGTCACGCGCAGCCAGTCCTTCGTCGTCAACCTCTTCGACCCCGCCGAGAGCGACATTCTGCCGCGCGAAATGCTCTTCTTCGGCCAGGCGAGCGTCGCGCCTGGCGCGCGCGAGGAGCAGGGCCAGCTGGAGTTCTGGCCGCTGGCGGCCCTGCTGGCGCTGCTCGTGCTCTTGCTGGAGTGGATCGTGTATCAGCGCCGGCGCGCGCCGCTGGCGCTGCGTCCGCAACGCTCATGACCCTGGCGACGCCGCTGGCGCTGTGGCTCCTGCTGCTCCTGCCGCCGCTGATCTGGCTCGGCTGGCCGCGGCAACGTTTCCGCCGCGCGCGCGATACGGCCAGCACTATTCTGCGCGTCCTGATTCTGCTCTGCATTGTGCTGGCGCTGTCCGGCGTGCAGCTCAGCCAGTCCGCCGACCGCCTGGCGGTGGTCTTTCTCGTCGACGTATCTGACAGCCTCGGGCCGGAGCTGCAGGAGGCGCAACTGGCCTGGGTGGAGCTGGCCATGGAGGCGATGGGGCCGGACGACCTGGCCGGCATCGTCGCTTTCGGCGCGCAGCCCTTCACCGAGCGCGTGCCCGGGACGTTGCGCGAGCCAGGCGCCTTGCAGTCGCAACCTGCGCGCAGCAACACGAACCTGGCGGCGGCCATCCGCCACGGCAGCGCACTACTGCCGGGCGATGCCGCCCGCCGTCTCATCATCCTCAGCGACGGCCGCGCCACGCTGGGAGACGCGCCGGCGGCGGCGCGCCAGGCCGCGGCCTCCGGCATCGAGATCAGCTACGTCGTCTTTGCGCGGCCGCCCGGGCCCGAGGTGCAGCTCACCGTCCTCGACGCGCCGGCCGTGGTCAGCGCCGACCAGCCCTTCGACGTGACCCTCTCCGTGCTGGCCGGGGCGGATACTGACGCCGCCCTCACTGTGCTGGACAATGGCAACATCCTGCAACGCGAGACGCTGCAACTGCGCGCCGGGACGAATAATTACACACTGACGCTGCCGGGCTCCGGCGACGGCTTCCGCGACATCCGCGCCCGCATTGATCCGCAGGGCAGCGATGGCTTCTACCAGAACAACCAGCTGGCCACCTTCACGCGCGTGGTGGGGCCGCCGCGCGCCCTGTTGCTGACGGATGATGACGCGGAAGCCCTGCATCTGCTGCCGGCGCTGGAGCGGGCCGGCGTCATCGTGGAACACATGCGGCCGCGCGAGCTGCCCCTGGGGCTGGCACCGCTGTTGCAATACGAGAGCGTCATCCTGGCGAACCTGTCGGCGACGGCGCTCGGGCGCGGCCGGATGGAGGCGCTGGAGCGCTATGTTCGGGACCTGGGCGGCGGACTGGTAGCTATCGGCGGGCCGGATGCCTTTGCGCCGGGCGGCTGGTACCAGACGCCGCTGGAGGATGTGCTGCCACTGGAGATGCAGATCCGCGACCAGCAGCGTCTGCCGCAGCTGACCATCACCTACCTCATCGACCGCTCCGGCAGCATGGGCATGCGCGGCCCCTCCGGCGTCGCCAACATCGAGCTGGCCAAGGAGGCCATCATCCGCTCGCTCGACTTTCTGCAGCCATCGGACCGCGCCGGCGTCGTCTCCTTCGACACGGTTGGCACCTGGATCGCGGAATTACAACCGGTGCTGGACCGTCTCGGGCTGCAACGTCTGGTGGCGACCCTGCGCGCGGGCGGCGGCACCGACATCCTGGCAGGCTTGCGTCTGGTGTCGCAGGCCATCAGCGATGAGCCTTCGCAACGCAAACACGTCATCCTGCTCACCGACGGCGGCGCCAAACCGGATGGGCTGGTGGAACTCAGCGAGCAGCTCAACCAGAGCTCGAGCGTGACGACCTCGGTGATCTCCATCGGCGAGGGGGCGGAGTTCTTGCAGGAGATGGCGGAGGCCGGCGGCGGCAACTATCACGAGGTGCGGCAAATCGCCAACATCCCCACCATTTTCACCATGGAGACCGTGCTGGCCAGCCGCTCCTATCTGGTCGAGGAGCCCTTCTTCGCGCAGCAGATCGCCCCCAGCCCGGTGTTGAGCGGCATAGACGGTCTGCCGGGCCTGCGCGGCTACGTCGCCAGCACGCCCAAGCAGACCGCGCGCGTCATCCTCACCGGTCCCGGTCCCTGGCACGATCCACTGCTGGCGACCTGGCAGTACGGCCTCGGGCGCGCGCTGGCCTTCACCAGCGACGCCGGGGCGCGCTGGGGCTCCGCTTGGACAGGCTGGGATGGCTTCCCGCGCTTCTGGGGCCAGGCCTTGCGCTGGACCTTGACCGCAGGCCGCACGGACAAGCTCGAGACGCGCGTCCAGCCGGAAGGGGAGCGGGCGCGGCTGATCGTGGATGCGCGCGATGACGCGGGCGACTTCCTCAACGGGCTGACCCTGCAGGCGCGCCTGGTGAGTTTGCAGCAGGAGACGGACGAGCTCGTGCTGCAACAGGCCGCGCCCGGTCGCTACGAGGCCCTGTTCACGCCGGCGGAGGAAGGTGCCTGGTTCATCAACATCCAGGGCGAAGGCTTCGTGGACGGGGTTCTGCAGCAGTTCGCGCAGACCGCCGGCTGGGTGCGCGGCTACTCGCCAGAATACGACAGCGGCGCCAGCGGCACGCGCGGCGCGGATCGCAATCTCCTGCGCGACATTGCCGCGCTGACCGGCGGCCGCGACATGACGGAGAGCCCGGCGCTGTCCTTCGAACATAATTTGCAGGCGCGCGAGGCCTGGACGCCGCTCTGGCCCTGGTTGTTGCTGACGGCCCTGCTGCTGCTGCCGTTGGACATCGCCCTGCGGCGCGTCATCGTCACGCGCGGCGATCTGCGCCGCCTGCGCATGGCGCTCTTCGGCTTCCGGCGCCCGCTCACGTCTGAAGGCCCCGGCGAGCGCCTCGCCAGCCTGATGGTCGCCAGAGACCGCGGACGCGGACGGGCGGAAAACATCGGCCTGGCGCCTCAGTCAGACAGGGCTGCCGGGGCAGCGCCGCAGAGTGAGGCCCCGTCATCCACAAGTGACCCGGTCGGGCCGTCAGGCAGCCGTCGTCCTGCGCGCACCGGCCTCAGCACGACGTCCGCGCTGCTGCAGACGCGGCGCAAACGGCGTGGCGATGATGAAGCGTAAACTGCCGCGTTACCCGGCAGGCTGCACACAAGGGTATTAAGGGCCTGTCAACCGGCTGATGTATACTTGCCAGGCGCGAGGGACAGAGAGGCAGATTTCTTCGGTGGCGACGACAGACCTGAAGCCTGAGCTTGTCCTGCGCATGGCGCGCGCCGAAGACGTGGACGCCATTCGGGCGCTCATCGAGCCGCATGTCGCTACCGGGCGTCTGATGCAGCGCGCGACCGAGGAAATTGAGTATCTGCTGCCCACCTTCGTCATCGCCGACCTGGACGGGGAAGTGGTGGGCTGCGCGGCGCTTGAAGTGTATTCGTCCCGCCTGGCGGAGGTGCGCAGTCTGGTGGTCGCGTCGCAGCTGCGTAGCATGGGCGTGGGGCGGCGCCTGGTCGAGACCTGCGTGGCAATGGCGCGCGAGCGCAGGATCCTGGAAGTGATGGCCATCACTTCCAACGAAAAGTTTTTCCGCGCCGTGGGCTTCGACTTCACGCTGGTGAACGAGCGGAAAGCGCTCTTCATCCATACCAGGGATGATCTGTGACGGGCGCCGGCCGCGTCGCTTGACCGGCGCCGGAGCCTTTCGTACAATCGCGAGTTGCGCCCGGGGGAGGGCGCCAGGCGTTGCCCGGCAACTCGCAGGAGCCAACTCGCATGACTGAGGAAATGATCGTCGCGGTCTTTCCCTCGCGCGTGATTTTGGGCAAGGCGCTTGATCACATCGGCGAACTGAACGACCTTGCGCTGCGCCACGCAGTCATCATCGCGCGGGCGCGCGATGGTGAAATCGTAGTGCTCGACGACGACATCAGCTCAAAAGAGGTGGTGCTCGCCGGCGGCGGCCTGGGCGCTGTCATGATGGCCGTCGGCGTGGCGCAACAGGGCGCCCTGGCCTTGCCAGGAGGATGGTCGCTGGCCGCGCTGGCCGCAGCGCTGCTGGCTGGCGGTCTGGTGGGCGCAGGGGTCAGCCGCGCCGCCGCCACGCTGATCGACTCCGATTTCCGCAACCTGCAGGTGAAGACCCTGGCCGCCGAGCTGAAGGCGGGCCACCCGGCGCTGGTGCTGGAGTTCGAGGAAGGCGTGGACGCGCTGGAGCGTCTGCGCACGGAACTGGCGCCCTACCGCGTGGAGCTGGTGGAATACCTGCACGAGGCGCGCTTCGCCGTTGCGCGCCTGGAGGAGTAGGGTGTTCAACAGAGATACGATGAAGCCTGGCCAGCAATGAGCGCAGCAGAAGCGCACATTGCTCCACTTCGGCCTCTATGGTCAGCGCGACGCTGGTGGCTGGCACTGCTGCTCATTCTGCTGCTGGGGGCCGGGCTGCGTTATACGGGCTACAATTTCAGCCTGCCTTACATTGACCACCCCGATGAACCCAACCACAATCTCGCTGCGCGTATGATTGTGGACTGGGGGACGGCCCGTCCGCTGGGCCATGATTCCTACCCACCGGGTATCGTTGCGCTCAATTACATATCTGTTCGCCTGTTTCAGGATCCCGCGCAGCCGCCTGCCACCGTCATCCGGATAGTACTGTTGATTTCTGTAACCACCAGTGTCGTCCTGCTTGTTTTAATGGCGCTATTCGGCTACCACATGGCCGGGTCGCCCGCGGGTCTGTTGGCTGCGGCAATGTGGGCCGTCACGCCGGCATTCGTAACGATTAGCAGGCTTGCGTTGCCGGATATCTTCGTCTCTTGCCTTGTCGTGCTGTCGTTGTGGCTGACACTTGCGGGTATCCTTTACCAGTCGGGCGCGCTGGACGACGTATGCTGTTTTTGCGCTGATGCTGGCAATCCTCTTCAAGTATCAGGCTATTTTTTTGACGCCGGTCATTTTGCTGGCGCCGCTTGTCGAGCGGGACGTGATGCGGCGTGTCGTGACCGGCAATATCCTGCGCTTTGTACTTTTCCTCGCCTGGCTGTTGTTGTTCACGCCCATTCTGGCACCGCCTGATCCGGGCGCGCCGCCGAACTGGCGCCAGCACACAACCAGCGTGGGGATTCCCTCACTTGAGGTCCTGCTCATCAACCTGGAACAGCTCTTGCACCCGCTGGACCTGCGACTGCTCTTGCCTGGTTGTGCCGGTCTCGCGATGCTTGCGCTCAGGCGCAACCGGGAGATCCGCCACTGCCTGGTCCTGCCCGTGCTTGCGATGCTGGCGTGGATGTTCGGGCTGAGTCTGTTTGGCAGGACCGATGCTCGTCAGATGCTGGCCCCGGCATCCCTGCTGACGCTACTGGCCGGAATCGGCTGGGCATTGTGGCTGCGGGCACTGCGCGACTGGTCGTCCGGCAGGGTTGCGTCACGGTGGGCCCGGCTCGCGCCCCTCGCGCTGCTGATCCTGGCGCTGCCCTCATTGCAGGCTTCGCTGGCGAATGCTCACGAGCACACGTTGCCCGACCGTCGTAACGAGCTCGCGGCCTGGGCGGACACCACGCTTGCGCCCGGTAAATTCATCGCCACAATCGAGAATCACAAGACCCTCAATCGTGAGTGGCGTGGATACGCCGGCGAAACCTCCTTCACCTATGTCGGCGAGCATAATCTGGTCGAACGTTCCCTGGAGGAATGGCGATCAGAAAACGTCAGCTTTGCTATCCTGCCCTGGTACGAATATGAAGCATTACTGAAAGATGACCCGCAGGGCTATCTTGCCGGCACCACACTGCTGAAGGCCTGGCCGCCCTCAGAATCATTCCGCGGCCCCTCCATGGTAGTGCTGGCCTTGCAATCCATGCAGCAGTCACAGCCGGAAGCTGCGAGCCAGTTGGGCAGTATCCGCCTGATCGGCCACGACCTGGACGCATCAGTTGCGCGGGCCGGCGTTGAATTGCCTTTCCAGCTTTACTGGAAGGCTGACGCGCCGACGGATGGGGAATACATCGTCTTCAACCACCTGCTGGACGAAGCGGGCAATCTTGTCGCCCAGGCGAACGGGCCGCCCATGCCAGGCACGCGGCGCACGACTGCCGACTGGGATGATCCGCAGGAAACGATCCTCAGCCGTGAATTCCGCTTGCATCTGCCGGATACATTACCTGCGGGGGAGTACCGGCTCATCAATGGTTGGTATCGACGAGATACGGGTCAGCGCCTGCTCACACCCGACGGCGTAGACCACATCCCGCTGATGACAATCACGCTGAGCTGAACCGGGTTAGGCTGAAGCAAAAGTGAGCAAGGAGCAACACATGATTAAGATCGGGCAGGAAGCACCGGACTTCACGTTGCCCAACCAGGACGGCGTCGCTGTGCGCCTGCGCGACCTGCGCGGCCGCAAGGTCGTGATCTTCGCCTTCCCCAAAGCCGGCACCGCCGGTTGCACGCGCCAGGCTTGCGGCTTCCGCGATGAATTGCCGCGCATCAAGTCCGGCAACGCCGTCGTACTTGGCATCAGCACAGACCAGCCCGCCCAACTGAAATCATGGCACAGCGAATGTCAGCTGGGCTACGATCTGCTTAGCGACCCGCAGCAGCGCGTCATACGCCAATGGCAGGCCGGCGCCTCGCTCTTTGGCCTGATCAACTTGCCTGTCGCCCGCCGCTCTTTCTGGGTGATCGACGAGGAAGGCCTGCTCGTCGACATGCAAATCAGCATCAGCCCGGATGAAAGCGTGGCGCACGCGCTGCAGGCGCTGGACAGAACTGCGGCGGGCTGAGTCGACCCTTGCCGCGCGGCCTGGCCCGAGTCACAATTCCCGCAAGCACAGTCAGGAGAGAGCCATGCCCGCCATCGGCCAACAGGCGCCGGATTTCGAATTGCTCAACCAGGAGGGCCAGCCGCAGCGCCTCAGCGATTTGCGCGGCCGGCGCGTCATCCTTTTCGCCTATCCCAAGGCCGCCACGCCCGGCTGCACCACCCAGGCCTGCGGCTTCCGTGACAACTTCCCGCAGATCGAGGCCGGTGATGCTGTGGTGCTGGGCATCAGCCCGGACGAGCCCGCGGCCCTGCTCAAGTGGAAGCAGGAGGAAAATCTGCCCTACGATCTTCTCAGCGACCCGCAGCACGAGGTGCTGGAGGCCTGGGGCGCATGGGGCGAGCGCTCGATGTATGGTCGCAAGTACATGGGCGTCATCCGCTCGCACTGGGTGCTTGATGCCGCAGGCGTGGTTGTGGACGAGCAGTTGAGCGTCAGCCCGAAGAACAGCGTGAAGCGGGCGCTCGCGACGCTGTAACCTCAGTCGCGCTTCGGCGCAGCGTCGTCACAGCCGCGAATCACCAGCGCGGGCGAGTCCGCGGGTAGCCATGCGTCGATCTGGCCGATAACCTGCTCCAGCGGCTGCCGTGTGCGCCCCTTCAGGGCGCACTCCCACACATCCAGAATGCGCCAGCCCGCCTCAGTCAAAGCCTGGCGGCTGGTCGCGTCGGTCGCGCGGGTGCGGGTGATTTTGGCGCGCCACCACTCGGCGCGGCTGGTCGGCCATTTGAACAGGTGGCAGTCATGCCCGTGCCAGAAACAGCCGTTGACGAAGATGACGGCGTGATAGCGCGGGAAGACCAGGTCGGGCTTGCCGGGCAATTTGCTGCTGTGCAGGCGATAGCGATAGCCGAGGCGGTGAAGGCTGCTACGAATGAGCAGTTCGGGCCGGGTGTTCTTGCCCCGGATGCCGGACATCATACGGCTGCGCACCTGCGGACTGACCACGTCGGTCATGGCAGTCCTCCGTTTGCGCGCTGACAAGAGTCAATTATACGGAAGCGGTGCGTGGACAGGCAAGCAAAGCCCCAGTAAGATAGCGGGCTACTGCTTCACCATGAAATGTACAATCAGTCGCTCTGTGCGATCTTCGTTGCTCCCCCTCATGCTCGCGCTCCTCCTGCTCGCTGGCCCGGAGAGGTCTGCGACGCTGGCCCAGGACGAGCCGGACTGCGTGGAGTCGCTGTTGCGCAGCTGGGCCCAGGCGGGCGAAACCTGTATGGCAGCGCGCGCGGGTACGCTCTGCGCCGGCGGCGAGCTACCGCAGCTGGAGCGCAAGGGCGGCGACTTCGCGTCTGGTGAGGTCAGCGCTCAACTGCCGGCAGCGTCGGTGGCGGCGATCACCAGCGCGCCGCTGCTACCGGCGGGCGCTCCGCTGTGGCTGCGCCCGGCAGCCTTGCCGCTGAGCGCCCTGCTGATCGGCGAAGTCACGCTGCGCGATGTCTCTGTCGCAGGCTTTCCGGCCTGGCATTCCCTGCTCGTGCAGACGGCCCCGGCGCGCCCGGTCTGCAAAGCCGCGCCCGGCAACGCCCTCGTGTTGCAGTCGCCGGGCGAGGCAAACACGGTCAACCTGGTCGTCAACGGCGCATCCCTGCAACTGCGCGGCACGCTGGTCGTGCGCACTGTCGCGGCGCAGACGCAATTCATCGCGCTGGAAGGGGAGGCGCGCGTGCTGGCGCGCGGCCAGGAAGGCGCGCTGCGCAGCGGCCTGCAGCTGAATGTGCCCAACAGCCAGGGGGACTTCGCCCTGGCGGGCGGTCCGCCGGGCGACGTTCGTCCCCTGGAGTATGCTGCCATCGCCGGGCTTCCGGTCGGCCTCTTTGCGCGACCGCTGCACTTGCCGCAGCCGGGCACAGTCACCACCTTCGGTGCGGTGAATCTGCGCGCGGCGCCGGACTTGCAGGGCGCGCTGCTGGCCAGCGTGGCACCAGGCGAGACGCTGACTGTGCTGGGGCGCAACCCGGCGGGCGACTGGCTGCATCTGCGCCGCGAGAACGGGCAGAGCGGCTGGATGTTCGCAGAGTTGCTGCTTCAGAATCTGGGCGAAATCAACGTGGTCTACGAGGCCACGCCCCTGCCGCCACAACGCTATGGCAGACTGGGCGGTAGCGGTCTCGTGATCGCGCCGACCGGCGTCAACCTGCGCAGCGGCCCGCACGTCCGCTTCACGCTGCTGGGTTCCTTGCCGGCCGGCAGCGAAGTGACCCTGCTGGAACGCAGTCCCTACAACGCGTGGGTGAAAATTGAATACGGCGAGGTGGTTGGCTGGGTGTTGCTGGGCGCGCTGCAGACGGATGCCTGGTTGCCTTCGCTGCCGCTGGCTGCCAATGTGCCGCAACCGCCGGAACCAACGCGCGTCCCTGGCTCTTACGACAACGCGTTCCCGCGCGGCGGCTAGCCGCCCAGCAGCTTCAGGTCCGCGTCGACCATCATGCCGACGAGTTCCTCGAAGCCGACGCGCGGCTCCCAGCCCAGGTCGGCCTTCGCCCGCGCCGGATTGCCGCGCTGGGCAAAGATTTCAGTGGGGCGCAGGAACTGCTCGGCGGTGACGACGTGCTGCTCCCAGTCCAGTCCGACCTGCGCGAAGGCGATACGGCAGAGATCGCGAATCGTCCAGGCCGTGTTGGTGCCGATGACGTAGTCGCGCGGCTCGTCCTGCTGCAGCATCAGCCACATGGCTTCAACGTACTCTTTTGCGTAGCCCCAGTCGCGCCAGGCATCGAGGTTGCCCAGTTGCAGGCAGCCATCCTGCACCAGTGGTTGCCCGGCCTCGTTCAGTGGCGGCGTGCTGATGCCGAGACGAATACAGGCCGCGCCCATGGTCACCTTGCGCGTGACGAAATGCAGGCCGCGGCGCGGGCTTTCGTGGTTGAAGAGCATGCCGGCGCAGGCGAACATGTCCCAGGACTCGCGATAGTTGACGACCATCTGGTGGGCGTAAAGCTTGGCGATGCCGTAAGGGTTGTTGGCGTGGAAGGGTGTGTCTTCGTCGACGACTGCCTCGGCCACGCCGCCGTAAATCTCGCGGCTGGTGGCCTGGTAAAAGCGCGCGTCGGGTTTGTGCAGGCGCACGGCCTCGAGCATGCGCACCGTGCCCAGTGCCGTGATCTCGCCGGTGACCAGCGGCTGGTTCCAGCTGTCGCCGGGGACGGATTGCGCCGCCAGGTGATAGACCTCGTCCGGCTGCTGGCGCTGGATGATGGCGGCCAGGGCCGGGGCGTCGAGCAGATCGCCATATTCCAGTTCGATGCGGCCGGCCAGATGGGCGATGTTGGGGTAGTGATAGTTGGTCGAGCGGCGCGCGAGACCAACGACGCGATAGCCTTTTGACAGCAACAGCTCCGCCAGGTAGGAACCGTCCTGGCCGGTGATTCCAGTGATAAAGGCCGTCTTCGCCATATCCGCCACTCCCTTCGCTGCGCCGCAAGCATGATAACGGAGCATTGCGCGATTGCCAGTCCCGAAGCGCAGCCGGCATTGACCCCGCCGCGCTGCGCAGGCATGATGGCGCGGCGCTCAACGCAAATTCCGGGGGAAGCATGCTGGAGCAACGCAAGAGTCACGCGCGGCCGCGCAGCATTGCAGAATATGCGCGCCTGTTTCTGACCGGATGTGCCATGGGCGCGTCCGATCTGGTGCCGGGTGTATCGGGCGGGACGATGGCTTTCGTGCTGGGCGTCTACCAGGATCTGCTGGACGGCATCCGCTCCTTCAACCTGGATGCGCTGCGCCTTGTCCTGCGCCTGCGTCTGCGCGACTTGGAGCAGCATATTCCGCTGCGCTTTTTGCTCGCCCTGGGGCTGGGCATGCTTACCGCAGCGCTTTCTCTGGCGGGCCTGCTCAGCGCCACGATGGCGGACCCAACCGGGCGCGTTTACCTCTTCGCCTTCTTTTTCGGCCTTGTGTCGGCGTCCATTGTGGCAGTGGGCTCGCAGTTGCGCCGCTCTGCGCTTACGGCACTGGCGCTGGTGCTCGGCACGCTGGTCGCCTTCGGCGTCGTCAATCTGGTGCCAGCCAGCGCCGGGTCGACCCCGCTCAATCTTTTCCTGGCGGGCATGGTCGCCATCTGCGCCATGATTCTGCCTGGCATCTCCGGCGCCTTCATTCTGCTCATCCTGGGGCAATACGATCACGTCTTGCGCGCAGTCAGCGAGCGCGACATCGCGACCATGCTCACCGTCGGCGCAGGCGCGGTCGTCGGCCTGGCGGTGTTTTCGCGCGTGCTGGGCTGGCTGCTGCGCAACTGGCCGCAGCTGACCATCGCCGGTCTGGTGGGCTTCATGGTTGGCTCGCTGTGGAAGATCTGGCCCTGGAAGGAATGCGTGGCCAGCGACCTCGACCGGCACGGCGATCTGCGCTGCCTGCAGGAGCAGAATCTGCTACCTCAGGATGCGACGCTGCTGCCGGCGCTGCTGCTGCTGCTGGCGGGCTTCGTGGCAGTGACGCTCTTCAGCCGCTACGCTCGCAGAGCGGAACAGGACTGAGACCAGGATAATACAGATTCACCAATGACAGAAAATAAGTCATCAATTGATAATTGACCGGAGACAGGAGTGCATCATGGACATGGCAGAACGGGAGCAATACATCACCTGGATTCGCGAGCTGCCGATGCGGCTGCGCGCGCTGGTAGAGGGTCTGGACGAAGAACAGTTGACCACTCATTTCCTCGAGGGTGAATGGAACGTGGCGCAGAACGTGCATCATCTGGCGGATACGCACATGAACACCTTCCTGCGTATCAAGCTGACGTTGACCCAGGACAAGCCGGTCGCCACGAGTTTCGACCAGGACCTGTGGGCAGTTACGGCCGAAGCCAATGGTCTGCCGGTCGAGAGTTCGCTGGCGTTGCTGGACGGGCTGCAGGCACGCTGGGCCATGCTCAGTGAGTCACTGACTGACGAGCAGCTGGCGCGCACATTCGTCTCGCCTTCATATGGCGAGGTTCCGGTGAGCGACATCCTCAAGTTATATTCGCGCCACGGCCTGAACCATCTCGACCAGATTACAAAGACCCTGGCGGCGCAGGGCTGACATGAACGCCAGTCGGGACTGGCCGGTTATCGGGCACGGCCATGCTGTCGCGCGGCTGCGCCAGAGCCAGCAACACGGGCGCGTCCGGCACGCCTGGCTGATCACCGGGGCGACGGGGCTGGGGCGTCACACGCTTGCGCGCAGCTTTGCCATGGCCCTGAATTGCACGGTAAAGTCGCCGATGCTGCGCCCCTGCCAGCAATGCCGCTCCTGCCGCCGCATCCTCAGCGGCAATCACGCAGACCTGCTCTACGCGCAGCAGGATGACGGAGGCGCGCTGCGCATCGATGCTATCCGGGCCGTGTTGCGCGGGCTGGCGCTGAAGCCCTTCGAGGGCCGCCATCGGGTCGCCATCTTCCGGGACTTCGAGCGCGCGCTGCAGCGTGCCCAGGACGCTCTGCTCAAGACTCTGGAGGAGCCCGCGCCCAATGCCGTGCTCATCCTCATCTCGTCCTCCAGCAACGCGCTGCTGCCCACCATTACCAGCCGCTGTCAACTGCTGGCGTTACGGCCATTGCCCTTCGCCACCTTGCGCGCGGCCTTGCTGCAGCGGGGCGCGGACGAGGAACGCGCGGCGTTGCTGGCCCGCCTCAGCGGCGGCCGCGTCGGCTGGGCGTTGCAGGCGCTGGAGCAGGAGGACTTGCTGCAGCAGCGCACGATAGCGCTGGACATCCTAGAAGACTGCCTCGGGCACAATCGCGCCGGCCGCTTTGCGCAGGCGCAACAACTGGCGCGGCGCGGCCGTCCGGAGTTGCGCCTGCTGCTGGAACAGTGGCTAACCTTGTGGCGCGACCTGCTGCTGCTGACGACGGGCAGCCCTGTGCCGCTGGTCAACAGCGACCGGGAAGAGTCACTGCGTAACCGGGCGGCGCAGTTGCAGATGACAGAGGTGCGCCAGGCGCTGAACGCCACGCGTCAGCTGATGACGAATCTGCGCACGAACATGCAATTGCGGCTGGCGCTGGAGGTGATGTTGCTGGAATATCCGGGTCTGCAGCGCGGGTGAGGCTCAGTCTTCGGCTTCTACGGCTGCAGTGGGGCGTGGCTCTACCTGAAAGCGCAGGGCGGTTCGCTCCTGGCCGTCAATGATTACTTCGGTAAACATGGGCGTACAGACGATGTCGATTTCGTCTTGCTCAAGGTAGCCGCGGCAGATTGCCAGGGCCTTGACCGCCTGGTTGACGGCGCCGGCGCCGATCGCCTGCACTTCTGCGAAGCGATGCTCGCGGATCACAGCGGCAATGGCGCCTGCCACGGAGGTTGAACGGGAACGTGAGGAAACCTTGATGATACTGACGATGGGTTCGTAGGCTTCCTGGTCGTCAGACTCCGGGAGTTCTTCCATGGAATCCGGCGGAAGCGCTTCAGAAAAAGGATCATCGTTCATCGTTATCCCCCCGGGGCCGGATTTAGATACAATCAATTCTGAATAATCTTTTTCAGTCTAACAGACAGCCTGCCTTAACACAAAGTATTCGCAAGATGAAGGAAGAACAGGGCCGTAACCCTTTGAAAATCACGACGGTGCTGCGCTATACTGAACATGGAAGGCAGCGGCCGACTAGTGCAGGCGGCTCCGCAACCTCCTTCACCCCTCCGTCAACAGCCTAATTCATGCTCGTGAGACCCGTATAGTGGACCCACTGGAAGCCTGGAAGACCACGCTGAACCAACTGGAGATTCAGCTGGACCGCGGCAATTTCGATACCTGGTTGCGCGATACCGTCTACCTGGGCTGTGAGACGGCGGAAGGTGATGGCGCGGCCAGCACCTTCACCATCGGTGTCCGCAACAGCTTTGCGCGCGACAACCTGCAGCATCGGCTGTACCGTAGCGTGCGGCGAGTGCTGCGCGACGTATTCGGCGCCGAAGTCGAATTGCGCTTCGAGGTGCATCACCCGAATGAGGATGGCAATGGTGCCGACGCGCAGCGCGAGGACAGCAAGCCGCTGTTCCGCTTCGCCACGCGTCAGGAGAACGAGGCCAGCCTGGGCGAGCGGGCCGAGAGCAAGGCGCCCCAGGGTGAGCTGCCGGAAAGCCACCTCAACCCCCGCTACACTTTCGACCGCTTCGTGACCGGCAACGCCAACATGATGCTATATTCGGCTGCGCGCGCCGTCGCGGAAGAGCCGGCGGCCAAATACAACCCCTTCGTCATCTATGGCGGCGTCGGCCTGGGCAAGACACATGTCCTGCAGGCCATCGCCAACGAAAGTCAGCAGCGCGGTTTCCGCGCCCTCTACATTCCTTCCGAAGGCTTCATCAACGATCTGGTGAATGCCATCCGCTACCGCACCACGGCCCTGTTTCGCGAAAAGTACCGCTCCGTCGATCTGCTGCTCATCGACGATATCCAGTTCATCGCCGGCAAGGAGAGCACGCAGGAAGAGTTTTTCCACACCTTCAACGCGCTGCACATCTACAACAAGCAGATCGTCGTCGCTTCGGATCGTCACCCGCGTGAACTGGAGTTGCTGGAGGACCGGCTGCGCTCGCGTTTTGAAGGCGGCCTCGTCATTGATATCCAGCTGCCGGAATTCGAGACTCGCGTCGCCATTGTGGAAAGCTGGGCGCAGGAACGGGGCAGCCAGCTGCCCCGTTCCATCAGCGAAAAACTGGCGGACGGCGCGCGCAACAGCATTCGTGAACTGGAAGGCCTGTTCACCAGTATGCTGGCCACCATGGACCTGGTCGACGAACCCTTCTCCACCACGGCGGCGGGGCGTGTGGTGCAGCAGCATGAAAATGCGCGGGCGCGTCAGAGAAAAATAACGATTGATCAGGTGTTGACGGCCACGGCCGCCGCGCACAGCCTGAACGTGAGCGATCTGACCGGCAAGAACCGCTCAGGTCAAATCAGTCGCGCGCGCCACATTGCCATGTACCTGGCGCGCGACCTGACCGAGGCCTCGTACCCGCAAATCGGCCGCGCCTTCGGCATGCGCAGCCACACGACCGCCATGCATGGTCATGAAAAGGTCAGCCAACAGATGCTGCAGGACGAGGGCTTCCGCTACGAGTTGCTGGCCCTGCGCGAACGCATCATGAAGGGCGAGTAGCGCAGCGCCACTCCCTCAACGCACAACCAGATTCACCTTCGGCTCCTGTCCGGTGCGGGCGGGGATGAAGATGGCCTTCTGCGGCGCCTTGCCCTGCAGGATACGACGCGCGGCCTCGCTCTCAATGGCGGTGGCGATCGCCTGTTCGCGCGTGATATCCACGGCAACCTGGGCCTCGCCGCGCGGCCGGCCGTTGACCATGACCACCAGTGTGACGCTGTCCGCGCGCGCCTTCTCCTCATCCCATTCCGGCCATGCCTGGTTGTGGATGCTGTAGTCGCCGCCAATGCGTGACCACATTTCCTCGGCAATGTGTGGCGTGAAGGGCGCCATCAGCAGCAGCTTGGTGCGCAGGGTCTCGTGCCAGACCTCCGCGCCGATGCTGCCAACACGCAGGGCCGCCCGCAGCGCATTCTTCAGCTCCATCAGGGCGGCGATGCCCGTGTTGAAGCGGAAGCGGCGCAGGCTCTCGCCCACGCGCCGGATGGTCTGCTGTGTGCGGCGTTCCAGCTCGCGTTCTGCCGGCGCGTCGCCGGGCCCGGCCGGCGCCCCGGCGCAGACGAGCTCCCAGGTTTCGTTCAGCCAGCGCTGCGGCCCGCGGATGCCATTCGGGTCCCAGGGGCCGCCCTTCTCCCAGTCAAAGGCGAACATCAGGTAGGCGCGCACCGTGTCCGCGCCGTACTGCGCCACCAGCTCGTCCGGGTCGGCGACGTTGCCCTTGCTCTTGGACATGCGCTGGATTTCCAGGTGCTGCTGCAGCTGGTTCACATTATTTTCGCCCGGGATCTGTGGAATGTGGATCTTCGCGTCCGGCGTGACCTCGACGACGTGCCGGATGCCGGCCATGTCCACCTGCAGCGTGCTCTCGGTGCGACGCATGATCTCGCCGACCACGCCCTCGAAACCCGGCGGTGTATCCGATGGACGCTCGATGACCTCAACGCGGCTGGCCAGCAGGCGCAGGCCATCCATTCGGCCGGAGGCGAGGATGATGTCGCCGCGGCGTTCCATGCCCAACACCTGGCCCTGGTTGCGCAGCTGCAACATGGGTTCGCCCCAGGTCAACACCTCCGGGTCGCGGCCATGTTCGGCCATGATCTGCATGGTCTCGTCGAAGAGGCCGCAATCGCGCATGGCGCGCGCGAACCAGCGCGAATAGAGCAGGTGCATGGTGGCGTGTTCGGCGCCGCCGGTGTAGGTATCGACTGGCAGCCAGTAGGCCGCTTCCTCCGGGTCGAAGGGGCCCTGTGTGTAGTGCGGGCTCAGGTAACGATACCAGTACCACGAGGAGCACATGAAGGTGTCCAACGTGTCGCTTTCGCGCCGCGCGGGACGACCTTTGGAGTCGCTGGTGTGCAGGAAGGACTCATGCCATGTAAGCGGACTGCGGCCGCCTGGCTCGAACTCGACGTCCTCCGGCAGCAGCACCGGCAGCGCGTCTTCCGCCAGGGCCTCGATCGTGCCGTCATTGCGGTGGACGACGGGGATGGGGCAGCCCCAGTAGCGTTGGCGGCCAATGAGCCAGTCGCGCAGGCGATAATTGATGGCCTCGCGGCCAATGCCCTGTCCCTGCAGCCAGTCGATGACGGCGTTGATGGCCGCGTTGCGGCGGCCACGGCTGTTGTCCGAGACAAGGCCATCGAAGGGGCCGCTGTTGACCATGACGCCGGGGCCTTCCCAGGCCGCTATCATGGTCGCGCCGTCGAGCGCTTCGCCCTCCGGCTGGATCACGGCGCGCACCGGCAGGTCGAACTGGCGCGCGAAGCCGAAGTCGCGCTCGTCGTGGCCCGGCACCGCCATGATGGCGCCGCTGCCATAGGTCAGCAGCACGTAATCGGCGATCCAGATGGGCACCCGCTCGCCATTGACCGGGTTGATGGCGCAAGCGCCGGTGAAGACGCCGCTGCGTTCGTCCGTCTCGGCAATGCGCTCGATTTCGGTCGTGTTGACGGCGCGCTCGACGTAGGCCTCGACGGCGGGACGTTGCGCCCCGGTGGTGAGTTTGGGCACCAGGTTGTGTTCCGGCGCCAGCACCATGAAGGTAGAGCCCCACAGCGTGTCCGGGCGCGTGGTGTAGACCTCGATGGGGTCGCCCGCCTCGCTGTGGAAGGTCACATCGGCGCCCTCGCTGCGGCCGATCCAGTTGGTCTGCATGATGCGAATCGGCTCGGGCCAGTCGATGCGGCTGAAATCCAGCATTTCGTCGGCGTAGCGCGTGTAGCGGAAGAACCATTGCGTCATCATCTTCTGAATGACGGGCTGGCCGGTGCGCTCGTCGCGGCCGTCGATGACCTGCTCGTTGGCGAGCACGGTCTGCAGGGTGGGCGACCAGTTCACCTGGGCTTCGCCGCGATAGGCCAGGTCATTGAGGTAGAAGAGGCGGAAGATCCACTCGGTCCAGCGATAGTATTCCGGCTCGCAGCTGACCATCTCGCGGCGCAGATCGAACATCGTGCCCATGCTGCGCAGCTGGCCGCGCATGCGCTCGATGTTGGCGTGCGTCCAGCGCGCAGGGTGAATGTTGCGCGTGTTGGCGGCGTTCTCTGCCGGCAGGCCGAAGGCATCGAAGCCCATCGGGAAGAGCACGTTGTAGCCCTGCATGCGCATGTAACGCGCGCGCGCGTCGGAGGGCGTCATGGCGAACCAGTGGCCGATGTGCAGGTCGCCGCTGGGGTAGGGCAGCATGGTCAGGGCGTAGTGCTTGGGCCGCTCCCAGTCCACCTCCGAATGGTAGAGGCCGTCGCGCTCCCACTGTGCCTGCCAGCGGGACTCAACAGACGCGGGGTCATAACGTTCACGTTCCGAATTCATGGCGTTTTCCTGTGTGTGGCTGTTAGCGGGCCTGGCAGCCCTGCGCAAGAGAAGAGCGGGCCACCCCCAGGCTGCCCGGCATTTTGTGAGACATGCCCGTCATGCGCTCCCCCCGGTGAAGAATCGGGGCCAGTATAGCGGGGCCAGGGTGGACAAGCAAGGCGCGCTTATCCTGTATACTGGCGCGGCCGACGATGCGGAGCAGGGACGTGGCGGACGAGACCTTCGAGCTGGATCTGATTGCGATGGCCCATGGCGGGCGCGCAATGGGCCGCCACAAGGGCCGCGTCGTCTTCGTGCCCTACGCCATCCCCGGCGAGCGCATCGAGGCGCGCATGACGGGCCGCAGCGGCGGCGTCAATTTCGCCGAGGGACGGCGCTTGCTGGCCGCCTCCGCGGACCGCGTCTGGCCGCAATGCCGCCATTTTGGCCCCGGCCGCTGCGGCCAGTGTCAGTGGCAGCACATCGACTACGCGGCGCAGTTGCTGCTGAAACAGGACGTGCTGGCCGACCAGCTGGCGCGTATCGGCGGCTTCGAAGAAGCACAGGTGCTGCCGACGATCCCTGCGCCCGCCACCCAGGGTTACAGTTGGCAGCTGGCGCTGCGCGTCGACCGTCAGGGCCAGCCCGGCCTCGCGTCAGATGTCCCCGGTCGCGTGGTGCTGCCGGTAGAATGCCACGTCGCGCACCCGGATCTGCTGGAGCTGCTGGGGGCGCTGGACCTGCAAATCACGGGCCTGCGCGAAATGCAGCTGCTGCGCGGCCACGGCGGCGACCTCATGTTGCTGCTGACCATGAAGGATGATCAGGCGCCGGAGTTACACAGTGACCTTCCGGCCAGCGTCAACATGTTGCTGGCTGGTGGTGAGCCGGTCAACCTGATTGGCGCCTCACATCTGCTGCGCGACATCGCGGGTCACAGCTTCCGTGTCACGGCCGGCAGCAGCTTCCGCGCGCACGACGCCATGCTGCCGCAACTGGCGGCGCTGGTGCGTGAGCTGCTGGCACCTTCGCCAGGGGATCATCTACTCGACCTCTACGCCGGCGTCGGCTGCTTCAGCGCCTTGCTGGCGCCGCATGCGGGACTGGTCACGACGGTGGAACGCTATCCGCCCGCCGTGACCGATGCCGAGAGCAATCTGGCGGCCTTTGACAACATCGATTTGATTGAGGGTCGGGTGGAAGAAGTGTTGCCGGAGATGGCGACGCCGGCCGACGCTGCCGTGCTCGATCCGCCGCGCGAGGGTCTGTCTACGGATGCCATCGATGCCCTGGTGAAGACTGGAGCGCGGCGTCTGGTCTACGTGAGCGGGGATGCGGCCACGCTCGCCCGCGACGCGAAGCGCCTGTGCGCCAGGGGCTGGCAACTGCGCCAGGTGCAGCCCCTGGATCTGGAGCCGCTGACCTGGCGCATCAATGCCGTGGCCCTGCTGGAGCGCAGGGCCTGAAAGGGAGGGCTAGCCTCCAGCCTGTTCCTGCCTGGCGGCGCGCAATCCCTCAATCGCCTCGCCCTCCCGCTCGATCATGCCGAGCAGCACCGGCGTGCCGGGGCGCGGGTCAAAGCCGTAGTCGTTGCAGTCGCTTTCCAGGGTGACGACGAAAGCGTCGTAGGGGTCGAGGTTGTAGCCGGGGAAGAAGATGCTGGCGCTGAGCGTGCCGTCACCGTTATCGGCGGCGACGCCGGTGCTGAGCGCGTAGGGCGCGGCCTCCACTGCGGCGTCCAGGCCAACGCCTTCCTTGTCGTTGAAGGGCAGGCCGAGCGCCTCGTCACCGTCGTTGGCGTTGCTCGTCCCCGGGCCGCCCAGCAGGCCCGCGTCCACGACCCAGCCCTCCAGCACCAGGCAGCCTTCAGGCCCGGGGCTGTGGGAGAGGTAAATGCTCAGGTCGATGAAGGCGCCGTATGGGCTCTGGTAGAGCGTGGCGCCGGCGACTGCCATAGCGAGATTGGCGTTGGCGGCCAGCGGCGTGGGCTCTGCCGTGGCCAGGCCGACGAGTTCGGCATACTCGATGCCGAAGCCGACGCCCTCCATCCCCGCCGGGCCGATCATGCCGAAGACTTCCATCTCCACCGGCTCCAGATTGGCGCCCATCTCTGTCATGCCGGCGCTGAAGAAGGGCGCGCCGGGGCGCGGGTCCCAGTCACCGCTGTTCCCGTCCGATTCTGCGGTGATGACGACGGCGTCATAGGGGCTGAAGTTGTAGTTGGGGACGTGGAAATCGAGGCTCCAGTTGCCCGCCGTGTCCTCCAGCAGCAGGCCGGTGCTGAGCGCGTAGGGCGCAGCGCTGACGAGCACGTCGAAGGCCAGGTTGCCGAAGGGCGGGCCGTAGCTCTGGTCAGCCACGCTGGCGTTGTAACCCGAACCGGCGAAACGGCCCACATCGACCAGCCAGCCTTCCAGCACGGTGCCTTCAGGCAATTCAGCGCCATTGGGAATGAGGTTGATGAAAATGCTGGCGTTGGCGCTGTCGAAAGTGGCGTGGCCGGTGACGCCGCCGAGGCCGGCCATTTCGGCGTATTCGGTGGCGCGGAACTCCGACGAGACAACGCCCATGTCCATGTCCTGGGCGCCTGCGCTGCCGAACACCGTGAGCAGCAGCGCACAGGCCAGCAAAATGGTTGTTACTTGCTTCATGTTACTCTCCCTGAAACTGATGATAAACGTTGTTGCCAACATATGGTCGACGCCACATGTTTCGCAATTCTTACGGCTTACGGTGTCAACTTGCAGTGCAAATCCCCCTTTGCCGCAAGGGAGGATGCTGGCATAATGCAGCGCAGGTTGCGGACGATTTGCGAGGGCTAATGGGCGCGGACGACAGGTTGAGCGTGTACATCAGCGGCGCCACCACAGCGCCCGGTCTGGCGCTGTTGCGCGCTCTGGTCGCGCGCGATCATTACGTGTCCGGCAGCGCCGCTACCCTCGTCGAGGCGCAGCGCTTGCGCGCGGCCGGCGCCCTGCCGGTGTACATCAACGAATGCGATGCCGGCGAACTGGCTGGCGCGCTGCGGCTGACGGAGGCCAAAGTCCTCATCCACGCTGCGCCGCTGGTCGCGAGCAGCTTGCTGCCAGACGAGCAGCAGCTGGGCGCTGCGCTGGACAGCCTGGGCGCGGGCACTGCAGCCCTGTTGACCGCCGCGGCAGCCTGCGACGACTGCTTCGTCATCCACTGCAGCCACGCCTGCCTCTATGGCGACACGCAGGGCGTAGCCGTCGGCGAGGACGCCGCACTGGCGGGCGCGGGCGCGCTTTTCGAGGCAGCCGTCGCGGCGGAACGCGCTGTGCTGGCAGCGGCGACGCCGGCCTGCATACTGCGCGCGGGCCTGCTGTATGGCCCGGAGAGCGCGAGCCTGAGCGCCCTGCGCGCAGCCTTGCTGGACGGCGGCGGCCTGCCGCCGGGCATTGGGCAGGGCATGGCCAGCTGGTTGCATTTCGAGGATCTGGCGTCGGCAGTTGCGCTGGCGGCGGAGCAGCAGCCGACGGATGCGATCCTCAACGTCGCGGATGACCGGCCCGAAACGCGCAGCGCCTTCCTTGAGCACTTCGCGCAACGCATGGGCCTGCTGTCGCCGCAGCCCGGCCGCTTCGGCGTCGTGCTGCAAATGCTGCGTCGCCCGTCAGCGGGAAGCGCCCTGCTGGCCAGCGCCTTCAGTGTGAGCAATGCGCGCATCCGCGCGACCCTGGGCTGGGCGCCACAGTACGCCGACATTGAAAGCGGGCTCGAGCAGACCCTGCTTGCCTGGCGCGCCGTGGCCGCCCGTGTCTGACATGCTTGGAGCCGTCCTCTTCGACCTTGACGATACCCTGATCGACTGGAGCGTCTGGAGCGGCGACTGGGAACAGCGCGACCCGCAGATGCTCGGCAGTATGCTGGGCACGCTGGGTCATAACGGACAGCAGCCGCCCGCGCTGGAGCGTGTGCTCCCCGAGTTCCGCGCGCGCAGCAAACATGCCTGGGCAAGCGGGCGCAACAGCCTGCGCGCCCCCAATCTCGGCGACGTTCTGGTAGACACTCTGGTTGCAGTCGGCATGCCGCGCGCGACGCTGGACCGTCAGGCGCTGCTGCAAGCCTACCCCTGGACGCCCTATCCGGGCGTGGTGGGCTTCCCGGATGTACCAGACGTCTTGCAGACGCTGCTGGACAACGACATTCGCGTCGGCCTCATCACCAACGCCTACCAACCGATGTGGATGCGCGACCGCGAGCTGGAAGCCTACGGCCTGCTGCACCTGTTTTCGGAATGCCGCTTCACCGCCGCCGACGTGGGCTGGCTGAAGCCCCATCCACGCATCTTCGAGGCCGCGCTGGAGTGTCTGGGGGTGCAGCCGACGGAAGCCGTCTTCGTGGGCGACAACCCGGTGGCGGATGTTGCGGGCGCGCAGAACGTCGGCATGCGCGGCGTGTTGCGCGCAGGCCGCCATGAAACCGGGATGCTGGAAGGCCTGATCGAGCCGGATCACCGGCTGCACTCGCTGGCTGAATTGCCGCCCGTGCTGGACGCCTGGTTCCCTGGCTGGCGCTCGTGAGCGACGCGCGCAGGGCGCCGGTGCGGGGGCGCAACCTGGTGTTGAGCGGCTACATCGGCCCGACGCAACCGGCCGTCGCGCGCCAGGTAGCGGCCAGGCTGGGCATGCCCTTCGTTGACATCGACACCCACGTTGAGGCGCGCAACGACCTTACCACCGAGGAGATTCGTTCACGTTTCGGCGAGGCGCGCCTGAAGACCCTCGAGGCCGAGGTGCTGGAAGAGGCGCTGCTGCAGCGCGCGGCAGTCATTCGCGTGAGCGGCTACCGGCTGGCGCAGGGCGACTGGTTGCGGCGCTTCCGGGAGACCGGGCTGGTGCTGTGTCTGGTGTCCAGCATCGACGCCGTGCTGCAGGGTCTGCACCAGTCGCTGGGCAGGCGTTATCATGATGCTGACGAGCGGGCCATGGCGCTGGGCGAGTTGCAACGCGAATGGGCCTTGCGCGGCAGCCCGGATATTCTGGAAGTGGACACGACCGAGCTTGAGTTGTCGCAGATCGTCACGGCGGTTGTCCGGCTGTGGGAGCGGGCGTTGTTGCGAGAGGAGATGAGATGAGCGACGAAGTTGCGATCAGCATTGCGCAAATGAACATCGTCCTGGGCGATCCGGCCGCCAATCTGCGGCAGCTGGAGCAGATGACGGCCGACGCCGCCAGCCGCGGCGCGCAGCTGCTGGTCTGCCCCGAGCTGTGGTCGACGGGCTACGTGCTGGATCGCGCGCAGGAACTGGCCAGCCAGCCCGGCGAGGGCATGTTCGCCGCAGTCGCGGCCCTGGCCCGGCGCCATCACATTCACATCCTCGGGTCGTTGCTGGAGCGTGACGGCGCGGCAGTCTACAACAGCGCCGCCTGCTTCACGCCCTCCGGCGAGCTGGCCGGCATCTATCGCAAGATCCACCTCTTCGGCCTCTTCGACGAGGATGTCTGGCTGGCGCCCGGAGCGGCCCCGCTCTGCCTGGAACTGCCCTGGGGCGCCACCGGCGTGGCGATTTGCTACGATCTGCGTTTCCCGGAACTCTTCCGCGGCTATGCAGTGGGCGGCGCGCGTATGATCATTCTGCCGGCCGAATGGCCCATGGCGCGCGTGTCACACTGGCGCACGCTGCTGCAGGCGCGCGCCATCGAGAACCAGTGCGTCATCGTGGCCTGCAACGCCGCCGGCACGACCGGTGATCTCGTCGTTGGCGGCCACTCCATGATCATCGACGCCTGGGGCAACATCGCAGCCGAGGGCGGCGCGGAGCCGCAACTGCTCGGCGCGACGGTCGACCTGGCGCAGGTGGACGAAACGCGCCAGCGTATTCCGGTCTTCGCCGACCGTCGGCCGGATGTGTATGAGCGGCAGCCCGACCCAATGGCCCTCGCCCGCTGAAACGGAAGCGCCGGTTTTCACTGGTCAGCAACAGAGTCCAGGCCGTCCAGCACCAGTTCGAGCGCGGCGCTGGCGCTTTTGCGCTTGATGTCCAGGCGCCCGCCCGCATGCACGTGGCGCTCGCTGCGTAACAGCCCCCCAGGCCCGGCCAGTGCCATCCAGGTCAGCCCGACCGGCTTCTCCGCCGTACCGCCGCCGGGCCCGGCGATGCCGGTGATGCTGACAGCCAGGTCGGTCTGCAGCAGACGTCGGACGCCCAGCGCCATTGCGCGCGCCGTCTCTTCGCTGACGGCGCCATGAGCCAGCAGGGTGGCCTCGCGCACTCCCAGAATTTCCTGTTTGATGCGGTTGTCGTAGGCCACCACGCCGCCCATCACCCAGGCCGAGCTGCCGGGCACGTTCGTCAGGCGGTGCAGTACCAGGCCGCCCGTGCAGGATTCTGCCGTGCTGATGGTCCAGCCGCGCGCGCGCAGTGCCTCGCCCAGCTTTAACTCCGGCACAGCGCTCATGTTGCTCCTCCTGGTTCTGTCCTGAACTTGTGCCAGTCGGCGGGCACAACGCTATACTTGTGGCGACCACTGCCATGATAAACGGGGGCGTTCTGGCGCATGGGTCACCGGGGCTGGCGACCGGGATTGGGGGCGCTGTGTTTCTGTGTCTGGATTTGCGGATGCACGCTGGCCTGGCAGGCCACGCCCGTCGCCACGCCCGCGCAACTGCCGCCGGTCACTCTCATTGTGCGCGGGCGGGAACCAACCGGCCAGGCAAGACCTGCGCCCGCCGTCCCCGCCAGCCCGACCTCTGCTGCCGCTGCGGCCCCTGTTGAATACAGTGTCCAGCCCGGCGACACCCTGACGGGCATTGCGTCAAATTATGGTCTCGAGCTGGCGCAACTGCAAGCGGCCAACCCCGAACTCGAGTCGCAGTTCCTGCAGATCGGCCAGCGCGTCCGCATCCCGCTGACGAACGCAGTGCCCGTGCGCGAGTTGCTGCGTCTGGACTTGCCACCGCCGGACTGCTGGTCCCTGCCCACCGGCCATCGGCTCTGCCTCGGCCAGGTCATCAACCGCGAGGAGCGCCCGGTAGCGGATGTGCAGCTGCGGCTACGGGCGGGCGCAGCGGAAGGGCTGGGCAGTGCGGCGTTGCGCCTGCTGCCGCCCGGCGTCGCTGTGCCCTACAGCGTCCTGCTGCCGGGCAACGCGGTGGGCCTGCCGCAGGCCACGCTGCACGGCGGCCATTTCAGCGACGCGCGGGCGCTGGCGCTGGAGCTGCGCGCGCAGCAGGTCAGCCAGGCTGGCGAACGCTATCAGGTCACAGCGACGTTTTTCAACGCCTCCGCAACGGCCAGCGGGCCACTGCGTCTGGCGCTGCTCGTGCTGGATGCGGAGGAACGCTTGCGCGCGTTGCGGGTGCGTGAGAGCGAAACAGGTCTGGCGGCCGGCGCAGCGCGCGACTTCGTTATTGTGGTCCAGGCTGCCGGGGAGGGCCTGCGGCATGTGTTGCTGGTCGAGGCCTTCCTCGAACAGTGAAATCTAGCTAACGAGGGTGCCGATGCCGGGCACGCCCTTCACCGCCTGCAACAAGTCATTGTCGGCAAAGAAGTTGATGACAAGGATGGGCATGCCGTTTTCTTCACAGACGGTGAAGGCGGTCATGTCCATCACCTCAAGCTTGTCCTGCAACACCTGACGATAGCTGAGGCGCTCGTAGCGGCGCGCATCGGGATGGCGCAGGGGGTCGGCCGAGTAGATGCCGTTGACCTTGGTGGCCTTGATGACGATGTCCGCGTTGATTTCCGAGGCGCGCAGGGCGGCAGCGGTATCGGTAGTGAAATAGGGATTGCCGAGACCGCCGGCCAGGATGACCACGCGCGACTTCTCGAGGTGGCGGATGGCGCGCAGGCGGATGTAGGGCTCGGCGACGGCGTTCATCTGCACTGCGGTCTGCACGCGCGAACGCACGTCGTGGTGCTCAAGGGCGTCCTGCAGCGCGAGGGCGTTCATGACCGTGCCGACCATGCCGATGTAGTGCGAGGTGGGCTCGTCCATGCCGCGCTCGATGCCGGTGGTGCCGCGCCACAGGTTGCCGCCGCCAATGACGACGGCGACCTGTACGCCAAGGTCGTGCACCGAGCGCAGCTTGCGCGCGATTTCGTCGGCGCGATCCGGATCGATCCCCTGGCCGTCCGCGCCGCCGAGTGCTTCGCCGCCTAGCTTGAGGACAATGCGGCGATAGATGCTAGCTGCCGCCATTGCCGTCCTCGCCCACGGCGAAGCGGGCAAAGCGGCGGATCTCGATGCTTTCGCCGACGCGGGCCACGGTTTCAGCCAGGGCCCCGGCCACGGTCTTCGAGTCGTCCAGCAGGAACTCCTGTTCCATCAGCACGATCCCGCTGAAGAACTTGCCCATGCGGCCCTCGATGATCTTCTCGAGGATGGCCGGGGGCTTGGAGGCGTTCTTCTCGTCTTCCCTCAGGATGCGCACTTGCAGGTTACGCTCGGCCTGGACGACCGCTTCGGGCACATCCTCGCGGCGCACGTACTCCGGCGCCATGTTGGCGATGTGCAGCGCGACACTACGCGCGAACTCCTGAAACAGTGCGGCGCTGCCGACGAAGTCGGTCTCGCAGTTGACTTCCACCATGACGCCCAGGCGCTGGTTGAAGTGCTGATAGGTCTGGATGACGCCCTCGTTCATGACGCGGCCGGCGCTCAGCTTTTTGGCCGCGCTGGCCAGACCTTTTTCGCGCAGAAAGTCGACCGCGCCGTCGAAGTTGCCGTCGCAGGCCTGCAGCGCCTTCTTGCAATCCAGTGGTCCGGCGCCGGTGGCTGCGCGCAGGTCCTTGACCATGGAGGCGGTGATCCGCGTCATGACTGGCTCTCGTCCTTTTCTGTGGCTTCCGCCGGGGCTGCCTCGGCAGCGGCGACGGGCGTTTCGGGCGTATCTGGAGTGGCGGGCGCAGCGGGCGCGTCTGTCGCAGCGCTGGCCGGTGCCTCGAAGAGGTTGGCATCGCGCAGCTTGGCGAGGGTGGCCTCGCCGAGGAACTGCTCGTCGGCAGCGTCTTCGCCGTCGCCATCATATTCGATGCTGACGTAGTCCGGCAGAACGACGGCATCTTCCTCTTCATCGTCGGCCTTGCGCATGGCCTGGCCCTCAAGCACCGCGTCGGCGATGGCATGCACCAGCAACGTGATGGAACGCACGGCGTCGTCGTTGGCCGGGATGATGTAATCAACTTCGTCGGGATTGCAGTTGGTATCGACCAGGGCGACGACGGGCACCTTGAGGATATTGGCTTCCTTGACGGCCGTCGCCTCGCGCTCGGTGTCGACGATGATCAGCATCTCCGGCAGGCGCTGCATCTCGCGGATGCCGCCCAGGCGCAGTTGCAGTTTGTCGATCTTGCGCTGCAACATCAGCGCTTCCTTCTTGGTGAGCAGGTCGAACTCACCGGCGTCGCGGCGCTTCTCGAGGTTCTTCAGGGTATCGATGCGCTCGCGGATGGTGCGCCAGTTGGTAAGCGTGCCGCCCAGCCAGCGATGATTGACGTAGGGCATGCCGCAGCGCTCGGCCTCGCGCCGGATGGTCTCCTGTGCCTGACGCTTGGTACCGACGAAGAGGACGCTGCCGCCGCCGGCGACGAGGTCGCGCACCTTGTCGTGATAGCGGTTGATGTTGACTATGGTCTGCTGCAGGTCGATGATGTGGATGCCGTTGCGCTCGGTGAAGATCCAGGGGCGCATCCTGGGGTTCCACTTGGAAGTGCGGTGGCCGAAATGGACGCCGGTCTCAAGCAGCGCCCGCATCGTTACGTTGGAAGGCATGGTGCTTCTCCTGACAGTGTTTGAACGATCATGCCCTTCATCCCGCGGCACAATCCCTGTGGGACAACACCTGCCGCAGTCCAGACATGTGAAATTTCCGGCGGATGCCGGAGCGGGCAGTGTAGCATGGCGTTGTGGGCCGGACAAGGCGCAGTCCCGCGCAGCGGGTGATACGCGCTCAGCCTGAACGCCGCCGGCGATAGCGCTGGCGCAGTTGCCATACGTTGCGCGCGGCCTCCAGCGCGATATGCGTCCCCATCTTGGATTCACCAGCCACCCTGTCCGGAAAGTGGATCGGGACTTCGGCGATACGGTAGCCGTGGTTGTGGGCCATACAAATCATTTCGACCTGAAAGATGTAGCCGTTGGATCGAATCTGCCCGAGTTTGAGGCTGGTCAGCACCTCGCGCCGCCACAGCCGGAAGCCGCCGGTAGCATCGCGCACCGGAAGGTTTAGCAACAGCCGCACATAGACACTGTTGGCCCACCAGCTGAGGAGTTTGCGTGCCAGGCTCCAGTTGGCGTCCACGCTGCCACCGGGGATATAGCGCGAGCCGATCACGACGTCAGCATTGTTGGCCCGCGCTATCAGGTCCGGTAAATAGTGTGGCTGGTGCGAGAAGTCGCAGTCCATTTGCACGATACAGGCCGCATCGGTCTGCAACGCCGCCATGAATCCGGCCATGGTCGCGGGACCGTAGCCTTCGCGGCGCGCACGGTGAAGCACCGAAACGCGGTCAGGATGCTGCCGGGCCAGGTCGTCAGCAAGTCGACCAGTGCCGTCCGGCGAATTGTCGTCAACGACCATCACCCTGAGGCACTTGAGAGGCAGCGCCAGCAGGGCAGCGACCATGCGCGGCAGATTTTCTGCCTCGTTCCAGGTGGGCAAAATGACGATCGTTGCCGGCATGAACTTCCCCGCGCATGGGTGCAGCGGACACTCCGCGAGCGCATCATAGTATGCTATATTCTCCCTGTTGGCCATTCCCGCGGAGCAGCATGAGCTACGATCTTGAACGGGCGCTGGCGCTGCGCGCGCAGTTGCGGGCAGATGGGCGCAGCCTGGTACTGGGCAACGGGCATTTCGACCTGCTGCACGCCGGTCATCTGGACTATCTGGAGCAGGCGCGCAGCCTGGGTGACGCGCTCATCGTCGGCGTCAACGGCGATGCCAGCAGCGCCCGGCTGAAAGGGCCTGGTCGGCCACTCGTGCCCGCCGTGGAACGGGCGCGTCTGCTGGCGGCGCTGCGCCCGGTGACGGCTGTTGTCCTCTTCGAGGAGGACGTCGCCGACGGCCTGATCATGGCGCTGCAGCCCGAAATCTATGCCAAGGGCGCGGACTATGCACACAAGCCCTTGCCGGAGCGCAAGGCGGCTGAAGCCTGTGGTGCGCGCGTCGTGCTCATTCCCCTGATGCGGCAGCGCAGCAGCTCGACTCTCATTGAGCGCATCCAGGCGCTGCCCGCCGTCGATCTGGCGCGCTCCGGAGCCACATGAGCACAGCAGCACGTCGCATCGAGGCGGACAGCCTGCGCGAGCGCGTCTACCGGCGCAACTTTTACTTCTTCACGCTGGATGGCGTGCTCTTCATGGTGGCGATGGGAATCATCGGCACCAATACGGTGATCCCGGATTTCGTGCGGCGCCTGACCAATTCGGAAATCCTTATCGGCCTGTCGGGCAACCTGTTCATGGTTGGATTCGCCCTGCCGCAGCTCTTCGTGGCGCGCCTCATCATTCGTAGCGCGCGCAAGAAGCGCTGGTTTATCCTGCCCAACATCCCGACGCGCTTCATCATCCTGGTCTTCGCACTGCTGCTGTTTCTGGCCGGATCACGCTATCCGGGCCTGATTCTGCCCGCCTTTTTCCTGTGTTACAGCATCGCGGCCCTGGGGGATGGTCTGGTCGGCGTCCCCTGGGTAGACCTGTCTGGCAGCAGCCTCGACTCGCGCTGGCGCGCACGCCTGTTCGGCTTCATGTCCGGCGGCACCGGGCTGATCATGCTGGGCGTTGTGCCGTTGGTGGCGCTGGTGCTGGGCGAGCAGGGCCCTGGGTTTCCGCAAAATTACGCGCTGCTTTTCGGCGCAGCGGGGCTGGTGTTCGCGCTTTCGATTCTGCCCATGATTTTTGTGCGTGAATTGCCGGGTTCCAGCGCGGTCAAGCGGGTCCCCGGCTTCGCCGAATATCTGCCGCAACTGGGACAACTGCTGCGCACTGATCCACCATTCTGCGCGCTGCTGGCCGTCCGCATCCTCACCAGCCTGTTCTTGATGGCCACGCCCTTCTACATTGGCTTTGCGACGGTGCAGCTGGGGCTTTCCAGCGAAGTGGCCGTTCCCAGTCTGCTGGCGATGCAAACTCTGGGCACGATGGGCGGTGCGCTGCTCTTCATATGGCTGGGGGCGCGCAACAACGTGCTTTATTTGCGCCTGGCGCTGCTGGCGTCAGTGCTGCTGCCGCTCTGCGCCTTGCTGGCGCCGACACTGGGGCCGATCACCCTGTCATTTGGTTTTCTCGTTTCCGGCCTGGCCACCTCGAACCTCTTTTTCGGCTTGCAGAACTGGCTGGTAGATCACGTCACGCCGAAAGTATTGCCCGCCTGCGTCGGCCTGACCAATACGGTCACGGCTGTCGTTTCGCTCATTTCGCCAGTAATCGGTGGCATCATCGCCGATCACGCCGGTTTCGAGACGCTCTTCAGCGTGTCCCTGGTGCTGGCGCTGGCCGCGCTCCTGGTGATGCTACGTTTCATCCACCGCCCGCTCGCTGCTCGTCCGCGAGTGGTTGCCGGTACGTGAGCGGGCAACACAGCGCTCATTCCCACTCGATGGTGCCTGGTGGTTTGCTGGTAATGTCGTAGACGACGCGGTTGACACCGCGGACTTCGTTGACGATGCGCCGGCTCACCTGCGCCAGCAACTCGTGCCCCAGGCGTGACCAGTCGGCTGTCATGAAGTCGTCCGTCGTCACAGAGCGCAGGGCGATTACCTCTTCCCAGGTGCGCTGGTCGCCCTGCACACCAACATTCTTCACAGGCAGCAACACGGCGAAGGATTGCGACGTGTTACGGAGCAACAGGCCGGCCGAATGCAGCTCATCGCGGAAGATGGCGTCGGCTTCGCGCAGGGTTGCAAGGCGCTTGCGCGTGATCCTTCCAATGCAGCGCACTGCCAGCCCCGGGCCAGGGAAGGGCTGACGCCAGACGAGCTCTTCGGGCAGACCCAGCGCAGTCCCCACCTCGCGCACCTCGTCCTTGAACAGGTCACGCAAGGGCTCGACCAACTCGAATTGTAACTCCTGTGGCAGGCCGCCAACATTGTGGTGGCTCTTGATATTGCGGGCGCTGCCGCTGCTGGCGGCGCTTTCGATCACATCAGGATAAATGGTGCCCTGCGCCAGAAACTTCGCTCCCTGCAAGGCGCGCGCCTGCTCCGCGAAGCACTCAATGAACTGCGCCCCGATGATTTTACGCTTGCGTTCCGGCTGGCTGATGCCGCGCAGCGCGCGCAGAAACTTGTCTCCCGCATCTACCGCCAACAGCTGCAGCCCCAGCCTGTCGCGGAAGATCTCGATCACCTCGCGCGCCTCATCCTTGCGCAGCAGGCCGTTGTCGATGAAGATCGCCGTCAACTGCGCGCCGATGGCGCATTGCAGCAGCATGGCAGTGACTGCCGAGTCGACGCCGCCGCTCAGGCCCAGCAGCACACGCTCCTCGCCGACGCGGTCACGGACATGTGCGCTGGCCGACTCGATGAAGGTCTGTGGTGACCAGCCCGGCTGGCAGGCGCAGACTGCAAAGAGGAAGTTGCGTAGCAGGGTGCTGCCCTGCGGCGTGTGAGCGACCTCGGGATGGAACTGTACGCCGTAGCGTTGCCGTTCGGCGTGGCCGATTATGGCGAAAGGTGAATTGTCTGATTTAGCCAGCGCCGTGAAGCCAGGCGGCAGCGCCGTTACCCGGTCGCCATGCGACATCCACACCTGTTGCGGGGACGGCAGGCCGTTCAGCAAGGGATCGCTGGCATTGTGATGAATACTGGCGGAGCCGTATTCATGATTACCGGCTGCCCCGACTGTACCGCCCAGCTCCTGCGCAAGCGCCTGCAGGCCATAGCAGATTCCCAGCAGTGGCAGGCCGCTGGTCAGCAGGTAACGCGGCAGGCGGGGCGCATCAGGCTCATTTACGCTGGCCGGTCCGCCGGACAGGATGACGCCACGCGGCTTGTGTCGCATGAACCCGGCTTCGTCTGCGTCCCAGGGGTAAACGGCGGCGTAAACGCCAAGCTCGCGAATGCGACGGGCAATCAACTGTGTGTATTGTGAGCCAAAGTCGAGAATGGCGATGCCGCCGGCGCGCGGGTCCGTCATGTCTTCGCGTCCGCAAGCATAATCTGATCGCCATCCATGCCGGTTACCACCGCGAGGGCCTCGACCGGAAAGTCAGGAAAGCCGGCGGCACGCAGGTTGGCACGGCCCTGTTCAAAGGCCTTTTCGACGACCACGCCGATTCCCGTCACCGTGGCCTGTGCACTTGCAACCATGCGCACCATGGCCAGAGTTGTCAGTCCACTGGCGAGAAAGTCATCGATGATCAGCACGTGTTCACCGGCCTGCAGGAACTCCGCAGCGACCATTAGCGTTACCTCGCCGCCACGGGTGTGGCTGGGCGCCGTTTCCAGATACACCGGGCCTGACATCGTGATGGGCTTGCGTTTGCGCGCGTAGACGACGGGTACATTGAGCATCATGCCCGTCGTCAGGGCCGGTGCAATCCCCGAGACCTCGCTGGTCAGAATGCGGTCGACGGGCACAGAACGGAAGCGATGCGCAAACTCCTGGCCAATGGAGGCCATCAGGGAGGGATCGATTTGATGGTTAAGGATGTGATCGACCTTGAGGATACCCTGACCCAGGTTCTGGCCACCGGTCAGGATGGCATCAATCAGCTGCTGCATTCGGTAACAACCCCCTGGAATCGTCGCTGACCGGGACTGTCATTATCCGGTCGGCGTACTTCCGCCTTCCTCTTCATACACCTCGGCGAAGACCATTTCGAAGGAGCCGGCGGGCAGGCGTTGCAGCTCTTTGCCGGCCTTCTGGCCCGAACCGGACGTGAGGGCGATTTCCATTTTGCCGCGGTCCTCAAAGTAGATTTCGAGGATGCGGAACAGCTGCGTCTCGCCGACCGGGCTGCCGAGAATGTCGATCACCTGGCGCCGGCTGATGTGGGGCATCTTCTCCACCAGCGCGAAGAAGTCGTTGTAAACGTCCTCGAATTCCCCTGGTTGCTCCGGCTTGCCGAAGAGGATCATAAACTTGCTCATGAAGCTGGACATGGCGCCTCGTTGTGTTCCTCCTGCGACCTGCGCGAGTATACCTGCGGGCCTGGTCAGGGCGAAGCCCGACCTTGATTTCGGCTGGTATACTCGCCGAAATTCGGGGAGGAGTGGACATGCGCGGGCGCAGACAATGGCATGAGGTGGCGCCGCAACTGGTGGACGTGGCTGCGGGACGCGCGCCGGCGGAGCTGGTGATTCGCGACGGGCGCTGGGTCAACGTGCTCACGCGAGAAGTGCTGCCGGGGATGGATATCGCAATCATCAAGGGACGCATCGCCTGCATCGTTTCGGACGCGGATTACTGCATCGGGCCCGACACGCGCGTCATCGAGGCGCAGGGGCGCTTCATGTTGCCCGGCCTGGCGGACGCGCACATGCACGTGGAAAGCAGCATGTGCAGCATCACAGAATACGTGCGCGCGGTGCTGCCGCGCGGCACCACGGCGATTTTCGCCGACCCGCACGAGATCGCCAACGTCTTCGGCCTCGACGGCGTGCGCATGATGCTCGAGGAAGCCGCGGCCATGCCAATCAATGTCTTCCTGCAGATGCCGTCCTGCGTGCCTTCCGCGCCAGGCCTGGAAACCGCGGGCGCGCAGATCACGGCGGCGGACGTGGCCGAGGCCATGACCTGGCCAGGCATCATCGGCCTGGGTGAGGTGATGAACTTCCCCGGCGTGGCCGCCAACGACGCCACCATGCGCGACTCCATCGCGGCGGCGCTGCGTGCCGGCAAGACCGTCGGGGGCCACTACGCCAGCCCGCTGATGGAGCGCGAGTTCCACGCCTATCTGGCGGCCGGCCCCGAAGATGACCATGAGACCACGCAGGAAGCGGAGGCAATCGCGCGGGCGCGGCGCGGCATGCGCCCGATGCTGCGCTACGGCTCCGCGTGGCTCGACGTGGCCTCGCAGATCACGGCCATCACCGAGAAGGGGCTCGACGCGCGCCAGTTCATTCTCTGCACCGATGACGTGCACGCCGCCACCCTGGTGCAGGAAGGCCACATGGACCGCGTGCTGCGCCACGCCGTCAGCGAGGGCTGCGACCCGCTCGTCGCGCTGCAAATGATGACCATTAACCCGGCCCAGCACTTCGGCGTGGAGCGCGACCTCGGCTGCCTCGCGCCTGGCCGATTTGCGGACATCTTGCTGGCCAAAAGCCTCGATGACTTTCTTGCCGGGCTGGTCATCGTCAACGGCGAGCTGGCCGCGCAGGATGGCCGGCTGCTGCTGGAGCTGCCGCCCTGGCAGCATGAAACGCGCTTTCGCCAGTCGCTGCATCTGGCGCGCGAGCTGGTGGCGGCGGATTTTGCGCTGCGCACGGAAATGGAATCCGGCAGCGTCTGCGCCAACGTCATCGGCGTGCTGGAGAACCAGGCGCCGACGCGCCATCTGCAGGCGCGGTTGCAGGTCGTGGAGCAGGTGGTGCAGCCCGACCTGGCCAACGACGTGCTGCGCCTGGCGCTGGTGGAGCGGCACCGCGGCACGGGCGCGGTGGTCAATGGCTTCGTCAGCGGCTTCGGCTTCAATGAACCCTGCGCAGTTGCCAGCAGCGTCGCGCATGACAGTCACCATCTGTTGGTGACGGGCACTGATGAGGATGACATGGCGCTGGCGGTCAACACCCTGGCGCGGGTCGGCGGCGGCGTGGCCGTGGTGCGCGCGGGGACGGTGGCGGCGCTGGTCGAGCTGCCCATCGGCGGGCTGATGTCCGACCGTCGCGCGGAAGTTGTGGCGCAGCAGTCGGCGCAGATGCTGGCGGCCATGCGCGCCTGCGGCTGCCCGTTGGAGAACGGCTTCATGCAGCTCGCGTTGATGGCGCTGGTGGTCATCCCCGAGCTGCGCATCTCGGACCTGGGGCTGGTGGACGTGACGCGCTTCGCCATGCTGCCGGTAATCGAGGCATGACTCTGCTGCGGGCGCTCGGCGCCGGCCTGATCTGTATCCTGCTGCTCGTTGCGCTGGCCCTGGACCTCGGCAACGAGGGCTTCGCCTGGCGCACGATGTACGCGCTGACCGGCGAGGAGCGGCCGCTTTCGCAGCTGCTCGGCATGGTAGAACTGGCCGGCAACCTCACCCGCGCCCAGCCGGACACGCGCCCCTCGCTGCCAATCGCGCACACCCACGTTTCGCCCTACGGCATCAACGTCTTCCTCGAACAGGAAGTGGAGCCGGACAAGCGCGCGCGCAGTCTGGAACTGGTGGCGAAGGCCGGCTTCCGCTGGATCCGGCAGCAGTTCCCCTGGGAGGACATCGAGATCCACGGGCGCGGCGACTTTGAGGACCGCCGCAATCCGGAGACGACCGGCGCAATTTCCGCCTGGGACAAGTACGACGACATCGTCGCCCTGGCGGAACAGCAGGGGCTGCGTATCTTCGCGCGGCTCGACAATCCACCGGCCTGGTCGCGCAGTGACGTGAATGCCGGCGACCAGGCGCCGCCGGACGAGCTGCAGGACTTTGTAACCTATGTGACGACGGTCGCCGAACGCTATCGCGGCCGCATCCACTACTGGCAGGTGTGGAACGAGCCCAACATTTATCCCGAGTGGGGCAATCAGGACGTAGACCCCGACGCTTACACGCAGCTGCTCTGCCGCAGCCACGCGGCGCTGAAGGCGGTCGACCCGGCCAACGTGGTCGTCAGTGGTGCGCTGGCGCCCACCGTCGCGCTCAGCGGGCGCGACCTGAACGACTACGTCTTCCTGCAGCGCATGTACACAGCCGGCGCCGCCGACTGCTTCGACATCATGGCGGTGCAGGGCTACGGCTTCAACAGTGGCCCGACGGACCGGCGCATGCGCCCTACCAGCTTCAACTTCGCCCACAACCTTTACATCCGCGACATGATGGTGGCCAACGGCGACGCCCACAAGCCAATCTGGCTCAGCGAGGCGGCCTGGAACCCGATAGACGCGCCCGACGTGCCGCCGGACGTGCGTGGACGGGTGAATTACGGCGTCGTCACGCAGGAGCAGGCGGCGCGCTACATGCCGCAGGCCTGGCAGCGGGCGCAAGAAGAATGGCCCTGGACGGGCGTCATTTTTTACTGGTTCCTGAAGCGGCCGGCCGACAGCGAGCGCGACCAGAGCTGGTACTACTTCCGCATGCTGGAGCCGGACTTCACCAAGCTGCCGGTCTACGAGAGCGTGCGCGCCCATATCGCCGCCGAACAACCGACCCTGTATCCCGGCGTGCACCAGGCCGAGTCGCGGGAGGTTCAGGCGAACGGTGCCCGACTGATCCCGGTCGCCGACGCGCAGTTCGGCGAGTTGCTGGAGGCCGATGCAATCGAGGTCCGTGCCCATGGCACGCATGTATGGGCGCGAGTGCGCGAGGCTGGCGACTGGAAGCGCATCCTGCTTGCACAATCGCCGCTGCCGCAGACGCATGAGTTGCGCATGGATGCCGCTGACGGCGAGCGCCTGGCAGTGGACAGCATCACGGTCAGCGAACGCGCCTGGGCAACGCTCTACGGGCCGCTGGCGGCGGTCATGATTGCGGCGACTTTGCTGCTGTGGGTTGTCGTCGACGCGCTGCGGCAGCGTCGCCGGTGAGTCAGCCGCTCTGGCGCTGGCTGGCGCCGCTGCTGATTCTGCTGCTGGCGGCCTTGCTGCGCCTGCACCAGCTGGGCACGCAATCGCTGTGGAACGACGAAGGCAACAGCGTGGTACAGGCCCTGCGTAGCCTGGACGAAATCGCGCAGCACGCCGCGCGCGACATCCATCCACCTGGTTACTACTGGCTGCTGCACGGCTGGCGGCTGTTGACGGGCAGCAGTGAATTTGCCCTGCGCCTGTTTTCCGCGCTGGCCAGCGTGCTCGGCGTGGCCTGTCTCCATGCGGCCGGGCGCTGGCTCTACGGCCGGGCTGCCGGGCTGGCGGCGGCGCTGTTCCTCACGCTGAACGGCTTCAACATCTGGTACGCGCAGGAGACGCGCATGTATGCGTTGCTGGCGCTGTGGGGCGCGGCGGCGCCGCTGGCGCTGGCGACCACGCTCTCCAGTCCCACGCGCGGACGCGCAGTGGCGCTGGCGCTGATCAACGCGGCGGGGCTGTGGTCGCATTACGCCTGGCCCTTCATGCTGCTGGCGCAGGGCCTCGTACTGCTGCTGTGGCTGGCCGGGAAGGGTCTGCGCAGCGCGGCGGCGCGAGGGCGACTCATCGCCTGCGTCGCTGCCATGGGCCTCGCCCTGCTGCTCTTCCTGCCCTGGCTGCCGACCGCGCTGGAGCGAGTGACCAGCTGGCCCGGCACCGGCGTGCCGGTTGCCATGGAATCGGTGCCGGGCGAGATTTCCGGTCGTCTGGCCCTGGGGCTGAGTTATGACAGCCTGTCAAGCGACTGGCAACTGCTGGCGGCCATGGCCGCGCTGATACTCGTCCTGGCCGGTCTGTTGCAAGGCCGCGGGCCACTGTGGCGCAGCTGGCTGCCCCTGGTCTGGACGCTGGCGCCGCTAACGCTGTTTCTGGCGCTCGGCCTCTACCGCGAGGCCAATCTCAAGTTTCTGCTGCCGGCGCAGGCGGGCTTCGCCCTGTGGGCGGGGCGCGGCTTCTGGTGGCTGGCGACGCGGGCAAGAGCGCTGCCGCGGATACTGGCGCTGGCGGCCGCTGCGATTCTTGCGTCGGGCATGGCGCTGGCGCTGGCGCCGCTGGGACATGACCCTGCCTACCAGCGCGCGGACTATCGCGCTCTGGTCGCCGACATCAGCGCCGGCCTGGGCGCACAGGACCTCATCGTGCTCAACGCGCCCAACCAGCGCGAGGTCTTCGACTATTACTATCGCGGCGCGGCTTTGGTAATGCCCATGCCGCCGGGCACGGGCCCCGTCGATGAAGAGTCGCTGGCGCAGCTGCGCGAAGGCGTCGCCGGGGCGCGGCGCATCTTCGCGCTCTACTGGGGCGAGACTGAACGCGACCCGCAGCGCATTGTCGAACGCAGCCTGGTCGAACTGACGCATGTAGCCGGTAGCAGCTGGTATGGCGACGTGCGCCTGGCGCGCTACAGCGCGTCGCAGCCGCTGACCCTGCGCAGCGCAGTCGACGCGCGTTTTGGCGAACACGTTACGTTGATGCGTCATGATCGCAGCGCGCAGCGCCTGCAGCCTGGTGACTGGTTGTTGCTGCAGCTGGTCTGGCGCGCGGATGCAGCGCTGCCGACGCGTTACAAGGTCTTCCTGCATCTGCTGGATGCGCAGGGCCGCCTCGTTGCCCAGCACGACAGCGAGCCCGGCGGCGGCCTGGCGCCCACCACGGCCTGGACGCCGGGCGCAACGATACTGGACCGGCGCGCGCTGGTTCTGCCAGACCAGTTGCCGCAGGGGAGCTATACACTCATCGTCGGGTTGTATACTGGAGATGACCCGGGGCAACGGTTGCGGGTCGGCGACGCGGATCATCTGGTACTTGGAACGCTGGAAATCTCAGGGGAGAGCGACTGATGCGAGTGATCATAGGTGGGGGCAGCGGCATGATCGGGCGCGCGCTGGCGAACTCCCTGGCCGCGGACGATCACGAAGTTATCGTGCTCAGCCGGAGCCCGGCGCTGGTGCGGGGCCTGGGGCCCAGGGTACGCATCGAGGGCTGGGATGCGCGTACGGCGGCCGGCTGGGGCCCGCTGGTGAACGGCGCCGACGCCATCGTCAACCTGGCGGGGGCGAGCATCGCCGGCGAGGGCTTTTTGCCGGCGCGCTGGACGGAAGCGCGCAAGCGGCTCATCCGCAACAGTCGCGTCAACGCCGGCGCCGCCTTCTGCGAGGCTATAACCCAGGCGGACAAACGACCGTCGGTGCTTCTGCAGGCCTCGGCAGTCGGCTTCTACGGCACGCACCGTGCCGACGTCGACATCACCGAAGAGTCGCCCCCGGGCTCAGACTGGCTGGCCCAGGTATGCCGCGACTGGGAGGCGTCGACCCTGGCGGTGGAGGCCCTTGGCGTACGGCGCGTGCTGCTGCGCACGGGCATCGTGCTCAGCTTCGAAAGCGGCGCGCTGCAACGCATGGCGTTGCCCTTCCGCATGTACGCCGGCGGCCCGCTGGGCAATGGCCGCCAGCCCTTCCCCTGGATTCACCCGGCCGACCAGGTGGGCGCGATGCGATTTCTGCTGCGCGACAGCGGGGCTGCCGGAGCCTTCAATCTGTGCGCGCCCGTGCCGCTGACCAACGGGCAGTTCAGCCGCGTGCTGGGCGCGGCCCTGCGCCGTCCCTCGCTGCTGCCGGTGCCGGGCTTTCTGTTCCGCACCATGTTCGGCGAAGTGGCAACTGTGGTGCTGGAGGGGCAGTGGGCGCTGCCACAGCGCCTGCAGGCGTCAGGCTACGAGTTCAGGTTCGCGCAGGCCGAAGCCGCGCTGGCGGATCTGTTGCGAACGCAGGACTAGCCTTCCAGCGCCGCCAGCATGTCCGCCACGCGGCTGTACTTCAGGCGTGGGCGGCCCAGTTCGGCGCCGCGTTCCTGCTCCAGCGCGTCCAGGCGCTGCCAGTCCGCGAAGCTGACGGGACGCAAATCACGCTGGCACAGCAGGGTGTCTATGGCTGCGGGCGACGCTGCACAAGGTTGCCACAGTCGCTCCGCCGCGAGGTCTTCCAGCAGCATCATGACCGTTTCGACCGAGTCGGGCTTGTTGGTGCCGATGACGCCGCTGGGGCCGCGCTTGATCCAGCCCACCACATAGAGGCCGGCCAGGGCTTCCGCGCTGTCCTGCTCGCGCAGCACGCGCCCCTGCTCATTGGGGATGATGCCCCAGGCCTCGTAAAAGGGGAGGCCCGGCAGGGGGACGCCGCGATAACCGACCGAGCGGAATACGAGGCCGACCGGGAGGGTCTCGAAGATTCCGGTGGGGCGCGCGCTCAGGTAACCGTTGTCGCGGGCCTGCAACTCGTTACGCACGATGCGGATGGACTCGACGTGGCCATCGCCGCGGACTTCAACCGGCGAGGTCAGGAAGCGCATGATGATGCGAACACGTTTGCCCTGGGGTTCCTGCTGCGCGTAGCCCGCCAGAATCTCGACGTTGCGCGTGGCCGTGCGGCTCTCGCCGCTTTCGACGTAGGCGCGGCTGTGCGGATCGAGCTCCACCTCTTCGGGCGCGACGACGACCTCGGCGTCCTCCATGGCGCCCAGCTCGCGGATCTCCGGGTTGGTGAAGGCGGCCTGGGCCGGGCCGCGCCGCCCCAGCACGTAAATGTTGTGCACCTTGCTGTTGGCCAGCGCCGACAGCGCATAGTCAGCGATGTCTGTTTCATGCAGTTCGGCCTGACTGCTGGCGAGGATGCGCACCACGTCCATGGCGACGTTGCCGAGACCTATGACAGCCACGTCGCTGGTGGAGAGGTCGAAGTCAAATTCGCAATAGTCCGGGTGCGCGTTGTACCAGGCGACGAACTCGGTGGCGGCGTGGCTTCCCGGCAGGTCCTCGCCGGGGATGCCCAGCTCACGGTCGGTCTGCGCGCCGACGGCGAAGATCGCGGCATGATAGTGGGCCTGCAGGTCCGCCAGGTGAATATCGCTGCCGAAGGTGATGTTGCCAAAATAGCGGAAGCTCTCATGCCCGGCGATACGGTCATAGACACGCGTGACGGACTTGATTTTCTGGTGATCGGGCGCGACGCCGCCGCGTACCAGGCCGTAGGGGGTGGGCAGACGCTCGAACATGTCGATGGCGACGGCCAGGCCGCGCTCACGTTGCAGGCGTTCGGCCGCGTAAAAGCCCGACGGGCCGGAGCCGATGATGACCACGCGCAGCGGATTGTCCGTCGTCCCGATTGTCATGCAAGTCTCCCTCAACCCTGCAGCGGCAGCAGCAGGCGTTTGTGAAAGTCGGTGAGTGTTTGCAACGCGCCCTCGCCGTCGATGAAGACCGTGTCCTCCAGGCGCAGGCCAAAGCCACGTTCCGGGTAATACAGCCCGGGTTCGATGCTGAATACATTGCCAACCTGCAGGCGGTCATCCCCAAGGTGCGAAAGCGAGGGGCGCTCGTGGATGGCGAGGCCGAGGCCGTGCCCCAGGCTGTGCACGTAGCCGACAGCGGTGCCGGGATCACTGCGCGGCGTGGGGTGGCCGGCGCTTTCGAAAAAGTCCAGCACTGCTTCCTGCAGCGCGCCCGCCGGCTGGCCAGGTTCAGCGTAGGCGTCGAGCGCGACCTGGAAGGCGCGCAGCACCGTCTCGTGCGCCGCCGCTATTTCAGCGGGCGCGTGGCCAGGGCACCAGGTACGCGTGACATCGTGATGATAGCCACCGCCATATTCGCGCGGGAAGAGATCGAAAACCAGGGTCTGGCCGCAGCGCAGCGGCTGGTTATCCTGGCCGCGGCTGTGCGGGAAGCCGGCATCGCGCCCCTGGGCGAGGATCATGCCGGTGTCCTCCAGGTCATGCTCCAGCAGGGTACGGCGGATAAAACGGCGCAGGGCGCCGACGGTCAGCGGCTGGCCGGCCGCATCGGCGACCAGGTCGTCCCGGGCGCGATGGCCGGCGATGAAATCCCAGGTCGCGCGCAGGGTGGCGTTGGTGCCCGCGGCGACGCGGCGGATGCGCTCCAGCTCGTCCGCATCGCGCGTCATGGCCGCCTCGTCGAAGAGCGTCATACCGCGCTCACCGCAGAACTCGTAGCCCTCCAGCGCCTGCAGCTCCGGCAGCAGCTCGATCAGATTCTGCGCAGCCACGCTGCCGTAAATGCCGATACGCCCGGGCGGCACGTCCAGGCGCTGCAAGGCCCGGCTCCACAGGCCGGCCAGCGCCCGCTCGCGCTCGCCTTCGGCTTCCTGCAGCAATTGCGCCCAGTCCAGCTCCTGCCAGCTGATGGCCTCCAGACCGCTGCTGCGCGCCTCCTCGATTTCCATTGGATTGACGATCAGCACCGGCGCCGCGCCGCGCAGCTTGACGACCAGTCCGCCGGTCACCCGTGCGCCGTTGCCCAGATAGTCGCGCTCCACGCTGTAAAGTTCATCGCCCACGACGACCACGGCCTGCAGCCCGCGCCCGGTCATCAGGCGATCCAGATCTGCTTTCATGTGCTCACCTGCTTGCGAAGTTACGGCGCACAGTCTATAGTTTTTGCCTGCGAATGCCAACCAGCCTGAGCTTCGAACCCGGGTGGGCAGTTCCTGTGCCCGGGTGGCGCATGCACATTCGAGGTCGGGATGTCCGGGAAGGGTGCGGTCATGCAACGCTTCGCGATCATCATGGGCGTACTGGCCTTGCTGGCGGGAATAGTGAGCCAAGCGGTCGCCCAGTCGAGCGAAGATACCACGCTTACCATCGAAACAACTCCGGAAGATCAGACCTGTGCCACGGATGGCAGCACGATCCTGACGCTCGATCTGTCCAGGTGGCGCACCTACACCTTTTTCTGGGTAGGCACGGAAGTTTCACCGGAGAATCTGTCCCTGAAGTATTGCGACAGCGCGGGCACTGCGCTCGTTGACGAAGGGGCAAACGCGGTCATTTCGCGCGAGGGGCTGGAACTCGAGGACGAAGCGGACGGCTTCAGGGCCGTTGAAAACCTGGGTGGGGTGTCGGTGCAGTTGTCTGCTACGAGTGGTGAGCTCACGCCAGGCGAATACATCTTGCGCCACTGGATTTTTGAGCACGATGTTGAAGAGCGGATCTACCTGTTTCCTGAAGGCCACGCAGCCGTCACTGCATGTGGCAACGGAACCAGCGACAGCAACGGGGTTCAGGTCATTTTGTACAGTGGCGAGGCGAACGAATTTGCCGGCAACGTTCATGTGGATGCGCTCGCCATCTGTGAGAAAGACGGGTTAAGCTACGTGAATCCGGCGACTCCGGCGGAGGGCCTGCGCAAGGCTGATGGTGCGGTCTATGTGTTTGAGGCGAACGCCGTTGCGCAGGCCGCCGCGCAGGCGGATGGCGCTTCGGGCTTCACGACCACCGGCCCGGTCACGGCAAGCGGCCCGGCCTTCACAGTGACTGTCTACACGCCCGGAGCGGTTCTCTATCCCGGGCAGGCGGAAACGCCGACCGACGAAGAAACGACCGACGAAGAAACGACCGACGAAGAACAGACCGGATCTGTAGGTACTACCGGTCAACACTTCGCACTGCTCGGTTCCCTGGGGGCGCTTTACAAAGTGACGCTGGATGACGGCACTGCCGCGGTGGAAGTGCACAGCGTTAACTCCGACGGCAGCAGCGCCCTTCTGCTGCGCGTGGATCAATCCCAGTTGGATGCGGTCGACTCAGGTCTGGTGGCCTCCACCAATGACAACCGCCTGATCGTCAAGGTGTCCACACACGACATCATCACCTTCTCCATGGGGCCGGACGACGAAGGCAAGGTTTACAATATCGAGATGGACGAAGGCCTGGCCGGTCCGGTCAGTGGCACGAGCGTCACGCGCGGTGGCCCGCCGGGCGATGCGTATTCATAAGGAAGAGAAGATGATCATCAGCGAGGCACAGCACGAGCAATACCGGCGCGACGGGTATTTTCTTCTCGAGCGTGCGATACCGCAAATGGTGCTGGAGGGCCTGCGTGAAGAGTGCGGCCGCCTGGTTGCCGCGCAGGACGCGCAGATGGAAGCCAAAGGCGTACAGACGCAGGGCATCAGCCACTATCGCAAACGCTACTTCATCAGCAATGGTTGGCGTACAAGCGCCGCCATCGCCGACTTTCTCTTTAGCGATCTGATGGCAGAGGTCGGGTGTGCGACGCTGGGCGAGGATGTCTATCTCTTTCACGAGCAATATGTCGTCAAGGCTGCGGAACGCGGCACGAAGTTCTCCTGGCACCAGGATTCGGGCTATATCGGCCATTATCATCGCCCCTATTTGTCATGCTGGTGCGCGCTGGACGACATGTCGATAGAAAACGGCACGGTCTTTGTGTTGCCCTACGAACGCGCCGGGATGCAGCCGGACGACCTCTTCGATCACCGGATCGAAGACAGCTCAAATGACAAGGTCGGCTATCATGGCGATGACCCGGGCGTGCCGGCGCTGGTGCCCGCGGGCAGCATCGTGGTCTTCAGCAGCCGCACCCTGCACCGCAGCGGGCCCAACACGTCGGACCGCGTGCGCCGCGTCTATCTGGCGCAGTACTCCGCCGAGCCGATCATGAACAAGGCCGGCGACGGCTACTGGAATCAGGCGATACCGCTGCTGCTGGGTGGGCGCAAACAGCCGGCGCCGGTCATAAGGGCCTGAACGCTCCGTGCTGTAGCATGGCCCCATCATGAATCCCGAAGCGCATTCCAGCGGGAATGTGCCGCCGCAGCGGGGCGCTCCAGACAACTCAACCAGGCTGGCTAACGGTCTGTTCGCCCTGGCGGGTGCCGGGGCGTTCCTGTTTGTCCTGCTGCTGGCCATACGAAATGCCGCTCCGCCGGGCTATGGCAAGGGAACGACCGTGCTCTGGCTGCACCCTTCGCTGGACGCGCCCGGGGGGCCGACCAACTGTCCGGCAGATCAGTAGTCGCGAGGGACGCAGCGCTTGCTGTGCGTTACAGTAAGGCGGCCCGGTCGATCTCCTCATAATCGCAGGCCAGCTCGCGCCATGCGCGGCCCAGGCGCTGAAAGCCCCGCTCGATTTGTGCTGGCGGGTGCCCGCCAAAGTTGAGGCGGATGTGCCAGGCGCCACGGCTGTTGGTGTGGAAAATGTTGCCGATGGCGTAGGACACGCCGCAATGCACGGCCGTGACGTAGAGTTCTGCGGCGTTCGGGCCGCTGCGCGGCAGCTCGACCCAGAGGTGCAGCCCGCCCTCCGGCACTTCCCAACGCGTGCCCGGCGGCAAATGCCGTTCCGCGGCGCGCAGGGCAGCATCGCGGCGTCGCTCCAGCTCGAACAAATTGCGCTTCAGTTGCTGTGTCATCAGGCCCTGTTCCAGCAGCAGATGAATGGCGCGCTGGTTGAGGCCGGGCGTTGAAATGTCGGCGGCCTGCTTGACACGCACAAGGCGCTCATGGTGGCGCGCGTCGCTGATCAGGTAGCCAATGCGCAGGCCGGGCAGCATCATCTTGGTGAAGGCGCTGACGTGCAGCACAATGCCGCTGTCATCCAGTGCTTTCAGCGGCGGCTGATGCTCGCCCTCAATGCGGAATTCGTGATGTACGCCGTCTTCCAGCAAGGGAATGCGGTAGGTGTTGGCCAGATTGAGCAGCTGACGGCGCCGATGCAGCGGCATCACGGAGCCGGTTGGGTTGTGAAAGCTCGGCATGACGAAGATAAGACGCGGGCTGTGCTCGATGATGAAGTTCTCCAGCATGTCCAGGCGGATGCCGTCACGGTCCATCTCGATGCCCTGCAGCTGCACGCGCCGCACGCGCGCAATGTCGAGTATGCCAAGATAGGTCGGGTTTTCGGTGACGATCATCTCGCCTTCGCTGAGCAGCGCCTGTACGACCAGGTCGACGCCCTGTTGCGTGCCGCCGGTGATGAGCACCTGGTTGCTGCTGCACTGGATGCCGAGCGCGCTGACGTAGTCGCGCACGGCGCTGCGCAGCGGGGCGTAGCCTTCCGGCGGCTCATAACCCAGCGCGCGCGCGCCGTCACGCATGAGCACGTGGTTGATGGCGTCGCGCAGTTGCTGCAGCGGGAAGAGGTCCGCCGAGAGCGACCCGTGGCTGAAGCTGATGACGCCGTGCTTGTGGCCCAGCCGCATCATTTCGCGGATGGCGCGATGCGGCACGGTGGGCGCGTCCGGGGGGCGGACGACCGGGTTGGCATTGTCGGCAGCCACTTCGCTGGCCTTGCCATTTTTGGCGGCGACGAAGGTGCCGCGCCCGGCGTGCGCGCTCAACCAGCCCTGGGCGCGCAACTCGGCATAGGCGTTGACGACGCTGATGCGGCTCACGCCCAGTTGATGGGCCAGATCGCGACTGGCGGGCAGGCGCGCGCCCGCGTCGAGGTTGCCACTTTCGATCTGCATACGAATGTGGCGGATCAACTGACGATAGATGGGCTCTTCACCCTCACGCTCAAGGGCGATTTTGAGGTTGATGTGGTTCACTGCCGGGCTCCTCGGGGGACGCTTGCGCGTGAAGCGAGTATACCGCAGTTTCCACTTTGGCCCTATATGGACTCAAAAAAGAATCAGACGGGTTGAGGCCTGCGCTGCAGGCTGCGCACGAATCGGTGGATGCGGCGCAGCGCTTCCTCAAGGTTCTCGTAGCTGGTGGCGTAGCTGGCGCGCACGAAGCCACGACCGCTTTCGCCAAAGGCGCTGCCAGGCACCACTGCGACGTGCTCCTCCTGCAACAGCCGCTCGCTGAAGGTCTCGTCGTCGAGGCCGCTGGCGCGCACGTCGGGAAAGGCGTAAAAGGCGCCACGCGGCTCGAAGCAGGGCAGGCCGAGTTCGTTGAAGCCGGCCACAATGAGGCGCCGCCGCCGGTCATATTCGCTGCGCATGGCCTCGACGTCGGCAGCGCCATGCTGCAGGGCCCGCAGCGCCGCGACCTGACCCATGGTGGGCGCGGCCATGGTGAGGTACTGGTGCAGCCTGGCCATGGCCGCCAGCAGATCGGGCGGGCCACTGGCGTAGCCGATGCGCCAGCCCGTCATTGCGAAGGACTTGCTCATGCCGCTGAGCAGGATCGTCCGCTCGCGCATACCGGGCAACGTGGCAAAGCAGCAATGCTGATGGCCGTAGACCAGGCGCTCGTAGATTTCGTCGGAAACCACCACCAGGTCATGGGCGCGCGCCACTGCCGCAACCTGCTGCAAGTGTTCCTGCGTGAGCACAGCGCCAGTGGGGTTGTTGGGATAGCTGATGAGGATAGCGCGGGTGCGCGGCGTCAGGCGCGCCTCAAGGTCAGCGCCCGTTACCTGAAAGTCATGCGCGACATCGGTGCTGACCGGCACGCTGACGCCGCCGGCTATTTTCACCGCGGCCGGGTTGCTGACGAAGCAGGGCTCAACGACCAGCACCTCGTCGCCAGGGTTGAGCAGGGCCCTGAACGCGAGGAAGAGTCCCTCGCTGGCGCCGACGGTGACCAGGATCTCGTCATCCGGGTCGTAACGCAGGCCGTAAAGCTGCTCCATGTAGTCGCTGATTGCGACGCGCAGTTCGAGTATACCGGCGTTGGCGGTATAGCCGGTGTTTCCGGCCAGCAGGCTGTCGGCGCCGCTGCGTGCGACATGGGCCGGCGTGGGAAAGTCCGGCTGACCGATGCCGAGGGAAATGACATCTTCCATACTGGCGGCGATATCAAAGAAGCGACGAATGCCGGAGGGTGGCAATCGGCGCACATCATCCGCAATACGCGAGGGCATGGTCTACCTCAGGTGTACGAAATCCCGCACGATAATGGCGGAGGGGCGCGCCAGTGTCCAGAGCAGGCCAGTCCAGGTTCCTGGACGAAGTTACTGCACTGTGTACGAAACATGCGGGCAATCAGCCCGGCTGCGCGGCCCACTGCAGCAACAGTGCTTCCAGCTCACGGCGGATTTCCAGACGACGGGCCGGCTCCCAGACTGTTGTGTAGCGGCAGGCCGACGCGACTGGCGGCTGGCCATTGTCCATGTAGCAGGTGCGAAATTCAAGCTGGATGCGGTGGTAGTAGCTTTCTGCGCTGAAGAAAGGCAGCGTATAGTGCAGGGCCCGCAGACCACTGACAATGGCGATGCTGTCCTCGTCACGGCGCAGCGCCCAGATGCCGAGCAGGTGGATACGGTCGTAGAAGTAGTAGCCCTTTTGCTTGTACCAGAGCGCCACGCCTGCCCAGGCGCGGGGCAAAAAGCCGCGGAACACGTCCGGGCCAAAGGGCGTGATGTCACGGTGCTGTGCCTCCTGCTGTGCGGCCAGCAAGCCCCAGGCATTGACCTCGTCGAGCACGCTGCCGAGTTCATCGCCCGGCACGCGGTTGCGGCCACGCTGGCGCCGCAGGCCGCGCGGGTCATGCCTGGGAAGTCTGGTGCGGCTCACACCCTGCTCCTGTGCCAGGGACGAACACGCCTGCAGTATACCCGCTGTGCGTCGGCAGCGTATGCAGACGCTCTGCCGCAGCGTTGCTATAGTGCCCGCTGCGGCAACGACGGCAACGACGGCAACGACGGCAAGGAGAGGCGCATGGAACCCCGCTGGCTCGACTTCGCACGACGCATCCAGGCAATCGCCCAGACCGGCCTGCACTATGAACCGCAGGCCTATGATCGCGAGCGCTATGAAAAGTTGCGCGAGATCGCCGCGGAGATGCTGGCTGCCGGCAGCGACGCCGGCGAGCCGCAATTGCTCAATCTGCTCGAGCATGAGACGGGGCACGCCACGCCGAAGGTCGATGTACGTGGCGTGGTGTTCCGCGCCGGGCGCATCCTGCTCGTGCGCGAATTTCTGGATGATGGTCGCTGGACGCTGCCTGGCGGCTGGGCCGAGATCAACGAGACGCCGGGAGAAGCAACCGCGCGCGAGGTGTTCGAGGAGAGCGGCTGGCGCGTGCGCACGACGCGGCTGCTGGCGCTTTATGACCGGCGGCTGCACGGGCATCCGCCCAATCTGTTTCACATCTACAAGCTGTTCTTCCAGTGCGAGCTGCTGGACGAGGCGCCGGTGGCAAGTCGTGGGTGCGGCGCGTCCTTCCACGAAACAGGAGAAGCGACCTTTTTCGCAGATGAGGACCTGCCCGCGGAACTTTCCACGCGGCGGGTAACGCGTTCGCAGCTGCGGCGTTTCTTCGAGATGCAGCGCAACCCAGGCTTGCCGACGGATTTCGACTGAGCGTTCAGCCGATGCGGAAGCTGTACAGGGTGTGCATGTCGCCGCTCGCGCCCGTCACCAGGTCGCGGGCGGTGAGGCGGACGCCAGTCTGCCAGTCGTAGAGCGTGACGCGCAGTTCGTAGTTGCCAGGTTGCAGCGCGTTGACGTCAATACCGCTGCTCCAGGGAACGAAAGCGCCTGGGCCGACGCCGGCATCGCCCTGGGCGACGCGCTCACCGGTGTTCACGTCAACCACATGGACGGCCACGGAGTAGTAAGCGAGCAGGGCTTCGTCAAGGCTGCGCAAGCCGGCGTAAAGGCGCAGCTGACCGTCCTCGAGCCGGATGTCCGGCCCGGTCAACTGGATGTCGGAGTCAAACGCCAGACGTGCGGGGCTGTCGGGACAGTGCACCGGTGACAGGGCGTGGCGCGCGAGCGTGAAGCTGTCTTCCACCGACGCCCGTTCGCAAACAACCCGCCCCAGCACGGAGGCCAGCGCTTCCATGCGCGCCTCGTCCTTCGCGCGGAAGAGCAGCCAGAGGTAGGGAAAGTCGGCGTGGAGCCGCAATACATGTTTGAGCGGATCGTCCCGATGCCAGTTGTAGACTGTGGAGGGCTGTTCCAACAGTTTTACATAGAATTCTTCCAGGTCGAGTTCAGCCACTTCATGGTCCACTACCAGCGCTTCAGTTACGGGGATGCGCTCGCCCACGGCCCGGTAGGCAAGATGTACATCCGTGCGGTGGAAGAAGCCCAGCTCATAGCGATATCCGGTGGCCAGGCCCAGCCAGGCTCCCAGGAGCAGCCAGAATGCCAGCAGACCGGCGACCAGGCGGCGTTGACTGCCGGCCAGATGCCGCAGGCCGGCACCGGCTAGCAAGGCCAGCGGCGGCCACAAAGTGATCAGGTAGCGCATACGCCTTTCTGTCACAATCCTGAGCACTTCGTTGGCAGCGATGAAGAGCAACAGGAGCATGGCAGAGACGACACCGAGGTACCAGGCGGTGCTTGCCCTGCGCCCGGTGCGCAAGTGCAGCAGGATAACGATCAGCAGCGCGACGGGCAACAGGATGTAGAGCAGCGCGCCAACGCTTGCGGTCGGCGCGATCACCCCGTTGACCAGGTAACGGAGGAATTGCGCCAGCAACTCCGGCGGCGTCAGCCCCGGCCTGAGAAAGGACTCCCTGGCAGCTGTTTGATCCAGCCCCTGCAAAAGGTAAGGCAACTGAAATATGGCCGTCAGGCCGGCCAGCCCGAGCAGGATCACTGGCCGCCACCAGCGCCGGTTCTTCGGGACGAAGAGCAGGTGGTACATGCAGAGGGCCGGCAAGAGCAACGCACCGAAGTAATGCGAGTAGAGCAGGCCGGCAGCGCCGAGGAGCAGGCCCGCCTGCGGGCGCAACCCCGCCCGCTGCGGCCGCAGGGCAATTTGCCAGTAAGACCAGAAGCACAATGCTCCGAAGAGCATCGCCATCGGGAAGGCGCGCGCATGCAGCATGTTGGTTTGTGGAAACATCGAGGCAGCCAGCAGCAGGGCGGCGAACAGGCCTGCCTTCGGCGAGAAGAAGTCGCGGCCCGCACGGTAAACCACGGCGTGGGCCAACAGGCCGGCGCAAAGGGGCAGCACGCGCGTGGCCAGCTCGCTCCAGCCGGCGATGCGCACCCAGACAAAGAGCAGCAGCGGCCAGCCCATTGCCTGCTCCGGTGAAATGTGATTCTGAACTTCTGCCAGCGATTGTGGCCCGGACGGGAAAGCGCCGGCGCCGTCGACCAGCGAACTGACTTCGTCCCCGTTAAATGCGATGTCCCCCAGTTGGGGAATGGTCAGGAGAGCGACCAGCAATAGCGGGAGCAGGGCCCATAACCAGAAGGGGCAGATTGTCCTGTTGTGCGCAATTCCTTGCAAGACTCGCCCCTGATTTCACCTGACGGGCAGTGTAGCGCAAGCGGCAGTGGGCCTGTCAGCCGATGCGGAAGCTGTGCACAGCGAGCATGTCTCCGGCCATCCCTGTCTCGAGATTACGTGCGGAAAGGCGCTCACCAGTTTGCCAGTTGTAGAGCGCCAAGCGAACTTCGTAGTCACCGGGCGGCAGGTCATTTACGTTGATTTCGCTGCCTTGCGGGACGAAGGCGCCAGGGCCGATGCCGACGTCTTCCTGGGCGACCCGCTCGCCTGTTTTCACATCAACCACATGGACGGCCATGGAAAAGTAGGCCAGGAGGTAGTCGTCAAGGCTGCGGAAGCCGACACGCAGGCGCAACAGGCCGTCCTTAAGCTGAATGTCCGGTTCGGTCAGCTGGATGTCGCCGTTGAATTGCAGGCGCGCGGGACTGTCGGGGCAAAATGCTGCGGAGACGGCATGGCGCTCAAGAGTGACGCCCCAGTCGTCGAGGGACAGTCCGCAGCGCACCCACCCCAGCCTGTCAGCTTCGTTGAGGACTGCTGCGCGGTCTTTCGGGCTGTAAAGCAGCCAGAACCATGGTTGTGTGGAGTGGTCTGCGGTCAATTCGGTGAGTGGTTGATCGCTGCCCAGGTTGAGGTACCCGTAAGGCAGGCCCAGCGAGCTGGCGTTCAGGGGGCGCCAGTCCCGATACCCTATCTCGCGCTCAATGATGAGGAAGTTATTCTCTGGAACGTTATATTGGATGAAGCGGTGAACAAGATGGCGATCGGAGCGGAAAAAGAACCCGATTCCATAACGGTAGTCAGGGGTCAGGGCAAGCAGGCTACCGGATACCAGCCAGAGGGCCAGCAGGACCGCCGTCAGAAGACGATACTTGCTGGCCAGTCGCCAAAGGCCTGCACCGGCCAGCATGGCAGTCATGGGCCACAGCGGCATCAGGTAGCGAATTCGGGTGTCTTCCAGGAATCTGATAAAAACATTGACGCCGAGAAGCAACAGCACCATCGTGATGGATACGAAGGTGAGTAGCCAGACGGCGTCGGGTTTGCGCCTGGCGCGCAGGCGAAGCACGGTTATGGCCAGCAGAGCAAGCAGCAACACCAGCCCCGGCACCTCGCCGGGGGCAGGCGTCAGTTGTATGGCGCCATGGGTCATCAGGCGTAGCAGGCCGACCAGCAGGCCCGCCGAAGTAAGGGCGCCGTCATGCAATCTCTCGTTGCCAGCCGTGCGTCCCAGTCCCGTCAGGAAGACAGGCACCTGCGGTGTGGCGGCCACGGCGGCCAGGCCGAGCAGGAATACGGGCCTCCACCAGCGCCGGTTCTTCCGGACGAAAAAAAGGTGAAAGAGGCCGATGGCGGGTAACAGCAGCGAAGCGACGTAATGCATGTACAACATCACGGCGGCGCCCAGCAGCAGGCCGATCTGCGCCGCCCGCCCCGCTGGTTTTGGCCTCAGGGCGATGCGCCAGTAACACCAGATGCACAACAGTGCGCAAAAGGCGACGATAGTGAAGGAGCGCGCGTTAATCATGTAGGCCTGAAAGAAGGCCGAGGCCGAGAGCAGCAGGGCCGCGATGATGCCTGCCTGTGGCGCAAGCAGATCACGGCCAACGCGGGCGACGAGGGCGAGCGCCAGCATGCCGGCGAGCACGGATAACATGCGGATGGATGGCTCGCTCCAGCCTGCAATGCGCCCCCAGACGAAGAGCAACATCGGCCAGCCGAGCGCCTGTTCGGATGACCTGTTGGCCACAGCGTTTGGGACGTCTGTGAGCGATTGCGGCCCGGAAGCGTGTTTGCCGGCAACGAAAAGGGATTTGGGTTCGTCGCCGGTAAAGGCGTCGTCATCCAGCTGAGGGATGGACAGCGCGGCGGCCAGCAGCAGCGGCAGCAGGGTCCACAGCCATACAAGGTTCGACGCGCGCGCGGGCAAGGCCGACCCTCCTCCCTGTCTCGGTGCGGGCCAGTTTAGCATATTGACCCGGAACCTGTGTCGTGCGGCGTTTACCCGGTCCTGAAGCTGTGCACCGCGTGCATGTCGCCGGACGTCCCGGTCTCCAGGTCGCGGGCGGGAAGACGCACGCCGGTCTGCCAGTCGTAGAGTGCCACCCGCAGCTCATACTCTCCAGGTGGTAGCGCGCTTACGTCAATTTCACTGCTCACGGGAACGAAAGCGCCAGAGCCGATGCCTGTATCGCCCTGTGCAACGCGCTCGTCTGTATTCACGTCGATGATGTGCACAGCAAGGGAATAATGGGCGAGCAGGTAGTCGTCAACGCTGCGGAAGCCGGCATGGAGACGCAGCATCCCATCCTCGAGCCGGATGTCCGGCCCGGTCAGCTGGATATCCTCGTCGAATTGCAGACGCGCGGGACTATCGGGACAGTGCACCGGTGACAGGGCATGGCGCACCAGCGTGATGCCCCATTCGTCATCTATTGCGTGCTCGCAGGGAACCCGACCCAGCACATCGGCCATCGTTTCCATGCGCGCCATGTCCTGCGTCAGGAAAAGCAGCCACAGGTAGGAGTGCGCCTTGTGAAGCCGCAATACGTGCTTGAGCGGATCATCCCGATGTCGGATATAAAGCACGTAGGGCACGTCCAGCATCTGGACGTAGAGATGTTGCCAGTCGAGATAGCCGGCTTCATGATCCAGGATGAGGCCATCGGCACTGCTAACATATTTGCCCACCTCGCGATAGGCAGTGTGCACGTCTGAACGCCGGATGTAGCCACTTTCAAAGCGAAATCCGGTTACCAGGTTGAGCCAGGTGCCCAGCGCCAGCCAGACCGCGAGCAGGACAGTAACCATACGGCGATGCCTGCCGGCAAGTCGCCACAGACCCGCGCCGGCCAACAGGGCGCTCAGGGGCCACAGCGGCATCAGGTAGCGAATGCGGTTTTCGACGACGACCCCGACAATTTCATTGATAATGAGCAGCAGCAGCAGCGTCGTGGCGGCTACGAAGCCAACCAGCCAGATGGCGTCAGCCTTGCGTCCGGAGCGCAGGCGCAACAGGGTGGTGAGCGCCAGCACAAGCAGCAACACCAGTCCCGCTGCTGCGCCCAGGACCAGCGGGGGTTGAAGGATCTCGTTGCTCATGAACCTGATGAGGCGGGTTAGCAATTCTGCCGTACCCAGGGCACGGTTGTGCAGTCCTTCATCGGTGACTGTCTTGCCGAATCCCACGAGGAATACGGGGAGCTGCGGCGTGGCTGCCAGGGCGGCCAGCCCGAGCAGAATGACCGGCCGCCACCAGCGCCGGGTCTTCGCGACAAAGAGCAGGTGAAACAGGCCCAGGGCCGGCAGAAGCAGCGAGCCGACATAGTGCATGTATAGCAAACCGGTTGCGCCCAGCAGCAGGCCTGCCTGCGCTGCCCGGCCCGGCGACCCTGGACGCAGGGCGATGCGCCAGTAACACCAGACGCACAATGTCGCGCAGAGGGCGACCGTCGTGAAGGCGCGCGCGTGGAACATGTAGGTCAGAAAAAAGGCGGAGCCGGCAAGTAACAGGGCCGCGATCACGCCCGCCGCCGCCGACAGAAGATCGCAGCCGGCGCGGGCGACGAGGGCGAGCGCCAGCATGCCGGCGAGAAAGGGAAGGATGCGAATGGCGGGTTCGCTCCAGCCGGCGATGCGACCCCAGATGAAGACCAGTATGGGCCAACCCAGCGCCTGTTCAGGTGAATGCACTGCTAGCGCGTCCACGACTCCCGCCAGGGTGTGTGGCCCCGAAGACAGCACACCGGCGACGAACAGTGTCTTGGGTTCGTCGCCGGTGAAGGCGTCGTCATTCAGCAGCGGAATGGTCAGCGCACCGGCCAACAAGAGCGGCAGCAGGGCCCACAACCAGACGGGGCATTGCGTCCGAATGTTGAGGGGGGTCGTCGGGTTCATCTTTCCCCTGGGAGTGACCGCTTGCACAAATCGTTCATAATCTTTCGGCGCACCAATATTCACTCGATGCGGAAGCGATACAGTGAATGCATGTCACTCACAATGCCCGTTTCGGGGTCGCGGGCGGGCAGGCGTGCGCCGGTCTGCCAGTCGTACAGCGCGAAATGCACTTCGTAATCGCCAGATGGCAGCATGCTGATGTCAATTTGGCTGCGCAGCGGGACAAAGGCGCCCGGGCCTGCGCCCACGTCGCCCTGGGCGACGCGCTCGCCTGTGAGCACGTTGATGACATGCACGGCCAGGGAATAGCGGGCGAGGAGATTCTCGTCCACGCTGCGCAGGCCGGCGAACAGGCGCAACTCACCATCCTCAATCCTGATGTCTGGCCCGGTCAGCGCGATGCCGGAGTCGAATTCCAGACGCGCTGCGCTGTCCGGGCAGTGCGCCGGGGACAGGGCGTAACGTTCCAGCGTAAAGCCCCAGGCTTCCAGCACCCCATCGCAGAAGACCCGCCCCAGCCCGGCGGCTTGCTCCTCGATGTGGTCGCGGTCCTGCGCGCGAAAGAGCATCCAGGCGTAGGAATACGGGAGGTGCGCCGACCCGACGCTTCCAAGCGGGTTCTCCCGGTCCCGGTAGATAATCTTGTAGGGCAGGCCCAGAGAGCGGGTGTAGAGGCGGCCGGGGTCGAGACGCTCCGCCTCGTAATCCAGGATCAGGAAATCGGCCTCGGGCAGACGCTCGCGCATGAGCCGGTAAATGTGATGAAAGTCGGAGCGCTGCAAATAATCTACTTCATAGCGAAAGTCGCTCCCCAGGTTGACATACATCCCCAGGCCCAACCACAGAACCAGCAGACCTGCCAGCAGCCTGCGCCGCCGCTTGAGGAGTGGCCGCAGCCCGGCAGCGGCCAGCAGGGCGACCAGGGGCCACAACGCAATCAGGTAACGCATCCGGCTTACATGCATCACCCGCAGCACTTCATTGATGGCGAGAACCACGATGAGCAAGGCGGCGGATGTGAAGACGAGCGGCCAGGTGGCGCCGGCCCGTTTGCCGGAACGCAGGCGCAGCAAGATTGCGAGCAGGAGCGCAAGCGGCAGCAGGATAGTCAGCGTCGCGCCGACCGGCGGCGGCGGGTCGAGAAGGCCATTGCTCATATAGCGCAGCAGACGTTCGAGCACGTCTGCCGCACGCATGGCTTCGCTGTGCAGGCCCTCGTTGGAGACCGTGCGATTCAGACCCATGAGCAGGACCGGGAGCTGCATCGCTGCGATCAGGGCAGCCAGCCCGATGAGGGACACAGGTTGCCACCAGCGCCGGTTCTTCGGCACGAAGATCAGGTGAAACAGGCCGAGCACGGGCAGCAGCAGCGCGCCAAAGTAATGTGAATAGAGCAGACAGATGCTGCCCAGCAGCAGGCCTGCGCGCGCGGCGCGGGCCGGCGGCGGAGGATGTAACGCGATACGCCAGTACGAGCGGAGACACAGGGCCGCGAAAAGCGCCACCAGTGTGAAGGCGCGCGCAATTGTGAAATAGGTCATGAAGAAGGCCGAGCCCAACAGAAGCAAGGCCGCGATGAGGCCGGCCGGCGACGCGAGGAGGTCATTGCCTGTGCGAAAGACCAGCGCAAGGGTCAGGACGCCGGCGAAAAGCGGGATGACCCGTGCCGCAAACTCGCTCCAGCCGACCGCGTGCCCCCAGACCGAGAGCAGCATCGGCCAGCCCAGCGCCTGCTCCGAAGATCTCTCCGCGGTCGCGCTCCAGACATTCGCAAGGGAATTGGGGCCAGGACGGAGCACCCCGGCGGCGAGCATGGAGTAGGCCTCGTCGTGATGAAAGGCGTCCGCATCCAGCTGCGGGATGGCCAGCGCGGTGGCCAGCAGCAATACTGGCAGCAGCCACAGCCAGGCAAGCGTTGTCGCCCGCTCATGCGTGTATCCCTGCAAGGGCTGCTCCTGTTCCCGGCTGGCGAGCAGTATAGCACCGCTGACGCAGCCGTGAGGACGCAACGACCTGGGCCCCGGGTCGGGCGCAGCGCCCTGGCGCTTCAGTCGATGCGGAAGCGCTGCAGTGCGAGCATGTCGCCGGCCGCGCCTGTCTCAAGATCTCGGGCAGGGAGGCGTACGCCGGTTTGCCAGTCATAGAGTGCAACACGCACTTCGTACTCGCCTGGTGGCAGCGCAGAGATGTCCACTTCGCTGCGCAGCGGGACGATGGCGCCCGGGCCGACGCCCAGGTCACTCTGGGCGACGCGCTCCCCGCTGTCCGCGGCGACGACATGCAGGGCGAGTGAGTAACGCGCGAGGCGCTGCTCGTCGGCGCTTTGAATGTGGGCGTCGAGGCGCAGCACCTTGTCGTTGATGGAGACTTGCGGCCCGGACAGCTGAATGTCGCTGTCGAATAACAGCCGCACAAGTCTCTCCGGGCAGTTCTCCACGAAGTGCAAGGCGTAGAGTTCGAGAGTGAAGCCCCATTCATCCAGCACCCGCTCGCAGAACACACGTCCCAGCGCTACAGGCAGGTCCGCGAAGCCGACGCGATCTTTCGTCAGGTAGAGCAGTCAGGCGTAGGGGTAGGCAGCCTGCACCGGCCTGATCGACTCATAGGGGTCTGCCCGGTACCTGCTCAGGGTTGTCCAGTCTGCACCCATCAGCCTGACGTAAAACAGGCTCGTGTCGCTCGGCGTTACGCGGGCATCCTGGATCAGAAAGTCTGAAGCAGGGATCTGCTCACGCATGACCTGGTAGACCCGGTGAATGCTGAGTTGATGGAAATACCCCAGCTCATAGCGAAGATCGGTAGTCAGAACGAGAGTCACCCCCGGAATCAGCCAGAGTGCCAGCATGGCCGCTGCCAGTCGACGATGCGCGCCAGCCAGCAGACGGAGGCCAGCGCCGGCCAGCAGTGCCAGCAGCGGCCACAGCGCAATCAGGTAGCGCATTCGTTGTTCCGACACAATCCTGAGCGCTTCGTTGGAGACAACGTAAAGGAGCAGCAGCGTGGCAGACACGAAGGCGAGCAGCCAGCCGGCGCCGACCGGGCGCCTATCGCGCAGGCGCAGCACGGTGGCGACCAGCAACGCGAGCGGCAACAGGATGGCCAGCAACGTAGCGACGAAGGGAGTCGGGGAGATGAAGTCATTGACCAGATAACGAAGAAACTGCGCCAGTAACTGCGGGGTCGTCAGGGCAGTGCTGTGCAGTGTTTCTCTGGATTCTGTAAGCTCCAGTCCGTTAATAAAGGCAGGCAACTGCAACGCGGATACCAGGGCAGCCAGCCCCAGCAGGAGGACAGTCCGCCACCAGCGACGGTTCTTCGGGACGAAGAGCAGGTGAAACAGGCCGAGGACGGGCAGCAGCAGCGCGCCGAAGTATTGCGAATAGAGCAGTCCCGTCATCCCGATCAACAGGCTCGCCTGAGCCCGGAGCCCCGGCGGGCGCGAGTGCAAGGCGTTGCGCCAGTAAGCCCACAGGCTCCATGCCGTGAAAAGCATTACCAATGAAAAGGCGCGCGCGTGCAGCATGTAGGTCTGCGGAAACAGCGAGGCAGATAGCAGCAGCGCGGCGAAGAAGCCCGCCAGAGGTGAAAAGAGGTCATTACCTGCGCGGTAGACCCAGGCGAGCGCCAGCAGGCCGCCGAAGCAGGGCAGCGCGCGCGCGGCTACTTCACTCCAGCCGGCGAGGCGCCCCCAGACGGAGAACAGCAGCGGCCAGCCCAACGCCTGATCTGAATCTTCCTCGGCAATATAGTTCCAGACATCGACCAGGTAGAGCGGCCCCGGGCGGAACACGCCGGCAGTCACCAGTGAGGCAGTCTCATCATCATGGAGCGCAATGTCACCCAGCGCCGGAATGACCAGGCCGGCCGCCAACAGCAGAGGGAACAGGGCCCATAGCCAGGAGAGGCATGTCAGGCGGGTAGCGCTAGCAGGGTCTTGCAAGGCCGGTCCCTTCAGGGATTAAGGGGTAGTGTAGCGCAAACTGCCGAGAATCCGCCTTGTGACAGCAGTTCGTCTCAGTCGATGCGAAAGAAGTGCAGCACATGCATGTCGCCGGATTCGCCCGTCTCGAGGCCGCGGGCGGAGAGGCGCGCACCGGTCTGCCAGTCGTAGAGGGCGACGCGCACTTCGTAGTCGCCAGGCGGCAGCGCGCTGATGTCGATTTCCCGGCACAGCGGGACTACAGCTCCAGGGCCCAGACCAGTGTCGCCCTGGGCAACGCGCTCGTCACTTTGTGGGTCGATGACATGGATGGCAAGGGAGTAACGGGCAAGGAGAGTTTCATCAGCGCTTCTGAGGTTGGAACGAAAGCGCAGCAGACCATCCTGTATCTCGGGCGCGACAGGAGCAAATAGCGAGATATCATTCTCGAATTGAAGGCGTGCCTGATCCAGCACCGTCGCGGGCAACGGGGCGAGGAGTAGCTCCAGCGTAACACCGGCTTCTCGCGAGGAGCGGCAGTGGAACCAGCCTTCCTGTCTGAAGCGATCCATATGGGCGCGCATGCCCAGGACCGCCTCCTGTGCGCTGCTCGACAACAGCCAAACCAGGTCCTGTCCCGGCGCGCGCTCAAGCAGTTCGTTGGAAGCTGCAGGCTGGTCCAGGTGCACGCGACGGTCACCATAGCTGCCGGTGTAGAACTCATAGACACGGTGGAATCTGGCAAAAAGCCCGCTTCTGTCCACCGCCAGCAGGCCACTGTCGCTCCCTTCCGCAGCGATCGCGCGCGTGGCAGCGATGGAGATGGACGTCTCACTCCTGAGCCTTGAGAAGCGGACCAACTCCCCCTCGAGCAGAAAGTCGCTCGCTCCGACGAAGGCCACCAGAGCGACCAGCGCCAGACCGGCTGCCCGGCGCAGGTTGACGCGCGAGGATTGCATGAAAGCCTGGCTGATGAGCAACAGGACGGGTGGCCACAACGTCGCCAGATAGCGAACGCGTTTCTCTTCGAACACGCGCAGCCATTCACTGGCGCCCAGCAAGAGCAGCAAGAGCAGGATGCTGGTGAGCATAAGGTACCAGGCCGCTCCGGGTGGCTGGCGATGGCGCCGACTGCGCCAGCCAAAGAGGACTAGTGGCAGGGGCAGAGCGAGGGCGAAGAGGATGCTGAAGGGCCGCCGGATTTCGAGCAGGCCGTTGCTCAGATAGCGTAAGAACGTGGCGATGACTTCAGGATAGCGCAGCGCCTCTGCATGAAGATGATCCTTTCCCTGATTGTGTTCAATGCCACTGAGCAGATCAGGCACTTGTGGCAGGGCGAGCAGCGTGGCCAGGCCGAGCAATACCACAGGCTGCCACCAGCGGCGCTCCTTGCGCACAAAGAACAGGTGGAAGAGCGCCAGCGCGGGCAGCAACAGCGCGTGGAAGTAATGGGCGTAGAGCAGCCCGGTCGCGCCCAGCACCAGGGCGACCTGGGCGCCGCGTCCGGGCGGGCGCGGACTCAGGGCCACGCGCCAGTAGGCCCAAAGGACGATTGCCGCGAAGAGCATTGAGAACCCGTAGGACCTTGACTTGTGCATATAGCTGAGAAAGACGACGGATGTTGACAACAACAGCATAGCCGTCAGGGCGATGCGCGCTGTGAACAGGGCCCGACCGATATGGTAGACCCAGGCAAGGGTGAGCAAGCCGGTGAGCCAGGGCAAGCTGCGAATCGCCAGCTCGCTCCAGCCCGCGATACGCCCCCACTGCGAGAAGACCACCACGTGACCCCATGCCTGATCCGGCGAGCGTGAAACTGAAGTATGAACCGCTTCGACAGGGGTGAACGGGCCCAGGTGACGCGCGCCGGCGTTGAGCATGGTTGCGGCTTCGTCGATGTCGAAAACATCCCTGCCGAGAATGGGCGCGACCAGTGCGGCGGCCAGCAGCAGGGGTAGCAAGGCCCACAACCAGGAGAGGCGCGATACCGTATTACAAGATGCCTTCTGCAAGTTCGCTCCTGTTTCCGGTCAACAACTCGAATAGTATCGGAGACGCGGGTACGAAACGACGCGCAGTTTTGGCTGTGGGTATTATCCTGGCGTTTCAGCCGAGCCGGAAGCGCTGCAACGTATGCATGTCGCCGACTACATCCGTCTCCAGGTCGCGGGCGCTGAGGCGCTCTCCGGTCTGCCAGTCATAGAGGGCAACGCGCACTTCGTAGTCGCCTGGCGGCAGCGCAGCGATGTCCACTTCGCTGCGCAGCGGGACGATGGCGCCCGGGCCGACGCCCAGGTCACTCTGGGCGACGCGCTCCCCGCTGTCTATAGCGAAGACATGCAGGGCGAGTGAGTAACGCGCGAGGCGCTGCTCGTCGGCGCTGCGAATGTGGGCGTCGAGGCGCAGCAAGCCCTCTTTGAGCGTGATCTTCGGCGCGGTCAGCTGGATGTCGGAATCGAATGCCAGGCGCACCGGTTTGTCCGGGCAATTCTCCACAGAATGCAGGGCATAACGTTCGAGAGTGAAGCCCCACTCGTCCAGCACACGTTCGCAGAAAACGCGCCCCAGCGCGCCAGGCAAGTCCGCGAAGCCGACCCGGTCTTTCGTCAGGTAGAGCAGCCAGGCGTAGGGGTAGTCGACGTTGACCGGCCTGACAAACTCGTAGGGATCCTCGTTGTATCTGCGTACGATCTGCAGATGCAGGCCCAGCTTCATCTCGCTGTAGTAGCGGCCCGAATCAAGCCGGGCGGCAAAAGTGTCCATCATCAGCAAATCGCTGGTCGGCACATGCTCGCGCATCACCTGGTACACGCGATGGAAATCTGTGCGTCTGAAGATGTCCAGTTGATAGCGATAATCAGTCGCCAGAGTGAGCCAGGCGCCCAGGATCAGCCAGAGCGCCAGCAGACCGACTGCCAGGCGGGCTTGCCTGCACGACAGCCGCCACAGGCCTGCGCCGGGCAGCAGGGCCAGCAGGGGCCACAGGGGCATCAGGTAACGAATGCGGGTGACTTGCACCACGCCGAGCACTGCGTTGGCCGACAGCATCAACAACAGCAGGGCAGCCGACACGAATGCGAGCAGCCAGCCGGCGCCTGGCCTGCGTCCCGCGCGCAGTTGTCGCAGGACGGCGATCACCAGCGCAAGCGGCAGCAGGATCGTTAGCGCTTCGCTGACGGGAGCTGACGGCAGGACGGCGCCATTCGTCAGACGCTGCAGAAACTGCGCGACTAACTGCGGCGCTGTCAGCGCCCGGTTCTGCAGGCCTTCGTTGGTTACCGTGCGGTTCAACCCCGCCAGAAAAACGGGCAACTGCAGCATGGCGATAAGGACGGCCAGGGCGAGCGGCAGAACGGGCCGCCACCAGCGCCGCTGCTTCGGCATGAAAAGCAGATGAAACAGGCCCAGTGCCGCTAATAGCAGGGCAGCGAAGTAATGCGACCAGAGCAGGCCGCTCGCCCCCAGCAGCAGGGCCACCTGCGCGCCCCGCCCCGACGGTCGCGACAGCAGGGCGCAGCGCCAGTAGGACCAGAGGCACAGCGTCGTAAAGAGCGCCACCAGCGGGAAGGCGCGCGCGGTCGACAGGTAGATTAGAAAGAAGGAGGAGCCGCTGAGTAGCAACGCGGCGAAGAGGCCGGCCCAGGGCGTGAAGAGGTCATTGCCGGCGCGGTAGACCAATGCGAGGGCCAGCAATCCGGCGAAGAGCGGCAGCGCCCGTACGGCAAATTCACTCCAGCCAGCAACGCGGCCCCAGGCGGAGAGCAGCATCGGCCAGCCCAACGCCTGCTCCGAAGAGCGTTCGGCGACGGCGCTCCAGACCTCCGCTATGGAATACGGCCCGGAGGCGGTCGCGCCGGCGACAACGATGGAGTTAACCTCGTCGAAATAGAAGGCGTCGACAGTCATCCCCGGGATGATCAGGACGGTGGTCAGCAGCAGCGGGAACAGGGCCCACAACCAAGAGTGATTCGTTGTCCGCTTGCCTGGCGCTTTCTGCAAGGCTCACCTGTGCCTTCGCCCGTGAGACGTCAGTGTAGCGTACACAGACATGACCTTGTGTCAGACTGCTGACTTTAGCCGATGCGGAAGCGTTGCAGCGTGTGCATGTCGCCGACCTCGTCAGTCACGAGGTCGCGCGCCTGGAGCTGTTCGCCGCTCTGCCAGTCATAGAGCCCGACGCGTAGCTCGTATTCGCCCGGCGGCAGGGCGCGGACGTCGATTTCGCTGCGCAGCGGGACGATAGCTCCGGGGCCGACGCCTGTATCGCCCTGGGCGAAGCGCTGGCCAGTGCGCGGGTCAATGACGTGCACGGCGAGGGAATAGCGGGCGAGCAGGGTTTCGTCAACGCTGCGGAAGTGCGCGTCCAGGCGTAGCCGGCCGTCCCTGAGGGTAATCTCCGGCGCGGTCAGCCGGATGTTCCCCTCGAATTCCAGGCGCACGGGCCTGTCCGGGCAATTCTCTACGGAATGCAGGGCGTAGCGTTCCAGGGTCAGGCCCCATTCCTCCAGGGCACGTTCACAGAACACCCGTCCCAGCGCCTGCGGCAAGTCTGCGAAACCCACCCGGTCCTTCGTCAGGTAAAGCAGCCAAGCGTAGGGATAGGCAGCGTGCACCGGCTGTATCGTCTCATAGGGGTCTGTCTGGAACCTGCCCATGGTTGCCCAGTCCACGTCCAGCAACCTGGCGTAATGGCGGCGCGTATCAAGCGCTGCTACATGATAGTCCTGGATCAGAAAGTCCGACGGGGAAATCTGCGTTCGCATGACCGGCAATATCCGGTGAATGCTGGATTGCGAAAAATACCCCAACTCATAACGAAGGTCGCTGGTCAGGGCGAGAGATACTCCCAGGATCAACCAGAGCGCCAGCAGAGCTGCCACAAGGCGACGCTGCGCGCGGGCCAGCTGGCGGAGGCCGGCGCTTGCCAGCAGGGCCAGCAGCGGCCACAGCGCGATCAGGTAGCGCATGCGCCGTTCCGACACAACCCTGAGCGCTTCGTTGGCGGCAATGATCAGCAGCACCAGCGTGACAGAGACGAAGGTCAGCAGCCAGCCGGCGCCGGCCGGGCGCCTGATGCGCAGCTGCCACAGCGTGGCGACCAGCAGAGCAAGCGGCAGCAGGATGACCAGCAACTCGCCGACCCATGGAGGCGGGGAGACGACTCCGTTGGCCAGATAGCGAAGAAACTGTGCCAACAACTGCGGTGGCGTCAGGGCAACACTGTGCACCTGTACCCTGGACTCCGTGAGAGCGAAGCCATTTAGCAAGCCTGGCAGTTGCGGTACAGATGCCAGCGCCGCCAGCCCGAGGAGCAGGACGGTTCGCCACCAGCGACGGTTCTTCGGGACGAAGAGCAGGTGAAACAGGCCAAGGGCGGGCAGCAGCAACGCACCGAAGTATTGCGAATAGAGCAGCCCTGTCACCCCGGTCAACAGGCTCGCCTGGGCCCACCATCCTGGCGGACGCGGTTGCAGGGCGTTGCGCCAGTAGGCCCACAGGCTCCACACGGTGAAGAGCATCACAATGGGGAAGACGCGCGCGTGCAGCATGTTGGTCTGCGGAAACATGGAGGCCGAAAGCAGCAGCGCAGCGAAGAAGCCCGTTTGCGCAGTGAAGAGGTCATTGCCTGCGCGGTAAACCCAGGCGAGCGCCAGGAGACCGCCGAAGAGCGGCAGCGCGCGCGCGGCGACTTCACTCCAGCCGGCCAGGCGCCCCCAGACGGAAAGCAGCAAGGGCCAGCCCTGCGCCTGGTCCGGATATACCTCACTGGTGTAGTTCCATACGTCTGTGAAAGAGTGGGGCCCGGGGCGGAACACGCCGGCAGTGACCAGCGAAGCGGTTTCGTCACCATTGAGCGCAATATCACCCAGCGCCGGGATGACCAGCGCAGCCGTCAGCAGCAAGGGGAGGAGGGCCAGTAGCCAGTAGTGACCGGGGCTGCGGGAAGTTCGCGCCAGGTCCGGCAAGATCAACTCCTTCAGGGGTGTAGGGGCAGTGTAGCGCAAGTATCCGCGAACCCGTCCTGCAACAGCCACGCGCCTCAGCCGATTTGGAAGCGGTGCAGCACATGGATGTCGCCCGTCTCGCCAGTCACCAGGTCGCGGGCGGGCAGGCGCTCGCCAGTCCGCCAGTCATAGAGCGCCACGTGAACGTCGTAGTCGCCCGGCTGCAGCGAGCTGATGTCGACCTCGCTGTGAAGCGGGACGAAGAACCCCGGGCCGACGCCGACGTCGCCCTGGGCAACGCGTTCGTCCCTGCGTGCATCAATGAGGTGAATGGCGAGGGAATAGCGATCGGGGAGGTGATAATCGGCGCTGCGCAGATTAGCCTCAATCCGCAGCAGCTTGCTGGACTGGACGAATTCCAGCCCGGACAGTTCGATGCCGTCCTCGAATTCGAGACGCAGGGGGCTGTCAGGGCAACCTTCCGCGGCCAGTGCATGGCGCTCCAGGGTAAAGCCCCACGCGTCCAGCACACGCTCGCATGCGATCCGGCCCAGCGAACGGACCTGGGCAGTGACGGCTTCGCGATCCAGTGTCCGGTAGAGGAGCCAGGCGTGGCGATGCGCGGCATGGGCCGGCGCCACCTCTGCAAGCGGTTCCTTTGCTTCCCGGTAAAGGATTCCGTAAGGCAGGGCCAGCTGCCGAGTATGCACCAGCACTGCATCCAGGTTCCTCGCCTTGTGGTCCAGGATCAGAAAATCGCTGGCGGGGATGTGTTCGAGCATGTAGCGATACACGCGGTGGAAGTCCGAGCGTTTCAAATAATCCAGTTCATAACGAAACTCTGAATCCAGGTTTGTAATAGCGCCGAAGACAAGCCAGAGCGCCAGCAGAATGGCCACCAGCCGACGACGTTTGCCGGCCAGCTGCCAGAGGCCAGCGCCGAACAGCAGCGCGCTCAGGGGCCAAAGCGCAATGAGATAGCGCAGCCGCTCCGTTCCAATGACCCTGAGCACCTCGTTCAGGGCGACAATCAACAGCAGCAACGCGCCCGTCACAAAGACGAGAAACCAGCCAGCGCCGGCACTTTTGCCTGAACGCAGCCTAAATCCGGTGACAATCACAAGCGACAGCAGCAAGAGGACGAGCAACCCTGCGCCAGACGCAACCTGCAGATCGACGATGCCGTTGGTCAGGAAAAGGGCGAAGCGCCCGAGCAGCTCTGCCGCGTTCATGGCCCGGTTCTGCAAACTACTGTCGCTTGCAGCCTGCTCCAGCCCTTGCACATAAATTGGCAGTTGCAGGGCAGCGACCAGGCCGGCCAGCCCGAAGAGGAGCATTGGTTGCCACCAGCGCCGGTTCTTCGGGACGAAGAGCAGATGAAACAGGCCAAGCACAGGGAGCAGCAGGGTGCCGAAGTAGTGCATGTACAGCAATCCGGTCGCAGCCAGTAGCAGTCCTGCCCGTGCGACCCGGCCTGGAGGTCGCGGCTGCAAGGCGACGCGCCAGTAATGCCAGAGACAGAGTGTGGCAAAACAGGCAACCAGCGAAAAGGCGCGTGCGTAGGACAGGTAAAGCAGAAAGAATGCGGAAGCCGCCAGCAGCAATGTGGCGAACAGTCCTGCCTGGGGCGCAAACAGGTCGCGGCCCGTGCGGCCGACCCAGGCGAGGGCCAGCATGCCGCAGAAGAAGGGCAGCGCTCGCACGGAAACTTCGCTCCAGCCGGCGACGCGCCCCCAGACGGAAAGCAGCATCGGCCAGCCCAGCGCTTGCTCCGGGGATCTCCTGGCAACTGCGCTCCAGACCTCCGCCAGAGACCAGGGCCCTGGCCGCAGCGCGCCGGCGACAATCAGGGACGAAGACTCGTCGGCATGGAAGGCATCGCGATCCAGCTGCGGAATGGCCAGCGCGGCAGCCAGCAATAAGGGCAGCACCCATAGCCAGGACAAGTGCGCAGCTCGGGCTTGTGTGCGTTCCGTCATGCTCGGCTCTTCAACCGATCGCAGGCGATGTCGGCCAGTGTAGCATGGACGGGACGGCGGCGGCTGACCGTGCCAGATTCAGTTGTCAGGCGCGTCAGCCGATGCGGAAGCGCTGCAGCGTATGCATGTCGCTCACTTCGTCAGTCTCCGGGTCGCGGGCGCTGAGGCGAGTGCCGGTCTGCCAGTCGTAGAGCGCGACGCGCAATTCGTAGTCGCCGGGCGGCAGCGCGCTGACGTCGATTTCGCTGCGCAGCGGGACGATAGCGCCTGGGCCGACGCCCACGTCTCCCTGGGCGACGCGCTCACCGCTCTGGTCGATGACATGCACAGCAAGGGAGTAATTGGCGAGGAGATAGTCGTCGGCGCTTGTAAGGCCGGCCTCAAATCGCAGCATCTCGTCCCGCAGGCTGAACCCTGACCAGGTCAACCTGACATTGTTTGCGAACTCCAGGTGCCGGGCATCACTTGCACAGCGCGCATCGGATCTTGCAATGCGCTCCAGCGCAAAGCCCCATTTGTCCAGGGCCGGTTCACAGTGAACCAGCCCCCCGGCGTCAGTCAATTCCTTGATGAGTGCGCCATCCCGCGAGGGGTATAGCAGCCAGATAAAGGGATATGTCGCATAGGTCTCCCTGATATTTTCCAGCAGAAACTCGCCTTCCACAGGGATTGAGTTGAAGTTCTGATCCAGTAAACTGCTGTACAAACTACGGCTATCGGTCCAAAGCGCCGATTTGTCAATCATCAGCAGGTCGGTCTCGGGAACCTGTTCGCCCAGGGCCCGATAGATTCGATGGATTTCCGAGGGAATGAAGTACCCCAGCTCAAGGCGGAAATCGCTGCCTGTGCTGAGGTGAACCCCCAGGATGAGCCAGAGTGCCAACAGGCCAATCACTACCTGGCGATGTCTTCGGGCCACTTGCCGGAGGCCGGCGCCGGCCATCAGGGCGGCCAGGGGCCAGAGAGGCATCAGGTAGCGGATTCGGTTCTCTACAATCACCCGGAAAAACGCATTGATGGCGATCATTATCGCAAGCACGGACAGTGACGTAAAGGCAAGCAGCCAGAGTGAATTGAACCTGATAGCGCCACGCAGACCTTGCAGAATGGCTAGCGTCAGCACAAGCAGCAGGGCGAACAACAGAAGCTCGCTTAAAGGTCGGGATGGACCGATCAGGCCATTGGTCAGGAAGCGAAGTAGATGCGAAACCAGGGCCGGCGCAGAGAGGGCCTGGCTGTGCAGACCCTCGTCGCTGGCTGTATCTTCCAGTCCCTCCAGAAAGCCTGGCAGCTGCAGCATGGCCAGCAAGGCAGCGACGGCGAGCAGGAGAACGGGTTGCAACCAGCGCCGGTTCTTCGGCACGAAGACCAGATGAAACAGGCCGAGGGCAGGCAAAAACAGCGCGCTGAAGAAGTGCGAATAGAGCAAGCCAACGCTGCCGAGCAAAAGGCCGGCTGGCGCGCCCATGCTGGATGGCCGCGGATTCAGCACAAGGCGCCAGTAAGACCAGATGCAGAGCGTGCTGCACAGGGCAATCAGAGTGAAGGCGCGCGCGTGGATCATGTAGGCGAGAAAGAACACGGAGGCGCTGAGCAGCAGCGCAGCGAAGAGACCTGCCCGGGGCGTAAGGAGATCACGGCCCGTGCGGTAGACCCAGGCGAGAGTCAGCATGCCGAAGAACAGCGATAATGCCCTGACTGCAACCTCACTCCAGCCAACAAGTGGCCCCCAGACGGAGAGCAGCAGGGGCCAGCCCAGCGCCTGCTCCGGAGATCTCCGGGCAACCGCGGTCAAGACCTCCTCCACGGACCAGGGCCCAGAATGCACCATGCCTGCGGCCAGAAGAGAGGCGGGCTCATCGCCATTGAAGGCGTCCACGTCCAGCAGGGGGACGGCCAGCACGGCAGACAGCAGCAGCGGCAGCAGGGCCCACAACCAGGCGTGGTTAGCCGTGTGCGTGCATGTGCCCGTAGACAGGGTAGCTGTCCTTCCTGAGAAGACCTGGTCGGCATTTGCCGCATGCTACGGAATGATAGACATGCGCGCCTGAACTCTCAACGTAGTCGAAAGTGATACAGGGCATATACGTCACTGACAACGCCCGTTTCAGTATCGCGGGCGGGGAGGCGTTCTCCGGTCTGCCAGTCGTAGAGGGCGACGCGCACTTCGTATTCGCCAGGCGGCAGGGCGCTGACATCGATTTCATGACACAGAGGAACGAAAGCGCCAGGACCGACGCCGATGTCGGCCTGTGCAACGCGCTCGCTGTTGCGCGGGTCGATGATGTGGATGGCGAGGGAGTAGCGGGAGAGGAGAGCTTTATCATTACTTGTGAGGCTGGTCCGGAAGCGCAGCAAACCGTCGCGCAGTTCTGGCGCGACAGGCGCAAACAGCTCGATTTCGTTCTCGAACTGCAGCCGCGCCTGATCCAGCATCGCCGCCGGGAACGGTGAGAGGAGCAGTTCCATCGTAATATCGTCTTCCTGCCAGGAGCGGCAATGGAACCAGCCTTCCTGCCTGAAGCGTTCAAGGTGGGCATGCACGTTGAGAAAATCTTCCTGTGGACTTCCCAGCAGCGAACTGCGCAGCGTTATCCAGATCCTGTCGCGGCCTTGCGCGCGCTCCAGGACGTCGGCGGAAGGCAATTTCTGTTCGAGTATTACGCGGTGATCACCATAGGCACCAGTATAAAATTCGTAGACACGACCAGTTTCAAAGAGTCCCATATCGGCCACGAGCAGGCCATCCGCGCTTCCTTCGGTCGCAAACACGCGTGTGGCAGCGATTGAGACAGGCGGGGCTCTCCAGAGCCAGGAGGCGCGGATCAGCGCACCCTCAAACAGAAAGTCACTCACTCCCGCAACGGCCACAATCACGGCCAGCACAAGGCCAACCGGCGGTTGCAAGGGGGGACGTTTCCTGTGCATGAGCGCCAGGCTTATGAGCAACGTGACGGGCGGCCACAGGGTCAACAGGTAACGAACGCGCTTCTTTTCCAGCACCTGCAGCAATTCATTGACAGCCAGCAGCAATAGAAACAGCAGGATGCTGACGAGCGAGAGGTACCAGGTCGCTTCGGGAGGCTGACGGCGGTGCCGACTGCGCCAGCCATAGAGGAACAGTGGCAAGGGCAGGGCGAGTGTGAGCAGGAGACTTACGGGCTGCTCTATTTTGATCAGGCTGTTGCTCAGGTTCCGAACGAGCAGCGCCGTAGCCTCCGGGAAATGCAGTGCCTTTGTATGGAGATCATCGTTACCCAGGTTTTTTTCGATGCCTTTCAGCAGATCAGGGAATTGTGGCAGGGCGAGCAGCGCGGCCAGCCCGAGCAAAATCACGGGCTGCCACCAGCGGCGTTCCTTGCGCACGAAGAACAGGTGAAAGAGTGCCAGCGCAGGTAGCAGCAGGGCGCCGAAGTAATGGGTATAGAGGAGGCCGGTCGCGCCCAGCACCAGGGCGGCCCTGATGCCAGGCCCGGGTGGGCGCGGACACAGGGCCACGCGCCAGTAACCCCAAAGGACGATCGCTGTAAAGAGCAATGCGAACGCATAAGATCGTGAAATGTGCATATAGGTGAGAAAGGCGACGGAAGTTGACAACAGCAGCGTGGCCGTCAGGGCGATGCGCGCTGTGAACAGGGCGCGGCCGAGACGGTAGACCCAGGCAAGGGTTAGCAATCCGGCAAACCAGGGCAAGCTGCGAATCGCCAGCTCGCTCCAGCCTGCGATTTGTCCCCACTGCGAAAAAATCACCACGTGTCCCCAGGCTTGATCCGGCGAGCGTGAAACTGAAGTATGAACCGCTTCGGCAGGGGTGAAGGGGCCGAGGTGGCGCGCGCCGGCGTTGATCATCGTAGAGGACTCGTCAACGTCGAAGACGTCCCTGCCGAGAATGGGTGCGACCAGTGCGGCGGCCAGCAGCAAGGGTAGCAAGGCCCACAACCAGGAGAGGCGCAATGCCGGAATACGTAATGCCTTCAGCAAGTCCGCTCCTGTTTCAGGTCAACAGGTAGCATAGTACCGGAGATGCGGGAATGTAACGACGCGCAGTTTTCGGCTGTGAGTATTGTCCTGGCGTTTCAGTCTAGGCGGAAGCGATGCAGCGTGTGCATGTCGCTGACTTCGTCCGTCTCCAGGCCACGGGCAAGGAGGCGCTCTCCCGTTTGCCAGTCGTAAAGCGCGACGCGCACTTCGTAATCGCCCTTCGGCAGCGCGCTGATGTCGATTTCACTGCGTCGCCGGACGATGGCGCCGGGCCCTACGCCAACGTCGCCCTGGGCGACGCGCTCGCCGCTACGCGAGTCGATGATATGCACAGCCAGGGAGTAACTGGCGAGGAGATAGTCATCAGCGCTGCGGAGGCCGGCCTCAAAATGTAGCAGTTCGCCCGACAGGCTGATTCCTGACCAAATCAACCTGATATTGTTTTCGAATTCCAGGTGCCGGGTATCACTTGCACAGCGCGCCCCGGATCTGGCCAGGCGCACCAGGGTAAAGCCCCATTCGTCCAGAATCAGTTCACAGTTAACCAGACCCAGGGATGCAGCAAGATCATTGATGAGCGCGCCGTCCTGCGAGAGGTATAGCAGCCAGAAGGAGGGATATGCCACCCAGGTCCTCCTTATGTTATCAAGCAGAGACTTATCATCCACAGGGATTGCGTTGAAGTTCTGATTCAGCAAATTGCTGTACAGGCGGCGTTGATCGGTCCTAAGAGCCGCTTTATCTATCATCAGCAGGTCGGTCCCGGAAACCTGTTTGATCAGGGCTCGATATACACGGTGAATATCCGAACGGAAGAAGTACCCAAGCTCGTAGCGAAAATCGTTTCCCGTGCTGAGGTGAACCCCAAGGATGAGCCAAAGCGCCAGCAGGCCGGACACTACCTGGCGGAATCTTCGGGCCAGACGCCGGAGGCCGGCCCCGGCCATCAGGGCAGTCAGGGGCCAGAGGGGCATCAGGTAGCGGATTCGGTTATCTACAATGACCCTGAACACCTCGTTGATGACGATAACCAGCGCTAGCAGCACTGTAGACGTAATGACGAGCAGCCAAATGGCGCTGACACCCATTCCTCGCCGCAGGCGCCGAATGGTGATGAACACAAGCACGAGTGGCAGGGTGAGGAGCAGAAGCTCGCTGAAAGGCGGGGACGGGTCAATAACACCATTGGTCATGTACCTAAGGAGATGCGAGAGTATCCCTGTCGCAGGCAGGATACGGTCGAGCAGGTCTTCACTGACTACCGTGTTTAACCCTTCGAATAAAATGGGTAACTGCACTATTGCTGACAGGCCGGCGAGTCCGAAGAGGACAACAGGTCGCCACCAGCGATGGTTCTTCGGGACGAAGAGCAGGTGAAATAGACCCAGCGCGGGCAGGAGCAAAGCGCCAAAGTAATGCGACCAGAGCAGTCCAACACTCCCAAGCAGAAGGCCAGCCTGCGCGCCCCTGCCGGGCGGTCGCAGGTGCAGGGCGACGCGCCAGTAACTCCACAGGCAGATCGTGGCACAGAGGGCCACCAGCGTGTAGGCGCGTGCATTCACCATATAGGCAAGGAAAAACACTGAAGAGCCAAGCAGCAAAACAGCGAACAAACCCGCTACAGGTGCGAACAAGCCGCGGCCCGAGCGAAAGACCCAGGCGAGGGTAAGCAGGCCGATGAAGAGGGACAGTGCCCGGATGGCGAACTCGCTCCAGCCGACGAAGGGCCCCCAGACGGATAGCAATATCGGCCAGCCCGGAGCGTTTCGCGGGTCATTCTCCGCCAGGAAATCCCAGACATCTGCAAGGGAACGAGGGCCAGAACTCAGAATGCCCGCGGCGACGAGGGAGACGGGCTCATCGCCTGTGAAGGCGTCAACGTCCAGCAGGGGGATGGCCAGCACGGCGGCCAGCAGCAAGGGGAGCAGGGCCCACAGCCAGGAGAGGCGTCGCGTTCGAGCTTCGCATTTGCGATGCAGCATGGTTCATCTCTGTTTCGACCGGTGGCCAGTATAGCAACGCCGCGCCGTGATCCATAACGACGCAGCGCTTTTCTTCCTTGCCCTGAAACTTCAGCCGAGGCGAAAGTGATGCAGCGTATGCATGTCGCCAGATTCGTACGTCTCCAGGTCGCGGGCGCTGAGGCGCGCGCCGGTCTGCCAGTCATAGAGCGCGACGCGCACTTCGTAGTCGCCAGGCGGCAACGCGCTGATGTCGATTTCGCTGGCCAGGCGGACGAAAGCCCCCGGGCCGACGCCGACGTCGCCCTGGGCAACGCGCACGCCGGAGTTCAAGTCAATGACATGCACGGCGAGGGAGTAGCTGGCGAGGGGAGCTTCGTCAGAGCTGTGGATTGTAGCCTCCAGGCGCATTGAATCACTTGACGAGGTGATTTCAAGCCAGCCCAGATCGATATTCCGGTCAAACTCCAGACGAACAGGATTGACCGGACAGTCCTCGGCGGACAGGGCCCAGCTCTCGAGCAGGACTTTCCACCTGTCAAGGACCCTTTCGCAAAATACGTAGCGAGGCGCGCCAGGCAGGCCTGGATATCTTGCGCGGTCCGAAGACAGATTGAAGAGTAGCCAGAGGCGAGGATTGGCAGCGTGCTGCGGCGCCAGAGCAGGGAGCGGCTCGTCAATGTGCCAGAAGACAGGTTCATAAGGCAGGTTCAGCTGCCCGATGTATTGAGGCGACAGATAAAGAATTTCTCTTTCCTTTAGCGACTGGTCCATGATGACAAGGTCGCCCTCCGTAACGAGCTTGAGCAGGGTCCGGTGAACGAAGTGGAAGGACGATGTTTTATATACCTCGTAGAATTCGGGAGAGGTGAGGACGAGCATCGGCGCGAGAATGAGCCAGATCGTCAGGGGGACCGCCAGCGCGCGTTTGTATCTGCTGACGAACAGGGCGGCCAGCGGCCACAGCGGCATCAGGTAGCGGATCCGGTTTGCCTTCATCACCCTGACAAGCTCGTTGGCGGCGATCATCAGCAACAGTGACGTGGCGGCCACGAAGACGATCAGCCAGCCGGCGTCGGCGCGCCTGTCGCTGCGCAGGTGCAATATGGTTGCGACCGCCAATGCCAGCAACAACAGGACGGGAAGCGCCGCGCTGACAGGCAGGGGCAGGCTGATGAGATAGTTGCTCAGGAAATGCAGGAATCGACCCGCTATTTCCGCGGCCGTCATTGCAGCATTCTGCAGTTTTTCGTCAGCGGCGGTCTTGCCGAGGCCATTCAGAAAACCGGGCAGCTGCAGCGCGGCGACCAGCGCGGCCAGGCCGAAAAGTAGCAAAGTTCGCCCCCAGCGGTGCTGCTTCGGGGCGAAGAACAGGTGAAAGAGGCCCAGCACGGGCAGGATCAACGAGCCAAAATAGTGCGAATAGAGCAGGCCGATGCTGCCCAGCAGCAGGCCGGCCTGCGCGCCGGGGCCCGGTGGTCGCGGATGCAGGGCGACGCGCCAGTAACTCCACAGGATCAGCGCGGTGAAGAGCAAGACCAGCGGGTAGGCGGTCGCGTGCTCCATGTGGGCAAGGAATACTACTGAAGTACCCGACATCAGGGCGGCAACCAGGCCCGCCTGCGGCCCAAAGAAATCGCGACCAGAGCGGTAGACCCAGGCGAGGGCCAGCATGCCGATGAAGAGGGACAAGGACCGAATGGCGGGTTCGCTCCAGCCGGCGATGCGTCCCCATACGAAAAGCAGTATCGACCAGCCCTGGGTCAGGGTCGGGTGTGTTTCTGCGATGAATTCCCAGACTTCGGCCAGGCTGCGTGGCCCAGCATTGTTGATGCCGGCAGAATAAAGGAGAGCTGGCTCATCGCCGTTGAAAGCCATGTTGTCCAGCTGCATCGTGACCAGCGCAGCGGCCAGCAGCAAGGGTAGCAGGGCCCACAGCCATGCGGGGCCTGTTGTGCTTTTGTTCGCGCCTGTAGACAAGAACGCTCCAGAATAGACTTTGGCTTGAGAAACACTGAAAGCCAAAGCAGTTTAGCATTGAGAGACTTAACTCTCAATTATTCAATTGTGCCGGAAGCGATGCAGTGTGTGGATGTCGCTGACTTGGTCCGTCACAAGATCCCTGGCGGAGAGGCGCTCGCCGGTTTTCCAGTTGTAGAGCGCGACCTGCAGTTCGTATTCACCGGGCGGCAGCGCGCTGATGTCGATTTCGCTCCGCAGCGGGACGATGGCGCCGGGGCCGACGCCAACGTCGCCCTGTGTGACGCGCTCGCTGTTGCGCGGGTCGATGATGTGGATGGCGAGGGAGTATCGGGCGAGTAGCTGCTCATCCGCGCTGCGGAAGTGGACGTCGAGGCGCAGCAGGCCATCGCTGATACTGATCTCAGGCGTCGTGAGCTGGATGTCACTGTCGAATACCAGGCGTGCGCGGAGATTCGGGCAATTGTCGACGGAGTGCAGGGCGAAACGGTCCAGCGTGACGCCTCCCTCGTCCAGCAGACGTTCGCACAGGGCCAGACCCAGCTCCCGCGGTATGTCGGCCAGCACCAGGCGATGATGAGATTCATACATTATTGTAACGAAGGGCCAGCCAGGCACGAGTGATCTGATTTCTTCGTAAGGATCTGCCTTGTAGCGGTAGATATAATCCTTGTTTTTGGCTCCGAACCAGATTCCAAAGCGCTCTCTGAGCGAAGTGTCCATAATCAGGAAATCATTCTCGGGCACGCGGTTCACGAGGGTTCGAATAGCAGGAATTGAATCGCGACTTGCCCGGAAAGGGTAGAATCCAATTTCGTAGCGATAGTTCGTATTGTGCAGCAGCCAGGCACCTGTGAGCAGCCAGAAGGCCACCAGGCCAATGACAGGCAGGGGAAACCGGCGGGCCAGCCGGGTGAGCGCGGCGCCGGCCAGAACGGCGCACAGCGGCCACAAAGGCATCAGGTAGCGGATCCGGTTTGCCTTCATGATTTCGAACACATTGTTCAGGACCAATGCCTGGGCCAACAGGGCGGCAGACGTGAACAGCAGGAAGAAGCCATGCAGGTTCTGACCGGTTCGCGTTCGCAGCAGGAAGAAAAGAGCGGGAACGAGGAGCAGGGCAAGCAACAGTATCGCGCCAACAGGCCCGGGAAGGTTGATGAATCCATTCGACAGGGAAAACAGGAGATACGAGGGAATTTCCTGCGACAGGAGGAAGCCAGCCCCCACCACTTCCCTGGCGGTGTAATCCAGCCCGCGGGAAACGTGCGGGAGCTGCAGGGCGGCAGTGGCCAGGGCCAGCGCGAAGACAAGCAGGACCAGCCACCAACGCCGGGCCCTGGGGACAAACAACAGGTGAAAGAGGCCGAGCGCCGGCAGCAGGAAGACGGCCAGATAGTGTGTGTGGAGCATGGCGACGTAGCTCAGCAGCGTGCCTGCAAGGGCAGCCTTGCCCGGCAGAAGCGGGCGCAAGGCAGCACGCCAGTAGAACCAGATGCAGAGCGTGGCGCAGAGGGCGACCAACGGGTAGAGGTCGGCGCGCGACATGTAAGCCAGATGGAGGCCGGAAGCGCAAAGCAGGGAAACAGCGACAAGGCCGGTTCGCGCGGAAAACAGGTCACACCCGACGCGGTAAACCCAGGCAAGGGTCAACAGGCCGACAAAAAGGGACATGCTGCGAATGGCAAGCTCATTCCAGCCGGCAAGAAGTCCCCAGATGGACAGGAGCATGGGCCATCCTGGCGCATGTCGCGGAGGCGTATGTTGCCATACGTCGGGGATAGAAAAAGCGTCTGTTCGCAGGATACCGGCAGCAACCAGGGATGCGGGTTCATCGCCGGTGAAGGCATCAACATTCAGCAACGGGACGACCAGCGTGGCAGCCAGCAGCAGCGGCAGCAGGGCCCACAGCCAGGAGACGCGACGCCTGGTTAAGGAACGAATTTGCAAGCTCACTCCAGTTTCAGGTCGGCACGCAGTATAGCACCTGGGATACGCGGTTATGTCGTGATTCCGGTGCTGTCCTGAAACATTAGCCGCTGCGGAAGCGATGCAGCGTGTGCATGTCGCCGATTGCTCCTGTCTCGAGGTCATGAGCTATGAGCCGCGCGCCGGTCTGCCAGTCATAGAGGGCAACGCGCACTTCGTAGTCGCCGGGCGGCAAGGCGCTGACGTCGATTTCCTGGCACAACGGGACGTAATTGCCCGGGCCAACGCCGGTGTCGGCCTGGGCAACGCGCTCGCCGCTACGCGAGTCGATGATATGGATGGCGAGGGAATGGCGGTCAAGGAACGAATAGTCCTCACTGCGCAGGCCGGTCCTGAGGCGCAGCCGGCCGTCAAGCAACTGCGGCTCATCCGGCGCAAACAGCGTGGCAGCGCTCTCAAACTGCAGGCGGCCACGGGCAGTAGACAAGGGGGCGAGGAGCAGTTCGAGGGCGACCCCTGAATCCTGCCAGGAACGGCAGTGGAACCAGCCGTCCTGTGTGAAACGCTCAATGTGGGCGGGCAGGTGCAGGGCCTGTTCCTGCGAACTGCGCAACATCAGCCATACCAGGTCGAACTCTTGCGCGCGCCTGAAGAGTGTGTCAGAAGTTGTATATGAATACAGCCACATCTGTCGTTTTTCGTAGGCGCCGGTGTAGAGTTCATTGACGCGACCCCCGCCACTGAGATCCCGGTCCATCACGAGGAAACCACTTGTACTTCCTTCCGGCGTGATCATGCGCGTGGCAGCGATGGGGAAAGGCACATCTCTCCAGGACCAGCTGCTGCCCAGCAGCAGGCCGGCCTGCGCGCCGGGGCCTGGTGGTCGCGGATGCAGGGCGACGCGCCAGTAACTCCACAGGATCAGCGCGGTGAAAAGAGAGACCAGCGGGAAGGCGCTTGCATGCCCCATGTGGGCAAGGAAGACCACCGAGGTAGCCAGCATCAGGGCGGCTACCAGGCCCGCCTGTGGGCCGAAGAAATCGCGGCCTGAGCGGTAGACCCAGGCGAGCGTCAGCAGACCGGCGAAGAGGGACAAGGACCGAATGACGGGTTCGCTCCAGCCGGCGATGCGTCCCCATACGAAGAGCAGTTTTGACCAGCCCTGGGTCTGGGTCGGGTGCGTTTCCGCAATGAATTCCCAGACTTCTGCCAGGTTGCGCGGCCCCGCATTGTTAATGCCGGCAGCGTACAGGGAATCCTTCTCATCGCCGTTGAAAGCCATGTCGTCCAGCTGCATCGTGACCAGCGCGGCGGCCAGCAGCAGCGGCAGCAGGCCCCATAACCATGCAGTAGTCGTCACACGTGCGGGCAAGTAAGTTCCCCTCCCGTATTTCTGTGGAGGCCAGTATACTACTGCGAGGCTTGAGGGTTCATACCGGGATGCGGCCGGGCCAGCAGCCGTACAGCGAGAGGGACAGGGTGCCATGTCCAAAAGACGCAGAAGTCAGCCTGACCTGCCGCAGGATACGCTCGCGCGCGCCCGCCGCGAGGCCGGCCTGGAGGAAGAGCCCGCCCGGACTGCGGCGCCACGTCCGGCCCGGGCGCGACGCAGTGGGGAGCCGCGGCCAGCAACGCCGCGCCGCGTGCGCAGCCTGCGCAGTACGGATGAATTGACGCAGGACGAAATCGCCGAGCGTCTGGCCAACCCGGTGCGCCAGGTCAGCGAGGCGCAGCTGCGCGCGCAATACGGCTACGTCGTCGCCGACCTGCGCAGCATGGGCTTGCTGGCGCTGGCGCTGTTCGTGCTGATGATCCTGGCGGCGCTGCTGCTTTAGGCAATTTGCAGCAGGAAGTCTGTAGCGTGCGTACTGGACAGGGGCCCTGGCGCCTGTTACGCTAGGCACAATTGAGTTAGTATCAATTGCGGCGAGGAGACCCGAAACATGACGCACATCATCACCCAGTTGTGCCTGCGCGACAGCGCCTGTGTGGAAGTGTGTCCGGTCGAATGCATCATCCCGGGGCAACCGGAGAGCGAGTGGCCCTGGTACTACATCGATCCCGACACCTGCATCGATTGCGGCGCCTGCATCCCCGAATGTCCCTACGAGGCCATCTTCGTTGAGGAAGAGGTGCCGGATGACTATGTGGCGGATGGCAGCCAGGAAATTATGCCACATGACAGCAAGGAACTCCGCACTCCTGACGAGGGCGAGGTGCTGGACCTGACGGTCGACATCCAGCCCAACTACGATTACTTCATCGACGGCCCTGGCTACGACGCCCTCGGCTGAGCCGAAAGGCAAGCGCAGCCACCGGCTTCGGAAGGTGCCCCGTGCAGGATAATCTGCTGGTCTCGACAGACTGGCTGCAGCAGCATCTGGATGCCCCGGATTTACGCGTCGTCGATATTCGCGGTCATGTGATTCCTGCCAGCGAGCCGCCGCCGCACTACTTCAACCATCGCGACGCCTGGTCACAATCTCACATCCCCGGCGCGCTTTTCGTCGACTGGGTGCACGAAATCACTGACCCGGCCGACCCGCGCCATGCTCCGGTCGCCGGGCCGGCGCGCTATCAGGCTTTCGCGCGGCGCATTGGCATCTCCGCAAAAACCCGCGTGGTCGCTTACGATGACGCCGACGGCATGTTCGCGGCACGTCTGTGGTGGACGCTGCTGTACTACGGCCACGGTCAGGTTGCTGTGCTGGATGGCGGCTGGGACAAATGGATTGCCGAAGGTCGCCCGGTTACCGACGCGCAGCCCGCTGTCGTGCCGGACGATTTTGTTGCTCGTGCGGACGAAGGCATCCGGCGCAGCGGCGAACAGCTGCTGGCCGGCCTGGAGAGCGCCGGGCGCGTGCTGGTGGACGTCCGCTCGCCGGCGGAGTACGTCGGTCAGGCCAGCCGGGCGCGCCGCTTCGGGCACATTCCCGGCGCACTCAACCTGCCGCGCACGGCGCTGGTCAGCGCGCAGGGCGGCATGCTGCCGGCAGACGAACTGCGCGCGCGCTTCGCGCAGCAGGGCCTGGAAGATGATTCCGCGGAAGTGGTGACCTACTGCAATGCGGGCGTTTCGGCCAGCTACGGCATGCTTGCGCTCCGCGTCGCAGGCTTCCGCGACGTGGCCATGTACGACGGCTCGTGGAAAGACTGGGGCAACGACGACAGCAAGCCGATCGTCCCCTGAGAGCAATGCCCTGAAGCCTGGCTCCCCTGGTCGCGAGCCTCAATCCAGAAAAATATTCTGCAGCGTGTGGATGTCGCTGACGTGACCCAGCGAAAGGTCACGGCCGGTGAGACGGACGTCTGTTTCCCAGTTGTAGAGCGTGAAACGCAGCGCGTATTCACCTGCCGCCAGCTCCCCCAGATCAAACTCTGCGTGCAGCGGGACGATGTTGCCGGCACCGATACCGAGATCAAGCTGGGCCCTGCGCTCCAGCGTGGCGACGTCGATCAGGTGAAGCGCGATGGAATAGTGCACGGGCGCCTGCGCGTCTTCGCTGCGCAGCAACAGGTCCACGCGCAAGCTGCCGTCCACCAACGCGACGTCGGGTTCCGCCAGCGCAAAGCCCTCGTCAAAAGCCAGCCGTACGGGGGCATTCGGGCAGGCGAGTCCTGGCAGGGCGTGACGTTCCAGTGTGAAACCACGCTCATCGTAGACGACTTCACAGAGGACGCGCTCCAGCCCGGCTGTATGTTTCAGCACCGACGCGCGACCCCTTTCCGGTAGAGCAGCCAGACCCACGGGCTGCACTCATGGATTGGCAGGATATCGGCGAGTGGATCGTCGAGATTGCGATTCAGGATGCGGTGTGGCCGCGACAACCAGCGATCATAGTTCCGGGCCGGATCCAGTTGCATGGCTTCATGGTCGATGACGAGCAGGTCGCCGGCCTGCATGTTCCGGTCCAGTACGCGGTAGATGTGATGGATTTCCGAGGATTGCAGGGAGTCCATTCCAACGCGATAGTCGCGCGCTCGACCGAGCTGTACGCCCTGCACCAGCCACAGGGTCAGCAGGAGCGCCAGCACGGGCGAGGCCAGCAGACGCGCGGAGCGTCGCAGCAGGACAGCGCCCGCCAGCGCAGCCAGGGGCCACAATGAAATCAGGTAGCGAATTCTGTTGGACGGCATGACCTGGAAGCGGGCGTTGACAAGCAGCGCCAGCCACAAATACGCAACGGCTGTGAAGATCAGCAGCCAGAGCGTGTTCCACTGCCCCCTCGACGCGCCAGCGCCAACAGGTAGCCAGCAATACGGCCAGGGTAACCACCAGGAGCAGGACGGCGCTGGCCGTCAGGCCCGGGTTGATGAGGCCATTGCCGAGGTTGTGCAGGACTTGCGCAAACAGTTCCGCCGTGCCTTGCGCATTGGTGCGCAGCAATTCGTTGTTGAGCGTTCGGTTCACGCCCTGGAGGAACACCGGCAACTGCAATAACCCCGGCAGCGCCGCCAGCGCCATCAGCAGCACGGTTTGCCACCAGCGCCGCGACATGCTGACGAAGAGCAGGTGGTACAGACCCAGCGCGGGAAGCAGCAGCGCGCCAAAATAGTGACTGTAGAACAGGCCGAGTGCGCCCAGGAAGAATCCTGCCAGAGCGCGAGGCCCGGGCGCGCGCGGACGCAAGGCGCTGCGCCAGTAGCTCCAGATGAATAGCGTGGCGAAAAACGGCACCATCGTGAAGGCGCGCGCGACCCCGACGTAAACCAGCAGCAGCGACAATCCACCCAGCAGCAGCGCGGCAGTGAGCCCGACTCCGGGGGAGAAGAGATCGTTTCCGGTCCGATAGACCAGGGCGATCGTCAACAGGCCGATGAGCAGGGGCAACGTCCGCACTGCCGGCTCGCTCCAGCCGACAAGCCGGCCCCAGGCGTAGAGCAGTAAAGGCCATCCCGGCGCCTGCTCCGGGGAGTGCTCCGCAGTCTCTTCCAGCACCCTTGTGAGGGAGAAGGGGCCGGTGTGCAGCGCGCCGACATTGAACAGGGACGCGCCCTCATCGAGGTAGAAGGCTTCGAGGTCCAGCCGCGGAATCGTCAGCGTGCAGATCAGCAGCAGAACCGGCACCACCCACGCCCAGGTTAACGTCCTGCCGTCTGCGCCCCTGACGGAATGGCGCACAATCATCGTGGCTGTCTCATATGCGCGTCATGGTCGTCTCGAAATAAGGGGTGTAGGTCACGCCATCGGCTGAAGTTTCCGAACTCATCAGCAGCCGGTCATCGCCTGGCAGCGTGTAGACCACCCGCGCGCGCTGCGGCGACGGGGTATGGACCTGGTCGAAAACCAGGCGCGTCCCGTCCTCCAGGCGGCCTTCATAGACCAGCAGGTTGCCCATGTTGTTGGCTGCCCAGGCGCGATACAAGCCGGCAACGTCATCCCGGCCCACGCCGCCCTGCACCTGATAAGCGCCAATGCCGGGAAATTCCAGCCGACTGTCATAGCACAGCCAGCGCTCATGCAGCTGCCAGCGGAAGCTGGTCTCACCGCTGATGCTGCCACCCGGGCCGAAGCGCCCCGGATGTACGCTGCCGCTGTTGCGCCAGTCGCCGACGAACGCGTCCAGCAGCCGTTCCGCCGGAGTCCGCTCCCTCGTCTCGCTCATGCCTTGCGCTCCTCCGCGCTGTTGTCGTCCGGGCCTGCCAGCGGTAGCCAGACCGTGAAAACGCTGCCCACGCCGGGGCCATCGCTGCTGGCCAGGATTTGACCACCCTGCGCCTGCACGATTTCACGCGCGATGGCCAGACCGAGGCCGCTGCCGCGCAGGGGGCCGCGCGCCTTGTCCACCTGGTAGAAACGCTCAAAGATGCGCGGCAGATCTTCTGCCGGAATGCCGCTGCCGTCGTCCTGCACGCGAATCTCGATGCCCTCCGCGCGCGCCTGCGTGCTCACGCTGACCGAGCCACCGGTCGTCGTGAAGCGGATGGCGTTGCCGAGCAAATTGGTCAGCACCTGGGCCAGGCGATCGCCATCGCCGCGCAGGGGCGGCAGGGGCTCACACCGGGTCGTGAGCCTTATTTGCTGCGCTTCAGCCACAATCGCCAGACGCTGCGTCACAGCGGCGACGATCTGGTTCACATCCAGCTGCGCCAGGGTGAGCGTCAGCTGTCGGTCCTGCAGACGCGCGAGATCGGTGATGTCGGCGACCATGCGGTTGAGACGGCCGGCTTCCTCGTGAATGACGCGCGCCGCCGCCACCGGGTCCTGCGCCGCGCCGTCGATGACCGCCTGCGAATAGCCCTGGATGGAGGTCAGCGGCGTCCGGAGGTCGTGCGACACGTTGACGAGGAAGTCCTGCTGCGCCTGCTGCGTGGCCTGCACTTCGTTGCTCATGTGGTTGAAGGCCGTCGCTACCGCCTGTATCTCGGGCGGCCCGCTGACCGGCGCACGTTGCTCGTAGTGGCCGCGGGCGATGGCGCGTGCGGCGCCGGCGATATGCTGCAGCGGCCCGGCAATGGTACGGCTGACCACCAGCGCCATGATCACTGCCACCAGCGCGCCCGTCAGGGCGGCCTGCAACAGCGGGGCGCCCAGGGCATTGCCGAACTCGTTGAGCGCCTCGCCCAGCGTTTGGCGCGGCTGCGGACGCGCCAGCACGATGGCCCTGGGTGCGTCATGCTCATGGCCGTAGCGCATGCCGATAAAAAGCCAGGTCGTGCCATCCGGGTCGCTGAAGCTGCCGGCGGTGACTTCCGGGCGCTGTCGGCCAGGAAATTGCAGTGTGTTGCCGCTGCCTGCATCGATACGCATCTCGATCGTCGCGTCCGGGGAATGGACGCCGCTGCTGTCGTAGAGCACACGCGGCGGGCGGGAGAAGTCCAGCGTCATGGTGCGCAGATCGGTCGCCTCGGCGAGTGCCTGCAGCAAGTCCTCTGACGGTCCACCCACCCCAGACGTCGCGCGAACATCCTCGTCCAGGTCCAGACTGCGCAAACCGACCTGCAGGTTGCCAACAAGCTGGCGATAGACGGCCAGCGGCGGCGCCGGGCGGGTGCCCAGCACGAAAAGCAGCGTGACCACGATCACGCCCAGGGTGACGGCGATCAGCAGCAGGTAGGAGAGCAGCAAGCGCGCGTGCAGCTTCACGTTTCTTGCGTCTCCAGCCGGTAACCGACGCCCCACACCGTTTCAATGCTGGCCTGCATGCCCGTCAGTTTGTGGCGTAAATGCGCGACGTGCACGTCCACCGTGCGCGTCTCGCCGGGGACTTCGTAGTCCCAGACGAGGTTGAGCAGTTGGTCGCGGCTGAAGACCATGCCCGGGCGCCGCGCCAGGGTGTACAGCAGGTCGTATTCCAGGCGGCGCAAGCGGATCTCGCGCCCCTCCAGCAGCACGCGATGTTGCTGCGGTTCGATGCGCAGGTTGCCGATAACCAGCGCGCGTTCGTCTTGCGCCTCGTCGCGGGCCCGGACGCTGCGGCGCAGGATGGCGCGGATGCGCGCGACCAGCTCGCGAGGGTTGAAGGGCTTGGTCAGGTAATCGTCGGCGCCCAGCTCCAGCCCGACGATCTTGTCGATGTCGTCGTCGCGCGCGGTGAGCATGAGGATGGGCAGGTCGCTGCGGGCGCGCAACTTACGGCAAATCTCCCGGCCATCAAGTCCGGGCAGCATCAGGTCGAGCACGACCAGGTCTGGCGGCCGCGCCAGCAACTGCTCCAGCGCGACCTGGCCGTCGGTGGCGCTGTCGACCTGGAACCCTTCGCGCTCCAGATAAAGTCGCACCAGATCGATGATGTGCTGTTCGTCATCGACGAGGAAGATCGTCTTGCTCACGAAGCGATGTCCAGGCGCATGTGCAGCACCTCGCGCAGCGGGCGGAAGAAATAGCTGCGCAGCACCGCGGTTACGGCTTCCTCGTCGGCGGGATGCTCAAGCAGCAACGTCTGTCGACTGGCGCCGTAACGACACACTGCATTGCCCAGCAGCAGCGCGGCGTGTTCGGCCTGCTGCGGCTCATCGGCCAGCAGTGTGAGTTGGGTGGAGCCGGTAAACAGGCCGTGGTCGATACGCAGGCTGGCCAGCAATTGTGTCTCGTCCGCGGCGCGAATGACCAGACGTTCCTGGCCGCGCATGTTGAGCCAGTCGCCCAGGCGCTGTTGCAGGGGCCGCCGAAACTGGTCGCGCTTCAGAGGGCGCTGCCAACCGAGGCCGCCGCGCTCCGGCGGCCGCAGCCGTTGCGCCAGCTCATACTCTGCCAGCCAATCTCCGCGCTGCAGCCGCGAAATGCGCGTGGCGTCCGCCTCCATTGCGGGCAGACTGCGGACTCTGCCATCACGGCGCCAGTGCGTCCAGGCGCGTTCGTCGCTGAAGCCACGGCGCTCATAAAGACGGCGCGCCGACTCGTTGGCACAGTCGACCTGCAACAGGGCGAGGCGGCCACCGCGGCGGCGGATAGTATTGATGGCGGCGAGCACCAGCTGGTCGCCGATGCCGCGGCGACGGAAATCCGGGTGAACGCCGACGTTGGCGATGAGCCAGGTGTCGGGGCGCTGCTTGCCGCTGGCAAAGAGCGAGATGTTGCCGACCAGGCGTCCCTGCGCAACCCAGACGTAGCCGTGGCCCATGCCCTGCACGATGTCGCTCATGCCGGGCAGCGCGCCGAGGCCGCTGCGGCCCAGCAGACGCATCTCGCGCACAGCCTCGCGTCCGGCCTGGTCCATGCCGGGGCTGAAGACCAGCTCGATCAGGTCGGCCAGCTCGCCCAGGTCGCTGCGCAGGTTCACCGGGCGCAGTCCCTCGAAGTTCTGGCTACCGTGCGCTGCAATCGTGGTCACGCAGACCTCCACACAGGAGCGTCCCGCCCAGTATAACGAAAATATGGGGCGCCGCTGCGGCAGCCCGCGGTGCCGGCAGCCGGTTGCTTCTGACGCGGGCCTGTGGATAATGGCCGCTTCAGGCCCCGTAGTTCAGTGGCAGAACAGCGGACTTTTAATCCGCGTGTCACAGGTTCGAATCCTGTCGGGGTCACACAGCAAACAGCCGCCTTGCATTGTCGCCCAGGGAGCCATGATGCGACTCGTCGATCTTGCAACCCGTCTCTACCGTCTGCCGCTCAGCCACCCCATGAGCGACGCGACGCACGGCCAGATGACGCACTTTGAGCTGGTGACCGTCACCCTGCGCGATGACGAGGGTCGTGAAGGCCTTGGCTACAGCTACACCATTGGCGCAGGCGGCGCCGCCCTGCGCGCGCTGCTTGAGCGCGCCATCAGACCGCTGTTGATCGGCGCCGACCCGCGGCGCATCGAGCAACTCTGGCAGCGCATGTGGTGGCAGCTGCACTACATCGGGCGCGGCGGCCTGGTGTCCTTCGCCATGGCGGCGGTCGATATCGCCCTGTGGGACCTGCGCGGGCTGCGGGAGGGCGAGCCGCTCTGGCGCCTGCTGGGCGGCTGTACGGGCTCGGCGCGGGTCTACGCCGGCGGCATCGACCTGCAGTTGTCGCAGGAGGAGTTGCTGGCACAGACCCAGGCCAATCTGGACGCCGGCTTCCGTGCCATCAAAATCAAGGTGGGGCGTGAACGCCTGCGTGAGGACGTCGAGCGCGTGCGCGCCGTGCGTGCGCTCATCGGCCCCGACATCCCGCTGATGGTCGACGCCAACATGCGCTGGACGGTCGAGCAGGCCATTCGCGCCGCGCGCGCCTTCCGCGAGCATGACGTTTACTGGCTGGAGGAGCCGACCATCCCCGAAGACTTCCGCGGGCACGGGCGCATCGCGCGCGAGGGCGGGCTGCCGCTGGCGGCCGGCGAAAACTTCCGCACGATTTACGAGTTTCAGCATCTGATGACGGAGCGGGCGGTCGATTTCCCGGAGCCGGACGTCTCCAACATCGGCGGCATCACGCCCTGGATGCGCGTCGCGCAAATGGCTCACGCCCACAATCTGCCGGTTACCTCGCACGGCGTGCATGAACTGCATCTGCACCTGCTGTCTGCCGTTCCCAACCCTTCGCTGATGGAAGTGCACAGCTTTGGCCTGGAGCGCTTTATGTTCGATCCGCCCCGGCTGCAGGAGGGGATCATGCACGCCGGTGAGGCGCCCGGCCACGGCGTCCGCCTGAACATGGAGGCGCTCGCCGACTTCGAGCAGGATCGCAGCTGAACCCTGCAGCCCGCCAGTGCCTGTCCCTGCGATGTCGGGTATGGTTGCATGGCAGGACGACGCACCGATGCATTACCTTCAGGTCGTAATTCCTTGAGTTGGGGAGAATACTGGTCACCAGTGCCAGGCTCCCGGAGAACAAACAATTTATCCTTTAGGGGAAAACACCTATGCGAGTTATTGACGCAATTGCTCAAATCATGAAACAGGAAGGCGTGGAGCATCTTAATACCTTCCCCACGACCCCCGTCATTGAGGCGGCAGCCCAGGTTGGCATCCGGCCGATTGTCTGCCGGCAGGAGCGGGTCGGCGTGGGCATTGCCGATGGCTACTCCCGCACCACCAACGGGCAACCCGTTGGCGCGTTTGCCATGCAGTTTGGTCCGGGCGCGGAAAATGCCTTCGCCGGCGTCGCCACCGCGTACTCCGACTCAGCGCCACTGCTCGTCCTGCCACTGGGTCACCGCAGGGATCAGGCGCAGGTTTTTCCCCTTTTCAGCTCGGCCCGCGCCTTTGACACCGTGGTGAAGTCAGTCGAGACCCTGAACCAGGCGAGTGAGGTTGAGCCCGTGATGCGGCGGGCCTTTAACCTGCTGAAGAACGGGAGGCCGGGGCCGGTCATGGTCGAAATCCCGGCCGACCTGGCCGAGGCGGAAGTTGACGAGGCCGCTTTCACCTACAGGGCGGTGAAGGCCACCCGCTCGGCTGGCGACCCCCGCGACATCACGGACGCAGCCCGGGTTCTGCTGCAGGCTCGCAACCCCGCCATTCTTGCCGGTCAGGGCGTGCTCTATGCCGGGGCAAGCAACGAGTTGGTCGAGCTGGCTGAACTGCTGCAGATTCCGGTCATGACCACCATGGAAGGCAAAAGCGGCTTCCCGGAAGACCATCCCCTTGCTCTGGGCACGGCCGGCGGCGGTGTCATGACCGGCCCGGTACACCATTTCCTGCGCGAGGCGGATGTCATCCTGGGCGTTGGCTGCAGCCTTACTGATCACTTCATGCACACTCGTCTTCCGGCTGGCAAACAACTCATTCATGTCACCAATGACGAGCGCGACCTGAACAAGAGCTACCCGACGGAACATCCTGTCCTGGGGGATGCCAAACTCGTCCTGCGCCAGTTCGTTGAGGCCATCCGGGATACGGGCTTCCAGCCGTCTGAAAACCATGAAGTGGCAAGTGTGATTCAGCGGACGAGGGAGACCTGGCTCAGCCAGTGGCTGCCAAAGCTCACGTCCGCCGAAGCGCCGATCACGCCCTACCGGGTCATATGGGAATTCATCCAGGCGTTCGACCCTGCGGAAACGATCGTCACCCATGACTCCGGCAGCCCGCGTAACCAGTTGCTCCCCTTCTACCGCGCCACCACGCCCCGGGGTTACATGGGCTGGGGCAAGTCCCATGCGTTGGGAACCGGGTTGGGGCTGATCATGGGCGCCAAACTTGCCAGGCCCGACAAGTTCTGTGTCAACTTCATGGGCGATGCGGCCTTTGGCATGACCGGGCTGGATTTCGAGACGGCCGTACGCTGCGACCTCCCCATCCTGACCGTGGTGCTGAACAATGCCACGATGGCCATTGAGACGAATGCCCGTAAACTGTCGCACAAACTCTACCGGACCCGGGATCTGGGTGGCGACTATGCAGATATGGGCCGGGCCATGGGCGGCTTCGCCGAGCGCGTTGAGCACCCGGAAGCAATCGCAGCCGCGTTCCGGCGGGCCTGGCAGGCCAACCAGGAAGGGAAGGCGGCCCTGCTGGAGTTCATTACCAGCGAAGAGATAACCTTTTCCAATTTTCGATAGGTTCAGACTTGCTGCACATCATCACTTTCAGGCAGGTGCTGAAAGACCTGCAACCCAGGACATTTATCGACCCACACAGGTGACCAGAACAAATGAAACCAAGAATCTGGGCAGGCAAGAGACCTCCGACAGCTGAGCTGTTTGCTCCACTCAGCAAACTGGCCGAGATCAGTGTTGATGGCGACCAGAACCTGCTTGCGGGGTCCACCGTCGTCATCTCTGGCCAGGGGCGTATGTTCGACGGACCCTGGATGGACGGGGTTGGGCCGCAGTTGCAGCTTCTGGCAATGCCCGGCATTGGCCTGGACCACATTGACGTTCCTGCTGCGACCGAACGGGGGATTCTGGTTTGTCACAACCCTGATGCCCCCACTGAATCCACCGCCGAACACACGGTCGGCCTGCTGCTCGCCATTGCCAAGAGAATTGTGGTCGGTGACATGCAGCTACGGGGCGCCGAAATCCCCCGTTCCCGCTTAAGAGGGACTGAAGTCCGTGGTCAGACCCTGGGCGTTCTGGGCTACGGCCGGATTGGCCGGCGCGTGGCTGAAATATGTGCGCCGGGGTTGAAGATGAACGTACTGGTGCATGATCCATACGTTGACCCTGACAAGGAAGTTGAACAGGGCATCAGCTTTACGAGCGATATGGACGCGCTGTTTTCCCAGGCCGATTTCGTGACGCTGCACACACCGCTGACTGCCACAACCCGTCATCTGGTCGGAGAGCGTCAGTTGCGGCTGATGAAGCGCGGCAGCTACCTGATCAACGCCAGCCGGGGGCCGGTGCTCGATGAGGCGGCGTTGATCCGGGTGTTGCAGGACGGTCACCTGGCGGGCGCCGGACTGGACGTGTTTGATCCGGAACCGCCGTTGGCCGATAATCCCCTGTTGCGTATGTCCAACGTTGTTCTGACACCCCATACCGCCCCCTATACAGAAGCGGGCGTGATGGCGATGTGGAGCGGGGTTGCGAGCCAGATCAGTCAGTTGCTTCGTGGAGAACGTCCCGCCTTCCTTGCCAATCCCGAGGCCTGGCCGGGTCGCTCCGGGATGAACGATTACCAGGCGTAGGCTTCCGGTGCCTGTCCGCCCGGGCCCGGCCAGATTTCATCCAGGCGGGCCATCGTCGCATCGTCCAGCTCAACCTCCAGCGCGCGCATGCTGCCGGTCAGATGGTCAAGGGTGCGCGGCCCGAGGATTGTCGCTGTGACCACAGGATTTCTCAGCAACCAGGCGATCGCCACGTGGGCTGGCTCCTTGCCCAGCTCGCGGCAGAGCGATTCCCAGGCATCGACCTGCGCCCGCAGCTTCGGGTCGAGACTTTCATAAACGGGCGTCCTGCGGCCAGATTCCGCCTTCTTCAGGGTGCCGGCCAGCAAGCCGCCATCCAGCGGCATGTAGGCCAGCAGCCCCAGGCCATACTCGCGGCAGGCCGGGATGACTTCCAGCTCCACCATGCGATCGTTCAGATTGTACAAACTCTGGTCACAGACCAGGCCGAGAAAGTGCCGTTGCCGGGCCCGTTCACAGGCCTGGGCGATGTTCCAGCCGGCGAAATTACTGCTGCCAATGTAGGTCACCTTGCCCTGCTGCACCAGCAGCTCCATTGCCTGCCAGATTTCTTCCCACGGAGTCTCCAGCTTGCGGTGGCCAGGCCGGTACAGGTCTTTACCCTGCCGCGCCATGCCCCATTCGTATTCCGTCGGCTGGGGTTCTCCCCGATCCACGTGATGCATCTGGTACAGGTCGATGTGGTCCGTCTGCATCCGGCGCAGGCTGTCCTCGCAGGCCTGACGAATGTGGTAGGCCGACAGGCCCCGGTCATTAATGTCGTCGCTCATCGGGAAATACACCTTGCTGGCCAGGACGATTTGCCTTCGTCGCGACCTGTCCTGCGCCAGCCAGCGCCCGATGATTTCTTCGCTCAGCCCCGGCTGTTCCCTGCCACCCCACCAGCCGTAAATGTCAGCCGTATCGAAGCAGTTGATGCCCAGCTGCAGGGCATGATTCATGATTCTGAAGCTCTCCTCTTCGGGCGTGAATGGCCCCAGATTCGCCGTGCCCAGGCATAACCTGCTGACCGCCATGCCTGTCCGACCCAGATGTGTGTATTGCATGGCTGCAGCCCCTTGCCTGCGTATACGATTTGTCAATCGTAGCGCAGGGCATTACCCTTTGCCGTACAAATGCGGGCCAATGCGGGCAGTGAGAACTGTCGGGCGACCTGCCAGTGGCCTGAGCGCCATCAGGCAGGAGAGTCCGCATCTGATGCGCAGGCGACGGTCTTTGGTCACGTATTTAACTTGCTGGCGGAGATATGGGCGCTTTCGGAATTAACGGGAAGAGAGGGAAAGCATGACCAGGAGCAATTCACGGCGCCCCAATATCGTGCTCGTGATGACCGACGACCAGGGTTATGGCGACCTGGGCTGCACCGGCAACCCCGTCCTGCGCACGCCAAACCTCGATGCCTTCCATGACGACAGCCTGCGCCTGCGCGATTACCACGTGGGCCCTACCTGTGCGCCCACGCGCGCCGGCCTGCTGACCGGGCGCTACGCCAACAGCACCGGCGTCTGGCACACCATCGGCGGGCGCTCCCTGCTGCGCCAGGACGAACGCACGCTGGCCGACGCCCTGCGCGCGGCCGGCTGGCGCACAGGGCTCTTCGGCAAGTGGCACCTGGGCGATGTCTCCCCCTACACGCCCCTTGAGCGCGGCTTTGACGAAGCCATCGTGCATGGCGCCGGCGGCATCAGCCAGACCAACGACCACTGGGGCAACGACTATTTCGACGACGTGTATCGTGACAACGGCGCGCTGCGCCAACACACTGGCTACTGCACCGACGTCTGGTTCCGCGAGGCGCTGGCCTTTATCGAGCGCCAGGGCGACGCGCCCTTTTTCTGCATGATCACGCCCAACGCGCCGCACCTCCCCTGGAACGTCGATCCGCAGTACAGCGCGCCCTACATGGACAAGACCACGGAAGCGCGCGCCCGTTTCTTCGGCATGATCGCCAACATCGACGAGAATTTTGGCCGCCTGCGCGCGCGCCTGGCTGAGCTGGGGCTGGAAGACGACACCATTCTGATCTTCGCGACCGACAACGGCACGGCCGGCGGCGTCAGCGTGGACGATGCGGGCCATGTGCTCGAGGGCTACAACGCCGGCATGCGTGGCATGAAGGTCTGGCAGTATGAGGGCGGCCACCGCGTGCCCCTGTTCCTGCGCTGGCCGGCCGGCGGCCTCGCCGGCGGGCGCGATATCGACCAGCTCTGCGCAAACATCGACATCAAGCCGACCTTGCTGGATCTCTGCGGTATTGAGGACAACGCCGGGCCGCCGCTGCATGGTCGCAGTCTGCGCCCGCTGCTGCAGGACGCGGACGCCGACTGGCCGGAGCGCAGCATCGTGACCGATTCGCAGCGCGTCACCACGCCACGCAAGTGGCTCAAGAGTTCCGTGATGCGCGGCCGCTGGCGTCTGATCGACGGCCGCGAACTCTACAACCTGGACAGCGACCCCGGTCAGCGTGTGGACATCGCGCACGATCATCCGGAGCGAGTCGCCCGCATGCGCGCCGACTACGAACACTGGTGGGAACTGGTCAGCGAGCAATTCGAACGCGATATCCCCATGCCGCTGGGCGCGCCAGGCGCAACGCAAACCTTGCTCACGGCGCACGACTGGCGCAACGAAGACTGCGACGCTATCGCGGGCCAGGGCGGCATCCGCCGCGGCCATGAAGCGGAAGGCTACTTCGAGGTGGAGATCGCCCAGGCCGGGCGCTACGAGTTCGCGTTGCGCCGCTGGCCGCCGGAGACACAGCACGCCATCGATGCGGGCATCGAGGGCGATGACATTGAGTGGCGTCGCGAGTGGATCGAGGAAGTCAACTGGCACATGTACACGGGCGGTCGCGCCCTCCCCGTGAAGCGGGCCACGCTGCGCATCGACTTTGCCGACGGCCGCGCCCCGCTCGAGCTCGCGGCTGATATTGAGCCTGGCAGCCGCAGCACAGACTTCACGGCTGACCTGGCGCCGGGCGCGGGTCATCTCAGCGCGCGCCTGCTGGGCGCTGATGGCTACGTCGTCGGCGCCTACTACGTCCAGGTCACGCTACTGGAGACGGAGACGATCTGAATTCGCTCCCCCAGTAACAGGACAACACCACAACACTGCCTGAATCGTGTGAACCTCACATCCTGCATTGCCAAGTTGGTGGTATTACTTGGTAGATTCTTAATGGAGTTTGACCGCTAGGAATGGAGCTATAAGTTGAAGCGCGAAGCAAGGCTTTTGCTCGACAAAGGAATTAACTCACTAATCGTCAGTGTAGATCATTTCAACAGTTCCCGTGACGCAGGACGGACTACCGCTGTAATTCTTATGCTTCACCATGCATTTGAAATGTTGCTCAAGGCCTCTTTAATTCAATGTGGGGGGGACAATCACTACGAAGGGGAAAGGTGAAGGTGAGACAATTAGCTTTATTGACTGTGTCAACAGGGCGCACTCGGGTGAAACTAGATTCCTTAGTGAGCATCAAGATGTGACGCTCCTAGAAATAAACTCTCTTCGAAATGCAGAACAGCATTATTTGGTAGAGATTCCTGAGCAAAAGCTGTACTTGTCAGTCCAAGTCGGCTTCACGATATTTAAAGACACACTGCGAGGTGTATTCGACAGGAATTTGGTAGATTGCCTTCCGAAACGAGTACTTCCCATATCAACTTCACCAATAGTTGATATACATACAATCTACCAAGATGAAGTTGCAGCAATCAGACAGTTATTGGCTCCAGGGAAAAGGCAAAGAGCAAAAGCCAAAGCGCTTTTGCGTTCTTTAGCAGTTATGGAGAAATCTCTTCAAAGTGATCCGCAGCTTCCTACACAAAAGGAGATGAATGCTCTTATTGGCAACCTCCGCAAAGATAGGTCGTGGGAAGAAACTTTTCCTAATGTAGCTAGGATTCGAATTGAGGGACAATCGCCTGATTTGCGAATAACGAAAAAAGAAGGCGTCCCGGTTCACCTTGTTTCAGAAGGTGAACCACATGATGGAATTGTTTATAGAAGAAACGATTCTGACTATTACAGCATGAATCTTTCCCAGTTGTGCGGCAAACTCGATCCGAAACAGAAAATTACTCGACCCAAACTCTCCGCAATCGTCTGGTATCTGGACCTGCAGACCGACGATGAATGCTTTAAGGAGTTTCGGTACGGCAAGTCCTCAGTGCATAAAATGTACTCGCCGAAAGCACTTGCACGAATCAGAAATGCATTACCAGAGCTCGATATAGTCAAAGTCTGGAACATGTACAAGAGTCGTAATCTTTGAGGTCTACAGATTTAAGCCTCGCTGACCAGGGGATCGGCGGCGCTGTGCTGCCAGGCGCGCAGGCGTGCGCGCATGCGCTCCGTAACGTGCTGATACTCGCGCAGTTCAGCCAGATTGTTCATCTCGAGCGGGTCGGCCTGCAGGTCGAAGAGCTGCGTGTGTGCCGCGCCGCTGGCCCGCGACTCGATCAGTTTGAAGCGTTCGCCGCGCAGGCTGCGCATGTGTGGCCTGGCGCCGGGATGACCCTCCACCTGCTGCCAGGCGCCGAAGAGCGAGCGGCGGTGCCTGCTGCGCTGGCCGTCAAGCAGGGCGTTCAGGCTGTAGCCCTCGTTGGTCTCGGGCAGGGCACAACCGGCGCGCTCCAGCAGCGTGGGGAAGAGGTCGTGCAGGTAGCACAGGGCGTCTGAACGCTGGCTGGCGGCGATGCCCGGGCCACGCAGGATGAGCGGGATCCGGATGCTGTGCTCGTAGAGGTTCTGCTTGCCCATCAGCCCGTGCTGGCCGACCGCCAGGCCGTGGTCAGCGCAATAGATGACGATGGTGTTCCCGGCCAGACCATTGCCTTCCAGCGCCTCCAGAATGCGCCCGATTTCGGCGTCCAGGTGCGTGATCATGCCGTAGTAGTCGGCGATGTGCTGGCGCACCTCGGCCTCATCGCGCGGCTGCGCGGCCAGCAGCTCGTCGCGGATTTCGCTGATGGCAATGTCAAAAGGGTGGCCCGGCATGAAGTTGGGCGGCAGCTCGATGTCTTTCGCGTTGTAGCGTTCGGCGTATTCGCCGGGCGGCGTGCGCGGGTCGTGTGGCGCGGTGAAGGCGACCCAGGCGAAAAAGGGCTGCTCGTCCTGCGGGCCGCGCGACTGCAGGAAGCGCACGGTCTCGTCGGCGAAGAGCGTGGTGGAGAACGTGTCGTTGATCTCGAGGCGGCTCTCGTCCTGCGTGCGCACGGCATCCCAGGGGTAGACGGGCACGGCGTACTGGTCGGACATGCCGCCGAGGAAGACCTTGCCACCAGCGTTGAAGCAGCGCGCGAAACTTTCGCTGTGGTTGTGCCACTTGCCGGTGCCGAAGCTGCAGTAGCCCTCCTGCCACAGCAGCTCGGGCAGCAGCGGCGTGTCGGCCGGCAAAGGATCAGGCGTACGAAACAGGCCGCGACCGCTGAGCAACATGGCGCGACTGGGCAGACAGACCGCGTCCGACGTGGCGCCCATGATGCTGGCGCGCGTGAAGGTCGTGCCCTGCGCCATGAGGCGGTCGAAGGTCGGCGTGTCTACAGCTTCCTGACCGAGCGCGCCAATGGCGGAATGGCGGTGGTCGTCCGCAATGAGGAGGAGGATATTGGGTCGGCTCATGTCAGTCCCTGTCCAGCGGATAGCGTTCGTCACCGACCTCGGCCTGCAGGCGGTGCAGCTCGTCCTTCAGCGCAGCGATGATGCCCGCCAGTTCCGGGCGGTCAATCAGGTTGTGCAGTTCGGCGGGGTCTTCCTGCAGGTCGAAGAGCTCCCATTCCGGCTCATACGATTCATCGATGCTGCCGGCCTGGCCGAGCGCGTCGGCGTAATAGTAGATGAGCTTGTGGCGCAGGGTGCGGATGCCGTAGTGGGCGTAGACGTTGTGCTGCGCCTTGTGCATCCAGTAGCGGTAGTACATCGCCTCGCGCCAGTCCACCGGCGTATTGCTCTGCAGCAGGGAGCGGAAGCTGCGGCCCTGCATGGCCTCGTCGGCTTCGATGCCGGCCAGCTCGAGAAAAGTGGGCGCGAAGTCGACGTTGAGCACCATGTCGGCGTTGCGGCTGCCGGCCTCAATGGCTCGCGGGTAGCGCATAAGGAGGGGCATGCGCAGCGATTCCTCGTACATGAAGCGCTTGTCGTACCAGCCGTGGTCGCCCAAAAAGAAGCCCTGGTCGGAGGTGTAGACGACGACGGTGTCTTCGGCCAGGCCTTGCTCGTCGAGCCAGTCCAGCAGGCGGCCAACGTTGTCGTCAATACTGGCGACGACGCGCAGGTAGTCCTTGATGTAACGCTGGTAGGCCCAGCTGCGCAGCTCGGCCTCGGGCAAGTCGTGGGCGATTTCGGCCTTGATGTCGCTATGGCGCATGTGCACGCCGACGCGCATCTCGGCGGCAGCCGCGGCGGAGGCGCGCTCGCTGTAGTCGTCCTGCAGCGTGTCGGGCTCCGGCACCATTTCGTTGAGGAACAGATGCGCGTGTTTTTCGTCAGGCTCCCATGGGCGATGGGGCGCCTTGTGGTGGCACATGAGCATGAAGGGCCGCTCGCGGTCGAGCCCATTGAGCCAGTCCAGGCTCATGTCCGTGATGATGTCCGTTACGTAGCCGGGCACGACGCGCTGCTGGCCGCCGTCCGGGCCGTTAAAGATGAAGGTCGGGTTGTGATAGAGACCCTGGCCGGGCAGGACGGCCCAGTCATCGAAGCCGGCAGGGCAGTGCTGCGGCCCGCTGCCCAGGTGCCACTTGCCGAAGATGCCGGTCTGCCAGCCCTGGGCCTGCAGCGTCTTGACGAAGGTCGGCAGGCGGTTGTCCATGGGCGTGGCCAGTGTGGTGACTCCGTTGATGTGGTTCCAGGTGCCGGTGAGGATGGCGGCGCGACTGGGCGTGCAGATCGAATTGGTGCAGAAGCAATTGTCGAAGCGTATGCCACCCTGCGCGATGCGGTCGAGGTTGGGCGTCCGGTTGATGCGGCTGCCATAGCAACTCATGGCGTGCGATGCGTGGTCGTCGGACATGATGAAGAGGAAGTTGGGTTGGCGGGTCATACGTGCTCCCGTCTGTTGCGGCCAGGCGACCAGTTTAGCACGAAGCGGGGCCCTGTCCCTTCAGCGCCCCATCCAGCCGCCGTCAACGGTGAGAATTTCGCCGGTCACATAGTCAGAGGCTGCCGAGGCAAGGTAGAGCGCCGCGCCGCGAAAGTCATCCGGACGGGCCCAGCGGCCGGCCGGGATGCGATTGAGGATGGCCTGGTGGCGCGCTTCGTCGTTGAGCAGGTCGGCAGTGAGGTCGGTGGCTACGTAACCGGGCGCGATGGCGTTGACCTGCACGCCCTGGCCGGCCCATTCATTGCTCAGCGCCTGCGTCAGCCGGGCGATGGCGCCCTTGCTGGCCGCGTAGGCAGGCACACGGATGCCGCCCTGAAAGCTCATCAGCGAGGCGATGAAGATGATCTTGCCGCCCCCGCGCGCCAGCATTTCGCGCCCGAATTCACGGGCGAGGATGAACTGCGCGTTCAGGTTGACCTCGAACACGTGATCCCATGCCTCGTCCGGAAAGTCGACCGCGTCGAAGCGCGGGACGACGCCGGCGTTGTTGACGAGGATGTCAACCTGCATGGCCTCCGCCTGCACCGCACGGATGAAGGCGTAGAGCGCGTCACGCTGGCCGACGTCGCAGGCGCGGGCGTGGAAGTTGCGCCCCAGCGCGCGCACCTCGGCGCCTGCTGCACCGCCGTCCGCCTCCATGTTCTGGCTGATGCCGATGATGTCCGCGCCGGCTTCGGCCAGCGCCAGTGTGATGGCCTTGCCGATGCCGCGCCGGCAGCCGGTGATCAGCGCGGTCTTGCCATCAAGGCGGAACAGGTCGGGCAGGGACATTCATTTCTCCCGCAGGGCCTGGATAACGCGCCGGAATGGTACCCCTGCGCAATTGCCGGTGCCAGCGTGAGGCCTGGCGCAGGGCAGGGAAACCCATTCCGAATGCAGTGAAAATCACTGGTGACGCGCCAGGTAGCCTTGCGCTTGACGCTGGTCGATGACATTCAGCAAAATCGCCACGACATGCACTGTGGCGGTTGTCGCTCATCTGCTGACGACGCGTGCCTTCGCAGTTAGCAACCCGCGTCCGGCGCACCATCATAGGTCGTCGAAATGCCGCCGACGCCGCCACTAAGGCCGCCGTTGAAGATTGCATGGAAAGTCTTGTTTTCGCCGTCCGGCCCCATGGCAATGACGGCGTTGCCGTTGTCCTGTTTTGTAGCTGCGATGCGGCCATCCGCGCTGGCCTTCACACAGCCTGTGCCGGCAGCTGCGTATTCCGCTTGCGTCACCCAGAACGCGAGCTCGCCCTCAGTCGCCGAGACATACCGGTACACCACGAGGGCAGGGCCGGAGCTGTGACTTGCGCGGTATACGCCGCCCAACCCGCCCAGATTGGTGGCCAGCTCATTGACATCTCCAGGAAAGCCGACAGACGGTGAGGTGGAACCTGTAGTCGTGGTCGTAGTAGTTACAGTGCCAGGTTGTGGAGCGCCGGCGTTGGCACAGTTCCAGAGCTTGTCGATACCTGCCCTGGGGTCAGTGCTGGGGGAAGAGGATTGCGCAGGACTGACACTTCCGCGCAAGAGATCCACGCCGAATTTCAAGACAGCTCCGTTCCCCCGGCTTCGGGCAAGGGGGATCTGCTGTCGCTGGTCGCTGATAAGGTCATCCAGGGAAGCTGAGGCAGAGATCCTGGCTTGACCGGGCGGAAGGTGCAGCGCTTCCCCCGCGACTATCCCGGTGCCGGTTTCCCACAGGCCTGTGCTGAGCCACGAAACGGCAGTCGGCACCCTGAAATCAGGGATCAGCACGTTGGAGAGGGTCCGTGGCGGCGTCCAGGTGACCGTGGCAGACCCATGCGCCACGTCGTCCACCATAGAGGTCACCGTAACGGTGTAGGGAATCCTCGGGTTGAACAACCCGACCCGGGACCAGAGATCTCCTGCGGCAGCTACCAGCGCGGCTCCGGAATCGCAGCGTGGCGTGGGCCTGATGACGTACAGGTAGTCGGTCACGCCGGGCACTGTGTCCCAGGAGACGATCGCCTGCGTTGAATTGATGTCGACATTGAAGGCAAGATACGGCGGCGCGGGAAGTTCCTGCGCGCTTACAGGAGACAGCAGGGCAATCATGACGAATGCAACTATCAGGATGAGTCTCATGGCGCGCTCCCTTGCCGTCCCTGCACGAAGTTATACAGCCCTGCATCCGCTTGCGCAATGCGAAACTTAACCGGATGCAGGGTGAAGTGCCGCTGTCTTCATAAAGCTTGCGCATTCCAGTGGACAGTAGCGCAAGTCCCTCTCGCTTTTCCGTCTGGCTGACAAGCTCTGACAGGCGCCTGGGCGCAGCTAACGCGGCGTGATGCGCGCGTATTCCGGCCACTCCAGCACGAACCCCAGCTGATTGCGCAGCATCGCCTGAAAGTCGTCCAGCCGCGCCGCGTCGTTGCGAACCTGCGTCGGCTGCAGACCCTGCGCGTGGCACCAGGCGGCCAGCGCGCCGGCGGCCTCGCCGATATTCCACTCCACCGGGTGCAGGCGATAGCAGCCGTTGGTGATATGCGTCACGCCAAGGTTCTTGCAGGCCGGCAGCAGGTTCTCCACGCGCTGCGGAATGAGCGCGCCCAGCGGAATCTGAAAGGGATAGCAGCTGATATCGACGTAGGTGCGCGGCAAGGTGCTCGGGTGCAGGTCGATGCGGTAGCTGCCCACGCCGACCGAGTCTGCGAAGCGTTCCGCGCCGACCAGCCCGCCGCGCTGCTCCACGCCGACGTCCTGCTCGCGCACGGTGAACTCCGCCAGGATGCGGCGCGCCTCACGCACGTAGACGTACTTCGCCAGGCCGTCCTCGCTACCGGTGACGTCGCGGCGCAGGCGCAAGCCCGGGTAGCCCTGGCCGCCGTCATGACGCGGCGCCTCGGTCTGCATCCAGTACAGGAAGGCGAAGCTGAGCTGGCGGCAGGCGCGCTGATTCTCCTGCACCTTCGCTTCCGGGACGCCGACCAGCGGCCCCAGCCAGTAGTCGATCTGCGGCCAGTTGACCAGCGTGATGTCGCTGGCGAAGCGGCCTGCCGGATAGTAGTCCTTGCACAGGATGCGGCGGTAATGCCAGAAGTCCGCCGGCTGGCCGCGCCGGCCGGTCGCTTCGCCGGCGTCGAAGATGGCGCGGTAACGCGCCTCCAGCGTGATGGGGTGGACGTCCAGCCAGCCCAGCTGCGGCCCCGGCCAGAAGTCCGCCTGATAGCCGCGCCAGAAGTCGTAGTCCTGCGGCCGCTCGATGACGTGGTTTTCGCCCGGCAGCCAGTCCACGGCGAAGCACCAGGTGATAGCCTGCTGGTCCAGCGGATCAGGGTCGCCAGGCAGGGCGTGCAGCTCGCCGGTCTGCGCCTGGCTCTCGGCGCCGATAATGTGCTCCACGTCGGCCAGTGCCAGCAGGTCGCCCAGCTCGGTGGCGTCGAGGATCCATGGCGCGCTGACCGTCGTTTCGTTGCCGTTCTCCAGGCTGCGCAGGGTCACGGCGCGCACGCGGTCGCCGTCGGTTTCGGCGTTGACCGGCACGTACCGGCGCCAAATCTCCAGCTGGCCGCTGCTGCACCAGGGCGCCAGCATGGCCTCCATCACGGCGAGGGCCGCGCGCGGCTCGTGGCACAGGCGGCTGACGTTGCCGTTGCCCGGGTTGAGGTTGACGATGCTGCGCGCAGCTTCGGTCAGCGGATAGTTGCGGCGGTAGTAGTTGCGCACGCCTTCGGCGAACTGCATGTAGCTGTGAGTGGCGCCGGTTTGCTCAATCCAGGGGTGCTCGTCGGGTGGAACGGCCTGGGCGGTCAGCTGGCCGCCGATCCAGTCGGTCTCCTCGCTCAGGATGACGCGCCGCCCCAGGCGCAGGGCCGCCAGGGCCGCGGCCACGCCGCCCGTGCCGCCGCCGACGATCAGAATGTCCGTTGCCCGTTCGCTGGTCATGCTTTCCTCCCCAAATGCGCGCCCAATCTGAACGAAAAAGAGCGCATTACGCAAAAGTTCGCAATAATGGCAGGGCAGGACATATGTTCATGGCAATGAGAAGGAACTAAGAAGTTGGCCGCCATCGTGCCGATTCTGCTGCTGCTGCCCTTCCAGCGCTACTACATCCAGGCGGTCACCAGCAGCGGCCTGAAGGACTGAATCTCCGCTCCCCGCTCCTCGTTTGCTTTTTGCCCCAAATTGCAAGTCACGCTATATTCCATTGATCACATGCGGGGCCGCGCCTGCTTTCAGAGTCGGCGAGGCCAAACGGGCCGCTGCCCGTCCGCAGTTCTTTCTTTACAGTTTACTGGAGGATTCTGATGCGCAAGAGTTTGGTACTGTACATCCTGCTTCTGGCGACGCTGCTACTGGCGCTGGCGCCCGTGCAGGCCCAGGACGATGTCACCGAAATCCGCTTCATGAACTGGTGGGACGCCTCGCGCGAGGTGCTGATGCTGGACCTGATTGCGCGCTTCGAGGCGGAGAACCCCGACATCCGCGTCATCAACGAGGTGCAGCCCTGGGACAACCGCGCCGAGCTGGTGTCCACGGCCATTTCCAGCACCACCCCGCCGCACATCATCATGACCAACCGCCAGGAGACCTTCCAGTTCGCCGGCCTGGGGCTGATCCGTCCCATCGACGAATTCGTGGCCGAGTCCGGCCTTGACCTGAGCCTTTTCTATGATGGTGAAGTGGGCAACCAGTACTGGGCCGGTGAACTCTACGCCCTGCCGCTGCCCACCGCCGGTGGTCTGACGGGCATGTTCTTCTACAACAAGGATATGCTGGCGGCTGCCGGCTACGACGCCCCGCCCGCGACCTGGCAGGAGTTGGAGGCCATGTCCCAGGCGATCAACGTTGGCGACGCGATGGGCCTTGATATTCTGGGGGCCAGCTCCGGCTCCAGCGCCGGCGACTTCATAACCTGGCTCTACACCAACAACGGTCGCTACGTCGATGATCTCGGCCGCGTCCTGATGTTTAACAGCGCCGAGGGCGTCGAGACCCTGGATTGGATGATTCGTTTTACCAACGACATCAATGGCGGCATTGAGAACATCACCGACTTCTTCCAGGGTGCTGACTTCACCACCAGCGATCACCCCTGGTACCGCAGTGAGTTTGCCTTCAACCCCATCAACACCTCGCACTTCAACCACATGCGCGCCAACGCGCCCGATTTCTTCGCCGATACGGACCGCTGGGGTGTGATGATGCGGCCCTACAATGGTGACAACCCGGATGCGAAGACTGCCGGCGTGGTCGGCTATTCCTCCTCCGGTGGCTGGGGCTACACCATCCCGGTCGCACACACGCCGGAGCTGCAGGCCGCTGCCTACCGCTTCGCCGAATTCCTCGGCGCCAGCGACCAGGGCGGCTGTGTCTTCCTCTTCGCGCAGGGCCGCCCCTCGCCAGTGCGCGCATGTAACGAGAACCCGGCCTACTACGATGCCAACCCCTACTGGGATGTGGTGCTGGAAGGCCTCAGCAACGACGTGGCGGTGTCCATCACCCCGGTGCAGGGTCAGTTGCATGACATCCTGCACGCCCGCATCGAAGAGGCCTTCTTCGGCGTCATGAGCGCGGAGGAAGCGCTTAACCTGGCGGCAGAAGAGATGCAAGGCATTCTGGACGAGTTCTGGAGTGGTCTGGATGGCTGAGGCCCTGCCTCGAGTACCAGAGGAGAGCCGGGTTCGTTCCCGGCTCTCCGAACTGGCCTTTCGCTACCGGCACTGGATCGGCTTTCTCTTCATCGGGCCGTGGTTGTTGTCGCTGCTGCTCTTTGACATCATGCCCTTCTTCGCCAACCTCTATTTGAGCTTCACGGATTATTCTGTCGGCCCGGTGCAGCCCAACTGGGTCGGGCTGGACAACTACATTGAGATGTTTACGGAAGACAGGATCTTTGCCAAGAGCGTTTACAACACGATTTACTTTATGGTATTCAGTGTTCCGCTGCGCCTGGTACTGGCTTTCGCCTTCGCGCTGCTGCTGAATGCGCGCCTGCGCGGCATGCAGATGTTCCGCACGATCTTCTACCTGCCCTCTGTCGTGCCGATTGTGGCGGCCTCCATCATCTTCATCGGCCTGCTCAACACGCGCTACGGCGTCATCAACCAGTTTCTCGTGCTCGTCGGCATGGACCCGGTGCGCTGGCTCTCGCGCCCGGAGTGGATCAAGCCCTCGCTAATCCTGATGAGTCTGTGGGGCTTCGGCGGGCAGATGGTCATCTTCCTCGCTGGCCTGCAGAGCATCCCGAGCGAGCTTTACGAGGCGGTGTCGATCGACGGTGGCAACGGCTGGCACCGGCTGCGCCACATCACCGTGCCGTTGATGACGCCCACCATCTTCTTCAACCTGATCATTGGCATCATCGGCAGCTTCCAGGTGTTCACCCAGGTGTTCGTGCTCATCGGCACCACTGGTGGCCCGCTGCAGTCCGGCCTGGTCTACATGATCAACGTCTACAACAACGCCTTCGCCTACTTCCGCAAGGGTTACGCCGCCGCACTTTCGGTCGTCCTCTTCTTCATTATCCTGGTGTTCACGGTGATCATGGTGCGCAGCTCCGACCGCTGGGTCTTCTATGGCGATGACGACAACTAGCAGCGGGAGGGCCGCCGGTGATTGAAAGCCAGCAGGCGCGCCTCACCCGCCAGTCGATTACCTATCTCATCCTGCTGGCCGGTGCGCTGGTGATGTTCTTCCCGCTGCTGTGGACGGTCTCAACCTCGCTGAAAACACCGGACAAGGTGACCCTGCGCCACATCGAGTTGATTCCCGATCCCTGGGCCTTCGAGAACTATCTGGAGATCTTCTTCGACCAGCCCTTGCTGCGCTACACGCGCAACACGATGATCCTGGTCGGGGCGGCGGTCTTTGGCGCGCTGGTGCCCTGTTCGCTGGCGGCCTGGGGCTTCGCGCGCATCCCCTTCCCGGGGCGGCGCACGCTCTTCGCCCTCCTGCTGACGACCATGATGCTGCCCTACGTCGTGCAGCTGATTCCGCTCTTCATCGTATTCGATCGCATGGGCTGGGTGAATACCTTCTGGCCGCTGATCCTGCCGCGCGTACTGGGGCACAACGCCTTCTACATCTTCCTGATGCGCCAGTTCTTCCGTGGCATCCCGGTAGACCTCTTCGACGCGGCGCGCATCGACGGCGCCTCCGAGTTCGGCGTGTGGTGGCGTATCGCCATGCCCATGTCGCTGCCGGTGCTGGCGGCCGTCTCGATCTTCGCTTTCCAGTTCGCCTGGGACGACTTCCTCTGGCCCCTGATTTATCTGGGCGGCAACAAGCAGAACTGGACCCTGGCGATGGGCCTGAACGCGCTCAAGGGCTTCGAGGGCGACGAAAACACGATGAACGTCATGATGACCTTCTCCACGCTGATGCTCATGCCCATGCTGCTGGTCTTCTATTTCGGGCAGAAGTATCTGGTCAAGGGCGTCTCGGTCGCCGGCCTGAAAGGCTAACTGTTCGCCAGCTGCAATTTCGCCACGTCCGGCTCTACGCCCAGGCCCGGCCCCTCGGGAATCTCGAATTGCCCCGCGCGCGCCACCAGCGGCGTCTGTAGCAGGCTGTTGGCCAGTTCCACTACCGGCGGCTGATACTCCAGCAGATAGAGGTTGGGCAGGGCGGCGGCCAGCTGGATCGAGGCGGCGATGCAGGGGCCCAGGCCCACGCTGAGGTGCGGCGCCATGCGCGCGTTGAAGGCCTCGGCCATCTGCGCAATGACCATCGATTCAGAAATGCCCGCGCGCCCGATGTCCGGTTGCAACACGCTCGCGGCGCGCTGTTCCAGCCAGGGCCGGAACTGGTAGCGGGTGCGCTCGGTCTCGCCGATGGCGACCGCTATGCCCAGCCCCGCGGCCAGCCGCGCGTGCCCGGCGATGTCCTCGGGATTCATGGCCGCCTCGAAGAAGCCGGTGTCCAGCGCTTCCAGCTGTCGCCCCAGCTGCAACGCTTCTGCAGGCGTGTAGGCCCAGTGCGCATCCAGCAGCAGCGTGGTCTCGGCGCCGAGGGCCGCGCGCAGCCGGCTCATGGTGGTGACGTCGGCGTGGACGCCGTAGCCTGCCGACAGTTTGAAGGCGTTGAAACCCTTTTCCTGCCAGTCCAGCGCCAGCTCGACGCGTCCATCATCATCGGGCCGCGGCAAGCCGGAGACGTAACAGGGGATGGCGTCGTCGAAAAAAGCGCCGCCCAGCAGCGCGTGCACCGGCTGATCCTGCAACTTGCCGCGCGCATCCCACAGGGCGATATCGATGGCGCTGATGGCGTCGAGCATGTGGCCGCCGTAATAACCGCGGTCCCGCATCAGGTTGTACATCAGATGCCAGAGCCGGCCGGCGCCCAGCGGGTCGCGGCCAATGAGGGCCGGTGCCAGCAACTGATCAATGATGCTGCACACCACCTCCGGCGCCACCGGCGCCAGCGCTTCGCCCCACGCGGTGACGCCCTCGCTGGTGCGCAGGCGCACGAACACGGTCTCGTAGGTCGCGGAATACAGGCAGCGATAGGGCGGGCGGATGAAGTAGTTGCCGACGTCAGCGTGAGGCGGCAGCGGGCCCAGATAGGCCTCGTCGCGCCTGAGGCGCAAGGGCAGCGCCTCGATACTTTCGATGGACATGGACGGGCTCCTCTGCGCTCGGGCTCTGAAGCGCCCATTGTAGCGCGCCAGCCGGAGTCGGAACTGCCCCGTCTCGGCCTTGATACCCGCTCCTGGCAGCCATGCCAGCCGGAGCCCGTTTCTGGCGTTATCTGCACTTGGCAGCGCGCCTGGCAAGATTTATAATCCGCCATTCCGGTGAGCGTAGCAAACGGGCGGGGAAGCGGCCATGAAGGTGATTTTACTCGACTATGTTTTCAAGCACGGCGTGGCCGGCGAGGTGATCAATGTCGCTGACGGATTCGCCCGCAACTACCTCATCCCGGGCGGCCTCGCGGTCAAGGCGACCGAGGCCGAGATGAAGCGCGCCTCCAAACTGCGCGAACAGGCTGCCGCGCGTCGCGCCGCGATGGAAAACGAACTCAACGAGCTCGCCCGCCAGATCGACGGGGTAGAGTTGGTGTTCGGCCGTCGCGCCGCCGTGACCGGCAAGCTCTTCGGTTCCGTGACTTCACAGGAGATCGCGGAGGCGCTGGAAGAACAGACCGGCGTGGACATCAACCGCCGCCGCATTGGTCAGCAGCCCCTGCGCGAGACCGGCACTCATGAGGTGGTCGTCCGCCTCGGCAACGAGCAGGATCCAATGCTGAAGGTCACCATCGTGCCCGAGCAGGAGCTGGCCGCCTGGCTGGCCGGGCGTGACGCAGAGGAGGCGCCGCAGTCGGACGGAGCAGACGAGTCCGTGGAGGACGATCTGTCCGGGGCGGCGGAACCCGCCATGGTGACGGACGAGGAAGCAACTCCCTGAATCCCGACCTCCGCGCCGGGCGTATGGCCTGACCGGCCGGGGCAGGCCGGGACATCCTGAAGCGATGGACGCACAGGCGCTGGGCCGCTTGTTACGTGAAGCCCGCGAGGCCAGGGAAATCTCACTGGCCGAGGCGGAGCAGGCGTTGCGCATTCGGCAGCGCGTGCTGGTCGCGTTCGAAGATGGCATCTTTGAGCAGCCGGAAGCCTCTCTGGTTCAGTTACGCGGCTTTCTTGGCAACTATGCGCGTTACCTCGAACTCGACGAAGACAGAGTTCTCGAGCAATTCGAGTTGCAGCGTCACTCAGCGCAGCGTCGCCAGCAGCGCGAGCGTCGCCGTCGCCGGCCAGGCAACCCGACTGTAGAGCAAAAGCCTGTCCCGCAGCTGGACCTGAGTGGGGGCGAACGCCTGCAGCAGCGCCGCCGCCGGCAGCGGGGTTTCCTGAGCGGGCTGCTGCTGTTCCTGACGGGGGCCGTTGCCATTGGCGTCATCGTCTTCGTCGCCCTGCAATTCCTTGAGGATTCGGAGGCGCCCTTCGTACTCGAAGGCGAGTTGCCTCAGCTGATTCCGCCGACGATCCTGCCGACGGTCGTGATGCAGCTGAATGTCACGGAGCCGCCAGGCCGGACGCTCGCGCAGCGACAACGTCAGGTCACCCAGCTCTGGAATGGCAGTGGCGTACTGGTGACAACCGAGGCCGCGCAACGCACCTGGCTGCGCGTGACGGCGGATGGCGAGGAGGAGTTCGTGGGTATGTTGCGACCCGGCGAGCACATCGAGGTGGCCGCGCGCACCGAAATCCTGCTGACGGCCAGCAATGCCGAGGCGCTGTTGATCACCTGGAACGGGCAGGAGCAGGGTGTGCCCGGGTTGAGGGGCCAGTTGGTGGAGATGACCTTTACGCAGACCTCGGTCGCCCTCGACGCGGGCGCCGGCTTTGAGCCAACGCCGGTCTTCACACCGACCGCTCAGCCGACGTCGCCGATTGATGTGGGCGCGCTGCTGCGAACCCTCACGCCCGAGACTACTGTGAGCCCGCTTCCCCTGGGGGCTGTCTTGCAGTCACCGCCTTCATCCACGCCAGCACCAACATCCACCCCTGCGCCAACCTTAACCGCCACCCCTGGCGCGAGCTTGACTGCCATCCAGACCCGGCCCGGCACAGCCACAGCCACGGCGACCGCCACCGCCAGCGTCACCGCGACTATAGCCCGGCCAGTAACGGCAACCGGCGTTTTGCCGCCACGAGAGACGCAGACGCCGGCAAAGGCGCCCCGGAATGGCTAGAATGGGCCGGCTTGCCTTGGGAGGGTAGCCATGGAATTCACACTGAACCTGCCAGAATGGGCCTTGCGTGAAAACGAGGCCCTGCCAGCCAGACTGCCGACGCTGGAGGAACGCATGGCCGCGGTGATCCACTTTTCGCGGTTGAACTTCGAGCGCGGCACAGGCGGCCCCTTCGCCGCCGGCGTGTTTGAGCGTGATACAGGGGTGCCGGTGGTGATCGGCGTTAACCGCGTGATGCCGCTGCAATGTTCCTCGGCGCATGCCGAGGTGACCACGCTCACGCTGGCGCAGCAACTGCTGGGCACCTGGGATCTTGGCGCGCCAGGCCTGCCTGTCTATCAGCTGGTGGTGAACTGGCGCACCTGCGTCATGTGCTATGGTGCGGTGATCTGGTCCGGCATTCGCTCGCTGGTGATCGCCGGCAGCGGCCCTGAACTGGAGGAGATCACCGGCTTTGACGAGGGCCCCATCCACCCGCAGTGGCAGCAGGAACTGGAGCGGCGCGCCATTGACGTGGTCAACAACCTGCTCAAGGACGAGGCAGTGGCGGTCTTCCGCGACTTCGCGGCCAGCGGCAGCACCGTTTACAATGCACGTCAGGGATGACCGACCCCGGCGTTCCCTGTCAGATGGACGAGAGGTGAGAACACCCTTGTTGCAGGACGTGAAGCACAAAATTGTAGCGGAGCATTTCTCACTGCAGAGTGGCGGACGAAGCCAGACTCGATGAAAGCAGACAACTTCTATCTCCTCAGTCTGGGCTGCGCCAAAAACACGGTCGATTCGGAAAGCATGGCCCAGGTGCTGGGTCAACACGGCATGCGCGGCACGGGCGACCCCGCCGAAGCGGCCGTGCTGATCGTCAACACCTGCGGCTTCCTCGAGGCGGCGCGCGAAGAAGCGCTGGCCGCCCTGCGCGAACTGGTCAGCCAGCGGCGGGCGGGGCAGATGGTCATCGCCGCCGGCTGCCTTGCGCAGCGCCACGGCGCCAGCCTGGCGCAGGATGTGCCGGGGCTGGACGGAGTGATCGGTACGCGCCGCTGGATGGACATCTTCGAACTGGTGCAACGACTGCGCGCGCGCAAGCATCCGCAGCCGCTTTATCATCTGCCGACGGATGCGCAAACCGTCGGCCTGGACGAGCGCGGCGTGCTGCGCGCCAGCGTGCAGGGCGCCAGCGCCTGGCTGAAGATTGCCGACGGCTGCCGTCGCCCCTGTGCCTTTTGCACCATCCCGAAGATCAAGGGCACTGCCGTCAGCCGGCCGCTGGCGACGCTGTTGGACGAGGCGCAGCGGCTGCAGGCGCAAGGCCTGCGCGAACTGATCCTCATCGCCCAGGATTCGACCGACTATGGCCATGACCTGGGGCTGAAGGACGGCCTCGCGCAGCTGCTGGAGGCGCTGGTTGCGGCGGCGCCTGACATTCCCTGGCTGCGCATCATGTACGCCTGGCCCGGCTATGTGACGCCGCGTTTGATTGAGACGATGGCCGCGCAGCCGCAGGTGCTGCCTTATCTGGATATGCCGCTGCAGCACGGCCACCGCAGCACCCTGCTGCGCATGCGCCGCCCGGCCAACATCGAATGGGTGTATGCGACCCTGGCGCGAATGCGCGCGCTGATGCCGCAGCTGGCCGTGCGCACGACCTTCATCGTGGGCTATCCGGGCGAGACCGACGCCGAATTCGAAGGTTTGCTCGACTTCGTGCGCGACCTGCAATTCGATCGGGTAGGCGCTTTCACCTACTCGCAGGAACCGGGCACGCCCTCTGCTGCGCTGCCCGACCAGGTGCCGGAAGACGTCAAGCAGGAACGCTACGATGCACTGATGACGCTGCAGCAGGGCATCAGCCTGACGAAGAATCAGGCGCTGGTTGGCCGCACCATCGACGTGCTGGTGGAGGGCCATGGCGCCAGTGAAGATGAACAGGGCCGGCCCGACGGGGCGACGCTCAGCCTGGGCCGCAGCTGGCGCGACGCGCCCGAGATTGATGGCTACGTCATCGTCGAAGGCGAGCTGCCGCCTGGCGAAATTGTGCCGGTGCGCGTTACCGGCGCGACGACCTATGACCTCTTCGCCAGTGTGGAGTTGCAGGCGCCCACTGTGATCCAGCCTGGCCAGATTCTGGCTGAGGGCGCCATTCAATTGCAGGCCTGAAGCGTGAACATGAATCACAAGGAGAGGGACAGGGCATGACGGAAGTGGCAGCGCAGGCGGCCTTGCATCCATTCATCACGGGGCGGCGCAGCCCGCGCAACTATCTCGACCGGCCGGTGGACAGGACGACCCTGCTCACCCTGCTGGAAGCGGCGCGCCGGGCGGCTTCTTCTTCCAACCGCCAACCCTGGAACTTCATCGTCGCAAGCCGCGCAGATGCTGCCGCCCACGAGCGCCTCTTCAGTTGTCTGCTGCCCGGCAACCAGAGCTGGGCGGGCGGCGCGCCGGTGTTGATGCTGGTCGTCGCGGCTGTGGAACATGAGGGCCGGCCCGCGCGCACCAGCTTCTACGATACTGGCCTGGCGATGGGCAACCTGACGGTGCAGGCCATGGCGCTGGGACTGATGCTGCGTCAGATGGCCGGCATTGACCGCGACCATGCGCGCGCAGTCTTCGCCATTCCGGCCACGCACGAGCCGATCTGCGGCGTGGCGCTGGGCTGGCCCGCACCGCCCGGGTCCCTGCCCGAAAAGCGTCGCCTGTTCGAGCAGGAACCCCAGCTGCGCAAACCTCTTGCCGAGTTCGTCTTCGGCGACTGCTGGGGGCAGCCGGCGCCCTTTCTCTAGATCAGCGTCACCCTTCCAACCTCAGCGTAGTTTGATGCCGACAGCCATCCCGTCGCCGATGGCGAAGAGGGTGCTGGAGAGGCGCGGCTCCGCGGCCAGCGCGCGATTGAACTGGTTCATACCGCCGTCGTCCGCAGTCTCGGGCGCGAGCACCCTGCCGCCACGGAAGGCGTTGTGGGACGCAATCACGCCGCCGACGCGCAGGTACTCAAGCGCCCAGGCGAGATACTGCGGATAGCCTTCCTTGTCCGCGTCAATGAAAATGAGATCGAAGGGCGCATGGGCGCTCACTTCCTGCAGCGACTCGAGCGCCGGGCCTTCCAGCAGCTGCACGCGCGCAGTCAGTCCGCCGCGCTCAAAGCTTGCCTGGGCCACGCGGGCGTGCAGACTGCTCACCTCGAGGGTGTAGAGCATGCCGTCTTCCGGCAGGGCGCGCGCCAGCCAGGTACCGCTGTAGCCGGCCAACGTGCCGATTTCCACAATCCGGCGCGCGTTGACCACCTGCGCCAGCCATTGCAGCAGGCGGCCCTCCTGCGCGCTCAGGCTGATTTGCGGCATGTTGTGACGCCTGGTCTCGGCCTGGATCCAGGCGAGCACCTCGTCCTCCTGCGCAAACAGTTCGCTGACATAGGCGTCACGGGCGGCTTTGTCGTCCATGTTTCTCCTCGTTTTGGCTATCGCTGTCGGATTCGCTCGACCGGTCGGTCGCGCTGGATGATGTAATGGTCAAAGTCGCGCGCGACCCGGGCAGCCGGGAAGACAGCGCGCGCCTCCTGCTTGATGTCGCGCTCGCGGTAGCGGCGCGAGACGTGCGTGAGGATCAGCGTCTCTACGCCGTTTTCCGCGGCGAGCAACGCCGCCTGGCGGGCGGTCAGATGCCCGAAGGCGCGCGCAGTATCCGCGTCCTCGTGCAGGAAGGTGGCCTCGATGACGAGCACAGTGGCATCCTGCACATATTCACCCAGGTTGTCTGTGCGGCCGCAGTCGCCGATGTGTACGTACTTCGCGCCGGGCAGGGCCGGCCCCAGCACCATGTCCGGCGTGATGCAACGGCCGTCCGCAAGGGTGACAGTTTTTCCACGCACCAGCTCGCGCCGTTCCGGCCCCGCCGGAACACCCAGCGCCTGGGCCTGCTCGACGAGGAACGGACGGTGGGCCTTCTGCTGAAAGATGAAGCCGAAACTGCCGCTGCCGCGATGGCTGACCGGGAAAGCGCTGACTGTGAAGGCCTTGTCGTCGAGCAGCAGGCCAGGGCTCAGTTCCTTCATCCGAATGTCGATTTGCATTCGCTCGTAATCCAGCACGACGCCGTAGAGCAGGGCCTGCACCCGGCGCAAGGGATTGCGGCCGGCCCAGATCTCGATCTCGCTGATGTTCTCCCAGCTGGTCAGCGTGGACATGAGGCCGCCCAGGCCCAGGATGTGGTCGAGATGGCCGTGGGTCAGCAGCACGCGCCCAAGGTTGCGAAAGCCGACGCCGCTGCGCAGGATCTGGCGTTGTGTGCCTTCGCCGCAATCGATCAGGAAACGCTGGTCGCCGGCCAGCAGCAACTGGGCGGGCAGACCACGGTGGATCGAGGGCGCCGAAGCCGAGCTGCCCAGCATCACGAGTTCGAACAAGGTCAGCCTTCCTTGTGGCCCACAGTGAAGACGTTGGTATTCAGGAAGAGACGGGTGCCGCGCGGCTCACCATCCTGCAATACGGCGAGGCGCTGTTCGTCGCCCTGGCGGTAGGCGCCGATGGAGACGAGGTAGTTACCGGCCGGGGTAGGCACGGGCAGCCTGATATAGGTCACCTGGATGAAGATATCGCGCGGGTGCAGGCTGGCAGCCAGCACGCTGAGTTTGTCGTTCTGCGAAGTGATCATGGCCGGGTCGGGCATGACGTGGGTGAACAGGTGCAGATCAGGCGGCAGCGGCCCATCCACGCGCCACCAGGTCACCGAGGTGATGACGTCACCATGCTGGTAACGCTCTATCCCGGAAGGTTCGTAACCGAGGAAGGTCAGGTTGCCATCCAGCGAGACGGGCGGCAGGATGTTTTCTGCTCCGCCCGGCGCTTCCGGCGCGAGACGTACCGAAGCCGTGGTAGTAAAGCTGCCAACCTTGTCGCCCAGCAGATCGCCGACGTCCAGCGCGAAGACTGAATCTTGCGGCAGGGCTGGATCCTGCGGCAGGAGGCCGCGTTGCAACCAGTCGCGCAGGAGGGGATGCATGTCCGCCAGCATCGAGCTGTCCGGCAGGATGATCTGCTGGCGCTCGCCGCCGTTGGCAAGCACGAGACCGGTGCGGCAATCGGCGTAACGCAAGGCTTCGCTGCGGTCGTGCAGCAGCAGCAGCATGCGCCAGGCGTCGCTCAGGCCCGCCGCGGGCTCCGGATCGACGCTGGGGATGCAGACGACGGTGGGCAGGCTGCCGGCGCTGCGGTCAATGTGACTGGCCAGTTGGCCGATGCGCCCGTTCCAGGCGCTCATGGTCTCCGGCAAGCCTGCCCAGACGCTAAAAAGGTCGTTGCTCGTCCAGGCGATGTTGAAGCCGGGCAGGACGACCAGGGCGATGACGGGGACGAAGCGCGCCGCCCGGCCCAGGCTGTTGGTCAGGGTGACGACGCCGTAGCCGAAGAAGAGCGCCAGCAGCGGCAACAGCAGCGACAGCTGCGCAAAGTCCGGGCTTTCGTTGCTGAGCAGGGCAGCGGGTGCTAGGGCAAGCAGGAAGATGAGGGGCAGGCCGAAGCGTGGATGATGCCGAGAGCGCAGCGAGGCCATCAACCCGACCACGATGACCAGCCCGCTGAGCAGGTCGAACAGCGGGCGCCCGGGCAAATTGTGCAGCGGGCTGGCATCACCGATGAACAAGACGCCACCGATGTTGTTGACGATGGACTGTAACGGGGGACTGGCAAACATGTCGTAGTCGCCGAAGATGCGCCCGATACCGCTGATATCGCTCAGGCGCAGGGTAGAAAGCCCGTAAGGTAGCAGGACAGCAGCCATTATCAGCAGCGAGAAGAACAACGACAAAATCAGGTTCAGCGTTAGCGGCCCCTGACTGCGCGTCAGCCAGAAAATAAAGAGGAGGGCGCCGGCCAGCAGCCAGAACTGCGCCGGGTGGACGTAGAACCCCAGGCCCGCCGCCAGACCCAGCCCCGCAAAGGCGATGGTGCCGGGCAGGCGCCGCGCAAGCCGCTCAGGAACCGTCAGGACATAGGCCAGCGCCAGCATCAGGGCGGCAGCCAGAAAGGGCAACAGGGTCACCGGGCTGATGCTGCGTCCCAGCAGAACCGGCCACAGACTCACAGTCAGCAGGGCCAGCGCCGCCAGGCCGCCGCGCGTGCCGCAGAGTCGCGACGCCAGCGCATAGACCATGGCCAGGGTGAGCATGCTGATGAAAAACGGAAGCGCGCGGTAGCCCGTCGGGCCGCCGCCGGTCAGCAAGGTGCTGACCGCCAGCAGCGCAGAATAGAAGCCTTCGCGCCCGTGCGTCTCCTCTTCAGCGGGAGCCTGATCGTAGAAGACGGCGATCTGGCCCGCGCGCTGCGACTCGGTGATGCGCAGCGTCGCGTACTCATCCTCGTTCAGACCTGGGGGCAGATCTGGCAGCCGGTGACTGCGCAGCAAGGCTCCGAGCAGCAGTAGCAGGGTTGCCAGGACGAAACCGGTGCGGGAGGACAATGCGGGTCTCCAGAGAAGGGGCCGGGTGGCAGGTTGTTCAGAGCGCCGTGGCCCAGGCCGTGAAGATCAATACCAGCAGACCGAGCGCGATGCTGATCCGCGCGAGCCGCAGCTCCTGGCGTCGCAGCCGCGCCCATTCCACTGCATCGCCACGCTCGCGCTCCAGCAGCCATCCCAGCCGCTCCAGCGCCGGCGCTACGCGCCACTGCAGCAGGATGCCGCAAACCACCATCCCGGCCAGGGCCACGTGCTTGAGCAGGATGGCGCGGCTCCAGGGACTACTAAATTGTAACATACCTTCATAATGGGGGTCGGCCGTCATCTGAAAGACGCCGGTGACAATCAGCACAGCCAGGCTGAGCCAGGTGAGCGGCTGGAAGCGTTTGCGCAGCCGGCCGAGCAGGCGATAGCGTGCCGGATTTCCGGCCAGGCTGCGGCGCGTTTCGGGCCAGACCAGCAGGGTGAGCAGGAACAGACCGCCCAGCCAGACGACCGTCGCCAGCAGGTGCAAAAAGAGGCTAGCTGCAAGGAGTGACAGGGACAAGGCCCAGTGCCTCAGGGCTGTCGGGTGCGCGCGCCGGGATGATGCGCTCGCCGCAGACCTTTTCCATGTTGGCGAGGTCGAAGTAGGCTTGCTTTGTCTTTCTGTCGGGCGGGATGATGCTCCACCAGTACTGCTCGTCCTGCTCGTCCCAGGCCGGGTCTGCGATGGAGAGGGTCGTCATCAACCCCACCCACGGTAGCCAGTGTTCGACGGCGTAGCGATAGGCGCGCACGAGATAGTCCGCCTGGGTAGCTTCGTCCACGGCGAACCAGGAGTAGGCCTCGTCCTGGCCAGTCACGTCGCGCGTCCATCCGGTTTCGAGGATGGCGATCTGGCGCGCGGCGTCGTCATTGGCGACCATGATGCGGCGCATGTCCTCCACGCGCCGGAAGGTAAAGAAGCGCTGCCCGCCGCTGGCCTCGGCCTCGTCCGGGCTGAGCTCCGGCGCAGAATAGCCCGGCGCGTGCAGGCCGACGACGTCGATGTGCTGCTGGAAGCCGGCGTTGTAAAGTTCCTGCAGATACTGGTCGTCCGGGTGGGCCAGTTCACAGCAGTTGCCGGTTGGTGCCAGCCCGGCCGAGATTAGGATGGCCTGCGGGTCCGCCGCGCGGATGGCCTCGCTGCATACGCGCAGCAGTTTGACGTACTCGCCGGCGGAGGGGGAAATGCCGCCCCATTCGCGCGCGAGGTTGGGCTCGTTCCAGATCTGGTAGGCGGCGATGCGGCCGGCGTAGCGCGCAGCGATGGCGCCGCAGTACTCCCCCCAGGCGTCCATGTGCTGCGCAGCGGGCGGGACGTCGACCGGCACATCCGCGCCTGGCGCGCTGTTGCCTGCCCGCACCCAGTCCGGGGCATGACCGAGGCGCGCGACCAGTTGCAGCTCGCGCCGTTCTATTTCGTCCAGCAGCTCGTCGGCGCGCCAGAAGAGATATTCGCCCTGGCTCGGCTCAATGTCCGCCCAGGCGATGCTTTGTTTAACGTGGCTGAAGACCATCAGCCGCACGAGATCAAGGCGATGCCCCACGAAGCCGTCATCCCACCAGAGAAAGGCCTGAATGCCATAGGTGAGGGGGGTGAAGGGCGGATCGACCACCGCGTCAGCGGCCAGAGGATCCGCATCAGTCTGCCGCAGGAGCGCGGCGGCCACGATCAGCAACAACAACAGACCGATAACCGGCCAGTGTGGGGAGGCGCGCTTCATCCGCCGACGGTGCTCTCCAGGCGTCGCTCCAGCTGCCAGGCGCCAAGGGCATCATACAGGGGGCGGAAGGCCCAGTCCTTGCCGATGATCGAGTAGGGCACGTTGTCGTTGTTGGGGTCCCAGCCTGCCTGTGGGCCGTAGTTGAAGTTCCAGATGAAGGCCAGCCAGATGTCGCCCCAGTCCTCCATCAGGTCGAGGGCCTGAATTGTCCAGCGCGACTGCTCCTCAAGCGTGTTGTCGTTGGCGAATTCGAAGCCGCGCGGATAGCCGTCGAGGTCTTCGGTAGAGGCCCAACCAAACTCGGTGACGCAGAGCGGCTGGTCCCCGCCGGCCAGCTCAATCTTGGCGGAGTAGGTGCGCAGCGTGCTGAACAGGCTCCAGCTGTGGTGCGGGTTTTCGAAGGGGCCGCGGAAGGAGGCATCCGGATCATTGACGACCTCGTTCCAGGGCACGTTCGGGCCGATGTTGTAGCCATTATGATGTGCGCCGACGCAATCCGCATAGTTCAGCAGCCCGGCCGCCAGCAGACTGTCCAGGTAGGCGAAGTCATCGATCGCGCTGACGCGCCCGTCCGGCTCGGTCCAGCCGCCGGTGGGCGAGAGCGCACCGCTGATGATGATGATGCCGGGATCGATCGCCTTGACCGCCAGGGTTGTGTCACGCAGCAACTGGACATAATCCGCTGCGTTCAGCCCGCGCGCGGCAGTCCACTCGCGATCGAGATTCTGTTCGTTCCAGACTTCGATGGCGTGTACCATGCCCGGGTAGCGCGTCACGATGTCCCTGACAAAGTCGACGTAGTCCTGGGTGCGGGCCGGCGGCCCGTGCCGCTCAAGGTCGACGCCCTGGTCTCGTGCCCATTCGGGCGCCGTAACGATCGAGAGCATCACGCGCAGCTTGTATTCCGCTGCCAGTGGCAGCGACAGATCGAGCGCGGCCCAGTTGAAGCGGTTCTGCTCGGCCTCAACGTCTTCCCAGCGCACCTGCTGTTTGTACCAGCCCAGCTGGAGCTTGTTGGCGACCTCGCGCATCCAGGTCTCCTGGTTGTCGGGGTTGAGGTCGGGGCTTACCTGCACCTGTATGCCTGGCTGGAAGCTGCGGTCAGAGACGGGCAGGGCGGTCGGCCTTGGCCGTTGCTCGGCGGGCCCGGCCACGACGATCTCCGCCGGTGCGGCGGCCGTGGGCGGTAGCGTGGGCGGCGCGGCCACAATGGTGGCTACGGGCTGCGAAACTGCTGCGACCTGTCGCACCACAGGAACGGGCAGCGCCGCGCTGCTGGCGGTGTTGATGTTGCGCGGTTCGTTGACGAGACCGTAGACGAAATAGATGGCGACAAAGGTGCTGGCGCCCATCAGCAGCGTGATGGCAATCCAGGCAATGGCAAACACCTGAATGCCACGACGGTTGCCTGACATGGTCATGCTTCTCCTTCGGCCGTCGTCAGCGTGCGGCGGCGATGGCGCTGCAGGCCGGGCAACTGCCGTCCGTGCGAATCATGGCGTAGCCGGCCTGTGGGTCCGAACTGTAGAGCGTGAAGTCCACGTTCCAGACGATGAGCAGACGTACCTTGCCGCTTTGTGAAGAGAGCGCGATGGATTGCGCCAGCCAGGCGGCGTGCTGCTGCAGGGTAACGTTGCCCGCCCACGCGAAGCCCGCGGGCAGCGGCCCGTAGCCGTGCGAGGTCAGGAAGCCCAGCTCGCTAAAGCAGAGGGGTTTCTGCCCGCCGGTGATGCCCCAGTAGAGGTTGAGCATGCCGAAGTAATAGCGCGAGTAGAAGCCGTCGCGCGGATCGCCGCTGGTCTGCGAGGGCGGAATGATGCCCTCGTTGTAATGGATGCCCACACAGTCCAGCCACTGCATGGCGCCGGCGTTGACCATCTGGCGCATGAACTTGTCGTCGTTCATGACGCGGCCAGGGAAGGCGGCTTCGGCGCCGGTGGGCGCGGGCGCGCCGCTGATGACCATGGTGGCGGGGTTGGCGCTCTTGATGGCGCTGTAGGCGCGGCGCAACATGTCGGCATAGGTGGCGCCGCTGATCTGGCCCTGCGGCCATTCGCGATCAAGGTTGGGCTCGTTCCAGACCTCGATAGCGTCTGCGCCCTGCGCGGCTACCCGGCCCAGCCAGGCGGCGAATTCGTCCATGTAGGCGGCGCCACGCGAGGCCAGCTGGTTCTTGTCGCCGAGCGCGCCGATCAGCACCTTGAAGCCGTTGGACTTCGCGGCGTTGATGACTCCGCCGGCGTCGCCGCCGGGGTGACGCACCTGCTTCTTCATCCAGATCATGCCGGCCGAGCGCATGGCGTTGATGGCGCGCGCGCTGCCAGTGCTGGTCACGTGGCCGCCATACTCGAAGGAACCGGCCTGGATGCTGCCCGAACCTGGCGCAACAGCCGGCGCCTGGGAGACGGGCCGCGAGACGGCGGGCCTGGGAATGGTTGTCGGCGCGGGCGTCGGAGTGGGCGTGGGCGTGGGCGTCGGCGCGAAGAGGCCGATGGCCTGGCCGTCGCGCGCCACCGCGTCCCGACCGGTAACCACGTCCACGTTGATGGCGTAGTTGCCGTCAGGGGCCTCCAGCGTGGTGAGCAAGCCCTGGTCGAGCTCGGTCAACGCTTCGCTTTGCACGCCGTCCGCGCCTTCCACACGCCAGCGCAGGGCCGGCTCCCCCGTATCCGGCACAGCGGGCAACTGCAGCTTGTAGGACAGCACGGCTTCAAGCAGATCCCGCGATTGGTCCGGCGCCAGCAGGTCCTCGACGCCGACACCGGCCAGCGCGTAGGGCAGAGTCCGCTCCAGGCGGAAGTGCAGGGCTGCGCCGGTGGTCAGCCAGTAGCGGGCAGCTGGCGCATCGTCCATGGCGCGGTACTCGACCCAGGGCGCCATGGCGCGGGCGTCGAAGCCGGCGTCAGCGCTGAAGCCGTCCAGGCGCGCGTCGATCTCGGTGCCAGGCAGCACAGCGCCGTCACTGGTGGTCTCAACCTCGATGACGACGTCGCCCAGGCCGGCGTGTGCTTCGGCATAGCCCGCCTGGGTGAGGCTGCCCTCCGACTCGCGCAGCGTGCTCGCGCTGAAGCCGGCCAGCAAACGGCCGCGCTCCACCTCGCCCACGGCGTGGCGCAGCATGAGCTCGACTGGCTGGCCGGTGCCCGTGCCGTAGTCCCTGGGGTGCAGCGGCAGCCGCAGTTGCAGGTAATCGGCATGGCGGCCCAGTGCGCGCCAGTCATAGGCGCCGGTGTCCAGCGCGCCATCAACGACCGAGGCGGGCGGCACGACGACGCCCAGCTTCAGGCCCATGGCTGCGAAGTCCCCTGCCAGCTCGCGGATGAATTCGCTGAACAACCTGCGCTGCTCCGGCTCCAGGCCGCGCCAGTCAATCAGCAGGCCACCAAAGCCGCTGTTGGCGAAGGCGGTCAGCTGGGCGACGTGCGCCTGACGCAGCTCCCGGTTGGCAAGGATGCCGCTGACAGTGAGCGAATCGAGCGCGCGCTCGTCAGTGAAGTTGCGCACTACCGGCATGACCAGGTAGCCGCTGTTGAAATCGAAGCCGGCGGCAAGGCTGCCTGTGAGCCCGCCCGCAAGTGTCGGCTGAATGCCGGCGGGGGCGACGATGTTCGCCACTTGCGCGACCTCGGGGTTCAGCGTGTGCTGCACGTCTACGGTCACCAGCACGGTGGGTTGCGCGGGCGGCGACACCTGGAATACAGCCAGCTGCTGTGGCAGGCGTTCCACTGTGGTGCGCAGGGCATTTGTGCCCAGCTGTGTTGCGGGCAGGAAGTCCCAGCTCATGCCGTCCCAGCCATAGAGCGAGAAGAGCTGCGCATTGCCTGTTGCCGCGGGCAGGGTCAGATCCAGGGTGAGGGTCTCTGGCGATATGCCCTCGCTGTAGAGTGAATAGACCGGGCTCTGCAGGGCCAGCTGCGCGGGCAGGGCGGCGCGGGCCGCGGACAGCCACTCCGGCCCGGCAGCGCCGGCGAGGAAGTCGTTGGTGGGCAGCGATTCGATCGCGACGCTGAAGTCTTCGCCAGGCGCCGCCGGATCGACCTGCAGTGTCAGGCCTTCCAGCTGGACAGCGTAGGCATCTGCAGTGATGGGGAAGTATTGGGGGCCGGTGAGGCGCTCAATGAGCTGCACCGGCGGCAGAAACAGACCGACAGCGACGAGCACCAGAATCAGGAACAGGGTGAAAATCCCGATGAGCCAGCAACCACAGCCGCCCCTGCGCCGGCGCGGCGCGCGCTGCACCTGACCGCTGTCAACGCTCGTGACGACCTCGCGACTGTCCTCTGGCGGTGCCGGCTCCGCTGACAGCGGAGTGAGTGGCCGGGTGTCACCCTTGTCGAATGCCATGTGTGGTCCTCAACACTTCCTCGACAGCGCCGGCGCGTACGCCTCCGGCGGCCTTTGGATTAGCCGGAACAGACGCCCGAACCCTGGCGGCATTGTAGCAGTGGCCAGGGGCAGCGGCAAGCGTGCCACCCGCCGGCGGACTGCGCTACAATACCCGCCTCGCAGGGCAGGGGGCCGCCCATGGCCGGCTTTTACGCGCAAATCGCGCGCTATTACGACGCCGAACACCGCGGCAAGAGCGATGACCTGGCGTTTTATGAGCGGCTGCTCGAATCCAGCGGACACGGCCCGCTGCTGGAAATCGGCTGTGGCAGCGGACGCGTCCTGTTTCATCTGGCGCAGCAGCTGGAGACGGTGCACGGTATTGAAAGCGAGGCCGCCATGCTGGCGCGAGCGCGACGCCGCCTCGCGCAGACGCCGCCCTCACAGCAAGTGCGCATTCGTCTGCTGCACGGCGATGTGCTGCAGCTGGAGCCGCCGCAGCGCTATCGTTACGTCCTGCTCTCCTACAACTGCCTGATGCACTTTCATGAGCAGGAGCAGCAACTTGCCCTGTTGCAGCGCCTGCACGCCTGGCTGCAGCCGGAGGGGCTACTGGTGATCGACCTTCCCAACGCCGGCGAAGTCTTCACCAGCGCTGTCAGCGACGCGCTCACGCTGGAGCGTAGTTTCCTGGACCCCGAGACAGGCCACCTGATCATGCAACTGGCGACCAGCCGGCTGGACCGCGTGACGCAACGCATGCATACCACCTGGATTTACGATGAGATTGATGGTGAGGGTGTGGTGCAGCGCACGCTGGCGCCCGCGGTGTTTCGCCACTTCTTCTGGCCCGAACTGGCCCTCTTGCTGCGGCAATGCGGCTTCGCGATCGAAGCGAGTTATGGCGACTATGAGCAGGGGCACTTCGAGGACGGCTGCGCGCGCATGATTGTGCTGGCGCGCCGCAATTGAACGGGATGATGCAGCGTTCAGTCAGCCTCGACAATGACCGGCATCTTGCCGCCCAGTTTCTCCACGAATTCCGTGAGGACGTCCCAGGTGAGGGGATAAAGATCCGTGTCGCTTCCGGCAAGACAGAAAACGATATCCATCAACAGTTCGGTATCTCCCTCGACATCGACGTCGTCGTCCACGAAAACGTTCTCGGCCCAATTGACGAGCTCCGGCAGCGTAGTCTCGTGTCGGATGAAGGCGTACAGTTTCTCCAGCAGTACTTCCCTCGTGATTATGTACGCAGTCATCACCATTACTCCGCCGTGTGCAGCTTGTGCCCGCTGTCAACCGGATACTTCTGATGGGACTCTATGAAGTTGCCATCATCATCGTACACTTCCTGTACAATCCGGATTGCAACCTCGTTTTCGTCCACAATCTTTACCACTCATTGCCAACCGAAATCTCCCCCGGCACGCAGTTTCCAGTAGCGACGACCGCCACCGGGCAGTTCTTCGTGATAGTGATAGCGGCGTTCATTCCTTTCGCGCGTCGCCATCAGCCGCCCATGGCGCTTACCAACGCCTGATACTCCTCCGCGCTGAGCGGACGCCAGGATTCGCCCATGCGCGGATACTTCTCCACGCCCAGAACCGCGCGGACCTGCTCCATCGGCACCGGCGCGACAGACGCGCGCGCCTGTACCACGCTCACCGGCAACACCGAGTCGTGCTGTTCGTCCGCCGCGCGAATGGCCGCGCCATCCTCAAAGCTGCCGCTGACCTCGACCTCGCCGACGATGGCCTTTGTGCCTTTGGCCTTTGAGCCCTTCGCGCGGCCGGTCGTCTCGTAGAGCAACATGCGCGTACCGACCGGCAGAGACTCCGCCCAGCGTTTGGCGGCGCGCCCGCTGAAGCCGATGGTCGGGTCGCTGTCCCAGCCCGCCCATACCAGTTTGATACCGTAGTTCGTCATGTTATGTTCCTCTCTGCCGGGCGCTCAGGCGTGCTGGATGCCGCGCGTGTTGAGCCGGATGACGTAGAGCGAGCTGGTCGCGGTGATGTAGAGCTGGTCGCGCTGCGGGCCGCCGAAGCAGCAGTTGGCGATGGGTTCGGGCACCATGATCTTGCCGAGCAGCTCGCCCGCCTGCGTGTACACCTGGATGCTGTCAGCCGAGCTGGTGAAGAGGTAGCCGTTGTGGTCGAAGCGGAAACCGTCCGGCAGACCGGGGTTAATTACGGCAAAGAGCCTCCCGTTGGCCAGCGACACGCCAGCGACGACGTCGAAGACGCGCATGTGGGGTGGGCCATCCGGGTCATCCGAACGGCCGGTGTCGCTTACATAGAGGCGTTGCCCGTCCGGCGCGAAGGCAAGGCCGTTCGGTCTGTCCATGTCGTCGATGACGCGCGTAATCTCGCCGCTGGCCGGGTCGAGGCGGTAGACGTGGCAGCCGTCCTGCTCCATCTCGCTGGCATGGCCTTCTTCCGTGCCGGGCAGGATGCCGTAGGGCGGGTCGGTGAACCAGATGCTGTCGTCCGGGCGCACCACCACGTCGTTGGGCGAGTTGAAGCGTCCGCCCTGATAGCGTTCGGCCAGCGTGACGACGCTGCCATCCGCTTCGCTGCGGCTGACGCGCCGTGCGCCATGCTCGCAGGTGACCAGGCGCCCCTGACGATCCAGGGTGTTGCCGTTGCTGAAGTTGGAAGGCTGGCGAAAGGTCTCCAGGCCCGCCGCGGCAGACCAGCGCAACATGCGGTTGTTGGGGATGTCGCTCCAGACCACGCTGTCGTCCGGCAGCCAGACCGGGCCCTCCGCCCAGATGCAACCCTCCGCCAGATGCTCCAGGCGCGACTCCGGCAACAGGAGCGCGCGGAATCGCTCGTCAAAAACCTCGAATGCCTCGGACATGTCAGACGCTCCTCTTGCTGGTCAGCATGGCCAAATTGTAGCGACTCCGGCTCAGCCCCGCAGCGCCTGGTCGAGATCAGCGATGAGGTCGTCGACGTGCTCGAGGCCGATGGAGATGCGCAGCAAGTTGGGCGGGGTGGCGGTGACGCCTTTCTCCATTGAGGCGCGGTGCTCGATGAGGCTGTGCGTGCCGCCGAAGCTGGTCGCGCGCCGGAAGAGCTGTACCCTGCCGGTCACCGCCAGGGCCGCCTCGGCGCCGCCGCGCACCTGCACTGACAGCAGGCCGCCGTAGCCGCTCATCTGGCGCCGGGCGATCTCGTGCGCGGGGTTGCTCACCAGGCCAGGATAGCGCACGCGTTCCACCGCCGGATGCTGCTCAAGGAAGTGTGCCACGCCCAACGCATTCTCCGCGTGCGCGCGGATGCGCAGCGGCAGGGTCTCGATGCCGCGCAGCGTCAGCCAGCATTCGAAGGGCGAGGGCACCGCGCCGCCTAACTGCTGAATCTGCTGCAGATGCTCGAAGCGCTCGTCGGGCGCGCGCGCGACGACCACGCCGCCCAGCACGTCGCTGTGGCCGCCGAGGTACTTGGTGGTGGCGTGCACGACGTAGTCGGCCCCCAGCTGCAACGGCTGCTGAAAAACGGGCGTGGCGATGGTGTTGTCGCAGGCCACGCTGACGCCGGCGCTGTGGGCGATGTCCGCGATGGCGCGGATGTCAGTGATGCCCAGCTCCGGGTTGGAAGGCGTCTCCAGCAGCACCAGCCGCGTCTCCGGGCGCAGGGCCGCGGCGACCGCCTCCGGCTGCGTCATGTCGACGAAGCTCGTCGCCAGCCCCTGGCGCACCATGATGTTGGTCATGATCAGGCGGATTCCGTAGTAGAGCACGTCGGGCGCGATGACGTGATCGCCCTGGCCCAGGGTCTGCAACAGGGCGTAGATCGCCGCGGAGCCGGAGGCGAAGGCCGCGGCTGCCTGGCCGCCCTCCAGCGCGGCGATGCGCGTTTCCAGCGCCAGGCGGTTGGGGTTGCCGAGGCGGCTGTAGACATTGCCCAGCGGATAGCTGCCGTCCGGCGCGCGCTCGTAGGTGGTGGAAAAATGCACTGGCGCGACGATGGCGCCGCTGCTCGGGTCTACTTCATGGCCGGCGTGGATGGCCTGCGTTTCAAGCTTCATGGTGGCTTCCTCTGCTGCTGCGTCGCGCATCAGGCGCGCAGCCTGGCGCCCAGCTGACTCTCGGCGGCGCGCACGATCTTGCGCTGCACCTTCGCCACTTCGCGGTCGGTGAGGGTGCGGGCGTCGGTTTGATAGACCAGGTTGAAGGCCAGGCTTTTGTGGCCTGGCGGGACGGGATCGCCATGGTAAACATCGAAGAGGCGCAACTCCTGCAGCAGTTCGCCGCCCGCGCTCCGCAGCACCGCCTCGACTTCCGCGGCTGACAGCGCGTCGCGCACCACCAGAGCGATGTCCTGGTAGACGGGCGGGGTGAGCGGCAGCGCCTGCACCGGGAAGCTGCGCCACTTGCTCTGCGCCAGCAGCAGCTCCAGGTCCAGTTCAGCGACCATGACCGGCGCGTCGACCAGGCCGAAGGCCTGAGCGACCAGGGGATGCAACTCGCCCGCGTGGCCGAGCCTTACATTGCCGCAGCACAGTGCGGCGGAGCGGCCGGGATGGTAGCTGCTGTGTTCGCTGCGCTCGTAGCGCAGATCGGCCACCTTCAGGCCGGTCAGCACTTCGTCCAGCACGCCCTTGAGGTCGAAGTAATCCAGCAGCGCGTCGCTGGCGCCGCTCTGCCAGTCAGGCAATTCACGTTTGCCGGTCAGCAGCAGCGCGAGTCGCCGCGGCTCTTCTGGCAAAGTCTCGCCCTCCTGCGGCAGATAGACCTGGCCAATTTCAAAGACCTGCTGCGTCTCGCGCCAGCGGGCGTTGCCGGCGGCGTTGTCCAGCAACTGTGTGAACAGGGTATGGCGCAGCACCCGTTTCTCTGGCGCGATCGGGTTGAGCAACTCGACGTAGGGTAGCGTGTGCCAGCCCGGGCCGCCGCCGGGTGTCAGCAACGCCTCGCGCTCGGGCGCGGTGAAACGGTGACTGATGTTCTCGCGCAGTCCCAGCGTCACCAGCAGATCGCGCAGCAGCTCCTCATGCTCCAGCGCCGGGTTGGCGTGCGGGGGCGCCATCTCGTCGGCGATGATGCTGTCCGGGATGCGGTCATAGCCATGGATGCGCGCCAGCTCCTCTATCAGGTCGGCCTGGCCGGTGACCGGCTCGCTGCTGATGTCGAGGCGATGGTCGGGCGCCGTGACCTGCAAGCTGTCTCCCTCGACGCTGACCTCAAACTCGAGGCGGCGCAGGATGGCGGCAACAGCTTGGACGGAGAAGTCCACGCCCATGATGCGCTGCACCTCGGCGACCGGCAGCGTCACCTGTACCGGCGCCGGCGGCAATGAATACTCGTCGATGATGCCGGCCGCGATTTGCCCGCCGCCGCTGCGCCGCATGAGCTCGATGCCGCGCTTCACGCCTGCCAGCGCCTGGGCCGGATGCACGCCGCGGCTGAAGCGTACGCCGGCGTCGGTGATGACCTTCTGCGTCTGCATCGTGCGGCGGATGTTGATGAAGTTCCAGTTGGCCGCCTCCAGCAGCACGTTGCGCGTGTTCGCGTCGATCTCGGTCCCGGCGCCGCCGATGACGCCGCCCAGGCTGAGGATGCCGGCGCTGTCCAGCAGGATGATGTTGTGCGCCTCCAGCTCACGCTGCGTGCCCTCCAGCGTGGTCAGAACCTCGCCCGGGCGCGCCAGACGCGTCGTGATGGTGGGCGTCTGGTTGCCGGCGCGCGCGACGAGCTTGTCATAGTCGAAGGCGTGCAGCGGCTGCCCCAGCTCGAAGGTGATGTAGTTGGTGACGTCCACGATGTTGTTGATCGGGCGCTGACCCACCAGGCGCAGGCGTTGCTGCAGCCATTGCGGCGAGGTGCCGACCTGCGTGTCGCGCAGCAGGGCGAGGGTGAAGCGCGCGTTAAGCTCTGGATTCTCGATGTTGATGGCGGCCTGGCCTGCGATGGGCGGGCCCTCGGCCAGCAAGTCGAAGGAGGGCGCACGCAGCGGCTTGTCCAGCAGCGCGGCGACCTCGCGCGCGACGCCGAGGATGCTGAAGCAGCGCGCCAGGTTCGGCGTCAGCTCGATGTCGAGCACGACGTCGCCGAGGATGTCCTGCAGTGGCGTGCCGGGCCGGTAACTTGCGTCGTGCTCCAGCAGCACGATCCCCTCATGCTCGTCGGAGAGGCCCAGCTCCTTTTCGGAGCAGACCATGCTGCGGTTGGGGATGCCGCGCAGCGCGCGTTCCTTCAGACGCACCCGCCTCGGCTCCGCGCGGTGGCCGTCCCACAGTTCGGCGCCTTCCATGGCGAAGGGCGCCCATCGCGGCGGCTCCAGCAGCCCCTGGTCACGAAACTCGAAGAGGTTGCTCGCGCCGGTGACGCACTGCTCCATCGCTTCGCCGCCATAATCCACCATGGCCAGCACGAGCCGGTCGGCGTCGGGGTGGGCGCGCACCTCGCGGATGGCGCCCAGCAGGATTTTGTCGCGCGCCCACACCAGGTGATCCGAAGGCGGCCAGCGCACGCCCTCCACCGCGCCTTGCGGCAGGCCCAGATAGTTGATGGCGCCGACCTCGAGGCCGGCCAGGGTCAGGCGTTCGGCGAGTAGCTCGACCGGGATGTCGATATCGACCAGCTCACGCAGCCAGGAAAGGGGAACCAGCATCATGTACTCCTCAATGCGCAATGCAGGGGACGGGACAATTCATCAGGCTTCTTCCGCCGGCGGACGGCGCAGCAAATGTGCCGGGCCAGGCAACGTCGGGCTGCCAGCGCGTGAGTCGGCGACGAGGGCGACGAAGCTGCCGAGGATGCCGAGACCGACCAGGATGTAGAACATCGTGAAGAGCCTGGCGGCGTCGGTCTGCGACACGAGGTCGCCGTAGCCCACCGTGGTCAGCGTGATGACGGTGAAATAGAAGGCGTCCAGCCAGCGCCAGTCCTCGACAACATGATAGAAGACAGCGCCGAAGACGATGATGAGCAGGGTGGCATAGACGAGGCCGCGCGTCCGTGGCTCGCGCAGCGCCTGCCAGGCCGCGCGCCGGACGTGGGCGGACATCAACCAGATGGCGAAGAGCACCGGAATGGCGGGCATGGGGCCTCCTAAAATTGCTCGAGAAAACGCAGGTCGTTGCCCCAGAAGTAGCGGATGTCGTGGATGTTGTGGCGCAGCATGGCGCTGCGTTCCGGGCCCATGCCGAAGGCGAAGCCGCTCCACACGGCCGGGTCGTAGCCGCCGTTGCGCAGCACCACCGGGTGCACCATGCCGCTGCCCGCGATCTCCAGCCAGCCGCTGTACTTGCAGACGCGGCAGCCGGAGCCGCCGCAAAGGAAACACTCGACGTCGACTTCCATGCTGGGCTCGGTGAAAGGGAAGTAGGAAGCCCGGTAGCGCACGCGCGCGTCCTCGCCGAACATGCGCCGGGCGAAGGCGGCGATGGTGCCCTTGAGGTCGGTCATGCGGATGCCGCGCCCGACCGCCAGGCCCTCCACCTGGTTGAACTGCAGCTCGCTGCGCGCGGTGATCTGCTCGTAGCGATAGCACATGCCGGGCAAAATAACGCGGATGGGGCGCGTGCCCTTGGCGCCCAGCTCGCGCATGGCGTGGATCTGCCCGGGCGAGGTGTGTGTGCGCATGATCACGCCGGGCGTGGTCGTATAGAAAGAATCCTGCATGTCGCGCGCGGGATGATGCGGCGGAAAGTTCAGGAACTGGAAGTTGAACTCGTCCGTCTCCACGTCGCGGCTGCGGTAGACCTGAAAGCCCATCTCGCCCCAGATGCTGGCGAACTCGCGCAGCGTGCGCGTGGCGGGATGCAGGCCGCCCCTGACGCGCTTGCGCCCGGGCAGGGTGATGTCAATCTCGCCTTCCTCAAGGTCCTGTGCCAGTTCGGCCGCCCGCACGGCCTCCGCGCGTTCCTCGTTGGCCACGCCCAGCAGCTGGCGAATCTCGTTGGCGCGCTTGCCAAAGGCCGCCCGCTGCTCCTTCGGCAACTGCCCGGTGGAGCGCAGCATGGCGGTGATGGCGCCGCGCCGCCCCAGCCAGGCGCTCTCCCAGGCTTTCAGCGCCTCGCTGTCCCTGACCTCGGCGAGGGCCTGCAGCGCTTCCGCATATTGCGCTTCCAGTTGCTCGAGCATGTCTGGTCTCCTGTGTTTCCTTGGTCAGGGCCGCCGCTGACCGGCGCCGCGGGACAAATAAAAAACTCCCGCCCCGGTCAGGGACGAGAGTCTGGCTCCCGCGGTACCACCCTGCTTGGCCGCGCTCAGCGGCCCGCTCATTATGCCTGTTAACGCCGGCGGGCGGAGCGGGCTACTGACCCCTGCGCGGGGCGTTCACCTCTCAGCTCGGGAGGGAATTCCGTGGTGGCACGCCTGCCGGGGCTTGCAGTCGGAGGCCCTGGCTCTCTGAAGACGCCTGCACCACGAACTGTCTCCGTCGTGGCCGTTGCGCGCCAGTATGCCGCCGACCGGTCGGAATGGCAAGCGCCAGTCTGCGTCGGCCTCTTGTGGACTGTCCGGGCCGTTCAGACCACATTATGCCCGCAAAGTGTTTTTGCTGGAATCGCCGGCAGTTTCACAGGCAAAGGAATCCAGACTGTCCGGCTCATCTCCCTGACTTCGCTATCCCATCATATCAACCACTTCCTGTTTTAAACTTGACAAGGTTTTGTTGTCGGATAGGCTTGTAACAGGTGATCTCGTCTCGCCAATTCACCAGTCAACGGGCGCTACTTTAAGGTCCCTTGCTTATGACAGAACAGATTAGGGAGATAACGATGAGCAAGCAGTTTTCAAGACGTGGCTTTTTGAAGTCCTCGACTGCCCTGGCAGCAGGAGCGATCGGTAGCCATTTGTTGCCCTCGCTCGCCCTGGCCCAGGTTGGCCTGCCCTTTGAGGTAGCACCCGATGCCGTCAACCCGCTTGGACTGGAAGCTGGTACAGCAGTAGACGGCGTATTCTTTGAGGGCGGGTTCGGACGGTCTTACATCGATAACGCCGCCGATTACTTCCGGGCGCTGCACCCGGACAATGAAATGACCGTTGAAGGCATTCAACAGGTCTCCGAGATTCTGCGCCCGCGCTTCATTGGTGGCAACCCACCCGATGTCATTGACAACAGCGGTGCTTTCAACATCCCCATGGACTCGCTGGTTGCCGACGATCAACTGGCGGATTTGGGGCCATTGATGGCAGCGCCGTCTCTGGATACCCCCGGCAAAAGCTTCGCGGAGACGCTCTTCCCCAGCTCACAGGCCGATGGTGTCTTTGATGGTCGGCAACTCTATCTCAACGTCGCGTTTACAGTGAGCGGTATCTGGCACAGTTCGAGCCTGTTCGAGGAGAAAGGCTGGGAATATCCCCGCACCTGGGACGGGATGATGGGACTGTGTGAGACCATCAAAGCCGATGGCATCGCTCCCTGGACCTACCAGGGCAAGTTCCCGCAGTACATGGTCTTTGGCTGTCTGATGCACCTGGTGCACAAGGTGGGTGGTATTGAAACCATCAAATCCATTGACAACCTGGAGGAGGACGCCTGGAAGAGCGCTGAAGTGCTGCAGGCTGTCAGCATGATGCATCAGCTCGCCGAGAACGGGTACATTTTGCCCGGTACCGAGGGACTGACGCATACCGAGTCCCAGGCCGAATGGTTGCAGGGAAATGCGGCCTTCATCCCCTGTGGCACCTGGCTGGAAAACGAAATGCGCGAGTTGACCCCCGCAGGTTTCGACATGGTGATCAAACCCGTGCCCGGCCCGGATGAATCCTCTTATGCGTCCGTAGTCGCCTGGCCAGGCGAGCCCTACATCGTCCCCGCCAACGCAGCCAATGTTGTGGGCGGGATGGAGTTTATGCGTTGTATGCTGTCCAGGGCCAACGCCCAGTTCTTTGCCAAGGAGATCAGCGCCATCATGCCGGTCTTCGGTGGCAGCGAAGGGATCGAACTCAGTTCGGCCCTGCAATCGGCGCTGGAAGTGGCCGAAGCGGCCAATGGCGGCTTCAATTACTTGTCCAGGGGCTGGTACAGCGACCTGTGGACAGCCGCCAAAAATGCCACCGGTGAACTTCTGACCAACCGCATATCACCTGATCAATTTGTCGAGACTGTTCAGGCAGCCGCCGACGCGGTGAGAGACGACGACGACATTCCGAAGTACACCCACGTCTGACTCTGATACTGCTCACCCGCAGTTGATGTGATACAGTGACACCGAACACAGGTGTCACTGTATTTTACTGGATTCCAGAATCCCGCCTGTCATCAGTTGATGTGGCTTCCATGGTGGAAACGTGACCAAAAGAAAACTTCATATCATCGTTCCTTTCACGCTACCAGCGGCCGTGTTGTTCCTGGTTTTCCTAGTGTATCCCTATGGACGCGCGATGTATTTCAGCCTGACAAAATGGCGTGGGCTTACACCTAAACCGACATTCATTGGGCTTGAGAACTTTATAAAATTGCTGGCGGACGATTTTTTCTGGAACGCGCTCAAGCACAATCTCATCTATTTGCTGACCATCCCGGCGATCACCATTGTCATCTCCCTATATCTGGCATTCTTGCTCACCCATGGCAAGGCGCGCTTCAGAAAGTTCTATCGCATCACCTTCTTTTTCCCGCAGGTCATGTCGCTGGTAGCCATCGGCGTTCTGTGGAGCTTCATCTACCATCCAACCATCGGTATCCTGAGCAGCATTGCGAACTTTCTGGGTGCGCCTGAGGCAATTGCCTGGCTGGGCAATCCAGACACCGCCATGGCGGCTGTTGGCGCCGTTGTAGTCTGGCAAGCTGTCGGATTTAATGTCGTGCTGTTTATCGCTGGAATGGACTCAATCCCTGATTCTTACTATGAAGCAGCAACCATTGACGGCGCAACTCGCTGGGATCTGTTCTGGAAAATCACATTGCCGCTGTTGTGGGACACCATTCGCACAGCCATGGTGTTCCTGGCAATCGGGGCGACCAATATGTTTGCCATCACCCAGACGATGACCCTCGGCGGGCCAAACCGCTCGACCGATGTCCTGTCGACCTACGTGTATGAACGCGCGTTCCTGAGCGGGAAATTTGGCTATGCAACCGCCGTCGCCGTCGCCATGTTCCTTCTGGCCTTGATCCTGTCCCTCCTGACATTGCGGGTAACCCAACGCGAAACTCTGGAGTATTGATGATGTCCGCAGCAACTCGCCCCAAACCAGGCCCGGGCCAACTGGTATCGCAGTCTTTTATAAACATTAGCCTCGTTTTCTGGGCAGCCATTGTTATCCTCCCGATGATCTGGCTGCTGTACAGTTCGTTCAAGACCGACCAGGAGATCTTCTTCGAGCCTTGGGCTTTGCCACAAGAGCTGCAATGGGGCAATTTCGAGCGCGCCTGGGTCACCGTGCATGTTGGGCAGTACTTTGTGAACAGTATGCGGGTCGTGATCCCCAGTCTGATCCTGACTCTGGCGCTATCGTCAATGACTGCTTACATCCTGGCCCGTTTCCGCTTCCCTGGCAACCGCGTTCTCTTCTACGTGTTCATGGCAGGTATGCTCTTCCCCATCTTTATGGCCCTGGTTCCGCTCTTTTTCCTGGCGAAAGATCTGAAATTGCTCAACACCTTCCTGGGGCTAACCCTGGTGTATACCGCCTATTCGCTGCCATTCACCATCTTCTTTCTGACAGGGTTTTTCAGGACGCTGCCTTCCGAGCTACATGAATCCGCACTCATTGACGGGGCAAATGAATACCAGGTGTTCTTCCGGGTGATGTTGCCATTGGCCCAACCCGGGTTGGTTACGATGGCAATCTTCAATTTTCTGGGAATGTGGAATCAATTCATCCTGCCTTTGATATTGATGTCCGAGCGGGACAATTACGTGCTGCCGCAGGGTCTGTCTTTCATGCTCCACCAACAATACTACAAAAGTGACTGGTCCGCATTGTTTGCGGCTGTCACGATTATCATGATACCGACACTGGCAGTCTATATTATCTTCCAGAGCCAGATCCAAAAGGGAGTTACAGTCGGCGCGCTGAAAGGCTAGACAGGTGAGCTGTTGCCGCCCATTTGGGCCCACAGGCTTCCCTTGACAGGCCCTGCGGCCTGTGTCACAATCCCGCCCGTCGCAGGTCTTCGGCCGGGTTCGGGCCTGTGACGGAGAAGTGGGCCCGGGAAGAAGATCGAGCGTGAGCGACAAGATCGCCATTGAGCCCTTCGCCGTGTATTCACGGCAAGAGGCAGCGCGGGCCCTGGGCATCAGCCTGAGCACGCTCAAGCGCCTCATAAGCAACGGGCATTTGCGCGTCAGCAAGCCCGACGGCATGCGGCGCATCTTCATCACCGGGGAGAGTCTGCTGGATATGCTGAACGATACGTCTGTGGGCAAGGGCGCCTGACATGAAACTGCTGAACCGTATGCAGCTTGCCGCCGCCCTGTCGTCGCGCCGTAACGGGCCACGCTTGTTTGGTCCTGCGGGCAATGGCGGCCCGCGCGGGCGCACCCGGTACCCTGGGCAATGGGGGGAGCCACCAGAGCGTTGATCTTCACCCACATGCCAGTCCTGAATTGCAGGGGCGTGAGACCGGGAGCGAAACCGGTTTCACGCCCTTTTATTTTGACCGAACAGCACTTTTGCCACGAGAGGTGAGAAATGAGGCCTGGCCGCAACAACCTAATCCATGCTCCCGTCGCTGCCGACCAGCTGGCCAGTCAGTTACAGTTGCTCGATGCCCTGCACAGCGCCGCCAGCGAGGGGCGGCTGCCGCAGCTGAATGCGCTGCCGGAAGAAGCATTGAAAGCCTGGCTGGCCGAGATTCAATACTTGGCCAGCGAGACCCTGGCCGAGATCGAGCGCCATTCCGCGCCCAGGGCAGTGCCCGAACTGCGCCTGCTACGGGCTTCTGCGGGCAAGCGGCGCCGACCTGCGATATAGTATTTGCCCGACGCACGGTTTGGGTGAGGCGCGGGACAGAACGACAATGATCAACGGGCGAGTTCTTCTGCTCAACGGCAGCAGCTGGGAGCCGCTGGCCGTTATCGGTGTACCGCGCGCCATCAACCTCCTGCTGGCCGGCAAGGCCATCACAGTTGAGGAAAGTGGCCGCTTCCTGCGCACGGTGAGCAGCCGCTTTTCTGTGCCCTCAGTGATCGCGTTGCGCACCTTCGTCAACGTGCCGCGCCGCCGCGCGCACTGGAGCCGCAAGGGCGTGCTCATCCGCGACAACTACATCTGCATCTACTGCGGCGCGCGTCCCGGCAGCTTGCAAAAGGGGCGTGTGCTGGGCCGCAACGACCTGACCATCGACCACGTCCTGCCGCGTTCGCGCGGCGGGCGCGACCAGTGGACGAACACCGCCTGCGCCTGCACTGCCTGCAACCATCGCAAGGGCAACCGCCTGCCACACGAGGCCGGCATGCGCATGCGCAGCGAGCCGCGCACGCCGCGCACCAGCTATCTCGTCATCGCCGTCGGCAGGGGCCAGGATTCCTGGAAACAGTACATCGAGTTTTAATGACGGCAGATGCCCTCTGCCCTGGCCCGATACTGCGATGCAGACCAAATCACACGCAATTTGCTGCGAAAACCGGAATCAGGCGTTATGCTTCTGTCGCCAACATATATTCCGGAGGAAAAGGATGGCTATTTCACGAATACGACTTGCGGGGCTGATGCTGGTATTGTTGCTGGCGCTTGCGGTCAGCCTCGTCTCGGCGCAGGGAATTCCCGATGTGCCACGCGAGGATACCGTCATTCTCGACATCGACGGCGGCAACCCAACCAACCAGAATCCATTCAGCCACAATCAGCTTTTCGGTGGTAGTTCGGCTGGCGGCAACGTGGGCACCGGCCAGGTCGTCTACGATCCGCTCTTCGTGCTGAACTATGAAAGCGGCGAAATTGAGCCCTGGATTGGCGCCAGCATGACGCCTTCCGATGACTTGCTCACCTGGACGCTGAATATTCGCGAAGGCGTCTGGTGGTCCGATGGCGAAACGCTCGACGCCGATGACGTCGTCTGGACCATGGACCTGCTGCTGAATGACGAAACACGTCGCCTGGCACGGGCCGCCGCCCTGCAGGGCTGGACGGAGTCGGTGGAGAAGATCGACGACCTCACCGTGCAGTTCAACCTGAGCAAGCCCAATCCGCGCTATCAGCTGGATTACTTCTCGGTCAAGATCGGCGGCAGCTTCCTGCCCATGCCGGAGCACGTCTGGTCGGGTATTGAGGACATCTTCAGCTTCGCCAACTACGACCTGGAGAATGGCCATCCGCTCGGCAGCGGCCCCTACAAGATGATCAGCGCCAGCGAGAACGAGTTCATCTACGACCGCGATGACAACTGGTGGGGCGCGGCCAGCGGTTACTTCCCGCTTCCGGAGCCGCAGCGCCTGATCTGGGTGCAAACCGGCAACGACGATGTGCGTTCATTGCTGGCCATCGACAACCAGCTGGACAGCGTGATGGACATCACCGTGGGTGCCTGGGATGTGGTCCGTTCCCAGAACCCGAACTTCGTCACCTGGACGGAGGGCCCGCCCTACGTCTGGTTCGGCCCCTGCGCGCGGCGTATCACCATCAATCACACGGTCGATCCCTGGGATGACCCCGACATGCGCTGGGCGCTGAGCCACGCCACCGACCGCAGCGAAGTTGTGCGCATCGCCTATGAAGGCGTCACCGTGCCCTCGCGCACCAACTTCCCCGAATATGGCGGTCTGGCCAGCACCTACATCGACGCGCTCGAAGAAGCCGGCCTGACCCAGTCACCGGTAGCGGATGTGGCGACCGCACAGGCCCTGATCGAGAGCAAGGGTTACACGCTGAACGACGCCGGTATCTACGAGAAGGATGGCGCGGAGCTGGGCATCGAGATTCAGGCGCATGAGGGCTTCATCGAGAAGCGCCGCATCGCCGAGAATCTCGTCGAGCAGTGGCGCCAGGCTGGCATCGCCGCGACGCAGGTAAACGTGTCCGGCGGTACCTGGAGTGATAACAAGGCCCTCGGCAACTTTGAGGCAACCGGCGACTGGGACCAGTGCGGCTCCATCAACGAACCCTGGGCCGGTATGGACCGCGACAACATATCCTGGTACGCGCCCATCGGCGAACGTGCGCCGGGCAACAACAACTTCGGACGCTGGAGTGGCGAGAAGGCCGAGGCCTACAGCGCCATCGTCGACCAGATCGGCAGCATGCAGTTGGGTGATCCGGCTATTTTGCCGCTCTTCATGGAGGCCATGGGCATCTGGTACGAGGAGCTGCCGACCCTGCCCATCACCCAGGCGACCAAGCTGATCCCCTTCAACACGACCTACTGGACCGGCTGGCCGACCGCGGAGAACAACTACTTCCACGCACCGACCTGGTGGCACAGTACGTCGAAGATCATCCTGAACCTGAAGAAGGCCAGCTAGGCTCCTTCGGGTTTCACAGCAACACCGGGCCCGACTGCCACTGGCGGTCGGGCCCTTTTGACAGCATGTCCGAGGAAATTATGAGTAATAAACCCAATGTTATCTGGATCTTTGGTGACCAGCATCGCGCCCAGTCGCTGGGCTACATGGGTGACCCCAACGTCTCCACGCCGCATCTCAACCGCCTGGCGGACGAGGGCATCACCTTCACCAGCGCGGTGGCCGGCTTCCCGCTCTGCTCGCCCTTTCGCGGCGCGCTGATCAGTGCGCAATACCCGCACAAGGTAACGCCTGGCCACCAGACCCGGCTTTCACCGGAGCACCCGACCGTCGCCACCTGTTTCAACGAAGCGGGTTATCACACGGCCTGGTACGGCAAGTGGCATGTGGACGGCTTCCAGGAGCGCGCTGGCCGCGCCGGCTTGCACATCATCCCGCCGGAACGTCGCGGCCAGTTCAGGGAGTGGGTGGGTTATGAAAACAACTCGCCGCAATTTGACTGCTGGGTCCACGGTGGGGAGGGCGACGATGCTTTCCAGTACCGTCTGCCCGGCTACGAAACAGACGAGCTGACCGATCTCTTCATTGCGCATCTGAAGGAACGCGCGCAGCAGGACGAGCCTTTCTTCTCCGCGCTGTCGGTCATTCCCCCGCACGATCCCTACCACGCGCCGCCGGAATTCATGGCCCGCCACATTCCGGGCCGCGTGCAACTGCGCCCCAACGTGCCGAACATCTCGCACATCGTGGAGCGCGCCCGGCGCGATCTGGCGGGCTACCACGCCATGATCGAGAATCTGGACTGGAACGTGGGCCGTATTCGCGCGGCGCTGGAAGAACTGGGCCTCTACGAGAACACGCATGTGCTCTTCTTTTCCGACCACGGCGACATGCACGGCTCGCATGGCCAGTTCCGCAAGACCTCACCCTGGGAGGAAGCGCTCCGTATCCCCTTCATCATTGGTGGCGGCCCGCACCGCTATCATCACAATTCCGGCTTCCAACCGGTGCCCATCAACCACGTCGACATCGTGCCGACCTCACTGGGGCTTTGCGGCATCAACGCGCCGGACTGGATGCAGGGAACGGACTACTCGGGCTATCGCCTGCGCGACAGGGAAATTGGCAGCGAGCCGGACAGCGCCTATCTGCAGGCGGTAGTCCCGACCATGCACGGTCACTCGGTCGACCGGCCCTGGCGCGGCATCGTCACCTGTGATAACTGGAAGTACACGGTGCTCGAGGGTCAGCCCTGGCTGCTCTTCAACCTGAACGAAGACCCTTACGAACAGGCCAATCACGCGCACAATGCCGCCTACCATACCGAGCGCCGCCGCTTGCAGGCGCGTCTGGCGGAATGGATCGACTTCACCGGTGACAGCTTCCGCATGCCCGATCTCTGATATGCATGGATTGCAGGGGATGACATGAGCAAGAGACCAAACATCATCTGGATCTTTGGCGACCAGCACCGCGCCCAGTCGCTGGGTTACATGGGCGACCCCAACGTCTCCACGCCGCATCTCAACCGCCTGGCGGACGAGGGCATCACCTTCACCAGCGCGGTGGCCGGCTTCCCGCTCTGTTCGCCCTTTCGCGGCGCGCTGATTAGCGGCCAGTATCCGCACAAGGTGACGCCAGGTCACCAGACACAGCTGCCGCCGTCGCAGCCGACCGTCGCCACGGCTTTCAACGAGGCGGGCTATCACACGGCCTGGTACGGCAAGTGGCACGTGGATGGCGCCCAGGAGCGCGATGGCCGCACCGCCATGCACATCATCCCGCCGGAGCGCCGTGGCCAGTTTAAGGAATGGGTGGGCTACGAGAACAACTCGCCCCAGTTCGATTGCTGGGTGCACGGTGGCGCAGGCGACGATGCCTTCCATTATCGCCTGCCGGGTTACGAAACCGATGCCCTGACCGACCTCTTCATCGCGCATCTGAAGGAACGCGCGCAGCAGGACGAGCCTTTCTTTTCCGCCCTGTCGGTCATCCCGCCCCACGATCCCTACCATGCGCCGCCGGAGTTCATGGCGCGCCACATCCCCGGCCGCGTGCAGCTGCGCCCCAACGTGCCGAACATCCCGCGCATCGTTGAGCGTGCCCGACTCGACCTTGCGGGCTACCACGCCATGATCGAAAATCTGGACTGGAATGTGGGCCGTATTCGCGCGGCGCTGGAAGAACTGGGTCTCTACGAGAATACCCATGTACTATTCTTCTCCGACCACGGCGACATGCACGGCTCGCATGGCCAGTTCCGCAAGACCTCGCCCTGGGAGGAATCGCTCCGCATCCCCTTCATCATCGGCGGTGGTCCGCATCGCTACCATCACAATTCAGGCTTCCACCCCGTGCCCGTCAATCACGTCGACATCGCGCCGACCTCGCTGGGTCTCTGCGGCATTGACGCGCCGGACTGGATGCCAGGCACGGATTACGCGGGCTACCGCCTGCGCGACCGCGAGCTGGTCAACGAACCGGACAGCGCCTATCTGCAGGCGGTGATCCCAACCGGCTACGCACACACGGTAGACCGGCCCTGGCGCGGCATCGTTACCTGCGACAACTGGAAGTACACGGTGCTTGAGGGTCAGCCCTGGATGCTCTTCAACCTGAACGAAGACCCTTACGAGCAGGCCAATCACGCGCACAATTCCGCCTACCACGTCGAGCGCCGCCGCCTGCAGGCGCGTCTGGCCGAATGGATCGATTACGCTGACGACAGCTTTCTGCTGCCCGATCCCTGAAGCCTGGACGATCCCGCCCATTGCTGACAGGCAAGGCATATTGCAACCATGAGGGCGGAACAAACGTAACAGACGTAACAGGCGTACAGGCAGAAAGGAGACTACATTGGAGACACTGCTTGATGCGCGTGGACTGGGCAAACAATACCGGCGTGACGACGGCACGTCGCTGCAGGCGCTGGCCGGAGTCGACCTCAGCATTCAGCGCGGCGAGATCTACGGCCTGCTGGGCCCCAACGGCGCGGGCAAAACCACGCTTATCTCCATCATCAGCGGCCTGCTGGCGCCAAACGCCGGCAGCGTCGTCATCGGCGGCCACGACATGACGCGCGATCCGCTGGCCGTGCGCGCGCTGCTGGGCGTGGTGCCGCAGGAGATCGCGCTCTACGAAGAGCTCTCTGCGCGGCAAAACCTGCGCTTTTTCGGCATGCTCAGCGGTCTGCGCGGGAGCGAGCTGGAGCGGCGCATCGACGAGACGCTGGAGTTCATCGACCTGCGCGAGCGACAGGATGAACGCGCCCGCAACTTCTCGGGCGGCATGAAGCGGCGCCTCAACATCGGCCTCGGCCTGCTGCACCGGCCACAGCTGGTCTACATGGACGAGCCGACGGTCGGCGTCGACCCGCAGAACCGCCGTCGCATCCTCGACACAGTGCTGCGCCTGCGCGCCGAACGGGGCATGACCGTGCTTTACACAACGCATTTGATGGAAGAGGCGCAGGAGTTGAGTGACCGCGTCGGCATCATCGACCACGGCGAACTCATCGCCGAAGGCACGGTCGGCGAGCTGGTGCTGCAGGCCGGTGAGCAAGACAGCATCGAAATCGAGCCAGGTGACGCCAGCCGGGTTGACGCGGCGCTGCTGCAGCGCCTGCAGCGCGAGGTACCGGGCGTCACGCGCGCGCAGTTCATCGGGTCAGACGCGGATGGCCGCATCGTGGTGCACGCCGCGCGCGGCCGCCAGGTGCTTTCGCCCCTGATCGGCGCGCTGGGCGCTGCCGGCATCGAGCTGCGCTCCGTGGCGGTCAGCGAGCCTGACCTCGAAACCGTCTTCCTGCACCTGACCGGGCGCGCGCTGCGGGACTGAGACCAATGCTCCAGCGAGCCTTAATCATTGCGCGCAAGGACCTGTTCCTGCGCTTCACGAACCGCAATCAGCTGCTCTTGATGCTGGCAGTGCCGCTGGCGCTCTCGTCAATCATCGCGCTGGTCTTCGGCAACCTGGGCGGCCCGGACGACAATCTTGCGCTGCGCGACATCCCGCTGGGCATCGTCAATCTGGACGCTGGTACGCAGCAACAGGGCCGCGAAGTCAATTATGGCGAAGGCCTGGTGCAGCTGCTCACCGGAAGCGAGGCGGGCGGCGTGACTGACGCCTGCCCGCTGGCCGCTGCTGTGCCGGCGAACGCCGGGTCCGTCTTGAACGAACTCTTCGACGCGCGCGCACTTGACGACGTGGCCGCGGGCCGCGCCCTGGTCGAGGGTGGTGAACTCGCATCGCTCATCATCGTTCCGGCGGACTTCAGCGCCCGTCTGAACCCGCGTATCGGCCCAGGTACTGCATCGCTCTATCCCGAATCTCCGGCGGCCCTTGAGGTCTACAGCGATGCCGCCCGCCCGCTGGAGAGCCTGGTCGCGCGCAGCGTGGCGCAGGGCTACGGCGAACGCCTGTTGACTGGCAACATCGCGCTGGGCGCCGCCATCAACACGCTCATCGCGCAGCAGCCGCTGGCGGCCTTGCGCCTGGCGGGCAGCGCTGATGACGCGGCCATCGGCGCGGCCCTCGCCTGCGGTTTCAGCGACCTGGCAGTCGGCGTGCAGCTGGTCGCACGCGGCATTGAGCCCGGCGCCGGGCCGGACGCAAATGCGGCCGAGTCCGTCAAGGTCAGCACATACATCCTGAGGCTGATTGGCACCGCGCAGGCGACTTTCTTCGCGCTCTTTGTGGCGCAGTTCGGCGTGTTGAGCGTGATCCAGGAGCGTCAGGCGGGCACCTTGCAGCGCATCCTGACGACGCCGACCTCGCGCGGCAGTTTCCTCGCGGGCAAGCTGCTGGGCACCTTCATCACCGCGCTGGTCCAGTTGCTCCTGCTGATGTGCGCGCTCTCGCTGGTCGCCAGCCTGCTGGAGGGGCGGCCCCTGCTCATCTGGGGCGCGAACCTGCCGGCGCTGTTCGCAATCCTGCTGCCATTGTCGCTGGCGGTTTCCGGCCTGGGCGTGCTGCTAATCGCCTTCGTGCAGCGCCCGGAACAGGTCGGGCCGGTGGGCTCTATCATCAACATTCTGCTGACCATGCTGGGCGGCGGCTTCGGCTTCAGCGTGCCGGAGTCCTTCGCCAGGGTTTCGCTGGTGTTCTGGGCCACCGACGCCATGGCCAAACTCGGCGCTGGCGACCAGGACGTGGCGCTCAATGCGCTGGCCCTGGCGCTGCAGGGCGCGTTGCTCTTCGGCATCGGCTTGTGGCTCTTCCGGCGCCGCGTGGAGGTCTGACGCATGCGCAATGCCTGGCTCATCGCCCGCCTGGACCTGCTGATCTTTCTGCGCAGCCGCGGCAACCTGCTGCAGCTCCTGCTCATTCCCGTCATCCTCACCCTGGTGCTGGGCTATGCGCTGGGCGGCGACGCCGGCGCCGGGCCGCAGCGCATCCGCCTCGACCTGCTCGACGAAGACCGCAGCGCCCGCTCCGCGCAGCTGGCGGCAGCGCTGCTGGCGCAGGGGCCGGCCTTGCGTATCTGCCCGGTCGCGGGCGAAGACTGCGAAGGGCCGATGGAGGCGTCGCCGTCCCTGACCACAGCGCTTGAACGCGTGAGTCAGGGCGCGGCCGATGCGCTGCTGCACATTCCGCCGGGCTTCGGCGCCGCGCTCGCATTGCAGCAGCAAGTGACCCTGCCCCTCTACACAGCGGCCGCCGTGCCGCAAACCGACCCGGCCTGGAACGCCGTGCAGGCCGCGCTGCAGCGCGTGAACGGCGTCACGACCGCGGCAGTCACCGGCGCGGAGCTGCATGCGGCGCTGGGGCTGATAGAGGAGGGGCGCGCAGGCTACGTGCATGCAGTGCAGGAATATGCCGCGGACGCTTGGGCGGAGCACGACTCCCTCGTGCGGGTTACGCAGACAGCAGCGACGGCATCAGAGTCCGCCATTCCGGGCGGCTTCACGCAGTCGGTGCCGGGTATGGCGACCTTTTACGTGCTCTTCAGCGTGATGGGCGGCGGCATCTCGGTGCTCATCCGCGAGCGGCGCGAAGGCACCCTGGCGCGCATGGCGACCCTGCCGCTGCGCCGCAGCGAGATCATCGGCGGCAAGATTCTGGCGCGCTTCATCACCGGCATTCTGCAGTTCCTCATCGTCTTCGCCGTGGGCGTCGCAACCGGCGTCGACTTCGGGCGCTCGCCACTGGCGCTCATCCTGCTGATGGCCAGCTACACCCTGGCAATCACGGCGCTGGGCCTGCTGCTGGGCAGCCGCCTGAAGAACGAGGAGCAGGCATCGCTGCAGACGGCGATGCTGGCGATGGTGCTGGCGGCCCTGGGCGGCGCCTGGTGGCCGCTGTCCATCGCGCCGCAATTCATGCAGACCCTGGGGCGGCTCACGCCGGTCGCCTGGGCGATGGATGGCTTTCAGCAGCTGATCTCGCGCGGTGGCGGGCTGGAGGACGTGCTGCTGCACCTGGCCATTCTGTCGGGCTTCGCGCTCGTTTTCTTCGTGCTTGGCCTGCGCAACTTCCGCTTCAGGTAGCGCAAATGAGGCCGTGGCGCCGGCTGCGCCTGGCAGCCTTCCGGCTGCTCTTGCTGACCCTGCTGCTCTTCATGCCCTGGCGCAGTACTCTGCCAACCGGCGCGCCCTGGAATGCGGTGGCGCTGCTGGCGCGCGAATACAACTACAACTGGCTGGCCTGGCTGCCAGAGGCCCTGGGCGCGAAGCTGGGCCAGGCGCTGTGGGGCCTGCGTCCCTTCCTCGACGAGGCCGCGGCCAGTCAGTTCCTGCGCGACTACATGGCCGACCTGACGCGGGCACAGGCGCTGGAGGCGCGCATTGACGCGCTCTACACCGACCCCGCGCAGCCGGATCCCCTGGTGGCCAGCGCCGACCGGCGCCGCGAGCGCGACGCCCTGCGCAGCAGCTTGCGCGAGCGACAAACCCTGGCCGAGAGCGTGCTGGAGGGCCAGCTCGCCGCGCTGCTGCCTGAGCTCGGCTTCGGCGTTGCCGGGCAGGTGCTGCCGCCGGTCGCGATGCGCTTCACGCAGCTGCCCCGGATTCTGATCGTGTCGCCGCGCGACGAAATCCGGTACGAGATCAGCCTCGGGCTGGAGCCGCTGCCGCTGGATGCCATCGTCGCGCTGGAGCAGCAGATCGAGGCGCAGCTGGACCTCTCCGCATTGGTCGTGCCCATCGGCGGCATCGCGCTTTACCCGGCCATGATCCTCGAAACCAGCAACATCGCGACCCTGGCCGACACCCTCGCCCACGAGTGGCTGCACCACTATCTCTTCGCCTTCCCGCTGGGCCAGGCCTGGGACTACGACAGCGAGGCACGTGTCATCAACGAGACGGTCGCCAGTCTCTTTGGTCAAGAGGTCGCCCCTCTGTTGCTGCAACGCTACTACCCGGAGCTGGCGCCAGCGACTGCGCAGCAGCGGGTCGCGCTGGGCGGGCAGGGGCAGTTCGACTATGGCGCGGAGATGGACATCACGCGGCGGCGCGTGGACGCGCTGCTGGCAGAAGGTGAAATAGAGGCTGCTGAAGCGTACATGGAACGGCGGCGTCGCCGCTTCGTCGCCAATGGTTACGGCATCCGCCGCCTGAACCAGGCCTGGTTCGCCTTCTATGGCGGCTACCAGTCCGCGGCACGGGGAGCGGGCGGGGATGACCCGATCGGGCCGGCACTGCGCGAACTGCTGACGCGCAGCGCTTCGCTGCACGACTGGGTCGTTTCACTGCGTGGCATCACGACGCGGGCGCAGCTCCTGGACCTGCTTGCGAAATCTGACGAGGTCGCCGCCTGAGTCAGCCAGGCGGGAACTGCCATTCGCGCAGGATGCCGGCGATGAGCGCCGCGCGCTGTGGCAGGCTGTTGATGATTACGTGTTCGTGTTCGGCGTGCAGGCCGTCGCCCTGGGGGCCGAGGCCGTCCAGCGTGGTGATGCCGGCGGCTGCGGTGAAGTTGCCGTCGGAGCCGCCGCCGCTGCCGTCCTCGCGTACGGTCAGGCCCAGCGCCGCGCCAATCGCGCGCGCCTGGCCGAAGGCCGCGATCATCTGCTCGTTGCGCTCCATGGGGTCGCGCCGGTGATGGCACGTTACCTGCAGTCTGGCGCCGGGCACGCGCGCCTGCAGGCCGAGGATGGCCGCGTCGACGTCCGCCTGCGCGCGCATGGTCAGGGCGCGCACGTCGACCTGCGCCGTGGCGCGCGGCGGAATGACGTTGGTGGTGATGCCGCCCTCAACCACGGTGACCGAGACCGAAGTGCCGTGCTGCAGGTCGTTCATCTCGTTCAGCGTGCAAATCTGCTGCGCCAGTTCGACGATGGCGTTGATGCCCTGTTCGGGCGCGTTGCCGGCGTGCGAGGCGCGGCCCTCCGCAAGCAGGTCGTAGCTGGCCACGCCCTTGCGCCAGGTCTTCAGCGCGCCTTCCTTCGTGGCGGGCTCCATCACCAGCACGAGGCCGCAGTCCGCCGCCGTTTCCATAATCAACTTTTCCGAGTAGCGGCTGCCCAGTTCCTCGTCGCTGGTGACCAGCACGCGCACCTGGCGACGCGGCAGCTCATCGCGCTCGACCAGGCCGCGCAGGGCCGTCAGCATGATGACGATGCCGCCCTTCATGTCGATGGCGCCCGGGCCGAAGAAGCGCCCTTCGTCATCGATGCGCGGCGGACGCGTGGCCAGCGTGCCCAGCGGCCAGACTGTGTCGCAGTGCGTCAGGAACAGGATGGGCGGGCCTGGCGCGTCCGCATGCCAGCTGGCCAGCCGCATGTCGCCCACTTCCTGCTGCGGGATGCGCTCTACGCTGGCGCCCAGGGCCTCCAGCCGTGACTGCAACAAATCCCCGCAGCGATCGACGGCGGCCTTGTCGCGCGTCGGCGACTCCAGCCTGACGAGCTCGCTCAGCTCGTCGACCATGGCCTGACGCCGTTCTTCAAACCAGCGCAACAGTTCGCTCATTTATCGCTCCCGGAGGATTGTTCGGATCCCACGTCCCGCTCCAGCTCATCGAGCAGCGCGTGGTCGCGGTCGAGGTTGCGCCGGCGCACAATCAGGCTGATGACGAGCACCAGCGGGAAAAAGGCGATGGCGGCCAGGCCCAGCAGCAGGTAGGGGCCGGTGGCGGGCATCAGTCGTTCCCGGCCGGGGCGGGGAACGGCGCGCTCAGCACGGTGGCCTTGCGCTGCTCGAGCACTTCAACGCGCAGTTGCAGCCGGTAACGATGCCACAGCAGCGTTAGTGGCAGCAGCAGCGACCAGATGGGGAAGTTGGCCAGCAACGCCGCCGTCACGCCGCGGCTGGCATCCAGCTCGAAGCTGCCCTGGGCGTTGACGGCGGAAGGGCCGATGACGGCCGGGTGGATGGTGTCCGGGCGGATGCGAATAATGATCAGCGTCAATATCACGGTGACGAAGGCGAGGATGCCGTAGATGGACGCCAGGCGGCGGCGCTGCTGCGCATTGTCGATGCCGTTGCGCAGCATCAGCCAGGCGGCGTAGGTCAGACACATGATGGCCGCCGAAGTCAGCCGCGGATCCCAGGTCCACCAGGTGTTCCAGATGGGACGGGCCCAGATGGCGCCGCTGACGAGGTTGACCAGCGCCAGCGTCAGGCCGACCTCCACGCCGGCCACGGCGAAGGAGTCGTAGCAGGTTTCGCGCTTGTACAGGTAGCCGATGCCGGCCAGCATGGTGCCGCCGAAGGCCAGCGCGGCGCCGAAGAAGGCGGGCATGTGCAGATAAAAGATGCGCTGGACCTCGCCCTGGGTCGTGTCAGTGCCGGCGTGCACCAGGGCCATGTAAAGGCCGCAGGGCAGGGCCAGCAGCGTGACGATGGTGAGCAGGCGCAGGGCGCGCGGCTGTTTTTCAGAGGGGAGCGTGCAGACCTCGCAGGCGTCGCTCATGAGTTCTCCCGTTTGCGCTGAACCTGGCCATTCTGGCACAGGGCGCGTCCATATTCAATCATGGCCTCAGCCCTCCAGCGCGTACTCGTAAAGCAGCAGGCCTGCTGCGAGATAGATGATGTCGATGAGCAGCAGCAGTTGCAGCCAGGCATGGAGATCCTCCGGCGGGGCGTTGCCGAGCGCGGCGTTGCTGGCGCGCAGGGCGGCGATCAGCACTGGCAGCGCCACCGGCAGCAGCACGATGGGCAGCAGCGAATCGCGCGCGCGCGTCTGCACGGTCATGGTGGCCAGCAAGGTGCCCACCGCGGCGAGGCCGAGGCAGCCTGGCGGCAGAATGAGCAGCAGCGAGGCCGGCAGGACTGGCAAGTTGAAGAGCACGGTCAGCAGCGGCAGCAGCAGCCCGCCGATGAGCAGGGTGAGCAGGGCGTTGGCCAGCATCTTGCCGCAGAAGATGCTGCCGCGTGGCACGGGCGCCAGCAGCAGGGCATCGAAACCGCCGTTTTCCCGTTCCAGCGCCATGCCACGGTTGTGGCCCAGGATGCTGGCGAAGACGAGCGTGACCCAAAGCACGCCGCTGACGGCGCCCTGGCGGCCCATGCGCTCCAGCTCGAAGGCGAAGCTGAAGACCAGGATGGCCAGCAGCGCGAACAGGCCCATCAGCCCCAGCAGCTCGCGGCTGCGCAACTCGGCGCGCAGGTCCTTGCCGGCGATGCTCAGCGTCGCGCGCAGGAAACCGGTGCTCATCGCGCGGACTCCGTCAATTCGGCGTAACGCGCGGCCAGAGTGCCTGACACAGAATTCGCCAGCGACACTTCCGCGCCCACGACGCCACCTTGCAGGATGAGGGCGCGGCCGGCCAGTCGCTCCGCCAGGCCGAAGCGATGCGTGGCCATGAGGATGCTGCGCTCTTGCGTGACGCACAGCAGTTGCGCCAGCATCTCCGTCGCCGCCGCGTCGAGGCCGTCGAAAGGCTCATCGAGCAGCAGCACGGCGGGCTGCGGCAGCAGGGCGCGCGCGATGGCCAGGCGCTGTTGCATGCCGCGCGAACAATTGCGCACGAGCTCCTGCGCGCGCCGCTCCAGCCCGACCTGCGCCAGCAGCTCGCGGATGCGCCTGTCCGGCTCGTTGAGACTGTAGAGGCGCGCAAAAAAGCCCAGGTTTTCGCTCGCGCTCAGGTGGTTGTAGAGCAGGGTTTCGTGGCCGACGTAACCGATTTGCGCGCGCAGGGCCGCCAGCTCGCCCGGCACCTGCCAGCCGCCGATGTGGATGCTGCCGCCTTCCGGCCGCGTCAGCCCGGCCAACAGACGCAGCAAGGTTGACTTGCCGCTGCCGTTGGGGCCCAGCAAGGCCACAAACTCGCCGCGCCGCAACTGCAGTTCAAGGCCGCGTAGCACCGGCAGCCGCCCCTGCACCTTCACCAGGCCGCGCACGTCGATCAGGGCGTCAGACATCGCGCTCACGGCCTCCGTCCTTCGGCCCGGTCAATCGTCGTTGCAATTCCGCGCGCTGTCTGCGGTAGAGATCATGGTTGATCGCGCCGCGCTCGTGCGCCTCGTCCAGTTCGGCGATCTGCCGCGCCAGAATGTCACGCTGTTTGTCCGCAACGTTGCGACCTCTGCGCAGGATCAGCAGGGTAGCGACTGCGCCGATGGTCAGCGCAGCGCCGAGCGCCAGCACTTCGCCGCTGACGACGCCCGGCGGCAGCGTTGGCTGCTGCGCGCTCAGCGTATAGCGCAGGCTGTCGCCCGCCTCAAGCCGCAGTTGCGTGCCATAGCCGTCGAAGAGCGCGGCACCCACCTGCTGCGGGCCAATGCTACCGAAGTCAGCGTCAGCCAGCGTCAACGTCGGTGGCAATAACAACCGCACTTCGCCATCCAGCGCCTGTGCCAGCGGCACTTCGAGGCTAATGCCCGTTCCGTCCCAGGGCTGTCGCCAGGCCAGCTGCACCAGATGTTCCGCGCCGGGGTAGACGGGCAACGTGTCCGTCACCATGCGGCCCAATTCATCGACCAGGTAGCGTCCGCTCTCGTCTGGCAGGGTGAGGTCGCGGGCGCCGGCCGGCAGCGGCAGTGAAAGCGAGGCGAACTGGCCGGGCGCGACCTCCTGCGCGCTGCTGTAGACGCGATCCGAGTTGTTGCGGTAGCGCGCGACCTGCACGATCTGCAGCGCATCCTCCACCACGCTGAGCTGCTGCACGAGCGCGCTGATGGAGATTGCGCCCGCGTCAGCGCCAACTTCGTAGATCGTCACCGGCAAGTCGAGCTGTGGGCTAGCGGGATCTGCGCCGACCCGCGCGGAGGGGAAGCGCCGTCCGCCGTGCTCGACGAGGACGCTGAAGCTGCGGCCAGGTTCGAGGAGCACGTCCGCGAAGCGATAGCTGCCGTCAGCCGCGCTGACTGTTTCGCGCACGGCAGGCGCCTGTCCCGTGCCGAACTCAAGCAGCGTGACCTTCAGTCCGGGCGGCACTGCCGCATCCGCCGTGCCGTTGCTGATGCGCCCGCTGATCACGCCAAAGACTGGCTCTTGCGCAGCGAAGGGCCGGCCCAGCTGTTCCAGTCCCTGCAGGTCGCGCGCGCGCAGCCAGGCTGCAGCCGCCCAGGCGTCCTCCGCCGCCAGCGAGTCGGGCAGGGCGGCGCGCAGCGCCTCATCCGACAGCGCGTCCAGCGTCGCCTGCTCGCGCAGGTCGCCCATGGCCTCGAGTCCTGCACAGCCGTCGGCGCAGGCTGCTGCGAGGACGCTCTGGCCGCGCGCCACCAGCTCCATACTGTAATGCAGCGTGTAACTGTAGAGCGCCACGTTGCGCAGTTCAGCCGCAGAGAGCGCGTCGCGCCAGGGCGGCATCAGCGCCTCAATCCGCCCGTCGCGGATGGTCGTCAGCCATTGCTGCAGGGATTGTCCGCGGGCCGCCTCCGGCTGCGTGAAGTCGCCGGGCGCGGGGATTGCGCCGCTGAGCGCGAGTTCCCCGTCACCGGCGCCGCTGCTGCCGTGGCAGCTGCTGCAGCGTGCGGCAAAGATGTGCGCGCCACTGGCCAGGTCGGCCGGCGCGCGCGGCGCTGGCGTCAGCGTGGCCAGCACTTGCGGCTCGCCCGCCAGGCCGGAACAGGCCGTCAACGCAATGGTCAGCAGTAACAACAGCGCCGGGCCATACTTCACGGTCACGGCTCCTGCGCCAGCGCATCCAGCTCGGCCAGCAGCTCTGCGCCGCGCTGCAGCCAGACTTCGCGCTCCTGCGCATGGACGGCGGAGTCGACCTTGCCGGTCAGCTGGTCTTCGTCGAGGTCGCGCAGGGTCAACAGCACGCCCTCGTATTGCAACAGCAGGGCCTCGCGCCGTTGGTCGCTGCGACTGCTGCGACGTCTGCGCCGCAGGCCGGAGCTCAGGGGCGCGATGATCACAGCGCTGCACAGCGCCAGCGCCAGCAGGAAGAAGAGCGCGCCGCCTGTGCTCATGCCGCAGCCAGCAATTCGGTCAACAGGGATTCCAGCGCCGCCTCGTTCACCGCCGCGTAGAAGAAGTGGGCGATGTCGCCCCGCTGGTCGATGATGAAGGTTTCGGGCACGCCCTGGATGTTGTAGCGGTCCGAGACGCGGTTGCCGCGGTCGGGCGCGCTCGGCCAAGTGAGGCCGAATTCCTCGATGAAGGCCAGTGAGTGGCGATCGACGTCGGTATAGGCGAGTCCGAGCACCGTGACGCCGCGTTCCTGCCAGCGTTCGTGAATGCGCTGAAGGATGGGCGCCTCCATGCGGCAGGGCCCGCACCAGCTGGCCCAGAAGTTAAGCACCACAACTTGCCCGCTCAAATCGGAGAGGCGCAGCGTCTCGCCCGCGAAGGTCGTCACGTCAAAGTCTGGTGCGCTGCCGGCCTGCGGCTGGCTGACGTTGCTGCGGGCGAAGGCGATGCCGAAGAAGACGCTGGCCAGCAGCACGGCTGCGGTCAGGGCCAGCAGACCCGGACTCGTGCGCCGGGCTTCCGACGCCGGCTCGTCTGCGGGAACCAGGCTGGCGGGCTCAACGTCGGGCACGTAAGTCCGCCTCGATGCGCGCGCGATAGTCGGCGTTCGCCGCCGCGTCCTCCGGAGCGAGCGGGGCCGTTGCCTGACGGATGCGCCAGCGCCGGATGCGCCCGGCGCCCAGCAGCAACGCGGCCAGCCCCAGCGCCCAGGGCGTGAGCAGCGCGAGGGCGCGCAAGCCCGGGTCCCTCGGCGTGCCCACCACGCGCTCGCCGAAGCGCGTGACGAAGTCGTCGATGATGGCCTGCGGCGTCTGGCCGTCGCCCAGCTGATGCCGGATCTCGGCGCGCCATTGGCGGCAGGCCGGCGTGTCACAATCGTCCAGCGGGATGTTTTCGCAGACCGGGCAGTAGAGTCTGGCGGCGACGGCGTTGACCTCGTCGTCAGTGACCGGCTGGGCGGCGGCGGGCAGCGTCAGCAGCAGGGCCGCCAGCGCTGCCAGCAGCACGGGCGTGCGCCTCATGCCTGCGCCTCCTGCGGCGTCGCTGCAGGACGACGTGCCGGCAGGGCCAGCACCTGCTCCGGCCAGGCAGCGATGAAAGTGCCCAGCAGCAGCAGCAGGCCGCCCCACCAGACCAGGTTGATGAGCGGGTTGATGGTGAGGCGGAAGGTTGCGCGCGTTTGGCCCGTTCCCTCATGGCCGGCCAGCAGCACGTAAACGTCGTTTTCCAGCGTGCTGTGGATGCCGGCGATGGTCATCGGCTGCTGCGGAAAAACGTCGATGCGCGGCCGCAGCTGCGCCAGCTCCTGCCCGCCGCGGCTGAGCGTGACCGCGGCGACCTGCAGCAACCGTCCGTCACCGGCCATCGCCTCGCTGAAGCCGTCGTAACGCAGCTCGTAGTCCTGCAACATCAGCGATTCGCCGCGGGCCAGTGTGCGCTGCGTCTCCACTTGGAAGAGTGTGCTGCCGATGACCCCGATGCCGATGACCGTGATGCCGAGATGCACGACGTAGCCGCCGTAACGGCCGCGATTGCGGCTGAAGAGTGCCTGGACGGCCTGTGGCCAGCTTTCGCCCCAGGCGCGCATCCGCGCCTGCGCGCCGCGCAGAATCTCGCTCAGGGCGACGAGTCCGGCCAGCGTGACCAGGCCGTAGGCCAGCAACGCGCCTGGCGTGCGCATCCCCGCCAGCGCGAAGAGCAATAGCAGCGGCAGCGTCAGCAGCAGCGGCGCGCGCAGGCCCTTGCCCATGCGGCGCAGCGACGTGCTCCCCCAGGCTGCCAGCGGCGCGATGCCCATGAGCAGGAAGAGGATGGCGAAAAGCGGCGGCGTCACCTGCAGGAAGTAGTCGGCGCCCAGCGTGATGGGCGCATCCAGCACGATTTCGCTGAGCAGCGGCGCGCCAAAGCTGCCCCAGAAGATGGCTACGAAGAGCGCCACGAAGACGACGTTGTTGAGCACGAAGAGCGTCTCTCGGCCGAGCAGGCCGGCGAAAGCGCGTTCGTCGCGCAGCAGGCCCTGACGCTGGCGCCAGAGTGTGAGGCCCAGCGCGACCAGGGTCATGCCGGACCAGAAGGCGAAGAGCGGGAAGCCGATCTCGCTGCGGGCGAAGCTGTGTACGCTCTCGATCAGGCCGCTGCGGGTGGCGAAGGTGCCAAACATGACGGCGGAGAAGGCGAAGATCACCAGCAGCATGTTCCACAGGCGCAACATGCCGCGCTTCTCCTGGATGAGCACCGAATGCAGGAAGGCGGTGCCGGTCAGCCAGGGCAGCAGGGCGGCGTTCTCGACCGGGTCCCAGCCCCAGTAGCCGCCCCAGCCGAGCACGTCATAGGCCCAGCGCCCGCCCAGCAGCAGGCCCATGCCCAGGAACATCCAGGCCAGCAGCGTCCAGCGCCGCGTCGCGCGAATCCAGGCGGAGGACAGCTCGCCGGAGGCCAGCGCCGCCAGCGCGAAGGCGAAGGGGATGACGAAGCCGGTGAAGCCGAGGTAGAGCATGGGCGGGTGGATGATCATGCCGAAATGGCGCAGCAGCGGGTTGAGGCCAGTGGCCGTCTCGGCCAGGCGTTGGGCATCCGGCATACGGGCCCCGGCGGGAATGAAGGCGTTCTGCAGCACGCTGCCGTCAGCGCCCAGCCAGAAGCGTTCAAAGGGATTCTCCAGCACGAGCGACAGGGCGAGGAAGAAGGCCAGGGTCGCCATGGTCACGGCGATGACGCCGGGCATCAGCCGGCGTTGCGCGCGCCAGTTGAGCAGCACTGCGCCGAAACAATAAAGGCTGAGCAACAGTGACCAGAAAAGCAGGGAGCCCTGCTGCGAGCCCCAGAGCGCGGTGAAGCGGTAGAAGAACGGCGTGGCCGGGTCGGTGACCGACCAGACGTAGCTGAGCTGGTAGTGGCCGTTCAGCAGCGCGACCAGCAGGGCAGCGCAACTCAGCAGCAGCAGCGGAAAGGTGAGCAGGCAGGCGTTGCGCGCGCTGCGCAGCCAGTCCTCCCTGTGCCGCAGGCCGGCGGCCAGGGTCGCCACCAGCGCGTAGAGCGCCGCGCCGAAAGCCAGCAGCAGGGCGCCCAGGCCGACTTCGGCCAGCATCGCCTAGAGGTCCGCGTGACCGGCGATGGCGGGATCCGGGCCGGCTTCCTCGAAGCGACTGGGGCATTTGAGCAGCAGTTCGCTGGCCGTGAAGACCCCGTCTGCACCCAGCTGCCCGGTGAGAATCGCCTGGGCCTCGTGCTGCAACAAGTCCGGCTTGGCCTGGTCGGGCACCAGCACCTCGATACGCGTGACGGCCGGATCGCTGACGGCGTCGTGCAGGGCCGTGGCGAGGTCGTCAAACTGCGCCGGGATGGCGGCCATGGTGAAGGCGATGCTCAGCGTATCCAGGTCATATTGAATGCTGGGCCCCAGCACGGCGCCCGAAACGCGCACAGTCTTGCCGAGCCAGGCGGGGTCGCCGACGAGTTCGTCAACTGTGATGAAAAAGCGCGCGCCGGTGGCGGTGCCGGAAATGATGAGCCAGGCGGTGGCCACCAGAATGAGCAGGCCGGCCAGCAGAAAATGGAGCCGGCCCCTGGCCAGACGCCGACGCCGGAACTGTTCCGCAGCGACGGCGCTCTTTTCCCATGTGGCCTCAGCCATTGTCGCCCTCTGTGTCCGCCGCCTGATCCATCATACCACTGCGGCGCAGCCTCAGGTGCCGGAGTCGTCGTCCGGGCGGAAGCTGTCGCGCGCGACGATGACGCCGCCGACCACGAGGATGCCGGCCACGCCGAGCAGAAAGATCAGGGTCGTGATGCCGCCCGGGCCGCCGGGATCCAGTTCGCCGGCAACGGCCTCGCCGTTCTCCTGCGCCAGGCTGGCGCCCGCCATGGCCAGCAGGCCGACGAGCAGCAGGACGCGCAGCATGGGTTGCGGGATGATGGACATGGCTGCTCTCCTGGTTGCCTCAGCGCCCGCGCTGCTGCCACATCTGGAGCGTGAGCTGGGCGTGACCCAGGTGCTGGTTCGCGTGTTCGAGCGCTTGCAGCAGGGCCTGCGAGATGGTGACTTCCATGCCGCGGCCGGGCATGGGCCGCATGCGCGGCAGGTCTTCCATGGAGAGCTGACGCAAGGACTGTTGCGCGTGCTCTACCGTCTCTTGCAGGTGGGCTTGCAGCCCGGCGGCGTCCATGCCGCTGGTGGCGAACTCCGCCGGCCGGTCGCGCGTGGGCTCCTCGCCGAGACAGACTTCACCGAGGCGATAGCGCGTGGAGCCGGCGGTGTGGACGGCCAGCACGGCCAGCGAGCTGGTCTCCGGCCCCGGCGTCCAGTCCAGCGCTTCCTGTGGCAGGCCTTCAAACAGTCCGGCGAAATCCGTGAACAGGACTTCAACAGAATTCAGATAGTCAGAGAGGAAGGGTTCCATGAGACTCCTTTCAAGCGGGACAGGAGCGCGCCTCCGGGCGAAGCGGAGGCGCGCTGTCAGACTTGCAGGCGAGGCTCATTCCGCCAGCGGATCGTCGCCATCCTGACTGCTCACGTAGGCCACGAGGTCGGCCAGCAGCTGTGCATCGAGGCGCTCGCCAAAGTTCTGCGGCATGTTGTTGGCCGGATAACCGGCCGCGACGTAGGCGTTGGGCGCGAGGATGCTTTCGACGATGTAGTGCCGTTCGTCATAGCCGGACAGCGCCGGGTCCGCCAGGCGCGTGTCGCTCACGCGTGTGAAGGTGCCCTCGGTCGGCGGCGCGACCGTCTCCAGGTTGTGACAGGCGGAGCAGGCCAGCGTGCCGTTGTAGAGCGCCTGGCCGTTGTTGGGGTCGCCCGCCAGTTCGGCGATCTCACCTAGCGCGAACGCCACAGTGCTGTCGATATCTTCGCGGCGGCTGCTGACGTCCGCAAACTCGATGTTGATAATCTCCGCCGCGATCGGCACCTCGACGGTCAGGCCGCCGCCCTCGACCGGTTCCTTGGCGAACTGCTGCACGCGCAACAGGTCTTCCAGCGACCAGTTGCGGCCGGCGCCCCAGTTGACGACGTAGTTGGCCAAGTCTACCAGCTGATCGTTGCGCAGCGGGCCACCGGCGGTCTGTGACCAGGCGGCCATCGCCTCCGGCCAGTAGTTGCTGCTGACCGGCCGGCCAGAGATCAGGGTGGTCAGCACGAAGGCGTCCAGCGTGCCGCCCCAGTCGACGTTGTTCAGGCGCGAGGATTGCTCGGGGTTGTAGCCCCGGTCGATGGCGCTTTGCATTTGCAGGACGAGATTGGCGCGGTTGGTCGCCAGGCTGGCCAGTTGCCCGTTGAGGACGGGCAGCGGGTCTTCACCATGCGCCTCGACGTAGGCGGCCAGATCGGCCTGCACGGCAGCGTATTCTTCATCGCTCAATTCCGCCAGCCCGTCCTCATCCACCTTGGTGGCCGTGAGCGACTCGAAGCGGGCAATGCCGGTTTCCACCGCAGCGAGTTGCGTATCCAGCGGCGCGAGGTAATCGTGGCCGAAGAGCTGCGGGTTGTTGAGGCCAGGCGCGCGCGCGCTGCCGGTGCCGTCCGGGCCGTGACAGGTGGCGCAGTTGTTGGCGAAGAGTTCCGCGCCTTTCTCGATGGAGCGCGCCAGGTGTTGCTGCTGAAAAGAGGCCATGCGCCCGGTTTCATTGATGGCGATCCAGCCGACAAGGACCATTGAGGCCAGCACCACAGTGAGGCCGACCAGGATGCGGTTTTCCATCCTCTCGATGAGGAGTCGTTGCAGGTCCATTAGCTGAAGTAACCTGACTGTTCGCTGATAAAGAGATGCTTGCTGCTGGTGCGCCGCACCGGGTGGCCGTCTTCGTCGAAAACCGGGATCGGGTTGCCATTGTCGTCCAGCACGGGCCGCCCACTCGCAATCTCAATTTCCTGCCAGTTGATTACGATGTCAATGCGTTTCAGGTCGCCCTGGTTGGGGGTGATGATGACCACGCCCCAACTGTCCAGTAGCTCCACTTGCTCGGCTTGCAGCAGGTGGGCAAATTCCTCCATCACGTGCACAAGCTCCGGCGCGGCCATCGGCACTGGCGTGAAGCGCAGGGTCGGCAGGTCCAGGAAGCCCACCCTCAAATGATCCAGCAAATGCTGCATGTCGCCGCTCTGCAGCATCTCGTCGTTGAATTCGACCACGCCCGCCACGCCCTGTTCGCTGCCGCCGGCGAACTCGCGCGTGGTGAAGGCGCCGGTCGTCAGCTGCTCGAAACTCACCGGTCGCAGCAACCCCATGTGGTTGTGGGCCGGTTCGAAGCTTAGTTCGTTGAGAATCTCCTGGTCGGGCGCGGTGGCGACGCCGAATTCCGAGAGGCCCATGTAGCTGGTGACCACCAGAATGGCCAGCATCAGGAAGGAGATGCTGAAGGCGAAGCGACGCTGCGCGAAACGACGCGCCGGGTTCAGGTCGATATAGGGCACGACCATGAGGAAGCCCAGCAGGATGGTGGGGAAGATGACGCCCCAGAAGGTCTTGTCGCCCAGCTTGAGCGCGCCCTGGATCCACAGGAAGTACCAGGGAGCAGTAGTGCCCAGCGGCGTGACCTGTGGATCGGCGTGGCTCTCCAGCGGCGCGTGATAGAACCAGATACAGAGAACGATAAGGATGAATGTCGTTACCCCGAACCACATCAACTCGCTGGTGAGCATGTCCGGGATAAAGTAGACGCGCCGGTCCAGCGGCACGCGCTTGGCGCTGTCCTCGCCGGGATTCTCGGCGCGTGGCGGCAGGCTGTGGCCGTGGATGACGACCTTGTAATAGTGCACGCCGGCGAAGATGAAGAGCAACACTGGCAGCAGTAGCACATGCGCCATGTAGAAGCGCAACAGGCCGTTGGCGCCCATCTCCGGGCCGCCACGCACCAGCAGGTTGACCTGCTCGCCGATCAGCGGCGTGGCCTCGGCCATACTGGCGCCGATGGTTACCGCCCACAAGGCCAGCTGGTCCCAGGGCAGCAGGTAACCGGTGAAGCTGAGGAAACCGGTAAAAATGAGCAGCAGCACGCCGGTGAACCAGGTGAACTGACGCGGCTTCTTGTAGCTGGCGGTATAGAAGGTGCGCAACATGTGCAGGAAAACGATGAGCACCATCGCCTCTGCGCCCAGACGGTGCAGGTCACGCACGAACTGGCCGAAGGGCACGTTGTTCAACATGCTGAGCATGTTGCCGTAGGCGATCTCCGGCGCGGGCGTGTACCAGAACATCAGGATTATGCCGGTGATCGTCTCGAAAAAGACGAAATAGGTGGAGAGCCAGCCGAGACGAAATGAGGGATACAGTCCGGTGACCCGATTGTTGTAGTAACTGGGGCGCATGTGCAGCCAGAAGCCATCAGCGTGGGGCTGCAGGCGCGGATTGGGCCGCCGGCTGGGGCCTTCACCGCGCAGCGCGTCGCGCACATCCTGAACGTTCAGGCCTGCAGAAAGCCGCTCCACGACCTCGTCAGCGCCCTCAAAAACTGCCTTGCGCAGTCCCTTTTCTTTTACGTCATCGAGAAACGAGGGGAAGGGCAGGACTGACATGCACGCACTCTCCGGGAAAACTCCGCTACGCGAGGACTAGACCTTGCCGGAACGCAGGATTCGGGTGCCGGTATCGACGGCGATGGACTGGATGCTCTTGCCACCAAGGGAAATCGGATCGCCCGCTGAATTGCTCTCCACGACGCTGCCGTCGGTGAAGGTGATGACGGTGCGGAAGCGGTCCATGCTGCGCGGGGCAGGGCCCTCGATGTAGAGTCCGGTTTTCTGGAATTTGGAGCCGTGGCAGGGACATTCAAAGCGGTTGTTGACGTCGACCCACTTGGGCAGGCAGCCCAGATGGGTGCAGACCGCGTAGAGTGCCACAAATGCGGCCTCGCCATTGACAAGCGGCTGCGACAGCCAGAAGCGTCCGTCCGGCCGCGCAACCGGCGATCCGTTCGGCGGCGGCAGCTCGGTCGGCTCCACGGCGAAGGTGCCGCCAAATTCACCTTCGGCAAAGCGCGGGAAGGCGAACCACAATGTGGCAACCGTTATCTGACCGATAACCATCAGGATGGAAGCGTTCCAGATGTAGAAAAGGAATTCCCGCCGGCTGGGCGGACTGACTGCGACTTCTACCTCGGTGGCCTGCCTGCTGGCCGCCGCACTTTGGGCTCGCTGAACTGCGGCGGAGCGGGCCGGGCTTGCTGTGGCCATGGTGACTCCCTGAAACGAATTGCCTCGCGTGCGCCATGCTGGCGCTCGTCCGCCAGCGACTGCGCAATATATCACAAGCGATTTACAGTGTCAAAAGGATTGTAGGGCGAGTTTCGGCCCCGACGCCACAGTTTGCTGACTGTCATGGTGTCGCCCCGGATGCCACTGTCGCAACAGGCCCTGCCAGGGTATCCTCATGGCGGATTTGGGGAAAGAGGATGACGACTGACAGCCACCGCGACGATTGAACGCCCGCTCGTAAAACCGGAGTTGCCCGCGCCCCGCATCATCACCTCGGACCGCGACCTGCGGGCCCTGGTGCCGGAGCTGGCGCAACAACCCTTCCTGGCCATCGACACCGAGGCCAACAGCCTGCATGCCTACCGCGAACAGGTCTGCCTGATTCAGCTGAGTACTCGCAGTTCGGACTATCTGCTCGATCCTCTGGTTATCGTGGACATGGACCCCCTCGGCGACCTGCTGGCGAACCCGCGCCTGGAGAAAATCCTGCACGCCGCCGAATATGATCTCATCGGACTGCGCCGCGATTTTGGTTTCATCGTTCACAACATTTTCGACACCATGATCGCCGCGCGTGTCGCCGGCCACGCCCAGGTCGGGCTCAACAGTCTGCTGGAACGCCATCTGGGCGCAAAAACTGACAAGCGCCATCAGCGCGACGACTGGGGCCAGCGCCCACTGCCGCCGGAAAGCCTGCGCTACGCCCAGATGGACACGCACTTCCTGGGCATGTTGCGCAACGATCTCTATGATGAATTGCAGGAATTGGGCCGACTTGAGGAAGCGCGCGACGCCTTCGCCGAGCTGGATCACGTTCCGGCCCAGGGCGCGCGCTTCGACCCCGACGGCTTCTGGCGTATCGGCAAGCCCGAGGGCCTCACGCCGCCGCAGATGGGGATACTGCGCGAGATCTACCTGCTGCGCGAGGAGCTCGCCGGGCAGCGCGACCGGCCGCCCTTCAAGGTGCTGGGCAAGGAAGCGATGGTTTCGCTGGCGCGCTGCGCGCCCGTCAGCCGCAAGGAGCTGGAGCAGATTCGCGGGCTGCCGCGCAGCCTGCTGCGGCGCGATGGCGAACAGCTGCTGCAGCGCATTGCGGCCGGCAGGGCGGGCAAACCGCCAAAACCGCCCGCGCGCAACGCCCGACAGGAACCTGCGGTGCAGGCACGTTTCCTCGCCCTGCGTGAGTGGCGCCGTCAGCGCGCCCGCGAGCGCGACCTGAGCGCAGACGTGATCGTTTCGAAGACCGTGATGATGACCCTGGCGCAGCGTGCGCCGTCAACGCTGGAGGAACTGGCGACCATCCCCGGCATTGGCCCCTGGCGTCTGCAACACTATGGTCCGCAACTGCTCAAACTGTTGCAGGGCGGGCGGCAGGCAGGCCGGAGCAGATAGCGAGCTGACATGGGCGAACGCATCTTCGCCGACGACTGGCGCGCCTGCCAGGAACAACACTTGCGGGCGGTGTTGTCCGCGGGCGATACGCGTACCGAACTGACCCTGGTGCAGGTGCTGCAGGACATCGGCTTCTCGCCGAAGAGGCTGGCCGAACTGGGCGCCGGACAGGCTCCGCCTGAAGAAATGGAACAGTCGGAAGAAATGCCAGAGCCCGTCGCCGCGCTGCCGGAAGTGGAGCCTGAGTCCCTCGCGGTCGCCGCAACGCTGGACGAGCAGCCGTTGCCCGCAGAGCATGACGAAGTCGTCGACAAGGCGGACGAGGATGCGGACGAAGCTCCCGACCAGTTGAGTCTCTTCTAGACAATTATGCATCGCAGCGACGAAGACTGGATGCGGCTCGCGCTGGCGGAGGCGGAGCTGGCGCTGGCGACCGGCGACGTCCCGGTCGGCGCCCTGGCCGTGCGCGCAGGTGAAGTCATCGGCCGGGGCCACAACCGGCGCGAGGCCGACGGCGACCCCTGCGCCCACGCGGAGATCATCGCCATTCGCGCGGCGGCGCGCCGGCTCGGGCAATGGCGTCTGGAAGCCGTCACGCTCTACTGCACGCTCGAACCCTGCGCCATGTGCGCCGGCGCAATGGTGCTGGCGCGTCTGCCGCGCCTGGTCTACGCAGCCGTCGACTCCAAAGCCGGCGCCGGCGGCAGCGTGCTCAACCTGCTGCAGCATCCCGCGCTGAACCATCAAGTCGACTGTCGGGGCGGCGTGCTGGCGGCGGAGGCCACGCAGCAGTTGCAGGCTTTCTTCCGTGGGCTGCGCAGCGATGGCGCCTGCCGGGACTTGTCATAGCATGTCTCCGTTTGTACTATCGGGCTACGGGAGAGATGCCAGAGTGGTTGAATGGGCCTGTCTCGAAAACAGGTGTGTCCGCAAGGGCACCGTGGGTTCGAATCCCACTCTCTCCGCTCACTCCGATCATCGGCGCGGGAGCCGCGTGTTTACCCTGACAGGAAAGCATCTGCGCGCAGTGCTGCTGGTCTTCGCCCTGGTGCTGACCGCCTGCAGTAGCGCCCTGGCCGGCGGCAACCGCCTCGCTGCGCAGGACGCAGCGCCGACCCTTGTCCCTCTGATCCTGGTGCAGGCCAACACACCTGTCCCGCGCCCGGCGCCAGCCGCGCAGCAGACGCCCGAGCCCACGCGCATGGTGCTCTGGTGGCCGGAGCAACTGGCGCCGGGCGACAAGCCACTGGCGATGGAGCTGCTGACTTCGCAGCTGGAGGCCTTCCAGTCCTTCCTCGGCAACGTCACGCTGCAGCTGCGCGTCAAGGCCGGCACGGGCGCCAGCGGCATCCTGGCCACGCTGCGCGCCGCCAGTCCGGTTGCGCCCGGCGTGCTGCCTGATCTGACCTTGATGCGGCGCGCGGACATGCTGGCGGCGGCCCGCGACGGCCTGATCCACTCCCTCGAAGACATGGTCCCTGCTGCTACCCTCGACGATCTCTTTCCCGCGGCCCTGAATCTGGGCCGGATCGACGGCGAACTCTACGGTCTGCCAGGGCTGCTCACGCTGCAGCATATGGCCTGGAGCAGGCAACGCGCCGCCACGCCCCTCGCCAGTTTCGCCGACTTGCTGGAAACGGAAACGCGCTTCGCACTGGCCGCCGCAGATCCTGGCAGGATGAACAACCTGCTGCTGACGCAGTATCTGGCCGCGGGCGGACGCCTGCCGACAGACACGGAGCGGCCCGCGGACGTAGCGGCCTGGCAGCATACGCTCGAATTCTACGAGCAGGCGCTGGCCCAGGAGCTGCTCGACCCGGCGGTGACGGGCTACAGCACAACGGCGAACTACGCCGGGCAGCTGCTGGCCGGTGAACTGGACGCCGCCGTGCTTGGCTCCGACGACTGGCTCGGCCTGCAGGCTGCCGGCGCCAGGCTGGGCTACGGCCCCGTGCCGACGCTCGACGGCGCGCAGGCGAGCGTACTCGAGGGCTGGATGTGGGTGCTGGTCACCGACAGCTCCGGGCGCCAGGCGCTCTCCGGCCGCTTCCTGGACTGGATGCTGGGCAGCGGTCGCCAGAGCGAATTCGCCCGCAGCGTCGCGATGTTGCCCTCGCGCAACACGGCCTGGGGGATGCTGGAAGCCACGCCATATCTGGACTTCGCGCGCGAACTGCTGGCGAACTCCGTGCTGCCGCTGGCCGGCGGTGAAGAAGGCGCCTCAATCAATAGCGCCCGCAACGCCTTCCTCAGCGTGCTCAACGGCGAGGCCGACGCCGCCGCAGCCACCGACGATCTCATCCGCCACCTGGCGGGTTAGGCCCGCCGCCCCTTAATCCTGTAGCCTGCGTTCGTAAAGCCGGTGCGTCTTGTAAGGCTCCAGACGCATGTTTTTCGCCACGCGCACCATGGCCTCGTTGCTCTCCAGAATCCAGCCGCCGTCAGCCTGTTTTATGCGCGGATGCGCCAGGCAGGCATCGAGGATGTGGTGATAGAGCGCGACGTCCACGCCCTTGTTGCGATACTCCGCTCGTACGCCCAGCAGCGGGATGCGCACCGTGTCGATGACCGGGCGCAGCTTCCAGTGCCACAGGGCGCGCAGCAGCGTGAGCGGCTCGGGCACGCCGGGGCGCGGCGCAGCCTTCTGCAACACCTGGTTGAAATCCGGGATGCCCAGCACGAAGCCCGCCAGCGCGCCATCCACGCTGGCGAAGAAGGCGAAGTCGGGATCCAGAAACTGGCCCAGGCCGGCGACCAGCGCGTCCAGCTCGGCTTCGGTCATGGGCACGAAGCCCTGGTTGCGGTCCCAGGCGGCGTTGTAAAGCTCGCGAAAGTGGCTGAAATCCGCGCTCAGGTTCTTGCGTTCGATTGGGCGGATGGTGATGCGGTTGCGCTTCATCACCTGCTGCGTGATGCGCCGCAGACGCTGCGACAGGCCGCTGTCGGCGGATATGTCACGGTTCATGGCGAAGCTGTAGAGGTCGACGTACTTGACGAGGCCGGCCTGCTCGACCTGCGCCTGGTAGCGCGGCGGGTTCCAGGGCATCAGCAGCACCGGCCGTCCGAAGCCCTCGATCAGCAGGCCGCACTCCTCGTGCGTGGTGAAGGTCTGCGGGCCGCGCAGTGCTTCGTAGCCCAGGCGCCGCACGTGCCCGGCGGCGGTATCCAGCAGGGCGGTCGCGGCCTCCTGGTCATCGAGCACGTCGAAGGCGCCGAACCAGCCGATGCGCTCCTTGTGAAACTCGTTGTGGCGGTGATTGATGAAGGCGGCGATGGTGCCCACCGGCTGCGCGCCGCGCCAGGCGACGTAGTAGTCGCCCTCCATGTAACTCCAGGCGGGGTTCTTCTGCTTGTCGAGCAGCTCGTGGCGCATGGAGAGCATGGGCGGCACCCAGGCGGGACTGTCGCCGTGCACGCGCCAGGGGAACTCGAAGAAGGCGCGGAAGTCGGCATCGCCCTCCACCTTGCGCACCGACAGCGCGTCCGCCATGTTCGCCTCCCGCAAGCCTGCTGCGGCAAGCCTAACTGCCGCGGCCGCGAATGCAAGCCGTGCTTGACAGTGCAATACGCCACTGCTATCCTGCGCCCCATATTCCACAGTAGCTCAATGGCAGAGCAACCGGCTGTTAACCGGTAGGTTCCTGGTTCGAGTCCAGGCTGTGGAGCAGGTCTGCGCCCCGTGAATGCGGGGCGTTTTATGTGGTAGGCATAAATAGGGCACGGTCAATCAGGTGTGATTAGAGGTGTGATGCGCTCCTGTCGGAGCTAAATTCCGGTAGTCTCTTTGTAGAAGAAGTTGATAATCCGATAGAGGCTAATGTATGAGCAGCCTTAATCCCGTAGAGAAGCGCTATCTTGAGAATATCTTGGGCATGGGTAAGGGTTATGTTCTGGATTTCACTGATGCGACATTCGCCGAATTCTTCAAACGTTTCAGGGTAGATATTCACGACTTCCGATACTGGACTTACGGCAAGTCCAAAGCGAAGAAAATGCGCGCCTTTTGGGAGCGAGAATCGGACATGCTCGTTGCGAGCGTGTTGTCCCAAATGCTTGCCAGCTACGAGGTGTATTGCGACTTGACTGGTCACAAACGCGATGTCAGAACGTTGGTAACGTGCCGCAAAATTGTTGCCAGACTTTCGGGCAAGGCTCCTGCCACGAAGGCCGTTACCAGGAAAAGCTTTCTGGACAAGGAATTCGAGGTGCCGGATATACGGAAATTGCCCGTCGAACCCGACGTGGCCGAAATAATTGAAGCTCGGCTGAAGGAGGCGCGTGCAGTGTTGTCCGCAGGCGCGTACCTGTCCGTCATTTTCCTGTGTGGCAGTGTTTTGGAGGCTGTCCTCCTTGGCGCGGCTCGGCAAGAGCCAGAAAAATTCGGCCGATCCTCGGCCAGCCCAAAATACCGTGATGGCAAAGTTAAGAAATTTCCGGACTGGTCTTTGGCAGAGTTTATCGATGTTGCGTGTGACATCAGCCTGCTAAATCCGGATGATAAGAAATTCGGCCATGCACTGCGCGACTTCAGGAATTACATTCACCCAAACGAGCAACTTCGCTCAGGCTTTGCGCCCGATGCGAACACCGCCAAGCTCAGTTTTCAAGCACTAAAGGGTGCCCTCGCGAGTGTAGCGGGAGAGCGTTAATTGTCTTAGTTGACGCTGCTCCCGCCAGTGCTTCCGGCGTGCTCAACCCGATCGCTGCTGAATTACTGATCCATATTGTCTTGCGCGGGGGTTTAAGCATCTGACTGCTAGCAGCTCGCACTTCGCCGGACGGGGCGTTATGCATTCCGCTCATAGATCAACCTCAACCCGTCCAGCGCCAGCAGCGGCGCGACCACGTCGATCAGCGGCACGTGCCGGCTGAAGAGCGAGGCCATGCCGCCGGTGGCGATGATGCGCTGCCCCTCCACGCCCGCGGACTCCCGTAGCCGCGCCACCAGGCCCTCCACCAGCCCCACGTAACCCCAGAAAATGCCGGACTGCATGGCATGCATCGTGTTGCGGCCCAGCGGCTGTGGCGGCGGCGCCAGGTCGATCGCGTGCAGGCGCGCCGTGCGCTGCACCAGCGCATCGTGCGAGATACCAATACCGGGCGCGATGGCCCCGCCGCACCAGGCGCCGTCCGCCGTGATGACGTCGAAGGTGGTGGCCGTGCCGAAGTCGATGACGATGGCCGGGCCGCCGTAGAGGGCGAGGACGGCCGCCGCGTTGGCGATGCGGTCGGCGCCGGCCTGCCACGGCTGGTCGATGTCGATGCGCAGGCCGCTGTCGGTCTCGTGCGTCACCACCAGCGGCTCCAGCGCCAGCTGGCGCAGCGACAGCTCGCTGAAGGCCGCCGTCAGCGCGGGCACCACGCTGCCGATGACCACGCCGTTGATGTCGCCAAAACCGAGGCCGACGCCCTGCAGCAAACTGCGCAAGAGCGCGGCGTATTCGTCCGGCATGCGCGCTGGCTCGCTATGGGCCCGCCAGGTGTGGGCCCAGCAGCCGGACTGCCACAGGCCAAGATGGATATTGCTGTTGCCGACGTCGATGGCCAGCAGGCGCTTCGTCATGGCATCCCGGGGCTGCGGGTGAAATCGGGTGAATCTGTTACAATGCGGCGGCGAGTCAAAGTGGGATTATGGCCCATGCAGGTGCGGCAGGCAACCCTCGACGACACGGCCGGGATTTCAGACCTGTATTGCGCGCACGTCCCCGTCTGGCAACGCCTGGACGCGGCCGGCCGGGTGCAGGATGTGCAGCGCAGGGAGTTGAGCATCTACGAGCGCTGGCAGCATGGCGGGCCGTGGATGTCAGTGGAGACCGGCACCTTGCATCTGAGTCACCTGCTGCACGGCGCCGGCACGCCCCTGATCGTCGAGCAGGACGGCGAAATCCTGGCCAGCACGGTCCTGTACGAGGGCGACGAGCCGGAGCCCTTCGGGCGGCACCTCAGCATGGAGCATCCGACGGTGCTGCCCGGCCACGACCAGAGAGGCGCCATCAGCGCGCTGCTGGCTGCCGCGCGCGATCAACTGCAGCAACGTGAGTTAACCAGGCTATTGCTGCCGCTGGTGCTGCCGGAGCTGCAGGAAGAGTACGCCAGCCGCGGTTTCAGCCTGCGCGCGCGCATCCTGCGTCTGGGCATTCCCGCGCGCGTCGGCCAGGGCTTCTACCGCAGCAGCGACTGGTCCGATTCGGCACCCAGACGCATCGCCGGCTGGTACATGCCGATCGGCCGCCTTGGCAGCGCGCGGCAGCAGTGGGAGACGCTGTGGCCGGATACCTGGAGCGCGCTCGCCGAAATGCGCCAGCATCGCGTGCATCGCCTGCAATTTGACGCCTCGGGCCACGAGGCGCTCATCTGCTGCCGCCAGCAACCCTACGCCGAGCGCAGCGCAGAAATCTTTTGCTGGTCGCCCCGGCCGCTCACGCGCCAGCTCTTGACCGCCCTGCGCGACTGGGCGCATCGCACCGGCTATCGCACGCTGGTGTTCCATGTGGAAGAGGAGACCGTCGCGACCCTCGGCGCGGAGGCGGAACCTCACGGCTTTTCGCAGGCGGTCTACGGCCTCGACCTTGAAGACTGAGCCCGGCCCGCCGCCAGTTTGCGAGGTCTGGCGCCTGGGACGCGTGCCCTACCGCGAAGCCTGGGCGCTGCAGCAGCGTCTGGCCGCAGTCCGTGGGCGTGATGAAGCCCCTGACCGGCTCCTGCTACTGGAACATCCGCCCGTCTTCACGCTCGGCTCCGCCGGTCAACAGGCGCATGTGCTGTGGTCGGCGCAGGAACGATGCGCGCGCGGCATCGAGCTGCTGCAGGTCAACCGTGGCGGCGACGTCACCTGGCACGGGCCGGGCCAGCTGGTCGGTTACCCGATTCTGCGCCTGCCGCGCAATGCGCGTCCACCGCGCCTGGACGTACATGGCTATCTGCGGCAACTGGAGCAGTTGCTGCTGCGAACGCTGGCGGACTTCGACATCCAGGCCGGCCCGCGGCCAGGGCGCACAGGCGTTTGGGTCGATACGGCGCAGGGCGATCGCAAGCTGGCCGCGATAGGCGTGCGCGTCACGGCGCGCGCGGTCACGCTGCACGGCTTCGCGCTCAACGTCCACAATGATCTGGGCTGGTACGCGGGCATCGTGCCCTGCGGCATCCACGAACACGGAGTCAGCAGCATGGCTGCGCTGGCCGGCAGGCATTTATCGCTGGCTGAAGTGAGTTCGCGCCTGGTGGCGCACTTCGCCGAAATATTCAACTGTGTGCCAGTGGAATGTGAAGGCGCGCTGCCCTGAAGGCTCCGCTCAGGTCAGCATCTGCCTGATTTCTTCAGCAACCAGACTGCGGGAAACAACCCGCTCGCTGCCATCCGCCAGGCGCCGGATCTTGACCTGCGCCTGCTCCAGCTCACCGCTGCCCTGCAACACTACCAGCGGAATGCCGCGACGGTCCGCGCTCTGTAACTGGCGCCCGATGCGCCGCGCCTCAAGCTGCAGTTCACAGCGGATACCGGCCCCGCGCAAATCGGCGGCCAGACACGTGGCCTGCGGCCGGGTCTCCTCGTCGAAGACGGCCACCAACACCTGCACCACCGTGCCGCCCAGTTGCTCGGGATAGAGATCGAGCGCGTCCATCAGATCGATGATGCGCTCGATGCCGAGCGAGACGCCGGTCGTCGGCAGGCTGTCGCGGCGGAAGAGGCCGATGAGATTGTCGTAGCGCCCGCCGCCGCTGACGCTGCCGGGATTCGGCTGCTCGATGATGGTCTCGAAGATGGGGCCGGTGTAGTAGCCAAGGCCGCGCACCATGGTGAAGTCGATGGCCCAGGCGTCGGCTGGGATGTTCATGTCGCCCAGCCTGGCCGTCAGCTCGCGCAGTTCGCGCAGGCCTTCCTGTGCGGCCGGCAGTTCGCCCATGGCCTGGTCGATGCTGTCGAGACTGTCGCTGTCTTGCGCCTGCGCGCCGACCAGCGCCATCACGCGCGCGACGGCCTCCGCCTCGATGCCGCGTTCGACCAGCTCCACACGCACGCCTTCCGCGCCAATCTTGTCGAACTTGTCGATGCTGCGCCAGAGGTCGCCGAGGCGCGCGTCGGGCACGCCGGAAAACTGGCCGATGGCGGTCAGCAGCTTGCGGTTGTTGATGCGCATGCTGAACTGCGGGAAGCGCAACTCTGTCAACGCGCTGTGCACCACGCCCAGCACTTCCGCGTCGGCGCTCATGCCGGCCACGCCGACGATGTCCGCGTCACACTGCGTGAACTCGCGGTAACGGCCGCGCTGCGGGCGTTCGGCGCGCCAGACCGGCGCCAGCTGGTATCGCTTGAAGGGCAGGGTGATGTGCTGCTGATGCTGCCCCACGACGCGCGCCAGTGGCACGGTCAGGTCGTAGCGCAGGGCCAGCTCCTCGCGACCGCCGGGATGCTGCGCGTGATAGATGAGCTTCTCGGCGTCTTCGCCGTACTTGCCGGTCAGGATTTCGGCCAGCTCGAGGGCCGGCGTCTGCAGCGGCTCGAAGCCATAGCGCTCGAAGACATTGCGCACGACGCCGAAGACATATTCCCGCCGCAGCATGTCGGCCGGCAGGTAGTCGCGCATCCCCCGCGGCAGGCGGGGCCGGATGCTCATGCCGGGTTCAGCCCTGCGTTACCCTGGCTCTGGCGTCCTCGATCTGCTCGCGCACGTCCTCGAACTGCTCGTAGTGGTCGACCTCGTGCTGCAGGCCGAAGAGAAAGCAGGTCGTCGCGTTGAACTCGCCGAAGTGCGCGATGAAGCGCAGCGAGAGCTCGCGTTTCAGCTGCAGATTCGGCTCATCGGGCCAGGCGTCCAGATAGCCGAGACGCAGCCGCAGGCTCTCCTGCAGGCGTTGCAGGGCCTTCTCCGTCGTGTCGATCTCGCGCCAGGGAGTCTCGTAACGCAGGCGCGGCTCGGCGGGATAGCCGACGCTGCGCGCCAGCAGCGAACTGTAGCCCGCCCATTCCTCGCAGCTGGCGGTGACGTGCGCCACCAGATGGCCGATGCCCCAGCTGATTTCCTGCTCGTCCCCGGCGGCGAAGGGATCGTCGGCCTCCGGGTCTTGCGGCGCGAAGCCGATTTCCGCGTCCGTCAGCCCCTGCACGATCTCCGTCAGCCAGGCCACGCTGTCCTCGCTCGCCTGGCGCAGGTCGTCCACGCTGAATTGTGCAGCGTATTCGCTGAGTTGCTGCTCATCTTCGAATACTGGCTCGAAATCAATCGCCATTTGTAATTCCTTGTCCCCTGGAATAATCGTCGGCAGTGTACTTGCCGGGCGCGAGACTGTCCAGCGCGGACGCGCTGATGGTGGTACACTGCCCGCGGTTTGCACGGAAACGGGTGCGATGCTGACACCGGGCGAACAATTGCTTTTTCTGCTGCTGGCCTTGCTTTCGGCTGCAGCGACGCTGGCGGGTCTGCGCGACATGTGGCGCATCGTCATGCGTGGCGAGCGCGAGCTGCCGCTGGAGCGGCTGCCCGCGCGCCTGCGCGCTGCCCTGGCTGCCTGGCTTTTGCAGCGCAAGACCCTGCGCACGCGCAAGCTGACCAGCCTGCTGCATCTGGGCGTGGTGTGGGGCTTCAGCTTCTACGCCCTGGTGAACCTGGGCGACGTGCTGGAGGGCTTTCTGCCGGGCTACCACTTCCCGGCGCAACAGGGATTGTGGCTCAACCTGTATCGCCTGGCCGCGGACCTGCTCAGTGTGGCGGTGCTGGCGGGCGTGGTCTGGTTTGTGCTGCGGCGCCAGTTGCGTCCCTGGCGCGCGGCGCTGGGCTTTCCGCCGCAGGTGCTCCTGCATCCGGCCGTGCAGGGCGGGGCTATCGGCCGCGACTCGCGCATCGTGGCGGGCTTCATCCTGCTGCACGTGGGCGCGCGTTTCCTCGGCGACGCCCTGGCCGTGGCAGGCACCGGAGCGGATCTGGCGCGGCCCTTCGCGACCCTGGTCGCGCCGTTCTTCGCCGGCGTTAATGCGCAGGATGCGCAGCTGCTGCAGCATGTCTTCTGGTGGCTGGCGCTGGGCTCCATCGCGCTCTTCGCGCCCTGGTTCCCGCACAGCAAGCACGCGCATCTCTTCATGGCGCCGCTGAACTTTTTCACGCAGCCGCAGCGCCGCTCGCCAGGCGCGCTGGATCCGCTGGACTTCGCGGACGAAACGCGCGAGCAGTTCGGCGCCGCGCGCCTGGAGCATCTGGACAAGTCGCTGCTGCTGGACGCCTTCGCCTGCATCCAGTGCAACCGCTGCCAGGACGTCTGCCCGGCCACAGTCACCGGCAAGGAGCTTTCTCCCGCCGCGCTGGAAATCAACAAGCGCTACGAAATCAACGGGCAATTCCTCGCGCTGGCCGCCGGCGCCGAATCCGAACGGCCGCTGCTCGGCTCGGTCATCAGCGAGTCGGCCCTGTGGGCCTGCACCAGCTGCGGCGCCTGCACCGACATCTGCCCGGTGGGCAACGAGCCGATGCACGACATCCTCGAAATCCGCCGCGACCAGGTGCTGATGGAAGGGCGTTTCCCGTCAGAGCTGCAAGGCGCTTTCAACGGCATGGAGCGCCAGGGCAACCCCTGGGGCGCAGACCGCGGCGAGCGCATGCGCTGGGCGCGCGGCCTGGAGATTTCCGTGCCGACGGTCGCCGACAACCCGGATTGCGAGTTGCTCTACTGGGTGGGCTGCGCCGCCAGCCATGACCCACGCGCGGCCCTCACTGCCCGCGCCCTGGTAAAACTGCTGCACGCGGCGCAGGTGAACTTCGCCGTGACGGGCGCGCAGGAGAACTGCAGCGGCGACGTGGCGCGCCGCGCGGGCAACGAGTACCTCTATGAGGAGCTGGCACGCGGCAACGTGGCAACCCTCAACGCACTGGCACCCCGGCGCATCGTGGTTACCTGTCCCCACTGCCTGCACAACCTGGGCAGCGAATACCCGCAGTTCGGCGGCGAGTACGAGGTCATCCACCACACGCAGCTGCTGGCCGAACTGCGCGCCGCGGGCCGCCTGCCGCAGACAGAAGCATTGCGCGGCGCCCGCATCACTTTTCACGATCCCTGCTATCTGGGCCGCCACAACAATGTCTTTGACGCGCCTCGCGCGGCCCTCGGCGCGTTGCAGTCTGAGCTGGTGGAGATGCCGCGCAGCGGCCGCGACTCCTTCTGTTGCGGCGCGGGCGGCGCGCAGTTCTGGAAGGAAGAGGAGCCGGGCGCGCGCACGGTCGGCGCAGAACGCTACGCCGAGGCCAGTGCCACCGGCGCGGACATTGTGGCCACCGGTTGTCCTTTCTGCCTGCAGATGCTCGAGAGCGCAAAGGGCGACGCGGATGGCCCCGTGTTACGTGACGTAGCGGAGCTGCTGGCGGACGGGCTGCCCGCCTCGACCAATTCCAGGCAAGGGAGCGCGCATGACGGATGAGGCCGGGGCGCGTCCCTCGCAGCAGTTGGGCGACGACGGGCTGCTGGAGATCTATCGTCTGATGTTGCTCAGCCGGCGCCTCGACGAACGCGCCTGGGCGCTGCACCGTCAGGGGCGGGTGCAGTTTCACGTCAGCGCGATGGGGCACGAGGCGACCCAGGTGGGCGCGGCCTTCGCCATCAACCGCGGCGTGGACTACGTCGTCCCCTACTATCGTGATCTGGCCATGGCCCTCGCCCTCGGCTGCAGCCCGACCGACTTCATGCTGGGCCTCTTCGCCCGCCGCGACGACCCCTGGAGCGGGGGACGGCAGATGCCTTGCCACTTCAGCGACCGCTCACTCAACATCATCAGCGGCTCGTCGACGGTGGCGACCCAGGTGCCGCAGGCCGCGGGCCTGGCCTTCGCCATCCGTTACCGGCAGCAGGCCGGCCTGGTGGATCCGGCGGACAGCAGCCAGCCGCGCCTGGCGTTGACCAGCCTCGGCGAAGGCTCGACCAATCAGGGCGAATGGCACGAGGGCATGAACTGGGCCGGCGTCCATCAGCTGCCCTTCATCTGCCTGGTGGAGAACAACCATTACGCGATCTCCGTGCCGCAGACGGAGCAGATGGCCATCCCCTCCGTGGCCGCCCGCGCCGCCGGCTACGGCATCTACGGCGAGTCCGTCGATGGCAATGATCCCCTGGCGGTATATGACGCGATGCACGCCGCGGCGCAGCGCGCCTGTAGTGGCGACGGTCCCTCGCTCATCGAGGCGTATACCTATCGCCTGACGCCGCACACCTCCGATGATGACGACCGCAGCTACCGCTCGCGCGAGGAGGTCGCCGCCGCCGGCGAAGTCGAACCGGTCGGGCGCTTCCGGGATACGTTGCTGGAGCGTGGCACGCTGACTGAGGCGCTGGTGGCTGACTTCGAGGCGCGGACGCGGGCCGCGGTCGATGAGGCGCAGCGTGTGGCGGAAGCCGCGCCCGAACCCGCGCCCGGCGAGGCGGTGGCGCCGGTCTGCGCGCCGCTGCCTGAGGGCCTGGTCTGATGGCCGTGATGACGCTGATCGAAGCCCTGCGCAGCGCGCTGGACGAGGCGCTGGCGAACGACCACCGCGTATTCATCACTGGCGAGGACATCGGCCGGCGCGGCGGCGTCTTCCGCGCCACCGAGGGGCTCTACGAGAAATATGGCGCGCAGCGCGTCCTCGATTCGCCGCTGACGGAGATGGCTATCGTGGGCGTGGGCATCGGCGCGGCGCTGGCCGATTTGCGCCCGGTCTGCGAAATCCAGTTCGCGGACTTCATCCACCCGGCCTTCAACCAGATCGTCAGCGAGGCGGCGCGCATGTACTATCGCTCGGCCGGCAGCTGGCACGTGCCGCTCGTCATCCGCGTGCCCTACGGCGCCGTCCCGGGCGGCGGGCTCTACCATTGCCAGAGCGTCGAGGCGCTCTTTGCGCATGTGCCGGGCCTGAAGATCGTCGTCCCTTCCACGCCGCGGGATGCCCGGCGCCTGTTGCATGGTGCCATTCTTGACCCCAATCCCGTGCTCTTCCTGGAATCCAAGTTCGGCTATCGCAGCATTCGCGGCGAGGTGCCGCAGCAGGACGAGCCGCTCTTGCCAGGCCCGGCGCGCATCGCCCGCGCGGGCGACGACCTCTCGCTCTTCGCCTGGGGCCTGATGGCGCATTACGCCGAAATTGCCGCTGAATTGGTCGCGCAGGAAGACGGGCTGCAGGTCGAGGTGGTGGATCTGCGCACGCTGCAGCCGCTGGATCGCGAGGCCGTGCTGGCCTCGGTGCGCAAGACCGGCAAGGCGCTGGTCGTGCACGAGGACAACCTGACGATGGGCTTCGGCGCGGAGATCGCCGCCATCCTCGCTGACGAGGCCTTCGAATACCTCGACGGCCCGGTGCGCCGCCTGGCCGCGCCGGATGTGCCCGCCGCGCCTTTCAACCACGGCATGTTCGACTTTTTCCTGCCGGGCCCGGACGACATCGTAGCCGCCATCCGCGAGCTGGCGGCGTACTAGGCGCCAGGGGGCTTCGTGCGCACCAGGGTTACCATGCCCAAACTGGGCGAGAGCGTGATCGAGGGCACGGTCATCCGCTGGCTGAAGCGCGAGGGCGAGGCCATCGAAGCCTGGGAACCCCTGCTTGAGGTGAGCACGGACAAGGTCGACAGCGAGATTCCTGCGGCGGCGACGGGCGTGCTCTTGCGCATTCTCGTCGCGGCCGGCGAGACCGTCGCCGTGGGCACGACCATCGCCGAAATCGGCGCGCCCGGAGATGACGGGGACGAGGCTGAAGCGCCGGTTGCGCCGCAGCTGCGCCTCTCGCCCGCGGTGGCGCGTCTGATCGGCAAACACGGCCTGAACCCCGCCGACATCCCTGGCAGTGGCCGCGGCGGACGCCTCACGCGCAAGGACGTCGAGGCCTGGCTGGCGCGCACGGGCTCCGCCCGGTCGGCCGCGCCGGACGTGCCGGGCGAATTGCGACCGCTGACGGCCATGCGGCGCAGCATCGCGGAACACATGGTATGGAGCGTACGGACGGCGCCGCACGTCACGGCCGTCTACGAGGCGGACATGAGCGCCGTGCTGGCGCAGCGGGCGGCCCTGCAGGCAGTTCAGCCGGGACTGCGCCTGACGCCAGGCGTCTGGTTCGTGGCGGCGACGGCGCGCGCGCTGCAGGCGCATCCCTGGCTAAACGCCGAATGGCGCGCGGACGGCATCTTCCTGCATCATGCGTATCACATCGGCCTGGCCGTCGCGCTGGACGAGGGCCTGATCGTGCCGGTCATCCGTGACGTGGACCGGCGCGACCTGCCCAACATTGCGCGCGCCATTGAAGACCTGGCCGGGCGCGCCCGCAGCGGCCAACTGCAACCCGACGAGGTGCGGGGCGGCACCTTCACCATCACGAACTTCGGGGCCGGCGGCTGCCTGACCGGCACACCCGTCATCAACCAGCCGCAGGTCGCCATCCTGGGAGTCGGCGCGGTGCAGCAGCGCCCGGTCGTGCGCGACGGCGCCATCGTCGCCCGCCCAATGTGTTACCTGTCACTGAGCTTCGACCACCGCGTCGTGGATGGCGCTGTCGCCGACGCCTTCATGCGTTGTATGATAGATGATCTGGAGTCCGGCATGGACGCAAACATGGAGAAAATAACGGATGACTGAAGACTTCTACACCCCCGAACGCGCGCTGCTGGTGGTGGCGCACGCGGACGACATAGAGTTCGGCATGGGCGGCACGGCAGCGCGCTGGGCGGACAATGGCGCGCAGGTAACTTTCTGCATCACCACCGACAACGGCTCCGGCAGCAACGAACCGGACTCCGTGCGTTCCGAGCTGGTCAAGATCCGCGAGCGCGAGCAACTGGCCGCGGCGGCCGTCCTTGGCGTGTCGGACGTACGCTTTCTCGGCTATCCCGACGGCACGCTGCAGCCGACGCTGGAACTGCGGCGCGACCTGACGCGCCTGATCCGGGAGCTGCGGCCGCAGGTCGTGATGACGACCGACCCGACGACCATCATCCCGCCCGGCAACTTCTACATCAACCACCCCGACCACCGCGCCACGGCCGAGGCCACGATGTACGCGACCTTCCCCAGCGCGGGCACGCGCCCCATCTTCCCCGAGCTGCTGGACGAAGGCCTTGAGCCGCACAACGTCGACCATTTCTACCTGGGCTTTTCCAGCGAGACGACGCTGGTGGTAGACGTGACATTGCAGTGGGAGCGCAAGATCAAGGCGCTGCTATGCCACAAGTCGCAGGTGGGCGAGGAAGTGGTGGGCTTCATCCAGGGCTTCAGCAACGAGATGGGCAAGCCCATCGGCGTCGAGCACGGCGAAGCCTTCCGCGTCGTCACCCTGAATCGCCGTCGGCGTGAGGAGGAAGCAGCAGGAGATGAGGAACAAAGTTAGTCCAAATCACTACTTTCATAAATGCCGGCGTCCTTCAACGCTTGGATAAGTACCTTGTAGTAAGTTCGATGCGCTGGGTTGTTCGGATCTTCCGAACGCCAAAAATTACGAAAGTCTCCATTGGTGAATCTGAGCATGTTGGTTTGTCTCGTTGCCAATGTCTTATCCGGGAGAATCAATTGTCTATAGTCCTCTTTCGCTCTGCTCCCATCTAGAATTTCCCCCGGTGTGAAGAGATATTCAACATAAATCTTTGTAAAATCTTCAACTATTGCCGCACTTTCTAGATTTGCCTCCTCTAAATCTGCATGACACAAGTCCGCTTCAATGAGAATAGCACTCATGAGGTCCGCCGATTTCAGACTTGCAAACCTGAAGTCTGCCTTGTTTAGATTGGCAAAGCATAATTTTGCACAATTTAGATTTGCATCCTTGAATGATGATTGGCTGAAATTGGAAAACGTCAAGTCAGCACCATCTAGCCACGCATCGTTTAAGTCTACGTCTACAGGCTTTGCTCCCCTTAGGTTTGCTCTTCGCAGAATGCTGTTTTCTCCGTAAATCAGGCGGTGATACTTCATGTCTTCGAATGCACGTTTGGAAACTGCAGGTTCAGTGCTTCGAGCATCATAGAACAATCGGTCAATAAGGTTTTGTTTTCGTTGTCGTTCGTAGAGGCGGTCGATTACGAAGATGGTGACAACAGCGCCGAGGGCAACGCCAAACACTTCGGTGTGGATGTTCAACAAGTATCCGTCGTTTCTTATTGAAACGTTGTCCTTCCCGTATTTGTAGAACAACACCAAACCAAAAAACGCAAGGATTAACACAATCGCTGGCAGGCTACTGCGAAATTCTTTGTTGTTCCACCAGCGTCTAGACTCTTCGCTCACATTCCCTCCACTCTCACCCCCGGCAGCATCCTATCACAGCCGCGGACGCCACCCTGTCCCGCGGCGCAGGGGATGCCTATAATGCGCGCCGTTGACTGCCACTAGCGGAGGGACGCGCATGGCGCAGGAATTCGATGTCGTGGTGATCGGGGCCGGGCCCGGCGGCTACCCGGCGGCCATCCGCGCCAGCCAGCTGGGCCTCAGGACCGCCATCGTCGAGAAGCAGTACTGGGGCGGCGTCTGCCTCAACGTCGGCTGCATCCCCTCCAAGGCCCTGCTCTACAACGCCGAGCTGGCCCACATCATCACGAAGCGCGCGCAGGACTTCGGCATCCAGGGCGCGCCGACCATGGACTACACGGTGGCCTACGAGCGCAGCCGTGAAGTCGCCGGCCGTCTGATCAAGGGCGTGCAGTTCCTGATGCGCAAGAACAAGATCCAGCGCTTTGACGGCTGGGCCACCTTCAACGACGCGCACAGTCTGGAGGTGGCGCTGGAGGACGGCGCAAGCGAGACGCTGACCTTCAAACACGCCGTCATCGCCACAGGCGCGACGACCCGCCTGCTGCCTGGCACGGCGCTCGGTGAGCGCGTCGTCACCTACGAAGAGCAGATCATGAGCGCGGAGCTGCCGGAGAGCATCATCATCGTGGGCGCCGGCGCCATTGGCGTCGAGTTCGCCTACGTGCTACACAACTACGGCGTTGACGTGACGCTGGTCGAATACATGGAACGCATCGTCCCGCTGGAGGATGAGGAAATCTCCGCCGTGCTGCACAAGCAGTTCGAGCACGACGGCATGCGCATCCTGGTCGGCGCGCGCGTGGAGAGCATCGCGGAAGACGCGCAGGAAGCGCGCGTCACGCTGACTGACGCGGAAGGCGCGCAACAGCTGTTGACGGCGGACAAGGTGCTGCAGGCCATCGGCTTCGCGCCGCGCGTAACCGGCTATGGCCTTGAGAACACCGGCGTGGCGCTGACGGAGCAGAATGCCATCGACGTCAACGAACGTATGCAGACCAGCGCGCCGCAGATCTACGCCGTGGGCGACGTGACCCTGAAGAAGCCGCTGGCGCACGTGGCCGAGAACATGGGCATCATCGCCGCCGAGAACATCGCCGGCGCGGAGACGGTCACGCTCGATTACCGCTTCATGCCCCAAGCGACCTACTGCCAGCCGCAGATCGCCAGCTTCGGCTACACCGAGGCCCAGGCGCGCGATGCCGGCTATGAGCTCAACATCGCCCGCTTCCCCTGGCAGGCCAATGGCAAGGCGCTGGGCATGGGTGAATTTGCCGGCTTCGTCAAGCTCATTAGCGACAAACACTATGGCGAGCTTCTGGGCGCGCACATGATCGGCCACGGCGTTACCGAGCTGTTGCCGGAGTTGACGCTGGCGCAGTCCGTCGAACTGACGGCAACCGAGATTGCGCGCAACGTGCACGCGCATCCCACCCTCGGCGAGGCGCTGAAGGAAGCCGCGCACGGCCTCGAAGGCCACATGATTAACCTGTAGTCGCGCTTAGCCCTGAGTCAGGTTGCGCTGGCGCTGCGCCTCGAACAGCAGGACGCTGGTGGCCATGGCGGCGTTGAGTGAATAGTCAGCGCTGGCCATGGGGATGCGCACGCTTGCCCGGGCCAGCTGCCGCAGCGGCTCGTCGGCGCCGCGGGCCTCCCCGCCGATGACCAGCGCGCAAGGCGTCGTCCAGTCAAATTCGTCGTAAGGCTGCTCGCCGGCGCTGTCCGCCAGAATCAGGGGCAGTTGCGCCGCGCGCGCTTCAAGCTGCGCCAGGTCACATTCGGCCAGCGGCACGCGAAAGTGGGCGCCCATGCCGGCGCGCAAGGTCTTCGGGTTCCAGACATCCACGCAGCCAGGCGCCAGCAACACCCCGTCCGTTCCGGCAGCGGCGGCGGCGCGCAGGATGGTGCCCAGGTTGCCGGGATCGCGAATGCCGTCCAGGATGAGCAGCAGCTGCGCGCTGGCGGGCAGCTCGCCCTGCGGCATGGGGAAGACGGCCAGCAGGCCCTGGGGCTGCTGCGTGTCGCTGATGTGGCGCATGAGCGAAGGGTCGATGGCGATGGCCTGCGTCCCGCCCGGCGGCTCGACTGTGGCCGTATGCAGGACGAACTCCGGCCGGTGACCCTGGCTGATGGCGTCGGCGACCAGGCGCAGGCCTTCCAGCACGACCAGACCCTGCTTGCGGCGGCTGCGAGCGCGGCCGAGCAGGGTCTGGACGAGTTTGATGCGCGGGTTTTGCGCGCTGGTCAGCATGGCGCCGGCGATCCGGCTGCGCGCGTTCGCGCTATTGGTTCATTTCGCTGATGGTGGCGATCTTGGTGAAGGTGGCAGCATCGCGCACGGCGATGTCAGCCAGCATCTTGCGGTCGACCTCCACGCCGGCCTGCTTCAGGCCGTAAATGAAGCGGCTGTACTTGAGGCCATTCATGCGGGCTGCGGCGTTGATGCGCGTAACCCACAGGCGGCGCATGACGCGCTTCCGCGTGCGGCGATCGCGGTAGGCGTACCAGAGGCTCTTGAGCATGGCCTCGTTGGAGCGCTTGAAGAGCCGGCCGCGGGTTCCCCACTGGCCCTTCATCATCTTTACGATTTTCTTGTGTCGGCGCCGGCGTACGGGGCCGGTTCTGGTTCTGGGCACGAAAGCTCTCCTGACAGACCAACCCGGACGCAGCGGCCCGGGCGCGAATTACAAAGGGTTGTGCCGCCTAGGACGGCGGGTTGGCACGATAGCGGGCCAGATAGGGCGCCAGCGTCCTGACGCGCCGCACGTCGGACTTGCTGACGGGCTGCATGCGGTCCAGCTGCCGTTTAACGCGGCTGGACTTGCGCCGGCGCAGATGGCTCTTGCCGCCCTTGGTACGCAGCACCTTGCCGGTCGACGTCACCTTGAAGCGCTTGGCGGTCGACTTGTGGGTCTTGAGTTTGTACTTCTTTGTCTTTGTTTTCTTCGCCATGTCTGCCTTGTGCTATCTGCCGGCCTTGTCGCCGATGGGGGCCAGCACCATGAGCATGTTGTTGCCTTCCATGCCCGGGTGCAGCTCCACGACGGCGATATCCTGCAACTCGGTCGCGATCCCTCGCAGGCGGTCGCGCGCAATCTCCGGATACTCGCGTTCGCGCCCGCGGAACTTGACGCGTACCTTCACCTTCATGCCTTTCTCAATCCAGCGACGCGCATCGCGCATCTTGAAGCCCAGGTGATGCCTGTCGGTCTTGGGCCGCAGCTGGATCTCCTTGATTTCTACGGACTTCTGTTGCTTGCGCGCCTTGCGGTCGCGCCGCTGCCGCTCGTACTGAAACTTGCCAAAGTCCATCATACGACAGACCGGCGGCCGGGCGGCCGGCGAGACTTCTACCAGGTCCACACCGCGCGACTCTGCCATGCCCAGGGCCACACCGGTTGGCATGACGCCCAGATTCTCGTTCGTGTCTGAAATCACGCGGACTTCACGGGAACGAATGTTGCGATTGGTGCGCAGTTCCGGGGCGGCTATATCACCCTGTCCTCTCGTTGCCCTGCAAGGTCAACTATACATGAAGACGCCAGGTTCTCTGGCGACCATTCGGCGCAGTATACACATGCGGCCTGAGGCGCGCAAGTAGATAAATTGTTCTCCCTCAGCTTGCAGCTCCGGCGATGCCGACCGGAACCGGCAACCAGGCGCGCCGAGCCATCCGGCAGGCGGATTTCGGCGCCCGCCCCGGGCGTGTCGATCCCGGGTGCACTCTCAGGATATTCGCAGGTCAGGCCGGCGAGCTTAATGTCGCTGCTCCTTAGTCATTCTTCTCCAGGTGAAGAGTCGCACGACTGGCGAGCCACATAATCACATGTGCCATGGCCAGTGCCGCCAGCAGCGAGGTGATTGGCAGGAGCGGCAGGTAGTAACGCTGCCAGGGCAGGGGATTGAGCATCATCACGGCCAGGGTCAGCAGTAGCCAGACCAGCAGGCCAGCGCGCCGGCGCCGGCGCAGGGTCAGCGCCAGGCCGCCGACCAGCAGCAGGGTCAAAACACCCCCGGCCAGGCCGCCCGGACGCAGGCCCGCCAGCGCTGACGCGAGATAGGCGTCGACTTCGGCAGTAATGACCTCGTATTCTGACCAGCCGGCCACCTCATAGAACTGCGGCGGCCGCAGGAAGGGTTGCGTGAGAATCTGGCTGATGCGCTCCCCGGTGGTCATGCCGAGACCCTCAGGTTGCCAGTTCTTCACCTGAACGCGCAGGATTTCGTCCCGCGTCTCCAGCAGGCGCTGCAGCCGCTCCGGCGGGTTCGACCAGAGCGCTGGCGAGAGCATTACAAAGACGGCCAGCGCCAGCAGCCCGGTCAGCGCGATGCGCAGCGTGACCGCCAGCAACTGGCGCCGGTCGCGCAGCAGCAAGGCCGTGAGCCACAGCCAGCCCAGCGCTCCGCAGAGGAACAGGATGCCGCTGTGCTTGGAGGCCAGCGCCAGGCCGCCGGCCAGCGCCAGCGCCAGCCACCAGCGCCGGCGCGCATTCAGCCCGCGCTGCATGAGCAGCAGCGCACAGAGGATGGTGAGCAGGCCGAACAGGAGCAGCGGCCCCTCCATCATGGCGCGGCGTCCGTTCAGCAGCAGGGCGGGATGCAGCGCATAGAGGCCGCTCGCCAGAAACGCGACCAGGCGGCCACCGAAGATCCAGGCGATGCCGAAGAGCACGGGGATGCTGGCCGCGAACATCAGCGCCGGGGGCAGGCGACTGAGCAGCAGCTTGTCCTGCGTGGGTCGCATGTTCATTGTGATGTTCGCGTCGTAGTCGCGGCCCCAGTCCCAGCCTGGCGCCGGCGGCAGATCCGCGAAACCTAAGCCCGCGAGTTGCCAGGCAAGGCCGATGGCCCAGGGATTGACCGAGCCCTGCAGCAGGCGTCGGGTGACCGCATGCGAGCGGTCTTCCCGCTCGCTGACGCTCAACTGCCAGGGGTCGCGCTCGATGAAGGCGGTGACGTAGTCGACGCTGGAATGGATTTGGGTGGACTCGTCGCCATGAAAGGGCGTCAGCGCGACGCCGGCCAGGGCCCAGGCGATCAGCAGCGCCAGCCAGAGGGCGGACGCAGCGTCACGCGCGCGCGTCACAAGCGGATTTCCAGCTGACGGGCGTGACGCACGAAGTCCAGCGCCTGCAGGGCGGTGAGCAGCCTGTCCGGCAGGGGCTGGTCGAGCGTGAGCACCGTGAAGGTGTTGCCGCCGCGGCTGGCGCGGCCAGTCTGCCAGCTGGCGATGTTGATGTCATTTTCGGCCAGCAGCGTGCCGACGCGGCCGATGACGCCGGGCCGGTCGCGGCTGCCCATGATGAGCAGCTGACCCAGGGGCACGAAGTTGATGTCGTATTCGTTGATCTGTACGATGCGGGGTTCGCGCCCGTCCAGTAGCGTGCCGCCCATGGTGATCTCTTCGCCGTCATCCAGCGTGAAGTGGCAGGAAACCAGGCTGGCGTAATCGCCCATGTTCAGGCCCCGGGTCTGCATCACCTGCAGGCCGCGGCCGCTGGCCAGCACCGGCGCGTTGATGTAGTTGACCTGGTCGCCCAGCACGGGCGTGAGGATGCCGTGCAACAGGCCCACGGTCAGCGGCTTGAGCAGGGCGTCCAGCTGGTCACCGCGATACTCGACCGCGACGCGGCGCACCGGCTGGCGCGCCAGCGCGTGCAGGATGCGGCCCATGCAGTCGGCCAGCCGCATGTAGGGGCGCGCCTCCGCCCAGGGCGTGCCCGGCAGGAAGGGCATGTTGACCACGTGGCGATAATCGTGGCCGCGCAGCGCGTCCAGCACCTGGCTGACAATCTGGGTGGAGAGGCTCTGGGCGGCCTCCTGCGTGTTGTCGCCGATGTGCGGCGTGTGCAGCACCTTGTCATGGCCGATGAGCGGGCTCTGCGCCGGTGGCTCCTGCGCGAAGACGTCGGTGGCCACGCCGGCCAGCTGACCGCTGTGCAGCGCCGCGGCCACCGCGGCCTCGTCCCAGACGGCGCCGTGGGCGGTGTTGATGAGGCGCGCGCCAGGGCGGATGCGGGCGATGGCCGCCGCGTCGAGCAAATTGCGCGTCTCGCCGGTGAAGGCGACGTTCAGGCTGATGAACTCGCTGCGCTGCAGCAGCTCGTCGAAACCCACCGCTTGCAGGCGCCGGTCAGCGGGCTGGTCCTCGCCGATGTAGGGATCGCAGACCAGCACCTGCATGCCAAAGGCGAGGCAGCGCTCCGCCACCACGTGGCCCACGCGGCCGTAGCCGATGATGCCGATGGTCTTGCCCTCCAGTTGCACGCCCGCCTGACGGGCGCGATGCAGCGGCCAGTAACCGGCCTGCAGGCTGGTGTGGGCCGACACCAGATTTCGGCAGAGCGCCAGCAACAGGGCCAGCGTGTGTTCGCCGGCGGAGACGGCGCTGGTGCCCGGCGTGTTGGTGACGATGATGCCGCGCCGGGTAGCAGCGTCGATGTCGATGCTGCCGAGGCTGGCACCAGCCAGGCCGATGACGCGCAGCTGCGGCGCGTGCTCCAGCAGTTCGCTGTCGACCGTGACGTCGCCGCGCACGATCAGCGCCTGGGCGTCAGCCAGGCGGCTGCGCAGGGCGCTCTCGCCGGGCCGCGCGGCGTGCAGCGTCACGTCTTCGGCGGCCTGCAGCAGCTGCAAGCCATCTCCGGTCAGGTCGGTAGCGACGACGATGTTGTGGCTTGTCATGCCAGTCTGGCGCGCACGGCGTGCAAATCAACGAAGACCTGCGGCGTAATGCCGGCGAAAGCGTCGGGCTGGCTGTGGCTGCGGTCCGGCACGGCGTAACAGGTCATGCCGGCGGCGACGGCCGCGCGCGCGCCGTTGGGGCTGTCTTCCAGCGCGAGGCAGTGTTGCGGCGCGACGCCCAGCAACTTCGCGGCCTGCAGGTAGACGTCGGGCGCCGGTTTGCCGCGCGCCACATTGTCAGCGGAGCAACGCAGGCGGAACACCTCGTCCCAGCCCTGGGAACGCAGGGTGGCGTCGATGATGGCCATGGGTGAGCTGGAGGCGATGGCCACCGGCCAGCCGCGCTGCTGCACCAGCTGCAGCAGCTCCGCGGCGCCTGGTTGGGGCTGCACCATGGTGGGTATCATGCGCAACATATTCGCGTTGACCTCGGCCGTCAGGTCGGCCAGCGGCTCCTCGATGCGAAAGTGGGCTTGCAGCTTGGCCATGAATTCATCCATGCGCAGGCCGATGATGCTGGCGCGCAGCTCGTCCGTGTAGTCAAGGCCGCGACTGGCGAAAACCTCGTCTTCGGCGATGTGCCAGACGCGCTCGGAATCCACCAGCAGCCCGTCCATATCGAAGATGATGGCCTCCGGCGTCAGGGAGTCAGTTCTGGTCACTGGCGAAGGCTCCCGCAAAGGTCAGCTGCATTTCGCTCTCCTTCAGAGTGAGTTCGCCCGCCAGCGCCAGCTGCAGGCCTTTCTCAAACACGGCCTGGTGGGCTGTCCCGCGCACGCGCTGCCAGCCGGCCGGGCCGGCCGCGACGGGCAGCAGGGGCGCCAGGCTGGGGCTGTGGATGAAGGCCTCGGCGTGTTCCCGCACCGCGTCGCGCGCCACGACGCCGCCGTAGCCCACGAAGAGATCGACCACCTCGCGTGTGGCCAGGTCCGAGACGCCGTCGCCGATCATCAGCCGGCGTCCTGGCCGCTCGCCCGCCAGCTCACGTACCATCTCCGGCTTGCCGCTGGAGACGGTCAGGGGGCCGACCTGGTAGTCGAGCCAGGTGTGCTGCTGCTGCGTGCGGGGTTCATGGTAGCGCCACCACTCGCCGGCCAGCTGGTTGTATTCCAGCTCCACCGCGCGAATCTGTTCTGCGGGGATGCCGAGACGCTGGCCCAGGCCACGCACCGGTTCCGCCAGGCCGCCGCTGATGATGAAGACCGTCTTGCCGAGGAACTGCAGGGCGTCGAGCACCGCCCGCGCATCTGGCACCAGGGTCTGCTGATAGCGTTCCACGATGGCGTTCACCTGGCCGCGCGTGGGGCGGATGGCCTGCAGCCGTCGGCCATAGACGCCGGCCAGGTCCAGCTCGCCGTTCATGGCGCGTTCGGTCAGCACGCTGACGCGCCAGCCCTTGCCCTTCAGGCGTGCCAGCTCGTCGATCCCTTCGATGCCGGACAGCGTGCTGTCGCAGTCGAAAAAGATGAGGTCATAACTGCCCCAGGGCCTCGTCATCCGGCCTCCGTTTTGCCATGCGCAGAGCCGCGATTGTAGCGCGGGCCCGATGCTGCGGGAACCCGCAGCCTGCCGCAATTCGGGTGCCCGGCACTGGCGCAATTTGCCAGCCGCGCGACAATAGCGGGGCGGGCACCAGGAGGCAGCATGACCTACCGACACATCAACCGGGTCGCCGTGATCGGCTCCGGCACGATGGGCAGCGCGCTGGCGGCGCTGCTGCTTGGCGCCGGCCTCGAGACGACCCTGCTGGACATACCGGCTGCGGGCACCACAGCCGATGCGCCAGCGGCGCAGCGCAACGCCCTGCCGCTGGGCAATCTGCAACGCTCGCTGACCGCGCGGCCCTCGCCCTGGTTCAGCGCCGCGGACGTCGGCCGCATCCGCGTCGGCAACCTTGAGGATGACCTGGCCTGGCTGGTCGACGTCGACTGGGTGCTGGAGGCCGTCGTTGAGGACCTGGCGGTCAAGCAGGCCTTGATGACGCAACTGCACCAGGTCTGCGGGCCGCGCTGCATCATCTCCAGCAACACCTCCGGCCTGCCGCTGGCGCAGATCGCCGCGGGCCTGCCGCGGGACTTCACGCAGCGCTTTCTGGGCACCCATTTCTTCAATCCGCCGCGCTGGCTGCCGCTGCTCGAGCTGATCCCGCACGCGGACACGGACGCAAGCCTGCTGGCCTTCATGCAGGACTTCTGCGCGCGCGCCCTGGGCAAGGACGTGGTCGTCTGCCGCGACGTGCCCGGCTTCCTCGGCAACCGCTTCCTCTCCATGTTGAGCATGCAGGCCATCGGCCTCGCCCTCGACCAGGGCTACAGCGTGAGCGAGGTGGACGCGCTGACCGGGCCCCTCATCGGGCGGCCGCGCACGGCCACCTTCGGCCTGCAGGACCTGGTCGGCCTGGATGTGGCGCTGGCCGTGGCGCAAAACCTGCGTGCCGCGCTGCCGGAGTCGGCGGCACGCGCGCAGTTGGCTCACCCTGGCGCGACCGCTCTGCATGAAGAACTCATTACGCGCGGCTGGCTGGGGCGCAAGAGCGGACGTGGCTTCTGGCAGCAGCGACGCGGGCCGGACGGCCGGCGCGAACGCCTGACGCTCAACCTGCAGACGCTGACGCACGAACCCGCGACTCCGCCGCAATTCGCCAGTGTGAGCGCAGCCCAGGCGGAACGGGACCTGGGCCAGCGCCTGCGGCACTTGCTGGCCGCGCCGGACCGCGCCGGGCGCTTCCTGCAGCAGCACCTCGCTTTCTATCTGACCTTCGCGGCCAGCTGCGTGCCAGAAGTGACGGAGTCGCCGCTCAGCGTGGATCAGGCTCAGCACTGGGGCTTCAACCACGAAGCCGGCCCCTTCGAGCTTTGGGATGCCCTGGGCGTTGCCGAATCCGTAGCGACCTTCGAGGCGGCCGGCTTCGCCGTGTCCGACTGGGTGCACCAGATGCTGGCGCGTGACTGCCCGACCTTCTATCTACGCGATGCGCAGGGCGCAGTGCAGGCCTGCTACGAGCCGCAGGCCGGCGACTACGTCCCCCTCGCGCGCGACCCGCGCGCGCTGCGCGCAGCGGGACTGCCCCTGCTGCAGCGCAACGACAGCGCCAGCCTCCGCGACATGGGCGACGGCGTCGCGCTGTGGGAGTTCCACAGCAAGCAGAACAGCATCGATGACGCGCTGATCGACAGCGGCCATGCGGCGCTGGAACTGATCGCAGAGGGGCGCTGCCGGGCGCTGGTCATCGGCAATGACGGCGCGCGCTTCAGCATCGGCTACAACCTGGCGCTGGCGCTGCAACGCATCGAGGCCGGCGAGTTCGACGCCCTGGAGCGCAGCGTGCAACGCCTGCAACAGCTGGCCCTGGCGCTGCGCCAGGCGCCTGTCCCGGTCGTCGCGGCGGCGGCGGGCATGGCCCTCGGCGGCGGCAATGAGCTGCTGCTGGCCGCTGACAAGGTCGTCGCGCACAGTGAACTGCAAATCGGCCTCGTCGAATTCAACGTGGGGCTGATCCCGGCCGGCGGCGGCTGCGCGACCCTGTTGCAGCGCTGCCTGACACCGCTGCTGCGCAGCTGTCCGGAGGCTGACCTGCTGCCGCATTTGCAGCGCCTCTTCACGCAGTTGCTGGAGGCCAGCATGGTAACGGCCGCCGCGCCGGAAGCGCGCGACCAACATCTGCTGCGCGCGCAGGATCGCGTCCTGATGAAGCGCGCGCATCTGCTGCACGAGGCGAAACGCACTGCGCTCTTCCTGGCGGATGGCTACCGCGCGCCGCAGCCGGAGCCGGTGTATGCGGCCGGGGTGGCAGCGTATGAAGCGCTGCTGATGCAGCTTGAGGCGCTGCTGGCGGCGGGCGAGTGCAGCGCAGGGGACGCGCAGATCGCGCGGCGTCTGGCGTATGTATTGTCGGGTGGCGCTCCGGCTGCTCCGGCCTGGCTTGACGAGCGTGAACTGCACGAACTGGAGCGCGCGGCCTTCATGGCGATGGTGCGCGAGCCGCACAGTCAGGCCTGCATCCGCCACATGCTGCGCACCAACCGGCCCCTCCGTCACGCACGGGAGAAATCGTCCTGAGCGGGCATGCGCCGCTGCGACGAATCAGGTACAACGAAAAGACGCTAATCAGGAGAACCCATGGCCCTTGTCAGCTACTTTCACTTCAGCTTCACCGTCGCCGACCTCGAGCGTTCGATAGCCTTCTACCGCGATCTGCTCGGGATGCGCCTGGTGCATCGCATGGTGCATGACCAGAAGTACACCAGCAGCCAGATCGGCTTCGCCGACGCCCTGCTCAAGGTGGCGCTCTTCAACATCGACGGCATGCCGCAGGGCTCCTCGCCATCCGGCCACCTGCTGGAGCTGATCGAGTACGTCAATCCGCGCGGCGAGCCGCTGGACGTCGCCACCAACCGGCCCGGAGCAGCTCATCTGGCCCTGCAGGTCGACGATCTTGAGGCCGGGTTCGCGCGGCTTAAGGCGGCGGGCGTGCAGTTTCGCTCGGACGCGCCGGTGCGCGTCACGCACGGGCGCCACACGGGCGGCCTTACCTGCTATTTCCTGGATCCCGACGGCATTACGCTGGAGCTGATTGAGCTGCCTGTCCCCTTCACGCCGCAGGACCTGGACTGACGGGGACGCTCAGTCCATGCGCATGCCGCCGTTGACGTCAATGGTGGCGCCGGTGATGAAGCTGGCGGTCTCCGAGGCGAGGAAAACGGCCACGCCGCCGTAGTCTGCCGGCAGGCCCAGGCGCTTCATCGGGATTTCTTCACGCAACTGTGCCATCAACTGCGGGTCGTCCCAGGCGTCGGTGAGCGCGCTCTCGGTCGGGCCGGGCGCGATGCAGTTGACCGTGCCATTCGGCGCGAGGTAGTTGGCGAAGGACTTGGTCAGCGAGAATAGGGCGGCCTTGGTCGCCGCGTAGACCGGGATGCCGGCCTTGCCGCCGGTCTTGCCGCCCACCGAGCTGATGTTGATGATGCGGCCACACTGGCGCGCGCGCATGTGCTGCGCCGCGGCCTGCGAGAGGAAGAAGACGCCGCGCAGGTTAACCGCGACGATGTGGTCGAAGTGCTCGACGTCGACCTCGTCGATGGGGCGGATGGGGCAGATGCCGGCATTGTTGACGAGGATGTCCACCTGCCCGGCCTGCCCGACGACAGCGTCGACGAGATCGCGGCAGCTTTCGACAGAGGCGACGTCCAGTGGCAGGGCCAGCGCCCGCGGACCCAGTTGCGCGGCGCTGCGGGTCGCAGTATCCAGATCGATGTCGGCGATGATGACGGTCGCGCCGGCCGCGTGCAGGGCAGTTGCGATGGCCAGGCCGATGCCGCGCGCGGCGCCGCTGATGACGGCCGTCTTGCCAGTCAATTCTTGCATTTCATGCTCCAATACTTTGCGTTATGGTCGGTTCGCGCTATTCTGCCCGTTTGTGGCCGCCACTTGGCCGAAACATGGCCGCCACATGGCCGCGGACTCCTGCCGCCGGCCCCTGTTTTGCTGACGAGGCACCGGAGGATTTATGAGCGACCGGCCAAACATCATTTTGATGGGCATCGACTCAATTCGCGCCGACCACATGAGCTGCTACGGCTATCCAAAGTTAACGACGCCCCATCTGGATCGCTTCGCCAGCCAGGGCGCGCTTTTCGAAAACACCTTCAGCTCGCACATCCCGACGACCAGCGCCTACGCTTCCATGCTCACCGGCATGGACTGCTTCGGCACCCAGGTCGTGGCCCTGCGCCACAAGGGGCCGCTGCGGCCGGAGGCGAAGACCGTTGCCGAGCACCTGCGCGATGCCGGTTACACGACGACCTGCGTCGGCTTCAGCGGCAATCCCTCCTCACGCGGCTTCGACAAGTATATCGACTACAAGGCCTGGGGCACCCGCGATGAGGGACCCTGCCCCAAGGCGCAAAACCTGAACGAGGTGGCCTTGCCGGAGCTGGACCGTCTGGTCGGCGGCGAACAGCCATTCTTCCTCTTCCTGCGCCACATGGACCCGCACGCGCCCTATCTGCCGCCGGAACCCTGCCAGCGCATGTTTTACCACGGCAACGAACTGGACCCGGACAACCGCTCGATGGACCCGGTAATGGCCTTCAAGCCCTTCGCATCCTTCTTCAACAGCTGGATGCCGGTTGGCATCACGGACAAGGACTTCATCATCGCGCAGTACGATGGCGCCATCGCCTACATGGACGCGGCCATCGCTTCCATCTTCCAGGCGCTGGAGGCTCACGGCATTTACGACGAGACCATCGTCATCATCAATGGGGACCACGGCGAGACGCTCTACGATCATGAGTGCTGGTTCGATCATCACGGCATCTATGACAACGTGCTGCACGTGCCGCTGATGATCCGCTACCCGGGCCGCATCCCTGCGGGGAAACGCGTGAGCGGCTACAACCAGCACCAGGACCTCGTGCCCACCATCATGGAGCTGGCCGGCATCGACCAGAGCGAGTTGAGCTGGCCTTCGCCGCAGCAGTTTGATGGCAGCAGCCTGCTGCCACTGGTCGACGGGGCGCAGGCCTCGCTGGCGAGCGAGTTCTACATTTCGGAGTGTACCTGGATGCGCAAGCAGGGCTGGCGCACGCCCGGCTGGAAGCTGATGGTCGCGCTGGAGCCGGACTTTCACTTCAAGCCGCCGCTCGAGCTCTACAACCTGGTCGAGGATCCGGAAGAGAACAACAATCTGGCGGAACAGGAGCCGAGAATCGTGGCCGACCTGCGCCGCCGCATGGAGGCCTGGGTCGTGCAGCGTGAGGCGGAGACGGGCCTGACCAACCCCATGCTGACCCAGGGGGACTGGCACGGCAAGGAGGGCGTCGGCGCCTTTACCTCCTCGCAGCAAGCCTACGATACACTCTTCATCGGCAACGTCAAGGAGGGGCGGCGACTGCAGGCAGAGGCGCGCAAGGCCGCCGCAGCACGGGCAAAAGCAGATAGCGGAAACAGGGGAGAACCAGAAGCATGACACTGAAGGTAGCAGTCGTCGGATTGGGAGGCATCGGCAATCGTCACGCCGGCGTGTACAGCGCCCGTAACGATGCCGAGGTCGTGGCAGTGTGCGACATTATTGAAGAAAGGTCCGACCTCGCGGCCGAGCGCTTTGGCTGCCAGGGGTTCTACTCCATTCAGGAGCTGCTGGCCGCCGGGCTGGAAATCGACGCGGTCAGCATGTGCACGGCGGGCGTGGAAAACGGCGGCGATCACTATCAGGCGACCATCGAGCTGCTGGCGGCCGGGCTGCCGGTACTGGGCGAAAAGCCCATCTCCAACGAGATCGACAAGGCGAAGGAAATGGTGACGCTGGCGCGTGAGAAAGGCCTGCGTTATGGCGTCAACCTGAACCACCGCTTCACACCGGCGGCGGAAAAGGCGAAGGGCTGGGTCGAGGCCGGCCGTCTGGGCGATCTCAACATGATCAACATGACCATGTGGATCAACAACCCCAAGGAAAGTTCGCCCTGGTTTCACATGCGCGCCCTGCACCCGCACTCAATCGACGTGATGCGTTATTTCGCTGGCGACGTGGACAAGGTGCAGGCCTTCATGAAGAAGGGCACCGGCCGCAAGATCTGGTCCAACGCGCAGGTCAACATGCAGTTCACCAACGGCATGATCGGCTCCCTGCGCGGCAGCTACGATGGCGACTGGGGCCGCGGCAGCTTTGGCCTGGAGACGCTGGACGTGGTCGGCATGCAGGGACGCTTCATTCTGCGGAACGCCTGCGAGGAACTGACCTTCTACCCGCGCATGTCGATTGAAACGGAGACCTACGCCTACGTCGGCGGCATGAAGCACTTTGGCGAGACCTTCGAGTCGCGCATTGGTCGCTGGGTCGAGCAGAACAGGGCCGGCGTGGCCCCGGAGGAGATCGACGGCTCGGGTCTGGAAGCACTAAAGGCCCAGTTTGTCATTGAGGCCGCCATAGAGTCCTGGCAGACCGGAGAGGTCGTCAGCGTGGAGCGCCCCTGACATGTCGCTGGTCACAGTCATCGGGCGCGGCCATTCAGGCACCCGCGCCATATCCCACACGCTCTATGCCAGCGGCGTCCACATGGGCCGCCTGCTCAATCGTTCGGGCGACCTCATGCCGCCCGCGAAAATGTACGATGCCTGCCGCGTCGCCGCGAGATACGTTGACTGGAAGGGCGGGCTGAAGTGGGACTTCAGCCGGCTGATCAACGCCGACATTCCGCGGGAATTCAGCGACCTGCTGGACGACTTTCTGGATTCCGTGCTGACGGAGAAGACGCAGCGTCGTGGCTGGAAGATCCCGGAGACCACGCTGGTCTACCCCTGGATCGTGCGCCGCTTCCCGGACGCGAGATACATCTTCTGGGTGCGCAATCCGCGCGACTGCATACTTGGGCAGCACGGGACCGACGACATGCGCCGGTTCGGCATCGATTATCCATTGACCGATGACCTGCGTCTGCGCCGCGCCACCAGCTGGAAGTATCAGTACGACCTGGTGCGGGCCTGCCCGAAGCCACGTAACTGGCTGGAAGTGCGCTTCGAGGACTTCGTGCTCGACCAGGAGGCGACGCTGCAGCGCCTGGAGGCCTGGCTGGGCTACCCCCTGGCGCGCATCATCGTGCGGCCCGAAGCTGTCAATCGCTGGCAGCATGATGACGGCGTCAACTACTTTGACTTTCTGGAACCGGCCATGCGGGACTTCGGCTACGAAATCCCGGAGATGAGTTGATGTTGCGCGTCTGCGTCATCGGCATGGGCCCCATCGGGCGGCGCCACGCCACCCTGTTGCAGGCGGACCCGCTGGCCGATCTGGTGGGCGTCTGCGACCGTCTGCGCGAGCGGGCCGACGCCGCCGCTGCGGCCTTTGGCGTGCCGGCCTTTTACGAGGCCGAAACCATGTTGCGCGCGCTGGCGCCGGACGTGACGCACGTGGCCACCGGCGGCGTGGAGTATGGCAGCGACCACTACGAGCCGACCATGCAGGCGCTGGCGGCCGGCTGTCACGTGCTGGGCGAAAAGCCCATCTCCAACGTCGTCGAGGAAGCCGGGGAAATGGTCGCCAAAGCCCGCCAGCTGGGCCTGTGCTACGGCATCAACCTGAACCACCGCTTCACGCCGGCGGCGCGCGTGGCGCGGCGCTGGGTGGACGAGGGGCGTATCGGCCATCAGCTCTTCTGCCGCATGAGCATGTGGATCAAGAATCCTGCGGAAAGCTCGCCCTGGTACCAGATCAAGGCGCTCAACCCGCACACCGTCGACGTGATGCGTTACTTCTGCGGCGACATCGAACAGGTACAGCTCTTCGCGACGAAGGCGCCGGGCCGCAAGATCTGGTCCACCACTTCCTTCAACATGCGCTTCAGCAGCGGCGCCATCGGCAACCTGACGGCCAGCTACGACATTGAGCGCGGCCACCCGATGGAGCGCTGCGAGGTGGGCGGCACGCAAGGCCGTTTCGTGCTGGACGACATGTGGCGCGAGGCGACGCTGTATCCGTCCGGCGACCTGATCAAGCAGGTCTACACGGATCCGGTCTTCGGCGGCTTCGGCGATTTCACCAACACCTTCGCCGAGCGCATCCATCGCTTCCTGCAACAGATCAGCGAGGGCGCCAGTCCGGAAGAGATCGAGGGGTCGGGCGCTGAAGGCCTGGCCGCGCAGCAGGTGCTGTCGGCGGCGATTGAGTCGCTGCAGGGCGGCACGATAGTCACGGTGAATGGAATCAGGTAAACAGGACAGGGAGACGGGCATGAAACTGGGTGTGAATTCGGTACTTTTCGGCAGCTGGGACGTGGAGAGCGCCTTCAAATACACGGCGATGGCGGGCTATGACGGCATCGAACTGGGGGCCATCCCGATTATGGCCGATCACCTCGACCTGACGCGCTGGCGCGAGCTGGCGCCAAAAATTCGCGGCCTGGCACAGGACTACGGCATTGAGGTGCTGGCGATGGAGCAATCGCGCCAGGACCCGGATCTCATGGAGCTGGCCTACCAGGCCGCCGCTGAAATCGGCATCCCCATCGTCAACTGCGGCCCCGGCGGCAAAAGCGAAGAGCCAGGCTCGCTGCAACAGAGCATCGACAGCATCGGCGTTTTGGCAGAGCGGGCCGCCCACTACGGCGTGACGCTCTGCGTGAAGGCGCACGTGGGCGCGGCGATCTACAACACGCCCACCACGCTGCAGTTGATGCAGGCCATCGACTCGCCGGCCTTCGGCGTCGACATGGACCCCTCGCACATCCATCGCGCCGGCGAAAACCCGGTCGAGGCCATCGCGGCGGTCATTTCACGCGTGAAGCACGTGCACATTCGTGATTGCAAGGGGCGCCAGCAGAATCCTGGCGATCCGGCTGACCAGGCCAACGGCCGCGGTGACATCGATCTGGTCGGTTACATCCGCGTGCTGCACGAAAACGGCTACGACGGCCCGCTGAACCTTGAGGTCATCGGTACGAAGGCGAAGGGGCACAGCCTCGAGAACTGTTGCATCATCGCCGCCGAGGCGCGCGGCCACATGCAGGCCTGTCTGCAGGCGGCAGGCGCGCGTTAGCGCAGGGGAGGCAACGATGCAGCGCATCTGCTTTCTGCTCAAGGTCCGTGAGGAACGGCTGGAGGAATACCGGGCGCGTCACGGCGAGGTCTGGCCGGAGATGCTGGACGCGCTGCGCGAGACGGGCTGGCACAACTATTCGCTCTTCCTGCGCGAGGATGGCCTGTTGATCGGCTATCTGGAGACGCCGGATTTCGAGGCCGCGCTGCAGGGCATGGCCGGGCGCGAGGTCAACGAGCGCTGGCAAAACGAGATGGCGCCCTTCTTCGAGACCCTGGACGGGCGCCACGCCGACGAAAGCATGATGCCGCTGCCCGAGGTGTTCCACCTGGACTGAACCGGCACGGATATTGGAACGGTCAGTTCAGCATCTGCAAGCCGCCAGGCTGCAGCGTATAGACCAGCTCGTCGGCCTGGCCGGGAACGCCGTCCATCTCCATGCCCAGCTGCTCGCCCGTGATGCGCACGTCGCGGCCGCGCCGGATGTGCACGCGCGGATGCGTCACGTGGGCGCCGAAGTAGACCCTGGGGAAGGCGACCAGGACTTCGCTGCGCGGCGCGCCATCCAGCAGCACGATATCGAAGAGGCCGTCGTCCACGCGCGCGTCCGGCGCCACTTTCATGCCGCTGCCGAAGCTGTTGCAGTTGGCGATGGCCACCAGCCAGTACTCGCCCTCGGCCCACTGCTCGCCGTCCACTTCGACGCGCATGGCCAGCGGGCGCCGCTGCAGCAGCGTGCTAATCGCATGTTGCGCGTAGGCCCAGGGGCGCTTGTTGGGGATATCCGAGCGTTGCGCAATCTCGCCGCTGATGCCGGCGCTGGAGATGCTCAGGAACCAGCTGCGGCGACCGTCCACCAGGATTTCGGGCAGGTCAACCGGACGTGGCTGCGCGCCGATGAGTTGCTGCGCCGCCTGCGGCAACGAGAGCGGCAGACCGTGGCTGCGCGCCCAGGCGTTGCCCGTGCCGCCCGGCAGGATGCTGAAGACCAGCGGCGGCCCGTCAGCGCCGCGCCTGGCGAGCGGGATGAGTGTATCGAGCAGGAAGTGCGCCGTGCCGTCGCCGCCAACGCCGATGACGCGGCGCAGCCCGTCATCCCAGGCGGCGCGCACTTGCGGCACCATCTCGGCCACGCTGCTCGTGCGCAGCACCCGCAGTTCGCCCAGGGCCTCGCGCAGGATCGGTTCCAGTTGCGGCCACTGACTCAAGGCCTTGCCGGTTCCGGCCTGCCCGTTCAGCACAATCAGCGCGGGCGCGCTCACAGGCGCACGTGGCCCTCGCCGACGACGACCCACTTGTAGGTGGTCAGCTCGGTGAGCGCCATCGGCCCGCGGGCGTGCAGCTTCTGCGTACTGACCGCGATTTCCGCGCCCAGGCCCAGCGCGCTGCCGTCGGTGAAGCGCGTGCTGGCGTTGACGTAGACCGCGGCGGCATCGACCTCGTTGCAAAAGCGTTCGGCGTGCGCCGCGTTCTGCGTCAGGATGCCGTCCGAATGCTGCGTGCTGTGCGCGCGGATGTGCGCGATGGCCTCGTCCAGCGAGTCGACGACCTTGAGGCCCAGCGTGAGCGCGTACCACTCGGTGTCGAAATCGTCCGGGCCGGCGGGGCTGACGCGTTCGTCCGCGCCGACGCAGGCCAGCGCCCGCGGCTCCCCGCGGAATTCTACGCCGGCCGCGCCCAGACAGTCGACGACGCGCGGTAAAAACTCCGCCGCCACGTCGCGCTGCACCAGCAGGGTATCGAGCGCGTTGCAGACCGCCGGGCTGACGGTCTTGGAGTTGTGAATGACCTGCAACGCGTCCTCCAGGTTGGCGCCTGGCTCGACGTAGAGGTGACAGATGCCGATGCCGCCGGTGATGACGGGGATGGTGCTGTTTTCGCGGCAGAAGTTGTGCAGCCCGTTGCCGCCGCGCGGAATGATCAGGTCGACGTACTCATGCATGCGCAGCAGCTCGCCCACGAAGCGCCGGTCGCTGCTGTGAATGTACTGGAAGGCGGCGGCGGGCAGACCGACACTGGCCATGGCGGTCGAGAGCGCGCGCACCAGTGCCATGTTGCTGCGCAGCACCTCGCGCCCGCCGCGCAGGATGACGGCGTTGCCGCTCTTGAGCGCGAGTGATGCGACGTCCACGGTGACCTGCGGCCGGGCTTCGTAGATGACGCCCAGCACGCCCAGGGGCGTGCGCTGCTTCCAGGCGCGCAAGCCTGCGCGCGGCTCGCGCTTGTCGAAGCGCTCACCGACCGGGTCCGGCAATTGTGCCACCTTGCGCAGGTCGGCGATGACGCTGTCCATGCGCCGCTCCAGGTCGAGCCGATCGCGGATGTAGAGCGGGTCGGTTCCGGCGTCACGGGCTGCGGCCATGTCTTCCGCGTTGACGGCGAGGATCGCCACGCGTTCAGCTGCCAGCCCGTCGGCGATGGCCAGCAGGGCCGCGTTCTTCTGCGCAGTTGAACATTGCGCCAGCTCGATCGCCGCGGCCTTCGCCAGGCGCCCCATCTGCTGCAGGTCAACCTGTTCGCGCGTCGCTTCCATCATTGCATACTCATTTCGTGCTCAGCCGGAAAGGACGAGGTTGTTGCGGTGAATGACGGCGTCGCCGTAACTGTAGCCCAGGATACTGCTGATTCTGCCAGATCGCTGGCCGCAAAGGCTGCGCAGGTCGGCGCTGTTGTAACTGCTCAGCCCGCGCGCAATGTCGCTGCCATCCGGCCCGCAGACCAGCAGCACCTCGCCGCGCTGGAATTCCTGCTCCACGCGCGTGACGCCGACGGGCAGCAGGCTGGCGCCGCCGTTCTGCAGCACGTAGGCGGCGCCGGCATCAACGTGCAGGGTGCCGCGCGGGATCTCGGCCAGCAACCAGCGCTTGCGGCTCTGCAGCCGGTCGGTGCTGGCGGGGATGCGCGTGCCCACGTTTTCGCCCCGCAGAATGCGCTGCAGTACCTCTGCTTCGTGGCCGCGGGCGATGACCGTATTGACGCCGCTATGGCTGGCGAGGCGGGCGGCCTGCAACTTGGTGGCCATGCCGCCGGTGCCCTCGGTGCTGCCGGCCCCGCCGGCCATCGCCAGGGCGGTCTCGTCCACGCGCTCCAGTTGCTGGATGAAACTGGCGTCCTGATTGCGGCGCGGGTCAGAGGTGTACATGCCGGGCTGGTCGGTGAGCAAAATGAGCAGGTCGGCTTCCAGCAGGTTGGCGACGAGGGCGGAGATGTTGTCGTTGTCGCCGACGCGAATCTCGTCCACGGCGGTCGTGTCGTTTTCGTTAACGACCGGCACGATGCGGTGGTCGAGCAGTGTCAGCAGCGTGTCGCGCGCGTTGAGGTAGCGCGTGCGGTGGTTGAGGTCGCTGCGCGTCAGCAGCACCTGGCCCACGATGAGCTCATGCGCGCCAAAGAGCTCGCTGTAGAGCTGCATCAGTCGGCCCTGACCGACGGCGGCCAGCATCTGGCGCGAGGGCAGGGACCGGTCCAGCACGGGGAAGCCGAGGCGTTCGCGGCCGGCGGTCTGCGCGCCCGAGGTCACCACGACGATCTCGTGCCCCTGGCGGTGCAACTCGGCAATCTGGCGCACCAGTTGCTGCATGAAGCAGCGATCCAGCTTGCGCGTGCCGCCGGTCAGCACGCTGCTGCCGAGCTTGATGATGAGCCGCATGGTGGATGAGGAGTGCTGGCTGTCGGATGCCATTTGCCTCAGCTCGCGTTGGCCTTCTGCCGCGGCAGCGCGGCCATCAGACGCCGCGCCCTCCCGCGGATCTCCGCCAGCGGCCAGTCGCCCTTGCCGGTCAGCCAGCCGGACAGGCCGGCGCAGGTCGCGCCAGCTGCGAAGTAAGCGCCGACGTTGTCCGCGCTGATGCCGCCATTGACGAGGAAGCGCATGTGGCTCAGCGGGCCCCGCAGGGCGCGGAAGTAGGCCGGCCCGGCCGGCTCGGCGGGGAAGAACTTGAGCAGGCTGACGCCCATCTCCCAGGCCTGTACGCATTCGCCGGGCGTCAGCACGCCGGGCGCGATGAGCAGGTCAGCGTCCAGCGCGACCTGCACGACGGCGGGCTGGAAGGCGGGCGAGACGATGAAGTCGGCGCCGGCATCGATGACGCGCCGGGCAGTGTCTGCGTCGAGCACGGTGCCCATGCCGCAGAAGGCCGTTGCGCCCAGTTCGGCCTTGACGGCCTGCATGGCCGCGATCGGCTGCGTCGAGTTCATGGTGAACTCAAAAATGGTGATGCCTTCCTCGACGAGCGCGGCACAGATCGGCAGGGCCTGCTCCGGCGGGAAGTGACCGCGCATGCCGGCCAGCAGACCGCGCTGCTGCAGTTCGTTGAGGACAGCGTCCATTCCGGTCCCTCATCGTCTGTAACCTTCAGCAGTATACCCGTGGCTGGCGCGATTTGGCATACTGTGGCGACGGGAAAGGAGCAACCATGAGCATGCGCATCATTGTGGCGCCGGGCGCCTTCAAGAACAGCCTCACGGCGCAACAGGCAGCGGCGGCCATCGCGCGCGGACTGGAGCAATCCGGACTCAACGCCAGCCTCGTACTGGCGCCCGTCGCTGATGGCGGCAATGGTACGCTGGATGCCATGCTGGCGGCCGGCGGTGAGCGGCGCAGCCTGGCCGTAAGAGGGCCGCTGGGCGCAATGGTGCAGGCGGAGTGGGGGCTGCTGCCTGATGGCCGCACAGCGGTGATCGAGATGGCGCTGGCCTCGGGTATGGAGCTGCTGCCGCAGGATGAACTGGACCCGCTGCGGGCCAGCACCTTCGGCACGGGCCAGTTGCTGACGGCGGCGCTGGCGGCGGGCGCGACGCGCATCATCCTCGGCCTGGGCGGCAGCGCCACGGTGGACGGCGGCGCCGGCTGTCTGCAGGCGCTGGGCGTGCAGCTGCTGGATGCCCGGGGCGAACAGGTGGCGCCGGGCGGCGCGCAGCTGGGAAACATTGTCCGCGTCGATGCCAGCAGCCTCGACCCGCGCTGGCGGAGTGTCGAGCTGCTGCTGGCTTCCGACGTCGACAACCCGGCGCTCGGCGAACAGGGCGCGGCGGCCGTCTTCGGGCCGCAGAAGGGCGCAGACGCGCAACAGGTCACGCTGCTGGAAGCACAGCTGACGCACTTCTTCACGCTGATTCACGAGCAGACGGGCCGCGATGTGCGGCAGTTGCCGGGCGGCGGCGCTGCGGGCGCCTTCGCCGCCGGACTGATGGCCTTTCTTGAGACGCAGCTGCAGCCGGGTATCGAGCTGGTGCTGGCGCACAGCGGCTTCGCGCAAGCGCTGGCCGGGGCCGACCTCGTCATCACTGGCGAGGGGCAGATGGACGAGCAGACCATCCACGGCAAGGGGCCGATCGGCGTGGCGCGCCTGGCACGCGAGCGGAATGTGCCGACGGTCGCGCTGGTGGGCGGGCTGGCGGTGCACGATGCGCAGCTGCACGCTGCCGGCATGCAGGCCGTGCTCTCGCTCACGCCGCGGCCGATGTCGCTGGATGAGGCGCTGGCCGATGCGCCGCAGCTGCTGGAGCGGGCCGCCCTGCGTCTGGGGCGTATCCTGCAACTTGCGCGCTGAATCTGCCCGCGGCATACTGCGAACATATAACGGAAACGAGTAAACAGTCGGTTGACTGCAAAAGGAGACCGCGCCATGGATCGAAGGCAGTTTCTGAAACTGTCTTTGGGAGCAGTCCCGGGCGCTGGTCTGGCGCGCGCCGGTGACGGCCTTGCGCGGCGACTTCCCTTGCCGCAGAAGTTCAACCCGGCGTCTCTTCAGGCCACCCTGCCCGCGCCGGTGACGCGCCGCCTGCTGGTCATCACCCTCAATCCGCGCCTGCACAGTCAGGGCGGTGTCAGAATTTCCACCCACCTGAACTGGTACGATCCTGCGTGGACTGTCTCCCAGCACATCAGTGACCTGAATTATGCCAGCTACGGCTACGCAAATTACGTGGTCGTGGAGAACATCGATGTCGACGATTTCGCCCGCTGGCCGATAAAACAGGACGGCTTTCGTTACGACGAAAACACATATCTGTCGGCATGGGACAGCAGGAACAGCGCGAATTTTCATCAGCCCGATGCGATCAACTATTATGCGCTGATGGATGAATTCCGCATCATTGAGCGCGTGCGCGACAACCAGATCGACGAAGTCTGGCATTTGGGCCCTCCCTATGACGGCAAATGGGAGGCGGTCATGGCCGGCCCGGGCGCCTACAATTCCAACGGTACGCCACTGGGCGGCACAGACCATGCGGGCCGCCGCTTCGTCATCATGGGCTACAACTTCGAGCGCCATCCCGGGCTGATGCTGCACAGTTATGGTCACCGGGCCGAGGGACATCTGAGCCATGCCCACAGAAACGTGCCGGAACGCGACAATCTGTGGCGGCGTTTCCTGCGCTATGACCAGGTAACTCCCGGCATGGCCGAGATTGGCAACGTCCACTTCCCGCCCAACGCCGTCCAGGACTACGACTATGGCAATATGCGCCTGGTCAACAGCAACAGCGATGACTGGTTACACTATCCTTGGCTGACTGGCGACCGCTTCCGCATGGTTAACGCCCACGAGTGGGGCGGCGGCAGCGATCGCGCCTATTTCAAGTGGTGGTTCCGACACATGCCGCACCTCGATGGTGAATGCGACGGCATTGCGCACAACTGGTGGCGCTACATCGTGGATCCTAACACGGCCTGACCCGGCTCCGCCTGGATGGTGGCGGCCAGATCTGGCGTGATGCCACGCACGGCCGCCAGTTCCTCGACTCTGGCGCCGTGGGTGGCGTCGATGGAACGGGAGAATGTCTGCAGCAGGGCCTTGTATTGGGGGACCCATTTGCAACTGGCACGCAAAATCTGCACGCGGCATACTCCGAATTTATAACGGAAACGAGTAAACAGTCGGTTGACTGCAAAAGAAGACCGCGCCACGGACCGAAGGCAGTTTCTGAAACTGTCTTTGGGAGCTGTCCCGGGCGCTGGCCTGTCGCGCGCCGGCGAAAGCCTTGCACGGCGGCTTCCCTTGCCGCAGAAGTACAATCCGGCGTCTCTTCAGGCCACATTGCCCGCGCCGGTGACGCGCCGCCTGCTGGTCATCACCCTCAATCCGCGCCTGCACAGTCAGGACGGTGTCAGAATTCCACCCACCTGAACTGGTACGATCCTGCGTGGACTGTCTCCCAGCACATCAGTGACCTGAACTATGCCAGCTACGGCTACGCCAACTACGTGGTTGCAGAAAACACTTTGATTGATGATTTCGCCCGCTGGCCAGCCCTGCAGGACGGATTCCGCTACGACGAACACAGCTATCTGGAAGTCCTGCGCGTTTACCAGGAGACCGGTACGCCACCACAGCGCGATCCCTGGCTCATCAACCATCACGCGCTGTTCAATGAACACAATATCTTCGAGCGCATCAGGACCGGTCAGATCGATGAAGTCTGGCTGGTCGAACCGCCCTTCGGTGGCAACTGGGAAGCTGTGATGGCCGGCCCGGGCGCCTCAAATTCAAATGCCCCACCAATTGGCGGCACGGATCATGCCGGACGGCGCTTTGTCTTTATGGTCTACAACATGGAACGTACCCTGACCGAGATGCTGCACAGTTACGGTCACCGGGCCGAGGGACATCTGAGCCATGCCCTCAGAAACGTGCCTGAGCGCGATGATCTGTGGCGGCGTTTCCTGCGCCGTGAACACGTGACCCCCGGCATGGCCGAGCTTGGCAACGTCCACTTCCCGCCCAACACTGTCCGCGACTGCGACTATGGCAATCCGGGCGCAGTACAGTGCAACGCCGACGACTGGTACCACTATCCGTACCTGAACGGCGAGCGTTTTCGCGCAATGAGCAGCAGTGAGTGGAGCTCCAACGGTCGGCTGTACTTCCTGTGGTGGTTTCGGCACATGCCACACCTGGCTGGCGACTGTGACGGCATTGCGCACAACTGGTGGCGTTACATCGCCGATCCCAACACCTACTAGCCCAGTTCCGCCTGAAGAGTGGCGGCCAGGTCGGCCGTGATGCCGCGCACTGCCGTCAGCTCCTCTACGCTGGCGCCGCGGATGGCGTCGATGGAATTGGAAAAGTTCTTCAGCAGGGCCTTGCGTTTGGCCGGGCCGATGCCCGGGACGGTCTCGAGGCGGCTGGCCAGGCCCATTTTGCGGCGCCGCTTGCGGTGGCCCGCGATGGCGAAGCGGTGCGCCTCGTCGCGAACGCGCTGGACCAGGTACAGCGCCTGGTCGCGCGCGGGCAGCAACAGGGGGCGCTCCGCAGCGGGCAGCCAGAGTTCCTCGAAACGCTTGGCCAGACCCACCACCAGCAGCGCATCCTGCAGCCCAAATTCGCGCAGCACTTCCAGCGCTACGTTCAGCTGGCCGCGGCCCCCGTCGACGATGAGCAGGTCGGGCAGCATGCGCCAGGTCTCGTCGTTGTCGCGCCCGACGGGGACGGGCTCGTCGCGCTGCTCGCGCGCGCGGACATGGCGCGCGAAGCGCCGCGTCAACGCCTCGCGCATCGACTGGTAGTCGTCCGAACCCCGGTGGCTGACCGAGCGGATGTTGAAGCGGCGGTATTCGCTCTTGCGCGCCACGCCGCGCGAAAAGACGACGCGGCTGGCGACGATGGCGGTGCCCTGGGTGGTGCTGATATCGAAACACTCGATGCGATTGGGCGGCCGTGACATCCCCAGCGCGGCCTGCAGACTGGCGATGGCGTTCTCCTGTTTGGTGCTGTCGGCCTCCCATTGCGCGCGCAGCATGTGCAGCGCCTCCGCCGCATTTTCGCGCGCCAGGCTCACCAGTTCGAGCTTGCGGCCCCGCTGCGGCACGGTGATGGTCACCTTGCTGCCGCCGCGCCGGTCTTTCAGCCACTGCTCGATGATGCGCGCTTCCTCGACGTGGTTGGGCAGGATGACCTCTTTGGGGATTTCCGAGGCTTCGTTGTAGAAGCGCTGCAGAAAGGCGCGCATGACGATCTCGTCGCTTTCGTCGGCGGTGCCCTCAAGGGCGTGCGAGTCGCTGCCGATGAGCCGGCCGTTGCGGATGAAGAGGATTTGCGCGACGGCGTCCTGGTGGTCGCGGGCGAGGGCGATGACATCATGGTTGGTCAGGCTGTGGCCGACGCTGCGGTTCTTCTGCGTAATCATGTCGATGGCGCGCAACTGGTCGCGCAGGGCAGCGGCGCGCTCGAAGTTCAGCGCGGCGGCGGCCTCGTCCATCTCTTTGCCCATACGCGCCACGATCTCTTCCGAGCGCCCGCGCAGCACGGCCATCAGCCCGGCGATCATCGCGCGATAGTCTTCGCGATTGACGGCGCCGATGCAGGGCGCGATGCAGAGCTGGATGTCATGGAACAGGCAGGCGCGCTCGTCCTTGCCGTCGATGTCGCGATCGCAGGTGAGGTAGGGGAAAACCTTGCGCAGGGTCTGCAGTGTGTCCTGCGCGGCCCACATGGCGACGTATGGGCCGAAGTAGCGGCTGCCATCGTGCTGTATGCGGCGCGTCACGTCGACGCGCGGAAAGTCGTCCTGCCAGGTGATGCGGATGTAGGGGTAACGCTTGTTGTCCTTGAGCGCGATGTTGAAATGCGGCAGATGCCGCTTGATGAGCGTCTCCTCCAGGATGAGGGCCTTGACTTCGTTGCGCTCGACGATGAAGTCGATGTCGCGGATGCGGTCGCGCAGGCGCCGGGTCTTCTCGCTGTGCTCGGCGCTGTTGGTGAAGTAGCTGCGCACGCGGTTGCGCAGGCGGCGCGCCTTGCCGATGTAGAGCACCTCGCCGCGCCCGTCCTTCATCAGGTAGACGCCCGGCTTCTGCGGCAGATTGTCGAGGATGGTGCGGATGTGGGGGGAGGTGGTGTGGGGCATGGTATAGTCAGGCGTAACGCCGTGATCACGAATGCGGAACCAGTCCCCGAAGTATAGCGGAATTGCGCATGTCCTCTCGCTTCAGTCGAAGAGTTGGGCTCGCGCCCGGTGAAGCGCGGGACTCAGCCCGCACGGCCACCAGCACCCACACGCCCGTTTTGCTGGATGCGGTACTGGCCTGGCTGCTGCCGGCGCAACGCATCCTCGACGGCACCGTGGGCGCGGGCGGCCACAGCCAGGCGCTGCTGGCGGGCGGCGCCGGGCAACTGCTCGGGCTCGATATCGACCCGGATGCCCTGCAGCTGGCCGCTGCGCAGCTGGCACCCTGGGACGAACGGGCCGTGCTGCAGCAGGGCAGCTACTGCGAGATGCGCCAGGCGGCCCGTAACCTCGGCTGGCAATCGGTCGATGGCATTCTGCTGGACCTGGGCGTCTCGTCAATGCAGCTGGACCGCGCCGAACGCGGCTTCGCGCTGCGTCGCGACGGGCCGCTGGACATGCGCTTTGATCCGCGCGCCGGGATGGCGGACGCCGCCAGTCTGGTCAACGAAAGCAGCGAAGAGGAGTTGGCCGACCTGTTCCGCCGCTATGGCGAGGAGCGTTACAGCCGGCGCCTGGCGCGCATGATCGTGCGCCAGCGCCCCTTCGCGGGCACCCTCGAGCTGGCGCGAGCCATTGAGGGCGCGACGCCGCCGGCGCGCCGCGAACGCATCCACCCGGCGACGCGCGTCTTCCAGGCGCTGCGCATCGCGGTCAACGACGAGCTGGAAACGCTGCAGCGGGCCTTGCCGGAAGCGCTGGCTCTGCTGCGGCCAGGTGGCCGCCTGGTCGTCATCAGCTTCCACAGCCTGGAGGACCGCATCGTCAAGCGCTGGCTGCAACAGGAGGAGCGCGACTGCGTCTGCCCGCCACAGGTACCCGTATGCGCCTGCACGCAGCGCACCAGCCTGCGGCGCCTGGTGCGTCGGCCGCTGGTGGCGGACGCAGCGGAACGCGACCGCAATCCCCGCAGTCGCAGCGCGAAGCTGCGCGTGGCGGAGAAGCTGTGAGCCACAGCGCCTGGTTCGGTCACGCGTTGCGCCGCACCTCCTGGCGGCGACAGCGACAGGCCGTGGTGCTGGCCGCTCTGGGCCTGCTCATGGCGCTCGTCGTGGGCGCCCTGGTTTACCTGTCGCAGGCAGCGCAGGATGCCACCACCGGCCGCCAGCTGGAATTGCTGATTGCGGAGCGCAACCAGCTGGAGCAAGCTAACGAGAGCCTGCGCTCGGAGATTGCCAATCTGCGCAGCGTGCCCCGGCTGCAGCTCCGGGCGCAGGAAATGGGCTTTGAGCTGGCAAAGCCGGAAGCTATTGACTATGTCATTGTGGAGAATTTCGATCCGCGGAGGACGGCTGTTGCGCCGCAAACCTGGGCGCAGATGACGCCTGGCCCGGTTTATGATGAAACCATGGCTGGCTGGCTGCAGCAGCAACTGGATACCTTCGGTCAGAGTCCTGAGGCAGTGGAGGACAGCGAATGAGGCAGGGCCTGCCGGACGACATGCTGCAGCAGCGCCTGCCCTTCGTCATCGCTGGCCTGCTACTGGCCAGTGCGTTGTTGCTGGTGCGCCTCGTGTCCTTCCAGTTTCAGCTTGACCCGTCCGTGACCAGCTACCTCGAAAGTGTGCGCAATTCCGGCTACCAGCGCACGCTGAGTCTGGCCGCCGCGCGCGGCAATATCTACGACCGGGACCTGCAGGCGCTCGCGGTTAACACCCTCGAATACCGGATCGGCATCAGCCCCAATCTGGTGTCACAGCCGCGAGAGACCTCCATCCGCCTGGCCGGCATCATGGGGCTGGACGAACTGGATACCTTCACCCGCATCACCAGCAACGTCCCCTGGGTCTTGCTGTCGCCGGGAGTCAGCGCCGAAGTCGGGCGCCAGGTGGCGGAGCTGGACCTGCTGGGCGTGACGATTGAGCCACGGGCGCGGCGCTACTATCCGCAGGGGGCGCTGGCCGCGCAGGTGGTGGGCTTCGTGGCCGGCGACCTGCAGGGCTACTATGGCGTCGAGGGCTTTTACGAGGAAGAACTGGCCGGCCGCGAGCAGGAGCAGATGTTGAGCAACATTCCCTTTGACGTGCCCCTGGACCGGCGCGAGGACCGCGGCGCTGACATCGTGCTGACCATCGACCGCGAGATCCAGTATCTTGCCGAGAGCGAGCTGTTTGGCGCCATCAGGCAGACGGACGCTGCCCGCGGCAACATCCTTGTGATGGATCCGCGCAACGGCGAAATTCTGGCCATGGCCAGCTGGCCTGGCTTCGACCCCAACAGCTGGTACGAGGTGCGTGACGACACCCTGCTGCAGAACCCGGCAATCAATGGCCTGTTCGAGCCCGGCTCATTGATGCAGGTGCTGACCCTCGCTGTGGCGCTGGAACAAGGCGTAATTCAGCCCACGGACACCTATTTCGATCGAGGTTACATCGAGGCCGGCGGCGTGCGCGTGGAAAACTGGGACCGCAAGGCACAGGGCGTCGTTGACATGACCACGATACTGGTGGATTCGCTGAACGTCGGCGCGGCCACAATCAGCCTCGAGATGGGGCCGCGGGCCTTTTACAGTAGTCTGCGCGACTTCGGCATCAGCAAGACGACGGGCATCGATCTGCAGGGCGAGTTGCCCGGGCTGCTCTACGAGCCTGGTGACGAGGACTACAACGATGGCCTGTTGCTGACCAACAGTTTCGGCCAGGGGCTGGCAGCCACGCCGCTGCAGATGCTGACGGCCTTCTCCGCCATCGCCAACGATGGCCTGATGATGCAGCCGCACGTCTTCCACAGCATGATCGACGGCGAGGTGGTGCGGGAGTCCACGCCATCGACGCTGGGGCGTCCGATCAGCCGGGTCACGGCCAGCCAGGTGACCGGGATGATGGTGGCTGCTGTGCGGGACGGCATGGCCAACCGGGCCACGTTGCCAGGCTACAGCATCGCCGGCATGGCCGGTACGGCCCAGGTGCCGACCACGCTGGGCTACGAAACGGGCACCTCGGTCGTGTCCTTCGTCGGTTTCCTGCCGGCCGATGACCCGCGGGTCAGCATACTCATCAGGCTGGATCACCCCAGTGAGTACTGGGGCGTTGCGGTTGCAGCGCCAGTTTTTAAAAATCTGGTAGAACGCCTCGTGATTATGATGAACATTCCGCCCGATTCTGTGCGCCGTGAATTGATCGCCGCGGGTGGCGCGGTGGAGGCCATCCAGCACTAGCGCAACCGGTCCCAGGCGCCACGTCGTCCTGGCCTGGATTCTGCCGCAGCGCTAGAATGGAAGACAGGAAACGACGGGACAGCTATGGGATTTCCCTTCGCGCTGACAGTCGGCGCCGTAACCTTTCTGCTGGGCGTCATCTGGGGCGGGCCGCTGATCGAGGTCTTGCGGCGCCTGGGCGTCGGCAAGCTGATTCGCAGTGAGCTGGGCGAGCGCCAGCAGCGCAAGGTGGGCACGCCGACGATGGGTGGCCTGCTCATCGTTGTGTCTGTCGTGGTGCTCACGGCCGGCCTCAACATCGCCAATGTCGTGCGCCAGGTGAGCGGCGCCAGCATCCTGTTGCCGGCGGCGGTGTTGCTGGGCTTCGGCGTGCTGGGCGTCATTGATGACCGCGAGGGCATCCAGCGCTCGCGCGGGCCCGTGGGTGAGGGCCTGTCGGGACGCGTGAAGTTTGCGGCCCAGGTCGTGCTGGCCGTAATCGTCTCGGTCTTCATCTCCACTTATGAGGGCGGCGTTTCCTACGCCAATTCGGTCAACGTACCGCTGGTCGCCCAGTCCATCCCGGTCAGCCCGATCATCTTCATCCCGCTCTGCGCCTTTTTTATCGTCGCGACGTCCAACGCGGTCAATTTCACCGATGGCCTTGACGGGCTGGCGGGCATTATCTCGGCCAGCGCTTTCATGGCCTACGGCATCATCGCCTATCTGCAGGAGCAGATCTTTCTGACGCAGTTTTGCTTCATCGTGGTCGGGGCCTGCTTCGCCTTCCTCTGGTACAACGCCTATCCGGCGCAGATGTTCATGGGCGATACCGGCTCGCTCGCGCTGGGAGCAGCCCTGGGCACGGTCGCGGTGATGACCGGGCAATGGCTCTTGCTCCCGGTGATCGCAATTGTGCCGCTGGCAGAGACCCTGAGCGTGATTCTGCAGGTGGCCTCGGCGCGCTGGTCGCGGCGCTATCGAGGCGTGGACCGGCGCATCTTTCGGCAGGCGCCCTTGCACGGACACTTCGAGCTGGGCGGCTGGAGCGAGACGCAGGTCGTACAGCGTTTCTGGCTGGTGGGCTTGCTGAGCGCGATGCTGGGCGTGGCGCTGGCGTTGATCTGAGGTCCGCATGCCTGTGACAGCTGATCCCTTGCGCGACAAACGCGTGCTGGTTCTGGGCTATGGCCGGCAGGGCCGCGCGCTGACGCGCTGGCTGCCGACCCTGGGCGCGCGCGTGGTCGTCAGCGACCAGGCGGCCATTGAGCCTGTAATCGACGAGTTGCCGCCGGGCGCCGCGGTCGAGTTCGTCAGCGGCGACCATTCCCCTCGACTGCTCGACACGACAGACCTGGTCTGTCTCTCCGGCGGCGTGCCGCTGACCTCGCCCATCGTGCGCGCGGCCCGCGCACGCGGCATCCCGCTGGCGAACGACGCGCAATTGTTCCTCGAGCGCTGTCCGGCGCAGGTCATTGGCATCACCGGCAGCGCCGGCAAGACCACGACCACCTCCCTGGTGGCGGCCATGCTGCGCGCGGCGGGCCGACGCGTCTGGACGGGCGGTAACATCGGCCACGTGCTGCTTAATGACCTGGCGCAGATGCGCGCTGGCGACGTCGTCGCGATGGAACTCTCAAGCTTCCAGCTAGAACTGATGACGCGCAGCCCGCAGATCGCGGCCGTGCTCAACGTGACGCCCAATCACCTCGACCGCCACGGCACGATGGCGGCCTACGCAGCGGCCAAGGCGCGCATCCTGGACTTCCAGGCGCCGGCAGACTGCGCCGTGCTCGGGCGCGCCAACGCCGGCAGCCGCGTTCTGGCGCAACGCGCGCGCGGGCAAGTGGTCTGGTTCGGTGGAGAAGGACCGCTGCGTGACGGCGCGTGGTATGCTTACCGGGCGCTGTGGCTGGGCGGCCATTGCAGCGCGACCGGCGCAATGCAGCGGGTCTGCGCCCGCGCGGACAGCCCGCTGCTCGGCGAGCACAACCTGTTTAATCTGCTGGCGGCCTGCGCGACGGCGGGCGCGGCGGGCGTGCCGGCGGCGGCGATGGCAGAGGCCATCAGCAGCTTTCGCGGCGTGGCCCACCGCCTCGAGCCGGTGCGCGAATATGCCGGGGTGACCTGGGTCAACGACAGCATCGCCACGGCGCCGGAACGCGTGCTGGCGGCGCTGCGCAGCTACGATGCGCCGCTGATACTGCTGGCGGGTGGCAAGGACAAACAGTTGCCCTGGGAGAACATGCTGCGCCTGGCGTTGCAGAAGGCGCGCTGCATCATCGCCTTCGGCCACTTCGGCGAGCAGATTACGGCGCAAACCAGGAGCCTGGGCGGGCAGGACGCGCCGGTGTTTTGCGTCCCGGGCCTGACCGAGGCGGTCGACCTGGCGGCGCGGCTGGCGCATTCGGGCGACGTGGTGCTGCTGTCGCCGGGCGGCACGAGTTACGATGCCTACCGCGACTTCGCTGAACGCGGCGCGCATTTCCGGCAACTGGTGCAGGGGCTCTGACGCATGCAAGGTGAAGCGGGAAGCCTGGACGCAAGCAATGTAACGAACGACCTGGAGCAGGCGCACGTCGCGGTGACCGCGCCCGCGGCGGCCGGGCTGCGCCAGGGAGTCAGCCTGCGCGAGCTGGCGAGCCACATGGATCGCTGGCTGTTGCTGCTCGTCATCCTGTTGCTGGTCATCGGCGCGCTGATGGTCTACAGCTCAACTTTTGACTGGAGCTACCAGAGCTTCGACAGTGAAACCGAAATCTTGCTGCGCCATTTGCGTAACATCGCCATCGGCGCCATCGGCCTGGCGGTGCTGGCCTTGCTGGACTACCGTTACCTGCGCCGTCTGGTCGTCTGGATGCTGCTCGTCACCATCGGCCTGCTGCTGGCCGTGTGGCTCTTCGGCGACGATACCTTTGGCGCCCGGCGCGCGTTAATCGAGGGCTCGCTGCAACCTGGCGAGGTCGCCGAGTTCGTGATTGTCGTCTACATGGCGGCCTGGCTCAGCTCGCGGCGCGCGCAAATCCGGAGCCTCGGCTACGGCCTCGTCCCCTTTTCGGTGCTGGTGGGCGGCGTCGCCGGCCTGGTGATCCTGCAACCCGACCTGAGCACGGCGGCCATCATCACCGTCACCTCCGCCGTGATGTTCTTTCTGGCCGGCGCGGACTGGCGCCAGCTGCTGGCTACCATGGGCCTGACCTCGCTGGTGATGCTGCTGGTGACCTGGCTCGGCTTTCTGCCAGGCTATGCGCGCGACCGCGTGACGACCTACCTGGCTGGCGTGACCGACCTGACCCAGGCCAACTACCATGTGCAGCAGGCGGTCATCGCCTTTCTTAATGGCGGCTGGACCGGCGTGGGCCTGGGCAATGGCCGCCAGAAATTCGGCTTCCTGCCGGCCCCGCACACCGACAGCATCTTCGCGGTGATCGGTGAGGAACTGGGCGTGCTGGGTTCAGCCTTCGTCGTGATATTATACGTGGCGCTGGTGATACGCGGTTTTCAGATCGCGCGCCGCGCGAGCGATTCCTACGGCGCGCTGCTGGCCGCCGGCCTGACCGTCTGGATCGCGGTCAAGGCCCTGCTCAATATTGCGGTGATGACCGCCGTGGTGCCCTCGACCGGGACGCCGCTGCCCTTCATCAGCTTCGGCGGCTCGTCGCTGGTGGTGCTGATGGCCGGGGCGGGCATGATGCTGAGCGTGAGTCGCTTGCCCTATCGTCAGGCCGCCATGCAGGAACGGAGAGGACTGATTGCGAATCCTGATCGCAGCGGGGGGCACAGGCGGTCACGTTTATCCCGCTCTGGCCGCCGCCGAGGCCCTGCTTGAGGCCTGTCCGCAGGCGGCGCTGCACTTTGTCGGCAGCGGCGGTCTCGAAGGGGAGTTGGTCGCGCGTTCAGGGATTCCCTTTGCAGCCTGCCACGTCGTCCCCGGCGGGCCCTTGGCCGGCGTGAGCTGGCCGCACCGTCTGCAGAGCGCGCTGCGCCTCACAGCCGGCCTGCTGGTTTCGCTCTGTTTGATTATCCGCCTGCGGCCGCGCGCCCTGCTGCTCACCGGCGGCTGGAGCGGCCTGCCGGTGGCGCTGGCCGCGTGGCTGCTGCGTTTGCCCGCGCTCATCTTCCTGCCGGACATCGAGCCTGGCGCCACGATTCGCCTGCTGCGCCCTTTCGTCAGCCGCGTCGCGCTCACCGTGCCGGACTCTGCACGCTGGTTTCCTGACGTGCCGACCGTCGTGACTGGCTACCCGCTGCGTCGCGCCTTCACAGAATCGACGCGCGCTGCCGGTCAGGCACACTTCGGCCTCGACCCGCAGCGCCGCACCCTGCTGGTATTCGGCGGCAGCCGCGGCGCGCGCAGCATCAACCGCGCGCTGCTGGCCGTGCTGCCGCACTTGCTGGCAGAGGGCGTGCAGGTGCTGCACGTCAGCGGCGAGTTCGACTGGCCGGAAGTGGCGGTGCAACGCTCAGCCCTGGCGGATGCGAGCGGCTACCAGGCCTTTCCCTATCTGCACCACGAGATGGGGCTGGCCCAGGCCGCGGCGGATCTCGCGCTCAGCCGCGCCGGCGCCAGCGTGCTGGCCGAATTCCCGCAGGCCGGCTTGCCGGCGCTGCTGGTGCCTTACCCCTGGGCCTGGCGCTACCAGAAGACCAACGCCGACTGGCTGGTGGCGCGCGGCGCCGCCCTGCTTATGGAGGACGCGCGCATGGAGCAGGAACTGCTGCCGACCCTTAGCGCCCTGCTGCGCGACGAAGCCCGTCTGCAGCAGATGCGGGCCGCCGCGCGCGCGCTGGCGCAGCCGGATGGCGCGCAGCGCCTGACCGCCGAATTGCTGCAGCTCGCCGGAGCTTGCGCATGACGCACGGCTTCACCATAGCGGCGCATGGCGCGCAGGAGACCCCTTGCCACGTCTGATACCGGGCCAGCAGGTGCACGTCGTCGGCATCGGCGGCGCCGGCATGTCCGCCATCGCCAGGGTGATGCTGCAACAGGGCTATCGCGTCACCGGCTCCGACCGCGAGTTGAATGCCCTGACCTCAGCGCTGGCGGCGGAGGGCGCGGCAGTGCATGCGGGCGCCGCCGCGGAACACATCAAGGGCGCGCAGCTGCTGCTGGCCTCCTCCGCGATTCCGGAACAGCACGTCGAAATTCGCGCGGCCCGCGCGCAGGGCATCCCGGTCGCCCGGCGCACGGACGTCATTGCCCGGCTGATGCGCGGCCGCGAGGTGCTGGCTGTAGCCGGCACCCACGGCAAGACCACCACCAGTGCCATGATCGCGCATGTGTTGCAGGCTTGCGGCCGGGAGCCGGGCTACATCATCGGCGGCGTGGCGCCCGACCTGGGCAGCAACGCCGCGGCGGGCCGGGGCAAGGCCTTCGTCATCGAGGCGGACGAGTACGACCACATGTTTCTCGGGCTGCGGCCGGATGTCGCCGTGCTGGGCAGCGCCGAATACGACCATCCCGACTGCTTCCCCTCACACACAGCGATGCTGGCGGCCTACCAGCGGTTCATCGGGCTGCTGCCGCGGCAGGGCCCACTCATCGTCTGTGTGGACGAGCCGGCGGCGGCGCAACTGGCCAGGTCGCGCCGCGCCAGCGGCCTGCCGCTGCTGACCTTCAGTACGCAACAGGAGGCGGACTGGCAGGCGCGCAATCTGCGGCTGAACGAGGCGGGCCACAGCGAGTTTGACCTGCTGCGCGAAGGCCATCTGGCGGGCCAGGTGACCTTGCAGCTGCCGGGCGAACACAACGCGCGCAACGCGCTGGCGGCGCTGGCCGTGGCGCAGCAGCAGGGCGTCGACCTTGCCGCAGCGTTGGCGGCGCTGGCGAGCTTCCGCGGCATGGTGCGCCGCCTCGAATTGCGCGGCGCAGCGGGCGACGTGCTGGTGGTGGACGACTACGCGCATCATCCCACCGCCATCCGCATGACCCTGGCGGCCGCGCGCGCGCGCTGGCCCGGCCGCAGGCTCTGGGCGTTGTGGCAGCCGCACACTTACAGCCGCACGCGCGCGCTGCAAACGCAGTACGCAGCGGCCTTCGTGGACGCGGATGCGGTGCTGGTCACGGATATTTACGCGGCGCGCGAAGCGCCCTTGCCAGGCGTGGACGGCGCCGCGCTCGTGGCCGCCATGGCGCAGCCAAAAGCGCGCCACGTGCCAGGTGCGGAGAAGGCCTTGCAGGTTCTGCTGCGGGAGGTCGAGGCGCCGGCGCTGATCGTCATATTGAGCGCCGGCGATGCGCCGCGCATCGGCGCGGAATATCTGACGCGACGCAGGGAGCGGACGGGCGATGCCGAAGCCCCTGAGCGGCCGCCTCGCTGAGCGTCTGCGCGCCGAAGTGCCGCTGGCGCGCTACACGGCGGCGCGTCTGGGCGGCCCGGCCGAATGGCTCTACAGCGCGCGCGACTCCCGCGCGGAGCTGGTGGCGCTCATGTGCCATGCGCGTGAGGCGGATTTGCCGCTGCGCGTGCTGGGCGGCGGCGCCAACGTGCTAATCGCGGACGAGGGTCTGCGCGGCCTGGTGCTCATCAATCACGTACAGGAGCTTGAATTCGGCGCTGACTGGCTGCGCGCCTCCGCCGGCAGCGGGCTGATGGCCCTGGCTCGCCACTGCCAGGCGCGCGGCCTCGCCGGCATGGAGTGGGCGGTTAGCGTGCCGGGCACCCTCGGCGGCGCTGTCATCAACAACGCCGGCGCGCATGGCGGCGACATAGCCGCGCTGCTGCAGGAGGCGCTGTTGCTGGAGGCCGACGGCGCGCTGCGAACGATGACTGCGGCGGAACTGGCCTACGATTATCGACACTCCAGCCTGAAATTGCGCACCGACCGCGACTGGCTCCTGCTGCAGGCGACGCTGGCGCTGCAGCCTGATGACCCGCGGCGCATCGCCGCGCGCATGGCGGATTTCAGCGCGGCGCGCAAGCGCAGCCAGCCGCCGGGCGCCAGCCTCGGCAGCATCTTTCGCAATCCGCCGGGCGATTTTGCGGGCCGCCTAATTGAGGCCAGCGGCCTGAAGGGCTGCAGCAGCGGCGCGGCCCAGGTCTCCACGCTGCACGCCAACTTCTTCATCAATCCCGGCCACGCGACCACCGACGACTATCGGCGACTGGTGAACCACGTCCAGGAGGTGGTGCTGCGCGAGCAGGGCGTGCGGCTGGAGCCGGAGATCGAGCTGCTGGGCGTATCCTGGTAAAACTGGACGAAGTCGCCCCGGCATCCTAAAATGAAGCTTCGGGACAGGATGTGGATGCAGGCGATGGCGGGAGCGCGCAACGGATACGCGGATGCGTGACAGCCGCCGTCGCCCGGTCAGGCAACCGGGCATCTGGCGCGGCGCGCTGGCGAGCGCGGCGCGCCGGGACCTGCACCACGGCGGCTTTCGCGGCGGCGGCTTTCCAGGCTGGCGGCTGCTGAGCGGGATAATCGCGCTTACGCTGGCCCTTGTGCTGGTCATCTTCTTCGCCGCCGACGTGTTTTACGTGCGCACGCTCAGCGTCGAAGGCCTGGACAATCTTTCGCGCGAAGAGGTGTTCGCGCTGGCCGACATCGCCAACCTGCACATCTTCGCCATAAATCCGGCGACGGTGCGGGCCAACATTCTGCGCTCGTCCTCGGTGGCGGCGGCCCGGGTGCAGCTGGGCTGGCCGCCGGACATGGTACAGATTTCCCTGGAGGAGCGTCAGCCGGCGCTGGTATGGGAACAGGCCGGCGTAACGACCTGGATAGACCTGCAGGGGCGGGTCATGCTGCAACGCGAGGAGCGCAGCAATCTGTTGCGGGTGAGCGCCCAGGCCAGCCTCGAAGGGCCGCCCGGGCCGAATGTACAGCTGGACGCGGGCATCGTCAGCGGAGCCTTGCAATTGCATGGTCTTGTGCCGCAGCTGGAGCAGCTACGTTACCATCCGGACAATGGTCTGGGGTATACTGCCGCGGGTGGCTGGCAGGTGTGGCTGGGTACCGGCGCGGGCATGACGGATCGCATACAGGTGTATGACGCGCTGGTGAGCGACCTTACGCGTCGCGGCATCCGGCCGACAGAGATCAACGTCGTGAATCCACACGCGCCGTTCTATTCGCTGGCAGGGGGTCAATAGCGGGCGACATGGGTGAGCTGGTCGTTGGGCTGGACATCGGCACCAGCAAGGTGTGCACTGTCGTGGGCGAGGTGCGCGAGGACGATATCTTCATCGTCGGCGTGGGCATCGAGCCCGCGCGCGGCATGAAGAAGGGCATCGTCAGCGACATCGAGGCTCTGTCCGCAGCAATAACCGGGTCCGTCAACAAGGCCGAGCGCAGCAGCGGTTACGTCATCGACCGCGCCTTTGTCAGCGTCGCCGGCGACCACATCGCCTCCAGCAGCAACCGTGGCATGATCGGCATCACCGGCCAGCGCGCCGTCAACCGCGAAGACATGAGCCGGGTGCTGGAAGCCGCGCGCGCCATCGCCATACCGCACAACCGCGAGGTGCTGCACGTGGTGCCGCGCAAGTACACGCTCGACGGCCAGGAACGGGTGCGCAGCCCCGTCGGCATGCACGGCTTCCGTCTGGAACTTGAGGCGCACATCATCACCGCGCTCTCCTCCTGCATCGCCAATCTGGAGGATGCGGTGGCGCGCGCCGGCCTCAAAGTCGACCGCTTCGTCCTCAACGCGCTGGCTTCCGGCCACTCCGTGCTGACGCCGGAGGAGCGCGAGATGGGCGTTGTCGTGATTGACATCGGCGGCGGCACCACCGACATGGCCATCTTCATCGAAGGCACAGTCTGGCATGTGGCCGTCGTCGCAGTCGGTGGCCACCACCTGACCGGCGACATCACGCACTGGGTGCATGTGCCTTTCGACGAGGCCGAGGCGGTCAAAATCCAGTACGGCCATGCGCGCCGTCGCTCCGTCAACCTTATGAAGACCTTCACCGTTCAGCCCTTTGGTGAAGGCCTGCCGACCGAGGTACATTGCAACGAACTGGCCGAAGTGCTGGAATACCGTACTACCGAGATCTTCGAGCTGGTGCAGCGCGAGATCCGGCGCACCGGCTACGATGGCTTTCTGCGCGCCGGCGCGGTGCTCACCGGCGGCAGCTCACAATTGCCGGGGATGCGCAGTGTCGCGGAAGAGACCCTCGGCCTGCCGGTGCGGATGGCGCAGCCGGAAAAGCTGACGGGCATGGCCGATGCGCTGCGCGATCCGGCCTTCAGCACCAGCGTGGGCCTGCTGGGCCTCGGCCTGGAGATGGAAGTGGCGGAGGCGCGTGGCGGCGGCGACGGCGGCTTCATCCCTGGCGAAGGGCTGGGCAACTGGCTGGGCGGGCTGTTCCGGCGGCTGCTGCCCGAGAACACTGACCCGGGCTGATGTTTTTGTGTAACCTGAACAATATGTGTATAATCGCCACGCTTGCGGGCGATTCGCCCGATGCGGGGAATTATCCTGGAGGATGCCGGCCATGGAGAGCGTGAGTCCCGATATCGGGAGCGGCGAAAACATCGCCCAGATCAAGGTGATCGGGGTTGGCGGTGGAGGGAACAACGCGGTCAATCGCATGATTAACGAGGGCCTGGGCGGCGTGGAGTTTGTCGCCGTCAACACGGACAGCCAGGCGTTGATGCTGTCGCAGGCGGGGACGCGTGTGCGCATCGGCGACAAGCTGACCAAGGGCCTGGGGGCCGGTGGCAATCCCGAAATCGGGCGCAAGGCCGCTGAAGAAAGCCAGGACGAGCTTTACGAGGTGCTGCGCGGCGCAGACATGATTTTCATCGCCTGCGGCATGGGGGGCGGCACCGGCACCGGCGCCTCGCCCATCATCGCCCAGATTTCCAAAGAGATGGGCGCGCTGACGATTGGCGTGGTGACGCGGCCCTTCACCTTCGAGGGCGCGCGCCGCGCCAAGGTGGCCGAAGACGGCATTACGGCGCTCAGGGCACAGGCGGACACGCTGATCGCCATCCCCAACGACCGCCTAGCGCAGATTGCCGACAAGCGCGCGACGTTGCAGCAGGCCTTTTCACTGGCCGACGATGTGTTGCGCCAGGGCATCCAGGGCATCTCCGAGCTCATCACCGTGCCGGCGCTCATCAACCTGGACTTCGCCGACGTTCGCACCATCATGTCTGAAGGTGGTGCGGCGCTGATGGCGGTGGGTAGCTCGGTCGGCGACGACCGAGCCCGTTCGGCAGCCGAGAATGCCATCAGCAGCAGCCTGCTGGATGTGACCATCGATGGCGCGCGCGGCATCCTCTTCAATATCACCGGCGGCGCCGACATGACGCTCTTCGAAATCAACGAGGCGGCGGCCATCATCAAGGAGAGCGCGCATCCCGATGTGAACATGATCTTCGGCGCCCAGGTCGACGACTCGATGGGCGACGAAGTCCGCATTACTGTGATCGCGACCGGCTTCGAACAGTCGCGCGCGGTGAAGGGGATGAGTTCCCGTTCCGGGCCGCAGCGGCCTGCGCGTTCCACCGACGCACAGCGACCGGCGGCGAGCGGTGCGCGCCAGTCCGCCAGTGGCGAGGAAGAGGAGAAGAAATCTCCCTTTGCGCCGCCACCCTCGCCGGATTCGCCCGTTGTGTACGACGAAGACGACATCGAGATTCCAACCTTCCTGCGCAAGCGCCGATAGGGCCGCAGGCGGGGAAACGGGCGTGCAGGCTGCACGCGATTTCGCAGCAATCTTTTGTACAATCTGACTCGCTGAATCGCTTGCCATCTTGCCCCGGTTTGTTAGAATTGTGGGCCCGCCGGGAAGACAGACATTTTGAATTCTGACGGGGCCAAGCATTGGGACCCCGGGTTGTGCAGCCCTTTGCTGGAGACGGTTTCGGGCCCGGGATACATCAGGTCGGAGAGGGGGAAGTCATGGCAGCCGGCGCGGTCGACATCCAGGGCAGTGCGCTGAACGAACTGGGCTACAAAATCTTCCTCGATCGCTACGCCCTGAAGGACGTTGCCCGCACTACCCTCACCGTCGGTGACACGGTCATCGTGGTCGTCGACAGCCAGACCGGCCAGCGTGAAATTGGCGAGATTATTGCGCTGCAGTTACCCCGCGTGACCGTGCGCCTGCTGGATAACTCCGCCGTCGAGCGCGACATCGAAAACGTCGACAAGCCTCTCGAAACAGACCCGGCCAGCATGATGGACAGGGTGGCTGCCGGCGTGGCCGCTGCAGAGACTACGCCCGAATTGCAGCAGCTGTGGCAGGAGCGCTTCCGCGAGGCGCTCGAGGACTGGAAGTTCGTGCCAGCCGGGCGCATCCTCACCGCGGCCGGCACCGACCAGGAGCTGACCTGGTACAACTGTTACGTCATCCCTTCACCGAAGGACACGCGTGAGGGCATCATGTTGACCCTCTCGCAAATGACGGAGATCATGTCGCGCGGCGGCGGCGTGGGCATCAACATCGCCAGCCTGCGGCCGCGTCACAGTTACGTGCGCGGCGTCAACGGCCGTTCCAGCGGCGCCGTCTCATGGGGCGCGCTCTACAGCTTCGTCACCGGCCTCATCGAGCAGGGCGGCAGCCGTCGCGGCGCCCTGATGCTCATCCTCAACGACTGGCATCCGGACATCCTCGACTTCATCGTCAGCAAGCGCCAGGCCGGCCACATCACCAACGCCAACATCAGCGTGGGCATCTCCGACCGCTTTATGGCGGCCGTGCGCGAAGACGCGGACTGGGAGCTGATGTTCCCGGACACCTCCACCGAGGGCTATGACGAGCTCTGGGATGGCGACCTCGAGGCCTGGCAGGCGGCCGGGCGGCCGGTGCAGCACTATCGCACCGTCAAGGCGCGCGAGATCTGGGACGCCATCATCAAGAGCGCCTGGGCCAGCGCCGAGCCGGGCGTCTGGTTCCGCGAGCGCACTGAGTACATGTCCAACAGCCACAATTTCGCCAGCCTCGTGTGCACCAACCCCTGCGGCGAGCAGAGTCTGCCGGCTTGGGGCGTGTGCAACCTCGGGGCCATCAACCTGGCGAAGTTTTACGACCCCGAAGCGCACGACGTGGCCTGGGACGAGTTGGGCCGGACGGCGCGTTACGCCACGCGCTTCCTCGATAACGTGATCGACTCCACGCCATATTTCTACGAAGAGAATCGTGAGCAGCAACTCTCCGAGCGCCGCGTCGGCCTGAACAACATGGGCCTGGCCGAACTGATGATCCGCCTCGGCATCCGCTACGGCAGCGACGAATCGGTGCAGTTCATCGACCGCCTCTACAGCTTCCTGGCGCGCGAGGTCTATGAGACCTCCATCGGCCTGGCGCATGAGAAGGGCAGCTTCCCGCAGCTCGACCGCGAGCAGTTCGTCAGGAGCGGCTTCATGCGGCAGATGCCCGCCGACATCCGCCACAAGGTGCTGCAGCAGGGTATTCGCAACGTGACGCTGCTGACGCAGGCGCCGACCGGCACGACCGGCACGATGGTCAATACCTCCACCGGTATCGAGCCCTTCTTCTCCTGGATGTACTACCGCAAGAGCCGTCTGGGGCTGCACGAGGAGCAGGTGCCGCTGGTGCAGGAGTGGTACCAGGAGCATCCGGGCGCCAACAGCCTGCCCGAGCACTTCGTCACCGCGATGGACCTGACCCCCGAAGAGCACATCCGCGTGCAGGCGGCCATCCAGCGCTGGGTCGACAGCAGTATCAGCAAGACCTGCAACGTGCCCGGGGACTACAGCGTGGAGCAGGTCAGTGCGCTCTACCAGCACATGTACGAGCTGGGCTGCAAGGGCGGCACGATCTACCGCGATGGTAGCCGTGACGAGCAGGTGCTGATGCTGGCTGACGAGGATGGCGACCACGAAACGCCCGTCGAGCAGGTCACGACGCCGCACAAGGTCTACCCGCGGCCGAAGCAACTCAGGGGCGTGACCGTCAGCCGCAAGTCGCCCTTCGGCACGGCCTACATCACCATCAACTGTGACGAACAGGACAACCCCTTCGAGGTCTTCATCATGGTTGGCAAGGCCGGCAGCGACCTGCAGGCCGATGCCGAAGGTCTGGGGCGCATGATTTCGCTGCAGCTGCGTACGACGGCGCCGCAGAATCGCATGGAGATGCTGCGTCTGATCGTCGGCCAGCTGAACGGCATCGGTGGCGCGCGCACCTCCGGGATGGGGGTGCAGCGTATCCGCTCGCTGCCGGATGTGGTGGCCTCGGTGCTGAACGAGCAGTTCTTCGAGCAGGAGGAACCGCACCAGCTGGGCCTGCCCATCAACGCCGAATCACTGGCCGTGGCGGCAGCCAACGAGGCGTTGGAGCATCATTTCCGCAACGCGGACATGTGCCCGGAGTGCGGCACCTTCTCCCTCATCCACACTGAAGGCTGTCGCACGTGTCCGACGTGCGGATTCAGTGAATGCTGACAGCTGTAACGCTCGTGAAGTTGGTTAAGGAGCGGTCGAAAGACCGCTCCTTTTGGCCTTTACATCCTGGAACAGGGCAGACAGGCACGGAACAGCATTTTGATAGTTGAATGCTTTCCTGAATGTCCATGTAATTCCGCCGCGAGCCACTGACGAGGAGCACGATGCCCATCCTGAATCGAGAAAAGGCCCTGCGCAGCCTGCGCAAGAATCGCGTCCTGCTCGCCGCTTTGCTGGAAGGCCTGGACCAGCAGGCGGCGCTGGACCTGCGCGATGGCCCGGACGGTTGGTGCCTGCTCGAAATTCTCTGCCACCTGGCGGACTTCGAGCGCATATTCGCCGAGCGTGCGCGCAGCATGCTGACGCAGGACGAACCGCGCTTCCCCGCCGTCGACCACCTGGCGCTGGTCGTGGCCAACAACTATGCGCAACAGGACCTGGATGCGACCTGGCAACGCTGGCTGCAAAGGCGTGAGGCCTTCATCATCTGGCTGGAAGGCCTTGACGAAGCGCAACTGGCGCGCCCTGGCATCCATCCTGAAACCGGCGCCATGACGATCCTGCACCTAGCCATCAACACCGTCCTGCACGACGTCGATCACATGGAGCAGATCAGTCGCGTACTCGGGCGCGGCAGCCTGGCGCAGTGAGGCGACGGCTGGCGCGCGTGGCCCTGCTGCTCTTGCTGAAAGCACTCCTGCTGCCGGCCGCGGTGATCCATATCTATGGCAGGATCGACTACGCAGAAGCCGCCGATGTCATCGTTGTGCTGGGCGCGGGCCTGGAGCGCGGCAACCGCCCGGGCCAGGCGCTCACGCGGCGCGCGCAGCAGGCCGCCATGCTTTACGCCCGCGGCGTGGCGCAGTGGGTGATCTGCACCGGCGGCATCGGCGCTGGCCGCAGCCGCAGTGAGGCGGATGCCTGCCGCGAGCTGCTGGAAGTGCGAGGTGTGCCGGCGCGGGCCATACTGCTGGAGGACAGCAGCCGCAGTACAGAAGAGAATGCGTTGCGCAGCAAGGCGCTGATGGCGGAGCGGGGCTGGCAAAGCGCCGTCGTCGTCAGCGATGGTTACCATCTGTTGCGGGCGCGCTGGCTCTTTTGGCGCATCGGTCAACCGGTCAGCACCAGTCCCGCTGCTGACCCGCCGCTCGCCTGGCACGTCCCCTACATCCTGCGCGAGGTCGGAGTCTTTTACTGGCTGGGCCTGCGCTTTCTGCTGAACCTGCCGGAAACCCTTTTCTAGGTCAGCGCAGCCGGCGCAATCGCTGCAACCTGGGCCAGGCGGCCGACCAGAGCCGGTAGCGCAGCGGCGAAGGCGCAAAATCCCATGCGCCGACACTGCGCGTAATCACGCCGCGAAAGCCGCGCTTGAAGCCGTAAACGCCCCACAGCGGGTCGCTTTCGTCAAACACATCCGGCGCGCCCCAGAGATCGTAGCTGCGGTAGCCCTGCGCCCGCGCCCAACGGATCGCTTCCCACTGCAGCGCGTAATTGGGCATGCGCTGCCGCTCCGCGCCCGAAGAGGCGCCGTAGAAATAGAAGCAGCGCTCGCCGAAGTGAAAGAGGATGACGTGGGCCAGCGGGACGCCCCGGTGTTCGGCGATGAGGGCGTGAGCCAGGCCGGCCTGCAGAAAGCTGCCCCAGGCCTGGTGATAGTAGGACTGTGGCCTTATGAGGAAGCCGTCGCGCGCGCCGGTGATGCGATACAGCTCGTAGAGCGTGCCGAGTTCGTCGACTGCAGCCGCCCGGACGCGCACCTCGCGCCGTTCGGCGAGGCGCACCTTGCGCCGCGTATTCGGGCTGAAAGAAGCCAGCAGTTCCGCTTCGCTGCGCCCCAGGTCGATGCTGATGCTGTTGCGAAACTGCACCTGCTCGGCGGCCAGGCGCCAGCCCCGTTCCTGCAATTCGTCGAGTAGTTGCTGGCCCGGCGCCTGCGACTGTTCTTCAGCGCTGCCAGGCAATCCGGTCGCGCAGGGCAGGTCGGGGTCGATCTTGAGCCACAGGGCATTGTGGCGCCGCGCGAGCCCCTGCAGCTGATCCAGCACTGCCGCGCGCAACGGCGCGTCCTCCCAGGCGAGCGTCGGGCCGCGTGGCGCATAGAGCACGCGCAGCGGGCCATGGCGGCGCAAACCGACGGAGGCCATGGCGACCAGCTCGCTGCCCTGCAGAAAGGCCAGGCGCAGCGGTTGCCAGCCGGTCGTCACGCGCTTGAATTCGCCCCACTCCCAGGTCTGCAGCACCTGCGCCGCGGGCAGGCTGCGCAGACGCTCGTTCCAGTCCACGCGCTCCTTAACTTCCAGCGACCGCAACATGCTCAGTCCGCCGCCATGCCGCGCGCGCGCAGGGCGACCGCCACGCGGTAGAGTTGGTAGAGCAGTGGGTTGTAGACGCAATCCAGAGCGCCCGCCGTCCGGCGCAACTCACCGCCCCAGCCGCGCTTGAAGCCGTAGACGCCCCAGAGTCCGTCGTGGCGCGTCTGGAAGCTGGCCTCCAGCGTCAGCAGATCGGAATCAGGCACGCCCCACAGGTCGTAACTTTGACAGCCCTGCGCCCGCGCCCAGCGGATCGCCGCCCACTGGGCGCCGTAGCTGGCCATAAGGTTGCGCTTGTGAGCAGAGGAGGCGCCGTACAGGTACCAGGCTTGTTTGCCGGCGCGAAAGACCATGACCCCCGCCAGCGGCCGGCCCTCGTGTTCGGCGAGACACAGCGCGGCGTTGCCCTGCGGCACAAAAAGCTCGAAGGCGCGGCGATAATAGTCCGCTTCGTGCACCCCGAAGCTGCTGCGCGCGCCCGTCTCTGCCATCAGCTGCGTGAAGGCCGGCAGATCGGCGGCGGTCGCCTCGCGACAGGCCACGTCTTTCTTAATGCTGCTGCGAATCTTGCGCCGCGTCCCCTGGTTCATGCGCGCGAGGATCTGCTCCTCGTCCGCGCGCAGGTCGATGAGGATGCTGCGCGGCGGCTGGACGTGATGGTTGCTGCTGAGGAAACGCCAGCTCTCCAGGCCGCGGGGTCGGTAGCCCGGCGCGTGTCCCGGCTCCCACTTGAGCATGAAGGCGCGGCGCCGGCCGGCGCGGCGATGCAGCGCGGGCCACAGCGCCGGCCACTGGTCTTTCGCTGTGACCAGCGGGCCCATCGGCAGGTAGGCGAAGCTGCCGATGCGGCCGAAGGAGCGCAGCAGCAGCTGGGCGCCGGCCACCAGTTCGTCGCTGTCCAGCATTGTCAGGCCGACGCGGATGACCTGCCAGCCGTAGGCGGCCTTGAGCGCCCCCCAGGCGGGCAGTTGCAGCACGTGCGCGCGCGGGTGGGCCTGGACGAAGCGCTCCCAGGGCACGGCTGCGGGTTCGACGATGCGATACATGATCCCAGTCTACAGGCGCGAATCGCGCGGGGCGAGTCCCTGGACAGCGGGCCGGGAATGGGCTCTGTGAGATGCGTCGGAGCCCGCGACTTCCGACTTGCGACTGCAAAATGCCTTTGCTATACTGGCCGCGCTTGTCCAATTTGGCACAAACCGGCCACGCGGCAGCTGGAAGCGGGCGGATCGGGGGCCCTGCAACGATGGAATCGCTGAACGAATGGGCCTTTGTTGGCGTCTTTTTCGCCATCGCCTGGGTCTTCCCGGCGCTGCCCATCATCGGCGCCTGGCTGGTGCGCCCCAAAAAGCCCAACGCGCTCAAGAAGCAGACCTACGAGAGCGGCGTGGAGACGGTGGGCGATACCTGGGTGCAGTTCCGCGTGCAGTACTACATCTACGGCCTCGTCTTCCTGATTTTTGACGTCGAAATGATATTCCTCTTCCCCTGGGCCGTCGCCTACGAACGCCTCGACTGGTTCGCCTTTGGCGCAGGTTTCCTGTTCATCTTCCTCCTGACCGACGCGCTGATCTACGCCTGGCGCAAGCGCGCGCTGGAATGGATCTAGCGGGGGGAGCCTTGTCTTGACGACCTGTGTTGACGTAATCAATACGCTGGTGCCCTGTCTGGTGCGCGCCGGCTGGAACGTGGAAGTCGCCACCTTGCTCTCGCTGCTGCTGGGCGTGGTGATCGTGGCCACCGTGCCGCTGCTGTCCGTCATCCTGCTCATCTGGATCGAGCGCAAGTTTGCGGCCCGCATCCAGGACCGCATCGGCCCCAACCGGGTCGGCCCCTACGGCCTGCTGCAATCCGTGGCGGACGCGCTGAAGATGTTGAGCAAGGAAGACATCACGCCCACTGGCGCAGATCGCGTGCTCTTCAACCTGGCGCCCATCATCACCTTCGCCACCGTCGTCCTCATCTGGGCCATCATTCCCTTCACGCCGCTGCACATTGGCTCGGACCTGAGCATCGGCATCCTCTACTTCGTCGCCGTGGGCTCCATCGGCGCCGTCAAGGTGATGATCGGCGGCTGGTCGAGCAACAACAAGTACGCCCTGCTGGGCGCCTTCCGCACCATCGCGCTCATCGTCAGCTACGAGGTGCCGATGATTCTGGCGCTGCTCATCCCCGTGATGATGGCCGGCTCGATGGGCATGCAGGACATCACGCGCGCCCAGGGCGGCATGTGGTTCATCGTGGTCTCGCCGCTGGCGGCCATTATTTTCTTCGTCGCCAACCTGGCGGAGACCGGACGTTCCCCCTTCGACCTGCTTGAGGCGGAGTCCGAGCTGATCGCCGGTTACAACATTGAATACTCCGGCTTCAAGTTCGGCATGTTCATGGCCGGCGAGTTCATGCACGTCTTCACCGTCGCCGTGCTGACCGCAGTACTCTTCCTCGGCGGCTGGTGGGGGCCATTCGTCGATCAGCTGCCGGCGCTGGGCTTCGTCTGGCTGGGCCTGAAGACCGCCGTCGTCTACCTCTTCATGCTGCTCATTCGCAACACCGTGCCCCGCTTCCGCATCGACCAGGTGATGAGCATCAACTGGAAGTTCATGGTGCCGCTCTCGATCCTGCTCATTCTGGTGCAGGCCTTCCTCTTGCGGGTGACGGTCGAAATCGGGCTGGCTCCGGCGCCGGAGCAGGCGAGCGACTTCCTCGCCAATGTGCCGCAAGCGCTGGTGCTGCTGGCCGGCAACCTCGTCCTCGGCGCGCTCGTGATGCTCATGCTGCAACGCCATGGCCGCACCCTGCGCGCGGCCGACGCGGCGGTTGCGGCGGTGCGCGGCCGGCCGGATAGCGGACGCATGACGGCCATACCCGGTCAGGGGGAACGGGCATGATCGAAGTGAACGCGCAGACGATCGCCTTCGGCATCCTCAGTGTTTTCATCCTGGGCGGCGCGCTGGGCGTGGTGACCACGCGCAACCTCGTGCACGGCGCGCTCTGGCTCATCCTGAGCCTGTTCGGCGTGGCGGGCTTTTTTGTGCTGCTCAGCGCGCCCTTTCTCGCGGCAGTGCAGGTGCTGGTCTACATTGGCGCCATCGCCATCCTCATGGTCTTCGCCGTCATGCTGACGCGCAGCATGACCAGCCTGGGCGAGGTGCGCAACGGGCAGTGGTGGCTCTCCGCCATCACCGGCGCGTTGCTGTTTCTGCTGCTGGCCGCGGGCATCATCCTGCCGGTCTGGGGCAGGGGAGCGCCCGGTGAAGTCACGATGCTGTCGGCCACCGTGGGCAACGCGGCCGATCTGGGCGTCGCGCTGGTAGACGGCAACGGCTTCGTGCTGCCCTTCGAGGTCGCCTCGCTCTTGCTGACGGCGGCCATGATCGGCGCCATCGTCATCGCCCGCGACGAGGAGCAGGAGTAGGCATGATTCCCCTGTGGATGTTTCTGGTCGTCGCGGCGCTGCTGTTCTGCATCGGCATCTACGGCGTGCTGGCGCGGCGCAACGCGGTCGCCATCCTGATGTCGGTGGAGCTGATGCTTAACGCGGTCAATATCAACCTCGTGGCCTTCTGGCGCTATTTGGCGCCCCAGGACATGAGCGGCCAGGCCTTTGCGGCCTTCGTCTTCGTGGTGGCTGCGGCGGAGGCGGCGGTTGGTCTGGCGATTCTCCTCTTCGTCTACCGCACGAAGCGTTCGGTCGTCGTCGAAGACGTGAACCTGCTCAGGTGGTAGAGACTGTGATGGATTTCAATCTCGCCGACCCCAACTTCCTGCCCTGGCTGATTCCGGCCGGGCCGCTGCTGGCCTTCTTCCTCATCATGCTCATCAGCAATCGCGCCCGCATGTTGCCCGCCACCGACCACGAATACGGCGGCCACCATCCCGATTACGAGGGGATGCAGGTGCCGGTGGTGACGCGCTGGAGCCGCGTGCTGAGCGTGGGCATCGGGATGGCGGGGGTGCTGCTGGCGCTGGTCATCAGCCTGCAGGTAGCGGGCGCCGGCTGGGCGCGCGGCCATCACTTCGGCGAGGAAGTCTTCGCCAGCGCCACGCCCTGGCTGAGCACCGGCAACACCGCCTTTGACATGGGCGTGCTGGTTGACCCGCTGACGGTCATCATGCTCTTCATGGTGCCCATCGCCGTGCTGGGCATCTTCATCTATTCAATCGGCTACATGGCGCATGACCCGCGCCAGTCGCGCTTCTTCGCGCTGATTTCGCTCTTCGCCGGCGCCATGCTGACCCTGGTGGTGGCGGACAACCTGCTGCTGCTCTTCGTCGGCTGGGAGATCATGGGGCTCTGCTCCTACCTGCTGATCGGCTTCTGGTTCGAGAAAGAGAGCGCCAGCGCGGCGGCCGTCAAGGCCTTCACGACCACGCGCGTGGCCGACGTTATCATGCTGCTGGGCATCGTCTATCTCTACCTTGAGACGGGCACGCTCAGCTTCCGCGAAATCCTCTACAACCCGGCCGTGCTGGAGCAGCTGGCGACGACGCCCGCCATCATCCTCGGCGGCAGCGCAGCCTCATTGATCAGCCTCTTCCTGATCGCCGGCACTATCGGCAAATCGGCGCAGTTCCCGCTGCACCTGTGGCTGCCGGATGCCATGGAAGGGCCGACGCCGGTCAGCGCGATGATTCACGCCGCGGCCATGGTCACCGCCGGCATCTACGCCATCATCCGCATGTTCCCGCTCTTCGTGGCTGGCGCGGACCCGCATCACGGCCTCTTCAACAGCCCGCTGCTGCTGATGGCGCTGGTCGGCGCGGGCACGGCGCTCTTCGCCGCGACCATCGCGCTGGCGCAGAACGACGTCAAGCGCGTGCTGGCCTGGTCGACCATTTCGCAACTGGGCTTCATGATGGCCGCGCTGGGCATCGGCGCCTGGGTGGCGGCCGCCTTCCACCTCATCACGCACGCCTTTTTCAAGGCGCTGCTCTTCATGGCTTCCGGCTCGGTCATTCACGGCATGGAACATGGTGAGCACCACACGCACGCGCACAGCGGGCACGACGACCACCACGACCACGAGGCGCATGAGGAAGGCCACGACGCGCCCTTCGACCCGCAGGACATGATGAACATGGGCGGCCTGCAACAGCGCATGCCGGTCACCTTCCTCACCTTCCTGGTGGGCGGCTTTTCGCTGGCCGGCTTCCCGCTGCTAACCGCCGGCTTCTGGTCGAAAGACGAAATTCTGGCGGACGCCTGGCAGGGGGTGACGCACGGCTATCTGCCGCAGGTGCTGGTCTTCATCCTGTTGGCGCTGGCCGCCTTCCTGACGGCCTTCTACACCATGCGCCAGCTGGGCCTGACCTTCCGCGGCGAACCGCGCAGCGAGGCCGCGCGTCACGCCGGCCTGGGCCAGGGCCTCGTCAGCGTGACCATGACGCTGCCGCTGCTGGGCCTGGCATTCTTCGCCATCATCGCCGGGTACCTCGGCGTGCCTGAGGACTTTCCGCTGTTCGGCGGGCTCTTTTCGCCCGAGGCAGTGGGCGGCAACCGCTTCCACCACTTCGTGATCGAGACCTTGCCGCACAACAGCGTCACGGCTTTCTTCAGCGCAGTGCCGGACATGCAGGTTTCCCCGCCGCCCTTCGCGCTGGTGCCGGTGGCGACCTCCTTCCTGGTCGCGCTGGGCGGGCTGTATCTGGGGCACCGCATGTACTGGCGCCGGCCCCTGCGCGCCGGTGAGCCGGATCCGCTGGTGAAGCTGCTCGGCGCAGAGTTGCACAACACGCTGCGCAACAAGTACTACCTGGACGAACTCTACGAGCGCATTTTCGTGCGCCCCTCCCACTGGGTCTCCAGCGAGGTGGTCAGCGAATTCATCGACCGTGGCCTGATCGACGGCCTGCTGCATTTTATCGGGCGCGTCTTCGCCTGGATTGGCGACCTGTTCAAGCTGCTCAACACCTGGTTGATTGACGGCGTGGGCGACGGCATCCCCGAGGGCATCGTCGCCTTCGGCCTGCGCCTGCGCCACGTGCAAACGGGGCGCGTGCAGCAGTATCTGCTGTACATCGCTATCGCAGCGATTTTGATCGGCATCGTCTTCGCCGCTTCGGCCGGCGCGCTGGTAACGACCGGTTGACGGGCGTGGAGACTGGACGGGCATGATTGACTCGGTACTGGGCATGGATCTGCTGTCGGCGCTGGTTGTCGCGCCGGCGCTGGCAGCGCTGCTGCTGCTGATCCTGCCGCAACAAAAACGCCTGGTGCGCTGGGTCGCGCTGGGCTTGGGCCTGGCGCTGGCGCTGCTGGCCATCCTGGCCTTCCGCTACTACCAGCTGGGCCCACAGAGCCCAGGCTACGTGCTTGAGCAGAGTTACCCCTGGTTTGAATTGCTGGGCGCTTCCTGGCACGTCGGCATCGACGGCATAAGCGCGGTGCTGGTGCTGCTCACCGGCATCCTGACGCCGCTGGCGGTGCTGGTCAGCTGGGAGATTGAAGAGCGCGTCAACATGCACATGGCGCTGCTGCTCTTCTTCCAGACCGGCCTGATGGGCGTCTTCGTCACCCTCGACCTGCTGACCTTCTTCCTCTTCTGGGAGCTCAGCTTGGTGCCGATGTTCTTCCTAATCAACCAGTGGGGCGGCCCCGGGCGCCAGTACGCCTCGGTCAAATTCATGATTTACTCGCTGGGCGGCTCGCTGGGCTTCCTGCTGGCCACGCAGCTGGTGGGCTGGGCGGTCTCCGCCGAGTTGGGCGCGCCGAGCTTCGACATCGTCACCCTGACGCAGACCTGGCCGACGCTGGCCAACACGGTCGGCGCCACCTTCCTCGGCATCCCGCTGGAGACGGTCAAGGCCTTCGCCTTCATCGGCTTCTTCGTGGCCTTCGCCATCAAGGTGCCGGTCTGGCCCTTCCATACCTGGCTGCCCGACGCGCACAGCGAGGCGCCAACCGCCGGCTCAATGCTGCTGGCGGGCGCGATGCTGAAGCTGGGCGCCTACGGGTTCCTGCGCTTGGTGATCCCGCTCTTCCCGGACGTGTGGGTCGCGCCGGTGCAGATTCTTGGCCTGCCGCCGACCAACGCGGCCACGCTCTTCGCGGTGCTGGCCATCCTGGGCGTGGTGCTGGGGGCCTTCGCTGCCTTCGGCCAGAACGATATCAAACGCCTGGTGGCCTACAGTTCGGTCAATCACATGGGCTTCGTCGTGCTGGGGCTGGCGGTCGCCGCCCAGGCCTGGGGCGAGCAGTTCGTGCTGGGCGGCACGGAGCGCATGCAGGACGCAATTCTGGCGACCAACGGCGCCGTGCTGCAGATGTTCAACCATGGCCTCAGTTCGGCCGGCATGTTCCTGCTGGCGGGGGCCATCTATCACAAGACGCACACGCGCGACCTGAGGCAGTACGGCGGCTTCTGGGTGAAGGCGCCCATTTACGGCAGCATTTTTATCTTCACCAGCATGGCCAGCCTGGGTCTGCCGGGCCTCAACGGCTTCGTCGGCGAGTTCCTCGTCGTGCGGGGCGCCTGGCCGGTCTTCACCCTGCTGACGGCGCTGGCGATGATTGGTCTGCTCTTCACCGGCGCCTACATCCTGAAGGGCATTCGCAGCGTGCTGCACGGCCCCTTCAACATGCGCTGGCGCGACGTTCACCTTGAGATCGAGCCGCGCGAGGCGCTGGCAATCGCGCCGCTGCTGGTTCTGATGCTGGTCACGGGCGTGGCGCCGAACTGGATTCTGCCCGTCATCAACGACTCGGTAACGCGCCTGCTTGGAGGCCTCGCTGGATGAGCGAACTTGTACTCCCGGTTCTGAGCCTCATCATCTTCATCCCGATCGTCGCTGCGGTCATCATTCTCTTCATGAATGGCGAGCGCCGCGACCTCGTGCGCGGCGTGGCCGTCGCGGCGGCGCTGGCGGTTTTGTTGCTGTCGCTGGCCGTTTTCCTCGGCTACAACGCCCAGGTGGAGCAGGTGACCGCCAACCAGCAGGCCTTGCTGGCGGCGGGCGGGCCCATGGCCGGCACGCAGATGTTCGCCGAGGGCCTGGCCTTCGAGGAACAGTACGAGTGGGTGCCCTCGATGGGCATCGGCTATCACGTCGGCGTGGACGGGCTGAGCGCGCCCATGGTGCTGCTGACCGGCATGGTGGCGCTGGCCGGCGTACTGGTCTCCTGGCGCATTCAGGACCGCACGCGCGAATTCATGGCCTTCTTCCTGTTGCTGGTGGCGGGCGTCTACGGCGTCTTCGTGGCCATCGACATGTTCACGCTCCTTTTCTTCTACGAGCTGTCCATCTTCCCCATGTACCTGCTGATCGCCACCTGGGGCTGGGTCGAGCTGCGTCAGTACGCGTCGATGAAGCTGACGCTCTACATCCTGATCGGCTCGGTAGTGGCGCTGGTGGGCGTGATCGCCATGGTGCTGGTGGCCGACGGCTGGTTCCGCAGCCCGGAAGGCGCGGCTGCGCTGCAGCAGGCCATCGCGGCCGGCATCGTCGCGCCGGGCTCGACCTCGCTCAGCTTCGACATGGTCAACCTGACGCTGGCGGCGGAGACCGGCGCCTTTGACGTGCCGGGCTATGGCGGCGTTGACACGCTGACCTTTGCGCGGCTCTGGTTCCCCTTCATTTTCATCGGCTTCGGCGTGCTGGCGGGCGTCTTCCCCTTCCACAACTGGAGCCCGGACGGCCACGTGGCCGCGCCCACCGCCGTCTCCATGATTCATGCGGGCGTGCTGATGAAGCTGGGCGCCTACGCGGCGCTGCGGGCCGGCGTACAACTCTTGCCCGAGGGCGCCGAAGTGCATTTGCCCTGGATTGTCTTCCTCACGCTCATCAACGTGGTCTATGGCGCCTTCATTGCCTTTCGCCAGCGCGACTTCAAGTACGTCATCGGGTTCTCATCGGTCAGCCACATGGGCCTGGTGAGCATGGGCTTCGCGACCATGAACGTGATTGGCATGACCGGCGCGGGCCTGCAAATGTTCAGCCACGGCGCGATGACGGCGCTCTTCTTCGGTTGTGTGGGGATGGTCTATGACCAGGCCCACACGCGCGACATTCCCAGTCTGGGCGGCTTCATCAAGCGCATGCCCTGGGTGGGCATTGCCTTCATCGTCGGCGGCCTCACCAGCATGGGCATGCCCGGCCTCAGCGGCTTCATCGCTGAATATCCCATTTTCACCGGCATGTGGGCGGCCTCGGAGCAGATCACGCTGCAGGCGGGCGGCCTCGTGTTGAGCAACTACTATTCGGTCATCGTGGTCTTTGCGGCGTTGGGCATCGTCATCACGGCGGCCTATGTGCTGCGCGTGACCGGCCAGGTGTTCCTCGGTGAATTCAACGCCAGGCTGTATCCGGAAGTCACGGACATCGCCGTCACAGACCGCGTGGTGTTGCTCTTGCTGGGATCGCCGTTGCTCATTGTTGGCGTGTTGCCGAGTGTGATGGCGCCAATGATCACCAGCGGCGTCGGGCCGGTGCTGGCAATCCTGGGAGGGGCACAAGTTGGCTGAGTTCGACTTCCTGGGCAGCCTGCCGTCCATCGTGCCGGAGCTCGGGCTGACAATTCTGGCGATGGTCATCCTCTTTCTGGATGTCTACCTGCCGACGAACCGGCGCCGCAATATCGCCTGGGTTACCATCGCCGGGCTGGCGCTGCTGGCCCTGACGCCGCTCATCTGGGGGCCGCCGGCGGACGCGGGCAGCCAGCTGGTCTGGGGCGGCATGGTGCGCCACGATACCCTGGCGCAAATCTTCAGGGTCATGATTCTGCTGGGCGCGGCCCTGACCGCGCTGATGTCCATCGACACCAAAGCCCACGGCCGCCAGGGCGAGTTCTATCTCATCCTGGTCGTGGCGACCCTGGGCGCCTGTCTGGTCAGTTCCGCGGCCGACCTGATCATGGTCTTCCTCGGCCTGGAGACGCTGTCGATCCCGCTCTACATCCTGGCGGCCTTCCGCCGCGACGATGTGCGCTCCGCCGAAAGCGGCATGAAGTACTTTCTCTTCGGCGCCTTTGCGTCGGCGTTGATGCTCTTCGGCCTCAGCATCCTCTATGGCTTCACCGGCCAGACCAGCCTGTACGCGCTGGCGGAGCTGCTGCCGGCGGCCAGCGGCGGCTCCGTGCTGCCGGTGCTGACCGCGCTGACCCTGGTGGTGGTCGGTTTCGGCTTCAAGATTGGCGCGGCGCCCTTCCATTTCTGGACGCCGGACATGTACGAGGGCGCGCCCACGCCGGTGTCGGCCTTCGTCAGCGTGGCCAGCAAGGCGGCCAGCTTCGCGCTGCTGCTGCGCTTCCTGATTGCGGTCTTCCCGCAGAGCCTGGTCATCGGCGGCCACGAGGTGCAGGCCTTCTGGGTCGGGCTGGCGGCGCTGATGGCGCTCATCTCGATGACGCTGGGGAACGTGCTGGCGCTGTCGCAGCGCAATATCAAGCGCCTGCTGGCCTATTCTTCCATCGCGCAGGCGGGCTACGCGCTGATCGGCGTGGCGGCCATCCAGTCGCAGACGGAGCAGGGCGTGGCGGCGGTCGGCTTCTACCTCTTCATGTACACCTTCACCAACCTGCTGGCCTTCGCCGTCGTGGTCTTCTTCAGCGAGGCGACCGGCAGCGAGACTATCGCCGACCTGGCCGGCCTCAACCGGCGCAGTCCCTGGATGGCGCTGATGATGACCATCGCGCTGCTGTCGCTGGGCGGCATTCCGCCCATGGCCGGCTTCTTCGGCAAGTTCTTCCTGTTCAACGCGGCGGTGCAGGCGAATTTAACCTGGCTGGCGATCGTCGGCGTGCTGAACGCCATCGTCGCCCTCTATTACTACCTGATGGTCATCAAGGTGATGTACGTCGACCGCAGCGCCGACGAGAGCGCCATCCCGCTGTCACGGGCTTCCGGCTGGGCGCTGGCCCTGCCGGCCCTGGCCGTGCTGCTGCTGGGCACGGTGGCCGCGCAGCCGGTCTTCGAATGGGCGGTCCGCAGTGCCATCCCGCTGTTCTAAAGGGATGACGAATCTGCTGAAGCGGCACTGGAGTGCTGGAAACCGGGATGTGTCTGTGATAGGCTTCACAGTCGTTCCGATGGAGTGCGTGGGGCTGTGAGCGAGCCCGGTTCCGACAGGGCGCCGGTGCTGCTGCTGGGGGCGAAGGTCATTGCCCAGGTCGGCGCGCTGCTGGTGCTGATAGCCGGGGGCGCGGTGCTGCTGGGCCTGGCGCTGGACGAGGCGCTGGACACGAAGCCCCTGTTTATTTTTGTACTGTTGCTGGGGAGTATTCCCCTTTCGCTCTGGGCGATATACCGCTATTCACGATACCAGGCGCGTCTCATTCTGGCGGCGCAGAAGGAGGAAGGACAACAGTGACTCTGAACTGGAGCGGCAAGCGCCGCTGGATCGCCCTGATCCTGGTGCTGGCCAGTGCGGTGGTGATGTTCAACTGGCCGCCGGTCGTGCCGGTGATTCAGCTGCCGGGCGAGGTGTATCCTGGAGGCCGCGAAATCTTCGGCCTGCCGGTCACCAACACCTTGGTCGGCTCGGTGGCGGTGTGGATCCTCATCGCCCTGCTGATCCGCGTGGTCAGTCGCAGCCGGCCAAAGGATGGCGGCGAAGTGCCGCGCGGCGGCTTCTACAACTTCTTCGAGATGGCCTTCGAGGGCTTGTACGGCTTCATCGGCGGCATCGCGCCGGAGCGCTACCTAAGCCCCATCTTCAAAATGTTCATGACCATTTTCCTGGTCGTGCTGCTCTCCAACTGGCTGGAGCTGGTGCCTGGCATCGACAGCGTCGGCTTCCTGCACCCTCACGTCCACGAGGTGGACGGTCATACAGAGCTGCTGGACGGCTTTGACACGGCGAGTATCGCTGGCCTGTACTACGTCAATGCCCAATGCCCCTGGGTCAGCCCTGAGGCTGCGGCATCCATGACGCCAGAATCGCTGCAGGCCCGCGCGGACGCCGGCTGTCACTCCGGCATTCCCGCCATGGCCGCGGCCGATGACCATGCGGATGAGCCTGCAGATGACCCCCGGGATGACCCCGCATCGGCAGCCGAACATGCTGACGAAGCCGCGGATCCGCACCACGCCAAACCGGGTGATCCCTCCGTGCCCTGGGTGATTCTGCCCTACATCCGCGTCCCCTCCACCGACCTGAACATGACGCTGGCCATCGCTCTAATCGCCGTAATCATGATTCAGGTGATGGGATTCCGCGCCCTGGGCCTGAGCTATTTGACGAAATTCTTCAACTTTTCCACGCTGTTTAAGTCGCCGCTGGGCGGCATTGACGTAGCGGTTGGCCTGCTGGAGCTGATTGGCGAGTTCGCGAAGATTCTGTCCTTCGCCTTCAGGCTCCTCGGTAACATTTTCGCCGGCTCCATCCTGCTCTTCGTGATGAGCTTCCTGGTCCCGGTAATCGTTCCCTGGCCTTTCTTCCTGCTTGAGTTCTTCGTCGGCATCATTCAGGCGGTGGTTTTCGGCCTGCTGACGGCGATCTTCATGAGCCTGGCGACGGAAGGACATCACGGCGAGGAGCATCACGAGGAGGCTGCCGCCGGCGCGCACTGAGCATCTGAAAATTGAAACGAAAACAGACACGATCCTGGAAGGAGTGAGGAAGATGGAAGAAGCAGTGGTGGTGGCAGGCAAGGCAATTGGCGCGGGCATGGCCATGATCGGCGCGCTGGGCGGCGGTATAGGCATCGGGCTCGCGGTGGGTGGCGCCGTACAAGGTATGGCGCGCAACCCGGATCACACCGGCACAATCCAGACCAACATGATCCTGGGTGTGGCTTTCGCCGAGGCCGTGGCGATCTACGCCCTGGTCGTATCCCTGATCATCCTGTTCGTGCTGTCCTGAGCTGGTCGGAGGGAAGCGACTGTGGAAGCCCTTGGAATCAATCTCGGTTATCTGCTCATCCAGATCATCGCCTTCGTCGTCATCTATGTGCTGTTGACCCGCTTTGTCTTCGATCCGCTCATTGCGGTGTTGCGCGACCGGCGCACCCGCATTCAGCGCGGGCTTGAAGACGCTGAAAAGGCGGCCAATGCGCGCATGAATGCCGAGGCAGAGGCGGAGAAAGTCCTGCAACAGGCCCGTAACGAGGCCCAGGGACTCATTGAGGAAGCCCGCGGGCGCGGCGAGGAAGTGGCACAGCAGGTGCAGCAGGACGCCCGGGCAGAGGCGGAGAACATCCGCAACGACGCGCGTCAGGCAGCGCAGGCGGAGCGCGACGTTCAACTGGCCGGCCTGCGCGGACAGGTGGCGGCCATCTCGATTGCCGTGGCGCAACAGCTTATCGGCGCTTCGCTGAACGAAGCACAGCAGCAGGCGCTCATCGACGACTTCTTCGCGAAGGTGCCGGAAGCGGCTGCTTCGCTCTCCGGCGAGGTTACTGTCGTCAGCGCCATGCCGCTCGACGCTGCTGAACAGGAAAAAGTGCAGCAACAGATCGGCGCGGACAACATTAGCTTTGATGTCGACCCCTCGATCCTGGGCGGTCTGATCGTGCGCGCCGCGGACCGTGTGGTGGACGGCAGCGTGCGCAGCGGCCTGGACGAAATGTCGCAGCGCCTGTCCTGATCTTTCAGGCGCATACGGGCAGTGGGCCGCCGGGTCACCGGTGAGCCCGCTGTTTGTTTATGGCCAAATCTTTCACACAGCTTCTTGAGGCACTGCCGCCGGCGCAGCTCTTGCGCGTCAGCGGTGATGCGCCTGCGCGCGCGCCGGTGGAGGAAGACAGCCTCGCGTTGCAGCCGGGCGGCATCTTCGTGGCACGCAGGGGTCTCGTCGCGGACGGCCACGATTACATCCCGCAGGCAATTGTGCAAGGCGCAGCGGCGCTGGTTGTTGATCGCGCGGTGGAGGGTCTGACGCTGCCCTGGGCGCAGGTGCGCGACGCGGGCGAAGCACTGGGGCATCTGGCCGCCGCCTGGCACGAGTTTCCGGCGCAGCATTTGTGCCTGATCGGCGTGAGCGGCACCAACGGCAAAACCACCACGGCCACGTTGCTGCATCGCATTCTGCAACGTTCCAGCGGCGGTCGTGCCGGCCTGATCAGCACGGTCGCTGCGGAGCTGGGCGGCAGCAGCAGCGCCGACACCGGGCTGCACGTGACGACGCCCGGCGCGCCGCAGGTGCAGGCGCTGCTGGCGCAGATGTGCGATAACGGCCTGACGCACTGTGTGCTGGAGATGACCAGTCATGGCCTGGCGCAGGGGCGGCTCAACGGTGTAACGCTGGAGGTCGCCGTGTTGACCAACATCACGCACGAGCACCTCGATTTCCATGGCAGCTTCGAAGCCTACCGCGCGGCCAAGGCGCGCATGTTGACGCTGCTGCGGCCGGAGCGAGGCGTCGCAATCCTCAACGCTGATGACGAGCACACGGCCTGGGTGGCGCAGCAGGCGCCGGGCAGGGTGGTCACCTTTGGCAGCGGTAGCGACGCCGGACTGTACGCGCAGGCTGTGCAGCACAGTCCGCAAGGCACTCGCTTCCAGGTGACGCAGTCCGATGCCAGACGTCCGCTGGAAATCACGACCAGCCTGGCAGGCGCCTTCAACGTGAGCAACTGTCTGGCGGCCATCGCCGCAGCGCAGCAGGTCGTGAGGGTCAGCCCGGAGCACATTGCGCAGGGCATCGCCGATGTGGCGAGTGTAGCTGGCCGCATGGAGCGCGTGGAGGCGGGCCAGGACTTCACTGCCATCGTCGATTTTGCGCACACGCCGGATGCGCTGGAAAAGGCCCTGCAGGTCGGACGCAGCCTGCTGGCGCCTGGCGGCCGGCTGATCGTGGTCTTCGGCTGTGCCGGGCTGCGCGACCGTGAGAAGCGTCGGCTGATGCCCGCCATCGCCGCGCGCCTGGCCGACATCAGCGTGTTCACCGCCGAAGATCCACGCACGGAGTCGCTGGACGCCATTCTGGCGATGATGGCGCAGGCCTGCGTTGCGGCGGGCGGCGCAGAAGGGCGCAGCTTTCTGCGCGTGGCGGATCGCGCGGAGGCGCTGTTGCGCGCCTGCCTGCTGGCACGGGGGGGCGACGTCGTGCTGGCCTGTGGCAAAGGGCACGAACAGAGTATGTGCTTCGGCGAGACCGAGTATCCCTGGGACGAACGCAGGGCCTTGCGCGCCGCGCTGGGTGGCGTTGCCCTGCCGCTGTTGCCGACCGCAGCGTCATGAGCACTGGCCGGAGTAGTGCGCCCGTGCTAGAATTGCGTCGCGGGAGGGCCTGTGCTGGACCTGGGCATCATTATCCTGAACTGGAATACGCGGGAGTTGCTGCGGCGTTGCCTGCAGACCGTGTTGGCCAGTGAGGGCATGGCGAACGTTCGTATTGTGGTGGTCGACAACGCCTCCACGGACGGCAGTGTGGCCATGCTGCGCAGGGAGTTCACGCAGATCGAGCTAATTGCCAATGCAGTCAACAGTGGCTATCCGGCCGGCAACAATATTGGCCTGAGGGCGCTGGGCTTTGGTGATGCAGGCCAGGTTCAGCCCGACGCGCCACGCTATGCCATGCTGCTCAACCCGGACACCGAGGTCCCGCCCGACGGCCTGGCGCGGCTGGTGGCCTATATGGACGCGCGCAGGGAGATTGGAATCGCGGGGCCGCGGCTGGTGCTGCCCGACGGCAGCCTTGATCCGGCCTGTCGCCGCAGCTTTCCCTCGCCGCAGCTTTCGCTCTACCGCTTCACTGGCCTGGCGCGCATGTTTCCGCGACATCGGCAGTTCGGACGCTACAACATGACTTTTGCTAATCCGGACGAGGAGCTCGAGGTAGACGCAGTGGTCGGCGCCTGCATGCTGGTACGGCGCGAGGCGATTGCGGCGGCGGGATTGCTGGATGAAGACTTTTTCATGTACGGTGAGGACCTGGACTGGGCCTGGCGCATTAAACACGCGGGCTGGAAGGTGTACTATCAGCCGAAGGTGGTGGTACGCCACGTTAAACGGGCGGCCAGCCGCCAGAGTCGGCGCGCCAGTCACGAGTTTCAGCGCGCGATGTTGATTTTCTATCGCAAACACTATCGGAGGTCTACGCCGCTGTGGCTGCACAGCCTGGTCATGACCGGTCTGCTGTTGAAAGGCGGGCGGGCGATGCTGACAGAAATCCGGCAACCGATCGCCTGAATACGCCAACGCGGGGTATTCGCTCCGGTCGTATTCGATTGCTGCTGAATGTCCTGTTGTTGCTGCTAGACGCGCTGGCGTTGTGCGCTGCCTTTGTGTTGGCCTACGAAACCCGCAACGAACTGGAATTCTTTCAGATTCCGGTCAACCCGCCAAGACTGGGACAGTATGTTCCGACGCTGCTGCTGCACGCGGCCACTACCCTCCTGGTATTCTATGGCTCGCAGCTGTATCATCTGTCGCGCTCGGTCAGCACGCTGGATCAGATGCGCAGAATTCTGGTAGCGACCCTGCTGGGCGCGGTGCTCGCCTTTGGACTGCAGGGCCTGCTGCTGGAACAGTTGCTGAGCGCGACCGAATACCAGGTTGATTATCCGCGCAGTCTGTTTTTCTACGTCCTGCTCTTCAGCATAGTCATTGTGGAGTTTGGACGTGGCCTGTTCCGCTCGTTGCGGGGCTGGCTGCGACGGCGTGGCGTGGACAACGAAAACCTGCTCATTATCGGCGCTGGCAAGGTCGCGCAGGACATTACGGCGCGCATTCGCCAGAATGCCAGTCCTGGCTACAACATCATCGGGATCGTCACCCGAGACAGCAACAGCCAGGCCAACCTGGGCGAGACCAGGGTCATCGGCCATTATGAGGACATCCCGCAGCTGATTGACGACTACCTGGTGGCGCAGGTCATCATCGCGTTGCCGGAGGCGCATCGCGGCGAGCTGGAAGAGATCATCAACCTGTGCCGGCGCGGTCAGGTAGACATCAAGGTCTTTCCTGACCTGTTTGCCTGGGTGGCGGGTGACCTGAATGTTGACGAACTGGGCGGCACGCCGCTGTTGACCGTGCGCGACATCGCACTGCGCGGCTGGAAGCTTAGCCTGAAACGCGGCATGGATATTCTCATCGCCTTCTGCGGGCTGGTATTGCTTTCGCCGATACTGTTGCTGACCGCGTTACTGGTGCGTCTGGAATCTGCCGGCCCTGCTTTCTACATCCAGGAGCGCATGGGCCTGGATGGCCAGCCATTCCCCATGATCAAGTTCCGTTCGATGCACGCGAACGCGGAAGAAAGCGGCCCTGGCTGGACGACCGAGGACGACCCGCGCCGCACGAAAGTGGGCGCCCTGATCCGCCGTAGTAACCTGGACGAAATGCCGCAGCTTATCAACGTCTTGCTGGGCCACATGAGCCTGGTGGGCCCGCGTCCGGAACGTTCGGTCTACGTCATGCGTTTTCGCGAACAGATCCCGCGCTACATGGAGCGCCATCAGGAAAAGTCCGGTATGACCGGCTGGGCGCAGATCAACGGTCTGCGCGGCGACACCTCAATCGCGGAACGCACATCCTTCGACCTGTGGTACATCGAAAACTGGTCGGTATGGCTGGACGTGCGCATCGTATGGCGCACCATCTGGCTCATCCTGCTGCGCAGGGACCGCGCCTACTGATCCTCGTGTTCAGCGCATGCGCGATTCGCTGAACCACATGTCCGCATTGTTGCCCAGCAAGGTCTTCACAGGTTCGGTGATACGGGCCAGCTGGCGCAGCGTCTCGTCATTTAGCGTGAGCTCCGGCGCCGGCAGGTTCCAGGCGACTTCTTCAGGCTTGCGCGCGCCCACCAGAATAGAGGTCACACTGTCTTGCTGCAGCAACCAGGCCATGGACAGGCAGGCCATGGTGGTATCCAGCGAGTCCGCAATGGCGCGCAATTCCGGCAGCGCGGCGAAGATCTCGCGCTCGCAGCCCGGCTCATTATGATTGGTATCCGGTCGCGTGCCGCCATACCAGCGCGTCCGCTTCAGGTACGGGGGCACTTCATCAATGTTGGCGTAGCGGCCAGTGAGCAGCCCCTGGGCCAGCGAGCTGTAGCAGAGGATGCCGACCCCGTGCTCGCGGCAAAGAGGCTGGATCTCGTTCTCGGTGACGCGCCACAGCAGGCTGAAATTGACCTGATTGGTCGCGATTTGGCCCAGCGAAACGGCTTCGCCCAGATCCTGAGGGCCGAAGTTGCTGACGCCGTAAGCACGGATCTTGCCCTGTTCCTGCAGCCGCTGCAGGCCGCCGATGGTCTCGGTGAGGGGGATGTCGTGGTTGGGCCAGTGTATCTGGTAAAGGTCGATGTAGTCGGTCTGCAGGTAGCGCAGGCTGCGTTCGCAAGCTGCCGGGATGGCTTTCGGCGCCAGCTTCGCACCGCCCAGCTTGGTCGCGATGATGGCTTCCTGGCGGCGTCCGCGCAAGGCCTCGCCCAACACCTGCTCCGATTTCCCGTCGTCGTAGCCTTCGGCGGTGTCGAAGAAGTTGATGCCGGCATCCAGAGCTGCATGAACTGTTGCGATGGAGTCATTGTCATCCTGATCGCCCCAGGCTATTTTGCCGCCAAAGGGCCAGCATCCCAGGGCGATGACAGAAACCTCAATTTCACTGTTGCCGAGTGTGGTGCGGCGCATGCGTGCCTCCTTTCGTCCCGGGCGTAGTATAGCAAGCGGCGCCTGCCGCGCGGAATTCATGTATACTGGCGCTGCTTAAGCAGGGTAGCGCGAACGAACGGGGACGCCCATGGCATCGCAGTCCATCACGGCACAAAGCGAAGATTTTTCCAGGTGGTACAACGAGATTGTTTATCGGGCGGATCTGGCGGCGCGGTCCCCGGTGCGCGGTACGATCATTATCAAACCCTACGGCTACGAGCTGTGGGAAGGCATCCGTGATGCGCTTGACCTGCGTTTCAAGGCCAGCGGCCATCGCAACGCCTACTTTCCGTTGTTGATCCCGGAGAGTTACTTACGGCGCGAGGCGGAGCACGTCGAAGGGTTCAGCCCGGAGCTGGCCGTGGTGACGCACGCCGGTGGTAAAAAGCTGGAGGAAGCGCTGGTCATTCGGCCAACCTCCGAGACGATCATCGGCGAGGCCTTCAGCGAGTGGATTCAATCCTGGCGCGACCTGCCGCTGCTTATCAACCAGTGGTCCAACGTGGTGCGCTGGGAGCTGCGCACACGGCCCTTCCTGCGCACCTCGGAATTCCTGTGGCAGGAGGGCCACACCGCGCATGCCACTGACGTCGAGGCCGAAGAAGAAACTCTGCGGATGCTGGAGATCTACGCCGACGTGGCTGTCAACGAGGCGGCCATCCCGGTCATCAGCGGCCGCAAGAGCAACATCGAGCGCTTTGCTGGCGCGATACGCACTTATACCATCGAGGCCATGATGGGCGACAAGCGCGCCTTGCAGGCGGGTACCAGTCACAACCTGGGGCAGAATTTCGCGCGAGCCTTCGACATCCAGTATCTGGACGAAAACAACGAGCAGCAGGTCTGCTGGACGACCTCCTGGGGCCTGAGCACGCGCATGGTAGGCGCTGTGGTCATGGCGCATGGCGATGACACGGGGCTGCGCCTGCCGCCGCGACTGGCGCCGTGGCAGGTGGTGATCGTGCCCATCACGCGGGGAGATGAGGGACGCGTGGCAGTGTTTGCGGCAGCGCAGGCCATCAAGGCCGAGCTGGACGCAGCGGGCATGCGCACACACCTGGACGAGCGCGAGGGTCTGCGGCCCGGCTTCAAGTTCAATGACTGGGAAATGCGCGGCGTCCCGCTGCGCATCGAGCTGGGCCCGCGCGACGTGGCTGGTGGCACGGTCGTGCTGGCACGCCGGGACCTGCCTGGCCGGGAGGGCAAGCAGACCGTCCCGCAATCCGGGCTGGCGCAGACTGCTGAGGAGTTGCTCACAGAAATTCAGGCCAACATGCTGGCCACAGCGACGGCTTTCCGCGAAGCCAATATCCATGATGTGCGCGACTATGACGAGCTGCGCGAGGTCATCAATGCTGGTGGTTGGGCGCGGGGCTTCTGGGCTGGTAGTGACGACGACGAGCGGCGCGTCAAGGACGAAACCGGCGCGACGATCCGCTGTTTTCCGTTCGAGCAGGCGCAGCAACGTGGCCCCTGTCTGATGAGCGACTCAGCAGAGGGCGAGGTAGCCCTGTTGGCGCGCGCCTATTGAAAAAAGGCGAGTACTTTGAAATGTAGACAGCAAGGTAGCGTAGAAGGATGCCAGACAGGCCAGATAAAACCTGTTACCAGCACCCTGCCATGATTGGCAGTTGTCAATAGTGCGAGCCTTTGTTATATTTGGCACAAATCGGAAAGTATGGAACGCAAGTGAATATACGCCGTTACCCGCCTGTGGGTACTGCGGACCGGCTCCGATTTCCGGCGCGATCGCAGAAGGGCGTTAATTTTAAAGGACATTATGGCCGCTTTTTTGATAGTCGATTTACAAGACATGCAACAACGGCTGCAGCGACGCGGGATCGCCGTCGATCTGCAGGAGCTTGCAGTGGGGCTGCGTGGCAACGCGGCGCTGGCGGCCGGGCTGATCGGCCCGGACAATTTGCGCGCGCTCGCCATCGTGGGTCATGATGAAGCGTCGCCCGGGGGCGAGCGCCCGCGGGCGCATCGAATCTTTCGCGCAGCCGGCTACGCGCTGTGCCCGCCGGCGGGGCGTGAAGATTTGCCTGAAATCCTGTTCACCAACTACCTGAGCGAAGAAGCCGAGCGGCTGGATGAGCTGATTCTGGTCACGGACAGCGAGGAGCTGGTGCCCTTGCTGCGGCAGGTCCAGGACCTGGGCGGGACGCGCATCCGGGTCTGGGGCATCGAGAACGTGCTGGAAGGCACGGACCTGCTGGAGAGCGTCGTTTTCCAGCCGCTGACGACCTTGCTGGGCCTGCAACAGACGCGCAACGTTGCCGTCTACATTGACTTTGAGAACATCACCATCAGCCTGAACGAACAGGGTTTCACGGTCAATCTGGATCATTTGATCGAGCGCTTCATCTCACAGGCGAACGCCTACGGTCAAGTCGTCAAGATGGCCGCCTACGCGCCCTGGTATCAGCGCGGCAGCCTGCCGCCACTGGTGAATTCAGCCGGCAGCGAAGTCGCGGACGATGCGCCACGGCGGCTGCTGATGGCGAATATCGACGCGGTCAACAGCCTGCCGGGCAAAAACAGCGCGGACATGCGCATTGCGAACGACGTGATGACCGATGCCGGACACGAGGACTCGGCCGACGTCTACATTATGGCCAGCGGCGACCGCGATTTTCACGATGTGCTCACCAGCCTGCGCTCACGTGGCAAGCAGGTTATCGTGTGGGGCGTGCGCGGCAGCACCAGCCGCCAGCTGGAGAGCAACCCGGGCATTGAGGTGGAGTACGTCGAAGACTTCACGGACCTGAAGACGCATCGCTCGTTGTGGGCTGAGACGGCGCCACAGGGCGAGGAAGAGTTGCCGGCGGCTTTCCTGCCATCGCAGTGGAGCAGCGTCATCATCCAGATGGACCGCCTGGTTGCCCAAAACGGACATGAAGCCCTGCCTGGGCAAACGCTGGTCGAACAGCTGCTACAGGTGGGCGCGGTGGCCTCGACAGAGCGCGGCGAGGACCTCGTGATGCAGGCCATGGCGCAGGGCATCCTGAATGCCTCGCCGGAAACGGGCGAGGTGTCCCTCAATGCGGAGCAGTCGATCGTGGGCAAGACGCGCCTCATCACGACGCGCATCGTGCTGCGCGTGGAGCGCACACTACAGGTTCGGCGCTGGGATTACGTCAACTACGGTTTTCTCATCAAGGGCCTGGCGATGGACCGCGAGTTGGGGCAGCCGGGCTGCAACCTGAGCGACCTCTGGCGATCGGACTGGATCGATCGCCTCGTGCGCGAGGAGGTTCTCAATCGCGAACTGATCCCGCATCGTTTGAACCCCGAAGACCTGGTGCCGGTCATCAGCCTGCAACCTGATTCCGACAAACTCTTGCAGTTGCCGCGCCGGGCGCAGGAACCGCGCATAGTCGACTGGAGCGACATCGAGTTGCAGGGCCTGGAACAGATGGAGCCGGCAACCGCGGCCATGGTGCGGCGCATTATCGTCAGCGTGGAGCAATTCACGAGCTTCCGGCGTTTCTTGTGGTGCCCGCTGGGCAGCCTGCACAAACGCCTGCTGGAGCATGACAGCGGCATGAACTTCCAGCGCGCGATCGACTTCCTGGTCGCCAGCGACGCCATATTGCTCAACGATTATCCCAACCCGCGCAGCAACTTCCTGACGAAGGGGATTTCCCTGCAGGAGGGGAACGCGGTCTGCCGCGAGGTACTCGCGCAACGTGACCAGATGGTGACCGTGCTGCTGGAACTCTACGAAGTCGGGACAACAGTCACAGAGCAGGCGCTGGAGTCAGGGACCAAAGGGCTCGCGACCGGGCTGTGGTTGTCCATCCTTGTGTCCGAGAACATTCTCAATCACATCCCCGGAAGACCGGGCGCCTACAGCCTTTTCCGCACGCACCACACTGTCAACCGCGTGGCGAACGCCATGCGCGCCGGTCAGTGACTGGCGATACCTGGACTTGTTACGGGGTGCCACTTTCGCTACACTGTAAATAACAAACATGGACCGACATGCCACTGCCCGGCGTGTCCGGTGACAGGGAGTACAGGGACAGGGAATGGACCGGGAAACGAAACAGGCGCTTGTCAAAGACTTTGCCAGACATGAAGGTGATACAGGGTCGCCCGAAGTGCAGATTGCGATTCTGACGACGCGCATCAACGAGTTGACCGATCATCTGCGCGCGAACAGCCATGACGAATCCTCGCGCCGGGGCCTGCTGAAGATGGTGGGCAAGCGGCGGCGGCACCTGAATTATCTCATTCGCAAGAATCCAGATTCCTATCGTGAGATGCTGCGTCGGCTTGGCCTGCGACGCTAGCGACAGGGCAGGAATGCCAAACATGGTGTATCCGGGATGGTCCGGCCGGGCCATCCTCTTTTCGCTATCGCCCGAAGCACAGGACCTGGAGTGTGGCGCCAGACGCGGCTACTGGCGTCACACTCCAGTCCCTGTCTTTCGGGCCTCTGTTGTTCAACAGGAGGCAGTATGAGTATGGCAAATCACAAGTCCGGTGCACGAACCTGGTCGACTGAAATCGGCGGCCGGGAGCTGATCATCGAGACTGGCCGCTTCGCCGAACAGGCTGGCGGCGCCGTAACGGTGCGCATGGGCGACACGATCGTCTTCGGCACCGTAACCATGAGCAGTCGCCCGCGCGAGGGCATCGACTACTTCCCGCTGAGCGTGGACTTCGAGGAGAAGCTCTACGCCGCCGGCCGCATTCCAGGCAGCTTCTTCCGCCGCGAAGGCCGGCCGGCAGAGAGCGCCATCCTGGTGGCGCGCGTCACGGACCGCACGCTGCGGCCGCTGTTCCCTTCCGACATGCGCAATGATGTGCAGGTCATCCTGACCACCTTCAGCCATGATCAGGAAACCTTTCTGGACATGCTGGGCAACGTGGCTGCCAGCTGCGCGCTGCACATCTCCAACACACCCTGGAACGGGCCGGTCGCCGGCGTGCGCATCGGGCTCATCGATGGCGAACTGGTGGTGAACCCGACCATCCCGCAGATGGTCAACAGTTCGCTGGACCTGCGCGTCAGCGGCACGGCGGACGCGCTCAACATGGTCGAGTGCGGCGCGGACGAGGTCCCCGAGGAGATTATGCTGGAGGCCCTGCGCCTGGCGCACGAGGCCATTCAGCCGGTCATCGCGCTGCAGAACGAGATTCGCGCGGCGGTGGGCAAGGAGAAGTCGCCCTACGTCAGGAAGAGCGGCGACGACGCCATCATTGGCGAGGTGTATGCAGCGGTCAGCGCCGAAGTGAGCGACATCGTGCGCGAGCACACGGGGCGCGACGAACGCAGCGCTGCCATGAACGCCCTGAGCGAGCGCGTGAATGCTGACTACGTAGCCCGCAGCGAAGCGGGAGAGGTCAGCCTGAAGGATGTGGCGGCCGGCATCGACAAGGCGCTGACGGAGGCTGTACGCCGGCGCATCGTCGAGGATGGCGTGCGGCCAGACGGGCGCGACAGTGTCACCATCCGCCCGCTTTCGTCGGAAGTGGGCGTGATTCCGCGCGTGCACGGCTCCGGCCTGTTCCAGCGCGGGCAGACCCAGGTGCTGACGATTTTGACCCTGGGCTCAAAGCGCGACGCGCAGATGCTGGATGACCTGGGTGCGATGGACACACGGCGCTTCCTGCACCACTATAACTTCCCGCCCTACAGTGTGGGCGAGACACGTATGTTGCGCGGCACCAGCCGGCGCGAGGTGGGGCATGGCTCGCTGGCGGAGGTCGCGCTGCGCGGCATGTTGCCGCCGGAGGACGATTTCCCCTACACGATTCGCCTGGTCAGCGAGGTGCTGAGCTCCAACGGCAGCACGTCGATGGGCAGCGTCTGTGGCAGCACGCTGGCGCTGATGGACGCGGGTGTGCCCATTCGGCGCCCGGTGGCGGGCATCGCCATGGGGCTCATCAAGGAAGGCGAGCAGGTCGCGGTGCTGACAGACATCCAGGGTATGGAAGATCACCTGGGCGACATGGACTTCAAGGTGGCCGGCACTGAGAAAGGCATCACGGCGCTGCAGATGGACATCAAGATCAGCGGCGTCTCCAACGAGGTGATGGGGCGCGCGCTGGAGCAGGCGCGGGATGCGCGCATGCAGATTCTGGGTGTGATGCTCGAAGCGCTTCCCGAACCGCGCAGCGAGCTGAGCGAGTTTGCGCCGCGCATGACTGTCATTCACATTGACCCCGAGAAAACCGGCCTGGTCATCGGGCCGGGTGGCAAGACCATCCGTGCTATCCAGGAGGCCACCGGCGCCAAAATCGACGTCGACGATGGCGTCGTGCACGTCTCGGCCGTAGACGGGCCTTCTGCCGACATGGCAATCGAGCGCATCAAGATTCTGACTGAAGACCCGGAGATCGGGCGTATCTACACCGGCAAGGTCAGCCGCATCGAGCCCTTCGGCGCCTTCGTCGAATTCCTGCCGGGCAAGGACGGCATGGTGCACATCTCGCAACTGGCGGACCGACGCGTCGAGTCGGTTGAAGACGAAGTCAGCATGGGCGATGAAATCGAAGTGATGGTCGTTGATGTGGACCCGATGGGCAAGGTGCGGCTCAGCCGCCAGGCCGTGCTGGAAGGCTGGACGGCCGAGGAAGCGCGCGAACGCGATCGCGGCGGCCGTGGTGGACGCAGCGGCGGACGTGACCGTGGCGGCCGCGATCGAGGCGGACGTGGCGGTGACCGGCGCGGCGGCGGACGGCGCGAACGTCCTGAAAACGACGCCGACCTCGAGATCGGCCGCATCTACACCGGTGAGGTGAATCGTATCGAGGCTTACGGCGCTTTCGTCGAGTATCTACCGGGCCGCGACGGCCTGGTGCATATTTCGCAGCTGGCGGATTACCGTGTGGAAACGGTCGAGGACGAGGTCAAAATGGGCGACGAGATCATGGTTATGCTCATCGACATCGATCCTACCGGCAAGGTGCGGCTCAGCCGCCAGGCGGTGCTGGAAGGCTGGACGGCCGAGGAGGCGCGCGAGCGCGACCGCGGCGGCCGCCGTGGCCGGGCCCGCAGCCGCTGATGAACGAAGACGTCCCTGTCGAAACGTTGGCTGAAACTGCCAACTACGTCGCATGGGTTTCCGAGGAGCCTGACGGCGAGGCCGTCTGGCACCTTGAACTGGGGAGCCTGACGCTGCACTTTTTCCGCGAAGAGTGGGATGAGCTGCTGCGGCTGGTGCAGCTGGCACGCAAGGGTGATGCCGGCTGAACTGATCGCGCTCATGCTGAAACAGCTGCCGCCCTCCGCCAGCGAGCTGACACTGCTGGATGTGGGCGGCCACTGTACTGTGCAGTTCAAGACGCATCGGCGCGATCTGAATTCACGAATTGTGCAAAGCTTGCCGACAGAGGCATCTGACGCGGACGCAATCGTCGCGCTGGATCAGCCTCTGTCGGCGGACTTTTTGACGGCGGCTCACGCCAGTCTGCGGCCAGGCGGCCGTATCATCATTGGCTGGCGGCACGGATCTCCCTCTACACAACAGCAACTCACGCTTGAGGGTGCGGGCTTCGTGCGCATTCTCATTGAGGTGCAGGGCGAGGCCCTGCTGCTGCGCGGGGAACGCCCGCATGACACAGAATCACCGCTTGAGCGAATTCGCCAGGTCGCCGACGGCGATGTCGTCACGGACCTGGCCAGCTGGCCGGGTCGATATGTGCATCTGCTGGTAAGGCAGACGCCCGACCGGCCGCCCTGGGCGCTGCGTGTGGGCGAGACGCTGCGCTGGCAGGCGCTGACCGTCGGCGCTGGCGCCGGGCAGAAGCTGCTGGCCTTCAGCAGCCTGCCGCGGGCCGTCGCTTTTCTGCAGCCGGCCGTGCTGCAGGGCAGCGTTCGCGACGTCAACAAAGTCGGCAAGTTCACCTGCGAAATCGCGCGCAGCTGGCCCCTGGGCCTCTTGCTGAATCCCGGGTCCGACGTGCTGGCGCAAGATGTGACCGGCATGGTCGATATGGATCCCGCCACAGCTGCTGCCTCCGATGAATAAGTGTTTGCTTGACTGGGTGAGGGCGGCGACTGGCAATGCAGTGACGCAGTGTGAGCCGCTGGCGGGCAGTTCCTCCACCACCTTGTGGCAAGTGGAGGCCGGTGGTCAACGCTACGTGTTACGCATCCATGACAACGAGGACTGGCTGCGCAGCGAACCCGATCTCGTTGCGCACGAAGCGGCCGCACTGAGACATGTAAGTGCCGGCGGGTTGCCCGCGCCGGAGCCCATTGCCACGGACGAGACGGGCGCGGCCTGTGGCACGCCGCTGCTGCTGATGAGCTGGATGCCGGGCGCGGTCGTGCTGCAGCCGCGGGACATGGAAGACTGGCTGCAGCAGCAGGCCCTTATGCTGCTGCGCATACACCGTCTGCCGGCGCAGGATTTCGGCTGGTCCTGGTTTTCCTGGGCACGTCCCGACCCTGAAGTTCCGGACTGGAGCGAGGTGCCGCAGGCCTGGGAACGCGCCATCGACATCGTTGCCGGGCAGCCGTCAGCAGCGCCCGAATGCTTCATCCACCGCGATTACCATCCAGTCAACCTGCTATGGCAGAAGGACAGGCTCAGCGCGTTGGTGGACTGGGTGAACGCCTGTCGCGGGCCGGCAGCCGTCGATCTGGCGCACTGTCGCGGCAATCTCGTCGTGCTCTATGGCATCGAGGTCGCCGAACGCTTTCTGCACCACTACCGGCAGGCAAGCGGCCAGGATTGTGATGAAATGGCCTGGTGGGACCTGATGAGTCTTGTAGAATGCCTGCCCGGCCCGCCGGAAATCTATCCCGGCTGGGCGCCGTTTGGCATACAGCACATCACGTCGGGCATGTTGTGCGCGCAGCTGGATGCGCATCTGCTTGAGGTCTTGCGTCAATTGCAGGTCTGACCGGCAGCGGGATGCAGACCGTGGTAGAATGTCGTTGTTCCGGTTGCAAGTTGAGGAGAAATCATGCTGCCTGCGTTTAGAAATGAACCTGTCGTTGATTACAGCGATCCCCGCGAAATCGCGAACTTCCGCGCTGCGCTGGAGCGCGTTCGCGCGGAGGCGGGTCAGACCCTGCCGCTGGTGATCGGCGGTGAAGAAATCTATCTTGACGAGACCTTTGCGACGGTTTGTCCCGCGCGTCCGGGCGAAGTGCTGGCGTATTGCGCTGATGGTCGTGCCGAGCATGTGGACCTGGCCGTCGCTGCAGCGGAGGATGCATTCGCCGAATGGCGCCACACACCGGTCGGCGAGCGTGCGCGCCTGTTACTGCGCGTCGCAGCGCTGATGCGCGAGCGCCGTCATGAATTCAACGCACTGATGTCGCTGGAAATTGGCAAGGCATGGTCAGAAGCGGATGGTGAAACTGCCGAGGCGATTGATTTTCTGGAGTACTATGCCCGGCAGATGCTTGAACTGGCGGACTGCAGCGAAAAGCTTACGGAGTGGCCTGGCGAGCAGCAGACCCTGAACTACATCCCGCTGGGCGTGGGGGCGGTCATTCCGCCATGGAACTTCCCCGCGGCCATCGGCACCGGCCTGCTGTCGGCCACGCTGGTGGCGGGCAACACAGCGGTCTACAAGCCGGCGGAGCAGAGTCCCTTGCTCGGCTGGAAGGTCGCAGAACTATTCATCGAATGCGGCCTGCCGCCGGGAGTGATGAACTTCATGACCGGACCGGGAGAGGTCGTCGGCGCGCGCATGGTGGAGCACCCGCGCACGCGCTTCATTTGCTTCACCGGTTCGCGCGATGTGGGCGTCGAAATCTACGAAAAGGCCGGTCGCGTGCTGCCTGGCCAGTCCTGGCTCAAGCGCTCCATTCTGGAGATGGGCGGCAAGGACGCGGTGCTGGTCGACGAGACGGCGCGGCTGGATCAGGCGGCGGAAGGCATCGTCACCAGCGCCTTTGGCTACCAGGGGCAGAAGTGCTCCGCGGGCTCGCGCGTGATCATCGTGGATGAAGTTTACGACGATCTGGTGCCGAGGATTCTGGAGCGTGCGAAAGCCCTGCAGGTCGGCGCGCCGGACGAAGGGCCGGATGTAATGGTTGGTCCGGTCATTGACCCGGACCAGTTTAACAAGGTCAAGAGCTACCTGGAGATTGGCTCGGACGAGGGGGATGTGTTGCTGGGCGGCAGCCCCATCGAAACGGAAGAGGGCGGTTTTTTCATCCAGCCGACTATTATTGGCGAGGTCCCCGAATCAGCACACGTTGCGCAGGAGGAAATCTTTGGGCCGGTGGTGGCGCTGGTGCGCGCGCGCGACTTCGATGATGCACTGCGAATCGTCAACAGCACCGACTACGGTCTGACCGGCGCGGTATACAGTCAGGATCCGCAACGCCTTACGCGGGTGCGCAATGATTTCCACGTGGGCAATCTCTACATCAACCGCAAATGCACGGGCGCCATGGTCGGAGTACAGCCCTTTGGCGGCTTTAACATGAGCGGCACGGACAGCAAGGCCGGCGGGCCGGACTATCTGCTGCTCTACACGCAGGCCAAGAGCATCGCGCAGCACCTGTAACAGGCGGGCCGGGCAAAGGGACAGCGCGTGAACGGAGACATGCGCAAGGAACTGGTGTCCTGGGAGGACGTGGACACGCTCATCGACACGCTGATCCCGCAAATCCGCTCCGTCGGCCCCTTTGAAGCGATGTTGATGGTCACCCGCGGCGGCCTCATCCCGGGCGGGCTGCTCTCCGAAAGTCTGAACATCCGCCACGTGCTGACCGCGGCGGTCGATTTCCCGGCTACGGAGACTGCGGGCCTGATGGCCTGGCCCAGGTTTCTGCAGTTCCCGGGCAACAACCTGCTCCAGGGCCGTCGCACGCTCATCGTGGATGATGTCTGGGGCAGTGGCCGCACCAGCGCGACGGTGCGTGGCCGGGCCGAGAGCGCCGGCGCAACGCCTTGGACCTGTGTGCTGCATTACAACCCGCAGCGCTCGCTGTTCACCACTGCGGAGCCGGACTTTTACGGCGCCATTACTGATGCCTGGGTGGTTTATCCCTGGGAACTTGACCGTGGCCTGCGCGGTACAGGCATGACCGAGCCGGAGATTTGAGCGCCGCTGGCGCGGCGTGGCCCAGTCTGTATTCTGGCGCGCATTTCAGGTATACTCCGTACAAGGGCCATTGGAGGAGGCCGAGACTACAGGTTTTTGGACTGACAATCAGGGTGGCAAGCATCGATGAGTCCAACGGATTCGCAAGTGGATAGCACGGATTACGGCGCAGAGTTTCAGGAACTGCTGGAAGCTTCGCTGGCCTATGCCCCGCCTCGTCGGGGTGAAATCCGCAGTGCCATCATTATCGAGATCGATGATCGTGAAATCATCGTTGACATGGGCACCAAGCGGGACGGTATCGTCCCGCACCAGGATATCGAACGCCTGGACCCGGCCTTCCGCGACAGTTTGCAGGAAGGCCAGCAGGTGCCGGTCTATGTGATGAACCCGCGCGACCAGGATGAAAACCTGATCGTCTCCATTAACATGGGTCTGCAACAATACGACTGGGAGAAGGCGCGCGAGTTGCTGAAGGACGAGACTGTGGTTGATGTCACGGTGACCGGGCACAACCGTGGCGGCATCCTCGTCCGCTGGAATCGTCTGGAAGGCTTTGTTCCCAGTTCGCACCTCGTCTCCGTGAGCTATTCCGGCGACCGGCGCGAGGCCTGGGAGGGACTGCGCGACACCCAGCTGGGCGTCAAGATCATTGAGGTGGACCAGGACCGGCGCAGGCTTATCTTCAGCGAGCGCGAGGCCCAGCGTGAATGGCGCGCGCGGCAGAAGGCGCGGCTGCTGGAGGAACTGAAGGAAGGCGACCGCGTGCCTGGTCAGGTCACCGGGCTGCGCGACTTCGGCGCCTTCGTCAACCTGGGCGGGGCCGACGGCCTCATTCACGTCAGCGAACTGGCCTGGCATCGTGTCGATCACCCGCGCGACATATTGCGTATCGGCCAGGAGATTGAGGTCTATGTCCTCAACCTGGACCACGAGCGCAACCGCATCGCGCTCAGTCGCAAGCGCCTGCTCAGCGATCCCTGGGATGACGCCACCGAGCGCTATCACGAGGGCCAGCTGGTGAGTGGCATGGTGACCAATGTGGTCGATTTCGGCGCCTTCGTAGCGCTCGACGACGGCCTTGAGGGGCTGTTGCATCTCAGCGAGATGGGTGACGGCTCGCTAAGCGAGCCACATTCCTACGTCAAGAAGGGTGACCGACTCAGCCTCCGCATAAGTCACCTTGAACCGGAAAAACGGCGCGTCGGCTTCACACAGCGTTGGGGGACGGGTCTGGAAGGTGACGCCGCCACTGCCACGCCTGACGTTGAGGCCATGACTGAAGCAGATGCCGTGCCAGTTGCCGAGGCCACGGCCGACACAGAGGTTACGGTTGACGCTGCGGCCGCGGCGCCTGACGCAGAAGCCGGGCCGGACGCAGGGGACAAGAACTCCTGATCTTCCCTGCCGTCGGCGCCTTGCAGAGGTTTGACAGCCAGCCACCACATCGCTATACTGCGCCGCGGTCATGCGGAGAGTCGCGCGCCCGACGCGGGCTGCCGTGTGTCTCCGCGGGAGGACCAACGCAAGCGCGGCCCCAGGCAGGCCGCGTTTGGTGTATCGTCTGATTCATCGGGGGGAATGTACGGGAGTGATGCAAGTTATCGAACAGGAAAATACAGCAGTTCGGGAAGCGGACTTCGCCGCGATGCTGGAAGAATCTTTCGCACGCGAAGAACCGCAACGTGGAGACATTATTCAGGGAACCATTCTGGCCATCGATCAGCTTGGTATGATCGTCGACGTGGGACTGGGGCGCGACGGGGTTGTGGAGCGGCGCGATCTGGATCGCATTTCTGGTGAGTTGAACTATCAGGTCGGCGAACCAATGGACGTTATGGTGCTGCGTCCGGAGGACGAAAACGGAAATTTGCTCTTGTCGGCATCGCAGGCGCGCCAGTCCGAAGACTGGCAACGTGCGGAGCAGTTGCAGGAGCAGGACGAAATTTATATGGGGCAGGTGGCCGAGGCCAATCGGGGCGGCCTGATAATGCCTTTAGGCAATCTGCGCGGCTTCATCCCGGCCAGCCATACCGTTGGCCTGGCGCGTGGGCTGAGTGAAGACGAGCGCCGTGACCAGCTACGTGCCATGATCGGCAAGACGATTCCGGTCAAGGTACTTGAAGTGGACTGGAAGCGAAGGCGTCTGGTTTTCAGCCAACGTGACGCACGCCGGGAGCAGCGGGAATCGCAGAAGGAGAGCCTGCTGTCGAACCTGCGCGAGGGTGATGTGCAGAGCGGCGTGGTCAGCGGCCTGCGCGATTTCGGCGCATTTGTTGATCTGGGTGGCGCAGACGGGCTGGTGCACATATCCGAGCTGGCCTGGCACCGCGTCCGGCACCCTGGCGAGATTTTGCAGGTAGGCCAGGAGGTCAAGGTCTTCATCCTTCGTCTGGATGTTAAGGGCAGGCGCATAGGCCTTAGTCTCAAGCGGCTGCAGCAAAACCCCTGGGAACGCATCAACGAGATGTATCACGTGGGACAGCTGGTGGAAGGCAAGGTGTCGCGCCTGACCGATTTCGGTGCCTTCATTCGCATGGAACCGGGCATCGAGGCCCTGTTGCACCTCAGCCAAATGGATGAACCGCAGCCGGAGCATCCTTCGCTGGTCGTGCACGAAGGCCAGGATCTGCTGATGCGCGTCGTGAACATCGAGTCGGAGCGGCAGCGGTTGGGGCTCAGCCTCAAGGCGGTCATGCCGGCGGAGATGGAGCCCTGGCTGGAGAAACGTCGTGTCGAGGCCGAGGCTGCCAGGCTGGCTGCTGAAGCAGAAGCGGCCGCCGAAGCCGAAGCAGCAGCCGAAGCCGAGGCCGAAGCAGAAGCCGAAGCTGCAGTTGAAGAAGCAGACGTGCAGCAAATCGTCGCCGAGGTCAGTGCCTGAGCGCAGCAAGGTACCGCAGGGTAGGAGGGAGACAGGTCTGTGGCAACCGTTAGACTGAAACCCGGTGAATCGCAGGAGTCGCTGTTGCGGCGCTTTCGCAAGCGCGTGACCAATGCAGGCATCCTGAGCACAGTGCGGCGCAAGCGCTGGCATATTTCGCGCAGCGAACTGCGACGCATTGAGAAAAAGAAGGCAATCCGCCGCGCGCGGCGCCGTCAGCGCAAGCAGGTCGTTCGCTAGCGGATTTGGCCGTATGCCCGCCGTGTGGCGGGCCGGACCGCAAACAGGGTAGGTAACCTGGGAGGGACATGGCAAAAAAGACCGCGAGCAACAAGCAGGAAGACAAGATTGAGGTAGAGGGGAATGTCGTCGAGGCCTTGCCCAACACCCAGTTTATGGTGGAACTGGATAACGGACATCGCATTCTGGCCTATCTCTCCGGCAGAATGCGCCGAAACTATATCCGCATTTTGTTAAGCGACCGCGTCAGGGTGGAGATGAGCATGTACGATCCAACCCGCGGCCGCATTACCTACCGATTCCGCGACAACCGACGCAGCGGCTGATTAGCGGGGATCCTTGATCCCCTCGTGAACCGCCATTGTGCCAAACATGTAACTGCGCCACTTAACCTGGTGCAGGCCTGCGGCGCACATGAACGTTGCCAGCTCCTGCGGACTGTGAAAGGCCTGGGTCGTGCGCGGCAGATAGCGATAGGCAGCGGCGCCGGCGCGGCCCCCGACCAGCCTGCCCAGCAGGGGGATGACCAGGCGCAGGTGTAGCTCGATAAAGGGGCGCAGCAGAGAGGGCGGCGGCGGCGAACTTTCGAGGATGATGATGCGTCCGCCCGGACGCAAAACGCGCAGCTGCTCGCGTAGAGTCTGCGGGATGTCGAACACATTGCGTACCAGATATCCGGAAGTGACGGCGTCGAAGTAATCATCCGCGAATGGCAGTTGCAGCGCGTCTGCGGCCACCCAGCGCATGTTAGAGCCGCCCGGCAAGACCTTGCCTGCCTGCATCATGCCCGTCGAAAAATCCGCCCCGATGACCTGCAGCCGCGGCTGCGCGCGCAGGGCCTCCTGGCCAATGTCGCCGGTGCCGGTGGCGAGGTCCAGCAAGCGTCCGTCGGGAGGCAGGGCAGCCCGCGCCACCACGGAGCGACGCCAGCGCCGGTCCTGACCTGCGGTCATCAGGGTATTCATCAGGCGGTAGCGGCGCGCAATGCGGTCGAACATCTGCTGTACGCTGGCGCTGCGCTCATCCCTGATCATCCTGGCACAGCCTTCAGTCTGGTTGCCGGCGCGCCACGAGCGCGACCCAGTCATCCTGTTGCAGCCGGAATGCGGGCGCCAGTCCGGCGCGGCGCAGGGCCGATTCCACCGCTGCGGCCTGGTCGTTGATGATGCCGCTGAAAATGCCACAGCCGCCGGGACGAAGGGTGCCGGCAAGGCCTTCTTCGCAGAAGCGCATGATGATGTGGGCGAGGATGTTGACAACAACCAGGTCGAAGCGTTGGCCTGAGTCGCGCAGGGTCGCAAGGCTGCCTTTCTGAACGCAGACTCGCGCAGGGGAGGGATTGAGCGCGAAGTTTTGCCGGGCAGCGGTCACGGCGACCGGGTCGTTATCCAGCGCGAGCACACTGGACGCGCCCAGTCTGGTGGCGGCGATGGCCAGGATGCCGGAGCCGCAGCCAAGATCCAGCACCTGGTCGCCGGCCCGGATCCGGGTCTCGATAGCTTGCAGGCAGAGCTGCGTACTGGGATGAGTGCCGGTGCCGAAGGCCATGCCCGGGTCAAGCACGATCTCGATCTCGTCTGCGGCGACCTCCTGCGTGATCCACTCCGGTCGCACGAGCAGGCGACGTCCTATACGCAGGGGGTGGTAGTGTGCCTTCCAGGCTTCGGCCCAGTCTTCATCGTCGACGTAACGCCATTGCGGAGGCGGGATGGTCACCATCAGGCTCAGGTGGCCCAGGGCGCTCTCGAGTTGCAGGCGCAGTTCCTCATTGTGCCTGTCTTCCGGGAACCAGGCGCGCAGGGTCAGGCTGGCAGGCGCCTGGGCCGCTCCATCATCCCAGGCGTCCGGCGGAATGCCATTCTGCTCGATGACCACGCCCTGGTGGCCATGGCGCCCCAGCAGCGCGGCGATGGCCTCCGCGGCTTCGCCGGCCACGCAGAGCGACAGCTCGAGCCAGCGCACGGCTAGCCCTGGTCGCCCGCGAAGTAATCCGCCACCCTGTCAAAGAAGCCACGCCCGTGTTCCTGTGGCGTGATTTCGCTGCCCAGTGTGCGCCCCAGCTCTTCGAAGAGGCGGCGTTGCTCGTCGTTGAGCTTGTCAGGAATGTCGACCTGGATATAGACCAGCTGATCGCCACGACCGCTGGTGCTGCCATCGCTGCGCAGGCGGGGCACGCCCTTGCCTCGCAGACGAAAGGACTTGCCGGTTTGGGTGCCGGCAGGGACAGTTAGTTCAACCTCGCCATCCACGGTCGGGACGTGCACGACGTCGCCGAGGGCTGCCTGGGCCACGTTAATGTCGATATCGAGGATGATGTCGTTATTGCGGCGCTTGAACCAGGCATGCGGCTCGACGCGGATGGCCACGAAGAGGTTGCCGGCGGGTGCGCGCGGATCGCCCACGTCGCCTTCGCCGTGCACCTGCACCTGCAAGCCTTCGCTCACGCCGGCCGGAATGTCGACGTTCAGCAGGTCCCGGCGTTGCACACGGCCTGCGCCGCGGCAGGTGGTGCAGGGCGAGCTGATGACATCGCCACGGCCACGGCAGCGCATGCAGACTGTCTCGGTCACCATTGAGCCGAGGAAGGTCTGCTGCACCTTGCGCTGCTTGCCTTCACCGCGACAGTCCGGGCAGCGCACCGGTTTGGAGCCGGGTTCTGCGCCGCTGCCGGAGCAGGTCTCGCAAGCAATCAGGCGCTCGACCTCAATGTCCTTGCTGACGCCGAAGATCGATTCCTCAAAGCTGATGCTGACCGTGGCCTTGCGGTCGGCGCCGGGACGCGGGCCGCGCCGCGTCGAGCTGCGGGCGCCTCCGAAGCCGGTAAAGAACTCCTCAAAGATTTCATCGAAGCCGGCGAAGCCCTGGCCGCCGAAGCCGCCGAAGCCCGGCCCGCCGCCGCCATTGTTCTGCACGCCGGCATGGCCATAGCGATCGTAGCGGGCGCGTTGCTGGTCGTCAGAGAGGACTTCGTAGGCGGCGTTGATTTCCTGAAAGCGCGCCTCGGCATCCTGGTGCTTGCTGACGTCCGGATGATATTCGCGGGCAAGTCGGCGAAAGGCGCGTTTGATTTCGCTCTGGTCCGCGCTGCGGTTGACGCCGAGCACCTCGTAACAATCGCGGGGCATGGTTTACCTGACGGCAGGCGCAGCGGACAGGCCCGCAAGCCTGCCCGCCGCTCAGCCTGCGTTTATGCTTCGGAAAACTCGGCGTCCACCACGTCTTCGTCATCGGGGCTGCGCTTCGCCTCCGAAGCCGGGTCGGGCTCGGGCTCGCCGGCGCCCTGTTGCTGATGCATCTGCGCGCCGAGGGCCTGAATGAACTGCGCGAGGTCGTCGTTGGCGGTGCGCAGGGCGTCGATGTCCTCGCCCTCCATCGCCTGGCGCAGGATTTCGATCTTTTCTTGCGTCTGCGCCTTTGTGTCCTCGGGCAGCTGCGCATCGAAGTCGGCCAGCAGTTTCTCGGCGGTGAAGATGGTGTTGTCGGCCGTGTTGCGCAGCTCGGCTGTCTCCTTGCGCCGCAGGTCCTCGTCGGCGTGTTGCCGCGCCTCCTCGACCATGCGCTCGATTTCTTCATCTTTCAGACCACTGCCGGCAGTGATGGTGATGTGCTGCTCGCGGCCACTGGCCTTGTCTTGCGCCGTGACCTCAAGGATGCCGTTGGCGTCGATGTTGAAGGTGACCTCGATTTGTGGCATGCCGCGCGGCGCCGGCGGGACGCCGTCGAGGATGAACTTGCCGAGCGACTTGTTGTCCAACGCCATGGGGCGCTCGCCCTGCACGACGTGGATTTCTACCTGCGTCTGGTTGCTGGCCGCGGTTGAGTAGGTCTGGCTCTTCTTGGTAGGGATGGTCGTGTTGCGCTCGATCATGTTGGTGGCCACGCCGCCCAGGGTCTCCACGCTCAGCGACAGCGGGGTGACGTCCAGCAGCAGGATGTCCTTGACATCGCCGCCAAGCACGCCGGCCTGGATGGCCGCACCCATCGCCACTACTTCGTCGGGGTTCACGCCACGGCCGGGCTCCTTGCCGAAGAAGTTGCGCACTGCCTCCTGCACGGCGGGCATGCGCGTCATGCCGCCTACCAGGATGATGGCGTCGATGTCGCCCTTGCTCAGGCCGGCGTCTTTCAGCGCTTGCTCGCAAGGAGCGATGGAGCGCTCAATCAGGCCGTCGACCAGCTCCTCCAGCCGGGAGCGCGAGAGATCGAGGTTCAGGTGGCGCGGGCCGCTGGCGTCGGCAGTGATGAAGGGCAGGTTGATTTCGGTGTTGACCGCGCTGGAAAGCTCTATCTTGGCCTTTTCAGCGGCTTCCTTGAGGCGCTGCAGGGCCTGGCGGTCCTTGCGCAGATTGATGCCGTTTTCGCGCTGGAACTCGTCGGCAATCCAGTCGATGATGGCCTCGTCAAAGTCATCGCCGCCCAGATAGGTATCGCCATTGGTGCTCTTGACCTCGAAGACGCCGTCGGCGACCTCGAGGATGGAGATGTCGAAGGTGCCGCCGCCCAGGTCGTAGACAGCGATCAGCTCATTCTTGTCTGCGTCGAGGCCGTAGGCCAGGCTGGAAGCGGTCGGCTCGTTGATGATGCGCAGCACCTCAAGGCCGGCGATGCGGCCGGCGTCCTTGGTGGCGTTGCGCTGGGAGTCGTTGAAATAGGCCGGCACCGTGATGACGGCCTGATCCACAGTTCCGCCCAGCCATGCTTCGGCGTCAGCCTTGAGCTTCTGCAGCACCATGGCTGAGATCTCCGGTGGGCTAAATTCGCGCCCGCCCATATGCACGCGCACATCGCCGTTGGCTGCGGCGCTGACCTTGTAAGGCACACGCCCGATCGAGGACTGCACCTCGCGGTCGCTGAACTTGCGCCCCATGAAGCGCTTGACCGAGAAGATGGTGTTGTCGGGGTTGATGACTGCCTGGTTGCGCGCCACCTTGCCCACCAGGCGTTCGTCGTTCCTGGGGTTAATGGCTACAACCGAGGGTACCAGTTCGCCACCCTCCGCCGAGGGGATCACGGTGGGCTTGCCACCCTCCATCACGGCGACGACCGAGTTGGTCGTTCCGAGGTCAATTCCGATAATGCGTCCCATGTCTGCCTCCCTTTTTCTGCCGTCAGCCGGCGACTCGTACCAGCGCCGGGCGCAACACCCGGTCGCCGCAGATATATCCCTTTTGCAGGGTCGCGCTGACGAGCCCGCATTCCATGTCCGTGTCGCTGTCCTGGCCCAGCGCCTCGTGGCGGGTGGGGTCGAATGCTTCGCCCACCGGGTCGAGCGTATGTACGCCGGCGTCGCTGAGCGTTTTCTGCAACTTGCGCTGGATGGCCTGCACGCCGTCTAGCCAGGCCTGCAGCTCATCGCTGGCGCCTGGGGTGGCGGGCAGGTTCTCCGTGGCTCGCTCGAAGTCATCGAGCACCGGCAGCAGCGTCCTGAGTGTGTCGACCTTCGCGTTGAAGCGCATGGTCAGCAGATCGCGCTCGGAGCGCTTGCGATAGTTGCTGAAGTCTGCGCGCTCGCGCTGCCAGCCGAGCGTACTGGCATCCGCGCGCTTGCGCTCGGCCTCCAGTTTGGCCTGCAGCTCCGTAAGCGGATCGACTGCGACCGGCGCATCTGCAGCTTCCTGCGTCCGCCCGTTCGCTTCCTTTTCCACTGCGTCCGCGTCGGGGGCCTTTGCCGCCTGGGGGGCGTCTTCGTCGCGCAGCTGCTCCTCGCTCACAGTGGCTGCCTCACTCCTGAACAGTAACCTGGACAATATACTGGAAAGTATGGCTGGTTCATCATAGAAATGTATATAAAAGCCGTGGGAATGACGCAAGAATCGCGCGCCGGGGGCTCAGGCCGTCTCGTCCGACTGCTCGCTGCCTTCCAGAAGCCTGCCCAACACTTCGGTCATGACGTTTGAGACGTGGCGCACGGTGCTTACTGCGCGGCCATAATCAATGTGCGTGGGGCCGATGACGCCCAGCGCGCCGCTGACCTGGCCCGGGATGCCGTAGCGGCTGAGTACCATCGAGAGATGGTTGAGCTCCTCCCAGCGGCCGTCGCCGGCAATGAAGACCTGCACTTCGTTGCCGGTCAACACCTCATTGAGCAGCAAGTTGAGCACCGCGCGCTCTTCAAAGACGCGCACGGCCTGCTCGGCGCCCTCGCTGGCCTGGAAGGTGCTGAGGATGCTGCTGAGGCCTTCGCGGTAGATGAAGCGCACCTGATTGGTATCGGCGCGGTCCATCACATCCGCCGCCAGCTCCGCAATCTCGCGCTCAAAGAGGTCCAGTTGCGCGCTCTTCATGCGCACTTCGTTTGCGGCCTGGTCGAGACAAACGGCATTCAGGCGCCGCGCCGCATCCGCGAGGGCAGCCTGGCCCGGCGACTCGACGAGGTTGAGCATTTGCTGATGGACGTTGCCGCTGTGCAGCACCAGCACCATCAGCACCAGGCGTCCCTGGATGGAGATTAATTCAAGGTGCTTGAAGCGACTGGCTTCGGAGATGGGCGCGGTGACCAGCGCGGCGGACTTTACAGTACGCGCCAGCAGGGTGGCGGCCAGGCGCATCCACTGCTCAGTCGCCGCCGGCGGCATACGCATGCTTTCGGTAATGCGGTTCTTCTCGACCAGGGTCAGCTCGCCCAGCTTCATCAGGCGACGCACAAAATAGCGATAGCCGCCCTCGGTCGGCACGCGGCCCGCCGAGGTATGCGGTGCGCGGATCAGGCCCCTTTCTTCCAGCACCGCCATTTCATTGCGAATGGTGGCCGAGCTGATGCCGAGCTCACAGACGTCCTGCAGGTAGCGAGAGCTGACCGGCTCGGGGCTGGCGGTGTAGCATTCGATGATGAGCGAAAGGATTTCTTCCTGGCGGCGCGTAAGAGGGTGCAGTGTAATGTCGTCTGTAATCATGGTGGGCGACACCCGAAAGTGGCCAGCAGCGGTGCTTGTCAGCAAGGGTATTAACATGCTACCATTCAGGTATTGAACTGTAAAGTTGGACGGGAAGGGTGCGGCGATGGGTGGAAAGACTTTTGAAGCTACGACGGAAAACTTCGCCAGCGAGGTTTTGGGCGCAGATACACCGGTGCTGGTTGACTTCTGGGCGGTGTGGTGTGGTCCCTGCAAGATGATCGCGCCAATTGTGGATGAACTGGCGAGCGAGTATGACGGGCGGCTGAAGGTGGGCAAGCTGGATGCCGATGCCAATCCCGACGTGATCATCCAGTATGGCGTGCTGGGCATACCCACGTTGATGCTCTTCAACGGGGGCGAGGTGGTAAGCCGCGTGACCGGCTACAAGCCGCGCGAGCGGCTCATCGACGAGTTGGGCCTGGCCGAGCAGCTGGCCTGAACCGGCCGTGTCCGGGAGAAAACGCCCGCTGGCAACAGCGGGCGCTTTCGATTCAGTGGCTCTGCCTGATATACTGAATTCGTGTGGTGATTTAAAGGAGGGCGCAGGAGTGAGCGTCGGCGATGCGCAAGGTTGAGAAGGTTCCAGGTACCAGGTATCTGCGTGAACCAGGCGCGCTGTCCCCGCAGGAGGCACACTTCGGGCTGACCGGCGCGCTTTCCCTGTTTAGCGGCTCGGCCTCGCAGGCGCTGGGGCGCGAGATTGCGGCTTACATGAGCGTGCGACCTGGTGAATACACGCGCACGGTTTTCTCCAACGAAAACATCCTCATCCAGTTGAAAGAGAGCGTGCGCGGCCGCGACGTTTACCTTGTCCAGACCATGTCATCGCCGGTGCACGACAACCTGATGGAACTACTGCTCATGGTCGATACGCTCAAACGCGACTCGGCTGCACGCATCAACGTCGTCGTGCCCTATCTCTCCTACAGTCGCTCGGACAAAAAGGATCAGCCGCGTGTGGGCATCGCGGCGCGCCTGGTTGCCAACCTCATTGAGGCCGCCGGCGCCGACCGTTACATCACCATTGACCTGCACGCCGGCCAGATTCAGGGGTTCTATAACATCCCGGGAGACGCGCTTTCTGCCTTCTACCTGCTCAGCGACTATGTGGACGAGCTGGCCATCCCGAATCTGGTGGTGGTCTCGGCTGACCTCGGCTTTTCCAAGAAGGGGCGCAACTGGGCCGAACGGCTGGGCGCGCCGCACGCCATCGTCGAGAAACGTCGCGTGGACAACGGGGAGAACCCGGACGTGCTCTCCATCATTGGCGACGTGCGTAATCGCAATGTGTTGCTGGTTGATGACGAGGTGCTCACCGCCGGCAGCGCCAGCCAGGCCGTCAGCGCCATTCGCGAGCATGGCGCGCGTGATGTCTATTTTGCCTTCACACACCCGTTGATGCCGGCGGAAGGCTACGAGCGGCTGGCACGGCTCAACCTGAAGCGCATTATCTGCACCAATACCCTGCCGATTTCCGGGAAGTGCCGCCTGCCCAACATGACTGTGCTCTCGGTGGCGCCACTACTGGGCGAGGTCATCCTGCGCGCGCACGCCGGCCGCAGCGTGGGCGAACTCTTCGACGAGTGACGCCCTGACGATGCAGGAAGCCAGCCCCGTATCGCCACGGGCACTGGCCGTGGGCGCGCTGCTCCTGCTGGCGCTGACCGGCCTGCTGATCGTGCTCATCGACTGGGTGGGCATTGAGCAGTTGAAGGACATGATTGAGGGGGCGGGGCCGCTGGCGCCGTTGCTCTACATCCTGTTCAAGGCCGCGGCTTACGTTTTTGCGCCGTTGAGCAGCGGCCCCGTCCAGCTGGTGGCCGGCCTGCTCTTTGGCGTACTGCCGGGTACGCTATACACTGTCATCGGCGAAGTGCTGGGCGGCACGCTCAGCTTTCTCATCGCGCGGCATCTGGGGCGCCCTGCGGTGCGGAGCTTCGCCGGCGAGGCGGGCCTGGCGCGCATCGACGAGTTCGTGGGGCAGCTGGGCGGCTGGCGCGCGCTGGTCTACGCCCGGCTCTTCCTTTTCGCAATTTACGATTTCATCAGTTACGCTGCCGGCTTCGCCCAAAGCATCACGCTGCGCCAGTATGTGCTGGTCTCGATCATCTGCGGCACGCCGCCATCCTTCCTCTTCGTCTACGCCGGCGGCCTGCTGGAGGACCAGCGCCAGCATATCCTGCCGCTCTACGCGCTGATCGGCGGGCTCTCGCTGCTGCCCTGGCTCATCCACCGCGCGCTGCGCAGTCGGCAGCAGCGCAGGGAAGAAGCATGAGTCTCTGGTATTTCTGAACCTAGGTTTCGCGCTATACTGGCACGGCGATTGGCATCTCACACAGGGGCGACCATGTTTAGCAGTCTCAATACCGGCGCAATCGGCATTCGCAATCACAGTCTGGAGCAGACTCTTGCGCTGGCGCAGCGCTGCGGTTACGGCGGCGTGGACTTCAGCATCAGCGAGGCGGCGCAACTGGCCGATGCGCATGGCATCGACTGGCTGCGCAATCTCTTCGCGCGCCACAACGCACGGCCGGGCAACTGGGGCCTGCCGGTCAACTGGCAGGGCGATGACTGGGAAGAGGGCGTCGAGCGTCTGCCGGCGCTGGCACAGGTGGCGCAGGAACTTGGTGCCTTGCGTACCTCCACCTGGTGCCCCTCATTTTCGGAGACGCGCCCCTTCGACGAAAATTTCGAGTGGCACAGGGAGCGGTACGGACGCATTGCCGAAACGCTGTTGCCCTACGGCGTTCGCCTGGGCCTGGAATTCATCGGGCCGAAGACCTTCCCGCCGCCCGATACCTTCCATTTCATCAATGATATGCCCGGCATGTTGCGCCTTTGTGAAGCCAGCGGCACGGGCAACGTCGGCCTGTTGCTGGACGCCTGGCACGTACACACATCTGGTGGCAGCATGGGCGACCTCGAGACGCTGACAGCAGCGCTAATCGTAGCCGTGCACGTCAACGACGCGCCTGAAGGCCTGACGCTGGAGACCTACATGGACCGTGACCGGCGCTTGCCTACCGAGACGGGCGTGATTGATCTGGCGGGCTTCATGCAGCGCCTGGACGCCATGGGCTACGACGGCCCGGTGACCTGCGAGCCCTTCAGCGCGCGCACCAACGCGATCGAGGATCCGCTGGAAGCTGCGCAACTGGTCGCCGCGCACATGAAACGTATGTGGCAGCAGGCCGGCCTGGAGTGGACGTAACCTAAAAGCCGTCCGTCGCCTCATTGAGGCGCGCAATTTCCTCATCGGCGAGCGTGACTTCTGTCGCGCCGACCACGTCCAACAGTTGATCAACGCGCCGTGCGCCGACGATGGGCGCGGTGATGACCGGCTGCGCCAGCTGCCAGGCGAGTGCGATTTGCGCGGGATGCACGTTGTGCGCCTCAGCGATGTCGCGCTGGACGTCCAGGGCGACGTAGGCGCGCTCGTTGGCCAGCAGGCGTTGAATCGTATTGCCAGCGCTGCGGGTGCTGTCGGGCGATTTGTTGGTGCGGGTGAACTTGCCGGTCAGAAAGCCGGCGGCCAGCGGGCTGTAGGGGATGACGCCGACGCCCTGGTCGAGGCAGGCGGCGGCCAGTTCGATTTCGAATTCGTGGCGGTGCAGCAGGCTGTAATGTGGCTGAATACAGTCGAAGCGGGCAAGGCGCTGCGCATCGCTGATCCAGATGGACTTCAGCAGCAGCCAGGCAGGATAGTTGCTGCAGCCGATGTAGCGAACCTTGCCGCTTTGCACCAGGCTGTCGAGCGCTGCGAGGGTCTCATCAAGCGGGGTTTCGTAGTCCGGCCAGTGCGTCTGGTAGAGGTCAATGTAGTCGGTGCCCAGGCGGCGCAGGCTGTCCTCGACGGCGTGGAGGATATGCAGGCGACTGAGTCCACCCCCATTTGGGCCATCCCACATTTGTGCCTGCACCTTGGTCGCGATGACCATGTCGCGACGGCTGCGACCGCGTAGCCAGGAGCCAAGGACGGTCTCGGATTCGCCGCCGCTGTGTCCCGGCCCCCAGCGCGAATAGATGTCGGCGGTGTCGATGAAGTTGATGCCGGCATCGACGGCCGCGTCGAGGATCTGGAATGAAGTTTGCTCGTCGGCTGTGTGGCCGAAGTTCATGGCGCCGAGACAGAGTCGGCTGACCTTAAGGCCGGTACGGCCCATTCTGGTGTATTGCATGTTCGCTCCGATGCGACTGCTTGCCAGCGAGGGATTGTACCAGCGAAGGGGGCAGAACGGGCCTGTGCTATAATTGCGGAGACGATCACAAGCAGACGAGGGGCCATGTTCAGACGAGTCGTCAAATCCGTTCTCGGCGACCCGGTCACGCGGGCGTTGGCACGCTACCAGGACGGCGTGGAAAGCATCAACGCGCTTGAGCCGGAGATGCAGGCGCTGGACGAGACCGGGTTGCGCAGGCGGGCGGATGCCTTACGGCGACGACTACAGGCGGAAGGGGACACGGAAGGGCAGCTGGTCGAGACTTTCGCACTGGTGCGAGAGACCTCGCTGCGCACGATTGGTTTGCGGCCCTACGACGTCCAGTTGATCGGCGGGATGGTGTTACATCAGGGGCGCATCGCCGAGATGAAGACCGGCGAGGGCAAGACGCTGGTGGCGACCCTGCCGCTGGTGCTCAACTCGCTGGCGGGCAAGAGCGCGCACCTGGTAACGCCCAACGATTATCTGAGCAAGGTTGGTCTGCAGCAGATGGGGCCGATTTACCACATGCTGGGGCTGAGCGCGTCCGTAATTCAGAACGCGGCCGGCAGCCTGGACGACGGCTCCTTCGTCTACGACCCGGAGTTTGATTCCGACGACGAGCGCTTTCAGGGTCTGCGGCCGGTAACGCGGCGCGACGCCTACGCCTGCGACATCGTCTACGGCACCAACAACGAATTCGGTTTCGATTACCTGCGCGACAACATGGTCATGCAGGCGGAGCAGATGGCGCAACGCGAGCTGAACTTCGCCATCGTCGACGAGGTGGACAACATCCTCATTGACGAGGCGCGTACGCCGCTCATCATTTCCGGCCCGGCCGACCCACCCTCGGAGTACTATCGCACCTTCGCGCAGATCGTGCGTTCCCTGCGTCCCTCCAGTGAGGACAGCGTGGAGGCCGAAGCGCCAGACGGCGACTACATTGTCGATATCAAGGACCGCGTTGCCTGGCTGACCGAAGCGGGCGTCGAGAAGGTCGAAACGCGCCTTGGCGTCGGGCAACTCTTCCACCCCGACAACGCAGAAATGGTACCGTATCTTGATAACTCGTTGCGCGCGCACGCGCTTTATCAGCGCGACAAGGAGTACATCGTCGAGCGCGGCCAGGTGGTCATCGTGGACGAGTTCACCGGACGGCTGATGCATGGCCGGCGCTTCGCCGAGGGTCTGCACCAGGCCATCGAGGCGCGTGAGGGCGTACAGATTCGCCGCGAAAACATGACGATGGCGACCATCACCTTCCAGAACTTCTTCCGCATGTACGACAAGCTGGCCGGTATGACCGGCACGGCGCTGACCGAGGCCGAAGAGTTCGAAAAGATCTACAATCTCGAGGTCGTCTCCATCCCGACGAATCTGCCTGTCGTGCGCGATGACCAGGAAGACCTGATCTACGTAAACGAAGCGGCCAAATTCAACTCAGTCGTGGACGACATTCGCGAGCGACAGCAGCAGGGTCAACCCGTGCTGGTGGGCACGGTCTCCATCGAGACTTCCGAACGGCTGAGCCAGCAGATGACGAAGGCCGGCATCACCCACAAGGTGCTCAACGCGCGCAAGCATGAGAGTGAAGCCGCCATTATTGCCCAGGCAGGGCGCTCCGGCGCGGTAACCATCGCGACCAACATGGCCGGGCGTGGCGTGGACATCCTGCTGGGCGGCAGCCCGGACGGGCGCGCGCGCGAGAGCCTGCGAAACAAGGACATCGAAATCACTGCGGCCACGGAGCAGCAGTGGCGGGAGGCCATGCGGGAAGCGGAGCAGGTCTGCGCGCAAGACCGCGAGCGCGTGCTGGCCAGTGGCGGCCTCTACGTCGTCGGCACCGAGCGCCACGAGGCGCGCCGCATCGACAACCAGTTGCGTGGCCGCGCCGGTCGTCAGGGCGACCCGGGGCGCTCGCGCTTCTATCTCAGCCTTGAGGACGAGCTGATGCGGCGCTTCCAGGGCGACCGCGTGAAGGGTTTCATGCAGCGCTTCAACATGCCCGAGGACGAGCCCATCGAGCACGGCATCATCAGCAAGTCGATCGCCCAGGCGCAGGTGCGCGTGGAAGGACATAACTTCGACGTGCGCAAGCGCGTGCTGGAGTACGACGACGTCGTCAACAAGCAGCGTGAGCGAATCTATGCCCAGCGCGCGGAGTTTCTGCAAGCGGACAGCCTGCGCGAGCGGTATCTCGAGATTCTCGAGGAAGCTGTGTTGGCGCTGCTGGACGAATTTGTTGACGATGATGATGAGCCGGGCAGCCTGGACGCCGAGGCCCTGCACCGGCAGCTCTTCACCGTCTTCCCGGTGCCCGAGCACATCACGGCGGACAGTCTGCGCGCCCTGTCACGGGAAGCACTGGAGGAGACGCTGGTTGCGGCCTGCGCCGAAGCCTGCGACATCAAGGCCAGGGAGTTGGGCGAGGAGTTGATGCTGCGCGCCGAGCGCCTGGTCATGCTGAACACGATGGACCAGTTCTGGCGCCGGCATCTGACTGACCTTGATGTGCTGCGCGAAGGCATCGGCCTGATGGCCATAGCCCAACGCGACCCGCTGGTTGAATACCAGCGCGAGGCCTTCGCAATGTGGGGGGACATGCAGGGGCAGATTCGCCTCTTGGCTGCCTACGATCTGCTCAACATCCGGGTACAGACGGCGCAGCAACAGCCCGTGCGCCGCAACATCCGCGCCTGGCGGCCGGGCGCCGAAAACGGCGCTGCCACCGATCGTCCCGAACCGGTGCGCAAAACGGCGAAACAGAAGCTGGGGCGCAACGAACTCTGCCACTGTGGCAGTGGCCGAAAGTACAAGCAGTGCCACATGAAGCAGGACCGCCAGGTGCAGCGCGCGCGCAGCCGGGCCAATCCGGCCGGCTGAGACGATGCTGCAAATCGGCAAAATCCAGGTTCATCTCATCCACGAAAGTGATTATCTGGTCGACCCGGGCGGGGCTTTCGGTCTGGTGCCAAGCGCGCTCTGGTCGCGCCACATGACGCCAACTGCGGAGCTGCTGGTGCCGATGAGCAGCAACTGTCTGCTGCTACAGAGCTCCGGGCGCAACATTGTGGTCGATTGCGGATTCGGCCACAAACTGCCAAAGAAAGCGCAGCGACAACTGCATCTGACGCGTCCGCGCGGTGACCTCTGCGCGGGACTGTCACGCCTCGGCCTGGCGCCGGGCGACATCGACCTGGTCATCAACACCCACCTGCACCTGGATCACGTTGGCGGCAACACGTACCATGACGGGGATGGCAATGCAGTCGCGGTCTTTCCCGACGCCGAGCATGTAGTGCAGCGCCGTGAATATGAGGACGCCTGCCGTCCCAACGAGCGCACGCGCGCGACCTATCTGGCGGAGAACTTTGAGCCGCTGCGCGCCAGCGGGCAGCTGCGTCTGCTGGATGGCGACTGCGAGCTGGCGCCCGGTGTGCATGGCGTGGTTACGCCTGGGCATACGCCGGGTCACATGAGCGTGCTGATGGAGAGCGAGGGGCAGTTTGCGCTGCAGCTGGCGGACATGGCGACCTACGCCGTTCATTTTGAGCGTCTGGGCTGGATGACGGCCTACGACGTGGAGCCGCTGGTCACCATGGAGACCAAGCGTCGTTGGCAGGCCTGGGCGCTGAAGCGTGACGCGCTGCTCTGCTTCCCGCACGATCCGCAGCGACCTTCCGGTCGTCTGCGGCAGGACGAGCGGGGACGGCTGCGCGTGGAACCAGCCTTCTTCGAGCCGGTTTAAGGCGCTGGTTGACAGGCCGGGCAGAAGTGCGTGCCGCGTTGCGCCACCACCGTTTTCACAATTGATTCACCGCAGCGGGGACAGGGTTCGCCGGCGCGTCCGTAGACGTGAAAGTGTCGCTGTGAGCTACCGCGCGAGCCATCCGGCTTGCGATACCAGTTGATGCTGGCACCCTCATGCCGGATGCCGGCGCGCAGGGCAGCACGCAGCGCGCGGTGCAGGGCGACCGTCTCGGCCTCGTTCAGACTGTCCGCCGGGCGCAGGGGATGCAGCCGGGCGCGGTGCAGTGCCTCGTCCGCATAGATGTTGCCCACGCCGGCGAGGAAGCCCTGGTCGAGCAACAGGGGTTTCAGCGCGCGGCTGCGTTTGGCGAGGCCTGTACCCAGACTCCTGGCCGTGAACTGGCGGGACAGGGGCTCAGGCCCCAACGCGCCGGTCACCGTGTTCACATCCGCTGTCAACCAGACGCGACCGAACTTGCGCGCGTCTGAAAAGCGCAGTTGCTGCCCGCCATCCAGCTGCAGCCGGAAGTGCAGCCAGCGGTCGGCGGCTGACTGAGCTGCGTCCGCCGCCACGTAGAGGCGCCCGGTCATGCGCAAATGCACGATGAGCGTCTCGCTGTCCAGCGCGCAAAGCAGGTACTTGCCGCGGCGACCGATGGTGCGGAAGGTCTGACCGTGGATGCGGGCGGCAAATTCCTCCGGCTCAGGGCTGTGAATGATACGCGGCCAGTCCGTCCACAGGCCGCTCACCCGGCGTCCAACGAGCGGCTCGCGCAGGCCGCGCGCGACCATTTCGACTTCCGGCAATTCGGGCATGAAAGCGGACAATCCCCTGTGAACAGCGCGACTAACTCTGCCGGAAACGCCAGGCCACGTCAACCAGGCGCCTGTCCCTCCCTGGCCGCAATGGTATACTCTGTTGCCGAAACACATTGTGGAGCGCCATGGCCGGCCAGGACTTTGTGCACCTGCATGTCCACAGTCAATTCTCCCTGCTGGACGGGCTGGGGCGCATTGACGACCTGGTAGCGCGCGCCGCCGGGCTGGGCATGGGGTCGCTGGCCATCAGCGACCACGGCACCATGTTCGGCGTGATCGACTTTTATCGCGCCTGCAAGGCCCGTGACATACACCCCGTCATCGGCCTGGAAGCCTACGTGGCGCCGCGGGGGATGCGCGACCGCGACCCAACGCTGGACCGCAAGGCAGCGCATCTGCTGCTGCTGGCGCGCAACCAACAGGGCTATCGTAATCTGCTGCGCATCGCCTCCGCCGCGCAACTGGAAGGCTTTTACTACAACCCGCGCATCGACCACGATTTCCTCGCCGCGCACAGTGAAGGGTTGATCGCCACCAGCGGCTGTCTCGCCGGCGAAATCCCGGCACTGCTGATGGCCGGTCAGAAGCAGGCCGCGCGCGAACACATCGGCAAGTACCAGGACATCTTCGGCCAGGAAAACTTTTTCCTGGAGCTGCAGCATCACGACATTCCCGCTCTGCACGAGGTCAACACCTGGCTGGTGGACAACCGCGATTTTGCCGGGACCAGGCTGCTGGCCACCAACGACGTTCACTATGTGCAGCAGGAAGACCACGACCCGCACGACACGCTGCTTTGCATCCAGACCGGCGCGCAGAAGTCAGAACAGAACCGCATGCGCATGTCCGACCCCAGCTACCATCTGGCTTCGCAGGCGGAGATGTGGGGGCACTTCGGCGAAATCAATGAGGGTGAGGCGCTGAAGAACACCTTGCTGGTGGCCGAGATGTGTCAGCTGGACCTGGAGGTTCAGGGCTATCAGCTGCCGTCTTTCCCGGTGCCGGAGGGGCACAACGCCCAAACCTGGTTGCGCCAGCTCTGCGAGAAGGGGCTGCGCTGGCGCTTTGGCGAGCGGGCCACCGGCGGTGAGGTGAGCTTGCAGGCGCGCCTGGATCACGAATTGACGCTGATCCACGACATGGGCTTCGACACCTACTTCCTCATCGTGTGGGATCTCTGCGAATATGCGCGCGAGGCCGACATCTGGTGGAATGTGCGCGGCTCCGGCGCCGGCAGCCTGGCGGCCTACTGCCTCGGCATCACGGAAATCAATCCGATACAGGACGGCCTGATTTTCGAGCGCTTTCTCAATCCCGGGCGCATCAGCATGCCGGATATCGACCTCGACTATCCGGATGACCGCCGCGCCGAAATGATTAACTACGCCGCGCGCAAGTATGGCGAGGACAAGGTCGCGGCCATCATCACCTTCGGCACCCTGGGGCCGCGGGCGGCGGTGCGCGATGTCGGCCGCGTGCTGCAGATTCCACATGACCTGGTGCACCACGTCGCACGCCTCATTCCGCAGGAGCCCCGGCCCAAACCTCTGCAGGAGTATGTGGATGCGACGCCCGAGCTGAAGGACCTGGCCAACCGGGACGAGGATGTGCAGCGCATCATTGCAACGGCAAAGTCCCTGCAGGGCATTAGCCGCCACGTCTCGACGCACGCCGCCGGCATCATCATCGGCGACCGGCCGCTGGTGGAGACCATCCCGCTGCACCGGCCGACGCGCGGCAGCGACAGCGGCTCGGTGCGCGCCGTGACGCAGTTTACGATGGAGACCTGCGAATCGATCGGCCTGCTCAAGATTGATTTCCTGGGCCTCTCCACGCTGACCATCATGCGCCGAGCCTGTGACCTCATTCGTCAGCATCACGGCATTGACTACAGCATGGAGAACATCCCCTGCCGTCACGAGATGGTCGCGGGCGACGAACGCGCGACGGCCATGCTGGACGAGACCTTCGCTTTACTGGGGCGTGGCGAAACCGTGGGCATGTTCCAGGTGGAAAGCGAGGGCATGCAACAGATGTTGCGCGACATGCAGCCGCGCCGCTTCGAGAATATCGTCGCGGGCATCGCGCTGTATCGTCCGGGGCCGATGGACTACATCCCCACCTACAACCGTCGTCTGCGTGGCGAGGAGGATGTCAGCTATCAGCACGAGTTGTTAAAGCCCATTCTCGAAGAGACCTGCGGCATCATCGTGTATCAGGAACAGATCATGCAGATCGCCTCGCAGCTCTTCGGCTACGAGTTGGCGGAAAGCGACACGATGCGCAAGGCAGTCTCCTACAAACGCGAAGAAGACCTCGTAAAGCATCGCGAAATCTTTATGGTGCGCGGACCGCAGCATGGCGTAGACGAGGCCACGGCCAGCAAGATTTTCGACGACATCGAATTCTTCGCCAACTACGGCTTCAACAAGGCGCATGCCACGGACTACGCCGTCATCACGCTGCAGACAGCCTTCCTCAAGTGTCACTATCCCGAGGAGCACATGTGTGCGCTGCTCAGCGTGCATCGCGACGATGCCGGTCGCATTGCCGGTTACATGGAGGAATGTCGTCGTCTCGGCATTCCCGCCCTGCCGCCTGATGTAAACCACAGCCTGCTCGATTTCGATATCCAGGCAGATGAGACGGGCCGGCGCAGCATTCGCTTCGGTCTGGCGGCCATTCGCAAGGCTGGCGCGGGCGCGTTGAACCCCATCATCACGGCCCGCCAGCAGGACGGCCCCTTCACGGACCTTGAGGACTTTTGCAAGCGGGTTGACCTGCGTAAGGTAGGCCGGCGCGCGCTGGAGAGTCTTGCCACAGTGGGCGCCCTGCGCGATTTTGGCGAGCGAGGTCGTTTGCTGGCCGCCTGCGAGCGGTTGCTGGGCTTCAGCACGCGCTGGCACCGCGACCGAGAGGTCGGCCAGATGAACATGTTTGGCCAGGAGGCGGGCATGTCGCAGGAGATGCTGGGCAACCTGCCGGAACATGACGTGCTCAGCGAGCGAGATTTGCTGGAGCAGGAGAAAGAATTGCTGGGCATCTACGTCAGCGGGCGCCCGGCAGACCGTTACCGCGAGGCGCTGGCCCGGGCCAACACGCGCGACATCAGCGAACTCAAGGCGGAGGGCTTCGGGCTGCATGACCGGCCGGTTACTGTGGCCGGCGAAGTGGTCGGCGTGCGCACCATTCTCACCAAAAAGGGCGACCGCATGTGCGTTGCGCAGCTGGAAGACTGGCGTGATTCGGCCGCCACGATTGACATCACGATTTTCCCGCGCACCTGGCGGCAGTGTCAGGCTCTGGTCGAAGAGGGCCGTGTACTCCACGTGCGCGGCAAGCTGGACAGCTCGCGCGGCGAGCCGCAGGTCATCGCGGACAAGGTCTCACAAGACTTCACGTTGCTGGAGGTCGTCCCCGAGGAAGAGGTGGAACCCAGTGCTGTAACGCCCTTCGAGGCTGCGGACTTCGCTCCGCCGGACGACCCGGCACCACCACCCTGGGAGGCAGAGCCTTCCGCGCCAGAAGTGGAGCAGCCAGCGCCGTCGCCAGCGCCCATGACGATGGCGCCCGACGTTGAGGAAGAGAGGCCCGACATGCCCGCCGTGGAAGCGACGGGCCTTTCAGCCCCGTCAGACTCGCGGCGGTTGCTTGTCGTTCACATGCCACGAACTGGAGAAGCTGAGCGCGATCAGCGACGCCTTGAGCGCATTCTCGGAATTCTGGAATCCTGGCCGGGCGAGGATGAATTTAGAATTATCCTGGAATCGGGTGGCAAGAAAGTCCAGCTGGACTTTGACAAGACCATAGAAATCCGTGAAGAATCGCTGAAAAGTCTCCGCAACATTATCGGAACGGAGACTTGGGAAATCAGCGAAGCGCAGGCCGTCACTGGCCAGCAGGAGTAGGGCAGCGCAACGCTGCCGCAGGGATCTCTCTGGAAAGGGAAGCCAACTGATGAAGCGCGTCGCAGTGATGACCAGCGGCGGTGACGCCCCGGGCATGAATGCAGCCGTCCGCGCGGTGGTGCGCACCGGTCTAGAATACGACATTGAGGTGCATGGCGTGCGCCAGGCGTTCAGCGGCTGTCTCAGCGGAGACTTCCAGCTGCTGGACAGCAACCGGGTCAGCGGCATTTTGCAGCGGGGCGGCACGATTCTGCAGACGGCGCGCGAGGACGATTTCGTACCTTGCGGGGTCAGCACAAGGCCTTGCGCCGTCTGAATGAGGCCGGCATCGAGGGCATTGTGGTCATCGTCGGCGACGGCAGCATGGTGGGCGCCCTGGCCCTGCACAACCTCGGCTTTCCGGTCATCGGCGTGCCTGGCAGCATCGACAACGACATCTGGGGCACCGACATGAGCATCGGCGTCGATACGGCGCTCAACACCATCATCGAAGCGCTGGACCGCATCCGCGACACGGCCACTTCGCATCAACGCGCCTTCCTCGTCGAGGTCATGGGCCGCAACACCGGTTACCTGGCGCTGATGAGCAGCATCCTCGGCGGCGCGGAGATCGTCGTCACGCCCGAGCGCGAAACCAGCATGCAAGAAGTGGCGGACTCACTGATTGACTCCTACACGCGCGGCAAGTCGCACGCCATTGCCGTCATTGCCGAGGGCGCATCCATTTCGACGACCGGGCTGGCGGATTATCTCGAATCGCACCCGCACGTAGGCTTTGAGATTCGTCTGTCCATCCTGGGCCACATGCAACGCGGCGGGCGCCCCTCGGCCTTTGACCGGCGCCTGGCGTCGATGCTGGGGATGCGCGCGCTGGAAGCCCTGCGCGATGGCCAGAGCGGCGTGATGATGGGGATGCAGGGCCGCGAGATTCATCAGGTGCCGATGTGCGAGGTTATCGTCAACCAGCGCCAGGTGAGCGACTGGTATTACGATCTGGCGCGCATGCTTTCACGCTGAAGGCTTTCAGCCCCGCACGCGGCTGATGGCGGCCACACGCTCGCGCGTTAGCTGTACCAATGCCGCAGTGGCCAGGCGCAGTTGCAGGCCGCGTTCACCGGCGCTGAGGTGGAGCTCCTCGTGTTCCCTGGCCGCTTCGTCCAGCCAGACAGGCCAGTTGTGATGCACGAGAGCCAGCGCGCTGATGCCCCCGATCTGCATCCCTGTCAGTTGCTCGGCCCGGCTGCGCTCTGCCAGGCGCAGTTTGCGCTGACCTGCCAGCACGGCCAGACCTTTCAGATCCAGCGCGCGGTCAGCGGCAATCAGCGCCAGCACCGGCTTGCCGCCCGCAGGGGATTCCAGCACCAGAGTCTTGTAGACTTCAGCTGGCGCCACCCCCAGCAGGGCAGCCACCGCTTCCGCATCATGAAAGCGGCTGTCGTCGTAGCGCAGCGTGGTGAAGGGGATGCGCCGCTGTTGCAACAGGCGTTCAGCGTTCAGCTTCCTGGCCATGGCGGTCGTCAGCGATACTGGCGCCGGGCCATCCGACCAAGTACATCGGGTGCCAGGCGACCCGCCAGCAGAACCAGTCTGTCAAAGAAGCGCAGCGCAACTGAACGGCGTGGTCTGTGGATGACGCGCAGAATGGCCGCGGCGACTTCTTCGGCGCGCATGACGGGCAGGCTGCTACCAGCCTCGCGCGCGCCCGCGCCCATGCGGCGCTCGTTGAATTCCGTCGCTGTGCGCCCGATCAGCATGTCCGTCACGCGGATGTTATCCTGCTCCAGCTCCAGGCGCAGCGAGTGCGCGAGGCTGCTCACAAAGGCCTTGCTGGCCGCGTAACTGGCGCTGTAGGGCACAACGAGCGACGCGGCCACCGAGGAGATGGTGATGATGTGTCCACCGCCGCCGCAGCGCATGGCGGGCACTGCGGCACGTACACTATGCAGCACGCCGTCGATGTTGGTGCGCAGCAAGGTCTCCAGCGACTCCCACTCGCTGCTGACGAGGTCGCCGCGCAGTCCCACGCCGGCGTTGGCGACGAGAATGTCGAGGCGGCCAAAGCGCGCGACGTTCAGTTCGACTGCGCGCTCAAGAGATTCCGCCCGCGTGACATCGCCGGGGCAGGCAAGAAAGTCGCCCGGAAGCTCGTGGGCCGCTCTCTCCAGCTCTGCCAGACGCTCTGTGTTGCGCGCCAGTCCTGCAACCTGAATACCGGCGCGCAGCAGGGCCAGCGTTGTCTCACGACCGATTCCGCTTGAGGCGCCGGTTATCAGTGCGACCTTGCGTCTTGCGCCGGCATTATCGTACGCTGAATCTGCGCCCTGTGTCATGAGCGCTCCCTTGTTTGCGGTTGGTCGGCAGGAGTATAGCGCAGGGCACTCAGGGTCTCGCGTCCATGTCCCGTTGCCAAACTGCTATACTGATTAACATCCTGGGCAAGGGGACGCAAAGTGGAAAACTGGCAGGAGTTGCGTACCGCACTTGACTCGCGCCTGGCGGCCTGTATTAGTGACCTGCGCCCGGATGACTTGATGGCCGAGGCCGGACGCAAGGTCCTGCTGGTGGAATTCCGACAGGTGCTGGCGCACGAAGCCGGCAGTCGCAACGGCGCAGACATCGAAGACCTGCACCAGTTGCGCGTCGCCATCCGCAAGTCACGCAGTGCGTTGCGACTGGTTCGTCCCTACTTTCGCCCGAAGTCCATTCGTGGCCACGAAAGGGTACTGCGCGACCTGATGCGCGCTTCGGGGCCGGTGCGCGACCTGGACGTCTTGCTTGAGAACCTGGGAAGCAGAAAGATAGCGCAGAAGACGGCCCTTGAGCAGAGTCGCGCGACCCTGCAGCGGCAGCGGACCAGCGCGCGCGGCAAGTTGCTGTTTGTGTTGTACAGCGACGCCTGGGAGCAGTTCCTGCCAGCCTACACCGACTTTCTGACGACGCCGGGCGTCGGCGTGACCCGGATGCGCAAGAACAGAATTTCGCCACAGCAAGTGCGCCATGTCCTGCCGTTGCTGGTGTACAGACGCCTTGCGCAGGTGCTCGCCTACGGGCCGGCCGTGGCCGACGACGGCAGCGAGACGCTGCATGACCTGCGCATTGATTGCAAGCGGCTGCGCTATGTCGTCGCGCTGTTTGCCGATCTGTTGGGGCCGGAGATTCGGAACTACATTAGTGCGCTGAAGCAGATGCAGGATTTGCTGGGGCGCATGAACGATATCGCAGTGGCGCAGGCGCTGCTCTCCAGGCTGATACCCGGGCAGGACAAAGCGGCACGCGCAGCCCTGCGCGGTTATCTGGAGGGCCAGGCGGAGGAACGCGAGCAACTGCTGGCGCAATTGCCGTTGGCCTGGGAGCAGTTCAACAGCCGGGATGTGCAGCGTGAGCTGGCCATGTCCTTGCTGGCCCTGTGAGGCGGAACCGCGCTCATTCGTGGTCGGGGTCTGCAGCAAACATGGTCAGGCCTTCGTTGATGCGGTAGCTGTCGCCGACCGGCTCGCCGTCAATCGTGACGGGCAGACGTTTCCCGCTGCGCCAGTCGTAGATGCCAATCCAGAGGTCGTAGCTCTTGCCCGGCTCATACTCGCGTTCCTCGGGTACGCGCAGCTGGCGCTCGTCGCGGATGAACTCGCCCGGTTCCCAGACCAACGTGGAATAGAAGCGCCGGTCTTCGTCAAGGCCGACCGGGCCATCGCTGTTGGCGATCAGGTTGCCTTGCGCGTCGCGCAGATGCAGAAAGATTGAGTAGTCCTGTTTGGCCTCGTTCAGGGCTTCCCAGTGGATGACGAAGGAGATTTGCCGCCCAGGCCACAATCTGCTTACTTCGGGTTCATGACCCCGGTAGCGCGCAATGCCCCCGAAATCGACCGCTTGCGGCGGGTCATGGGCGTTATTGGGCATCTCGAAACGGCGCTCCAGGTTCAGTTCGTAGAGCGTGTAACTGAAGTTGCCGTCATCGCGCTGCCAGGCGAAACGCAGGGAGTTGCCGGGACCAATTCTGGCCAACGAAAGCGCGCCCAGAATTTGATTGCTGCCCGGAGCACTCTCGTCCCACCCGAGCGGATTCTCCGGGATGCTGTCCACATAGAATCTCACATCCTCCAGCTCCTGCAGTCGCGTCGGACTATCCTTCACGCGAATGTCATCCAGAGAGAAGAAGAAGGGCAAACGCTTCACGCCGGGCGCCGCGACCACCAGCGGCTCGTCCGGATGCTCCCGCGCGTATATTTGCAGGCGATTGACCAGGCGCATCAGCGCGATATTGCCGGACGTATATTTTGCGATGTCGTCGCTGAAGTGGCCGGGCTGCAACCAGTCGCTGTCGACTACCGGGTCTCGCAAGGTGCTGGTGATGCCGGGCAGGGCGAGGACAAGGAGCGCGGTCGCGGACAGTGCACGCCAGCGGCGCGACCAGCGCCGCAGGCGTTCGTGACTCAGCCAGTGCGCAAGGCACAGGGCGCAGGGCAGGATCAACAGGGGCACGATGGCGAAGGACAGGCGATAGTGATAGCTGTATGACCAGAGCCAGGTGACGAACCAGGGCAGCGCCAACGCCAGCGCCCACGCGCATTTCGCGATCGATTCGTGCTGCGGGCCAGCAGCCGGCAGCAGCGGTCGCAACGCGTGCCAGAGCAGCAGCGCGCCGGCGACCAGCAGTGCCCATTCGAAGGCCTGCAGTCGGCGCGGCGGGAGAAGCGGCTGCAGCGCAGCCAGGTTCAGCTGGCCGAGGATGGTGGGCAGCAGCGCGGCCAGTAGCAGCGCCAGGCCGATGACCAGGTTGCGCGCCTGATTCCGGCTGGCGTACGGGGCGCGACCGAGCGCGAGCAGCAGACACAGCAGCCCCAGCAGCGGCCAGCCGAACTCCGCGCCGCTGCGCGCAGCCCGTTCCAGCCAGAATTCATCCGGAAAATCGATAGCGTTGTGCCCGAGAGCCAGGTTGCGTAGATACCAGACCGCGCCGTGCGGCAGGCTGGCCAGACCGGTGAGCAGCGCAACGCTGAGGCGCAGTCGGCAGGCGCGCCAGTCGAAACGGACGCGCCACAATTCGATGAGCAGCAGTAGCAGCACGCCCCACACCAGGGCGCCGGCAGTGGGCTTGGTCCACAGGGCGCAGCCCAGCAGCAGACCGGCGATGAGCGCATGGCGCTGGCGGTGATGTGCATCAGTCCAGGCCTGCAGGAAGAAGGTCGCCGCCAGGGTGAACAGCATGGTGAGCACGATCTCGAGGTCGCCGAAGCGCGCCCATTCGCCTGTGTGCGGATAGAGCGCCCAGAGCGCGGCTGCGAAGATGCCGATGCGCCGGCTGAACAGGCGCGCGCCCGCGAGATAGACGGCGAGTGCGCAGCCGGCGTGCGTGAAGAAGAGCACGGCGCGGGCGGCATGATCGCCCACGCCGCCGGCCAGCAGCTGCGCGAAGGTGTATTGCAGTGGCAGGAACTGCGGATAGTAACCGATCTGTGCCGGGATGCCGCCCGTCAGCGTGTAGAGGCGCGCTTCATGACCGAAGACCCACAGCGCGTCATAGGCGGTGAAGGGCCAGTAGGCGATGCTCAACAGTCGCGGCAACAGGGCGAGGCCGATGAGCAGAAGCAGGAACTTCTCCAGGCCGTCCAGCGGGGGAGCTTGCAGCGCGGCTGGAGCGGGTTGCCGACCCTTGCGCCAGGCGAGCAGGAGACCGGCGAGCAGCAAGGCCATTACACCGACCAGCACCGGCTCGAGCTGCAGAGCGCCGAGCATGCCGAGCGGCAGCATCCAGAGGGTGAGCAGGAGCGGCCCGGCTGCGCAGGCAATTGCGGCCACGCTGGCGCGTGAGGACCAGGCCGAACGTGGCAGCACCACCAGTGCCCAGGGGATGCCGAGGCCAGCGTAGACCAGCAGCAGACCGGGCAATGGCGTAAGGCTGGCACTCAGCCAGTAGGGGAGATCCATCGACCAGCCGGCATGTTAGACAGGGTTATCGGGTCATTTACCGCCAGCAACCAGCGGACTGCGGGTTTGCGCCGAAGGACGCGCAGTTCGCCAGGCGTGAAAACAGCCCACATGCCATCCGCCAAGCGCCACATTTCAGGCGTCTGTCGGGCGCATGACGATCAGCAAGGCGCCCTTGTCGACAGTCTGGCCGTCGCTGCAGTGAATGCTTTCAACCTTGCCGCTGACTGGCGCCTGCAATTCGTTCTGCATCTTCATCGACTCGAGGATGACCAGCGTCTCGCCTTCCTCAACCATCTGATCGACTGCCACCGGCACCTGCACGATCAGTCCGGGCATGGGCGCGCTGACATTGCCCGACTTCGTCGCCAGGCCGCCGCGGCGCTGCCCCAGCATCATGGCGTGCTCGTCGAGCACGGTGGATTCGTAAAGGTGGCCGTTCATCAACACGTCGTAGCGGCCGCTTTCGCCGTCGATGACCACCTGCAGCGACTGGTTGTTCATGATGACCGAGTAGAGTGAAGGTCCCAGCGAGAGGAAGTCGACCTGGCGTTCCGCCCCGTTGACCAGCAGCCGGCCATCGTTGCCGATCTCGATTTCATAGCGCTTGTCGTTGACCGTGGTGACGTACTTCATCGCTGCATTCTTTCCCAGCGGCCCACCCACTTCCAGTTGCTGGTGTCGCGTTTCGGCGCAGTGACAACCTGCGCGGCCAGCTGGCGGTGGCGGTGGGCGAAGAGCGTGGCGGCGATGGCGGCGGTCTCGGTTTCGTTCTCGGTGGGGTCCCGGTCGTAGGTCTTCATGTTGAAGCGTTCATCGACGAAAGTGGTATCGATTTTGCCGGCGATGAAGCTGAAGCTGTTGAGCAGATTGAGGTGGAAGGGAATGTTGTGCTTGAGGCCCATGATGGTGTATTCGCCCAGGGCGCGCCGCATGCGCAACATGGCCTCGGCGCGGTCTTCGCCCCAGCAGATTAACTTGGCGATCATGCTGTCGTACCAGGGCGTGATCTCGAAGCCGGAATAGACGCCGTTGTCCACGCGCACGCCCGGACCGGTGGGCGTGATGAGCGTCGTGATGCGCCCGGTGGAGGGAATGAAATTCATGTAGGGGTCTTCGGCGTTGATGCGGCACTCGATGGCGTGGCCATGGGGCGAAAACAGGTTGTCCGTGCGCGTCATGGTGCGCCCGCGGGCGATGCGAATCTGCTCGCGCACCAGGTCGACACCGCTGATGAGTTCTGTTACCGGGTGCTCGACCTGCAGCCGGGTGTTCATCTCGAGGAAATAGAAGTTGCGCTGGCGGTCAACCAGGCACTCGATGGTGCCGGCGTTGACGTAGCCGACCGAGCGCGCGGCGGCGATGGCCATCGCGCCCATACGCTCGCGCAGTTCCGGGTCCATGAAAACTGAAGGCGCTTCCTCGACCAGCTTCTGGTGACGCCGCTGGATCGAGCATTCGCGCTCGCCGAGGTGGATGGTGTTGCCGTGCGTATCCGCCAGGATCTGGAACTCGATGTGGCGCGCGCCGGTCAGCAGCGTTTCGAGGTAGACATCGCCGTTGCCGAAGGCGCTGGCGGCTTCGCGCCGGGCGGTGGCCAGAGAATCCGCGAAGTCCGCTTGCTGCAGCACCTTGCGCATGCCCTTGCCGCCACCACCGGCGACCGCCTTGACAAGCAGCGGATAGCCGATTTTGTCCGCTGCCGCGCCGAGCGCCTCGTCGCGCAGGCCGGCCTCGCTGCCCGGAATGAGCGGCACGCCATGGCGACTTACTGTGCTGCGCGCGGCCTGCTTGTCGCCCATGGTGGCGATGGCGGAGGGCGGTGGCCCGATCCAGACCAACCCTTCATCCAGCACCTGCTGCGCGAAGTCCGCATTTTCGGCGAGGAAGCCATAGCCGGGGTGAATGGCGTCGGCGCCGGTGCGGCGCGCGGCCTCGATGAGCGCGTCCATGCGCAGGTAGCTGCTGACGGGAGCCGGTTCGCCGATGTGCACGGCCTCATCGGCGAAGCGCACGTGCAGGGCGGTGCGGTCGGCATCGGACCACACGGCGACGGTCGGGATGCCGAGGTCGCGGCAGGTGCGGATGATGCGCACGGCGATTTCGCCGCGGTTGGCGATGAGGACCTTGTTGATGTTGCTTTGCTCGGCCATGGCGCATGCCTGACTAAAGCGGAATGTTGCCGTGCTTGCGCGGCGGATTGACGTCGCGCTTGTTCTGCAAGACCTGCAAGGCGTTGATGAGCCGCGCCCGGGTTTCGCGCGGTTCGATAATGTCATCGAGGAAGCCGCGCGCTGCGGCCACGTAGGGACTGGCGAAGCGATCGCGGTAATCCGCGGCCAGGCTGGCCTTGCGCTGTTCCGGGTTCTCGGCTTCGCCCAGCTCGCGCCGATGAATGATTTCGACCGCGCCCTCCGGTCCCATCACCGCAATCTCTGCGCTCGGCCAGGCCAGGTTGAGGTCGCCGCGCAAGTGCCGGCTGCTCATGACGAGATAGGCGCCACCATAGGCCTTGCGTGTGGTAACGGCCAGCTTGGGCACGGTCGCCTCGCAGTAGGCGAAGAGCAGTTTGGCGCCGGAGGTGATGATGCCGCTGTGCTCCTGGTCGGTGCCTGGCAAATAGCCGGGAACGTCGACGAAGGTTACGAGTGGGATGTTGAAGGCATCGCAAGTGCGCACAAAGCGGGCCGCCTTCTCGCTGGCGCGTATATCCAGCACGCCGGCCAGCACCGTCGGCTGATTGGCGACGATGCCCACGCTGAAGCCACCGAGGCGACCATAGCCGCAGATGATGTTGGCGGCGAAGTCCTGCTGCGTCTCAAAAAAGAGGCCGTCATCAACAACGCGGTTGATGATCTCCTTCATGTCGTAGGGCCGGTTGGCGTCCACGGGAATGATGCTGTCCAGCGCGGCATCGGCGCGCAGCGGATCGTCGCTACTGGCGAAGTAGGGCGTGTCTTCCATGTTGTTCTGCGGCAAAAAGCCCAGCAGTTCACGCACCATCAGCAGCGCATGGGTCTCGTCCTCGCCGACCAGATGGCACACGCCGCTACGCGAGGCATGCACATCCGCGCCGCCCAGCTCCTCGAAGGTGACGCTTTCGTTAAGCACCTGTTTGACGACGTCGGGCCCGGTGATGAACATGTAACTGGTGTCGCGCACCATGATAGTAAAGTCGGTCAGCGCCGGGCTGTAGACCGCGCCGCCGGCGCAGGGCCCCATGATGACGCTGATTTGCGGGATGACGCCGCTGGCCAGCGTGTTGCGCAGGAAGATTTCGCCGTAGCCGCCGAGGCTGTCCACGCCTTCCTGGATGCGGGCTCCGCCGCTGTCGTTGAGGCCGATCACTGGCGCGCCGACCTTCATCGCCATGTCCATGATCTTGACGATTTTGCGCGCGTGGGCCTCGCTCAGCGTTCCGCCGATGACCGTGAAGTCCTGCGAAAAGACGTACACCAGACGGCCGACGATTGTGCCCCAGCCGGTTACCACGCTGTCGCCCGGCGTGCGCCGGTGCTGCATGCCAAAGTCCGTGCTGCGATGTTCGGCGAAGGCGTCCAGTTCACGGAAGCTGCCGGGGTCGAGCAGGATGTCAAGGCGTTCGCGGGCGGTCTGGCGGCCGGTATCGTGCTGGCGGCGGATGCGCTCCTCGCCGCCGCCCAGTTGGCCAAGCGCGCGCCGGCTGCGCAACAGGTCGATCCCCGGGTTTCCCTCAGGTTTCGCAGTCATGTTTACGACTCCCGTCGGTTTCTTGTCCGGCGGCGGAGCAGGAGGAACGCAGCCAGCAGCAGGGTGAGCAACAGGAAGGGCAGCCGGCCGCGGTCATAATCTGCGCGCGCGAAAAGCAGCAGGCGCAAAGCGCTGACGACGGCGTAGAGTGCTAGCGCCTGCCACAGCCGACGGGTCTGCGCCCCACGCCACAGGGTAACGGCCAGCCAGGCGAAAATCAATGCCCACGCCAGCGTCAGCGCGAGCTCCAGCGGCAGCATGAGGCTGAGCTGCGCGGCGATTTCCGGCGGGATACGGGTTAATTGTTGCAGGGAAGCGAGTTGCAACAGCAACATGAGCAGGGCGAGCAGGGCATGGCGCTGGCGCGCGTCAGACATCGCTGCCGGCAGCGGCGGCCAGGTCGGCGAAGAAGCCTGGTGGCAATGTGATGCTGGCAAAAGCCTCAAAGGTCATCTCGTGCAGCGGCAGGCCCAGATACGCCTGGATCTGAGCGAAGAGCGCGGAGTAACTGAGCGGCAGGCGCGGCGCCTGCTCCAGCCCCAGCGCCTGCACCGTGCGCTCGATCTGCTGAGTGTCCCCCTCGATCTCAACGAAATTGCCGCAGGGCAGTTCGTCCAGCACAATTTCTGTGCGGCCCAGGGCCCAGGTCGTGCGGTACTTCTCGTAACGCAGCTGCACGTGATAGCCGAGCCGCTCGAAGATGAGCGCCGCGGTGTCGAAGTCACTGACCTCGACCTCGGCCTCGAAACGCTGCTGGATGGCATCCTGGCCGGGCGCTGAGTCGCCGGGCATCTTGAGCGTCAGGCGCGCGCGGCTGTCCTGGCGCAGGCGTAAGACAATGCCGTCAGAGTCTAGCCCGCCGTCCGCACGGTCGTAGCGCAGATTGCGCTCCAGTACGCGTGCGGCGACCAGGCGCGCACCTGCGCGCTGCAAACGCCGCTGCACCTGCATCAGGTCCTCACAATACAGCTTGAGCTCGACCTCGCTGTGGGCGCTGTCCATGATGAGCAAACTCCCCTGTGTCAGATTCGCAGCACAATCTTGCCGGGTACGACGTATTCCTCCAGCAGGCGCATACCCTCGGGCGCCTCGGCCAGCGGCAGCGCCGCGCCGATGAGCGGGCGCAGCGCGCCGCTGAAGACCAGGCTCATCACCTGGCAGTAGTCGCGGTGCGGGCCCATGCTGCTGCCGATGATGCTCAAATGCTTGCCGAAGACCAGGCGCATGTCCAGCGTGACCTGCGGGCCGCTGGTGTTGCCAACGACGAGGATGCGGCCGCCGTGCCGTGCAACGCGCAGGCTGTCCGCCATGGTGGCGCTGCCGACGTTGTCGACCACCACGTCCACGCCCTGTCTGTTGGTCAGCTGCCAGACGCCGCGCGACCAGGCAGGCGTGTCCGCGCGACAGATGACCTGGTCCGCGCCGAGGGCCAGCGCCATCTCGCAGCGCTCCTCAGTGCTGCCGACGACCAGCACCTGCGCGCCGGCCAGTTTGGCGATCTGGATGCTGGCTGTGTTGACTCCGCCGCCCGCGCCGACGACGAGCACCGTCTCGCCCGCGCGCAGGCCGCCGCGCGTCAACAGCGAATGCCAGGCGGTGACGTAGACCAGGCCAGCCGCCGCCGCGTCCTCAAATCGCAGGTGGTCAGGCATCTCGAGCAGGTTGCGCGCGGGCACGATGGCGTATTCCGCTGCCGTGCCCGGCAGTTGCTCGCCCAGGATCCGCAGCCGCCCCTGGTTCTCCAGGCCGCTGCGTCGCGCCGGGTCATCGTCGGCAATGACGGCCGGGTCGATGCAGACGCGTGTACCCGCTGGCAACCCGCTGACGCCTGGCCCGCAACAATCGACTTCGCCGGCGCCGTCCGCGGCGATGACGTGCGGCATGTTCAGCGTCAGGCCGGGCCAGCCGGCGCGCACCCACAGGTCAAGTCGGTTGAGCGCGGCGGCGCGCATATGCAGTCGCACTTCGCCCGGCCCCGGCTCGGGCCGCGGCAAGTCGCTTACGATGGACAGCGCATCCGGCCCGCCGTGCGCCTGCAATACGGCCGCGCGCATCAGCGCACCGCCATAACATTTCGGGCAATGACCAGGCGCTGGATTTCGCTGCTGCCTTCATAAATGCGCGTGATGCGCGCATCGCGCCAGTAGCGTTCCAACGGCAACTCGCGGCTGTAGCCCATGCCGCCATGAATCTGCAGTGCCTCGTCGGTGACGAAGGCCGCCGTCTCGCTGGCGAAGAGCTTGGCCATGCTGGCCTGCAAGGTATAGCGCTCGCCACTTTCGGCGCTGCGCTGCTTCGCAGCGACGGCGTTGTAGAGCAGCAGACGGCTGGCCTCAATGCGCAGCTTCATGTCGGCGATTTTCTGCTGAATCAGCTGGAAGCGGGCGATGGGCCCGCCGAAGGCCTCACGCTGTTGGGCGTAAGTCACGCTGGCTGCAAAGGCCGCTTCGGCGATGCCCAGCGCCTGCGCCGCAATGCCGATGCGTCCGGCATCGAGCACGCTCATGGCAATGCGAAAGCCCGCGCCTGGCTCGCCAAGTACATTCTCGACCGGGCAGGCGTAGTCCTCGAAGTTCAGCTCGCAGGTGGCGCTGGCGCGGATCCCCAGCTTGGGTTCCGCCCGCCCGCGCGTGAGGCCGGGCCGCGCTGCATCGATCAGGAAGGCCGTGATGCCGCGCTTGCCGGCCGCCGGGTCGGTCACGGCGAAGAGCACGATGCGTTGCGCGACCGGCCCGTTGGTCACCCAGCTTTTACGGCCGTTGATGAGCCAGTGTGTGCCGGCTTTGTTGAGCCGCGCGCGGCAGGCCATCGTGCCGGCGTCGCTGCCGGAAGAAGGTTCGCTAAGACTGTAGGCGCCGGTCTGTACACCGCTGGCCACCGGGATGAGAAACTCACGCTTCTGTGCATCACTACCGAAGGCCAGCAGCGCGCCGCAGTAGAGGGAGTTGTTGACACTGACGATGACGCTGTGGCTGGCATCGACGCGGGCGAGCTCGAGAATCGTCAGGGCGCAGGCCAGCGCGTCCATACCTGCGCCGCCGTATTCCTCCGGCACCTCGATGCCCATTAGCCCCAGCGCGCCCATGCGCCTCACGGTTTCCTGTGGGAACTCGCCCGTTTCGTCCAGCTGCGCCGCCACGGGTGCGATCTCGTGTTGCGCGAAGTCGCGCACCGTGTCGCGCAACATGCGATGCTCGTCTGTCAGTGGGGGCAGTAAGGTTTCGCTCGCTGCAGTCATCAAATCTCCAGCGCAGGGTTCACCCGGCAGCATGGTAGTATAACAACAGGCAACAGCACAAAGGGACGGAAGGCTCATGGTCCGTATCGCCATCGACCACATCGCCATCGTCGTGAGCGACATGGACGCTGCGCTGGGCTTTTGGCAGCGGGCGCTGGGTCTTGAGTTGCGGCGCGTGGAGTCAGTGCCCGCCGAAGCAGTCGAAGTCGCCTTCCTGGAGACGGAAAACGCGCACGTCGAATTGCTGCTGCCGACGAGCGAGGATAGTGGCATCGCGCGCTATCTGGAGGCGAAGGGCGGAGGCATGCACCATCTCTGCCTGGCCGTGACAGACATCGAGGCGGCCATGCAGCAGCTGGCAGAAACCGGCATTGAGCTCATCAACGAGCGGCCGCGACAGCGCGAAGATGGTACGCGCTACGCCTTCGTGCATCCCGGTAGCAGCGGCGGTGTACTGGTCGAGCTCTACGAGCGCGGGTAAACGCGGGTCGGGCACAGCATGCAGAAGACATGCGGAAAGGACAATGATGAGCGCTAACGAGATAGTCCTGCCCGTCACCGGCATGACCTGCGCCGCCTGCGTGCGCAACGTGGAGCGCGCGCTGGCGCGGCAGCCGGGCGTGCTGGAGGTCAGCGTCAACCTGGCGACCGAGCGCGCCAGCGTCCTGCCGGGCGCGGAGGGCGTGGAATGGGCGCAACTGGTGAGCGCCGTCGAGAAAGCCGGCTACGGCGTCATCGAAATTCAGGATGAGCCGGCCCCTGAAGATGCGGAGCGCGCGGCGCGCGAAACGGCAATTCAGAAACAGACGCAGCTGCTGCGCATCGGCCTCCTGTTCACTGTGCCGCTGGCCGCGCTGAGCATGGCGCGCCACTTGTCATTCGCAGTGCCCGTGCTGTCGCAGCTCGCGCCCTGGTTGGCCTGGTCGGGCTGGCCACTGGTCTTCTGGCTGCTGGCGACGGTGGTGGTCGTCGTGCTTGGGCGACAGTATCTGTCAGGCGCGCTGCGGGCCTTGCGCAACGGGAGCGCCAATATGGACACGCTGGTCGCCCTGGGCAGCGCGGCGGCCTACCTTTACAGCGTGGCCGCCCTGACCGGGCTGCTGCCAGAGACGGCCGAATACTTCGAGACGGCCGCGGTGATTCTGACGCTCATCACGCTGGGCAAGCTGCTTGAGGCGCGCGCGCGCGGCCGCAGTAGCGAGGCCATCCGTCGCTTGATGCAGCTGGCGCCGCCGACCGCAGCGCTCTTGCGCGATGGCGTTGAACGCGAGGTACCGGTCAGCGAGCTGCTGGCAGGCGACCTGGTGCTGGTTCGGCCCGGCGGGCGCATCCCGGTGGATGGCGTGGTGCGCGAGGGCGAGTCGGCGGTGGACGAGTCCCTGCTCACCGGCGAAAGCCTGCCGGTCGACAAGACAGTTGGCGACGAGGTCATCGGCGCAACGCTGAACCACCAGGGTCGCCTGGTCATCGAGGCGCGGCGCCTGGGCGCGGCCAGCGCGCTGGCTCAAATCATCCGCATGGTGGAGCAAGCCCAGGCGTCGCGCGCGCCCATTCAGCACATCGCCGACCGCGTCTCTGGAATCTTCGTCCCGGTGGTGTTGCTTCTTGCCTTGCTGACCTTCGTCGCCTGGCTGGCGTTGGGGCAGGTGGCGTTCGCGCTGGCGCTGACACATGCCGTGGCGGTGCTGGTGATCGCCTGTCCCTGCGCGCTGGGTCTGGCGACGCCTACGGCCATTATGGTTGGCACCGGGCTCGGCGCGGAAAACGGCATCCTCTTCCGCAACAGCGCTGCGCTGGAGAACACGCGCCGCTTGCAGGTTATCGCGCTGGACAAGACCGGCACGCTCACGCTGGGCGAGACGCGAGTTACAGCGATTCATACGCTGCCGGGCTGGACAGAAGATGCGCTATTGCACCTGGCCGCCAGCGCGGAACGCGGCAGCGAACATCCCCTGGCGCGGGCCTTGCTGCAGGCCGCCGCCGGGCGCGAGCTGGCGCTGGACGAGCCCGGGGCCTTTCTGGCTGATGCAGGCATGGGCGTGCGCGCCACGGTGACAGGCCGCGAGGTGCTGGTGGGCAGTTGGCGTTACCTGGCGCAAGCGGAGCTTGCGTTGGACGAGAAGCTGCTGGCCCAGGCGCGGGCCTTGCAGAAAGCGGGCCAGACCGTCGCGGCCGTCGCGGTGGACGGCCAGGTCGCCGGTCTGCTCGGCATTGCTGACACGCTGCGCGAAGGCTCGCACGCGGCGGTGCGTGCGCTGCAGGCGGCCGGCCTTGAAGTCGTGATGCTCACTGGCGACAACGAGCGCACGGCGCGGGCCATCGCAGCGCAGCTGGGCATTCAGGAGTTGCGGGCGGAGGTTCTGCCGGGCGACAAGGCAAAGGTCATTGCCCAGTTGCAGGAGGGCGGTCAGCGGGTCGCGATGGTGGGCGACGGCATCAACGACGCGCCGGCGTTGGCGCAGGCCGACGTAGGCATGGCCATCGGCGGCGGGGCCGACATCGCCATGGAAGCCGCGGATTTGACCCTGCCCGGCGCGGATCCACTGTCGGTGATGCGCGCCATTCAACTGGGCCGCGCGACCATGCGCACCATTCACCAGAATCTCTTCTGGGCCTTCGTCTACAACATCGTGCTCATCCCGGTCGCCATGCTGGGCGCGCTGGTGCCCATGCTGGCCGCGGCCGCGATGGCCTTCTCCAGCGTATTTGTCGTCAGCAACTCACTGCGACTAAGGCGTTTGCGCCTGCGCGTCTGAACGTCGCGCTCAGGCAGGAGCCGGTGCGTAGTCGATGGCGCTGAGGGCCTGTACGATGGCCTGTTCGGTAGCGGGCGCTTCCCAGGCGACTGTCACACTGCGCCCCTCGACTTCTGCGGCCAACACCTGCACGCCGGCCATTTCCTCCAGCTCGTTACGAATGGCGCGCACACAGCCGTCGCAGCCGATGTCGGGAATGTGAAAGGTTTTGCTGGTCATAAGTCCCTCCCTGATCATTTCTATTCTATCCCGTAACAGACCGGATTTCAGTCCCCGGCCAGAGCCAGCGTCAGTTCGCGCCGCACCTCGTCATCGGGTTCGCTCTTGAGCCGTGCACCCAGCAGGGGGCGCGCCGCGGCAGCATCCAGTTGCGCCAACGCCCAGGCACTGTGACCGCGCAGCAGGGGACTCGCCGCGTCCAGCAAGCGGGTGAGCGCCGGGATGGCGGCCGTGACCATGCCATTGGCCGCTGCCAGGCAGGCGTTGCGTAGCAAGCGTTCGTGCCCCGTGCGCTGCAGTCCGGTGCCCTGCCAGCGGCGCAGAAACGATGCCTCGTCCATCTCCAGCAGCTCCGTCAGCGGCGGCGCGATGCGCGCAAGGTCACGCTGCTGCAGGGCCGGTTCGCGCGTCGGCGCAGCAAAGCGCTGAAAGGGGCAGACGTCCTGGCAGATGTCGCAGCCGAAGATCCAGTTGCCGGTCAGCGGGCGCAGTTCACGCTCAATCCAGCCCTTGTGCTCAATGGTCAGATAGCTGATGCAGCGGCGAGCATCCAATACGAAGGGGCGCGGGAAGGCGTCGGTCGGGCAGGCGCCCAGGCAACGTGTGCAGCTGCCACAGGAAGCGCCCTCCTGCGGGCGGTCGAGTTCATCGAATTCCAGGCTGGTCAGGAGTTCGCCGAGGAAGAAATGACTGCCGCGGCGGGGGTGGATGAGCATGGTGTTCTTGCCGAAGAAGCCAAGGCCGGCCTGCTGCCCGTGACTGCGCTCGAGCAGGGCGCCGGTGTCGACGTAGACGCGCTGTGCATTGCGCTGGCCACTTGCGCGCTGCAGCCACTCGGCCAGCATTTCAAGGCGCGAGGTCATGAGCTCGTGATAGTCCAGGCCCCAGGCGTAGGCGGCGATGCGGCCGCGCGCGGGATCTTCGAGGCAGGCCTGCAGGCCATGCACCTGGGAATAGTCGAGACCCACGACCAGCAGAGTGCGCACGCCCGGCAGGATTTCATTGAGGTCGCGGCGCCGCGCCTGGCGATCGGGCCGCGCCATCCAGCGCATCGTGCCGTGCATGCCGCTGCCGATCCAGCGCAGGTAGGCGTTCAGCGTGGGGGAGGGTTGCGCGGGGGTGATGCCGACAAGATTGAAGCCCAGCTCAAGCGCCCGTTCACGCAGCAGCGCGCCGGAGAAGGCCATCTCAGACGCAGCCCGCTGGCCGGCTCATCGTGACGCGCTCCGCTCTACAACTTCCAGCAGCAGTGCGGCTGCGCGCTGTGGCCCGCCGCCTGAGGCCATCTCTTGCGCCAGCTGACGCGCGCGCTGCTGCACCTTCTCGTCCAGCAGCAGGGCGCGCGCGCCGGTGAAGAGGGCGCCGTTCCGTACGTCGTGCGCGCTCAAATGCAGGCCGACCTTCGCCTGGGCGACGCGACGGGCCTGGACGCGCTGGTCGGCGGCGTGCGGCACGACCAGCTGCGGCACACCATGCACGACGGCGCAATGTGTGGTGCCCATGCCGCCGTGATGGATGGCGAGGCGGGCGCGCGGCAGCACGTGGTGGAAATCGACCCAGTTGAGCAGACGAGCCTGTCCGGGCAGGGCGGCGACCAGTTCGGTCTTGCGCTCCGGCTCTATCGGATTCCAGCCTATGATGACAATTGGGACGAGCTTCAGGCGCGCCGCGGCCTGGGCCGCCCAGCTGAAGAAGCCGAGGTCGCCGGTGAAGGTGGTGCCGAGCGTGATCAGCGCCAGCGGAGACTCAAGCGGGATGGCGCGCAGCCAGTCGGGCGGGTCGTCTGCGGGCTGGGTCGGCGCCCCGCCGACGTAGACGTTCTGCGGCAACAGGCTGCCGCGCTCTTCGGCGTACCAGTCCTCGGAGAAGTAGCAAAGGTGCAGCAGCGGGCTGAGGACGGAGGGCGTGGCGCCCTGTGAAAAGTTGCGGCCCTGCAGGCCAAACCGTGTCAGCAGCTGCGTCAGGCGCGCGCGACTGTCGGCGCCCAGCGTGCGCTGGACCCCCAGCAGGCGCTCCTCCTCCAGTTCGGCGCGGGCGGGCCAGCCGCCGACTGCCAACGGGACATCCAGCGCTTCCGCGGCCAGGGCGACTGCGCTGAGAAAGGGGTCGGTGACCAGCAGGTCGGGTCTGCCAACGCGCTGCGCCAGGGCGATCAACTCCTCAGCGGCGGCCGCGACCTTGTCGACGCTGAGCCAGGTATCCAGCGCGCGCCGGTAGCGCAGCATGACGGCTTCCTGTGGCGGCAGCGAACGGACATCGGGCAGGGGCGGCGGCGGCCACAGCCAGCCGGTTTCGTTCAGGGGCAGGAAGTCGAGACCGGCCTGCGCCAGCGTGCGCGCGACCTGCGGTCCGCTCAGCCAATGCACCTGATGCCCATCGTCGCGCAGGGCCTGCGCCGTCCGCAGCAGTCCGCCCCAATCGAGGTGGCCCGGCAGCGGCGCGGAGACGAACCAGAATTCAGCCATCAGGGCCGCGCGGCGCTATCCATGCGCAGCGGGCCAGTCCGGGATGGGCACGCAGCAGAGCATCAGCTGACGGGCGGCCCGTACTTCATCAAGGCGCGAGATGTCGAGCGTGTGCGGCGCGCTGCGCAGCAGGTCGGGCTCGTCGTGCGCTTCCCGTGCGATGCGTCGCATGGCAGCGATGAAACTGTCCAGCGTGGCCTTGTCCTCGGTCTCGGTAGGCTCGATCAGCAGCGCCTCGGGCACGATGAGCGGGAAGTAGTTGGTAGGCGGGTGAAAGCCGTAATCCATCAGGCGCTTGGAAATGTCCAGCGCGTGCACCTCTGCTACACCGTCGAAGTGGCCCTCGAGCACGAATTCGTGGGCGCAGATGCGCGGGTAGGGGATGGTGTAGCTGTCCTGCAACGACGCGCGCACGTAGTTGGCGTTGAGCACGGCGTGGCGCGAGATGTCGCGGATGCCCTGTGCGCCGTGAATGCGGGTGTAGGCGTAGGCGCGCACGTGCATGCCGAAGTTACCGTGGAAGGCCTTGAGGCGGCCGATCGAATGCGGCGGCATGCGCAGGCCGAAGCGCGGCGGCCCGTCTTCCGTGCCTGGCGCAACGATTTCCACGTTGGGGCCGGGCAGGAAGGGCGCCAGGCGCTCGTTCACGGCGACCGCGCCGCAGCCCGGGCCGCCGCCGCCATGCGGCGTGGAGAAAGTTTTGTGCAGGTTGTAGTGCATGACGTCGAAGCTCAGCTCGCCCGGCTTGACGACGCCCATCAGCGCGTTCATGTTGGCGCCGTCCATGTACATCAGGCCGCCACAGGCGTGCACTGCCGCGGTGATTTCCTGGATGTTGACGTCGAAGAGGCCGAGCGTGCTGGGCACGGTGACCATCATGCCGGCCACGGTCTCGTCACAGGCGGCCTGCAGCGCCTCCAGATCAATGTTGCCATTCTTGTCCGAGGGCAACTCCAGGGCCTGGTAACCCGCCATGGTGACGGTGGCCGGGTTGGTGCCATGCGCGCTGTCCGGCACAAGGATGCGCGTCCGCCGGCTATCGCCGCGCCGTTCGTGATAGCGGCGAATCATGAGGATGCCGGCCAGCTCGCCCTGGGCGCCGGCCGCCGGCATCAGGCTGACGCGCGCGAAACCGCTGATTTCGGCCAGCCAGCCCTGCAGACTGTGCATCAGTTCCAGCGCGCCCTGCGAACTCTCCTCGTCGCTGCGCGGGTGCAGTTGGGCGAAGCCGGGCAGGCGCGCCACATCCTCATTCAGGCGCGGATTGTATTTCATGGTGCAGGAGCCGAGCGGATAGAAGCCCGTGTCAATGGCGAAATTGCGGCGGCTCAGGCGCGTGAAGTGGCGGATGACCTGCAACTCGCTCACTTCCGGCAGGTCGAGCTCCTTGCGCAGCAGCTTTTTCGGCATTTTTGTGAGCGGGACATCGCATTGCGGCAGCCGCAGGGCTGACCTGCCGCTGGCGCCAAGTTCGTAAATGGTCGCTTCGCTCATGAGGCTTGCAGCTCCCGCAAACAGGCGACGAGGGCATCGATCTCCGCGCGACTGTTCATCTCGGTGAAGGCCAGCAACATGCAGTCTCGCAGGCGCGGGTCTTCAGCGCCCAGGTCGTGGCCGCCGATGATACCGCGCTCGCGCAGAAAGGCGTTGACTTCTGCAACCGGGCGCGGGCAGTGCAGCGCGAACTCGTGGAAGAAGGGCGCCTGCGTCACGATTTCATAGCCATCCAGCGCATTGATCTGCGCCGCGGCATAATGCGCCTTGTGCCAGCAAAGCTCCGCTACCTGGCGCAAGCCCTGTTTGCCCATCAGCGCGAGATAGACGGCGGCGGCCAGCGCCATCAGCCCCTGATTGGTGCAAATATTACTGCTGGCCTTTTCGCGGCGGATGTCCTGTTCACGCGGGCGCAGCGTCATAACCCAGGCGCGGCGGCCATCCTCGTCCACGGTTTCGCCGACAATGCGGCCGGCGATCTTGCGCACGTAGCGCGTTCGCGTGGCAAAGAAGCCGAGGTAGGGGCCGCCATAGGAAAGGGGAATGCCCAAAGGCTGGCCCTCGCCCACGACGATGTCGGCGCCCAGCTCGCCGGGGCTCTTCAGCATACCCAGCGCCAGCGGGTTGACGACGAAGACCAGCAGCGCGCCGGCTGCATGCACCTGCTGCGCCAGGCCGCGGAAGTCCGCGATGTGGCCGAGGAAGTCAGGGTAGGCGACTGCCAGCATGGCCGTATTGCTGTCCAGCTGGTCGACCAGGTCGTCCAGACTGGAAGCGCTTGTGTCACCGCGGAACAGCGTGTCCCTGCCCTGGTGATAAGTACGCGCCACCTCGCGATACTGCGGATTGATAGAGGGGCTGCACAGGATTTTCTTGCGGCGGCCACGGCCGACGTCGATGGCCATGGACACCGCTTCGGCGAAGCTGGTGGCGCCGTCATAATGGCTGGCGTTGGCCGCGTCCATGTCGGTCAGCGCGCAAAGCATGCTCTGATACTCGAAGATCGCCTGCAGCGTTCCCTGGCTGAGCTCGGGCTGATAGGGCGTATAGGCGGTGAGAAACTCACCGCGCAGCAGGATGTGATTCAGCGCGGAGGGGATGAAGTGGTGCCATGCGCCGCCGCCCCGGAAAATCGCAAAGTCCTGGCCGTGGTCGTTGGCCTCAGACAGCGCCAGCATCTCGGCCTGCACTTCCTGCTCGCTGAGTGCGTCCGGCAGGCCCAGCGACGGGAAGCGATGGCGCGCCGGCACGGCGCCAAAGAGGTCTTCGACAGCGCTGACGCCGATGGTCGCCAGCATTTGCTGGCGTTCGGTCTCGGTGTGCGGGATGTAGCTCATGGCAAACTAGCGCGCGTCGCAGTGGGCGTCGTAGGCCGCTGCGTCCATCAGGTTGACCAGCTCGCTCTGGTCGCTGAGGCGAATCCTGACCAGCCAGGCTGCGCCATAGGGGTCGGCGTTGGCCAGTTCGGGCTCGTCCTCCACCGCGCCGTTCACGGCGGTCACCGTGCCGCCGGCCGGCAGGTGCAGGTCCGAGGCCGCCTTGACCGACTCCACCACACCGAAGCTGCCGCCCTGGACGAAGGTCTCGCCCACGGCCGGCAGCTCAAGGAAGACGATGTCGTTCAGCTGATCCTGCGCGTAGTCCGTGAGACCGACAATGGCTTCAGCGCCCTCCAGCCGCAACCATTCGTCGCTGTCCTGATACTTAAGGTCCTCAGGCGTCTTCCACTTGCCCATTGTTGCAGCCTCCTGCAGAAATGTAAAAGGACGCACAATGCTGTGCGCCCCTGTCAGTCGAATCACTTCCAGAGTCCTGCGGTCTGCCACTCCCTGAACCTGAGAGTTTCGTGGCCAGCCCAGCCAGCGGACCACTTGCCCCTTCGGTGGCGCCCTGCGGCGCGCTCTCGCGACAGCCCTTGTATAGGTCGCAGTCTAGACGAATTCGCAGACTCTTGCAAGCGATTGAGCACGGCTGAGGGCTGTGCTACGATGCAGTCAGCGGTTCAGTGCGAGAGGGCGCATGACAGAAGAGGGCGGTGTGCGCAGACCCATGCGACCGGCGCTGCTGGCAGCGCTGGTAGTGAGCCTCTCCATCACCTTCGGCTCATTACTCTTCATCGTGTGGCGCCTCGCGAATCCGCCCGCCACTGGCGGAACGGCTGCGCTGGTGGATTCCGCTTCCTGGTTTGACGGTGCGACAGTCATTGAGCCGCCACGGACGCTGGCAGATTTCACACTGGCAGGCAATGACGGGCTGCCGCTGGGTCTGGGCGATCTGGCGGGCAAGGCAACGCTACTGGTCTTCGGTTACACGCGCTGCCCGGATTATTGCCCGCTGACGCTGGCGGACTTCACGCAGGTTAAGGCCGCGTTGGGAGAACTCGCCAGCGCCGTCCACTTCGTGATGGTCAGTGTGGACGGCGAAGTCGATCAACCGCTGCTCATGCGAAACTGGCTGGCGAAATTCGACCCGGAGTTTCTGGGTATGACGGGCGCGCGCGAGGAAGTGCGCCGTATCGGCACGGACTTCGGCCTCTACATGGGCGCCAGCGACCGGTCCGGCCTGCTTGATCACAGCACCTCGAGCTTCCTCATCGACCGCGTTGGACGCCTGCGCACGATGTTCACCGTGGGCACCGCGCCGGAAGTCATTGCTGACTACGTGGTCGAGCTGCTCAACTGAAGCCGGGGCAGGAGCGCCGAAATGCCGGTGACGACCTCGTAATTGTTCGTGCCGAAGCGCCGGGCCAGCATTTCGGCGCTGAGGCAGGCCTCGTCTTGGCGCCCCAGCAACACCACTTCATCGCCGACGGCCACGTCCGGGATTGCCGAGACATTGATCGCCGACTTCTCCATGCTGATGTGTCCGATGACTGGCGCGACCTGGCCGCGCAGCAGCACCGTGCGTGGCTCGTGCGGCAGGCGCCGGAAGCCGTGTGAATAGCCCACGGGCAGTATCGCAATGCGCGTCGGTGCGTCAGCGACCCAGGTGCGGCCATATCCCGTGCTGTGGCCCGCAGGCAGGGTCTTGAGTTGCGCGACGAGGGTCTTCCAGGTCAGGGCAGGCTGGAAATCGGGCGGGATCGGCACGCTGTCCGATGGCGACAGACCATAAAGCATGATGCCGGGCCGCACCATGTCGAGGTGGCTGGCGGGCAGGGTCAGCGTCGCCGGTGAGTTGGCGCTGTGCAGCAGGGGAAAGCGCGCGCCCCGCGCGCGGAGGGCTGAGACCGCCGCGAGAAAGCAATGTAACTGCTCACGCGTCCAGGCCTCGTCTTCATCGGCCAGCGCAAAGTGGGTGTAGCAACCCTCAAGCTGCAGCGCCTGCAGGCCGTCCAGGCTTTCATGGAAGGCAAGCGCGTCCGCGACCAGCGTGCCCATGCGGCCCAGCCCGCTGTCCAGCTTGATGTGCGCCTTAAGTCGCTTGCCGGTCTTGCGGGCTTCCCGCTCACAGGCCTGCGCCAGTGCTGCGTCGAAGAGCGTGAGGGTGAGCTCCTGCCCAATCGCTTGTGGCACGGCTTCCGGCGGGACATAGCCGAGCACCAATACGGGTGCGCTGATGCCCGCAGCGCGCAACTCCAGCGCCTCCGCCAGGCTGGCCACGCCCAGCGTATCTGCGCCGCCATCAAGGGCGCTGCGGGCCGTGGCGACTGCGCCGTGGCCGTAGGCGTTGGCCTTGATGACCGCCATCAGGCGCGCCCGGGCGTTGACCAGGCTGCGCAGCCGGAGCACGTTGTTGAGGATTGCGCTTTGGTCGATCTCGAGCCAGGTGGTTGCGCCAGCAGGGCGGGCAGCAGGCGGCGTGTGCATGGCGCCAGTTTAGCGCCGCCATGCGTCTGCTGCCAGCACAGCGGACGACAAGGGGTGGAAATTGCTGCTATAATCGCTCCGGTTTTCGATACACAGGCTGGCATGACGGCACGATTCGACATTCTCGCCGCACAGGGCCGGGCCAGGGCCGGAGTATTGCACACCACCCACGGGCCCGTCGCCACGCCCGTTTTCGCTCCCGTGGGGACAGCGGGGTCGGTCAAGGCCGTGTTCCCGCGTGACCTGAAGGCTTCCGGCGTCAGCCTCATCCTGGCAAACACCTATCATCTGTATCTGCGCCCCGGCGACGAGCTCGTGCGGGAGCAGGGCGGGTTGCAACGCTTCATGAACTGGCCTGGGCCGATTCTGACGGATTCAGGCGGCTACCAGGTCTTCAGCCTGCAACATATCAATCGCATTGACGACGAAGGCGTCAGCTTTCGCAGCCACATTGATGGCAGCCCGCTGCGCTTCACGCCGGAGAAGGTGATGCAGATCCAGCAAAATCTGGGCGCGGACATCCTGATGTGCTTCGATGAGTGCCCGCCTCCGCGCGAGCGCGAGCGCGTTGAGGCGGCAGTGCGGCACACCACTGCCTGGGCGCGTAAATGCCGCGCCGCCCACCCGGATGACGGGCAACAGGTACTCTTCGGCATTGTGCAAGGTGGCAACTTTGGCGATTTGCGCGAGCAGTCGGCGCGAGAGCTGCAGGAGATCGGCTTTGCGGGCTATGCGCTGGGCGGACTGTCAGTGGGCGAGTCGCGCGCGGACATGCTGGAGGCGCTGGCCCTGTCAGCGCCCTTGCTACCGCAAGACAAGCCGCGTTACCTGATGGGCGTTGGCGAGCCGGATGACCTGGTCGAGGGCGTATGGCAGGGCATTGACCTCTTTGATTGCGTCATTCCGACGCGCCTGGCGCGACACGGCGCCGTGTTTACGGCGACCGGTCGCACCAACGTGGGCCGCCTCGACTTTGCTCGCGACGAACGCCCGCTGGACGCAGACTGCGACTGCCCGGCCTGCCGTGACTATTCACGCGCCTATCTGCGACATCTGATCAAGTCACGCGAACTCCTGGGATACATGCTGCTCAGCCTGCACAACATTCACTTTCTGGTCGGGCTGATGACGGCCATGCGCAACGCAATTCTGGCGGGCGAGCTGGCGACCTGGCGCGCAGCATTTCACCAGCGCTGGTCCCGCAAAGGGCGGGGCCTTGCGTCGCAGGCCTGAAGAGGCGTGATGGAGCCCCTGCCCGGATGCGTGCTGCGACCAGCGAGCCGCAGCCTGGTCATGGCTGCGCTGGCGTTGGCCGGCTGCCGCGGCCAGATAGCGCCTTCCGTGATGCCCACGTCCGAAGTTGCCGTGATCCAGTTGGGCAGCAGCACGGCTGCGCTGCCGCTCGCGCAGGACCTGACGGGTCGTTACGCCCTGGTCAACCCGGCGCTGCACTTCGAACTACAGGTGGGCAATTATGCGACTGTGCAGGCCATGGCGCAGCGCGCGCAACCGGCCTGGTTCCTGACGAACTGGCTGGCGGGAGCGGCGGAGAGCGACCTGTGGGCTGCGCCGCTCGGGCACGATGCCATCGTCATCATCGCCCATCCGGAGCTGCCCGTCAGCGACCTGACGCTGGAGCAGCTGCGGGCGCTCTTTCAGGGACGCGGTGCGGAGGCCGGCCTGGCTGCTGGCCAGCCGCTGCACATCATCAGTCGCGAAGATGGCTCCGGCACGCGCGCGGCCTTCGAGCGCCTGGTGATGGGCGAGCGACGCACATCGCCTGCTGCCATTGTTGTTCATTCCAGCGCGGCCATGTTGGCCAGCGTGGCGCGTCAGCCTGGCGCCATCGGCTACCTTGCGGCCAGCTGGCTGGACAACTCGGTTCATGCCCTGAGCATCGAGGGCATTGTGCCGGGGACACAAAGTAATGCTGACCGCAACTGGCCGCTGCGCACCACGCTTTTCATCGCCGGCGCCTGGGAACCGCAGGACGAGCAGCTGCGCAGCTTTATCGCCTGGGCGCAGGGCCCGGAAGGTCAGTCAGTGCTGGCGCAGCGGCATTTGCCCCTGCGTTACGGGGAATAGTCGCCAATCTTTACGTTGTCGAAGAGGTCATTTTCGTCGATGCGGTTGTGCGTCGGCGGCGGCTGAATGCGCGTGTAGCGCACGTGTGACTGGAAGAGACGGCGCATCCAGTGGGGCGGGCGCGAGCGTCGGCCGGCGAGTTGGCTGGCGTGACAACTGCTGGCCTCGTCCCAGATGTCCAGCCACTCGCGCACATTAACGCGGGCGTGCGGCGGCTCGATGTTCTCCAGCACGGCGACCATGTCGATGTCCTTGTTACGGCCCACGGCGCGCGGGTCCATGCCGCGCAGGCGCATCATCATGATGCCGTAGCGCAGCATCAGGGTGGGGGAGGAACTGTAGTAAAGCTTTTGCGGCTGCCATGGCGCCAGACCTTCCGTAACAAAACTGGCGTCGCCGGCAAGGTTGAAGGCGACCGTAGTGGCGCGCTGCATGGCGATGTGATCCGGGTGGCCATAACCGCCGTAGCGATTGTGGGTCAGGATGATTTGTGGCCGCGCCTCGCGGATGACCTCGACAACGCGGCGGGTCATCTCTTCCTGCGGGGCTTGCCACGAGCAATCGGGATGCTCGCTGGTCTCCGATCCCATCATGCCGCTGTCGCGATAGCCAAACAGGAACAGTTTGCGGAACCCCAGCTTGCGTACGGCGCAATCCAGCTCCGCCAGGCGAACCGCCTTGACCGAACCGTGCTGTTCGACGAAAGACTCGTCCATCGTACCAGCGTCGCCGTTGGTAGAAACGATGGCAAAGACGTCCGCGCCCTCCGACACGTACTTTGCGACGAGGCCGCCATAACCAAAGGTTTCGTCGTCGGGATGGGCAACGGAAATTAACATGCGCCGGTCTGACATGAGCATCCTCCTGAACCAGGCCAAAGTATAACCTGTTTGCAGCAACTGTCCCTGTTCAATTCTCGCGAGCGCGCTATATACTGCCGCCGGCATCATCCAGCCCCGGAGTGTCCCCTTCATGCCCACGGCACGTCTGTCTGCACTGATGTTGGTCCTGCTCCTGCTGGTTCCGCTGGCGGGCGCGGAGGAGCTGTCGCAATCGACAGCTGGCGCCACGCCCGAGCCAATCGGCCCGGATCAATATCCGCTTGACTACAATTCCCTGACGGGTTTGCCCTATCCGGATGAAGCGTCCATGGCGCGCCGCAACCTGATTGTTAAGGTCTCCAACTTTCCACCTGTCGTGCGCCCGCAGTCCGGCCTGAACCAGGCGGACCTGGTTTACGAGGTTGAATCCGAGAGCGGCATCACGCGCTTCGCCGCGATTTTCCGCAGCAATGCGCCGAGGCACGTTGGCTCGGTGCGCAGTTCCCGTTTGCTGGACCTGGAATTGATGACGATGTACAGCGCCTTTCTGGCCTACTCCGGCACCAGCATCCCCATCCAGCGCATGATCTGGAGCTCACCGTACGCAGGGCTGGTCTTCTCACCACTGACGGGCGACAATTGTCTTCAGGCCGGCTTCTGCCGCTTAGGGCGACCCGACCTCAGCTATGAACACACGCTGTTTCTCGACACGGAACAGTTGTACCTTCTGGCCGATGCACGCGATGTCAATTATGGTTACAAGGCGCGCGGCTTCGCCTTTGCTACCCAGCCGGACATTGGCGGCCAGCCCGTCCAGGAGGTTGCGTTCAATTGGTGGGGGGAGAGCAGCGGGCAGTGGCAATATGAATTGAAAAGCGCTCGCTGGCTGCGCTTCAGCGACAACGAGGCGCACTTTGACGCACTGGATGGCCAACAGTTGTGGGCGGACAACCTGATTGTGTTGCAGGTACCGCATGTGCGCCGACCGGACCTCTTTACGCCCGGCGCCATCGACGAATCGCTGGAGATACAGTTGTGGGGCAGCGGGCCGGCACTGGTGATGCGCAACGGGCGCTGGTACAGCGGCCGCTGGAACCGCTCAAGTCGGGCGGCGACGGTGGCGTTGCAGCTCACCCACACTGGCAGCGACAAGCCAATCCATCTCAGGCCCGGTCGCAGCTGGATCTCGATTGTGCGCAGTCTGGCCAATGTGTCGCTGTCGGAGCAGTTGACGGACTTTCCGGCCCTGGCAAATGCCAGCCTGAGCAGCGGCTGAACGACGCGCCCTTACGGACAGGCGGCCTAATGGCCGGCGTGTTTCACCGCTGCGCCAGAGCTGCCGCGCAGAAAGTCGAAATCCACACCGCTGTCCGCCTGCTCCACATGCTCAACGTAGAGCTTCGTGTAGCCACGTTCACCATGAGCAGGACCGGGTCGCCATAACTCGCGCCGCCGCCGCAGCTCTTCAGGGCTGACCAGCAGTTGCAAGCGTCGCGCGGGCACATCAAGTTCGATCTCGTCACCGTTTTGTACCAGGGCCAACGCGCTGCCCAGCGCCGATTCCGGCGCGACGTGCAACACGACCGCGCCGAAGGCCGTGCCGCTCATGCGCCCGTCCGAGATGCGCACCATGTCTTCCACGCCCTGCAGCATCAGTTTCTTCGGCAGGCTGAAGTTGCCTACTTCGGGCATGCCCGGGAAGCCGCGCGGTCCGACCTGCTTGAGCACCAGCACGCTGTCCGCCGAGACCTCAAGGTCAGGATCGTCGATGCGTTGGTGGTAGTCATCGATGTCCTCAAAGACAACGGCGCGACCGCGATGCTGCAGCAGTTCGGGCGCAGCTGCTGAGGGTTTGATGACGGCACCATCCGGGCAGAGATTGCCGCGCAGGACGCTGATCCCGGCCTCGCGCTGAAACGGAGCATTGAAGTCGGCGATGACTTCATGGTTGTAATTCTCAGCCCCTGCCGTGTTCTCCTCCTGCGTGCCGCCGTTGACGGTAAGCGCGTCCATGTGCAGCAGCGCGCGCAGCTGCTGGATAACCACCGGCAGGCCGCCGGCATAGAAGAAGTCCTCCATAAGGTACTTGCCGGACGGCATCAGGTTGACCAGCAGCGGCATCTGGCTGCCGAGGCGATCGAAGTCATCCAGCTCCAGCGCGATGCCGAGGCGGCCGGCCAGGGCTAGCAAATGCAGCACGAAGTTGGTGGAGCCGCCCACGGCCGCATTAATGCGGATGGCGTTCTCCAGCGCGGGGCGGGTCATGATCTGCGACAGGCGCAGGTCCTCCTGCACCAATTCGACGATGCGCCGGCCCGAGAGATGCGCCAGACGCCGCCGCCGGGAGTCCGCCGCCGGGATGGCGGCAGCGCCAGGCAGCGTGACGCCGAGCGCCTCGACCATGCAGGCCATGGTGGAGGCAGTGCCCATCGTCATGCAGTGGCCGTCGCTGCGGGACATGCAGCTTTCCGCCTCGTGATAGTCATCGACCGTAATGCGGCCCAGGCGCAGGTCGTCGCTGAGGCGCCAGACGTCGGTGCCGGAGCCGATGTCGCGGCCGCGGAACTTGCCGTTGAGCATGGGGCCGCCGTTGACGACGATGGTGGGCAGGTCGACGCTGGCCGCGCCCATCAAACAGGCGGGCGTAGTCTTGTCGCAGCCGGTGAGCAACACCACGCCGTCCAGCGGGTTGGCACGGATGGTCTCCTCGATCTCCATACTGGCCAGGTTGCGATACAACATGGTAGTGGGGCGCATCAGCGGCTCGCCCAGCGACATGGCCGGGAACTCCAGCGGCAGGCCACCCGCCTCGTAAACGCCGCGGCGCACGAACTCCGCCAGTATGCGAAAATGCCCGTTGCAGGGCGTCAGCTCTGACCAGGTGTTGCAGATGCCGATGACCGGACGTCCGTCGAAGACGTGATCGGGCAGGCCCTGGTTTTTGAGCCAGCTGCGGCCGACAAAGCCGGGTTTGTCGTCGTTACCGAACCAGCGTTTGCTGCGCAATTCGCTCACGGATCAGCCTCCGCTTGTGCGAAACGAGGGAGTCAGTCGTCGGCGCTCAGGATGTGCGTGACGACGGTGGCGCCGGTGCCGCCGATGTTCTGTGCCATGCCGATGGCGGCGCCGGGCACCTGTGCCGCGCCGGCCGCGCCGCGTAACTGGGTAACGAGATCGACCATTTCGTAAACGCCGGTCGCGCCGACGGGATGTCCGCGCCCTTTTAACCCACCGAGCGTGCAGACGGGAATGCGCCCGTTGATGCCGATTTCGCCCGCCGCTGCCAGTTGCGTGGCCTGGCCGGGCCCGGCAAAGTCGGCGGCTTCCAGGCTCAGCGCGGCCATGATGGTGAAGGCGTCGTGCAGCTCGAAGACGTCGATATCCAGCGGTGTCAGGCCGGCCTGTTCGTAGGCCCGCTGCGCGCTAACCCGGGCAGCAAACAGCTCGATCGGGTCCTGCCGGCCGGCGAGGTCGACGCTGTCGGTGGCGCAGGCGCTGGCCAGCACGCGCAGCGGCGCATTGCCGGAGCTACGCGCCAGTTCGGCCGGCCCCAGGATCAGGGCTGCCGCACCGTCGGCGACGGGCGAGCTGTCGAACAGGTTGACGGGGTCGGAAATCACCGGCGCGCGCTGCCAGGTTTCCAGCGTGATGGCGCGGCGGAACATGGCGTTGGGGTTGTGCACGGCGTTGGCGTGGGCGTTGAGGCTGAAGGGCGCGAAGTCGTCGTGAGCGATGTGATGCTCGTGCATGTAGCGACGCATCATCAGGGCGTTGAGCGCGACGAAAGAGGCGCCGTGCGCGCTCTCGAAGTCGGCGTCGGCAGCGGTGGCCAGCGCCGTGGTCACCGGGCCGCTGGTTGCGTCAGTCATCTTCTCCACGCCGCAGATGGCGACCAGGTCGACCATGCCGCTGGCGACGGCGCGCACGCCCGCCTGAATGGCCACGCCGCCCGAGGCGCAGGCCGCCTCGACCGTGGTTGCCTCGAGGCCACGCCAGCCGACGTGACTGGCGATGAGCGCGCCCAGCTGGGTCTGGTTGCTGATGCGCGAGGCCAGCATGTTGCCGACGAATAGCGCCTGTGGCCGGTCGATAGCGGCGTCGGCCACCGCGGCCTGCAGCGCCTCAGCGGCCAGGTCGCGCAGGCTGCGCTCCCACCACTCACCGACGGGCGTCTGCCCGACGCCGAGGACGTACACATCACGCATGCGATGCTGCCCCTAGTGCCCAAATCTGGCCGTCAATATAGCACGCCATTCCTCGCAATACCTGTCGAATGTGAGCGCCTCTGGCCTTCACCCCAAGACCCTTGTCCTGCCGCAAGCGGGACAAACGGGCCGGGAGCGAAGGCCTGCGGCCGACCGCGCTTGTCAGCGGGGCTGCGCGCCCGTACAATCGTTCGTCCGCAGGAGCGTATACAGGAAGAAACCATGGCGCTGGACCAGATTGTGGTGCGTGGCGCGCGCGAGCACAATCTCAAGGACATTGACGTTGACATCCCGCGCGACAGCCTGGTCGTCATCACCGGGCTTTCGGGCTCAGGCAAGTCCTCGCTAGCCTTCGACACCATCTTCGCCGAAGGGCAACGCCGCTATGTAGAGAGCCTGAGCGCCTACGCCCGCCAGTTCCTGGGGCAAATGGAGAAGCCGGACGTCGACCAGATCGAGGGGCTCAGCCCGGCGGTCTCAATTGACCAGCGGGGCGTTAGCCAGAATCCGCGCTCCACTGTGGGAACTGTCACCGAGATTTACGACTACCTGCGCCTGCTCTACGCGCGCATCGGCGTGCCGCACTGTCCGGTCTGCGGCGATGAAGTCATGGCGCAGAGCGCGCAACAGATCGTGGATGCCGTGCTGGCTCTGGCCGAGGGGACGCGGGCGCAAATCCTGGCGCCGGTGGTGCAGAATCGCAAGGGACACCATGAGAGGGTGTTCGAGGAGATCGGACGGGCCGGCTTCCAGCGCGTGCGCGTCAATGGCGAGTTACACGAGCTTGAGGAAGAGATCACGCTCGACCGTTACAAGATCCATAACATCGAGATCGTCGTTGACCGCCTCATTCTGCGCCAGTTCGAAGACCCGGCCAGTGAGGAGGCGCGCGGCTTCGTCACACGCCTGACAGACTCCATCGAGACGGCTCTGAAGCTGGGCAAGGGCCTCGTCATCATCAACGATGTCACGGACTCGCAGCAGCCGCGCGACATCCTCTTCAGCGAACATCTGGCCTGCGTGAACGGGCACGGCAGCCTGCCGGAGATGGAGCCGCGGCTCTTCAGTTTCAATACGCCCAAGGGCGCCTGTCCCGACTGTCAGGGGCTGGGCTTTCGCCTGGAGATCGATCCCGCGCAACTGGTCACAGACCCGGATGTCGGCCTCGCCGACGGCGCCATCGACGCCAACGGCTGGAATCTGACCGAGTCGTCCGGCTGGTCGACCGGACTGATGCGGGCGCTGGCACAGGCCTATGACTTTGACATGCACACGCCCTGGCGCGAGCTGACGCCGGAGCAGCAGCAGGTCGTCATGTTTGGCTGCGGCAAGCGCCGGCTTGAAGTGCGTTATTTAAACAGCCAGGGTCAGCAGCGCAGCTGGAACACCAGCTTCGAGGGCATCGTCAACAATCTGAGCCGCCGCTACCGCGAGACCAGCTCCGAGTTCATCCGCGACCGCATCGAGGAATGCATGGTGCGCACGCCCTGCGTTACCTGCGCCGGGCGACGGCTGCGTCCGGAAGCGCTGGCGGTCACCGTGGCCGGAAAGTCGATCCACGAGTACACGTCGATGACCGTGAGCGCGCTGCTGGACAGCGTGCAGGGGCTGCGCGGCGAAGGCCCGGCGGAAGAAGGAATGGTCCTGAGCGCTCGTGACCGGCACATTGCGCGCCAGGTGCTGAACGAAATCGGCGCGCGCGCGCGTTTCCTCAACGACGTCGGCCTGGATTACCTGACGCTCTCGCGTTTCGCCGGCTCGCTGAGCGGCGGCGAGGCCCAGCGCATTCGCCTCGCCACGCAAATCGGCAGCCGCCTGACCGGCGTGCTTTACGTACTGGATGAGCCCTCCATCGGCCTGCACCAGCGCGACAACGCGCGCCTCATCAACACGCTGAAAGGTATGCGCGACCTGGGCAATACGCTCTTGGTCATCGAGCATGACGAGGAGACCATGCGCTCGGCGGACTGGCTGATTGACCTGGGGCCGGGCGCCGGCGAACGCGGCGGCTACGTCGTCGCCGAGGGCCCGCCTGAGGAAGTCGCGATGGTCCCAGACAGCCTGACCGGCGCATACCTCTCGGGCCGGCTGCGCATCGAGCTGCCGGAGACGCGGCGCGCAGGCAACGGCCTTACGCTGACCATGCGTGGTGCCAGCGAGAACAACCTGAAGCATATCGACGTCAGCCTGCCCCTGGGCATGTTTATTTGTATCACCGGCGTAAGCGGCAGCGGCAAGAGCACGCTAATGATCGACACGCTTTATTGCCAGCTGGCGCGCCGCATCAACAAGAGTCGCGAGCGCGCCGGTGCGCTGGCGGCGCTTGAAGGCGTCGAGCACATCGACAAAATTATCAATATTGACCAGAGTCCCATCGGGCGCACGCCGCGCAGCAACCCCGGCACCTACACCAAGATGTTCGACGCCATCCGCCAACTCTTCGCCGAGCTGCCGGAGAGCAAGATTCGCGGCTATATGCCCGGTCGCTTCAGCTTCAACGTCAAGGGCGGGCGCTGCGAGAACTGCCAAGGGCAGGGGCAGCTGCAAATCGAGATGCAGTTCCTGCCGGACGTCTACGTTTCCTGCGATGTGTGTCAGGGCTCGCGCTACAATCGCGAGACGCTGCAGGTGCAGTATCGCGGGAAGAGCATCGCCGACGTACTGGACATGACGGTGAGCGAGGGCCTGGAGTTCTTCTCCAATCATCCGACCATCTTCAACAAGCTGCAGACGCTGGACGACGTGGGACTCGGCTACATCCGCATCGGCCAACCGGCGACTACGCTCAGCGGCGGCGAGGCGCAGCGCGTCAAGCTCAGCCGCGAGCTGGCCAAACGCGCCACCGGCCAGACGCTCTATATCCTGGATGAGCCCTCCACCGGCCTGCACGCCGCCGACGTCAAGCGTCTTATTGCGGTGCTGCAGCAGCTGGTGGACAATGGCAATACGGTGCTGGTCATCGAGCACAATCTGGACATCATCAAGGTGGCAGACTGGCTCGTTGACCTGGGCCCGGAAGGCGGCGACGCGGGCGGCGAGGTCATCGCCACGGGCACGCCCGAGGACGTCGCCCTGCAGGAGAACAGCTACACCGGCCTCTGGCTGCGGCCGGTGCTGGCCCGACGCGAGGCCCTGCCCGAACTCGCCTGAAGCAAAACACAGGAGGCAGCATGTTACGCGACCTGAACGCCATCCAGATTGAGCGCGCGCTGCGCGAGGAACAGCCTGGTCCCCCCTTTCCGCCGGCGGCCGATCGTAAGGCCTGGGAAACTGTCAAGGCCGGGCTGGGCGAGGATGAATGCAGGCGCATGATCCAGCGTGGAGAGGAAGCGGCCCGCGCCGGAATCACCGCCTTGCCGGCCACGCTCTTTCTGGAATTTCAGCGCCTGGGTGAGCGCAATGCCTACGATGCCTGCTTCGGCCTGCGCCGCGGCCGGCTCAACTGGATGACGCTGGCGGAGTGCCTTGAGTACGAAGGGCGCTTTCTCGATCCGTTGCTTGACATGGCCTGGGCCATTTGCGAGGAGAGCACCTGGTCCATCGCGGCCCACCAGCGAGCGTTAACGGACATGGAGCGGCCACACATCGACCTGATGGCCACGATGACCGGCGCCTATCTGGCCGAATTCGACCTGTTGCTGGGCGCGGACATGGAACCCGCGCTGGGTCAGCGCATTCGCCATGAAATGGACCGGCGCCTGTTCACGCCCTGGCTGCTGCGCCATGATTTTCACTGGATGTACAGCGGGGAGGAGCGCACGGTCAACAACTGGAACGGCGTCTGCAACGGCAACCTGTTGACGGCGGCCATTCACCTGGAGCAAGACCCGTCACGCCTGGCGGAGTTGGTGGTGCGGGCGGCGCACTCGCTGGCGGACTTCATTGACGGCTTTGAGTGCGACGGCGGTTCGACCGAGGGGGTTTCCTGCTGGGCCTTTGGCTTTGGCAACTTCATCATGGCAGCCGCGCTGCTTGAACAGCGCACAAACGGACGCCTCAGCTTCCTGACTGACGAAGCGCGCATGCGCGACATTGCGCGTTTCCCGCTGCGCACCCTGATCAGTCCGGGGAAATGGGCCGAAATCTCCGACATTCACCCGAACATGGAATGCCCGTTGTGGCTGATTTCCTGGCTGGCGCAACGGCTCGACATCCCCGACCTGCATGCCCTGGCCCGGGAGCACCTTCGTATGGGGCTGGACTGGCGGGAAGCGCCACTGACCTGGGACCTGCGCAGCATGCTGTGGCGCGCTGCGCAACCGGCAGTCCGGGATGAGGATCGATACACACCCGCAAGGCACGATTTCTACCGCGGCATGCACTGGATGTTCGCCCGCATGGAGCCATCCGACCCGGACGCGCTGGTGCTGGTCGCGAAGGGCGGCCACAACGGCGAGATGCACAACCAGAACGATCTGGGTTCGATCATCGTCCATCATTGTGGCGAGTCGTTGATTGTCGACCCGGGCCGGGGCCGTTTCAGCCGCGAGTATTTCGGCGCCGGTCGCTACGATCTGCTGGTCAACCAGTCATTTGGCCACTCCTGTCCGGTGCCCAATGGCCAGATGCAGGGCCCGCTGACTCACGTGCGCCATGGCGACAGGAGAATCGACGCCGGTTATCACGCGCGTCTGCTCGAACATCGCGCCGACGATACGCAGGACCTGCTCAGGCTGGAGCTGGTCGATGCCTGGGACGAGGCAGCCGACCTGGAGTCGCTGGTGCGGACGGTCACGTTTCATCGAGACTGTCCGGTGGGACGCATAGAGCTGCGGGACGAAGTGCGCTTTGCCAGTAATCCAGGCATGCTGGAGAGCGTGCTGATCACCTTCGGTGAGGTCGAGGAGGGCGAGGGTCACGTCATCATTCGTGGCGAACGGTCGGCGCTGCGTGTAGACTACGACAGTGATCTGCTTGAACAGCGCACGGTACTGGTGCCGCAGGTGGCGCTCTTCAATGAGTCGCGTGACCTCCGTCGGGTCATCTTTGCGTTCCGAACAGCCCGCCAGAGGGGCAGCATCAGGCTGGATATCGCTCCGGTATGAAGTGGTCTGTTGCGCCGCTGCCGAACGTTGGGTAAAAACAAGTCGTTGTGAAATCGGCAGCTACATTTGGGTCAGTGAGCAGGGGAGGTGTAGAGAGGGGGAAATTGCTCGCAAGACAGCGGACTTCGCTGAATTTGATCAGTCCGACAAGAGAGGTTAAGGATAATGGACGAGAAACACACGCTTGATCGCAGACAGTTTCTGAAGGTCACTGCCGGCGCGGCAGCGGCCGCTGTGGCGGCCACGCCACTGATCCAGGCCCTGCCCGCGGCCGCCCAGGAGATGATGTACTCCCAGGCGCCGATGCTGGATGACATGGGTCTGCCGCCGGTGGAGGAGCGTCTGCCTTCCAACCCGCGCGTGATTCCGGTCTTCGAGGAGATCGGCGAGTATGGCGGGATCTGGCGCCGTGGCTATAGAGGTCGCGCGGACATGCAGGGGCCGACCAAGCTGTTCTACGCCTTTGGTTTGCATTTTCAGTACACGCCGGAACTGGACAACATCATCATTGTGCCCGGGCTGTACGACGAATGGTCGCAGAACGAAGACTCGACAGAGTACACCTTCCACATACGCGAGGGTATGCGCTGGTCGGACGGGCACCCCTTCACCACCACGGACGTGCAGTTCTGGTATGACTGGTATCAGAACGGCGAGATCGGCGCCACGCGCGCTGTGCTGAACGTGGGCGGCCAGAACCTGGAGCTTGAGGTCGTTGACGAGCAGACCTTTATCTGTCGCCTGGGGGCGCCCAGTCCCCTGCTGCCCTTCAAGGTGGCGCGTGACGACATCCAGGGCCAGCACGGTGGGCCGACGATGGGCGCGCCGGCCCACTACCTCTCCCAGTTTGTCCAGGATCATGAAAACGCCAATCAGGAAATGATCGACGCGGCGGTGGCGAGCAACGAAGTTGCCACCTGGCAGGAGCTGTTCGGTACGGGCGGCACGCCGCGCGGCCCGATCGCCTGGTGGGCGACCAACCCGGACGTGCCGGTCGTGCATGCCTGGTGGATGGAAAAGCCGCTGCCCTTCAACGATCCGATCGTACTGGTGCGCAACCCCTATTTCTACAGTGTGGACGAGACGGGCCAGCAACTGCCCTATATCGACCGCATCGAGCACAAGCTTTTCGAGGACAACGCCGTCTTCGACCTGTGGATCACGCAGGGGCAGATCGACATGCAGGTGCGGCACGTTCAGGCAGCCAACTTCACGCTCTACAAGGAGCTGGAAGAGGAGGGCGACTACCGTGTGCTGCTGTGGAGGGGGGCCACCACCAATGCCTATCATCCCAACACCAGCAGCGACGACCCGCGCAAGCGCGCCATCTTCAGCGACCCGCGTTTCCGCGAGGCCCTGTCGATTTCGATCGACCGGCATGCCATCAACGACCTGATCTACGATGGTCTGCTGGAACCGCGCCAGGCCAGCCCGGTCTCGGGCTCGCCGGACTTCAGCGCCGAACTTGAGCAGCGCTGGACGGATCACGACCCCGGGAAGGCCATGGCCCTGCTTGACGATATGGGCATGGCGATGGGTGGAGACGGTTTCCGCACAGCCCCGGACGGCGAGCCGATCAACTTCCAGCTTATGCACGCGCTGGTGGGCAACCAGACGGCCACAGACGAAATCGGCCAGGTCATCGGATCCTGGCGCGGGATTGGTCTCAATGTTAACGAAGACGGCGTCGAGCGCTCGCTTTATCAGCAACGCTCGGACAACAATCAGGTGGATATTGGCACCTGGGATGTCGACCGCAGCCTGATCATTCAGGCCGATCCGCGCTCCTGGGTCGGAAATTCGCCGCAACAGGTCTGGGCGGTGAAATACAATCGCTGGAAGCGAGGCTACGATAACGGCGAGGAACCGCCGGCGGATCATCCTATCTGGCGCATCTGGGAATTGTGGGATCAGGTCACCGTCGAGCCTGACGCAGACAAACGTTCCGCCCTGATGCAGGAGCTCATGGGAGTCCACGCCGAGGCGCCCTTCGCCATCGGCACCGTGGGCGAGGCGCCGCAGCCAGTGATCGTCAGCAACCGCATGCGCAACGTTCCCAACGACATCGTTGACGACACCTCGCTGCGCAACGTGCGCATCGCTTACCCGGAGCAGTTCTTCTTCGAGTCCATGAGCTGAGCGGGCGCGTAGCATGATTTTCAATGCCGGGGCAGGGTCGTAACCCTGCCCCGGTTCGTTTGTACGGTTCAGGAACGGGAGGCGCCGTGAATATCCCCCACAAGGTGCGCACGCTTACCGGCGGGCCGCGCCACAGGCATCCATGTCTGCGTGGTGCTGTGTGGTTGGTTGCGGAGTTGGCGTCAGGAGGGCATACACAGGGTTGCTGTGAAACCTGCGCAGAAGAATGTGCCGGTGGCCAGGAAGGTCTAACAAGAAAATCCGGGTTTCGGCCAGCCGGTTAAGCCTGGCTGGAAAATTATAGGAGAAGAGGCTGAGGAAAAATGAACGAGAAAAGCACTATTGATCGAAGACAGTTTTTGAAGACGGTTGCCGGCGCCGCAGCGGCCGGGGTGGCGGCCACGCCACTGATCCAGGCCCTGCCCGCGGTCGCCCAGGAGATGATGTATTCTCAGGCGCCGATGCTGGACGACATGGGCCTGCCGCCGGTGGAAGAGCGCCTGCCTTCCAACCCGCGCGTGATTCCGGTCTTCGAGGAGATCGGCGAGCACGGCGGGACCTGGCGCCGCGGCTACAAGGGACGCGCGGACATGCAGGGGCCGGCCAAGCTGTTCTACGCCTTTGGCCTGCACTTCCAGTACACGGCGGACCTCAGCAACGTCATCATTGTGAACGGGCTGTACGACGAGTGGTCGCAGAACGACGACTCGACCGAGTACACCTTCCACATGCGCGAGGGGATGAAGTGGTCGGACGGGCATCCCTTCACCACCACGGACGTGCAGTTCTGGTACGATTGGTATCAGAACGGCGAAATCGGCGCCACGCGCAGTGTGCTGAACGTGGGCGGCAAGAACCTGGAGCTTGAGGTCGTTGACGAGCAGACCTTCACCTTGCGTCTGGGCGCGCCGAGCCCGCTGCTGCCCTTCAAGGTGGCGCGTGACGATACCGAGGGGCAGCACGGCGGGCCGACCATGGCCGCGCCGGTCCACTACCTCTCCCAGTTTGTCCAGGATCATGAAAACGCCAATCAGGAAATGATCGACGCGGCGGTGGCGAGCAACGAAGTCTCCACCTGGCAGGAGCTGTTCGGTACCGGCGGCACGCCGCGCGGCCCGATCTCCTGGTGGGCGACCAACCCGGACGTGCCGGTCATGCATGCGTGGTGGATGGAAAAGCCACTGCCCTTCAACGATCCGATCGTTTTGGTGCGCAACCCCTACTTCTACAGTGTGGACGAGACGGGTCAGCAGCTGCCCTATATCGATCGCATCGAACACAAGCTGTTCGAGGACAGCGCAGTGTTCGACCTGTGGATCACCCAGGGGCTGATCGACATGCAGGTGCGGCATGTTAATGCGGCCAACTACTCGCTCTACAAGGAGCTGGAGGAGGAGGGCGACTACCGCGTGCTGCTGTGGAGGGGGGCCACCACCAATGCCTATCATCCCAACACCAGCAGCGACGACCCGCGCAAGCGCGCCATCTTCAGCGACCCGCGTTTCCGTGAGGCCCTGTCGATCTCGATCGACCGGCATGCCATCAACGACCTGATCTACGATGGTCTGATGGAACCGCGCCAGGGCAGCCCGGTCTCGGGCTCGCCGGACTTCAGCGCCGAACTGGAGCAGCGCTGGACGGAATACGACCCCGGGAAGGCCATGGCCCTGCTTGATGACATGGGCATGACGATGGGTGGAGACGGCATGCGCACAGCCCCCGACGGCGAGCCGATCAACTTCCAGCTGATGCACGCGTGGGTGGGCAGCCAGACGGGCACAGACGAAGTCGGCCAGGTCATTGGCTACTGGCGCGCGATTGGCGTCAATGTTACCGAGGACGGCGTCGAGCGCTCGCTTTATCAGCAACGCGCGGCCAACAATCAGGTCGATATTGGCACCTGGGACGTCGACCGCAGCCTGATTATTCAGGCCGATCCGCGCTCCTACATTGGCGATTCACCGCAGCAAACCTGGGCGCTGAAATACAATCGCTGGCGGACCAGCGGCGAGGGCGAGAACAGCGAGGAACCGCCGGAGGACCATCCGATCAGGCGCATCTGGGCCATCTGGGAACAGGTCACCGTTGAGCCTGACGCTGACAAACGCTCTGCCCTGATGCAGGAGCTCATGGGCGTCCACGCCGAGGCGCCCTTCGCCATCGGCACTGTGGGCGAGGCGCCGCAGCCGGTTATCGTCAGCAATCGCATGCGCAACGTTCCCAACGACATCGTCGACGACACCTCAATGCGCAACGTGCGCGTCGCCTACCCGGAGCAGTTCTTCTTCAAGTCCATGAGCTGAGCGGGCGCGCCGCATGATCTTCAATGCCGGGGCAGGGCCTTGACCCTGCCCCGGTTCGTTTGTACCTGTCAGCAACGGGAGGCGCCGTGAATAATCGCCACAAGGGACGCACCTTGACCCGCGGGCCGCGGCATCACTTTTTCGGCTACTACAGCGTGCCCCTCTGGAACCCGATGGAGACGCATCTGCTTTGTATCGAAAGCGAATTCCAGGACCATCTGCCGCTGCCGGGCGAACGTGGCGTGATCGGCCTCGCGGATGCGGACACGGGCGAGTTCACGCCGGTCACCACGACCGACGCCTGGAACCTGCAGCAGGGCACCTGGCTCTACTGGAACCCTCTGGCGCCTGGCCGCGAAATCGTCCACAACGACCGCGTGGACGGTCGCCTGGTCACGGTGGTGCATGACATCGAAAGTGGTGATCGACGCCTGTTGCCGCGCCCGATCAACGCGCTCAGCCGCAACGGCAGGTACGCCTTGTGCCTCGATTACGGCCGAATGGGGCGCATGCGCAAGGTTGTCGGCTACCGGGGCGCGGAGGACCCCTACCCCGACGATCCGCATCCAAAAAAAGACGGGATCTTCCGCCTCGACATGCAGAGTGGCGAGGTCACCTTGCTTTACTCAATCCATGAGGTGTGGGAACAGCTGGTCGAGCGGCACCCGGAATTGCGCGAGCGGCACATGTGGTTTAACCACACGACCATCAATCCCTCCGGCACACGCTTCTACTTTCTCGCGCGCGCCTGGTCCGGCGGGGTGGAGAACACGCATCTGCAGAGCGCGCTGTACACCGGCGCCATGGACGGCGGCGACCTGCGCTGCCTGATTGACTTTGGCGGCTTCGTCTCGCATCTGGACTGGCGCGACGACGAGAGCATGGCCGTGACCTGCACCACGACACGGCCGCAGGAACGGGGTTCGCGGCAGCATTTCATGCTGGAGGACCGGGAAGGGGCGGAGCTGCGTCCGATGGGCGGCGGCGACCTTGACTTTGACGGGCACATGACCTTTTCGCCGGACGGGCGCTGGATGGTCACCGACCGCACAATCGGGGCAACGCTGGAAAAGTTGCTGCTGCTGGTACGTGTGGAAGACGAGGCCGTACAGTTGCTGCAGCGATTTGACATGCAACTGTCCCCATGGGTAAACGGCGATCTGCGTTGCGACCTGCATCCGCGCTGGAACCGCAGCGGCAACCAGGTTTGCGTGGACGCCATCGCGGCCGATGGCACGCGTCAACTGCACGTTGTTGATCTTGAACTGGAATAGTCATGGGCGTTGGCAAGCAGTTTCGCGACGAGCAAATCCGCTATGAAGACCCGCTCAGCGGGCGCGAAATCACTTGCCTGACGAACTGGCTGGGGCATTCCTGGCAATTTTACTTCACGCATCCCTGCTGGATTGACAATGGTCGTGCCTTTCTGTTCCACTCCGAGCGCGACAATGCCAGCAACTATTTCCGCTATGAACTGGCGACGGGCGACATTGTCCAGTTGACGGACTTGCAGGGTGAAGAGGCCTTCTTCAAGAGTTGTCTGTGTCCGGCGACCCGCTGTCTCTACTACTGGTCGGGCAATGAACTGTTTGAACTGCAGGTCGATTCATTGAAACAGCGGCTGGTCTACAGGGTCGAACCACCTTTTCTCCCCGACGACATGGGCACGAAGCTCAGTGCCAGCGCTGACGGGCGCTACGTCGTCGCCGTGCTGGTGGATGTCCCGGAAGGCTACGACCCCCTGAAACTGCATCCCTACCATACGCCGCCCCTTACGCGCCTGACGCGCATTGACGTTGCCAGCGGAGTGGCTGAAGTGCTGCTTGAGGAGCGCCGCTTTTTGGGCCATGTCAATACGTCCCCGACGCGGGCAGATCTTTTTACCTATACGCACGAAGGGCCAATCCGCGAGGATGACCAGCGCATTCACGGGATGAATCTGCTAACGGGCGAGAACCGGGTCATTCGACCCCAGCACGGCGACTACAGGCTCGTCGCCGAGCACTGGTTTGCCGACGGCGAGACCCTGGGCTTTCGTTGCCACAAGCGCTCGGCCGGAGACACGCGTTTCGGCTCCATTCGCTATGACAACACGCAGCACGTTGAAACCGTGCTGCCCTACAGCCGACACTTTCACAGTCTCGACGGGTCGCTGGTCGTTGGCGACGGCACCCCCTCCTTCCAGCTGGAGAGGTTGGGCAGCCAGGTTGTCACCTGGCCCTGTATCCTGCTTTATCCACGTGGGGGCGAGGGCGAGGGCTGGGGGCAGCCGCGGATACTGGCGCATCACGGCAGCAGCTTCAATGGGCAGCGCACGCATCCGCATGCGCATATCACGCCGGACGGAAAGCAGGTGCTGTTCACGACGAACCGCAGAAGCTACATGAGCGAGTATTCGAACATCCACATTGTAGCGATCGGGGACCTTCAGGACCTGCCGTTGCTGGATGTCGAAACGGGTGTGCGCGTGCGAGGCATTTAGTAGAAGTTGCCCAGGCGCCACGTCAGCATTCTCAGGTGGGGCAAGCCAGATCCTGACGGTCACAGGACCTTTTCGCCTGACCGGCGCCGGAAGCAGGGCGGCGACCAGGTATGTGTGGAGGCCATCGCGGCCGACGTAACGTGTCTTTACAAGGTGCCAATCTGAAACTGGAGTGAATAATGGGTGTGGGCAAGCAATTTAAGGACAAACAGGTCCGTTATCAGGACCGCTTCAGCGGGCGCGAGATCACGCGGCTGACTAACTGGCTCGGCCATTCCTGGCAGTTTTACTTCACGCATCCCTGCTGGGTAGACGAAGGCCGTGCCTTCCTGTTTCATTCCGAGCGCGACAACGCCGGCAACTATTTCCGCTACGAACTGGCGACCGGCGATATCGTCCAGTTGACGGACAATCGGGGTGAGGTGTTCTTCAACAGCTGTCTGGCGCCGGCCACCGAATGCTTTTACCACTGGAATGGCAATACGCTACATGAACTCGACCTGAACACGCTGGAAGAACGGCCGGTCTATACGGCCGAGCCGCCCTTTCTGCCGCGCGAGCATGGCTCGCAAATAAGCGCCACCGCGGACGGGCGCCATATCGTCACCATTCTGGAAGATCCCCCGGAAGACTACGATCGGCAAAAGCAGAGCCCCTTCTTCACGCCGCCGCTGTCACGCCTGACGCGCATCGACGTGGCGACCGGCGAGGCGGTGGTGCTGCATGAGGACCGCCGTTACATCACACATCTCAACACGTCGCCGACGCGGCCGGACCTGATGACCTTCTGTCACGAGGGACCCTGGCACCTTATTGAGGAGCGCATCCACGGACTTAACGTGGAGACGGGCGAGGAGTGGAACATCCGGCCGCAGCACGGCGAATACTCGGTCATCGCCGAGCACTGGTTCCGCGATGGCGAGACGCTGGGCTTCCGCAGCCACAACCGCGCCGCCAACGATACGCGCTTCGGCAGTATTCGCTACGACAACAGCAATCACGTCGAGACGGTACTGCCCTACAGCCGGCACTATCACAGTCTGGATGGCTCGCTGGTGGTCGGCGACGGCATGCCGGTCTATCTGCTGCCGGGCATGCTTAACACGACCATCACCTGGCCCTTCATCCTGCTGCATGCGCGCAAGGGTGAGGGGCAGGGCTGGGGGCCGGCACACGTGCTGGCCTACCATGGCAGCAGCTTCAGCGGCCAGCGCTGTCACCCGCATCCGCACATCACGCCGGACGGTCAACACGTGCTCTACACGACCAACGTGACGGACTACTCGAACATCTATCTGGCGCCGATTGGCGACGTCGCGGACCTGCCGCTGCTTAATCTGGAGACCGGCGGCATCGATTGAGTCATCCCGCCTCGCCCAACGCCGATGCAGCGGTCAAGGTACTGGACTTTCTGCTCAGCGACGCATCGCGCGCGCTGCAACTGGCGGCGGACGTCGGCTTCGCCGAGTGGGTTGTGCCCATCCACTTCAGCGCCGAGGACTTCCCGGAGGGAACCGACGAGCGCGTCGCGCGCTTCTTCGCTGACTTCGCGGCGGTGACCGGTGAAGGTCGCATTGGCTACACGACCTGGACATTCTGGCCGTCTACGGTGAGCCTCTACTCCTGGGACGGGCTGGAGCGGGTCTGGTATGGGGAAGAGAGCATTGAGGAGTATCTCGCGGCGCATCAGGCGCTCTGGGACGAAGCGGTGGTGGAAGGCAATATGCTACCGGTGCCCGCGCCGGGCATGTAGCTGCGCAATATTCGACGGGGCCGGCCCGATGGCTGCCTCCGTCAGTGCGCCTGAAAAGCTTCTGAAAACAGGTTTTCATCCTGGTTTGCATTCACGCTGAGGTGCATGTACTATTTTTTACCAGCAGGAAATTGAACGTAAATTGAGAAAGGGAGTCAAATGAACAACAAGGTATTGTAACGCCTGCTGGTCGTTTCGCTGCTGCTCTCCGTCCTGGTGATTGGCGCAGTGGGTGCGCAGGACGGGGTCACGGTCACCTGGTGGACAACAACCGCCCAAATGCCGTCCAACGTTCAGGAAGTTTTCGTGGACGCCTTCAACTCCGCGCATCCGGGCATCACACTTGATCTTGTCGGGCAGGAGGATATAAACGTAACCTTGCGTACGGCCATTCAGGTCGGCGAGGTGCCGGACCTGCTGCAGACGCCGGGCGCGGCCTTCATCGCCGAGTTCGTGGATGCCAAGCTGGTTGAGCCGCTGGACGACGCGGCGGCCGAGCTGGGCTGGTCCGACAAGTTGCTGGACTGGGCCTACCAGAGCGGCCAGCTGGGCGGCGTGCTTTACAGCATTCCGCTGACCTACGAGAGCCTGGTGCTCTTCTACAACAAGACGGTCTTCGAGGAGAACGGCTGGGAGCCGCCGACCAACATCGACGAGTTCAACGCCATTGCTGCGGCCGCCGAGGACATCGGCATCTTCCCGCTCACCTACGGCAACGCCACCTGGCAGCCCTCCAACGAGCATTTGATGGGCATGTACCTCAACGCTATCGCCGGCCGGGAGAACGTCTACAAGGCGCTGGTTCGCGAAATCCCCTGGACGGACGAGTCCATCGCCGGCGCGACGGACCTGCTGTGTGAGCACATCGCGGACAATGGCTGGTTCAGCGGCGGCCTCGAGAACTACTTCGCCAACGGCGGCGATGACATCAGGGTCGAGCTGGCCGCGGGCGACGCGGCCATGATGTTGTCCGGCACCTGGAACTTCCGCTCCCTGGGCCAGTTCTTCGATGAAGTCGGCAGCGAGTGGGACTGGGTTCCCATACCGCCCATGAGCAACATGGCCGGCGAGTACGGCTACGAACTGGCGACGGGCAGCACGGTTTCCGTGAACGCCCAGTCGCCCAACGTGGACGCGGCCATCAAGGTGCTGGACTTCCTCATCAGTGACCCGGCCATGGTGCTGCAGCTGGCGGCGAACGTCGGCTTCGGCGAGTGGGTCGTGCCGGTTCACTTCTCGCCCGAGGACTTTCCGGAGGGCACCGACGAGCGCGTCGCGCGTTTCTTCGCGGACTTCGCGGCGGTGACCGGTGCGGGCCGTATTGGCTACACGACCTGGACCTTCTGGCCGGCCGCGCCAAACGTGCACCTCTGGGAGGGGGTCGAGAACGTCTGGTGGGGTGACATTAGCGTGGACGACTATCTGGCTGAGCACGAGGCGCTCTGGCAAATCGAGCGCGAAGCAGGGAACCTCCTGCCGGTGCCCGCGCCTGGTATGTAAGACGAGTTACGACGGGGGCAGCGCTGGCTGCCCCCGTGATTTTGCCCGGACAGGCGGATGAGGCAGGCATGGCTACGAGTTCGGTGCATGTGAATGTGCAGGTTCGTGAACAGAGTCAGATCTGGAAAGAGCTGGGACGTTGGGCCTTTCTCGCGCCTGTGCTGATTCTCAACCTGGTGGTGATCGTCGGCCCGGCCTTCTTTGGCGTCTACATCGCCTTCACCCACTGGTCTGGCGTCGGCGACATGAATTTCGTCGGCCTGGACAATTTCCAGCGCCTGCTGGCAGACGGCATCTTCTGGCGGGCCTTGCGCAACAACTTGGTATGGACGGGCATCTTCCTGGTCCTGCCGGTTTCGCTTGGGTTGTTGGGGGCCTACATGCTCACCGGCATCAAGCGCGGCCAAATGTTCATGCGCGTGGCCTTCTTTGTCCCATACGTGCTGGCATCGGTGGTGACCACGCAAATCTGGCGCTACCTGCTGCACCCGCGCGTCGGCCTGGGCCAGTGGCTGTCTGATAACGTGGGCATCCACTTTCTCGACCGGGCCTGGCTGGGTTCGCGCGACACTGCGCTCTATGCCATCGCCTTCATGGACAACTGGCACTTCTGGGGTTTCCCGCTGGTATTGCTGCTGGCAGCGATGTCTTCGGTTGACGTCGAGCTTTATGAAGTGGCGCGCCTGGATGGCGCCACGCGCTTTCAGCAATTCCGCCATGTAACGTTGCCAAGCATCCGGCCCACGCTGGTGTTCCTGCTGCTGATGATCGCCATCTGGTCGGCGCTGGTCTTCGATTACATCTACCTCACAACCGGAGGCGGCCCGGCGAATTCATCCGAGGTGCTGGGTACACACCTCTACAAGACCGCCTTTGAGCGCTTTCAGGCCAGCTATGCGGCCTCCATTGGCCTGGTGATGGTCATTTGGGTGGCGCTGGTGGTGGGCGGCTTTGTTTATCTGCGGAAGCGGGGCTGGGAGATATGAGCGTGACAAGCACCAAAATTGCCGAAGATAGCAAGGGTCGGCGCCGGCTGGATCTGTCCCTGGCGCCCAATTACCTTGTGCTGCTCGTGCTGTTGCTGTTCGCTGCCCTGCCCCTCTACCAACTGGCCGTCAATTCGCTCAAATCCCGCCTAGAAATCGGCTTTGACCCCTTCGGCCTGCCGGACGAATGGCTCTTCAGCAATTTTGCGGAGGCATGGTCGCGGGGCAATTACGCCACCACGATGCCCAACAGCATCCTGCTGACTGCATTCACGATCTTGTTCGTGCTCTCCTTCGCCGGTATGGCGGGCTTTGCCCTGGCGCGCCTGAAACTGCGCGGCGCGGACTACATATCCTTCTACTTCCTGGTGGGGACGGCTGTTCCACCGCAGTTCTATATGGTTCCGCTGTTCATCATGTGGCGTTCGTTGGGCCTGATCAATTCCTTCCCGGGCCTGATCATCATCTACGTGGCCCAGTTTTCGCCATTTTCCACCTATTTGCTACGTTCCTACATGGTGTCGATTCCCGAAGAATTCGTGGATGCCGCGCGCATCGACGGCGCCAGTAACTGGCAGGTCTTCCGCAGGATAATCATGCCCCTGACCTGGCCCGGCTTTCTGACCGCCGGCCTGGTCGTCGGCCTCGGCGTATGGAATGAATTCCTCTTCGCACAGACTTTTCTGCTCAAACCCGAGTTCAAGACCATCGTCACAAGTCTCTACGCATTTCAGCAGCGTGACGGGCGTGAGTGGGGCCTGACCAACGCCGGTTCGATTATCATGATGGCGCCGGTTGTCATCCTGTTCCTGTTGCTGCAGCGCCGCTTTATCGAAGGCCTGACCCAGGGCGGGCTCAAGGCCTGATCCATCCCAAATGAGCAAAGGCAAGGAGAAAGCCATGGCATTGCCCACGGATTATATGGAACGCGTCTACGCCGGGGTGCTCGGCAAGATTATCGGCGTCTATCTGGGCCGGCCCTTCGAGGGCTGGCACTACGAGCCCATCATGGAGCATCTGGGCGAAATCAACTACTACGTACACGAGCGCTTTGGCGACCCGCTAATCGTCCCGGATGACGATATCTCCGGCACCTTCACCTTCCTGCGCGCGCTGCCGGACAATGGCAACAGCCAGAGTGTAACGGCCGAACAAATCGGGCAGGCCTGGCTGAATTACCTGATCGAGGGGCGCACCGTCCTGTGGTGGGGCGGCCTCGGCAACTCGACCGAGCACACGGCCTACCTCCGTCTGAAGAGTGGCATCCCGGCACCGATGAGCGGATCGATCGCCACCAACGGCAAGGTCGTGGCCGAGCAGATTGGCTCGCAAATCTTTATTGACGGCTGGGCGCTGGTCTCGCCCGGCGATCCGGAGCAGGCGGCGCAACTGGCGCGCAAGGCCGGCAGCGTCAGCCACGACGGAGAAGCCATCTACGGCGCACAGGTGTTGGCGGCGATGGAAGCCCAGGCCTTCGTGGAAAACGACATTAACGTGCTGATCGACACGGCGGTGAGCTTCATTCCACAGGATTCGGTCATCGCGCGCATGATCTCCGATATTCGCGAATGGCACGAGGACGTGCCGAACTGGCACGATGCGCGTTCATTGATGAAGGAACACTACGGCTACGACAAGTACGGTGGCAACTGCCACATGGTGCCCAACCATGGCCTGATCATCATGTCGCTGCTTTATGGCGAGGACGACTTCCAGAAGTCGTTGATGATCGTCAACACCAGCGGCTGGGACACGGACTGCAACTCCGGCAATGTCGGCTGCCTGCTGGGCATCAAGAATGGCCTGGCCGGACTGGAGACGGGCCCGGACTTTCGCGGCCCGGTCGCCGACCGCATGTACATGCCTTCGGCGGAGACCGGCACCACCATCACCGACGCGCTGCGTGAGAGCGTAAAGGTTGTCAACATCGGCCGCGCCCTGCAGGGTGAGCCGCCGCTGGCGCCCAAGAACGGCGCCCGTTACCACTTCAGTCTGCCGGGCTCGGTACACGGCTTCATGCTGGAGGACAGCGAGGAATCGAGCGGGACTGCGACGGTGGTCAATGTAGAGACAACTGATGGACGTGGACTTGGAATCTGTTTCAGTCGCCTTGCACCCGGTCGGGTTGCCAGGGTAACCACGCCAACCTTCATCCCGTCGAAGGAAGTAAACGAGAGTTTCGAAAGCGCGAAAAGCTATCGTTTGCTGTCCTCGCCGACGCTCGGCCCGGGGCAGTGTGTGCGGGCGCGCGTGCTGGCGGATGCGAACAATGAGGCCAGCGTCAATTTGTGCCTGGTGGCGCAGCACTACGACCTGGGCGACGAACGCACGTCAATCGGCTCGGAGTCGCTGGCGCTGGTGCCAGGCGCTGACGCGGAACTTTGCTGGACAGTCCCGGACACTGGTGGACAGCCCATCTGCTCAATCGGTGTTGAAATCAGCGGGGCAGGGGGCGTCAGCGGCAAGGTCGTGCTGGACTGGCTGACCTGGGACGGTGTGCCGGATGTCGTGCTGAAAAATCCGCATCCGGGTCCCACCCGCCAGTCGCGCCAGCATCTTTCCCTGATGTGGAAGCGGGCCTGGGTGGACGCCCTCGACAGTGGCAATTCCGACCGCTACCCCGAGTTTATGCGCCTGATCCAGAACGAGGGTCGCGGCCTGGTGTTGCACGGCACGCGCGAATGGGAGGACTATCGCTTCCGGGCGACCATGACGCCGCACATGTGCGAGTCCGGCGGCATCGCCGTGCGCGTGCAGGGGCTGCGCCGCTACTACGCCTTGCTGCTTGACCAGGAACGCGTGCGTCTGGTGCGCATGCTGAACGGCGACGAGACCGTGCTGGCGGAGGTGGCAGGCGGCTGGAGCTTCGGCGAGACCAGCGAGCTGCAGCTGGCAGTGGAGGGCGACCGGCTGTCAGGCAGTATTGATGGTAATCTGGTCATCAAGGCGAGTGACCCGGAGGGGGTATTCAGCAGCGGCGGCGTGGCGCTGGTCTGTGAGGAAGGGCGCATCGGCTGCAGCGAAGTCGGCATCAGCCCCTTGCAAAATTAAAGTGTTGCATGAGCAGCCACAATCTTTAAAATAGGCAGGTACGGCCACGGGACCACATGGATCCCGTGAGGTAAGTCCGTATGGTAAAGGAGCAATCATGAACAGAAAGCCCATTTTGTTCGTTGTTGCATTGCTGGTGCTGCTGCCGACCACGTTCAACGCCGTGGCGCAGCCCTCCGGCCTGCCGGTGACAGTCCCGCGCGAAGACCTCTTCGTCGCGGACCAGATCATCCGCTACAGCGTGATCGACAACTTCAACCTCTGGATCAGCGGTCCGCCCACCGGCACCCGCCACGCCCTGATGATGGAGACGCTCTGGTATCGCGACCAGGAAAATGGTCAGCGTATGATGGGCGCCTCGACCGCTGACCCGATCTACAATGAGGACTTCACGCAGTTGAGCGTCGTGCTGCACGACAGCATCTACTGGAGCGACGGCGAGCAGTTTAACGCCGACGACCTGGTCTTCACCGTCGAGACACTCAAGGCGAACTCCGACCTCAACTCAAGCGGCTGGAACTCGCAGCTGAACCAGTTCATGGAAAGCGTCGAGAAGGTCGATGACTACAACGTCACCTTCCACCTCAGCCAGCCCAACCCGCGCTTCCACACGCTCTTCGAGGCGCGCTGGAACGGCATCTACATGATGCCCGAGCACGTCTTCTCGCTGGTCGAGGACTTTGCGACTTTCACCAACGGCAGCCCGGAAGATCCGCCGGTCGTGCTGGGCCTCTACCAGCCGGTCGAGAGCGACCCCAACGGCTACTGGACGCTGCTTAAGCGGCGCGATGACTGGGAGCGCACGGCGGTCGGCCAGCTGGTCGGCAACGGTGGCCCGCCCTATGTCCTGACCATCCTCTACGGCGACAGTACCAAGAAGGTCATCGCCATGACGCGCGGCGAACTGGACGTCTTCTTCAACGTCGACGTCGAGGCTTTCCAGTCGGTGCTGGAATCGACCCCCACGGCGAAGTCCTGGTATCCGGAATTCCCCTGGGCCTACCCGAACGAGGTCTCCAGCCGCTACCTGCGCTTCAACTTTGAGTCGCAGCCATGGTTCGCCAACAAGGATGTGCGCTGGGCCCTGGCGCTGGCGATCGACATCGTCGAGCTGCAGACCAACTACATTGGCGGTATCGCCAAGGTAACTCCCATGGCGGTCCCCTACACCCCCACGCTCGCCGCGCTCTACCACATTCCCATGGAAGAGTGGTTCCAGAACCTCGAGATTGACGTGGCCGGCGAGACCTACAAGCCCTACGACGCGTCCGTGCCCGATCGCATCGCCGAGTGGGCCGAGGACGAGGGCTACGAGCAGCCTGCCGAGACGCCACGCGCTTCCTACGGCAGTGGCTGGTGGAAGTTCGACACCGACACCGCCGCGAAACTGCTGGAGCACAACGGCTTCACGCGTGACGGCGACGGCAACTGGTGGAACCCGGATGGCGAGCGTTTCGCCTTCTCGCTGCAGGCCGCGCCGGATGAGCCGGACTCCTTCCGCACCGCCAACGCCGCGGCGGACATGTGGAACGACTTCGGCATCGACGTCGAGCTGCAGGGTCTGGAGCGCAGCGTCTGGCGTGCCAACTTCAACGTGGGCCAGTTCGAGGTGGACTCCCCCTGGACCAGCCTGGTGCTGCCGGATGGTGATGGCTGGCCGAACCTGCGTGGGCGCCACTCGCGCTACTACTCCCCCTCCGGAGAGGCCTACAATGCCCTGGGAGGCGGCAGCGCCGAACGTCTGCAGGATCCTGTGCTCGACGAGTTGATCGACGCGATGGAAGGTGTCCATCCTGACGATCCGGCCAACCTGGATCTGATGTACCAGTTCTTGCAACACTGGGTGGAGAACATGTATTACATCTCCACCGTCAGCTTCAAGAAGTTCGTCACCTGGAATGAGCTGTACTGGACCGGTTTCCCCAGCTCGGAGAACCCGGTGTACATGCCGCTCTACTGGTTCAACGGCGGTCGCTTCGCCTTTGCCGGCCTGCAGTCGACCGGCGGCTGATCAGGATTTCATCGGGGCTGCCGGGCGTTTGCCTGGCGCCCCGAACATCTCACTTCGCTCCCCCGAAACAGAAAACAGGTGACCTTTGCCGGGCCTGCTGCAGATGACAATCGTGATTGTTTGTGGCGTCGTGCCGGTCTGCGAGGAAGGGCGCATCGGTTGTGCGGAAGTTGGCATTGGGCCGCTTTCATGAAAACAGTTGCACACTCGTCCACAATCTGTACAATAGCAAGGTACTGCCACGGGATCATATGGATCCCGGAGGAGAATCCGCATGGAGAAGGAGTCAATCGTGTTCAGAAAGTTCATATTTGTGGTTATTGCGCTGCTGCTGCTAGTGCCTGCGCTGAACTTAACAGCCCAGCCCTCCGGCCTGCCGGTGGATGTGCCGCGCGAGGAGCTGTTCGTCATGGGCCAGATCTTCCGCTGGGCGGTGATCGACAACTACAACGTCTGGGGGCCGGCAAGCGGGACGCCCCATCGCCACAGCCTGATGTTTGAGACGCTCTGGTACCTGGACCAGGAGACCGGCGACATCATGTCGGGCGCCTCCAACGAGCTTCCAGTCTACAACGAGGACTTCACGGAGATGACCGTCACGCTCGTTGACAGCCTCGTGTGGAGCGACGGCGAGCCCTTCAACGCCGATGATCTGGTCTACACGGTTGAGACGCTTTGGAATACGCCGGGTTTGACCGCCCAGGGCTGGCACGCACAGATGAAGGACTTCCTGGAGTCGGTCGAGAAGGTGGATGACTACGCGGTCACCTTCACCCTGAACAGGCCGAATCCGCGCTTCCACAAGAATTTTGAGGCGCGCTGGGCCGGCATGTACATGATGCCCGAGCACGCCTTCTCGCAGATTGAGGACCTGGTGAACTACACCTACCAGGACGGCCCCTATCTGGGTCTTTACGCGCCGGTGGAGATGGACCCCAACGGCTACTGGAACCTGTTCAAGAAGCGTGAAGACCCGCAAAACTCGGCTGTTTGCCAGTACCACATGAAGGAGGATTGTGGCCCTGGCTACGTCCTGACCATCGACTACGGCGACAGCACCAAGAAGGTCATCGCCATGACGCGCGGGGAACTGGACGCCTTCATGAACGTCGACTTCGAGGCCTTCCTGTCGTTGGCGGAGTCGACCCCCACGGCGAAGTCCTGGTACCCGGACTTCCCCTGGGCCTACCCGAACGAGACCAGCAGCCGCCTGATCCGCTTCAACTTCGATACCCAGCCCTGGACAAACAACAAGGACGTGCGCTGGGCCCTGGCGCTGGCGCTGGACATCGTCACGCTGCAGACCGAGTACATCGGCGGCGTCGCCAAGGTCGTCTACGTGAACGTCCCCTATACGCCGAAGCTGGCCGAGCTCTACTACAACCATCCGCGGATGCAGGAGTGGGTCGAGAACCTTGAGATCGACGTGGCGGGCGAGCCCTACAAGCCCTACGACCCGACGGTGGCGGACCGCATCGGCGAGTGGGCCGACGAGCAGGGTTATGCCCAGCCGGCCGCGACGGCTGCCGCCTCCTACGGCAGTGGCTGGTGGAATTACGACCCGGATACGGCCGCGAAGTTGCTGGAGCACAACGGCTATACCCGTGACGGCAACGGCGACTGGTTCACGCCCGAAGGCGAGCGCTTCAGCTTCGCGATTCAGGCGGCGCCGGACGAGGTGGACTCCTTCCGCGTGGCCAACGCCGCGGCGGACATGTGGGACGACTTCGGCATCGACGTCGAACTGCAGGGTCTGGAGCGCAGCGTCTGGAGCGCCAACTTCGACACGGGTCAGTTCGAGACTGACGCCCCCTGGCTGAGCTTCGTGATGCCGGACGGTGACGGCTGGTCCAACTTGCGTAGCTGGCACTCGAAGTACTACGTGCCGGCCCCCGAGATCTATAATTCCCTCGGCGGCGGCCGGCCCGAGCGCCTGCAGGATCCCGTGCTCGACGAGTTGATCGACGCCATGGAAAGTCTCCACCCCCAGGATCCGCAGAATCTGGAGTTGGTACACCAGTTCCTGCAGCACTGGGTGGAGAACATGTACTACATCTCCACGGTCAGCTTCAAGAAGTTCGTGACCTGGAACGAGCTCTACTGGACGAATCCTCCCAGCGTGGAGAATCCGGCCTACATGCCGCTCTACTGGTTCCAGGGCGGTCGTTTCGCGATTGGCGGCCTTGAGCCAATCGACCAGTAAGACAGAATCACCCGCGGGGCGGAGGGGCTGCGGCCCGCCGCCCCGCTTTCGTGAGGCGAGACAGAGGAGCGGAGCCAGACCATGACACTGCTGCAACAATTCATCCTGCCGCGCCTGCTGCAGTGGGTCATCGTCATCATCGTCGGCATCACGGTAACTTTCCTTATTCCCCGTCTTTCGCCAGTCAATCCCATCCAGCAGGCGCTAATTCGCCTGACCCAGTTTCAGGCGCTGGAGCCTGAGGCCGTCCTTCATTTGAAAGAGCAGCTGCTGGCCAACTTCGGTCTGGATGGCACCATTTTCGAACAGTACTTTCGCTTCTGGGCCAATCTGTTAAAGGGCGATCTGGGGCCATCCTTTGGCGCTTTCCCGACCCGTGTCAACGACATGATCGGCAGGGCACTGCCCTATACCGTGGCCCTGCTGACTTTCACCACCATAATGAGCTGGATCATCGGCATCATCATCGGCACCCTGGCCGCCTATTATCCGGGCCGCCTCACCAATTTCGTCTCGGGCGTGCTGGTCGTGCTCTATCCGATTCCCTATTTCATCATCGCCTTCATTTTTCTGATGGCGCTTACCTATTACATACCCTTTTTCCCGCTCATCGGGGTCTTCCGCGGTGAGCCAGGTTTCAACGCTGAGTTCATCACCAGTTATTTGCACAGCACTTTCCTGCCGGCCGTCACGCTGCTGATCACCGGCCTCTCCTTCCGTTTCATTCTGGCGCGCGCCCTGGGCACGGCCGAACTTTCCAGCGACCACGTGCAATACGCCACCATGGCCGGTCTGCCCGACCGCCGCATCATGACCAGCTACGTGGCCCGCAACACCATGCTGCCCCAGGTGACCGATCTGGGACTTTCCATGGGCGCCATCTTCAGCGGCACGCTGATCACGGAGGCGGTTTTCGGCTACCCCGGCCTGGGCGACCTGCTGTTGCAGGCCATCTACCAGGCGGACTACAACATCGTGATGGGCATCACCATTCTTTCCATCGTGGGTATCGCCACCGCCTCGCTGATCGTCGATCTCAGCTATCCGCTGGTGGACCCGCGGGTCCGCTACCGCTAGCGCCACGGGAGCCGCCAATTATGTCTGGCATTGTGGGTCTGTTCACCAACATCCGCGACCTGATGAAGTACAGCGCGGCCTTTCGCTGGGGATTCATTGTGCTGGTTTTTGTGGTCATCATGGCCGGGCTGTCCTGGTTCTCGCCCTACGAGGAGGACCACCGACGCGACACACCGCGCAGCAAGCCGCCGCTGACGGAGATCAGCATCGGCAAGGATGACGAGGGCAACCGCATCTATTCGCGCACCCTGCTTGGCACGACTTCGCAGGGACAGGACGTGTTCTGGCAGTTGACCTTCGCCATCCGCAACACCTTCATTGTTGCCGGCACGGCCGTGGTCATCGGGCGCAGCATCGCCATCCTGCTGGGCATGCTCACCGGCTACATGGGCGGTGTCTTTGACCGCGTACTCTCGACGATCATTGACAGTCTGATCGTCCTGCCGCGCCTGCCCCTGTTGATTCTGATCGCTGCCATCCTGCGCGGCGATCTCACGACTCTGGGCCTGGGCGTGCTGCTGGGCATTATGGACTGGGCGCATCCTTCCAAGCGGTATCGCGCGCAGGTGCTCAGCCTGCGCGAAAGGGAGTTCACGCACACGGCGGTCTTTTCGGGAATGAATCCGGTGAAGGTGGTCGTGCGCGAGCATCTGCCTTTCCTCGTGCCCTTCCTGCTGGCGGACGTGGTCAGCGGCTTCCTGTGGGCCATCGGCATGGAGGTCACGCTGGCCTACCTGGGTCTTGGTCAAATCAGCGTCCCCACCGTCGGCTCCATGCTCTACTGGGGCAATTACTACAACGCGCTGCTGGTCAACGAGACCTGGGTGCTGATTCCGGCCATCGTGGCAGCGATCTTCACGGTGGTGGGCTTTTACATGCTGTCCCAGGGCATCACGCATTACCTCGACCCGCGTACGCGCCTGACCCGCCTGGGCGTGACCGACTCATGAGCCCGGAAACAGCGGCGAGCGCCGGATTGGAGCAGGCAGGGGTGGACGCAGAAACGCGCAACATTGTCGAGGCCAGGGAACTGAAGGCCTGGTACATCACCCAGGCCTACGGCGTGCAGCGCACTGTAAAGGCCGTGGATAACCTGACGCTGGATATCCGCGAGGGCGAGATCTACGGCATTGCCGGCGAAAGTGGCTGCGGCAAGTCGACCCTGCTGAAGGCGCTACTTGGCGAGATAGTGTCACCTTTGACCATAGTTGGCGGCAGCGTCAACTACGAGTTTGATACGGGCAAGATTGATGCCCTTAACCAGACGCCAGAGGAACGCGAGTCCGTTCGCTGGCGCAGGGTGTCCTATATTCCCCAGGGCTCGATGCACGTGCTCAATCCAGTGCGGCGCATCCGCGATACCTTCCACGACTTCATCGCGGCGCATCAGGAGACCACGCGCGCGCAGTCAATCGAGATGGCGCGCAACTATTTGAATGAACTGGGCTTGCGTGAGGGCGTGCTGGGCAACTACCCGCACCAGTTGTCCGGCGGCATGCGGCAACGCGTCACAATTGCGCTGGCGACCATCCTGACGCCGCGTCTGATTTTCGCCGACGAACCCACAACGGCGCTGGACGTGGTGGTGCAGCGCGGCGTCATCGAATTGCTGAAGACGATCCAGCAGCGCGAGAGAAGCACGCTGGTGCTGGTCACGCATGACATGGGCGTACACGCCAACCTGACCAATCGCGTGGCCGTGCTTTATGCCGGAAAACTTGTGGAGGAGGCGGACACGCGCACCATTTTTCGTCGTCCGCGCCACCCCTATACGCGCTATCTGATCGAATCGCTGCCACGTATGGATGACCGCAGCGAACGCGTCGGCATTCCGGGGCGGCCGCCGGCGCTGGACAATCCGCCGGATGGCTGCCGCTTCCATCCACGCTGCCCGCTGGCAACCGACATTTGTCGCGTGGAAGTGCCACCGCTCTTGCCGGTTGAGGCAATCGGCAACGGGGCAGGCGTTGCGCACCGCGTGGCCTGTTTCCACCCGGTAGAAGCGCCACTTGAGGCCGGCGAACTGGCACATGCAGGGGAGGCGCAAGGTGTCGACTGAGACGCAGGATGCCCTGCTAAGAGTTGAAGACCTCTCACGAGTATTTGTCACCCGTGAGGGCTTTTCCACTACCCGCCTGGAAGCTGTTGCCGGCGCCAGTTTTACCATTCGCAACGACCGGCCGGAGATCTACACCCTTGCCGGTGAAAGTGGCAGCGGCAAGACGACCCTGGCGCGCCTCGTGCTGGGTCTTGAGCACGCGACTGCCGGCAACATGTACTACAAGGGCCGGGATGTCCTGCATCTGACACACAAGGAACGGCGTGATTGGTTCCTGAAGGAAGTGCAACCCATTTTCCAGGATCCTTTCGCCACCTTCAGCCCACTTAAGCGCATCGACAGTTATCTCTATGAGACCGCACGCAATTTCAAGATGGCGACGTCGCGTGACGGTATCGAAAGAGTCGTCGATGAGTCGCTGCACGCGGTAGGCCTGTCGCTGGCCGAGGTGCGCGGTCGCTATCCTAACGAATTGTCCGGCGGCCAGGCGCAGCGCGTCTCGGTTGCGCGCGCCCTGATCACGAAACCCTCCCTGCTGGTGGCGGACGAGCCGGTCAGCATGCTGGACGCCTCCTTGCGCATGTCGATCGTAAACCTCTTCCGCACCCTGCGCGACGAGCACAAGGTGAGCATCCTTTACATCACGCACGATCTCACCACTGCCTATTACGCAGCAGACCGCATCGCGGTGATGCTGCGCGGCTGGGTCGTCGAGAACGGGCCGGTGGAAAGAGTGCTGGGCGAGCCGCTGCACCCCTACACGGTCAACCTGAAGAATGCCATCCCTGAGGCTGACCCGGACAAGACCTGGGAGGGCGATGCCAGCCTGGCGGTGATGGATACTGAAGAGTACACCCGCAGTGGCTGCCGCTACGCGGGGCGTTGCCCGGCAGTGATGGACATTTGCCGCCACAAGGTGCCGCGCGATATCGAAGTTCAGGGCCGCAGCGTCAAGTGTTTCCTCTACGACGAGGAAGCAGTGCCGCAAGTCGCAGGCGTGCCGCAAGCCGGGGCAGCCGCAGCACCCTCAGCCTGAATCATATGAACTGAAGCCGGTGTCATGAGACCCGTTATCGGTCTGGCGACGAAGGGTCGCCGCGAAGGCAGCGTGACCAGCCGGCACTACAGCGAGCTTTACACGGTTCCAGCCCAATACGTCGATGCGATCCGGCGCGCAGGTGGCCTGCCGGTTATGCTGCCGCCAGGACATCCCGCATGGATGGACGGTCTGCGGTTGGATGGCCTGGTCGCCACCGGCGGCGGGGACATCGACCCGGCGCGCTATGGCGGCGACCGCGCGCATCCGCAAATACTGGAGCCTGATCAGGAACGCGACGAGACCGAGATGCAAATGATGCGCTGGCTGGCGCAGGGCGAACTACCGGCGCTATTGATTTGTCGTGGCTTGCAGGCGCTGAACGTCGCGCTGGGCGGCACGCTGATTGAGCACGTTCCGGACCACGTGCACCCGGATATTCACAGCAGCCCCGACGGTTCCTGGACGACGCATCCGGTTGCCGTTGCGCCGGATTCGCTGCTGGCGCAATGCACCGGTGTGACGGAGCTGGAGACCGTATCTTTGCATCACCAGGCAGTGCGCGACCTGGCGCCCGGGTTGCGCGTGGTGGCGCATGCGCCGGACGGTGTCATTGAGGCTGTCGAGATGCCTGCCCATCCCTGGCTGCTGGCCGTGCAATGGCACCCGGAAGTGTCAGCCGAAATCGATCCGCTGCAGCAGGCGCTCTTCGACGCGCTTGTCGCCCGGGCTACGGGGCAAATGAGCGAGGACACAGCGCCAGCGGCTGTGGCGGCGCTGCGCTGACCGGGCCAGGCTTCCTGATTATTTTCGACGTGGAAAACGACTGAGCACAGTGGCGGGCCGGGGCAGGGCGACGCGTACGCCCAGGCGCAGACTGGCTGCCTTGCTGCCGGATGCTGTCGCTGCTGCGACGTGCAGGCTCGTGCCCGCGCGCCCTGATGCCTGCTTCAGCCAGGCCTGGCCCAGTTGCGCGCCTTCGCCGCCCGCCGCACAACTGGTCACGAAACCGACCACACGTCCCCGCTCATCAATGAGCGCGTCGCCCTGATGCGCCGGGCGGGCGCGGCGGCCATCCAGTCGGAAGCGGGTTACGCGGGCGTCACGCTCGCTTTCGTGCTTGATGAAGGCCGCCTTGCCAATGAAGAAGGGCTTGTAGAGGCGCACATAGCTGCCGAAGCTGGCGTCGGCAGGATTGAGGCCCAACGGCCCCGCCAGCTCGTGACCGTAGAGCGGCAGCCCGGCCTCGATGCGCAGACTGTCGCGCGCGGCCAGGCCACAGGGCGCAGCGCCCAGCTCCAGCAGGCGCGATGTTAGCGCCGCCGCCTGATCCGGGTGGACGAAGAGTTCATAGGCCACGCGCTCGCCGGTATAGCCGGTGCGCGAGACGATCAGATCGAATTCGCCGAATGTGGCTTGCATCACTGCTGCCCAGGGCAAGGCAGCCAGGCGTGCCAGGTCGTTCTGGTCAGCGCCCAGCGCGGACAGGATCTCGCGGCTTTGTGGGCCCTGCAACGCCAGGTCAACGCGTCGTGCTACTCCGCTGGAGGTGGCGCGCAGGTCGCGCAGGGTGAAGCGCTCGCAGTTCTCCAGGCGGCGCCCGGAGAAGGCGGGGTCGATCTGCACCGCACCGTCTATAACGGCCTGCAACCAGGCGAGCACTTTCTCATTGTTGGAGGCATTGACAACCATCAGCCAGCGTTCGTCCGCCAGCCGATACAGCATCAGGTCGTCAAGCGGCATGCCCCCGGCATCCAGCAGGAAGCTGTATTGCGACATGCCGGTCGCCAGGCTGTTCACGTCGTTCGTGGTCACCTGGTCCAGGAAGGGGCCGGCGCCTGGCCCTTCAAACTCGAGCACGCCCATGTGCGTCACGTCGAAGAGGCCGGCACCCTGGCGCACGGCCAGATGCTCCTCGCGTACCGAACTGTACCAGACCGGCATGTCATAGCCGGCGAAGTCCACCAGTCTGGCACCGAGCTGCTGGTGCAGGCCATGCAAGGGCGTCTTGCGCAGGGATTCCTGCGGCGGCGCTTCAAAGCGGAACTGTGGCAGGGGTTTGGAGGCAGGGCGCTTCTGATGCCCGATGAAGCGTATCTTTTCAGCGAAGCCGTGCCTTGAGGGCCATGCGTCGCTGACGTCGACCCTCAAGTGCGCCATATCCGTCGGGTTGCTGACGCGCACATCTACCGGGCCAGGCAACTTGGCGTACAAATCCGCGTCGTCAAAAGTCACGAAGCCGTCGGAGAGGGCGCGCAGCCAGGCCACGATGCGTCCCTGCGCCTGTTCAAGATGCAGTCTGAAATGCTCGCCCGTATTTTCCAGGACAGCGCGCGACAGTATCTGGCCATCCGCTCCGCAGACCATGGCGGCTTGCTGCTGTCCGGGCGCGAGCGCCTGCACGTTGCTGGTCAAGGCCATGTGCAGAAAGTCGCTCGCGCGTTCGCCTCGTATCTCCACGCTGAGCCAGCCATCATGGTCCGGCTCGCTGTCGAGGTCATGAAAATGTGGGTAGCCGTCGACCGCTTCATCGGTGTCGATGCCGACGCTGGCGGCCAGCTCGCGCACCGCCGTACGCATGTCGTGCAACACATCAAAGTCGATTTTGACGCGCGGCTGCGGGCGCAGACGCCCGGTGAGTGAGAAGGGCCGGCAGGCCATGAGCAGGGTCGCAATGATTTCGGCGAGGCGATCGATCTCATCGTCGCCGAAGCCGCGCTGGGTGATCCAGGGCGTACCGATGCGGATGCCGGCCGGACGCAGGGCGCTGCTGTCGCCGGGTATGGTCTGGCGGTTGAGCACGATGCCTGCGAGGTCCAGGATGCGCGCGGCCATGTCGCCGCTGAGCGCTGTACCGTCGGCACCACGGATGGTGCTGCAATCGACCAGCAGCAAGTGCGTGTCAGTGCCGCCGTGGGGCAAGGACAACCCATGCTCCTGCAGCCGGCGGGCCAGGCGCAGGGCGTTGTGACAGGTGCGGCGTTGCAGCTCGGCGAACTGCTCGCTGCTGGCGAGGCGCATGGCCACGGCCATGGCGGCGATCGCGTTCATGTGCGGGCCGCCCTGTTCACCGGGGAAGACAGCGCGGTCAATCTTGCGCGCGAGGGCCGCGCGGTGCGTGATAATCGCAGCGCCGCGCGGTCCATTTAGCGTCTTGTGTGTGGTGAAGCTGACGACATCGGCGATGCCGACGGGGTTGGGGAAGACGCCGGCGATGACCAGGCCGGCAACGTGCGCGATGTCGGCCAGCAGGTAAGCGCCGACCTCGTCGGCGATTGCGCGGAAGCGCGCGAAGTCCGGCGCAAAGGGGTAGCTGCTGAAGCCGGCGATGATCATCTTTGGCCGGTGCTGCAACGCCAGCGTGCGCATGCCCTCGTAGTCGATGCGCTCGCTGACAGGGTCGATGCCATAGCTCACGATGTTGTAGTTGATACCGCTGCGGTTGACCGGGCTGCCGTGGGTCAGATGCCCACCCTGAATGAGGTCCATGCCCATGACCGTGTCACCGACCTCAAGCAGGGCGCTATAGACTGCGTTGTTGGCCGGCGCGCCGGAGAGCGCCTGCACGTTGACGAAGAGCTCGTCAGCGCCGTAATCATTGGTCGCGAAGAGTTCGGCGCAGCGCCGTCGCGCCAGCGCTTCGATCATGTTGGCGTATTCGGTGCCCTTGTAGTAGCGCTTGTCGGCCTGGCGCCGGTATTCCGGCAGGCGCGCGTAATCGTCAAGGATTTCGGCTTCATTCATGCGCCGCGAATTCTCTAGTGGGTAGCCCTCTGCGTAAATGTTGTGGAAGGCCGAGGAAAGCGTCTCGCGCACGGCGGCCGGTACCGTGCTTTCGGAGGGTATGAGGATGAGGTAGCGGGCCTGACGAGCGGTCTCATGGCGCACCAGATGGGCAACAGCCGGATCCAGCTCCGCAAGACTTCCGCGAAACAGAAAATCAGACATCTGGCGCATCCTGATTGTGCCTGAAGGGTTGCGCATTGTAGCATGGCGCCAGGACGGGGTACAGACATGGCGCGGCGCGTAGCGTTTTGACAATCCGCCGCCTTCGCCCTACAATCGGGCCATTCACCAGCAATATATTGAAGGGCTTGGTCGGCAATGGCGCGACCGGGGCGACCATTTCGTCCTGTACAGGAGGCCGGGCGGCAGCGTCTGGCGTGGGGAAGGCCATGAAGGAATACGCGAGCGAAGACATCCGCAATGTTGCGCTGACCGGGCATCAGGGCGCCGGCAAGACCTCACTGGTCGAGGCGCTGCTCTTCAACACCGAAGCGATCAACCGCCTCGGCACTGTCGAGGAGGGCAACACGGTCTCTGACTGGGACAATGACGAGAAGGAGCGCGGCCTTTCGCTCTCCACCTCGCTGGTGCCGGTCGAGTTCAACGAGACCAAGATTAACCTGCTCGACACGCCCGGCTACACGGACTTTCAGGGCGAGGTCATCAATGCTGTCAGTGTGGCGGATTCGGTCGTGGTGCTGGTTGACGCGGTCGCTGGCGTGGAGGTCGGCACCGAGCTTGCCTGGGAATACGCCCGTGCCAGCCATCAGCCCATCATGGTCGTTATCAACAAGCTGGACCGTGATAACGCGAATTTTGAAGGCGCGCTGGACAGCCTGAAATCGAGCTTCCCTGACTTCAAGTTTGTGCCAGTAATGTTGCCCGTCGGCGCGCAGGACGAATTCTCGGGCGTAGTCAACCTGCTGACGCAGAAAGCCTACTATGGCGCTGGCGTCGAGCGCTCGGAGCTGCCGGCTGAGCTGCAGGATGAAGTTGAAGTGGCGCGGCTTGAACTGGTCGAGGCGGCTGCTGAATCGGACGACGAGTTAATTGAGAAGTACTTTGAGGAAGGTGACCTCAGCGACGAGGAGATTCGTAACGGCATGCGCCAGGCGGCACGCGACCCGGATCTCATGACCGTGCCCGTCTTCGTGACTTCAGCGACGAAGAATATCGGTACTGTGCCGCTGCTGGAGGCGCTGGTCGCTTATTGCCCGCAGCCCGGCGGACGAAGCATCCAGCTGGAGGGCGAGGGGGAAGAAACGCAGCAGCTGGTGACCACACAGGAAGATGGCGACCCGCTGGTCGCCTGGGTCTTCAAGTCCATCAACGACCGCTACGTCGGCACGCTGACCTTCTTCCGCATTTTCTCCGGCTCTGTGAAGGCGGATACGCGCTATTACAACAGCACGCGACGCAACGAAGAGCGCTTCGGGCCGCTGATCGTCATGCGGGGCAAGGAGCAGAGCAACGTTTCCGTGTTGCACTCCGGCGACATCGGCGTCATCTCCAAGCTCTCCGACACGCGCACGGGCGACACCATCAGCACGAAGGATGCGGATTTGCAGGTTCACCAGCCGGAGTTGCCCTCGCCGCTGTACATGGTGGCCATTACGCCGCGCACCCAGGCGGATGGCACGCGCATGGGCACCATCCTGAGCAACCTGGCCGGCTCGGACCCGACGCTGCGCTGGCGCCATGATGGCGACACGCGTCAGACGCTACTCGAGGGTATGGGTGAGGCGCATGTGAAGCTGGCTATCAGCCGCGCGGAGCGGCTGGGCGTCAACCTGGACACCGGGATGCCGCGCGTGCCCTACAAAGAGACCATCACGCGCACCGGCGAGGCCACCTACCGCCACAAGAAGCAGACCGGCGGCGCCGGTCAGTTCGCAGAAATCAGCCTGCGCCTGGAGCCCAATGTCGGCAACGGCTACGAATACGAATCGAAGATTTACGGTGGTGCCATCTCCAACTCCTTCCTGCCTTCCATCGACAAGGGCATTCAGTCCGTGTTGCCGGAAGGCGTCATCGCCGGGTTTCCGGTGGTGGACGTGAAGGCGGTCGTCTTCGACGGCAAGGAACACCCGGTCGATTCAAAGGACATTGCCTTTCAGATCGCGGGCCGCGAGGGCTTCCGCGAGGCATTTGGCGATGCCGGGCCGGTGCTGCAGGAACCCATCATGGATGTCCGCATCACCGTGCCGGAAGCGATGATGGGCGACATCATGGGCGACCTGAACACACGGCGCGGCCGCGTGCAGGGGATGGAAAGCGAAGGCAACAAGAGCATCGTAAACGCGCAGGTGCCGCTGGCGGAGATGATCCGCTATGGCAACGATCTGCGCTCGATGAGCGGTGGCCGCGGCATCTACAGCATGACCTTGTCACATTATGAGCAGGTGCCCGCGCATTTGACCGAAGGAGTCATCTCCGCGGCACGGCGCGAGGCGGAAGAAAGCTAGACTTTTCTGCCCAACCAAAAGGCCCTGTCGCTTTGGCGGCAGGGCCTTTTCTGTTGCTGGCAGACACAAACTACATAGCGAACTCAGGCGACATCGCTACCCTCACTGCCCTGCAAGGGATGTTGTGCGCGTACGGCGACTTCAGGTTCCGGCGAGCGCTTTTTCTCCTCAGGCGGGTCTTCTTCGGGTTCGACTGAGGCTGCCGGCTCGGGTGCTGCCGGCTCGGCGTCAGCTTCCCGGGGCGCATCGTCGACTTCGTCTACAGGTTCCTGCTGACCCAGGATTTCGCGAATCCGTCTGCTCTCGACGGTCTCGTGTTCCAGCAGCTCCTGCGCAATCTGGTCCAGTTCGCTGCGATGTGCGTTCAGCAGGGTCAGAGCTTTTTTGTAAGAGTCCGAGATGATATCGCTGACTTCCTGATCGATCAGGGCCTGCGTCTCGTCGCTGAGTTGGGTGTTGCGCTGGATGGTGTAGCCGAGAAAGGGCTGTTCGTCCTCATTGCTGAGGTCGACGAGGCCCAGCTTCTCGCTCATGCCGAGTTCGGTGACCATGCTGCGGGCAATGCGCGTCACCATGGTGATGTCGGCGCGCAGGCCGGAGCTGATGTCGTCGAGCACAATCTCTTCGGCGGCGCGACCGCCCAGGCCGACCTGGATGCGGGCCAGCAGCTGCCGCCGTGAATGGGTGCGGCGGTCGTGTTCTGCCTGGAAGACGGTTGCGCCCAGCGCCTGGCCATGGGGCACGATGGTGACCTTGGAGACGGGGTCGGCTCCTGGTGTCAGAGCTGCGACCAGCGCATGTCCGGCCTCGTGAAAGGCGGTCAGACGACGCTCTTCCTCGTCGATGAGCGGCGAGCCCTTGATGCCAAGTACGATGCGGTCGAAGGCTTCGTAGAAGTCGCGCATTTGAATGAACTTGCGTGAAGCACGCGCGGCGTGGAGCGCGGCCTCGTTGGCCAGATTGGCGAGATCGGCGCCGGAGAAGCCGATGGTGGTGCGCGACATTTCCTCAAGGCTGACGTCATCGGCGAGGGGTTTGCCGCGCGTGTGGATCTTCAGGGTCTCGGCGCGTCCCTTGCGATCCGGCCAGCCAACCATCACCTGACGGTCAAAGCGACCGGGCCGCAACAGCGCCGGGTCGAGCACATCGGAGCGATTTGTGGCGGCCATGACGATGACGCTTTCGTTCTGATCGAAGCCGTCCATCTCGGCCAGCATCTGGTTGAGCGTCTGCTCGCGTTCGTCGTGTCCACCGCCGAGGCCCGCTCCGCGGCGTCTGCCGACAGCGTCGATCTCATCGATGAAGATGATGCCGGGCGCATTCTCCTTGGCCTTGTTGAAGAGGTCGCGCACGCGGCTGGCGCCGACGCCGACGAACATCTCCACAAATTCCGAGGCGACCAGGCTGAAAAAAGCCACGTTGGCCTCGCCGGCGACGGCGCGCGCCAGCAGGGTCTTGCCGGTACCGGGAGGGCCGACCAGCAACACGCCGCGCGGGATGCGCGCGCCCAGCGCAACATACTTGTCCGGCTCCTTGAGAAAATCGACGATTTCCTCCAGTTCCTGACGGGCGTTGTCCTGGCCGGCCACATCGCTGAAGGTGACCTGGGGCCGCTCGGCGTCGTACTGACGCGCCTGGGAGCGACCGAAGCCAAAGATGCCGCCCATCTGGCCCTGGGCGCGACGCGCGGACCAGACAAAGAAGCCCAAAAGCAGGAGTATTGGGCCAAAGTTAAACAGGAAGAGCAGGATGGGCGAGGTCTCGCTGGTGCGCGCCACGACCGTGACGTTGTTTTCATGCAGGGCGGCCGGGAGTTGCGGGTCCTCCACGGGCAGCAGGGTGGTCGTGAACCAGTTGGAGGTGCGGGGTTGCACGGAGCTGATTGTGCCTGGCGGAGGCCAGGTCACCAACGAGCGGAAGCGGCCGGTCACGTTGATGTCTTCGAACGTGACCTGGCTGACCCTGCCGGCCTCTACCTGCTCGAAGAAGAAAGAGTAGGGTACTTCTATGGGTTGTTCGCCGCCGAACTCGCTGACCATGCCGGGCACGCGGAAGAAAAGCCATAGCAGGATGAGCAGCCAGACCGCTGGCCATACCCAGTTCGGGATACGGAAACGGGGCGGGCCTCCCCCGGAATCCTTGTCACCGGACTTCTTGAATCCAAACATCGGGTTCGCCTGTTCCCCTCTTGGCTGCTCTACTGGCGCATAGCGCTTGCCGACAGTGTATCATACACGCCCGGGTCGGGTCTGCGAACCGTGTTAGAACTATGCAAGGAATGTGCGAGGAGCGTCTATGAATCGACTGCAGCACGAAACCAGCCCCTATTTACTGCAACATTGCGATAACCCGGTGGACTGGTACCCCTGGAGCGAGGAGGCCTTTGCGCGCGCCCGCGCCGAGGACAAGCCGCTGCTGCTGAGCGTGGGCTACAGCGCCTGCCACTGGTGCCACGTCATGGCGCACGAGAGCTTCGAGCACGAGCCAACGGCCGAATTGATGAATGAACTTTTCGTTAACATCAAGGTCGATCGCGAAGAGCGCCCGGATGTAGACGACATTTACATGCAGGCGGTGCAGGCCATGAGCGGCCATGGTGGCTGGCCCATGACTGTTTTCCTGCTGCCGGACGGGCGCCCCTTCTATGGCGGCACCTACTTCCCGCGCGAGGCACGCATGGGCATGCCTGCGTTCCGCGACCTGCTACGGGGAATCGAGGACGCCTGGCGCCAACGGCGTGGCGAGGTCGACAAGGCTGCCAACTCACTGACTTCCGCGCTGGGGCGGCTGGCACTGGGTATCGGCGGCCCGGCGGAGGAGCTGAACGCGGAGCTGCTGGATGCGGCGGCCGCGGGCGTGCTACGCAACATGGACGAACGTCACGGCGGCTTTGGCGGCGCGCCAAAGTTCCCGCAGCCGATGATCCTCGAGTTTCTGCTGCGCACCCACGCGCGCAACGGCGACCGACGCGCGTTGCAGGCGGTACAGCTCACGCTGACGAAGATGGCGCGCGGCGGTTTGTACGACCAGATTGGCGGTGGCTTCCACCGCTACAGCGTGGATGCCGTCTGGCTGGTGCCGCATTTCGAGAAGATGCTTTATGACAACGCGCAACTGGCGCGCTGCTATCTTCATGCCTGGCAAGTCACCGACGAGCCGCTGTTTCGTGACATCGCCGAACAGACTTTTGACTACATTCTGCGTGAGATGACGCATGCGCAGGGCGGCTTCTTTAGCGCGACCGACGCGGACAGCGAGGGCGAGGAAGGCCGCTTCTTCGTCTGGAGCGAGGCGGAGCTCTACGAAATCCTCGGCAACGACGCGACACTGGCCTGCGACTACTGGGGCGTCACTGCGAGCGGCAACTTTGAAGGCAGCAGCATTTTGCATGTGCCCGTTGACCCGACGGAAGTGGCGGAGACGTATGGCATCGACGAAAGGCAGTTGGCACAGCGCATCGACGCCATCCGCGGCCGTCTTTATGCGGCCCGCGAGGAGCGCGAGCATCCCGGCCTTGACGACAAGATCCTCAGCGCCTGGAATGGTATGATGCTCGCCAGCCTGGCGGAGGCCGCCCGCGTCCTGCAGCGTCCGGATTGGCGCGCGGCCGCCATCCGCAATGCGGACTTTCTGCTCAGCAATTTGCTCACAGAAGATGGACGTCTGCTACGCACGCACAAGGACGGCGCTGGCCACATCAACGGCTTCCTCGAGGACTACGCCAACCTCTGCGACGGCCTGCTCGAGCTGTATCAGACGACCTTTGACGAGCGCTGGTTCGCCGCTGCGCGCGAGTTGGCAGATCACGCCCTGGCGCATTTCGGCGCGCAGGAGGGCGGCTTCTTCGATACCAGCGATGATCATGAGGCGCTCATCGTGCGGCCGCGCAACCTGCAGGACAACGCCACGCCTTCCGGCAGCGCCATGCTGGCGCGTCAACTGCTGCGCCTGTCGGCCTGGACGGGCGAGGGGCGCTATCAGTCCGCCGCAGAGAACGCGCTGCGCCTGCTGGTCGAGGCCCTGCGCAGCTACCCGCAGGCCTTCGGCGAGGCGCTCAACGCCGTCGATATGCTGGTGTCTGGTCTGCAGGAAGTTGCCATCGTCGGCGTCGTTGAGGACGAGCGTTGCGCAGCGCTGCTGCGCGAAGTGCAGGGCAGCTGGCTGCCCAACGCAGTGCTGGCGCTGAGCGAGCCGGGCGCAGACTCCGAGACAGCCCTGCCCCTGCTGCGCGGCCGGACGCAACTTGATGACCTGCCGACAGCCTACGTGTGTCGCAACTTCGCCTGTCAGCTGCCGGTTCACGAGCCTGAGGCGTTGCGCGCACAACTGGCAACGGCTGCCCCCTCCGCCGGAGACAGCTGAGATGCAGCTTGCCTTGCCCGATGGACTCCTGCTGCGAACGCTGGCGGCAGGCCATGCGCGGGACCGCGAGCGTCTGCCGGAGCTGTACCGGAAAGTCTTTCTTGAGGTCGACGACTGGGATATGCCCGACGATGACTTGTGGGTAGAGAGTATGCTCGGCGGATTGCACCCCAGCATCTCGGACGAGAACGTCTGGCTGATCGTGGATCCGGCACGTGACGAGTTGCCCGTTGCCACCTTGCTGCTGAGTCCGGAACGCTGGCGCTACGAAACCGTGCCCCTGGGCGTCGGCCGCATCGAGATGGTGGCGACCCACCCGGAGTATCGCCGGCGTGGGCTGATGCGCGCGCTCATGGCGGCCGCACACGAACGTAGCAATGCGCTCGGCCACATGTTGCAGGCTATCACCGGCATCCCGCACCTTTACCGCCGCTTTGGCTACACCATGGCCGTGGCGCTGGGGCGTGGCGCCTCGCTGCCGCTGTCGGCCGTCCCGGCTCTGAAGCCAGGCGCGCAGCCCTTCTGCTCACTGCGACCGGCAGTAGAGACGGATTTCCCACTGTTTGGCGCGTGGGACGAATATGTCGCGCCACAGTTTGCGCTCTCGGCGTTCATCCCGCCGCGATTTTGGGCGCACTGGCTGACGCAGCGCCCCGCCAGCCTGTTCACCGTCATCGCGCGCGACGCAACGCCGCTGGGCTATGTGGCCTTGTGGCGCTATCCTGATTCCTCCTGGCTGAATTGCGAGTTGCTGGTGGTCGGCCCGGAGTCTTCGCTGCTGGCGACCTTTGATGATGTTCTGCGCGGAATCCGCGACTTTGCGCAGACGAAGTGGCCGGGAGAGAGAGCGCCAAAGCACATTGGCTTTATGGCGGGTTATCCACAGACCCTTGCGACCTTGCTGGAGAAAGCGGGTCCGACCGCAATTGAGCGTCAGCCTTACGCCTGGTATCTGCGCGCCAGTGACACGGCGCAGCTGTTGCTGGCCATCCGTCCGGTGCTGGAAAGCCGTCTTGAGCATTCCGGCGCCCACCGTTACAGCGGCGAACTCAGGCTCAGCTTTTACAACATGCGTGGCCTGCGGCTGCGCCTGGAGGAGGGCCGGCTGGCACAGGTGCAGAACATCAGCGTGGATGTCAAGGATGAGCTGGGCTGCGACGCCTGGCTGACCCAGGAAGCGTTGCTCAGCCTGATTGTCGGCCACCACAGCTTCGCCGAACTGCGACAAACGCTGCCCGAGACCCGTGCCAGTGGCCGTGCCCTGGCCCTGCTGGAGATTCTCTTCCCGCGCAAGCCCTCGTACATCCTGGCGCTGAACTGATGGCTGCGGCAGAGGAAGCCGTCGCCAGCTTTCGTATGCTGCTGCTGACCGTGCTGGGACAGGCGCTGGCGGCGGCGGGCTACGCGCTGGAGGAGGACGAAGTCAGCCAGGCAAACGGACGCTTTCGCTTCCATCACCGGGATTTCGCTGCGGACGAACGAGCCATCGAGTTTCAGTTGCTGGCCGGCGTGGCGAACGAATGGGCGCCGCAAATGCCCTCGCGCTTCCGCATCACGCTCGTGCGCGCGGGCCGGCGGCACACCCTGGGCGCGCTGGTTCTGACGGACTTCGGCGTGCCGATTCTGCCTTCTGCGGAGCATTGGTGGGACTGGCGCGACAGCACTGGCCTGGGCGCGGCCCTCGCGGAAGCGGGCCATCTGCTGGTTGGCTACGGCATCCCCTGGCTGGCTGGCGAGCTAGAGCCGCCGCCGTGATGGTCGCCCTGTGCTACAATGTGACCATGTTGAACCTGCCCCTGTCTGCTGAAGTTTTTTGCCTGCGGCGCCTGTTGTTTGCGCTGTTGATTTTGGCTGCGGCCTGTAGCCCGGCCGCAGCGCCCACATCTACGCCCACGTCAACGCCCGTGCCGACTGCCACGCCGGCCGCCACTGCCACGCCCACGCAGACACCTGTGCCGACCCCCACGCCAACGGTGGCACCTGAGCTGTTGCTGCAGCATGTAGACAAACTGTTGCGCGATGGTGACCAGGTGCGCGGCCTGTTCGCTCTGGAGTCACTACTAATCCAGACGCCTGCGCCGCCGCAGGCCGCGGCTGCAGCCCTGTTGCTGGGGCAGGAGCAGTTGCGCGACGAACAATTTGACGCGGCGCACGAGTCATTTTCGCTGTACATGGAGCTTCAGCCATCGGCGCAGCGCGATGCGCGCGCATTCTTCTGGCGCGCCAGCGCCCTGGACGGGCTGGAGAACTGGCCGGATGCTGTCGCCGATTACGCAGCCTGGATGCAGCTGCGGCCCGGCGCCATCGACAGTTACGCGCTGGAGCGTATCGGTGACGCGCAGCTGGCATCCGCTCAACTGGACGCGGCGCTGTCGAGTTACAGCGCCGCGGCAGAAAGCGGGCGCACGCTGCCAGCCGCGCTGCGCATGCGCGAGAAGTTGGCCGGAACCCTGCTTGAAGCCGGCCGTGTGGCAGAGGCTGTGGCGCAGTACGAGACTATTCTGACGCTGGCAAACAACCCGGTCTATCGCGCGAGCATTCGGCTGAAGGCGGCGCGGGCGCTGCTGGATGCTGGTGAAGAAGCAAATGCGCTGGGGCGTATGCAGGCGCTCTTTGAGGAGCAGCCGGGCACCATCGCCGCCTACGAAGCCATGTTAACTTTGCTGGAACGAGAAGTGGCGCTTGACAATGCCGAGGTTGGCCGGATCAGTTACTTCGCCGGCGATGTGCAACGCGCGCAGGCAGTCCTTGCGCCGCTCGCGCTTGAGGCCTCCGACTTCCCTGCGGCGCTGTGGCTAATGCTGGGCCGCGTCGAGCGCGATCTGGTCGACAGCGATGCGGCGGAAGCGGCATTCAACAATGTCGGCGCAGACGATGCGCTTTACGGTGAGGCCTTGCTGGAACTGGGCCGCACGCGCTTTTGGAGCGGCGACACTGAGGGCGCGATCGAACACTATTTGCAAGTCGCTGTCAGCCTAGCGGATTCCCCCGAGGCGGTGGAAGCCCTGTGGCGCGCCGGCTTCCTGCAAGGCTCGCTGGATCTGCCGCTGGAGGCGCGCGCAACTTTTGAGCAGCTGGCGGAGCAATATCCGGGCACATCGCAGGCGCGCAGCGGCTTGTGGCTGGCTGCCGAGGCAGCCGTCCAGCTTGAAGACTCTGCAATTGCCGAAGCGTTTTACATGCGCGTGGCGCAAGCTGTGAGCGGCGCCGTCAAGGCTGAAGCCTGGTTGCGCGTGGGACAGCTGGCGCGCCAACGCAGCGACGAGGAGGTCGCGAAATCTGCGTTCAATGCGGCCATTGCTGCTGCGCCGGACAGCTTCTTCGCCGCGCGCTCCAGAGACCTGTTGAGCGGGCGTTCACCCCTGCAGCCTGCGACGGCCCTGCGCTTCGCCTTTGACGAGGCGGCCGAACTGACGCAGGCTGAGGACTGGCTGCGTTCAACCTTCTCCTTCACGCAAGAAAGCCCGCTGTGGCCTGCAAGTGGTGAATTGCTTGCGGACGGGCGTCTGCAGCGTGGGGAGGCGCTGTGGTCGCTGGGGCTTCACAACGCGGCCCGCGAGGAATTTGCGGCGCTGCTCGACGAACACATCGAAGATGGCCTGGGCTCCTACCAGTTGGCCGTGCATTTGCGCGGTCTGGGTGATTATTATTCCTCGATCTTCGCTGCCGCCAACATTCTAAACACGGCCGGCGTGGCCACGCTTGAGGCGCCACCCTGGCTGGCGCGGCTGCGCTACCCGGTCTACTGGCAGGATGTGGTTCAGGATGTGGCGCGCCAGCATGCCATGGACCCCATGCTGCTCTTCTCACTCATCCGGCTGGAAAGCCTCTTTGACCCCTGGGCGGAGGCCGCAGCCGGTGAAAAGGGCCTGACCCAGGTCATCCCGGCGACCGGCGACTACATCGCCGGGCAGATCAGCTGGCCCGACTATCAACACAGCGACCTGTTCCGGCCGCAGGCCTCCGTCACCTTTGGCGCCTGGTATCTGGCCGAGCAGCTGGAGCGCTTCGGCCTTGACGCGCTGGTCGCGCTGGCGGGCTACAATGCCGGGCCTGGGCGCGCTATCGAGTGGCAGCAGGTGGCACAGGGCGATGCCGACCGCTTCCTTGCGGCCATCGACATCGAGAGCACCCGCAACTACGTGCAGCTGATATACGGCTTCCACTACGTCTATCGAACGTTGTATGGCGTTAGCGATTGCACGGTGATTTTCTCATCCTGTTCTGCCTGACGCCTGACAAAGGTACGGAATGTCCGACACTGAAGCCGCCATCGTCGTCGAGGACATCAGCAAGCGCTACGGGAATGTGCAGGCAGTGGCCGGGCTCAACTTTTGCGTGGAGCCGGGCGAGATCTTCGCGCTGCTGGGCCCCAACGGCTCTGGCAAGACCACCACGATCCGCATGATCCTCGACATTCTGCGGCCCGACAGCGGCAGCATCCGCGTGCTGGGCGGGCCGCCTGGTATGGCCAGCGCAGCCCGCGTCGGTTACCTGCCGGAAGAGCGCGGGCTCTATCGCAACGCGGCCGTGCTGGACGTGATGGTCTACCTGGGTCAGTTGAAGGGCCTGGACCGGCGTGTCGCGCGTGAGCGCAGCCTGGCGCTGCTGGAACGCCTCGATCTGGCCGAACAGGCGCGCAGCAAGGTGCGCGAACTGAGCAAGGGCATGCAGCAGAAGGTGCAGTTCGCCGTAACCGTGCTGCACGAGCCTCAACTCATTATCGTTGACGAGCCCTTCGCCGGCCTTGACCCGGTCAACACCCAGGTGCTGGAAGAGTTGCTGCAGGAGATGCGCGCCCGCGGCGTGGCGATTGTGATGAGCACGCACCAGATGCACCAGGTCGAGGCTATGGCTGACCGGCTGCTGATGATCAGTCGCGGCCAGCAGAAGCTCTACGGCCCGGTCGCGGAAATCCGGCGACAATACGCCCGCCACGCCATCCTCGTCGAAGGTGAGGGGGACTGGGCGCGGCTGCCGGGCGTTCGCTCCGTGGATGCCGGCGCCGCGCAGGGGGAAGCGCTGCTGCAGCTGGCGCCGGCAACGACGGCGGACGACGTGCTGGCTGCCATCGCCGCCGCCGGCGACATGCACATCCGCCGCTTCGAACTGGCGACGCCCGGACTGAACGAGATCTTCATCCGGGTGGTCGAGGACGATTGATGCGCGTTGCCCTGCTGGTCGCGCGGCGCGAATACATGGGCGTGCTGCGCAGCCGCGGCTACCTCTTCGCCACCTTTGGCCTCCCCTTGCTGGCTGTGCTGGTTAGCCTGGTGATTATCGAGGTCGTCATCGGCGCGGTCACCGGCCCGCCGCAGGTCAGCTCGACCGCTTTTATAGACCAGGCCGGCCTGGTCAGCATGGATGAGCCGTTCACGCGCTATGCCAGTTTGGAACAGGCTCGAAACGCCTATGACGCGACCCAAATTGACGCCTGGTTCCTTATCCCGGACGACTACATGGACAGCGGCGCCATCACGCTGCACAGTCGCAGCGGGAGCGGTGAAGCGCTGGAAGACAGTATCGACGACTTTCTGCGCGCGAACCTCGCGCAGCGGGCCATCAGCACCTTGCCGCCTGAACGCCTGGCGCGGCCGGTAGAGTTGCGCATCCGCGCGCAAGGGCGCAGCCTTGCAGGAGAGGACGTCGGCGGCGTGTTTATGCTGCAGTTCCTCTACGCGCTGGCCTTCTTCATCGCCTTGCAAACGACCAGTGGCTACCTTATTGCCAGCGTGGTTGAAGAGAAGAGCAGCCGCATGCTGGAGATTCTGGTAACCAGCGTGTCGCCGCTGCAACTAATGTTCGGCAAGATAGCCGGCCTCGGCTGTATCGGACTCACGCAACTGGGAGTCTGGCTGGGCTTCGCATTGACGCTGCGGCTCCTGCAACCGGAGTTGCCGGGGCTCGGTGCTTTACAGTTGCCGCCGGAGCTGGTGCTGGTAACCCTGGCCTACTTCTTGCTGAGCTACTTTCTAATGGCCGCCATCTTCGTCGGCATCGGCTCCATCACTGACAGCGAACAGGAAAGCCGCCAGCTGGCCGGAATCCTTACCCTCGTCACCGTTGTCCCCTTTATGGCCTACGCCGTCCTGCTGACAGAGCCGGACGGGACGCTCGGAGTGGCGCTGACCCTCTTCCCGCTCACAGCGCCGCTGACCGCCATCATTCGCCTGAATCTCGGCTCCATGCCCGCCTGGCAGCTCGCATTGAGTCTGGCACTGCTCTGCATGACGATGGTCGCGGCAGTGCCACTCGCGGCACGTTTGTTTCGCTGGTCGCTGCTGCTCTACGGCGCGCGGCCCTCGCCGGGGCAGCTGTGGCGCATCCTGCGCAACCCGGCGCAGGGGAGCCGGCGGCCATGAACTCGTCCCTGTGGCAGGTGTTCCGCTTCGAGTTCCGGCGCAACCTGCGGCGGCGCGGCTACCTCTTCATGGCCGTCGCTGTGCCGCTGCTGGCGCTCGTGCTGCTGGAAGGCTCGCAGTTGATTGGGCCGGGCGGCAACCTGCCGGGCATCAACCTCCCGACCATTGGCATTCCCGGCGTCACCTCAGCCGGGGCGGGGGAGCGCGGTCTGGTAGACGAGACCGGACGCTTCGGCACCGGCGGTGAGCTGCAACACTATGCAGACGCAGCTGCGGCCGGGGCGGCGCTGGCCCGCGGCGAGATCAGCAGCTGGTATCATATTCCGGCGGACTACCTGGAGACGGGCACAGTCACCCAGGTGCTGCCCAGCTTCAGTATCGATGAGGTGAGCAGTTCAGCCATTCGCACGCACATCCTGACCTCGCTGGCGGACGAGCTGGACGCAGCGCTGCTGGCGCGTCTGAGGCGGCCGGCGCGGCTGACCATCATCAGTGAGCAACGCGTCGCACCGCTGGACGAAGACCTGTCGCTGCTGGTGATCTATCCCTTCGTCATGGCGCTGATGATCAGCCTCTTCATGACCAGTGGCTATCTGTTGCAGGGCGTCATCGAGGAGAAAGAGACTCGCGTCGTCGAAATCCTGCTGTCCTCGTTGCGGCCGGCGCAGCTTTTCGGCGGCAAGGTGCTGGCCTACGGCGCGCTGGGGCTGTTGCAGCTGCTGTTGTGGCTGCTGGGCATCCTGCTGGTATTGCAGCGACTGCCCATCCAGGGCGCCCTGGCATTGCTGGCGCAGTACGCCCTGCCGGAGGGGGCTGTGCTGCTGCTGCTACTCTACTTCGTGCTGGCCTACCTGATGTTCGCCAGCGCCTACGGCATCCTTGGCGCGCTCTCCGCCTCAATGCGTGAGGGGCCGCAATATGCTGTGATCTTCACGCTGCCGGCCGTATCGCCGCTGTGGGTCAGCGTCGCATTGCTGGAAGCGCCGCACGGCGGCCTGGCCGTTGCGCTCAGCCTGTTTCCGCTCACCGCGCCATTGACCATGCTGCAGCGTGTGCTCATCACAGAGGTGCCGGCCTGGCAGATCGCACTCAGCGTGATCCTGTTGCTGCTGACCATCGCAGCGCTGATGTGGCTGGCCGGGCGCGTCTTTCGGGTGCACACGCTGCTGGCCGGGCGCATGCCACGCCTGCGCGAATTGTCGCTCTTGCTGAGGAGCTGAAGGCTCTCAGTCCACGCCCTCCGCCCAGGTAATGAGTCCCGCGTGGATCTGGTCGGGCAGCAGCTCGTGCCTGGGCAGCACCCGCACCGAAAGCCCGCGTTCGCCACCGCTGTGGTAGGTGAACTGCGCGCGGAAGCGCTGGAAGCCATGCTCGTTAGCGCCGACCGGCTGCATGTCGACTGTCTCGCCGGCAAAGGCTCCGAGCTGCCTCTGTAGATTTAGCGAGCCGGAGTAGAGCTGCACGCGCAGGTCTTCCGGGCTGAAGCGGCCCAGATGCACCCTGGTTTCTGCGGTAAACGGCACGCCGACCACGACATTCGTCTCGCTGAAGTGCAACGACTCAATGCGAATCTCGTGCCAGTATTGCTCAATGCTGGAGCGCCAGGCGCTGAAGGCCAATCCCTGGCGCAGGCCGTCGTCGTGCATCTTCTGCACCCGTTGCATGGCGGGTATGTAGAAGCGTTCGCAATAATCATGCAGCATGCGATGCGAACTGAAGGCGGGCGCAAGTTGACGCATTGAATTCTTCACCTGGCGGAGCCATTCGCGCGGCAGGTTTTCTTCATCGCGCTCGTAGAAGAGTGGCACAATGTCCTTTTCGAAGATGTTGTAGAGGGCCTGACTCTCCACGTGGTCCTGATGGCCCTCATCGTGTCCCGGGTATTCCTCGCCGTTTCCGATGGCCCAGCCCAGCTCGGGCGCGTAGCCCTCGTCCCACCAGCCGTCGAGAATGCTGCAATTCAGGCCGGCGTTGTAGATGGATTTCATGCCACTGGTGCCGCTGGCTTCCTGTGGCCGGCGCGGGTTGTTGAGCCAGACGTCCACGCCCTGCACGAGCTGGCGCGCGACGTGCATGTTGTAGTTCTGCAGGAACACGATGTGCGGGCGCAACTCGGGATCCTGGGCCATGTGGATGATGTGGCGGATGAAATCCTTGCCGCCGCCATCATGCGGATGTGCCTTGCCGGCAAAAATAAATTGCACCGGCCGTTGCGGGTCGCTGACCATCCGCTTGAGCCGCGGCACGTCGCGAAAGATGAGCGTGGCGCGCTTGTAGGTGGCGAAGCGCCGGGCAAAGCCGATGGTCAACGCCCGCGGGTTAAGCACATTGCTGCTGGCGGCGGCCTCGCTGCGGGCGAAGCCGCGACGTAGCAGTTGCTGGTGCAGACGCACGCGTGTGAAAGCGATGAGCTGGCGCCGCTGGCGTTCGTGGATGCGCCACAGCTCTTCGTCCGGCATCTCGTCCACGCCCGCCCACAGCTCGGGGCGCCAGTCCTCTTCGCGCCAGGCGGGATCCAGATAGCGGTCGAAGAGCTCGGCCATCTCATCGCTGATCCAGGTCTGCACGTGGATGCCGTTGGTAACGCCCGTGATGGGCACCTCGTCCACCGGAGTTTCGGGGAAAAGCGAATGCCACATCGAGCGTGAAACCCTGGCGTGCAGTTGAGAGACGCCGTTCGTGCCGCTGCTGAGCCTCAGCGCCAGCACCGGCATGGAGAACTGTTCATGGTCTCCGGCATATTCGCGTCCCAGATTCAGAAACTCCTCGCGCGAGAGGCCCAGTTCGCGGCTGTAGTGGTTGAAGTGTTCGTCAATCAGGTCGAATTCGAAGCGCTCCAGACCGGCAGGCACGGGCGTATGCGTAGTAAAAATGTTGCCGGCGCGGGTGATCTCCCGGGCCTGCGCAAAGCTCAGACTCTTCTCGTGCTGCAGCTGACGGATGCGTTCCAGGGCCAGGAAGGCGGAATGACCCTCGTTCATGTGGCAGATGGTGGGGCGCAGACCCAGCGCGTCCAGCGCGCGGATGCCGCCGATGCCCATCAGAATTTCCTGACGGATGCGCGTCCGTCGGTCGCCGCCATAGAGGCGGTCGGTGAGGTCGCGGTCCTCCGGCAGCGAGTTCTCCTCAATGTTTGAATCCAGCAGGAAGAGTTGCACGCGGCCAACCTGCACGCGCCAGATGACAGCGTAGAGCTCGCGGCCAGGCATGGACACGCTGATGCGCAGGGGAACTCCCTGCTCATCGCGCATCAGCGTGAGCGGCAGATTCGACAGGTCGTTGATCGGGTAGGATTCCTGCTGCCAGCCGTCGGCGTTGAGATACTGGTGAAAGTAGCCCTCCTGGTACAGCAGACCGACGCCCACGAGCGGCAGCCCCAGGTCGCTGGCGCTCTTGAGGTGGTCGCCGCTGAGTATCCCCAGACCCCCGGAGTAAGTGCGCAGCGATTCCGCCAGGCCAAACTCCATCGAGAAATAGGCGATGCAGGCGCCCTGCGGCTGTTCGCCATGTTGACGCAAGAACCAGGTATTGCGGCTGTCACGTTCGGCGGCGCGACTGGCGCAGATGCGCTGCATATGTGCCAGGAAGCTCGCGTCCGTGGCCGCTTCGTCGAGCCGCTCCTGCGACAACATGCCCAGCAGTTGCACCGGGTTGTGGTCGGTTTCGCGCCACAGCTCCGGGTCCAGCCGGCGGAAGAGCGCAATGCAGTCCGCATCCCAGGACCAGCGCATGTTGAAGGCCAGCTCACGCAACTGTTCCAGGGGCGCGGGCAAATTGGGGGTGACGTTGATGGTGACAACCGGCTTAATCATGCGGAATCCTCACAGGCTGCGGCAAAGGGGCGAAAGTGAACGGCAATGATGTCCCGAAAATCAATTAACCTGTAACCCAATGGCCTCCTACTTGCGCGCAAGCTGAAAGCCCAGTTGCTCGCCAGCAAGAATTTGCCGGTCGGGGCAGGCATTGAAGTCACCTGGTTGCAAATCTGTGCCGATGATGCAGGAGCTGCCGATGGTGAAGCCGGCCGGAATATGGGTGTTTTTACCAACGCAGGTAATTCCCAGGTCACCCACTTGCCCCAGGCAGCCAACCCGGGCGTTGTGGCCAACGATGGCGATCTTGTCGATGATGGCGCGCTCGATGACAGCCCCGGCCTCGACACAGGTGTCATTGAGCAGGATGGATTCGCGCACGATCGCATTGGGGCCGACAATGACGCCGGGCGAGAGCACCGAGCGTTCCACCAGCGCGCCCCCGGCGATGACGGCTCCCTCGGAAATCAGGCTGTCGCGCACAATCGCGCCATGCTGAATCTGCACTGGCGGGCGTTCCTCACTGCGCGTATGAATGATCCAGGTGCGGTCACTTAGATTGAGCGAAGGGGGCGTGCCCAGCAGGTCCATATGGGCTTCCCAGTATGCATCTATCGTGCCGACGTCGATCCAGTAGCCGCCAAAGGGCCAGGCGAAGACGCGCATCTTCTCGGTCAGCATGCGCGGCAGGATGTCCTTGCCAAAGTCGTGGCTGGAGTCGCCGAGCTCATGGTCACGGTGCAGCATTCGCTCCAGCACATCATAGTTGAAGACATAGACGCCCATGCTGGCGAGGTTGCCGGGCGGCTCCTCCGGCTTCTCCACGAATTCACGCACGCTGAAATCCGTTTCGACATCGACGATGCCATAGCGACTGGCCTCGTCCATGGGCACTCGAATGGTGGCGACGGTGGCGTCGGCGTTGTTCTCGCGATGGAACTGCAGCATCTCGGCGTAATCCATCTGGTAAATGTGATCGCCGGAAAGGATGAGCACATATTCCGGGCGGCCGCGGCGTACGAAAGGCAGATTCTGCGCAACAGCATCGGCAGTGCCGGCATACCAGTCCGTATCGCGGCGACCGAGAAAGGGCTGCAGCATCAGTACGCCGCCGGTGAAGGAGCGGTCCAGGTCCCAGGGGCGGCCACGGCGGATGTGGTCGTTGAGGCTGTGCGGTCGATACTGGGTGAGGATGAGGACGTCGAAGATCTGGGAATTGACACAATTGCTGAGCGTGAAATCAATGATGCGGTATTTGCCGGCAAAGGGCACGGCCGGCTTGGCGCGTTTGTGGGTCAGGGTGGCGAGCCGGGTCCCTTCGCCACCGGCAAGAATTACGGCCTTGATCCTCACAGCCGGGGCTCCCTTAGCAGTACGTCGCGGTAAAGATCCATGGTGGCGCGGGCGCTCTTGTCCCAGCCGAAGTCCTGTTTCATGGCGCGCTTTTGCATCCTGCGCCAGGCTGCAGGCCGTCTGTGCCAGGTCCTGATAGCCCAGTCGAGCGTGTGATAGAGCGCGTCCGGCTCGCTCCAGCTGAACACGAAGCCGGTGCCGCGGGAGCCGCGCGCGTCGTCGTAGTTCTCCACTGTGTCCGCCAGTCCTCCGGTTTCACGCACGAGCGGCAAGGCGCCGTAGCGCATCGCCAGTAGCTGGCCAATGCCGCAGGGCTCGAAGATGCTGGGCATGAGAATGAGGTCCGCGCCCGCGTAAATCTGCCGGGCCAGCGCGTCATCGTAGTCATTGATGCCGGCTACCCGCTCTGGCCACTGCCCGGCCATCAGCGAGATTTCGTGGCGGTAACGCGGGTCGCCACCGCCCAGAATTACGAATTGCAGCTCGTTTCTGGTCAACAGACGCCGCAGCACGGGCAGAGCCAGTTGCAGCCCCTTCTGTACATCGAGACGGCCAACCATGGCCACCAGCGGCACCTTCATCTCCGTATCCAGGCCGAGGCGCCGCCGCAGGGCCGCCCGGTTGAGACAGCGACGCTCCTGATAGTCTACCGCGCCGAAGCGGGCAGCGATATGCGCATCCGTTTGTGGATTATGACGCTCGCGATCGATGCCGTTCAGAATGCCGAAGAGGGTGGCGCTGCGCGCACGCACGAGCCCGTCCAGCCCACGGCCCATTTCCGGTGACTGGATTTCAACGGCGTAGCGCGGGCTGACCGTCGTCAAGGTGTCGGCGTAAGCGATGCCGATCGCCAGCAGGTTGTCCGCCTGACCCTGGTAGACGAGGTCAGGCTGGCTGCGCGCCGGGATGCCGCAATAGTAGAGGGCCCCGCCGGCAGTGTGCCCCTGATAGGCCAGGTTATGAATGGTTAACAGGGACCGCATGGAGGCCCAGTCCGGGTTGCTGCGGCTGATGGAAAGCAGGAAAGGTATCAGCGCGCAGTGCCAGTCATTGGCGTGCAGCACGTCCGGAAACCAGTTTCTGCGCTGCCGTAGCTCCCAGGCGCAGGCGAGCGTCAGCTGGCACAGAAGGATGAAGCGCGTATTGTCGCTGGCATTGTCGATATACAGCGTCTGCTCATCGCCAAGCCAGGGCGCACACTGCAGAAAGTAATGCAGGACGTCGCCGCGCCGGACGCTGTGTACGTGCACCTCAAGCATGCCAGTGCGATGCGGAAAGTTGAACGAGAAATCGTAGCTGAGGCCGTGGTGGTCATAGTCCAGAAAGCCGTAAAGCGGCGTCACGACCCGCACATCCGCACCCTGCGCGCGCAATGCCGCCGGCAGCGAACCGGCAACCTCGGCCAGGCCCCCGCTGCTGGCGAAGGGGCTGACTTCTGCACTGGCGTAGAGGACGTTCATGCCGGACTTGCGGCCGCTCCTGGATTCCAGGGACAGAAGCATCAGGCTGGATTGTAGCAGTCAGAAAATTGCCGCGCAATTGCAGAGCATGGCGCTGGCGTCGGACGCGCGTTACCTTCAGGTGCAGGGATGGAGGAGCAATGTCGGGAGAAACTGACAGGGCTGCCGCAGGTACAGAAATCCTGCTCGCGCCTCCCGGCGCCGGCAAAACTGAATTCGCGTTGCAGTTGCTCTGCGATGTGTTGGACGAGAATGGCTGGCCGCAGGTCTGGGTGCTGCTGCCGAACGGGCTGCAGGAGCAGCGCTTGCGTCAGCGCTTGTTCGCACTTGGGGGCGAGCGGGAGTTGTATTTCAGCCTCAGCTTTTTCCGGTTCAACGAGCTTGCGCAGAGGCTGCTACAGATGTCGGGTAGTCTCGCACGCATGGCAGGGCAGGCGGAGCGAAAGGGCATGTTCCGCACCCTGCTAAATGACCTGGCGCGAGCGGGCGAGCTGCAGGTCTTCGGCGGGATTGCCGACACGCCCGGTCTGCTACGCGCCATCGGCGGCTTTCTCGACGAGCTGCAGCGAAACCTGGTGACGCCGGAGGCCTTTGCGGCGGCGGCGGTCAGTGAGCGGGACAGGGAACTTGCGCTCATCGCAAGGCGCTACCGCTCGTATCTTTCCAGCCATGGCTACCTGGATGTTGAGGGCGCGAACTGGCTGGCGCGTGAGGCGCTCGGTGATGCAGCGTTGCGAGGGGAACTGGCGCGCGTCGACTTCCTGCTGGTTGACGGCTTTGACCAGTTCTCACCCTTGCAGGCCAGCACGTTAATGCAGCTGACGGGTTGTGTCCGGCGCGCGCTCATTACCCTGCCCGCGTCGCCTGAACGAGAGGAGGGCATCGGCGCGCGCTTTCGGAAAACGCTGGCCCTGCTGCAACAGTACAGTCAGCATCAGCTGCAGGTTGTGTCTCTGCCCACCAGACCGGAAGCGCCGCAGCAGGGCCTGCAGCAGCTGGCCGCGCGAATCTTTCGTCAGGATGCGAAGCCGCTGCCAACGCTGCAACAGCTACAGCTGGTCGAGGCGCCTGGGCCGGCGCAGGAGGCGCGCGCGCTCACGCGACGTATCAAGCAACTGCTGCTCGAGACGGAGGCGCAGCCGGAAGACTGTCTGATCGCAGTGCGTGACTGGCCGCGCTACGCCAGGCACCTGCGTGCCGCCGGCCACGAACACGGGGTGCCGTTGGCCTTGCAGCGCGGCGAGCCCCTGGCGGAAATCCCGACCATCCTGTCCCTGCTCAAGATGCTCCAATTGTCCGCGGCAGACTTTCCGCGTCAGGAGCTGCTGGATGTCTTGAACGCGCCCTGCTTCGCGATTGCGGGTCTGGGTCAGGAGCAGGTCGCTCTGCTCGAGCAAGTTAGCCGGGAGCGGCGTCTGAGTGCTGGACGCGAGGCCTGGCTGGCGGCCCTGCAGGAAAGCGACCACGCAGACAGCGAGGCGCTGGCACAGTTCCTGTGCGACTTCATGGATGCTGTGACTCCGCCGCAAGAGAGCGGCCATGCCGGGCTGTGGCGCTGGCTACGCAGGCTTTGTGGCCCGAATGCTGACGTCGATCCCGACGCGTACACGCTGGACATGTGCGCCTGCCTGCCGCCGGAAGGCTCCGGTCAGCTGCGCGAGCGCGAATTCGCGGCGCTGGCTGCGCTTGACAAGCTGCTGGGCGACAGATCGCGTGCCACGCAGCTGTCGGCGCAGCCGAACCTTGCGGCGCAACAGAACTTTGAATTCTTTATGCGCGAGCTACGCGCCGCGCTGGCAGTCACGCGTCTTGAAGTATGCCGGTCAAGCGCGGTTGGGGTATTGGTTGCGCCCGCGTCAGAGGCGCGTGGACTGCCGCAGCGGCATGTCTTTATTCCCGGTCTGTCCGCCGGAATCTTCCCTGGCCAGCAACCCGTCGACCCGCTGCATCTTGGAAGCGAACGCAAGGCGCTGGCAGAGGGCGGCGCTGATTTGGGCGTGCGGCCAGACGCGGCGGACGACGCCCTGTTCTTTCAGCTGCTGGGCCAGGCGCGCGAATCGCTCATGATTACGCGTCCCACCGTGGAAAACGGAACGCCGCTGGTCGCCAGTCACCTGTGGCAAGCGCTGCGCAGGGTCTGTCCGGAGCAGCCTGTGACGCACATTCGTCCCGGCGCCGTGGCCTCAGCCAGAGAGGTCGCTTCGGTGGAGGAGGCGCTGGTCGCGCTGGCGGCGCAACCGGATGCTGCGGGCAGTGCATCCTTGCGGTGTTGGCTGCAGCAGGAGCAGGGTGCGTTACTGGCACAGGTAGCGCACGCAGGCCGGGTTGAGTCAGGCAGGCTGGCGTGCTACAGCGCACACAACCATTACTCAGGTGTGCTGGCAGATGAGCAGTTAATTGCGCAGGTCGCCGCAGACCTGGGCCCGGAGCGTGTGTGGAGCGCGACGCAGTTGGGTGACCTGGGTGCCTGTCGCTACCGTTTTTTTGCCAGCCGGGTACTGGAGCTGGAGGAATTGTGGCAACCCGAAACAGGCCTGAACGCGCTTGAGTTGGGCACGCTAAACCATGCCATTCTGGAGCGAGTCTACAGCGATCTTGAACAGCGCGAGTTGACGATCGAACCGGAGCATCTTGACGAGGCCTTAAGCATCCTGGAGTGCTCTGCGCAAGAGGTGTTTGACGAGGCAGCGCTAATTCTTGAGTGGCCACTGGATGAGATGTGGCCGTGGCAGCAGCGGATAATGCACGCTCGACTGGAGGCGTTTATTCGGCTTGATTTCACGGCAAGCGGCCCCGTGAGCAAACGATTGCCCGGGGCTGGAGGACGCGCGCGCTGGCATGAACTGCACTTTGGCGAGAAAGGCGAGATGTTTGGCATCCCGCTGCTAGTTGACGGCCGACCAGAAAACCTGCGACTTCGCGGTGTGATCGACCGCATGGACGAAGCCGAGGGGCGAACACTCGTGCTTGACTACAAAAGCGGCAGCTCGCCCATCTCGCTGGATGAGCTGCGCGAGGGCGTCAACGTACAGATGCTGGTCTATCTGCGCGCAGCAGAGCAGCTGCTGGCGCAACGTGAGCCGGACAAGGCACTGGCGGGCGGAATGTTTTTGCACTTGCGCGGCAACAGCAGAAGCAGCGGCTGGATCCCGTATGACGGCAAGGGCGAGGTAGCCATGCTCGCCGCCGAAAGACGTATCGGCGAAAACATCGCGGCCGCGCGCCGCGGCGATTTCAGCGTGCAACCGCGTCTACCGGACAGTAGCGGACGTTGCACGCGCTTTTGCGAATTCTCGCAACTCTGTCGCGTGGCGGTCACGCACAGTCGGGCGCCGGAACGCGGCGCATGAGTCTTGAAAGAACCGGGGACCAGCAACGCGCCATTTCGCTGCATGATCGCAACCTTGTAGTGCTGGCGGCCGCCGGCTCGGGCAAGACGTTTGTGCTGGTCGAGCGCTATCTGGCGCTGCTGGAGGCCCACCAGGACTGGCCGCTGGAGTCGCTGGTGGCCATCACCTTCACGCGCAAGGCGGCGCGCGAGCTGCGCGAACGGGTGCGACAGGAGTTGCAACGGTACGCGCATGCTGCCGATGCGCCGCAACGCAAATTGTGGCAGACACACCTGGCCAGTGTCGAAAGCGCCCAAATCAGCACCATCCACGGGCTTTGCGCAAAGATTCTGCGCATCAGCGCAGCCGAGGCCGGTATTGACCCGGACTTCGACGTGCTGGAAGCTGACGAGGCTGTGATTGAACTGGAAAAGGAAATCGAGGATGTGCTGCAGCGCCTGGCTGCGTCAAACGACCCGTCACTAAGCCTCTTTGCTGAATACGACCGAACGCAAATTATGGCTGCGCTGCGAGAACAGGTGGCGCAGCATGATTTGCAGCAGCTGCCGGAAGACTTGCTGCAGCACTGGCAGCAGGCCTGGAATGCCGAAGTGCTGGCGCAACTGGACGCCCTGCGCGAATCAGCTGCTTTTGTTGACGCAGTAAAGTGGCAACGTGATCACAGCTGGCCAAATGGCGACAAGCTGGGCGACATCTGGGTAACGTGTCGTCCGCTTCTTTACAAGCTGGACGATTCGCCTGAGCCGGCGCGCGCGCTCGAGTTGATGAGCGAATTGAGCTCAACTATTCGCTTGAACGTCGGTAGCGCAAAGAACTGGGGTGGCAAGGAAACACTCGCCGAAGCAAAGGATGTGCTGAGAGACTTGCGTGTCGAAGTCCGTTTGGCACTGGCGGCGACTGGCGACGGCATCACGGACCTTGACCATCGCGCGGCGGAGTTGCTGCCGCACTGGCAGCGGTTGATTGGGCTGGTGCGGGATGCATTCCGCGCGCGCAAGCGAGATGCCAATCTGCTCGACTACGCAGACCTGGAGCGGCTGACCTGCGAGGTCCTCAAGAAGCCGGCAGTCCGCGATCGCTTTCGCCGTGAGTTTCGTCAGGTGCTGGTCGATGAATTCCACGATACCAGCCCGCTCCAGTGGCAGATCATTCGCGCGCTGGCGGATCCGGGCAAACCGGGCCGCCTCTTCATCGTCGGCGACCCGCGCCAAAGCATCTATGCCTTCCGTGGGGCGGACGTCCGTGTATTCGACGAGGCGCGTCGTCAGATCCTGAAGGGAGGTGGTGAAGATATTTCGCTGTCACACTCCTTCCGGGCGCATCAGCCGCTGCTGGGCCTGCTGAATGCCATCTTCAGCCAGGTGCTGCAGCGCGTAGGCAACGGGCCTGCTGCGGAATTCGAAGTCGATTTCGGCGCGCCGCTGGAGGCGCAGCGTCAGGCAGCGCCCGGCCCGCATCCCGCGCTGGAGTTGATGCTGCTGGATTGCAAGGATGCCGACCTGAATACTGATGATGGTCACAGTCTGATGGCACGGTCGCTCGGCCTGCGGCTGCGTGAGCTTGTGGAACAGCAAGTCCCCGTCTATGACCGGACGATCCGCACGACTCGCCCGCTCGGCTACGGCGATGTGGCGCTGCTGTTTCAGACGTATCGCAGCATGCCCTTCTACGAAGACACTTTCAAGGAACTGGCGCTGCCCTATGTAACAGTGGGCGGACGCGGCTTCTACGGCCGCCAGGAAGTGCTCGACCTGCTCAACCTGCTGCGCTTTCTGCACAACCATAACGATGAGCTCGCGCTGGCCAGCGTCTTGCGCTCACCGCTCTTCGCACTCAGCGACGATGCGCTGCTGGCATTGCGACTGATGCGCGACGCAGATGGCGCGCGTCTGCTCTTGTGGGACGCGCTGCTGCAGCCACAGGGATTGCCGCCGGATGAAAGGTCACGGGCGCGCGCTGCCAGTGATTGTCTGCGCGACCTGGCGCAGCTGGCCGGACGCCTCAGCGTTGACGAATTGCTGCGCGCGGCGTTGCAGCGCACCGGCTATCTGGCGACGCTGACCGGTCTGCCCGATGGTCATCGGCGTCGCGGCAATGTGGAGAAGCTGGTCGAGAAGGCGGCTGAAAGCGGGGCGCTGCACTTCACAGACTTCGAGATGCTGCTCGGCGAGTTCAGCGCGCGCGAGCTGCGCGAGGGCGAGGCGGCGCTGGAGGCCGATGGCGCGCTTACCCTGATGACAGTGCATCAGGCCAAAGGGCTTGAGTTCCCGTTGGTCGTGCTGGCGGATGCCGGACGCTGGCGTACGCCCCCTGATGACTCCGTTCTCATGCGCGACGAAGAAAGCGGTCTGGCTTGCAAGGTTTTCGACATGGAGCTGGGGAAGCATCAGCCAACTGTCGCCTGGCAGCTGGCGACCAGGCGGAAGCAGCAGCGTGAACTGGCCGAGCGCCGCCGCCTTTTCTACGTGGCCGCCACCCGCGCCCAGGACCATTTGCTTGTCTGTGGATTGCTGGAAGACAACAAGCCAAAACAAAGCTGGCTGGCCTGGCTGCTGAAAGCGCTCGAGATAGAAGATCTGTCTGCGAGCGGGACCAGGTCTGTCGGGCGCGGCCAGGCGAACTGGCGATTCCTCGCTGTGCCCTCTGTCCTTGAGCCCGGTGTGGAACCGCCGCGCCCGTCAGTCGGTGAGCGTGAGAATCTTGCGGCACAGAACGACCAAGGGCCGCCCGCTTTGCTGCGGGCTCTACCGACGTATCCTGCTCGCACGCCGCAGCAACTGGCCGCCACCAGCATTTCAAGGCACTACGAACGGTCCGTGGCGAGCAAGGGCGCTAATGAAGGGCATGATCGTTCGGGCCGCTCACTGGGCGAATTAGTGCACGAAATGCTGCGCTGGTGGCGGCCTGACGCGCAACTGGATGCAGATTCTATGCGGCAACGGCTGCGGAGCACCATCCGGGCGCAGGGGCTGCGCAACCCGTCAGAGATTGAGTCACTTGCAGGGAAAGTGCTTGACCTGCTTGATCGCTTCGAGCTCAGCCCGCTCTGTGTACGGATGAAGGAGGCTCGCGAGCTGTTACGCGAGCTGCCCTTCATCTATCAGCGCCGCGACTATCTCATTGATGGCCGGCTCGACCTGCTCATGCAGGATGCCGCGGGCCACTGGACGCTGGTGGATTTCAAGACAGCCTGGCTGGGTGGAGGGGCAAGTCTGACTGCTGCGCGCGAGCACGCGCAGCGTTATCACATGCAACTGGGTATCTATGCCGAGGCAGTCTGTCAACATCCTGCCGTCGAGGCTTCCGCGCTGACCGTGCAGGTGCACTACCTGCAGCAAGCGCTGGATGTAACGGTGCCTGCAAGAGAATGGCGGCACGCACTGTCACGTCTTGAGGAGTTCGCGCAACTCGAGCTGCAGGCCGACAACCGCGCGGATTAGCGGCGCCATTCGGGCGGCGCGAAGGGGCGGGTGCTGCCGCCACGCCAGGCGCTGTCAGTCACGGCTTCCAGCTGAATGCGCTCAACCTGGCTGCGTCGGACGCGCGCCTCAATCTCCAGCGGGTCCCAGTGCGCCAGCAAACGCGACTGCAGATCGGCCAGGATCTGCGCATGCAGTGGCAGCCCGGAAAGGTCGTGAAACTCGCCCGGGTCGGCCAGCAGGTCGTAAAGCTCGGGCGGATCGCCCAGGCTGAAGTTGAGTTTATGGCGGCCGCGCCGCAGCATGGCCATTGGGCGCAGCACGCCGTGCCCGCAGTATTCCGAAAAGGCCTCGTCTTTCCACGCAGCATCCTGACCTCGTAGCAGTGGCAGCAGGCTGTCACCATCCAGCGGCGCGGGCGGCTCGACGTCGGCCAGTTCCAGCAGCGTCGCCACCACGTCCACCAGCGACACCACTTGCGGGATTCGAATTCCAGCCGGCAGCTGGCCGGGCCATGCGATCTGCAGCGGTACGCGCGACGATGCCTCATAGAAGTTCGACTTGCGCCACAGGCCGTGCTCGCCGTTCATTTCGCCGTGGTCGCTGAGGTGGATGATGACGGTATTCTCAAGTTGGCCGCTCGCCTCCAACGCATCCAGCAACTGGCCGATCTTCTCATCAAGGTAGGTGATGAGGCCGTAGTAGCCGGCGCGGGCGCGACGCACCAGTTCCTCCGGAAAGTCGACCAGGCCGAACATGCGGCGCAGTCGCTGGTAAACGGGATGCAGCGCCTCCAGATGACCGGGCGGAATCTGCGGCAGGTCGATGTCCTCAAGCGGATACAGATCCCAAAAGCGCTGTGGCACGATGAAAGGGAAGTGGGGCGCGATGAAGGAGACGTTCAGCGCCCAGGGCTGTTCCCTGCGGGCCGGGTCGGCCAGCCAAGCCAGGGCCCGCTGCTGGGCCAGGTCATCCACCTCGATTTCGGTCGTGCTGCCTGGCCGGGCTTCTGCCAGAGCGCCCCAGGGTTGCAGCGCCGGAATGGCGCCCTGCGACCAGTCGAATATCGGATGCGCCAGCTCCGCGTGCAGGTCGCGCGCCAGCTGCTGCTGAAAGCCGTGCAGACGTTCCGGGCCGCAGAAATGCTGCTTGCCCGAAAGCACGACCTCATGGCCGACTGAACGCAACAAATGCGCCCAGGTCAGCGCATCCGGGCGCAAGGGACAGGCGTTGTCCCAGGTGTCCTGGTGGTGGATGTAGCGCCCGGTCATGAAGGACATGCGTGAGGGCATGCACAGCGGCGAGTTGCAGTAGGCGTTCTCGAAGGTGGCGCCCAGAGTCGCCAGGCGCTCCATGTTGGGCGTCTGCAGCAGGGGATGGCCATACACACTGCTGAACATCGGCGCGTGCTCGTCAGACATGATGATGAGGAAGTTGGGGCGTTGCGGATGCGGGCTCACAGGGCATCGGTGGAGATGATGAAGGTCGCCGAGGCGGGATTGGTCGCCAGCGGCACGTTGTGCACGTTGCAGATGCGCAGCAGCCCCTGGATGTCGGGGTCGTGCGGATGCTTGCCGAGCGGGTCGACGAAGAAAAAGACGGCCGCGACGCCGCCCTCGGCCACCAGCGCCGCGATCTGTGCGTCACCACCGAGTGGGCCGGAGAGCATGCGGCGCACCGTCAGGCGGGTGTTCTCAGTGAGTAGCTTGCCAGTCGTGTTGGTTGCCACCAGCGCGTAGCGCTCCAGCACATCCAGATGTGCCAGCGCGAAGGCGACCATTTCGGCCTTCTTGCCGTCGTGGGCGATAAGCGCGATGGTCTTGCGGGCTTTGGTCTTGCGGGGCATGGCAACGTCTTTCAGCGTCCAAAGAAAAAGGGCAGGGGCAAGTGGATGCCGCCGCTGGGCGGAAACATACGCAGCAGGCGGTTGTTAACGACGATGGCCTCGCGATAGTGCGCTTCCAGCTCGGCCATTACACTTTCCCAGGGGCGCTGCACGGCCAGCGCGCGCGCGCAGCGCGACATCCGCTGGCGCAACACGCTGTCCTCGCGCAGGCGCATGGCGGCGTCGGCGAAGGCCCGGGGCTCGCCAGGGCAGATGAAGCCGGTCTCGCCCTCAAGCACGAGATCCTTGACGGCGCCCTGGTCGATGACGATGGCGGGCAGGCCGGAAGCCATGGCTTCCTGTACCACCTGGCCGAAGGTCTCGTTGGGGCCGGTGAAGGCGAAGAGGTCAGCGCTGGCGAAGGCGCAGGCCAGGTCCTCGTCCAGCAGGTAGCCGGTGAAGTGCGTGCCGGTGCCGGCGAAGATCATCTCCAGCTCCTCGCGACGGGCGCCATCGCCGATGATGGTGAGCGCGATGCCGGGCGTGCGCGCGACCTCGAGCAGCAACTCAACCTTTTTCTCGTTGGCGAGACGCCCAACGTAGATGCAAATCAGGCTGTCCGGCGCGCGCCCATGCAACAAACGCTCGCGCCATGCAGCCGAGCGCCTGGCGGGATTGAAGCGGCTGCAGTTGACGCCGCGGCCCCAGTAGCGCAATCGGCGATAGCCCCAGGATTGCAACTGGTCGTGCGTGGTGCGCGAAGGCACCAGGGTCAGGTGGCAGCCGTTGTGAATAAAGCGCAGCCAGTCGCGCATGGGCTGGGTGAAGACGTGCAGGCCGTATTGCTGGGTGTAACCAGGCAGGTCGGTCTGATAGTTGGCGATGACCGGCAGGTGGCGCATGCGCCCCAGCAACATGCCGCTGACCGAGAGCAGGGCGGGGCTGAACATGTGGATGAGGTCCGGGTTGAATTCCTCAAGGCGGCTGGCGACCGCCGGGCTGGGCAGGGCCATACGCGATTCCGGCGCCATGATGAGACCCAGTGAGGGCAAGGCGACGACTTCGCTGCTGCCGACGGCAGGTGGAGCGGTATCCGGCGCAAAGACCAGCACCTCGCGCCCGGTCTGTTGCAGGTAGCGCAGGGTGAGCCAGGCTGTCTTGGCGACGCCGTCCACCTTGGGCAGGAAGGCTTCGGCGATGATGGCCACGCGCTTGACCGGTGCCAGCTCGACCTCGGGGTCGGGAGCGCGCAGGGCGTATTCTTCACCGAATGCCCGCCCGATCTCTTCTGGCGTTGGCCTGCCCTGTCTGTCCTGCTGTCCCCGATCAACCATTTACAGCCCCGGCCAGACAACCTGTAGTCGCTCCGATAATACCATTGATTTGGGCGATTCAGGTGGATGGGCGCAGGGTAAGCAGCCAGGCGACGAGGTCTTCGATTTCACGTTCGTTCCAGAGTTCCGCGTAGACTGACGGCATCACTTCGGCGGCGAAGCCCGGCACCAGCCAGACATCCGGGTCGAGCAGGGACTCGCGCAGATAGTCTTCCAGGCTCTGCTCCGGGTCGCACTTCGCCGCGCTGACGCCGATGTTTCGCAAGCCAGGGCCGAGCAGAGATTGCGCCGAGTCCTGCAAGTGACAGGAGATGCAGGCATAGCGCGCTTCCGGCACATAGAGACGAAACAGCTCCTCGCCCCGGGCAGGGTTGGCGCCACCAGGCAAAACAGTCTCCGGCGGAGCGGCGGCAGGAGTGGGGTCAGTTGTGGGCGCAGCTGCGGGCGCGCACGCGCTCAGCGTACCGGCAAGCAGCAGCAGGAAAGTCAGTCTCGGCGGAACGAGAACAAGACGCTCAGGGATGAACGTTGGCCACAGTTAATGCGTGGGCGGCTTGCAGGGCTGCGGCCGGATCGCCCAGCGGAATGAACTCGTGGCCGATGTAGCCGGAGTAGCCCGTGGCGGCGATGGCCCGAAAGATGGCCGCATAGTTCAGCTCCTGGTCATCGTTCAGTTCGTTGCGTCCGGGCACGCCGGCCGTGTGATAGTGGCCGAACCAGGCGTGATGGTCCTGAATGGTATGGATGATGTCGCCTTCCATCACCTGCATGTGATAGATGTCGTAGAGCAGACGAACGGCTGGCGAATCGACCATCCGGCAGACCTCTATGCCCCAGGTCGTGCGGTCGCACTGTTGGTCCGGGTGGTTGACCTTGCTGTTCAGCAGCTCCAGCAGGAGCGTCACGCCGGCGGATTCCGCGCGCTGGGCGATTGCGCTCAGGGTCTCCGCGCAAACCTGCGCGCCGATTTCATCAGCGAGCCCGTCGCGGCGGCCGCTGAAAACGATGAGGTTGGGGATGTTCCAGGTCTCCGCCAGGCGCAGGCCGGCTTCCAGCTCGCGCAGGATACGCTCGCGGTTGGCGCGCTTGTTCAAGCCGTCATCCAGGGTGTTGTGGCCGGGCACCGCGGCGACTTCCAGGCCGTGCTCGCGGATGAGCGGCCAGTGTTCCTCTGCCACCAACTCGACGCCGTTGTAGCCGCTATCCGCCAGAGTGCGGACGAAATCCCGCTCGCTCATTATGTGGGGTACGAAGCACCACCATGAGGCCGACTGTTTAATCACAATACGTCACTCCCTGATCTGTTTCCGGCCACGGCCAGCGCTGCCAGGCTACACTAGCAGAGAGCATTGCAAGGGGCAAGCAACGGGGTAGAGAGTTGACATGACCGCAGCGGACTTTGACCAACTCTGGGACTACGACGACCCTGCTGCGAGCGAGCAGCGCTTCCGCGAGCTGTTGCCTGTTTTGAGCGAGCGCGGCCCGGTGTCCCTGCATGTCCAGCTACTTACGCAGATCGCGCGTGCGCTGGGCCTGCAACGTCGCTTTGACGAAGCACGCGCCGCGCTGGCTGAAGCGGCGGAGCTGCTGGCAGATGCGGGGGAGCTGGCGCGCATTCGCTGGTTGCTGGAGACGGGCCGATGTCACAATTCCGCCGGCGCGGCGGAGCGCGCCTTGCCCCGCTTTCGCGAAGCCTGGGAGCTGGCGTGTGCTGCCGGTGAGGATTTCCACGCGGTGGATGCTGCCCACATGCTGGCCATTGCCGAGCCATTGGCTGAAGACCGGCTGGCCTGGACGCAACGGGCGCTGGCCCTGTCCGAGGCCAGCGGCGACGGGCGCGTGGCGAAATGGCCAGGCTCGCTACACAACAACATTGGCTGGACATTTCATGAGCAGGGCGACTTTGAGCGGGCGCTGGGCCACTTTCGCCAGGCGCTGATCTGGCGCGAGCGGCAGGGCGCAATTGACACGATTCGTATCGCCCACTGGTGCATCGCGCGCTGTTTGCGCTCCCTTGGGCGGGTAGATGAGGCGCTGGCAATGCAGCAGGCTCTGTTGGCCGAATACGAGGCGGAAGGCGAGCAATCGGGTTTCACCTGTGAGGAGCTGGGTGAGTGTCTGTTGTTTCTGGGACGCGGCGACGAGGCCAGGCCCTGGCTCGCGCTGGCACACGAACAACTGGCGCATGATCCCTGGCTGCAGGCTGAGGAACCGGAACGGCTGGCACGCCTGCAGCGACAGGCGCGGGGCGGCTGAGGTTGCATTGACGCTCCCCTGGCCAGCGGCTACAATCCCTCGGGGACAGGCAGGCGGGCTGCACATGAACTATCACATCTGGACTCTGGGTTGCCAAATGAATGTGGCGGATTCGCAGCATCTGGCTTCGGAGCTGGAGCGTCAGGGTCATTGCGCCGCGGCCGACCCGCAGGAAGCGGACATTCTCGTGGTCAACACGTGCGTGGTGCGTCAGAGCGCCGAGGACAAGGGACTCGGGCGGTTGCTGGCGCTGCGCAGCGTGAAGCAGGCCGCGCCCCACAAGGTGGTCGGTGTCATGGGTTGCATGGTGGGCGTGCGCGATCCTCTGGCCCTGCGTCAGCGACTGCCCTTCGTGGATGTCTTCATGCCGCCCTCGGATCCGGCGCCGATGACCCGGTTTCTGGCAGCCCGGGCGGAGGAAAGCGGCGTGCTGGCGCAGGAGCGTAGCGCGCGGGAGCAGCGGGACGCGCTGCAGGACGGCGAATTGTTGCTGCCGCGCTTGGAGCAGGGCAGTCTGGTCAGCGCGCACGTGCCGGTCGTGCATGGCTGCTCGCACGCCTGCAGCTTCTGCATCATCCCTTTCCGGCGTGGCGTGGAGCGCAGCCGCAGCGTGGGCGAAATCGTGGCGCACATACGCAGTCTGGCGCGCCAGGGCGTGAAGGAAGTGACGCTGCTGGGGCAGATCGTGGACCGCTATGGCATGGACATCCCCGATGGACCGGACCTGGCCGCGCTGCTGCGCGTGGTTCACCAGGCGGCGGAAGACTGCGGCCTCGAACGCATCCGCTTCCTCACCAGCCACCCCAACTGGATGACCGACCGGCTGCTGGATACCGTGGCAGAGTTGCCGCGTGTGATGCCGCAGATCGAGGTGCCGGTGCAGGCCGGCGATGATGAGGTGCTGCGGCGTATGAAACGCGGCTACACGGTGGACGAATACCGTCGCCTGGTCGAGCGCATCCGCGCGCGCGTACCGCAGGTGTCCATCAACACGGACATCATCGTGGGCTTCCCGGGGGAGAGCGAATTGCAGTTTCAGCGCACTCACGACCTCCTGGCGGAGCTTCGGCTGGACAAGGTGCACCTGGCGCGCTACAGCCCGCGGCCGCACACGCTCAGCGCGCGCAGAATGCCGGATGACGTCAGCGATGTTGAAAAAAAGCGTCGGCACAGGGCGCTGGAGTCATTGCAGGCCGGTATCCTGGCCGAGATCAATGTGCGCTGGCTGGGGCAGAAGCTGCCGGTGCTGGTGGAGGAGCGCAGCAAGGGTCGCTGGCGGGGCCGCACGCCACAGAATCGCCTGGTTTTCTTTGAGGATGCTGAATCGCTGCGGGGCCAGGTGGTAGATGTCGAGATTACCTGGACGGGCCCCTGGAGCTTGCAGGGCCGCCTGTCACAGACGGCTCCCGTACCGCTCGCGCTGTCCGTTGGTGGTTGAGCGCTGTCGCACCGCCGCCCTGCATCGACGATCGAATCGCAGCGTCAGGGAGTCGAAGGGAATGGCATGAGCCTTCGTACCCGTTTCGCCACGCTGCTCATTGTACTGCTGACAGGCGCCTGCAACATCAGCACGGAACGTCCGCAGGCCACGCCACTGCCGCCCGCGCTGGGCACAGCCAGCGCAAGCCGGCCCCTCGTCACCATAACCGCACCTGCGAACGGTAGTGAAGTGGTCGTGGGTACCGACATCCTGATCAAGGGCCAGGCGAGCGACGCACAGGGCGTCACACGCGTGCAACTCATCGCCAACGACAGGATTGTGCGCACCGTCTCGGCCGAGTCTCCGTCTGGTCAACGCAGCATGGAAGTCACGCTGGATTATCGGCCGGTGGTGACGGGCACACTCAACCTCGAAGTGGTCGCGTGGCGCGGCAGCGTCCCCGGCGACCCGGCCAGCGTTTCCGTGACGGTGCGCGCCAACCGCAGCCAGTTGCTCTCCACCGCTGTGGTGCGGCCGGAAGTCCCCGTTATTGATCCCAATGACCCGACCTGCCGCGTGCTGACCAACGTGGCGCTCAACGTGCGCGTCAACGCTGGCACCGGCTTTTCACGTATCACGACGCTGCCAGATGGCAGTCAGGCGCCCGTCATCGGCCGCCTTGCGGACAACTCCTGGTGGCAGGTTAGCCTGCGGGATGGCACAGCCGGCTGGGTGGCCCGGCACGATCCTGACAACTCCGCCGAGCAGTTCATCAGTATCTACGGCGACTGCACGCAAATTCTCGCCCTGGCGCCGCCACAACCCACTGTAATTTCAGGTGAAGTGACGCCGGCGCCGGCGGTGGCAACCGCTGCCCCCGTGGACAGCGGAGGTTCAGACGACTCCGGGAATACCAGTGATGAGGGAACGGGTGGGCCTGATCTGATCGTCGCCAGCCTGCGGGGGCCGGATAGTCTGACGCTGGCACGGGGCAGCAGCCAGGTTGACGGGAATTACGAACTGACGATCAGCAACCAGGGCACGGCGTCCAGCGGGCAGTTCAGCGTGAAACTGTCCGGAGTTCCCGATGCCGGCGCGATTGACCAGGTAGTCAGCGGCCTTGGGCCGGGTGAAAGCATCTCCTTCTCGCACTCGCTCTCTTTCAGCGACCCGGAACAAGTGATTCTCGTGGCTACAGTGGACAGTGACGGGGAGATCGAGGAGAGCGACGAGACGAATAACAGTGCCAGGCTTGACGTAACGATCTCGCGGAACTGAGGCGGAGGCCATGAATACAGAGGTGCTGATCATCAGCGCGGCGGTGGATTTCGGGAGCGAGCTGGGCGTTGCCCTGGCGCAACGCGGCGCGTACCGTGTGGCGCTGGTGCACGACGGCGCTACGGCGCTGGCACGTGTGCAGCAGGGGCTGGTGCTGCTGGACAGCCTGGATGAGGAAGCCGGGCGGGCACTCGTGCAGCAGTTGCGGGAGACCAAACCCGGGCTTGCCGTTCATTTCACGCCGCAAGCCGAGGGCGTCGAGGCTGCGCTGGCGCAGTTGCAACCTTCTGCAGACACGATGGATGCTGCGCCGCTGGAACCGCTCGCCGGTGACGAGAACGATGCGAGCAGCTGGCGCTTTGTGCGTGAGCCTGGATTTCTGCAGGGCTATATGCCGGCCGCGACCTCCACTGTGCTTGACATCGAAGAGGCGGAGTCGCTGCCTGATGACGAGACACAATGCCTGCCAGCCGTATCAGCAGAAGTTTCCGACGATGGGAAAGTAGAGTCACCGCCGGCCGACCTGACGGCGCTGGCGCAGGAGACTGGCGCCGTCTACGCTGTGCTGACGCGGGATAGCGAGAATGTCGCGAGTGTTGGCGGGCTGGACGAGGCCACGGTGGCCAGCATTCATGCGCTGGGCGCAAATGGCGCTGGCAGCCAGGCGGCTGCGAGTTTGTTCCTCGTCGATTCTCCTGATCTGCAGGAGAGTTGCCTGCTCTACGTAGGCAATGCAGGCGCGCTGCGGCTCTCCCTGCTGGTGCCGGATGACTGCTCCCTGCGAGCGCTACGCGCCGCCTGCGACGCTTATCTCGAGTCCCAGGCCTAACGCCTGCGCCACCAGATGCCGGTGCATTCCGGAAATATGCGCGACCCTGATCTTCTAATCTGACTGGCCAGGGCCTCGCCAAAGAAGAAGCGCAGCAAATGCTCGCCCTCCACAACTGAAGCAAAGCGGAAGTCCGTACGCAGCCAGTGGCGTGTGAAGCCGCGCTCCTCTTCAAGCCAACGATAGTAGTCGGCCAGTGTCGGCATGGGCGCTTGCGGCGTCTCGCTGCCGCTGCCCAGAGTCTCGATGATTATTGCAGTAGCGCCCGGGTGCAGCACGCGCAGCATTTCGCCCAGCGCCCGTTCGACTTCCGCGCGCCAGTTGGCTTCGCTCCAGATCGTGCTGTGGCCGAAGCTCCAGCCGGCGATGGCGACATCTGCGCAGCGGGCCGGCAGCGGCATGGCCCGGTTGTCCGCGACCGTCAGTGACCAGGTAGACTGTGGCATCCGTGACAGGTGGCGCCGGGCGATCTGCAGCATGTGCGGCGAATAATCGAAAGCGCGCAGGCTTCGTGCGTAGGGCAGGAGCTGCCGCGTAAGCCGGCCGGTGCCTGCGCCGAACTCGATGATGGCGGCTCCGTCCAGCGCTGCGATGTCGGCGATGGCCGGCAGAAGATTTTGCTGCCAGTCTTCAGCGGCAACGAAGACGTCGTAGCGCCGGGCTTCGCTGGCATAGATCTGCCTGTAGTCGGGCTCCACGATTCAGGCGGGCTACCCGAAGGCCTGCAACTGAACCAGCAACTTGCTCTGGTCGACTGAGGGGTAGCGATCCAGCAGGGCCTTGTAGCGGCCGATGTATTCGGCCACCTGGGCGCGCTCTTCCGCCTCGAAGCGCAGCGTAATGGCCGGCTGCGTGTTGCTGGCGCGCACCAGGCCCCAGCCATGTTCGAATTTTGCGCGCACGCCATCAATGTCGACGACCTCGTAATCCCGCGCCAGCTCGTCGCGGATCTCCTGAATGATGCGAAACTTCTGGTCGTCGGGCGCGCCGAGCACAATTTCCGGCGTAGCGGGCAGTTGCGGGATGTCGTCGAAGAGCGCGGACACCGGTCGCTCGGTGGCGGCGAATATCTGCAGGGCCTTGAGCGCAATCAGCGGCGCGTCATCAAAGCCGAAGTAGTCCTCGCCCGTGAACAGATGTCCGCTGACTTCGCCGCCCAGTGGCGACCCGACTTCGTGCATCTTCTGTTTCATCAGGCTGTGGCCGGTCTTCCACATCAGCGGCACTCCGCCGTACTCGACGATGAGCTCCGGCAGCGTTTGCGTGGCCTTCACGTCAAAGACGACGGTTGCGCCCGGCTGACGCTGCAGCAGGTCGCGCGCCAGCAAGGCCAGCAGCCGGTCAGCGGCGATGTGATGACCGCGTTCATCGATGAAGCCTGCGCGGTCGGCATCCCCGTCGAAGGCGAGGCCGAGGTCGGCGCCGGTCTCCAGTACCATGGCCTCCAGGTCCCGCGTCATCTCCGGGTCTTCCGGGTTGGGCAGGTGGTTGGGGTAAGTGCCGTCGGACTCGCAATAGAGGCAGTGCACGGTCAGGCCGAGCGCGCGCAGCATGGGTGGTACCCAGGTGCCGCTCAGGCCGTTGCCGGCATCGAGCACGATAGTCAGCGGGCGCTGCATCTGCACTTTCGTCTGAATCGTAGCCATGTGGCGCCGGATCATGTCGAAGTCCTGCGTGACGCCCCCCTTGCCCCTGGCATATTCGCCGCTCTGAATGAGCGTGAGCAGGTCAGTGATTTGCTGGCCGGCCATGGCCAGCGGCCCGTAGGCCATTTTGATACCGTTATAGCGCACGTCGAGGTGGCTGCCGGTGATCATGACGCCCGCACCTGCCTCGCCATGGCTGGCGGAGGCGAAATAGACGGTTGGCGTGATGACCTCGCCGATGTCCGTGACGTCCATGCCGGTGGCGGCGATGCCGGCGATCATGGCGGCCCGCAGCGCGCTGGAGGACGGGCGATTGTCGCAGCCAACAAACACTCGCTCGCTGCCAAAATCGCGGGGCAGCACGGTGCCCAGGGCGAGCCCGACCCGTCCCGCCAGCTCTGGGGTGATTTGCGGGTCCTCGCCGGTTACGGTGCCGCGGATGTCGTAGGCGCGAAAAATACTCGGGTCAAGCCTGAACGTCATGTATGAAGCTCCTCACAATTCACGCCGCCAGGTGGCAGCTCTGGTCATGTCCAGGTCAATCCTGCAGGCTGACCTGCCTGCCGTCCGCCGCGATTGTAACGAAAGTCAGGCCGGCAGCGTCAGCATCAATGCAGATGGTGGTGCTGGCCGGCGGGCTGGCGCGCAGCAGAAAGTCCGCCAGCGGCACGCGTACCGCGCGGCGAATGATGCGCAGTAGCGGCCGCGCCCCGTATTGAGGCTCGTCATTCTGCTGTTGCAACCACTGTATGGCCGCCTCGCTGAACTCCAGCTGAAGACCGCGTTCCCGGGCCAGCTCTTGCTCGCGCTGTAACGCCAGCCTCAAAATAGCATCCAGATCTTTCGGGGTCAGGGCGTTGAACATGACGACTTCGTCGAGGCGGTTGAGCAGTTCCGGGCGGAACCAGGTGTGAACCTGATCCATCGCAGCGGCTCGCACCTGTTCCGAAATGACGGGCGTGGCCAGCAATGTTGAGCCCAGATTGCTGGTGAGGATGAGGACAGTTTCGCTGAAGCTGGCACTGCGGCCGCGCCCGTCGGTCAGACGGCCTTCCTCAATCATCTGCAGCAGCAGGTCCATAACGCGCGGGTGGGCCTTTTCGACCTCGTCGAACAGGACGATCAGGTAGGGTTGCTTGCGCACCCGCTCCGTAAGCTGACCGCCCGCAGCGCTGTCGACGTAGCCGCTGGGCGATCCCAGCAGACGATTCAGGCTGGCCTCGTCCTTGAATTCACTCATGTCCAGCGCGAGCATGGCGCTCTCCGAGCCGAACATGAAACTGGCCAGGGTGCGCGCCAGTTCAGTCTTGCCGACGCCGGTAGGCCCCAGGAACAGGAAAGAACCGATGGGCCGTTGCGGCTCCTTCAGGCCGACGCGCGCTGTCTTGATCGCGCGGCTGACGGCCAGTACTGCCCGGTCCTGGCCGATGAGGCGTTCCCTGAGATGTTCGACCATGCTGGCGTAGCGCAGGCGCTCGTCTTCGCCCAGCTTGTTGACCGGGACCCCGGTCATCTGGCTGGCGCTCAGCATGATGTCTTCCGCATCCAGGGTTGAGCTGTCTGCCAGCTCCGGGCGATAGGCGAGCTGGGTCTGTTTGCTCATGTTCACCAGGGCGGCGCTGCGATGTAGCAGGCCTTCGGCGCTGCGGGGCAGGGGCGTCGCGGCCAGATAACGTTTGGCGAGGCCGGCGGCCAGCGACAGGGCCTCGTCGGCAATCTGCAACTGATAGTCGCTTTCCAGCTGCGGGCGCAACCTGATGAGCATCTCGATGGTCTCGCTTATGGAAGGCTCCGGCACGTGCAGCACCTGGCTGTGCTCGCTGACGCTCAGCTCACCGGCCAGCCGTGCGTTCCAGTCGCTGTCGCTCGCCGTGGCGATGAGTACCGGGTCATTGGCGAGGAAGGTTTTCTGGATGAGGGCGGTGGAGCGAGTGAACTGCGCCTTGCCCGGCCCGCCGAAGAAACGCTGCAAATTGGGCAGGAAGAGAATGCCGCCGCTCGCCCTGTCCAGCGCCTTGCGGATGGCCTTCAGGTCGTCATCCAGCAGCTCCGCTTCCGCGACGTGCACGAAGCCGTGGATGCCCTGCGGGCCTTCGCCCCGCTCAATCAACATGCCCAGGCTGGCCGCCAGCGTACGCTTGCCCACACCCACCGGTCCCACGAGGATGAGGTGGTGGTTGATTGCCTGGGTGATGATATTCAGCATGGTGCGCAGCAATTCCTCGCGCTCGTAAATTGCGCGACGGGGGCTGTCTTGTTCATGGCCTGCATGGTTGCGGGCCTCGGCGCTGCCGGTTGCCGCGTCACCCGGGCGCAGCTCCGCCAATACATCCGCTACAGTGCGCGCGGTGATGCCATGGGGTCGCAGCAGGCCGCTGGTGCTGACGCTGTCGCTGGCCAGCATTTGCAGAATATACGCGCTGTCAACGCGCATTTCATTGTGCTTGCCGGCTGTGGCGAGCGCGTCGTCGATGAGGATGATGCTCTGGCGCGAGAGCGGCACATGGCGCCCGTCGCCGCTGACGAATCCAAGACTGCCTCCCGGGTCCCGGCGGTTGGCGCAGGCCAGGTGTACCTGGCGCTCAAGTTGCTCCAGCTCCACGCCGCGGCTGCGCTCGAAGACGGCCAGGGTGCGAGATGCAGGCGTTTCCTTGCGCCGCAGCAGGGCCAGCAGGATCAGCTCCGGCATCAGCGTTGACTGGCGGTATTCCTGTTGCAGGCGCGCGGCATCGTTGAGTACCGCGTCGAAGTCGCTCGCGAGCAGGGTCGGGTTGAGCGTACTGGTCATGGCCGCGATCCTGTGCGAGCCTCAGTTCAGGTGAATCGGCGCGACAACTGTGCAGGCGCGGCAGGCCAGCCGACAGTGCTTCCCGGCGCGGCCTCAGGAAGCCGATCTGCTAAGGCGATAGCCGATGCCCCGGACATTATCTACCAACTGCACTTCCGCGTCATGCTGACGCAGTTTGCGCCGAAGATTGCTGATGTGCGGGCGGATTACGTCGCGCGCAGATTCTTCGTCAAGGTAGTTGCCACGGACCTCGCGCACCAGCTCGCTGCAGGGCACGACGCGTTCGCGGTGGGCCGCAAGGTAGAGCAGCAGGTCAAATTCGGTCGGAGTCAGATCGACCGGACGGTCCTTGACCTCGATCTGGTAACGTCCCGGGTAGATCGTCAAAGGGCCAAGTGTGAGGTTCTTGCCAATGGATGACTCTGCAATCGGCTCCCCCTCATCGACGACTTCATCGAGGTCGTCGGGTTCGAAGTCTTCAAGCGGATCGGGCGACAGATCGACGTTGGCGTGGATCAGCTCGTTGAGATTGCCGCGCAAGGCTTCCAGCAAGCCGTGACGGCGGCGGTGTGTGTCCGCATATTCGACACCGCGCGCGACGCTGGAGCGCAGTTCCTCGCTGGAGCAGGGTTTGATGAGATAATCGTAGGCGCCCAGGCGCAAGGCTTCAATCGCAGTTTCCATGCTGGCGTAGCCCGTCATCATGATGACAATGGCGTCCTGGGCGTGATCGCGGATGCGACGCAGCAATTCGGTCCCGGTCAGGCCGGGCATGCGAATATCCGTGAGGATCACATCGAAACTGGATTGACGAAGGGATTCCAGCGCCTGCTCACCATCGGCCGCCTGGCTGACCTGATAGCCGACGCGCTGCAGCGTGCGGCTGATGGAATAGCGGATGGCACCTTCATCATCAACAACGAGTACATTGGCTCCCGGCGAATATGCGTTCATGAATGGGGTCCACCTTGTCTGTCGCTGTTCTCCCGGCAAACGGGATTCTACTGTATTGTAATCGGATTCTTCCTGATGGGCTACCTGTTGCGGTAGATTGCACAGTAACAGGTGTCTGCAGCGTCAGCTTTTGCCATGAAGCGCGCTGCCGCGACTGCCTGCGTGCCGGTGAAAATTGCGGCGATGACGCCGTTCACTCGCAGCAAGGGAATCTGCGCGCGCACCTCTCGTGGCAGGCGCTGGCCGATCATCCACTTTTTCAACAATTGTGTGTGGCCCCACAATCCGGGCGGGTCGAAGCGTTCGCCAGCGCGACGGGTATCCAGAGTCAGGGTGGCGTCAGGCGGCAACGCCAGCCGAACCTGCGGACATCTGTCCGCGATACGTGTCGCGCTGATATCGAGGCGCCAGTTTCCCCCTGGCAGCAGGGTTACGCCAGGATTGCATACGGCCAGGGGGCCGTCGTTGCATAAAAGCGGTCCGGGCCAGTCCGGCGCCGCCTCTCTGTGTTCGATGATGAAGTCTTCATATTCAAGGCGTAGCTGCAGCTTTCCAGGCAGGGATAGCCGCTGGCCGGTGACGCCAGTCTCTGCCAGGGCCACCACGCTTTCCACGTGGCTGCTGCCGATCTCCTGCCCGCCCAGGCGCCGCAGCGCATTCAGCACGAAGTGCCGTTGCAGAGCGGGGTGCAGATCGACAAAGGTCGAACGTGTGAGGCGGATTCGCTGCGGACTGCAACGCAGCACGTCTTCGATCGCAGCGGCCAGCTGTTGCTGAATGAAGTCGTAATCCTGCGCTGCATTGTCTGCCAGCCGCAGCAACGCATGGTCAACATTCGGGTTGAAATCCCGCAGGGCAGGGAGCGTTTCGTGGCGCAGACGATTACGCCGCAGACGCAGATCGCGGTTGCTGGTGTCCTGACGCGGCTCCAGCCCCTGGGCGCAACACCAGTGCTGCAACTCGCTGCGCGGGACGGCGAGAAATGGGCGCAGCAAGGTTTGCTGTGGATGGCCGGGCAGGGGCGCGCTGAGGCGCATCGCGGCAAGTCCCCGTAACCCGCTGCCGCGGAGCAGATTGAGCAGAACTGTTTCCGCCTGGTCGTTCGCGTGGTGGGCGACGGCGACATACTGCGCGCCAAAAGCCTCGGCCGTAGCCGCCAGAAAGTCGTAGCGGGCGCGGCGGGCGTCAGCTTCTCCCCGCAGACCTTCGGCAGTTCCCAGAGTAACCTGTAGCCCGAGTAGCTCCGCCTGTTCACGCACGAAGGCTGCGTCGGCTGCGCCATCCGTCCCGCGCAGGCCATGATCCAGACTGGCGACGTGCAGGCTGAGCCCGAACCCTGGCCCCAGGCGACTGAAGAGATGCATAAGTACCAGTGAGTCTGTGCCCCCGGAGACAGCCAGTAACAGGCGGCTGTCAGGCGGGATCAGTTGCTGCTGACGAATGAGCAGGGCAGTACGTTGCTGAAGGGTCATGACACTTCTGGCCACAATGCGGGTGGCCGTAAACATTGGCCCCATGTTAGCACAGACGCAGCGCCTGAGTGTGCTGTGCTATAATACTGTGCCTACCCTGTAGCAGGAGTGCCTGGTGCTCAGCCCGCTCGACTATTTTCTTGGCCTGTTCTCCCTCGACATCGGCATTGACCTTGGTACGGCCAATACACTGGTCAGCGTACGCGGCAAGGGAATCGTCATCAACGAGCCATCCTTTGTGGCGCTGGAGCGGAAAACCCGCCGGCCGATCGAAGTCGGCGTGCGCGCGAAGGAAATGTGGAGCAAAAACCCGCGCGACATTCTGGTAGTGCGCCCGGTGCGCGACGGGGTCATCAGCGAATTTGAAGTCACGGAAGCCATGCTGAACCACCTCATTGGCAAGGCACACGAACAGGTCTGGGTGCCCATTCCGCGCCCGCGCGTGGTAGTCGGCATTCCCAGCGGCGTGACCGAGGTGGAGAAACGCGCTGTGTTCGATGCGGCCATCAGCGCCGGCGCGCGTGAAGCCTGGCTTATTGAGGAACCGGTGGCCGCGGCGATCGGCGCGGGGCTGCCAGTACAGGAAACGCGCGGCAGCATGATGATCGACATCGGCGGCGGCACGACCGAGATCGCGCTCTTTTCCCTGGGCGGCATCGTCATCAGCCGCTCGATCCGCGTGGCCGGTGACGAGATGGACGAAGACATCGTGGAGCATATGCGCGCGCGCCACAATCTGCTCATCGGCGAGCCGACCGCCGAGAAAGTGAAGCTGGAGATCGGTTCCGCTTCTCCCTTGCCCAACGAGCGCGTGATGAACGTGAAGGGACGCCACCTCGTCACCGGGCTGCCGACGGCAGTGGAGGTCAGCTCCATCGAGATTCGCGAGGCAATCGCAGGCTCAGTGGAGATTCTGGTCGATACTGTCAAGGATGCGCTGGACGACACGCCGCCGGAGCTGGTCGCGGACCTGATGGAGAGCGGAATTTGTATGGCTGGCGGCGCCAGCCAGTTGATGGGCCTGCCGCAACGCATGGCTGAAGAAGTGAACATCCGCGTCTGGCTGGCGGATGACGCCGCCACTTGCGTCGCCAGAGGCGCCGGGCGTGTGCTTGAGGACTACAACAACCTGCGTCGTCTGCTGGCCGGACTGGAGCGCGGCAGCACCCAACACTGAGCGCCGCCAGCTCGTCGCCAACCCCGTTCCGGTACATCCACGCTCTCTGCTATACTGACCACAGGCAGTCCCGCGGGGGTGGCCGATGGTTCGTGCATGGCGCGCCAACCGCATACTTTTCCTCGTACTGTGCCTGCTGCTCTGTCTTGCCCTGATAGGACTCAGCCGCGCCGGTCTGCTGGCGCCGCTGGAGGAGTTGGCCACGATTCCGCTCAACCTGGCGACCGGGGTGCTGAACCGGGCTACCCTGCAGCTCACCGGTGGCGTCAGTGATTTTGTGCAGTTGCAATCGCTGCAAGCCCGCAACGCCGATCTCGAAGATGCGCTGGCGCGCTATCAGGCTGAACTGATTGAGCTGCGCGAAATTGCCAGTGACTATGAAAGGCTGGCGCAGTTGCTGGATTACACGAGCACTGCCGCCAACCAGGAGTTCGTGGCCGCAAATGTCATCAACATTGACCAGACCGGCTTGCGCCGCAGTATCACCATCAACCGCGGCACGCGCGATGGCATCGCAATCGGCATGCCAGTTGTAACGGACCAAGGGCTGGTGGGGCGTGTGCTGGATATCAGCGCCAACGCCGCGCGCGTCCTGCTCATCACGGACCGTGACAGCGCCGTCAGCGCGCGCCTGCAAACCAGCCGCGTGGAGGGCAGCCTGCGCGGTCAGCTCTCCGGTAACCTGCGTCTGACCATGGTGCCGCCTGGCGATTCGGTGGCTGTTGGCGACCTGGTGCTCACCTCCGGCCTCGGCGGCAACTTCCCTGCGGACATCGTAATCGGCGTGGTGGCCAGTTCTCGCCAGTTCGAATTTGAACTCTTCCAGGAGGCCGAAGTCACCAGTTTCAACAGCTTTGAGATCTTGGAAATCGTCCTCGTCATGACCAGCTTTGAACCTGTCGACCCTGGCGTATTTGACGACATGGGGGCCTGAGCGGGACGTGGGTCCCTGGGTTGGTTTGCCAATTCTGCTGCTTGCGGTGGCGCTTCAAACCACGCTGGTGCCTCAGCTTCGGCTGTGGGATGGCGGGCCGGACCTCGTATTTCTCTGCGTGCTGGCCTGGTCGCTGCGGGCGCCGCTGCCCGAGAGCGTCGCCTGGGCATTGTCCGGCGGAATATTGCAGGATCTGCTCTCTGTCGCGCCGACCGGGCAGTCGGCCGTCGGGTTGGTATTGTTGGTCTTCACCGTAAACTTCGTCGCACAGCAGCTTAGCCGCACCGGCTTGCTTACCCTGGCGCTGCTGACCGGCGCCGGCACGCTGGCGCATCAATTGCTGATGTGGCTGCTGTTTGCCCTGCAAGGCTTTACGATGGATTTCCTCGATGATCTTGGCTACGTCATCTTTCCGACAGTGCTCTACAACCTGGCACTTGTCTGGCCGGTTTACGCCTTGATGCGTTTTCTGCAAAGGCGCGTCGAAGAGGAACGCGCGCTCGCCTGACGCGTCGGGCTGCGGGAGGGAAGTGATGCAGCTGCAGCAACCATTCCAGGGTTGGCGCCTGACCTTTCTGCGAGGTGTGATTCTCGCCGTATTTCTGCTCTTTTCCTTGCGGCTCTATGAGTTGCAGCTCGTCAATCAGGAAATCGCGTTGTTGCGCGCCGACGACAACCGCCTGAACGAGTTGCCGCTGGGCGCGCCGCGCGGCGTCATTTTCGATCGTTTTGGCGTGCCGCTGGCGCTCAACGAACCCGCCTTCAATGTGACCATCGTGCCGGCGGCCCTGCCTGGTGAGGAAGATACCGACCTGTCAATCTTTACGCGGCTGTCCGCGCTGGTGGACGTACCGCCAACGGCGGCGCTGGCGGAGGGCAGCGGTGTGCGCAGCATTGAGGAACTGGTGCTGGAAGGTGAGGGTCTGGCGCCCTTCCGGCCGGTGGTCGTGGCCCAGGATGTCTCGGCCTCGGCGGCAATGCAAATCCTTGAAGAGCGCATCACCCTGCCGGGCGTGGACATCGACATCCGTGGCGTGCGCGGCTATCCGACCGGCGCCCTCACTTCGCAAATCATCGGCTACATGGGTCCTGTCCCGGCAGAGGAGGCCGTGGCGCTGCAGGAACAGGGCTACAATCCCTTCTTCGACCGCATCGGCTATTCCGGTGTGGAATTCTTCATGGAGAATGAGCTGGGCGGCGTGCGCGGTTCGGTCCTGCGCGAAGTCGATGTGGCCGGGGAAGTCCTGCGCGAAATCAGCCGCAGCGAGCCATTGCCCGGGCAAAACCTGCGTCTCACCCTCGATACGGATCTTCAGGCCGCTGCCCAGGAGGCGTTGACGAAGCGCATCAACCAGGTCAATGCGCTGGCAGGACGAATTCGCACCCAATCCGGCGTGGTGATCGCCATGCATCCCGGCACGGGTGAAATCCTTTCCATGGTCAGCTGGCCAACCTATGACAACACGCGCTTCGCCCGCTTCATTGACGCGGATTATTATCTGGAGGTACTCGGCGCCGAGCAGAATCCACTGAACAACCACGCCATCAGTTCACTGTATCCGCCGGGCTCGGTGTGGAAAGTTTTGACGGCTGTCGGCGTGCTGGAAGAAGAGGTCATCGCGCCGCAGACGTCGATCTTCAATCCTGGCTCGCTGACGCTGCCCAACCGCTATGCGCCCAACGACATATCCGTCGCGCAGACCTTCTTCGACTGGAACCGCGAAGGCTTCGGCCTGCTGAACATCGTTGGGGCGCTCGCCAACAGCTCGGACGTGTTTTTCTATCAGGTGGGCGGCGGCAACCCGGATATCAGTCCTTTTACGCTGAGAGAAGGTGGACTTGGCATCCCGGATCTCTTTCGCTATGCCACGGCGCTGGGTATTGGCAGCGAGTTGGGCGTGGAACTGCCAGGTGAGTTGTCAGGGCGCATGCCCGACCCCGACTGGAAGCGACGCACCTACGGCGAGAACTGGTCGACCGGCGATACCTACAATGCGGCCTTTGGCCAGGGCTATGTCACAGTGACCCCGCTGCAGCTGATTTCGGCCGTGGCGGCTGTGGTCAACGGCGGCACGCTGTGGCAACCGACTATGGTGAACAGCTTCCTGGACGCGGAAGGCGCGGTGCTCCGCTCCTTTCAGCCGCAGGCGCTGCGACACCTCGTTTTGGAGGAAGTCGCAGAAGGTGAGCGTCTGTCGCTGACGCAGCTGGAGGACATGATCATGAAGGGGCCGGCCAGCCTGGCCTGCAACTGCGAGCCGGACAGCGCTTTCTACAATCCTGCCCGCTGCGACCCGGCAGGCTACGTCAACACGGTCGATATCAACCCCGATCCGTTTATGGAGCAGTTGAGCGAATATCGCGTACACATCCCGCTCAACTACCCTTTCAACGGAAGAATCTGCGATCCCCTGCGTTTCGATGACGACTATCAGCCGCCTTTCGTGGATGCGAATGTCCTGGAAATCATTCGCGAGGGGATGCGCGGGGCCGTCACCTACGGCACTGCAACGCGCGCGGACCTGCCCTTCATCAATGTATCGGGCAAGACCGGCACAGCGGAGTATTGTGATGACATTGCGCGCCCGCTGGGGCTCTGCATCCCGGGCGGCTGGCCGGCACACGCCTGGTTCACTGCCTATGCGCCTTCTGAAAACCCGCAAATCATCATCATTGCCTTCGTCTACAATGGCGGCGAGGGCTCCCTTGTGGCGCTGCCAGTAGTGGTCGAGACGATGGAGGCGTGGTTGCAATTGCAGAATCAGCGGGGCGGTGTGCTGGCATTCCCGCCGGCAGGCACATGAGCGGAACGGCCATACGTCCAGACGAAGAGTTTCGACAACGCCTGCCTTACTGGCTGCCGGCGCTGACGGGAGGCGTGCTGGCCTGGTCAATTTTCCTGTTTCCTGGCGAAACGCCGCTTCTGCGCGCCTCGGGCATGGCCCTTGTGATTGCGGCCATGGCGCTGCTGCTGCGCCGTTTTGGAGGCGCGCCGGCGCTTTGTGGCAGCCTGGTGCTGGCATTCAGCCCGGCCTTTTGGACCCAGACCGGTGGCGTTGCCAGCCAGGAGCTGACATCAGTGCTGGCGGTACTTGCGCTTACAGCGCTGGCCACACTGTTGCTGCTGCGCTTCAGCCGTCAGTTGATGCTCAGTTTGGTGGCGGGATTTGCACTTTTTGCTCTGGTCTTCTGGAGTCAACTGGGGCAGGTGGGCAGCCTGCGCCTCACTGCGCTGGCCAGCGCCTGGCTGCTGGTACTGCTGCTGGACATGTTGCAACGCGCCAACCCGCATCCGGACGACATTGCGCAGGCGGCTCCCGAAGCGCGCCACGCCTACGCCATCCTGATTCTGCTGGCCATTGGTATCGTCAACACGCCCCTGTTTGTGCTATTCGTGCCGGCGCTGCTGCCTGGCCTGGCGCTCGCCCGGCTGCGCCTGCCACGCTGGTACTGGCTCCTGTTCCTGCTGGTGTGCGTGTTGGGAGCAGTCGGTTACGTGGGTCGCTACCTCAGTTCGGACTGGTGGCTCTATCCCGCGGCCCAGGCGCAGCAGGAAGGAATGGTGCTGCCTTACCTGCTGGCGGATGGCTGGCGCGAGGCAGTCCGCTGGCTGGCGCTGCTGTCGATCGTGCGCGACCAGCTCACTCCCCTGGGCGGGGCGCTGGCGCTGGTCGGGCTTGCGCGCCTGTCACGCTGGTATCCCGCGACCGGCATCGTAACCATGCTCGCCTGGGCCAGCTGGGCCTTCTTCGGTCTGATCTATTTCGGGCGTGACAGCGATGTGCTTTTGCTTCCGTTGCACATGATAGGCATCGCCTGGATGACGGTCGCGGTGCGGGCAGTGGGCGACTGGCTGCAGCGTAGCGTGATGGCGCCGGGGCGAGAGCTGCGCTGGTTGGTTGCCGCGCTGTATTTTCTGCTGCCCGTTTGGCTCCTGCTGCAGCGCTTGACCCCTGCGTAGCAATTGTTGACCAACAATAGTATACTGGCGCGAGTCGCCACCTGCCGGGTGCTGCCTGAAACCGGTGACACGGGGCGAACAGTCCTTCATGGAGGGTGGATGGAAGGGAAAGCATTTGCCATCAAGGGTGTACGCGACGGCCTGTTGATTCAGGTGGATCCCGGTGCTGAGTGGACTGCCACTACGGCCGATCTGGCGGCGCATCTTGATGAGCAGGGCAAGTTCTACGAGGGCGGACGCATCATCCTGGAGGTGGGTGAACGTCCGGTGCCGCGCTATGAGCTTACCTCGCTTATGGCCTTGCTGGAACGGCGCGGCCTGTCACTGTGGGCCGTGTTGAGCCGGAGCGAAACCACGCGCGCCTCATCCGAGGCGCTTGATTTGCGTACGAGCGCGGGCGCGGCACTGGCCGGTCTCGTTGATGTGCCAAATGAAGAAAAGCCGGCTGCAAGCGCTGGGGCGTCAGGCTCCGGCGGTATCCTCATCCGTCATACCATACGCTCCGGCAGCGTGGTGCGCAGTGAGGGACATGTCGTGGTCTACGGCGACATCAACCCTGGTGCGGAGGTCGTCGCAACAGGAGATGTGGTGGTGTGGGGCAGATTGCGCGGCAACGTACATGCCGGCTCGAATGGTGACGAGAGTTCGGTGGTTTGCGCGCTGGACATGGCGCCCATGCAATTGCGCATCGCGAATCTGGTCGTTACTTCACCGGCGGACAATGGCGACAGGCCCCAACCAGAAGTGGCCCTCGTGCGCGACGGCAACATTCTGGTCGAGAGTTGGTAATGGCGGGGGAGACCAGTATGGGAGGAAAGGTTGTCACCATCACGTCCGGCAAGGGTGGCGTAGGCAAGACTACTGCCACCGCCAATATCGGTGTTTCGCTGGCGCAAATGGGCAAGCGCGTGGTGTTGATTGACGCTGACATCGGCCTGCGCAACCTTGACGTCGTGATGGGACTCGAGAATCGCATTGTCTACAATCTGGTAGACGTTACTGAAGGTCGTTGCAAGTTGCGCCAGGCCATGATTAAGCACAAGCTGCTGCCGGATTTGCACCTCATCCCCGCTTCCCAGACGCGCGACAAATCGGCAGTCAACCAGTCTGACATGATTCAGGTGGCGGACTGGCTGCGCCCGGAAGTTGACTTCGTGCTGATTGACTCGCCCGCGGGCATCGAGAGCGGCTTTCGCAACGCGATCGCCCCGGCTGACGACGTGCTGATTGTGACCAATCCGGAAGTCTCGGCTGTGCGGGATGCGGATCGAATCATCGGGCTGCTGGAAGCCGCCGGCAAGGGTCCTGGCCGGCTGTTGCTGAACCGCGTGCGCCAGGACATGGTACGCAAGGGCGAGATGCTTTCCGCGGACGACGTGACTGACATTCTCGCCATCAAGATGATCGGCATTGTTCCGGAAGACCAGTTTGTCATTCCCGCCTCAAACAAGGGCGTGCCGGTGGTACTTAATGAAGGTTCACGGGCAGGCATGGCCTACCACAACATCGCGCGCCGTCTTAACGGCGAAACCGTTCCATTCTTGCCGCTCGAAGAGGAAGACGGGTTAATCAGAAGACTGTCCCGTTTGTTTTCCGGTGGAAACCAGCTTCTGAAGCAGGGATAAAAAAAATGGCAGGAATTCTGGAACGCATCCCCTTCCTGAAACGTGCCGCGCGCGTGGGCAGTGCCGAGAGCGCGAAGGAACGCCTTCATTTTGTGTTGCTCCACGACCGGATCAATCTTTCTCCGGAGGAGCTGGATCGTATGAAGGCAGAAATTCTCGAAGTCATTTCGCGCTACGTCGCAGTAGAAAGTGACCGCGTGGACTTCGCCCTGGAGCGCCGCCGCCGCGACAATCTGATTGTCGCCGAGGTCCCCTTCTCCAAGCAGAAGACCGGCACGGGGCAGGCGAGTAGCAGTTCTGGCTAACAGGGCGGGCGCGGGCCTGGGCAGGCGCCCGGAATCACATTGAGGTCCTGTACGTCCGCGCAAATGACGCCGGCTGACTCATGATCACCACCGGCAGTATCTGGCAACGCTTCGACTATCTCCTCTTCAGCGTCACCTTGCTGCTGATTAGCTTCGGCGTACTCATGATCGGCAGCGCGACCCAGGATGCCATCGATCCGACACTGATCGCGCGCGTGCCGGACCAGATCCGCTTTGCCGTGTTGGGTCTGGTGCTTATGGTGGGTTTTGCGCTGCTGGATTACCGACTGCTGGCCGGCCTGCATCTCTGGTTGTATCTGCTTATGCTGCTGCTGCTGGTGATGGTCTTCTACTTCGGTGTGGAGGGGGATGCCGGCGCCCGCAGCTGGATCAACATCGGCATTCGCATTCAACCCTCCGAAGTGGCCAAACTGCTCATCATCATCACGCTCGGTCACTTTCTGGCACGCCGCTTCCGGCGCATCGGCCATCTGCCGAATATCGCGCTCTCGCTGCTGCATATCGGCGTGCCGGCGGCGCTGATTTTCGTCCAGCCCGACCTGGGGATGGTCACTGTGTTGCTCGCCATCTGGTTCACCATGATCTGGGGCGCCGGGCTGCCGTTGCGACACCTCGTAATTGTTCTGCTGCTGGTCGCGCTGGGCGGCGGCGTGGTGCTGCTGCAGGCCTTCAATTTCATCGAGGGGCCGCTGCAGGATTACCAGGTGCGGCGCATCTCGACCTTCATCGACTCGGCAAGCGACGAAGACGCCAACTATAACATTCGCCAGGCACTCATCAGCGTGGGTTCGGGCGGCTTGCTGGGCAAGGGCTATCAGGTCGGCACGCAGAACAAGGGACGCTTCCTGCGCGTGCGCCACACGGACTTTATATTCAGCGTCATCGCCGAAGAGTTCGGCTTCATCGGCAGCATGGTCACGCTGGGGATGATCGGCATTGTGCTGATGCGTATTCTGCGCGGCGCGCGCCTCGCCGTGGATCCATTTGGAAGTCTGCTATGCTATGGCGTGGCTGCCTTCATTTTCTTTCAGACCGTGACCTCGATCGGCATGAACCTGGCGCTGGTACCGGTGACGGGCCTGACGCTGCCTTTCATCAGCTCGGGAGGCACCTCCTTGCTGTCCACGATGGCTGGCATTGGCCTCACCCAGAGCGTCATAGCGCGCCGTCGCCGCATAACCTGAAGTCACGGCCAATTTCTGCATCCGCCACAGACAGGAGCCTTGATGTCCACTCCCCGGCCCGTGCGAGTCCGCTTTGCCCCCAGCCCGACCGGCCCGCTGCATATCGGCGGGCTGCGCACGGCGCTCTTCAACTGGCTCTTCGCGCGGCACCATGCAGGCAGCTTCATCCTGCGCCTTGAGGACACCGATCGCAAGCGTCTGGTGCCAGGCTCGGCGGAGCACATCATGGCGATGTTGCGTAGTTACGGTCTGGACTATGACGAAGGCCCGGATGTCGGAGGCCCCTGCGGGCCCTACGTGCAGTCCGAACGGCGCGAGCGGCACGCGCAACAGGCGCAGTGGCTGGTGCAGCATGGAGCCGCCTATCCCTGTTACTGCAGCGCGGAGCGCCTGGCCGCAGTGAACGCCGAAAAGCGCAGCCGCGGCGAGGCCAGCGGCTATGACCGACACTGTCGCGATCTGGATGAAGGACAGCGGGCGGCGCTGGCCGCTGACGGCAACACGCCGGTCATTCGCTTCCGCATGCCCCTGCAGGGCGAGACGGTCGTGCGCGATGCCATACGTGGCGAACTGCGTTTCGGAAATGCGCAGCTGCAGGACGCGGTGCTGCTGAAATCCGATGGCTTCCCGACCTATCATCTGGCGCATCTGGTCGACGACCACGACATGCAAATCTCGCACGTGCTACGCTCCAGCGAATGGTTGCCCTCACTGCCGCTGCACTGGCGGCTCTGGTCGGCCTTCGGCCGGACGCCGCCGCACTACGCGCATCTGCCCGTTCTGCTTAACCCGAACGGCAAGGGCAAGCTGAGCAAGCGCCACACGGGCTTCACCCAGAACGGACGCCAGGTGCTGGTGCTGGCGCAGGAGTTCATCGACGCGGGCTATTTGCCGGAGGCCGTGCGCAACTTTCTGACCAACATCGGCTGGAGCATGCCCGACGAGCGCGAGTTCTTCCCCTCTGCCGCCGCCATCACCAGCTTTGACCTGGCGCGCGTCAACTCCGCCGACAGCGTTTTCCCGCCCGAGAAGCTCGACTGGCTGAACGGCATGTGGATCCGTGAGTTGTCGGCGGCGGAGCTGGCGCGCCGGGTCCGGCCACTGTTGCATGAGGCCGGGCTCGAGGTCAACGCGGAGCGATTGCTGCAGGTGGCGCCGCTGATGCAGACTCGCATGCGTTCCTTGCATGACTTTGTGAGCATGGCGGGCTTCTTCTTTCAGGAGGATGTCGTGCCGCCCGCCGCGGCGGAACTCATTCAGCGCAAGATGGACGCTGCGGCTACCCTGGTCGCGCTGCAGGCGACGCATGCGCGTCTGGCAATACTTGACGGGGTGAATTGCGTGCAGCTGGAAGCGGACATGCGCGCCCTGGCGCAGGAGCTTGGACTCAAGGTCGGGCAGCTCTTCGGCACGCTGCGGGTGGCCGTAACTGGCCAGCGCGTGTCGCCGCCGCTCTTTGAAACGATGGAGATTCTGGGTCTGGACGAGTGTTTGCGGCGCATCGATCAGGCGCTGGTCACCCTGCAGCGCAAGTCTTGACAGCCTGACACGCCTGTGTCAGGATGGCTGCCGATTGGGAGATAGTTCAACGGCAGAACGACGGGTTCTGGCCCCGTAAATCCTGGTTCGAATCCAGGTCTCCCAGCAGCGAAGCGGCCGGCATATGCCGCCGCTTTTTGTATTGCCGCGCCAGGACACAAGCGACTCTGGTAGCCGTGCGCCCTGCCGTGCTAGAATTGCGGCCTGGTGGGAGATAGTTCAACGGCAGAACACCGGTCTTTGGAACCGGGAATCCTGGTTCGAATCCAGGTCTCCCAGCTTTTCGCAGCATTCCGGCAGGGCCAAATCACCAGTCAGGGACAAGATACGTGCCAACACCAGGCGATCGCAGCGAGGCACTGAACGACGCCGTAGCAACGGAACGCGCGGACTTCATCCGTGAGGCGATCAAGGCGGACCTGCAGGCCGGCCGCTACACGGGCGTGTGCACACGCTTCCCGCCCGAGCCAAATGGTTATCCTCACATCGGCCACGCCAAGGCCATCTGGATCAACTTCACCATCGCCGCAGAGTTCGGCGGCAGCTGCAACCTGCGCTTCGACGACACCAACCCGGTCAGCGAAGAGCAGGAATACATCGACGCCATCAAGGAGGACATTCGCTGGCTGGGCTATGACTGGGGCGAGCGGCTGTTCCACGCCTCGGACTATTTCGACCAACTCTTTGAATGGGCCGTGCAGCTAATACGCGCTGGCAAGGCCTACGTAGACGAGCTGGGTCCGGAACAGATGCGCGAGTATCGCGGCACGCTGACCAAGCCGGGCCGCGACAGTCCCTGGCGCGACCGCCCGGCGGCGGAGAGCCTGGCGCTCTTCGATCGCATGAAGCGCGGCGACTTCGCGGAAGGCGAGTGTGTGCTGCGCGCGAAAATCAACATGGCTTCACCCAACATCAACCTGCGCGACCCGGTGCTCTATCGCATCCTGCACGCGGTTCACCCGCGCACCGGCGACAGCTGGCACATCTATCCCATGTACGACTTTGCGCACGGCCAGTCAGACTCCATCGAGGGCATCACCCATTCGCTGTGCTCGCTGGAATACGAGGATCATCGTCCGCTCTATGACTGGTTTCTGGAGACGCTGGGTATCTACCGGCCGCGCCAGATTGAATTCGCTCGCCTCAACCTGAATCACACGGTGGTACAGAAACGCAAGTTGCGGCGCCTGGTGGAGCAGGGCGTACTGAGCGGCTGGGACGACCCGCGCATGCCGACCCTGCGCGGCATGCGCCGGCGCGGCTATGCGCCGGAGGCCATCCGCAAATTCTGCGCCGCGACAGGCATCGCCAAGCGCAACAATCTGATCGAAATTGAAATGCTGGAGCATTACCAGCGCCAGCACCTGAACCGGCATTCGCCGCGCGTGATGGCCGTGCTCAATCCGCTCAGGGTGGTCATCGAGAATTACCCTGAAGGCGAAGTGGACTGGATGACGGCGGTCAATAACCCGGAGGATGACTCCGCCGGAACGCGCCAGGTGCCCTTCACGCGTGAAATCTACATCGAGCGTGAGGACTTCATGCTCGACCCGCCGCGCAAGTTTTTCCGCCTGGCGCCGGGTCGCGAGGTGCGTCTGCGCAACGCCTGGCTGCTGACCTGCCGTGAGGTCGTGCAGGACGTGCAAGGCGAAGTCGTCGAGCTGCGCTGCACTATCGACCCTGACTCGCGCGGCGGCAACGCGCCAGACGGGCGCAGGGTGCGCGCGACGCTGCACTGGGTCTCGGCGGCGCACGCGTTGCCGGCCGAGGTGCGGCTGTATGACAAGCTGTTCAGCAAGGAAAACCCCAACGACGAAAGCGACGGCCTCGACCTCAGCGCGCACGTCAACCCGGACTCGCTGAAGGTGCTGCCGCAGGTCTTCGTCGAACCCTCGCTGCTCGCTGCGGAGCCCGGCGCGCGCTACCAGTTCGAACGAATCGGCTACTTCGTGGTCGACGAGGACTCAAGCGAAGACAGGCTGGTGTTCAACCGCACCGCCACCTTGCGCGACCAGTGGGCCAGGCTGCAGCAACGTCGCCAGCAGGCGCGCTAACAAGCCCGAAAGCAAGCTATCTGTAATCAGTCAGGCGCCGGGCCGGTATACGGCCTCGTAGGTTTCCGGCGGATTCTCGCGCCAGAGAGTCGGATCCTCCTCGTCGTAGCGCATGGACGCCATGATGACGAGATCGGCCCATTGATCGAAGGCGCGGTCGCTGCCGTTGTAAATCAGGCGCAGTCGCCGCGGCAACCATAGCCACATGTAGGACAGGCGGCGCCGCTCGTAGCGTGAGGTGCGGGCGCGCAGCTGGTGATACCAGCGCGGATAGTGCAGGAAGATGTCCGGGTGTTCACGGGCGAATTCCGGGTGATTGCGCGCAATAAAGGCGAGGCCCAGCAGCAGCAGGCCGGGCACCCCGGTGGGCAGCAATATGCTGGCGCTATCCATCAGCAGCGCGGTCAGGCTGATGACTATCACGCCGGACCAGAGCAGCAGGGCCGGCAAGGGATAATAGAGCTCCTCGTCACCCCCGTACTTCTCGAAGGTGCGCAAAATGGGGCCCTTGAGCATCCCGGTCATGATCAGGCCAATGCGCAGAAAAAAGGCGATGCTGACCAGCACCGGGATCAGCATGACGTTCATGTTTTCCTCCTCCACCAGCGTACCTTTTTCGGGGTCCGGGGGCGAATCATCGCTACAGTTGCCCTGAAGTTTGCGCTGGCGGGTTTGTGCTATAGTAGTCGCCCGTCCGCCGCCCAGGACCAGCAACATCATGAACAGCGATACTCCGCCCGCCTCTGCCGGGCCCGGCCCGCGCACCGTCTTTATGGAGCAGCTGGAGCCTCAGCAAATCGCCGAAACGCTGGTCGCCTTTGCCAATACAGAGGGCGGCAGCCTGCTCTTCGGCGCGCGGGCGGATGGGGCCGCGGCGGCAGTCTCCATCACCCAGGAGGCGCTGGACAGCGCCCTGGGGGAGGCGCAGGGTCATTGCGATCCTCCGGTACTCACCGGCGAGCGGACGCTGGTGGCGCTGGCGGAAGCGCGCACGGCCTGGCGCCTTGAGGTGCCGCGCAGCCTGGACATGCACTCTCTCGGCGACGGGCGCGTACTTGTGCGCAGTGGCGACTACAACCGTCCACTTGGCGGCCGGGAGATTCAACGCCTGGCCAGCGCGCGCAATGTGGGCGACTTCGAGAACGAGGTCCTGCCGGGCGCCAGCAGTAGCGACTTCAGCGAAGAGATGATTGCGGCCTATCTGGAGCGACGCTCGCTGCGCTTGCGGCAGCCGACGGGCGAAGCCAGCGCAGCACTGCTGCAGGAAATCGGCGCGCTTGACACGGAAGGGCGTCCCACGGTGACGGGCGTTCTGCTGTTCTGCGAACGGCCGCAACGCTGGCTGCCGCAGAGCGGAATGGTGTTCGTGCGCTTTGCCGGAGTTACGCCGCGCGGCGAGGACGGACTGGCGGGCTACATCCGCCGCGAGGAACTGACCGGCCCCCTTTCGCGCATGGTAGAAACCGCCTGGAACCTGGTCTGGAGCGAGATGGCGGTCAGCGCGGTCGTGAAGGACCTTGAGCGCGAGGAGACCCTGGAATACCCGCGCTTTGCCGTGCGCGAGGCCATCGTCAATGCTGTCTGCCACCGCGACTATCGCATCAAGGGTCGGCGTATCGAGATTCGCATGTTTGCCGATCGCCTGGAGGTAGTTTCGCCTGGAGGATTGCCAGGCTTCATCACAATTGAAAACTTCGTGGGCGAGCATTTCAGCCGTAATCCGCGCATCGTCAGCGGGCTGTTCCAGTGGGGCCTGATCGAGGAACTGGGCCTGGGGATCGACCGCATGCTGGAGGTCATGGAGCAGGCCGGCCATGAACCTCCCGGCTTCGTCGCCCAGCCCTACAGCTTTGCCGTGACCCTGCGCAACTCGCGCGAACAGGCACCGCTGCCCGCCTGGGTCGCCAGCGCCAATCCGCGCCAGCAGCGCGCCCTGCAGTATCTGCGTGAACACGGTTCCATCACCAACCGCGAATATCGCACACGCTGTCAGGGGGTCTCTTCCGAGACGCTGCGCCTGGACCTCGTTGATCTGGTCGAACAGGGCATCCTGCTCAAGGTGGGCACCAAGAAGGGAACCTACTACATCCTGAAGCAGAGAACGCAGCAGAACTCATAAGGGGTTGAACAGTCCGGGCAGGGCTGATGGCCGGCGGGGCCGTTATTGCGACTGGCGACGCGGGCGCCGGCGCTCCTTGAGCCTCGCGGACTTGCCGCGGCGGTCACGCAGGTAGTAAAGCTGTGCGCGCCGAACTTTGGCGCTGCGCAGAATTTCGATTTTCTCGACGCGGGGGCTCTTCAACAGGAAGGTTCGCTCCACGCCAATGCCATGGCTGGCGATGCGGCGCACGGTGAAGTTGGCTTCGTTGCCGCCGCGACGCAGACGAATCACCACGCCCTGGAAGACCTGAACGCGTTCCCGCTCGCCTTCCACAATACGCAGATGCACGCGCACCGTGTCGCCCGACGCGATCTGCGGATGCTCGCGCGCTGGCGTCCGTGCGACCAACTCGTCAACGAGATTGGACATGGTGGCATTCCCCGGCGCGCACAGGCGCAAATCATTGGACTCACAAAACGGTGGCCAGTATACATGGCGCATCTGACCACAACAAGGGCAGGTCTGCCTGTCAGGGTATGTAAATTTGCTGGCCGACGCGGATCAGGGCCGGGTCGGGGATGCAGTTGAACAGGGCCAGTTCGTCCAAATTGAGGCCGTACTGCAGCGCAATGCGGAAGAGATTCTCGCCAGCCAGCACCGTGTGCACGAAGCGCCATTGCGCCGGCTCGCAACTCTCGCCAGGTGTTTCGGGTTGGCGGAAACCGGTCGTGCCGCAGCCAGGAATCACAAGCTCGTTGCCCACGTGAATGACTTCAACGTTGAGCAGGCCGGATGCCTGCTGGATGTCGGCCACAGTCACGCCGTAGAGAGTCGCGATAGCGCTAAGGCCACGATCGCCAGCCTGCACCACGTGAATGCAGTCAGTCGATCCAACTGCCGTCGCCACTACGACGCCATTGGGTGTGATAGTCTGCGCTGCGAGCGTAGCGACGGGCACCTCCACGGTGGCCTGGCCGGCCACGAGGAGCGCGGCCTGAGTCTGTGTGGCACGCGCAATGATGGCGGTGGCAGTCAGGTTGAGCGGATCGATTTCCTGGTTGGCAGTTTCCAGGTTCGCCGCAGGCACTAGGACTGGAGCCGGCTCCTCATCGACGACGGCAAGGGACGTCACTGGCAACCCGGCCGGCTGCGGCGTAAAGGTCGCGACGCGCGAGGGCAGCTGCGAATCCTGCTGGACAGACTGGCCCGCGTCCTGATAGCAGCCAGCCAGCAACAGTGACAACATAAGGCTGAACCATCCTGTCAGGCGAATTCCTGCGCTGCGCATAGCCAGGGACCTCTCCCGAACTGCCGCTAAAAGTGTAGCACCGGACGTGGCGCCAGGCAACTACGCGACCGGTATCAGGCCAGTCTGCAACGCCAGCAGCAGCAGCAGGCCGGCGAGGATGCGATACCAGCCGAAGGGCGCCAGACTGTGTCGGCTGACGAAGCGCAGCAACCAGGTGATCGCCAGCCAGGCGACTGCAGCTGACACGACGCAGCCAGTCAGCAAAATGCCCAGATCCGCCGTTGTTATCCGGTCTGCGACCTCCACAAGCTCGAGCAGGGTGGCGCCGCCCAGCAACGGGATGGCCAGCCAGAACGAATAGCGCGTGGCGCTGCTGCGGTCCAGACCAACCTGCATGCCGCCGATGATGGTCGCCGCGGAGCGGGACACGCCCGGGATCAGGGCCAGCGTCTGGATGCAGCCGATGAGCAGGGCCTGGCGTAGCGTGACCGGGGCCTCTTCATCGGAACTGGCTGGACGGGCGTGGCGCTCGGTGAGCAGCATCACGATTCCGCCCGCGATCAGCGCCAGCGCAACGACGGAAGGTGTGAAGAGCGTGGCCTTGATCCAGTCCCGCAACAGCAGACCGATGATCGCTGCCGGCAGGCAGGCGACCAGCACGCCCGACCAGAAGCGCCGCGCCCGCGCTTCGCTCCGCATTGCCCACAGCTCTGACCACAAATGACGGCCGTAATGCAGCAGCAGCGCCAATACCGCGCCGGACTGAATCGCAATCTCGAAGCTGCCGCGCAATCCCGCCGGCAGGTCCAGCAGGGACGCCCCTGCGATGAGGTGGCCGGTAGAGGAGATTGGCAGGAATTCGCTCAGGCCTTCGAGGATGCCGAGCAGAATCGCCGCGAGCGCATCATTCACCGACAGCACTCACAGCCGGCTGGCCAGCGCCAGGCCGATGCAGACGCCGCCAAGGCACAGCAGGTTGTTGCCGAGGATGTTGCCCGCGGCGGCCAGCAGTTGACCCTCACGGGCCAGCGTGACGCTTTCGAAAGCAAAGGTTGAGAAGGTCGTGAAAGCGCCGCAGAAGCCGACGCTGACGAGCAGGCGCGTCTGTGGCGCGAGGGCGCTCTGCCGCGTCGACCAGCCGAGAAACAGCGCCAGCAAGAAAGAGCCGGCGAAGTTAACCGCGAGAGTTCCGACCGGGCTGCCGCCCCCCAGGCGGCTGACCACCCACACGCCGAAGAGATAGCGCGCACAGGCGCCCAGGAATCCGCCAGCGCCAATGCTGATCAGGGTAACTGCTTGCATGGCGCCCAGCATAGCGAAGGGCGCATTCCGCCACAACGGCGGAACCTTGCGCCTGAAGCGCGTTCGCTGCCAGAATGGGCAGTCTGACAAACGAAAGTACCTCATGAACGCATATTGGCGCTTGTTGCGCAACAATCCCGATTTCACCCGCCTCTGGCTGGCCCAGGTCGTCAGCCTGCTGGGCGACTGGTTCAACACCATTGTGCTGGCCGTGCTGGTCGAGGAATACAGCGGCGGCTCGGGCCTGGCCGTGAGTCTCTTTCTGCTGGCGCGTTTCGTGCCGCCCATGCTGGTGGGCCCCTGGGCCGGCGTGCTGGTCGACCGTCTGGACCGCAAGCGTCTGCTCATCCTCAGCGATTTGCTGCGCGCGCTGGTCGTACTCTTGCTGTTGCTGGCGGACGGGCCGCCGATGCTGTGGCTAGTGTATGTGCTGACCGCGCTGCAGTTCACCCTGTCCGCCGTCTTCGAGCCGGGCCGCAACGCCCTGTTGCCCACGCTCTTGCCGAAGGAAGACCTGGTGCTGGCCAACACTCTGGGCAGCGTGACCTGGTCCACAATGCTGGCTGCCGGAGCCATCGCGGGCGGCATAGTGGCATCGCAGCTGGGCACCTCGGCCGCGCTGGTGATCGACTCGCTGACCTTTGTCGTCTCGGCGCTGCTGATCATAAGCATTCGCACGAACACGAGCGTGAGCGCTGGCACGCGCAAGATCGTGGAAGTCGTGGAAGCCGTAGAGGTGGAGGAAAACCGCGGCCTGCGCGAGGGACTGCGCTATCTGCGGCGTTCGCCGGCGACGCTGGCCGTGTTGCTGGTCAAGGCGGGCGTTAGCCTGGGCAGCGTCGATACGGTGATGATCATTTACGCGTCGCAATTGTTCACCATTGGTAAGGACAGCAGCACGCCGCTCAGCATCATGTACGCAGCCTATGGCGCCGGTGCAGTGGCCGGGCCGTTGCTGCTCAACCGTTTCAACGATGGCCAGGTGCACGTGATGCGGCGCCTGATCCGCTTCGGGTTTCTGTTCATGTCGCTTGGCTGGCTGATGATGAGCGGCGCGGGCACGCTGCCGCTGGTGGCGTTGGCCCTGACCCTGCGCGCCATGGGCAGCTCGGTCTGCTGGACCTACAGCTCGGTCATCATCCAGAAGAGCGTGCCCGACCGCTATCTGGGGCGCATGTTCTCGCTGGACATGACCAACTTTCAGTTCGTGGGCGCGTTCAGCATTCTGCTGACCGGGCTGCTGATCGATTTCTTCGGCGTGGCCCTGGTGCGCCAGGTCGTGCTGTTGATGGCAATCATCAGTCTGATGCCGTTGATACTTTGGACGCTGGTGGTGCCGCGCCTGGAGGCGCATGTGGCCAGGCTGGAAGTCGACTAATCTGCCAGCTGCATCCCGCTGGCGTCGGCGATCTCCAACAGGCGATTGTACTTGGCCAGCCGCTCAGACTGCGTGATCGAACCAATTTTGATGTGCGTGCCGCTCCAGCCGACTGCCAGATCTGCCAGCCAGTGGTCTTCGGTTTCGCCGCTGCGTGCGCTGACGGTCACGTGCCAGCCCGCGTCGCGTGCCAGCTGACAGGCCGCGGCGGCTTCGCTGAGCGTGCCAATCTGGTTGACCTTGAGCAGCAGGGCGTCGGCGGCGTCGGCGTCGATGGCGCGCCGTATGCGCCCCGGATTCGTGCACAGCAGGTCGTCGCCGAGGGTCAGGGCCTTGCCGGCGAGCGCGCGTTTCAGCGCGGGCCAGTGCGCCCAGTCCTCTTCCGCAAGGCCGTCCTCCACGCTGCTTAGGGGCCAGCGCCGGGTCCAGTCCGCCAGCAGCGCAACCATTTCTGCAGATTCCAGTCCCCCCTCCAGTTGATAGCGACCGTCGCGCCAGAACTGACTGGCCGCTACGTCCAGTGCGAGGCCCACATCCTCGCCCGGGCGGTACCCGGCGGACTCAATGGCTAGCAGTGCATCCTCGAACATGGCTTCGCAACTGAAGAAGGGAGGTGCCAGACCGCCCTCGTCCGCAGTCAGCCGGCGCGCGCCGTACTTTGCTGCGATCAGGTCGGCCGCAGCCTCGTAGACCGCCACGCAGATTTCCAGCGCCTCATCCATCTGCTGCGCGCGCAGGGGCAGGATGAGCAGGTCCTGCAGCGGCACCTGGCCGCCAGCGTGCGCGCCCCCGCTGAAGAGGTTGACGGTCGGGCGTGGCAGCCGGGCGGGCGTCGCAAAGCCAGGTAGCTGCGCGAAATAGCAATAGAGCGGGAGATTCTGCTGCGCCGCGCAGGCACGCGCCCAGGCCAGTGAAACTGCCAGCAGGGCGTTGGCGCCCAGGCGAGACTTCTGCGGGCTTCCGTCCAGCTCGACGAGCAGCTGGTCCAGCGCGGCCTGATCGCCAATCTCCTTGCCGACCAGTGCATCATTGATCTCCCCGCGCACGTTGGCTACGGCCTTGCGACAGCCCAGCCCACGATAGCGACGCAGGTCGCCGTCACGCAGCTCATGCGCCTCGGCGGCGCCGGTTGAGGCGCCGGAGGGAACGGAGGCACTACCGCGCGCTCCGCCGCGCAGTTCGCAGCTGGCCTGCAGTGTCGGGCGGCCGCGACTGTCAAGAATTTCCAGGGCATGCAGTCGGGTTATGACAGGCAAATCAGAGCCTTTCGCAAAAGCGGGGCACCAGGTCGTTCATGGTCGTCGGGGGATGCGCAAACAGGGGCAACACCGCTTCAATCTGATGCGCGCGGGCAGCCTCGTTCAAATATTCCAGTGGTGAGCGGCCTGCGGCGCGCGCCAGTACACAGGCCATGGCGTGCCGCACAGCGCGTGCCTCAAGCACGTCGTCCGCCATGGCCGCATTGTTCTGTTGATACTCGCGCCAGAAGAGGAGTGAAGCTGAAGCGAAGCGGGCGCGCAGGGCGAACACGTGATGCGCCTTGGAGAGCAGATGGGACAGCGCGAAGCCGACATCCAGGGCCGGATCACCGAAGTGCATGACTTCATGATCAACCAGGATGAGACGCTGTTTGCGTAGCAGTACGTTTTTGGGGCTGTAGTCGCCGTGCACCAGCGTCAGCCGGGTGGCGCGCGTCTCGTCGGTGAGTGCAAGCAACAAGTCTGCCGCGGGTGGAACTTGTCCTGCTGTGTAGAGATAGTAGGGTTCGAGGCGCAGGCTCTCCAGCGAATTGCGATTGGCAAAGGTGGGCGCGACTTCATCGAGATTCTCGCTGCCAAGCCGATGAATATGTGCCAGCAGATGCGCGAACTGAACGACGTGTGCATCGTCGAGTTGTCCGGCCAGCAGCGATTCCTTCCAGTTGACATGGGGTTGCGGTATGGCGCTCATGGCGAGCACGTGGTGCTCGTGATCCTCGAAGACGTAGGCCGGCACGGAATCGGGCAACATGCGTGACAACCAGCGAAGGCCGGCGGCCTCACGGTGAGTACGATCCAGATCGCAGAACCACTCAACCTCGACACGTAACTGTGGCAATGACTGTTTGAGCACCCATGCGCTGCCATCATCACGCTCGACAAGCACCGTGCGGTTGGACACGCCGCCGTGCAGCGCAGTTATCAGGGGTGTTTCGATTTCTTCGATATAGCCGGCGTCGCGCAGATAGCGCAGCAGGTCGTCAGGCGCTTCGATGTTCATCAGGGCGCGCCGCTCATCCCTTCAACACGAGGTAGGCGATCACCGTGAGCGCTGCGCCTGGCGGCAACTCGCCGCAGATGCGCAGCCAGCCGCCGAAGTGGCGCAGGCGGCAGAAGCCCGTTTCGCCGGTGGCGGTAGGCAGGGGGAATACCGTACCTTCGTCGCACCAGTGCATGCCGTCAGGTGAGATTTGTGCCCGCGCAACAGCGCCGTCCAGCTGGCCGTCGCTCTCCAGCACACGGACGAAGAAGATGGCCTCGTTGGCCCAGGCGGCCTCCGCCGGCTCCGTTGCGAAACTGCCGCGCCAGGTGACGTTGCGCTCCAGGGGAAAGGTGAAACTCTCGCGCAATTGAGGCATGTCAAAGCTCCGCTACGGAAAGCAGGCAGGAATCGACGTAGAGGAAGCTGCGCTTCGCCGTGTCGGTCTCCACCCAAAAGGCGATGTTGAGCATGTTGAAAAGGTTGGGCATGGGCGGCAGCTTGATGACGTGGGTGCCGTCGGCAGGGTAGCGCTGCTCGTCGCACTGAAAGCCGAGGAACCTCAGGGCGGCGAGATCAATATCCAGCCGCAGGTAGCTCCAGTTCATTTTGGTGGCGATTTCGTTGTAACAGAGTATCTGGTCGCTGTTGGGCACGTCGACCCAGCCTTCCGGCCCGAGATGAAAATGCGAAACAGTCTCGCCGCTGTCGCCGATGCGATGAACCGCCCGCGTCTCCGGTTTGGTTTGCCAGCGACCGATACGCTCGCCGTCCTGCGCGTTGAGGTAGCGCAAGTGCGGCATCCAGCGGTGGCGCGGCTGGCGGAAGCCGTCCTGAATATCAAATAGTACTCCAAAGGCGCGCAAGTCCGTCGCCGAGAGGCGCAGCGAATCGGCTTCCGGCTTGTAGCAGAAGAAACACTCGAAGCGCAACTGCGTCAGCTTGCGAAAGGTGTGACGTTTGACGGCCACAGCGAGGCTGCCCGGACGGGCGCGCGTGGCCAGCTTGAGCGAGTAGGCGCCGGTCATCGAGCCGGCCGTGCCTGTATCCCACATGCTCTGGTTGCTGAGCTGCGGCGGTCGCAGGTCCCTGTACTCCGGCAGGATGCTGTCGAGGCTGTGCTCGTAGTTGCCGATGAGCGCCGTCCAGCCGCGCAGACCCTCGTCGAAGTCGTCGTAAAACAGGACATGCTCCAGCGGCTGAAAGCGACCGGGCAGCAATTCCGTTGGCGACATGGCAGGCTCCTCTCGCGACGCAGAGAGTCTAGCGCAGCGCGCCGGGCGCCACAAACGCGCGCAGGCGCCCGGCGTGTTACAATCGGGCCAGCCAGTGAGAGCGGAAGGGAGCGCAATGGTGGTGGAGCGGGGCCTGCTAACCTTCCGTCGCAGGCGCATCCTGCGGGAGAACCTGACGGCCTGGCTCTTTCTGGCGCCCGCCGGCGCGATCATTTTCCTCTTCGGCTTCTTCCCGGTCACCTTCTCCTTCTTTGTGAGCCTGCATCGCTGGCGCCGCTTTCCGGATGAATGGCGCGGCCTCGACGGCTACATCAAGGCGCTTGGCAACTTCGGCTTCGTCATATTCTTCTGGCTGTCTTTGGGTCTGCTATTGACGGGGTTGTACGCCTTGTGGCGCATCCGGCGCGCGAGCCGCGACGAGCCTGGCGGCCTGGCCTGGCTGCTGCCGGGCATCCTGGGAGCGGGCGCCCTGCTGGCCTTTGTCAACTGGTTCTTTCTGCTCTTGCCGGTAGTGCTGAACGTGCCGGTGCGCTTGCGCGGCCAGGAAATGACGCGCGAGTTATTCATCGGCGAGTTCTTCGCCAGCTTCCAGTTCCCGCAGGTGATTGAGGCGGCAAATTTGATGTGGCTGGCGCTGGCGCTGTTTTTGCTGGCGCTGCTGCTGCTCGGGCGTTTGCTGCGGCCGCAGCGCGCCGGCTACTTCCTGTTGCTGGCGGCGGGGATGGCGCTGGCCCTGGCTGCGGGCGCGCTGATGTTGCAAATGACCCTGGACGAGCTGGGACTGGCTGTAGCAGAAGCGCGCGCGGAAGGCGCCGAGCTCCCGGTCTGGACGCAAATCATCCTCATCAGCGCGGGCGCCGGGCTGATGGGCGTGGCCCTCAAGCTGTGGCAGGGGGTGCCGGCCGAGTTCAGCGACCGACATTTTATTGGCCGCGTCCTGTTGGTCATCATGGCCGTGCTCGGCGCCGTCCTGCTCATCATGCAGCTGCCGCAGGCCCTGGCCGCGGCTGATGATGACATGCTGCGGGGCTTCAGCGTCACCGTAATGTATTCGTTCTTCTCCGTGCCGCTGCAACTGACGCTGGGACTCGGCCTGGCGGTGCTACTCTTCCAGAACATCCGCGGCAAGTCCTTCTTTCGCATCCTCTTCTTCCTGCCCTACATCACGCCCTTCGTCGCGACGTCCACCGTATTCGCGTTGCTGTTCTCGCACCGCAGTGCCTCGCCTGCCAACCAGTTTCTCTCGACCTTTGGCATCGAGCCGCAAAACTGGTTACTGGAGCCGACCGGCGTCCTGCGCCTGATTTTCGGCGATCAGGTGCCGGCAGTACTGGCCGGGCCGGGTCTGGCGCTGGTCGTTATCATTCTCTACAACGTGTGGGTCTATGCCGGCTACAGCACGGTCATCTTCCTCGCGGGACTGGGCAACATCCCGGCCGAGCTTTACGAGGCGGCGCGCATTGATGGCGCCACCAGCTGGAAGCAGTTCCGCCATGTGACGCTGCCGCTGCTCTCCCCGACGACTTTCTTCCTCATCCTGATTGCGACCATCGGCACCTTTCAGGCCTTTACGCAAATCTTTCTGATGCGGCGGCCTGGCGCCTACAAGGCCGTGGACACCCTCAACATCTACATCTACGAGGAGATCCAGTCGGGCAACCCAAATTACGCCTACGGTTCGGCGATGGCCTTCGTGCTCTTCGCGGTCATCCTGGCGCTGACGCTCATCCAGAATCGCATTGTGGGGCGCAAGGTGTTCTATGGCTGAGCTTACGCAAAACGACACCGGTCTGGGCGCGGCGCCGACGAGCAAATCGCGCCGCGCGCGCACGCTCGGCTACGTAGTGCTGGCGGCCGGCGGGCTGCTGGCGCTGATGCCTTTCCTGTGGATGGTGAGCTGGTCGCTGATGACCAATATCGAGGTCACTGTCGGGCGCGTGATTCCGGCGCAGGTGTTTTGGGAGAACTACGGCATCGCCTGGGACAAGGCCAACTTCTCGCAGTTCATGTGGAACAGCTCGCGCATCACGGCCATCACGGTCTGCGGCCTGCTGTTCTTCTGTATCCCGGCGGCCTACGCCTTTGCTCGCATGCGCTTCTGGGGGCGCAACGTCCTCTTCGCGCTGATGCTGGCGACGCTTATGATCCCGGACATCGTCACGCTGATTCCCAATTTCCTGACAGTGGTCTGGATCAACCGGCTCAGCCAGAGCCTCTTCGGGCCGGCGGGCGCCTGGATGAACAGCTGGCCCGCGCTGACGGTTCCCTTCATGGCCTCGGCCTTCACCATCTTTCTGCTGCGCCAGTTCTTCACGCAGATTCCGGACGAACTCTGGGATGCCGCGCGCATCGACGGGGCGGGCCATCTGCTCTTCCTGTTGCGCGTCGTCGTGCCACTTTCGCGGCCGGCAATCATGACCGTCGTGATTTTTTCTTTCATCGGCTCCTGGAACGCGCTGTTGTGGCCGCTGCTGGTGATCCAGACGGACGAATGGCGGCCGGTCGCCTTCGGGCTGACCAAGTTTGTGCAGGCGGACGCCGGCGACGAGTTCCACCTGCAGATGGCGGCCTCGGTCATCATGATCGTGCCCATCCTCGTGCTCTACTTCTTCACGCAGAAGCAGTTCACGGCGGGGATTGCCACAACCGGCACCAAGGGCTAGAGTAGGATTACATTCGTGAGCCGGCACCGGTTGAAACCGATGCGGCAAACCTTGTTCAGAACAGGGAGAACTTCGAACATGAGACAAATTGCCTTTCTTTTCGCCCTGATCGTAATGCTGATGGCCGTCGGCGTAACCGGCGCGCAGATGAGCATTCCCGACGAACTGCCAATGGGCCTCACCATCGACTATTGGCACGAATGGGATGGCGCGCAGGCGGAAGCCATGACGCTGATCATCGACGACTTCAACAGCAACAACGAGTGGGGCATCACTGTCGAGCAGGTGTATCAAGGCAACACCGGCGGCCTCATCGACCAGCTGAGCACGGGCATCGTCAGCGGCGAGCTGCCCAATCTGAGCGGCGCGGTCTTCTCCAACAACGCCATGGGCTACTATCTGGATGGTGTGCTGGTGCCGCTGGACGCCTATCTGGATCACCCGGTCTGGGGCTTCGACGACATGGGCATGGAGAATCTCAACCATGACCTGCTGGCCATCAACCGCGTGCCCTTCGAGCCTTTCAATGGCCAACTGCTGGCCTGGCCGGTCGGCATGTCCGCCAACGTGTTGTCGGTAAACCTCGGTATGCTGGCCGGGCTGGGCATGGATGGCCCGCCGACCGACCTCGCGAGTTTTCGTGAGGCGGCCTGCGCGGCCAACGAGTTGTCCGGGGCAGCAGGCGAGGACGTGCAGGGCTTCCCGCTGCGCACCAACGACAACGACCTCTATTCCTTCATCGTCGCCAATGGCGGCTACATCTATGACGAGATGGCCGGCGCCTACAGCTTCAGCAACGAGAAATCGGTAGAAGTGCTGCAGTTCTTCCAGGACCTCTACAACGACGGCTGCGCCTACATTCCGGACGGCCCCTACGTCAACACGGCTGACTTCGCCTTTGCGCTGAATCCGATGGCCGTCGGCAGCAGCGTCGGCGTGCCCTTCATCAAGAAGGACATCGAGGCCGTCGGCAGCGACATTGAGTGGGTCAACACGACCGTGCCCTGGAGCGGTGACAATCGCACGCTGCAGGTCTACCAGCGCAGCATGGGTCTTTATGTCAGCTCGCCGGAGAGTCAGCTGGCGACCTGGCTATTCCTCAAGCACCTGGCGTCGCCTGCGTCGCAGGTCACCTGGACCGAATACGCGCAGTATCAGCCCTACACCCGGGCCGGTCTTGAAGGGCTGAGCGATGCTTTCCTCGCCGATAACCCGCAGTTCAACAGCATTCGCGAAGTGCTGCTGGACAGCGGGACGAAGCTTTGGTCGGAGCCCGTGCTCGTCGGTTCCGACAGGGTTGGCCCCGTGGTGCAGGAGCTGATTGCCAACATCACCACGGGCGGCCAGGATGTGATGGAAGCCGCCATCGCCGCCGAGATTGAGGCCAACGAGCTGATCGCCGAGGCGCTCGAAGATATGGGCTAGCGCGACAGTCTCGCAACACGCTACCAGGCCGGGCAGACAATTGTCCGGCCTGGTTTATTTTAAGGCGAGTTGGCAATCCAGTGCGGCACTGCGGGCGCCGGCGACTGTCGCCGGCCGTTGCGCATCTCCTGGCTGCAGATGACCTCATCGAGCAGTTGCGCCGTCAGCAGCGTGCGCAGGGCATTGTGTTGTGGTTCGGCCCACAGGTTGCGCATCTCGCCCGGGTCCTTGACCCGGTCATACAGCTCGCCGACGGGCTCGTTGAGGTAATGCACCAGCTTCCAGCGCGCGCTGGTCAACACGCGCATTTTCATTGGCACAAAGTCGTCATCGTTCTCGCTGAGTGCTGCGCTGCGCAGGGGTGACGGGTCGCCGCCGAGTTGCGCGTGCATCGAGTGTCCCTGCACGCCTTCCGGCGGCTCGACGCCCGCCAGCTCCAGCAGCGTGGGCACGATGTCGAGCGTGCTGGCGACTTCATGACGCCGCTGCCCGGCTGCGATGCCAGCGCCGCGCCATATGAGCGGGACGCGCAGGGCCGCGTCATAGGGCAGGCCCTTGCCATACAGGCCATGGTCGCCCGGATGGTCGCCATGATCCGAGACGAAAAGCACGATTGTGTCCTGCGCCAAGCCGCTGGCATCCAGCGCGTCGAGGATGCGGCCCACGTTGTGGTCGATGAGCGTCACCATGCCGTAGTAAAGGGCCTTGACCTGCTGCCAGTCGGCGAGCGAATAACGCGACCACTCCTGCGGCGGAATGCCAATGACGCGGTCGGTTGGATGGCCGTCGGCACGGGTGAGCTGTCCGCCGCGGCGATAGTAAACCTGCTCGTGCAGCGCGGGCAGCCCGCTCGCCTCCGTCAGCGGGGGCAGGGGCGGCGGCATGTCCGCCGGGTTATACATGCTGCCCCAGGGCTCGGGCACCATGAAGGGATAGTGCGGGTCAGGGAATGAGACCTGCAGAAAGAAGGGTTGCCCGTCATGTTGCGCGGCCGCGAGAAACCGTTCGGCGCGCATGCCGAGATAGTTGCTGGAATGAACCCGTTCAGGCAGCTCCCAACTCCAGCAATCCACGCCGCGTGGCAAACGTTTGCGTCGCTTCAGCCGCGCTTGCCAGTCCGGGCACTGTGCTTCAAGCCAGGGCGTGTACTGCGGGCCGAAGCAATGGTCGCCATGGCCGTCGACCAGGTCCACTTCACGGAAACCGTAGTAGTGGCGCTGCTGCGCCAGCGCGGACTGCAGCGCGGCCGGTTCATCGCGCTGCGGCACGAAGTGCAGCTTGCCCGTCGCAGCTGTGCGCCAGCCGCAGCGACGGCCAGCACATGGGGCAGAAAGCGCGCATCGTCGGGAGTATGACAGCCGACCATGCGCGTCCCCGGTGCCGAGGGCCAGCAGCCGCTGAGCAGGGAGGCGCGGCCGGGCGTGCAGGAAGGTTGGGTGACCATACATTGCGTGAAGCTGGTGCCGGCGGCTGCCATGCGGCCGATTTGTGGCCTGCAAATGACCGGATTGCCCATGCAGGCGAGCGCATCAGCGCGCAACTCGTCACAGAAGATCAGCAGGATGTTGGGCTGCCGCGGCATTACCCGCAATCCTTGCCCTTGCTCAGCCAGGCGAGATTGAAACGCGCCAGCGCCAGCAGGTCGTCGGAATCCTGGCTATCAGGACTGCCGCCCTCGAAGGCGCAGAGGATCGTTCCGTCCGGGCTAACGGCCAGCGCGCTGTAACCGGAATGACCGGGCTCGATGACGCGATCCACCGGCCAGGTGCGGCATTCGTCGTAGCTCAGCTTGACGCTCAGATTTCTGCGTGTGCGCAAGTTGCCGGAACCCTTGTGGTCCGTGCCTGCCACATTGTGCGGGTTGCTGAAGAGCACACGGCTGCGGCCCTGCGCTGCGCTGCTGTAGCGAATCAGGGTGCCTTGACAGGTGGGCTCAAGCAGGGCGGGATCGAGCCAGGGCGTGGCCCATTCGCCGCTGCCGTCCGCGCCTACGCTGATGACGCGCTGCTGCACGCCGGCGCCGTTGCGCATGTTGAGCAGCACGCGCCCGTCCTCCAGCTCCAGCGCGCAGCATTCGTTGAGGCTGGGCACCACGTCCGGCACCAGTGCACCACGCTGCCAGTTGCGGCCCTCGTCGTCGCTGTAGATGACGCCGCAACGGTTGGGGCGATGGGCCTTCGTCTTCGAGATGGAGATCCAGATCGGGAAGAGCAGACGGCCGCTGCGCAGGCAAATGCCGTTGGGCAGGCCGACGGCCAGCACGCCCCAGTCGTACTCCGGGCGAAAGCGCTCGAAGGTTTCGGTGATTTCCACCGGCTCGCTGAAGCTGCGGCCATCGTCACGCGAGACCATGTGGAAGGCGCGCGCGTAGCCCGTGCAGAACATTACGTGCAGGACGCCACGCTCTGCATCGACGAGTGTGTTGCAGTTATGCACCGGGCCCGCGCCATAGTCCGCCCCGCGCACCAGCGCGCTGGCCGTATCCCAGGTCTGACCACCATCCTCGCTGCGGCGCATGAGGATGTCGCTGTCATCCCAGTCGCCGCCACGTCCGCGCCGCGCCTCGGTGTGCGCCAGGGCGATGCCGCCGGGCGTCACGCAAACGCCGGGGATGCGAAATTTGGCGTAGTCGTCATCGCCTGCCGTGAACAGGGTCTCGATCGAGAACAGGGGCTCGCTGCTCATTACGGATCTCCTGCGGCGCTAGAAGCGGGTGACCTGGGGCGTACCGACGTCGATGGCGAGGGCGAGGGCGTCGAAGCTGCGTTTCATCAGCGTATGGCGTACATTGCTGTAATCCGGGTCATCCCAGAGATTGTCAAACTCACCAGGGTCCTTGTCCAGGTCGAAGAGTTCGCCCGGTTCGTAGTCATGGTAGACGACCAGCTTGTAGCGCTGGTCGCGCAGCATGGTGGCGTAGGAGCAGGTGAATTGCTGACGTTCGATGGAGTTGAGCGCGCTGTAAAACTCGCTGCGCACGAAATCTCGGTGCTGGCCAGGGTCAGCTGCGCCGCGCAGAATGGGCAGCAGCGAGCGCCCCTGCATGAGCGCTGGCGCTGGTATGCCGGCCAGTTCCAGCAGGGTGGGCGCGATGTCGATGAGCTCGACCAGCGCATCGCTGACCAGGCCGGATTCAATCTGCCCGGGCCAGGAGAAGATCAGCGGCACGCGCACCAACCCTTCATAGAAGCGGCAGCCCTTGGCTACCAGACCGTGATCGCCCAGCATCTCGCCGTGGTCGCTCATGAAGATGATGAGCGTGTTTTCGCGCTGGCCAGTTCGTTCGAGCGCATCCAGCATGCGCCCCACGTTGTCGTCGATGACCTCGATCATGGCGTAATAGGCCGCCTTGATGCGGGTTGCGTCAAACTCTTCCGGTCGGCGCGCGGGATTCTGGAAGTCGATGCCGGCCAGCGCGGCCTGCGCCTGCAGGTCGCTTTCGCGGAAGAGCGGGCCGGGCAGAGCGGCCGGGTCGTAGCGCTGCATGTAGGATTGCGGCGGATCGAAGGGCACGTGCGGGTCGAAGATGTTGACACTCATCAGCCAGGGCGTTGAGGCCGTCTCAATGTGCTCGATGGCGCGATCGGTGCACCAGGTCGTCTGATGCAATTCGGGCGGGAAGTTGTCCGGGTCTTCCAGAAACTCGCGTTGCTCATGACCCTGGCTGCGCAGCCAGTCGCCCCAGGCGTGTTGACCGGGTTCCCATTCGGTGCTGGAGCCGTGGCTCCAGTGAAAGACGCGATAACCGTCGTCCAGCGGGCGCGGCTCGACTCGACCCTGCGCACCGGCAAGGTGCAGCTTGCCGCTCAGGCCACAGTCGACGCCGGCATCGGCCAGCAGCTTGGTCACCAGCGGCGCGGCTTCCGCCCAACGTTCGTTGCCGTTCATACAGCCATGCACGCTGCCGGGATACATGCCGGTCAGGAAGCTGGCGCGGCTGGGCGTGCAGATGGGACTCTGGCAGAAGGCGTGTGTGAAGGCCACACCCTCCTGCACGAGGCGGTCGATGTTCGGCGTATGGATGTATTCGTTGCCGAGGGCACGGATCGTGTCGTAGCGCTGCTGGTCAGTGCAAATCCACAGGATGTTGGGCGTCATCAGGCCATGTCCTCCGGCTCAAGGTATACGCCAACCAGGTGGCTGGTGTTGGGCACATCGCCGCAGTTCGTATAGTCAACGAGGAAGATGCGGCCGTCGTCGCGCTCAATCCAGGAGGAGTAGCCATGGTCAGGCATAGGCTGCTGCGCCGGGTGGTTGCCATGGACCTGGATGAGACGCTCTCGCTGGTACTGATCGGGCCATGCACCGTCCGCTGCGTCCCAGCACCACTCGTGGTTGGCGAGCGTGGGATTGCAAAGGCGATAACTCACGCTACGCCAGAAACTGCGGCCGCTGTCGCCGTACTGGCCGAACCGGGTGCGCATATTCGGCTTGCCGCCATGGAAGTCGCTGGCGGGCCATTCTTCGCGGTAGATGCTGCGGTGGAAGACTGGTTCGTCATCCAGTAACACGCGCAGCCAGCCACGCTGGTGATGCAGGCGCAGGCGATGCCACTGGCGCATGTCAGCCTGATGCTGCACCTGGTGACGCCCGCGCTGCATGCGGAGGCCCTCGGGCGTCACAGTGACCAGCACGCCGAGGCGCGAGATCGAGAGGAAGGCCACTTCACCATTGTCGGAGGCCTCCACTCGCAGTTCGGCCTCGAAATCGACCTCGCTGAAGCTCGATTCAGGCGGCAGCAAGGTGTAGCGACATTCATGTTCAAGCCGGTTCTCAATGACCAGCGCATCGTTTTCCTGGCTGGCACAGAACTTGCGCCGCGGCCCACCAATCTGATAGTCGCCTGCTTCCGCCTCCAGGTCGCCGACCCAGGCGTAGGTGCCCAGGCCGCCGTTGACGTGGCGCCCGGTGACAAGAACCCGGCCGTCAGCCAGCTGTTTGGCGTAGGGGCGATGGATGGCAAAAGGCAGTTGCTGCGGCGCCGACCAGCTGTGGCCGCAATCTTCGGAGAACGTGACGAAGGAGGGAATGCCGCCGGAATGGTTCTCGCGCAGCACGCAGGCCAGTCTTGAGCCGCCATGTAGCAGGACAATCGCGCCCTCGCAAAAGCGGTGGTAGCCATCGCAGGCCACGGTGGTGCGCTCGTTCCAGGTGGCTCCGCCATCAGCCGAGACCCACAGCACTTCGGCGAACTCCTGGTATTCGCCGCGCATGAGGTGCGAGACCACGCCCAGGGTGCCATCGGGCAGGTCCATCACGCGGTCTGGCTCGAAGCCGCCGATGCCGTTGTCATGCTGCGCGCGCCAGCTGTCGCCCTCGTCCTCGCTCCAGTAGAGCCAGTTGCCTGGCGGCTGCTCCTCGTGGAAGTGGCCGTCGTCGTCGTGGTCGACGATGACGACCAGTCTACCATCGTTCAGCAGGCTGAGCCGCGGCGTGACCAGGCGTTCATCGCCGCGCGTCAAATCGGCGCGGTCGATTTCGCGATGTTTGAACCAGGTGCGGCCCTCGTCATCACTGGCCAGCAGGGTCAACACCTGATTCTTCATCGACCAATGTGCGTCCGTGTCGGCGTAGATCAGCATGAGCCGGCCGGATGGCAAGGCGATCAGGTCAGGATTTTTGGTGAAGCGCCCCGGGCTGCGCCAGATCTCAAAGACCTTGTGCGCGACCGTGCGCGGCGGGATGTACATACAGAATCCTCTCTCAGGCAGGGGCGCAGGCCAGCGCTTCTGGCGCGAATTTGGCGACCAGGCGCTTTATATCCGTCCTGGCGTTGCTGCTGAATTCCTCTGGCCTACTGACGCAACGGCCGCTGCCGAAGCCGCAGAGCGACATGGCGTACTTGAGCGTGCTCATAAAGTGGCCATGCTCGCGCATCGCGCCCAGGTCGATGGCCAGCTGCTGCATGGCCTCGTCCAGCGGGTCTCCGACCAGACGGCAGAAGGGGGCGGGGATGAGGTTGGCGATGCCAGGCACGAGGCCGTCAGCGCCGGCCCGCATTGCCCGCGCCGACTGGTGCTCCGCGCCCTGCAGTACCTGGAAATCCGGCCGCTGCTCATGCAAGGCCAACAGATCGCTGAAGACCTGCCAGTCGCCACCGCTGTCCTTGATGCCGACGACAGTCTCATGCTGCATCGCGTGCCGCACGGTAGCCGGCGTCAATGGATTGTGCGTCATCTGCGGGATGTTGTAGAGCACAAGTGGCAGCGGAGTTGCGGCGGCGATCGCGTCAAAGTGGGCGCGCTGGACAGCCTCATCCGCCTGGAAGTAGTAGGGCGTTGCCACGACGGCGGCGTCTGCGCCCATATCCTGCAGCTGCGGCAGCCGCTCGATCACGCGCGAGGCGACCGGCTCCAGGACGCCGGCCAGCAGCGGGGCGCGCCCGTCGATGGCGCGCACGCTGGCGCGCAGTAGCGCTTCACGTTGCGCGCTGTCCAGCCAGGGGCCCTCGCCGCTGCTGCCCATGATGAAGATGCCGGATACGCCGCTGTGTAGCTGGAAGTCGATCAGACGCGCGACGGCATCCTCATCGACCGCGCCACTGGCGTCCAGCGGAGTGATGATGGGGGGAATGACTCCCTTAAGTTCGAGCGTGTCGCTCATTAGCCCTTTACGCCTCCGATCATGATGCCCTTGACAAAATAACGTTGGATGAAGGGATAAATGAAAAGCACTGGCACAGTGCTGACGATGATTAGCGCCGAGCGCAGCGACGCGGCCGGCGGCGGCTTTTCCATGAAAGAGGTCTCCTCCATGCCCTCCAGCGTGGCAGAGCGTAACAGGCCACGCAGGATGAGACCGCCGCTGAAAATCATGGTGTATCCGGTGGCAAACAGTCAGGCCAGCCGTCGCGCAGCAATTGCCGGTGTTCGGCAAGCGTAGCGTCGCATTCCACGGCCCCGGCCTGGTTGCGTAACTCTTTGCCGTCGGCTTCATAATCGTAGAGCTCGCAGGCGAGGGCTTCGCCGCTGGAGAAGTCCTGCCATTCGATGTAGCGCCAGCGTTCCGTTCGGAGGGTGTAGCCCATCACGGCCGGGCGACCGGCGTAGGCCCAGGGGCGCGGGAACTGGCTGAAAGCGGCGCGTTTCCATTTGTGTGCCGGATCATTCAGCAACGGCTTCAGGCTAATGCCGTCCATTTGCTGCGTGGGCATGGGCAGGCCGGCGCAATCTACCAGCGTGGGGTAGATATCGACGAACTCGACCAGGGCTTCGCTGCTGCGGCCGGCGTCGAACTGCAGCGTGCCCGCGTTTTTGTAGATCTAGATGGTAGGGACGTCATCCTGCGCGAGGGCAGGCGTGACCACCAGGGCGATGGTCAGCAAAAGCAAAAGCGGACGAAACCGAAACATACTTCCTCCTGAATGGATCGAATGCCGTAAATTGCTACCCTGCGTGTCTGGCTGCAGAGCCCGCCTGCAATGAAGCGCAGCGGTAGCGAACCAGGCGCATTCTAGCAGGGGGCCTGAGTGGCGTCAAAACCTCACTGTATGCCTAAAACGAATTTAGCGACCTTGTCCCCACTCGAAGCCATGTACTCAATCTCAGTCCTGGCGCTTTTTGCTTTGTTGCATTGGGAACAAGAAAGCACAAAATCACCTGGATCTGAACTTCGAGAATTGGCGCAGGTCCAGGAATAAGGTACCAAATGATCAATTTCTGGTTCTTCCAGAGGTGTTTTGCAGTATATGCATGAGAATCCATCTCTATCTGCAAGGAAACCAACACTCGAGGCCTGCGAAGTAAGTTCCCGACCGTCATCAAGAATGAAACACAATGTTTCTCGCGCTATACGGGAAGCCTCTCTTTCACTGTTGATTTGTATGTCAATGTAACTTTGTAGTGCTGCGAGACGTGCCTCTGTCAAATTGCTGACAAATTCACTTTGATTTAGTAGCCAGTAAGTGGCGGTAAATACTTTCTCATGTTCCCAAAACAGGTTGCAGCGATCAATGTTTTCTCTGATGTCTCCTTGAACACCTGTCGCGCTCGAAATTGCTTGCATAAACTTTTCAGCCAAAAGCTTGTCTTTATTGGATGGCCCCTTTTTTCTTTTATGTGTATGCATATGCAATCTAGGTCGTGGCCCATTTGGTTTCCAGATATACAAACATTTCCCACCTTGTTCCAGGATATTCATCTTTTCTTCTCCGAAATCTGTAATTGCGTCGATATGTAATCGAGTTTCCTGATGTTAGTTACATAACAAAAGCCGCCTGGACGGCGGCTTCCGCATAGCCCCAACGGGACTCGAACCCGTGTCTTCACCTTGAAAGGGTGACATCCTGGGCCACTAGACGATGGGGCCTTGTAGCGCCCGCAGTCTAACGACGGGGGCGCCGGGTGTCAAGCGAAAATCGCCTCTCAGGCGCCGTCTGACGTCCCGTTCTGCGCCTCGCTGGCGGCGGCGCCCAGACCCCAGGCCGCCTCGAAGCGCGCTTCATCGCCGGGCCGGTCTTTCCCCATCTGCTTGCGCAGTGCGAAGAGCTTGTGCACCTGGCTGGCCGGCAGCGGCTGGATGGGGCCAATGCTGCGCGCCGTGGCCATAATTTTGGCCGTGTGTTCCAGCGTCTCCAGCAACAGATAGGCGTCCCAAAGATTTTCGGCGACGGTCAGGGAACCGTGATAGGCCAGCATGATGGCGTCGTGTTCGCGTACGAGCCGGCTGATGGCGTCGCGGTTCTCGGGGCCGGATGGCGTGGCGTAGGGCGTCACCGGGATAACTCCCAGCAACACGATGGCCTCGGGGATGACACATTCGCTGAAGCCGTGCCCGGTCAGGGTGAGCGCGACCGCGTTGGGCGGATGGGCGTGCACCACGCCCTGCACATCGTCGCGCTGACGATAGCACTCCAGGTGCATCAGCAGTTCCGACGTGGGACGCAGATTAATGTTGTCCGCATTCGGCGTGTCGACGCGCTCGCCTTCCATGTTCACCACGATGAGCTGCTCCGGCCGCATGAAGCCCTTGGCCAGGCCACTGGGCGTGCACAGAATGCGCCCGGGTGCCAGGCGCGTGCTGATGTTGCCGCTGGCGCTGTCGATCAGGTTGCTGCGATAAAGCAGACGGCCGATGTGACAAATCTGTTCGCGCAGCTCAGTTTCGTTCATGCTCATTGGGATGCTGCAATCTCGCTCTCGAGTACAAAAAAGGGAATGCTGCTCATCACCCGGTTGCCGTTTTGGTCTTCGATGAAGACCAGTTCGCCGTCAGCGCGGCGGAGCAGGATGGAGGGAGTCCCGGTGACTCCGGTACTCTGCGCCAGTTCGCTGTCGGCGACGACCTGATTTGCCTGCTCGTTGACACAGGCGGTCATGACGTTGTAGTCCAGGCCGGCGCGGGAGGCAAAGGTGAAGGGGGTCAGACCGTTGAAGCCGGCGCTGGTGAGTTCATACATGAGGTCGTTCGCGCGCCAGAAGCTGCCCGGCGCCAGGATTTCCGCGCATTCGACCAGGTTGGCGGTCAGCGTTGAGGCGTAGGGATCGACGACCGGGAACATGCGATACTCAAGCCGGGCCTGGCCGCTAACAACATGGGTCTCGATCACCTGACGCATGGTTGCGTGGTAGGTCTGGCAGTGCGGGCAGAGGAAGTCCCCAAATTCCACAACGGTGATCGGCGCTTTCGGGTCACCGAGGATGAATCCGCCATCAGCCGCGCGCGCCTGGGGGATGCTGTTGTAGTCCGGCGCGTCAGGGTCGGACCAAAGTTCGCCAGCGCATGCCGAGCGCAGGGCGCCCAGCGACTCCTGCAGCACGTCAATAATGTAAATGGCCTGGTCTACGGGGATAGTCTGCTGCGGCAGCCCTTCGGCCAGCGAGGCGAAGATGTCGGCCATGGTGTCTGTGTTGCAGCCAGGCGGTGCCTCATCCTGGGCCAGCAGCGGCGTGGTGATCAGCAGCAGCGCGATCAAGACTGTGATCAGTCGCATGTCATCTCCTGTGGTCCTTCTGCTGCAGGCATGGCGTCCACAACCCTTTCGAGCGCCGGCCATAGTTTGGCGTTTTCTGGCAGGCAGGAGTCGGAATCAATGGGAACTCTGAACGCCCGTTAGCCAGGCGGCGTGCCACGCATTGTCTCCCCTGTCACTCTGGACTATAGCACGGAGCCTGGCAGGGCGACAGCGCCCGCAGCCGGGTGCGCTCAGCCGAAGGGATCTGCCGGGAAGCGATAGCTTGCGAGCAGACTCCAGTCGTTCGGCGGCCAGTAGCGGAAAACCGCCTCGCCGATCAAATTGGCGTGGTTGACCGGGCCAAACACGCGCGAATCACGGCTGTGATTGCGGTTGTCGCCCATCACGAAGAATTCGTCTGCGCCCAGTTGCCACTCCCTGTCGCGACAGCGGCTGTCGCTGCAGGGCTCATTGATGAAGTCCTCGTCAAGCGGACGCCCGTTGATTTCGACATGGCCGTCGCGCAGCGCGACTGTTTCTCCCGGCAGGCCAATCACGCGCTTGATGAGCGGCGGATCGATACCGGGGCGGTCCGGCGACTGAAAGACGACGATCTCCCCGCGCGCTGGCTGACGCAGGTAGTAGCTGACACGCGACACAATGACGCGTTGGTCGCTGAAAAAACTGGGTTCCATGCTCGGGCCATCGACGTAAAAACGTACTGAGGCCATGTCGACCAGGGTGTAAATCATCGCCATGAGCAAGAGCGACTCGACGAGCTCGAACAAGAGGCCGCGGCGGCGCAGACGCGGGCGCGGCAGGCTGTAGGGGGCGGCGTGCATAGAGCCTCCCTGGGTCATGACGAAGGAGCTTGGCCAGCGCGCAGTGTAACGTTAGCGCCGGGGCACGGCAATGCGCCAGGCCTCACAACTTGCCGTCGCGCGGACGGAAGCTGAGCACGATGGGGGTGCCCTCGAAGGGGCAGGCGGCGCGGATGCGGTTCTCCAGGAAGCGTTTGTAGCTGAAGTGCACCAGGCGCGTGTCATTGACGTGGAAGAGGATCACGGGCGGATCCACGGCCACCTGCGCGCAAAAGAAGATGCGCAACTGGCGCGTGCCGCGGCGCGGCGGCGGATGATCGTGCATGGCCTCGCGCAGGATGCGGTTAAGCGTGGAAGTAGGCAGGCGCATGCTGCGCGCCTCGTAGACGCGGTTGGCCACTTCCAGCACCTGGTGGATTCGCTGGCCGGTGAGCGCGCTGATGAAGATGACCGGGGCCTCCGGCAGGAAGTTGAATTTCTCGCGCATGTCTTCCAGAAATGCGGGCATGGTGTACGCGTCCTTTTTCAGCGCGTCCCACTTGTTGACGACCACCACCACGCTGCTGCGCGCCTCAAGGATGGCGCCGGCGATGTGCTGATCCTGCTCGGTGACACCGTCGAGCGCGTCGATAACCAGCAGCGCGACGTCCGCCCGTTCGATGGCACGCATGGCGCGCAGCACGCTGAACTTCTCCACGCCGGGGTCGATCTTGCCGCGGCGACGGATGCCGGCCGTATCGATCAGTGTGACAGGCATGCGCTGCCAGAGAATCTGGGTGTCGATTGCGTCGCGCGTGGTACCGGCGAGTGGGCTGACAATGACGCGCTCCTCGCCCAGCAAGCGGTTGAGCAGGCTGCTCTTGCCGACGTTGGGACGGCCGGTGATAGCGACTTTTAGCGTGTCATCCTCTGCGTCATCGTCTGCCTGCAGGCGCGTAACATTGCCAAAGGCGGTGACGACCGCATCCAGCAAATCGCCAACCCCCAGGTTGTGATAGGCGCTGATCGGGAACACCTGGCTGAAGCCGAGGCCATAGAACTCGAAGGCGTCTTCACTGCGTGCATCGTTGTCGGCCTTGTTGGCGGCCACGATGACCGGGCGACCGTCGCTGTGCTCGCGCAGCACCTGCGCGATGTGCTCGTCTGCGGCGGTGATGCCCTGTTCGCTGTCGACGACCATGAGGATGACGTCCGCATCATTGGCGGCCAGCATCGCCTGGCCCTCAATCTGCGGGATGAAGTCGACGCTGCCTTCGGCCAGCGGCCGCGTATCGCGGCTGCCGCCCGGTTGCCAGACCTCAATGCCGCCGGTGTCGACGACGTGAAAAGGCACGGCAGTCCACTCGCACTCTCCCTGGATGCGGTCGCGCGTGGTGCCGGGGATGTCATCAATGACGGCCACGCGGCCCCCGACCAGGCGATTGAACAGCGTGCTTTTGCCGGTGTTGGGACGCCCGACGAGCGCAACAAGCGGTTTCGGTGCCATGAGTTTCTTGTGTGTCCCTGTGGAGCCCGATTTCAACAGAACGGGCCATCACTGTCAAGCGCCGTCTGCGCTCTCCGCCGCCGCTTCGCTGGAGTCGGGCCCGGCTGCGCTGATTGCGACGTCGATCACGGAGGGCAGGACGGAGATATTCTCCACATCATCGCTGTCCAGATTCAGGCTGACGTCCGGCGCTACAGAATGGCTGCCCACGTCCAGTTCATTGAGGTCGACCAGTACCCGTAGATCGGCCGCTCTCATGGTCTCCAGAGCGTTGCGTGCGCCGGTGACGAGCACCGTCACCGTGTCCGGCGACAGGCTGGCTGTGTGTTCGTCCGCCAGCCCAATGAACTTAACCGGCGCCTGGTCAAACTGGCGGCTGGTGAGCAGCGGCGTGATGCCGATAGAGACGGTGATTCCCTGGCCGCCGAAGACAAACAGGTCTTCACCGGCGGTGCTGACCCGTGTCTGTACCTCGAAACTGCTGTTGCGACCTTCAAGGCTGATCGGGTCGGTTGAGAGGGTGTCCGGCGCGCTTTCCAGCGCTTCCGGGTTGCCGCTGACCAGCACCACTTCCGGATTGTAGGTCACTGCACTGAGCGTGTAACCCTCGGGCAAAGTGTCGACGAGGATATTGGGCTGGACGCTGACCTGGCGGATGTCCGAACGGGTGCGCACGGGCACCTCCACCAGCATCGTCGGGGGCGACAGGCTGACGTCGCTGACGATGCTGCCGTCGGCGTTGACCGGCTGCAGGCGCAGTTCGTCGCTGAAGTCGCTGCGTCGTTGCGATAAATTGAGCGAAATGCGGGCGGCGACCACTTCCTCCACCCTGCCCTGGGGCCCGTTGACCAGCACTTCCGGGCTCGCCGGCTGTAGCCCCTCCTCCCCGATTTCGAAGCCGCGTGGCAAGGATTGCATCACGTCCACTGCGACCGGCACCTGCCTTTCAAGCAGGGGCTCCTGCTGGACGTAGAGTTGCCGGGGAGAGGTATCCGGGATGGCGCGCCGCGAAACGCTGGTTTGCAGTGCGACGTTGTGCTCGCCCTGGCCCAGGTCATCAAGCCGTGCCTGCACCACAATGTCATCCAGCGCCAGCAGGGCCAGCGTAGAATTGGGCGCACGCACTGTTACCGTGGCGAATTCGCGACTTTGCCCGGTTACAATCATGCCCTCCGCGACGGTTATGAGGATGGGCACATTGCGAAAGATGCGTTCACTGACCGGGTCCCGGTCCAGCGTGGCGACGAACCACACCATGAAGGCCAGCACCATCGATGCCACCAGCCACGCAAGGTTTCGGCCCGATGTCGCCCGCTGTGGCGCAGGCGCCTGGCTCATGCGGATGGCTCGCGACGGGTCCGCCGCGGCATGGGCAGGGACATAAGACGTTCACCCACCCAGCCCGGCAGCGATCTGATGGCGGGCGGGTCAGTCGCATAAATTGCGCCCAGCACCGTGTTCAGGCGTCGGGCGTCCATGCGCCCGGTCATACGGCCGCCGTCCGTCATGGTGATGCGGCCAGTCTCTTCGGAGATGACCACGGTGACGGCATCGCTGACTTCACTGATGCCCAATGCAGCGCGATGGCGGGTTCCCAGGGAAGGATTGTTTAGATTGCGGCTGGCGGAAAGCGGCAGTACGGTGGCGGCGGCGGCGATGCGCCCCAGGTCATCGACGATGATGGCGCCGTCGTGCAGCTCGGTGCGTGGCCAGAAAATGGTAAGCAGAAGCTGTGATGAGAGTTCACTGTCCAACGGGATGCCGGTGCGGATGTACTCGTCCAGATTGCTGTTGCGCTGCAGCACGATGAGGCCCCCGTGGCGGCGCTCGGCCAGCAGCGCAGTGGCGGCGCAGATCTCGTCAATGAGGTGCTGGCGCACGGTGGCGGAGGGGCGGCGGCCGCGGCCAAAGATGCCGGCGCCACCTAGCTGCTCCAGCCCGCGCCGCAGCTCCGGCTGGAAAATGACCGGCAATGCGATGAGTAGCAGGGGCAGGGCCAGGCCAATCAGCCAGCTGAGCGCGGTAAGTTCGAAGAGACGTGAAACCAGCACCATGCCGACCACGACGAAGATGACACCGCGCAGCATCGCGACTGCCGTGGAACTGATGAGATAACTGAGGGCGAAGAACAAGAGGCCGACCAGCAGAATGTCAACCAGCGCGCTCAAACTCAGGTTATCGAAGACCCACAACAGTTCCTGCAAGGCAGTCTTCCAGTCCGGCGTATGCCGGTTACGCTACACTTCAGGCGCTGGCGCGCGCTCCCATCAACTCGACCAGGATGGCCTTCTGGGCGTGCAGGCGGTTGGCGGCCTGGGGGAAAATGAGCGAACGCGCGCTGTCGGCCACCTCATCGGTGATCTCTTTGCCGCGGTAGGCAGGCAAATCGTGCATGACGACCGCTTGCGCGGGCGCCAGGCTCACCAGCTCTGCGTTCATTTGCCAGGGACGAAAAGCGGCCCGGCGCTCGGCGGCTTCCGCTTCCTGCCCCATGCTCACCCAGGTGTCGGTGTACAGGATGTCCGCGTCCTGCACTGCGTTGACGGGCAAAGCTTGCAGCCGGATATCGATGTTCGGGTTGATCTGCGCGGCAGCGTCCAGCACGCTTTCGTCGAGGCCATAGCCCTCTGGCGAACTTAGCGTAAGGTGCGTGCCGAAGTGCGCGCAGGCCAGCGCCAGCGAGGCCGCGATGTTGTTGCCGTCGCCAAGATAACAGAGACGCAGGCCATCCGTCCGGCCGAAGTGCTCGGTGATGGTCAGCATGTCGGACAGGACCTGGCAGGGGTGGCGGCCGTCGCTCAGACCATTGATGACCGGCACACACGCCCACTGCGCCAGCTGCTCGACGTCCTCGTGGGCATAGACGCGGGCCATGATGCCCTGCACCATGCCGGAGAGCACGCGCGCCACGTCGGCGACGCTTTCGCGTTTGCCCAGGCCGACTTCCTCCGGCCCCATCATGATGGCGTGCCCGCCCAGATGGTTCATGCCAACCTCGAAAGAGACGCGCGTGCGTAGCGAGGCTTTCTGGAAGAGCATGCCCAGGGTCTGACCTGACAAAAGGGGACGGTTACCGCCGGCGCACCATTCGCGCTTCAGTTCCGTCGCCAGATGCAGCAGTCCCTGCAAGTCAGTGGTAGACCAGTCTTCAAGGTTGAGAAAGTGTCTTGGCATGCCGGATTGTTTCCTGTGGTACAGCTTGCGACTTTGCTTAAGCATAGCGTCCGCAAGCGGGTCTGCCAACATCGCGACTACTGCGCCAGGGGCTGCATGTCGCGCCAGTTGAGGCCGACTTCGGCGTTGGCGCGCAACTGCGCCTTCAGCTCGACAGCCTGCTCCATCACGTCCACGACGAGGCGGCTGGTCTCCGCCAACTGCCCGTCGGGCACTTCCAGCACCAGCTCATCGTGCACCTGCAGGATCATGCGCGCGTCCAGTCTGTGAGCGGCGAGCGCGTGATGCAGGTCGATCATGGCGCGCTTCATGATTTCGGCAGCGCTGCCCTGGATGGGCAGGTTGATGGCGACGCGTTCCGCGCGACTGACGGCCACCGGGTTGCTCCTGCGGCTGTCGAGCAGCACGGGGAATTCATGCTGGCGCCCGAACAGGGTCGTGACCGGGCCACTGCGTGCCTGCGCCTTCGTCGCGTCCATCCAGTCGCGGATGCGCGGCATCCGGCCAAAGTAGTCGTCGATGAACTTGCGCGCCTCGGCCAGCGTGAGGTCGCTGTCGCTGGCGAGGCTGTAGGCCCCCATGCCATAGATGAGACCGAAATTGACGCGCTTGGCGAAGTCGCGTTCCTTGTAGCTGACTTCCTCCAGCGGGATGCCGAAGACGGTAGCGGCGGTAACTGCATGGATGTCCTGCTCCTGGCGGAAGGCCTCCAGCAGAGTGGGGTCCTCGCAGAAGTGCGCCATGACGCGCAGCTCGATCTGGTTGTAGTCAACCGCCAGCAACTGTGTGCCCGCTTGCGGCACGAAGGCGCGGCGCACCTCGCGGCCCGGTTCGGTGCGAATGGGGATGTTTTGCAGGTTGGGGTTGCTGCTGCTGAGGCGGCCGGTGTTTGTGCCGGTCTGGTTGTAGCTCGTGTGCAGACGGCCGGTATGCGGGTTGATGAGCTCGGGCAGTGAATCGACGTAGGTGCCCCTTAGTTTGGTCAGTTCGCGATACTCAAGGATGTGGCCGATGATCGGGTGCTGGTCGCGCAGACGGCCCAGCGACCAGGCGTCCGTGGAATAGCCGTGCGAGGTCTTGCGCAGGTTGGCCGTGGGCAGGCCCAGCTTGCCGAAGAGCACGTCGTTGAGTTGCCGCGGACTGTTGATGTTGAAGGCGCCGTAGCCGCCGGCCAGGCCGTGAATGGTCTCTTCCAGCTCGCCCAGTCTCTCGCCCAGGGTGCTGGAAAGTTGCTGCAGATGCTGTGTATCCAGCACGACGCCCGCGCGTTCAAGCTCGGCGATGACGGGAATCAGCGGCAGCTCCAGTGTCGTGTAGACCTCGTGCAGCATTTCGTTCGCCTGCATCCGCGGCCGCAAATAGTCGACCGCGCGCCAGGTGATGGCGCCGTCTGCTGCGGCGTAGGGCGCAGCGCGCTCAATCTCCACCTGGTCCATACTGATTTGCTTGCGGCCCGTGCCCAGCAGCTCGCTGATCTCGGTCATTTCCACCGGCGGCTCAAGCACGAAGCGGGCAAAATTTTTGAGACCCAGGAATTTTGAAGAGGTATCAAAGAGCCATTGCGCGATCATGGTGTCGAAGGCGACCGGTGCCACGTCGACGCCATAGCGCTGCATCACGACCAGGTCATAGGCGGCGTTGTGGGCGAACTTGGGGATGTCTGGGTCGGTCAGTGGGCCGCGCAGGGCATCCAGTACTTGCTGCAGCGGCAGCTGTTGCCCCTTGGCATGCCCGACCGGGACGTACCAGCCGCGCGCGCCGTCCACCGCCAGCGCAATGCCCACCAGGTCGCAGGACATCTGGTCAACGCTCGTCGTCTCGACGTCCCACACGATCCCTGCTGCCGAATTGAGCGAGTCCACCAGTTCCGTGAGCGCAGCCTCGTCGCGCACCAGAATCGTCTCGACGTCTGCTGTGGCCTGCTGCAGGGTTGGCGCTGGCGCTGCCGGCGCGAACATGTCCAGCTGGTCAATTTTCGTGAGCCGGTCGCTGAAGCTGCGAAACTCAAGCGTTCGCATCAGCTCGAGGACGACACTGGCGTCAAAATCGTGGGCGACGCAGTCCTCCAGAACGAAGCTCACCGGGACATCGCGCTGAATGAGCGCCAGTTCGCGGCTGAGCGCCGCCAGTTCCGCGCCGGTCTCCAGCTTCTTGCGCATCGCGCCGCGGATCTCCTCAATGTGCTCGTAAATGCCGGCGACCGATTCATACCTCTTCAGCAGAGCAAGGCCGGTCTTTTCGCCGATGCCCTTCACGCCAGGAATGTTGTCGGAGTTGTCCCCCATCAGGCCCTTCAGCTCGACCAGCTGCCAAGGCTCCAGACCGTAGTAATCGCGGAAGGCGGGCAGGTCCCAAACGACGTCCTGCTGGCCACGTTTGGGCAGTTGTACGCTTACCTTCTCCGACAGCAACTGCAGGATGTCACGGTCGCCGGTGATGATGCGGATCTCGACGTCCTGTTCTGCGACCAGACGCACCACAGTGCCGATGACGTCGTCTGCCTCATAGCCTTCCTGCACGAGTACAGGGATGTTGAAGGCCTGCACCACTTCCTCGATGCGTTCGATCTGCGGGCGCAGGTCATCGGGCATCTTTTCGCGCGTGCCCTTGTACTCGCTGAACATGGTGTCACGGCCGCTCAGGCCGCGGTCCAGGCTGACGGCGAGATAGTCCGGTTCTTCCTGCTGCAAGATGTCCAGCAGGGTGCGGGTGAAGCCATAGGTAGCGTTGGTGGGCTCGCCGGCGCGGGTGCGAAAGGCCTGCAACGGCAGCGCGAAATACTGACGGTAGGCCAGCGCGTGGCCGTCGATGATGACGAAGCGGGAACGCTTGCTCATGGTTCGCCTGAATCCGGTTCGCGAACAGGATTTCCAGTATAGCGCAGCGCAGGGGCAACAGTCCGCTTGTTGACAGGAACACCCGCCGCTCTATACTCGGCGCTGACAATGACCCAGCGAAAGCCAGTTCATGACAGCCGTTGCCCGACCCGGAAGTGAAGACGCGCCTGATTCATCCGAGACCTTCCAGACACAAGACATTCTCACCATCGTTAGCGGACACTTCGTGCATGACATGTATTCGGCTTTTATACCGACGCTGCTGCCTGTCATCCTCAAGAAGCTGGCGATCCCGCTGGGTCTGGCCGGCACGTTGCAACTGGCCATGTCGATTCCCTCGCTCTTCAGCGTGCTGGTGGGCTGGCTGGGCGACCGCTTCAGCGTGCGTTACCTCGTCATCTTTATGCCAGCCATCACCGCTACCCTGATTACGCTGTCCGGAGTGATGCCAGGGTACGCCACGCTGATCATTCTGCTTTTCGCAGCCGGCATGAGCGGGGCGGCCTTTCACGCGCCGGCGCCGGCCATGGTCGCGCGCCTCTCCGGCCGTCAGCTGGGCAAGGGCATGGGGTTTTTCATGGCTGCCGGCGAACTGGGGCGTTCGCTGGGGCCGCTGCTGGTTGCGTTCGCGTTGACCGAATGGGGCCTGGAGGGGATCTGGCGCGTGATGATCTTCGGCTGGCTGGCCTCGGGTATCCTCTTTTTTCGGCTGCGAAGAATCCCGGCGCGTTCGCGCAAGACGCTGAATCTGCGGAGCGTCCTGCCCCACATGCGGCGCGTCTTCATCCCCCTGCTGGGAGTGATGATGCTGCGCGGCATGTTCTCTTCCTCGCTCTCCTTCTACCTGGTTTATTTTCTCAACCAGGACCTGGGTATGGAGCATGCCAATGCCGCGCTGATGCTGGCATTATACGAACTTGCAGGCGTGGGCGGTGCACTGACCGGTGGCATGCTTAGCGATCGCATCGGACGCAGACGCACCGTTTTCATCGCGACCAGTGTGGGCGCTGCGTTGCAGGTTGTCTTCCTGCTGGTCATCAATTTTCGGCTGGAATGGATCCCCCTGGCCCTGATTCCGCTGGGCTTCGTCTCGCTCTCGGTAACGCCGGTGTTGCAGGCCGTGGTACAGGATCAGTTTCCGGAGAATCGCGCGACTGCCAGCGGACTCTTCATCCTCTACGCCTTCCTGACACGTTCCTTCAACGCCCTGGCGCTGGGACTGATTGGAGAGCGCCTGGGTCTGGAGGCGGCCTTTACCATCGCGATATTTGCGTCACTGATGGCGCTGCCAATGATCCTGCGATTGCCGGGGAGCCCCCGACGCGAACCCGTCCGCGCCTAATTCGGCCGCACCAGCCCCTGCCAGCATTCTCCCGCGCCCAGGCTCTGTCCCGCGTCGAACGTGACTGAGCCGTAGTCCGTCAACGCAAATCCACGCAGCGACAGTTCGCCGCGCAGCACCTCAAGCTCGACCTGCACGCCGTCTTCACCGGGTGTTTGGCGGCACATGCCCCAGGCATAGCCGTTCGACCAGAACTGCTGCGAGGCCTCCTCGCTGCGGGCGAAGGCCATGCGCTGCGTCACGCCGGAATACTGGAAGCCGCTGAGCGCGAGCAGGGCGGCCCAGCTAATCATGGCGCGCGCATAGTGGTGTCCGCACTCAGCCTCGTTGAAGGGGCTGCGGCGCTGGCCGTCGTAGCGGGCGCGGACGGCCTCGATGCAGCGCAGGCCATTCTCCATTTGCCCTTCATAGAGCATGCCGATAGCTGCGGTGTATTCGAAGCCGGTCATGACCTCGTTGAAGTAGGGGAAGGGGCGTTTCGGACGACCACCGCGCGGATAGCTGGCCATCAGCAATGCCGACTCATCATTGAGAACGTAGCTGCGCATGTGGTTGAAGTGGCCGTAGAAACTCTCCCGGAAGTTGTAGCGCATGATGCTGTCCAATGTGCTGCGCACGTTCGCCTCATCGACGAGATAGCCCAGGCCGTTGACGTGCGCCTGGAACTGCCCGACCAGCTGATCGACGAGGCAACCCGGACCCAGCTGCAGCACCGGCTCGGTGGGGTCCGCCGCACCCATGTCACTCGTCAGCATGTCACGCACGGCCAGCCGGTTGTCTGCCGGGCGGATTTCGTGCTCGTAGTACTCACCATTGAACAGGTTTGCATCCAGCCAGGCGCTGCCTTGCGTGAAGAGGGAACGGCACTTGTCCGCGAATTCTGTTTCGCCGAGGTGGCGTGCCATTTCTTCGCAGGCGCGCAGCGCACCCAGATACCAGACGCCCATCTGCGGGTTGGGCCCGTAATATTCGACGTCCATGGTGTTGTGCTGACAGCCTTCCATCACACCGTCCTGGTCCGCATCCCAGCCGCCCGGGTACCAGCAGAATTCAAGCGAGCGCCGCACAGCCGGCCACAGCCGCCGCAGCCAGTCGTCGTCGCCCTTGAGCTGCCAGTCGCGGTGCATTCTCATGATGCAGCCCATCTGCCCGTCAGCCGCAGCGATCGACCAGCTGCGGGCCTGCTCCAGCGGCAAATGCACGCGAAAGCTCATGCCGCCGTCTTCGCGCGTGGCGTAGAGAAACTCAACCTCGCGCATGCCGGCGGACAGTTCACCAAAGAGGAAGGCGGTGGCCTGTTCGTAATTCCAGACGTGAGTGCAGGAACCAAAGCAGCAGCCGGCGTTATCGTGACAACCTTCCCAGCCGAAGGTGTAGCCATCCGGCGTGCGGAATGTCGTCTGCGAGCGCAGCGTGCTCACGTTATAGAGCGCGCTTTCCTTAACGACGTCAGGCACATCACTGGCCAGGAAACTGTTGACGAACAGGAGGGTGTCACTTTCCAGTTGCGTCAGGTTGGCGGCGCAGTATTCTGCTACTTCCCAGGCGTTGGCGAAACCGGTCGTATAGTGGTTGCCGACCACCACGCCGTTGTCCGGGCTGGCCTCGGGCTGGTGCCAGCCGTGGGGCCAGGCCAGGCGGTTGGGGAAGTGCCAGCACAGCAGGAAGGTGATGGTCTCGCTGCTGCCGGCCGCGACCGTTGTGCTGACGGCCAGCGAACCAACCGGGGCCTGTTCTCCGCCCTGGTCACGTTCTTCAAGCCGCCCGTCATCACTAAAGTCATCCCAGAAGTCCAGCAGCGAATCGCCCCACGGTCGATTGTCAAAGTATTGCCAGGCTGTGCGCCAGCTGAGGCCACTCCCGGCAGTAGTAGTCAGGGCCAGCGTGCCATATTGCTCGGCACCGGGGTCGACGCCGTCAGAGCGCATGAAGAGGCCGCGCACGGTGCCCTCCCGATACTCGTTTACATTCCGCATGGCTTCGCCCTGGCTGCCATCCCTGCCGATGAAGTTGAGCAGGTTGCCGCAAACGCTGGCCTCAACCGGCTGGTCGCCAGGGTTGGTCAACTCGAAGCGTAGCATGGCCAGCGGCAACTCGCTGGCGGCCGCATCGCCAGGCACCAGCGGATTGAAAGCCTGCAGGCGCACCTGCAGCGGCACATCCCCGTCATCCAGCAAGACCTGGCCAAATGGGTAGGCGGCCTCGAAGCGACAGTTGCGAAAGCGCGGCAGTCCATGATTGGTGATCAGCGAGCCTGTCGCGCCCTCGAAGTCCTCGGCCGGGATGGCCCCTTCCAGCGCGCGGGCACAAGTATTCCCGTCAGCATCACGCGTGAATAGCGCGAAGAAAGTCTTGTCCAGCTGAAAGCCCTTGGCCGGCCGGTTGACGATTTCCCAGTCGTGCAGGTTGCCGCGACCGCCGAGCGAGACGGTGCCGGTGCCGATGCCGCCCAGCGGCAGCGCGACGCGGCGCAGGTTGGCGCCTTCGTAGCGCGTCAGGACGGGCCAGTCGTTACGGGTTGGGATGGTCATGTTTTCTCCTGGAGATGTGCTGGGCAGGTCAGCCGTTGATGCCGGTGCGCGTCAGCGCCTCGATGATCCAGCGCTGGGCGATGATGAAGACGATCAAAACCGGCAAGATGGCCATGGTGACGGCGGCCATCACGACCGAAGGGTTGCCGGAACCCATGTAGCCGGTGAGCAGGGCAATCCCCTGCGGCAGGGTCATATTGTCCCAGGATTTCAGGAAGATGAGCGGCAGGAAATAACTGTTCCAGACGGAATTGAAGGTGATAATGGCCAGGGTGGCGAGGGAGGCGCCGGAGACCGGCACGGCGATTTGCAGGAAGACCCGAATGTGCCCCGCTCCATCCACGCGCGCGGCATCCAGTAACTCCTGCGGCAGGGTCTTGAAGAACTGACGCATCAGGAACACGCCGAAGGCGCTGATGATGCCAGGCAAAATGATGGCGAGGGGGTTGTTCATGAAGCCCCAGGAGACCATGCTGAGGTAGATGGGGATGATGGTCACCTGGTTGGGCACCATTAGCGAGGCCAGCAGGATCAGGAACAACGTGTTGTTGCCGGGGAAACGCAAACGCGCGAAGGCATAACCGGCCAGGGAGCAGGTGACGAGTTGCCCGAGGGTCACTGCCAGCGTGATCCTCAGGCTGTTCACAAACAGCTGGAGAAAAGGCACACTGGACTCGAAGGGCTTGAGGTAGTTCTCCACACGTAGCTGGGTGGGCAGCCAGGCTGGCGGCAACTTGTAGCTTTCCGCGGTCGGGCGCAGAGAGGTTGAGAACATCCACAGCAGCGGCATGAGCACGAGGATGGCGGCGAAGGTCAGCACGAAGAAGGTGACTACGTCGCCAGTCTTCATCCGCCTGCGCGGCGGACGCTGCTCCGACAGCACCTGAACTCCGGCGATTCGTCTGGACTGTGTGGTCATGCCTCGTTCCTGTCGTTCATTCGTAGTGAACCCAGCGACGGCTGATACGGAACTGAATCAAGGTCAGTACCAGGATGACGGCGAAGAGCGTCATCGAAATGGCGGCGGCGTAGCCCATGTCAAAGCGCTGGAAGGCCTTCTCGAAGATGTACATGACGACGGTACGGGTGGAGTCGCCGGGGCCGCCCTCGGTCAACACCATGATGGTGTCGAAGACTTGCAGCGCACCGATCATGAATATGACGAGGATGAAAAAGATCGTCGGGCTGAGCAGCGGCAGGGTGATGCGGGAGAAAATCTGGCGCTCGTTGGCGCCATCCAGCTGGGCGGACTCATAAAACTCGTTCGGGATGTTCTGCAGGCCGGCCAGGAAGACCAGCATGGCGAAGCCGGTATTTTTCCAGACGTCGAGGATGATGATAGCGGCCATGGACCAGCCGGCCTGGCTCAGCCAGGGAACGGGCGCAATGCCGATTTGTCCCAGGTAATAGTTGATGACGCCGGTGTCCTTCTGGTAGAGGAAGCGCCAGATGACGGCGATGTAGGTATGCGCAACCAGCAGCGGGAAGAAGAAGATAGAGCGATACAGGTTACGAATGAACAGGGACATGCGGCGGTTGAGCGCGACCGCCAGCAGCAGCCCCACACCGGCGTTGAAAAAGACGGCAAAGAGCGTGAAGACCACAGTGTTGCCGTATACGGTGCGGATGCGCCGGTCGCTCAGGATGTCGGCGTAGTTCTCAAGGCCGATGTACTCCGAACCCCTCAGGAGGCTGTAATCCATGAAGCTGATGCGAATGGATTCGACGATGGGGTAGAGAATGAAGAGAACGAAGCCGATAAAAGTGGGCAGGATGAAGAGATAGCCCGTCAGCGCTTCACTCCATTTGGGCGAGAGGGTTGGCAGGCGCAGGGCGCTCATGCAGGTTCCGGTCTTTGCGTGATATGTGGACCAGGAGGGAAGTGGCGTGCAGCGTTGGCACTGGCTGGCAATGTTACGCGATGCTGCCAGGCCGGGTCCTTATGCTGTTTGCGCATAATTGAGACGATCTCACGCCAGGTGGCCAGCAGTCCGTCCGTGCAGGAGGGCAGGTCATGCGCGATGGCGTCGTGCAGCTTGCGCAGGTTGTAGCAGGGCACGGCCGCATACATGTGATGTTCGATGTGATAATTCATATTCCAGTAGAGAAAGCGCAGGAAGGGGTTGAGGAAAAAGGTGCGGGTACACAGGCGATAATCGGGTACGTTGTCCATCAAACCGACGTGCTGGGTGTTGTTGCACAGGAAGAGCAGCCAGTCGCCATAGAAGTTGGCAAGGGTGATCAACAGCGTCAGCATCCACTGGCCGGTGACCAGTGAAATGACCGCCAGCAACACATGGCCGCCGAGGAGGAAGCGGGCCTCCCGGATAATTGCCCGTTGCCGTTCCGGTTCTGTCGGCGGAAAGAGGACGTCTCCTTCGTAGCCTTCAGCAAAACGGCCACGACTCCAGCGGATCAGGGTCTGAAACTTGAAACGCACGCTACGCGGGTTAATAAAGGCGGTTTTGAGAAAACAGCGAAGGTTGTATTCCAGTGGCAGGACGACCTCGAGATCATCCGGCGGATGCAGGGTGTAGAGGTGGTGTAGCAGGTGGGACGTGCGAAAGTAGACCACACTGTTCATTCCAAGAAAAGCAAAGAAGTGCACAAAGATTTCATTGAGCATTTTTGTGCGAAAGACGCTGCGGTGGGAAAGTTCGTGGACGGCGTTGATGGCAAAGCCGTAGAAGGAGCCGTGCACAAACACCAGCAGCAGGGTCAATGGCCAGGGAAAATGCAATGACGAATACCAGGCCGCGCCTCCGCTCAGCAGGAACAGGCCGAGAATTCCCAGGGTCTGCACAAGGCCCTTGATGTCGCTACGGCGGTTTAGCGCAGCGAGCGTCTCGCGCGGCAAGGGCGTACGGTACCAGTCGACCCGTTGACCAGGGTCCAGGCGCATGGCCAGAGGACGCGGCCGCTCGGCTGCGGTGTCGATTGGACGCGCCAGATCACTGACGCCGCCGCAGGAAACACCGGGGTTATTACCCAAAAGACTATTGAGCTTTAGCGTCACCAGTCACTCTCATGCAAGTTCCCGCACCTGGCCAATGATGTCAGCCAGGTGCGGAATGTAGCGAACCAGGCTTAGCCTTCCATGCGCGCACGGAGGTTGGCCATTGCTTCCGACAACTCCTCGTGGCCCGCAGCGAGGCCTTCCTCCGCGGAAACGGAGCTGTTCATGATGTTGCCAAGGTTGCGCATGAAGATGCTCTCGAGCTCCGAGAAGTTGGCCGGCGACGGCACCGGTTTGATGTCGTCAAGGCTCTCGAAATAGTAGTGGGCGCTCTTCGGGAAAGCGTTGAATTCCTCTGTTAGCGTCACCGATTCGCGCGCGGGTAGCGAGGTGCCGGCGGCGACGGCATCGAGGTCAGTCTGGACGCCGGTGAGGTCCTTGATGAGTTCGATCGCCAGGTCCGGGTTGGGCGTGGAGCTGGTGACGGCCCAGCCACCGGAACCGAAGACAGTGGTGCCGGCGCGCTTGCGCGGCCAGGGCGTGATGTCTACATCGTAGAATTCATCGGCGATGTACCTCGTGAAGGGCCAGCGACCGGCAGCGCTCATGGCCGCACGTCCGGAGACGAAGAGCTCGGTCATACTGGTGCCAAAGACGTCGGGTGAGACGCCGTGCTCATGCACCAAAGAGTGCAGGAACTGCACCGATTCCAGCATCTTCGGGTCGTCGAGGTTGGAGTCGCTCCAGTCCTCGGTGATCGTGGCCGTCTCGTTGGTGTGCCACCAGGGAGTCAGGCCAAAGTTGAAGTAAGGGATGGCGAAGCCGAAGACCTTGTCACCGCCCTCGCCACTGGTCAGGGTCTGCGCGGTGGCGAGGAAGTCGTCCCAGGACCAGTCGGACGCCGGATAGTCGAGGCCGGCTTCATCGAACATCCGCGGGTTGTAGTGGATGATCATGTTGTTCCACTCGCGCGTGAGATAGTAGGTGGTGCCTTCAGGACCACGGGGGACCTTGAGCGCGTTGTGGAGTGAGGGATGCACTTCGTCGACGACGGCCTGCAGTTCCGGATCGTTGGCGATGTAGTCGTCCATCGGCAGTACCAGACCCTGGAAGATGCTCTCGGCCGTACCCTCGATTGCCAGCGCGATCACGTCCACCGGCAGGCCACTGGCAATACGCAGCGCGAGGTTGGTGATGTATTGTCCCCAGCCCTGCGGCCAGGGTTCGTAGATGTCCTCCACGGCCACGTTGGGATAGCGCTCGTTGAAGCGGTTGATTGCGGAGCCGAACATCTCCAGCTGTTTGTCACCGCCGAAGTTGTAGATCGCCATTTGGGCCGCGGTATCGGCGGGTGGCGCATCTTGCGCCAGTGCGGCGTTCACCGGCAGGCCCAGCGCGGTGACCGAGGCGGCCGCTACGCCAGTGGTTTGCAGGAACTGACGACGCGACAGGCTTTGCTTTTCATTCATGATAGAAACCTTTCTCCAATATCTGCGAACCTGACATTCGCGCAGGAGTGTAACGCCTCATAAAGCGTTGTCAATAGTTGCCGGCAGGCTCCCCGGCGTGGCCCTGAATCCTGTCGCGCGCCTGTGATATAGTGGCGCGGTTGCAGGCTTGGACACGCGCTCCCGGGTTCAGGAGTTCACTGACGCAATGTTCTTCCTCAATGGCTACATCAGTCTGTCCGAACGCAGGGAAGCCGACCGCAAGCTGCCGCGCCTGATGGTCGAGGGCCTGTTGCTGGGCGGCACCGGCCTCGGCGTGCTGGCGCTGGTCTTTGAAATCGCGGCGGACGCCTTCAGCGTCGCTGCCTACCAGACGCTGCTGGCCATCGATGGCGCCCAGGGCTACCACGAAATCGCGATGCTGGCCTTCGCGGTGCTTTCGGTGATGCTGTTCTTCGGCGTGGTGCCCGCCTACAAGGCCGGCGCGTATCTGCGGCCCAACGCCGGCGGCACCGGCCCGCTGGTGGAAGCGATTGGCCCGCCGCGCATGCGCTTCCTCTCCTGGGTCGGCACCAGCATGTTCTTCATCGACGCCGTGCTGACCATCATCATCAGCTCGATTGCGGCTTCCGATGTCACACTGCTCATCTTCCCCGAGCTGGCTCCCTGGCGCATCACGTTGGCAGAGGCATACGCCTTCTTCATTATGGCTGTCCTCTCAATGATTGGCCCCAGGCGCGCCGTGCCGCTGTTCCTGGTCGGCGGCGGCGCCTTCACGATATTCACTATTTTTGCGCTTTCCTGGGTGGCGCTGCAGGCAGCCGCACAACCACAGCTGGCGGATGCCGTGCCCGCCATTGTCAGCGGGCTGGAATCCAGCGGCGTGGTCACGCACGTGGTGGAGGCCAGTGGCGACGTCTCGTCGCTGTCTGCCGCGCTTTTTTTCCAGTTCTTCTTACGCTCGATGAGCAGCGCCATGCTGGGCTTTTCCGGCTATGAAGTCATTCCGGCCAGCGGCAAGCATGCAGCGCGTCCCAAGTGGAAGGTCATCAATACCGCGCTGATCGTTGCCGCACTATTCCTTATTGGCACGGGCATCATCCAGCTCTTTGCAGCCTCGACCTGGCGCATTCCGGCGACGGAAGGCTACAGTACGCTGTTGATTCAGTACGAGCTGGTTTTCGGCAAGGGTACGTCGCTGCTATGGATCGCCGGTGTCCTGCTGGCGTTTATTCTGCTGCTGGCGCAGGGTGGCGGCTATGTGGGTGGCGCGGCAGTGGCCGCCAATGCCGCGCGTCTGGGGCGACTGCCGCGCCCCTTCAAGGATGACCGCGTCGGCGTGGTGGTCATCTGGGCTTTCGCCGCCATGTTGATTCCGGTCATCCGCACGGTCACTACGGTGGAGTCATTTTACGCCTTCGGCTTCGTCAGCGAATTTGTCATAGTCAGCACGACCATCTTTTTTGTGGGTGACGACGTGCTGCGCAAACGCGGCATAACGCCAGGTTCTGCAGAGGCGAAAGCCCTGCGCTTCGCCGGTTTGCGCGGGATGGTTGCCAGCTATGCGATGCTGCTGGTACTCATCACGCAGAAGACCGCCGCGTTGCCGCCCATCTTGCTTGGCGCAGGCTGCATCGTCCTCTTCCAGCTTTTCATCCATCGCGGTGGACTCAGGCGAATCTTCCCCGTTTCGAACGAGGAAATCCGCATCTCGCAGCTGCCGGGTCGTCTTCGCCTCTACCGTAGTGGCCACGCGCGCGCGCGCGACGAGGCGCGTCAACATGGCGTTGCCGGGGTTGTCGAACGGCTCATCAGCAGTGGCGCGCTGGTCAAGTTTAATGTGGAGCCTCATCGCATTCGCCGACTGATCAGCCACACACATGACATCCTGCCAGAAGCCTGGGAACTGGCCAGAGTGGCACACGATCATGATGAACGCATTGAAGAACCCAGCCAGGAGCTGGAAGATTGTTTCCATGCTGCCTGGAACAGCCGGGACAAGTTGCTGGCGACCATAGAGTACTTCTCACACTATGGCATCTACACCTTCATCGACAAGTACAGCCACAACTGGGCCGGCGCCAACCGCGATGAAACCACCGTGCAGCGTTCCATGATCCGCGCACTCTTCCCGCGCACGCCGGAAGAGGAGATCTGGCAGGAGTTTCAGCAATTTGGCTGGGGGGAACAGCCGGAGGACGTGTGGCAGTTTGCGCGCCAGCGCTACATCTGGGCGAAGGACCAGTGGCCAAACGTCAGCGGGCACGTCACCACGCTGTGGACGCTTGAGGACCTGGGCATGCTGGACAAGGTCAACCCTGAACTGGTGCAAAGAATGCGTGAAGCCCGAACCTTGCCATCGCGCCTGGAGCAACAGCAGCGCCTCAGTGAAGATATCGTAGCGGACGTCGATGCCGGGCAAGCAGAGCCGTCACCTGACGATCCCGGCTCAACGCCCAAGTGAGGCCATGAGGCGCACGGGTCGCAATCCGGCGAGCCGGTCCGCCTGCTGCCGGGCGTGAGGGGTAGAAAGATCGCTTCAGGCGTCAAACACTGGCGTGTCAGTTTGCCGGCGGCGCTCTTTGTGTTGCTGGCCAGCATCTATATGCTCACCTGGAGCGGGCGCATCAGCAGCAACGATGCGCTGTTGCTGCTGAATGCAAGCGGCAGCCTGGTCCGATATGGTGACATGCGCGCAGATCTCGGCGCCGGCAACACGCCCACATCGCCCGGGCAACTCATTCCCGGTCCCGGCTACGAATCCCTGCCCGAAATCCGGGTCGAACCCCTGCAGGCCTGGCTGGCGGCGCCGCTCTACTGGCTGGCTCTCCGCTTGCCCGGGCCGGGCCTGGCGCACACTGTGTACCTGTTCAACGTGCTGGTCAGTGCGGCCGCCGTCAGTCTTTTCTTTCTGTATGCCCGAATGCTCGGCCATAGCGATAGAGTCGCGCTATTGGCCTCGCTCCTGCTGGGCCTGGCCACCATCGTCTGGCCCTACAGCGACAGCTTCTTCCAGGCGCCCCTGACCCTGCTGATGATTCTGCTGGTCGCCTTCCAGCTGGAGCGCTTGCGCCGCAGTGGCTGGCGCGCGCCGATGCCGGCCTTGCTGGCCTTGCTGGCCCTCTTGTTGATGCCGCTGGCCAGGCAATCGGCGCTGCTGGCCGTTCCCGCGCTCGCGGTCATTGTCCTGCCGGACCTGCGCTCGCGCTTCCGCGTCAGACAATGGCTGCTGCTGGCTACAGGAGTGCTGGCGGCGGCAATTCTGGCCGCCATGGTAATCGGATCAGGGTGGGACAGAATCCTTGATGAATTCGGCAAGCGACTGGCCCAACTGGATCTCGCGTTCAGCGCCAGAGTGTTGCACAGCTATCTGATAAGTCCAGGTGGCAGTCTGTGGGGTACTTCACCAGTGTTGTTGCTGGCCTTGCCGGGCGCCTGGCTGATGTTGCGCAGCCGACGGGTCAGGTATGTGCTGGTCGCGCTGCTGATGGTGTCGGCATTCGTGCTGACATTCGCCTTCTGGCAGGGAATTCACTGGTTCGGTGGCCTGTCCTGGCCGCCACGCTTTCTCATCCCGGTCGTGCCATTCTTGCTGCTGACCGCCTTGCCAGTTCTGGAGCGCCTGACTCAAGGTCCGCGACCACGCTGGCTGCTGCCGACTATGGTCCTGCTGACCGGATATAGCGTATGGGTGCAAATCAGTGCCATCAGCCTTCCCTGGGAGGTCTACAGCAGCGCGCTGCCGCCGGAAGCCGGTGGCCTCGGTGAATGGGGCGGCGGACTCAATCTGCTGCGCTGGTTGCGTTGGGTGGTCATTCCTGGACTGTGGGCTGAAATGCCGCTGGATTTCGCCTGGCTGCGACTGCATGCCCTGTCCTGGCCCCTGCTGTTCGGCGCGTCAGCCGCGTTCGCGCTGTGGCAAATCCGGCGCCAGCTGCTCAAAAGCGCAGGCGTAATGTCGCGTCCGTCCCGCCTGCCTGACCTGCTGCAAACACTGGCAATGCTGTTGCTGCTGCTGTTTGCGCTGGCCAGGTTGTCGCCCGACCCACTTTACGATGCCCCCAACGAGGCCCTGGCCGGGCTGCTGCAGCGTTTGCCACAGGAGACCGTGCCGGGCGATGTGGTGTTGCTCAATGACCTGGAGCTGGAGCGCTATCTGGTCAATTACGCAAAGCTTGAGTGGCCGCGAATGGTGAGCTTGCCCTTCCACCCCGGCGAAGGGGCCAGCCCGGAACAACCGCCGGAGATTCGCTCTGACAATCCGGAAGTGTTGCTGCAGGAAAGCGCGGCGCAGCAGATTACGGCGCTGGCGGGGTCGCGCGAGCGTATCTGGCTGCTGGCCGGCAACGGACCGTACCTGCCGTGGAGCATACGCCCGGTCGAACGTTTCATGGCCAAAAACTACTATTTCTTGCGCGAAATTGAAGGCGGGCCACGCGCGCGCCTGCTGGAATACGATACGATGCCCGCGCCGGATGCCCTGCTGCCGGGCGTGCCGGACTGGCGCGCCGATTTGCGCTACGGAGAGCACATCTACCTGTCCGGCTACAGTCTGCCGCGCGGCCTGCAGTATCAGCCGGGCGAGTCGCTGCCGGTGACCTTCTACTGGCTGTCCCTCGCCGGGCTCACGCATTCCTGGAAAGTGGCCTGGTTTCTGGCAGCAGCGGACAGCCCGCCGGCAGCGCAGGGCCAGGACGGGGCCATGCAGGCAGGCTTCGCGCCGACCAGCAGCTGGCGACCCGCTGTGCCAGTGCTGGATAACCGCGCCCTGCGTCTGCCGTCAGACATGCCTTCCGGCGATTATCGCATCCTGGTGGTACTGTACAGGGTTGACGAGGCGAGCGAGATTGTCCGCCTGGCGGCTCGAGGTGAGCAGACGCTGGAAGGGCATATTGGTGTGCTGCCGACCCGCATCCAGGTCGTTCAGGGCGCATCCGCCACAAGCCGCTCCGGCTGACGCTCACTCCAGACGAGCTCCCGTCGTTCCTCAATGCTCATGAAAAGGTCGCGCAGTATATCATCTTTGTAGTCAACAGCGCCCAGGCCTGCCTGCAGGGCGACAGCCAGCGCCAGCAGGGCAGCCGGCGCCAGCAGAATGTTGTGCCAGGGGCTGGGAAGCGCGCTCAGCCACTCCTCAAGACGCAAGGCAGCGATGACCGCCAGCAGGGGCATGAAGAGCAGGACGAAGCGGGGGTCGTAGCTGGCAAAGAGCCACCAGGCCGCGAACCAGGGCAGGGCCCACCACAGCAGCAGCGCCGTTGACATGTCCGTCCGACGTGCACGTAGCACTTGAGCGACCGAGAACAGCAGGCCGGCCTGCATGAGCATGCCGGCCAGACCAAATGTGCCGGGCTGGGCGAAAAGGATGAGCGCCGAATTGACAGTCGGACGCGCCTGGTCTGTCCATGCGGTGTCCGGCAAGAGCAGGCCGGCCTCAAGCAGATTGCGCAGATACCAGGGCCCGGCAACCAGCGCACAAGCGGTTAGCGCCACCGCCACGTGCTGCAGCCGTACCCGACTTCGAAGGAGCGCCATCAGCAGCCATAGCGCCAGCATGACGCAGCTGATCAGGGCGGCGTTTTTGGTCCAGGCGGCCAGGCCGCAAAGCAGACCCGCGAGCAGCGCATCCTGCCAGCGACCGCGTTGCCACAATCTCCAGATGCAAAGCAACGCCAGCAGCGTGTAAAAGGCCGCCGGCAGGTCGACGTAGCCGGAAGAAGCCCAGTTACCAAATAAAGGAGCAAAGGCCAGCAACAGCGCAGCCAGCGCAGCCGTCATCCTGTTGCGCAAGGTCCTGGCCAGCGCCCAGACAGCTCCCAGGCAACCCAGCGCGGGCAGGGATGTGAAGAGGCGCGCCAGAAACTCGTTGGGCCAGCCAGCGGCCAGGTAACTCCAGGTGTAGCCGAGCGGGACGTGCATGGGGTAGGCCTCGTAGAGCGTCTGCGCCCCTGGCAAGGGCACAAGCGTCCCGCTGGCGAGCATTTCGAGGCTGAAACGCTCGTAGATGGCGACTGCGTCCGGGCGCGAGAACGGCCACCAGACACTGTTGAAGAAGACTCCGAGGCAGACAGGCAACAGCAGCAGCAGGGTTGCGCGGGTGAGGCGACTGCCGGGCAGCGACAGCCGCGGCAGGGGATGTCCGCTGCGCCACCACAGGAAAACGCCGGGCGCCATCAGGAGCAGGTAAACCAGCGAGGTATTGGTCAGGGTGAAGGAGATGCCGGCGAGGCCCAGCCACAACATGCCCAGGGTGAGGGCGCCGCTGCCCAGTGCCAGGGTCAGCAGCGCGGGCAGCAGGCAGAAGTCTGCCTCATCCCCGTCGCCACTCAGCCAACGGGCCCATGGCCAGGCGGCGACAAGCAGCAGCAACAGCGCCAGAATCCATGCCAGCATGATGACCCCCTGTGCCGGACGCGGCAGTATAGCACGACGACCAGGCCTCCTGTATGCTGGGCGGGTGACGGGGAGTGGAGAGCGAGTATGGAGACAAGACGCTTCGGACGCAGCGGACACATGAGCACGATCGCCATTTTTGGCGGCGCGGCCTTTCATGGCACCATTTCACGCGAGGAAGCCGAAGAAGCCCTGGAGCTCGCCTTTGCGGCCGGAATCAACCACTATGATTTTGCCGCAGGCTACGGCAGCGGTATGGCGGAAACGCGCATGGGTCCCTGGTTGGAACGGCATCGCGATCAGGTATTCATCGGCACCAAGACCGGCCAGCGCAGCTATGCGGCCGCATGGGCGGAGATCAACCGCTCGCTGGCACTGCTGCGTTGTGAGCAGCTCGATCTGGCGCAGATCCATGGGGTCATCGACGACGATGAGCTGGATGCCGCAACCGGGCCGGGCGGCGCGCTGGAAGCGATGCGGCGCGCCCGCGATGAAGGGCTGACGCGCCACATCGGTATCACCGGACATGGCCTGCAGGCGCCTCGGCTATATTACGAGGCGCTCGAGCGCTTCGATTTCGACAGCGTTCTTTTCCCGATAAACCCGGTGCTCTTCGCCAACGCGGAGTATCGCGGACACGCCGAACGTTTGCTGGCGCGCTGCCAGGAGCGCGATGTGGGCGTGATGGCCATCAAGTCAATCGCGAAGGGCCCCTGGGGCGCGCAGGCCAGGCGCTGGCACACCTGGTACGAGCCCTGGGAAACGCAGGAACGCATTCAGCAGAGCGTGAACTTCGCGCTGTCACAACCTGGCGTGACCGGCATCCCCATGGCCGGCGAGACTGTGCTGTTGCCGCTGCTGATGCAGGCGGCGGAGAACTTCAACCCGCTGACCCATGAGGAACAGGCAGCGCTCATCGCCGGCAGCGCAGAACTGGAACCGATCTTCGCCTGAGTGCTGCGCGGCTACAGCGGTAGGGTCAAAGTCGTCAGGGGACAGGAGTTGTCCGGGCAGTTTGCTGCCAGACGCCCGTAGCGCGCCGTACTGTACCAGCCAACCCGCAGCGTGTACACACCTGGGTCAGCCCCCGCTGACATTTGCAGGCGGTGGCGTGTAATAAAGCCTCGCCATGCAGCCAGTAACGGGTGGGCAGTGCCGGCTCGTCGTCGCCCTGGGCGAGCACCACAAAAGGCTCGCCAGGCGCCGTGTCCGCCAGGACGTGCAAAAAGACGTGCAGGTCGGGCTCTGGCCGGTCGCTCGCCTCCCACAGCAGAGCGACGTCCGCGCCGTCCAGCTCCCAGGCCAGCAGACGAATGCTGTCGCCGAATTCCAGTGGCTCAATGGTATGTGGAAGTTGTTTCCCTGAATCATCAGCGTCGGTGAAGGCGCCCGCTTGCAGGAGTATGGGGTCCAGCGGAACAGCGTCGATGCCGTTTGTGGCGAGCACCGCATAGCCATCCGGATATTTCCACCAGCCAATGTGCACGCGCAGCGGCGTTCGCCCGCGCATATCCTCCGGCAATGGCAAAACCCAGCGGTCCTCGTAAATGAGGCCTGGCTCCCAGCGTGAGGTGCGCAAACTGCCACTGCCGGGGTGACCGTAGCGGCTGACGAGCGTGTGGTCCTCGCTGTTCAGCAGGCGCAGGAAGAAACTGAAGTTCTTGTCGGAGCGGCGCAGTGGACGCCAGTAAAGCGTTACCTGCAGTGTGTCGCCCGGTGCATGGCGTTGCTGGTCGAGGTGGTACCCGAGCAACTCAACGTCACCAAACTGGAGAGTGAGGAGTGTTGCCCTGGCCGGTAGCTCATCAACGACTGGGGGAAGCGCGTAGGCCGGGCGGATGCTGATGAAGGGCAGCGCGATCGCGACGAGGCTTAAGGCAAGCACAGGGACTCGCGCGGGAAATCGCAGGGTTGTCAAACCGATGGCGAGCAGGGCGCTGCTGGCGGCGCTGACCGGGAAGAGCAGGCGCCCCTAGGTTGCAGGTGTTTGACGTGTCCATGCGACCAGTGCGATTGTGAACAGCGTGACGAACAGCGCAAGCAAGAGAATGACGACGAGGGATTCCTGCGCTTCCGGATGCGCCACAGCCGCAGCATCAGCCCCGCTATGCCAGTCAGCGCGGCGAGGTTCATCACTATATAGAAGGGAGCCGGGCTAAATACATTAAACCAGCCGAAGAGTCCCCAGTAACTGATGCGCAGCCCCCTGAATTCTTCACCCAGCATCTGTTCCAGCAATGGTGCTGGCCGACGCCCGACGTTGTCGAGCATGGTCTGCGTGCCGGTGAATTCACCATACAGCACAAGATTTCGCGCATACCAGGGGCCGGCGAAGCAGCAACCAGCAGGCGCCTGCCAGCAGGGCAAGGCGCAGCAGTTCCCTTCTGTTGCCGCTGCGTCGGGCCAGGTACAAGGCTGCCAGCGCGACTGGAATAATCAGCAATAACCCGCTGACTTTGGCCAGCGAAGCGAGTGCCAGCAGCACAGCCAGACCGACGCTGCGGCGGGGCTGGAGACCGCTGCGCAGCATGGCCAGCATTTGCCAGATGGTCAGGCTGGCCAGTAGTGTGACCAGATTGTCGTTGTTGACGGAAGCAGAGATAAAGATGAATTGGGGGTTGAAAGCAACGAGACCGGTTGCCAGCAAGGCCAGACGTCCGGGTTGCTGGCCGCTGAGTAGTGCCAGCTCACGTGCAGCAAGCCACACGGCGGCGACGCTGCCACAGGCCAGCAACAGGGTGAAGAGCCTGGCAAGATAAACCGCGAGCACAGTACCACGCAGCTCCGGGCCAGGCTGATCGTGCAAAAAACGGTTGCGATTGTCGGTCGCGGAAGGATCACCGAGGATTGCATGCGGGTTGTGCCTCGTCAACTCCGCAAGGTCGCTCCTGTCCAGTGGGGAAATCAGCGTGGCGACAAGAATGTAGTAGAGCGGAGGCTGGCTACCTTCCTGAGCCCAGGGGGTCTTTTTTGAGCCGGGGATCTGCTGTGGCAGGCCCCGGCTCCTGCGGATCTCGTCAGCAAAGGAGAAATGGGGAGATTCGTCCGGTGCTTCGAAGACCGGCACAGCCCAGACATAAAGCAGGCCCACCAAAAAAAAGGCGACCAGCAGCAGTGGGGGTGGCGTGGTGCGCGGGCGCTCAGGCTGAGTTTGCGCTGACATGGCTGGCTTCGAAACGGTCGCGGGCGCTCTCGATATAGCCCAGTGACTGATGGCGGAAGTAGGTGTCGTAGAGCTCGGCGTAATGCCCGCCCATGGCCATCAGGGCCTCGTGGTTGCCTTCCTCAATAATCGTGCCCTCGCGAAAGACGATGATGCGGTCCGCGCTGCGCACTGTGCTCAGGCGATGCGCAATCAGGATGGAGCTGGATCGCGCCAGAATGAGATCTAGCGCCTCCTGGATCTGCAGCTCGGTAAAGGGGTCGATGCTGGCAGTGGCCTCGTCAAGGATGAAGATGGCCGGCTTTTGCAGCAGCACGCGCAGCAGGCTGACGAGCTGGCGCTGGCCCATGCTCAGGCGCGTGCCACGCTCACCGACGTCGCTGTGCAGGCCGTCGGGCAGCGTCTCCAGCCATTCGCCGCCGCCGATACTGCGCGCCATGGCTTCGATTTTGGCGTCGCTCACATCGGGCTGGCTGTAGCGCAGGTTATCCATGATGCTGCCGCTGAAGAGGAAGGGAGACTGGGGCACGATGCCCAGGCGGCTGCGCCAGGACTGCAGGTTGAAGGAGCGAATGTCCCTGCCGTCAATGCGGATCTGCCCGCCCTGAAACTCGTAGAAGCGCGTGATGAGGCGGGCGATGCTGCTCTTGCCGGCGCCGGTATGGCCCACGAAGGCCACACTTTCGCCAGGCTCAATCTCCAGATTGAAATTCCTGAACAGGGTTTCCTCATCCGAGTAGCCGAAGGTGACATTGTCGAAGGTGATTTGCCCCTTCAGGTCCCGCACGGGCTGGTCATCGTGCTGGATGATGCTGTTGTCCGCGTCAATAAGCGCGAAGACGCGCTCGACTGCGGCCAGCCCCTGCTGGAACTGGCTCCAGAAAGAGGCCATGTTGGTGAAGGGGAACCAGAAGCGGTCGACGCCCATCACAAAAAGAAACCAGGTGCCGGCGCTAATGGCCTCATCAATGACGAACTGCGCGCCAAGATAAACCACCAGCGCGGTCGCGAAGCCGGAGAGCGTGGTAAGCGCCGGGAAGATCATGGCGAGCACCAGGCCGCGGCGGATGTTGATGCGATAGGAGCGGTGATTGACGTCGACGAATTCGCCATAGATCATCGCTTCCTGACGGAAGTTTTTAGCCACGCTAATGCCACTGACGCTTTCCTGGATTGTGTCATTAACGACGGCCAGCTGGCGTGAGGCCTGCCGCGTGACCTTCCGCGCCAGATGCCGGAAACTCAGCGCCGCGACGACCACCAGCGGTGTCGTGGCCAGCAGCACCCCCGTCAGCAGGGGCGAGCGCTGGTACATGAAATACACCAGAAAGAAGACCTGCAGCAGGCGCGAAACGATGTCGCTGCTGACCAGCACAACGTCGCCGAATTCCTGCGTGTCGCTGGTAATGCGGCTGACAACCTTGCCGGTGTTGTTTTCATCGTAGAAGACCATGTCGCGGTGCACGGCCGAGGCGAAGGCATCTTCGCGCAGCTGCGCGATCACATGGCCGACGACGCGTGAGAGCCAGCGCCGTCGCACCCAGTTGAAGCCGTACTCAATGAAGGCCGAGACGAACAGGGCGGCCAGCAGCAGCGTCAGGATATTGTCACCGGCTCCGGCCTCCAGCTCGGTGACGGCATTGACAATGACAATCGGCCGCACGGCCAGCAGCACTGCCATCACGGTAAAGGCCGTGATGATGATGAGGCCCTGCCGCCGGTAGCGCGTGAAGTAACTCAGGATGCGCCGGAACAGGACTCCGTCGCCGTATTGTCGGTCAAACTTGTCGCCGTCAAGACCGGAGAAGAGCGCTACCATGCCGTATTGCTTTCGGAGAGCGGCATCTCTGCGGGGTCGGAATGCGATTCGTAGCGGTCAAAGATGCGCCGGTAATCGTGCGAGTCCTGAAGCAACTGCTCATGCGATCCCTGGGCGACGATTTCTCCCTCGCGCAGCACGATGATGTGGTCGGCCCAGCGAATCTGGGAAAGTCGATGCGTAATGAGGATGGTGGTGCGGCCTTTGGCAGCGGTCCAGATGGCTTGCTGGATGAGGTCCTCGGTGGCGCTGTCAATCGCGCTGGTGCTGTCGTCAAGAATGAGCACCGGAGGATCGGTGATGAAGGCGCGGGCGAGCGCAATGCGTTGACGCTGGCCGCCGCTAAGTGTGACGCCGCGCTGGCCGACGACCGTGTCGTAACCGGCAGGGAAGGACATGATGAAGTCGTGGGCCTGGGCCATGCGCGCCGCTTCCTCGATTTGCGCCTGGCTTGCGTCGGCAGCGCCGAAGCTGATGTTGTCCGCCAGCGAACGGCTGAAGAGGAAGATGTCCTGTTCGATGATGCTGATTTGCGAGCGAAGGCTGGCCATGGACCAGTCACGCACGTCGTGCCCATCTATCAGAACCCGGCCCGTGCCGGCATCCCAGGTACGGTTGATGAGGCGTGTGACGGTGGTCTTGCCGGAGCCGGTCTGGCCGACAATGGCAACGGTCTGGCCAGGCCTGACGCTGAAGCTGAGGTCATGCAGGCTATATTGATCGCCCTGATAGCTGAAGCTGACGTTCTCGAAGCGAATTTCGCCACGCAATGGGCGGCTATGGCCGGCCTCGTTCTGGTCCATGGCAGTCCGTGTGGCGATGAGCTCGAGGATGCGGCCGGCGGCGGCATGACCCAGCGCGATGCGCGGCAGGGTGAACAGGGAGGTAAAAACCGGAAACTGGAAGAAAAGCAGTATAGCGACGTAGGCCACGATGTCGCCGGTGTTGATCTCACCGGCGCGAAACAGGATGGCCGCGTGAAAAATGCCAAGGAAGAGCGTGAGCGGAAAGAGCAGGTTGGACAGATAGCGGGCCTCGAGCTCGCCCTGGGCGATATAACGGTTGCGAAACCCCGTGATCAGGCCGCTGATGTGCTGGATCTCCGCTCCCTCGCGGGCGGCGCCCTTGACGACTTCCAGCCCCTCCAGCGATTCTTCCAGGCGTGCGTTCATTTCGCCGAAACTGCTGCGCACCTGGCGCGCCAGCGGATAAAGACGGCGCACAAATACGACCTGGATGATGATCTGCAGCACGACGAAACCGATGGGGACGAGGATCAGTTGCGGATGAAGGAAAGGGCTGGCGACCAGCGGCATCAGCATGAACATGGTTGAGCCGATGAGCAGGTTGACGCCGGTGTTGATCATCAGGTTCAGCTCGATGACGTCGTTGGTGACGCGCGCCATGGTTTCCCCCACGGGACGCAGGTTGTGGAAGGCCATGCTCTTGCCCAGCAGGCTGGCATAGAGTTCGTCGCGGACGTCACGTTCTATGCGCTGGCCATAAACCTGGGCGCCAAAGTTGCGTATGAATTGCACGATAGCGCGCAGGGACGAAGCGACGACGATGAGAATGCAGGCGTTGAGCGCGAGTTGCAAATCCTGATTCTCAAGGATGGCAGTGAACGCCTGACCGATGTTGAGTGGAATGGTGACGCCCACGGCCGCGTTGCAGAAGGCGCCCAGCACCATCAGCACGCCGATGTGCCAGTGGCGCTGCAAATGGGAGAGGACGAAGCGGAGCGGGCTACTGTAATTGCTGTTATAGACGCTGCCAGCCTGAAACTCGACCCTCATGAAGTCTTCTGTATGTTATGCATGGCGCCTATGGTAGCGCAGTGAAGGCACATATTCCGAGTCCAATTCCGGCGCGTTACACATTTGGCATGTTTGTCAGTCTGCATTCGCGCAATGGTCGGGGAAACCTTGCACGGCGTAAATTGTGCAAAACCGGGCGCTGTAAAGCAAAATGAGACAAACTGTGATTCTGTTCCGGTACAAATCAAAAGACGAGGCTACAGACCATGAGTCGTCCGCGCGTGTTCGTCAGCCGCATGATCCCGGCAGCCGGTCTCGACAGGGTGCAGGCGGCCTGTGACGCTACAGTCTGGCCCGAACGGATGCCACCACCTTATGAAACCCTGAGCGAGCATGTGCGCGGCGTGGACGGTCTGATCTGTTTGCTTACCGACCGCATCGACGCCGCCTTGATGGACACGGCCGGGCCGCAGTTGCGCGTCATCAGCCAGATGGCCGTTGGCTACGACAACATCGATCTGGACGCCGCGCGCGAGCGGGGCATCGCAGTGGGCAACACGCCCGGTGTGCTGACCGAGGCCACAGCCGATCTGGCCTTCACCTTGCTGCTGGCTGGCGCGCGCCGCATCGTTGAGGGCGTGCGCTATATCCGTGAGGGCAAGTGGGAGACCTGGGAGCCGGAGACACTGCTGGGCGCGGATTTGAGCGGTGCGACCCTCGGCATCATCGGCCTCGGGCGCATTGGCGTGGCCATGGCGCAGCGCGCGCGCGGCTTCAACCTGCGCATCATCGCCAGCGATCCGGTGCTTGCGGACGAAGACATTCGCGAAAGGGGCGCCGAGCCGGTCGGGCTCGATTTTCTGCTGCGCAATGCGGACTTCGTTACGGTGCACACGCCTCTGACGCCGGAAACGCGGCATCTTATCGACGCAGCGGCGCTGGCGAAGATGAAGCCCACGGCGGTGCTCGTCAACTCGGCGCGCGGGCCCATTGTCGACCTGGTTGCGCTGGAGGCTGCGCTGCGCGACGGCGAGATTGCGCACGCAGCGCTGGACGTGACTGATCCCGAGCCCATCGCCGCCGACCATCCCTTGCTTTCCCTGCCTAACGTGACCATCGTGCCGCACATCGGCAGCGCCAGCGTGCGTACGCGCAATCAAATGGCAGAAATCGCGGCGGCCAATTTGCTGGCGGGGTTGCGCGACGAGCCGCTGCCGCATGCAGTAATTTGAGCTAGACGCTTTCGTCTTCCAGCTCCACGGCCATGGCGACTGCCTCACCACCGCCCAGGCAAAGCGCCGCCAGTCCGCGCCGCAGGCCATGCCGGCGCAGCGCGTTCACCAGTGTTATCAGCACACGGGCGCCGCTGGCGCCCAGCGGATGACCGAGGGCGATGGCGCCGCCATGCACGTTGACTTTCTCAAGCGGCACGGGATAGCCTTCCTGTTCCAGCCCCTTCAGATCTGCGAGCACCTGCGCGGCAAAGGCCTCGTTCAGTTCGAAGAGGTCCACGTCGTTGATGTCCCAGCCCGCGCGCTGCAGCACAAGCGGTATGGCCTTGACCGGCGCGTAGAAGATCCATTTGGGTACCAGCGCAGCCTGCGCGCTTGCGACGACGCGCGCCAGCGGCAGATGATCGTGCGCTGCAGCGTAGGCGCGACTGCCGAGGACCAGCGCGGCGGCGCCATCGTTCAGGCCGGGCGCGTTGCCGGCAGTTACCTGTCCGTCCGGCGCGAAGGCCGGCCGCAGGGCTGCCAGCTGTTCCGCCGAGGTGTTGGGGCGAATCGGCTCGTCTGTTGAAACGCCATCCGGCAGCGGCTCTATTTCATCTGCCAGGGCGCCGGACTCCGTCGCTGCGTGTGCAAGCTGGTGACTGCGCAAGGCAAAATCGTCCATCTCCGCGCGCGAGACCTCCAGCTTTCGGCCGATGAACTCGGCCGCGTCGCCCATGCGCCAGTCACTAAGGCTGCACCACAGCCCATCCGATTGCAATGAGTCGCGCAGGGTCGCATCGCCAAACTTGTGACCCTGACGCAGGCCGCTTTGCAGGAAGGGCGCACGGCTCATGCTTTCCGTGCCGCCGGCCACGTAGAGCTCGCCGGCGCCCGCCTGAATGGCGTTGGCAGCCAGCATGACGCTCTTCATGCCGCTGCCACAGGCCTTGTTGACGAGCGTGCCCCCGACCCGCTCGGGCAGGCCGGCGCCGAGGCTGATCTGACGCGGCAGGGCCAGACCGGTGCCCGCGCTGACGACGTTGCCGAGCAGCAGCTCTTCGATATCGTCCGGCGCCACGCCGCTGCGCGCCACCGCCGCGCGCACGGCGTGCGTACCGAGGGCGGCCGCGTCGTGGTCGGCCAGCGCGCCGAGGAAGCGTCCCTGGGGCGTGCGCGCCGCTCCAAGAATAAGGACGTCCCGGTCACTCTTCATGCCAGAGCTCCCTGAGCTGGCAACCTGTGTTCGCCAGGATATCGGGGATGACGCGGGTATTGCCGATGGTGGTAATGAAGCCAGTCTCACCTGGCCAGCGTGGCACGATATGCATGTGAAAATGGCCTGGAATGCTGGCGCCGGCCTCTGCGCCAATGTTGGCACCTACATTGAAGGCTGTCGGCTGGTACAACTCGCGCAAGCATTTCAGGGCCTTGTTACAGGTCTGCATGACATCCAGCAGCGTATTGGAATCCAGGATTTCCATGCTGGCGCAGTGCGCATAGGGAATGACCATCAAGTGGCCCAGGTTGTAGGGATTGGCGTTGAGCATGAGGAACACATGGCTGGACCGGGCAATGACCGTGTCATCTTCAGTCGTGCCCAGGTGACAGAATATGCAGCCCTGCCCGTCCATACGTTTGTCTCTTCGAATCCACGTCATGCGCCAGGGTGTCCAGAGGTGCTTCATCAAAAGTACTTTCGGATGCATAAACCTGAACAGACCGTTCACTATTCTAGCGCGGGATTGTTGCCAGGGGATACCGGGATTACACTGGTAAACCAGCGCCGGTCTGTTCTGAAACGGTCAGGGAGCAGAATCGGGGCCTGGGGACAATTGAATCATGGCCAGCGGGCAGTAGTTGAACGGGCAGTCAGCTTCAAGCCGCCACCCCTGCGATATGTGGTACCAGCCCACGTACATTCGATAGATGCCAGGGTCCGTTTCAGCAGCCATTTCAAGTCTGTGTTGGGTCAGGTAGCGCTCATCTGGTTGCCAGTCAGCAGTGGGCGCATGCGGAGGGCTGTCACCCTGAGCCAACATAAGGTCCGGCTCACCAGGAACAGGGTTGTTCAGGACGTGCACAAACACCTGCAGGTCGGGTCCCGGGGGCGCTGTCGCTTCCCACAGGAGCGTAATGTCCGGGCCATTATGTTCCCAGGCCAGCAGACGGATGCTGTCGCCAAATTCAAGCGGCCAGATGGCATGTTCCAGCTGGAACTCATCTCCAGCTCCATTGTCGCTGAAAACACCTGCCTCCAGCAGGACCGGGTCCACTACTGAATTACTGTGTGTCCTTGCGAGAATGTGGAAGTCTTCCGGGTACTTCCACCAGCCAATTTGTACATGCAGGGGAGTTTCTCCACGCGCGCTCTGCGGGATCGGAAGTTCCCAGCGGTCTTCATAGATGCTCCCCGGCTCCCATTTCCGGGTTTGCAGGCTGCCACCACCCGGGAATCCGTAGTTTCTGACAAGGGTACGCTCCACATCGTTAAGCAGATGCGCATAGAAACTGTAGTTCAGGTCGGAACGTCGAACCGGGCTCCAGTAGAGTGTGACCGGAACTGTGTCACCGGGGCCGATTTGCTGCCGGGGAATCAGGTAACCCAGCAACTCGATGTCGTCGTACATCAGATTGAGCATTGTGGCATCTGCAGGCAGTTGATCGACCTGGGCTGGAGCCGCATAGGCCGGCCGAATGCTGAGAAAGGGCATCAGAATCGCGGTCAGGCCCAGCGCAACCACAAGTGGGCGGGACGGAAGCTTAAAGGCCCCGAGACCCAGGGCCAGCAAGGTGCCGCTTGCCGCGCTAACCGGAAACAGGAGCCGTCCCGTGGAGGCTGCGGTCTGGAGCGTCCACATGATCAGGGCGCCGGCGAACAGGGCAATACACAGCGCCGTCAGGGAAACCGGGATCAGTGCGTCGGGCATGTTCCGTTTTCGCCACATCCAGAGCAGCAGGCCCGTCACGCCTGCCAGCGTCACAGCGTCCATTGCCAGGTAGAAGAGCGCCGGGCTGGAGATGTTGAATCCGCCGAATATCCCCCAGTAGCTGTGACGCAGGCCACGGAATTCGTCCGTCAGCAGGGTTTCCAGTGATGGATCCGGGCGTCGTCCAAAGATGTCAAGCATGGTTTGCGAGCCGGTGAATTCGTCGTAGAGAATCAGGTTGCGGGCGTACCAGGGGCCGGCGATTACGAGCCAGCAGATGCCGGCCAGCAATGCCAGACGCGCCAGTTCCATCCAGTTCCGGCTGCGTTGCGTCAGCCACAGTGCTGCCAGTCCAACGGGAACGTAGAGCAATAAACCGCTTAGCTTGCTTAGTGACGCCAGGGCGAGCAGCAGGGCAAGGAGCAGGCTGCGCCGGGGAGCAAGGCCATTGCGCAACAGGGACAGCATTTGCCAGATGACCAGGCTGCCCAGTAGCGTGATCAGGTTGTCGTTGTTGACGGAGGCCGAGTTAAAGAGGAACTGGGGGTTGAAGGCCACCAGTCCGGCTGCCAGCAAGGCCAGACGTCGCGGATTCTGGCCGGTCAGAAGCCCCAGTTCGCGGGCAGCCAGCCAGACGGCGCTGACGCTGACGCAGGCCAGCAACAGGCTGAACAGGCGAGCGATGTAAACCGCGAGCGCGGCACCGCCCGATTCGAGGCCGGAGTGGTCATGCAGAAAGCGATTCTTGTTATTGACTGCGGAGGGATCTCCCTGGATGGCGTGCGGATTGGGGTTCATGAGTTCGGGCAGATCGCTGGTGTCAACAGGGGCAACAAGCGCCGCGACCAGGATGTAGTAGAGCGGGGGCTGGCTGCCCGCCTGGTTCCAGGGGTTCAGTTCTCCAGGGACCTGAACAGGTAAGGTCCAGTGTCGGCTGATGAAGTCGGCGAATGCGAAGTGACGAGGTTCATCTGACGCCTCCAAAACAGGCGTTGCCCACAGATACAGCAGGCCGACAAGCAGGAAGGCTGCCAGAAGGGGGAGAGGTGGAGCGTGACGTTGGTGCCAGGCCGGAATGCGCTCTGGCATGACAGCCCTTTCACTGAGCGTCATGTAAAAGGAATTCAGCCGTTGCAGGCAATTTCATCCAATGGCAACTGGCAAGCCAATGGAAAATAATTTCAGGAGAGGCAATGATACACTGTCAAGGTCACGTTGCAATTCAGGGCTGGCGACCATGCTTGACGAGAATCGCATTCGCTCTGCAGTGGGTAAACGGCCTTTCCGCTGGTTTGCCCGGATTGGCAGCACCAATGCAGAGGCGCTGGCCTGGTTGCGCGCTGGCGCGCCGGCAGGTGCACTCGTGCTGGCCGACGAACAGCTGCAGGGGCGGGGGCGGCACGGGCGCGGCTGGCATACGCCGGCGGGCGCTGCGCTGGCGGTCTCGCTCATTCTGCGGCCCGTAGCGGAGGAATTGCCAAAAATGACGATGCTGGGCGCGCTGGCTATCGCAGAACTGGCCTCTGCTGTTGGCGCGCGGGATGTCAGTCTCAAGTGGCCCAACGATGTGCAGGCTGGAGGACGCAAACTGGCCGGCGTGCTCAGTGAAGCGGTCTGGCAGGGCGGACAGCTGAATGGCGCAGTGCTGGGCATGGGCATCAATGTGCGGGTGGACTTTCGTGGCAGCGCCCTGGAAGGGCAGGCCACCAGCCTGGAGACGGTGTGCGGGCGCAGGCTGGAGCGGGCGCAACTGCTGGCCCGGTTGCTGGAGCGGGTGGAACATTGGTTGGGGCAGACCGACAGCGGAAGTCTGTACCATGCCTGGCGCGCGCGCCTGCGCCTGCCCACGGAACCGGTGCAGATTAATGGTTTGTGTGGCGTGCCCGTGGGTGTCGCGCCGGACGGTGCGCTGATTTTGCGTGACGAGGTGGGTGCGCTGCATCAGCTGCATGGTGGTGACCTACAGACAAGCCGTCAGGAGCCCGATGGGCGTTGATCTGAAATGGGAAATCGACGCCGCTGAAGACCAGGCGCGCCAGGTAAGTGAAGCCGGGTCTGGCCGAGGGCGGCGCAGGAAACTCTTGCTGCAGCTCTTGTTGCTGCTGACGATTTGTGCGTTGCTTGCAGGAGCGTTGTACCTGCGACTTCAGGAACTGGAGCGGCAGGAGCAAAACCTGCTGCGCGCGACTGTGGAGGCCGAGGTTACGGCCTTGCGCCTGGGCGATGAAAAGGCCTTCCTCGATTTGCAGGACAGCAGCGCCCCTGCCTGGAAGTTGGCGCAGCAGGAGAACTTCGTTGCCTGGCAACGGCGCAAGCTTGAGGGCGGAAATCTGCCTGGCGGAGACATCAAGGCGCTGGGGCTGGAAGGCGAAAAGGCCTGGGTGCAGGTACAGGAGACCATCGCCGGCGAGCCCTGGCTGCACACCTGGCACTACCGCTTGACGCCTGAGGGCTGGCGCCACGTTTCGGCGCGGGAAGGCTGGCGCGGCCCGGCGCGAACCCTGCACGCGGAAAACCTGCGCATTGAATACGACAGCCTGGACGAGCCGCTGGCGCAGGCGCTGGCGCCGCAGCTGTCAGCCTGGCTGGCACGTGGCTGCGCGCTGCTGGGCTGTCCTTCCACGCCGCAATTGACCGCGCGCATTCAGGCGCAGCCTGGCGCGCCGGCCTGGTCGCCAAATGCAATCTGGACGCTGCAGGTGCCTTCACCCTGGGCGCAGTTGACGCGGGCTGACGAGCCTCTGAATGCCGCACTGCGCGAAAGCCTGGCGCAGCTGCTTGCCGGCCGCCTGCTGAATGAGCGTGCCGGACAGCCGGGGCCGGACTGGACGCAGGAAGCCAGTTGGCTGCACGGCTCTGCCAGAGCCTGGCTGGTCAACCGAATGCAGGAGCAGGAGAGCCGGCAACTGCTGCTGGAGAGCCTGGCGACGAACTATGGCGAGTCCGCCGTGGCGCGACTGATTGATGCGCTGCGGCCGGAATCCTCCCTGACCCTGTTCAACGCAGCGACCGGCACGAGCTCGCCGCACGAAGCAGCTCTGGACTGGAGCGACCTGCTCGCGTGGCAACTGCAGCAGGAGGCTGAACGCCGTCTGCGCGGAGACCAGGACGCCTTTCTGGCTCTTTACGATCTGCGTGATGGGGCGCTGGGCGTGCTTGCCCGGGCGCGCTTCGCGGTCGGAGAGTTTACCGGCGCACTCTCGGTGGAAGCCGTCACGCTGGTCAGTGCCACGGAGAGCGGACCGCTCTTGCGCGCTGATGTGCGCGACTCCTCAGCGAGCGTCCCCGTGCATTTCAGGCTGGTCGACGGACGCTGGTTACGCGCCAGCTGAGCGAAAGTATCCCCCTGGTTAGAAGCTAGCCAGCCGCCGGCGTCGGGGTCGCGCCGGGCCTGCCTGACAGGTATACTAAGGAGTCGGGCAGGGAGCAGGGGCGCAGCTGTGGATGAAGTCGGCGAGATCCGTCCGGTAAGCATCAACGAGGAGATGCGCGGCAGTTACCTCGATTACGCCATGAGCGTGATCGTGGCGCGCGCACTGCCTGATGCGCGCGATGGCCTCAAGCCGGTGCATCGCCGCATCCTCTTCGCGATGCACGAGATGGGCCTGCGCTTCAACACACAATACAAGAAAAGCGCGCGCGTCGTTGGCGATGTCCTGGGAAAGTACCACCCGCATGGCGACGGCGCCGTCTATGAAGCGATGGCGCGCATGGTGCAGACCTTCTCGCTGCGCTATCCGCTGGTGGACGGACAGGGCAACTTCGGCAGCGTCGACGGGGACAGTCCCGCGGCCATGCGCTACACCGAGGCGCGCCTGGCGCGCATCGCCAGCGAGTTGCTTGTCGACATCGGCATGGACACCGTTGATTTCGACGAGAACTACGACGGCAGTACCGAGGAACCTCTCGTGCTGCCGGCGCGCTTGCCCAACCTGCTGCTCAACGGCGCCAGCGGCATCGCCGTCGGCATGGCCACCAATATTCCGCCGCACAATCTGCGCGAACTGGCCGCGGCCATCACGCACCTCATAGACAACTACGAACGGCGCAGCGAGATCACAGTCGATGAGCTGATGGCCTTTGTGCAGGGGCCGGATTTCCCGACTGGCGCGCTCGTCATCGCGGACGAAGGCCTGCGCGAGGCCTACGCCACCGGGCGCGGTCGGGTCGTGGTGCGCGCGCGCGCCGAGGTTGAGGAGGCGGACAACCACCATCGCATCGTGTTGAGCGAAATTCCCTATCAGGTGGGCAAGACGGCCGTCGTCGAACGCATTGTGGCGCTGGTGCGTGAGGGGCGTATCGATAACATCGCCGACCTGCGCGACGAATCCGACCGCAACGGCATGCGTCTGACGGTTGAATTGAAGCGCAACGCCCAGCCCTTGAAGGTGCTCAACCAGCTTTACAAGTACACCCAGCTGCAAGGCACCTTCAGCATCCAGATGCTGGCGCTGGTCAACATGCAGCCGCGCGCCCTGGGGTTGAAGCAGGCGCTGCAGATCTACATTGATCACCGCCTTGAAGTGATTGAGCGCCGTTCGCGCCACGAACTGGCGAAACTTCGTGCGCGGGCGCACATCCTCGAAGGTCTACTGAAGGCACTTTCGCAGATCGACCTGGTCATCCGCTGCATTCGCTCCTCGGCGGACACGGATACGGCGCGCGTTGAATTGATGCGTCGCTTCGGCCTTGACGAGCTGCAGGCCAACGCCATCCTGGAGATGCAGCTGCGTCGTCTGGCGGCGCTGGAGCAGCAGAAACTGCAGGATGAATTCGACGAGGTCATGGCGCGCTGTACCTGGCTCGAGGAACTGCTGGCCTCGCAGGAAAAGATGCTGGCGGTCATCCGCGCGGACCTGGAGGAACTGGCCGCGACCTACGGCGACAATCGGCGCACAGAAATTCTTCACGGCGTCAGTACCGAGTTTGACGAGGCGGACCTGGTGCGCGACGAGCGCGTGCTGGTTTCGCTCACGACCATGGGCTACATCAAGCGCGTGCCTTCCTCTACCTATCGCTCCCAGCGCCGTGGCGGCAAGGGACTGATTGGCATGGCCACGCGCGACGAAGACGTGCTTACTGACCTCATCGCCGCCGGCAGTCTCGACCAGCTGCTCTTCTTCAGCGACCGGGGCAAGGTCTACAGCGAGCGCGCCTTTAGTATTCCGGAGACCTCGCGCACGGGCCGCGGTATCTCGATTCACGCCGTGCTGCCGCTCGCCTCGGGAGAGCGCATCACGACCATTTTGCCAGTCGCGCACACGAATGGCAGCGCTGTGGCCGGGCACCTGGTAATGGCCACGCGCTGCGGTCGCATCAAGCGCGTGCCGCTGCAGAACCTGATTGAAGTGCGACCCAGCGGCCTGATCGCCATTAACCTCGAGGGGAACGATACGCTCATCCAGGTGCGCCGGACCGATGGTGATCAGGACGTCATGGTCGTCACCGAATCCGGAAAGTCGATTCGCTTCCACGAGAACGAGGTGCGCGTGATGGGGCGGATTGCCGCCGGCGTCAACTCGATTCGCCTGAATGCTGGAGACCATGTGGCGAAGATGGATGTGATCAACGCCGGGGATACGCACCAGCTCATCGTCACCCGCTTCGGCTACGGCAAGCGCACTGCTCTGGATCAATACCGGCCGCAGGACCGCTACGGTCTGGGCGTACGCGCCCTGGCGCGCAACCAGAAGACTGGGCCGGTGGTGGCCATGCGCTGTCTCAAGTCAAGCGATGACATCCTGCTAATGTCCTCAACGGGGGTCATCATTCGCACCAGCCTTGACGAAATCCGCGAGACCGGTCGCAGCACCCAGGGCGTGCGGGTGATGGATCTGGCCGACGGCGTCAGTGTGGTGGGGCTTGCCGTGATCGACCTGGAAGAAGAAGCGGCTGCAAACCTGAATGGTTCAGGAATGGAGAACGGCCATGTCTGATTCGGCCCGGCTGCGCGGCATCATCCCGCCCATGGTGACGCCCTTTGCGGCGGACGAGACGCTGGACGAAGCCGCGCTGCAACGCGAGGTGCGCTGGCTCATTGAGGAAGCTCGGGTGCATGGCCTGGCGGTCGGTGGCAGCACAGGCGAGGGGCACACCCTCGGCACTGACGAGTTGCGCTGCTGCGCCGGCGCCGCTCTGGATGCGGCGGCGGGACGGGTGCCGGTCATCGCCGGCGTGATCGTGGACAGCACGCGTCAGGCGCTCGAAAAAGCGCAGGCGCTCGCCGACCTGGAGCTGGCTGCCCTGCAGGTCACGCCCGTGCACTACCTCTTCCGTCCCGATGACGAAAGCATGTTTCGCCACTTCGCAACCCTGGCAGAAGCTGCGCGCCAGCCCGTAGTCATTTACAACGTCGTGCCCTGGTCCTATTGCTCACCGGCCCTGCTGGCGCGCATGCTGCGCGAAATCGATGGGGTTATCGGCGTCAAGCAGAGCGCGGGCGACATGAAACTGCTGGCGGACCTGTTGCTGCTGGCCGGGAATGACGGCGCGATTCTTTCCGCCGTGGACGCGCTGCTCTATCCCTCGTTTTGCCTGGGGGCCCAGGGCGCCATCGCGGCGCTGCTCAGCGCGGCGCCCGAGCGTTGCGTGGCCCTGTGGGATGCAGTTTGTGAGGGCCGGCATGAGGATGCCATGACGCAGCATCGCTGGCTATTGCGTCTGTGGAATGCGCTGGAAGGGGACAACCTGCCGGCCAACGTCAAGACGGTCCTGGCGCTGCAGGGCCGGCCGGCTGGCCGGCCGCGCGCACCCATGCAGTCATCCTCTGCTGACCAGCGCGCTGCCATCGGCGAGGCGCTGGCGCAGGATTGAGGCGGGCTACTCCTCGTCGTCAATTACCTCACCGACACGCTCGACAGCAGTGACATCAACGTCGGCGTCCAGTTCATCTCCGGCTTCATCTTCATCCTCTTCGGCCATTACGGCTGCCGGCATGACAACGCGCACCAGCATTTCTTCAGGGTCGTTGAGGATTCGAATCTCGTCGTCCAGGTCTAAATCCTTGACATAAATGCCATCGCCAATATTCTCGAGTCCGTCGAGGCTGATAACAATCTCCTGGCGCAAATGCATGGGCAGGGTCTCGATCGTCAGGTTACTCGTCCCGGTGATCAGGATCCCAAGGCCAGAAGCAACGGCGGGGCTTTCCCCGGTAAAACGCAGGAAAACGTCGGTGGCGATGAGCTGGTCCATTCGCAGGGCGAAGAAATCCACGTGCAAAATGTTGTCGCGCAACACATGCCGTTGTACATCGCGCACCAGTACAGTGTGGGTCTCCCCTGCGATGCTGATGTCGATCAGGTTGGTGCCGCCGGCGTTCATCAGCAATACTTCAAGTGGACGAGCTGGAAGCTGAACGCTGACGGGTTCGATGGTCGGCCCGTAGACGATTCCCGGCACGAGGCCCTGGCTGCGGAGCCGACGCACCTTTTTGCCCGTCATATTGCGCGGCTGCGCTTCAATCGCAAACTCTGCCACGATGTTCTCCTCATCCGCCTCAAAATGCCCGGTCGCCCTGTGCTACGCATGAAAAACGCGCCACGGGCGGCGGGCGCATTTCACCGAAAGCGGGTAACGGGACTCGAACCCGTGACACCTTGCTTGGGAAGCAAGTGCTCTACCAGCTGAGCTACACCCGCAACCGCGACCGAAGTATAGGCAGGGCCAGCTAGCCTGTCAAGGACACAAGTATGGACTGTGCATTGTACTGGGGTGACGATTCGTTACCATGTATCAGGCGCAGCAGGGGATGGAGGAGCGGTGAAGCGTTGGCGTATCGGTCTGCCCGGCCTGCTGATCAGTTTACTGGCGACCTGGGCACTGGTTACACAGCTGGACCTTGCGCAACTGGCAACGGCCCTGCGCACAGCGCAGTATGGCTGGTTGCTGCCGGCCTTTCTGCTGTTGCTTGTCGGGCAGGTGATTCGCGCGCTGCGCTGGCGCGCCCTGCTGGATGGCGGCCTCACACCGACGCGATCCTTTCACATCCTAAACATTTCCTACCTGGCCAACGCCTTTCTGCCGCTGCGCATGGGGGAGCTGGCGCGCATCTGGTTGGTCAGACCAGAGATTTCCTCGCTGCAGGCAGCGGGCAGTGTACTGCTGGAACGCATGCTCGATAGCCTGGCGGTACTCGTGTTGCTGGCAGCTTCCTTAAACGCCATCCCGGGCGCGGGCGCCCAGTATCGAACAGCGGCACGGGTCATGCTGCCCCTGTTATTGCTGCTGGCGCTGGCCCTGTTTATGCTGGCGCAGCGTCGCTCCAGGGCGCGGCGTCTGCTGGCAGCATTGCTGCGCATACCCTGGCCGGCCCTGGTGCGGCGGCTGCCCTTGAACGCCTGGCTGGAGGCCTTGCTGGACGGGCTGCAACCCCTGACGCGGCCCGGGCTGCTGCTGCGTGTGCTCACCTGGACTCTGGCTGCATGGGGTTGCTCACTGGCGGCCAGTTACCTGATGATGCTGATTTTCCATGACAGGGCTGACCTGGCGGTCGCGGCGCTCGGTATCGTGGCCGCTGCGCTGGTGATTGCGGTGCCGGCGGTGCCGATGAATATCGGCACCTATCAGTGGGCCATCATGCTGGCGCTGGCTGCTGGTGGCTTCGGCCTGGCAACCGACGCTGCCAACGTTTCCCTGGCGATCTCGATCCACGCCATCAACCTGCTGCTCTACACCCTGACCGGCGCCCTGGGTCTGGTCTGTGAAGGCGTGACGCCCGCCAGACTGGTCAGGAGTCTGGGTGAATTCAGGGTCCGACAGGAGCACCATGACCGCGACCAGGGGTGAGCCGCGCAGACTGAAGATTCTCGTATCCCTACTCTATTATCACCCTCACCCCACCGGCCTGACCATTCATGTTCAGCGCGTGGCGGAGGAGCTGGCACGACGCGGCCACGAGGTCACCGTCCTGACCGCGCGCTACGATCACTCGCTGCCGCGCGACGAACAAATGCTCAACGGAGTGCGCGTCGTGCGGCTGTGGACGCTGCCCTTCACGATCAGCCGCGGCATGCTGATGCCGGCCTGGCCCTGGGCAGCGCTGGCGCTGGCACTGCGCCACGATGTGCTCTGGGCGAATCTGCCCATGCTGGAGTCCCTGCCGCTGGCGCTGGTATCGCGGCTAAGCGGGCGTGCAGTGGTGGCGACGCATCATGGTGACCTCATCCTGCCAAAGGATGCGCGCAACCGACTGATCGGCTCCGTGATGTATCACTTCTACACCGCGCTGGCGCGCCGCGCCGCCCGCCTCGTCGCCTACAGCGGGGATTACGCCGCCCACTCACGTTGGCTGGCCCCGTTTCGGGAGAAGGTCACGGTTATCGCGCCGCCGATATTGATGCCGCCGCCCAACCTGCAGCGCGCTGCGGAACTGCGTTCCGCCTGGTCACCCGAAGGTGGCCCGGTCATCGGCTTCGCCGGCCGCTTCGTCTCAGAAAAACGCCCGGACCTGCTGTTGCGGGCTCTGGAAGTGGTCAGCGAGGAATTCCCGGGCGCGCGCGTGGTCTTTGCGGGTCAGCACAACATCGCCTACGAAAACTACCGCGAGCGCCACGCGGCGTTGTTGCGGCGCTGGCGCGACCGGACTGTCTTCCTGGGTGTGCTGGAAGGTATGCAGGCCATGGCGGACTTTTACGCAGCCTGCGACGTGCTGGCGCTGCCCAGCGACTCCGAGTGTTTTGCGCTGGTGCAGGTCGAAGCCATGCTCTCTGGCACGCCAGTGGTTATGACCGACACGCCCGGCGGCCGCGTCCCCGTCCAGGTGACCGGCATGGGCAAACTGGCCAGGGCCGGCGACTGGCGTTCCTTCGGCGAGGCGCTCGTGGCAGTGTTGCGCGAGCCGGCGCGCTATCAGCGACCGCGCGCGCAGATAGAGCAAGCATTCTCCTTCCCGGATACTGTGGATCGCTATGAGCGCCTCTTCTGCACATACGCCAGGGATTGACCCCCACAGAGTCGCCTGGATGACGCGCAATGAGGCGGACATGTCCTTCCGCATGCGGGCGCGCACGGTCTTCGAGTGGATCCCCGTGCAGGAGGACAGCCTCATCCTGGATCTGCCCTGCGGCCGCGGTTTTTACCTGAACATGTTGCGTCACGTTAGCAACTGCCGTCTGGCGGGCGTGGACCTGGACTGGAGCGTGCTGCAGCAGGCGCAGCGCACGGTCGGTCAGTTGCCACGCCTGCAGCTGAGTCACGCGGACGCCACTGCGCTTCCCTGGGCGGTCAACACCTTCGACGCCATCATTCTCACCGAGCTGCTTGAGCACGTAGCGGATGACGTCACTGTGCTGAGGGAGTGTCTGCGTGTGCTGCAGCCTGGCGGTGTAATCGCTATCACCGTGCCCCACGCGAACTATCCCTTCGCCTGGGACCCGATCAACAAGAGTCTGGAGCAACTCTTCGGCATAAAGATCAGGCGCGGACCGCTGGCCGGCATCTGGGCCAACCATCTGCGTCTTTATTCCCCGGCGCAATTGCGCGAGCGTGTGCTGCAGGCCGGATTTCAGATCGAGGCCGAACGGGCTTTCACGCATCACACCTTTCCCTTCAGCCACAATCTGGTCTATGGCCTGGGCAAACCCCTGCTGGAATCCGGCGTACTGCCGGAGACCTTGAGCAGCGTGGCGGATCGTACGCGTTTTGCGCGCGCGGATGGCAGCCCGCTGAACCCGCTGCGCCTGGCAGTGCGCTTGCTGGAGTGGTGCGACCGCCACAATGTACCCGCCGAGCCGCCTGGCCGCGCGACCGTCAACCTGGCCATCAAGGCGAGCAAGCCGCTGTGAACGGCGATACCGGCGCTCAGGACTGCGCGCCGCTGGAGGCGTTGACCCTGGCGCAGCTCTGTGGCCGCGTCCTGCGCCGGCCGCTGCGAACGCTGCACGACCTGCGCCAAATCATCAGAAAGCCGGTGTCGGATGCGACTCCACAGTTGCGGGCGCCAGTGCAAAACTTGTCACCGCGCACCACACTGCGCTCCTGGTCCTTGCCATCGGTCGCCGGCTGGAGCCTGGGGTTCCGTTTGCTGGCGCTGGCGCTGGCCCTGTGGGGTACACATGGACTGGTCGCCAGGCCAGAGAACCTGGAAAACGGGATGCTGGCCCGCGGGGCGCTGTTCCTGCTGCCGGCTCTGGCGCTCTGGCTGCTGGCCGACGGGCTCTACGCATGGCCGCGGCACCTGTCGCATGAACGTAGCTTGCCGCGCGTTGTGCCTCAGGTCGCGGCGTCAGGTCGGCGCAGAAACAGGCTGCTGGCGGCGCTGGCCGGCGCCCTGTGTTGCGTACTTGCCTGGCGCTTCACAGCGCACAACCACATCACTTTCATTGGACTGGGTGCGTGGCTGGCGAGCATGATGCTCTGGCTGCACGCGCTGACTCCCGGCGCTGTTGACCTGCGCGCCTGTTGGCGCGGACTGTTGGCACGGCTGAGGCGCGTGCACTGGCGCAGGCGTGAGACCCTGGCGCTGGCGCTGATTCTCTTGCTGGCAGCCGGCCTGCGGCTTGGTCAGCTGGACACAGTTATGCCGGAAATGACCAGCGATCATGTCGAGAAAATCCGGGACGCATGGCGTGTCAGCCGGGGCGAGTTCAATGTGTTCTTCGCCAACAACGGCGGGCGCGAACCTCTGCAGATGTATGCCGTGGCCTTGCTGGCGCAGCTGCCGGGCCTGGACTTCAATTTTTACACCCTGAAATTGCTGTCAGCACTTGAAGGCATCGTCGCCGTGCTGCTGCTGTACTGGACGGGGTGCGCACTTGTCGGCGGTCGGGAAGGGCGTCTGGTCGGCCTGCTGACTGGCGCCCTGGTCGCTGTCGGCTACTGGCACATACTGCTCAGTCGCCTGGGCTTGCGCATCGTGCTCACCACCGGCGTGGCAGCCCTGCTGCTGTTGTTTCTGTGGCGAGCCCTGCGGCACAATCGTCGCGGCGACTTCCTCGCTGCCGGCCTGGTTATCGGCCTGGGGCACTACACCTACCAGGCAACTCGCATGTTGCCGCTGGTCGTGTTGACGGGCGTGGCTCTGACCATGCTCTGGCGCTCTGACGGGCAGCGCCTGTCCCTGCTGCGCAACTTCGCGGCGCTGGCGCTCATCGCGCTCGTCGCCTTCGTCCCGATGGGCGGCTTCGCGCTGGAGTATCCGCAAGACTTCTGGCGCCGCACTACCAGCCGCGTCATGGGCGATGAGATCGTCACGCCCGACGTGGAGATCAGCGCAGGGGAACAGCTGGCCGCCCTGAATGCCAGGCTGGCGCAGCTGGCGGAGAATCTGGGTGACGCCCTGCTGATGTTCAACTGGCGGGGAGACGTCGCCTGGATTAATGGCGCGCCGGGCAAACCAGCGCTCGATCCATGGACGGGCGCGCTGTTCCTCCTGGGGCTGGCGGCCTGGGCCCGGCGTATTCTGCGCAAACGCAGTGTGCTGGACTTGCTGTTGCCGCTGACGTTGCTCATCATGCTCTTGCCCACGGCGCTGGCGCTGTCCTTCCCGGTCGAAAACCCCAGTCACACTCGCGCAAGCGGTGCATTGCCCGCCGTGTTTCTGATTGCGGCGCTGCCACTGGCGCAGCTGGTTGGCTTGCTGCGGCATCAACTGCGCGGGCGCCTGGGTCTGCTGTGCGCGGCGGGGCTGGTGCTGGTCCTGCTGACAGGAGCGTTGCGTGAAAGCCACCGACGCCACTTCGTCGAAAACCTGCACGCCTGGCAGCAGGCCACCTTCCCCTATACGACGGCCGGGCAGGTGCTCGCAGCCTTTGTCGCAATGACAGATGCGCCGGGCAACGCCTTCGTCATCGCCTGGCCGCACTGGTGGGATCACCGCGCCGTCGGGATTGAAGGCGGCCTGCAGCAATGGCCCAACGGCGTGGTCGAGATCGGGCATTTGCCCGATTTCCTGGGCTATGCAATGGTGCGTGAGGGGATGTATCGCCTCGAGCCGGAACGCGACCTGCTGTTCTTCCTGTCCCCGGAAGACGAAGACGGTGTGGCCGAATTGCAGGCCTGGTTCCCGTACGGACAGTTGCAACAGCGGCACAGCGAACGGGCGCGGGACGAGTTTCTGCTGTACCGGGTGCCACCACCGGGCGAGGCGTCGCTGCTGCGTCTGTCACAATAGAAACCTGACTCCGGCGCCCCGTCGTGTAAAATGCGACTGGCACCACAACTTCGCAGGCAGGAACCACATTGGCAGTGAGCGGATGGATCCCCGGCCGGGGCAGGGCTGGCATGCGCAAGGATTTGCTAACGGGCGCGCTGCTGCTGTGCCTGCTGATGGCGGGGGGCTGGCTGCGCTACAGTGGCCTCAACTGGGACGATTTCACCTTTCTGCATCCGGATGAACGCTTCCTGACGGATGTTGCCTCGTCCATCGGCGGCAGGCTCCAGTCGACCGAAGCGGACGACACGGCGCGCAGCGCTCACCTTACCCGCTGTCAGGAGCGCTATCCGCAAAGTGGCGGCGTAGGTCCTTACTTCGACGCAGAATGCTCCACGTTGAACCCGCACAACGTAGGCAAGGGTACCTATGTATACGGCACGCTGCCGCTGTTCCTGGCGCGCGCGACGGGCGAGCTGCTGGCGCAGGTGAGCGGCGACCCTTCGCACGGCAGCTTCTTCGGCCTGCATCTGGTCTGGCGCAGCCTCTCGGCGCTGGCGGAGACTGCCACTATTCTCGTCGTGTTCCTCATCGGCGTGACCCTCCACGAACGGCGCATTGCGCTGCTGGCGGCGGCCCTGTACGCGGCGGCAGTGCTTTCCATCCAGCAGGCGCACTTCGGTACGGTGGATGCCATTGCCAATCTGTGCTGCGCCCTGGCTCTGCTCTTCGCCGCGCGCGTGCAACGTCGGGCCAGACTGGTCGATTACGTGCTTTTCGGTCTGTGTTGTGGCTGCGCGCTGGCCAGCCGCATCAACCTCGCGCCCCTTGCCGGCCTGCTGGTGCTGGCCGCTGTGCCGCGCAACCTGCCACTGATGCAGGCGAGAAAAGTGTTTCCGGGAGCCTTGCGCAGGGATGGCGCCGGCCTGTTGCTGGCCGGCGGCCTCACCCTGCTGATCTTTCGCGTGCTCAACCCCTACGCCTTCAGCGGCCCAGGCTTCTTCGGTCTGGCGCCCAACCCGCGCTGGCTGGAAGACATCGGCGAAGCGCGCCGCCTGATCACCGGCCTGGTCGACTCCCCGCCAAACTGGCAGTGGCTGGCGCGCGCGCCATGGCTGTTCCCGCTGAACAACATCCTGTTGTGGGGCCTGGGGCCGGCGCTCGGCCTCGCGGCAGTGGCGGGCACGCTATGGGCCACGCTACGGCTGCTACAGCGGCGCCCGGAAGCCTTGCGCAACCTGCTGCCGGTCATATGGGTGCTCGGCTTCTTCGGTCTGCTGGGCGGCGGTTGGGTGGCGAGTATGCGCTATTTCCTGCCACTCTATCCCGCGCTGGCGCTGTTGGCGGCCTGGTGTCTGTGCGCGCTGTTGCGGCGAGTGGACAGGGCTGGCTGGCGTCGCAGTCTGGCGCTGGCGGCGGTGGCCGCAGTGCTCGCCTTAACCTGGCTGTGGGCTGCCATGTTCAGCAACATTTACCGGCACCAGTTGACTCGCGTGCAGGCGAGCCACTGGTTCTGGGAGCGCGTGCCGGGCGATTTCGCCCTGCAGCTGGAGGGCGGGGAAGGCGATCCGCCGCTGATCAACATCGCAGTGCCCAACCGCGGCGATCAGGGAGACCTCTTCGAACGGGCCAGCAGGTACGAGACGGGCCAGCCCTACAGCCAGTACATCCGTGTGCCAGCCGACGGCCGCGTCTCCAGTGTGCTCATCCCGCACCTCGGCGATCCGCTGGCAGACCCGGGCATTGAGTCCCTGCGCATCACGATAACGCAGGCTGCCAGCGGCGAGTTGCTGGCCGAGGCGCAGCTCAGCGAGGATCTGGCGTGGTCCGGGCCGGCGCCGGGGGCTGCCCATGAGCTGCCCCTCCAGCCAGCCTTGCAGCTGAAGGCCGGGCAGGAGCTGCTGTTCACTGTCGAGGTGCTGGAAGGCGGGCCGCTGGTCAGCGCTGGCTCGGTGGTGGCGCAGGAAGGCGTCTGGGATGATGCGGTTCCCTACCTGGTCTGTACGCTGCCGCCCGGCGTTACGCTGGGTGACGATCCACCGCCGGGCTTGCTGGACGCGCACCATTGCAAGGGGCGCAACGCCTGGGACGGGCTCGTGCTCGGTATTGAAATGTGGCTGTCCGGCGAGGATGACGGGCTGATGCGGGAGCGTTTGCTCAGTGCCCTGCACAGCAGCGACTACCTCACTATCAGCAGCAACCGCTTCTACGACACCAAGACGCGCAATCCGCTGCGCTGGCCCCTGACCACCCGTTATTACGAGGCGCTCTTCGCCGGTGAGCTGGGCTTCGAGCTGGCCGCGCAGTTTGACGAGAGCTTCGAGCTGGGGCCGCTGCGCATCTCCGACCAGCATTTGCCGACCTGGGACAGCCCGGCCTGGCTGAACGAGTTCGAGGCCGAGGAAGCCTTCCACGTCTACGATCATCCGACTGTCTTCGTCTTTGCCAAACAGGCGAATTACAGCCCGGCTGCGACAGAGGCCTTGCTGCGTGAGCCTCCGCTCAACACGCTGTCCGCTCGCGGCAGTGGCCCGGTCACGGAATGTCCCACGCTCTATCGCAATCCGGGCGGCGGGGGTTGCGACACGACCCTGCTGGATACCTTGCGCCGCAGTTCACTGACCGCGGAGGAAAACCCGACCTGGCTGCTACTGGATGAGACGCGCCTGAGGCTGCAAACGGAAGGCGGCGGCTGGCGCGAACGTTTCGACAGCGACAGCCTGCTCAACCGCGTCCCACTGCTCGCGGTGGCGGGCTGGTGGCTGGCCGTTGCCGGCTTCGGGCTGGCCGCGTGGCCCTGGCTATTCCTGCTCTTCCCGGGCCTGGGCGATCGCGGCTATTGCTGTGCCCGTCTGGTCGGTCTGCTGCTGGTCGCCTGGCTGGCCTGGGCGGGTAGCAGCGCTGGTCTGCCGCTTTGGAGCGCGGGCGGAATCGCAATCCTGCTTGTCCTGCTGCTGACGGGCGGCGCGCTCATGTTGCGCCGGCAAGGGAGTGGATTTCGCGTCTGGCTGCGCGCGAGCTGGCGCCGCCTGCTCGCCATTGAGGCCCTGTTGCTGCTGCTCTTCCTGGGCTTTCTGCTCGTGCGTATGAGCAACCCGGACCTGTGGCATCAGTATTTTGGCGGCGAAAAGCCCATGGATTTCGCCTATTTCAACGCTGTTCTGCGCAGCAGCAGTTTCCCGCCGCTGGATCCCTGGTACGCCGGCGGTTACCTCAACTATTACTACTTCGGCTACGTGCTGGTCGGTGCGCCCGTGCTGCTCACCGGCATTCAACCGTCCATTGCCTACACCCTGATTGTGCCCACCCTGTTCGCCCTGACCGGCATGGGCGCCTTTGCTGTGGCCTTCAATCTGGTGCAGCGTCGGCGCGCGGCGGACGCGACGCAGCCAGGTAGCCCTGCGCACAGACGAGCCAGCCCATGGGTGGCCGGTTGCGCGGCACTGCTGCTGGCAGTCGTGCTGGGCAACCTGGACACCCTGCGCGTCTTCGGCAACGGTCTGGCCACTTTGGGCGGCCATGCGCAGCCACAGGGCCTGGCGGAGTTTCTCGTTGAGGAGTTCACGCTTGAAAATGGCCTGCCCCCGCTTGCCATCGAACGGCAGGAGTTGCTCGAAAGCGCGCAGCAGAATCATTTTTCAGACCGTCTGCGCTATGAATGGCACAACTCTCGCAGCCTGTGGACTGGCCTGCTGCAGGGTGCCGCGCGCTGGCTGGCGGGAGAGCCGCTGCCGCCGGCGAGTCATCGCTGGTACTGGGCGTCCACGCGCGTGCTCGCCGAGACGCCGGGCGTTGAGGGCAACGCCATCACCGAAATGCCCTGGTTCACCTTTCTTTATGGCGACCTGCACGCGCACATGATCGCCATGCCGCTGCAGCTCTTCGTGATGCTCTTTGTGTGGCACGAAGCCAGAGTGGCCGGGCGTGACGAACGCAGCGCGCGCCTGCGCTGGCTGGCCCTTGGCCTCGGCGCGCTGGCGGCGGGCATGTTGCGCGCCACCAATACCTGGGACTGGCCGACCTATACCTTGCTGGGCATGGCAGGTTTGGCCTGGGCGTGGTGGCTGAACTGGCGACGCATCTCCCTGCGTTCGGTACGGGCGCTGCTGGTACGCACTGGTGGATTCCTCCTCGCAGGCGCCTTGTTCGCCCTTCCCTACACCTACTGGTATGCCACTGGCTACAGCAACGTTCTTCTGTGGCAGGGCGGCCGCACGCCGCTCTGGGCCTGGCTGGATATCCACGGCCTGTTTGCTTTCCTGCTGCTCTCGCTGCTGCTGTGGGATACGGCGCGCTGGTTCCGCGCGACGAGCGTGCAGCAGCTGCGCGGAAAGGGTCGGCTGCTCGCCTGGCTGGGCGTGGCGCTGCTGGCTGTCATGGCGCTCGCCATGGTGTTGGCAATGGCCGGCTGGCAAGCGGCCTTGCCAGTGCTGCCCATGCTGCTGTGGAGTGCCATCCTCATACTGCGGCCAGGTCAGACGCGGGCGTTGCAGCTGACGCTGGGGCTGGCTGCGCTGGCGCTGGCCCTGACGCTGGGCGTGGAGTTTCTCGTGCTGGCAGGCGACATCGGGCGCCAGAACACAGTATTCAAGTTCTACATCCAGGCGTGGCTGCTCTTCAGCGTGGCGGGCGGCGTGGCCTGCGCCTGGCTGTTGGCAGGATTGCCGCGTTGGCCGCTTCCCTTGCGTCTCGTCTGGGCAGTGCCGGGGGCCCTGCTCTTTTTCGCTGCCGCGCTTTACCCGCTGCTATCAACACCCGCGCGCGCGCTGGACCGCATGGCGCCAGAAGTTGGCCCGACGCTGGATGGCATGGCCTACATGCGTCTGGCCGAACATCACGAAAACGGCGCGACTCTGCAGCTCGCAGACGATTACGCGCTCATCCGCTGGTTGCAGGAAGAGGTGACCGGTGCGCCGGTCATCCTTGAGGCCCAGGGCCCGAGCGAATATCGCTGGGGCGGGCGCGTGTCGATTTACACCGGCCTGCCGACCCTGCTGGGCTGGCGCTATCACCAAACGCAGCAACGCACCCTTCCGCAGCAAAGCCTGTTTATCGACCAGCGCCGTGCCAATATCAATGGACTTTACAGCACCAGCGACAGCGAGCTCGCCTGGCAGATGTTGCGTTTTTACAAGGTGCGCTATGTGATCGTGAGTGGGCTGGAGCGCGCCTGGTATCCTGCGACGGGCCTGTCCAAGTTCGAACGCATGGTCGATCAGGGCAGGTTGAGCAAGGTCTTCGAGCAGGGCAGCGCGATCATCTACGAGGTGGACGGAGCTACCGCGTGATTGCTGACTGGCTGGCGCGCGAAGGCTGGATCATCTTCAGCTGGTGGTTGTTGGCCAGTCTGGCGGGCGCCGCAGCCCTGCCGTTGACCTTCAGCCTGTTGCGAAGTCTGTCGGATCGCGGCTACACGCTGGCGCGCGCGCTGGGCCTGTTGCTGACGGGCTTCATATTCTGGCTGGGAACCAGCCTCGGACTGTTGAGCAACACGCCAGGCAGCATGGTACTTGCCTGGCTGATTCTGGCGGGATGCGGCGCAGCGCTGTATCTGCGGCGCGCGCATGGTAGTGACTGGCGCGGCTGGTGGCGCGCCAACCGGCGCTTCATCCTGCTCGCCGAGCTGCTGTTCCTTGTCGCTTTGCTGGCTCTGGCGCTGCTGCGCGCCCACAACAACAGTCTGCACGGCACTGAAAAGCCGATGGAGCTGGCATTTCTGAGCGCGACGCAGCGCAGCCCAAGCTTTCCACCAGCAGACCCCTGGCTCGCGGGCCACGCCATCAGTTACTATTATTTTGGCTATGTCCTGATGGCCATGCTGGCCAACCTGAGCGGCATCGGCAGCACGCTGGCCTTCAACATGAGCATTGCATTGCTCTTCGCACTGGGCGCACTGACGGCCTATGGCGTCACCGGCAACCTGGCGCGCACGCGGCCTGGCCGGGCAGGACAGCGCAGTGGGCTGCTGGGCGCCTGCTTCGTTGTGCTGCTTGGCAACTGGCAACTGCCCCTCGTCGAACTGCCCTGGCAATCCGGTCTTGGCAGGGATGCCTGGTTCGCGTTCTGGGGCCAGCATTTGCGTCTTGAGGCGCAAGCTCCCCCGGTCGGGGCAGATTTAATGGGCATTTTGGCGGACCATGACTTTTGGTGGTGGTGGTTCCGTGCCAGCCGCGTGTTAACCGACATCAATCTCGACGGCAGCCCGGCGTTTTTCCAGCCCATCAGCGAGTTTCCGGCCTTCAGTTTCCTGCTGGCCGATGTGCACCCGCATGTTCTGGCGCTGCCCTTCGCGCTGCTGACGATTGGCCTTGCCCTGAACATCGTGCTCGCCGCGCGCTCGCCGGACGGCGCGCAGGTAGTGCTCTACGGCCTGGTCGGCGGCGGGATGCTGTTCCTGAATGCCTGGGACGGGCCGGTCTATCTCTTGCTGTTGGTGAGCGCCGAAGGGCTGCGGCGCCTGCTGCGCAGCGAGCGAGGGAGGCTGCATCTGACGGATCTGCTGGCGACGGCCTGGCTCGGGCTGCGCCTTGTGTTGCTGGCGCTGCTTTGCTACCTGCCATTTTACGTCGGCTTCCGCACCCAGGCGGGCGGCTTTCTGCCAAACCTGCAGCATCATTCGAGTCTGCGTCAACTCTTCCTGATTTTCGCGCCTTTCGCGCTCATTCTGGGAGCCTGGCTGCTGCTTGAGGGCCGCCGGGCCGGACCTGCGCTGAACCGACGCCTGCTGCTGCTGGTAACGGTCGGTGGCCCGCTGCTGCTCTTGCTCCTCGTCCTTGTGCTGGCCCAGGCCGGCGCCTTGCTGCAGGGGGAAGCCACCCTGCTGCAGGAATTCGTAAGCCAGAACGGCGACCCGACCCGGATTGTGCAAAGGATCGGGGAGCGTCGCCTGGGCGGTTTGCCAGGCCTGCTTGCGCTCTGCGGTGGCGTCGGCATGGCTCTGGCCCGCCTGTTCCCGCGCTTGCGACCGGCGCAGCCTCCCACTGTTACGCGGGTCGACGCCGGCGCGGGCTTCGCCCTGTTGCTCACGGCGAGCGGCCTGCTGCTCGTGCTGGCTCCCGAGTTCGTCTTTCTGCGCGATATCTTCAACGCGCGTTCCAACACCATCTTCAAGTTGTATTATCAGGCCTGGTTGCTGTTCAGCGTGGCGGCTGCCTGGGCAGTTGGTTCGTTCTTTGCGAAAGAGCAGGGCAGGGCCCTGCGGCGCGCGCTGGGCGCCCTGACCGCCTGCGCTATCCTGCCCGGGCTGCTGTATCCGCTGGCCGGCGTATACACTCGCGCATTCGTCGAAACCGGGCGTGTGGTAGCGGCTCAGTCCACGCCACTGAGTCTGGACGGCGGCCCCGGCTTCATTAGTGTTGATGACTATGCGGCGATTCGTTGTCTGGAGGCCCAGGTGGGCGCTGCGCAACCGGTGGTTGCCGAAGCTTCGGGTTCGTCTTACGATGGAAACTTCGGACGTGTGGGTACATTGACCGGGATGCCGGTGCTGCTCAACTGGGAAGGGCACCAGCGACAATGGCGTGGTGCAACCTGGGATGCGTTGCGCGGTAGCCGGGCCGAGGATCTCGACCGCCTCTTCCGCAGTCCGGACATGCAGCAGATCAGGGAGATCCTCGCGCACTATGACATCAAGTATGTCTTTTACGGCAGCAGTGAGGTGATGAAGTACGGCATGGTCGGCGAACGCAAGTTCCGCGATTCCTTCGACTCAATCTGCGAGTTTGGTGACAGCCGCTTTTATCGCGTCGCTTCACTCTCGGGAGCGGGGCCGGGAGACGGTCGGCCATGATTGCGCAGAAGTTGCTGCATTCACAGCCAGTCGCCGCTGTTCGGACCAGGCGCGCGTTGACCCTGCCTTCCGCAGCGCTGGCACTGACGGCGCTTTTCGCTCTGGGGCTGCTGCTACGCCTGGCAGAACTGGATCGCATCCTGCCCAATGAGCGGGAGGCGCTGCAGGCGCTGGCCGCCTGGCGCTTCCTGAATCCACAGCTGCCAGGCGCGCAGCTCCTGCCGGCAAGCCCGCTGCTCTTCGCGCAGCAGGCGCTGCTCTTCAGCCTGTTTGGCGCCAGTGAAGTCACGGCCCGCTTGCCGGTGGCGCTGGCGGGCGCGCTGCTGCCGCTGCTGCCACTGCTGCTGCAGAGCGCTTTGGGACGGGCTCGCGCCCTAGCGTTCTGCGTATTGCTGGCCGCTTCGCCGGTAATGCTGCTGGCTTCGCGCCAGTCCGCCGCGGTAGTCCTTTCGCTGCTGCTGACCGGGCTGCTGCTGTGGGCTGCGCTGCGCTTTGCGCAATCCCGGCAAGCTCAACACGCAACGCTGGCGACGACCATGCTGGTTTGGCTACTCCTGCTCAGTGAGCCGGCAGCAATCGTGCTGGCGCTGATGGCAGGCGCTTCCCTGATTGGCGCCCTGTTGTGGGCCCGCCGCGCCGACCCGCATCTGGATCCCCTTCCGCTTGCGCGTGACCTGTTGCACAGCTGGCCATCCGGCAACGCGCTGCGGCCGGCGCTCCTGACGGCCTTCCTGGTTGCGACCCTGTTCATGCTGCATCCCGGCGGACTGGCAGCCGTCGGCGAGCTGCTGGCCTCGTTCATCACCGGCTTCGTTACGCTCCGGCCAGGGGCCCTGCCGCTGCAGGCGCTTCAGGTCGCCCTGTCCTTCGAGCCCTTGCTGCTCCTGCTGGCCTTGCTGCGGCTGTTACAGTTGCGTTTCCGCGAGCCAGGCATCGTCGATCGTTTCCTGATTAGCTGGACGCTGCTGGCAGTCGCAGCTTTGCTGCTGTGGCGCGGGGCCGGGCCGGAACATGCGCTTTGGCTGATTGTGCCGCTGGCAGGCCTGTCTAGCGGCCTGGTCACGGGCTTGCGCGCGCCGGCTGAGGGGCAGCGCGCCATACCTTTGTGGCTCACGTTGCTGGCGGGGATGGCGAGCCTGGCCCTGCTGTCGCTCTTCAGCCTGCACCTGCAGGCATACGCGCGCAATGCGGAGCTGTCGGCGGCAGGAATCACTCATTTGGTCTGGATGGGGCTGGCGCTTCTATTTACGGGGCTGGGCTGCGCCTGGCTGGCGCAGGAATGGGGCTGGCCAGCTGCGCTGCGCGCCTGTGGCGGTGGTGCGCTGGTGCTCGTGCTGGCTGCTTCGCTGGGCAGCGGCTGGACGTCGTCAGTGGCCCGAGCGGATGATGCGGAGGGCTTGTGGCAGGTTCGGCCGGCTGCGCGCGAGGCCTGGCTCCTGCGGGAGACCTTGCAGACTCTGGCGCAACGTGAGAGCGGCGGCTTCCCGAGGCTGGAGCTTTATGCGCAGACGAACGACCAAAGTCTCGTCGAATGGCTGTTGCGCGACTTCACGCGCCTGCAGTTCATTGAGCGGGCAAGCGATGCCAGTGGCGCCGGGATACTGCTTATTCCCTGGTCAGTCGAGCCGCCCGCGTTGACGGGCGATTATGTCGGTCAGGGCTTCGTCATGCGTCGGGCGCGCAGTAGTGCTGCGACCAGACCGCTGGCAGGCTGGTTGCTCGCCGGCAACGAAATTGTCGCCTCGCCGGTGACGCTGGTGCTCTGGCTGCGCAGGGACGTTTACGACGGCATGTCGCAAGATGAGGGGAGAGGGTTGTCCAGGCAATGACGCTGTCCCGGATATTCAGGGGGGTTACCCGGCGCGAGCTGTGGCTCTACGCGCTGATTCTCTTGCTGGCGCTGGTAACGCGCTTCTGGCTGCTCGGCGAGCGCGTGATGAGCCACGACGAGAGCCTGCACACGCGCTACGCCTACAACCTCTACGCCGACGGCTCTTTCCAGCACACGCCCCTGATGCATGGGCCGATCCTCTTCCACGCGACCGCCTTCTTCTACTTCCTGTTTGGCGACAGCGACTTTACGGCGCGCATCTACACAGCGGCGCTGGGCGTCATGGTGGTGCTCATGCCGGCGCTCTTCCGCCCCTGGCTGGGACGCAGCGGCGCGCTGCTGGCTTCATTCCTTCTGCTCATTTCACCGATATCGCTCTACTACCAGCGCTACATCCGCCATGACACGCCCTCGATCTTCTTCGCACTGCTGCTGATTTATGCCGTGCTGATGTACCTCAACGGGCCGCTGCATGCGCGCCGCCGCCTGCACTGGCTGCTGCTGGTCGCCCTCGCCATGATCGGCAATCTGGGCTCCAAGGAAACCGCCTTCATCTACATCGCGTTGCTGGGCAGCTTTCTCTTTCTCTACTGGCTAACGCGTCTGGCGCAGGCGCGCTGGCAGCTGCCGGGACGCACGGTCTTTAACTTCCTCATTGTCGCCGTGTTGTTCGGCGCACTGGCTGCCCTGGGCCTGGTCGTGCTGCTGACTGTGGTGCCGCTGCAGACGGTGCTTGAGGTCGCTGCGATGGCGGTCTGGTGGGCAGCAATTGAGGCCCGCACCCTGTTGCTCGGCCTCGTCCTGCTGTTGGCCGGATTGCTGGCGGCCCTGTTGCTGCCGCTGCGACGGGTTTCCCGCAACGCTGACCTGGGGCCACGCCGGCGCGACGTGTTGCTCATCTGTGCGTTGGCGTTGATTGTCTGCGGCGGACTGCTGCTCGTCGAATCCGTTTCGCACAGCGCTCCCCAGCTCACGAACGAGCCGGTTGAACCGCATGTTCCAGGTGAGGAAGCCGCGGACACGGTCAACGTCATCCAGCAACTACCGCTCTTGCTCGCCTGGGCTGGCGCGGCCTTCATCCTGCTGGCGCTGCTTGTGAGCCGACGCCGGGGCTGGTGGCTGGCCTTGCGACGCTTCCCGGAGCTGGACCTTATCATCGTCATCGGCAGCCTGATCCTGCCCTGGGCGGCGCCTTTTCTGATTGCGCTGACCGGCGCCCAGGCCACGGACTATTCGCAGGAAGGCATAACGCGCGCGCTGCTGGCGCTGTTGCCGCTGCTGGCCGTCTCCATCGGCCTGGGCCTCGCCTGGGACTGGCGCCGCTGGCTGCCCTGCGCGCTGCTGTTTTACGCAGTCTTCATCTTCTTCTTCACGACGATGATGACCAACGTCAACGGCTTGGCGACCGGCATGATTGGCAGCCTGGGCTACTGGCTTGAACAGCAGGGTGTGCGGCGCGGCAACCAGCCACAATACTATTACGTCGGCCTGCTGCTGCCGGTCTACGAGTTTCTGCCCATGCTGGGCAGCGCGCTCGCCATGACCACAGGACTGGGCGTATTCTGGCGTCGTCGTCGCCAGCAACTGGCGCTGCAACAGCCACAATCGGAGGCGCCCGCTCCCCTGCGGCGGCGTGCGCAGCGCCTGCAGCGGCTGCCATTCCTGCTGTTGCTGGCCTGGTGGGCCGTACTGGGACTCTTCGGCTACACCATCGCCGGCGAAAAGATGCCCTGGCTGACCACTCATCTGACGCTGCCGCTGATCCTGCTAGGCGGCTGGTACTTCGGCCGCGTCTTTGATGCGCTTGACCTGGCACGATTGCGACGCGGCGCTTGGCTGGCGTTGCTGCTCTTCCCTTTACTGGCGGTGACGCTTTTCCAGGTGCTGCAGCCTCTGTGGGCCGGGGGCGGCATCTTTGCCGGGCTGGAACAGGAGCAACTGGCGCGCAGCGGACGCTGGCTGGGCGTGCTGGCGCTGGGCGGATTGATCTTATTCTGGCTGTATCGCCTTGGCCAACGTTACGGCTGGCTGCAGTTGCGGCGCCTCTTCGCGGTCTCGCTCTTCGCGCTGCTGGCCCTGTTGACTGCGCGCGCGGCGCTGCGCGCCTCCTTCATCAACCACGACCTGGCGACCGAGTATCTGGTCTATGCGCACGCCGCGCCGGCTGTGAAGACCGTACTGCAGCAACTGGAAGAGACCAGCCTGCGCGTCGCGGATGGCAAGGCCATGGTCTTCGCCTATGACGACCTGGTTTCCTGGCCCTACAGCTGGTACTTCCGGGACTTCAGCAACGCGCGCTTCGTCGGCGACAGTCCTTCGCGACAGGTGCTGGACGAGGCGCAGGCCGTGCTGCTGGGCGCCGGCAACTTGGGCACTTTCGAGCCGCTGCTGGAAGATCGCTACTATCGCTTCGAGTACATCCGCATGTGGTGGCCGATGCAGGACTACTTCGGCATGTCGGCCGCGCGCATTGCCAACGCTCTGGATTTCAGCCCGGCAAACGAGCAGGCGGCCGCGCTGCGCCAGGCGATCTTTGACATCTGGTGGTCGCGTGATTACAGCGCGCTCGGCCGCCAGCAGGGGCGCAGCTACGCGCTCGAGCAATGGCCGGTCGCGGACCGTATGTACCTGTTCCTGCGCAAGGACACCGCGGCCCGCATCTGGGATCTGGGCGTTGGCGACGGGCAGGTGATCAATCCCCTGGCCGACCTGGCTCCCAACCTGTGCAACGAGAACTGGCAAGCGCTGGAGGCGCATACCATCATCGGCGGCGCCGGCAGCCAGGCCGGGCAACTGCTGCGCCCGATCGGCCTTGCCCTGAGCACAGATGGCAAGCTGGCCGTCAGCGAAGAAGGCAACAATCGTATTTCGCTCTTCACACCAAAGGGAGAGCTCCTCGGCACGCTGGCTGCGACAGGGGAGAATACGCTGCTGGAGCGGCCTGGCGGACTCCGGTTTGGCGTGGACGGCAATCTCTACGTGGCTGACACCTGGAACTACCGCATTCAGGTGCTGGGGTCGGAGGGCGAGAGTCTGCGCACCTGGGGCGAGCCGGGCCTCTTTGGCCTGGGGGCGGATACATTGCCTGTAACGGGCCTGTGGGGGCCGCGCGACCTGGTGCTGGATGAGGACGGGCAGGTGTATGTGGCGGACACGGGCAACAAGCGGATTCGTGTCTATTCGACGCATGGTGCCTGGCAGCGCGACATCGGCAGCGGTGGTGGCGGGCCGGGTCAGCTGGACGAGCCCAGCGGCCTGGCGCTGCACCCGGACGGCCGCCTGTTCGTCGCCGATACCTGGAATCGGCGCATCTCCGTGTTTGACAGCGAGGGCAGCTTCCAGTATCTGATCCCGCTCAGCGCCTGGTATGGTGAACAGGGCAACCGCCCCTATCTCGCGCTGGACGTCGCGCGCGACCTGCTCTACGTCGGCGACCCTGACGCCGGACGCGTGCTGGTGCTGGACACGGCCGGCAACTGCCGGGGCTCCTTCGGCGAACACGGTGGCAACAGCCCGGTCGGCAGCCGCATCGCTGCTGTCGCCGGTCTCGCGGTCGACGGGCAGGGCGAGGTCTGGCTGGCGGATTCCGGCAGCGGGCGCATCCTGGGATTCCCGGCCTTTCCGCTGGATTCAGCGCCAGGCTGAGCCACCGGGGCACTACCGTTAATAACTTGCGGAAGACTGCGTATTATGGTAGGTTAGGGTAGGAAGTGGGGATTTGGCCCCACTTCTGTTGTTATTGCCGTTCGGGAGCGCCAGGCTTTCAGTCAGAGAGCTTACCTCAGCAGGGTCAGGCAATGGGTCAGGAACAGGGACCATGAGAAGCGAGTTTGAAGTCGCCTTTAACGAAATAACGGAACTGCGCGACCTGCCACAGGACGTCGTGCTGGACGCGCTGCAGTCGGCGCTGGTGCTGGCCTATCGCCGCGACACGGGCGCCAGCGAAGCCCAGCAGGTCGAGGCAGACATCGACCCCACGACGGGGCGGCCCCGCATTTTTGTCGAAAAGGAAGTCGTGGATTCCGTCATGAACGAGGCCACCGAGGTGGACCTTGCGAGCGCGCGCTTTTATGAGCCAGAGGCGGTGGAAGGCGACACCGTCATGGTCAAGGTGCAGCGCACGACGCGCAACTTCGGGCGCATCGCCGCCATGACCGCCAAACAGGTCATCCTGCAGAAAATCCGCGAGGCCGAGCGCAACCTGCTCTATGAAGAGTATCTGGAGCGCGAAGGCGACCTTATCACCGGCACCGTGCAAAGTACCAACGCCCACATGATCACTCTCAGCCTGGGACGCGGCGAGGCCATCATGCCCCGCTCGCAGCAAATCCCCGGCGAGCGTTACCGGCCGCATGACAAGGTGCGCACCTATGTGTTAGAGGTGCGGCGCAGCAACAGTGGCCCGCAGATCATCGTAAGTCGCGGCCACCGCAACATGCTGAGGCGCCTGCTTGAGTACGAAGTGCCGGAGATTTACAACGGCCAGGTAGAAATCAAGACCATCGCGCGCGAGGCCGGCTATCGCTCCAAGGTCGCGGTCGCAGCGCTGCAGGAAGGCATAGATCCGGTCGGCGCCTGCGTCGGCATGCGCGGCATGCGCATTCAGAACATCGTGCGTGAACTGCATGAAGAGAAGATCGACGTCATCGAGTGGTTGCCTGAGCAGCGCGATTTCATCGCCAGGGCGCTCAGTCCTGCGCGCGTGAATGGCGTCTATCTGGATGATGATATTGACAGCGGGCGCACCGCACTGGTCATCGTGCCGGATGACCAGCTCTCGTTGGCGATTGGCCGCGAGGGGCAGAACGCGCGTCTGGCCGCCAAGTTGACCGGTTGGCGTATCGATATCAAGAGCGTGGCCGAGGCCGTGAGCGAGGCGCTTGAGCTCATGGATACGCCGCCACTTTCCGAATTGGCCGAACAGCATCCGGAACTCTGTGCCGAGGCGGAACGAATCATGGGCCGCAAGACCGAGGGCCGCATGATCATGCCGGAGGAATACAGCACGCTGGGCCGCTTTGCGGATATGGCCGAGAGTCGGCTGTTGGTCGTGCGTGAGGCGAATCGTGCGCAGCGGCTGACGGAGATCAACGCTGCCCGGGATACGCTGCCGCCAGGCGTCTTCCAGGTGCCGATCGATACCCTTGAGTTGCCGGATGAGGTGCTGGAGACGCTGCAGCCATTCGAAAACGTCGGTGAGGTGATGTGGCGCTGTCTGCTGCGGGATGCCTCCTTGCTGCGCCGGCTGGATTCGCCGGAAGAGGCGTTGGCGCAAATCCTGAGTGCCTACGAATCCATCGTCATCCCGGACCCTGAAGCGCCTGTAACCGAGGCTGCTGCTGATGAAGCCCTTGTGGCGGATGCCGCAGCTGAGGGCGTGGCAGCGCCCGAAGACGCTGCTACCGCGGAGGTCGTGGCGGATACAGCTTTGGAAGCGCCGGAAGCGGAGGAAGAGGCCCCGGTCGTCTTCGCCGACGAGCAGGTGCCGGTGCCGCAGCCGGATGAAGCGCAATCTGCGAAACGCGTGTTCCGCAGGGTGCGGCCGGAGCCGGCATTTGAGGAAGAGCTGGAGCAACCTGAAGGTGACCTCGACTCGCTCAACGAGCAGGATGAGGAGCGCAAACGGCGCGACAGCAAGCTGAAGCGGCGGCAGCTGGTCTTTGACGAGGAACTGGGCGAGGTCGTTGCGGTGCGGCGACGCAAGAAGGGCCGCAGCCGCGACGAGTGGGACGACTTTCTGGACTAGGCGCGGCCGATGAAGTCCCGCCAGCAGGGCGCGCGCCCGCGTCACCGGCCACAGCGCAGTTGCGTCGTATGTCGCAGCAAGCAGGACAAACGCGCGCTGACGCGCATCGTGAGCAGGGAAGGGTCATTGCAGCTTGACCCTGGTGGCAAGGCGGAAGGACGGGGCGCCTATCTTTGCGGACAGGCAGCCTGCTGGGAGAGCGCAGCGAACGGCCCGGCCCTGGCGCATGCGCTGTCAATGGAACTCACGGACGCAGATCGTTTGCAGTTGCTGCGGGGAAAGCCCTGAGCCATGAGTCCGACGCTGTATTGTGCCGGGCGGCAACCGAACATGTGAAAGACCGGACACGACGAAGCTTTCCCGGCCGGTCTCCGCAGACAAGGGAGGAAGTGTATGGCAGTGGAAGAGCGCGTCGTTGTATTGCCGGACAGCCTGACCGTCCGCGAGTTGGCGGATTCAATTGACATCAGCGTTATCGAGGTGATGAAGGTCCTCATTGCCAACGGCATTGTGGCCTCGATCAACCAGCAGATTGACTTCGACACCGCCTCCATCGTCTGCTCGGAATTCGACATCGAGGCGCTGTCGCAATCCAGCCTGGCAGACCTGGCAGAGAAGGAAGAAGCGGCCCAGGCGCAGCAATGGCGCCAGATTTACATTGATGAAGAGCCGGAAAACCTGAAGCGCCGTCCGCCCATCGTCACCATCCTCGGTCACGTGGACCACGGCAAGACGACCCTGTTGGACACGATTCGCAAGGCGCACGTCGCGGATGGTGAAGCCGGCGGCATCACACAGCACATCGGCGCCTACCGCGCGCAACATGACGGGCAGCAAATCACATTTCTCGATACCCCGGGTCATGAAGCCTTTACAGCCATGCGCGCCCGTGGCGCCCACGGCGCAGACATCGCCGTGCTGGTGGTCGCCGCGGACGACGGCATCATGTCCACCACGCGCGAAGCCATCGTCCATGCGCGCGCCGCCAACGTGCCCATCGTGGTCGCCGTCACCAAGATGGACCTGCCTGGCGCGAACCTGGAGCGCGTTTATCAGCAGTTGGCCGAGGCGGATCTGGTGCCCGCTATCTGGGATGGCAGCACGATGGTAGAGGCCGTTTCTGGTCTCAGCGGCGAAGGCGTCGAGGACTTGCTGGAGGCTATTCTGCTCACGGCTGGCGAGCATGACATCGTCGCCAATCCGCGCGCCAACCCCTCGGGAGTTGTGCTGGAGGCGGAGATCGACCCGTCGCGCGGCGTGATAGCAACCCTGCTGATACTTAACGGTGAACTGAAGCCCAGCGACACCCTGATCGCCGGCAGCACTTCCGGGCGAATCAAGGCCATGTTCGATGAGAATGACAGGCGCATCAACGCCGCCGGTCCCTCCACACCGGTTGCGGTGATGGGACTCGGTGATCTGCCTCAGCCTGGTGACAGCTTCGCATGGGTGAAAAACGACAAGAGCGCGCGCCGGCTGCTGCATGAGCGCGCCGCGGATTTGGAACAGGGCAGTGGCCGCATGGATGTGCTGTCTCTCGATGACGTTTTCGCGCGTTTCAATCGCGGCGACGCGAAAGACCTCGCGCTCATCGTCAAGGCGGACTTTCAGGGCACGCTGCAGCCCATAGTCGAATCGCTGGAGAGGATGTCCGACGAAAATAGCGACGGCATCCAGCTCAGAATCCTTGCGGCGGACATTGGCAGCATTGGTGAAAACGATGTGAACCTGGCCGCGGCCTCCAACGCGATCGTCGTCGGCTTCAACGTTGAGGTGGATAGCACCGCGCGGCGCGTGGCGGATTCTCAGGGCGTGGATATTCGCACCTGGAAAATCATTTACAACTTGCTGGAAGATATCGAACTGGCCATGCACGGCATGCTTGAGCCGGAGGATGTCGAGGAGAGGCTGGGTCGCGCAGAAGTGCGCCAGGTGTTCAGCAACTCGCGCGTGGGCAACATCGCCGGCAGCTATGTGCGTGAGGGTACGGTGCAGCGCAACGCACGCGCGCGTGTGATTCGCGCCGAACAGGTGCTGGCGGAAGACCTGCGCGTTGGTTCACTCAAGCGTGTGCGGGATGATGTGCGCGAGGTGCGCGCCGGCTTTGAGTGCGGCATCAGTCTGGAGCGCCACTCCGATTTCCAGGAAGGCGACATCATTGAGTTCTATGTGATTCGGCGTGGCAGCCGGGCCAGCGCATGAGCATTCGCCAGCAGCGCGTGGAAGGGCGTATCCGCGCCATCCTCGGCGAGCTGCTGCTGCGTGCAGTCCGGGATCCGCGTTTGCAAAACGTCACTGTTACCGAGGTCACGCTGGACCCCGAGCTGGTATACGCTGATGTCTACGTCAACGCCCTGGGCGAGGAGGAACGTGCGCCCGAAGTGCTCGTCGGGCTGGCGCGCGCCAACGGCTTTCTGCGGCGTGAGGTGGGTCGGCGTCTGCGGGTGCGGATCGTGCCGGAGTTGCGTTTCCACTGGGATGCTGTGCTGGAGCAGGGCGCGCGCATGGACGATCTCATCGACAGCCTGGACATTCCGCCAGAAGTGACGCCCGCACCTGATGTGCCACAAGACTGACTTCGCGGCAGCCAGCGCGGCCCTGTGTGCTGCGCGCAGCATCCTCATCGTCACTCATGTCAAGCCGGACGGAGACGCCATCGGGTCCTTGCTGGGCCTGGGCAATGCCCTGCGCCCGGCGGGACGGGAAGTGTACTGTGCGGTAGACAGCGGCGTGCCGGACTTTCTGCGCTTTCTGCCTGGCGCGCAGGAAGTACGCGCTGAGTTGCAGGACCTAAGTGCGGACCTGCTCGTAACCGTCGATGCCGACCGTGAAGATCGCGCGGGGGAAGTCGGTGCGCTGGGCCTGGCACGCTGTAATTCAGTCATTAACCTCGATCACCATGTCAGCAATACCGGCTTCGGCGACATTCAGCTGGTGATGCCCACGGCCGCTTCAGCGACCGAGGTGGTGTTCTACTGGCTGCAAGAGCTGTCGCTGCCACTAACCCTGGATGTCGCTCAGCCTCTGCTGACCGGGCTAGTCACCGATACGCTTGGCTTTCGCACCAGTAACGTGACGCCGCAGACGCTGCGCGTTGCCCTTGAGCTTATCGAAGCTGGCGTTTCGCTGTATGACATCATGGCTCGCACCCTGGAGAGTCGTCCCTATCGAGATTTACTGCTCTGGCGGCGCGGTTTGCAATCTCTGACAATGGAAGAAGGCGTGGTTTCTGCGCAAATCAGCGCAGAGGACAGTGCGCTTGCGGGAACCGCGCCGGGAGAAGACGGCGACCTGGTGAGCCAGATGCGCTCAACAGACGAGGCCCGCATCGCGGTCGTGTTCAGGGAACTGGAGGACGGGCAGGTCTCTCTCAGCATACGTAGCAAACCACCTTATGATGTTGCCAGCGTGGCGCAGGAACTGGGTGGCGGTGGACACGCCCAGGCGGCCGGCGCGACCATCGCCGGACCGCTGGCTGCAGCGCAGGCCCGGGTGTTGCCGCTGCTGCGCGAAGCTGTGAACGTGGGCAACGCTGCTGCCGACGCATGAACGCATTCGGATTCCTGAACATCGACAAGCCGGCCGGCATGACGAGTCACGATGTGGTGGCGCTCTTGCGCCGTGAATTGCGTCTGCGCAAACTGGGCCACGCCGGCACGCTCGATCCCATGGCGACGGGCGTGCTGGTGCTCTGTGTGGGGCCGGCCACGCGCCTGAGCGAATACGCCATGCGGGGCGTCAAGTGCTATTGTGCCGAGATCCTGGCGGGCGTGAGCACGGACACATATGACACAGAGGGGCAGGTCACGGAGCTGCGCGATGCCTCCGGGTTGACGCGGACTCAGGTAGAGGCGGCGCTGGCGCAATTCCGTGGCGACATTGAGCAGCTGCCGCCCATGTTCAGCGCAGTCAAACGGGGCGGTCGCAAGCTGTACGAGCTGGCGCGGGCCGGTAAAACCGTCGAACGCCAGCAGCGCCAGGTCTGCGTGCAGGAGTTGAACCTGGTCGACTGGTCGCCGCCGCAATTCACACTGGTGCTCGCCTGCAGCGCGGGCACCTACGTTCGCAGCCTGGCGCATGATCTGGGCGAAGTGCTGGGCACGGGCGCCCATCTGACGGCGCTGACTCGAACAGTCAGCGGCAGTTTTCGGCTGGAAGATGCCCGTACGCCGGAGAAAGTGCTGGCAGCGCCGGAGTGGCAACGTCTGCTCATTGCGCCTGGCGCGGCCCTCCCGAATTTGCCGCCCGTCCAGCCGGATGCCACAGAGTGCGCGCTGCTGCTGCAGGGGCGCGCGATTCCCTGCTGCGCCAACGACCCTGACGTCGGGCTGGCCCAGGCGCAGGGGCCGGGCGGAGCGCTGCTGGCCATCGTCGAACGGGATGGCGCGCTGTGGCGACCGCGCAAGGTGTTTCCGCCGCAATGAGCGACAATCAGACTATTCCCGACCTGGCAGCGACCGGAGCGCACGAGCCCGCGCTGGTGACCATCGGCGTCTTCGATGGCGTGCACCTGGGCCATCAGCAGTTGCTGGCCCGTCTCGTTGCCCAGGCGCGCGCGGCAAAATTACGGGCGGTGGTCGTCACTTTTTTTCCGCATCCGGACATCGTGTTGCGCGGCCTGCACGGTCGCTATTACCTGACGACGCCTGAGGAGAAAGTGCAACGTCTGCGCGCGACGGGCGCGGACGAGGTGCTCACGCTGCCTTTCGACGATGCGCTGCGCAGGGTGAGCGCGGCGGATTTCTGCGCGCAGTTGCGCCAGGGATTGAACATGCGTGCGCTGGCGGTGGGGCGCGACTTTGCGCTGGGTTATCATCGCGAAGGGGATGTAAACAGGCTGCGCGAGCTGGGCCAGGCGCTGGGCTTCGAGCTGATGATCACCGACCTGGTGGAGAGCGAGGACGGTCGCATCAGCAGCACGTCCATCCGCAAGGCGCTCGAGGCGGGCGACACGGCGCGCGCGCGGCGCTGGCTGGGGCGCAGCCATGTGCTTTGTGGCGAGGTAGTGCGCGGCGCCGGACGTGGGCGGCAACTCGGTTTCCCGACGGCCAACGTCGCTGTGTGGGAGCAGCAGGTCATCCCGGCCAACGGCGTTTATGCCAGTTACACGTGGCTGGGCGAGGAGCGCTTTGTGGCAGCGACCAACGTGGGCGTGCGACCGCACTTTGGCGAAGAAACCGTCACCGTCGAGCCCTACATCCTCGATTTTGAGCGCAACATTTATGGCAGCCGCTTGTGCGTGAGCTTCGAACAGTGCCTGCGCGACGAGCAGAAGTTTGACAGTCTGGACGGGCTCGTCGCGCAAATCGCTGCGGACGCCGCTGCCAGCCGTGTCCTGCTGGGCAGCTAGCGACCGCGCCCCGGAATGCGAAAGCCGAGCCGGTGCATGAAATCGTCATCCTTGCGCCAGTTCCGCTGCACCTTCACGCGTAGCTCAAGGTAAACCTGCGTCTCCAGCATGGCCTCCAGCTCCAGCCGCGCCGCGCGCCCCAGCTCGCGGATCATGTTGCCCCCTTTGCCGACGAGAATGCCCTTCTGTGAGTCGCGCTCGACGTAGAGCGTGGCGCTGATGTAGGTCATCTTCGCGCTGCGCTCGCGATACTCCTCGATCTCGACGGCGACGGCGTGAGGGACTTCCTGACTGGTGGCCAGCATGATCTTTTCGCGCACCACTTCGGCGGCCATGAAACGCAGGTTGACCTCGCTGACCTGGTCGGCCGGGAAGAAGCGCGGCCCTTGCGGCACCAGGTTGCGCAACAGGGCCACCAGCTCGGGCACACCTTCGTTGCGCAGGGCGCTCAACAGTGTGGCATGCTCATGCGTCACCAGCGCACGGTGTGCTGCGCCCGTGTCAGCGTCCGGCGCCTGGGGCAGAAGGTCGACCTTGTTGAGCGCGAGCACGACCGGCGCCTCACCGCGGCGGTGAGTGATGCTCGCGGCGATACCGTGATCCTCCTCGCCTGGCGGGCGTGAAACATCCAGCAGCCACAGCAGCACGTCGGCGTCGCGCAGGGCGTCGTTGGCGGCGCGCACCATGTGTTCGCCCAGGCGATGCTGCGGTTGATGCAGGCCGGGCGTGTCGATGAAGATGAGCTGGGCGTCCTCGCCGGTGAGGATGCCCAGTTGCTGCCGGCGCGTGGTCTGTGGCCGGGGCGTGACGATGGCAATTTTCTGGCCGAGGATGGCGTTGATGAGCGTGGACTTGCCGACATTGGGGCGTCCCACCACAGCCACATAGCCCGACCGATGCTCCTCGGGCCAGTCCTCCGCGAAGGGCGGCTCAGCCCCGGCCATTGCGCCAGTCAGTGCAGGAAGCGTGACAGGGCAGGTATTGTCGCAGGCGCGGCGGCACTGCGTCAAGGTTGGCGCTGATCAGGGCCTGTGGCCGGGCCAGGGGCAGCGCGTTGTTTGCATCTGCCTGGCGCCAGACCAGAACGCGCGGTGCTTGCGCCAGATCAAGGCGGCTGACGCGCAACTGGTCCTCGACACCGTCGTCGCGGCGACCGATGACTTCGGCGCGGGGATGCAGGTTGCTGTGATGCAGCAAAAAGTCCCAGGCGTCTTCACCGCTGAGTTGCTCGCCATATTCCAGCACAACCAGTTCCGGCACGATGCACAACTGCGGCATTTCGAGGCAGACGATGCCGTAGCGCAACAACAGCGGGCCGCTCGCCAGCAGCTCGCCGGGCGCCGGTGCCAGCGTTGTCAACAGCGCGACACCATCCAGGCGTGTTGCGCTGCCCTCAAACCGGTCGCTGACTGTCTGGCGCTGAAGGCTCACGCTCAGTGGTCGTCGTGACCGTGGTAACGGGGCTCGTTGATGTCGTCGAATTGCGTATCAGGGCGTTTGCTGGCAAACCAGGCAATGATACCGCTGGCGAACATGGCCATGCCTGCCGCGAAGAGCACGCCCAGGGAGGTGCCGCCGGCGCTGCCGATGACGCCCAGCGCGGCGCTGACCACCATCAGGGTCAGGCCCAGCCCGGCCAGAAAGGCCAGTGTGCTTGCGAGTGAAAGAGGCGGAGACTTCCCGGTCACGGCGGTTCCTCATGCTGAATGCGCTGTCGCTATTCTGCCGCCTGACTGCGCGCGCGTCAAGCCGTGGAGTGTGCCCTGAGCCTGTGCTATACTGCCGCGCCTGTAGCTGGATGATATGGACCGTGGAGGGTACATGAGACGCAGCAAGGTCACCATCGTCGGCGCGGGCAACGTGGGCGCGACCTGCGCGCACTGGATCGCGGGCAAGGAGCTCGCGGATGTCGTGCTGGTGGACATCATCGCGGGCGCCGCAAGCGGCAAGGCGCTCGACCTGGCTCAGGCCGGACCGGTAATGAAATTTGATATCTCCCTCTCCGGCTCGGGCGACTACGCGCCCACGGCCGGTTCTGACCTGGTCGTCATCACGGCCGGCGTGCCGCGGCGCAAGGATCCGAAAACCGGCGCCTTCCCCAGTCGCGACGATCTGGTGCGCACCAACCAGTCCATCGTGGGCGACGTCGCGCGCAAGGTGACGCAGCTGTCGCCGGAGGCGGTGTTGCTGGTTGTCTCCAACCCGCTGGACGCCATGTGCCATGTGGTGCTGCAGGAGAGCGGCTTCCCGGCGCAGCGCGTCATCGGCCAGGCCGGCGCGCTGGACACGGCGCGCTACAAGGCCTTCATCGCTGCGGAGCTGGGCGTCAGCGTGCGCGACGTACATGGTATTGTGCTGGGCGGGCACGGCGACACCATGGTGCCCCTGCCGCGCCATACGTCGGTCGCCGGCATCCCGCTGCGCGAGCTGATGGATGAGGAGACCCTGCAGACCATCATCGAGCGCACGCGCCAGGGCGGCGGCGAGATCGTCGGCATGCTGGGCTACAGCGGCTTCTATGCGCCTTCGGCCGGTACGGTGGAAATGGTCGAGGCCATTCTGCGCGACCAGAAACGGGTTATTCCCTCAGCCGTCCTGCTCAACGGCGAATATGGCATTGACGGCCTGTATGTTGGCGTGCCGGCGGTGCTGGGCGCGGGCGGCGTGGAGCGCGTGATCGAGATGGCGCTTAACGACGAGGAGCGTGCCATGCTGGTGCACAGCGCTGCGGCCGTCAAGTCAGTGGTGGACGTGCTGGGCTACTGAGCAATTGTGTCCAGTTGCGCGTCGATGATGTCGCGCTGACCACGCAAGAAAGCAGCGCAAGCCTGCGCGCTGCGGCCTGCCAGTTGCAGACGCAGAGGCAACAGCAGAGCCGCGCCGGTGCCAATAGCGATTCCCGCCTCATGCGCCACGACCTGTCCGGGGGCTGCCGTCCCTGTGGCGACCGCAGCCTCCAGTATCTTTAGCTGGCGCCCGTCCCATGCAGTGAAGCTGCCGGGCCAGGGTGTGTACGCGCGCACCTGGCGTTCGATCGAATCCGCCGGCTGCGCCCAGTCAATTAACCCGTCTTGCTTGCGCAGCTGTGGCGCCAGCGTGACCTTCGCTTCATCCTGCGTCTGCGCTTCCATACATCCGGCCAGCCAGTCCGGCAAGGTCGCCATCAGCAGTTCCGCGCCCAGCGGCGCGAGACGGTCGTGCAGGCTTTGGGCGGTCTCGTCACTTGCCAGCGGGACTGCCTGCTGCGCGAGGACGGGGCCGCTGTCCAAGCCGGCTTCCATCTGCATAATGCTGACCCCACTGTGCGTATCGCCATTGCGAATGGCCGCCTGCATGGGCGCGGCGCCGCGCCAACGTGGCAGGAGCGAGGCGTGGATGTTAAGCGAGCCTCGTGGCGGAATGTCGAGTACGCGCTGTGACAGAATCTGGCCGAAGGCGGCCACGACGTAGACGTCCGCGCGCCAGCGGCACAGGTCCGCGAACGCTTCATCATTGCGCAAACTTCGCGGTTGCAGCAACGGCAGCCCGTGTTCCAGCGCCAGCTGCTTCACGGGCGAAGGGCGTGGCGCGCGGCCCCGCCCGGCCGGCCGATCGGGCATGGTGACGACGCCCGTGACTTCGTGACGGGCGATGAGCGCGCGCAGCGCCGGCAAGGAGAATTCCGGCGTTCCCATGAAGACGACGGCGGCCATGTCATTTCCTTCGTGAAAGGCGTCAAGGGCATGGTAAACTCCGTCGGCCTGCCCGACAAGGCAGCGCGCGTTGACTTCACAGAGGCTGACTGATATGACGAGCAGGTCGACGCAATGGCTGGTTGCAACACCTGCGCCGGCGGCGCTCCTGCGCAATTTCCCCGGTACACATCCCTTGCTGGCACAGCTGCTTTGCCAACGCGGCCTCACTTCGCCGGACGAGGCCCGCGTCTTTCTGCACGGGCCCGGCGCCAGAGTCGATCCCTTTGCGCTGAAAGGCATGTCGGCCGCCGTGAGCCGCATCCGCCAGGCGCTGCGGAATGACGAGGCCATCGTCGTCTATGGCGACTTTGATGCCGATGGCGTCACCGCGACCGCGCTGCTGCTGCAAACCCTGACTGCTCTGGGCGCAAGGGTACGGCCCTACATCCCCGACCGTGTTGGCGAAGGCTATGGTCTGAACTGCGCCGCGCTGACCCGGCTGGCAGAAGCGGGTGCACGCCTGGTCATCACCGTGGACTGCGGCGTCCGCGCCGTGGAAGAGGTCGCGGCCGGCATGGCGGCGGGACTTGACCTGATCATCACCGACCATCACTCGGTCGGCGCCGAACTGCCGCCGGCGCTCGCGGTTATCAATCCCAAACAGGCAGGTTGCGCCAGCAAGTCGCAGAATCTGGCCGGCGCCGGTCTGGCCTTTCGTCTGGCGCAGGCGCTGCTGCGCACGGCTCGCAACGACCGGCGTGACGTTCGTTTGCAGGAGCGCGATCTGCTGGATCTTGTCGCGCTGGGCACGGTCGCCGATCTGGCCGACCTGGCCGACCTGGAGAACCGCGCGCTGGTGCGCGAAGGCCTGCGCGTCATCAACGAAGCGCGGCGTCCGGGTGTCCGCGCCCTTCTGAGGGTGACGGGACTGGCGCCAGGTACAGTGCGGGCGCGCGACATCGCTTTCCGGCTGGGTCCGCGCATCAACGCGGCGGGGCGCCTCGACAGTGCCATGCTCGCCTGTCGGCTGCTCACGAGCGACGACGCTGCCGCGGCAGCAGGTCTCGCGACCAGTTTGCAGTCGCTTAACGAGCAGCGTCGTAATCTGACGCAGGCCGCCCAGGAAGACATCAACCAGGAGCTGGAGTCGCTGGATGACGTGAAGCCGCTGATTTTCACCGCCCGCGAAGGCATTTCTCCCGGAATTGTCGGGCTGGTCGCGGGTCGCCTCTGCGAGACATGGCAGCGACCGACAATCGTGATGGAGCAGGGGGCGCAGGAGAGCCGCGCCTCCTGCCGCAGCATCCCGCAGTTCGACATCACCCATGCGTTGGACCAGTGCGCCGACCTGTTGCTGCGTCATGGCGGCCACGCGCAGGCGGCCGGCTTCACCGTACACAACGATAATCTGCCCGCCCTGCGGGAACGGTTGTCGCTGCTGGCGGAACAGGCGTTGGCAGGCCACACCTTGCGGCCCACGCTGGATATTGATGCCGAGGTGACGGCCAGGCAACTTACGACGGAATTGCTGGACGAACTGGAGCTGCTGGAGCCCACCGGCTTCGGCAACCCGCAGTCACTGTTCCTGCTGCGCAAGATGCGTATTACGGAACGGCGCCTGGTGGGACGCGATGGCAGCCACCTGAAGCTGCGTCTGGCCGCGGGCGGGGGACGTGCCCTGGATGCCATCGCCTTTCGTCAGGGCCCGCAGTCCGACCAACTGCCGTCGCAGGTCGATCTCGTTTTTCAGCTGGAGCGCAACGACTGGAACGGGCGCCGGCGCCTGCAACTGAACGTTCAGGACATGCGCCCGGCGCGCGACAGCTGACGCCACCCCTATGGTATGATGAGCGCTGCAGCTACCGAATACCCGGGAGCGGGTAGCAGGTGCAGGTCGCCGAACCTGCGCCAGAGGAGCGAGATGGCTGAACTGGGAAATGGAAAGCCGCGCCGACCATTCAACTACGGCGGCCAGGCGGTGATCGAGGGCGTCATGATGCGCGGTGCGCATAGCGCTGCAGTGGCGGTGCGCAACGCGGATGGCGAGATCGTCGTCCACGAGACCCCGCTCAGCCGCAGGCTCTATCGCGGGCGCATCATTCGCACGCCCTTCGTGCGCGGCGTCGTGGGCCTGTGGGACGCGCTGGGGCTGGGCACGCGCGCCCTGATGTGGGCGGCGGACGTTGCCGTCGGCGACGAGGATGACGTAGATTTCAACGGCCCGATCGGCTGGGCGACGATCGCGCTTTCGCTCTTGCTGGGCATGGGGCTCTTCTTCCTGCTGCCAACGCTGGGCGCCGCCGGTATCGGCAACCTGCTCGGCCTGACGCCGGAAGGCTCGGCCCCGATCGGCTTCGCTGCCTTCCTCGTCAACCTGATCGAAGGCGTCATCCAGATTTCCATGTTGATCAGCTACATCTGGGCCATCGGGCGCATCCCGGACGTGAAGCGTCTCTTTGGCTACCACGGTGCCGAGCACAAGACCATCAATGCCTGGGAAGCTGACGCGGAGTTGCGGCCGGAGGTCGTGGCCAACTTTCCAATCGAGCATCCGCGCTGCGGCACAGCCTTCCTGCTGACTGTCGCCTTCGTCAGCGTATTCGTCTTCTCGCTGCTGGGGCGCCCGCCCTTACCCTTGCTGATCCTGTCGCGCGTGGTTCTGATACCTTTGATGGCCGGCATCGCCTACGAGGTGATTCAGTTCTCGGCCCGCAACTTCCACCATCCCCTGGTGCGCCTGCTGGTGCAGCCGAACCTGGCGTTGCAACACCTGACCACGCGCCAGCCGGAAATGCACATGCTGGAGGTCGCCATCGTCGCCTTCGAGCGTGTGCTGGTCTCGGAAGGTTTGCTCGCCCGCGAAGAGGCGCAGATCCCCGCGCCGAACCCGGAGGCCGTCTCGCCGACGCTGGCCGCTGCCGATCAGGCCTGAAGCAGCTGCCAGTCCATGACCGCGGCGGCCTTGTCGCCGACGCAACTGGTGCGGATCACGCTCTCGCCCTGGCGGCGCTGTACCCGTAACTGCTGCGGCTCGCCATCAGCGCGGAAAGTCACCAGCCAGCGTTGCTCGCCAACTTCCTGTTCCTCCAGTAGCTGCAAACCATCGATGTCCCTAAAGCCGTTTCGTTGGCGTAACAGGGCTGCAGCCGCTTGCACCTGCGCGGGCCAGGCGCAGCGTCCGCGCAGCCAGCGCGGTTCGAGACGCCCGGCCAGATGGGCATCGACGACGCTGGCGGCTGCGTCCGGCGGCATGCGACCGTAGCACAGACCCTGTGGCAGGAAGAGCACGGTGGGCGCGAAGCGGTGTCCGCCAATGTGGGAGCAGCGCCAGGCGCGCGCGCCGACCCGTTCGCGCAGGGCTGTGAACATGGGCATGCCGGCCAGGGCGCAGCACTGGTCCCGCTTGCCATGCGTGCAGACCAGAAAGAGCGGTTGCTCGTCTCGCTGCTCCGGGCATTGCCCGTCAGCCAGTGCGGCGAAGTTGAAGGCCAGCAAGTCCTCATAACGCTCCAGCGTAAACTGGTAGAGCGCCGGGGCTGCTGCGTCGCCGACGGCGAGGAAGAAGTGCAGTCCGGCGTGTGTGACTGGCTGGCGGATGAAAAGGATGCCGGCTTCCGGCGTCGTCGCCAGATAGCGCTCCAGATGTGCGCGTACGTCTGGCGGCAAGTCACTCTCGGCCAGGGCCTGCGCCCCCCAGGGCGCGTTCACTTCCAGCAGCAACCAGATGTGTCGGTGTGGCGCAGAGCCGTACAGGGGTTCGCTGGCTGCCAGCGACCGTCCGGAACAGAACTCAGTTTCGTTCACGGGGCTTCCTCTCCTGCTTCTTCAGTGGCCAGACGTTTGAGTGAATACAGTTTGGTCAGCGCCTCCAGCGGGCTGAGCTCATCGACGGATAGCTCACGCAACGCCTGCTGCAAGGCCGAGGGCGGACGGATTTCTGCGACAGTTGTCTTCGCAGCTGCTGCCGGAGTCGGCCCGTTTGAACTTGTCGCGTTGCCCGCCAGTTCCAGCTGACGCAACAGCTCGTGCGCGCGCTGCACTACCGGGCGCGGCATGCCGGCAATTTGCGCGACGTGGACGCCGTAACTGCGGTCGGCGCCGCCGGGCAGCACCTGATGCAGAAACACAATGTCTTCGCCCTGTTCCGCGACGGCCACATTATAGTTGCGGGTGCGCGGCAGGATGAGCGGCAGGGCAGTCAGCTCGTGGTAATGCGTGGCGAAAAGCGTGCGGCAGTTTAGCTGCGGGCTGTTGTGGATGTATTCGATAACGGCGCGGGCGATCGCGAGGCCGTCCCAGGTGGAGGTGCCGCGGCCGACTTCATCGAGAATGATGAGGCTGCTGTTGCTGCTGCCGGCGAGGATACGCGCCGTCTCGACCATCTCGACCATGAATGTGCTTTGGCCGGCGTGAATCTCGTCCTGGGCGCCGATACGCGCGAAGATGCGGTCCACCAGACCGATGCTGGCCTCGTCGGCGGGCACGAAGCTGCCGATCTGCGCCATCAGGGTGATGAGCGCGACCTGGCGGATGTAGGTCGACTTGCCGGACATGTTGGGCCCGGTGATGATGTGGATGCGCGCCTGACTGTCGAAACGGCTGTCGTTGGGCGTATAGCGCAAACCGCTGCCCAGCATCCGTTCGACCACAGGATGTCGACCGGCGAGGATGCGCAACTGGCCGTCTTCGCGAATCTGCGGGCGGCAGTAACCTTCGCGCACCGCCACCTCGGCCAGCGAAAGGAAGGCATCGAGATGCGCGATGGCGCGCGCCGTGCCGGTCAGACGCGACGCGGCCTCCGCCAGACGATGACACAGCTGATCGAAAAGGCGTCGCTCCAGCGCGAGAATCTGCTCCTCGGCGCTGAGCACTTTCGCCTCGTACTCCTTGAGCTCGGGCGTGATGTAGCGCTCGGCATTGACCAGGGTCTGGCGCCGCAGATATTCCGGCGGCACACTGGCTTCCCAGGACCTGCTGATCTCGAGGTAGTAGCCGAAGACCTTGTTGAAGCCGACCTTGAGGCGCGGAATGCCGGTTCGCTCGCGCTCAACCTGCTCCAGGCCGGCGATCCAGTCGCGGGCCTCGCGCGTGGCTTGCATTACCGCGTCCAGTTCATCGGAATGGCCGGGCAGGATGACGCCAATGGCGTGGAGCGTGGCGGGCGCGTCCTCGTGAATTGCCTGCGCAATCTGTCCGGCGACCTCATCGCAGGGATCGAGGCGTTCGGCGAGGGGTTGCAGTGCGGGCAGGTTGCTGATGAGCGTGCGCAGGCGCGGCACGGCCAGCAGACTGGCGCGCAGGGCCAGCACATCGCGCGGCCCCGCGCGCCCGATCAGCAGACGGTTGGCGAGTCGTTCGATGTCAGCGACCTGGCGCAGGGTTTCCAGCAACGCCTCGCGCCGCGCCGCGTCCGCTGCCAGCGCCTCGACGGCATCCAGACGCGCCTGGATGCGTTCCGGCTGCAGCAGGGGCTGACTGATCCACATGCGCAGCCGCCGCGCGCCCATGGCCGTCACAGTGCGGTCCAGTACCTCCAGCAGGCTGCCGCGCGTCTGCCCGCCACGCAACGTGCCGGTCAGCTCCAGGTTGCGGCGCGTGAAGGTGTCCAGCACCATGAAAGACGAGGTCTCGTAGACGCGGATGCCGGTCAGCTGGGCGAGGCTGTCGCGCCGCGTTTTGCGCAGATAATGCAGGATGGCGCCCGCGGCGCAGACGGCCTGTGGCTTTTCCTCAAGGCCGAAGCCGGCGAGAGTCTGCACGCCAAACTGGCTGCACAGCGCCTGCTGCGCGCCGCTGTGCTCAAAGCGCCAGTCCTGCAAGGTGCTGAGATGGATGCCATCCGGCAGCGATACGCCTCGCTGCGCCCAGCTTTCCGGCAGCAGCACCTCACGCGGGGCCAGTCGCGCCAGCTCCTCGAGCACCAGCACGGCGCAATGTTCGCCGTCCAGCCTGGTCGCCGCGAATTCGCCGGTGCTGATGTCCACCCAGGCGAGCCCGGCTGCCTCCCAGCTGCCGCTGGCGGCGTCGCCGTCAGGGAAGAGTGCCAGCAGGTAATTGGGCCGATCTTCGGCCAGCAGCTCGGGCTCGATGACCGTCCCGGGCGTGACGACGCGTGAGACCTTGCGCTCGATGATGCCCTTGGCCGGTGCCTCGCCCACCTGGTCGCACACGGCCACGTGGAAGCCCTGATCGATCAGGCGCGCGATGTAGTTCTCGAGCGCGTGATGGGGCACGCCTGCCATCGGGATGCGGCTGTCATTATTGCCGGGGCTGACCGGGCGGCTGGTCAGCGTCAGGTCCAGCGCCCGGGCTGCTACTTCCGCGTCTTCGTCGAAGGTTTCGTAGAAATCGCCCAGACGGAAGAACAGGATACAATCGGGATAGTCGGCCTTGATGTCCAGGTATTGCTGGCGCAGTGGCGTGACTCTGGCCATGGCTGGTCCCGTACTCCGGAGCAGGCTCATTGTAGCGGCCGGGCCGATGCGCGACAAGCGCCTGGCGCGCTTCGACCGGCATCAGGGGGAGGCGCGGATGCGGATCATCGCAGTTGACCTGGGAGGGACGCGCATCCGGGCAGCCAGCCTGGACCGCGAGCTGAACTTGCTGGCGCGCCGGGAAACGCCCACCCTGGCCGCGGAGGGGCAGGGCGCCGTGCTGGCGCGCATGGCCGCGCTTATTGAGGCGGTGTGGCCAAAGGACTCGCCCGTGGCCGGCATCGGCGTCTCTTCGCCTGGCCCGCTGGACCCGCATGCCGGCGTTGTGCTGGCGCCACCAAATCTGCCGGACTGGCATCATGTCCCGCTGGTGGCCCTGCTGCAGGAGCGCTTCGCGGTGCCGGTCTGGCTGGGCAAGGACGCCAACGTAGCCCTGCTGGCAGAGGTGGCGCGCGGTGCCGCGCAGGGCTGCCGCGATGCGATCTACATCACGCTCAGCACGGGCATTGGTGGCGGCGTGCTCAGCGACGGCCGCCTGCTGCTGGGGCATGGTGGCCTGGCGACGGAAGTGGGCAGTATGCTTCTGCTGGTCAACGGTCGCGAAACGCGCCTGGAAGCCGAGGCTGCCGGCCCGGCCCTGGCGCAGCAGGCCCGGCAACGCATCGCCGCTGGAGCGGAGTCCCTGATGAGCGAGCTGGTCGGCGGCAACCTGGCCCGCCTGGATGCCGCGCTGGTCGGCCAGGCGGCGCAACAAGGCGACGACCTGGCGCTGGAGCTGGTGCAACGCGCCGGCATGCTCATCGGTCTGGGCCTGACCAGCCTGCTGCACCTCTTCAATCCACAGGTGCTGGTCATTGGCGGTGGCGTGAGTCAGATTGGCGAAGCCCTGCTGGGGCCGATGCGGGCGACAATCAACCAGCATGTAATTTATGAAGGCTATACGCGCGAGCTACGCATTGAAATGGCGGCTCTGGGAGAGGACGTCAGCCTGGTGGGGGCGGCGGTACTGGTGCGCAGCGCAGGCGGACAGCTTGTGCCGCGTTGAACCCTGCGAAGCGAGGTTTCAGGTTGGCGCAGCAGCTGTGCAGGCTTCTTCAGTCCAGGCGTAAAGCTCCAGCACCAGACCAGCCTGGTCAAACCGTTGGCCGCAGCGTATGGTCTTCTGGTTGCGCAGGGCAGTGATGGGCCACAGGGACATCAGGTAGCGCATCGAGCCGGAGGTAATGACTCCGACCAGCTCGTTGGCTGCCAGCAACAGCAGGAAAAGAATCGCAAAGGTTAGGGCGATACGCCAGCCTCTGTCTGTCCTGTCCTTGTCGCTGCTGCGGCGCAAGGCAACGCAAGCCAGCGCTCGTAGACGCTTCAAGGACCTTCGTTCCCGAGCAGAACCGGCGGCGCGACAGCGAATTGCTTGCAGGTCACTGGCCCGCACGGCGAACCGCGACTTGAGACTTGCGCTCAGGCCGCTACAATCGACGCATGCTCCTGATCCCGGACTATCGCGTACGTCAGCGCGACCTGCTGCTCGAAATCATCCGGGCGATGACTTCCCGGCTGGACCTGGCCGAAGTGCTCAGCCTGGTGCTGAAGGCCTCCGTCACCATGGTCGCCGGTGAGGGGCCTGGGCTGATTGCCCTGCGCAATCCTGCCACCAAAGAGTATCGCATTCACGCCTTGCTCAATATCGACAGCGAGCGCATCCAGCGCCTGGAGAGCCTGCTGCAGGAGCTGGTGGCTGGCGTCAGCGAGGGGCTGGAATTCAGGGATCTGGAAGAGACCCTGCGACGCATGACGGCGGAGATCGATCCACGCATGCGTCAACTCTTCCCCATGCCGCTGGTGATCGCCGATGAGCCGGTTGGCATACTCATCGTCTTTCGCGACTCTCTCGGCGCCATCACGCCTGACGACTTGCAGATTCTGCGCAGCTTCGCCGACCATGCCGCCATTGCCGTACACAACGCCCGGCTCTACGAAAACATCGATCGCGAGCGCCAGCGACTGAACGCCTTCATCGCGCACAGCGCGGACGGCGTCATGATTCTGGATGCCGAACGCCGTATTCTGCAGCTGAATCCGGCGCTGGGGCGTATGACCGGCTGGATCGTGGACGAGGCCATTGGCCGGCGCGAAGAGGATGTCATTGCGTGGAGCACGGTTACGCCGGGAAGTCTGCAGGAAATAATGGCCGGCAGCTGGCCGTCGCTGGCTCACGACAGCGGTGCCGGCCCCACGCTCTACGTAGAGGGCGACATCCTGCGCCGGGACGGCGAAACGCTCAGCATCGCAATTACTTACGCGCCCCTGCACGGGGAGGATGGGCAGCTGGCGAATATCTTCGCCAACGTGCGCGACATCACGCATTTTCGCCGCGCGCAGGAGATGCAAAGCGTTTTTGTTTCGGGCGTTTCGCACGAACTCAAGACGCCGGTTGCGCTCATCAAGGGTTACGCCGGCACCCTGCGACGCGAGGACGCCAGCTGGGATCCCGCCGAAATCCGCGACGGCCTCGAAGTCATCGAGGACGAGGCTGACCGCCTCACCGGGTTGATCGAGAACCTGCTGGAGGCCAGCAGACTGCAGGCTCAAAAGATGCGGCTCGACCTGGCTAGTGTAGATCTGGCCGCTCTGGCAGCGCGCGTGGTGACGCGCTTCCAGATGCAGGGCACGGCCCACGACTTTCGCCTGGCATTCCCGGAGACCTTTCCGACGATTGAGGCGGACGAGGCGCGCTTGCGACGGGTGATGGACAATCTGCTCGGCAACGCGGTCAAGTATGCGCCCGCAGGCGGGCTCATCGAGGTGGGCGGTCAGGCGAACGCCGCGGCAGTCACCGTCTTCGTGCGCGACGAGGGCGTGGGCATCAGCGTCGACGAGCAGGAACAGCTCTTTGAACGCTTTTATCGCGTCAATGACACGCTTGGCCAGCGCACCCAGGGAACCGGCCTGGGCCTGTACCTGGCGCGCTCCATCGTGGAGGCGCACGGCGGAACAATTGGCGTAGAGAGCCGCCCCGGCAGGGGCGCCACCTTTCACTTCACCTTGCCGCGCACGACGCCCGGGCTGCGCGGCCAGCAATCAGAATCCACATCAACACAGGAGCAGAGATGCCAAGGAACATGACCGTAGCCTGCCCGGCCTGTGAGGCGCCCGCCGAGGTCAGCCTGGAACGCCTCATCGATGTGAAGCGCCAGCCTCGGCTGAAAGCCGCCTTGCTCTCCGGCCAGCTCAACAATGTTCACTGCAGCGCCTGCGGCGCGGCCAGCGCAGTGGCGGCTCCCATCCTTTATCACGACGCGGAGAACGAGTTGTTGATCGCCTTCGTGCCACCGGAGTTGAACCTGCAGGCGCAGCAGCGTGACCAGGTCATGGGCGCCATGCTCAAGGAACTGACCGCCAGCATCCCAAAGGAAGAGTTCCGCGGCTACATGTTTCAGCCGAAGCAGGCCCTGACGCTGCAGGGGCTGGTGGAACAAATCATGGAAGGCGATGGCGTAACGCAGGAAATGATGGAAGAGCAGCGCGCGCGCTTCACGTTGCTGGACACCCTGGCCCAGGCCGAACCGGGCCGGCTCAGGGCGCTGCTGCGCAAACATGACGCGGAGATCGACGCCGGTTTCTTCCAGGCTACGCTCGTCATGATGCAGCAGGCTGCACAGGAAGGGCAGGAAGGCCTCGTCAACATCCTGGCCGCCATCCAGGAAGCCGCGGCGCAACATTCCAGCTTTGGCAAGCAATTGACCGCCCGGGCCGAAGCACGCGACAAAATTGTGCAGGATGTGACGCGGCGTATTCAGGCGCTGGGAGACAGCCCGGAGCGCAAGGGCCTGCTGGCGCTGGCGCTGGACCTGGCGCAGGATGAGCAAAAGTTACAGGCCCTCGTCGGCTTGCTGCGCCCTGCCTTCGATTACCCTTTCTTCCAGGAGTTGACGCTGCGCATTGACCAGGCGCCCGTGGCCGAACGGACGCGCCTGGAAGCGCTGCGCGACCGTCTTGGCGAGTTGACGCGCATGGCGGATGCCCAGGCGCAGGCAGCGCTGCAGCAGGCGACAGTTGCCCTGAGGGCCATCATGGCCAGCGCCGACACGGACAAGGCTGTCCGTGAACACATCAGCATGATCGACGACAGCTTCATGGCGGTGCTGGCGGCAAACATTCGTGAGGCCGAAAAGCGGGCCGACATCCAGGCCAGCAGCCGCCTGAAAGCCATCCAGCAGAAAATTGTTGCCTTGATGCAGGAGAACATGGAGCCCGGACTGCGTTTCGTGAACGAGCTGCTGGGCGCGCGCAGCCAGCAGGATGCGCTGGCAGTCCTGGACGCTGGCCTGCAACGCTTCGGCGAGACCCTGCCGGAAATGCTGGAGGCAGTAGAGCGGATGTTGCGGCAGCAGGGACAGGAGGCGCTTGCGCGCAAACTTGAGACCTTGCGCGCAGCCGCCAACGACAGATTGCAGAGCTAAACCAGGCCTTCGTTATTCTTCGGGCCAGCGCCACAGCCAGGTATCGCTGAAGCGGCAGGTGGTCGTGAGGTTGCCGAAACTGAGCGCGGCAATGCCCACTGTGCCGGCGGACACGGCTGCCGGCTGCTGCCCGACAAAATGCTGGTCGGCAAAAAACAGGAGTCGTTCGCCGTCCGCCACCACAAGCAATTGATGCGGCGCATTGCCGACCGGCAAGGCGGCGCGAACGGTGCCGGGCGCGAACACATCTCCCTCCCGCCGTGATAGACCGGCGCTGCCCGTGCTGTCCAGCCAGGCGAGGCTGTAACTGAATTCCTCGCTCGCTTCCAGAATGAGACCGCAACCGGCGACCAGTTTGTTGGAGCTGAGCTCTGCCACGAAACTGGCGCCCAGCACAAAGTGGCTTGACTGCTGTTCGCCGCCGAGGCGGATCGTACTGACGCCTGCGCGATTGGCTATGACGTAGCTTTCCGGCACGAGCATGGAGAGCTTGCCTGCGCCAGGCACGATACGCTGTCGCTGCAGATTGCGCAAGATGGTTAGATATTCCTTGCCCTGCAGTTGCGCGGGCACCAATCCGCCCGTTGCCGTGCTTACAGGCGCCGTAAGCCTCAGGCCACTGAACCAGGCCGTAAGCTGGGCGTCGGGTTGGTTGCCTGTGCCGACATAGAGGCCGATGCGGCCAGGTGATTCCGGCAGCCCTTCCGTGATCCGCCCGAGCGACTTGTGGTTATAGAACAGCTCGACACTGTCTCCATAAAAGGCAAGGCCGAGGCTGGCAGGCTCTTCCCCCTCACGAATGGCAGGATGCTCTGCCCAGCCTCGAAGCACCTTCAGGCCATCAGCTGCGTTGACCAGGAATCGCCAGCGACCGAGATCGTCGACCGTGTAGCGGGCCCATTCGTTCCTGCTCTGCCAGTGGCTGACGAGACCCAGTCGCCAGCCGCGGTTGCCGGCAATTTCCGTGATGTCGGCGTACAGGACATAGTCCTCTGGCGGCAGTTCAAGTGCTCGCGTGATTGTGACCGATTCTACCGGGGGTTCGAGGATGAGCACTGCGTGACCCTCGCCCAAGTAGGTGTCGGCGGCAATTGCGCTGGCCTGCCAGGCGTCAGCGTCATTAAAGTCTTCATCCCAAACAAGATCCGACCAGCCCTGCAACAGCATCAATTCGTAGTTGCCCGCACTATTCCCGACGCCGCTGACGCGTACGCTGTAGTCCCCGCTGGCGGGCAGACTCAGGGCCTCAATGACGGCGCTGGTGTTTGCAGGCCAGTCCACATCATCGTTGCTGGCGATGAGGGCGCCATCGCTATCATGGACGTCAAGTCGGGGGTCGAGCCTGCCATTCAGCGACCGGGCAACAAGTGAGACCATGCTGCCGCGCGGGGCGCTGAAGCGCCAGTTCTCCTGCGCGCCTGGCTCAAGGCTGCCCCGTACAGCTTCAAAAAAGTTGAGGGTTTGCTCTTGGGCGACGGAGGTCGTGGCCGTCGCCAGCCACAGTTGCAGCAGCGCCAGCAGGGCAACGCGCTTCAGGGCAGCAGGGCGCATCGTCGCTGTTGCTCAAACAAGGGTGGGCATCCAGTCGGGAAAACGCTGCTGCAGATGACGCAGATAGCCGGAGAAATCGTCGGCGCTCATTTCCCCGCCTAGCAGCCAGCGAACCTGCTCGGCGCTGTGCAGGCGTTTCTGTGCGCCGGCGAGGCGCAGGTCGCCATCCTGCTTCCGCTGTTTGCGACCTTGCAGCAGCGTGAACTGGCCCTGCGCCTGCAAACGCTCGAAATCTTCGGGCGAGAGGAAGGCGTAGACCGGAATGTAGCGTTCGTCCTGTTCGAGCGCACAGGCGACCATGTACCAGCCCTTCGGCACGCGCGCGCGTCGACTGATGCGAAAGCACCAGGTGAGCACGCTGATCGACCGCGCCACGTCCAGCGATTCCTGCTCCTTGCCGCGGCGCAGCAGACGGATGTGCCCGTCTTCGATGCTTACGATACGGCCGCTGGGCCAGCGTGGTTTCAGCCAGCGTTCCAGCCGTTGCGCCCCCAGCGCAGCCACGACAAAGCCGGCCACCAGTGCGATGATGGTCGCACCATCGCCGCTGAGCAGCGCGTCGCCCAGCACGAAGGCCACGATCCAGATCAGGACAAAGCTCAGCAACATGGCGCTGCGCAGGGCGCCATGTTCAGGGTCCAGAGGAAACCCGTTTCCCTTTGTGAGAACGTCCGGCCGGGATGCATCAATGACGGTCATACTCGCTCTCATCCGGCGCACGGCGCCAAGCCGGGGTCATAGTGTCGCCGTGCTGAAGATGATGTTGAAGCGGCGACAGTAGACCACGACACTATTATACAGGCCAGGGTCAAGCCCGGAAGGGATTTCGTAGTTCTGGTCGCCAACGTTGCCTTTCAGGCGCCCCAGATCGAGCGCCAGGCCGCCTTCATTCAGCGCGGCCGGACTGCGTGGCGCGGGACTGGCGGAGAGCATGACGCGCAGGTCCGGGCCATTGGCGGAGCGGAAGTTTTCAAGGCGTAACAGATGCTTTCCTTCCGCCAGGGTGTAGATTACCGCGCTGCCCTGTGCCCAGTGCAGTGGGTCGATGCGGACGAAGCTGCCCTGCGTGTAGCGCGTGGCAACGGTCTGCTGCGCTTCCTCGACGAGCGCCGGCGCCTGCAGGGCGGCCTGCACCATGGCCAGCGCCATGGTCGGGTCCTCACGCGCCATTTGCAGGAAGCCATTCTGTTCGGCTGCGCTCAACAGGCTGAAGTCGTCCTGCAGCGACCATTCCAAGCCGGGAAAGGCCTCGTTGACCACGTCATCCACGAGCAGCGTGCGCCAGAGGGGGTAGCTCCAGGTTGCTGTGACCAGCAGGGCGCCCGCCAGCACGAGCATCAAACGAAAGCGCATCAGATTGCAGTGGTGGCTGGATTCCTGGATGGTGACATGGGCTGCGCTGCGGCCTCCCGCGGGGCATGGGCCGTACAGGACTCGAACCTGTAACCTATTGAATGTAAGTCAATCGCTCTGCCAGTTGAGCCAACGGCCCGCTGCCACAAGTGTAGCGGGGCGGGTTGTGTCTGGCAATGCAGGGCCCGCGCCTGAACCGGGTTTCTATACTGGCAGGTGGGCTGGCAACCGGTCAGCGCGGCAGCAGACAGTAATGCGACCCTGCTAGCGACAGGCGCGGTGCCAGACCTCAATCGCGCCGGTGGCCAGGTATTGGTAAGCGCGATAGCACTCAGTCACCAGATCATCGAAGACCAGCATGTCGCGCCGGCCATCTTCCGGGTGCTGCGGAACCAGTTCGATGACGAGATGGTGGTTGTCAGCGTTGCACCAGATCTCGATGGTTGTACTGGAGGTAATCAGACGGGACGTAAAGCCGGAACAGCGTTCACTCGTGAACAGGCTGGTGCCGTTCTCGCCGCTGCGAGCTTCCACCATGTTGTTACAGTCCCATACGATCAGGGACGAACCGTTGTGCGGAGATACTCGGCACAACCATCGTGGGTCGATCTCACCGACATCGTCTGAATCGCCCGACCCGCCGGATCCATCATCAACTTTGCCTGGCAGGGACACCAGCATCGGCCAGTCCTGGTAGGCGTAATCGCTGTAGATATTCGTGTTGCCAATGGCCAACACTGAATGCACCCGAACCTCGTAGACCAGTTCGGCATCAAAGTTCGGAATCGTGAAGTTGAGCGGGTCGTCCGCGTCGACAATGAAAATATTGCTCCACAAGCCATCGGTAAGCTTCCAGTTTGCCTCGTAGCCGGTGGCATCGTCGGCAGCGTCCCAATGGGCAAAGCCGACGCTCGAAATCTTCACATCCTCTGATGGATCAACCGTCGGGGGCACCCAGGCCGTGCCAATGGGTGGATAGCTCTCCACGTCATTCGCATTGACGGACCGCACCGTTACGATGTAATCCGATGCAGCGTCAAAGTCGGGAATCGAGAAACTGCTGGTCGTCACCTGGTTTTCCCGGTTCCAGGGCGAGGGGCCCTTGATCCAGTCGACCAGGTAATGGGCCGCCTCACTCACCAGGTCCCAGGTGACCACACCGAATTCATCGATATTCAGGTTGCTCGGTGATGGCGGCGGATTATAGCGGGCAAAAGCGCGTGCGCTTTTGGCGTTGTGTTCGTTCACGGAGCGGGTATTGGCGTCGTAATCGGAGCCGGGATCGAAATCCGGAATGTCATACTGGTTCGTCTCGGTCCGCTGGTCCTGCATCTGGTTGCCCGCCTGGGCCCGGAACTGGGCGGAGCTCTGGGTATGCTGGTTCCAGCCGGAAAGGTAATGATCGGCGCCCTCCGCGTCATCCCAGGTGACGCTGCCGTCACTATTGATGCGCAGGTTCCGTGGCGCCTCCGGCGGCGTCCAGCCCACTGTGTCCGAAGCCGGACCGGCAACATCTTCACTGTTGACTGTCAGGATCCTGCCTGACCAGGGGATCGTCGTGTCGAAGTTGGGAATGTCGTAGGACGTGTCATCGGTCTCGACCCGGGTCCAGGGATCGTCCTCGTCCTGGCGCCACTCCACGATATAACCGTCGGCATCCAGCACGGCATCCCAGGTGACGATTGTGCCACCAGGGTCGAAGGCTACATTTTCGGGTGGCAGCAGTACCGGGATGGACGGCGGGTCCGTGATTTCCTCTTCCTCGGTTTCTTCTTCTGGTGGCCAGTAATCCCTTGCTCGCCCGGCAATATAACAATCGTCCACTGTATACCCGGTAACGCCAAACCAGTATACTTTCTCGGGGTCAAAATCAGGTGTCTGGTAGGAGAGCGTAGTCACCGTGTTATAGTCTTCCGGGTAGTCACATCCCATGTGATAAGGTGGGCCATCTACTTCACAAACCATTACTTCATAGCTTGCCAGCGACAGATCATCCCAGGAAATCAGTCCATTCTCATCAATCTGCACAAGGGTGAATACCGGCCCGTCGTACTCACATACAGCCGTTACAGCGGTGGATGCAAATAGTAGGAGCAGAAACACAAGCAGCGCCAGCAGCACACTTCGACCCGGTAACAGATGAATTGTCATCATGTCCCTGATTCCTGCACTATCCACGCCTGGCTCATTGTAACACTGTCTTGCTGGCCTGGCATGAAAACATGAAATCTGTTGGGTCAAACGGCTTGAAGAGGGTGAAACCGGACTACAGTTTCGGCAGTGTCAGGCTACGTTGCCCCTGATACTTGCCGCGCTTGTCCGCGTAGGAGACCTCGCAACCCTCATCGGCCTCAAAAAAAATGACCTGGGCGATGCCCTCATTGGAGTAGACGCGGGCGGGCAGGGGGGTAGTGTTGCTGATCTCAAGCGTGACGTAGCCCTCCCACTCCGGTTCGAAGGGCGTAACGTTGACGATCAGGCCACAACGGGCGTAGGTGGACTTGCCGACGCAGAGCGTCAGCACGCTGCGCGGGATGCGAAAGTACTCCATGCTGCGCGCCAGCACGAAAGAGTTGGGCGGGATGACGCAAATGTCCCCCTGGTAATCGACGAAGGAGTCGTCGGAAAAGTCCTTGGGGTCGACGATGGCGGAGCGCACGTTGGTGAAGATCTTGTATTCGTCGGCCACGCGCATGTCGTAGCCATAGGAAGACAGACCGTAGCTGATGACGCCTTCGCGCCGCTGCCCGTCAACGAAGGGCTCGATCATCCCCTGCTCCTGAGCCATGCGGCGGATCCAGTGGTCGGGCTTCAGGCTCATAATGCGCTCCCTGCCGGCTTTCCCGGCCTTACATTTGCTCCGGCGCGCTCATGCCCATCAGCGTGAGGACGCGGCGGAAAACGACTCCGGCGGCGCGATAAAAGCGCAGGCGTGTTGCCGCCAGCTCCGGCGTTACCTCTTCGCCCAGCACGCGCGCGTTTTCATAGACCGGATGAAAGATGCCGGCCAGCTCGTGCGCAAAGAAGGCGATGCGATGTGGCTCCAGCTCACTGGCGGCCTGGCCGATGACGGCCGGCAGTTCCAGCGCCTTGCGCAGGAAGCGTTGCTCCGCCGCGCCCAGCAGCGCCAGATCGACCGGTTCCTCCTCCAGTCCGGCGTCAGTCGCCCGACGCAGGATGCCGGCGCAGCGCACGTGCGCGTTCTGGATGTAGAAGACCGGGTTATCGTTGTTCTGCGCGACGGCAACGTCGAGGTCAAAATCCAGACGCGCGTCCGCGCTGCGCGCCAGCAGCAGATAGCGCACGGCGTCTGGCCCCGTCTCGTCAATGAGATTGTCCAGGGTCTCGTAGTCGCCGCTGCGAGTGCTCATCTTGCGTTCCTGGCCGCCCTGCAGCAGGCGCACGAACTGCAGGATGACGACGCGCAGGGGCGACGTATCTTCACCCAGCGCCTCAAGACCGGCGCGCACCACCTGATGCTGCACGTAGTGGTCGGCGCCCAGGATGTTCACTGCCAGGTCGTAGCCGCGCGCGAGCTTGTCGCGGTGATAGGCGATGTCGGGCAGGCTGTAGGTGGGCGTGCCGTCGCCCCGCACCAGTACATGATCCTTGTCGATGCCGAAGCGCGAGGCGCGGAACCAGGTGGCCGGCGCGCGCTCGCTGGCAAGCGTCTGTTCCTCCGCGCTGGCGCCCTCCCACCCGGACGCGCTGTAGAGTTGGCCGCGCTGTTCCAGCGCGTCCAGCACGTCTTCCAGTGAGCCATTTTCATACAGGCTGTGCTCGTTGAAATAGCAGTCATGCTGTATGTCGATGCGCTGCAGGGTATTGCGAATCGTGGCGAACATGCGTTCTTCGGCGAGGTGCTGGAACTGCTTGCTGTCGGCCGCTGCCAGAGCGTCGCCCTGTTGCGCCAGCAGTTCCTGCGCCTGCTGCACCAGATAGTCGCCGTGGTAATAATCTTCCGAGGGCAGCTCCGGGTTGTGGCCCAGGGCCTGCAGATAGCGCAGCCGCAGACTTTCGCCGAGCAGCTGCATCTGGCGGCCGGCGTTGTTGAAATAGTACTCCCGCTCGACTTCGTAACCGGCGGCATGCAGCAGGCGCGCCAACGTGTCGCCGACGATAGCGCCGCGGCTGCGCCCGATATGCAGCGGGCCGGTGGGGTTGGCGCTGACGAATTCGACCAGGGCGCGCTGTCCTGCGCCGATATTAAGCTGCGCCAGCTGCTCGCCTTCCCGCAATATCGCGTCTACCTGGGCGCAGAGCCAGGCTTCGTCGAGGCGAAAATTGAGGAAGCCAGGCGGGGCGACCTCGACACTGGCGAAGAAGGGGGCCGGCGGCAGGCAGTCTGCGATGCGCTGCGCAATTTCCAGCGGGTTGCGGCGCATGCTGCGCGCCAGCTGCAGCGCGATGGCGCAGGCGTAATCCCCCATTTCCGGGCGTGCCGGCGGGCGAATTTCGACGTTGGGCAAATCGCAGGCGGGCAACTTGCCATCCGCCTGGGCAGCCTGCAGGGCCTGCTCTATCAACCGGGCATGCGCTGCGTTCAGGTCGATCAAGGCTCGCTCCATGAGACTGGCATCACGGTCCGCATTCTGGCGCATCGGGAAGCGTCCTGCAATCCACAATCAGCAGCAGCTGCCCAGGGCTTCCAGGTCAAGGAAGCCGTCTTTGGTCGGCGCGATCCTGACTCCGCATTTGCGGCAGTTCAGGCCAGACGCTGCCTCAGTCATCAGCGCATTGGCGCCACAACAGGGGCAGCGCAGCAACTCTCCAGGCGGCCGCGCGCCGACCGGCGCCGAAGTGCCGGTCTTGCGCACAAAGATCCGTTCGTAATCGACCTGCCATGGCTCGGCCCACACTTCAGCGGCGCCGAAGTCCCGCAGCAGCCGGGTCAGTTGCGCGTGATTCCAGGTCTTGCCAGGCATCAAACGCGTGTGGATGCGGTTGCTGATGAAGAGCAGCCCGCCCGGGCGCAGCACGCGCAGTAACTCTGCCAGCACGGCCGCTGGCCTGGGCATGAACTCCAGCGCTTCCAGGCAGGTGACCATATCGAAGCTGGCGTCGCCGAAGGGCAGGGATTGCGCCGGACAACGCAACAGGCAGCAGCGCCCCGACCAGTCCCGGGCCTTGCGCGCGGCAATGCGCAACATGCCGCGGCTGAGGTCCGTGGCAATCACCTGGCCCTGGAAATCCGGGTGCGCCAGCAGGGCCAGTGGCAGACGGCCGGTGCCGGTCGCGACGTCGAGCACCATGGGCGCCCGGTGGGGGGCAATGCCGTCAAGCAGGGGCTGTGCCAGCAGCGCCCGTTCATACAGCGGCTGGACGCGCTTGGTGGCATCGTAACGACTGGCGTGCAGGTCGTAGAGCCAGATGACCGCGCGCCGGCCGAGGTAAACGCCTTCGCTGGCGATGAGCAACCACCAGGCCAGCCAGAGCAGCGCCAGCGCCAGCAGGGCCGAAACGACGGAGGTGAGCAGTTCGATCAATGTGGCAGACCCTGAGCGCCGCAGCGCGGCGCGCCATGGCCGGCCCGACCCATCCTGATGAAGCCCTGGCTCAGGTGTTCAGGCGCCAGCTGCTGCTTTCCTCAATGAAGCGCAGGCCTTCGCCGTAGAGGCTGAAGAGCACGTGCTGTCCCGGCGCAGATACATACTGGCCTTCTACGTACTGTACAGCCGGGTGATACTCGTAGCGCGTGACAAAGCCGAATTCATCGGTCGTGGCCCAGCCCAGCAACTGACGCACCAGGGTGTTGTCGCGCCAGAGCCTGCCGAAGCCGCGTATCGGTTGTTTAAGGTCTTCGTTGGGGGGCACGATGTTGGGGTTGAATTCGACGTCACCCTCTTCAAAGAAATCTTCGTAGACATACCACTCTCCGGAGCCTTCGCGCGAAACGACCATCACCCAGATTTGCCGCGTGGGTTGCAGCCAGAACATACGGCCGCCCTCGAAAATCTGTTCGGCGACCTGGATCTGGCGCACTGTCGGCGTCGGCTGCGGGACTGCCGGGGTTTCTGTCACGGGCAGGGGTGTGAAGGTGGCCAGACCGGGCACGGGAGTCGCAGTAGTGGCCTCCGAACCCGACGTTGTTTCGGCCTGCGCAGTCCCGCCGGCGCCAGTTTCCTGTGCGTCGGCGGCGCCTTGAGCGGCGAAACCCTGGGGCGTGGCGGTGACGACCAGCACGATTTGCGTAGGCGGCGGGCCTTCACAGGCGCTGGCGAGGAGCCCGAGCAGGACGACGAATATCAGCCCCCGTCGATGCATGGTATTCTCCACTGCAATTCGGAATGATTCGTCGCTGTCACCATGTTGCAATTGTAACAAAGGGCAGGGCCGATGCAAGAGGGTCAGATTTGGGAGGAACTCCATGCGTCCACTGGGCGTCACGCTCGACAAAACGGCCGGGGCCCTGATCATACGTTGGCAGGATGGCCGTGTTTGCTGCTACCCATGGGCGCAGTTGCGTGAAGCCTGCCCCTGTGTGGCCTGTCGTGGCGGCCATCGCTACATGGGGCAGGCGCATGAGCCGGAAAACCTGCTTGAGCTGAAGCCGATGCGTTCGTGGCGCATGACTTCGGTCGTCATGGTGGGTTCCTATGCGCTGCAACCAACCTGGGATGACGGCCACGCCACCGGCATCTACAGCTGGGGCTTCCTGCGCCGTCTCTGCCCGCCGCAGGATGTAGCGGCAGAATCCTGAGCTGCGGTCAGATCGCGGCATCTATTGCGCAGACAGCAATTCTTCAATCAGGGGATCAGCCGTGAAGTTGCAGCTGCCCGCTTCGGGGATGTAGCCCTCGCGGACAGCAGCCAGCGGCTCGTCGGGATTGTAGAAGTTGTAAACCAGGCGCGACACTTCGGCCATCAGCGGCAGGGACAGCTGGAAGTTGAGCCACTGCGGCTGATGCAGCAGCAGCACGATGACGTAGGCGCCGGCCGGCGTGAAGAAGAGGGCGGCGTTGCTGTGGGTGTCGGCGATCCAGCCGTGCTTGTGGGCTACCCGCGTCTGTGTCGGGACGCCGGCCTTCAGCAGCGCGTCGACGGTGTTGTTGCTCATCAGCTGCAGCGCCTGGCGGCATTCACGCGCTTGCAGTCCCAGTGCTGACAACGGATTTTCCTGCTCTTGCGCGCAGTAATACAGGGAACCCAGCTGCTGCCCGACGTCGCGGGCCACGATCCGGTTCCAGGGGTCAGCGCCGGCCACGCTGTCGCCGGGCAGCTGCGGCGGCGTAACCACAGTGCCGGCGGGCGGCTGCAGAGTCTGGCCCGGGATGGTGTAGGGCGTGACAATATAGCTGCGGGACATGTCAAGCATTTCCAGCAGTCGGGTTACGGCAGTTGCGCCGGCCCAGGCATCGCCCTGGCCGATGCGGGCCAGCAGGCGGTTGGTGGCCACGTTTTCGCTGCAGATCATGGTGTTGGCGCTGTCGACGGCATCGTCGCGCGTCAGCGGCCCGTCGAGCACGCTGAACAGTGCCGTCAGGATGTTGACTTTCTGGATGCTGGTGCCGCTGAAGGCCAGGTTTTCATGAAAGCCAAGGCCGACGCCGCTTTCCAGATCCAGCAGGTAGAGCGCGGCGGGGCGCCCACTTTCACGTTCAAAGCCGGCTTCGAGCAACAGATCCCAGGCCTGCTGCCCCAGCTGGACGAAGCCTGGCGGCGGCTCTGGCTGCCGGCCAGAGACATCGACGGGCGCCGAGATGCGGGCCAGGGAGGGCGTGGGCGTAAGTGTGGGCAGGTGCAGCACGGTCTGTGATATCACGGGCAGCCGCGCTAGATCGCCCTGAATCTGCAGCAGCTCGCGCGCAATCCAGGCATGGCCTCCCGGCGAACGTGCGTCAACGATCTGCACCCAGGGCAGCAGACTGTGGCGGGCGTTGAGCTGGTAGCGTTCGCCGGCCTGGCCCACTGCGACGCGCGCGTACTCCACGCCCGGCCCCTGGCGGATGTTGACGGTGCCGGTCAGACTGCCATATACGGTTGTAGTCGACGCGGCCTCGGTCGCGACCGGTTGTACGGGCTCGGGCGGGGAAGCGGTTGCGTCGCGCTGTGGAGTGAGCACTAGCGTTGATACAGGCAGGGATGCGGCGCTTGCGCTCAGAGTGACAAGGTCTTCGTACACCCAGCCCAGCGGCTTGCCTTCCGCGTCGCCCAGCAGCAGCCAGGGAAAGTGTTCGCTGCGCGCCAGCACCGGCCAGCGCCGACCCTGCCGGATTTCCCCCAGCAAGGCAGACTCGAGCGCCGCCCCCGCGCGCAGGTTGGCCTGGCCGCGCGCCTCGGCGCTTACGGCTGTGGTGGACTGGGCCAGGACCTGCAGCGCCGGCAACAGGATCAGGACCAGCAGAAGAAACCTGCGCAGCATGTAACGCTCCAGACGGTCGTCAGCCGACGATGAGGTCATCGTAGGGCGGGGCCTGCGCGCGCGCAAGACCATCGTTGACAGGGCGGGGATTGCTGCTACAATTCCTTGCAATTGGCCGAAGTGGCGGAACAGGCAGACGCGCTACGTTCAGGGCGTAGTTCCCTTTGGGGAGTGTGGGTTCGACTCCCACCTTCGGCACAAGCGAGCAGCTCCACGCGGAGCTGCTTTTGCTTCAGGCGGGATCCGGCAACGGGATGATGGCCGGCTCGTCATTGATGAAGTGCGCCAGCAACAGGGCTGGTGCAGTCCCCTCGTTTTGCAGGCTGTGCGCGACGCCAGTTGCCACGAAGATGGTGCTGCGAGCGGGCGCCAGATACTGCACACCGGCCAGGGAGACCAGCAATTCACCTTCCAGCACAGTCAGGGTTTCCTCAAATTCGTGATAGTGCAGCGGGATGCGCTGGCCGGGCAGCAGCCGCTGTTCCCACACCACCACGCTGCCCGCGCCACAGTCCTGCGAGACGATGGTGCGCGTCTCCAGGCCACTGCGCTTCGTGCGCCATACAGGCTGTTGCCCGTGCTGCATGACCGTCATGCTTCCTTCCCCACGTTTCAGCCGACACAGCCGGTTATACTGTGAGTCATGGAAGAGCGCACCCGCCGGTCAGTCCCGCGCATCAACGGTTCCCAGGTGGTTTTCGCCATCATCCTGGCAGCGGGTTTGACCCTGGCCATCAACTTCAGCACGCGCATTAGCGCCGGTCAGCCCCTGCAGGACGCCTATCGCCAGGTCGTGATCGAAATCGAGCTGCTGCGCGAAGATCAGGCGCGTCTCATCGCCGAACGCGATCATGCCCGCAGCGATGCCTACGTGCAGCGCTGGGCGCGTGACGAGGGCAAGATGGTGCGCACCGGCGAGCACCTGGTGATTCCGGTGCCGACCCGGGACACGTTCTACGTGGCGCCGGTCACTGCCAGCGAGGCCAGCGCTGCCGGCTTCGCCGAAGTTCGAACCATGCCGCGCCGGCCACCCAACTGGATGCTGTGGTGGTCGCTGTTCTTCGATCACCCTGCGCCCGATTTTTCAGGGCTGTAACCCGGCTGCGCACCTGCCAGCGCACATACTGTCAGCGTCGTCCCCTGTGCCTGCAACTCGGTGCCCGACTGCGCCAGGTTCCGGCGCACTACGCCCAGAGCGTGGCGCACGCCGTCGGGCGCCATGACGCTGCTGGTCAGCCGCCCGACGACCCTGCCTTCGTGCCGTAGTTCGGCGGGAGCGTTTAGCTCGCCCTGCGGCCGCAGCAGCACCATCATTTTGGCCAGCTGGCCGCGGCTGTCCATGCGCGCAATAATTTCCTGGCCGGTGTAACAACCCTTGCTGAAGCTCACCTCGTCCCACAGCCCCAGCTCCAGCGGGATGTAGTCGGCAGTCAGTTCACTGCCCGGCGCTGGCCGACCCGCGCGAATGCGCAGGGCGTTGAACAAGAGCGAGCCGGCAGGTCGGGCGCCGGCCGCGCACAAGGCCTGCCAGACCGCCGCGGCTCCTGCCTCCGGCAGCAGCAGGGAACGGCGCGGGACGCCCGGCGGGGTTCGTTGCGCGATGAGGACTTCGTGGCCGGCAATTTGCCTGCGCCACAGTTGCAGGCCCGCAGGTTTGGGGGCGTCAATCAGGGCATCCGCCGCCGGCCCGACCAGATCGAACTGGTTGTGCTCTGGCGTGAGGTCCTGTATGCGCACGTCGTCATTGAAAAAGATGTTGCGCCGCAGATAGTCGGCCAACGCCGCTGCCCGGCCCGGCCCACCGAGCAACAGGACTGCGTCTTCCTGACGGTAGACCTCCACGCGCTCGAGGATTCGGCCGTGCCAGCTGGTGAAGATCGTCGGGCAAGCGCTGCCGACTGCCAGGCCCTCGACGTCGTTGGTCGAAATGCGTTGCAGCAGGTCGAGCGCGCTGCTGCCTTCCAGCCGCAGCCGCGCCTCGTGACTGCGATCAAGCAGGACGACCTGCTCCAGGGCTGCCTGCCAGGCTTCATCCGCTGTGCCGAAATGCAGCGGGATGCCGTCCTCCGCGAAGTGGGCCCCCTGGCCCTGCTGCAGCGCGCGCAGGGTCATGCGGAAGGAGCGGCCAGGCGCTCATCCTGGCGCGCCGACTGCACGAGTGCTGCTGGCAGCGCAGCAGCGCAGAGCGGCTGCCAGTGCCAGCCGGGTGGGGCGGGTGCAGGACCGTCAGCCAGTCGATAGACCCAGGTGAGACGCACCAGGTGCAGGGCTTCGCCGCGCTCGACAGCGACGGCGGCGGGTGGCAGGAAGGAGCCGGCATGGCCCGAGGAGTTGTGCAGACAGCCTTCGGCCAGGTCGGGTAAATCCTGCAGACAGCGCAGGGCAGCGTCCTGGGGCAATTCGCCCTGGCGCAGCGCCCTGAAGGGCAGTCGTCCATCCTCGTCGCTGACGAGGGCCCGTTCGCCGTCGCTGATCAACAACCGCGACTCATAGTGTCGGCGCTGGTACTCGCCGTGATTACGCTGTTGCTGGCGCAGACGTGCGCTGAGGATCTCGCGCAAACGCGAGCAGGCCGCCTGCAGGTCGTCGTTCAGGATCAGATGGTCGGCGAGGTCGGCGTATTGCAGCTCCATGTGCACACGCTGGATGCGCGACTGAATGTCCTGTTCGCTGTCGCCGCGCGCCTGCATGCGCTGCACCAACGTATCAAGTGCGGGTGGCTGAACGAAAATGAACACCGCGTTTTCAGGGTAGACAGTTTGCAGGCAGGTTGCGCCGAGTACATCCAGGTCGGTGATGAGGTGCTGGCCGCTGTCGAGGGCGCGCTCGACGGCTGCGCGCGGCACACCGTAGTAGCGGCCCGGGTGTACCTCTTGCCATTCCAGCAGCTCGTCGTCGGCAATCATCTGGCGGAAGCGCGGCAGCGATACGAATTGATACTTGCCGCTTTCCTGCTCGCCGGGGCGGGGCGAACGGGTCGTACAGGTTGCCAGGTGCTGCAGCCAGCGGAAGTGCCCCAATGCATCGTCTATCAGCGTGTTCTTGCCAACGCCGGGAGGCCCGACCACCATGAAGAAGCATCCGCGGCTGGCGTTCAACCTGTCTCCCTTCGTGGCTGCAGGAGCGTTCCCGTCCAGTGTACCAGAAAGCCGGGCACAGACCAGTGTGTGCCGGGACGTCTGCATTGTGAGTTCCCGGCCACAGGGTGTAGACTGGGGACAATCCACAGGGGATGAGGCAGCGATGGGCGCAAGGATTATTGATGGGCGCGCGCTGGCGGGACGCTTGCAGGCGCAGCTGGCGCAGGACGTCGTCGCACTGCGCGAACGGAGTGGTGTGACGCCGCGTCTGGCCGCCCTGCTGGCCGGCGATGATCCCGCCTCGACGCAGTATGTGCGCATGAAACGCCGCGCCTGCGAGCGTGTCGGCATCGAGTCGCTGACGCGGGAATTGAACGCAGGCAGCAGTCAGGCAGAGGTGGAAGAAATCGTGCAGGCCTTCAACGCAGATCCGGCCGTGCACGGCATTCTCGTGCAGTTGCCCTTGCCGCCGCAAATCGACGAGCAGCGGGCGCTGGCGCTGGTCAGCCTTGAAAAGGACGTTGACGGCTTTCACCCCGTGCATATCGGACAGCTGGCAATGAAGGGGCGTGAGCCCGCCTTTGCGCCGGCGACGCCCTCCGGCGTGATGGTGATGCTGGCGGACGCGGACGTGAGCCTGGCGGGCGCGCACGCCGTCGTGCTGGGGCGCAGCAATATCGTCGGCCTGCCGCTGGCCATGATGTTGCAGAAGGCCAACGCGACCGTGACGATCTGTCACAGCCACACGCGCGACCTGCCCGCCCTGGTGCGCCAGGCGGATGTGCTCATCGCCGCCCGAGGGCGGCCGCTTTTCGTGCAGGCGGACTGGCTTAAGCCAGGTGTGACGGTGATCGACGTAGGCACCAACCGCATCGATGATCCTTCGACGGAGCGCGGCTGGCGCTGGGTCGGCGACGTTGACTTCGAGAACGCCCGCGAAGTGGCGGGCGCCATTAGTCGGGTGCCGGGCGGCGTAGGGCCCATGACCATCACCATGCTGCTGCAACACACTCTGCTGGCGGCGCAGCGCAGCGTCGGCCTGGCACAGTGACCCTTGTCGCGCGCTTGCTCACGGGGCAGGCGTCGGGAGTGTCATGACGACCCTGCTGGCGAAGAACATCCACACCCTGGCGACCATGGATGATGCCCGTCGTGAGCTGCATGACGCCGCGCTCTTTGTGCGCGACAACGTGGTTGAGGCTGTCGGCGCTCTGGCCGACATGCCCGCACAATCAGCCGACTGCGTGCTGGATCTGCACGACCACGTGGTGCTGCCCGGTCTGGTCAACACCCACCACCACATGTTTCAGACGCTCACGCGCGTGGTTGCGCAAGAGCTCGAACTCTTCGGCTGGCTACGCTCACTGTATCCGCTCTGGAGCAGGCTCGACAGCGCGGCGGTGCAGGTCAGCGCGCGCCTGGCCATGAGCGAACTGCTGCTTTCCGGCTGCACCACCTCAAGCGACCATCTCTACCTATATCCCAACAATGTCACCCTGGATGACACAATCCTGGCAGCCCGGGAGACCGGCATCCGCTTTCATGCCACGCGCGGCGCCATGAGTCTCGGCGAAAGTCAGGGTGGACTCCCGCCGGATGGCCTGTGCGAGGACGAGGGCGCAATTCTGCGCGACATGCAGCGCCTCATCGAGACATTTCATGATCCGGCGCGTCATGCCATGCTGCGCGTGGCGCTGGCGCCCTGCTCACCCTTCACTGTGACCTCTGACCTGATGCGCGAGTCCGCCCGCCTGGCGCGTGGCGCCGGCGTGCTGCTGCATACGCACCTGGCCGAGAACGATTACGATGTCGCCTACAGTCTGGAACGTTACGGGTTGCGCCCGGGCGATTATGCCGAAGCGCTGGGCTGGACGGGCAGGGATGTGTGGCACGCGCATTGTGTTAAGCTCAACAGCGACGAGATCAGGTTGTTTGCGCGCACGGGCACCGGCGTCTGTCATTGCCCGGCTTCCAACCTGCGCCTCGGCTCGGGCATCGCGCCCCTGCGCGAAATGCTGGCCGCCGGCCTGCGCGTCGGCCTTGGTGTCGATGGTTCCGCCTCCAATGACGCCGGCAATCTGCTCAACGAGGCGCGTCTGGCCATGTTGCTGCAGCGCGCCGGCGGCGCGCTGGCCGGCGTGGGCGCGCGCGACGTACTGGCGCTGGCCACGCGTGGGGGTGCGGCGCTGCTGGGCCGTGATGATATTGGCTGCCTGGCGCCGGGCATGGTCGCCGATTTCATCGCCTTCCGTCTCGACCAGCCCGCGCTGGCCGGCGCGGAGCAGGACGCGCTGGCTGCGCTTGTCTTTTGCATGCCACCGCACGTGGACCTGGCTGTCGTCAACGGGCGCATTCTTGTCAGCGAGGGACAGTTGACTGGTCAGGAGCTGGCGCCGCTGGTGGCACAGCATCGGTCAGCAGCGCGACGCCTGTGGCGCGATGAGGGTGCCTGAACGCAAGAGCGCTGCAATGACGCTATACTGAATTTAGAAGATCCTGATACCTGCCAGCCACCGAAGAGAGTTCACCCATGACGGATGCAAGGACGATTGAGCAACTGCGTGCGCGCGTGGCCGGGGAGTGTCAGCCGATCCTCACTTTTCTGCGCGAGCTCTGCGCCATTCCCAGCATGGACAGCCAAATTCGTGAGGTGGGCGAGCGCGCCGAGGCAGAGATGCTCCGCCTGGGCTTCGACGAGGTGTGGTGGGACCGTATGGGCAACGTCGTCGGGCGCATCGGCGACGGGCCGCGCAAGCTGCTCTATGACAGTCACCTTGACACTGTGGGCATTGGCAACGAGGACGAATGGGACTGGGACCCCTTCGCGGGTGTGGTGCGCGACGGCGTCCTGTTTGCCCGTGGCGCCTGCGACGAGAAGGGCAGCACGCCGGGCATGATTTATGGCCTGGCGCTGGCGCGCGAGCTGGGTCTGCTGGAAGGCGTCACCGGCTACTACTTCGGCAACATGGAAGAGTGGAATGATGGCAGCGCGCCGGACGCGCTTTACAATGTGGAAGGCGTGCGGCCGGACTTTGTCGTTATTGGCGAGCCGACGCGCTTGCAGGTCTATCGCGGCCAGAAGGGCCGCGTCGAAATGCAGGTAGTGGCCCGCGGCCGTAGCGCCCACGCGGCTTCCAACCATCTCGGCGACAATCCGATCTACAAGCTCTTGCCCTTGATCGAGCGCATCAGCCGCCTCGAACCGGAGTTTCGCGACGATCCCTTCCTCGGCGATGGTCGTATCACCGTGACCGACATTGAGGTAGACACGCCCAGCATCAACGCCGTGCCCAACCAGGCGACCTGTTTCGTCGACCGCCGCCTGACCTTCGGCGAGGACCCCTACGAAGAGCTGCGCCGCATCCAGGCGCTCGTCGGCGAGCGCGAGGACATGGACGTCTCCATCCTGCGCTATGAAGTGCCCAGCTACACCGGCTACGTCTACCCGCTGGACAAGATCTATCCTGCCTGGGCGCTGGAGGAGGCGCATCCCTTCGTGCAGGCCGGGTTGCGCGCCGGCGAGCAGCTCTGGGGCGCGATGGTGCCGCCCTACAAGTGGAACTTTTCCACCAACGGCGTATTCTGGGCGGGCAAGGCCGGCATTCCCTCGATCGGCTTCGGCCCTGGCGACGAGGTGCACGCCCACACCGTGCTGGACCAGGTGCCGCTGGACGACGTAGTGCGCTCGACGGAGTGGTACGCGTTGTTGCCGTCGCTGCTGGGCTGAGCGTCGCGACGGCGCCGTGGCGCGGGCGCACAGGCAGGGTACAATTCAGGCAATTCAGCGGCAGAAGGTGGGGAGGAAGCAATGCAGACGGATTTGCGCGGGCGCGACATGATCACCACCCAGGAGTGGACGCGTGACGAAATTGACACGCTGCTTGATGTTGCCTGGGATCTGAAGCGTCGCCGCGCGACCGGGGAAGATCACGCCCTGCTGCGCGACAAGGTGCTGGCCATGCTCTTCTTCTTCTCCAGTACGCGCACGCGCATCAGCTTCGAGGCCGGCATGGCCCAGCTGGGCGGTCACGCCCAGTTCATCGAGAGCCAGACCACGCAGATCAGCCATGGTGACACGGCGAAAGAGATCGGTGAAATCGTCGGTCGCTACTGCGACGGCATCGCTATCCGTCAATGCGACCGGGACGTTGGCAACCAGTACATCCGCGACGTGGCCGCGGCCAGCCGCTCACCTGTGCTCAATATGCAGTGCGACGTCTACCACCCCTTCCAGATTCTGGCCGACCTGATGACCATCATGGAACGCTTCGGGCGCGATTTGCGCGGCCGCACCATGAACGTCAGCTGGGCCTACGCCGCCAGTTACCAGAAGCCGATCTCTGTGCCGCAAAGCCTCATCCTGTTGATGTCGCGCTTCGGCATGAACCTGCGCCTGACCCATCCGCCGGAGTACAAATTAATGCCGGATATTGTGCAGCAGGCGCGCGACAATGTGCGCCAGCATGGCGGCTCGCTGGAGCTTCTGGATGACTTCGACGCCGGCTTCGAGGGGGCCGACATTTTGTATCCCAAGAGCTGGGGCGCGCTGCTGACGACCAGTGACGATGAAGAATCGGCGCGCATCGGACGTCAGTATACGGACTGGATTACGGACGAGCGGCGCATGGCGCTGGCGCAGGAGCATGCGGTCTACATGCACTGCCTGCCGGCCGACCGCAACATTGAGGTAACCAACGGCGTGCTGGACGGGCCGCAGAGCATCGTTTACGACGAGGCCGAGAACCGCCTGCATGTCCAGAAAGCGACCATGGCGCTGACGATGCGCTGAAGGTAGCGACACAGTCCCGGGGAGAGGCAGGGCGCCATGGTTGAAAAACTGGCAGTGGTCGCCATCGGCGGCAATTCGCTCATTCGTGACCCCGGCAAGCCCGACATCGAGAGTCAGTGGGGCGCGGTACACGAGACCTGCGGCCACATCGCCGCCATGATCGCTGCCGGCTGGAGCGTCACGATCACGCACGGTAATGGCCCCCAGGTGGGCGCCAACATGCGCCGTTTCGAAATCGCGCAGAAATTCGGCCTCTACGAGATCCCGCTAGACCTGATTGTGGCGCATACCCAGGCCAGCATCGGCTACATGCTGCAGCAGGCGCTGGACAGCGCCCTGCGCCGCCTGGGGATCAACCGCACTGTCGTCACTGTGGTGACCCAGACCCTGGTGGACGCCGCTGACGAGGCCTTCGGCAATCCTGAAAAGCCGGTGGGGAGCTTCATGAGCGAGGAAGATGCGCTGGAGCGGCAGGCGGAAGGCTGGTCCGTGAAGGAGGATGCCGGCCGCGGCTGGCGCCGTGTCGTGCCTTCGCCACGGCCGCTGGCGCTGCAGGAGACCAATGCCATACGCATGCTGGTAGTCAACGACTACATCGTAATCGCCTGCGGTGGCGGCGGCGTGCCGGTAGTGCGTGACGACCAGGGCAACTTGCGCGGCGTGCGTGCGGTGATTGACAAGGATCGCGGCGGCAGCCTGCTGGCGCGTGAGCTGCGCGCTGACCTGTTCATGGTCTCCACCGGTGTTGAGAAGGTTTCGCTCAACTTCAACCGACCCGGGCAGCGCGACCTCGACGTCCTCACCCTGGCCGAGGCCGAGCGATACCGCGACGAAGGGCACTTTGCGGTGGGCAGCATGCTGCCCAAGATCGAGGCCTGTCTCGATTTTGTTAGCAACGGCGGCCCCGAGGCCATCATCACCGACCCGCCCAATCTGTCGCGGGCCTTGCGCGGCGAGACCGGCACGCGCATCCTGCCTGGACCGGTTTAGACTGTGGCCTCGATCCAGGTTCTGCGCTGTGTGCTCTGCGGACGTGACTATGCGCCCGGCGAGCTGGAATACGTCTGCCCCGACTGCGGCGACGTGGGAACGCTGGATGTGCTCTACGATTATGAAAGTCTGCGCGCGCGGCTGGATCGCGACGCCCTCGCGGCAGGCAAGGAAGGCAGCATGTGGCGCTGGCGCCCGCTGCTGCCGCTGGCGCCGGATGCGGTCGTGCCGCCCCTGCCAGTGGGCGATACGCCCCTGCTGCCGTCGCCGCGCCTGGCCGCGGAGCTGGGGCTGCGCAGTCTGTGGCTCAAGGACGAGGGCCGCAACCCGACCGCCTCGCTGAAGGACCGCGCCAGCGCGATGGTGGTGGCGCGCGCGCTGGAGACTGGCCGGCGCGTGGTCAGTACGGCCAGCACGGGCAACGCGGCCGCGGCCCTGGCGGGCGTCAGCGCCCCGCTGCAGGACATCGACGCCATAATCTTCGTGCCGGCCAGCGCGCCGGAAGCGAAAATTGCCCAGTTGCTGGTCTACGGGGCGCAGGTGCTGTTGGTCGAAGCCAGCTACGATGTTGCTTTCGAGCTCTGTTTTGCGCTTTCGCAAGAAGAGGGCTGGTACTGCCGCAACACCGGTATCAACCCTTTCACCACGGAAGGCAAGAAGACGGTCGCCTTCGAGATCGCGGCGCAGCTAGACTGGCAGCTGCCTGACGCGGTGGTGGTCAGCGTAGGCGATGGCAGCATTATCAGCAGCCTGCACAAGGGCTTTCGCGAACTGTATCAGCTGGGCTGGACGCAGGCCGAGCCGCAATTGATTGGCGTGCAGGCGGCTGGCAGCGCGGCGCTGGTGCATGCCGCACAGCAGGGTATCGACGCAGCGGACATGCAGCCGCAGCCGGCGCAGACCCTTGCCGACAGCATCTCGGCCGGCTTGCCGCGCGACCGCGCCAAGGCCCTGCGCGCAGTGCGTGAGACGCAGGGCAGCTGGCTATGTGTGCCGGACGAGGCCATCCTTGCGGCCATTCCGCGTCTGGCGCGCGCCAGCGGCATCTTCGCCGAACCGGCGGCGGCAGCGGCTCTGGCCGGGCTGGAGGCCGCCGTGGCTGAGGGGCTTCTTGGGTCAGAGAGTTCGGTGGTATTGCTGGTGACGGGAAACGGGCTCAAGGATGTGCGCAGCGCGCGCCGCGCCGTGTCAGGCGGGCTGCGCGTGGCGCCTGATGCCGGGGCGATCCGCCGCGCCCTGCGCGAGCAGGCTTCATGAGTACAAGACCGCGCTTCTCGGTCGTCGTGCCGCTCTTCAACGAAGAGGACAACATCGCTGCGCTCTGTGAGCGCCTGCGCACGGTGATGGAGCAGACCGGCGCAAACTGGGAATTGCTGGCGGTGAACGACGGCAGTAGCGATCGCACGCAGGCGCTGCTGGAAGCCGAAGCCGCGCGCGACGGGCGCATCCGCGTGCTGTGCCTGGCGCGCAATTTTGGCCATCAGATTGCGGTAACTGCGGGTCTGGACCACGCCGCGGGTGAAGCGGTCATCCTCATTGACGGGGATTTGCAGGATCCGCCAGAACTGATTCTGGAGATGATCGAGCGCTGGCAGGCGGGCCATGAAGTCGTCTACGCGATACGCAGCGAGCGCGAGGGCGAAAGTCGTTTCAAGAAGCTGACGGCGCTGGTCTTCTATCGCCTCATCTACCACATCACCGACGTGGACATCCCGCTCGACACCGGCGACTTCCGCCTGATGGACCGCAAGGTGGTCGATGCGCTGAACGCCATGCGCGAGCACAATCGCTTCATTCGCGGCATGACCAGCTGGGTTGGCTTTCGTCAGACGGGCGTGCGCTACGTGCGTCAGGCGCGCCACGCCGGCGAGACCAAGTATCCGCTGCGCAAGATGTTGCGTTTTGCCCTGGATGCCATTACGGGCTTCTCATGGTTTCCGCTGCAAATCATGATCTACTTCAGCCTCTTGCTAGGTGTGCTCTCGGTGATCGCAGTGCCGGTCATTTCGCTGCTGCGCGTGGCGCTGGGCCCCGGCTTTCTCGGCGGCCAGGTCACGACCATCGTCATGCTGCTGCTGCTGGGCGCCTTCCAGCTGTTCTTTCTCTTCGTGATGGGGCAGTATGTGGCGCGCATCTTCGACGAGGTGCGGCAGCGGCCGCTGTATCTGGTGGCGCAACGCCTGGGCTTCGACGAGGACGCGGCGCGGGAGCAGCAGGGTGAATCGGAAAGTCCAGGAAGAAAGGACCAGGGGTGATTACAGGGCCGACTTTTTCCGAGATGTTGCAGCCCGCCACGATTGAGGCGCAGACGCGGCAGCGCGCGCTGAACGCTCGCGAGCAGGATCCGCTGGACCCGCACAACCTCTTCAACATCAGCTGGCGCGATGGCGACGACCGCATCACGTACTTTCTGGTGCCGCCGCAGCTGAGCGGCGTCGAGACGCCGATCGCCGTGCTTTATGGCCGCGACTTTCCTTCTGGCAGCCACAAGGTGGGCGCGGCCTACTCGGTGCTGCTCGAGCTGGAACTATTCGGCGAGGTGGACCCGGCGCAGCACACCCTGGTGTGGCCCTCCACCGGCAATTACGGCATCGGCGGCGCCTGGGTTGGCGGGCGCATGGGCTGCGACAGCATCGTCGTGCTGCCGGAGGGCATGAGCCGCGAACGCTTCGAGCGCATCAAGCGCTACGGCGCGCGCATCCGCCGCACGGTCGGCTCGGAGAGCAACGTCAAGGAGATTTACGACGAAACCAGGCGCCTGCGCGATAGCGGTGAGCACATCCGCATCCTCAACCAGTTCGAGGTGATGGGCAACTACCGTTTTCATTATCATGTGACCGGCAACTCGGCCGCCGCGCTGGCTCAGGAGCTGGCCGCGGCAGGCATCGGCGGCGGCCATGTTTCGGCCTTCGTCTCGGCCATGGGCAGCGCCGGCACCATCGCCGCCGGTGATCGGCTCAAACAGCTCTGGCCGCAGCACAAAATCGTGGGCCTGGAGCCGCAGCAGTGTCCAACGCTCTATAACAACGGCTACGGCGCCCATGACATCGAGGGCATCGGCGACAAGCACGTCACCTGGATCCACAACGTGCTCAATATGGACGCGCTGATGTGCATCGATGACCAGGCCTGCAAGCAGGGCTTGCAATTGCTGAGCGAGCCGCGCGCGCGCCAGGTGCTGGTTCAGCGTTACGGCGCGGACCCGGCGCTGGTCGCTTTGCTGGGCACGCACCTGGGCATCAGCGGCGTGTGCAACATCCTCGGCGCTATCAAGGCAGTACGGCACTACGGCTTCGGCGCCGATGACCTGGTTGTCACTGTGGCAACCGACGCGCTCGACCGCTACCATTCGGTCATGGCGGACATGGCGCAGCGGCATGGCAGCCTGGATGAAGCCGCGGCCACGGGGCGCATCGAGCGCATCTTCCGCGGCGCAGGCCTGGACTGGATTCAGCCCGGCACGCCGCAGGCGCAGGCGCGCTGGCACAACCTGAAGTACTACACCTGGGTCGAGCAACAGGGGAAATCAGTCGAGGAGCTGGATGTGCAGCGGGACCCGGGCTGGTGGGAAGCGGAACAGAAACGCGTGGGCGAGATTGATGCCCGTTTACTGCGCCAGCGTGCGGCAGACGCGGCGGCTCAGCCCTGAACGTGATGTGACGAGCCCGGGGTGAGGCGATGAATCAAGCGGAGGATCGGGTGCTGGTGGCGGCCATCACGCGGCGCAAGGACTTGCGCCTGGCGCGTGATGAGCGCTGGTATCGCATCCCGCTGGCGCGCATGCCGCTTGGTGTGACGGCAGAATACCTCGCCTTTTTCACCGCTGCGCGCGTGGCTGGCAAGGAGCGCAGTGGCATTTACTGGTACGCGCGTCTGGCCGGCGTCGAGTTGCTGCGCCGGCGCGACCTGCTGCCGGAAGAGAGTCAGCGCGCCGACGAGCTCTACTACCGGCTGCAGCTGGACGGCTGGCAGACCTGCGCCCGGCCGATACTCAATCCTGAGGTACGCGCCTTCGCCTTCATCCACAGCACCTGGGATCGCTTCAGCCAGGCGCGCCGCATCAGCGACCTGACCAGCCGGGCGCCGGGCTTCGTCATGCGCGACAGCCCTCTGCAGCGCACAGTTCGTCAGCAGGATGACATGCTGCGCTGCGCTGTCCCGGCGTCCATGCCCTGGCAGCGCGCGCGCTGGCGCTTGCCGGCACAGCCGCTGCTGGACAACGACTGCCAGCTCTTGTCCGGCCAGGCGCATTGAAAGCCCGATTGCGCCCCCTGCGCTGTTCCGGTCTTCGACCGGGCGGGAGTGAAAGATGCTGATTCACAATGCTGCGCTGGTGACCTGGGGCAGTGACTCGCGAGTCCTGCCAGGGCACGCGCTCTTATTGTGTGACGGACGCATTGAGGCGCTCGGTCCACAGGTAGCGCTGCTGCAGCGCTACCCGGAGGCGCAGCGCCTGGACGCGCGTGGCCAGCTGGTCATGCCTGGCAACATCTGCGCCCACACGCATTTCTACGGCGCCTTCGCGCGCGGCCTGGCCATCCCCGGCGCGCCCCCGGCCGACTTCCCGCAAATCCTGCAGCGGCTGTGGTGGCCGCTGGACCGCGCCCTCGACGCGGACGGTGTGCGTTTGAGCGCGCTGGTCAGCCTGGTGGACGCTATCAAACACGGCACTACCACGCTCATCGATCATCACGCCAGCGCCAACTGCATTGAAGGCAGCCTGGACCTTATCGCCGACGCCGTGGAACAGGCCGGCCTGCGCGCCGTGCTCTGCTACGAGGTCAGCGATCGCGACGGCCCGCAGCGGGCAGCGGCCGGCATCGCCGAGAATTTGCGCTTCCTCGCAGCGGCGACGGAGCGTAGCCTGGTCGCGGCGACCTTCGGCCTGCACGCCAGCCTGACCCTGGGCGACTCCACGCTGCGCGCCTGCGCGGCTGCGCTGCCGCCGGAGCTGGGCGTTCACATCCACGTCGCCGAGCATGAGGCCGACCAGCAGGACAGCCTTCAGCGCAGCGGGCTGCGCGTCGTGCCGCGTCTCGACCGCTACGGGCTGTGGCGACCCAATTCGATTGCGGCGCATTGTGTGCACACGATTGCAGAGGAACGCGAGCTGCTACGCGCGCGTGGCACGTGGATCACACACCAGCCGCGCTCCAACATGAACAATGGCGTGGGCGCCGCCGCGCTGGACGAGATGTTGGCGGCGGGCATCCCGCTCTGTCTCGGCAACGACGGCTTCAGCAATAACATGTGGGCCGAGTGGAAAGCCGCCTACCTGCTGCACAAGGTGGTTAATCGCGATCCACGCCGCGCGAACGGAGCCGCCATTGCGCACATGGCCATTGAACACAACGCGCGTCTGGCGGAGCAATTCTTCCCGGATACGCGTCTCGGCGAGCTGGCGCCCGGCGCGGCCGCCGACCTGATCTTCGTCGACTATCATCCCTTCACGCCGCTGCATGCCGGCAACCTGGCCTGGCACATCCTCTTCGGCTTCGAAGCTTCGATGGTGACGACGACCATCGTGAACGGGCGCATGCTGATGCGCGACCGGCAACTGCTGACGCTTGACGAACAGGCCATCGCCGCCGAGGCGCGCGCGCTGGCGCCGGCCCTGTGGCAGCGCTACACAGAACTTGCCGGCGCGGCATTGAATTGACACAAGTGAAAAGGGAAAGGGAGCGGAGCCGGTGACCGGAGCAGGGAGGTACGTCAGTATCGCGGTGCTGGGCGGCACGGGCGCGGAAGGCTCCGGCCTGGCGTTGCGCTGGGCGCGGGTCGGTCACCCCGTGACCATAGGCTCGCGCGTAGCCGAACGCGCAGTGGCGCACGCTGCCATGCTACAGGCGCAGGCGCCCGCGGCACAACTTTCTGGCGCAGAAAATCTGGACGCGGCAACGGTCGCAGAGCTGGTGGTGCTCAGCGTGCCTTACAGTGCCCACAGGCCCACGCTCGAGCGTGTAGCCCCGGCGTTGCAGGGCAAAATTCTGGTGGACCTGACTGTGCCGTTGCAACCGCCGGCAGTGCGCCGCGTGCATTTGCCGCCCGGGCAGGCCGCCGCGCTGGAAGCCCAGGCCTTGCTCGGTGACGGTGTGCGCGTGGTGGCCGCCTTTCAGAACGTCAGTGCAGAAGCGCTGGCTGGGCAGGAGGGCGCCGTGGACTGCGACGTGCTGATCTGCGGCAACGATCCCGCCGCGCGCGAGCTGGTCGTGGGTCTGGCGGCGGCTGCCGGCATGCGCGGCCTGCACGCCGGGCAGCTGGCCAACGCCGTCGCGGTGGAGGCGCTGACGCCGGTGCTGCTCTTCATGAACCGGCGCTACGGCAGCCAGCACAGCGGCATCCGCATCACAGGTCTGGCAGACGCATGAGAGCAGCGGCGCTGCAGCTGCTGGCCCTGCCGGGCATCCCGCTGGTCGCGGCCGGGGCTGACCTGGCGGCGCTGATCATGGCGGCCCTGGCCCGCGCCGGCCTGGAGCTGTGCGCCGGGGATGTGCTGGCCATCAGTTCCAAAATCGTCGCCCGGGTCGAGGGACGCAGCGTCATGCTGTCTTCGGTACAGCCGGGCGCCGAGGCCCGGGAGCGCGCGGCTGTGACCGGCAAGGATGCGCGCATGGTGGAGCTGGTGCTGCGCGAGAGCCGCTCGATTTCGCGCCAGGCCAGCGAGGTGTTGATCAGCGAGCATCGCCTGGGTTTCATCTCTGCCAATGCCGGTATCGACCATTCCAACGTCGGCGGCGACGAGGACGAGGTGCTGCTGCTGCCGCTGGACCCGGACGCAAGCGCTGCAGACTTGCGCGCCCGCCTGGCCGCAGCCAGCGACGCAGCGCCGGGCGTGGTCATCATGGATTCGCACGGGCGTCCCTTTCGCCTGGGCACGGTTGGCGTGGCCATCGGCGTGGCGGGCCTGCCGGCCCTGCTCGACCTGCGCGGCAGGGCGGACCTCTTTGGCCGCGAGCTGCGCATCAGCATGCAAGGCTACGCCGACATGATCGCCTCGGCTGCGCAACTGACGGGCGGCGAGGGCGCCGAGGGGCGCCCCGTCATCCTGTTGCGCGGCCTGCACCATCCGCCACAGGACGGCCGCGCCAGCGATTTGTTGCGCCCGCCCGATCGCGATCTCTATCGTTGAGTAACAGATACATGGGTGGCTCGCGTCCGAACCCTGCCGATCCCGTGCTGGCCGCGCTACACACGCGTCGTTCGCTGCGCCGATACCATCCCGAATTGCCGTCGCAAGCCCTGCTGGAACAGGTGCTGAATGCGGCCATCCAGGCGCCTTCAGCCCACAACCGTCAACCCTGGCGCTTCGTCGTGCTGCGCAACGCGCAGCAAAAGGTCGGCCTGGCGCGGGCCATGGGCGCGCAGCTGCGCAGTGACCTGCAGGCCGACGGGCTGCCCCCGGAAGTCATCGAGGCGGATGCGCAGCGTTCCTTCGCCCGGATGACGGGAGCGCCGGTGCTGGTGTTGCTCTGCCTCAGCATGCAGGACATGGATGACTATCCGGACGCGGGGCGGAGCCGGGCGGAGTACCTGATGGCGGTGCAGGGCACGGCCATGGCCGGCCAGAATCTGCTGCTGGCGGCGCATGCGCTGGGCCTGGGGGCCTGCTGGATGTGCGCGCCGCTGTTCTGCCCGGAAGTGGTCGCGCGTGAGCTGGCGCTGCCGCCGGACTGGCTGCCCCAGGGTCTGGTGACCCTCGGCTGGCCGGCGCAGACGCGCAGTCGCGGTCGGCGGCCGCTGGCGGAGCTGGTTCAATGGCGCTGACAGGGCCGGTCGTCTGTCTGGCCGGCGGTGTGGGCGGCTCGCGCCTGGCGCAGGGCCTGGCGCAGGTCCTCGCTCCCGGCCAGTTGACGCTGATCGTCAACACCGCCGACGACTTTCATCACTACGGACTGCACATCAGCCCCGATCTCGACACCGTGATGTACACGCTTGCCGGGTTGTCCGATCCAGTCCAGGGCTGGGGCTTGCGCGACGACAGCGTACACATGCTGGCTGCGCTGCAGCGCTATGGCGAAGCGGGCTGGTTCCAGCTCGGCGACCAGGACCTGGCGACGCATCTGCTGCGTACGCAGTGGCTGGCGCAGGGCCAGCGCTTGACGGAGGTGACGGCGCGCCTGGCCGCGGCCCTCGGGCTGCGCTGCGCGCTGCTGCCGATGAGCGACGACCCGGTCGCCACCCGGGTGTGGACCAGGGAAGAGGGCGAGCTGGATTTCCAGACCTGGTTCGTGCGCCGGCGCTGGCAGCCGTCCGTCCGTTCCCTGCGCCTGGCCGGCATCGACCTGGCGCGCATGTCGCCGGAAGTGACGGCGGCGCTGGCCGCGGCGGAGCTGGTGCTGATCGCGCCCTCCAACCCCTGGCTGTCAATCCTGCCGATTTTGGCCGTGCCGGGTCTGCGCGCGACGCTGCGCCGGGGCAGCGCGCCTGTGGTGGCCGTCACGCCCATTATACGCGGCGCCGCGCTCAAGGGCCCGGCGGGCAAACTGATGGCCTGCCTGGGGCTGAGGCCGGCGGCCGCTACGGTTGCGCAGCTGTATCACGATATTCTGGCGGCTTTCGTGTATGATGTGCGGGATGCGCCGCCGCAGCTGCAGGGTTTGCGCTGCCTGGGGGCGGACACCATCATGGACACAGAAGACGCGCGCGCGCGCCTGGCGCAGGAAATCCTAGACTGGTGCAGCAGCTGGCGGGCGGGGGCGTAGACGAGAGGGCAGGGCCATGAGTACCTGGGCAATTGTGCCCGTCAAGCCGCTGCAACGCGCCAAGAGCCGCCTGGCGGATGTGTTATCGCCGGAGCAGCGCCTCCTGCTGGCCGAACGCATGTTGCGGCACGTGCTGCAGGTCGTGCGCACGGTGCCGCAGATCCTCGGCACCCTGGTCATCAGCCGCGACAGCCGCGCCCTGGCCATCGCGCGCGAATACGGCCTGCGCACCGTGCAGGAATCCGGCGCGCCGGAGTTGAATGCCGCGCTGGGCCGCGCCACGCAGGTCGTGGCCGAATGGGGCGGTGAAGCCGTGCTGGTGTTGCCGGCAGATTTGCCGCTGCTGGAAGCAGCGGATCTCGGCAAAATGATTGATCTGGGCGCCGGCACGCCCTGCGTGGTCATCGCGACCGACGAGCAGCGCGACGGCACCAATGCGCTCTTTATGCGCCCGCCGGGCGCCATCGGCTTCGCCTATGGCGAGGGCAGCTTTGCGCGTCACTGCACCCTGGCGCGCGACGCCGGCATTCAGGTGCGTGAGTACCACTCCGACTGCCTGTCGCTGGACATTGACGTCGCAGCGGACCTGGAGCAGTACTACCGCTACCTTGAACAGTTGCCTGCTCTCGCGGGGGAAGGAAAGCTTCATGAGTGACCGGGTTGCCATGTATCTGCAGGATGCCCATGACCTGCGCGACGCAATCAGATATGTAAAATACGCGGAAGCGGCCGGCTTCGAGGCGGTCTGGCAGGCTGAAAGCCGCCTGGTGCGCGACGCAGTTGTGCCCATGGCGGCCTTCGCGGCCACCACAGAGCGCATCAAAATCGGCTCCGGCGTCATCAACAACTGGACGCGCAACGCGGCGGTCATCGCCGCCACTTTCCTGACGCTGGATGATCTCGCGCCTGACCGCATCATTTGTGGCATTGGCGCCTGGTGGGACCCGCTGGCGCGCAAGGTGGGCATCCGTCGCAGCAAGAACCTCAAGGCCATGCGCGAGGTGGTGACGGTCGTGCGTCGGCTGCTGGCGCGGGAGCACGTGAGCTTTGACGGCGAGTTCGTGCAGCTGGACGGCGTCGAACTGGACGTCGTGCATGGCCGCAAGGAGCCGCGCAACGTGCCGCTTTACATCGGCGCCACGGGGCCGCAAATGATGACCCTGACCGGCGAAATTGCCGACGGCGTGGTGCTGAATTACCTCGTCTCGCCGCAGTACAACGAGTCGGCCATGCTGCAGCTGGAGAAGGGCGCGCGCGTCGCAGGACGCCGCATCGACGAGATTGACCGTCCACAGCTGGTCGTCTGTTCGGTGGATCATGACCGGAAACGGGCGCTGGACGGCTCGCGCAAACTGGTGACGCAATATCTCGGACAGCAGCCACACATCATGAAGGCCAGCGGCGTCAGCCAGGAGCTGCTCGACGAGATCAACCAGGTGCTCACATGGCCCGCCACGGAAGAGCAGATCGAGGATGCGATGCGCCTCGTGCCCGATGACGTGGTGCAGATGATCACGGCTTCCGGGACGGCGGCGGAAGTACGCGCCAAGGTGCGCGAATACGTCGCGGCCGGCGCAACCTGCCCTATTCTCTACCCCCTGGGGCCGGACGTGCACCTGATGATTGACACCTTCGCCGACGGCTACTCCCTTTAGACTGCCCTGAACTGACTACGCGACAGGACAGCGGCTGTCCGCTATACTGCGGCAGTTATGGCTGAATTGCGATCAGGGACGGGCGACTGAAATGTGGCAAGGCTACCATAGCGTCAGCAGCCTGGACGGGGCGCTGGCCTTGCTGGCGCAACACGGCGCGCGCGCGCGCGTCATCGCCGGCGGCACGGACATGCTCATCGAACTGGAACGTGGCCAGCGCCCCGGCGTGGATACGCTGGTGGACATCACGCGTGTGCCGGGACTGGACCGCATCGAAGAGCACGAGGGTCGCATCCGGCTGGGGCCGCTGGTCACGCACAATCACGTGGTCGGCAGCGCGTTGCTGCGCGAACGGGGTCTGCCGCTGGTGCAAGCCAGCTGGGAGGTCGGCGCGCCGCAGATCCGCAACCGCGCCACCGTCGCCGGCAACCTCATCACCGGCTCGCCGGCCAACGACTCAATTACCCCGCTGATGGCGCTGCAGGCGCAGGTAACGCTGCGCTCGCAGAAAGGCGAACGCCAGATAGCGCTGGCGGACTTTTACACTGGCCTGCGCCGCACGGTGATGCGCCCGGACGAACTGCTGACGCAGATCAGCTTCCCGGTCATGGCCCGGACAGAACGCGGCATATTCCTGAAACTGGGGCTGCGGCGCGCCCAGGCCATCGCGGTCATCAACGTGGCGGTGGTGCTGGGCCTGGATGCCGGTCAGGTAACGCATGCGTCCATCATGCTGGGCAGCGTCGCGCCCACCATATTGCGCGCGGCAGCGGCGGAAGACGCGCTGTTGGGCCAGACGCTGGACGCGGCGAGCATCGCCAGGGCGGCTTCGCTGGCGGCAGCGGCGCCCAGCCCTATCGACGATGTGCGCGGCAGCGCGGACTATCGGCGACACACGGTGGAAGTTTTGACCCGGCGGGCCCTGCGCGCGCTGGCCGCTGATGAGCAGGCGTTGGATCTGCCGCAGGACCCGGCCATGCTGTGGGGGCCGCAGCAGGCTCTGGTGCAGGACGGCCTGGCGCTGGCGCTGCAGCACGCTGAGGGCGACGAAATTGTCACCACGATTAACGGCCAGTCGCTGCGTCGCCGTGGCGGGCAGGACAAGACCCTGCTGCGCTGGCTGCGCGAGGATGCAGGTCTGACCGGCACCAAGGAAGGGTGCGCCGAAGGGGAATGCGGCGCCTGCACGGTGCTGCTGGACGACGTGGCCGTGATGGCCTGTCTGGTGCCGGCGCCGCGCGCCCACGGCGCCGTGATTGAAACCGTCGAGGGTCTGGAGCGGGAGGGCGTCCTGCACCCGGTGCAGGAGGCCTTCATCGAACACAACGCCGTGCAATGCGGCTACTGCACGCCCGGCTTCCTCATGGCCGGCGCCAGTCTGCTGGCCGAGCGCGGGCAGCCCACTGACGAACAGATCCGTCAGAGCTTCACCGGCAACCTCTGTCGTTGCACCGGCTACTACAAGATAGTTGAGGCCATGGCAGCCGCCGGCGCGGTCGCGGCAGCTGAGAACAATGTGGATGGCAATTCCGGCTGATTCACGAAGATCAGGGTCAGGGTGCAGGGTCGAAAGCGCTTATGTCCAGCGAAGTCACGAATGCCATCGGTCAGTCCCTGAAACGACTGGACGCGCGCGACAAGGTGACTGGCGCGGCGGCCTATCCCGGCGATATCGATATGGACGGGCAGCTGTGGCTGAAGATTCGCTTCAGCGACCGGCTGCACGCGCGCGTTCGTCGTATCGACACACAGGTGGCGCTGGCGCTGCCGGGCGTGCACTGTGTGTTGACTGCGCCGGATGTGCCCGTCAACCAATACGGCATGATTATCAAGGATCAGCCAGTGCTCTGCGGGCCAGGCAGCGACAGGCCGGACAGCGACGTGGTGCGCTGTTATGCAGACATGGTGGCGGTAGTCGTTGCCGACAGTGAGGCCGAGGCATCCGCCGCTGTCGCCCTGATTGACGTCGACTACGAGGAATTGCCGGCGGTTACCGACCCGGAACTGGCCATGCAGCCGGGTCAGCCGCAGTTGCATGCCGACTGCCCGAACAACATCCGCTGTCATTACCGCATCCGGCACGGCGACCTGGAAGCCGGCCGCAGGGCCGCCGAAGTCATCGTCGAGGGCGAGTACCGCACCGGCTGGCAGGAGCACGCCTTTCTGCAACCGGAAGCCGGCCTGGCCTACAGCGACGAAGCCGGCCGCATCACGGTGGCGGTGGCCGGGCAATGGGCGCATGAGGAGCAGGGAGAGATCAGCCACGCGCTGGGCCTGCCGCCCGAACAGGTGCGCGTCATCCATCCGGCGATTGGCGGCGCCTTTGGCGGTCGCGAGGACATGTCGGTGCAGATAGTGCTGGCGCTGGGCGCGCAGCGCACCGGGCGCCCGGTGAAGGCTATCTGGAGCCGCGAGGAATCCATCCTCTACCACCACAAACGCCATCCGATAACAGTGCGCGCCCGCTGGGGCGCAACGCGCGCGGGCAAGCTGGTTTTCGCCGAGACAACCGTGATCGGCGATGCGGGCGCCTACAACTACACCAGCACCAAGGTGATGGGCAACGCCAATCTGACGGTCAGCGGGCCCTACATCATTCCAAACTGTCACATCGACACCTTCGGCGTCCACACCAACAACATTCCCTGCGGCGCCTTTCGCGGCTTCGGCGCGCCCCAGGGTCTGTTCGCCGCGGAGGGCCAGATGAACCGGCTGGCGGCGGCGCTGGACATGGATCCGCTGCAGCTGCGTCTGTTGAACAGTATTCGCGATGGCCAGTCTTTCGTAACTGGCGAACCCTTCCCGCCGGGCGTTTCCATGCCCGAGGTGTGGCGGGCCTGCGGCCGCGAGAGTTACTGGCAGGAAACGGCGGACGGCAGCTGGTCGCGTGCAGCGGCCGAACAGGATCCCGCGCGTCCCTGGCTGCGGCGTGGCCGCGGCCTTGCGGGCGGCTTCAAGAATATTGGTTTCAGCTTCGGCTTTCCGGAATGCTGTGACGCGACCGTCGAGCTGCACGGCGGCGTGCAAATTGAGGAAGTTGTGCTGCATCACGCCGGCTCCGAGGTGGGGCAGGGCGCGCACACAGCCTTCCGGCAGATGGTCGCCGATGCGGTTGGCGTACCGCCGGAGCAGGTACGCATGTTGCTGGCGGATACCGCCACCAGCGGCAATTCGGGCAGCGCCTCTGCGTCACGGCTGACCTACATGGCCGGCAATTCAATACGCGGTGCGGCGCAACTGGCGCTGCGCAAGTGGGAGGATGAGGAGCGTCCGGCAGTGGCCAGCTACACCTACCGGCCGCCGGCAACCACGCCGCTCGATCCGCAAAACGGCCGCGGCCGACCCAATTTTGCCTATGGCTACGTGGCCCAGGCAGTGGAAGTCGAGGTCGATCTGGAGACCGGCCTGGTGCAGCTGCTGCAGGTCATCTCCGCCAATGATGTGGGTCGCGCCATCAATCCCGACCAGATTGTCGGCCAGACCGAGGGGGCAGTGGTGCAGGCCCAGGGCTACGCCCTGATGGAAAACCTGCAGGTGCAGGACGGCCGTATCCTCAACCCCTTTCTGTCCACCTACCTCATCCCGACTGTGCTGGACGTGCCGCAGCGTGTCAAGACCGTCCTGCTCGAGTGCCCGGATCCGCATGGCCCCTGGGGTGCGCGCGGCATGGCGGAGATGCCGCTGCTACCGCTGGCGCCGGCCATCGCCGCCGCCATTTATGACGCGACCGGCGTTCGCGTCGATCACCTGCCATTGACGCCCGAACGGGTGCTGGGCGCGCTGCAGGCTGCGCAGGAGCAGGCGTCATGAGACTGCGCCTGCCAGCCCGACCATGAAGCTGCACCAGGCGCTGGACATCTCTCGCGGGGACGTCGTCGCCTTCATCGGCGCGGGCGGCAAGACCAGCGCTCTCATCAATCTGGGCCACGAACTGACCGGGCTGGGCTGGCGCGTGGTGGCCACGACCACCAGCACCATCAGCGCCGCCGAGCTGGAGCTGATGCCCTGGGCGCTGACGCCCGGCGAGGGCATCGGCATGCTTTCGCTGGCGCTGGACGAAGTCGGCATGGTGTTTCTCTACGATCGAATCCACGGCGGCCAGGTGAGCGGGCCCACGCCTGAATACGTCACGCAACTGCTGGACAGCGTCGACTCGGACGTACTGCTGGTCGAGGCTGACGATTCGGCCGGTCTGCCGCTGAAGGCGCCCTGCGCGCATGAGCCGGTCATTCCTTCGGAGACCACGCTGGTAGTGCCCATGGCTTCGGTGTCGGTGCTGGGTCAGGCGCTGGACGAAGACCATGTCTACAACCCGCGCGCGATGATGGAGCGCTACGGCTTCAACGAAGGACAGCGCGTGAAATCGCCCTGGGTGGCGCAGGTGCTGCGCGACCCGCGGCTGGGACTGGCGCGCGTGCCGCCGGGAGCGCGCGTGGCGGCGCTGTTGAATCAGGTGCAGGCGCGCGGCATCGGGCGCGCGCGGGCGCGGCTGATTGCGCGCCTGATGTTGCGTTCGCCGCGGCTGGAGCGCGTGGCCATCGGCTCCGTGCGCGGCAGCGACCCGGTGCATGAGGTGCAGCAGCCTGTGGGCGCCATTGTGCTGGCGGCCGGCATGTCAAGCCGTATGGGTCGCCCCAAGCAGCTGCTGCCCTGGACGGATGATGTGACTATCCTTGAGCACATCATCATGCAGCTGCTGCTGGCGCGCGTAAATCACATCACTGTGGTTACGGGACACTGCGCCGACGAGACGGGTCGACTCGCGCAGAAGTACGACGTCAATGTGGTGCACAATCCCGCCCATGCAACGGGCGAAATGCTGTCCTCGCTGCAGGCCGGCCTGGCGTCGCTGCCGCCGCATATCGGCGGGGCGCTGGTTCTGCTGGGCGATCAGCCGCGCATTACACCCCGGGTCATCAACCAGGTGTTAATGGGCTGGGCCGAGGGCCGCGGCCGCATCGTCGCTCCGGTGCATCAGGGCCGTCGCGGCCATCCGATTCTCTTCGAGCGACGTTTCTGGCAGGAAATTCTGGAATTGCCGGCCGGGGCGGCCCCGCGCGAGGTGCTGCGTCGCCAGCGCGATGAGCTGGCGCTGGTCGAGGTGACGAATGACTGCATTCTCAGTGACGTAGACACGCCGGCCGACTATCAACGCGAGCGCAGGCTGGCCGGGTTGCCCTGAGCCAGGCGCGGGAAACACAGGAGCATACGACATGGCGAACGGGCGCTTAACTGCATATGACGAGGCGGTCGCTGCCGTTCGCGAGCGTAGCAGCCAGCAGCCACGGATAGGGCTGGTGCTGGGCTCTGGCCTGGGCGGCCTGGCAGATGCGCTGGAGCAGCGCGACGTGATCGACAGCCGCGAGCTACCCGGCTGGCCGCATTCCACAGTGGAGGGGCACAGCGGCAATCTGGTGCTGGGTAAGCTGGAGGGCCAGTCGGTAGTGGCGCAGCAGGGCCGCGTGCACTTCTACGAAGGCTACACGCCGCAACAGATCACCTTTCCCGTGCGGGTGATGATTCGCTTGGGCATCGAAATTCTGGTGTTGACCAACGCCGCCGGCGGCCTGCGGCCGGACTGGCAAACCGGCGACCTGATGCTAATCAACGATCACATCAATTTGACGGGCATGACGGGCGCCAATCCGCTCATGGGCCCCAACGACGAGAGCTTCGGCCCGCGCTTTCCGGGTATGTCACAGGCCTATGACCTTGAGCTGCGCCAGCGCGCGCAACAGGTCGCGGCCGAGGCCGGCATCACGCTGCGCGAGGGCGTTTACGTCTGCCTCTCCGGCCCCAACTTCGAGACGCCGGCGGAGATTCGCATGTTGCGCGTCATGGGTGCCGACGCGGTCGGCATGTCCACCGCGCACGAGGTGGTCGTGGCCCGCCACGCCGGCATCCGCATAATGGCCTGCTCCGGCATCACCAATGTGGCCATCGACGAGGTGAACAGCGAGCTTGAGGCGAGCCACGAAGAAGTGCTTGAGGCGGGCCTGGTGCTGGTGCCGCGTTTGACGGCCCTGCTGCGCGGAGTGTTGCGCACCTTGACATGAGCCGCGTCGTTTTCCTCGTCGAGCAGCTGGCGCCCGGCCTGTTCATTCTGCTCGGGCTGGGCTTGCTGTTGAGCGCGCGGCGCCTGCTGCGCGCCCGTCGCAGTCTGCGCGCGACCCATTTTGAGCTGGAACAGGAACTGGCGCGCCGGGCCCGGGGCGATGCCTGGACCTCGCTGCTGCTGCTCATTGAGCTGCTGCTGCTGGTGCTCGGCTTGCTGCTGGTGGTCGCTCCCACGATCAGGGAGTTCAGCGATTTCACGACCGGCCAGATCTTGACGGATGGCCAGTTCAATACTCCGGTGCCGCGCTTCAGCAGCGACGCGCAGATCGATGCCAGCGGCGTGAACCTGACGCCCGATGACCCGGCCCTGCGCGTGCTGGCCACGCCCACGTTGACGCCCACGCCCGTCGGCACCATCGTGCCCAACGCGCCACCGGCCAGCGGTTGCACGGAAGCGGGCGCCACGCTGCAGGTCCCGGCCAACGGTATGCGCGTTTTCGAGCCGGTCTCCGTGACGGGGACGGCTTTCATGGACGACTTCGCCTTTTACCGCTTCGAGATTCGCGGGCCATCCACCGGCGGCAGTTTCGCCCCGCTGGGCGATCACACCCAGCCGGTTCGGCAGCGCGCTGAGCTGGGGCAGTTCGTGCCAGCCTTTTACTTGCCCGGCGTCTATGAGTTTCGCCTGTCCGTTTTCGACATCTTCAACGCGCCCGGCCCCGGCTGCACAGTCAACATTTACCTGAGCGAGCCCATCCCCACGCCGACGCCTCTGGGCCTCTGAGCGCGCGAATCTACGCGACTGTTTCGTTGGCGCGGGCTGATTCTGCTGTGGGAAATGACGCTTGCTTGAATGGCAGTGTCGATAACGGCTGTGCTGCAGTTGCTGTACTACATCAGTCTGGCACAACGCCGCAACTGAGGGCGATCACTCCAGCTTCTGTTGCTCGAAGCGGCGCCGCAACCGGCGCAGACGGCCGCGGCGTGGCTGCAGACTGCTGACCAGATCGTCCATTTGCCGTTCCAGGTGACGGACGCGGCGGCGCCAGCCTGCGCCGGCGTAGCTGAGTTGGCGTCGCTGGCGCCCGAGCGGACGCGGTTCACCGGTTTCGCGCCCCGTCCAGGTGAGCACCATGGCCGCCCAGGCGAGACCACCGCCGAAGCCACAGAAGGCGATGTGGTCGCCTTCCTTGATGCGCCCGGAATCAATGGCTTCGCACAGGGCAATCGGGATTGAGGCGGCGGAGGTGTTGCCGTAACGTTCCAGGTTGCTGATGAAGATGTCCGTGGTGACGCCGAGGTTGCGCGCAGCGGCCTCGATGATGCGGAAGTTGGCCTGGTGCGGCACGATCAGCGACAGATCGCTGATGTCCAGTTGGGCCTTTTCCAGCGCCTGGCTGATGCTCTCGCCCACGATGCGCGTGGCGAAGCGATAGACCTCGCGCCCGTTCATGTGCATCTTGTGGCCCTGGGTGCCGGCCGGGGCGGACTCCGGCCAGATGTGCTTCGGGCTGACCATGGCGGGCAGGCCCAGCAAATCGCGGCCCGAACCATCCGAGCGCAGCACGGCCGAACGAATGCCGCCCTCCGTCTCGCTGGCCTTGAGCACGACTGCGCCGGCGCCGTCGCCGAAGAGTACGCAGATGCTGCGGTCGCGCCAGTCGATGATGCGGCTCATGGTTTCGGAACCGATGACGAGGGCGCTCTCGATACTGCCGCTGCGAATGGACTGGGCGGCCATGTTAAGCGCGTAGACGAAGCCGGCGCAGGCGGCGCTCAGGTCAAAGGCGCCCGCCCGCGTCGCTCCCAGCTGATCCTGAATCAGACTGGCCGTGCTCGGGAATACGTTGTCCGGCGTCGAGGTGGCAACGACGATCAGTTCCAGCTCGAGCGGCAGGATGTTGGCGACTTCGAGGGCATTGCGCGCGGCGCGCAGGCCAAGCGTGGACGTGGATTCATGGCTGGCGGCGATGCGGCGTTCGCGAACGCCGGTGCGGGTACGGATCCACTCGTCGCTGGTTTCGACAATGGCCGCCAGATCCTGATTGGTCAGCACCTGGTCGGGCACAGCCATGCCCCAGCCGACTATGTGGGCGTAGCTGCCCTGGGGTTCGGGCAACAGCCGGGGATCGCGCCCGTTACTGTGCGCTGCCATTGGGGTGGTAGCCGCCGAAGATGAGCACTGCGTTGTGTCCGCCGAAGCCGAAGGAGTTGCTCATCACAAGGTTGATCTTGCGCGTACGCCCCTGGTTTGGCGTGTAATCCAGGTCACACTCCGGGTCCTGGTTGTCCAGGTTGATGGTGGGCGGGATGAAGTTTTCCTGGATGGCCTTGATCGAAAAGACGGCCTCCACCGAGCCGGCAGCGCCCATCAAATGGCCAGTGACCGATTTGGTAGAACTGATGGAAATCGAGTAGGCGGTTTCGCCGAAGGCCTGTTTGATGGCGCAGGTCTCACTCTTGTCATTGAGCGGCGTGCTGGTGCCGTGGGCGTTGATGTAGTCGATTTGCGAGCCCTGCAGCGTCGCGTCGGCCAGCGCCTGCGTGATGGCCGTGGCCGCGCCTTCGCCGGTCTCCAGTGGCGCGGTGATGTGGAAGGCGTCCGAGGTGTGGCCGTAGCCAAGGATTTCGGCGTGGATGCGCGCGCCGCGCGCCTTTGCATGCTCCAGATCCTCAAGCATCAGCATGGCGGCGCCTTCGGCCACCACGAAGCCGTCGCGATCGACGTCAAAGGGACGGGACGCCCGTTTCGGCTCGTCGTTGCGACGGGAAATAGCCCGCATGTTGTTGAAGCTGGCGATGGTGATGGCGCTGAGGGCGGCCTCGCTGCTGCCTGCCAGGATGGCCGTCGCGGCGCCGCGACGAATGATTTCAGTCGCCTCGCCAATGCTGTTGTTGCCGGTGGCGCAGGCCGTCGAGAGGGCAAAATTGGGCCCGCGCAGCCCCCATTTCATGGAAACCTTGCCGGAGGGACTGTCCGGCAGCATCATGGGCACCATGAGCGGGCTGACGCTGCTGGCGCCTTTCTCGAGAAACTGGCGGATGCTCTCGAAGAGCGAGCCGATGCCGCCAATGCCGGAGCCCATCACACAGCCAATGCTGTAGTGATTCTCCTCGTTCACTTCCAGGCCGGAGTCGTCGATGGCCTGTTGCGCGGCGAAGAGCCCGAGATGGGTGACGCGGTCCGTGCGTCGCACCTCGCGCCGGCCAAGGAAGTCCATCGCGTTAAAATTTCGCACCTCGCCGGCAAAATGATTTTCCAGCCCGCTGGTATCGAAGCTGGTGATGGTGTCGATGCCTGTTACGCCCTTGCTGGCGTTGCCCCAGGCCTCATCGACGTCATTGCCGGTCGGGCAGATGATGCCCATCCCGGTTACCACCACACGACGGCGCTCTCCCATTGGCCTCCTCCACATCAGCCCCGCTACAGCTGCGAGGGTTCTCAGGATGAGTATAACACAGGCGCGTCGCTCTGACAGCAAGGCGCGGCCCTGTGCTATACTGCCGCCGACGGGGGAGGGGCATTTGATACTGGTTACAGGGGCGTCGGGCTTTGTCGGACGTCACCTCGTGGCTCACCTGCTGGCGCAAGGTCTGGCGGTGCGCTGTCTGGTGCCTCCGGAGCGGGACGTGTCGCTGCTTATGCCGGCGGCGTTGCCGGCGCCGGAGCTGGCGGGCGGACATTTGCTGGACGAAGAGTCCCTGTTTCGCGCGGTGACCGGCGTGCATGTCATTTTTCATCTGGCGAGCGCGCAATGGTGGGGGCGAACGCGTGACCTGCAACGCTATGAGCTGGCCGGCACGCGCAACCTTGTGCGGGCAGCGCGGGCGGCCCGCGTGGGGCGCATCGTCCTGCTCAGCCATCTGGGCGCGGCCCGCACGGCGGCCTGGCCCCTGCTGCGCGTCAAGGGCCTGGTTGAGGAAATCGTCCGTCAAAGCGGCCTTGCCTGGACCATCGTCCGCAGCGGCCTGATTTTTGGTGAAGACGATTCCTTCATCAACGCCCTCGCCCTGTCGCTGCGCGCCAACCCCTTCTTTTTTCTGATGCCCGGTCGTGGCGAGATCGTGATGCAGCCGCTTCACATCGATGACCTGGTGAGCGCGCTGGCGGCCTGCCTGCAGCGCCTGCAGCTGGTCGACGCCCTGATTGAGATCGGCGGGCCGGAATACATTTCGCTGCGCGACCTGTTGCGCACGCTGATGCGGGTCTGGCACATGCCACGCTTCGTCATCTCCGTGCCCCCCTGGCTGTTGCGACGCATGGCAGTGCTCTATAGCAGGTTGCTGCCGCGCGTTATGCTGACGCCGCAACTGCTCGATCTGCTGGCCATCAGCCGGGTGACGCAGATCGGCAACACCTGGAGTTACTTCGGCGTACGGCCACGGCGTCTGGAAGACAGCCTGCTTGGCTGGCAGCAGAGCTACGGCTGGCGCGAGTTGCTGCGCGCCACGCTGCGCCCTCGTCCGCGGGGGACTCCCGGATGACGGACTGTGACATTCGTCTCCTGGGCACGCTGCAGGATATGCACGCGGCGGTCGCGCTACAGCGCAGTTATTGGGGTGATGACCCGGAAGCCATCGTGCCCGGGCACATGCTCTTCACCTTGGCACAGCACGGTGGCCACGTGCTGGCGGCTCAGGAACGCGCAGGCGGACGCCTGGTCGCCATCCTCGTGGGCTATCCGGGAATCGCCAGCGACAGCGCCCTTGCAGCAGACAGCCCCTATCTTGTGTCCAAGCGTATGGTGGTGCGCGCCGACTGGCGCCAGCGGGGCCTGGCGCTGCGGCTGAAACTGGCACAGCGCGAACTCGCGCTGGTGCAGGGCATCCGCCTTGTACGCTGGACTTTCGACCCGCTGCTGGCGCCCAACGCCTGGCTAAATTTGCGGAAGCTGGGCGCGCAGGCGACGCACTTTCGCGAAAGCTACTTCGGCGCAGAGGGGCCGGGGGGTGGCAGCCCGGATCGTCTCCTGGTGGACTGGCGCCTCGACAGTGAGCGGGTACGCCTGCTCGCTGAGGGCGCGGACTGCGGCGCGGATCTGGCTTCCCTGCTAAAGCGAGGCGCGGCGCTGCTGAACCCGACTACACGGGATGCGCGTGGTCTGCCGCTGCCAGGTGATCTGGGTGCGCTGCCGGATGCGACGCAACTGTTGCTGGAAATGCCCGTGGACTTCCCGGCGCTGGCGCAGGCAGACGAGACTCTGGCGCAGGCATGGCGCGCTCACATGCGCGCGGCGCTGAAAGCGCTGTTCGCCGCGGGCTTCATGTTGCAAGATTGTGTGCGCGGCACGCTGGACGGGCAGGAAAGGATTTGCTACGTGTGCGGAGCGGCGAATGGGGAGCGTTCCACGTGAACAAGGCAGACTTGCAGGCAATCACGATCCGTTCTGTCCGGCTGTACCCGGTGGCGTTGCCGCTGGTGGAACGCCTGGGCACGAGCTTCGGTAACGAGCCCTTCAAGGCCGCCATCCTGATCCGGCTCGAGACAGAAGAAGGCGTCGTCGGCTGGGGCGAGACTTCGGCGGAAATTAATCCTGGTTACAGCTCGGAGACGATGGGCACGGCGCTGCACGTGCTGCAGGAGTTCCTCATCCCGCGGGTACTGGGGAAATGCCTGCGGAGCGCCACCGAAATCCCGGCCCTGCTGGCGCGCGTGCGGGGTCACCCCCTGACCAAACATGGCCTCGAGGCCGCGGTCTGGGACGCGCTCGCGCGGCACAACGGCCTTTCGCTGGCGCAGCTCTTCGCGCGTTACCTGCCGCCGGGTCATGAGCCCCGCACCCAGGCTGTGGTAGGCGTCAGCATCGGCATTCAGGACTCGGTCGCGGCTACGCTGCGCATCATCGAGAAGCGCCTGGGCGAGGGCTACCGGCGTATCAAGCTCAAGATCAAACCTGGCTGGGACCTGGAGCTGGCGCGCGGCGTGCGCGCTGCCTTGCCGGACATCTCGCTGATGCTGGACGCCAACAGCGCCTACAGCCTGCAGGACGCGGAGCACTTGCGGCAGCTGGGCGCGTTCGACCTGCTGATGATCGAACAGCCGCTGGCGTGGAACGACATCCACGAGCACAGCAAACTGCAGCCGCAACTGCGCACGGACATCTGCCTCGACGAGAGCATCCACACCGCCAGCGATGCGCGCCTGGCCATAGAGCTGGGCGCCTGTCGCATCATCAATTTGAAGCCGGCGCGCGTCAGCGGCTACACGGAGAGTCTCGAGGTCTATCGGTTCTGCGTGGCGCAGCAAGTCCCCCTGTGGATTGGCGGTCTGCTGGAGACTGGCGTGGGGCGCGCCGCCAACCTAGCCTTCGCCGCGTTGCCGGGCGTGACTATGCCCAGCGACATCTCGGCGACCTCGCGCTACTACGATCCGGACATTACCGAACCAGCCTTCGTGCTGGGCGCCGACAGCAGCATCGCAACGCCGGCGGGCCCGGGCAGCGGCGTCGAGGTGCAGCCGCAACGGCTGCACGCCGCCGTGCAGCGCTGGCGCCAGCGCTATCCCTACAAGGTGCCTGCCCTGCAGGAGGAGCCGGAAGCATGAAAGTTCTCGTAACTGGTGCGGCGGGTTTTATCGGCTCCCACGTGGCACAACACCTGGTCGCCGCCGGCCATGAAGTGCGCGGACTCGACAACTTCGACAACTACTATGCGCGTCCGTTGAAAGTGCGCAACGCGCGCGACGTGCGCGCGGCGGGTTGCGCGCTGCGAGAGGCGGACCTGACCGAGCCGGGGCTGGCAGAGCTGGTGGCCGGCAGCGAGATTGTGATCCACGCCGCAGCCCAGCCGGGCAACTCGGCGGCGACCTCCTTCGCGACCTTCTTGCGCAACAATCTTCATGCGACCTGGTGCCTGCTGGAGGCCCTGCGCAAAACACCCTCTTTGAAGTTCTTCATCAACGTCTCCACCTCCTCGGTTTACGGACATGAGGCGACGGCGCCGGAAAGCGCAGCAGCGCAGCCGGTCTCGCACTATGGTGTGACCAAGCTGGCGGCCGAGCAGCTGGTCATGGCGCGTCAGCGTGAGGAAAGCTTCCCGGCCTGTTCACTGCGCTTGTTCTCGGTGTATGGTGAGCGCGAACGGCCCGACAAGCTTTTGCCGCGTCTGATCGGGAGCGCCCTGGGCGGCCCTCCCTGTCCGCTTTACGAAGGTAGCCGCGACCACTCGCGCTCCTTCACCTACGTGTCCGACGTGGTCGCGGCCTTTCAATGCGCCATCGAACGGCAGGACAGTTGTGTCGGTGAAATCATCAACATCGGCAGCGATCAGGAGCACAAAACCGGCGAGCTCATCGATCTTGTAGAAACCCTGATGGACGCGCCACCCCGCCTGTCCCTGCAGCCGCGGCGTCATGGCGACCAGCTGCGCACCTGGGCGGACATCCGCAAGGCGCAGCAGCTGCTGGGCTTCGCGCCACGCACCAGTCCCGAGGAAGGTGTGCGCCGGGAAATCGAGTGGATGCGCGAGCTGGCGCTGGAAGTTGGACTGAACTGATGACGGAGAGCCGCAAATGAACCTGGGCGACGGAACGCTGGCCTTTATCGGCTGCGGTGTGATGGGTGAGGCCATGATCCGCGGCCTGCTGGAAAAAGAGACGCTGCGGCCAGGGCAGCTCATCGCGGCGGATCCGCGCCTGGAGCGCGGCCGGGAGCTGCAGGAGCGCTACGGCGTGCGTGTCACTGCGGACAACGTCGCCGCGCTGGAGGATGCCGCAGTCGTGGTGCTGGCTATCAAGCCACAGGCTCTGTCGCTAGTGCTGCCGGAGCTGAAGCGCGCCTGCCGGGCCCGCCTCGTGCTGAGCATTATGGCCGGCGTGCGCATCGAGACCATTGCGGAATGTGTGTCCGGCGCGGCGGTGGTGCGCGCCATGCCCAACACCCCGGCGCAGATTGGCCAGGGCATCACGGTGTGGACGGCTAACACGGCCACAGATGACGAGGGCCGCGACCTTGCGCGGCAGTTGCTCTGCGCCTTCGGCCAGGAGCTTTACAAGCAGGAAGAGGACGCGCTTGATATGGCCACCGCGCTGAGTGGCAGCGCGCCAGCCTACATTTTCCTCTTCATGGAAGCGCTGATCGACGTCGGCGTGCACATGGGCTTTGCGCGGCGCGAGGCCGAACAGCTCGTATTGACCTCGATGGCCGGCTCGGTCGCCTTCGCCGAAAGCTCGGGGCTGCATCCGGCGGAGCTGCGCAACCAGGTCACCAGTCCCGGCGGCACCACCGCCGAGGCGCTCTATCAACTGGAGCGCGGCGGTTTGCGCACGGTCGTCGCGCAGGCGGTATGGGCGGCCTGGCAGCGCTCGGCAATGCTGGGCGGCGCTGAGTCTGTGCGTGGCCTGAACGGCAACGCCTGAAGCCGTAGCGGGCCTTTGTGAAACTATGGACATTCGCCCGCAACGCGTCTACAATGCGCCCCATTCAATTCCCCGGGCGTATGGCGCGGCCCTGCGACGGGGCGAGGGGAGTCAGGAGACCGGTTCATGGCGGATGTGACGGGCACAATGTTTGATTCGCTGCTCGAACAGGTGCAGTCCTACGACCGCACTTTCGAGGCGGTGCAGGTCGGCTATGTGGAGGAAGTGGGCGACGGCATCGCGCGCGTCTCCGGGCTGGAGAATGTGCGCTTCAGCGAACTGGTCGCCTTTGCCAATGGCTCGGCCGGCATCGTCTTCAACCTGGAAGAAAAACATGTCGGCGTCATCATCATGGGCGAATACGACAAGATCAACGAGGGCGACGAGGTTCGCGCGCTGGATCGTATCGCTTCGGTGCCGGTGGGCGCCGGACTGGTGGGGCGCGTGGTGGATGCCCTCGGCAACCCGCTGGACGGGCGCGGCCCGGTCGCTTCTGACGAATACTACCCGGTGGAGCGCATCGCGCCGGGCGTGATGGAACGGCGCAACGTGTTCCGTCCCGTGCAGACCGGCATCGTCGCCATCGACTCCATGACGCCGGTGGGCCGTGGCCAGCGCGAGCTGATCATTGGCGACCGCCAGATTGGCAAGACTGCCCTGGCCATCGACACCATCCTCAACCAGAAGGAAGAGGATATGAAGTGTGTCTACGTTGCCATCGGCAAGCGCCAGGGCGAGATCGCGCGCCTGGTCGCCCTGCTCGAGGAAGCCGGCGCGATGGAGTACACTACGGTGGTCGTGGCCTCGGCCTCCGACCCTGCGGCCATGCAGTACATTTCGCCTTATTCCGGCTGCGCCATCGGCGAATGGTTTATGGAGAATGGCCAGGACGCGCTGGTGGTATATGATGACCTCTCCAAGCACGCCTGGGCCTACCGCCAGGTCTCCCTGCTGATGCGTCGCCCGCCCGGCCGCGAGGCCTATCCCGGCGATGTCTTTTACCTGCACAGTCGCCTGCTGGAGCGCGCCGCGCAGCTCAGCGAAGAGGGCGGCGGCGGCAGTCTGACCGCCTTGCCCTTCATCGAAACCCTGCTGGGCGATGTCTCCGCCTACGTGCCCACCAACGTCATCTCGATCACCGACGGGCAGATCTACCTCATCAGCGACCTCTTCTACGCGGGCCAGCGCCCGGCCATGGACGTGGGCATCAGCGTGAGTCGCGTTGGCGGTGACGCGCAGACGACGGCCATGAAGCGCGTGGCGGGCCGGCTCAAACTGGACCTGGCGCAGTTCGCCTCGCTGGCGGCCTTCGCCCAGTTCGGTTCTGGTCTCGACCGTTCGACGCAGCAACAACTGGATCGCGGCCTGCGTCTCACCGAGCTGCTTAAGCAGCCTCAATACCAGCCGATGCGGGTATCGGACCAGGTGGCGCTGATTTACGCGGGCACCAACGGCCTGCTGGACGAAGTGCCGGTGGAGCGCGTGGGCGCCTGGAAGGAAGCCTTCCTGCGCAGCTGGAACACGAACAACGCCGGGCTCTCCGGCAGTATTCAGGCCGACCCCGATAACTGGGACGACGCGGTCGCCGGACAGGTAGAAAGCGCCATAACGGGCTTCAACGAACGCTGGAACCAGGCATAGCGGCTGCCGAAGGAGAACACAGGTGGCTACTGCCCGGGAAATCCAGAAGCGCATCCGCAGCGTCCGCAACATTTCGCAGATTACCCGCGCGCTCGAGGCGGTCTCCGCTTCCCGCGTGCGGCGCGCCCAGGCGCGTGTGCTGGCCAGCCGCGCCTACGCGGAGAAGGCCTGGGAGCTGTTGCTCAACGTGCAGGCCGGTGCCGGTGGTGGAGCCACTATGCACCCGCTGCTGGAAGAGCGCAGTAACATCCGCAACATTATGATCGTGCTCATCACCTCCGACCGTGGCCTTGCCGGTGCCTTCAACGCCAACATCATCCGCGCGGCGCAGCGCTTCGCGGAACGCCTGGACAAGCCGGTACAGTACGTCACCATCGGCCGCAAGGGCCGGGACGCGCTGCTGCGCGCCGGCTGCAATGTGGTCGCGGAGTTCAGCGACCTGCCGTCAGAGCCTGGCATCAGCGACATTTCGCCGGCGACGCGTCTGGCAATCGACGCCTTCCTCGCCGCCGAAGTGGATGACGTCTTCATTGCCTACACCGATTTCATCAACATGCTGGCGCAACGTCCGGCCGTGCTGGGCTGGCTGCCGCTCATCCCGCACACCATCGAGGACCAGGTGGCCGCAGAGTACGTCAAGGATGTGCCGGCCGTGAGCGCGGGTGCGGCCAGCTACGAATACGAGCCGGGCCCCGAGGCCATTCTGCAGGAGATCGTGCCGCGCTTTACCGAATTGCAGCTTTATCAGGCGCTGCTGGAAAGCCAGGCCAGCGAACACGCGGCGCGTATGGTGGCCATGCGCAACGCCTCGGACAACGCCTCGCAGCTGGTGGGCGATTTGACGCTGGATTACAACAAGGCGCGCCAGGCGGCCATCACGGCCGAGATTCTGGACATCGTGGGCGGCACCGAGGCCTTGCAGGGCGCCATGGACGACATGGCGCTACGCATTGAGAGACAGGCAGGCTTGAGCGAGCAAGGAGTGCGAATATGAGCGAAGTTCAGGGCCGCATCGCCCAGATCCTGGGTAATGTGATTGACGTCAGGTTTCCCGCGGGCGAGTTGCCCGACATCAATGAAGCGCTGCGCGTGCCCCGCGAGGATGAGCAGGACCTCGTGCTGGAGGTGCAGCTGCATATGGGCGACAACCTCGTCAAAACGGTGGCCATGGACTCCACCGACGGCTTGCAGCGCGGCTTGCCGGTGATCGCGACCGGCTCGCCGATTACGGTGCCGGTGGGTGAAGCCTCGCTCGGCCGCGTGTTCAACGTGCTGGGCCGCGCCATCGACAACAAGCCGGAAGTCGCGGATGACGCGCCGCGCCGCTCCATTCACGCGTCGGCCCCCGGCTTCGAGGAACAGTCGACGTCGATCGAGCAGTTCGAGAGCGGCATGAAGGTGGTGGACCTCGTCGCGCCCATGACCAGGGGCGGCAAGACCGGCATTTTTGGCGGCGCCGGCGTGGGCAAGACCATCACCATTCAGGAACTGATCAACTCCATTGCCACGCAGCACGACGGCCTGTCGGTCTTCGCCGGCGTGGGCGAACGCACGCGCGAGGGCACCCAGCTCTACGGCGAGATGGAAGAGGCCGGCGTGCTGGACAAGCTGGCGATGGTCTTCGGTCAGATGAACGAGCCGCCCGGCGTGCGGCTGCGCGTGGCGCTCTCCGGCCTGGCGATGGCCGAGCAGTTCCGCGACGAGGGCCGCGACGTGCTGCTCTTCATCGACAACATTTTCCGTTACTCGCTGGCGGGCGCGGAGGTTTCGGCGCTGCTGGGACGCATGCCCTCGGCAGTGGGCTATCAGCCGACGCTGGCGGACGAGATGGGGCTGCTGCAGGAGCGTATCACCTCGACGCGCACCGGCTCGATCACCTCGATGCAGGCGGTTTATGTGCCCGCCGATGATTACTCCGACCCGGCGCCCGTGGCCGTCTTCACGCACCTGGATGGCACCATTGCGCTGGAGCGCTCGATTGCGGCGCGCGGGCTCTTCCCGGCGGTGGATCCCCTGGCGAGCACCAGCAAGATTCTCGACCCGCAGATCATCGGCGAGGAGCACTACCGCACGGCGCGCGAGGTGCAGCAGGTGCTGCAGCGCTACAAGGATCTGCAGGACATCATCGCCATCCTGGGCGTCGACGAGCTCTCCGACGACGACAAGCAGCTGGTCGCGCGGGCGCGCAAGATTGAGCAGTTCCTGTCGCAGCCGATGGTGGTGGCGGAGCAGTTCACCGGGCGCGAAGGGCGCTACGTGCCGGTGCGCGACACCGTGCGCGGCTTCCGCATGATTCTGGATGGCGAGCTCGACCACATCCCGGAGCAGATGTTCTACATGGCCGGCGCCATTGAGGACGTGCTGCAGAATTATGAGGAAGCAGAGGCCGGCTGATGACCATCCACGTCGAGGTCGTCACGCAGGAGCGCAAGGTCTTCGATGAGCCGGCGGCCGACATTGTTGTGATTCCCGGCGTCGAGGGCGAGATGGGCGTGCTGCCACGGCACGCGCCCCTGCTCACGACGATGGGCTTCGGCGAACTGATCGTGCGCAAGGGCCAGGCCGAGGAACGCTTCGCGATCTATGGCGGCGTCGTCGACGTGCGGCCGGACAAGGTCGTCGTGCTGGCGGACCTGGCGGAGTCTTCCTTCACACTGGACATTGGCGAAATCGAGGCCGCGCGCGAGCGCGCCAGCCGCATGCTGGCGGAAGGTGTCCCTGGCGACCATAATCGCGAGACACTGCTGGCCCTGCGCCGCGCAGAGTTGGGCCTGCGCATACATCGCCGCATACAGAACCGCGGCGGGGCGATGCGCATTCTCGAACAGGACGAGGAAGACGCGGACTGAGTCCTGCATCGCGCCTCGCTGACAGACGCCCGGCTCATGCAGCCGGGCGTTGCGTTCGGGGCTGGCAGGGAGTATAACCTCAGGCAGGTGGCGACAGGACGGCGCTTATGGGCTTGTTTGCCCGCAAACTGGGCCTCGACATCGGCACGGTGAACGTGCTGATTTGTGACAGCGGACAGATTGTGTTGCAGGAGCCGTCACTGGTTGCCCTGACGGCCGAGGATGAGCGCATCATCGAAATCGGTCAGCCGGCGCGTGAAATGCTGGGCAAGACCGACGACGAGGACATCCAGGTCGTGCGGCCCCTGCGCGACGGAGTCATCGCCGACTACGAAGTAACCGAGGCCATGCTGCGCCACTTTTTCAGCAAGGTCGGCGGCCGCGTTCGCCTCTTCAGGCCAACTGTCATGGTGGCGGCGCCCTGGGGCGTTACCAGTGTCGAAAAGCGGGCTGTGCATGAGGCGGCGCTCGCTGCCGGCGCGCGCGAGGCCTGGCTCATCAACGAGCCCCTGGCGGCGGCCATCGGCGCCGGGCTGCCGGTAGGTACGCCTGCCGGAGATATGGTCGTCAACATCGGCGGCGGCATCACCGAGGCCGCGGTCATCAGCCTGAATAAAATCGTGCGGGCGGAGAGCGGCCGCCTGGGCGGGCTGCGTCTCGATGAGGCCATTATGAGCTACATCCGCCGCAAGTACAATCTCGGTATCGGCCAGCCCACCGCCGAGGCGGTCAAGATCCAGATTGGAGCGGCTATCCCGCCGGCCGAGGATATGTCGATGGAGATCCAGGGGCGCGACAACGTCAGCGGGCTGCCGCGCACCATTTTTATTACCACGGGCGAAGTGGTTGAGGCCATGGCGGAACCGCTCGCCATGATCTCCGGCGTGGTGCGCAGCGTGCTGGGCGATACGCCGCCCGAGCTGGCGTCGGACATCATCGACCGCGGCATCGTGCTGACCGGTGGTGGTGCCCTGTTGCGGGGCCTGGACCAGTATCTGACACGCGCCACCGGCGTTCCGGTCTATCGCGCCGAAAACGCCCTGATCGCGACGGCTATCGGAGCCAGTCGCGCCCTCGAGGATCCGGCAATTCTGCGGCGCGTGTTGCAGACGACGCAAACTTCATTCTGACAAATAGTAGGTCATGTGCTGCAGGTGCACGACCGGGTCGATGTACTGGACGTGCACGCCTTCGGCCACGTTCAGGCTGATGGGGGCGTAGTTGAGTATGGCGCGCACGCCATGTTCGACCAGGCGGTCGGCCACAATCTGGGCGCTTCCGGCAGGCACGGCGATCATGGCCACGCGCACGCCCAGACTGCTGATCACCGGGCCGGCGTCACGAAAGTCCTGCACTCGACAGTGACCCGCCAGCTGGCCAAATTTGTCCGGGTCAGAATCAAAGACGCAGGCGATGTGGAAGCTGCGTTCGGCGAAGCCGCGATAGTTGGCCACGGCGCGCCCCAGATCGCCGGCGCCGACCAACGCGACATTCCAGACCCGGTCAACCTTCAGCACGCTTTTGAGTTGCTCCATCAAATAGCCGATGTGATAGCCGGTGCCCTGTTTGCCGAAACCGCCAAAGTGCGACAGGTCCTTGCGAATCTGTGCGGAGCTGATGCCCAGCCGCAGTCCCAGTTCATGCGAGGAAGTGACTTCGCTGCCTTCCTGCGCCTGGCGTTCAAGCGCGCGCAGATATACCGGCAACCTGCCGATGACAATGTCCGGGATTTGGGTCGAGAGCGCGTTGTTGCCTGACATAAAGCTCCACGTGCGCCTTTATCTGTTGGATTCGCGGGTGAGAATAACATTTAATGCGCCTGGCTTCCAAAATCCACAGTCGACGGAGCAATCAGCGTGCGGCTATACTTTCTGAGTCGTGCTGGAACACGGGGGAGTGGCGGAACTGGTAGACGCGCATGACTTAGGATCATGTCTCTTATGAGGTGAGGGTTCGAATCCCTCCTTCCCCACAGTCGCTGCAGCACTCAGCCTTTCATCCCGCCCAGCGCCAGGCCGCCGCGCAGATGGCGTTGCAGCAGGGCAAAGATGACCAGCGCTGGCGCGGCAGCCACGACCGAGGCAGCCATCATCTGCTCGATATCGATTGAGTACTGACCAATGAAGGAAAACAACCCCAGCGAAATTACCCACTGATTCGTGCTGCTCGCCAGCACGAATGCCAGCAAATAGTGGTTCCAGCCTTCCAGAAAGACAAAGAGGGCCGTTGCCGCGAGGCCCGGCATGGCCAGCGGCAAGGTTACCAGCCGGAAGGCCTGGAATCGGTTGCAGCCGTCGACCAGCGCCGCCTCCTCGAAATACAGCGGAATGCCTTGCATATAGCCCCACAGCACCCAGATCGACAGGGGCAGCATAAAGGTGGTGTAGGCGATGATGACGCCGCTCGTCGTGTTCAGCAGGCCAGCGTCACGAAACATCAGGAAGAGTGGCACGATCAGTGCCGAAGCGGGCAGCAGTTGGCTGAGCAGAACGAAGAAGATGAAGGGCATTCGCCCGCGAAAACGAAAACGGTTAAGACTGTAGGACGCCAGCAGCGAGACCGGCACTACGATCAGCGTCGCGCCGACGTTGATTGCCGTGGTGTTCCCCAGCCAGCGCAGCAGCGGCTTGTCCCTGAAAATCGACAGCCAGGCATCGATGCTCAATTCCCCCGGCAGCAAGAGAGGTGTCTGGCCGCCCAGGCTGTAGCCCTGGGGCGTGAAGGAGGCCATCACCATCCAGTAGAAGGGGTAAACGACGGCGATGGTCGTGGTAATGATCAGCACGACGAAGCCGAATCCCTGCAGTGCGCGCCGGCGCCGACCGGCCCTGCGGGTCACTTCGTCACGCCTGCGCTGCGCAAGTGCAGTCATCGTCAATCCTGTGCGCGAGCTTCATCGCGGCGCAGCACGATAAAATAGACGCTGACGAGCAAGAGGCTGAACAGGAACGAAATCATGGCCAGCGCCGAGCCGCGTCCCAGGCGGTTTGAGGAAAAGGCCTCCTGGTACGTATAAACCGAGAGCACGCGCGTGGCGTCGCCCGGTCCGCCCTGCGTCAGCGTCCACGCTATGGTGAACAGTTTGGATGACCAGATCGTCAGCAGCGTGATCATAGTGATGCTGACCGTGCGAATGCCAGGCATCGTGATGTAGCGGAAACGCGCCCAGGCGCTGGCCCCGTCAACTTCGGCCGCCTCATACTGTTCCGGCGGGATGCCCTGCAGCCCCGCCAGCAGGATCAGCGTAACGGCCGGGAACAGCCGCCAACTGGTCGCGACCACGATGGCCAACATGGCCGTCTCGCTGCTGTAGAGCCAGGAATGCCCGACCTCGAGGACGCCGAGCAGATTGAGCATCTCGTTGATTGGCCCGAACTGCGGGTTGAACATCACGAACCAGATCAGCGTCACCACCAGCCAGGGCGTGGCCCAGGGGATGATCAGCAGCGTCCGCGCCAGGCCGCGTAGCACGGTCGTGCGGTTCAGCAGCAGCGCGACGAAGAGGCCGGTCACGAAGCTGAGCACTACCGTGCCGGCGCTGTAGGTGAGGGTACGCAACAGGGAGACGCGCAACCGGTCGCGCGCCAGCAGGCGGGCGTAGTTCTCGAGGCCGATGAATTCCGCGCTGCTGAAGCGTAGCAAATTCGCGTCAGTGATGCTGATTAGTGCGCTGTAAATCAGCGGCACAAAAATTACGGCGACGATCAACAATGCCGCCGGGGCCAACAGCAGCCAGGGCAGGGTAGTGCGTGATGTGATCATGCAGACTGCGTTTCCGGTAGCACGGGGGCGAACAGTGACAGCGTCCGCCCCCGCGCGTCTGGCTTTACATCATGTCTTCGAGGAATTCCTCAACATCGGCCTGCAAATCGGCCATGGCTTCTGCGACCGGACGGTCGTCGTAAAGCACCTCGACCAGCCGGTTGCTGATGATACGTACGATGTCCGTGTGATACACCTCAAGGCCCGGAGCCGCCACCGGTACGAACTTCGGCGCGTCATCCGCGAAAGCCTGGAACCAGGGGTTTTCCATCAGGAAATTCTCGGTGACCGCACCCTCGATCGGGTTGATCGTGCCAGAGTTGTTGGTCCACACCTCGCCCCACTCGGTCGTGGCGATCGACTTGATGAATTCACAGGCGAGTTCCTGGTTCGGTCCGCCGGCGGCGATGCCCACCAGGTTATTTGGCCCACCCGTCGGGCGCGCCGAGTCCGTCGGCAGGGGGTGGATGGTCACAGTGGACTGCACTTCCGGCGAGGCGTTGCCCAGCGAGGCCCAGTACCACGGGCCGTCGATGGTCATGGCGGCCTTGCCGCTGTTGAAATAGGGCCACTGCGAACCGGCCCCGTCGACGCCGCGGGGCATCACGCCCGCATCGAAGAGGTCCTTGAAGTATTGTACGCCGGCGATAACCTCGGGCTCCATGAAGCCCGGCTGACCGTCCTTGGTCCAGTGTCCGCCATGGCCGACGACCATGATCAGCACGCCTTCATACAGCCGCGAATGCGCTGTGTTGGTCAGCACCAGCCCGAATTGCTCGTCCTCCGCGTTGGTCAGCGCCTCCGCGGCGGCCTTGAAGCTGGCGAAGTCCGTCGGAACTTCTACTCCGGCAGCGTCAAACAGGGGCTGGTTTACCCACAGCGCAAGCGTGCGCGCCGAGAGGTTTAGCGCATAAATGTTGCCCTCGGCATCCACCGCGTAGCTATCCTGGCCGGCGACCTTCTCCACGATGCCTGTGCCTTCGAAACAGGCGTTCAGCGGTGCCAGCACGTCCAGGTTAATGTATTCGAAAACGTTGAAGCCGGTGACCTCGATGATGTCCGGCGGCGTGCCGGCCGCGACCTCAAGGTTGATGCGGTCCCACACCTGATCGTAGGGGAAGGAGAAGCGCTCGATGGTCACGCCCGGATTGGCTTCCATAAATGCTTCGGTCGTTCCCGCCCAGAAGGGCAGGTAGGCCGGATCCTCCCACTGCCAGGAGGCAAGTCGCAGGGTGACCTCATCCTGGGCAGTTGCGCCGATGGCGCCGACGAGCAGCAGCACGATGAGCAGTACAGAAAAACGTTTCATTACCACATCCTCCGAATATCAATGCGAATATCCCGGCAGACGCAGCGTTCCGCGCCTGGGAACTGGCAGGAGTGTAACAAATCGTGACGGGTAAGACAAAATTGACGGCGGGACGACTACTCGAAGCCACGCCTCCGCCTGCCCGTCTTCAGTTCTTCCAGCTTCATTCTGACTCCCGAACCTTCCTCGATTCACGCTACAGGTTACGTACCTCATTTCTGATGGCGGAGTTCAATGCGAGAATTGCAACGCAGCGTTTCCAATAAAACGCCTATGGTCAGGGCCGCTTTGCCGCTGCTATACTGACGGAGCGAATAGCCTGAATGCAGGAAGCAAATGTGAACGTTCACACCGAACAGCTTGAAAATCACATGGCGAGTCTAACGGTGTCCGTCGACGTTGACCGCATGGACGAAGCCAGACAACGCGCCGCGAAAAAGATTGCCGGCGAAGTGCGTATCCCTGGCTTTCGCAAGGGCAAGGCGCCCTATCGCGTGCTCGCCAACCACGTCGGCGAGGCGGCGATTCTGGAGACAGCCGTAGAGGACCTGGGCAGCGCGCTCTATCCGGATGCGCTGAACGAATCCGGCCTGGAGCCCTACGGGCCAGGCACGCTCGAGGAATTCGAGCAGGAGCCAGAACCGACCTTTCGTTTCACGCTGCCCTTGCAGCCGGTCACGGACCTGGGCGACTATCGCGCAGTGCGGCGCGAGTACACGAAGCCGCAGGTGGCGGACAGTGATGTTGATGACGCCTTGCTTGCCCTGCAGGAACGCGAGGCGCTGGTCGAGGAGAGTCCACGCCCGGTCGCTGCCGGCAACCGGGTGCAGGTTACGGTGACCGGCAACATCCTCGCTGAGGATGATGGTGACGGGGATGATGCCGAAGATGGGCGCAGCTTCATGAATGAGGAGGAGCTGTCCCTCTCGCTGACGCCTGAGCGCGAACCGGCGCCCGGTTTTTCCGGGGCGCTGGTCGGCGCCCAGGTGGACGAACGGCGCGAATTCGAGTTGCAATACCCGGATGATGAAGAGCAGCATGGTACCCTGGCCGGCAAGCGCGTGGCCTTCTCGGTGCTGGTACGGAAGATCGAAATCGTGACGCTGCCCGAGCTAAACGATGCTTTCGCAGCGCGGGTCAGCGCAAACGAGGATGCCGGCAGTGGCGCCGGGGCGGAGCAGGCGAATTTGCTGACCTTGCGCGTGCGCACGCGGGAGCGTCTGAATGCCGAAGCGGACGAGCGCGCCACGGCGGAGTTTGCACAAGAGGTGCTGGCCGCGATTATCGAAGGGGCGACCTTCTACTGGCCCGAGGCGCTGGTACAGGATCAACTGGAGCATCTGCTGCAGCGGATGGACCAGGACATGCGGCAGCGTGGCCTGACGCTGGAAGACTATATCCGCATGACCAACACCACGCGCGATGAACTCAAGGAACAGTCGCGCGACAATGCCATCGAACTCATTCGGCATTCATTGGCGATGGCGGAGCTACAGCGTGCTGAAAACATTGAGGTCAGTGAAGAAGCGCTGGGAGCGGAAATCGACCGCAACGTGGCACGCTTCGGCGAACAGGCCGCAGCCTTCCGCAGTATTTACGAAAACCCGGGCATGCACCAGAGCCTTCGCAGCGAGCTGCAGTCGCGACAGGTGATGGAGCGCATCGCCAGCATTGCCCGGGGTGAACTGACCGAATCGGAACCCGAAGCGGAGACCGAAGGGACTGAAGCAGGAGGAGACTCTCCCTGACATGGACGTACACAACGTGATCCCGATGGTGGTTGAGCAGGGCAGCCGGGGCGAACGCGCCTACGACATCTACTCCCTGTTGCTGAAAGAACGCATCGTTCTGATGGGGACTCCGGTCAATGACCAGATTGCCAACCTGATCGTGGCACAGCTGCTCTACCTCAACGGACAGGACCCGGAACGCCAGATCAATATGTACATTAACTCCCCGGGCGGCAGCGTTTATGCCGGCATGGCCATCTATGATGCCATGCAGCAGGTGAGCGCGCCCGTGAGCACCGTTGCTCTGGGTCTGACGGCCAGCTTCGGCACCGTATTGTTGACGGCCGGCGCGAAGGGTCATCGCTACGCCTTGCCCAACGCCACCATTCATATGCACCAGCCATTGGGAGGTTCGCAGGGCCAGGCTTCCGACATCGTCATCCAGGCGAACGAGATTATGCGCCTGAAGGAACGTCTGATCGAGATTTTCGTCAATCACACCGGGCAGGATCGCGACGTCATCGAGCGAGACCAGGATCGTGATCTCTTTCTGAGCGCGTCGCAGGCCGCCGAATACGGCATCATTGACAAGGTGCTGACTGGCGTGAATGAGAAGGAGCCCGTGACGTGACGGAGGAGCCCCAGGAGCCGCAACGCTGCTCCTTTTGCCAGCGTGACAGTGAGGAAGTCGAACGCCTGATTGCCGGCCCGGAAAACGTCTCCATTTGCAACAACTGCGTTGAACTGTGCCAGCATATGCTGGCCGAGGACGACGCCCGCACTGACCTGCAGCCCGAACCTGAGCACAGTCCCTTGCGCCCCCCGCGCGAGATCATGGCCCGCCTCGACGAGTACGTCGTGGGCCAGACGCACGCCAAGCGCGTGCTGAGCGTGGCGGTCTACAACCACTACAAGCGTGTTCAGGCTGGCTCCCGGCCGGACGGAGTCGAACTTGAGAAGAGCAACATCCTTCTGGTGGGGCCGACCGGCAGCGGCAAAACGCTGCTGGCGCGCACGCTGGCGCGCATGCTGGATGTCCCGTTCTGCATCGTCGATGCGACAGCGCTGACCGAGGCCGGCTACGTAGGCGAGGATGTCGAGAACATCCTGTTGCGTTTGATCCAGGCGGCGGATGGCAACATTGCGCGGGCGGAGCGCGGCATCATCTACATTGACGAGATCGACAAGATTGCCCGCAAGTCAAACGACAACCCCTCCATCACGCGTGACGTATCCGGCGAAGGCGTGCAACAGGCGCTGTTGAAAATAATCGAGGGCACAGTTGCCAACGTCCCGCCCCAGGGCGGCCGCAAACACCCGCATCAGGAGTTCTTGCAGATCGACACCGGCGACATTCTCTTCATCTGCGCCGGCATGTTCGCCGGTCTGTCGGATGTGGTGGCGACGCGCCTGGGGAAACGCGGCCGTGTCGGCTTTGCGACGGGCGTGGAAGGGGCTGCCGCCATGCTCACGACTGAGAACGAAGCCTCCCTGCTGCGACAGCTCAGCCCGGAAGACCTGGTGTCCTTCGGCATGATTCCGGAATTCGCCGGTCGCCTGCCGGTGCTGGTCGACGTGGCGCCGCTGGACGAGGAGGCGCTGCAGCGCATTCTCGTTGAGCCGAAAAACGCGCTTGTGAAACAGTATCGTCACCTGCTGGAGCTGGACGGCGTAGCGCTGGATTTCGAGAAGTCCGCGCTTGAGGCCGCCGCGTCAATTGCGATGGCCCAGGGTACGGGCGCGCGCGGCCTGCGCTCCATCATCGAGCGCGCCCTGCTGGACGTGATGTACGAGATCCCCGGTAGCGACGCCATTCGCAAGGTGGTGTTGACCGGGCCCTCCATCCGCAGTGAGCAGCGTCCCTTGCTCTACGGCGCGGATGAGCGGCTCCTTGAGTGGCTGCCGGACGGCCGATTGACGCCCGCCGCCTGATTGCCGGGCGGCGAAGGCGGACACAATGATTGACGAAATCGAAATCCTCGTTCGCAGCGGCACCGGCGGCGATGGCCTCATTCACTTCCGGCGCGAAAAGTTTGTGCCGCGTGGCGGCCCGGCCGGCGGCGACGGTGGCCATGGCGGCGACGTCCTGCTGGTGGTCAACCCCAAAGTCAGCACGCTCACCTGGTACCAGCAGCGCTCCCGCTTTCAGGCCAGCGACGGGAAGCGTGGCGGCCCCAACAACCAGACCGGAGCCAGCGCGGCGCCGCTTGAATTGCAGGTGCCGGCCGGCACTATCGTGCGCTACGCCGCCAGCGGTGCTGTCCTGGGGGATCTGGTGCGGCCGGATGCGCAACTGGTGGTGGCGCGTGGCGGCCGTGGCGGTCGCGGCAACGCGCGCTTTCGCTCGTCGGCACGGCAGGCGCCGCGCATGGCCGAAAAGGGGGAGCCGGGCCGCGAGCGCCGGCTGCAGCTGGAGCTGCGGCTGATCGCGGATGTCGGCCTGGTGGGCGTGCCTAACGCCGGCAAATCGACGCTGCTCTCCGTGCTCAGCAACGCGCGCCCGCGCATCGCCAGCTACCCCTTCACGACGCTTGAGCCCAATCTGGGCGTCATGCTCGTGGATGACAGCGAAATCGTGCTCGCCGATATCCCCGGCCTGATCGAGGGGGCGCACATGGGCGTGGGCCTGGGGCACGCCTTTCTGCGTCATGTGCAGCGCTGTCGCATGCTGGTACATATGCTGGATGGCTCAAGTCCCGATCCCCTGGCGGACTACAACCAGATCAACGTGGAACTGGCGCTCTTCGATGAACGCCTGGCCGAAAAACCGCAGATTGTAGTGCTCAACAAGCTGGACCTGCCTGAAGCGCAAGAACGCTGGCCGGCGCTGGCCAGCACACTGCGCGAACTGGGCGTGGAACCCCTGGCCATCTCGGCCGTGACGCACGCGCAGTTGCCGGACTTCATCGCCACGCTGCAGCGCGTGCACGCCTCACTGCCGGAGACAGCGCCGGAAACAATGGCGGACATCGTCGCCACGCCCGATCTGCCGGAAGTGAAGCTCGACTTCGCCATTCACCGCGACGTGGATGGCAGCTTCAGGGTGAGTGGCGCGCGCATCGAACGCGCGGCCGCGATGACCTACTGGGATCACGACGAGGCGGTGATGCGCTTCCAGCGCATCCTGGACACGCTGGGCGTGGCGAAAGCGCTGGAGGTGGCTGGCGTGGAACCCGGGGACAGGGTCTACATCGGCGATTTCGAGCTGGAGTGGTCGGAATGAGCAGCCACGCCAGAAGCGGCTGCCCGTGACATCCCCGGAACGCATCGGGGTGCTCGGCGGTACCTTCGATCCACCCCACAACGGCCATCTGGCGCTGGCGCAGGCAGTGCGGGACGCGCTGGCCCTGACGCAGCTGCTCTTCGTACCTGCCGCCGATCCGCCCCACAAGCCTGGGCAGCCCATAGCGCCCGTCGCGCTGCGCGTGGCTATGCTGCAGCGCGCGCTTGAGGGCAAGCCAGGGATGCGTCTCTCGCGGCTGGACATCGACCGCCCGGGCCCACACTATTCGCTGGATACCATGCGACTGTTGCGCACGGCCCATCCTGACGCACAGCTCTGGTTCGTAATGGGCGCGGATTCCCTGCGCGACCTGCCTGGCTGGCACCGGCCGCAGGAGCTGGTCACGCTCTGCCGGCTGGCAGTCGTGCCGCGCCCGGGCGTGGCGGCCCGACCGGACATGCACAAGGATGTGCTCCCTGGTCTGGCGCAGCGCGTGGACATGATCGACTGCGGTCCCTTCCCGCTTGCCTCAAGCGAAATTGCTGCGCGACTGTGCACGGGCGAAGATGTCAGCGGCATGTTGCCACAGGTCGTGCTCGACTTCATTGCCGAACGCGGGCTCTATCGCAGATGCTGACCCTGCTGCTGGCCCTGTTGCTCTTGCTGCTGCCCGCAGCCGCGCAGGCGCAGCTGGAGCCTGTGCCAACCCTGGTGCCTCCGACGCCGGTGCCCTGGCCGGCAGCGATTGAGCTGGCAGGGCCGCAGGAATCCGCTGTGGCGCGCATCTTGCGCGACGGTCGCGTCCGTGTGGGCATCCTCTTCAACGCGCCGCCCTTCGCCTTGCTGAACATTCGCGGTGAACTGGCGGGCATGGAGGCGGACATCGCGCGCAGCATGGGCGCAGCCTGGGGCGTTGACGTAGACTTCCTGCAGGTAACGCGGCAGTCAGCGTCGGAGATGCTTCGCAGCGGCGATGTGGACTTCCTGGCGGCGGCGCTGGTCAAGCGCCAGGACGAGCGGCGCATCATGGAATTCTGCCAGAGCCACTACCGCGGCGCGCAGGCGCTCTTGCTGCGCCAGGACGACGAGGCAATCACTCTGGCAGAGATGAACGGGCGCGTGCTGGGCGTGGTGGCCGGAGCGCGTGCCGAGAACGTGGTGACACGCTGGCAGATGCGCAGTGGGTACCGCGTCAGCGTACAAAGATACTACACGCTCGACCTCGCCAGACTGGCCCTGCTGCAGGGCGAAATTGACGGTCTGGTCGACAGCCGCCTCACCCTGCGCGATATCCTCCTGCCGGGTGAGCTACGCTTGCTGGACGACGTGCTGGAGCAGGAACCGCACGCCCTGGCGGTGCGTCAGGGAGATTCCGCGCTGCGCGACCTGATCAACCGCAGCCTGCAATTTCTGACGGTTTCCGGGCGGATGGCGGAAATCCACGACGCAAACTTCCCTGACAGCCGTCTGCCACACGACCAGATAGCGATCTGGGCGGGCCTGGGTGAGTCTGCGCCTCAGCTGGTGGATTACGCGATTTCGCGGCCTTCGCCGGTAGAATCTGTAGTGGCTCGGCTGGAACAGGGGCTGGCGCTGCGCGTGGCGGGCCTCGAGCCATTGCCGCCAGATGCTGCAGCCAGCGAACAGCGTCTGGCGGGCTGGCGCAACACACTGGCACAACAGCTCGCCGTGCGCCTGGGGGTCATCCTGCAGCCGGTGCCCGGCTCGCCGCTGGAGTTGATCGCTGCCGGCGAGGCAGACCTGGCCATCGGGGTGCTGCCGGACTGGACATGGGCGAACCGGGTGGACTTCAGCGCGCCGCTCATGCTGCACGGGGAGCGCATGCTGGTGCCGGCCGACAGTGACATCAACAACTATCGCGAGCTGCGCAACAAGTGGCTGGGCGTGCTTGCCAGCGAGCCGGGCAGTGAAGATCGGGCGCAGGCCCTGGCCGAAAGCGTCAATGTCGCCATCAATGTGTTCAAGGTGCTCCGTGACGAGGACATCACCTGGCATTTGACTGTAGAGGGCGATGTGGACGCGGTCTTTGCGGACAGTCTACGCCTGATGGAGCCGCTGCTGGCGCGCTCTGGCTGGCTGAAACTGACCACGCGCTGCCAAGGCTGCGATCCCTGGTACAGTCGCGTGTGGCGCGGCCTGGCGCTACCCAGGAATGATGATGAGTTTCGGCGTCAGGTGGTAGCCGCGTTACAGGGCATGGTGCAGGACGGAACGCTGGCGCAGCTGCTGGCGCCGGTGATGCCCGAACAGGATATCCCTCAACTGCTGCTGCAGACCGGTTACTGACGCTGGCGGCCGAAAGTCACCAGCGTAACCCCGCCGATAATGATCAGGCTGCCAATCACCTGGCCGCTGCCCGGCCTCTCGCTGAACACGATGTAGGCTCCAACTGCGCTGATCACCGTGGAGATTTGGGCGAACACGCTGATGTAAGTGGCTGGCATGTAGCCCAGCGCGTAGTTCATGGAGCCATGGCCGAAGAACTGGGCGGTGATGGTCAGGGCTATCAGCGCCAGCCAGGCATCAGTGCTGTAACCGGTCAGGGGAACGCCCGCTGCGAAAACGACTGTCATGGATACCACGGCCGCAATGCTAAAGATGAGCCAGAGGTAGGGCCAGAAGGAAATCTGGCCGCGTGCCAGCCGGCCAAAGTTCAGATAAAAGGCGGAGAGGAAGGCCGCGGTCAGCGCGTAGACGGCGCCGAGAACGGCGTTGTTGCCCGGCGACGTGCCGCCGTCAAAACCGGCAATGGCAATCAATATGCCTCCGGCCAGTGAGAGCAGCACTCCCGCCCAGATCCTGCGCGTGAATACGGCCCGCAGCAGCAACACCTCGAACAGCGCGACCCACAAGGGGCCGGATCCGCCGAACACTCCGGTGAGTAGCACGCTGGAATTGTTGAAGGCTTCGAACTGAAAATAGAAACGCACCGCCAGCACGCTCCCTGCCAGTAGCGCGAATATCAGATTGCGGCGGGAAAGGTGGCGTAGTTCTTGTCTATGGTTGCGCAGGACGAAAGGCGTCAATATCAGGCTGGAGAGGAGTTGACGCCCGGCGACGACTGCCAACGTGGGCATGCCGGCAATCTGTACGGCCCGGATGAGCAGCGGACCGCAGGACCCCACCGCGAACCCCAGAAAGATGACGATGTAAGGCCAGGCGTTGCTGCGCGTGCCCGCATTGAAGCGCGCGGTCATGGCCGCGACGGCTGCGCTCATTGCTGGCGTTGTCCGCTGACGGCGAAGAAGACGCCGGCCAGAATGATGGCGCCGCCGAGGATCTCTGTGATGCCCGGGATCTGGCGCAGAAACAGGAAAGCCAGCACACTGCCGAAGAGGATGATGGACTGTGAGGTGATGCTGATGAGTGTGGGCGACAGGCTGCCGACGGCGAAGATGAAGGCCGGATGCGCCCCGAGCTGGCTGATAACTGTAGCGACCAGCGCCCAGATGTAGCCCTGCACGGGGTATTCGAGCAGGCTACCGGCTGTTGGCAACACCACGACCAGGGCGACCAGGGCGCCGACGCCGAAGAGCATCCAGGTGTAGGGGAGCAGCGGGATGCGCGCCCGGAGCTTGCGGCCGATGATTAGATTGGAGCTGGCGCAGGTGACGGCAAGCAGGGCGAGAAAGCCACCGAGCAGCGGGTTCGGGCCGAGGTCAGCAGGACCGTTCGAACTGCCGAAGGCGATGACAAGGACTCCCGCCATCGCCAACGTCATGCCAATGTACATGGAACGTTGCAAGGGAACCTTGAGCAGGTAGCGCTCCATAATGGCGGTCATCAGTGGCATCAGGCTGACGATCAGGGTGGCCAGCAGGATGTTGACATACTTGATCGCTTCGGAAAAGAGCATGAGGTCGCCGCAGAAGCAGACGCCAGCAAGGAGCAGAAGCTGCCAGGCGCGTCGTGGCATGCGCCGAATGCGTGGCAGGTGTCGCGGCAGGGTGATAGGGGTGATGATCAGCGTGCCCAGGGTCAATCGCACCAGCACGATGACCGACGTGGGCAAGCCTTCCTGTTGCGCGAAACGAATGGTAATGAGCCCGGTGGACGCCAGGAATAGCCCGATCACCAGCACCAGCATGGCTACATTCTGTGATGCGGGTCTCGCCACGCTGCGGGCCACCGGGGTCATCGCTGCTCTGGTTGGCCCGGCGTGGCCAGCAGGATGCCGCTAAGAATGCTGCCGCTGCCCACCAGTTGCAGGGGCAGTGCCCGCCCGGTCAGGAAAATCCGCTGCTGATCACGTGCCTTGAGCAGATAATGCTGCGCACGGTGGCGGCCAGGTGTGATGGCTGTCAACACCGCTGCGGCGATGCTCAGTCGCGTGGCCGCGTTGACCGGCGCGAGGACCTGCCTTTTCTGTGCGAACCGAAAGAAAATGGAAGCTGGCGATGCGGCGCCAGGGGCTGCGGCGAGAACCGGCCTGACATGCAGCGCTGTGAGAGCGCTGTGCAATTCGATTGTGGCGCCAGATACCATGCCGGGCTTTCTTCAGAAACGTGCCAGCACATCTTGGCACAGGCGCTCGACTCCTGACAGGAATTGGCCATAGTTGGCCATAAGGGGGTTGCTTCCCTGTTATCGTTAAGTGGCTGCCCGGCCAGCGAAACCTGTCTCCGGGCAGGCCGCCTTTTGGTAAAGTAGAGCAATGTTAATGACGGTCCGCCGCAGAGCTGGAGTTGGGAATGGTCTGCCCGGACTGTCAATTTGCGAAGCGCTGTCCGCAGCGGCCTGAAGAGTTGTGGCAGTCCATTCAGTCTGGAGAACTGGAATAGGCTTTTGAATTGCCTGAACTTGGTTTCGCCTGCAACGCCCTGGAGCCGCACATTGATGCGCGTACCATGGAGATTCATCACACCAAACATCATGCTGCCTGTACTGCCAATCTGAACGCTGCGTTGGAGGGTTACCCGGATCTGCAGGGGATGTCGGCGGAATCATTGTTGGCTGACCTGGGCAGCCTGCCGGAGGGCATCCGCACGGCAGTTCGCAACAATGGCGGTGGCTACGCCAACCACAACCTGTTCTGGACTGTATGCGCGCCAGGTGGCAACCACAGCGACTTTTCCAGCGAGGCGCTCAGGCAAGACTTGCATTCGTCCTTCGGCAGCTATTTGAACTGTAAGGAAGAATTTTCCGCAGCGGCGCATCACGATTCGGCTCTGGCTGGGCCTGGCTGGTAGCGGCAGGCGATGGCAGCCTGAGCATCACCTCGACACCGAACCAGTACACGCCAGTCATGGATGGGAAGATTCCCATCCTCGGCCTCGATGTCTGGGAACACATCTGCTATCTGAAATATCAGAACCGGCGCGCGGACTATATCGATGCCTTCTTCTACATCATAAACTGGACAGAGGTCACACGACGCTACGAAGCAGCAACGAGTTGAGCCTCCTCCATTCCCATTGATGCGAAAGGTGCTACAATTGAAACATCTGTTTAGACGGTTGCCGGGATTACGATCCCTGCAGAAAACTGGAGGAATCGAAATGGCTTTTGAACTACCCGAACTTGGCTACGCCTACGACGCCCTGGAACCGCACATTGATGCACGCACCATGGAGATTCATCACACCAAACATCACGCCAGCTACACCGCCAACCTGAACGCCGCGCTTGAGGGTCATGCCGATCTGCAGGGCATGTCGGCCCAGGCCCTGGTGGCCGATCTCGGCAGTCTGCCGGAAGGCATCCAGACAGCGGTGCGCAACAACGGTGGCGGTTTCGTCAACCACAACTTCTTCTGGACCGTGATCGCGCCAGGCGGCAACAGTGAGGATATGGCCAGCGATGCGCTCAGGAGCGCCGTCGACGCGGCCTTCGGCAACTACGAAAACTTCAAGACACAGTTCAGTGCTGCTGCTGCGACGCGCTTCGGGTCGGGCTGGGCCTGGCTGCTCGCCGCCGGCGATGGCAGTTTGAGCATCACTTCCACGCCCAACCAGGACACGCCGCTGATGGATGGCCAGACGCCCATCCTTGGCCTTGACGTTTGGGAGCACGCCTACTACCTGAATTATCAGAACCGGCGCCCGGACTACATCGCGGCCTTCTTCAGCGTGGTCAACTGGGCCGAGGTATCGCGGCGCCATGCCGCTGCCATGGGCTGAGCCCGCAATACTCTGCATACATAAAGACGCTACAATCGTGGCGTCTTTTTTTGTTACAACAAAATGGCCGGTGAGTATGGAGGCTGGGATGAAGGCTGTTCGGATCGAGCGCGATTCGCTCGGTGAGGTGCGGGTGCCGGCTGGCGCCTGGTATGGCGCCCAGACGCAGCGGGCGGTGGAAAACTTCCCGGTCAGCGGGCTGCGGCCCTGGCCGGCCTTCATCTGGAGCATGGCCGTCGTCAAGCGCTGCGCGGCCGAGGTGAATCAGGCGCTCGGGCTGCTTGACCCGCAACTGGCGCAGGCTATCGTGCAGGCCGCGGATGAAGTGATTGACGGACAGCTGAACGCAGAATTCGTCGTCGATCCCTTTCAGGCCGGCGCCGGCACCAGCCACAACATGAACGTCAACGAGGTCATTGCCAATCGCGCCAACGCGCTGCTGGGCCACGACCTGGGCAGCTTGAGCGGACCGGTCAACGCCAACGACCACGTCAATATGGCGCAGAGCACCAACGACACCATCCCCACGGCTATCCGGCTGGGCGTGCTGTGGCGCCTGGACGAGCTGCTGGCCAGCCTCGAGCGCTGTTCGGCGGCCTTTCGCGAGCAGGCCCGGGCGGCGGACGACGTGGTCAAGAGCGGGCGTACACACTTGCAGGATGCGGTGCCCATTCGCCTCGGTCAGGAATTTGGCGCATATGCCAGCGCCATCGAACGCGATTGCGAGAAGCTGCGGCTGGCGGCTGAGGGACTGCGGCGACTGGGCATCGGCGGCACGGCCAACGGCAGCGGCCTCAATGCGCATCCGGAGTATCACGCCCGCATGGTGGCGCAGCTGACGCTGTTCACCGGTCTGACGCTCTACGAATCGGACGACCTCTTTGAGTCGATGCAGTCCATGCAGGACGCCTGCTTCTTTTCGGGCGCGCTGCGCGCTGCGGCGCAGGATTTCACGCGCATCGCCAACGATATCCGCCTTCTCTCCAGCGGCCCGACTACCGGCTTGGCGGAGATCAGCTGTCCGCCGGTGCAGCCAGGATCCTCGATCATGCCCGGCAAGGTGAATCCGGTGCTGGCCGAAATGCTGAACATGGCCATGTTTCACGTCATGGGCAACGACCTGACGGTGACGCTGGCGGCGCAGGCCGGTCAGCTCGAACTGAACGTGATGATGCCGGTCATCGCCCACAATCTGAATGAGATGATGCAGGTGATGATCGGCGCCGTGAACGCCTTCACCGAAAAGTGCGTGAGTGGCCTCATCATCAACCGCGGTGCGGCGGAGGCCTGGCTGGCGCGCAACCCGATTCTGGTGACGGCGCTGAATCCGCTCATCGGCTATCAACGCGGTGCGGAAGTGGCGAAAAAGGCGTTGGCCGAAGGGCGCAGCATCCGTGAGGTGGTCGTTGAACTGGGCTATCTGGATGCGGCGGCGGCGGATGCGGCGCTGGACGCCGCGGCCATGACACGCGGCGGCATTCGTCAATGAGGCGCAGGGATGGCACAGGGCAGGGGAGTGAAACATGCTGACGCGTGAAGCGGCCTGGGAACTGGTGACGACACATACGGCCAGCGCGTCGCTGCGGCGCCACATGCTGGCGGTTGAGGCGGCCATGCGTGCCTATGCGCCGCGCTTTGGCGCTGACGCAGAGCTGTGGGGCACGGTCGGTCTGCTGCATGACTTTGACTACGAGCAGAACCCGGACGTGGCGGTGGACGGACACCCGATCGTGGGCTCCCGCCTGCTGCGAGAGCTGGGGGTGGACGAGACCATCATCCGCGCCATCCTCTCGCACGCAGAGGAGATCACCGGGGTTGCGCCGGAAAGCGAAATGGAGAAGGCGCTGCTGGCCGTTGACGAGCTGACCGGCTTTCTGGTCGCCGTCACGCTGGTGCGGCCCTCAAAGAGTGTACATGACGTGAAGTTGCGTTCCGTGCGCCGCAAGTGGAAGGATCGCTCTTTCGCTGCGCCAGTCAACCGCCAGGAGATTGAGCACGCGGCAGCAAACCTCGGCGTCCCGCTGGAAGAGCACATCTCTGTCGTGCTGGGGGCGATGCAGGACGCGGCTGCATCACTTGGTCTGGATGGCGACCAGAAGTGATGTTGAACTGATTTATTTTTCGGGAGAAATGCAATGATGACACAGGAAGAAATGCTGGCTTTGCTGGCAGAGATGCTAAAAAGCCACGGGCCCGTTGGCGACGAGCGCGAGATCGATGCTGTCCTCATGCGCGAGTTTGCCGCGACGGGCGCCAAAACCTGGCAGGATGGCATGAGCAACATTTATGCGCATCTCCCAGGCGATGGCCCGCGCGTGATGGTGGTCGTGCACAAGGACGAACTGGGACTGATCGTTTCAAATGTGCTGGAGGACGGCAGCCTGAGAGCGCAGGATCTGGGTATGTCGCAGCCCTGGAAGTATGGCGAAGGGCCGGTCGACATCATTGCCGACGACGGCTCCATTGTGCCTGCGGTGCTGTCCTTCGGGTCAACGCACACTCGCAGCGGCCCGGTCGGTGAGTTTCGGCGTGGTACGCGGACGCCCGACTGGGGAGACGTCACGCTGTTTACCGGGCTGGATCGCGCTGCGCTGTTACAGCGCGGCGTCCACATCGGCAGCCGCGGCGTTGTCTCCCATGCACGCAAGGCCCTGATGCGTTTACCCGGGAACCATGTTGCCGGCTTCGGCCTTGATGACCGGGTGTGCATGGTAAGTCTGATTGACGCCCTGCAGCAGATCGCACAGGAGCCGACAGGGCTGGATTTATATTTTGTTGCGTCAACTGCCGAAGAGAGCGGTTATCTGGGCGCCATTCGTGTGGGCCAGGTACTTAAGCCGGAAATCCTGATCGCGCTGGACATTTCACCGCTTTCACCGGACACTCCGACAGAATTCGATACGCGGCCGGTCATCTGGTACACCGAGGCGCAGGGGGCCTACAGTACCAGGACTGACTGCAACAACCTGTTGCGGCTGGCCGACGAGCTGGGCTTCGGTGCCCAGCCCATCGTGTATACCCACCTCGCTTCGGATGCAGGTGGCATGCAAAAGATCGGTCTGGCCGCGCGCACGCTGGCGTTCGGCCCCGCCATCCTTAACTCCCATGGCTTCGAGATCACGAAAGCGGAGTCGATTGGCCACGTGACCCAATTACTGGTGGCCTTCCTGCGCCAGCTTTAAATCGGGTTCCAACCCCTCGCCGCTGCCGCTGACCGGGCACATCCGCGTAGCGCGGAAGCCTACGCAGCATTTTGCGATACTGCGGGTCTGACCGGAAAAGAGGAGAAAGCTCGCGGTGGAAATGAGCAAGGAAGAGTCGCTGGCCTTGTTGGCGGAGTTGCTGGCCAGCCACGGCCCGAACGGAGACGAGGGCGAAATTGACGGAGTCGTCCTGCGCGAATTCGCGGCGACCGGCGCGCGCACCTGGCAGGACGGCGCCAGCAACATCATCGCGCATGTGCCCGGCGACGGGCCGCGTGTGATGGTCGCAGGGCACAAGGACGAACTGGGGCTGATCGTCACGCATGTGCCGGTGGATGGCCAGTTGCGCGTAAAGCCGCTGGGCGGCCCCTACCCGTGGAAGTATGGCGAAGGGCCAATCGACATCATCGGGGATGTCGGAACAATCGTCCCTGCAGTGCTGTCGCTGGGGTCGACGCACACCCGCAGCGGCCCGATGGGCGAATTCCGCCGCGGCGTACGGACGCCGGACTGGAGCGACGTCACGCTCTTCACCGGCCTGGATGGCGCTGCCCTGCTGCAGCGCGGCGTTCACGTTGGCAGTCGCGCTGTGGTCGCGCGCGCACGCAAGCAGCTACGTCGCCTGCCGCATGATCGAATCGCCAGCTTTGCGCTTGACGACCGCATGGGCCTGGTCAGCCTGATCGCTGCGCTGCGGCAGCTGGTGCAGGAGCCGCCGGGTGCTGACCTCTATCTGGTTGCGACCACCGGCGAGGAGATCGGCTTCCTCGGCGCCATACGCGCGGCTCAGGTGCTGCAGCCGGAAATCATGATCGCGCTGGATACTTCGCCGGTGACGCCTGAAACGCCCACGGCGGTGGATGCGCGGCCGGTCATCTGGTACGGGGAGGCGGCTTTCAACAACAAGGCGGATTGCGACACGCTATTGCGTCTGGCGAACGAGTTGGGCTTCGGCGCGCAGCCCGTGGTCTATGACGCTGCCGGCTCGGATGCCGGGGGCGTGAAGCGGATGGGCCTGGCCGCGCGCACGATGGCCTTCGGCTTCGCACGCACGAATTCCCACGGTTACGAAATCGCGCATGCGGAGTCGCTGGGCAACGTCACTGACCTGCTGCTGGCCTATGTGCGCCAGCTCTGACGCGGCCGCGCTCCAGCCTGGGCGCGGCCTGCGCCAGGCGTTAAACGATACGCTTCCGCTCATTTCATTGGCGATGGGAAAGCGGATGTTACTTCTCCCCGGCTGCCAAAGTCAATTACAGCGCCAGGGCGCTAGCCGCCGCTTCATTCAGGCGCCTGCCAGCGCCTCGTCGTCCCTGTTGTTGCCGTGGAAAGCAGGGAACAGGCTGGACGCGCCGTGGCAGCCCCGGTTGATCGCCAGGAGATCGAGTACGCGGCGGCCAGCCTCGGCGTCCCGCTGAAGGAGCACATTACTGACGTGCTGAAAGCATTGCAGGGAGCAGTCACATAGCCTGGTCTGGCAGGGGAACAGAATTGATGGTGAACCGATTTGCTGATTAGAGGAGAAGCGTAATGCTGACACAGGAAGAAATGCTGGTTTTGCTGGAAGAAATGCTAATGGGCCACGGTCCCATTGGCGATGAGCGTGAGATCGATGCCGTCCTCATGCGCGAGTTTGCCGCGACGGGCGCGAAGACCTGGCAGGACGGGATGAGCAACATCGTGGCGCACCTGCCTGGCGACGGGCCGCGCGTGCTGGTGGTCGTGCACAAGGACGAACTGGGACTGATCGTCTCGAATATGTCAGAGGACGGCAAACTGTGCGTACAGCCTCTGGGCGGCCCGCGCCCCTGGAAATACGGCGAGGGTCCGATTGACGTCATTGCGGACGACGGCAGCATCGTGCCTTCGGTGCTGTCATTCGGGTCAACGCACACGCGCAGCGGCCCGGTCGGAGAATTTCGCGCGGGGACGCGCACGCCAGACTGGGGCGACGTCACCCTGTTTACCGGGCTGGATCGCGCTGAACTGTTGCAGCGCGGCGTTCACATCGGCAGCCGCGCCGTCATTGCCCATGAACGCAAAGCCCTGATGCGCTTGCCCGGTGGCCATATTGCCGGCTTCGGTCTGGATGACCGGGTGTGTATGGTCAGCTTGATAGACGCCCTGCAGCAGCTGGCGCAGGAGCCGGCCGGCATCGACCTCTATTTTTCTGCGACAACTGCCGAAGAGACCGGCTACCTTGGAGCCATTCGCGTGGGCCAGGTGCTGCAGCCGGAAATCATCGTCGCGCTGGACATCTCGCCGCTCACGCCGGACACCCCGACAGAATTCGATACGCGGCCGGTCATCTGGTACACCGAGGCTGCTGGTGCCTACAGCACCAAAACCGACTGTGACACCTTGTGCCGGCTCGGCGAGGAACTGGGCATTGGCGCCCAGCCCATCGTGTTTTCCTGGCTCGCTTCGGATGCCGGCGGCATGCAGAAAATCGGACTTGCCGCGCGCACAATGGCGTTCGGCCCGGCCATCCTCAACTCCCATGGTTTCGAGATCACGAAAGCGGCAGCGATCGGCAACGTGACCCAATTGCTGGTGGCCTACTTGCGCCAGCTCTGACGTAATTAACGTGGATTGCAGTACCTGGGCCAGGCCGCCGCACGATGGCCTTTAGATGCACGCGCACAAATTCACGCAGTAACGAAATCGCGCATGCGCTTTCGCTCCACGATGATTCCAGGTTGCTGCTGGCCTGCCGGCGCCAGCTATGAACAAAGGGAGCAAATGACCAATTGGCAATAAAGCAGGCGAATCATTACTCAACCACTGACAGAAAAGGCGATTTGGGAGCGGATCGAAAATGACTCAGGAAGAGATGCTGAAACTTCTGGAAGAACTGACAACCAGTCACGGACCAATCGGAGACGAGCGGCAGGTTGAAGCCGTCGTCCTGCGCGAGTTTGAGGCAACCGGCGTGAAGACCTGGCAGGATGGTATGAGCAACATCGTGGGGCATCTGCCCGGCGCTGGCCCGCGGGTGATGGTCGTCGCTCACAAGGACGAGTTGGGCATGATTGTCACTCATGTGCCGCCAGACGGGAATCTGCGTGTGCTGCCGCTGGGCGGCCCCAAACCCTGGAAATATGGCGAAGGGCCGATCGACATCATCGCTGACGACGGCTCCATCGTGCCATCGGTGCTTTCCTTCGGGTCAACACACACGCGCAGCGGTCCGGTCGGCGAGTTTCGCAAGGGAGCGCTGACGCCCGACTGGGAACACGTGACGTTGTTCACCGGCATGTCGCGCGATGCGCTGCTGGAGTGCGGCGTTCACATCGGCAGCCGAGCCGTCGTCGCCCGAGAACGCAAGCGCCTGTTGCATCTGGCGGGGAACCATATCGCCAGCTTTGCTTTCGATGACCGCATCGGCGTGCTCTGTGTGATCGATGCCCTGCAGCAGCTCGTAAGGGAGCCGGCATCTGCTGACATCTACATGGCCGTGACGACCGCCGAGGAGACCGGCTATCTGGGTGCTATCCGTGTGGCCCAGATCTTGCAGCCGGAAATTGTGATTGCTGTCGACACTTCGCCGCTCACGCCGGATACCCCGACGGAGTTTGATACACGGCCGGTGATCTGGATTGGTGAGCCGGGTAACAGCAAATCTGATTGCGACACGATGCTGCGCCTTGCCGATGAGCTGGGCTTCGGCGCTCAGCCCGTGGTTTACCCATTCGCCGGCTCGGATGCAGGCGGGATCCAGCGCATCGGCCTGGCAGCGAGCACGATGGGCTTTGGCCCCGCCTATTTAAATTCCCATGGCTACGAAATCACGAAAGTGGAATCGCTGGGCCACGTGACGCAGCTCTTGCTGGCCTTTTTGCGTCAGCTTTAGCGTAGAACTCAAAGACTGGATGCAACCTGCGCCAGACGTTCGACCGAACGCTCCAGTTCGCCCATCGCCGTGGCGATGGAAAAGCGAATGTGTCCTTCGCCCGTACTGCCGAAGGCGATGCCCGGCGTGCCGGCGATGCCGCCTTCCTCAATCAGTGCATCCGCCAGCGCTACGCTGTCCTTGTCGCTGCCAGGGAAAGAGGGGAAGAGATAGAAGGCCCCCTCGATGTTGCGGCAATGGACGCCATCGATGGCGTTGAACGCCGGGACCATGAAATCACGCCGCTGTTTGTAGGAAGCAACCATTTCGGCCACGCAGTCCTGCGGGCCATTGAGCGCGGCGGCTGCGGCGTGCATGCTGAAGTTGGCGGCCATGGACACAGTCTGGCTGCTCAGCTTGTTCGCCAGGTTGATAACTTGTGCCGGGCCAGCCAGCCAGCCCATGCGCCAGCCGGTCATGGCATAGGCCTTGGAAAGACCGTTGATCGTCAGTGTGCGCTCCGCCATGCCAGGCCGCGCAGCCAGTGAAATGTGCTGGTTGTCGTCATAGACCAGATGCTCGTATATTTCGTCGGAAAGGACGTAGAGGTCGTGTTCCAGTACGACCTCTACGACGGCGTCAACTTCGTCAGCGGTGAGCACGCGCCCGGTCGGGTTGCAGGGTGAGTTGACCATCAGGGCCTTGGTCCTGTCCGTCATGCAGGAACGCAGCATCTCTGCTGTGACTGTGTAATTGTCATCTGGTGAAAGGCTGACGGGAACCGGCGTGGCGCCGGCCAGCGTGACCATGGGGGGATAGGAAGCCCAGCAAGGCTCGATATACAGAATCTCGTCGCCGGGGTTGCTCAGCGCGGCCAGCGCCAGGTAGATGGCCCATTTGGCGCCTGGTGTGATGATGATCTGGCTGGCCGGATCGACCTGCACGTCGTTTTCGCGTGCCAACTTGGAAGCGATGGCTTCCAGCGCCAGCGGAATGCCCCTGGACGGAGGATAGTGAGTTGCCCCGTCCTCGATTGCAGAAAATGCTGCTGCAATGATGTGGTCGGGCGTGGCAAAGTCCGGGTCGCCTCCGCCCAGCGCAATCACGTCCTTGCCGGCTGCCTTGAGTCGTCTGGCCTTTTCGGAAACTGCCATGGTTGCCGAACCGGGCACGTTGCCGAGCAGACGGGAAAGTTCCTTCATGCCTAACTCCTGGGTTGCTAGTGAACTTCACCGAATTGTACAGGAATTACAGGCTGGCAACACCCGTCGAAGAGTCCACCCGGCAGAAACACATGACTCTATGCTGTGTGCCGCTTGCGCAATGCTTCCACCGGAACCTGCTGCTGTCAGGGCCGAAAGGAAGATTGTGTTGCGCCACTTGAAACGCACCCGTTGACATTGGCGCGTCAGGCGGTATTCCTGTACACTGGCGCTGTGCAGGTCCAGATCAGGAGGGACTCTCATGCCGGGACATCGGGCGCGGGCATTATGGTTGTTGATGGCCTTTGTGCTGCTTGCGGGCGCTGCGACCCTGATGGCGCAGCCGACGCGCGAGCTGGTATCCGGCGAGACGAGAACCGGCACCCTGTCTGCTGACCAGGTGGCCCAGGTTTACACGATCTCTGGCGACGCGGGCGACCAGATCAGCCTGCTGGTGCTGGCGGATAACGGCACGGAGTTGACGATTCTGCTCACCAATGCCGCAGGTGAAATGGTCGCGCAGGGCGCCGGCACGGTGATGGAAGGTTTCGGGCTGCCGGAAGCGGGCCGCTACTACGTGACGTTGCTGGCGGTGGGCGGTCTGCCGGAAACCGGTGTGCTGGACTTCAGCCTGTCGTTCGCTCAGGAAGCCGCGCCCATGGCACAGATCGCCGGACAGAGCGAAGCGGATGTGCCCTTCGCTCCTGGCGAGATACTGGTCATCAGTGGTCTCCAGTTCCAGTTGCAGTGGGAGTCGCTGGCCAACCTGGACCTCGAAGTGCGCGACCCCGTCGGCGGGAGCGTGTATTTCTCGCGGCCGGTCACGGAAAGCGGCGGCCTCTTCGGCGTGAATGTGAACAGTGTGTGCGAGACGCGCAGCAGCGCGCTGCCTACCGAACAGGCCAACTGGTCTGCCGGTAGTATTCCCACTGGCAGTTACGAGATTCTGGTTTACAACCAGCAACTTCGTGACTGCCCGACAAGCAGTGCAGCTGACTTTCGCATTGACCTGCGCCTGGATGACCGCAGCGCTGCGCCACTGGTGGGCAGCGTTGCTCCCGGCGAGACCTGGGTCGGCAGCGTGGTGGTAGATGTAGCTGGCATGCTCAGGCCTGGCGCGAACGGAGTCGCCACTGATTCGACCCTGCCGCCGCCGAACATTGCGGAGCAGTTGCAGCAGGCCGTGCCGCTGGCGCGCAACGAAACGCAGACCGGGCTGCTAACCACTTCTGACTATCTGGATACATACAGTTTTCAGGGTCAGGCCAACGAGCTCGTCAGCGTGAACATGTCGGCTACCAGCGGCAGCCTCGACACCCTGCTGCAGTTGCTGGACAGCAATGGCACGATTCTCGGCGCCAACGATGACCTGGCTGATGGAACGTCGACGAATTCCGGCATTCTGAACTACCGCATCTTCGCCGACGGCGACTACCGCATTGTGGCGACGCGCTATGGCAAGGACCTGGGCGGCACCGAAGGGCACTACGAAATCCTGTTGAGCGGGCCGGCCGGGGATTTGCCGCAGGACGTGCAGACCCTGGGGCTGCCGCGCGGCGACCTGGAGATTGCGCTGTCGTGGAACAACAACGCAGATCTGCAACTGCTGGTTCGTGACCCGGCCGGCAACTCGGTTTTCGATGACACACCCCAGGTGCTCAGTGGCGGGCGTCTTGCCGCCGCGGGCAACGTAAATTGCAGCGTGTCGCAGGTCAGCCCGGTTTCCTACGTCTACTGGCCGGAGGGCACGCTCACTCCGGGGCTCTACGAGGTGGAAGTCTGGCACCAGAACTCCTGCAATGACTTCACCCCGGTCTCCTTCGCACTCAACGTTCTGGTAAACGGGGCGCCGGCCTTCACCGGTCTGGCGCGACCAGTGGCGGGCCAGGTATATGTCACCAGCTTCATCATCGGTGTGGACCAGCAGATGCAGGCGGGCGAGGGCGGCTTCATAGGAATCCGCGGCCCGGGGCTGGAGACGCTCAGCCTGAATTCTGTGGATTTCCGCCCGGAGATGGAAGAGGCGCCCTTGCTCACCAGCGGGCAACGGGTGAGCGGCAGCATCACAAACCTGGACGATTTCGATCTCTACGCCTTTGATGGCCGGGCAGGCGATGTAGTGACGTTGAGCATGGTCGCCAGCGCCGGCCGGCTGGATACGGTTCTGGTCCTGCTTAACTCGCAGGGCTTCCGGCTGGCGGACAACGACGATGCTGTCATCGGCGAAAGTACCGATTCGCTCATCCGCGAGCAGGTACTACCGGAAGACGGCCACTATTACGTCCTTGCGACACATTTTGGCCTGGGTTATGGCGGAACGACGGGAGCCTACGATTTGCTGTACTCGCGCTTGAACGCGGGCTGAGTTGCGCTACAATGGCGCCGCCCCGTGTGAACTGCAGTTTGTGAGTGTGACAGGTCTCGCGGGCGTATCTGCCAGGGACTCAGTTCCTGCTCCTGGCGCGGACAAAAGGAGAGCGCACCGCACAGGTGCCACGACGCCATGACCCGAGTTGTCCCTTGCCTGTTTGCGCTGATGCTGTTGCTCGTGGCCTGCTCGCAGGCAACCGTGTTGATTGACGAAGCGCTGTTTCAGGATGACAGTCTGATCACCGGAGAACCCTGTGCCGCTCCCTGTTTTCGCGGGATCACTCCCGGCGAGACGGCCTGGACGGATGCCCTGACCCGCATCGAGGATGACCCGGAATTCGAAAATATCCAGAAGCAGGGACCCGAGGAAGGCGAGACGACCATCCAGGTTTCCTGGCAACAAGGCCCGGATGCCCCTGGTTGTTGCCAGATGGTGACCGAGGATGGCGAGACCGTTGCGCTTGTTTTCCTGCGCACAGCGCCCAACCACAACCTGCGCCAGCTGCTTGATGCGCACGGCCCGCCTGACTGGTTGACTGGCCAGGAATTCTCTGAAGATCAGGCAGTGATCAGCCTGATTTATCAGGACGTGCCCATGATTATTTACGTCTTTGTCACGGGCGTTGAAGAGGGTGCTCTCAGTGCTGCCAGCGAGTTGATTGGTTCGCTGTATCTCGCACCGAACTCCGTCGATCTGCTGCTGCAAACGACTGAACTGCACAGCTGGGAAGGCTATGGCAGTTATAAATTCTACATGGAAGGGGAGTTGGAGGTCACACCGAGCGTGACCCTGACCCCGACGCCATAGACCGTAGAAGAAGAGAAGGAGCGCACGTATGAGTGCAGAATCTGCTACCCCGGTCTCGATAGAAGCCTTGCAGCCAGGGATGGAGTTGCGCGGCACCGTGAAGCGCCTGGAGCTTTTTGGCGCCTTTGTGGATGTCAGCGCCGGGCAGGATGCCCTGCTGCATATCTCGCAGCTGAACAAACCCAACGTACGCAATGTGGAAGACGTGCTGAAGGTCGGCGAAGAGATAACCGTTTACGTCCTGAAAGTGGATGCCGCCGCGGGACGGGTTGCGCTGTCCATGTCGCGCCCCCCGGCGTTCAACTGGGATGAATTGCGGGAAGGGGTAACGGTTCATGGCAAGATTGTGCGCATTGAGAACTATGGTGTCTTCGTGGACTTTGGCGCCGAACGCCCGGGCATGGTGCACGTCTCGGAGCTGACCAATGGCTTTGTGCGTTCTCCGTCGGACGTCGTCAACATCGGTGACGACGTCGAGGCGCGGGTGCTAAAGGTCAATCGCGGCAAGCGCCAAATCGACCTCTCGATGAAGCTCGACGAAGGGCTTGACAGCATCGCGGAGCTGGACGATGAGGAAGAAGAGGAAGTTCCGACCGCCATGGAACTGGCCCTGCGCAGCGCCATGGATCGCACCACTGCCGAAGCGCCGCAGCGCACAAAGTCACGCAAGCAGCAGCGCCGCTACCAGGAAGACATTATGTCACGGACCTTGCGCGACCATCAGACCTGACGCGGCACCCGTAACCGGGGCCAGTCAATTCCGCAGCAACATGCGCAGGCGCGCGGCAGAACTGAGGAACATCAGCGTCATCACTAGCTCATGGCCGAGGCACCACAGGCAGTAGGCGGAAAGAATGCTGGCCTGCACGTAGATCAACCACAGCGAAAACAGAAAACCGAAGAGGCTCAGGCCAAAAACCAGCAGGGGGCCATGGCTGCGCACGATATGGCTGCGCCCTTCCAATGTGAGCAGGGCGCCCGATAGCAGCCACGCCAGCAGGCCCAGCAAGGCGATGTCGATGCCTGCCAGGCGGGACCACACGCTGTTCTGCACCACATCGCAGTTAATGGAGCCGCTGTCCACGCAAGCGACCGGGGCGTCGCTGACTTTCACGTAGCTCAGATAACCACTGATGAGCAGGCCGGCCCCCACCAGCAACAGGCTGACGCGGCGCAAGCCGGCAGCATTGTGCAGCGCACTCATTTAAGCAAATGGACCTCAAGCTCGCTGCCAGCCGGAATGAAGGTGACGCCCTCGGGCACAACCAGCAGCCCGTCCGCCAGCACCATGGATAGCAGGGCGCCCGAGCTTTGCGTGCCGGTTGTGCGCGCCAGCAGACGCCCGTCGTCATGCTGCAGGGTGACGCGCAGATAGCTGCGGCGGCCGTCGGAGTGCAGCTCCTCGCAGACTGTGGCGCGCTGAACCTGCTTTTCTTCCGCGCGGCCTGCCAGACGCAGCAAGGCCGGGCGGACGAATATCTCGAAAGTCACCATGGCCGAGACCGGGTTGCCGGGCAGGCCGAAGAAGGGCTTTCCCTCTACCTGGCCCCAGGCGAGCGGTTTCCCCGGGCGCATGTTGACGCGCCAGAAGTTGAGCTCGCCCAGCTCCTCCAGTACGTCTCGCACCACGTCGTGTGCGCCGACCGAGACGCCGGCCGTGCTGATCAGCAGGTCGGGCTGCAGCTGCAGCGCTTCGCGGAAGAGCGCGCGCACTGCCCCCAGGCTGTCGCGCGCAATGGGCAGGCGCAGCGGTGTGGCGCCCAGCTCGCTGACCATGCCGTGGATTGTGTAACTGTTGACGTCGTGGATTTGTCCGGGCGCGAGCGCTTCATGCACTTCAACAAGCTCGTCGCCGCTGCTGACAATGGCGACGCGCGGCCGGCGGTGCAGTGGAACCTGCGCCTGACCCAGCGCTGCCAGCATCCCCAGGTGCTGGGGGCGCAGCTGTGTGCCGCCAGCCAGCACCCGCTGTCCCGCCCGAACGTTCTCGCCGACGGGGCGCACGTAGTCGCCGGGCGCAACCTGCTTCGCCACGGCGACCTGGCGCGCCATCGTGCAGTTCTCCGCCAGCGTCCAGTCCGCGTCGGTCAGTTCGACCGGGGCGATGGCGTCAGCGCCCGCCGGCAGGGGTGCGCCGGTCATGATGCGCGCAGCCTGTCCAGGGCCCAGCGTCCCCTCCGGTGCCGCTCCGGCCGGGATGTCCATCACGACTTCCAGCTGCACCGGCGCGATGGCGCTTGCGCCATGCAGGTCTGCGGCGCGCAGGGCGAAGCCGTCCATGCTGGAGTTGGCGAAGGGCGGCAGGTCGATCGCGGCGATCAGGTCTTCGGCCAGCACACGTCCCAGTCCCTCATCCAGCGGCGCAAGCTCGACCGGAAGCGGCTGCAGGTCGTGCAGAATGTGTTGCAGGGCCTCGTCGACCGAGAGCATCTCAGGTTCCTCGTGGCTGGGCGCAGTATACCATGCGTCTGGTCGCGAATTGATGCGCGGAGCAGCGTGATTTGCTATGCTGGAGGTTGTTGTTCGTTCTGTTGTGAGGGTGAATGAATCTGGAAGGCCTGCTGGACGGACTGCCGGAACTTTCCCCGCATGATCGCTCGCTCGTGGAACGTGCCTGGCACCGAGCCGAGCAACTGCACCAGGACCAAAGGCGTAAATCGGGGGAACCATTCTTTACGCACTGCGTCGCTGTGGCGCGCATCCTGGCTGAAATCCGCATGGATGCGGAGGCCATTGCTGCCGGTTTGCTGCACGATACGCTGGAAGACACCGGCATCACGCTCGCTGAACTGGAACGCGAGTTTGGGGGCAACGTGGTCGCGCTGGTAGACGGGGTCACGCGCTTGTCCAACCTGCCGCTGTCGGATACGATGCAGCGGCGCAGCGATCGTGATCAACATTATCTGCGCAAGATGATGCTGGCCATGGGCGACGACGTCCGCGTCGTGCTCGTCAAGCTGGCGGATCGCCTGCACAACATGCGCACCCTGGGCTACATGCCGCCGGAAAAGCAGTTGCGCATTGCGCGCGATACGATGGATTTCTTTGCGCCGCTGGCCAATCTGCTGGGCATCTGGCAATTCAAGTGGGAGCTGGAAGACCTCAGCTTCCGCTACCTGCATCCACAGGACTACCGGCGCATCGCGACCAGCATGAACGAACGCCGCGTCGACCGCGAGCAGTACCTGCAAATGGTCACAGAACGCCTGCGCGAGGAGCTGGCGCAGTACAACTTGGACAAGGCGCTAATCAGTGTCCGCCCCAAACACATATACAGCATTTACAGCAAAATGATGCGCAAGCAGCTGCCCTTCGAACAGATTTATGACGTGCGCGCCCTGCGCGTCATTGTGGAAAGCACGCCTGAATGCTATCTGGTGCTTGGCATCGTCCACAACCTCTGGCGGCCCATCCCGGTGGAGTTTGACGACTATATCGCTTCCCCCAAGGACAACTTTTATCAAAGCCTGCATACCGCCGTGCTGGATTCGCGGGGCAAGACCCTGGAAGTGCAGATCCGCACCCGCGACATGCACGAGCACGCCGAATACGGCATCGCCGCGCACTGGCGCTACAAGGAGGGTGTGCGCGAAAACGACAGGGAGTACGAGCGGCGCGTAAGTTTCCTGCGACGCCTGATGGAATTCGGGCCGGAGGAAGAAGACCCGGAATATTTTGTGAACACCATGAAGAGCGACGTGCTCAAGGATCGCGTCTACGCCTTCACGCCCAAGGGCGACATCTGCGATCTGCCCGCCGGCGCCACGCCCATCGACTTCGCCTATCACATCCACACGGACATCGGCCACCGCTGTCGGGGCGCCCGCGTACACGGGCGACTGGTCAGCCTCGACCATGTGCTACAGACTGGCGACCAGGTTGAAATTCTGACGTCCCGCTACGGCGGCCCCAGCCTGGACTGGCTGAATCCCGACCTGGGCCACGTACAGACCTCGCGCGCGCGCAACAAAATCAAGCTCTGGTTCCGACGCCAGAATCGTGACCGGCACCTCGCCACCGGCCGTGACGTGCTGGAACGCGAACTGCGTCGCCTGGGCTTGCTGGACTCGATGTCCTTCGATTTTGTGGCGGGACTGTTCGATATTGAGAAGTCGAAGCTTGATGATTTCCTGGTCAAGATCGGCGCGGGCGATATCAACAGCTCCCGCATTGCCAACCGCATTCTGGAATCCGAACGTCAGCAGGAGAAGGAATCGCTTATCGAAAGAATGCTGGAGGCCGCCGGGCATGAGCCGCAGCCCCGGCCAGCCGCCCCCCGGCCCACCGGGGCAATCGATATCTTGGGTACCGGCGGTTTGCTGGTTAACCTGGCCTCCTGTTGCAATCCCATGCCCGGTGACGGGGTCGTCGGTTACATCACGCGCGGGCGTGGCGTCACGGTGCATCGCGAGGACTGCAGCAACATGCGCGCCAGCACAGAAACGGAGCGCATGGTCGAAGTGAGCTGGGGTCAGGAAGCGGACGAGCAACGCTATCCGGTGCCTGTCGAAGTCACCGCCTGGGATCGGGAAGGGCTGCTGCGCGATATCAGCAGCGTGGTGACGGACGCCGGCGTCAACATGTCCTCCGTCCATGTGGTGACGTCAAAGAACATTGCCACCCTGAAGCTGACCATCGAAATACGCGGCGCGGAACAGCTGATGCGCATTCTGACGCGACTTGAGGGAATCAAGAATGTCATCGAGGCGCGTCGCCACAAGGGTAACTGAACGCGAGACCGAAATCCCGTCGTGAAGATTCTGCTGCTTGAGCCCTGGTTTGGCGGCAGCCATCGCGTCTGGGCCGAGGGTTATGCCAGTCGCTCTGCGCATGAGGTCCAGCTGCTCACCCTGCCGGCGCAGTTCTGGAAGTGGCGCATGCAGGGCGCTGCCGTCACCCTGGCGCGCTGGATCTGCGAACGCGCGCTGCAGCCGGACGTCGTGCTCGCTTCGGGCATGATGAATCTGGCGACCTTGCGCGCGCTGCTGCCGCAGTCGCCGCCGCTGGCGCTCTATCTGCACGAAAACCAGCTGACCTACCCGCAGAACGCGCGGCAACGCCATGGCTGGCAGTATGGCTTCGTGAACTACATCAGCGCGCTGGCCGCCGACCGGGTGTTCTTCAACAGCGTCTGGCATCGCGATGTCTTCCTTGAGGAGCTGCCGCGAATGCTGCGTCACTTCGGCGACCATAACGAAGAAGGCAGCGTGGCCGGAATTCGCGCGAAGTCTGACGTGCTGGCGCCGGGTATGGATCTGCAGCGCCTGGATCGACTGCGTCCGACCGAACTGACGCGCGCAGACCCACCGCTCATCCTCTGGAACCATCGCTGGGACGAGGACAAGAATCCCGGGCTGTTTCTTGATGCCTTGCAGGCGCTGGCGGCGGACGGCGTGCCTTTTCGAGTGGCGCTGGCGGGCGCCAACCTGCGAAGCAATCCTGTTGAATTCGAGACAGCGCGCGCGCAGCTGGGCGATCGTGTCATTCACTATGGCTACGTCGAGAATGAAGCTGCCTACGCGCGTTTGCTGTGGGAAGCAGATTATGTGGTCAGTACGGCGCATCAGGATTTCTTCGGCATGGCTGTGGTCGAGGCGATCTACTGTGGCTGTGTGCCCATCCTGCCACAGCGTCTGAACTACCCGCAGCTGGTGCCGCCAGCCTGGCACGCGCACTGCCTTTATCGACGCGAGCGGCTGGCGCCCCTGCTACTGGGGCATCTGCATGGACAGTTCGACGTGGCCGGCGCTGAGCTGCGCGCCTGCGTGGCCCGCTATGACTGGGGGACGCAGGCGCCGCTCATGGATCGCGCGCTGGAGCAACTGGCAGGGTCGGCATGACCTGGCGCTGGTAGGGAACGACTGCGACCACTTTCTCCCTGGCGCTCAGGGTGATCACGTAGTCGCTGCCAGGCTGTCCGCGCTTCAACCTGGGCGCCAGACCCAGACGCATGTACTTTGCCTTGCCGCGGTTGGTCAGTGTGAGGATGTTGTCATCCAGCCGGCCAACCGTTGCGGCCACCAGTCCACGACTCCCCTGTGGCAGTCGGGTTAGCCGAACGCCCTGGCCGCCACGTCCCTGGCGGGGGAACTCGTCAACCGGGGCGCACTGGGCCAGGCCGTCGTCAGTGATGGACCAGACATACAGGCCGTCCCGCACCAGCATGGCGCCAGCCACCTGGTCTTTACTGTCTGCAAGTTTGATGCCGCGCACGCCGCCGGCTGCCAGCCCGGTATGACGCACCTCATTCTCGTCGATGCGGATGGCGCGCGACTGTGCGCTGACAAGCAAGATGTCACGGCTGCCGTCCGTTTGCAGCACCTGCAGCAGCGTATCTTTCGGCGCGAGCTTCATCACGGAAAACGCGGTGGCCGTTACGCCCGGCAGGTCCTGCACGCGTATGCGCTTGACCTGTCCGCCTGCCGTGGCCAGCAGCAGGTATCCATCTCCGGCGGAAGCCGGCAAGGCGACCAGCGCGATGATATCCTCCTCACCGTCAAGGGGACACAAACTGTGCAGGGACGCGCCTTCTGCAGGCTCATCGACCGCCGGCAGTTGTTGCACGGGCAGTGAGGCGCAGAGGCCGCTGGCGCTGAAGACGTACAGGATTTGGGAGCTGCTGCCTTGCAGCAGGAAGCGGGGTGGTTCGCGCTGTGATGTGGTGACTTTGGGAGGCCGGTCTTCATGACTGCGTCCCAGGCGCCCGTTGACAGTCAACGAAATCCAGGTCGAGGTCTCCGGCAGATTCTGATGTTCTTCACCGCTGGCCTGGGCGTTAGCGATGAGCGTACGCCGGGGATCTTGCCAGCTCTGGCGCACTTCACGCAGCTCGTCGGCGATGACCGCGCGCATCTGCGATTCGCTGCCCAGCAGGGTCTCAAGCCAGGCAATCCGCTTGAGCAACTCGCGATGTTCCTCGCGCAGCTTGCGCCGCTCCAGGGAGGCCAGCTGGCGCAGTTGCATGTTGAGGATGGCCTGGGCCTGCTGCTCCGAGATTTTCAGCTTCTTGCAAAGGTTGTTGCGTGCGGACGCGACTGTGCGTGAAGTGCGAATGATCCGGATGGTTTCGTCCAGCTGGTCGAGCGCCTCCAACAGACCTTCGAGGACGTGCGCCCGGCTGCGTGCGCGTTCCAGCTCGTGTTCGCTGCGGCGGCGGACAATCTCCTGGCGGTGCTGCAGGTAAACGAGCAGGGCCTGCTTGAGGGTGAGCACGCGCGGCTCGCCATCGACCAGCGCCAACATGATGATGCTGAAGGTCTCCTGCAGGGGAGTCATCCGGTAGAGGTCCGCCAGCACCGTATTCGCGTCGACACCGCGCTGCAGCTCAATGACGAGCCGCAGGCCCTGGCGGTCCGACTCGTCGCGCAGGTCTGCCAGGCCTTCCAGTCTGCCATTGCGCACAAGGTTGGCGATTCGTTCGGTCAGAGTGGACTTGTTGGTCTGGTAGGGCAGTTCACTGACGATGATGCGGGATTTGCCGCGCCCCATATCTTCAACGTGCACCCGGGCGCGCACCGTGATTTTACCCCGTCCGGTGGCATAGGCCGTGGCCAGCGTATCATCCTCATCTCCCTGGCCTGAGCCGTGACGGTATACGATTCCGCCGGTGGGGAAATCCGGCCCCTTGATGAAGCGCATGAGTTCGGCGAGGGTGATGCTCTCTGACTCTTCCGGGCGTTCGAGGATGTGGATCAGCGCGTCACAGACTTCGCCCAGGTTGTGCGGCGGGATGCTGGTTGACATGCCGACCGCGATGCCTGATGCTCCGTTGACGAGCAAGTTCGGAAAGGCGGCGGGCAGTACCGCGGGTTCGGTCAGGCTGCCATCGAAGTTTTCGCGGAAATCGACCGTATCGCGTTCCAGATCGACCAGCAGCTCCTGGCCGACGGGAGTCATACGCGCCTCGGTGTAGCGCATGGCTGCGGCGCTGTCACCATCTATGCTGCCGAAGTTGCCCTGGCCATCGACCAGCACGTAGCGCGTGTTGAATTCCTGGGCGAGACGCACCATCGATTCGTAGACTGCTGCGTCGCCATGCGGGTGATACTTGCCCAGCACCTCGCCCACGATGCGCGCGCTCTTCTTCCAGGGCGTGTCGGCGCGCAGGCCCATGTCATGCATGGCGTAGAGAATGCGGCGGTGCACTGGCTTGAGGCCGTCGCGGGCGTCAGGCAGGGCGCGGGCGACAATTACGCTCATGGCATAATCAAGGTAGGCACTGCGCATCTCCTGGTCGATGGAGACGGGTTGTACGAGAGTTGCGTTCATGCATCATCCTTGTGGGCCGCTGCAAGGGATACGAACATTTGTTCGTATCCATCATCACGATTATACACAGCGCCAGGCCGCCTTTCCAGGAGGCAGGCAGGGTTTGTGATACAATGTCCGGCATGAGACGTCTGTCGCTGCATCTGTTTTTCGTCGCGCTTTTCCTCGCAATCGTTTCCTGCGTTCCACAGACTCCCATCCCTGTTTATGTGACGCCCACGCTTGTCCTGCAGCCTCAGTTGCTGGCCCGCGTCCCGGAGGCTTCGGTAATCCCGATTCCCTCTCCAGTTGATATTCCTGTCGATGTTCCGGTGCCCACAGCAACTGGCACAACGGTACTTCCCACTGCCACGTTCACACCAGCGTCTCCCACTGCCACGCCGTTGCCCTTTCTTGAGCCGTCGGGCATGGGCATACAGGTGCATACCTTGCTCAGCCAGGACGAATTCGGAGAAGTGGCCCGGCTTACGGAGCAGCTGGGACTTGGCTGGGTGAAGGTGCAGATCGACTGGAAGCTGCTGCAGCCCTATGGTCCTGGCGATACGGGAGAAGACTTCAGGCGTCAGGAGCTCTATCTCGAGGATCTGAAGCGGAGAGGCCTCAATGTGCTGGTCAGTGTGGCACGCGCGCCGGACTGGTCGCGCTCAGATCACAGCGAAGCCGGCCCGCCGAATGACCCGCAGGTACTGGCCTCGTTCCTCAACCTGATGCTGGAAGAGTTTGGTGACGTTATTGACGCCGTTGAGGTGTGGAACGAGCCCAATCTCTTGCGGGAGTGGACGGGCCGGCCTGTCAGCGGCAGCGAATACATGCGCTACTTCAGGGTCGCTCGTGATGCAATCAACAATTATTCATATCGCATGCAGTTCGACGAAGACAGGCCACGCCATACTCCCATCATTGTGCTCACTGCCGGCGTTGCGCCCACCGGCAACAGCCCCTGGTCTGTGGACGATCGCAGCTATCTGCGCCAAATGTACAACGCCGGTCTGGCAAGTCTGGACGCTGTGCAAATCGGCGCGCATCCCTTCGGCTGGGGCAACCCGCCTGATGTGCGCTGTTGCAACGCGGTTGCCAATCAGGGTTGGGACGATGCGCCCCAATTCTTCTTCCTCGACACACTCCGCAGCTATCAAGACATCATGCTGGCTTATGGCGATGCCGACGCGCGCATCTGGGTAACCGAGTTTGGCTGGCCCACCTGGGATAGCCTGCCTGGCGAGCCGCCGGAGCCATTCGTCGGCTACAACGACAAATGGCGCCAGGCTACCAATACATTGCGCGCTTTCCAGATTGGCCAGCAGCTGGACTACGTAGGCCCGATGATCCTGTGGAACATGAATTTCGCCTGGTTGCCGCACCTGGTGAGCAGCCGTGACGAGCGCGCTGCCTACAGTCTGCTGGTGCCGCTACAGCCACAGGAACGCCCGCTGTACTGGATGATCTACGATTCGGTACGAGCGGATGTACAACTCCAAAGCTACGATTGACACTAGGCGCTTAAAGCAAAAGGGCGATCCGTAGGGACCGCCCCTGCATTTCAGGATTTCGGCATTACTCAGACGACCGCGTCCAGCCCGTCATCAGCCTCTTCAAAGCTGTCTGCTCCGGTTTCAGCGTCCTCTATTACCTCGGCGAGTGCTTCACCGCCTTCTGCTACAACGTCGTCAAGCAAGGTGTCCAGGGTGTCCAGATCTTCGGAGTTATCAAGATCATCAAGGGCATCCAGGTCCTCGATGAGCAGCGCACCCTGATCCTCCAGCGAGACCTCCGGGGCAACCAGCTCGCGATCCTGATAGGTGTGGAAGCCGGTGCCTGCCGGGATCAGCTTGCCGATGATGACGTTTTCCTTCAGGCCGAAGAGCTTGTCTTGCTTGCCCTCGATTGCTGCGCCTGCCAGCACCTTGATGGTGTGCTGGAAGCTGGAGGCAGAGAGGAAGCTGTCGGTGCTCAGCGCCGCGCGCGAAATGCCCAGCAGCACTGGCGTGCCGGCAGCCGGCTCCTTGCCCTCGGCCAGCAGATTCTCGTTGATATCCAGCAAACGCAGCCGGTTAATCAATTCGTCGGGCAGCAGCTCGCTGTCGCCGCTACGGGAGATTTGCACCTTCGAGAGCATTTTGCGAATCATGACCTCAAAATGCTTGTCAGCGATGTTCACACCCTGGTTGCGATAGACCTTCTGCACTTCGGAGAGTAGATAAAGGCGCGTTTCTTCTTCACCCAGGATGCGCAGGATGCGGTGCGGGTTGCTTGCGCCCTCGGTCAGCTGTTGCCCGGGGTGCACTTCGGCGCCGTCATAGACTTCTGGCGTCAGGCGCGCGCTGGACGGGATCTCATACTCTTCCTCGTGTCGGAGGCGCCAGATAACAGAAATGCTGTCTTCCTCAATATGCACCTTGCCCACCATGCCGGCCGTCAACGTCTGGTCGGGGTTTCCACTGGAGCGCGCGAGCGGGTCACCAGGCTTGACTTCATGATCTTCCTCAACCAGCAGTTCCCAACCTTCCGGCAGCGTATGTTCCTCCTGGTCCACCTGCTCGTCGATTACGGTGGCGATGCGCACGCCGGAACGCCGGCCAAGGCGTACGATGCCGCCGATGTCGACGATGACTGCCTCGCCACGAGGCTTCTTGCGCGCCTCAAAGAGCTCCTCCACGCGCGGCAATCCGCTCGTGATGTCGCCGCTGGCCTGGGCGATACCACCAGTGTGGAAGGTGCGCAGGGTCAGTTGCGTGCCAGGCTCGCCGATAGACTGGGCGGCCACGATACCGACTGCGGCGCCGATGTTGACCATGTCGCCACGCCCCAGGTCGCGCCCGTAGCAGAGAGCACAAATGCCATGCATGAGCGAGCAGGTCATCGGGCTGCGAACGTAGACTTCCTCGACGTCGCTCTGCTGAATGCGCTCCGCGATTTCCTCATCGACCAACTCGTTGCGCGAAACGATCAACTCGCCGGTTTCAGGATGATAGACGGGGTCGGAGACGACGCGGCCGATGCTGCGTTCGTACATGGTCTGGCCGGCGATATCCTGCGCGCGACTGACGAGCATGCCGGCCTCGGTGCCACAGTCGCTGCGATTGACGATTACATCCTGGGCCACGTCGACAAGGCGCCGCGTCAGATAACCGGCGTCTGCGGTGCGCAGCGCCGTGTCAGCCAGTCCCTTGCGCCCGCCGTGGGTGGAGATGAAGTATTCCAGCGCTGTCAGGCCCTGACGGAAATGGCTCGTGATGGGCATTTCGATGATTCGCCCGGATGGATCCGCCATCAGGCCGCGCATGCCGGCCAGCTGCGTGATGGGGCCGAAGCCTCCCTTGGTGGAGCCGGAGAGGGCCATGATGGCGATGGGGCCGTAAGGGTCCAACGCATCGCGGATGTGGTCCTGCAACAGATTCTTGGCGTTGGTCCACTCGTCGATCGTGATCTGGTAGCGTTCCTCCTCAGTGAGCAGGCCGCGTCGGAAATCTCGTTCGGCGCGTACGACCGTGGCTTCGGCCTTGCCGAGAATTTCCGCGCGCTCTTCGGGAATGGTCAGGTCGGAAACTGCGATCGTCGTGCCCGAGATAGTTGCGTAGTGGAAGCCGAAGTTTTTGATCTGGTCAACGACTTCGGTCGTTAGTTCGGAGCCGATACGCTGGTAGCAGCGGGCCACCAAGTCGTTCAGCCCGACCTTGCCCATAGTCTCCTGCACGAAACGCATTTCGTCTGGCAGGATGCGGTTGAAGAGCGCGCGACCAATTGTGGTCACCTCGACTTCTTCCTGCGCCGGACGATTGTCATAGATGTTGCCGAGCAGAATGGGGGTGTGCAGGTTAACCAGTCCCAGCTGGTAGATGTACTGCACCTCGTCCATGTCAACGATCAGGCGACGTTCGTGCAGGTTGGCGATTTCCAGCTGATCTTCAAGTCCGTGTTGACGAAGGTATTTGCGCGCCTCGTAGGCGTTGGCCAGCGTACAGTCCACTTCGCCTTCAAGCACAGCGCGCACGGTCCGGTCGATGGCGGATTCCGCCACCCGCACGCGCCCGGTGTCGTCCTCTTCAGTGACTTTGTCGTAGAGCCTGACATTGTCAAGGCTGTGCTGCAGCGCGAAGTACCAGGCGTTACTGTGCAACGCGATGCCAACTTTCACATCTGTGTTGAGCACGCTGTCAATCGCACGGAACTCATCAGCGCGCGCCTTCAGCGCCAGAATCTCGACCGAAGGGTCCATGGTGAGGTAGTAGCACCCCAGCAACATGTCCTTGGAAGGGCCAACGATGGGGGAGCCGTCCGCGGGTTTAAGCAGGTTGCGCGTGCTGAGCATGAGCTCGCGCGCTTCCTGCACGGCCCTTTCGCTGAGGGGCACGTGCACGGCCATCTGGTCACCGTCGAAGTCGGCATTGAAGGCCGAGCAGACGAGCGGGTGAATTTGAATGGCCTTGCCTTCGACCAGCAGCGGCTCGAATGCCTGGATACCCAGGCGGTGCAGGGTGGGGGCCCGGTTGAGCAGGACCGGCCGATCCTTGATGACCTCTTCCAGCGCCTCCCATACCTCGGGCCGCTCGCGCTCGATGATGCGCCGGGCGCCCCGCACGTTGCTGGCATAGTTCTGGTTTACCAGGCGGCTGATGACGAAGGGACGATACAGCTCGAGCGCCATCGTCTTGGGCAGGCCGCATTGATGCAGCTTCAGCCTCGGGCCGATGACGATCACCGAACGTCCGGAGTAGTCGACGCGCTTGCCCAGCAGGTTGCGCCGGAAACGACCCTTCTTGCCTTTTAGCATGTCGCTTAGCGACTTCAGTTCGCGGCGGCCGCGACGGCTGAGCTCCTTGCCGCGCTGGCTGTTGTCCACCAGGCTGTCGACCGCCTCTTGTAGCATGCGCTTTTCGTTGCGCACGATGACGTCCGGCGCGCCCAGCTCCAGCAGCCGGCGCAAGCGGTTGTTGCGATTGATGACGCGGCGGTAAAGATCGTTGAGGTCGCTGGTGGCAAAGCGGCCGCCATCAAGCTGCACCATCGGGCGCAGGTCGGGCGGAATGACCGGCAGCATGGTGAGGATCATCCATTCCGGCCGGTTTTGACTCTTGCGCAGGCTTTCTACGACGCCGAGGCGCTTGGTCGCTTTCTTCTTGCGCTGCATGGAACGGGACTCGCGAACCTCTTGCCACAGTGCAAGCGACAGGCGCTCGAGGTCCATATTCTTCAGGATCTCGAAAAAGGCCTCGGCGCCCATGTTGGCCTGAAAGACGCGACCGTAACGCCCCTTCAGCTGGCGATAGCGCGTTTCAGAGAGGAACTGCAGCACAGCAAGGTCCTGCAGTTCGCTGCGTGCATTGTCCGCGCTGTGACGCACGGTGGCCATCATCTCGTTGAGCTGCTCCTGCAGCACGGTCAGCTGCTTGTCGGTATCCGCGACGAGCTGCTTTTCCTGCGCGGCGAGTTCGGCCAATTTGTCCTGGCGCTCGATCTCTGTGCGCTCCTGCAAATCGCCGAGTTGATTGTTGATGGCTTTCTGCATGCTGGTGAGGTGGTTGGCGCTCACTTTTTTGCCTTCGGCGACGATGACCTTGCCTGTCGCTTCCAGCACAACCGATGAAGTCGCCTTTTCGCCCCGCATGCTCTCGATACGCTGGTGCAGTTTCTGCGCTTCCTGCATCAGCTCATCGCTGAGACGCGCCAGCTCCTCGTCAAAGTTGCTGTGGATATCTGCCTTGCGGCCCTCAACGGACTCGCAGAAAGTGTCGCACTCCTTGCGCAGCGCGCCCATCTCCTCAATGAGGTCGCCGCCCTTCAACATCTCGCGCTGCGCCAGTTCGCGCTCAACGCGCATCAGCGCCTTTTTGCGGGCGTCATTATCTACGTTGGTGATGACATACTGGGCAAAATACAGAACGCGGTCCAGGTTGCGGCGGCTGACGTCGAGCAGCAGACCCAGGTAACTGGGCACGCGACGGGTGTACCAGACGTGGGCCACTGGCGCGGCCAGCTGGATGTGCCCCATGCGCTCACGACGAACCGAGGAGCGCGTCACCTCCACGCCACACTTATCGCAAACGATGCCGCGGTAGCGCAGGTTCTTGTATTTGCCGCAATAGCATTGCCAGTCTCGTGTCGGGCCAAAGATCGCCTCGCAGAACAGGCCATCCTTCTCCGGGCGCAGGCGGCGATAGTTAATCGTCTCCGGCTTGGTGACTTCGCCGTAGGACCAATTCTTAATCTGGTCCGGTGAGGCAAGACTGATGCGAAGTGCGCTGAAATCCTTCGCTTCCAAGGTGACCTCCTCTGCAGTTCAGGATGGTGAAAAGGCATTCCGGACAAGCGGCCATGCACAGCCTGACGTCCGGATCAGGCTGGCATCATGCAGTTGTATAGCGCAATCAGGCGCAGCAATACGCAGGGCTCGCACATGACGCCGCTGCGTATTCAGGATGTGGCAATGCTCTACCATAGACTGCAACAAAGCATAGCCTGGCAGGGCCCGTCTGTCAAGTCCGGTCCAGCCTCGCGTGTGGGTATGTGAATTGTATGAACAATGCTTATAGCCTAACGCAGCTGACCTGGATTGTCAAGCAGGTGCCCTGGCAGCGACGCGGGCGCGCATCCAGGCTTCCATGAACTCGTTGAGGCGGCCATCCAGCACGGCACCGCTGTTGCCGACCTCGTGCCCGGTGCGGTGATCCTTGACCATCTGGTAGGGGTGCAGCACGTAGGAGCGAATCTGGTTGCCCCAGCCGGCATCCACATTTTCGCCCTTAAGGCTGGCCAGCTCGGCCTCCTGCTTCAGTCGCTCCTCTTCGAACAGGCGCGTCCTGAGGATCTGCATCGCGCGCTCACGGTTCTGCTTCTGACTGCGCTCGTTCTGACACTGCACCACAATTCCTGTCGGAATATGCGTGATGCGGATGGCAGTATCGTTCTTCTGTACGTGCTGCCCCCCTGCGCCGCCGGCGCGAAAGGTATCCAGGCGCAGGTCTGCTTCGTTGATCTCAATGTCGATTGTGCCCTGGATGTCCGGCCACAGCTCAACCTTGGCGAAGGAGGTGTGGCGGCGGCTGGCGGAATCGTAGGGGCTGAGACGCACGAGGCGATGCACGCCCTGCTCGCTGTGCAGATAGCCATAGGCGTACTGGCCGCCTATTTCGAGCGTGACGCTCTTGATGCCGGCTTCCTCGCCTTCGCTGCGGTCGATGACCGTGGTGGCGTAGCCGTTCTGCTCCGCCCAGCGTAGATACATACGCTCCAGCATGCCGGCCCAGTCCTGCGAGTCCGTGCCGCCGGCGCCGGCGTGGATGGCGAGGATGGCGCTCTCCTGGTCGTGCGGGCCGGAGAGCAGGGCGTGAAAGGACATGCGCTCCACCAGGGGCTGCAGCGCATGGTACTCCGCACCAAGCTCTTCCAGCAGGCCCGGGTCTTCCAGCTGCGCCAGTTCAAGCGCGTCGTCAATGCGGCGGGCCATGTTGCGCCAGCGCCCGACCTCGGCCATAAGGGTGGAGAGCGACTGCATCTTCTGGCTGGCGGCCTCCGGTTCTTCCCAGAAGTCGGTGGCGCTGGCGGCCTGCTCGATGACGGCGATGGCAGCTTCCTTGTCCACGATTCCGAGGCGCGCAATCAGGCCGTCAATCGTTTCCTTGAGCGCCTGTAACTGGCTGACAAGCTGATCCATGAAGTTTCACTCAATTCTCGTCGAAGAGACTTTTTACAAAAATGTCAGGTGTGAAGGGAACCAGATCATGCAGTCCTTCGCCCAGCCCCACATAGTGCACCGGCAGCTTCAGTTCGTCATGGACGGCGAAAATCATGCCACCCCTGGCGGAGCTGTCCAGCTTGGTGACGATGACGCCATTCACCTCCACCATCTCCTGAAACTTGCGCGCCTGCTGCAGGGCGTTCTGGCCCGTCGTGCCATCCAGCACCAGCAACACCTCGTGCGGCGCATCCGGCACGACCTTTGCCGAGACCGAACGGATGCGCTTCAATTCGTTCATCAGGTTTGCATTGGTGTGCAGTCGGCCGGCGGTGTCGATAATCAGGATGTCGTAGCCGCGCGCCTGCGCCGCTTTGGTGGCGTCAAAGACGACGGCGGCCGGGTCCGAGCCGGAGCGGCCCGCAATGACCGGCGCGCCGACGCGCTCCCCCCAGGTTTGCAGCTGCTCTATGGCAGCGGCGCGGAAGGTATCGCCGGCGGCCAGCATGACCTTGCGCCCGGCCAGGCTGAAGCGCCGGGCGAGGCGGGCGATAGCTGTTGTTTTGCCCGAGCCGTTGACACCGACGACCAGCACGACCGAGAGCGGACGTCCGCTGAGGTCCAAAGGTGGTGGCGCGAAGAGCATCCCGCCAAGGGTCGCGCGCAGACCTTCCTGTAGCTGATCACTGTCGCGCCAGTTGTTTGAGCGCAGACTGTCCAGCACCTTTTGCGTAACCGCGAGGCCCAGGTCCGCCTGAATGAGGAGGGCCTCAATGTCGTCCCAGGTGTCTTCGTCGATGTCGTTGCCGGACAGCAGCGTGGCAATACGCCCGAAGAAGGAGCGCCGCGTGCGGGAGAGACCACGGCCGAATACACTCAAGAGCAAACTCCACTTCGGGGGAAACTCTGTTCGGCAGTATAGCCGGGCGTTCCGTGCGCGACAAGACTCGCGCTATACTGGCCACAGGCAGGAGCATGGCCATGAGTGACGGACTGACACATCTGGACGGCCAGGGCGTGGCGCGCATGGTGGACGTCGGCGCCAAGCCGCAGAGCGAGCGTATGGCGCTGGCCGCAGGCACAGTGTGCCTGCAGCCGGCCACCTTGCAACTCATTCGTGAAGGCGCGCTGAAGAAGGGCGATGTCTTTGCTGTGGCCCGGCTGGCGGGCATCATGGCCGCCAAGCAAACGGCTGCTCTCATCCCGCTCTGTCATCCGCTGGCGCTGACGCACGTCGACGTCGAGCTTGAGCTTGACGCAGCAGCCAGCGCGCTGCGCATCCAGGCGCAGGTTCGCACAAGCGCACAGACCGGTGTGGAAATGGAGGCGCTGACTGCCGTCACGGTCGCTGCCCTCACCGTCTACGACATGGCCAAGGCGGTGGATCGGGGCATGCGCATCGGCGAGATCCGCTTGCTGGAGAAACGTGGTGGGCAGCGCGGCGACTTTGTCGCGCAGGAGCGCCTGGATGCAGATTGAAGTCCTGCTCTTCGCGACTCTTCGCGAGGCCGCCGGACAACGGCAGCTGACGCTGCGTCTGGCGCAGGAACCGGCCACGGTTGCGGAGGTACGCACTGCGCTGACGCGCCAGCTGCCCCAACTGCGCGAGCATGTGGCCGCGGCGATTGCCGCAGTGAACGAGGAGTTCGCCTTTGACGACGAGAAAGTGCAGGCCGGTGATACGGTCGCATTCTTCCCGCCGGTCAGCGGCGGCTCCGGCCCGCCTGAAATCTATCGCCTGGCGCCGGCGCCCATCGACCACGACGAGATCATCGCGGCCATCACAGTGCCGGAGACCGGCGCAGTCTGTGTGTTTAGCGGCATGGTGCGCGGCACTACGACGCGCGGCAACGCCCCGCGCCAGACCGCGCTGCTGGAGTATGAAGCCTACGAACCGATGGCGCTGGCCCGCATGCGCCAGGTGGGCGCTGAAATCCGCGCGCGCTGGCCGCTGGTACAGGGAATCGCCATCCTGCAGCGGGTCGGCAGTCTGGCCGTCGGCCAGAACACTGTGCTCATTGCCTGCTCCTCCGCCCACAGGGACGAAGGCTGCTTTGAGGCCGCGAGTTACGGCATCGACCGATTGAAGGAGATCGTGCCTGTGTGGAAACGTGAACAGGGCCCGGCCGGCAGTGCCTGGGTCGAGGGTAGCTATCATCCGCACACGGCAGACCGGCATGAGTGAGTTGATGATGCGGCGGGTGGTCGTAACCGGACTGGGTGTGGTCTCGTCGCTGGGGCAGACGGCGGCGAGCAGTTGGCAGGCCCTGTGTGAGGGCCGCAGCGGCGCAGGCTTCATCACCCGTTTTGATTGCTCAACGCACAAGGTGAAGGTTGCCGCCGAGGTGCGCGACTGGCAGCCGACGCAACACATGAGCGCGCGCGACGCGCGCCGTCGCGATCGCTACCAGCAGATGGCGCTGGTGGCCGCGCGCGAAGCGCTGTGCCAGTCGGGCCTTGAAATCGACGAGTCCAGCGCCGGGCGCACCGGCGTGGTGATGGGCTCCTCCGTAGGTGGCGTGGAAAGCTATTTCGAGCAGGCAGAGCTGCTCATTGAAACCGGCGACCCGCGGCGCATTACGCCCTTTGGCATCCCGATGTTGATGGTCAATGGCGGTAGCGGCCTGGTCAGCATTGAAATCGGCGCTGTTGGGCCCAGCGGCACGGCGGTCTCTGCCTGCGCCACCGGGGCGGATTGCATCGGCCGCGCTTTCGAGCTCATCAGAATTGGGCGCATTGACCAGGCCGTGGCGGGCTGTAGCGACGCGCCCATCATCCCGATCGGCATCGGCGCCTTCGACCGCGTCGGCGCCTGTTCGCGGGAAGCGGAGGATCCGGCCAGCGCCTCGCGTCCCTTCGACCGCAATCGCAAGGGCTTGGTGTTCGGCGAAGGGGCCGGCGCGCTGGTGCTGGAAGCGCTGGATACGGCCCAGGCGCGTGGCGCCACAATTCTTGCGGAACTGGTGGGCTACGGCTCGACGTCGGACGCCTTCCACTCCACCGCGCCTGACCCCGAAGGGCGGGGCGCCGCCGCGGCCATCGGCCAGGCGCTGCAGGATGCCAGACTGAACGCCGGCGACATCGACTACATCAACGCCCATGGCACCGCCACGCAGCTCAACGACGTTATGGAGACGAAGGCGCTCAAGCTGGCGCTGGGCACCAGTGCCTACGAGATTCCGGTGAGTTCGACCAAGAGCATGACCGGTCACGCCATGGGCGCGACGGCGGCGATGGAGGCTGTGTTCTCCGTGCTGGCCTTGCGCGATCAACTGGCGCCGCCCACCATCAATCTGAGCGAGCCGGACCCGGAATGTGACCTGGACTACGTGCCCAACGTGGCGCGTGAGTTGCCGCTGGACAAGGTGATGAGCAACGCCTTCGGCTTCGGCGGCCACAATGCCTCGCTGATTTTCTGCCGGTTGTAGACAGGCGTATGGACCTTGCCGGCTTTCAGCGACGCCACGAGCTCTTCTTTCGCGATGAGAAGCTGCTGCAACAGGCCCTGACGCACCGTTCCTGGCCGCACGAGCAGGTCGGGCTTGCGGCGCACGAAGCAGACAACGAGCGCCTGGAATTCCTCGGCGACGCCGTGCTGGCCTTCGCTGTCACGCGCACACTTTACGAGCGCTTTCCCGGCATGCCCGAAGGCGAGCTGACGCTCCTGCGCGCGGCCCTGGTGCGCAGCGAAACCCTGGCAGACATCGCAAGGGAAATGCAGTTGGGCGACATGCTGCGTCTGGGGCGTGGCGAAGCGCAAGGTGGCGGACGTCAGCGGCGCAACATCCTTTGCGACGCTTTCGAAGCCCTGCTGGGGGCGCTCTATCTCGACCAGGGACAGGCCGCGGCCGAAGCCTTTGTCGTGCCGCGTTTGCTGCCGCTCATCGATGGCATGCTCGAGGGAGGCCTGGTGGATGCGCGCAGTCGCTTGCAGGAATGGAGCCAGGCCAGGTTCTTCGCCACGCCGGCCTACGAACTACTGGCCGAGACCGGCCCGGACCATGAAAAAATGTTCACGGTCGCCGTGCGGATTCAGGACGAGGAACTGGGCACCGGCTGTGGCAGCAGCAAACAGTCCGCCGCGCTGGCCGCTGCCAGGGCTGCGCTCGACGCCTTGCTCAGGGATGGCCGCCTATCCGGGCCCGGAGCTGAGTGAAAGCTCGAACATGGCCAGGCGATGGCCGGATGTCGCCGCGGCCAGAACGCCCGTGCCGAGCCCGCGCAGCGGTGCCCGCAGCCACAGGAAGTCCGCACGCACTTCCTCGCCCTCAGCCATCGTCGTCCAGATGCTGGCCGGGGCATGGCCAAAGAAGGGGTCGCTGAAGTCGGCGGCGCGCAGCGGCTGCAGGAGCTGGTCGTCTGGCGCTTCAGCGAAGGACGCGCCAAGCACCAGCAATTCCGGTTCCGCGCGACTGTGGAGCGCGCCGATGAGCGTGTTCATCGCGCCGATTTGCAGTTGCAGGCTGCGCGGCGCCTGGCCCGGCCAGTAGTTGTAGAGAGTAAGCGTCTCGCCCTGTACATCCAGTGAAGCCCGTTGCAGGCCGCCCTGTTGACCATCGCCGACGGCGAGCCAGCCATTATGCTCATCCAGCTCGGCGCGGGCTAGCAGCGCCAGCCCGTTCACACCTTCGGCCGTCGGGTAGAAGCGATGTTGCATGTCCAGCCGTCGCGCCAGCCAGTAGGCCTGGTCGACCCAGAAGCTGGTGCTGCGGCCGGCATCGACATTTTGTAGCAAAACGACGTCCGCGCCGCTGGCCAGAATCGTCTGCGCGAAGGGTTCGAGCTCCCGCTGCCAGTAGATATTCGAGCCTGCCTCGATGTTCCAGGTGGCCACCCGCAAGGTGGAGGCGTCGAGTGATTCGTCTGGCGGCGGGGGATTGCTGAGGCCGACGGTCAGCACGGTGGCGGCGAGGACGAGCAGGAAGGCCGGCAGACTGTTGCCGCCGGAATCGTGGGCCCAAGCGATTCGGTGGCGCGTACGCGTCATGGGCAGGGCCGCCAGGATAACGGCCAGCAACAGCAGCGCAGCGCCCATCCCGCGCAGGCCACGCAGCATACTCTGCACCAGTTCGCCCGCTTCAGCGAGCGCAGGGAAGGGGCTCGCGGCCAGCGGGACGGCGACCGTGAAGTAATTGCCCAGCAGCAACAGGGCAGTAACGAGTAGCGCCGGTAGCAACACGACCGAGACGAGATTGCGATCGCCCTCCTCCTGCGGCCGCAACAGCCACCACCACATCAGGCTAACGGCGAATTGCAGCAACACCAGAGCGATGGCAGCGGGCAGGCCATCGACGCGTATCCCGATTACCAGCAAGAGCGCAATCAGTGCCAGCCACAGCCAGCCCCGCAATCCACCATAGAAGGCTTGCAGCAAACTGCGCGCCAGGCCGCGCACAGGCGGCAGCAGAGGCAGCAGGGTCGCGGCAATGATCAGGGGCGCAATGAAGTTCAGCGGCGTGGCAGTGCGCGCCGCCATGGCGTTGGGCAGCGCCAGCAGGGTGAGTTCGAGATAGAGCAGGGCGCCCAGGCCAAGCGCGCCGCGGAGCGTTATCAGGCCCTGCTGGGCGGTAACTTCTGCGAGCACAGGTTCCTGGGCCCGGCGCATGAGGTAGACGGTGATCGCAATGGCCGCGGCGGAGAGCAGGATTTGTGGAGCAGCCCAGGCTGCGCTCCAGGAGGGGTCAAGAGTGTGGTTGGCGGCACGCAGCAGCTGGTCCGCAGCGAAGCCGAGGATCATCAGCTGCGGGAACTGCATCACGCGCCGGCGCATGATGAGCACGATGTAGACGAGCCCGCCGCCGAGCACAGCGGCGCTCACATGGCTTTCGGCTAGGCCGATGCCCAGCGCCGGCAGGGCGCGCGCGACTGCGATGAAGATCATGCTGACTGGCAACGCGCGGCGGTCCTGACTGAACCACTGGGCCAGCAGCGGCAGGGCCAGCATAAGCAGCAGAAAAACGATTTCCCCGCTGAACTGCGCAGGGTCGACCATGCCCTGTGGCGCTGCCGGGTTGCCCGCTGCTTCCGCTTCAAACAGGCTGGCGCCCGCGCTCCGGTTGAGCAGCAGGCCGGGCAGACGACGCAGGGCCTGGACGAAGAAGAGCCCGACCAGCGCGACCTCGATTGTTTGCAGCAGGGAAATCAGGACCTTGCGCGACATCTCTGCCCCCGGCAGCGTACGATTTGGCCGCAGTGTACTCCCTGGCGGGATTCCTGTCGACTTGTCGTCGTGAGCCTGGCTCAAAAGGCAGGGCCGGGAGAAAGTTGCGCTGCAAGGCCCTGCAACTGCGGGCTGTGCCCAATGGCCGCTTCGGCTCTATACTGGGGCAAATCTCCCCGGAAACGAGGCTTCGACAATGGAACAGGTTGATCTGATCCTGGCTGGCGGGACGGTCGTCACGATGGACGCGGACTTCTCGCTCTACCTGGACGGCGCTGTCGCCATCCGCGACGAGCGCATTGTGGCCGTGGGCCAGCGCGAAACGTTGATGGCGGCTTACGAGGCCCCTGAAGTGCTGGATTGCAGCGACAGCTACATCCTCCCAGGCTTGGTGAACGCGCACACGCACGCGCCCATGACCCTGCTGCGCGGCCTGGCGGATGACCTGCGCCTTGATGTGTGGCTGATGGGCTACGTAATGCCGACCGAGCGCGAGTTCGTCAGCCCGGAGTTCTGTCGCCTGGGCGCGCGCCTGGCCTGCGCGGAGCAAATCCGCAGCGGCATCACCACTTTTGCGGACATGTACTACTTCGAGGAAGAGATCGCCGGGGTTACCGCCGAAGCCGGGATGCGCGCGGTGCTGGGACAGTCCGTATTGCGCTTCCCGACGCCCGACGCCGAGAGTTACGAAGACAGTCTGGCGCGTACCCGCCGGTTCATAGAGGACTGGAAGGGACACGCGCTCATCACGCCCGCAGTCGCGCCACATGCGCCTTATTCCAGCACGCGTGAAATGCTGGAGGAATGCGCGGCGCTGGCCATGGCCTGTGATGTGCCACTGCTCATCCACATCGCCGAGACGCGCCAGGAGCTGGAAGACAGCCTGGCGCAGCATGGCCAGCGCGTGGTCGACCAGATCGATGCGGTCGGCCTGCTGGAGGCAAAGGTGCTGGCTGCGCACTGCGTGCACATCAATCTGGCTGAAATGGAGACCTTGCACGCGCACGACTGCAGCGTTGCACATTGCCCGACCAGCAACCTGAAGCTGGCCAGCGGTATCGCGCCCGTGACCGCCATGCTGGAACGCGGGCTCACGGTCGGCATCGGCACGGACGGGCCGGCTAGCAACAACGACCTCGACATGCTGGAGGAAATGCGGCTGGCGGCAATTCTGGCGAAAACGGATGCCAATGACCCGACCACATTGCCCGCGCGTCAGGCGCTGCTGATGGCCACGCGCCAGGGCGCCGAAGCCCTGTTCCTGGGTGAGCAGACAGGCTGTCTGGAGCCGGGCAAGCTGGCGGATGTGATCGTGATGGATGCCAGGCGCACGCACAACATGCCGCACTTTCAGCGCAGCGAGGACGCCATCTACTCGCAGATCGTCTACGCCGGCAAGAGCACGGATGTGGCCCACGTAATCTGCCACGGGCGCTGGCTGATGCGCGACCGGCAGCTGCTCACCCTGAACGAGGAAGCGTTAATCGCCAGGGCGCAGGAGCAGGCGCTGCGCGTCGACGAATTTCTGCGAGCGAAGACCGGCGATGTGCTCTCAAAGCTGCTCACCGTGACCCAGGGGATGGAACGGGGCGAGAGCTTCGAGGTGCAGGCCAAGCTTGTGTTGCGCGATGCCGCTGCGCTGGAGCGTCTGCTCGCTCACGATGCAGTTCAGGTGCTGAAGCAGGTGCACTATCGCCAGTATGACACCTGGTTCACCTTTGAAAATGAGGCGGACGGCCGCTTGCGCTATCGCGAAGATGATTTGCTGGACGCCGATGGCGCCGTTGAATCGACGCGCAGCCGCCTGACCCTGACGCGCTACAACAAGGTCGACAGCTACGACCTGGCGGTCATGCTTTCGCGCTCTCGCTTTTTTGCGCAGGCGGACCGGCCCTTGCGCTTCTACCACGAGTACTTCCGGCCTGTGGCAGAAAGCGCGCTGGAAAAAGATCGGCGCCGCTGGCACATCATGTTTCAGGGCGTACTGTTCTACGTCAACGTGGACCGCTTCATCAGTCCGCCTGGCGAAGAAACCTACCTTGAGCTGAAGAGCCGCACCTGGTCAGCGGCAGATGCGGGCGACAAGGCCATGCGCATCAAGGAAATGCTGGCCATCCTCGGCGTGGACGCTGCGGACATGGTGCTGGAGGACTATCCTGAATTGCACGGTAACTAAGAAGACTCAACGAGTCTCGTCTAGCCAGGCGCGCAGTTCCGTGATTAGCGCGTCTGGCTGTAGACTGGCTGCGTCGTGCCAGCGGATGCCGGAATCGTGGCCGCGGAACCAGGTGAGTTGACGCCGAATGAAATCGTGCGTGGCATATTTCGCTGACTGGATGGCCTCGTCCAACGGCAGGTCGTCCAGCAGATGCGCGGCCAGCTCGCGATAACCCAGGCCACTCATCGAAGGCAGGTCGCGGGAATAGCCAGCCTGTAGCAGCGTTCGCACCTCCTCCACGAAGCCGGCGTCGATCATGGCCTCAAGACGCCGGTCAGCACGCTGATGCAGCGCGCTGCGCTCCAGTTGCAGGCCAATTTGCAGGATGTCCCAGGGCGGCGACTGGCGCTGCTGCTGCGCGCTGATCGGCTGGCCGGTCTCGTGCCAGACCTCCAGCGAACGCACCACGCGGCGCAGGTTGTTCGGATGCGTCCTGGCCGCGGCGACCGGGTCGACACTGGCAAGCTGCCGGTGCAGTGCCGCGCGACCCTGCTCCGCGGCGATGGCTTCCAGTTCCGCGCGCAGGGCCAGGTTGGGCGGCACGACCGGGATGCGCCAGCCTTCGACGATGGCGCTGAGGTACTGCCCGGTGCCGCCCACCAGAAAAGGCACGCGACCGCGGCGCTGAATGTCAGTGATGGCGGTGTTTGCCAGGCGCTGAATCTCGGCCAGCCCCGGATTTCCGTCGGGGTCGGCGATGTCAAGCAAATGGTGCGGCACGCTGTCCTGTTGCTGCGCGTCCGGCTTGGCCGTGCCGATGTCCATGCCGCGATAGATCTGGCGGCTGTCGGCGCCGACGATTTCGCCGTTCAGCGCCGTCGCGAGCTCGAGTGCAAGCCCGGTCTTGCCGCTGGCCGTGGCGCCAAGGATGACGATCAGCGGCGGCCTACCAGCCAAGCGCATCCTCCACGTGTTCAATTTGCGTCCGCTCACCCAGGGCCACGGCGATCACATCCAGGCGCCAGGCGGAGGCAGTCGACTCATGGGCCTGCAGCCAGGCCCAGACGGCAGCTGTGAGGCGCTCCATTTTGCGCGCCGTTATGCTGGCGAAGGCGTCTTCGGTGCTGGTCTGGTGGCGCGTGCGCACCTCAATGAAGACCAACATATCGGCCTGGCGCGCAATGATGTCCAGCTCGCCCTGGGCGCAGTGCCAGTTGGTATCCAGGATGACGTAGCCGCGCCGGCGCAGGAAACGGGCCGCCAGCGCTTCCCCGTGGCGTCCGGTGCGTAGCGACTGCATGGCCCGAGCGTAACCCTGCAGGCGGGCCGCTGCAAGGTGGCGGGATTGAAATGAGGCCCTGCATCGGCTACCATCCGCTGCGCGGGGAACATTCGAGGGGGAGTGCATGGAACTGACCATTCAGGACGCAGGCGCGCTGGGCGTAATCGCCAGTCTGACCGGGCTGGGGTTTGCGCTCTGGCAACGAAACTTTGTCATGGCCCAGGACGCCGGCAACGAGACCATGCAGCGCATCTCGGGCGCCATTCAGCGCGGCGCCCAAGCCTTTCTCTCCCGTGAGTATCGCGCAATTGGCATCCTGGTGGTGATCATCACGCTGGTGCTGGTAGTGCTTTCCACGCTGGAAGGCAGCGGCATGAGCATCTGGACCGCGGTCGCCTTTGTGTGCGGCGCGCTGGCCTCTGGCCTGGCGGGCTACATCGGGATGTACATTGCCGTGCGCGCCAACGTGCGCACGACCCAGGCCGCCTCGCACAGTTTGAACCGGGGCCTGCGCGTGGCCTTCGCCAGCGGCACCGTGATGGGCACCGTGGTGGTCTCGCTGGCCCTGCTGGGCGTGAGCGTGCTCTTCGTGCTGCTCACCGGGCAACTGCCGCCACAGCAGGCGGCGAGCGCGCTGGCGGGCTTCGGCTTTGGCGGTACCTCAATCGCCATCTTCGCACGCGTCGGCGGCGGCATCTACACCAAGGCGGCCGACGTCGGCGCCGACCTGGTGGGCAAGACCGAGGCCGGCATCCCCGAGGATGATCCGCGCAACCCGGCCACCATCGCCGACAACGTGGGCGACAACGTCGGCGACGTCGCCGGCATGGGCTCCGACCTCTTCGAAAGCTACGCCAGTTCCATAATCGCCGCCATTTCGCTGGCGACCCTGGGCGCAGGCCTTGCGCAAGATCTGCAGCTGGCCGGGCAACTCTTCCCGCTGCTGGTTGCGGCCGCCGGCCTCATCATCGGCATGGGCAGCACCTTCCTGGTGCGCACCGAGGAGGGCGCCACGCAGGAGATGTTGCTGGGTAGCCTGCGGCGCGGTATCTACACCGCCAGCGCGCTGGTGGGCCTGGCGATTGTGGTCATCGGCACCCTGCTGGGCCTGGGCACTGGCGTGATCAGCGCCACACTGGCCGGACTTATCGGCGGCGTGCTCATCGGCTACTTCACGGAGTATTTCACCGCCACCAGTTATGGGCCCACCCGCGGCCTGTCTGACAGCGCCAGCGGTGGCGCCGGTATCGTCGTCATCCGCGGCCTGGCGCTGGGCATGCTCAGTACGCTCGCGCCGGTGATCATCGTGGTCATCGTAACCCTGGTGGCGACGGCGGCTACCGGACTCTACGGCGTCGCGCTGGCCGCAGTCGGCATGCTCAGCACCCTGGGCATCACGCTGGCGACCGACGCCTATGGCCCAGTGGCAGATAACGCCGGCGGCATCGCCGAAATGGCCGAGCTTGATGACAGCGTGCGGGAACGAACTGACGCGCTTGACAGCCTCGGCAACACGACGGCGGCCACCGGCAAGGGTTTCGCCATCGGCAGTGCGGCCATGACGGCGCTGGCGCTGACCACGGCCTTCATCACAGCGCTGGGCGGGACGGACGTGCCAACCACCTTTGCTGCCGTGATCCTGGATGCGCGCCTCATCACCGGCGTGTTCATCGGCGCCATGCTGCCTTACATCTTCAGCGCGCTGACCATGCGTGCAGTGGGGGATGCGGCACAGTCCATCGTGGAGGAAGTGCGGCGCCAGTTCCGCGACATCCCCGGCATCATGGACGGCACTGGCGAGCCGGACTACGAGCGCTGCGTGGCCATCAGCACGGACAATGCCATCCGCCAGATGTTGCTGCCTGGCATCGTCGCTGTGGCCGTGCCGGTGCTCATTGCCTTGCTGACCGTCCTGGGTCGGGGCAATTCGCTGGAGCGTTTTGTGGGGCAGGAGACTCTGGTGGGTGTGCTGGTGGGTTCACTGGCCTCGGCCTTCATGCTGGCGGTGATGATGGCCAATGCCGGCGGCGCCTGGGACAACGCCAAAAAGTTCATTGAGGCCGGTAACCTGGGTGGCAAGGGCTCCGACGCGCACAAGGCCGCCGTGGTCGGCGACACGGTCGGAGATCCTTTCAAGGATACTTCGGGACCGTCGCTGAACATTCTGATCAAGTTGCTGGCAATTGTTTCGCTGGTGATCGCACCAATGCTGGCTTCTGCGCCAGTGGGCTGACTCATCCCACACAAACGACAAGGGGCGGCTCTCACATTGTGAGGGTCGCCTTTATTAGTCTGCTGCTTCGCTTCTCTTCAGAATGTGGCGGAACTTGTAGCCGTAGACGATCATGCCGCTCTGACCTTCTGTGTAGAGACGGCGCGTGACCATTTCCACCCGGTCGCCGATGCGCGGCGGCTCGTCGAGGTCGGTCAGTTGCGCGGTGAGAAGCGGGCCTTCGTCGAGGCGGATGAGCGCCAGCGTGTAGGGCGCCTGGTCCTCGAAGCCGGAGGGCGGGTTGCCGAGCGTTGTGAAACTGTAGATTTCGCCAGTGCCTGCGAACTGGAATTGCTCCGCATCCGAAGCAGGATCTGGAATCACCGGTGGATCAGGCGCGTGCGGGTTGCGGCAGGGCCGGGGCCGGGCGGATCGGCGCCTGAATAATCTGTGGCCGCTGCTGCAGGCTCAGCTGGCCGTCACGATGGCGAAAGCCTTGCAGACGATAGCGCTGGGCGTTGAGCCGCCAGTTGCGCGAGATTTGCATGTGTGCTGTTCCGTCCCCTGAACGTGCTGTCGCTGCAAACAGGATAGAGGCGGATGCCTGTCAATTGCTGTCAGGCGAGGCCGAATCCCTGCCGAATGCTGTCAAATGAAGCCGTTCAGCTGCTGAAAACCTGTCAATTCCTGTCAGAAACGTGCACAGACTGACAATTTCACTGACTTCAGGCGCATACCGCAGAGTCGCCCAGCGGGACGCGGCGGCCTGTGCGGGCCGATTCGTAGGCGCCGAGGATCATCTCGATGCACACGCGCCCGTCTGCTGCCGTCGCCAGCGGGCCGCGTCGGCCCTGCAGGTAGTCGATGAGAGGTCGCGGCACACCGCGGATGCGCTCGCCTTGCGGCCGCAGTGGGAAGTCGAAGGTCTCCCAGGCGCCGCTTGCCGCGCGATAAAGCTTGAGCGCGACCGCGCCCGGCAGCAGCGGCACATTGGACGAAGGCATATCGCCGTGGTTCTGGATGATGCTGCCCTGGTCGCCATAGATCTCCGTGGTGTTTTCGGCCGCCAGCGTGGTGGAGCTGTTGAGCAGGATACCCAGCTCGCGCCCCGGGAAACGATAGACGGCGATGCCGTTGTCGTCCGGCGCGACGTCGGTGACGATGTTGTCGATCTCGGCCATCACGCTCAGCGGCGCGCCCAGCATCCAGTACATCCAGTCCGCGGCGTGGGAGGCGTCGTCCATGAACATGCCCATGTTCTGCGCCGGGTCGATGTGCCAGTTGCCGGCGTAGGCAAAGTCCGGGTTCAGCAGCATGGGGATGGCGTGGCGCCGCCGCAGAATGGCCACCTTGCCAATTTCGCCCTCGTCCAGCAGGGACTTCATCTTCTGGTTGACCGGGTCGGCGCGCATCTGGTAGCAGAGGCTGAACTTCACGTCGCTGTCCAGCACTGCGGCGGCGATGGCATCGCAGTCGGCCAGGCTGAGCGCCATCGGCTTCTGCAGCAGAATGTGCTTGCCGGCGCGGGCGGCGGCGATACAGTGGGCAGCGTGCTGACTGGTCGGACTGGCGATGAAGACAGCGTCCAGCTCCGGACGCGCCAGCAAGCCATCCAACTGCGGCTCGAAGTCCAGGCCAAATTGATCACAGTATTGCCGGCCGCGAGCGGGGTCGTCGTCCCAGGCAGCAACTATCTCTGCATCGTCGAAATCGCGCATGACATCCGCGTAGGCGCGGACGTGCGCGTGCGCGAAACTGATGATGCCGAGGCGCAGAATACTCACGACTCAGATCCTTAGCTTGCCGCGGAAACGGCAGTAGGTCGCGTAGTCAATTTCGCTACGGCGCGCGATGTAGTCGTGGGTGGAAGGAGCGCGTCCTCGCATCACCGACAACCGTTCCGTGACCTCCAGGTCGAAGGCGTCAGAGCCGGCTCCGCTGCCGTAGCTGACCATCAGGATGCGGTCGCCGGCGTCGGCGATGTCCAGCACCGCGGTCAGCCCCAGCATGCAGGAACCGGAATAGGTGTTGCCGATGTCGCCGGCGAGCAGGCCCGCGCTCACCTGGTCCGCGCTGAAGCCCAGGCTGCGCGCGGCGCGCTGCGGGAACTTGACGTTGGGCTGGTGGAAAACCGCCCAGGTGTAGTCCGCCGGCTGTGTGCCCATTTGCTGCATGAGCGCGCGCGCGGCGTTGAGCGTGTGGTTGAAGTAGGCGGGCTCGCCGGTGAAGCGGTCGCCGTGGCTGGGGTAGGGCTGACCCTCGCGCCGCCAGAAGTCGGGCGTGTCGGTGACGAAGCTGGTGCTGCCGAGGAAGCGCGCGCAGGACTCTTGCGCTGGCCCCAGCAGGAAGGCCGCGCCGCCGGAAGCCGCGGTGTACTCCAGGTCATCGCCGGGCCGCCCCTGCGCGGTGTCCATACCTATGGCCAGGGTGTAGCGTCCCATGCCGCTGCCGATGATGCCGATGGAGGCCTGTACGGCTTCTGTGCCGGCCTTGCAGGCGAATTCCAGGTCGGCGGCCATGACAGCGGGCGTCGCACCCACGCTCTCGGCGACGACGGTGCTGCTCGGCTTGACGGCGTAAGGATGGCTTTCGCTACCGACCCAGACGGCGCGAATCTCGGCCGGGTCGATCTCGGCGCGGGCGATGGCGTTGCGCGCGGCCTCGATGGACATGGTGATGACGTCTTCATCGAGTCCGGCGACGGCCTTCTCGCGCACCGGGCTGCCGGCCATGCCCTGCGTCCAGATGCGTGCGATTTCGCTGCCGGGCAGGCGGTAGCGGGGGACGTAGGCCCCGTAGCCGACGATGCCGACCTTGCGCTCCGGAAATGTAGTGTGCGCTTCAGACAGGATTCCGTTTTTGGTCATGTGTTCCATTCCTGTTCCGTTCAGGCATCCCTGTGCTTCAGAGTGTCTACGAGCAACTGCGCCCGTTGCAGGCGAATGTCACCGGCGGCAACCAGTGCCTGGGCAATGTCGGCGACGCGTTCCGGCGGCGCGCCGGCGGCCAGCGCCAGCTGACGCGCGTGCAGGTTCATGTGGCCGCGCTGAATGCCTTCGGTGGCCAGCGCGCGCAGGGCGGCGAAGTTCTGTGCCAGGCCAACTGCGGCCATGACTTCGGCCAGCTCCCGCGCAGTGCCGACGCCCAGAATCTTCAGCGCGACGCGCGCCAGTGGATGCGCCCGTGTGGCGCCGCCGACCGTGCCGACGGCCAGCGGCAGCTCAAGCGAGCCGTGCAGAACGTCCTGCTCGTCCAGGCGCCACTGTGACAGGCTGCGGTAGATGCCGTCGCGGGCCGCCCAGGCGTGGGCGCCGGCCTCAATGGCGCGCCAGTCGTTGCCGGTGGCGATGGCCACGGCGTCGATACCGTTCATGATGCCCTTGTTGTGAGTCGCCGCGCGCCAGGGATCTACCTCGGCCAGGGCCGCAGCTTCGACGACTCTTCGCGCCACTTCCAGGCCGGTTTGTCCGTTCTGCGCCAGCTCACGCGCAGGCAACTGACAGCGGGCGCGCGCGCGGCGCCGGTCGGCCAGGTTGCTGAGGATGCGCAGGTTGGCGCGGCCACCGCTGAGCGCTTCCATGCGTGGCGCCAGGCGCTCACAGACACTGTTGACGAGGTTGGCGCCCATCGCGTCGCGGCAGTCGATGAGCAGGTGAACGACCAGCATCGGGCCAGCGGAAGTGTGCGGAAAATGGTGCAGCTCCAGATTGCGCGCGCCGCCGCCGCGCGCCACGATACTGCCGCCGGACTCATCCGCAAGCGCCAGCAGCTCGGCTTTCATTTCCAGGATAGCCGCCTGCGCTGCCGCGGGATCGGGGACGTCGAGCAGCTGAATCTGGCCGATCATCAGCGGCTCGTCACTGCTTGTGCAGAAGCCGCCGCCAGTGCGGAAGATGCGCGCGGCGTTGCCGAGAGCGGCCACCACCGAGGGTTCTTCAATGGCCAGCGGAACGAGCAGCTCGCGGCCATTGATGATGAAGTTGGGTGCGATGCCCAGGGGCAGGCCGTAGACGGAGATCGCATTCTCGATCATCTGCCCGGCCTGCTCCCTGCCCAGGCCGTTTCCGTCCGCCAGCAAAGCCTGTTCAGTCTCCGACAAATCCGCATGACGCGCCAACAGCGCCAGACGTTCATCCGGCGTCAGGCGGTGCAGTGCAGGCAGACGCGAACTGCGGGATTTACTCATGGGCCGGACTGTAGCTGCGCCCCGCTCTCAATTGCTATCAGATCGGACCATGCGCAGGTTTGACATCCGGCCAGACGATTTCTATGCTGGCAGACATGAAGCACACTTCGCGCCGAATCCTGCTTCTCTGCTTGCTGTGGCTGCTGGCAATTGCCGGGCTGCTCACGGCGCAGGACGGCACGTTGCGGCGCATCCGCGTGCCCATCCTCATGTATCACTACGTCGACTCCCTGCCATCGAACGCAGACCCGCTCCGCATCGGTCTTACAGTGCGGCCGGATACCTTCAGGGCGCAGCTGGCCTGGTTGCGTGAAGCCGGCTACAACACAATCTCCTTTGGTCAGTTGCACGCTGCCCTGACCCTGGGCGCAACGCTGCCTCCGAAGCCCCTGATATTGAGCTTCGACGATGGCTACAGCGGTCATTTCACGACGGTGTTGCCCCTGTTGCTGGAGGCGGGTTACACGGCGACTTTCTTCGTCATCAGCGAACGGGCGGAAAGTGGCGACCCGAACCATCTGAGCCGTGAGCAGGTCGCGACCATGGCTGCGGCGGGCATGTACATGGAATCTCACTCCCGTTCGCATCGTGAGTTAGTCGGCCGCGACCGCGACCAGCTGGTCTTTGAGTTGCTGGGCAGCCGCGAAAGTCTGCAGGCGTTCACCGGGGTGGCGCCCAGGGTGCTCGCCTGGCCCTATGGCAGCTACGACGCCCTGGCGCTGCAAATCGCAGAAGAGGCCGGCTATCAGATCGCAGTAAGCACGCACGCCGGAATGCTACACAGCAGCAGTGATCGCCACGAACTACCGCGGCTGCGTGTCAACAGGGATCTGAGCCTTGCTGCTTTTGCTTCCTTGCTGCGGGGCGACTGACTGAACGAAGGGGCACAGCCTGCGATGTAGCGCTAGTCCGGCAGGATCCTTGTGCTGAGGAAGTGATCCAGCCAGACCAGGAAGAGCAGGGCCAGCGGCAGGGCCGTGGTCAGGAAATAAATCGTGCCATAACGGGCGATGCTGATGGCTTCCGAATTGACCGGCGTGATGATGGGCGGCAGGAAAATCGAGGGCAGCAGCGCGAACCCCAGGGTGATGATCAGCCAGGCGCTGAGCAGGCCCAGAATCGACGAGACGACCCAGACGAAAATGCGTTTGATGGTCAACGAGGACATGCAGCGGCTCCCCCATACCAGGCAGGCAGACAAGTGCGCAGCAGTGTAGCGCGGGCGCGGGCCGGCGGCAAGCCTTGCCTCGCACGCCTGTTGCGCGTATGTGGAAAAAAGCCGTCATATAAATCATAATGGTGAAGTCAGGTTGTGGTGCGGGTCGTTCCCCGCCGTTACAGGGGGCGCACTTCGGAACCGGGCAGGAGACCGTACATGACTGATCTTTACGAAAAGATCGCGACTGACAACGACATGAGGCGCGTGCGCGAAGCGCAATCCATCGGCATCTATCCCTACTTCCGCGCACTCAGCCAGTCCGAAGGCGTGACCGCGACCATCGAGGGCAAGGACGTGGTCATGCTGGGCTCAAACAACTACCTGGGCCTGACGACCGACCCGCGCGTGCGTCAGGTGATGATCGAAGCCGTGGAACTTTATGGCACCAGTGTTACCGGGTCGCGCTTTCTGAACGGTACGCTGGAGCTGCATCTGGAACTTGACCGCCGCCTGGCCGAATTTGTCGGCAAGGAAGCCGCGGTCGTCTTCCCGACCGGCTACCAGACCAATGTCGGCACCATCTCGGCGATGGTGGGCAAGGGCGATTTCGTCATCGTGGACAAGGACGACCACGCCAGCATCGTCGATGGCTGCATCATGTCGCGCGGCGAGATGAAGCGTTTCCGTCACAACGACATCAGCAGCCTGGATACCGTGCTGGCACGCTTGCCCGCCGAAGCCGGCAAGCTGGTGGTGGTGGATGGCGTTTACAGCATGATGGGCGATCTGGCGCCGCTGCCAGAGATCGTCGAAATCTGCAAGCGTCATGGCGCGCGCATCATGGTCGACGATGCCCATGGCGTTGGCGTCACCGGCGGCGGGCGTGGCACGGCGGCGCACTTTAACCTCAGCGACGAGGTCGACCTGATCATGGGCACCTTCAGCAAGAGTTTCGCCTCAATCGGCGGCTTTATCGCCGGCACTGCCGAGGCGGTGCATTTCATCCAGCACCGGGCCCGCTCCCTGATTTTCTCGGCCGCGCTGCCCGCGCCCAACGTGGCGACGGTGCTCAAGGTGCTCGACATTATCGAGACCGAAGGTCAGCACGTGGAAAACCTCTGGGAGAACGCGGGCTACATGCGTGACCGCCTCAAGGCCATGGGCTATGATACCGGCCCCAGTAACACGCCTATAGTCCCGGTAATCCTTGGCGATGACTTCCGGGTGGCGCTTGGCTGGCACGCCCTGATTGAGGCCGGTGTTTACACCAACGCGGTCGTCCCGCCAGGCACGCCACCGGGCTCCGCACTGTTGCGCACCAGCTACACGGCGACCCACCGCAAGGAACATCTCGACCGGGCTCTGCAGGCCTTCCGCGAGGTCGGCGAACGCCTGGACTTCATCCCCCAGTCACCCGTGGCCGCTGCGAACTGACGCGAAAGCGGTGCGTCCCCGGCGTCTGCTCCGACAGGTCTTCCTTCACCAAATCGAGACAATGGAATCCGCGCTGAGCTATCCGTCGTAGATGCCGAGTTGCGCTGCGCCGGCATCACGCAAAAGGTTGTCCAGCGCGCGTCCAACCGGTACGAGACAGGAAGCAGGCGGGCGTTCCAGCAGGCGCCACTCCGTTGAAGCGTAAACCGCCATGCCGTGGAGCAGCGCAGCGCCGATGTTGCCGCGCATCCCAAGCGCCATCGCAACGTCGGGGGGGATGCTGTCCGGTGCGCGCAGCCAGGCGATGTGCTGGAGCATTTGCTCACGACGCGCATCGCTAAAGTCGACACAAGCATGGATCACCCACTCAAGTGCCTCCAGCGTGCGCGCAGTTTCGCCGCTGACGGACGTTGCAACCTGCAGCGCATCAATTCGAGCGACACTGGTGGCCATGGAATGGTCTGCGGCGACAGTGGGGGACGCCGGCTTCGGCCCCGGTGCTGTGGCGCAGGCCGCCAGCAAGATGACCGGTAGCAGCGAGGCTGTCAGTGCGCGCAAGCAGACTGCTCTTGTCACCCGGCGCTGCCCAGCGAGCGCACATAGTGATAGAGATTGCTGACTCCGCTGTTGCTGAGGCGTTCGGCCGGGAAGCGATGCATGCTGCCGGCAGCGCCGTCGGTGCGAATCGTGTCGATGAACGTCGATTCGCGGGCGCTGTAGGCGAGCAGGGATGGTCCGTTGTCTGTGCCGGATCCATCCGCACCATGGCAGCTGCCGCATTCGAGGAACTCCCAGCGGCCCTGGCCGTATCCGGCCTTGACTGCATTGAGCACGAAACCACTGTCTGCGGCGAGCGTGGCGGCAACTTTGGTGGCGCCGGCGGCAACCTGGGGCGCGAGCGTGGGCTGGATGTAGGCGAAGGTCGGGAAGGGTGTGGGCGTTGCGGTTGGTGTGGCCGTAGCATCAGGAGCAGCCGGGCTGCAGGCGGCCAGCAGCAGCGCAGCCAGCAACAGGAAAGCCCACATGCGTCTGCCATTGCTTACCTTCGACAGGTCGCAGCCCTCAGGTCTCGGAACGGGTGAAATCCAGGGCCTCCTGCAGACCATCGCCCAGAAAGGAAAATCCCAGCATGGTCAGGGCGATCAGAATGGTGGGCAGAAGCGCCAGATGCCAGTAGACGGTCACCGTGGTGCCGACACTGCTTCCCACCATTTACCCCAGCTCGCCATCGGTTCGGTAATCCCGAGCCCGAGGAAGCTGAGTCCGGCTTCGGCGAAGATGAAGCCGGGCACCGCGAAAGAGAAGGCAATCAGCAGGGGTGAGAAGGCGTTCGGCAGGATGTGTTGCCACAGCAAGCGCAACTCTTGTGCGCCCAGGGATCTGGCCGCCAGCACAAACTCGCGATCGCGGGTGGCGAGAAACTGGCCGCGCGTGATGCGCGCCGGCCCGATCCAGGAGGTGATCGACAGCACGATAATAACGTTGATCACGCCTGTGCCGAGAACGCTCAGCAGGAGCAACGCGAATATCAGCCCGGGCAGACCGGTGCCGATCTCGATCAGGCGGCTGATAAAAAAATCCCATTTGCCGCCCTTGTAGCCCGCTACCGCGCCCAGCGGCAGGCCGATGGCGAAGGCGATGCAGGGCGAAAGCAGTCCGATGAAGAGCGAGGTGCGCGCGCCGTAAATCAGGCGCGAGAGATAGTCGCGGCCCGCCGTGTCCGTGCCCAGCGGATGCTCGGGGTCCACAAAGGGCAGGACAGGATGCCGAATGGTAAAAAACACTTTCTTGTAGTCATACCATGCCAGCAGATCGGCGAAGACTGCGAGGAAGACCAGGAAGCATACGATGATCAGGCCCAGCATTCCCAGGCGGTTGCGGCGAAAACGGCGCAACGCATCGCCCCACAGCGATCGCCGCGCCTGCAGCGCATCTGGCAGCAGGTCGCCCGCAATGAAAGGGCCGGTATCAGACATGATGTCTTAGCGGCTCCCGGAAATGCGGATGCGTGGGTCGATGAGGGTATAGAGCACATCAGTAATCAAACAGGTTAGTCCCCAGAAGAATGCGATGAGCAATACCAGCGCCATTATCATGGGATAGTCGCGCGCAAAAATGCTGGTTACAAAGAACTTGCCGAGGCCGGGGATGCCGAAGACGACCTCCACGAAGAGTGAACCGGTCAATAAATTGGGGATTTCGGGCAGGAGCACGGTAACCATGGGGATGAGGGCGTTGCGCATCACGTGCCGACCCATGACGTTACGCTCGCGCAGCCCCTTGGCGCGTGCTGTGCGCACGTAGTCCGCGCTCAGCGCGTCGCTGACGCTGGAGCGGGTGTAGCGCGCCACAATGGCGAGCGGCGCCAGCGCACAGGTGATGACCGGCAGAAAATAATCGCTGGAAAGCAGGGGCTTGCCGCCCGCAACGATCGGGCCAATGATCCACTTGCCTTCCTGCCCCCAGCCTACCTGAAAGCCGAAGACAATGAGGAACCAGGTCGCGATCACAAAACCGGGGATGGTGATGCCGAGGGTGGCGACGAAGGTCACCGTGTTGTCTATCCAGCTGTTGCGCCACCAGGCGCCGGTCACGCCCAGCAGAATGCCGAGGCTGAATGCGAGCGCGATCGTATAACCGCCCACGTGCAGTGTAACCGGCCAGACGGAACGGATGACCTCGGTCACCGGTGGATTGCCGGTCACAGAGAACGAGTTGCCGAAGTCGAAACGCAGGATGTTGGAAAGATAGGTGAAGTAGCGCTCGTGGACGGGCTTGTCGAGGCCGTACTTCGCCAGAACGTTTTGCATGGCCGCTTCGGAGTAGCCGCGCTCCCCCAGGGTGAAGGGGCCGCCTGGCACGGCATTCATCAGAAAGAAAACGATGGTCACGACGGCCCAGAGGACGAATAGCAGCGATACCAGCCGCCGGATGATGTAGCCCGTCATGGATACCCCGCTATACAGGGAAAGGGGCCTGACTCCGCTTGCGCCAGACCCCCTTGTTCCTTCTGTGAACTCGACTAGCCGCTGACGTAATCGCCTACGGTGTTGTCGAGGTAGAAGGTGCCGTACATCCACAGGTTGTACCACTGCCAGCCAGGCAGATTCTGCGCATTCAGGTCGCGGAAGCCACCTTGCAGCCAGGGCTGGAAGAGGTCACCCTGGATGCGGTGATAGAAGAAGACCGCGCCGACATCCTCAACGAGGATGCGCTCGGCCTCGCGGTACAGCTGCTCACGGCGTACGGGGTCACCGACCAGCGAGTTGGCCTCGGTGGCGATTTCGTCGAACTCCGTGTTGCGCCAGGTGTGGCGGCCATCGGACTTCCACAGGCTGCCCAGCAGGTTGGCCGGATCGAGGTAGTCCATGCCGTAGTCTACGCCATAGAAGCTGATGGTGGTCGGGCGGGCCAGCAGGCCGTCCATGAAGGTGCCGAATTCCATGTTGTTGACCTCAATGTCAATGCCGAGGCATTCACTGATCGAGGCCGCTCCGGCCACGTAACGCGCAAGGATGGCATCCGTCTGGCCACGCATCTGCATGGTGGTCGTCGGGAAGCCTTCGCCGCCAGGATAGCCGGCTTCAGCCAGCAGGCCCTGGGCTGCCTCGCAGTCATAGGCCTGGTACTGGCGCAACTCACCGTCAGTATCCGAGGCCGGGAAGCCGGGTGCCAGCATGGAGTAGGCCGGCACGGCGAACTGGCGTCCGATCACGCTGTCGACGATGGCCTCACGGTCCAGCGCCCTGGCAAAGGCCTGACGCACCTGCACGTTGTCGAAGGGTGGCGTGAAGGTATCGAAGCCGAGGTAATCCGTACGGAAGTCGCCCGGCGTGTGGAAGTAGTTCTCGCTGAGCACCGGGTCGGAGGAGATGATCTCAAAGTCGGCCGGCGTCAGGTAGTTGTAGTTGACGCGCTGAACCTGGTGATCCTGGAAGGCAACAAAGCGGGAGACGCCGCTGTAGACGACGTCGACCTGGCTCAGCCAGGGCTTGCGATAGCCGTTGTAGTCCGGGTTGACGACGTAGACTTCCTTCTCGCCCGCCACAAACTCCTGCAGCATGAAGGGGCCGGAAGAAACGGCCGTCTCCGGGTTCAACACGTAGTCAGGGCCATGCTCCGCCAGTGACCTGGCCTGCAGCGGCGGCCAGAAGACCAGCATGTTGGGCAGCGGCGGGAAGGGGAATACGGTCGAGACTGCCAGGGTGTTGTCATCAACGGCGACAACGCCCAGCTCTGAAGGCGGCAGCTCGCCGGCGACGACCTCCTGGTAGTTCTTGATGATGCCAGCGTACATCCAGGTGAAGTCGCAGGCAGTTTCCGGCGCCGCAGTCAACTGGCAGGAAGATACCCAGTCGTGCGCCGTAACCGGCTCGCCATCATTCCAGAACTGGCCGGGACGCAGGTGAAAGGTCCAGGTCAGACCGTCTTCAGAAGGCTCCCAGCTTTCAGCGGCAGCCGGAATGAGTTGCAGGTTGTTGTCCAGATCGACGAGGGGATCGGAATGCATGTCGACCAGGCAGAGGCGCCGATACACCGAAACCATCGACGAGGAACTGACGCGTGAGCGCTCGGGCTCACAGACGTCTGAAAAGACCTGCTGGTCGCAGGGCGCTGCGTCGGAGGGCAGGGCACGCCCATAGACATCCACATTGGTGTCCTGGGCAATGCGGAGGATCGCAGGAGCCGTCGGCTTCAGCGCGTCTTGAGCGCCTGTTGCAGTTCCTTGTTGGCCTTGCGGCGATAGTGCTCCAGCTTTACGACCTTGCGGCTCTGGCGCGCTTCCTCGGCGGCGAAGGCCAGCAGATGACTCTCCAGCGACTCACGCGCTGTCGGCAGGTCCTTGTCCGGCTCGCCGCGCGCTGCCCGCAGGAAGCTGGCCACGATGCCGAAATCGCCGCCGCCATGTCCGCTGGCGGCGTCCTGCACCGGGATCTGTTCGCTCCTGCCGCTGTGATGATCGCGCAGCGTAATCTTGTTGCCGCCATTGCCGCCCAGGCGCGCCTGCAGGGTGCCCAGGGTGCCGTCGTAGCGCATGGTGCGGCACTCTTCGAAGCCGTGTCCCTGCATGATGAGCGTCACAGTGGTGCCATCCGCCGTCTCCAGCGCCACGGTCTGGTGGTCGACGACCGTGTTGTCGCAGTGCCAGACGCAGCGGCCGTAGGGGCTGGTGGTAGCCAGCAGCTCCAGTCGCTCGGCAGCGCTGGCATTCATGGCGACCGCGTTGAGCAGAAAGCCGTCGCCATCTTTGGCGTAGAAGCGGGGCGCGTAAAACTTGCAGGCCTCGGCATGGGGACAGCCGTCCGTGCAACGCAACGGCGCATCCGGCGGCGCGTGCTCCGGCGTGAAGGCGGTGAGCGAACCGAAGGAACTGACATGCGTGAAGGGCTTGCCCAGCAGCCAGCCCAGGATGTCGAGGTCGTGACAGCATTTGGCCAGCAGCATGGGCACCGAGCCGGCTTCATTGCGCCAGTTGCCGCGCACGAAGCTGTGCGCCATGTGCCAGTAGATCAGATTCTCGCGGTGGTCAACATTGACGATTCGCCCCAAACGCCCGGAACGCAGGATTTCTCGCAGGGTGCGGAAGAAGGCCGTGTAGCGCAGCACGTGGCAGATTGCCAGCAATCGCCCGCTCGCCTCCGCAGCCTGCGCCAGGCGCAGATTATCCAGCAGGGTGTGCGCCATAGGCTTTTCAAGCAGAATGTCATAGCCGGCCTCGATGGCAGCCAGGGTGGAGGCAGTGTGCATCTGGTCCATCGTGCAGTTGAAGAGCAGGTCTGCCAGCTGGCCCTCTGCCAGCAAGGCTTCCCAGGAGTCGAACTGGCGCTCAGGCGGGATGCCGTGTTCGGCAGCGAAGCGTTCACGGCGCCCAGGCTGCGGCTCGGCCACGGCGACGAACTCCAGTTCCTCCGGGTGGGCGCGGGCGTAGGGGCCGTAGGCCAGCAGGCCGCGGCTGCCGGCGCCCAGCAGCACGGCGCTTTTCTTCTGCATGTTGGCTCCTGTCGCTGTCGAACCCAGGCACGAAGCCTGACACGCGACTCAGGCCCTGTCAATCAGCTGCTGGTCTGCGCTCTACGATACAGTAATGTGGCTGAGGAGGAGGGCGGCGATGCTGGTATTTAGCGCGGCGAATTTTTCCGAAGGACGGCGGCAACCGATAATCGACGCCCTGGTCGCTGCGGTCGCAGCGAACCCGCAGGTGCGTGTACTGGATGTCCACAGCGACGTGGACCACAATCGCAGCGTGTTGAGCTGCGCCGGTCCGCCACAGGCGCTGGTGGACAGTCTGTTTGCGGGAATCCGTTGCGCCGCGCAACTCATCGACATGGAGACCCATGAGGGGCAACACCCATGCTTTGGCGCCGCGGACGTCATTCCGCTCATGCCGCTGCAGAATGTGACCATGGAACGCTGCAACGCGCTGGCGCGAATGCTGGGGCTGCGCGTCGGACAGGAGTTACAGTTGCCAGTCTATCTCTATGCAGAATCCGCCCGCAGGCCTCACAACGAAAGACTGGTCGACCTGCGCCGCGGAGGCTACGAGGGCCTGCGTGCAGAAATTGGCATCGATGAGCAGCGACGACCGGATTACGGCCCGTCGCTCATGGGCAGCGCGGGCGCAGTTGCCATCGGCGCGCGTGATGCGCTCATCGCTTTTAACGTGTGGCTGACCACGACGGACCTTCGCATTGCGCAGCGGATTGCGCGGCGGATACGCGCCTCGGGCGGTGGCCTGGCGGGCGTGCAGGCGCTGGGAATGCTGGTCGGCGGGCGCGCCCAGGTCTCCATTAATCTGACCGACTACCGGAGCACTGGCCTGGCGCAGGTCATGGCGGCCCTGCGCCACGAAGCCAATCGCGAGGTCGTTTCCCTGCATTCAAGCGAACTGGTGGGCCTGATTCCCCAGGCCGCGGTGGACGCGGCCGCCGGCTGTGACTTGCTCTTGCGTCGGCCGCTTGAAGGCCAGATTCTGGAGCGCAGGCTTCAGGAAAGCGGCCTGCTCAGGACTTCGTTACTGCCGCCAGCGCCGTGACCAGGCGCTCGCATTCCTCTTCGGTGTTGTAACCCTGTACCGAAAGGCGCAAGCAGGCCTGTCCTTCAATTTCGCTACCGGCCACGACCACTTTCCAGTCTTCATACAACTGGCGGAACTTGCCGGCCAGGTCGTCGGCCTGCACCGGAATCGAGATCATCTGGCCATGCCAGCTGTCCGGGTCGCTGGCGAGGGACGGCAGGCCGCCGCCGAGCGCCGTGATGCGCCCGGCGAGTTCCAGCGCCGTCGCGTGACAGCGTTGCCGCACCATTGGCCAGTTGTGCTCGCGCTGGAAGTCGATGGCGTCCGTTATGGCGAACCACGCGGCCATGTCGCGCGTGCCCTGCCAGTCATGGCGTTCCGACAGGCTGGAGCGCTGCTGGCCTTTCTCGCTAATGTCGATGGCCCTGGGCCCGGCATACTGGCCGTGGCTGATGACGAGCGGATCGACCAGCTCGTGATGCTCGGGACGTACGTAAAGGAAGCCGGAACCCTTGGGCGCGCTGAGCCACTTGTGGCAATTGCCGGCGTAGAAGTCCGCGCCGATGGCTTCCATGTCCAGCTCGACATGGCCCGGTGCATGGGCGCCGTCGATGACCGTCAGCACGCCGGCTGCGCGCGCGCGGCGGCAAATTGCGGCGATCGGCAGAATGAGCGCGCTGGGCGAAGTGATGTGGCTGAGACTGATGATCCTGGTGCGCGGGCCAATCGCCGCGCAGAATTCCTCCGCGAAAGACTCTGGCGTACCCAGCGGCAGCACGAGGGGGTGGACAACCATGCGCGCGCCGGTCTTTTCGCAGATGTAGCGCCAGGTGTTGTTAATTGCGCCGTATTCGTGGTCGCAGGTGAGGATTTCGTCGCCGGGTTCCAGCGGCAGCGAGCGCGCGACAGTATTCATGCCCATGGTCGCGTTGGTCGTGAAGATCAGATTCCCGCCCGCTGTGTTCAGCCATCGCGCCAGGTGAGCCCGCGTTTCACTCAGGATTTCGGGAACGCGATAAAACATGAACTCAACGGGCTGCCATTCCAGTTCCCGTTGCCAGCGTTGGTAGGCCTCGAAGACCGGGCGCGGGCAGGCGCCGAAGGAGCCGTGATTGAAGAAGGCGACCTCGGGGTCGACCATGAAAAGCTCGCGCAGGGTACGGGCGTCAGGCACCGTATGTGTCAAGGTTGATCCTCCCGGTGACAAGCGCGTCGCGGAAATGCGCAATGGTGAAGGCAACGCCCTCTGTCAGTCCTGTGTGTGGCAGCGGGCCGATGGCGGCAGCGAGCGCGCGATCGCTGGTGCCGGCGGGCAGGGCCAGGGCTTCATCCTCGAAGGTGATGCGCCCCGCGACTTCCGGCGCAGCCTGCTCGATGGCTGCGACCACTTCGCTCATGTGCGCAATTGAGCCGCCCAGGTTGAAGGACTCCGCCCCCTGCCAGTCAGGCAGGCTGGCGGCCTGAATGAAGATTTTGGCGACGTCGTCTGCGAACTGGAAGCCGTTGCGGCCGCCGAAGGATATGTGCCAGGGCTGACCGGCGGCGGCGGCCAGCATGGCGCGCGTGGGTGTGGAAGTCATGCCCTGGTCGCGGCCCGGGCCATAAACGGTGTAGGGGCGCAGGCCGATGCTGTTGATGCCGTAGTCCTGGTGGTATATCTGCGCCGTGCCCTGATTGGCCAGCTTGAAGACGCCGTACAGGTTGCGCGGCAGGAAGGGCGCGTCGTTCTCGATGATGTCGCGCTCGTAGTCTGCGCCGCTGCCGTATACCGCCGCGCTGCTGGCGTAGACGATGTGAGGAATCCCCAGCGCCTTTGCAGCCTCGAAAATGTTGATCGTGCCGATGACGTTGACGCTTGCGCCCAGCGGCGGATTGGCCTTGCAGAAGGGCACCTGCAGCGCCGCCAGGTGAATGACTCTCGTCGCAGAGGAAGCGCTCAGGGCAGACTCCACGGCGGCGGTGTCGGTAACATCGCCCTGCATAAAGTCGATCAGGTCGATCTCGGCCGGCTCCAGAATCAGCTGCAGGCGTTTGCGGTCGCTGCCCAGATCAAAGATCGTGACCGGATGCCCGGCCCGCAGCAGGTTGCGCGTGACCCATGCGCCGATACAACCCAGCGCGCCGGTGACGAAAAAACGTTCGCCAGACATTTGACCCCCTCGTTACAACGCCACGTGGCCGGGCAGCAGACCCAATGGCAGCAGCTCCGGGCGCGCGACGCTGCTCTCGATGGCCACATGGCGGCCGCTGGCAGAAGCCTCATCCACCGCCAACATGACCTCCAGCGCGTGCATGGCCAACTCGCCGCTGGCGCGGTGCGCGCGGCCGTTGCGGATAGCGCTGGCCATGTCGGCGACGCCTATGCCGCGTTCGACATCCGTACTGTGTGAAAGCGGAACCTCGCTCCACTCTTCCGCAGCGGCCCGGCGCAGCAGTACCGGCCCGCGGAAGGTGTTCGGGTTTGGCACGGCCATTGAGCCCTCGGAACCGTAGATCTCAATGCTCGGCAGGTTGTGGGCCCAAACATCGAAGCTCATCACGACTGTCGCGACGGCTCCCGCCGCGAATTCAAGCACGCCCGCCAGGTGCGTGGTTACGTCGACGTCAATGACCTCACCATATTTAGGTTGGCTGGTAATGATGCGCTGCGGAAACGTGGTTTTGCTGGAACCGGTGACGCGCGTCACCGGGCCGAGCAGGTTAATCAGAGCTGTGATGTAGTAGGGGCCCATGTCCAGCATGGGGCCACCACCAGCCTTGAAGTAGAAGGCCGGGTCCGGGTGCCAGGATTCGTGGCCGTGGCCGGCCATGAAGGCGGTCGCTGCGACGGGCCGGCCAATCCAGCCATCATCGACCAGTTTGCGGCTGGTCTGCTGGCCGCCGCCGAGGAAAGTATCCGGCGCGCAGCCGACGCGCAGCCCGCGTTCACTGGCCGCAGCGAGGATGCGCCGCCCGTCTGCCACGCCAAGCGCCAGCGGCTTTTCACTGTGCACGTGCTTGCCCGCCTCAAGCGCTGCCAGATCCACCTCGGCATGCGCCTGGGGAATCGTGAGATTAAGCACAATCGAGATATCCGGATCATTTAGCAGCGCGTCAATGCTGAGTGCACGCACGCCATATTGTGCGGCTTTGGCCCCGGCACGTTCCGGCAGCAGGTCGGCGCAGGCGACGATCTCGATATCGATGAAGCGGGCGCACCATTTGAAGTACCTGTCACTTATGTTGCCGCAACCGATGATCCCGACCTGGGCGGGAGTGGACATGGCATTCCCTTTCGCGCTGGCAGGCGCGATGTTAGTCATCCAGGCGCCCTGGCAGCAAGCCGGTGGGCAGGGGCGCCGGGCGTTCGGCGCTGCTCTGGATGGCGACGTGTTGGCCGCTTTCTGAGGACTCGAGGATGGCGTGCATCAGGTCGAGGACATGCCAGGCGAGGGCGCCGCTGGCGCGCTGGGCGCGTCCCGAACGCAGGGCATGAGCGAGGTCGGCGACGCCGATTCCGCGCAGCACTTCCGCATGATGCGTCAGCGGAATCTCGCTCCAGTCATCTGCGCCGGCGCGTTTAATCCGCACCGGGCCGCCGAAGTGATTGGGGTCCGGGACGGAGAGCGTGCCTTCGCTGCCGTAGATTTCGATGCGCGGCAAATTTTGGGACCAGACGTCGAAGCTGGTGATGAGCGTGGCGATGCAACCGTCGGCGAAATCGAGCACGGCCGAAACGTGCGTGGGCACTTCCACGTCGATGGCGTAGCCGAATTTTTCCGGCGGCAGTCCGGGATGGGTGGCAAAGCGTTGGGAGAAGGAGGCGGAGGCCGAACCGGTCACGCGCTTAACCGGTCCCAGCAGATGGATGAGAGCGGTCAAATAGTAGGGCGCCATGTCAAACAGCGGCCCGCCGCCAGGTTTGTAGAAAAAATCCGGGTTGGGATGGTAGATATCCGGACCATGGCTGAGGAAGAAACCGCTGGCAGCCACCGGCCGGCCGATCCAGCCTTCATCAAGCAGCTTGCGACAGGTTTGCAGGCCGCCGCCGAGGAAGGTATCTGGCGCGCAGCCCACGCGTACGCCGGCGGCGTCGGCAGCCTTCAGCGTGCGCCGGCCCTGGGCGCGGGTCTGGGCGAGCGGCTTTTCGTTGTGGACGTGCTTTCCTGCAGCGATGACCGCCAGCGCGACTTCGGCGTGCGCGGCCGGCGGCGTCAGATTGACGACAACCTCGATTTCAGGGTCGGCCAGCAACTGCTCGACGGTGAGCGCGCGGACGCCGTGCGCCTCGGCCAGTTTGTGCGCCCGCGTCATGTCCATGTCGGCACAGGCGCGCATATCCAGGATGTCGAAAAGGCCGCAACCCCTGAAGTAGTGGTCGCTGATATGACCGCAACCGATGACGCCGACCCTAACCCTGTCCACGGGCATGACCCTCCCCGGTCAACCAGGCGCAACTGTCGCGCACGGCCTGCAACATGTCCGTGCCACAGCGGTCCAGCTCGACGATGACCCAGTCGACGTCGCTGGCAGCCAGAATGGCGGGCCAGTCCATCACGCCGCTGCCGACCGCGACCATGTCCGCGGCCGGGTCGTCAGCCGGGCCATCCTTGATGTGCAGCACCTGGGCGCGCGCGCCCAGCGTATTCAGCACGCTGACGACGTCGGCGCCGCCAACCTGCGACCAGTAGGTGTCAACCTGGAAAAAGACACGCTCGTCGAGCATGTCGAGCATGTGCAGCCAGACCGGCCGGCCGTCAACGATAGTGTCGAATTCCCACCAGTGATTGTGGTAGCCGACCTGCAGGCCGGCGGCTGCGGCGTTGGCGGCCGATTCGTTGATGAGCGCGCAGTTGGCCTCAATTTTGGCGCTCGTGTCCCAGGCGTCGCCACGACCGATGCCGGCGATGATACGTTCAGTGCCGACGGCGCGAGCAGCCTCGATTGCGGCGTCAGCGCCAGCGCCAGAGGGGAAGCCGGCGTGAATGCTCGGCACCTGCAGGCCAAGTTCGCGGAAGAGACGCCCCTCCGCGACGGCGTCGCGACCAGGATAGCCGAAAGGCTCGACGCCAGCGTAACCGGCCGCGGCCACTTTGCGCACGATGCCTTCAAAGTCATCGGTGAGCCCGGCGCGGAGTGAATAGAGTTGCAGGGCGAGAGAAGGGATTTGTGTGGCCATCAAATGCTCCCGGACATCAATCTGCAGGACAAACCGTCATCCGCGTGCGGCGGACAGTTCGCACGCCACAGTGGATGAAGCGGCCGCCATTGTAACAGCGCCGCAAGTAGGAGGTTAGTGCTATCCCCGGCTATCGAGTTGCCCGGCGCCAGGGGAATCGCCAGGGCGCTGCCGGTTCGACTGACACTACCAGTCCGCGACCGAGCCATCGCTGTGCCACAGACGCGGCGTATCCCAGGAGCCGTCGTAGACTTTCGTGGCAATGGCCTCCTCGTCCAGCTCGATGCCCAGGCCCGGCCCCTGCGGCAGCGGAATGTGGCCGTCGATGATCTGGAAAGGTTCCTTCAGATAGCCTGCGCCAGTGGTGAAGTGCTCCTGCACGAGGAAGTTGGGGATGCAGGCATCCAGCTGCAGGCTGGCGGCGAGCGCGATAGGGCCCAGCGGGCAGTGTGGCGCCACAGCGGCGTACCAGCACTCGGCCATGGCCGCGATTTTGCGCACTTCAAGGATGCCGCCGGCGTGCGCCAGGTCAGGCTGCAGGATGGCGGCGGCCTGCTTCTCCAGCACTTCACGGAAAGCCCATTTGGTGAACAGGCGCTCCCCGGTTGCAATGGGGATGCTGGTGCTGCGCGCCACGGTCACCAGCGCGTCCACGTTCTCCGGCAACACCGGTTCCTCGATGAAGAAGGGATACAGGGGTTCGAGCGCGCTGGCCAGTCGCACGGCCATGGCCGGGCTGGCCCGTCCGTGAAAGTCGATGCCGATGTCTATTTCCGGCCCCAGCGCCTCGCGAAAGCGCGCAAAGTGTGCGACGATTTCGTCCACCTTCTGGCGCGTATCGACGATGTTGACGGCGCCTGGCAGCCCCAGCTTGAAGGCCGTGAAGCCGGCCTGCGCGCCGACTTTCGCCTGCTCGACGTAATCGCCGTATGACCTGTCGTCCAGCCAGCCGTAGACGCGGATGCGGTCGCGCACGGCGCCGCCCAGCAGTTTGTACACCGGCTGCCCCAACCACTTGCCGGTGATGTCCCACATGGCGTGTTCGATGCCGGAGAGCGCGCTGGTGAGCACCGGGCCTCCACGATAGAACTGGCCGCGGAAGATGGCCTGCCAGTGATGCTCGATGCGCGTGGGGTCCTGGCCGATGAGGTAGCGGCCAATTTCGTGCACGGCCGCGGCGACGGTCTGCGCGCGGCCCTCCACGACCGGCTCGCCCAGCCCGACAACGCCTTCATCCGTGTGCATCTTGAGGAAGAGCCAGCGTGGCCGGACGAAAATAGTTTCCAGTTTCGTGATTTTCATGCGCGCAGCCCTGTCAGTCCGCTCAGGCGCTCAGCCGGGCCTCCGGCATGTTTTCGAGGCGCGTGAGCCAGTAGTGCACGTCAAAGTCCTCGTCGCCCGTCAGAAAGCGCCACAGCAGCGTGCGGTTGACGATTTCGAGGCGGCCGTCGCCGGCCTCGAACCAGGGCTCCAGACGGGCCAGAATCGCCTGGACATCGTCGCGCTTCTCGCCGGCGAAGATGGGCTGGTGTGCATTGGTGCTTGCGTTCAGGTCATCGGTGTTCCACAGGCGCAGCTGGCGTACGCCTGGATTGAGGCGAATCTTGTACATGTAGCGGTTGCGGTCGGTACGGTTCTGGCGGCCACAGTGCCAGATGCCATGATGCAGAAGGAGGATGCTGCCCGCCTTGCAGACCATGGGAATCTGCCCGATGAAATTCTGGTAGCGGGAGACCTCCGCCTCGTTGATGCGGCGGAAGTGGCTGCCGGGCAACAAAAGAGTGCCGCCCATCTCCAGCGGCACGTCGTGCGGGAAGTACATCAGCTGCACGTCGAAGTGCAGGCGCGTGTCAATGATTGAGTCGCCATGCATGCCCTGGGCCTTGCCCTCCATGGGCTGGCGCACGTGAATGGCATGGTGGTCGAAGAGCGGGTCGGGGCCGACCAGGCTATCGAGGGCGCCCTGGATCTGCGGCATGCGCAGCATGGCGCCAATGGGCGAAGGCGCCGGGTAGCACTCGGTGAAGGGCGTGCCGGCCGGGTAACTTTTGATGCCGCCGGCCTCGAAGGCATCCATCGTCGCCTGGTTGACCTCGTCCGGGACGATTTCGTCGAAGCGCAGAAAGCCGCGCGCCACGAATTCCGCCACCTGGCGTGAAGTGAGCAAATGCTGTTTGTCCATCAGTCGATCATCTCCAGCTTCTCGAAAATATATTCGTTCTTCTTGAACGAGGTGCTGTACTCCATGCCTGGATAGGGCGGGATGAGCTGGGGAAACTGAATGACGCGCCAGCCGTCGAGCAGGGCGTCCATGCCGTTGACATAGGGCGGCGTGTCGCTGTCGCCGGTCGTGTGCTGCTCCTGGCCAGTGCCGTCGTAGATCGTCCAGCCCTTGACGTCGCTGTCGAGCGCCGAGGTGCTGAGGTAAAGAATCAGCAGCTTTTGCCGCTGTTGTTGCTCTGATGCCATGGTTCCTCCTGAATCCTGCAAGGGTGTTGCCAGGTCGTTGTTGCTATGTCCAGACGCCTGGTGAACCAGGCAGAGGTGCCTTTGCATCCATCATCCCGGTTTGCGCCAGTTCCTGCCAGAACGAGCCCGGGATATCGAACTTCAGTGCAGCCAGGTTTTCCGCAACATGGTGGATACGGTCGGCGCCGATGACAAGCGAGGTGTAGGCCGGTTGCGCCCAGACGAACTGGACGGCGGCGGCGTTGAGCGGGACGGCGTGGCGCTTGCAGATGGCTTCAAGTTGGCGGGTCCTTTCGCGGACCTGCGGCGGCGCAGTCTCATAGTTGTAGCGCGCGTTTTCGCTGTCACCGGTAGCCAGGATGCCGCTGTTGAAGATGCCGGCGGCGAAGATGCCGATGCCGCGCTCCTGCCACTCCTGCAAGGCGGGCAGCGCGGTCTGCTCCAGCAGGGTATAGCGACCGGCCAGCAGAAAGCAATCAAAGTGGGCGGCGCGTGAAAAGTCGAGTTCCATCTCCCACTGGTTCATGCCGGCGCCGATAGCGCTGACGACGCCCTGGCTGCGCAACTCGTCCAGAACCGGCCAGGCTTCATTGAGGGCCTCGTCGTAGCGGTCCTCCCAGTCCGCATCATGAATGTGCAGGATATCAACGCGGTCCAGCTTGAGCGCATTCAGGCTGTTTTCGAAGCTGCGCAGGACACCATCACGCGAGAAGTCGAAGATGAAGCCGCCCGCGCCATCCGGCAGACGCCCGATCTTGGTAGCCAGGATGTAACTGTCGCGAGGGACGCCCTGCAACGCTTCACCCAGAAAAGGTTCGGTCTTGTACAGGGGAGCGGTGTCAAGAAAGTTGATGCCCGTTTCCAGGGCGCTGTTCACGATGCCAACGGCTTCATCACGACCGAACTTGCCGATGTGGGCGCAGCCGAGCGCAATGCGCGGCACTTCCAGCCCGGTTTGCGCGATGGCTCTGACGGGAATGCTGGTCATCTTGTCTCCCTGGGTATCCCGGAATGCAACCTGTCGCAGGCGAATAGTATTCACAACAAAGGGACGGTGCCACAAATGCAGCACCGCCCCTGTTTCTTTCTTGAAGTCTTGCCTGGGCCATCGACATCTTCCAGGCGTCGATCTGCCGCTGCAGTTCTTCCGCCACCTGCTCGATACGCCGAAAAGCGTGACGTATTTGAAGACAAAGATCCAGATATGCGCGGGCAGGGCTATCAGCGTCCAGATGACGTTGCGCCGGAACTTCTGTCCCTGCAGCCCCGCCAGGCGACTCCTGACCGGGTTCGGTAGCTGTACGCTGAGGGATTCGCTCATGCAGGGCACCCGGCAGGGCAGAAACAGGGCAGCCCAAGTTGTGGGTTACCTGCCCCGGGGGCTGAACTGTTGGGCCAATGCCCTGCCAGCCTGCGCCAGGGAATGTTTCGATATTGTTCAGCGATCCGGTCTGCGAAATTGGCCTGCAGAGGTTGCTACTCATCTTTCTACGGGTGAATTATGAACCTGTATCTGTCGCCAGCCCGTATTATGATTCGCAAGGCCAGTCGCTGCTAGGAACTCAAAACTCTAATTGGTTGCCTGTGGGTGCAATGAGCCGGTCTTGATAATCCGCCAGGCGGCTTCTATGCTGGCGGCAGCAAGTGGCCGGGACGACACCCATGCGCTCGGCAAAGGAGGCCACCTTGCGGTCCATGGCAAGAAACAGGGGAAAACAGGGTCAGGCTGGCGGCCGTCCGGCAGTCGACATGAGCGGCTTGCGCCGGGCAATCAGCTATCTGGGGCGGCAGCGGCGCACAGCGGCGCTGGCCTACGGAGCGCTCATTGTCGCCACGCTGGCGCAACTGGCCGTGCCGCGGCTCGTCCAGAACATGATCAACGCCGTAACCGAAGGCGTGAGCGCCAACCAGATTCTGGCCCTGCCGGAATTCGTGCAGGGCGCAACGGCGCAACTGATGGGCACCAGCGTTGACGCGCTGAAACTCACTGCAGAGTCAGCCGAGACGCTGCTGATCAACGGCGTGGCGGCCATCGCGATTTTCGCTTCGCTGCGGGCCGTTTTCGCTTTCGTGCAGACCTACATGGCCGAGGCGACCTCGCAGGGGGCGGCCTTTGACCTGCGCAACGACATCTTCTCCAGGCTCCAGCGCCTCTCCTTCAGCTACTACGACCGCACGCAGACCGGCCAGCTGATGATTCGCGCGACCGATGATGTCGAGAAGGTGCGCCTCTTCATTGCCCAGGGGTTGATTCTGGCGGTGCAGGCCTTCCTGTTGCTGATCGCCACGTTGATCATCTTGCTGGCGACCAACTGGCAGCTCACGGTTTCGATTCTGCCGATCCTGCCGGTTACGATCGTGCTCTTTGCCATCTTCGGGCGGATTGCGCAACCGCTCTTCGAAAAGTCCCAGCGCTTGCTTTCAGCGCTGAACACAGTGCTGCAAGAGAACGTGGCCGGCATCCGGGTCGTCAAGTCCTTTGTGCGCGAGCGACGCGAACAGGAGCGCTTCGACGAGGCCACCAACGTGCTGATGCGGCAAAGGCTGCACATCAGCCGCATCTTTTCTGTGTTGTTCCCGCTTATCTTTCTGCTGGCGAACGTAGGCCAGGTGATTGTCCTCTACTTTGCCGGCCTGCAAATCATCCCTGGCATTATCGGCCTCGGCGAATACCAGTCCTTCACGCTCTACCTGATCTACATATTCTTCCCGCTCGGCCAGCTCGGCTTCATCATCTCGTTGATGGCGCAGGCCGCGGCCTCAGCGACGCGCATCTTTGAAATCCTGGATGCGAAGAGCGAAGTGAGCAACCGGGAAGGCGCCACCGAGCTGCCCAAAATTACCGGCGTCGTCGAGTTTGAAGGCGTGACCTTCCGCTACTTCGCATCGGGCGAGAACGTGCTGGATGACGTCAGCTTCCGCGCGGAGACCGGGCAGACCGTCGCGCTGCTGGGCGCGACCGGCAGCGGCAAGACGACCATCATCAACCTCATTCCGCGCTTTTACGACGTGACCGAAGGCGTCGTGCGTATCGATGGCCAGGACATTCGGGAAGTGACCCTGGACAGCCTGCGTTCACAAATTGGCATCGTGCTGCAGGAAACCAACCTCTTCAGCGGCAGCATCCGTGACAACATCGCCTTTGGCCGGCCGGATGCCCTGGCGGAGGAAGTTGAGGCCGCCGCCCGCGCTGCCGCTGCCCACGACTTCATAATGGAGTTTCCGCGCGGCTACGAAACGCCGGTGGGCGAACGCGGCGCAACGCTCTCCGGCGGGCAAAAGCAGCGCGTTGCCATTGCTCGTGCCCTGCTACTCGATCCACAGATACTGATTCTGGACGATTCCACCAGCGCGGTGGACTTTACGACCGAGCGGCGCATTCAGACGGCGCTGGACAGTCTGATGGACGGCCGCACCAGTTTCGTCATCGCGCAGCGCATCTCGACCGTGCTTGGCGCGGACCTCATCATTGTGCTGGAGCGCGGGGCCGTGGCAGCCATGGGCACCCATGCAGAACTGATGGAAACCAGCGCCATCTACGCCGAAATATACAACTCCCAGCTGGTCGAGGACGTGAGCGTGGAGGCCGACAGCGCATGATGGGCATGGACGGCGGTCGCCGTCTTTTCGAAAAAGAAACGCTTAAGCCCAAAGATCTCAGCGAGACCTTGCGCCGCTTTGGCAGCTACTTTCGGCGCCACTGGACGGGCGCGCTGCTGGCGATACTGCTGATCACTGGCCAGGCGTGGAGCCAGGTGGTCACGCCCGAGCTGATCGGCCAGGCGGTGGATTGTTATCTATTCCCGCGCGACCCGGGCAACTGCTGGTTCAGCAATATCACGCTGGACATGGAGCAGGAAGTCCGCGTGCAGGGGCTGGGCAAGCTCGTGCTGGCGCTGCTCGGCATTAATCTGGCGGGCTCCGTGCTGGCGGGCATGGCCTTCTACGCCATGTCCTGGACCGGCCAGCATGTGCTGCGTCAGATGCGCCAGGATTTGTTCCGCCAGATTCATCGGCTCTCCATGGGCTTCTACGCCCGCAACGAGGCTGGCGACATCATGAGCCGCGTCACCAATGACTCGGACACCATCGAGCAGGCCTTCAGCTTCGCGCTGATGCAGGTGATTTCAGGCGCGCTGATCATCGTGTGGATCATGGTGCGCATGCTGGAGACCAATGTGACCTACGCGCTCATCAGCCTGGCGATCGTGCCGGTGATGGCCGTGGCCACCATCTACTTCTCCAGTCAGGCGCGCAAGGCATTCCGCCAGGCGCGCCTGGAAATGGGCAGCGTCAACGCGGACTTGCAGGAGAGCATCGCCGGTGCCCGTGAGGCGCAGGCCTTCAACCGCGAGGACGAGACCATTGCAGAATTCGAGCGCTCCAACGCCGCCAATCGTGCAGCAAACGTCCGCGCGGCAGCCTTCACCAGTGCGCTGAGCCCGGTGCTGGAAGCGCTGGGCTTCGTAGCCCTGGCCATCGTGGTGCTGGCCGGCGGCATTGCCGTGCTGCGCAACGAGCCCTTGCTGGGCGGCACGGCCATCTCGCTGGGCACCGTCTTCGCCTTCGTGGCCTTCTCACAACGCTTCAGTCAGCCAATATCACAAATCGCCGTGCTGTGGACCAACGTGCAGAGCGCCATCGCCGGTGGCGAGCGCATCTTCGGCCTGATGGACGAGGGGATTGAGATCGTCGACAAGCCGGACGCCATCCCCATGCCGCAGATCAGAGGCGAGGTGCGCTTCGAGCGGGTGGGGGCAGAATACGTCGCCGGCGAGCCGGTGCTGAACGAAATCAGCTTCGCGGCCCTGCCCGGGGAAATCGTTGCGATTGTCGGGCCTACCGGCGCCGGCAAGACGACCATCATCAATCTGCTGCCGCGTTTCTACGACGTGAGCGCGGGCGCTGTGACCATTGATGGTCACGATGTGCGCAATGTGCAGGTCGGCAGTTTGCGCGAGCAGATCGGCATCGTGCTGCAGGACACTTTCCTCTTCTCCGAATCCGTGATGAACAACATTCGCTACGGGCGGCCGGATGCCAGCGACGAGGAAGTCATCGAGGCGGCCAGGGCGGTTGCTGCCGATACTTTCATCGAGCGTCTGCCGCAGGGCTACGAGACCGTGTTGGGTGAACGTGGCGGCGGCCTCAGCCAGGGGCAGCGCCAACTTATCGCCATTGCGCGCGTCGCGCTGATGAGCCCGCGCATCCTCATCCTGGACGAGGCGACCTCGAGTGTAGATACCCGCACCGAGCGCCTGATCCAGAGCGCCTTCGAGCGTTTGCTGGAGGGCCGTACCAGTTTCGTCATTGCGCACCGCCTGAGCACGATCCGCAACGCCGATCAGGTGCTCCTGCTACAAGACGGGCGCATCACGGAACGTGGCACGCATCGCGAGTTGCTGGCCCGGGAAGGCGCCTACCATTCGCTCTACATGAGCCAGTTCCGCGACGAAGACGAAACGATGGCCGTCAGCAACGGCCACCTGGCGCAAGGAACGGCAGGTGCCGGCTGAAGCTTCGCTCAGGCTAGTGGCGCGCGCGTATAGTCGCCGTTTACCAGCCTCAGGATGCCGAGCGGGTTGTTGTCCCGCAGCGCCTCCGGCAATAGCGCGTCGGGGACACTCTGCCAGGCCAGCGGACGCATGAAGCGCTTGAGTGCGCTCTGGCCCACCGACGTGGTGGCTGGTGCGCTGGTTGCTGGCCAGGGGCCGCCGTGTTGCATGGCCTGCGTAACTTCCACGCCGGTTGGAAAGCCGTTCCAGATCAGTCGGCCAACCTTTTCGCGCAGCGCATCCAGCAAGGGACGCAGCTCGTCCAGCTCGCCCGTGCCGCTGTGTACGCTGCCGGTCAGCTGACCGGCGAGCGAATGGATGACCTGTCGCAGCTCCTCGTCGTTGGCGCAGGTGACGAAGAGCGTGACCGGGCCAAAGTGCTCTTCATGCAGATCGGCGTTCGCCAGAAAGGTCGCGACGTCGGTTTGCAGCACGGTGTGTGGGAAGCAGAAGCCCTCAGTCTGTTCGGGCTGCGCCCCGGCGAGCACCTCTACGTTTTCCGCGGCGGCGCTGCGACCAACGGTTTGCACCAGGCCGCGCTCGACGGCAGCGTTGAGCAGGATGCCCGGCTCGATGGATTGCATGGCCACTGTGTAGTCCGCGATGAATGCCTGGGCTGCTTCACCAGCCGGAAGCAAAACCAGGCCGGGATTGGTGCAGAACTGACCCGCGCCCATGGTCGCCGAGCCGGCCAGTCCCTGCGCCAGCTGCCCGCTGCGCTCCGCCAGCGCGCCGTCTGTGATGACCAGTGGATTGACGCTGCCCATCTCCGCATAGACCGGGATCGGCCGTGGCCGCTGCGCCGCAATGTCGTGCAGGGCGCGTCCACCACGCAGCGAACCGGTGAAGCCCACCGCCTCCAGTAATGGATGCTCAACCAGCCAGCGGCCCACCTCGTGACCATCGCCCTGCAGCAGGGAGAAGAATCCAGGCGGAAAGCCGCAGGCGCTGACCGCCGCATTGAGCGCGCTGGCGAAGTGCTCGCTGGTCGCCGGGTGGCCAGGATGCCCCTTGACGATCACCGGGCAACCGGCTGCGAAGGCGGCTGCGCTGTCGCCGCCGGCCGTGGCAAAGGCGAAGGGGAAGTTGCTCGCGGAAAACACCGCCACCGGCCCCAGTGGCAGCAACATGCGCCGGATGTCCGGTCTGGGCAGCGGCTGTCGCTTGGGCAGCGCGGTATCGATGACGGCCTCCACGTACGAGCCTTCGCGCAGCAGGGCCGAGAAAGCGTGCAACTGTCCCGTGGTTCGCGCCAGCTCGCCCGTCAGACGCGGGATGCCAAGCGCGGTTTCCTGGTCGGCAGTCTCGATGAGCAGATCTGAACGGCTCTCAACTTCTTCAGCGACCGTGTCCAGAAAGTCCGCCAGGATGCTGGCGGGGAAGAGGCGCGTCTGTGCGAAGGCGTCAGCCGCCGCCCGCAGGGCAGCGTCGACCTCTGTGTCGGTTGCGCTGTGAAAGCGGGTCTCGCCTGGCTTGCGCGTGCGCGGGTTGACGCTGCTGAAGGTGTTGCTGCCGGTCGCGCGCCATTCGCCCGCGATGCTGTTGCCGCCGCATAGGGTCATCACCCCTGCTCCTTTTCCGGTTCACCGGATTGCTGTGCCGCAAGCGCCTTCTGGCCTGCCTCGAGCACGGTGAGGATACGTTCGCTATCGTAAATGCAGCCTGCCCAGGTGCCGCCACTGACGGACTGCAGCGCAGCCCAGAGACGCGTATCCGCGGGCAGCTGTGGATGCGGCGCCAGGCCGGGATGCGGCGCGCGCTCGTTCAATAGCGCGGCAGCGCCCTGTTGATCCAGCGGCCCGCCGGCCGTGCCGACCAGGTCTACACTGCCTGCCAGCGCCACACGGTCGATGCGAATTGAGATAAGGTCGCCGTCGCGCAGCTTGCCCAGCGGCCCGCCCGCCAGCGCCTCGGGGCCAATGTGGCCGATGCAGGCGCCGGTGGACACGCCGGAGAAGCGCGCGTCGGTCAGCAGGGGCACCTGCTTGCCCCATGGCAGGAACTTCAACGCGGAAGTGAGCTGGTAGGTCTCCTCCATGCCGGTGCCTTGCGGCCCGACGCCGATGACGACCAGCACGTCGCCAGCCTGCACAGTCCCTTCGCCCTGTCCCTTGATGGCGGCGATGGCTGCGCGCTCGGAGGTGAAGACCCGCGCCGGGCCAATGTGACGATAGACCTCGTCCTCGTCTACAAGTTCCGGGTCGATGGCGGTGGCCTTGACGACCGAGCCTTCGGGAGCGAGGTTGCCGACGGGAAAAACGACAGTGCTGGTCATGCCGCGGCTGCGGGCGCTGGCGGGGGAGAGGATGACGTCGTCCGGGTCGATGCCGTCGTGCTCCCGCAACTGCTGGCGCAGGTTGGCACGGCGTTCGCTTGTCTGCCACCAGTCCAGCAACTCGCCCAGGCTGGCGCCGGTTACTGTGAGGGCAGTGCAATCCAGCAGGCCAAGCGCGCGCAGTTGCAGCATGACCTCGGGCACGCCGCCGGCGAGGAAGACCTGTACGGTCGGGTGATTGCGCGGGCCGTTGGGCAGGGCGTCCACCAGGCGCGGCGCGCTGCGGTTGACGCGCGTCCAGTCGGCGACGGTGGGTGAAGGCAGGCCGGCGGCGTGCGCGATGGCCGGGATGTGCAGCAGCAGGTTGGTGGAGCCGCCGAAAGCCGCGTGCACCAGCATGGCGTTTTCCAGCGCCGCCGGGGTCAAAATGTCCGCCAGAGTCAGCCCCAGTGCCTCCTGGCGCAGCAAGGCCAGCGCAGAACGCCGCGCCATGTCCAGCCAGATCGGCTCGCCGGAGGGGGATAGTGCGCTGTGCGGCAATGCCATGCCGAGCGCTTCGCCGACTACCTGGGCGCTGGCGGCCGTGCCCAGAAACTGGCAGCCGCCGCCCGGTGAGCCGCAGGCGCGGCAGCCCATGGTCGCGGCGTATTCCATGGTAATCAGGCCATGAGCGAAACGCGCGCCGATGGTCTGCACCGTGCCGGCATCCTCGGCATCCTTCGCCGGCAGGGTAACGCCGCCTGGCACGATCACGCCCGGCAGCCAGGACGAGCCGGCCAGTGCCAGCAACATGGCGGGCAGGCCCTTGTCACAGGTGCCCACGCCCAGTACTCCCTTGCGCAGGGGCAGCGAGCGGATGAGTCGCCGCAACACGATGGCCGCGTCGTTGCGGTAAGGCAGGCTGTCCATCATGCCTGCGGTGCCCTGCGTGCGGCCATCACAGGGGTCGCTGCAATGGGCCGCGAAGGGCAGGCCGCCCTGCTCGCGGAGGGCCTCTGCGGCGGCGCGCACCAGCAGGCTGACCTCCCAGTGACCGGTGTGATAACCAAGCGCAAGGGGCTGGCCATCCTCCGCGCGCAGCCCTCCCTGGGTGCTGAGGATGAGATACTGCGGGCGGGTGACCTCGGCGGGATCCCAGCCCATGCCCGCGTTCTGCGTCAGGCCGAAGAGATCGCCGCTGCCCGCGTTGCGTAGCAGATCTTCCGTCAGCGGCAATGCGCCGGCGGGACCGTCACCCTGACTGCGCGTGACAGGCGTGGTGGCGTCGAGAATGTCGCTAAGGGAGGGCGCGGCAATCGGCATGCTCATGGGCACCTGTCGTGTGTTGTGAAGGGCCGGCACGGGCGGCTATACTAGCGCGGGACGCCCGCAGGAGGCAATGCATGGCGAGATTTGGGGGCAAGGTCGCGCTGGTGACAGGCGCCGGCGAAGGCATCGGCCTCGAGCTTGCGCGCCAGTTGGCGGCGGAGGGCGCGCAGGTACTGTTGAATGACATTGACGAAGTCCGCGCTGCGAAGGCCGCCGCTGTCATTTGTGCCGGCGGCGGCGAGTGCCGTCCTGTATCCGGTGACGCAGGAGATGTGGTGTTCATCCGGCGCATGGTTGACACAGCGGTGGCCGCCTGGGGACGCATCGACATCGCGATCGCCAACGCCGGCCTGACGCTTTATGGCGATTTCTTCGACTACGAACCGGCTGCGCTGGAGCGCTTGCTGAACGTCAACCTGCGCGGCTCCTTCTTTCTGGCGCAGGCCGCGGCCCGCCTGATGCGGGATCAGGGCGATGGCGGGCGCATTCTGCTCACCTCTTCCGTGACCGGCCTGCAGGCAGTGCGTTTCCTGTCGGCCTATGGCATGACCAAGGCCGCGCTCAGAATGTTGGCGCGCAGCCTGGTGCTTGAGCTCTCGCCGCACAACATCACCATCAACACCATCGCGCCTGGCGCGATATTGACGCCGCGCAACCTGCTCGATGACCCCGACTTCGAAACTTCCTGGGGGAACCTGAATCCGATGCAGCGGGTGGGCACGGTCGAGGACGTCACGGCGGCGGCGCTCTTCCTGCTTTCGGACCAGGCGAGCCACATCACTGGCCAGACCCTGGTCATCGACGGTGGCTGGTCGGCCACCAGCCCGTTGCCCGAGATTACCTTCAGGAGTGAGGGAGAATCACCATGAGCGATCCGCTGCTGCTGCGCGTGCAGCATCCCGAACTGGGCCCGCGCTACGTCCTGCAGGATGGCGAGACCGTCGCCGACGTGAGCGGGCCTGTCGGCACGCTGGCCAACTGGCTGGCAGGCAGCGTGGGCCGGGCCGCAGCGGCCATCGCGGAGTTGCGCGAGCAGGCTGCTGCAGCGGAGACGCGCTGGTCGCGCGGCGAGTTTGCGCTGACGCTGCTGGCGCCGCTTGATGCGCAGGAAGTGTGGGCGGCGGGCGTGACCTACGAGCGCAGTCGCGCGGCGCGTCAGGAAGAGGCCGACGACGGCGGTGACGTCTACGGGCGTGTCTATGTGGCGGAACGACCGGAAATCTTTTTCAAGGCTCAGGCCTGGCGTGTGATTGGACCTGGCGGGGTAGTCGGCATCCGCTCCGATGCGAGCTGGTCAGTTCCCGAACCGGAACTGGGAGTGGTCTATAATCCGGCGCTGGAGGCGGTCGGCTTCACGGTGGGCAACGACATGAGCAGTCGCGACATTGAGGGCGCCAACCCGCTTTACCTGCCGCAAGCCAAGATGTACACGGCCTCCTGCGCCGTCGGTCCCGGCATCGCCCTGCGCGCGGCGCAAGACTGGCCGGACACAAACATTCACATGCGCATTGAACGCGCAGGTGAGCAGGTCTTCAGCGGCTCAATTCATACGGACCGCATTCGCCGCCGCATTCCGGAGCTGGGCGACTATCTCGGTCGCAGTTATCGGTTGCCGCAAGGCGCAGTGCTGCTAACCGGCACCGGCATTGTGCCGCCGGTGGAGTTCACGCTGGCCGCGGATGACGTCGTCGTCATTGGCATTGATGGCATCGGCGAACTGATGAACGTCGTGCAAATAGTGTAAGCGCCCGGAGGGAGTGTCATTATGGCTGACCAAAACGTCAATTTCTTCGCAGAACTGACTCAGACGCAGGTGGCTTTCGACGAGGTCGCCATCAAGCTGCATGCGTGCGACAACGTCGGTATCGCGCGCCGTCCCCTGCAGGCAGGCAGCGTGCTTGCTGGCGCAGAGCTTTCGCTCACCCTGCGTGACTTCGTCACGGACGGTCACAAGTTCGCGCTGGCGGATGTCCCGTCCGGTGCCGAGCTGCGGCGCTACGGGCAGATCATCGGCTTCGCCACGCAGGACATCGCGGCGGGCCAACATGTGCATACGCACAATCTGGCCGTGCAGGACTTCAAACGTGAGTATGAGTTTGCTCTGGAAGCGACGCCGGTTGTATGCGTGCCACCGGCGCAGCGCCTTAACTTCAATGGCTACCGGCGCGCAGATGGCAGGGTCGGCACGCGCAACTTCATTGCCGTCATCTCCACCGTCAACTGTTCGGCGCACACCACGCGCGAGATCGCGCACCATTTCACGCCCGAGCGTCTGTCTGCCTACCCCAACGTGGACGGCGTCCTCGCTTTCGCGCATCTCTCGGGCTGTGCTGTGCAGATCGGCGGCGCGGACTATGTGCTGTTGCAGCGCACCTTGGCCGGCATGGCGCGCAACGCCAACATCGGCGCCTACCTCATCGTCGGCCTGGGTTGTGAGGCCAACCAGATTGCCGACCTGGTGGCCAACTACAGCCTGAATGGCAGCGGCATGATGGCGCCTCCGGGCATCACCATCCAGGGTGAGGGCGGCATCCGCAAGACGATCGCGGCCGGCGTCGCGGCCATTGAGGAGCTGCTGCCGCAGGTAAACGCCTGTCAGCGCAGCCCGCAACCTGTGTCGGAGCTGATGGTCGCCCTGCAGTGTGGTGGCAGCGACGGCTGGTCTGGCGTTACGGCCAATCCCCTGGTGGGCGCAGCCTCCGACCTGCTGGTGCGTCAGGGCGGCACCGTGGTGTTGGGCGAAACGCCGGAAGTTTATGGCGCCGAGCAGCTATTGACGCGGCGCGCGGTCAGCCGCGCAGTAGGCGAGCGTCTGCTGGAATTGTTGGGCTGGTGGGAGCGCCACAGCGAAATGCATGGCATGGAGATCGATAACAATCCCTCGCCGGGCAACAAGCTGGGCGGCCTGACCACGATTTATGAAAAGTCGCTGGGCGCTGTAGTTAAGGGCGGCAGCACGCCGCTGACCGGCGTTTACGAGTATGCGGAGCCGGTGACCACGCGCGGCTTCACCTTCATGGATTCGCCCGGCTATGACCCGGTGGCAGTAACCGGCCAGGTCGCTGGTGGTTCCAACCTGGTCCTCTTCACAACCGGGCGCGGCTCGGCCTTTGGCTTTCTGCCGGCGCCCAGCATCAAGCTGGCCAGCAATTCGGCGCTCTACCGACACATGGAAGAGGACATGGACTTCGACGCCGGTCGCATCCTTGATGGACTGGCCATGGAAGACGCGGCGCAGGAACTGCTGGACATGATGATATCGGTGGCTTCCGGTACGCCCTCGAAGAGCGAGGCGCAGGGCGTCGGCGAAGCCGAGTTCAACCCCTGGAATCTGGGTGGCACGCTCTAGGATTCTGATGCGCCGTTGATACTGTGTTCAGGATTTGGCAAGAATTACGGCGCATACTGGCTGTAATTGACCGCGCGAGCAGGAGCAGAGACATGGCCGACAAGACCAAGATCCGCAAGACTGAGTCCGAGTGGGCAGAGCAGCTGACGCCGCAGCAATTCAACGTACTACGCCGTCAGGCGACCGAGCGCCCCTACACCGGCGAATATGTTAGCCACAAGTCCGACGGCACCTATTGCTGCGCGGCCTGCGGGCAGCAACTCTTCGCCTCTTCCAGCAAGTTCGATTCACACTGTGGCTGGCCCAGCTTCTGGGACATGGTCGAGGAGGGGACGGTCGAGTGGCGTCCGGACAACAGTCACGGCATGCGTCGCACCGAGGTCATTTGCAGCAGCTGCGATTCGCATCTGGGCCACGTGTTTAACGACGGCCCGCGCGACCAGACCGGGCTGCGTTACTGCATCAATTCGGCCGCGCTGAACTTCGCGCCGAAGACGAACGAGTAGCAGTCAAAAGGGGCGTCCAGGATGACTTGCCCGGACGCCGCCCTTGCGTCACACGCCGCCGTAAGCGCTGTAGCCGCCGTCCACCGGGATGACGGTGCCGGAAACAAAGCGCGCGCCGTCCGAGACCAGCCACAACAGTGTTCCGACCAGCTCATCCGGCTGACCGAAGCGGCGCATCGGCGTGGTGTCTACGATCTGCTGGCCGCGCGGCGTGAGCGAGCCGTCCTCGTTGCTGACGATAAGTCGATTCTGCTCGGTGATGAAGAAGCCGGGCGCAATGGCGTTGACGCGAATGTTCGGGCTGTATTCCTGGGCAAAATACACCGCCAGCCAGCGCGTGAAGTTGTCTATGCCGGCCTTGGCGGCGGCGTAGGCCAGCACGCGCGTCAGTGGCCGCTGCGCCGCCATCGAGGAGATGTTGATGATGACGCCCGTGCCCTCCTCTGCCATGGGCTGCGCCAGCGCCTGCGCAGCCAGCAACGTGCCAAACAAATTCAGGTCGAAGGTCCACTGCAGCGCCTCACGTTCGATGTTGAACAGGTTCTGCGTGTTGTCGGGCGAGGTCATGGCGCGCGGATTGTTGCCGCCGGCGCAGTTGACCAGAATGTCGATGCTGCCGCAGGCCGACAAAATTTCTTCGCGCGCGGCGTCCAAGGTCTCGCGCTCCAGCACGTTCACGGCCAGCGGCAAGGCCTGGCCACCGGCGGCGACGATGGCGTCGGATGTTTTGGCGGCCTTTTCGACCGACGTGCCCATCACGGCGACGGTCGCGCCGGCGGCGGCGAGCCCCTTGCACATGGCGCTGCCGAGCACGCCGCTGCCGCCGGTTACCGCAGCCACCTTTCCGTTGAGATCAATCGTGTAGGGCATCAATCCTGTCCTGTGGCGCCCTGAAAGGGCGCGATGTGACGGTCGAAGTGGGTCTCTAGCACGGCCTCATAGTCGCTCTCATGGGCGCGCAGCAGGGCAAAGATCGGCTCGCGGAAGCGATCGAGCAGTGAGCCGAAGGTAACGTGCAACACCTGGCGCGCATCGAACTGCTCGAAGAGCGCAGGCAGCTCCTCGTCCGGGGGGGTTAGCGGGACGCGACCCAGCTCGCCGGAGATGTGATAGGAGGCGCGGTCAATCGGGTAGCGCTCGCGGGCCAGCGCGAGGATTTCGCGAAAGAGCGGAACGTCACGCATTGCGATGACGCGCAGGGCCTCCAGCCAGCTGGTACCAGCGGTCTTCAGATGCACGAGAGAGCCGGTGTGGCGATAAATGATGGGGTAGATGCTGAACTTGTCCGAGCCGGTGTGGATACTGAGCTTGTAGGGGCCCAGCTCGCGCGCGATGCGGGCGTGCGCGGCAAAGTCTTCTTCAAAACGCGCGAGGTCGCCGATGTATTCGACGCCCTTTTCGAAGTCGCCGATGAAGCGCGGCGCCAGGCCATCCACGCGCACGCCAAGTCGACGCAGCTCCGAGGCGACGAAGTAGTGCTCGGCCGGGCTGGTGGGCGTGTCGGTCTCGTCGACCGAAACTTCCAGGTCGTAGGATCGACCGTCGAAACGTTGCTCGATGTGACGCGCCAGCCTGGCGACGTGGGCGATAGCACGGCTGTACTTGCCGCTGGCGCGCAGCAGGCTTTCCTCGTTCAGAGGGCTGCCAAAGCCCGCGCCGAGATACTGCCGTCGTAAATCGCCAGGGGTCATTTCCAGCGAGTCGCCCGGCAGGGCGTCGAATTTTGACAGCAATGTGGCTGCGTCATCAGTGTGGGCGGCATTGTCGACGTGCTCGTTGGGGTCGAGCGTGAAGCCGGTGAAGCCCGCGTCGATGCAGTCATCGATATCGTTGATGTGCTTCAGATGGTCGGCATCGCTGCCGTAGCCCTCACGGTAATCCATCTGCAGCACGCCCCAGGTCGCGTCATCGATGACGTCCTGCGCGCTGCGGCCACAGCGTTCCATCTCGCGGATGGATTGCTGCGCGAAGACGCCGACCATGTCGCTCTTGCGCACTGCACGTATATGGCCGGGCGTTGCCAGGCCGAGGCGGTCACCGCAGCCGACGGACTTGCGCAGGCCTACGGTTCGCGGCGATGTCCAGGGCAGCTCGCGGCGCAGCGCGGCGGCGTTGACCGCATCCAGCGGGCAGAGCCAGGCATCACCCTGCTGCTCGCCATGAAAGCCGGGCGGCAGATCGCCGCTGATGCGCAACAGCTTGCCGTCCAGGCCGCGAATGAGTTCGTAGTCCACTGCTTGCCTCCCCTGGCCCTTGCAGCCGGAGCGCAATATAATACGCGTGCCTGAGTAACCCTGCCAGCATCCGTGGAGTTCACCGCCTGTGCCAGCACCGAACATCCTGCTAATCACCAGCGATCAGCAGCACTGGAACACCCTCGGCTGTCTGAATCCGGAGGTGCGCACACCTGCGCTGGACCGGCTGGCTGATCAGGGCACGCTTTATACGCGCGCCTACTGTCCCAACCCGACCTGCACGCCGACGCGGTCCTCAATGATTACGGGCAAGGCACCGTCGCAGCACGGGGCGGTCGCGCTGGGGATAAAGCTGCCAGAGCATGAGCCGACAGTGGGCGACGTTTTCCAGCAGGCGGGCTACCGCACCGCGCTGGTCGGCAAGGCGCATTTCCAGCCGCTGCAGGGGACGGAGGAGTTCCCCTCGCTGGAAGCCTGGCCACTGTTGCATGACCTGGACTACTGGCGTGACTTTCACGGACCTTTCTACGGCTTCGAGCACGTCGACCTGGCGCGTAATCACACCTCCGAAGCGCACGTTGGCCAGCATTATGCGCTGTGGATGCAGGCGCAGGGCCTGGACAACTGGCGCGATTACTACGAAACGCCGACCGGCAACAACGATGACCAGGTGCGCACCTGGTTCATCCCGGAGCGCTATCACTACAACGCCTGGATTGCCGAACGCAGCAACGCCATGCTGGAGCAGTACGCCGCTGCGGAGGAGCCCTTCTTCCTGTGGGCCAGCTTCTTTGATCCGCACCCCAAATACCTCGTGCCGGAGCCCTGGGACAGGATGTACGACCCGGCCACCCTGACCGTGCCCGGCGTCACGCCCGGCGAGCACGACGTCAATCCGCCGCACTTCCGTCTGACGCAGCAGCCCAACCCGGACTTCACGCCCTGGTTCGAGCGTGGTGGTCACGGCCTGCACGGCTGTCATTCCCATCTGCACGAGCGCGACGAACTGGCGCAGGATATCGCCTGCTACTACGGCATGATCAGTTGCATGGACAAGTACATCGGTCGCATCCTCGAACGACTGGATGCACTGGGGCTGGCGCAGAATACGCTCGTGGTCTTCACCAGTGACCACGGCCACTTCTTCGGCCAGCACGGCCTGGTCGCCAAGGGGCCCTTCCACTATGAAGACATGGTACGCGTGCCTATGATCGTCCGCTGGCCTGGCGTCAGTGAGGCGGGCGCGCGTTCGGCTGCCCTGCAGTCGCTCACCGACTTGCCGGTAAGCTTCCTGAGCGCCTGCGGGATTGATGTCCCGCCGGACATGACCGGCGTGGACCAGAGCGCGGTCTGGGCCGGGCAGGCTGATTCCGCCCGCGAGCAGGTGTTGGTGGAGAATCACCATCAGCCAACGACCATGCACGCGCGCACCCTGGTTACAGATCGCTACAAACTCACGGTCTACTGCAACCGGCCCTACGGCGAGCTGTTTGACCTGGAAACGGACACGGACGAACTGCGCAACCTGTGGGATGAGCCTGGCAGCGCAGCGCTGAAGGACGACCTGGTGATGCGTATGCTGCTGGCCGGGATGGCGCAGGAAGAGCCGCTGGACGAATTGCGCCTGGCCTGGCCCAACAAGTCGGCTGACATGTACGCGAAGACCTTTGACGGCGGCCGCTGGCGCATCACGGTAGATCCGGCAAATGACCGCAATGAGCTGATCGATACAGGTCAGTATCCAGGCTCGGCGGGCGTCGACCGCTGGGATGACCCAACCTGCCGTGTGCAGCGCGGCCGCATGCTGCTGGCGTTGCAGTTTGCGCGCATGGCAGCCGAGCCAATGTGGATGCCGCGCGTCTCCGGCGCCTGAAGGAGTGACCATGTCCCGGCATGAGATGAGTGATGAAATGATTTTTGCGAACACGCCCCCGACCGATGTGGCGGGCTTCGAACCGGCAATCACTGAAGCGCCACCACATCTTTACGAATTCAGTGCTGAGTATGCAGGTGGTGTATCCGGTTTGGCGCAGGTTGGGGACGCAGACCTGGCTCACTTTCGCAAGCATGGTTTTCTGCTCATCCGCAACGCGCTTTCTGTCGTTGAAGTGGCCAGCGCGCTGGCGGCGACCGAAGCGCTCTGCGCCGGGCGCGTTCCTGGCTACAACGAATATCGTTATGAAGCTGGTGCTCGTGACCATATTGGGTTGCTGGCGCCGGAAGCGCGCCAGGATGTCATTCGCAAGCTAAATGACTTTGTGCGGCTCGAGCCACGGATGCGTGCTCTGGCGGAGCATGGCGGGCTTCTTTCCGTATTGCGCTGCCTGCTCGACGACGAACCGCTGCTGTTCCAGGACATGGCGCTGCTGAAGCCGCCGCGCATCGGCCGCGAGAAGCCCTGGCATCAGGATTGCGCCTACTTCGACCTGCCGCCGGGCACGCAGGTGGTTGGCGCCTGGATTGCGCTTGACGCTGCGCTGGTGAAGAACGGCTGTATGCACATTGTGCCCGGCTCACACTACGAAGGTCCGGTCGTGCATTTTCAGCGTCGCGACTGGCAGATTTGCGACACTGAGGTGCAAACGCAACGCTGTCTGGCCGTGCCCATGCAGCCTGGCGACTGTTTGCTCTTTGATGGTCTGATGCATCACGGTACGCCGCCCAGCCGCTCTGACCTGCGCCGCCGCGCCCTGCAATTCCACTATCGCCCGGCCAGTGTCATCCCGCTCGGCGACAGCAGCGAACGCCTGCGCCAGTTTGGCGAAGAAGGCAAGGACGTCAGCTGCTGACGCGCCCGGGAGGCGAACATGTTGGCAGCCAGACTGCACCATGCGCGTGACATCCGCATCGACGAAGTGAATGAACCGGCTGCGCCCGGGCCAGGCCAGGTGCTCATCCGGGTGACGGCCGTCGGCATCTGCGGCTCCGACCTGCACAGCTACGAAGACGGGCGCATCGGCGACACGGTAGTGCAGCAGCCGCTCATCCTCGGCCATGAGTTTGGCGGCGAAGTACTGGCCTGTGGCGCGGACGCGCGCGACGGGGAAGACCAGCCGCTACGCCCGGGTCAACGTGTGGCGGTCGATCCCGCCCAGCCCTGTCATCGCTGTGAACTCTGCCTCGCCGGCCAGCCCAACCTTTGCCGCCGCCTGCACTTCTGCGGGCTGTGGCCGGACGATGGCGCGCTTTGTGAACGCATGCTGGTGCCGGCGCATGGCTGCTTCCCCGTGCCGGACGCGCTCAGCGATGCCGACGCGGCCCTGCTGGAGCCGCTGGGTGTGGCGCTGCACGCGGTAGATCTGGGTCGTTTGCGACTGGCGCGCAGCGTCGTCGTGCTCGGCTGCGGCCCCATCGGCCTGCTCATCATCCGCCTGGCGCAACTGACTGGCGCTGACCCTGTCTACGCCTGCGACCGCTTCCCATGGCGCGCGCGGGCGGCGCTGGCCTGGGGCGCCAGCGAGGCCTGGTGCTGCACGACGGAGGATTCGGTCGCGCACGTGCAGCAATTGACGGGTGGCAGGGGCGCTGATGTGGTCTTCGAGGCCGCCTGGGCCGAGGAGTCCGTCGCGCAGGCCGCGGAGATGGCGCGTCCCGGCGGACGGGTCGTGCTGGTCGGCATTCCCTCGGCGGATATTTTGACCATGAAGCACTCCACCGCGCGCCGCAAGGGCCTGACCATCCTGATGTCACGGCGCATGAAACACACTTACCCACGCGCCATTCGCCTTGCGCTGAGTGGCGCATTCGAGCTGGAGGCGCTGATTTCGCGGCGCTATCCCCTGGCCGAAACGGCGGCGGCCTTCGCCAGTTACGCCGCCTGGGAGCCAGGGGTGCACAAGCTGCTCATCAAGCCCTGAATTGTCTCAGTCCTGGTCGAAGCGATAGGCGCGGCGCGCAAGGCCGACGGCCATCTCATGTGCCATGTCCTCCGCGTCCTGCATGTCGATGAAGCCGCGCAATTGCAGGCCCGCGATCCAGTTGACCGCGGTGCGGCGCCAGACGTCGTGGCGCGCAGGGATGGACGCCAGGGCGCGCGTGTCGTCGTTGAAGCCTACCGTGTTGTAGAGGCCGGCGCTCTCCATCACCAGGTCGAAATAGCGGGCCATGCCGTTGACGCTGTCAAAGAACCACCAGGGCGGCCCCAGCTTCAGGGCAGGGTAGTAACCGGCCAGGGGCGCCATTTCCCGACCGTAGCCCCCTTCGTCCAGCGTGAAGAGGATCAGCGCATAGCGCGGGTTGCTGCCGAATTTCGTCAGCAGCGGCCGCAGGTTGCGCGTCCACTCGCTGGCCACGGGGATGTCAGCGCCCATGTCTTTGCCGAAGCGTAGCTGCAGGTCGGGGTCGTGATTGCGCAACGAACCGACGTGCAGCTGCATGACCAGGCCGTCCTCCACGCTCATGCGCGCCATCTCGATGAGCATGTGCCCGGTGAAACGACGTGCATCCTCCGCGCTTGTCTGGGCGCGCAGGGCGCGGCTGAACAGCGCTTCCGCCTCGCGCTGACCCAGCGACTCTGTGTAGGCGGTCAACGCGGCGTGGTCAGTGGCCGTCGCGCCCATCTGGCGAAAGAAGCTGCGCCGCTCCTCCAGCGCCTGAATGTAACTGCGCAAGTCGCGGATTTCGTAGCTACTCAGCTCGGCCAGGGCCTGCAGGTTGCTGTGCCAGTCCGGCGCATCGAGGTTGATGAGCGCGTCCGGTCGGAAGGTGGGCAGGATGCGACCGTTCCAGTCCGAGTCGCGGATGGCCTTGTGCTGCAGCAAGGGATCAGTGGCTGTGTCGGTTGTGGTCAACACTTCGACGTTGAAGCGATCGTAGAGCGCGCGCGGTTGAAAGTCGGGCTGCTGCAAGCGTTCGGCGATGTGCTCATAGATGGCCTGGGCGCTGGCGCTGCTGAGCTTGTCCTGCACATCGAAGACGAAATGGAGAGAGTAGTCGAGCCAGCTGCCGGTCGGCGTGCCGCGGAAGAGGTGATAGTTGTCGGCGAAAAGTTGCCAGATCTTGCGCGGGTCACGTTCAACCGGTCCGCCATCTTTGCGCGGGATGCCCAGCGCCTCCAGCGCGATGCCCTGGGAACGCAACATGCGGAAGACGTAGTGGTCGGGCGTGATGAAGAGCTCCGCCGGCGACCCAAAACGGAAGTTCGGGTCAGCGAAGAGCCGCGGGTCAACGTGACCGTGCGGGCACACCAGCGGCAGGTTGGCGATCTGATGGTACAGCCGCAGGGCGACATCGCGCCTGGCGGGGTCAAGGTAACGGTCTTCAGGGAGGATCAGAGGGGGCACTGTGCCGCCTTTCCTGCTGTCGCCGGTGATGACGCCATGATACAGCGGATGGCGGGGGAATGGCAGATTTGGCCGATGGTGCTACACTGGCGCGCGGCGATTCTGTGCGCGGGGAAGCGATGTACACGATAGGCGTTGACTTCGGAACCGGCTCCGGACGCGCGCTGCTGGTGGATGTGCGTGACGGGCGCGAAGTGGCGAGCGCCGTGCATGACTACGCCAACGGCGTGATCGACCGGCACTTGCCGGGCAGCGACCGGCCATTGCCGCCGGACTGGGCCCTGCAGGATCCGCAGGACTATCTCGACGTGCTGGGCGTCACCATCCCGGCGGTGCTGCGCGCCAGCGGCATTTCCGCGGCGCAAGTTAAGGGTGTGGCCATCGACTTCACGGCCTGCACCATGTTGCCGGTTCGCGCGGACGGTACGCCGTTGTGTTTTCTTGACGAGTGGCGTGCGGAGCCGCACGCCTGGATCAAGCTCTGGAAGCACCACGCTGCCCAGCCCCAGGCCGACCGCATCAACGCTGTCGCCGAGGCTCGCGGCGAAAGCTGGCTGCCGCGCTATGGTGGCAAAATTTCCTCCGAGTGGTTCTTCAGCAAGGCGCTGCAGATTCTGGAAGAAGCACCCGAAGTCTACGCGGCGGCAGACCGGCTCGTCGAGGCGGCGGACTGGGTTATCTGGCAGCTCTGCAGCGTGGAGACGCGCAACGCCTGCACTGCCGGTTACAAGGCGCTGGTGCAGGATGAAGGCTATCCGGCGCGCGACTATTTCGCTGCGCTGAACACTGGACTCGCTGACGTGGTGGACACAAAGATGAGCCGGGAGCTGGCGCAGCTGGGCGACCGCGCCGGCGGTCTCTGCGATAAGGTCGCGGCCCTGACCGGGCTGCTGCCGGGCACCGCCGTGGCCGTGGCCAACGTCGATGCGCACGCCACAGTGCCGGCGGTGAAGGTGACCCGGCCGGGTAGCATGGTCATCATCATGGGCACCTCCAACTGTCACATGCTGGTGAGCGAGGAGCTGCGCGAGGTGCCGGGCATGTGTGGCGTGGTGCGCGGCGGCATTCTGCCCGGCTACTACGGTTACGAAGCCGGCCAAAGCGGCGTGGGCGATATTTTCGCCTGGTTCGTCGACCATGCCGTGCCGCCCGAGTATCACGCAGCGGCTCAGGCTGCAGGCCTTGACCTGCACGAATATTTGACGGAGCAGGCAGCGCAGCAGCAGCCAGGCGAACATGGTCTGCTGGCGCTGGACTGGTGGAACGGCAATCGCTCCACGCTGGTGGACGCCGACCTGGGCGGTCTGCTGCTGGGCACGACGCTGGGCACCAGCGCGCCCGACATCTACCGCGCCCTCATCGAGGCGACCGCCTTCGGCACGCGCGAGATTATTGCAGCCTTTGAGGATGCCGGCATTCCTGTAGAGGATATTGTCGCTGCGGGCGGTCTGGCGGAGAAAAACCGGCTGCTGCTGCAGATCTATGCGGATGTCACCGGCAAGTCCATTCGCCTGGCTGGCTCCTCCCAGGCGCCGGCGCTGGGCGCGGCCATGCACGCCGCGGTCGCTGCCGGCATTTACCCGGACATTGAAGCCGCGGCCGGGCACATGGGCAAGCTGCGTGATGAAGTCGTGCAGCCAGTCGCAGCGCATCAGGCGGTTTACGATCAGCTCTACGCGGACTACCGCATCCTGCATGACTATTTCGGTCGCGGCGCCAACGATGTGATGAAGCGTCTGAGGCGACTGCGCCTGGCGGCGCGGGGCGCAGCGTGAGGCTGGCAGCGCTGCGCGAGGAAGTCTGCGCGCTGCACGCCGAACTGCCGCGCAATAACCTGGTCGCCTGGACCAGCGGCAACATCAGCGCGCGTGACCCGGACAGCGGCCTCGTGGTCATCAAGCCCAGCGGCCTGCGCTTCGAGCAATTGACGCCCGCCAGCATGGTTATTGTGGATGCGCATGGCGCGCTGGTGGAGGGTGAGCTCAATCCCTCGTCAGACACCGCCTCGCACTGCGCCATCTACCGCCACATGCCCCAGGTGCGGGGAATCGTGCATACGCATTCGCGCCACGCGACCGCCTTCGCCGTGCTGGGACGACCGATTCCCTGCGTGACCACGGCCATGGCCGACGAGTTCGGCGGGGAGATTCCCTGCGGCGGCTTCGCCCTGATTGGCGGCGAGGAAATAGGCAGGGTGGTCGTGGACGTGTTGGCGGACAGTTGCAGTCCCGCCTGTCTGTTGCAGAACCACGGAGTCTTCGCGACCGGAACCTCGGCTGAAGCGGCGGTGAAAGCGGCGGTGATGACAGAAGACAACGCCGCCATCGTCTGGACAGCATTGCAGTTGGGGACGCCGCTGCCGCTGACGCAGGATGATATCGACAGTCTCTACGATCGCTACCAAAACGTATATGGACAGACAAGAGAGCGGGAGTGAGAAAATGGCACTAAAGATCGCGATGATTGGCGCGGGCTCGATCGGCTTCACACGCCGTTTGATGGGCGATCTGTTGGCCGTGCCAGAACTGCGCGACACGCACTTCGCCTTTATGGACATCAACGAGCGCAATCTGGCCATGATCACGCAGCTGGCCGAGCGCGACATCACCGCCAACGGGCTGCCGGCGCGCGTGCAGGCCACCACCGACCGTCGCGAGGCCATCACGGACGCTGATTACGTCATCAGCACGATTCGTCAGGGGGGGCTGCGTGCTTTCGCGCTCGATATCGACGTCCCGTTACGCTACGGCATCGACCAGTGCGTTGGCGACACGCTCTGCGCCGGCGGCATTATGTACGGCCAGCGCACCATCCCCGCGCTGCTGGACATCTGCCGCGATATCCGCGAGCTGGCCAGCCCGGACGCCCTCTTCCTGAACTACAGCAACCCGATGGCCATGAATACCTGGGCCTGCAACCAGTACGGCGGCGTGAAAACCATCGGCCTGTGCCACGGCGTTCAGGGCGGCCACTGGCAGATCACGCGTTGCATCGAGCGCTGGGCGCAGCGCGAAGGCCTGCTGGGCATGGATGAAACCCTGCACAAGGACGAGGTCGACATCATTGCTGCGGGCATCAATCATCAGACCTGGTATGTGCAGGTGCGCTGGCGCGGACGCGACATGCTGCCGCTGCTGCTCGATCTCTTTGAATCGCACCCGGAATACGCAGTCAGCGAAAAGGTGCGCATCGACGTGCTGCGCCGCTTCGGCTACTACAGCACGGAGAGCAACGGTCATTTGAGTGAATACCTGCCCTGGTATCGCAAGCGCGAGGATGAGATTACGCAGTGGATCGATTTGTCGCGCTGGATTCACGGGGAGACTGGCGGTTATCTGCGCGTCTGCACCGAAGGCCGCAACTGGTTCGAGACGGACTTCCCCAACTGGCTTGAGGAAACGCCGCCAGTGTTCAGCGCCGAAAACCGCGGCGAGGAACACGGCTCCTACATTATCGAGGGGCTGGAGACCGGGCGATCCTATCGCGGTCACTTCAACGTGATTAACCAGGGGCACATCACCAACCTGCCGGATGGCTGCGTGGTGGAGATTCCCGGCTACGTGGACGGCAACGGCATCAGCATGCCGGTGGTGGGCGACCTGCCACTGGCCTGCGCCGCGACCTGCTCGGCCAGCGTGCGTGTGCAGCAGATGGCGCTGGAAGCGGCGCTGAACGGCGATGTGACCCTGCTCAAGCAGGCCATGCTGCACGACCCGCTGACCGGCGCAATCTGCAATCCTGAGGAAATCTGGCAACTGACCGATGAGATGCTGGTGGCGCAGGCGGAGTGGCTGCCAAACTATGCGGACAGCATCCCGGCGGCGCGCGAGCGCCTGGCCGCGCATGAGCGCAATGGCACGCGCGTGGCGCTGCGTGAGTGGCGCGGTGCAGCCCGCCTGGAGACGCGCACGGTCGCACAGATGGCGCAGGATCGCGCCGAGGCCCGCGCCAACGCCGATGCGGCCGACAAGGGCAACATGACCCGGCAATCCGCCTGACGTGTGAATGAGAACTTACAGGAGCGAACCATGAGCGCAACAAGCCCCATGACCATGCCGCAGGCAGCGGCAACCCTGACTGCCCGTCCGCTGACGCTGGGTGTAATCGTCGGCAATCGCGGCTTCTTCCCCGCGCATCTGGCCCAGAGCGGGCGCGAGCACGTGCTGGAAGTGCTGGCTGCCGCCGGCATCCGCGCCGTGCTGCCCGACGCGGGCGACAGCAATGTCGGCGCGATTGAGTCGCTGGCCGAGGCGCGTCACTGTGCGGAGGTTTTCCATCAGCATCGCGACGAAATTGACGGCGTGCTGGTCACGCTGCCCAACTTCGGCGACGAGCGCGCCATCGCCAACACGTTGCGCTGGGCGCAACTGAACGTGCCGGTGCTGATTCATGCCTTCCCCGACGACGCGACGCGCATGGGGATTGCCGACCGGCGCGACAGCTTCTGCGGCAAAATGAGCGCCTGCAACAACCTGCGCCAGTACGGCATCCGCTACAGTCTCACCAGCCAGCACACCATGGACCCGACGGGGGCGGCCTTTCGCGCGGACCTGGAGCAGTTCGCGGCGATCTGTCGCGTCACGCGCGGCATGCGCACGGCGCGCCTGGGCATGATGGGCGCCCGTCCCGAGGCCTTCAAAACCGTGCGCTTCAGCGAAAAGCTGCTGGACAAGGCCGGCATCAGTGTGGAGACGCTGGACCTCTCCGAGGTCTTCGGGCGCGTAGAGCGCCTGGGCGATGCGGACGAGGTGGTGCAGGCGCGTCTGGCCGGCATCCGCGACTATGCGCGCACGGAAGGCGTGCCGGAGATTTCGCTGCTGCGCATGGCGAAGTTCGGCGTGGTGCTGGATGGCTGGATGGCGGACAACCAGCTGGATGCGACGGCCATCCAGTGCTGGACATCGATGGAAGAGTACTTCGGCGTGGTGCCCTGCACGCTGATGAGCATGAGCAGCAACAGCCTCAACCCCTCCGCCTGCGAAACGGACGTCGTGGGGGCGCTGGCCATGCTGGCGCTGCAGCTGGCCTCGGGCCGGCCCAGCGCGCTGGTGGACTGGAACAACAACTACGGCGAAGACCCCGACAAGGCGGTCGTTTTCCACTGTTCCAATCTGCCCAAAGACGTCTTCACCGACGATATCCCGATAATGGACTATCAGGAGATCATCGCCGGCTCCGTAGGCGCCGAGAACACCTACGGCACGATTTATGGTCGTATCAGCGAATCACCCTTCACCTACCTGCGCATCTCCACTGACGATTTCAGCGGGCGCATCGTGGCTTATGTGGGCGAGGGCGAATTCACGAACGACCCGGTGGACACCTTCGGCGGCTACGGCGTCGTGCGCGTGCCGCGCTTTCAGGAACTGCTGGCCTACATTTGCGAACGGGGCTACGAGCATCACGTGTCGATCAACCAGGCGCGCGTGGCGGGCGCCATTCACGAGGCCTTCAGCAAGTATCTGGACTGGGAGACCTGCCTGCATCGTTGAGGCCTGGCGGGACAGGCTGCCAGCTCAGGCTTCGTAGGCGGCGGTCAGATACTGCTCAATCAGATAATTCGGGTAGCCGATTGCGCGCAGATTCGCCGCGCAGTCGGCCATGCTGGCGCCACGCTCGCGCCAGTGCGGTACGCGCTTGATGAGCGTTTCCACGCGCTCGCGCGGCATGATTATCCAGGTATCCGCCGGCACGAAGCCGAAGTTGATGACCGGCATGGCCGAGAGTACCTCGCGCGTCTTGAGCCAGGGCGCTATCAGCACGGAGGCGCGGGCCCCGTGATTGGCAAGGTACTCCGCCACAAAACGTGCCGTGCCGCCCAGGTCGACCAGGTCCTCGACCACGCCGACCACCTGGTTGCGCACATTGATGGTCACGTCTTGCACGACGATGGGTCTGTCCAGCGGCTGGGCGGGCCCGGCATAGTACTTCACGCCCAGGGTGCCGAATTCGACGGCGGGGATGTCGGGGTCGGGATGCCAGGCGAGGTGATCGTGCAGGAGTACGCCGGGCAACATGCCGCCCATGGTGACCATCACTGCCTGCGTGATCTGATCGCCGCTGGCACGGTGCGCCTTCTGCCAGGCGAACACCTTTTGCGCGAGGTCGGCCACCATCCGGGACTCGACCTCGTCGGGGATGTACAGGAACTTCAGCGCGTCGAATGCGACACTGCAGCCCTGGGGGTTGCGCCAGTACTCGAAGTCGCAGTCTTCGTCCCGGTCAAATGCGTGCTGTGGGTTTGTGGTCACAAGGAGTCCTGTTAAGTCACGCCCGGCTAATTGACAGCGAATTGCTGTGCGCGGCCGCTGCAGAGAATTCGAATAACGGAGGCCTGCTGCTGCAGGTTCACTCCGGCTGCGCCAGCATGGCGCAAAAGCGCTGGTAGGCTTCCTGCCAGCGCACATCCGGGCGCGGCTCATAGCTGACTGTGCCGACCGTTTGGGCCAGGATTGCGCGCGCTTCGGCCACGTCTTTCAGCTCGCCCAGGGCGATGAACTGGACGATGGCATTGCCCAGCGCGGTCGCTTCCACCGGACCGGCTACCACGAGCCGTGCAGTCGCATCCGCCGTCATCTGGTTGAGCAGGGCGTTTTGCGAGCCGCCACCGATAATGTGCAGCTGTGCCACGGGCTTGCCGGACACCACGTAGAGACGGTCCAGCGCGTGGCGATACTTCAGCGCCAAACTTTCATAGATGCAGCGCATAAAGTCACCGACGCTCTCCGGCAGCGGCTGGCAAGTTTCGCGACAGTATTCTCGAATGCGGGCCGGCATGTCGCCCGGCGGGAAGAAGCGCGCGTCATCCGGGTCAATCAGGCTGCGGAATGGACTGGCGGAGCGCGCCTCGGCGGTGAGACGTTCATAGTCCAGGTCATTCCCTTGTGCAGCCCAGGTCGCACGGCACTGCTGCGCCAGCCACAGGCCCATCACGTTGACCAGCAGGCGGAAGGTACCCTCGACGCCGCCCTCGTTGGTGACGTTGGCAGCGTAGGCGGCATCGTTAATGACAGGTTCCTTCACTTCCAGACCGAGCAGGCTCCAGGTGCCGCTGCTGAGATAAGCGAAATCGTTGCGGGTAGCCGGCACTCCCACAACGGCGCTGGCGGTATCATGGCAGGCCGGGGCGAAAACGGGGATGCTCTGGTAGTCGCCCAGGTGTGTGCCGGGCTGAATGATGTCACCGAAAATCTGTGTCGGCACGCCTATGGTTTCGAGGGTCTCGAAATCCCAGTTGCCGGTGAGCGGGTTGTAAATCTGCATGGTGCTGACGTGTGTGAATTCAGCGCCCCTGTTTCCGGTCATCCAGTAATTGAACAGCTGGGGAAAAGGCAGAAAGGATGCGGCTGCCTCCAGTTGCATCCTGTTTGATCGCACCAGACTAGCCAGCTGGTAGATTGTGTTGACGGACATGAACTGGATACCGGTGCGCTCGAAGACTGTGCGTCCCGGCACGCTTTCAAAGACCCAGTCACTGAGACCTTCGCAACGGCTGTCGCGGTAGTGGACTGGATTGCCCAGCAGCTCGCCGTCACGATCCAGCAGGGCGAAGTCACACCCCCAGGTATCAAGACCAAGGCCTGCCATCCCTGGCCCGGCGGCGTCAATGCCTGCCTGGATGTCCAGCCAGAGACGCAGCACGTCCCAGTAGAGTGTTCCCTTCGCCATCACTGGCACATTTGGGAAACGGTGCAGTTCCTTGAAGTCGAAACGACGCCCGTCAAAGCCGACGCTCAGCACGCGCCCGGACTCCGCGCCAATATCGATGGCCAGCACCTTGCACTGTTTCGTCACCGGTCGCTGTCTCCCTTGCGCTTCCTGCAGGCTGGTTGACAGTCCGCGGGCCGGACGCTACCCTTTGCGCGCGAACCCGGCGACAGTTTACCAAAACAGACAGGGCAATTCACATGCAGCATCAGGCGGATTATGAACGGCTGGCCGAACGACTGGAGACGCAGGGCATCGACGTCGAGGAGGTCAAGCGCAAACTGAAGGCGCAACACATTGAAACACCCTCCTGGGGCTATGGCAACAGCGGCACGCGCTTCAAGGTCTACTCATGGCCCGGCGCGGCGCGCAACATCCACGAGAAGCTGTCGGACGCCGGCTACGTGCAGCGGCTGACTGGCGTGTCGCCTACTGTCGCGCTGCACATTCCCTGGGACAAGGTGGATGACTGGGACGAGCTGGCGCAATTCGCGGCGGAGCAGGGCGTGGGCATCGGCGCCATCAACCCCAATGTGTTTCAGGAAGACCAGTACCGTCTGGGCAGCATTACGCATCCATCGGCGACGGTGCGCGAGGAAGCGGTAGCGCACATGGTCGAGTGCTGCGAAGTCATGGCGCAGACCGGCAGCAAACTGCTTAGCCTGTGGTTTGCAGACGGCTCCAACTACTCCGGCCAGGACAGCATGCGCGGCCGCAAGCAGCGCATGGAATCGGCCCTGGCCGAGACCTATGCGCATTTGCCGCCAGGCGGGCGCATGCTCATTGAGTACAAGTTTTTCGAGCCGGCCTTTTACCACACAGACCTGGCGGACTGGGGCATGGCCTACGCGACCGCGCTCAAACTGGGCGAGCAGGCGCAGGTGCTGGTCGATACCGGCCATCACGCACAAGGCACCAACATCGCGCACATCGTCTCTTTCCTGCTGGATGAAGGTCGCCTGGGAGGCTTCCACTTCAACGCGCGCCGTTACGCGGACGATGACCTTATTGTCGGCACCAACAACCCCTTCGAACTCTTCGAAATTTTCTTCGAACTGATCAGCGCCGGGCCGCTGGCGGACGACGTGGCCTACATGATTGACCAGAGCCACAACATCGAGCCCAAGCTGGAGGCAATGGTGCTGAGCGTGCTCAACTGCCAGACGGCCTACGCCAAAGCCTTGCTCGTGGACCAGGCAGCGCTGCTGGAATTGCAACTGTCGGGCGATGTGTTGGGCGCGCATTGTATGCTGACCGCGGCCTATGATACCGACGTCCGGCCTTTGCTGGCACAGGTGCGCATGGAGACCGGGCGCGACCCGGATCCGCTGGCGGTTTTGCGCGCGGATGACTATTCTGCCCGTGTCGCCCGCGAACGCGGCACGATTGACGCCAGCGGCGGCTACCCGGGCTAATCTGCAGCAGGCCAAGCGGAAAACCACGCCACCGTGCGTTCCAGCCCGGTTCTGAAGTCCACGGTCGGGGCAAAGCCCAGCAGTTTGCGCGCGCGACCGATGTCGGCGCGGGAGTGGCGAATGTCGCCTGGTCGCTCTGCGATGTGGAGGGGCGGCAGTTCCGTGCCGAGCAGCTCGTTGAGCGTGGCGACCAGCTCCAGGATGCTAACGCTGCCGTCAGTGCCGAGATTGAAGACCTTCCCGTCGGCCTCCGGTGCCGCGAGCGCGAGCAGATTGCCCTCAACCACGTTGTCAACGTAAGTGAAATCGCGTGACTGCAGGCCGTCGCCGGTGACCGGCGGGCGCTGATCGTCCAGCATCAGCGCCAGCAGGCGCGGAATGACGGCTGCGTAGGCTGAGCCGGGGTCCTGGCGCGGCCCGAATACGTTGAAGTAACGCAACGAAACCGTCTCCAGTTCGTAGCAGGCGCTGTATGCCTGACACAGGGCCTCCCCGGCCAGCTTGGCGGCGGCATAGGGCGAGAGCGGGTGCAGGGTCAGGCCTTCATGCTTGCTGTCGCCAGGAGCATCGCCGTAGACCGAGGAAGAAGAGGCATAGACCACGCGGCGCACCGAACTGCGGCGCGCGGCCTCCAGCGCGTTCAGGGTGCCCGTCGCGCAGTGCCGCCAGGATTCCAGCGGACGGGCCACGCTGCGTGGCACCGAAGGCAGCGCGGCCTGATGGATGAGGTAGTCGGCGCCGGCGCAGACTGCGGTCAGGGCGTCGGCGTCCGCGATGTCGATTTCGTGCACACTGAGCCGCTCGTGCTGCCGCAAATGCGCGATGTTGGCCGGCGAGCCGGTGAGATAGTTGTCGACGATGCGCAGCGTGTGGCCGTCGCGCAGCAGGCGCTCGCTGATGTGCGAGCCGATGAAGCCGGCGCCGCCTGTGATGACGCAGGTTGCAGGTGCAAGAGTCATGAAATGTGTTTGCAGTATCGATCGAACCAGGCCAGGGCGCGTTCAAGGCCATCAACGCGATGCTGCGGTTCGCCGCTTCGCGTATGTTCGTGCCCCTCACGCGGGTAGCGCACAAACTCAACCACGCCACCGCGCAGGTGAATGAAGGCAAAGAGCTGTTCGCTATCGGAAAGGGGCACGCGATAGTCGTTTTCGCTGGCGATGATCAGCAAGGGCGTCTGAATGTCATCGGCGTAGGCCAGGGGCGAGTGCCGCCACAACAGCTCGTGGTCCTGTGTGGGCGTGCTGTCAAACTGGTCACTGAGGAAGAGCGGGATATCCGTGACGCCGTAGAAGCTGATCAGGTTGAAGACGCCGCGCTGGGCCACGGCGGCGCTGAAGCGCTCGCTGTGCCCAACAATCCAGGCGGTCATATAGCCGCCGTAGGATCCTCCGGTGACGGCCAGTCGCGCGGGATCAATCTGTCCGCCGGCGATGACGTGGTCAACTCCGGCCATGATGTCCGCCTGGGCCACTTCACCCCAAGCCTGGTGCAGGGCCATGCGAAAGGCTTCACCATAGCCGTCACCACCGCGAGGGTTGCAGAAAAATATCGCATAGCCGCGCGCAGCCTGCAATTGCCACTCGAGCCACAGGGACCGGTGCGCCGACCCCCACATCATCTGAGGCCCGCCGTGGATGTGAAGTACCAGCGGATGCTGCATGCCATCCTGGCGACCAGGTGGCAGTATCAGCCAGCCCTGCAGTTTGCTGCCGTCCGGCCCGGTGAAACACTGCTCGTGGACGGGTTGCACGACTATCTCGTTGAGGAACCCTTCGTTGGGCCTGGCTAATGGACGGGTATCATTCGTACCTGCGTCCAACCAGTGAAGTGAAGAAGGATCTGCGGTCTTGCTGAGCGCGCAGGCGATGTCCCCGTCTGCCGTCATGTCGTAGCCGCTAACTTCCAGCTCGCCTGTGAGCACCGGCTCCGGCGCAGCGCCCGGCCGCACTCGCCACAGCCCGCGCGATCCCTCACTGGCAGCGCTGAAGACAATGGATGACCCGTCCGCGCTCCAGCGCAGGCTGCCTTCATCCACCTGACGGTCGAAGGTTTCTGTCAGCACCTGCGCGTCACCGCCCTGTGCTGAAATGATGGCGAGTCTAAACAGCCGTTCGGGCCGACGGCTGGCCGGCTTGAGCAGGAAGGCCACCATGTCACCAGCAGGCGAAGGAGCGTTATCGACACAGTTGACCTCGTCGCCGCTCAAGCGTTGTTCCGCGCCTGTGGCCATGTCGATGCGATACAAACTGGTCCAGCGCCGCGGTTCCGGCCGATCCGGATGCGCGCTGCGGATGCAGAACAGACTGTTGCCGTCAGCTGACCAGGCAGGCGTGCTGTAGTCGCTTGCTGCGTCAGTGAGGCGGCGTGGCACAGGCGTTTCGCCAGAGGATTCCGCCGTCTCGATAATGTAGATCTGTGCGTGTCGACCATCCCGGTAGGTGGTGCCTTCGCGGTAGGGAATGGAATTGACGACGCGCGGATCATGCTGCAGGGTCTCTTCCTGCGCCTGGCGTTCTTCCTGATGTCGTGCGGCCAGCTCGTCCAGCGGTTCGGGGGGCCTGTCGCCACGGTCTTCGCGGGCGCGTTCCTCCGCGTTGACTGACGCGAGAAAAGCGATGTGGCGTCCGTCGGGCGACCAGACAGGCTGGCTGACTCCCCGCAACTGTTTCGTCAGTTGACGGGCTTCGCCGCCCGGCGCGCCGAGTGGCAGCAGGTAAAGCTGCGCCGAAGCGTCGCGCGCCGAGACGAAGGCCAGCGTTTGGCCGTCGGGCGACCAGCGCGGCTGGCTTTCTGTGCCACCACGCGTGAGCTGGATGGCCGCGCCGCCGCTTGTGGGTGAAAGCCAGATTTCGCGCCGGTAATCGTTGCTGAACTCCTGCGCCTGCTGCCGCACCCAGGCGACATAACGGCCGTCGGGGCTGATACGCGGCTCCTCGACCAGCACAATGCGGTAGAGGTCGGAGGCGCTGATATTGCGTTTTCCTGCGGGCATGGGAACTCCCTGACTGCAAGCGCCGGCAGTATAGCAGACTCTTGCGGGCCGGGCCTGGATGCGCCAGAGTAGGCGCAGACGAACAGGAGCAACACCATGCGCATGATCGATATTCTGGAACGCAAGCGCGACGGTGCCGAATTGACGCAGGCTGAGATCGACTGGGTCATCGCCTCCTTCAGCGCCGGCGACCTGCCCGATTACCAGATGTCCGCCCTGCTGATGGCCATCTTGCTGCGCGGCATGACGCGCGCGGAAACCTCGCAGCTGACGCAGGCCATGACGCGCTCCGGCAAGCAGTTGAGCATGGCGGACATGCTGGGAAGTTACGCGGTTGACAAGCACTCTTCAGGTGGCGTGGGCGACAAGGTCTCGCTGGTTGTGCTGCCGCTGGTGGCCGCTTGTGGCGCTCCGGTGGCCAAGATGAGCGGACGCGCGCTGGGCTACACCGGCGGCACGCTGGACAAGCTGGAGTCGATTGCGGGCTTCGACGTCGCGCCGGGCCCGGCGCGATTTGCGCAGTTGGCGCGCGAGGTGGGCCTCGTGATAGGCGGACAGAACGAGGATCTGGCGCCGGCCGACGGGCTGATCTATGCGCTGCGCGACGTGACCGGCACCGTGCCCAGCATCCCGCTCATCGCCAGCAGCATCATGAGCAAAAAGATCGCCGCCGGCGCCGACGGCATCGTGCTGGACGTCAAGGTCGGCGAGGGCGCCTTCATGCGCGAGCTTGAGCAGGGGCGTGAACTGGCGCAGCAAATGGTGAGCATTGGCGAAGATGCCGGCCGCGACATGATCGCGGTGATCTCCAACATGAATCAACCGCTGGGCGAGGCAGTTGGCAACGCGCTGGAAGTACGCGAGGCGCTGGATACGCTACGGGGCGGCGGTCCGGCTGACCTGCGCGAACATAGCCTAATTATAGCCGGGCATATGCTGAGCCTGGCGGGGCAGGGCGTACGCTGGACTGAGGACTCCGCGATTCGCGCGGACCTGGAACAGCGCCTGGCCTCCGGCGCGGGACTGGCGAAATTCCGCGACATGGTGTTCGCCCAGGGCGGCGATGTACGCATGGTGGATGAGCCCGAACGCCTGACACAGGCTCGTCTTGTCGAAATGCTTTCTGCGCCGCAGGCAGGCGTGGTGCAGGCCGTGCCGGCGCGCGGCGTGATGCATGCGGCTTTTGCCCTCGGAGTGGGCCGCGAGCGCAAGGGCGACGTGATAGATATGGCAGTGGGGCTGCAGGTGCATGTCAAGGTTGGCCAGCGCGTGGCTGCCGGAACGCCGCTGGTGACCATGTTTGCCAATGATGAGGAGCGGCTGGAGCGCTGTCGAGCAGAATTGCAGGGGCTCATCCCGCTGGCGGATGTGGCAGTCGAGCCCTTGCCGCTGATCTTCGATGTTCTGCACGGTCGGCGCCAAAGTCGAAGCGCCTGAAGGCTTGCGCGCGTTTCAGGGGGCGCTGATCACATCCTGGTACCAGTCTGCCAGGGCCTGCGCGACTGATACGCGATCCTGCGCGCCGGCCACCGTCAAGGCGATTGTGGCGGCTTCGTAGCCTGCCGCGGCCCACAGTCCGGGATCAGGTGCAGCGGGATTGCTTTCGCGGTAGCGCTGGATAAAAGCAGCTGAAGGTGTGGAGACCCCGCGAACTTGCACTTCGCCGCCCCCGACGGGCCCTACGCTCCCTGCACTGATAAACAGGGCTGGCAGGTCGCCGAGCGCCGTCTGCGTCTGCGCAGCGCTGGCATAGTCGCCTGCCAGCAACACCATGCGTACCAGCGGATCGCTGCGCAGGGCCTGGACGCGACTGGTTGCGTCCGCCACGGAGCTGCCGCTGTCCACCGCCAGCAATACGAGGTCATCTCGCGCCGCATCCTGCAGTGCCAGAGTGGCGCTGGCGAGCAATTCATAGCCGCGCGCGCGATCGCGCCCTTCAAAGGAGGCCAGCAGGACGATTTTGCGTGGAGGCGCCAGCTGCGCGCTGCTGCAGGCGGCCAGCAGCAGGAGAGGCAAGAGCCAGCCTGGCAGTCGCTCAGGCAGCGCAGCCATTATCCAGGTGCTCGGCATAGCTGCGTGCGAAAACGTGGTAGCCGCTGCCATCGCAAGCTGCCCGGAAGAAGAGCTCGTCGCCCGGCGAGGGATAGATGGCGGCGCGGATGGCGGAGAGGCCGGGATTGGCGATGGGCCCGGGCGGCAGCCCCACGTGCAGATAGGTATTCCAGGGCGAAATCACCGAGCTGTAATGTGCGGCAGTGATTTGCGGCCACCAGCTGCCAACCAGCGTTGACAGGGCGTACTGCACGGTCGGGTCGGCGTCCAGCTTCATGCCTTGCGCCAGGCGCCGCCGATAAACGCCGGCGATGCGCGCGTCCTCATCCTCGTGCAGCGATTCACGCTCCACGATGGCCGCCAGGGTCAACACGTTGTGCAACGAGAGTCCCTGGGCGGCAGCGTCCGCCAGCATTTGTGGCGTGAACTGCGCCATCAACTGTTGCAGCATGGCCTGGCGCAATCCCAGGGCGGTGAGTTGCGGTGGCAGGCTGTAGTTGTCCGGGAACAGGTAGCCTTCCAGCGATGCGCCCGGCGGCAAGCTGGTTTGCGCAGCCATGGCGGGGTCAAGCCATGCGCCAGGCCCGACCAGTTGCAGGAATTCCGCGCCACCGAAGCCAAAGCGCTCGTTGCTGTCGATGGCCGTGGCGATTTGTTCCATGCGCCAACCGGCAAACACGCGGAATAGCAGGGCGCTGCCGCGAGCATCCGCCAGTTGCTGCGCGATGGCGGGGATGGACTGCGTCTGGTTGAGGAAATAATCTCCCGCCTTCAGTTGCACGTCGAGGCCGTTGGCGAAGGCGTAGTCGACGAAAAGTTGCGCATCGTGCACGAGATTCGCTGCCAGCAGTTGCTCCGCGACAGAGGCAGCTGTGTCCCCCGGGCGCAAGACAAATCGCAGCGGCGTCGAGTCGTTGCCGGCAGTGCGCGCCAGCCCGTCGGAGCGCGTTAACAGGCTGATGCGGGTCAGCCCGCGACGAACCAGTCCGCCGGGCCCGCCCGCGCCTCCGCTGAGCAGGACCGGCAGGGACAGGCCCAGCAGCAGCGCGCCGAGGGCAGCTGCGACGAACAGCAGACATTTGCCACGACCGGCCAGAGTCAACTCCTTGTGCCACGAACCGGGCCAGTATACCGGTAGCCCGGCGTATCCCGTTACAATGGCCGGGCAAAATTTCGGGGGAACAGCAATGCTGCGAAAGGCGCCACTGGCGACAATAACTGCTGCCCTGCGCAGTGGCGAGCTGGATTTACTGGAACATACGCGCGCCACCCTGGATTGGCTGGAGGCGCTGGAGCCGCAATTGCAGGCCTTTGTGCCCGAGCCAGGTCGGCACGAGCGGGTCATGCGCGCGGCAAAATCGCTACTTGAACGCTGGCCGCAGCCGGAAGGGCGGCCGCCGCTCTTCGGCGTTCCACTCGGCGTCAAGGACATATTCCGCGTTGAGGGCCTGCCCACGCGCGCCGGCAGCACATTGCCCGCCGCGCTCTTCGACGGCGAGCAGGCGGATTGTGTGACGCGGCTGCAAGAGGCCGGCGCGCTGATTCCGGGCAAGACTGTGACGACCGAATTCGCATACTTCGAGCCTGGGCCAACGCGCAATCCGCACAACCTGGCGCATACGCCGGGCGGCAGCAGCAGCGGCTCCGCGGCGGCGGTGGCTGCCGGCATCTGTCCTCTGGCCCTGGGAACGCAAACGATAGGCTCGTTGATGCGGCCAGCTGCGTTCTGCGGCGTGGCAGGCTTCAAGCCGGGCTTCGGACGCATCGACGCGGCGGGCGTGATCTACGTGGCGCCCTCGCTCGACCACGTGGGCATCTTCGCCCAGGACGTCGCGGGCTTGCGCATCGCGGCGTCGCTGCTGTGCCGGGACTGGCGGCAACCGTCCCTGCCGCGCCAGCCTCGCCTGGGCGTGGTGGCAGGCCCCTTGCTGGAGCAGCTGGAAGCGGAAGGCCGCACCGGATTTGAGGCCCAGCTCGCGGGTCTTGAGACGGCCGGTTATGAACTGAAGCGCGTCGAATTGTTCGACGACTTCGACAACATGGATAGGCTGCACCGGGCGCTGATGGCTTGCGAAATGGCGCGGGAGCATCGAACCTGGTTTGCTGAATACGAAGCGCGATACCGTCCGCGCACCGCTGAGCTCATCCGGGCCGGGCAGCGCGTCGCTGCGGAGACAGCGCAAGAAGCGCGCGCCAGCAGAATTCAGACGCGAGTGATGCTGCAGGAACGGATGGATGCAGACGCAATCGACCTTTGGCTCAGTCCACCTGCTACCGGGCCTGCGCCAGCGGGCATCGCATCCACCGGCGACCCGGTGATGAATCTGCCCTGGACGCATGCCGGCCTGCCCACCGTGAGCTTGCCCGCCGGGCGCGCAGCGAACGGTTTGCCGCTGGGTCTGCAGGTCAGCAGTCGCCATGGAGAGGATGAGCTGCTGCTCGCCTGGTCAGAAACGCTGGCTGCAGTACTGGCCGATTGAGCGGACTGATCAAGCGGGAGCCTGCGGCGGCGAAATCTGCTCCGGCTCACCGGCGAGCCCGTCGCGCATGGCGTCGAGGTAGCTCTGCAGAATGACGCGCGCTGCCAGATCATCGACCGGCGCGCGCGGCCCGCGTTTCCGCGCGCGGGCCAGCTCCTGGGCGTCAACGCTGGAGAGTTGCTCATCCCACAGCGTAACCTGCAGCCCGGTGGCTGCTGCCAGGCGGCGCGCCCAGCGGCGCACCATGGTGCAGCGCTCAGACTGACGCTCAGGCGATTCTTCGTTGAACGGCAGCCCGACCACCAGCGCTTCACTCTGCTCTTCAGTTGCGATGCGGCGGATCGTTGCGAAGTCCTCTGCGCGTGACTCACGGGTCAGGATGACCAGCTCACGTGCGACCAGGCCGGTGGCGTCGCAGGTGGCGAGTCCGAGTCGTCGTTGCCCGTAGTCGATCGCCAGCAGCTTCATGCCTGTTCCGCGAACTGCACCTGGATGCGGAAGGGCAGAAAGGGCATGCGCCCCGGCCAGTCCGGCGCGACGTCGATGCGTGGAGTCGTACCGGGTTGCAGTGACAGCGCCTGGTGAATCCTGGCCCTGGCCTCCGCCGACGTCATGCCGACGAGTTGCTCGCGCAGGCCGTCGGCATCGACCTCAGCTTCTGCCAGCGCATGGGCGCGGCGCCAGAAACGCAGCAGGCCATCGGCATAGTCGCTCACCACCGGGCCACGCTCGTGGTTGACGGTTTGTCGCAGGAGGCTGCTTCCCTGCGGCACTTCATCCTGTAGCCGGTTGAGGACGACCTGTTGCGCCAGGCTTTCTTCGATGGCAATGGCTTCGACGATCGCCTTCATGTCCAGGCTGAGCAACTCCGTCGCTTCTCCGGCTTCTGCGCTGAAACTGGTCCAGTCGCTGCGTTCGGTGGCGATGCTCATGGATTCAAGGATCAGGTGCTGGCCTTCCTGCAGCCGCGACAGCAGGGAGATATAGGCCTGTGACTTAATCTGCTGCCGCACCGTGGCGAGCAGACTTTCATGGTCCTCCGGCAGGACGATGCCGACGCTGCGGCTGCCACCTCCGTTTGTCGGGCGAGGATTGCTTACGCTCACGTTCTGCGCCAGCTCACCGCGAATATTGTTGATGAAGCCACTGTCCACGTTGCCGCCCGGACCTGCATGGTCCGCTGCAGCTTCAATGGCGAGTTCGACTTGATGGCCGGTGGTTGCTTCCAGTGAGCCTCTCGTCAATATGCGAAACCAGACGGGTTCTGCGCCACTGGTTCCCACCAGTGTCCCGGCCGGAATCTCGACGGGCGTGTCGCCCAGGTTGACGAACACGACGTGGCCGCTTGCTGGCGTGGAGGAAAGTTGCTGGCTGCCACCCGGCGGCAGGCTGGCGCTTTCCTCGACAGTGATGCTGAGGCGAATGGCAGGGATGACGGCGCCCTCAAGGTCAATATTCGTGGCATCCGGGTTGGCGGTGATGAGAGCCTCGGTCTCGACTAGGCTGCGGGCCGGGAGCAATATGATTGTGGCTGTGGGCAGGATCAGCAGGACTGCGCCAGCGCCCAGGGCGAGCACGAACAGTAGCAGGATGAACGCGCCCGTCAGCCGGAGCACGGGCGCAGGACGCCGCCTTGTCGCCTGGGCGCGGGCGACGGCGGAATCCTGGGCGCCTGCATCCGACGCTTCAGAATCCTGTGCGCGTCCCGGCAAGAGCAGCCGGGCGCGGCCGCGCTTCCAGCGACCGCGCTCACTGGCGCCCACAGTTGCGAAAGTGCTGAGATTCAGTTCGCGCGCGTGGCGAATGACATCGGGATCCTGGGTCAGCAGCGCCAGCTGTACGCCGAGGCGCTGGGCCTCGCGCTGAACGAGCACCAGGTCAAGCCGCCGCGTCAGTGCCGAGCCGCGAATCGGCCAGACCAGCAGCACCCGCTGTTGCGCCAGTGCGAGAAGACGGCCGCGTACGGAGGCGACATCTTCGTTGCGCTCCAGCTGCAACAATTCGGGGCGCGGCGGCATGTTATGCGGGTTGCCAATGATCCGCGATCAACGCACGGGCGCTGGCCAGCGCTTCCGGCAGGGCGGCCGCATCCCGACCGCCGGCCTGGGCCAGCGCGGGGCGTCCGCCGCCACCTCCTCCGACTCTGGCTGCCAGGGGCCTGATAAGCTGGCCGGCGTGCAACCCCTGTTTGATGCGTCCGTCACCCACCGAAACCATGAGCAAGGGTCGCCCTTCGACGACGCTGCCGAGCACCAGTACGCCATCGGGCACCTGCTGCCGAAACAAGTCAGCCATTTCGCGCAAGGACTCCATGGGCTGCCCGTCGAGCTGTGTTACGAGCAAGGGCAGTTCGCCAATCTGCTCGATTTTTGCGAGGCGTTGCGCAAACTCGTGCCGGGCGATTTCCCGGCGCAAGGTAGCGACCTCACGGCGACTCGTGCTCAACTGCTGCTGCAGCGCGTTCAGACGCGCGCGCGCCTCCGCCGCCCCGCCGCCCAGTTGTGCAGCGAGGCCGTCAAGCTGCCCAAGGGCCTGTTGCACATGAGCCTGGGCAGCGCGGCCAGTGAGCGCCTCAATTCGGCGTACGCCAGCGCTCACGCTGCCTTCGGCGATGATTCGCAGTTGCCCGATCGCCTGGGTGCTGCGGACATGCAGGCCGCCACAAAGTTCGTAGCTGTAGCGCTCGTCTCCCTCACCGATGCGAATGGTGCGCACCTCTTCGCTGTATTTCTCGCCAAAGAGCGCCATGGCGCCTTCCGCGCGCGCCTGAGTGAGCGGCATGGTGACGGCCTCTACGCAATAGTCGGCGAGGATGGCCTCGTTTACCTCACGCTCAACTTGCCGTATTTCCTCGTCCGCAGGCCGGGCGTCATGGGCAAAGTCGAAGCGCAGACGTTCTGGCGCGACCAGTGAACCGCGTTGCTGAACGTGGTTGCCGAGGCGCTGCCGCAGCGCGGCGTGCAGGAGGTGGGTTGCGCTGTGGTTGCGGATGACGTCGTTGCGCCGGGTGACATCAACTTCGGCGCGGGCACTGTCGCCAGAGCGCGGGCGGCCCTCGATTACCTCGCCAACATGCACGACGAGACCGCTGACCGGTCGGCGCATATTCTCAATTTCAATCAGCCAGCCGTCGCCGCGGATCGTACCGCGGTCGCTTACCTGACCGCCCGCCTCCACGTAGAAGGGAGTCTCGGCCAGCACGACTTCTACCTTGTCTCCGGCGATGGCTTCAGAAACCGGTTGCGCATCCTGCAGCAGCGCCAGCAATCTGGTGTTTCGTGCGGTCGGGCCATAAGGATCGTATACCGGTTCAGTTTGGGTGGGCAGATCGGCGAGCACAGTGCTCCAGGCCTCGTTGCCCTCCAGCACGCCCATAGCCCGTCCGGCGCCACTTACCGTAGAG